>NZ_JUHE01000001.1:0-2900053 GCF_000800115.1 Methylophilus sp. Q8 | reverse complement strand
GCAGATTTAACGCGCAGACTGGGCAGGGTGCAAGTAGGGTTAAATCTGCAAGGAACTCCAATTCTGGCCAGTGATTTGCAAGCCGAAGGGGCGATGACGGCGTTACTGAAAGATGCTTTTCAGCCTAACCTGGTGCAAACGCTGGAAGGTTCGCCAGCGTTGTTGCATGGTGGCCCATTTGCCAATATCGCACACGGTTGTAACTCACTGGTGGCGACGCAAACCGCTTTACGCCTGGCCGATTACGTGGTGACCGAGGCCGGCTTTGGCGCTGACCTAGGTGCAGAAAAATTCATGGATATCAAATGCCGCCAGTCTGGCTTGCGGCCGGATGTAGCGGTGATTGTGGCCACCGTGCACGCATTGAAATATAACGGCGGCGTGGAAGTCGCTGATTTGAATACCGAAAACTTGTCAGCGTTGGCTATTGGTGTTGCCAATCTGGAAAAGCATATTAGCAATTTGCGCCAGCACTTTGGGTTGCCGGTGCTGGTGGCGTTGAATCATTTTACGGCCGATACCGCAGCAGAGGTCGCTTTGGTACAAACTGCCGTTGAGGCACTGGGTGCCAGTCTGCATGTGTGTCGGCATTGGGCGCAAGGCGGCGCAGGCGCGCTGGATCTGGCGCATGCGGTGGCTGCGCAGGTGCAACAGCTTGCCACGCCACATTTACTGTATGCAGATGATCTCTCGCTAGCGGAAAAACTGACCACTGTTGCGCAGAAAATGTATGGTGCCAGCGGTGTCACTTACAGTGAGTTGGCCCAGCAGCAATTGGAACAGATCAAGGATGCCAGCCAGGGGCTGCCTGTGTGTATCGCTAAAACACAGTATTCCTTGTCCTGTGATGCCAAGCTGCGCAATGTGCCGCAACATCATGTCCTGCATGTGCGCGAGTTACGTTTGTCGCGCGGTGCTGGTTTTGTGGTGGCGATTTGCGGAGACATCATGACCATGCCGGGTTTGCCTAAACAGCCCGCCAGTGCGCGCATCAGCGTGGATGCCAATGGTAGAATAGTGGGACTTTCCTGAAGTACTTGTCATGCAAACCTTTAGCCAGCTCGGCCAGGCCGATCACACCATTAATAAATCCCGTTTTATTGCCCGCGCCAAGCGTTGTGAAGATGAGCGCGAGCTTGCTTTGTTTTTGCGCCAGTTTGCCAGTGACCATCAAACGGCCGGGCACCTGGCGTATGCGTTCAGAATGAAAACAGCAGAAGGCATCGTGGCGCGCTTTTCTGATGCAGGTGAGCCTGCGGGAACCGCGGGCAAGCCCATCATGCAAATGCTGGATGGCCAGAATTATGTCAATTGCTGTGTGGCGGTCGTGCGCTATTATGGCGGTATTAACCTGGGCACCGGCGGTCTGGTGCGTGCTTATGGCGGTACTGCTAAACAGGCGATGGACCAGGCAGGCAGCATGCCTTTTGTGGAAATGGTGCACCTCAAGATATCTACCAGCTACAAGCGTGTGGATGAGTTGACGCGTGAAGTACAAAAGTGCCATGGCGAAATTCTGGACAAGAAGTTTGATGAAGCCGTCCATTTTTTGCTTAAGTTACCGCTGGATGCTGCCAGGCAAATACAAGCCAAATTTTAACCAATCTTATTTCTACCAGAACCTCATCGACCGGAGCCTGTAGTGACCCAAAACCAACGATTTGATATTGCGACCTACATCTTGATGGCGGTGTTGATGTGGCTGGTGTTGCAAGTGCAGTTGCTGCCAGCATTACTCGTTGGTCTGTTGGTGTTTGAGTTAATTCACGTCATTTCGCCGTTAATTGCACGTAAATTGCCGGGAAAATACGCTAAATGGCTGGCTGTGGTGCTGATTGCTACGCTGGTGATTGGCTTGCTGGTCGCATTGGGCATGGGCATCGTCACCTTGATTCGCAGTGATGCTGGTGGCCTGGCGGTGCTGTTTGACCAACTGGCCAAAATTATTGAAGACTCACGCAAGGTGTTGCCGCCATGGTTGAATGAACGCCTGCCCGATGATGCCATTACGCTGCAACAAACGGTCATTGATTGGTTACGCGCGCATTCAGCCGACTGGCAACTGCTCGGCAAGGAAGCCGGGCATCATTTGGCACATATCCTGATCGGCATGGTTATCGGTGCGATGATCGCCTTGCATGACGTACAAACCAAGGTCAATCATAAACCGTTTGCGCAAAGCCTGTTGCAGCGCATCACCTTGTTTGCGCAGGCATTCAAGAATATTGTATTTGCACAGGTGAAAATTTCTGCCGTGAATGCGACGCTGACCGGGATTTACCTCGCAGTGATTTTGCCGTTGTGTGGCGTACATTTGCCGTTTACCAAAACCATGATTGCCATTACTTTCCTGGTTGGCTTGTTGCCCGTGATCGGTAACCTGATTTCCAATACCGTGATTGTGATTGTCAGCACCAGTCATTCATTTATGGTGGCCATGGGCTCGCTGGCGTTTTTGATTGTGATCCACAAGCTGGAGTACTTCCTCAATGCGCGTATTGTCGGTGGTCAGATTCGCGCTTATGCCTGGGAGTTGCTGCTGGCTATGTTGCTGATGGAGGCGACCTTTGGCTTGCCCGGCATCGTGGCGGCCCCTGTGTATTATGCCTATATCAAGAGTGAGTGCAGGGCGCGCGACTGGGTATAAATCAGCTGTAATTGATCAAGAAATAAGGCTCGCCATGGCGAGCCTTATGCGTTTGCAGCCGTGTTTATTTCAGCTTATACAAGCGGTTTTCCAGCGTCTTGCCACCACTGATGTTGTCCATCTGGTCGCCGCTGACCAGGCTTAGTTGCGCCAGCCGGTCGTCCGGGTGTGGATGCGTCTGGAACAGCAGGGCGACACTGCCATCATTGTTATTGATGGTTTCCATGTCCTGCAGCACCTCCGCCAGGCCATAGGCTTCGTAGCCAGCGCGTGCAGCCAGTACTGTGCCCATGCTGTCCGCTTCAAATTCGGCACTTTTATCCAGGTTGCGCGCGCTGATTTCTGCGCCGGTGGAGACTGCGCGCTGGGTCAGTTTGTTTTTGCTGATTTTCTCTTTTAAGAATGAGGTGCCCGCATCCAGCAAGGCCTGTTTCTGCATCACTTTCAGGTGGTGTTTTTGCACCACATGGGCGATCTCATGCCCCAGGACACCGGCCAGTTGCGCTTCACTGCTTAAGCGTTGATACAAGCCTTTGGTAATCAGTACATAGCCGCCTGGCGCGGCAAACGCGTTGACATCTGTGCTTTCAATGACACCAAAATGCCAGGGTAAATCGGCGCGCTCGGACTGGCTGGCTACCCAGCGCCCCACTTTGTTCACATATTGCTGTAACTGTGCGTCATTGACCAGGGGCGCAGCGCCGAGAATGGTGCCAGTGACATTGCGGCCCACTGCAATTTCGTCTTCGCGGCTAGGGTTTTTCCAGTTGATATTGGCCAGCTTGTCTTGCGCTGACGGAGTGCTTTGTGGCGTGGTCGTGGCGGCTGCTTCAGTTTTGTTGGTGGTGCCTAGTTGCTCATTGACGGCGTCTTTGAGTACGCCTTTAAGGTCAAGCGCAGAAGCGGTGCCCCATGCCAGGCTACTACATAATGCAAGCGCCATTGCTTGTGTTAAGGTCTTGTTCATTGCGCGCCTCCCGTAAAGTAAGGATATTGGTGGCTGCTGAGGCCACCGTTGCTGGCAAATTGCTTGGCGTCTTCTGCGTTCACCGTGTAGCTTTCCAGCTTCTTGGTTTCAGCTTCGTTGAATTGTGCGGTTTTCAAGTCTTCGGCACTCAGGCCGCGAATACCGGTAGTCGATACGACTTTTCCGGTGCCACTGCGGCCGGTAGCCACGCCGACCACGCCTGCGACATTATTGCCACCCGCGCTGTTGCGTTTAACCGTGAGCAAGCGTACCCAGCCGGTTTTGCCGGCGGCTTTAATTTGTAGCCAGGCGCCTTTTTTATTGAGGATTTCGACAGCATCGTTTTTATTAACGCTGCCGACGACCTTGGCGTCGCTAAAGGTATCTGCCCGTAACTGGTCCGCTTTGAGGGCGACCCCGGTCTCCGCTGCGACTGCCTGACTGCATGCGAATGCCGTCAGTAGCCAGAATAAGCTTTTTTTGATCATGCCTTGTTCTCCTGATTGTTGTTATGTGTGCTGCTTTGATCGCTAGACAAGTCCGAATGACTTAAAGCGGCCATCTCCAGCTGTATCATGGCTTGTGCAAACAAGATGCGCCACTGTGCAGCCAGTTGTGATGCGTTGTTGGCAATCTTGCCCTGATGCGACCCATAACGCACGACGGGCTGGCCAGGTAGACTCAGTTGATTAATTAATGCTTGTAATTGTGCCGATAGTTGCTGTGCATCTTGTTGTGCCGCCTCGCGGTAAGTTGCTTCCGGCGCATATTGCCAGCTGACCATCACCATATCGCCAAACAGGCCCCAGATACCGCTTTGCGTGCCGGTGAGAATATCGATCTGCGTCGGCGCCCGGCAGGCTTGCTCGACTTCACGACGAATGCGTTTCATGGCCGCATCGCCCAGTGTTTCCTGGCTTTCGATGGCAATCGGCATCAGCAGTACTTCCAGTTCATTGCTGCTGGAGGTCAGGCCAAATGCTAGCCAGCGTTGCAGTGCACGGTCGGTGGCCAGCGCATAGATTTTGGCGACACCGAAATAAGCCACTGCCCAGAAGATAGGCGCCGCCAGGTCCAAATAGGTATGAAACAGGTTGATCGCCAGGTAAGACAACACCAGCAAACCAATCTGGCTACCAGTAAACACGCCATTAAAACGGTCGCGGTCAATCTTGAAGTAAAACGCCAGCGTCGTCAGCCACACCAGTAAAAAGCTCAGCAGGATATAAGGCAGCTTGCCGCGCCAGACCTTGAGGTAATCCTGGTGCAGGCTGTTATCCAGCGCCGTGGCGAGGATTTCAACACCTGGAAACTGCTTGTCCATGGCGGTAGGTTTGATATCAAACAGGGCAGGGGCGGTGGAGCCGATGATGACAATCTTGTCCTTGAACTCATCCTTGCCTCGCTTGGGTTGTGCACTGGTGAGGTCACGGTAAACGTCGCTAAAGCTTACGTAGGCATAAGTGAACGGTTTGCCACGCCAGTTAAGCAGCATTTCGTCCGGCGTATTGCTGCTGATCTCTCCCTGGGCATTGGCAACCACCAGCGGCAGCGCGGGCAAGGTCCAGCCTCTATCCTGGTGGCGCATGCGGTATTGGCGCACCACGCCATCGTTATCCGGGTACACATTATGCGTGCCCAGGCGACCTGGCTTCCAGGCACCTTTGAAATAGGGTGGAATTGCAGCAAACGTGGCTTGTTTGTCCGCATCGGTGGCCGCGACCAGCCCAGGAATTTGCGCATACTTCAGCTGGCTCTGGCTATCCTGGCTGGCGTCCAGGCGAAGCAATGGAAAGAAGCAGTGCTGGCATTCGCTAATCACATCATTAAAGTAGCTGTCACTGTCCGGGTTGTAGACGTCGGCATCCGAAAACACAATATCAAAGACGATAGCTTTCGGTTGTTGCTGCTGGATATTTTCCACCAGTTCGCCGATCACCTGGCGCGGCCACGGCCAGCGGCCATATTCCTTGGCCATGGCGTCCAGGCTGGCTTCATTGATATCAATAATGACAATACTCTGATCAGCTGCCGGTTTGAGGATACGGTTTTTGACCATGAGGTCAAACGCTTTGTCGCGCATATTCTGGCCGACGTGAAATACAGCCGCATCTAGCAGTATCATCAAGCTGAATAACAGGGCCAGATAGAGGTAAAAGTTATTTTTTAACTTGCGGGTCAGGCTGGCCAGCCAGAAGCCCAGCATCAATTTGAGTTTTAACATGTCGCTCCCTTGTTATTCTTTGCTTGTGCTTCGCTTGATCTTTATGTCAGATGACCCGAACGGGTCATTGTGACCATGAGCCGTCGTCAGTATTCTAGCAACATCACAAAGACGCAGCGATCATCATCTACTTAAATCTGAATTTGTTTTAGATGTTTGTTTGATTGATTGTCAGCATCCAGGATGCCTTTATGTCATTGTGTTGTGTTTTTCAAGTTTAAAGTCTCTTTATAGCCCCGCCAATGCGGGGTTTTTTCTTTTTTATTCCCGGTCACTCTCAATCGGCGTAGTCAGGCCCGTCATATAAGCTTCATGCCAGTGAAAACTTTCTGACATACAGTTTCTCAAGAATGCTCAAAGCGACACAGTGCGCAGGCCCTGTGTTTAAAAACAGTGAGCGACATCGTAAGTGTACTTAAGAGAGGATATTCAGAATGAAACTTAAACCTTGGCTAATGGCAGGTTTGCTGGGCACAGCCATGCTGTCTCAGGCACAAGCTGCCGAATTGATTCAAAACGGTGGTTTCGAAGTGCAGGGCGTAGATAGCTACGATATTTCCGGCTGGCAAGTGGCCGAGCAAGGCTTTTTCGGCAGCGTATTGTCACAATCAGGCAATGTGTCAGAAGTGACAGGCAATGCCACTGCAGGGGCTTATCAGGGCAGCTACTATGGCTTGCTGGATAACTACGGCCTGGCTGGCAATGTGTTGTACCAATCCTTTACCACGGCTGCCGTGAGCCAGGCAACCTTGTCGTTCCAGATGTTTGTCAATAACCAGAATGCGACGACTGAGATTGATGCCGCTGGCCTGGATTACAGCGTGGATGCGACCGATCATCCTAACCAGCATGTGCGTGTGGACTTGCTGAAGGCTGGCAGTGACCCGTTCTCGACCGATAGCGCAGATATCTTGCAAACCCTGTACGTGGGCGGTGCTAACGGCGGCCTGGCAGTCAATCACTATATCAACTACCAGTTTGACTTGTCTTCCAGCCTGGCTGCTGGTGGCAGCTATGTGTTGCGCTTTGCCACCGTAGCCAACCAGAGTGCATTGCAACTGGGCGTTGATAACGTCAGTCTGCAAGCTGTTTCATCTGTGCCTGAGGCGGATACCAATGCCTTGATGCTGGCTGGCCTGGGCATCATTGCGGCGGTGATGCGCCGTCGTTATTCATAACATACAATATTAAAAGCTGATAAAGGAATCAACATGCAACTGTTTAACTTGAAACGCACGGCCATGGTCGCCATGCTGCTGGGCTCACAACTGCTTTCTAACGCGGCGATGGCTGAAGATGCCCAGTTCTGGCTGAACGATGGTGCTGCCAGCCTGAATGACAGCAAGAAGCTGGTACCAAATGCCAAAAAAGCGAAAAACGTGATTTTGTTCGTGGGTGACGGTATGGGTATCTCTACCGTGACTGGTGCGCGTATTTTTGAAGGTCAACTGAAAGGCATTGACGGCGAACGTCACAAATTGTCTTTTGAAGAGTTCCCATATGTTGCCTTGTCTAAAACATATTCTACCAACCAGCAAACGGCTGACTCTGCACCAACCATGACGGCCATGATTTCTGGTGTAAAAACCAACGATGGTATTTTGTCACTTAACCAGTCTGTGGCGCGTAATGAGCCTAGCCCAACAGTATTGAACGCTAACAAAGTGACGACATTGCTGGAGCAAGCCGAGCAGGCAGGCAAATCCACTGGCGTGGTTTCAACTGCACGTATCACACACGCCACACCAGCAGCTACTTACGCGCATATCTCTAACCGCGACTGGGAAGCGAATGCGAACCTGTCTGCCGCCGCTGCCAGCAATGGTGTGAAAGACATCGCTGCGCAACTGATTGATAACTTTGGCAACGGCAAAATTGGTGATGGCATTGACGTGGTATTTGGTGGTGGCCGTAGCTACTTCCTGCCTAACAGCATTACCGATATCGAAGGCACCAAAGGCCGCCGTACTGATGGCCGTAACCTGACACAAGAATACGTGAGCAAGTTTGGTGGCGTGTATATCGAAAACCAGACTGCATTTAATGCTTTGAATCCAGTGACCACGAACAAAGTGCTGGGCCTGTTCAATCCATCCCATATGGAATATGAGCAAGACCGCCCGAATGACATCGCTGGTGAACCATCACTGGCTGATATGACGGGTAAAGCGATCGATATCCTGAAGAAAAACCAGAACGGTTATTTCCTGATGGTAGAAGGCGGTCGTATCGACCATGCTTCGCATGCCGGTAACGCCTATCGTACGTTCAAGGATGCGGTGGCATTGTCTGATGCAGTGCGTGAAGCAGCGTCCAAGGTGAACCTGAACGACACCCTGATCATTGTGACGGCTGACCATAGCCACACTTTGACCATTGGCGGTTATCCAAAACGCGGCAACCCAATTTTGGGTAAAGTGGTTGAGCCAGGCAAAACCACACCAACGCTGGCAGCAGATGGCAAGCCTTACACCACTGTGAGTTTTGCCAACGGCCCAGGCTACCACGTTAACTCTCCAGGCGATGCCGTGTATAACGAGTCTATCGCTGCAGGTCGTGTCGTGGATATGTCTGGCGTGGACACTGAAGATCCTGATTTCCATCAGGAAGCACTGGTACCACTGAGCTCAGAAACCCACGCCGGTGAAGAGGTGGCAATTTACGCCATTGGCCCTAAAGCCTACCTGGTACACGGTGTTCAAGAGCAAAGCTATATCTACCAAGTGATGAAAGATGCTTTTGGCTTCTAAGTTGCGGTATGCTGGTGCATAGCGAGTGATTGCAGGGCAGCTTCAAGCTGCCCTGATCCCTTTAGTCGGAATGGAATAAAATGATATTTAAACAATCAGCTGGATGCCTGGCATTGATGTTGATAAGTGCTGGCGCAATGGCAGATGACGTGGTGAATGCGCGTTATGAAACGGTGCAGTGCGCCTCGCCGTGCAAGGCAGAAGAGGCCAAACATGTGCAATGGTGGTTAATGCGTGACACGAATCAGGTGGAGATACGCAATCTGTATCAAAACGGTGAACCAGCGCATCACAGCAGCCTGTGGCTGAAAAAACCGGCCGGGCAAATGAATTATGTGTATTTGATGCACGATGAGCGTCGCGCGATTGATTATGCCGATGTGGATTTGAAACTGTTGTCCATCAAAACCGATGAACAGTTCTGGCAACTGAAATCACAGTTGGTGACAGATAGCGAACTGGCCAGCTTGCAGAAAGTGGACGCAGCGTCTGCCACGCAATATGGCTACCCGGTAGAGAAATATGTGGGTACTTTAGGCGATGGCATCCGCAGCGAAGTATGGTGGATTCCGGCATTAAAATTACCTTATAAAGTCGCTTATAGCTACCCGCAGCACACGGTGAGCATCCAGTTGCAATCGCTGCAACCAGCAGCCAAGTCTGAGCAGGCCGTAGAAATCGCGCCTGGCACCTCACTGACGGCACTCAGCAATTACCAGCATGTGGATTATGCCGATCTGGGCGATATGGAGCACAATCCTTCGGAAATGCAATGGCTGGCCAAAGCGCACGGCGCGCCTGGTTTACATGCGCATGAACATTAATGTTTTAGCTTAATCGCTGTTTCAATACACCCGCATCCTCGCAGCCGAATTTGCTGCGAGCCGATGTGGCGTACACGGTCATCGGCTATAATGCCGCCATGACGCTACAAATTATTCAGTTATTTCTCTTGCTGCTGGTGATTGCCATGCTGGTCTGGCAGTGGCGTACACAGCAACACTCGGCACAACAGGCGCTGGCGCAATTACTTTCCCAACAGCTCGAAGAAAAGCATCGCTTGATGATGAGCGAGATGCATCAGTCACTGAATCAATTGGCTGACCGCTTGCAAAGCCTGAATGCAGATCAGCAGGATCGTTTGCGCGCGCAATTGTCGCAAGAGCTGACGGCGACGCGTGAAGCCATGCAAGCCTTGCAAGTGGCGCAGCGCGACCATTTAAGCCAGAGCAGTGAGCAACTCAGCCTGAGTTTGCGTAACGGCTTGTCCGAACAGGGCATGTTGCAACAAAACCTGCTGAAAACTGCTTTGCAAACCACCACTCAAACCCTGACCCAAAGCATTGAAGCGCTGACCAAAGTAGTCGATGGCCGCCTGGAAGAAATGAGTGGCAAGGTGTCTATCCGCCTGGAAGAAGGCTTCAAAAAAACCAACGAGACGTTTGTTAGCGTGATGGAGCGCCTGGCCACCATTGATGAGGCGCAAAAGAAAATTGATGGCCTTAGCGTCAATATGGTGAGCTTGCAGGAGTTACTAGGCGACAAACGCAGTCGTGGCGCCTATGGTGAGGTGCAACTGGAAGGCCTGGTGCGCAATGTGTTACCAGTAAACAGTTTTGCCATGCAGCATACCTTGAGCAATGGTGCGCGCGTCGATTGTGCCTTGTTTTTGCCTGAGCCGACCGGCACGGTGGCGGTAGATAGCAAGTTTCCGCTGGAAAATTACCACCGCATGATCGATAGCAGCCTGGGCGAACTGGTGCAGGCGCAGGCTTCCAAATTGTTTAAAGCCGATATCAGGAAACACATCGACGATATCAGCAACAAATACATTATTGCCAATGAAACGTCAGATGGTGCCGTGATGTTTATTCCGGCCGAAGCGGTGTTTGCCGAGATTCATGCCTACCATGGCGATGTGGTGGATTACGCCATGCAAAAGCGTGTATGGCTGGTGTCACCGACGACTTTGATGGCTGTGCTCAATACGGCCCGCGCCGTGCTCAAAGATGTTGAGATGCGCAAGCAAGTGCATATTATTAAAGACGAACTGGGCAAACTGAGTAAAGATTTTGACCGTTTCGATACCCGTATGAAGAAACTGGCCGATAATATCCGCCAGGCGCATGAAAACGCGCAGGACGTACATATCAGCAGCCAAAAAATATCCAGGCGCTTTGCCCAGATTGAAAAAGTAGAATTGGCGCAGACCGCCGGCCTGGAGCCGCTGGACATGCTGGATGAATTAGACGAGGCCGGAAAGAGCAACCCATGAAGATCACCATTTTATATTTCGCCCGCATCAAAGAGGTTGTGAATTACTCATCTGAGGATGTCGTGTTGCCAGAAGAGGTGGAGACCATCATCGCGCTTAAGTCATGGTTATCCGGTCGTGGTGCGACCTGGCAGAAACTGTTTGATGGCAGTGGTGTGGTACGTGCCGCGATTAACCATGAACTGGTTGATGACATGGCGACGTTTGATGAGGGCGATGAGGTGGCGTTTTTTCCGCCGGTGACCGGAGGATAGTTTGAGCGAAGTCATGTATCTCAAGGTGTCTGTGCAGCCTGGCGATTTTGATGTCGGCGCCGAGTTGCAACAGTTGAGAGCGGCTACGCCGCAAGCGGGGGCGCTGGTTAATTTTGTCGGCTTGGTGCGCGATGTGTCCACTGACGGTCAAGTCAGCGAAATGGTGATTGAGCATTATCCGGGCATGACCGAAAAAGCCTTGCAGCAGATTGCGCAACAGGCCACGCAGCGCTGGCCATTGCTCGGCATCCGCTTGATACATCGCGTCGGTTCGCTCACGGCGCAGGCGCAGATTGTGCTGGTGGCGGCGACCAGCGTGCATCGGCAAGCGGCGTTTGAGGCCTGTGCTTTTATGATGGATTATTTAAAGACCGAAGCGCCTTTCTGGAAAAAAGAAGTTGGTGATTTTGGTCAGCACTGGGTAGAAGCCCGTGCATCTGATGAACAAGCAAAACAACAGTGGAAACTGCCTAAATGATGCAAGTACTGAGTCCCAATGAAATGACTGTTTCTTACAAACTGTCACCCATGTCGTTTGAGTCTACCGAAGAGCTACTGGACGCTGCGGATTTGGGTCTCAACGATTACGGCTGGAAACTGCAGCCCGAAGCACAAAAAACATTGATGATGGGTTTGTCATTGCAGCAGGCTGGCAGCAATGTGCTGGTGCTGGGTACCCCAGGCTCTGGCCGGGCCGGGTTAACCATGGCGGCGATGAAGGCATCCGCAGTCACTGGCATTGATAGTTCGCTGACGGACCTGGTGGCGCTGTATGACTTTAGCCAGCAGGCTTGCGTGAACTATATCAAATTGCCCGCTGGGCTGGGTGCACAGTTGCGCACGGTCATGGACTCTTTTATCAAAGGGCTGATTGCTGAAATGCAGCAATGGCTTGATGCCAGCGGCCAGGTCAATCTGTCTAAAGCCGAAACCTGGCTGGAAGAGCGTGTGGATGGCCTGCGCTCACAGTTAAGCAGTGCCAAATTGTCGTCATTCTTTAATATCATCAAACCGGAAGTGCTGGCCTATTTGCAGGCCTGGCAGCAAGTAGGGAATGATGGCGACAATGGCTCGGACAGTATTATCAACGATAGTTTCTTGTCACGCTTTCGCGTCAATTTGCTGGTGGACCAGCGCGCTAACCTGACATCAGGTGTGAAGCAACCGGTGGTTGAGGAAAAGGACCCTGGGTTTGCAGCTTTGTTTGGCATGCTGGAAACTGCCGTGGGTGAGGCGGCGCAATGGCCAGAGTTTTTGCGCTTGCGTGCCGGTAGCTTGCATCAGGCCGATGGCGGCATGTTGCTGCTGCATTTGCGTGATTTGATGCAGGATGAAGGCAACGGCAGCGCCTTGCTGGAGAAGCTGTATCGCCTGATGCGTAATCGTGAAGTGCAGATTGAAGATTGGGCCAATCACGCCCAGCAAGGCGCCGGTGGTAACCGCCACGCTGCGCTGCCGGTACATGTGAAAATTGTCATGATTGCCAGCCGCGAAGATTATTACGATTGCCTGGAAGCGCAACCGGATTTCTTTGACTTTTTCCCCATTAAAGTTGAGTTCGAAGATCGCGTCACGGCGACGCTGGATAACTATGCCTGGATCGCCGGTTACATTGCACGCAAATGCCAGCAGCAAGCGTTGTCTCATTTTAGCGGTGCCGCAGTGAATGTGTTGCTGCAGTTTATGCATAGGCTGGAAGAAGACCAGGGCCGTATCAGTACGCACTTTGCGCATCTGGACCAGTTGATGCACGAAAGTGCGGCGGTTGCCGACGATGCACGCCTGATTACTGATGTGCATGTGAAACAAGCGCTGTCCGCACGCTTGCTACGCCAGCAGTTCTTTGAGGCGCAGATTCGTGACTCCATTATTGATAACGAGTTGCTGATTCAGGTCCATGGCAACGTGGTTGGCCAGGTCAATGGCCTGACCCATATCGAGCTGGGGGATGCCAGTTTTGGTTCGCCTATCCGTATTACCGCCCGTTGTTATCCAGGCCGCAGTGGGGTGATTAACATTGACCGCGAAGTGAATATGAGTGGCCCCACGCATGACAAAGGCATTTATATTCTGCAAAACTGGCTCAGTGCCAGTTTTTGGGCGCTGGCGCCGTTGAGCTTGAGTGCTTCGCTGGTATTTGAGCAGGAGTATAACGGTGTCGAAGGCGATTCAGCGTCCTGTGCCGAGCTGTTTGCCTTGCTGTCTGCGTTGACTGGCTTGCCAATCAAGCAAGGCATGGCCGTCACTGGTGCGCTGAATCAGTTTGGTGAAGTGATGCCGATTGGAGGCATCAACGAGAAGATTGAAGGCTATTTCCGCGTCTGTGAAGCGCTGGGTTTAAATGGGGAGCAGGGGGTGATTATCCCCAAACGCAACCAGCGCCACCTGATACTGGATGAAAGCGTGGTGACCGCAGTGAATAATGGCATGTTTAAAATTATTGCCATCGACCATGTGCTGGAAGGGATTGCGCACCTCACCGAGTGTGAGGCAGGCACGCAAGAGGCGGATGGCACCTATGCTGGTGACAGCCTGATGGCACGCGCGCAAAGCGCATTGGCCAGTTACCGTCATACTCTGGAACGTAATCAGGCGCGCATGGCTTATTTCCAGCAACATCAAGACAATCATCTTAATCTCTAAGTTTTATGCCACGTACGCATCACCGTAAACAGGAAGCGCCACCAGAAAAAGACGATGGTTGTCGTTTGGATAAATGGTTGTGGGCTGCCCGTTTTTTTAAAACCCGCAGTCTGGCCGCAGAAGCGGTCGATGGCGGCAAGGTGCGTATTGATGGTGACCGCGCCAAGAATGCGCGGGAAATGAAGCCAGGCATGCGCGTCAGCATCAAAAATAAGGATATGCAGATTGAAGTAGAAGTGCTGGCGTTAAGCAATGTGCGCCGTGGTGCGCCAGAGGCCGCGCTGCTCTACCGCGAAACAGATGAAAGCCAGCGTGTGCGTCAGCAGGCGCAGGAAACGGGCGCTGATCAATTTGCCGAGCGTGACCGTGGTCTGGGACGCCCCACCAAACGGCAGATGCGGGATATCCAGCGCTTTACCGGGCGAGGTTAAGTGGCGGCTTAGCTTTAATATTAGGCCTAGCTTGGGCGGCGTGCACCAGCAGGCATGCCTGTTTTCGCCACAGCCTGTGCCCGGCAAGACACATCCAGCTTCTGAAAGATACGTTTGAGGTGGTTTTTGACCGTATTGGCGCTGATGTTCAGGATCATGCCGATTTCGAAATTGGTTTTACCACTGCGTACCCAATGCAAGATTTCCTGCTCGCGGTCAGACAATCCGCCTTGCGCCATGTTATCGAGCAAGTCTTCATCTTTAACCACCGGTGCCAGATGGCCAACACGGCGGATAGCAGCATCCAGATGTGGCATGATCATGCCCAGCATCTGGTCTGGGACAGTAAACTCTTTGGTGCGATCAAAAAAGACATAGATGCAATCGGCTTTACCCCGGGTATCTCGCACACCGTACACCATTAAAGAGTGCATCTTAAGCAGTTGCTGTGTAAACGGGTTAGGGGATTGCGCATGGATGCCGCTGGCGTCAAAGCGATTAATGACATACCACTTGTCGTCATTTTCTACCCAGCGCTTATAGAGATTGCACATCAGGTAATTCACAATGGCAGAGTCTTCGAGCAAACGCTGTGTGGACGCTTCCGGCAAGGAAGACGACACATCAAAATGTAGTTCGCCACTGCTAAAGTCACCCCATGCCGCCAACAATACATCGTGCCGCATCAGCGGATGAATGTCTTGTTTCAGCCAGTTAAAGAATTCAATATGGCGTTTGATCGCATACGAGTTCTGTATGGCCTGCAGGATGCCTTCCCAATGGGTTTGTTTTTTTTGTACCAGCATGCAGTTACCTCAAGTTATTCTTGCGCAGGGCGAACTTTGCCCGCTGTGTCTTTATGGTCTCAAGGGTTTTACGGCGTAATTTGCAGCTTCTTTAATATGATAGTCTCTGTGGATGACGGAAAATATGCTTGATATAAATCAATTGCTGTCAGATCTTGAATTTTTCCTTTTAAAACAGGGTCATACTTGCGTTAAAATGCAAAGGTAAATAATCGTATGGATGCGTGGGTTGGATCGGAAACACATGGGTAGATTAAATAAACTTCCAAATGGTGTACGTTATCCCAGTCATAAAGAGTGGCAGTTGTTGAAAAAACTGCCTAAATGGTGGCTGCTGGGCACTCTGGTGTTTGCGACACCCTTAGTGCATGCCTGGTGGCAACATGGCGACTTGCTGACACGCGACGTTGAACGTACGGCCATGTTTCTTGGTTTGCTGTTTACCTTCTGGTTTTTTATTGGCGCCATGACCATCGGCCTGATCGTGATCATTATTATGAAAGGGCCGGGCTATGTGTCTGACCCTTATTACCTGCCAAAAGAAGACAAGACGCTAGAGAATCCGCCCAAAAAGTAATAAGTCCTTGATTGCAGCATCAAATCCGGTTTATAATCGCGTGCTTTGCAACCTTGCCACACTTTGATCGCAAGCAATGTATGCTCCCAGCAAACGTTGATTGGTTCTGAAGGTGGCTAATAACCACAAGGAAATCTCATGCGACACTATGAAATCGTGTTTATTGTTCACCCTGACCAGAGTGAACAAGTGCCAGCAATGATCGAGCGTTACCGCGCTCAAATCACTGGCAATGGCGGCAACATCCACCGTTTGGAAGACTGGGGCCGTCGTCAACTTGCCTATCCAATTCAAAAAGTACACAAAGCCCACTACGTGTTGATGAACATCGAAGTGAGCCAGGAAGTACTGGAAGAAATGGAACACGGCTTCAAATTTAACGATGCTGTATTACGTCACCTGACAATCGCGACGAAAACAGCAGTCACAGCACCAAGCCCAATGATGAAAGAGGAAAAATCCAAAACCATCGTTGGTGACGCACCTGCTGCTACCACCGAGGCTGCTGCTTAAGTGTTGTGAATACGCTGGTGATTGCGGCAACCATTCAATCTATTGAAGCGTTGCGTTACACACCGGCAGGCTTACCCTTGTTGCGATTGCAATTGCAACATGATTCAGAGCAAAGCGAAGCTGGCCTGAATCGAAAAGTGCAGTGTCTATTACCTGCGGTGCTGATTGGTGAGAAAGCCAATCTGCCATTGCAAAGCGGCGATCACATCAAAGTCAAAGGGTTTTTGGCACAGCGCAGTGCAAAAAGCACACAAGTGGTACTGCATATACAAGAATTACAGCGAATACAGTATTAAAGAATTTAAGGAGTTTCAAATGGCAAGAGATATGTACAAACGTCGCCGTTACTGCCGTTTTAGCGCAGAAGGCATCAAAGAAGTTGATTACAAAGACGTAGATCTGTTGAAAGATTTCGTTTCTGAAAACTTCAAAATCATCCCAGCCCGTATGACTGGTACCAAGGCTAAATACCAACGCCAACTGACAACCGCGGTTAAACGCGCGCGTTTCCTGGCGCTGATGCCTTACACAGACAAACACCCAGGTTAATTGGCGGCTTAGGAGAACAACATGCAAGTAATTTTATTGGAAAAAGTAGCAAACCTGGGCTCATTGGGTGACGTGGTTAAAGTGAAAGACGGTTACGGCCGTAACTTCCTGATTCCACAGGGTAAAGCTAAACGTGCAACAGAAGCAAACAAAGCTGTTTTTGCAGCACAGCGCGCTGAGTTGGAAAAACAACAAGCCGACTTGTTGGCCGTTGCGCAAGCACGTGGCGAAAAACTGGCTGGTTTCAGCCTGACCGTGACTCAAAAAGCGGGTGTTGATGGTCGTCTGTTCGGTTCCGTGACTAACATGGACATCGCTGAAGGCTTGCAAGCACAAGGTCACGAAGTGAAAAAATCTGACGTGCGCCTGCCAAACGGCCCACTGAAGAACATCGGTGACTTCGCTGTGAGCGTTGCGCTGCACCACGACGTGGTTGTAGATATCACTGTAACAGTGACGCCAGAAGCTTAATCAAGCCTCTGCATGCAGTACAAGAAAAGGCTACTTCGGTAGCCTTTTTTCTTTTTAGCCACAGAGCCAACAGCGTTTGTGGCTCGCGCTGTATAAAGTTACTCGATAACTTGCAAGTATAGTGTATGAGATTTTTCTCTGCGTCCTCTGAGATCTCTGTGGCTAAAGTATTTTAATCTTTCATCTGTCCTGAAAGCTCAAAAAGCCAGACTGCTTTTCGGTATAATCACCAGATGGCTGATGAACAACTCGAATTCTTAAAACTCCCTCCACATTCCATCGAAGCTGAGCAATCGGTCTTGGGCGGGCTGTTGCTCGACAATGAAGCGCTGGACAAGATCGCCGATATCTTGGCCCCGCAGGACTTCTATCAGCACGACCACAAGCTGATTTATGAACATATTGCGCGCTTGATTGAGCGCAACCAGCCTGCTGATATTGTGACGGTGGCTGAGTCGCTGGAAAACAGCAATGAATTGACTACCGTGGGTGGTGTCGCTTATCTGGGCGCGCTGGCACAGAATACACCCACCGCGGCCAATATTCGCCGTTATGCGGAAATCGTGCATGAACGTTTTGTCATGCGCCAACTGGTCACTGTCGGCACCGATATTGCCGAAAGCGCTTATCTGCCGAATGGCCGTAATGCACAGCAATTGCTGGATGAAGCAGAAGCCAAGATTTTCCAGATTGCTGAAGGTGGTAACCGCAAGAGCCAGGGCTTTTTGGGCATGCAAGTACTGTTGCCGCAAGTGGCAGACCGTATTGACTACCTGTATTCACGTGAAAATCATTCTGATGTGACGGGTATCCCGACCGGCTTTAGTGACCTTGATTCCATGACTTCTGGCCTGCAAGGCGGGGATATGGTGATTATTGCCGGTCGTCCGTCCATGGGTAAAACCGCGTTTGCGATTAACATTGCCGAAAACGTGGCGCTGGAGACCAATAAAGCCGTGGCCATTTTCTCGATGGAGATGGGCGCCACACAACTGACCACACGTATGATTGGTTCGATTGGCCGCCTGGACCAGCATAAGATGCGTAACGGTAACCTCGAAGACGAGGACTGGGAAAAGCTGACCACGGCCCTGGGCAAACTCAACGAAGCGCCGATTTATATCGATGAAGGCGCTGGTTTAAGCAGCTTTGACGTGCGCGCTCGTGCGCGTCGTTTGCATAGGCAGACTGGCGAGCTAGGTCTGATCGTTATCGACTATTTGCAGTTGATGAGTTCACCAGCTGGCCGCCAGGGTGAAAACCGGGCGACAGAAATTTCAGAAATCTCGCGCTCGCTTAAAGCATTGGCTAAAGAGTTAAACGTGCCATTAATTGCGATTTCGCAGTTAAACCGCAGTGTGGACCAGCGTCCGGACAAGCGTCCGGTAATGAGTGACTTGCGCGAATCTGGCGCGATTGAACAGGATGCCGACTTGATCATGTTCGTGTACAGGGATGAGTACTACAACCCGGACAGTGCTGAAAAAGGCACGGCAGAAATTATTATCGCCAAGCAGCGTAACGGCCCGATTGGTCGCGTGCGCCTGACCTTTATGGGCGCACATACACGCTTTATGGATTACGCCAACGCCGCGTATATGCCTGACGAGTATTAATCTGGCTGGCATTATATATGCGTCCTATTATTGCTCATATTTCAGAAGCTGCGCTGGCGCATAACCTAGCGCAAGTCAGGCGCTATGCGCCGCAATCTAAAGTCATTTCCGTCGTCAAGGCCAATGCCTATGGCCACGGCCTGCTCAATGCCGCGCGTGGACTAAAGGAAACAGATGCCTTTGCTGTACTCAATATCAGTGAGGCGATTGCCTTGCGCGATGCTGGTTACCAGCACCCGATTTTATTGCTGGAAGGCGTATTCTCGGCTGAGGAAATGGCGCTGGTTGACCGCTATCATCTGGATACGGTGGTCTCCCATCAAGCCCAGTTGGCGTGGGTGCTGGAGAGTGCCCCCAATATTCCGCTGCGGGTGTATCTGAAGCTGGATAGCGGTATGCACCGTTTGGGCTTTCAGCCGCATGACTATCACCAGGCATTACAGCAGTTGGCTAGTTCAGCGAATGTGCGTGAACTGATATTGATGACCCATTTCGCCAACGCAGATGTGGCCGATGGCACGGGTGCTGCCATGCAAGTCGTGGCGCAGATGATGCCAGCCTCCTATGCACGCTCGCTGGCCAATTCCGCGGCTATTGTGCAGCAGTCACACACACATGCAGACTGGGTACGCCCTGGTATCATGCTATATGGCGCGACGCCTGTAGCTGAAAAATCAGCCAGCAGCCTTGGCTTGAAACCGGCGATGACATTGCAGTCGGGGCTGATTGCCGTGCAGGAAATTGCCGCGGGTGAGAGTGTCGGTTATGGCAGCCTGTTTACCGCAGACAAACCCACACGCGTGGGGATTGTCGCTTGCGGCTATGCGGACGGTTATCCACGGCATGCCCCTACAGGCACGCCCATTGCCGTAGCCGGTCATTTAACCCGCACATTGGGGCGGGTCTCGATGGATATGCTGGCAGCCGATATTACCGATATTCCACAGGCTGCCATCGGCAGTACAGTGGAGTTGTGGGGCGAGCAAGTGCCGGTAGATGAGGTTGCGCATGCCAGCGGTACCATCGGTTACGAATTGTTATGCGCCGTCACGGCCAGGGTGCCTTTTAAAATTCATGGCTAAAGCAAAAACACAATATACCTGTACTGAATGTGGTGCCTCTGAGCCTAAATGGCAAGGCCAGTGCCCGAGCTGCAATGCCTGGAATACGCTGGTAGAAACCGTGCCTGAGGCAGTGACGCAAAGCCGCTTTGCCAGCCTGGCACCGACGGCGCAACTGCAGAAACTGGCCGAGGTCGAGGCGCAGGATGTGTCGCGGCAGGCAACCGGTATTGCCGAATTTGACCGTGTATTGGGCGGCGGTTTGGTAGCTGGTGGCGTGGTGCTGATTGGCGGTGATCCCGGGATCGGTAAGTCGACACTGTTGCTGCAAACCGTATGCAAGGTGTCGCAAAGCCTGAAGTCTTTTTATATCAGCGGTGAAGAATCTGCGCAGCAGATTGCCATGCGTGCGCATCGTTTGGGACTGGATGCCAGCCAGGTGGATGTGCTGGCCGAGATCAACCTGGAAAAAATCAGCCAGGTGCTGCAACAGCACAAGCCAGATGTAGTCGTGATCGATTCGATTCAAACCGTGTACTCCGAAGCTTTACAGTCTGCACCAGGGTCTGTGGCGCAGGTACGTGAATGCAGCGCGCAACTCACGCGCATCGCCAAACAACTAGGCATCAGTATGATCCTGGTGGGCCATGTTACCAAGGAAGGTTCGCTGGCTGGGCCGCGCGTGCTGGAGCATATCGTCGATAGCGTGCTTTACTTCGAAGGTGACCAGAATTCGAGTTTCCGGCTGATCCGCGCCTTTAAAAACCGGTTCGGCGCCGTGAATGAGTTGGGCGTATTTGCCATGACTGAAAAAGGTTTGCGCGAGGTCAGCAATCCTTCAGCCTTGTTTTTATCGCATCATGAGTCGCCGGTGCCTGGCTCTTGTATTACTGTCACCCAAGAGGGCACGCGTCCTTTGCTGGTTGAAATTCAGGCGCTGGTAGATACCGCACATGCACCTAATCCCAAACGCCTGTGTGTCGGCCTGGAGCAAAACCGCCTGGCTATGCTGCTGGCGGTATTACATAGGCACGCAGGTGTGGCCTGTTTCGACCAGGATGTATTTATCAACGCGGTCGGTGGCGTCAAAATCAGTGAACCTGCCGTTGACCTGGCGGTATTGCTGGCCATTGTCTCTTCACTTAAAAACAAGCCCTTGGCCAATAAGCTGATTGTGTTTGGTGAGGTCGGTCTGGCAGGGGAGGTGCGCCCGGTGCAACGTGGGCAAGAGCGCCTGAAAGAGGCGGCCAAGCTGGGATTTACGCATGCGATTATCCCCAAAGCCAATGCCCCCAAAGGCGGTGTGGCCGGTTTGCATATTGATGCGGTGGACCGGTTAGAGCAAGCGATAGACGTGCTGCGCGCATAAAAAAATGGCAACGACTGCCGGGAATGCAATCGTTGCCAGAGAGTGAGGCTG
The DNA here is from genome assembly GCF_000800115.1 of Methylophilus sp. Q8. Lineage (NCBI taxonomy): Bacteria > Pseudomonadati > Pseudomonadota > Betaproteobacteria > Nitrosomonadales > Methylophilaceae > Methylophilus > Methylophilus sp. Q8. Next base: position 2,878,849 of record NZ_JUHE01000001.1, on the reverse strand, counting down.
CCCAGAAGAGGGAGGACAGCCACAGGGAAGCGGTTGTGAGCCTGTATTTAGGCTAAATCATTAAAAAAACTCAGTTTGTTTCGGATTGTCAGTTTTTAACTTTTGGGCATTCTTCGCCGTTTTATCCATCACATTTACTTCTACACGCGTTAATGTCGCCTGGCATGCGCGTAGCGCCTGGTCATCACTGGCTAATCTGACACATTCCACCTGTTTAGCCAGTTGTTTAATAATGCGTTGTTTGTTATCCATCAATTCAGCATAGCTTTCTGTAGATGGCATAGCTGATGCAAAAATCGAGATGTTGACGAGCAAACCTGTGGTCATCACGGTGGCGTATTTCACGGTGATTGCCTTTCTGCGATGAACGATGCATGCAGTATAAAAAACGGGGGCGGGATTGTCAGTTACAAACGGGTGGGGTTTTGTAGCAATTTGTAGCGACTTCGATACAGGGAAAAGCTATCCATGTTTTGCGCCACTGTGCGGCCATTTAGTCACAAAAACTTCATGCAACTATTCGCAACAGGTGCTTGCCCAAACTGGGTGTCTCTTATCACATGGGTGTGACAATAAGATGACACTGAATAAAAAATACATCAGGAGCAAAAATAATGAAAAAAATCATTTTTCTTTTACCACTGATCGTGTCTGCATGTGCCAGCGTGACTCCTCACCAATATACGACGCAACAAGGCAAGATGGGCTATACACTGACGTGCAGCGAGTTCAATACGACATGGGAGCAGTGCCAGTCCAAGGCGGGTGCGTTATGTTCACAGGGTTATGAGGTGGACAAACAGTTGTCTTTTAAAGAGAGTTTTCCTGATAGCGGGGATGGTATTTACCGGCCAGCGAATAATCACCTCGCGGTCGTGTGCAAAGATTCGGCAGGTTAACCGTTATACGCCGCTTATGATCGCCTGCGCGGCCGCAAAGCCGCTGGTGACCGCACCCTCAATGGTGGCCGGGTAGGGCCCGGCGATATAGTCACCGGCCAGAAATACTTGCGGGTTAGAGGTGAGCGTCGCAGGGCGTGGCAAGTCTGGTGTACAGCTAAAAGTGGCGCGCTTTTCGGTGATGATTTGCGACCACTGGGGTTGCGTAGGCAGTGACATCTGATAAGCAGATAGCGCCTGGTTGATTTCATCAATACATTGCTTCACCAAGGCGGCTTTATCGGCGATGAGTGGCGGATGCGCACTGATGACTACAGCGAGTAATCCTGGCTGATCGCAACATTGTCCGCGGTCAAATACCCATTGTGCCAGGCCATGGCATAAGCCCATGATGGGGTGAGGCAAGCGCGTTTCGACGCCGTATTGCAGGTAAATCGTGGTAATTGGCTGATAGTCGAATGCCGGGCTGGATGTCAGTTCACCGACGATGGTTTTGAGTTGATGCGGGCCTGCTGCAATAATCACATTGTCGAATGTTTCTGCGCCTGTCGCTGTCGATACCTCACAGCTGTCTTCCTTGGACTGTATCGCGATGACAGGGGTGCGTAGCCTGACATCACCACCCAATGTTTTAATCCGCTGTAGCAATGGCTGTATCAATGCAGTGGATAAAGCGCTTTTTACCACCAGAAAGTCACTGTCCTGGCGATGGTGTTGGAAGCTATCGCGTAGCACATTGAGAAAAGTTTGTGCGCTGGCCAGGGTAATCGGTGTATTCAGCGCCGCCAAACAGAGAGGCTCCCACAAAGTGCTAATCGCGAAAGATGTTTGCTGACCTTCCGTCAGCAAGGCGGCAACGGTGCAATCATGAGGCAGTGCAAATGCCTGTTGCTTGAGTTGCTGCATCCAGCAGATCGCGCGCCACTTGCTCTGCCAATCCAATCCTCGCGCACTGAGTAAGCCCCATAATAAATGTAGCGGGGCAGGGAGCCATGTGGGCGTGACCAATGACATGCGCTGAGCACCATTGTGCATATGCAGGGCCAGTGGCAGGCGCATAAACACTTGTTCTGCCTCTATGTTGGCCTCTTGCAGCAAAGTCAGCGTAGCGCGATAAGCGCCTATACACAGGTGTTGGCCGTTATCCAAGGTGGTGGCGTCATGAGCGACGCCACGTGCACGGCCGCCTGCTTGTGGCGCGGCTTCAAACACACACACCTGGTAGCCATGTTGCAACAGCCTGAGTGCTGCAGACACGCCAGCCAGCCCGGCACCGATGATCGCAATTTTACGGTGAGTAGACGCGGTAGCGATCATGCTTTGCGATAGTTAAACCATGCGCCCAGCGCCAGTTTGAGCTTTCTGAAGGGGGGCAGCACCACTTTATGCGTCAGCACCAGGTTGGGCTCAGGTTTAATTTCCTGCAACAGCGCGCGGTAAATAGCGGCCATCATGAGTCCCGGCAATTGCGGTTTGGTATCAGCCTTGGGGAGTTGGCTCAGCGCTTTGTCATAGAACATTTCCGCGCGTTCAATTTGCTTAAGCAGCAACGCCTGTGTTTGTGGCGAAGCTTGACTGTTGAGTAACTGATCTTCAGTCACGCCGGCACGCTCCAGCTCATCGAGGGGAATATAAATACGGCCGCGTCGGGCGTCTTCACCGACATCGCGAATGATATTGGTCAGCTGAAATGCCATGCCCAGGTCATGCGCATATTCCAGCGTTGCCTGCTCTTTGTAGCCAAAAATTTGTGCAGAAAGTAGCCCGACCACGCTGGCAACCCGGTAGCAATACAAGGCCAGTTGTTCAAAGTCGGCATAACGGTTGTATTGCGTGTCCATTTGCATGCCATCGATGATTTCAACGAAATGCGCTTCTTGCAAATGAAAAGTATTGACCACCGGTTTTAAGGCCTGGGTGACCGGGTGCTGCGGGGTTTCATGAAACAGTCTATGGATTTCCTGTTTCCACCAGGCGAGTTTTGTTTGGGCGATCTGGTAATCGGTGCATTCATCCACCACATCATCCACTTCGCGACAGAACGCATACAGCGCGGTCATGGCATCGCGCCGGTCTTTCGGTAAAAACATAAAACTCAGCGTGAAACTGGAGCCACTTTCACGGGTTTTTTGTTGGCAATATTGTTGCGGTGTCATTGTTTAAACAGGGCTTTCAGCAAAATCAGCAGCCAGTCATAGGCTTTCAGGGTTGGGCGATGATGATAGATATCGCCACGGCAGGATTTTAATTTATGTAGGATACGTTCGCCACCTGCAATCATCATGCGCAACTCAAAACCGATGCGGCCTGGCAAGGCGCGACCTAGTGGTTTCCCGGCTAGCAGCATGGTTTCTGCGCGCATCACATTGTGCATGAAAAAAGCTTGCCAGGGCGCATCCACACGCTGTTGACGTAAATCCTGCTCACTGATGCCTGCGGCCTGCATCTCGTCCAGACTCAGGTAAATGCGCCCAACCGCACCGTGTTTTTGCAGATCTGGTGCGATGTCCTGATAAAAATTAATCAGTTGCAAGGCGCTGCAAATCTGGTCAGACCACAGCCGGTGTTGAGGCGTATCGCTGCCATATAGTTGCAACATCAAGCGGCCTACCGGGTTGGCCGAGCGGCGGCAGTAGTCCAGCACCTCATCAACATTGGCATAGCGGGTTTTAACCACGTCCTGTTTAAAAGCATCTATCAGGTCTAGCAATAATTGCACGTCCAGTTTGTGGGTGTTAACCACTTGCTGCAAGGCGATAAATAAGGGCTTAGCTGGCTTGATATAGGCCTGGATCAGCAATAACTCGTCTTCATACGCTTGCAATGCTTGCAGCCGTGACGCTTCAGTCGCATCGCCTTCATCAGCAATATCATCTGCTTCACGCGCGAACTGGTAAATCACCGTGACTGCATGACGCAAATGCGCGGGTAACAGCAGGGAGGCAACCGGGAAGTTTTCGTAGTGCGTTTGCGCCAGCGTCAGGCTGGGAGATGGCTCGGCTGGCTTGGAAAAGGCTTGCATGGCTTAAGTATGCCATAAATCCGTGATACGCTTACGCCTTGCAGATGAACAAGTCTAAAGAGAAATCAAAGTTGGGGATGACAGGATGTTAGGCATTATTGGCGGTACCGGATTGACCGCGCTGGATAATTTAAATATTTCGAAACGCTTGATCGTACGTACACCGTATGGCGAACCTTCACAGCCATTGGTGTTTGGCGAGATAAATGGCAAAGAAGTGGTGTTTCTGGCGCGTCATGGTGGCGGTCATACCATTCCACCGCATGCGGTGAATTACCGGGCGAATATCTGGGCGCTGCATTCTGTTGGTGTACGCAACTTGCTGGCGGTCGCTACCGTCGGTGGCATCGCTCGCAACCTGATCCCGGGTGATATCGTGTTGCCGAACCAGATTCTGGATTATACCTATGGCCGCAGTAACACTTATCACGATGGCATTGAGCTGCCTGTGCGCCATATCGACTTTACCCAGCCGTATTCACAGGCCATGCGCGAGCGCTGCCTGCAAGCGGCGGCTGATGTCGGCTATAGCGTGGTGGATGGCGGTGTCTATGCGTGCGTACAGGGGCCACGCCTGGAAACGGCAGCTGAGATCAACCGCTACGAGCACGATGGTGCCACTGTTGTTGGCATGACCGGTATGCCGGAGGCGGTCTTGGCACGCGAACTTGGCTTGGCTTATGCTGCCATTTGTCCGGTGGCAAACTTTGCCGCTGGCCGTGGTGATAGTGCGCAATCTATCCAGTTTGAACAAGTGATGCCGTTGTTGCAGCAAACCATGGATAAAGTACGCACAGTGATTGCGCATTATTTGGCTGATAACGACTGTTCGATAGCGTAGGGGAGGAGACAACGATGGCGGTGAAACCGGTATTGCGTATGGGCGAGCCACTGTTATATCGCGTCGCAGATAAAGTCACCCAGTTTGATACGCCTGAGTTGCATGCGCTGATTCAGGACATGCACGACACCATGGCGCAGATGAATGGGGCAGGCATCGCCGCACCACAAATTGGCGTCAGCATGCAGGTGGTGATGTTTGGCGTCGGCGCGAATCCGCGTTATCCGGATGCGGAAGAGGTCCCGTTCACTATTCTGATTAATCCTGAATTGACCCCGGTCGACCAAACTGAAGAAGAGGGCTGGGAAGGCTGCCTGTCTGTCCCCGGCATGCGCGGTGTGGTACCACGTTACCAGCATCTGCATTATCGCGGTTTTGATCCGCAAGGTAACGTGATTGACCGTACCGTGAGCGGCTTTCATGCGCGTGTCGTCCAGCATGAGTGTGACCACTTGTTTGGCATACTTTACCCCATGCGTATCCGTGATCTGACAAAATTTGGCTTTAATGATGTACTTTTTCCTGGAATAACGCTTCCAGATGACTGATTGTTTGCTATAATGCCGACTTTCCGGAAGAGTGGCAGAGCGGTTTAATGCTACAGTCTTGAAAACTGTCGAGGGTTCACGCCCTCCGTGAGTTCGAATCTCACCTCTTCCGCCAGACATGTCATGCCGCAGTTTTTGCGGCATTTCTATTTGCAGGTTTTAATTACTCAATTTAAGGAATCGTCATGACTCAAATCATCATCGACCATAACCCATCAGAAGAGAAGCTGAAAGAACTGGGCGTAAAAAGCTGGAACACATGGGATTGCGCACCTTCAAAATTCCCTTTGGATTTCACAGCGACTGAAAAAGCCTACGTGTTAGAAGGCGAATTCAAAGTGACTCCACAAGGTGGCGACACTGTAACGATCAAGGCTGGTGACTATGTTGAGTTTCCAAAAGGCTTGAAATCCCAGTGGGAAGTAGTTAAGCAATTGAAAAAACACTACAAACATTTCTAATTGATTTGTTGTAGCTAGTATTCAATAAAAAACCCTGCAATGCAGGGTTTTTTGTTTTTAGAACACTGCGATTTAAAGCTGGAATCATTAAACTTTGCAAATTGTGCTTTAAATTCAAACACCATTCAACATCGCTCTCTAGCCAAGTTGTTGATATTAAAATACAATCTCACCCTGATTGAAAAATCAAAACGCCTTGGGGTGGCTAACGCCTGAGATCTCGCGCAAGTGAGAAACCCAATGAACCTGACCCAGATAATGCTGGCGTAGGGACAGGCAGAGCCTCTACAACGCAAATGTTTTTGGTTTGTTGTTTCATCAACACACCTACTCACGTCCTTGTCACTCTCCCCCTGTCCTTTTTATGTATCTTGATAGAAAGGATTACCTTGAAACCGATTACAAAACCATTACCCCTCATCGGGCTGTTACTGACCATGCCTGCGTTGGGTGTAGAAGATGACAACAAAGCCGTTGAACTCTCGGAAGTTGTGGTCAGCGCAGACTTTCGCCCCAGTACCGCACAAAAAACAGCTGTCAGCCTGACCGAAATTGACAAAGAAACCATAGAGTCACGTGGCGCGCAACACTTGGAAGAAGTGCTTAACTTGGCACCCAACGTTGGTTTTGCCAGTGGCGCTTCTCGGGGGCAGTTTTTTCAAATACGCGGCATGGGTGAAGACAGTCAGTATTCATCTCCAATAAACCCTTCAGTTGGGCTGATTATCGATGGAATAGACTTTAGTCGTATTGGCGGTGCCGCAACGCTGTTTGATATTGATTCGGTAGAGATTTTACGTGGTCCACAGGGCACCAAATTTGGTAATAATGGCTTAGCAGGCACCATTAATTTGCGTAGTAAAGAGCCTACCAAAGACTTTAAGATGCACTTTGAGACTGCCGCTGGTAATTATGATACGCAAAATGTTGGTTTTGCTGTTGGCGGCGCTATAAAAGATGATACCTTGTTGGGAAGACTTGCCGTTTACAACCATCAATCAGATGGTTATGTTAAGAATGTATATTTAGGTCGCGATGATACCCAAGACCAAAACGAGCTGACGCTACGTGGCAAGTTAAAATGGCTAGCTACCGAAAACTTAACTGTAGATTTGACCTATCTGCATTTAAACATTCGCAATGGCTATGATGCTTTTACATTGGATAATAGCGGCAAAACAAGATCTAATCAGCCAGGTTCTGATAATCAAGAAACTAATGCGCTAGCGTTAAAAGCTAATTGGCAAGCGTCTGATGCAGTGATTATTCAATCACAAGTCAATTACCTTCATTCAGACGTACTATACAGCTACGATGCAGATTGGACCGCTGTACCGCCGGATTATTTTGAGAGTTTTAACCGAAAACGTGAGAACTACTCTTTTGATGTTCGTGCGCTCTCTGATAAACCAGGTCGAATCTTTGGCGGGACCACAGATTGGACAGTCGGTTTATTTCATTATAACCAAAAAGAAAACTTTCAAATCAATTCCAATTATTATGCTGACCCCAACTCGGGCGGCCATTATGAAACCAACAATACTGCGCTTTATGGTCAACTAGATACTTATTTGACCGAAAAATTAACGTTGACCAATGGTCTGCGTCTTGAGCATTTCAAAGCCACTTTATCTGATGCAACAGGTTACGATGATGCCTATAACCTAGTGAATATCGATAACACTTCTGTTGCTGAAAATCTATTCGGTGGAAAAATTGGATTGAACTATCAAGCCAATCAAGACCATTTGCTTTACACAACATTGTCGCGTGGCTTTAAAGCTGGTGGTGTTAATAATGATGGCCGACTGAACAGTGAGCAACGCAATATCAAGCAGGAATATAACATCAGTCTCGAGACGGGTATTAAATCCAGTTGGTTTAACAAAACGTTGATTACAACATTATCTGTGTTTCGCACAGAGCGAAATGATGCCCAGATCAAGTCTTCCAAGGCTCTTGGTAGTGGCCCATTCCTAGAATATATTAACAATGCTTCAAATGCGACTCATCAAGGCTTGGAAGCGAGTTTCGATTGGTTTGCAACTGACAAACTACGCATCCTGGGATCATTGGGTCTACTGGATGCCAAGTTTAGAAACCATATCGCAAACGGAGTGAGTTTCGATGGTCGCCAAGTATCAAACGCTCCCAGATACACATTTAACTTGGGTTCTGAGTTCTATGCGAATGAAAACTTGACGTTGCGCGCGAATGTAGAAGGAAAAGACGAGTTTTATTTTTCAGACAGTCATAATGCAAAATCTAATGCTTATGCGCTTGTGAATGCAAGCCTCGATTATAAGCATGACAAACATTGGAAGGTCAGCGGTTGGGTACGGAATTTATTTGACAAAGAGTATGCCGCTCGAGGATTTTACTTTCCTAACAACCCAGCGAATAACTACACGGTTAATGAAAAATATATTCAATACGGTCAACCACGCGTAGCCGGTATTACCGTCAGTTATGATTACTAAAATGTTGCCAGAGCAAGAGCTCGCCTGATGAAAGGAGCGCTAAATGCGTATTTCAGTCGATATTAGTTTGTACCCTTTAACCGAGGGCTATGTAGAACCCATTCTTGAGTTCATAAATAAGCTCGAAGCCAATGAACATCTGGTCGTCAAGCGTAATAGCCTGGCGACGCAGGTGTTTGGCGAGTATCGCGACGTGATGGATTGCCTGGATGCTGAAATGGAGGCGGTGTTTAATGCGTTGCCGCACAGTGTATTTGTGATGAAGTTTATTGGTACAGACAGGGCCGATGTGGTTGATGTATAGACCTTCTCATTAATCTCTTGCGTGTTTATCGATCATGAACCAAGATAATTTCCAGCCCATCCTGACTGCATTTCAACAAATGTCCAATTGGGAAATCGCCGCGGCTTTGATGGGCGTGGCCTATATTTTGCTGGCGGCAAAAGAGTCACAATGGTGTTGGCTGTTTGCCTTCTTCAGTACTCTGGTATACACCATGCTGTTTTGGGAAGGTCAGCTTCCCATGCAAGCGCTGCTGAATTTTTACTATATTGGCATGGCGATTTATGGTTTTTGGGCATGGCATAAACATGGTGCTAAAACTGATACATTACAGATCAGCCGTTGGCCATGGCTTTGGCATGTTGGTTTTATTGCTGTAGGAGTTGTTGTGAGTGCTTTGGTCAGTGCCTATTTGCAAAAAACCGGACAATCGCAAAGCCCGATGTTAGATGCTTATACGACGGTTTTTTCTGTGATGAACACCTGGCTGATTGCCAGGAAGGTATTGGAAAACTGGCTATATTGGGCGGTGATTGATGGTGCTGCCACGCTCTTGTATGTGCAAACAGGCTATTACGCTACGGCGGCTTTATTTGTGCTGAATACGATTCTGGCGATTGTCGGTTTTATCAGCTGGGTGAAGCTTTATCGGCAACAAAAAGCTTAAACACCCATCATGATGGTAAACGGATTGCAGCATTTATATTTGCTGCATCCATTTTGCCAAATCAGTCTCACCTAATATATTCATCAAAAACAACAGCAACTGATAGCAGCATTTGTATGCTCCATGCTCGGGCCAGTTGTGTGTTTGAATATAGTGCCGTTTGAATAAAGCCAACTGCGTGGGTGTTAATGCATATTCAAGCAGCACTAGATCCAGCGCGCGTGGTGCGATGAAAAATGCATCCAGATCAATCAAAGCCAAATCATTGGTGCCTGAACGGAATTGATCCCAACGTAAATCCAGCATCATCGGCACGAATTCGGTTTCGCGGATATTTTCTGCGTTGGCTAATACTTCAGCCAATAACGTTTTATCAATCGGCGTGCCTTGTTGTTTGGCCAGACAAGTAATTGTTTGGTGCAAACGGCCGGACCATTCAATGGCAGGCAACTTTGGCGCATGCAGCTGGCCCCAGCTGGTGTAAGTGCATTGATGCAGTTTTACAATATGCTCGGCTAACTGTATTACCCAATCATCAGCAATAAGTTCAGCATCTAAATCCTTGCCGGCTAAAAAACGGGTAAGCACAAATCGTTGAGCATTGGCGGCGACAAAACCAGGCACTGTCAGTGCACCGTTTTTCTGCAAAAAATGATGCGTTAGATGGATATCGCCCAGGCTGTCAGGGAAGTTGGCTGCAAATAAATGGTTTGCACCTAGCCAGAAGTGAGAGCTTCTAATGGTCGCTTCATGACACACTTTCAGCACCATTTCGCCATCCGTCGTTTGGCAATAAAACAGCTGGTGCGTGCTATCCTCAAACTTGGCTTGGATGGGATTAGGCTCGGCAACCAGTGTAGGCAAACTGGCTTGTTCGGCGGGAGTGAGTAGGGGATAGGTAAACATTTAAGCGAGTCATTTTAAATCATCAGACGGTTTAAATCATCTGATCATCGTGATTCGCCTATCTCCTGAAGGTCGCAGCCGTGACAGGGCAGTAAGGTGAGACCTTTAGCCTAAATCAATCAGTAACTTCTCGAATGCATCCGCTGGCATTGGTTTGGCGAATAAATAGCCCTGACCAAAGTCGCAATGTATTTCTTGCAGCAAATGCAATTGCGCCTCAGTTTCTATGCCTTCCGCAATGACTTTAATCTTCAGTCTATGCGCCATCTCAATAATGGCTTCACAAATCGCCAGTTCGCTGGAGTCTGGCGCCAGGTTGGCCGTGAATGAACGATCAATCTTCAAATAGTCGACGTTGAATTTTTTCAGGTAGGATAAAGAAGAGTAACCGGTGCCAAAGTCATCAATGGCGATATGAATGCCGGCATTGTGAAATCCCATCAGTTTCTCTTCAATATTGCCGACCAGGTCCATCAGCACGCCTTCGGTAATTTCAATCACGACGCACTTGGTCGGGAAGTGAATATGATCCAGCAGACTAATCCAGTTATGCATCATTTCTTCATTCGCTTTGAATTGCACCGGCGATTTATTGACGGCAATTTCAAAGTCGCGCCCCAGCAGTTGTTTAAATCTGGCGCCTTGTTTGACGGCTTCTATAAATACCCAGTTACCAATTTCATGGATAGTGCCGTAGTGTTCGCAAATGGGGATAAAAATATCCGGGCTGATATACCCCAGTTCCGGATGTTTCCAGCGTAGCAAAGCTTCTGCTTTATTAATGCGGCCGCTGGAGAGCTCAATAATGGGCTGGTAGTGCACAGAAAACTGTTTGCGTGACAATGCCTGGCGCAAATCGGTAGACAGGCGAATGCGGAAATCTGACTCCTGCTGCATCAGCTTGGTGAAAAAGCGATAGCAGCCACGTCCGGCATTCTTGGCCACATACATGGCCTGGTCTGCGATTTTGAGCAGTTGTTGCGCATCGGTGGCATCTTCAGGGTAAATAGCAATGCCGACACTCGCCGAGATAAAAGCTTCTTTTTTCACCGTGATAAATGGCTCTGACAAGTGATTGATAATGTTTTGTGCAATATGCGCAATCATCATATTGTCGTGGGTATCACTCAGAATCACGGTGAACTCATCGCCGCCGAGGCGGGCGACGGTATCGGATTTGCGCACACAAGCAACGATGCGGGCAGCGGCTTCAATCAGCAACGTGTCGCCGACATTGTGGCCGTGCGTATCATTAATCTCTTTAAAGCGGTCGAGATCAATGAAGAGCAGGGCGCATTTCTGGTGTTCCCGTTGCGTCATTTTAAGGGTCTGTTCCAGGCGGTCCTGGAATAATTGCCGGTTAGGCAGCTTGGTCAGCTGGTCAAAATTGGCCTGTTTGAGTATTAACGCCTCTGCATCTTTGATGGCAGAAATATCAGAAAACAGGCCGACGCGTCTATGTACTGCGCCGTCAGCCTGGTAAGAGGTGTTGATCGTTAGCCAGGTAGGGAAAATAGCGCCATTCTTACGTTTGCTCCAGACTTCACCTTGCCATTGCCCACAGGCCTGAATGGCCTGGCTTTGCGCGGCATAAAAAGGGGCATCGTGCTGATCGGAGCGCAAGAGGGTGATGGATTGCCCCTTGATTTCCTCCAGCGCATAGCCCGTCATTTTAGTAAATGCGGGGTTGATCGCCAAAACCGCGCCATAGGCATCTGTGATGGCCATCGCCTCACTGCTGTTGTTATAGACCAGGCCCGCCAGCTTCAGCTCTTCTTCTGCCAGTTTTCTTTCGCTGATGTCTTGCACCGCGCTGATGTAATACAGGGGTTGCTGTTGATCATCGCGTAATAAATGCACTGACAGATTCACCCACACCACTTGCCCCATTTTATGCAGGTAGCGTTTCTCTACAATATATTGGTCAATGTCGCCGTTTAACAAATGCGCAATGGTTTCCGCTTCCTTGATCAGGTCATCAGGTAGCGTAATTTGCTGGTAAGTCATGTGTTGCAACAGGATGTCGTCCTGGCTGTAACCGATGATGCGGCAAAATTCGCGGTTGATTTGCAAAAAGCGGCCAGATAAATCCACTTGTGCAATGCCAATCGCAGCGTGTTCAAACACCGCCCGGAATAAGGCCTCGCTATCCCGCAGTGCTTCCCTGGCCTGGTCTCTTTGCTCGGTGGCCAGGCTGGAGTGGTAAATATGGTAGAGGCTGAGCTGGATGCTGTCGCGGAACTGGCCAATCAGCTCTTTCACCACCTGGTCATAATGGTTTTCCTTGGTGTCCAGAATGCAAATGGTGCCAAACACCTCGCCATTCGGCCAGTTAAGCGGTAACCCATAATAAGAAATCATGCCCAGGGCGACATCTGGATTTTGCTCCCAGCCAGGGCTGGTCAGCGCATTCTGGATCAGCAGTGCCTGGTGATTACTGATCACATTTTCACAATAGAGGCCTGTATTTAAACTGGCATGTTCACCTTGATGATAAACATTACCTTCGCTATGGCTGGATACAAACACTTCTATCTCGTGCGCATGCGCGCGCATGATCAGCGCTGCAGGAATATGGGCAATATAAGCGAGCAAGTCTGTGGTGATTTGCCAGCTCTGCAGTACCTTTTCGGGCACATCAATATCGTCCAGGATGGAATATTGGGGCAAGGCCCCGGATACCTGATTGATCATAACTACCCCCAATACTGTTCGTAGTCATTTTTGTATGGCATGACACACGTCTTTATTCTTTTTCGGCAAGAAACAGGAATTTCTTTACGTGTGTTAATCGCATTATGTGCTTTAGAAATCGCATAATCAATGTGGATTAAGATGGGAGAAGTGAAAAGATTTGATAAGAAATAGTCGCTTTCACTGATTTAAATCAGAGGTCAGACATGTGTTAAAAAGATTGAACTGTGACGCATAATCCGCAAAAATAAGAGCTGGCATGATGTTGCCAGCAAGAAGCTGCAGTGCCATGTATTTTTCCCAAGCATCGTCTGCATGTTTATCCCATGACAAAGGAGCCGCTATGAGCCAGATCAAAGTAGAAAAACCGAGTGCCATGACCCTGGCTGCTTTGGGGGTGAAGCAATGGCCAACCTGGTCGAAAGAAGTGTCGACCTTTACCTGGCAATACAGCAGCACTGAAATTGCCTATATTCTCGAAGGCGAAGTGACGGTGACGCCAGCCAATGGCGCACCGGTGAGTTTTGCGGCAGGGGATCTGGTGACGTTTGCCAGTGGCCTGGATTGCGTGTGGGAAGTAAAAAAACAGCTACGCAAACATTATCATTTTGAGTAGCTTGTTTGCTTAGAGCTCACTCAGGGCCTGTGTGAGCGCGGCAGTTTGTGCGTCGTCTATGGTTTGGCCATGGCAGGCAGAAATCAGGAAACTGTCTTCTACACGGTTGCCCAAGGTGTTGATTTTTGCATTGTGTAGTTCGATGCCATGGTTGAGAAACACCAGCGCCATGCTTGCCAGCAAGCCTGGCCTATCGTTAGCAATAACGTCCAGTTGTTGAAATGCCACCTGGCCTGACGCCGGATGCGCCTCTACCGGGCGCAGGTTGACTTGTGTCGGGATGGGCATGTGTTTGACCTGGCGGCTGACACGTCCGCGTATCGGGTCGGGCATAGCCTGATCACTGAGCAGTTGGTCGTTGAGGCCTTGTTCAATATGCTTAAGCAGTCCGTTATAACTGATCTGGCGTGTGTCTGGTTCCAGCACGATAAAGTTATCCAGCGCGTAGCTATGCGCCGTGGTGTAAATCTTGGCCTGCACAATGTTGTATTGCATGCTGTCAAAAAAGTGGCAGATACGGGCAAAAATCTCTTTTTGGTCGCGACTGTAAATCATGACTTGTATACCGTCACCTTTCGGGCTGAGCCGGGCCCGCACAATCGGTTTTTCAGCACGCAGGTGCGGGATCAGCAAGCGGCTTTGCCAGGCGATTTCGTCACTCTCAAAGCGGCTGAAATAGCCGCTGCCAAAGGCTTGCCACAACGGTTGTACTGAAGCTTCTTTCAGGTTGAAACTACTGAGTTTTTGTAGCACTTCCTGCTTGCGCAAACTCAGTTGCGCTTCGGTATTGAGTGATTGCTGCAATACGCGGCGTGTTTGCAAAAACAGGCTTTCCAGTAACTTGGCTTTCCAGGCATTCCACACGTTCGGGCTGGTGCCGCGGATATCGGCCACCGTGAGTAAATACAAGGCGGTCAGGCGATATTCCGAGCCGACCATCTGTGCAAACGCTTCAATCACATCCGGGTCGGACAAATCACTTTTCTGCGCCGTACTCGATAGTTTTAAATGCGCTTCGACCAGCCAGGCCACCAATTCGGTATCGGCTTTGGGTAGCCCCAGCTTTTGGCAGAAGCGTCTGGCATCAATGGTGCCCAATTGTGAGTGATCACCGCCACGGCCTTTGGCAATGTCGTGAAAAATTGCGGCTAAATATAGCAAATGCGGCTGGCTGAATTCATTAAACAGCTGGCTGCATAGCGGAAACTCATGGCGCAGGTCTGGCTTGGCAAAGCGGCGCAAATTACGCAATACATTGAGCGTATGTTCATCAACGGTGTAGACATGAAACAAGTCATGCTGCATTTGCGCAATGACGCGACCAAATACCGGGATATAGCGGCCAAGGATGCCGTAACGGTTCATACGGCGCAGGCTGCGGTGTACGCCTTCACGGCTTTGCAGTATCTGCAGGAACAAGGCTTTATGTGCAGCATTCTGCCGGAAGCTGCGGTCGATCAGTGGTTGCGCATCCTGCAAGGCTCTTACCAGTGTGGCGCTAAAGCCGGTGATGGCCGGGTGTTGCTGTAATAGCTGAAAACAGCGCAAGATGGCTTCAGGCTTGCGCTGGAACAAGTCTGGCATTTGTGCGTTCAACAGGCCTTGTGACAATGTGAAATCCTGGTCTATCACGCTGGGCGCTTCGGTGGGCGGGCTCACACGCGCGTGCATGCGTTTGAGCAGTACTTCATTCTCAATCATGATCGCCCTGGCGCTGCGGTAAAAGCCTTGCATCAGTTGTTCACTGGCGCGTTTTTGTGCCGTGGTTTTATAGCCCATTTGCTCGGCCAGGGTATTTTGAAAATCAAATACCAGGCGGTCTTCGCGGCGTTTGGCCAGTAGATGCAAGCGGATGCGCAGGTTTTGCAGCAAGCGCTCGTGTCGCTTGAGCTGGCTGGCCTGGCTGCGGTTGAGCAGGCCAGCATGTACCAGGTCGTTCCAGTCATTGCCCAGCCCCTGGCTTTGTGCGACCCACAAAATCATATGCAGATCACGCAGTCCGCCCGGACTTTCCTTGATATTGGGTTCTAGGTTGTAAGCTGTATCGTGAAACTTGGCGTGGCGAATTTGTTGTTCACGCAGTTTTTCGGCAAAGAAACGCGCTTGGTCCAATTGCGTGTGCAATGACTGCATCAGGCCGCTGAAGGTTTGGCGCTGACCGGTCAGCCAGCGTGCTTCCAGCAGGTTGGTCATGATGGTCACGTCCAGCTTGGCTTCGTCCAGGCATTCTTGCAAGGTACGCACACTGTGGCCTATATTCAGGCCAATATCCCATAAGGTGCCAATCAGCGATTCGACAGCTGTCTGAAGCTGGCTGTCGCTGTTTTCCGGCATCAGGATCAGCAGGTCAATATCGGATTGGGGAAACATGTCGCCACGGCCATAACCGCCAACGGCAATCAGGCTGACACTGGCCGGTAAGGCATAACTGCGCCAGAGATCTCGCAGCAGTTGGTCCAGCACACGGCTATGTTGTTGCAGTAAGGTTTTTGCTTGCGGATTGGCCTGGTAGGCATCGGCAATCTGCTGGCGCGCCAGTTGGAGCGACTCGCGCCAGTGTTTGAGCTGTTCCTTGCTAATCATTGTCATGTAGCAATGGTCACCATCGTCAGGTGTTTACAGGGCTGGGCGCGGTGGCGTACCGGCAGACACGGTCATGATTTCAAAGCCATCTTCGGTGACCAGTACGGTGTGCTCCCATTGCGCTGACAGACTGCGGTCTTTGGTGACCACCGTCCAGCCATCTGACATGAATTTGATGTCACGGCGTCCGGCATTAATCATGGGCTCTATGGTAAAGATCATGCCTGGTTTGAGTGTCAGGCCAGCCCCAGGTTTGCCGTAGTGCAGTACTTGCGGTTCGCAATGGAATTTTTTACCAATGCCATGACCGCAGAATTCGCGCACGATACTGTAACCATTCTTTTCGGCAAACGATTGAATGGCGTAGCCGATATCACCCAGCGTGTTGCCGGGTTTTACTTTCTCAATGCCGCGCCACATGGCCTGGTAGGTCAGTTCGCACAAGCGTTTGGCTTGTGGCGTCACGCCACCTACCGTAAACATGCGTGAGGTGTCGCCGTGATAACCGTCTTTGATAACGGTAATGTCGAGGTTGACGATATCACCTTGTTTTAGCTCTTTTTCGCTGGGCACACCATGGCAAATTTGCTGGTTAATGGAGGTGCAGATTGATTTGGGATAGGGCGTATGACCATCCGGCGCATAGTTGAGCGGGGCAGGAATCGCCTGTTGCACGTTGACGATGTAATCGTGACACAACTGGTCCAGCTTATTGGTCGTCACGCCAGCCACAACAAACGGCGTAATGTAGTCGAGCACCTCGGAGGCCAGTCGACCGGCGATGCGCATTTTTTCGATTTCTTCGGGGGTGTGCAGAATGATTGCCATATGCTGATGACCTTACAAAACCGGATTTTTCAGGATCCGGCTTGGGAATCAATAACTAAAATGTCATTCTAACATAGGCATTTATCAGTCACGACTAAAGAAACATGCCTTTTGTGGCGTTAAACTTAATGATTGCATTCAAATGGATATGCCCTAAAAACAAACAGGCGCTGATTTGTGCGATTGATTGCAACATCGCATGCGGTGGCAATGTTTTATACTCGGGCGCATGAATCAAGCTGGAGCGAACAGATGGTGACACTCACCGAAGCAAGGCAACACCGGACCGTGAATGGCTGGGTCGCTTTTTTAAAGCAGGCGGATATTCCGGTATTGCGGCAAACCGCCAGGGAACTGACTGCGCTGCAAGAGCGAGGGGACGACACGGGAGCACGTGACATTACACGCGTGGTGATTAATGACCCGCTGATGATGTTTAAAGTGCTGACCTATGCCAACAATCACCGCAGCCGCCACCAGTTGCAAGACCTGGTGCAGGTGGAGCAGGCAATTATCATGATGGGCACCAGCACCTTTTTTGCCGAAATTCCTGCCGTGCCGCATGTCGAGGATGTGTTGAACCAGCATGTGCCTGCCTTGGTGGATTTGCTTAAACTCATGATACGTGCACACCGTGCCGGTTATTTTGCGGCCGAATTTGCCTCACATTTGATGGATTTGCACGCAGAAGAGTTGCGTGTGGCGGCCTCATTATATGACTTTGCCGAAATGCTGATGTGGTGTTTTAATCCAGAAGCCATGGGTGAAATCAGCAAGCGCCAGGCCGCCGATAAAACCTTGCGCAGTCGTGTCGTGCAGCAAGAAGTACTTGGTTTCCGTATCCTGGAGTTGCAGGCGGAACTGGTGCAGGCATTTAACCTGCCATCGCTGTTAAACGATTTAATGGATGAACAGCGTGCGCATCTGCCCAGGGTGCGCAATGTGCAACTGGCCGTCAACCTGGCCAGGCATTCTGCTGATGGTTGGGCCAATGCGGCCCTGCCAGATGACTACAAAGAGATTGCCCAGTTACTACATGTGGATGTGGAGCGGGTAATGCATATTGTGGGCGTGCCGCACTAATATTCCCAGCGCTGTCGCACTAGTATTCCCAAAACTTGATCAGGCATCTGCGGCGCGTTTTGCCAGCAGGTCGGTAATCGCCTGATGCACCTGGTCAATCACATTCTCCCACGGCTCTGCAGCGCTTTGCCTGAATAGACGCATGCCTGGATACCAGGGGCTATCTTCACGCTGTTGCAGCCAGCGGAAATGCGCCTGGTGTGGCAACAATAACCAGACCGGTTTACCCAGTGCCGCTGCCAGATGCGCGACCGCTGTATCCACCGTAATGACCAGATCCATTTGCATGATTAGCCCGGCCGTCTGTGTAAAATCAGTCAGTGCGGGGTGATGGCATTCCAGCATCGGAAAACGCTTGAGCATGATGTGATCTTCACGCCGGAACTCTTTTTGCATACTGTGCCATTCGACTTCCATTTGCAGTAATGGCGCCATCAGGTAGAGCGGAATACTGCGTAGCTTGTCATATTTATTATCCACATCGCCACACCAGTTGAGGCCGATACGCAAACGTCTGGTCGGCCCCAGCAATTGTTGCCACGGCTGGCTATGCCGCTCGTGAATGGCGAGATAGGGCAGGTTGGCAGGCACCGTGTCGATCAGGGTTTTAAAGACCGCTGGCAGGCTGAGCATCGGGCAATACACATCAAAATGCGGTAAAGGACGGCCATCCTGGCGAATCACCAGAATACCGGCATCCTGCGCCCAAAACTCATTTAACAGATCAAACAAGGCCTCGGGCACCGCGATAATCATCTGGTTAGCTTTGAAGACCTTGATCAGCGGGATATAGCGACAGTATTGCAAGGTGTCGCTCAGCGTCATTTCAGCCAGGATAAGGATGGTTTTGCCCACCAGCGAGCCGGTTTCGCGCCATAACAAGTCTGTGTTTGGTCGCTGTTTGTCAGGGAGTACCTCAAAGCGCGAGGCATACATGGGCCAGCCAGTCTCATATTCGCCCCTGGCCAGTTTGAGCATACTCAGGTAATAGCGTGCTTGTGCGTGTTGAGGCGCATGCTGCAAAGCCGTTTCGAGGCAGGTATAGGCTTCGTCCGCATCGCCATTTTCATATAAGGCCAGCCCCAGGTTGCAGTAAGACGAAGCATAGCCTGGGTTCAATTGCAGCGCTTGCCTGAAATCGGCGATGGCCGCTGGATATTGGCCAAGCTGACAAAGCACCACGCCACGGTTGTTATACGGCACCGGCAAATTCGGCTGGTAGGTAATCGCATCGTTAAAGCTATCCAGCGCGGCTTGTGTTTTACCCTGGAGTTGCAGCATCAGGGCGCGCTGATGATAGGCCTCAGCAAAGTCCGGCTGGATATTGATCGCCTGCTGCATGCATTGCAGGGCCTCATCGGTTGCATGCAACTGCTGGCATAACACACCCAGGCGATAGTGAAAGTGTGCGTGTTCAGGATGCGCGGCTACCGCTTGCCTGAGCATATTGGCCGCTGGTTCCAGCTGTTGTGCTTGCAGCATCAAGTCGACACATTCGCTGAATGCCTGTGATTGTTGTGGATCTAACTTGGTTGCAGTACGCAGGCGTAAAATCGCTTCTTGCGTGCGCCCCATATTTTTCAGTGCGCGGGCGTCGAGAGAATACAGTTGTGCCTGTTTTGCATCCAGGGCAATCGCTTGTTTATAACATTCATGCGCCGCTTTAAATTGCTGCGTGCGCATATGCAGATTGGCCAGTTGCACATGCAACTCGAGTATTTTGGGCTGCAGGCTAATCGCTTGCAGTAAATACTGCTCAGCGGCATGAAACTCCTGATTCTTTAACATCAGGCCAGCCAGTTTCTGGTATGCGTCCCAGCGCAGCGGGTCGTCAGCAATTAGTTTGAGCAGTTTTGCAATGGCTTCATTATTCATGGGAGAGACTGCAACACTTCAAACGTTTGCGTATGACCTTAAAATGACAGATGGCGGATTAAGGTACAATAAGCGGCTTAAAGCGTCAACGGCCAAACGGTCATCAGGCTCACTTTTAAGTCATTTACGTCTAAAGGGGAAATCAAGCAATGCTCATCAAACTGATCATGTACGGACTGATATTATGGTTGGCCATCTGGGGTTATCGCCAGTATCAGCAGCCCTCAAACCGCGTCAGTGTCGGCATGAAAGCGCCGGATTTCAAGTTGCCGGATGCGCAAGGTAATACGCGACGGCTGGCTGACTGGCAAGGCAAGTGGTTGATTCTGTACTTTTATCCCAGAGATGATACGCCAGGCTGCACGCGCGAAGCCTGCCATTTTCGTGATGATATCCAGCAAATCCATGCCATGGGGGCGGAAGTCGTTGGCGTGAGCGTAGACACTGTTGCCAGCCATGCCGAGTTTGCACAAAAACACCGTTTATCGTTTCCCTTGCTGGCCGACACCAATGGCCAGGTGGCAGATGCCTATGGCGCGTTGTTTAACCTGGGCATATTGCAGGCCGCCAAACGCATGACCTTTATTATCGATCCGCAAGGCATGGTTGCGCAGACCTATAGCAACGTCAATCCGGATGGACACAGCCAAGCCATTATTGATGACCTCAAACGGTTATCCGCATTTTAAGAGGTTTTTATGCAAGCACTTTCCCTCATCGTCGCCCATGCCGACAACCGGGTGATTGGCCACAATAACCAGTTGCCCTGGCACTTGCCAGAAGACCTCAAACGCTTCAAGCAACTCACCATGGGGCATCATATTATTATGGGCCGTAAAACCTATGAATCGCTGGGACGGCTGCTGCCGGGGCGCACTACCGTGATTGTGACGCGCGATACTGAATATGTGGTTGAAGGCGCGAAAGTCGTTCACTCATTGCCGGAAGCGTTGGCGGCGTGCGCAGGCGATGATGAGCCATTTTTGATTGGCGGGGCAGAGATGTACGTCCAAGGTTTGCCTTATGTCACGCGGCTATACATTACGCGCGTGTATGCGCATGTCGGCGGCGATGCGTTTTTTCCTGAGATGGAGATGCATGATTGGGCGTTGGTGAGCGAAGAGGGGCATACCTCGGTGAATGGCTTGCATTATAGTGATATGGTTTATCAGCGGCGCTGATTTGGATGAGTTGATTAAGGGAGCCTTTGGGAAGGTCATTCTTTCATCGTAAGGTTGGGGGATTGCTTTTCGCCTTTTTGGCGAGTTACTTTTCTTTGCTTGCACAAAGAACAAGTAACCAAAAGAAAGTGCATCCCAACTTCCGCTTGTTTCCTGTGCTACTCGGCTTGCCGGGCGTCCATCGAAACTCGCCCTGACAAGCCACACACATCGTGGCTTGTTGCGGAGCTCAAACAGCCGATGGCCGAAGACTCCCGCCAAGCCTGCGTTGCTCGGCGCGGCAGATGGGGACCCCGAACATCTAATGAGCGCAACGGCAGGTGATTGTAAGAAATGAATTTGGTTTTCTAACTTTCCAAATTGCTACGATGTAAGTTTGGCGAGATAAATCCCATTCCATCACGCTGAGTAGCGGAGACAAAATAAGAGTAGAGGGAGCGACTGTCCGAATCCCGCGGTGGGCTGCGTCGTGTGCAGCCCGCTAGGTTGAGTTTCGTGACCGTCTTATTTTGTTGAGCAACGCAAGGGAGCCTTTAGGCCGTGATGGCTGGGTGTCGTCCTCTTTGGTTACTTTCTGGGGGACAAGCACCAGAAAGTGACTCGCCGAGAGGCGAAAAGCAAGAATGCATGCAACCACAATGCCCACTTTACGTCGGAATGAATATGTGGCGATAAGATTCTTTGTAGAAGTTACACCGATGACAACGAGTTGCGTTAAGCCAGTAATGTCAGCAATGGCCTTAAAAACAAAAAAGGGAAACGCTTTGCTATACAGCCATGCGTTTCCCTTGTACAAGATTACAGAAACTAATCTTCTTGCTTCACACAATCCACGTAATACACCGCTTTACCATCCACAATTTGTTTCACCAAACCATGGTTATCGGTTTCAAAGCCCGGGAATTTCTCGTTAAATTCACGCGCAAACTTGAGGTAATTCACAATCACCTTGTTAAAGCGTTCGCCAGGAATCAGCAATGGGATGCCCGGCGGGTAGGGCGTTAACAATACCGCAGTCACGCGACCTTCCAACTCATCAATCGCAACACGTTCAATCTTACGGTGTGCCATTTTGGAGAAGGCATCGGTTGGCTTCATGGCAGGCACCATGTCTGACAGGTACATTTCAGTGGTCAGGCGCGCCACGTCATTGGCTTTATACACTTCATGGATTTGTGTAGATAAGTCTTTCAGGCCAATGCGTTCATAGCGTGGGTGTTTCTGTACGAACTCAGGCAATACTTTCCATAAGGGCTGGTTCTTGTCGTAGTCGTCTTTAAACTGCTGCAAAGCCGCGACCATGGTGTTCCAGCGGCCTTTGGTAATGCCGATGGTGAACATGATAAAGAACGAATAGAGGCCTGTTTTTTCAACAATCACGCCGTGTTCAGCCAAATACTTGGTCACAATGGCGGCGGGGATGCCGAATTCCTCAGAAAACTCACCATCCACATCCAGCCCTGGTGTGATGATGGTGGCTTTGATTGGGTCCAGCATGTTGAAGCCTTCGGCCAGGTTGCCGAAACCGTGCCAGCGTTCGTTAGCTTTGAGCATCCAGGCATCACGCTCTTCCAGGCCGTCCTCGGAAAGATCTGTCGGCCCCCAAACTTTAAACCACCAGTCGGTGCCCCATTCTTCATCCACTTTGCGCATGGCGCGGCGAAAGTCCAGCGCTTCTTTGAGTGACTCTTCCACCAGTGCCGTGCCGCCAGGGGCTTCCATCATGGCTGCAGCTACGTCGCAGCTGGCAATAATCGAGTATTGCGGGCTGGTGGAGGTATGCATCAGGTAGGCTTCGTTAAACAAGTCTCTATCCAGATGGTTATCTTGTGCGTCTTGCACCAGGATCTGTGAGGCCTGGCTCAAACCAGCCAGCAGTTTATGTGTAGACTGGGTAGAGAACACCATGGATTCTTTACAACGCGGACGATCCGCACCAATGGCGTGATAGTCGCCGTAGAAGTCATGGAAGGTGGCATGTGGCAACCAGGCTTCGTCAAAGTGCAGGGTGTCAATTTTGCCATCCAGCATTTCCTTGATTTCTTCGACGTTATACAGCACGCCGTCATAAGTGGACTGCGTGATGGTCAAGACACGTGGCTTGGCATTTTTGTCGCTGGCAAACGGGTTGCGTTCAATTTTCTTCTGGATGTTTTCCCAGGCAAATTCGCTCTTCGGGATTGGTCCGATAATGCCGAAGTGGTTACGTGTCGGCATCAGGAAAACAGGAATCGCACCGGTCATGATGATCGAGTGCAACACGGACTTGTGGCAGTTACGGTCAACGACGACGATGTCACCGGGCGCCACTGTGGAGTTCCAGACAATTTTGTTGGACGTCGAGGTGCCGTTGGTGACAAAGTATAAGTGGTCGCAGTTGTAAATACGGGCTGCGTTGCGCTCGGAGGCAGCGACCGGGCCGGTATGGTCTAGCAGCTGGCCTAATTCGTCGACCGCGTTACAGACGTCGGCACGTAACATATTCTCGCCAAAAAACTGGTGGAACATTTGGCCCACTGGCGATTTCAGGAAAGCGACGCCGCCGGAGTGGCCAGGGCAGTGCCAGGAGTAGGAGCCGTCAGCTGCGTAGTGGGTCAGTGCTTTAAAGAACGGCGGTGGCAGGCTATCCAGGTAAGCTTTCGCTTCACGGATAATCAGGCGCGCGACAAATTCTGGCGTGTCTTCGTTCATGTGAATGAAGCCGTGTAATTCGCGCAGCACATCATTCGGGATATGGCGGCTAGTACGCGTTTCACCGTGCAGGAAAATAGGAATTTCCTCATTGCGGTAGCGGATTTCGGCCACAAAGTTGCGCAATTGCTCAATTGCTTCAGGTTTTTCCTCGACGATTTCTTCATCGTCAATAGATAAGATAAACGCCGAAGCGCGGCTTTGTTGTTGTGCGAACGACGTCAGGTCACCATAACTGGTCACGCCCAGCACTTCAACGCCTTCATCCTCGATGGCCTTGGCTAATACGCGGATGCCGAGGCCAGAAGAGTTCTCGGAGCGGAAGTCTTCGTCAATAATGACGACGGGAAATCTAAATTTCATTCAATGAATCCTTAACTTGTCACTGAAACGTGTAACTCAAAGTGCAAAGGCACTGAGAAAGCCATGCTTTTACTCGGTGCCTTTGTGGTGAAATGGGTCGTTTTTCAATTCTGGGTGAGGCTATATTTTTGGCAAAGTCACGCCAACCTGGCCCTGGTATTTGCCACCGCGGTCTTTATAGCTGGTTTCGCAAACTTCATCAGATTCAAAAAACAGTACTTGGGCACAGCCTTCGCCGGCGTAAATCTTGGCAGGCAAGGGCGTTGTGTTACTGAACTCCAGTGTGACATAACCTTCCCACTCTGGTTCAAACGGCGTGACGTTGACGATGATGCCGCAGCGTGCGTAGGTGGACTTACCTAAACAGATGGTCAGCACTGAGCGCGGAATGCGGAAATATTCAACCGTACGGGCTAATGCAAACGAGTTGGGCGGAATCACGCAATAGCCTTTGCCTGAGACTTCAACGAAAGATTGCGGGTCGAACTGTTTAGGGTCAACAATGGTGCTGTTGATATTGGTAAACACGCGGAATTCGTCAGCACAGCGGATATCGTAACCGTAAGAGGACGTACCATAAGACACGATTTTTTCGCCATTGGTTTCACGCACCAGCGTCGGTGAAAACGGCTCAATCATGCCGTGTTGTTCAGCCATTCTGCGTATCCATTTGTCCGACTTAATGCTCATTGCCTTATCCAGTCTTAGCGTTGCTTATCTGTGCAAGATTGCTTGCAATAAAGAGAAAAAAGCGGAGTTTAAACTCCGCTTTTAATGAGTGCAAATAATAACAACAAATGTCGTCAGTTTCGCAAACTTTTTATGAATTTTTGGCGATTTATTTCACCAGCGGCATTTGCAGCCGCCAGCTATTATTTGTCGCCGCCTAATTCAATGCTGTAACGCCAGAACTGATCTTCAGCTTCAAAAATAACTTTTGAGGCTTCAGGGTCACGGCTGCCAGCTGGGTACTGGTGTACCGGCTTCTTGTCTTCAGCCCAGGCTTTGACCACTGGATCCACTAGGCGCCATTGTGCTTCGGCTTCAGAAATGTGCAGGTAGTTGGAGTTGTCACCTTGCATCAGGTTCAGCAACAGGGCTTCGTATGCATCTACGGAGTCGTCGCTATCCCAACGGTTGGCCGCATCCAGCTGAATGGTACGGGTTTGTACATCCAGGCCTGGAATCTTGGATTGCACTTCCAGCTTAATACACTCGCGTGGCTGGATACCAATGATGAGCCAGTTTTGGTCCTGGTCATTGATCTGCAGCGGTGCTTTTTTGAAGCGGATAGAAATACGGGTATCGGCTTCGTGCAGGCGCTTGGCGGTGCGGATGTAAAACGGCACACCTTTCCAGCGTGGATTGTCGATAAACAATTTCAGTGCGGCATAGGTTTCAACCACGCTGTCATTGTTGCCCAGCTCTTCCAGGTAACCAGGCACTTTTTCGCCATTGATTTCACCGGCAGCATATTGCGCACGGAAAGCATGTTTTTCCAGCTCGCTCACCGGGATCGGGCGAATTTCTTCCAGCAGTTTGATTTTTGCATCGCGCACGCCTTCGGGGGACAGGTCTTTCGGCTGTTCCATGGCGGTCAGTGCCAATGTTTGCAGAATGTGGCTTTGCAACATGTCGCGCAATGCGCCAGTGCTGTCGTAGAACTGCGTACGGTCGCCTACCCCCAGCATTTCGGTGTTGGTGATTTGTACGTGATCAATGTACTGGTTGTTCCAGATTGGCTCTAACACGGTATTGGTAAAGCGTTGCAGCAAAATGTTTTGCAGTGCAGACTTGCCCAGGTAGTGGTCGATACGGTAGATCTGGCTTTCTTTAAGATGCTTGGTGATTGCAGCTTGCAGTTCTTTCGCAGATGGCAGATCGGTACCAAATGGTTTCTCGATCACCACACGGCGCCAGTATTTGTCTTCTTGTGTCAGGCCAACATTGGCCAATGATTCCACCACTGGGGCGAAGTCAACTGGACGCACGGACAGGAAGTAAGCCAGGTTTTGCGGGAAAACGCTTTCGTCGCTGAGGGTGGCTTTCAGTTTGCTAAATGCATCCGGGTCAGTCGGTGGGTTGGCGTGGTAGAAGTTACGCGCGATAAAGCGCTCAAACACAGCCTGGTCATAGCCTTTTTTAAATTTGGCATCCAGCATGCTTTTGATGTCTGCACGCCAGGCTTCCAGGTCAACCACTTGGCGGCCAACGCCTACAATTTTCAGGTCTGCTGGCAAGCGGCCCAGTGAGTCCAGTCTGAACAGGCCAGGATAAAGTTTTACGCGGGCCAGGTTGCCACTAGCGCCAAACAGCACCAGTGTGCATGGATCAATTTTATTCGTCATTTCTAACCTTAAGATAAAAATGTAAACGGGAAAGGGCAAGCCTTTCCCATATATTTGCTACCGTAAGTTCTCACTCTATGAGTGCTCACAGTCGCTCTAAATAATAAGCAAAAAGCCTCTCGTTACGAGAGGCTCATATTGATTACTTAGATGATTTTACTGCGTGACCGCCAAATGCATTACGCATCAGGGACAACAGCTTGTAGCTATAACCATCTGCATCCTGGCTGCGGAAGCGCGCTTGCAGTGCGACTGTCAGCACTGGTGCTGCAACGCCTTGCTCAACGGCTTCAACTACTGTCCAACGACCTTCGCCGGAGTCAGCAACATAAGGTGCGATGCCTTCCAGTGTCTGATCACCTTTCAATGCTTCGGCTGTCAGGTCCAGCAACCAGCTACGTACCACGGAACCATGGCGCCACAATTCAGTGATTTGTGCCAGATCCAGGTTGAAGTCTTCTTTACCTTTGATCAGGTCCAAACCTTCGGCAAATGCTTGCATCATGCCGTATTCGATACCGTTATGGATCATTTTGGTGAAGTGACCGGAACCTACTGGACCCACGTGCGCCCAACCGCGGTCAGCGTGTGTCAGTGCTTGTGCATAAGGTGCCAATACGTCTGCGTATTGCTTGTCGCCGCCGTACATCAGGCAGTAACCGTTGTCCAGGCCCCAAACGCCACCGGAAGTACCACAGTCAATAAAGCCGATACCATGTTCAGCTAACATTGCGCCACGGCGCTGACTGTGTTTGTAGTTTGAGTTGCCGCCGTCGACGATGATGTCGCCTTTGTTCAGCAGAGGGATCAAATCTTTGATTTGATTTTCGGTGATTTCACCAGCTGGTAACATCAACCAGACAATTTTTTGGCCTTCGAGTTTGCTGACTGCATCAGCGACTGAGGTTGCTGCTTCCAGACCTTCTTCTTTTACGAGTCTGTTAACGAATTCGGTATTGAAGTCAAAACCAACCACGTTAATTTTGTGACGCAGCAAGCGTGCAGCCATGTTGCCGCCCATTTTGCCCAAGCCAATCATTGCTAATTTCATTCGGATTTTCCTATGGTGTGAGGATAGTTTTAAGAGACACCCATCTTTTGGATGGCATGAACTCGATCAGTGCTTCGGATAATTTTGCAGAATTATCATGTCGAGTCAGATATAATTATAGCAAATGCAGTCACGCACTAAAAGGCTGCGCACGCTTTTTTGTATTGTTTTTTACAGGTTTTCTATGTCTTTGAATTCTCAAACTCGTTGGCACTCGTTTCAATCTCAGGAAGAAATTAACCAGGCAGCACTCAATAGAGTGCTGGCAGCAGCGGATGCAGCCATCGCCAAACATGGTAGTTTTCTGGTTGTACTGGCGGGTGGCAGCACCCCCAAAGCTGTTTATCAATTATTAGCCAAGGCAAATGCCGACTGGGCTAACTGGCATGTGTATCATAATGATGACCGCTGCCTGCCAGCCGATCATGTCGAGCGTAACAGCAAGATGGCGCGCGATGCCTGGTTAAGTCATGTGGCGATTCCCGAAAGCCAGATTCACGATATTCCGGCTGAATTGGGTAATATTGAAGGCGCCAAGGCGTATGCGGAAACGCTTAAAGGTGTGCGTACGTTTGACCTGGTGATTTTAGGCCTGGGTGAAGATGGCCATACTGCCAGCCTGTTCCCGGGTCAGGTGGTGAATAACACCGCCGATGCCGTGCCGGTATTCAACTCTCCCAAGCCACCGGCAGACCGCATTACAATTAGCCAGGACCGCCTGAATAATACGCATGAAGTCATGTTCCTGGTGACGGGTGCGGGTAAGCAAGAGGCTGTCGACAACTGGCGTAATGGTGTGGCTATTCCGGCGACCTTGATTCAATCGCCGAACGGTGTCGATGTCTATTGCTTTGGTGTGGCGTTGAGTTAGTATTTTTTAAGCCACAGAGCACACAGAGGCCACAGAGAAAAATCTTTGTGGCTTTTTTATTCACTCTGTGAACTCTGTGGCTGATGATATTTTTTTAATTTTTTTCGGCTAATAGCTTTTCAAGCAAGCTGATTTGCTGTTGTTGCAACTGAATCAGTTCCTGCCACTGTTGCTCACGCAAACCGTCCAGTTTTTCATGGAGCAGCAAAATCTCTAATTCTGCTTTTAAATTCACTTCGTAGTCGTGCTCGGCCTGGCGTCTGTCAACTTCTGACTGCCGGTTTTGCGACATTAGGATAATGGGTGCCTGAATGGACGCCAGCATGGATAAAAACAGGTTGAGCAGAATATAGGGATAGGGGTCGAATGCGCGGTCGTAGTGCAGCAGAATGACCGAATTCAGAATCACCCAGCTCACCAGAATCAGCATAAAAATGAAAATAAATGACCAGGAGCCGCCAAAGCGCGCCATGGCATCAGCCGCACGTTGGCCACGACTGGGCGTTTCGTGGGTGTGATGCACGGCCAGGTTGCGCGAAACCGGATGGCGCTCGGTCATATGCCGGGCGACACGTTGCATATGTTCATCCATGGCCTCGTACTGCGCGCCCATCAGGCCTTCTGCAATATGGTGCTTGCGGGTTGTCATACGCAACGTCCTTCGGTGGTTAGGCTTAATTAGGTGATCAGGTTTTTTGAATGACGATATTAGGGAATTTTGCGCTGTGGTCGAGACTGGCGATGGCAATTTTACTCGCGGCTTTGCGCGCGATTTCTTTATAGCTTTGCGCAACGGCACTGTCAGGTGAGGCGACGACAGTGGGCTGGCCACCATCGGCCTGCATGCGGATATTAATATCCAGCGGCAGGCTGCCCAGTAAATCTATATTGTAATCACTGGCCATCAGAGCGCCGCCGCCCGTGCCAAAGATATGTTCTTCGTGGCCGCAGTTGGAGCAGATATGCGTGCTCATATTTTCGACGATGCCTAAAATCGGGATGCCGACTTTCTCAAACATTTTCAGGCCTTTGCGCGCATCAAGCAGGGCAATATCTTGCGGGGTGGTGACGATAATGGCGCCGGTCACCGGGATTTTTTGTGCCAGAGTCAGCTGGATATCGCCAGTGCCCGGTGGCAGGTCAATCACCAGGTAGTCCAGGTCTTGCCAGCGTGTGTCGCGTAATAATTGCTCTAACGCACCAGTGACCATCGGGCCGCGCCATACCATAGGGGTATCGGTGTCGACCAGAAAGCCTATGCTCATGGCCTGGATGCCATGCGCACGCATAGGTTCTATGCTTTTGCCATCGGCACTGTCCGGGCGGCCGGAAATGCCCAGCATCTGTGGCTGGCTAGGGCCGTAAATATCCGCATCCAGCAAACCCACGGTCGCTCCTTCTGCGGCCAGTGCCAGCGCCAGGTTTACTGAGGTAGTGGATTTGCCGACGCCACCTTTGCCCGAGGCCACGGCAATTACATTTTTCACGTTCGGTAATAAATTGACGCCACGTTGTACGCCATGCGCCACGATGCGGCTGCCAACATTGATAGCGATTTTTCCGATGCCATCAATGCTTTTCAGTGCGTCTGTCACTTGCTGGCGAATCGGCTCCAGCTGGCTCTTTGCCGGATAGCCCAGCACCACATCCAGGCTGACATCGTTGCCATTGATCTGAATGTTCTTGATCGACTTCGTGCTGACGAAGTCTTTGCCGGTATTGGGGTCTATGCACAGTTTTAAGGTGCTTTGAATGATTAATTCGCTAATGGCCATGCTTGAGGTTCCTGCAGAAATGCCTGACTAAATGAATCAGGAATTCTACTCCAACAGACCCTCTTCGTCATGTTATCTGCGGGGGATTTGTCGCTGGGCGGTATCCATCATGCGATTGGTAAGTTGGCTGTAAGCTGCGGGCGCGCTTGGGTAAGCTAGGCGTAAGCCTGAGCAGATAGTGTAAGCAGGTCGGTAGTCGTGGTTTTAAACCGGACATTTAGTTTTTACATTTATCAGGAGACATCATATGAAGAAAATTCTCGCATTTACGCTGTTAGCCATCAGTTTTTCTGGTGCGGCTAGTGCAGATACTTTGCTACAAACAGTACAGCAAGATGGTAGCTTTCAGACCTTTGCCAAAGCGGTTAAAGTGGCCGGCCTTGAAGGCGCACTCAATGGCAGCGGCCCGATTACCTTGTTCGCGCCCAATGATGCTGCGTTTGCCAAGTTGCCCAAAGCCAAGCTGAATGCACTCATGTCCAATAGCGAGGCGCTCAAGAAAGTACTTTCCTATCATGTTTATCCTGGCAAAATTACCCAGGCAGATGTGAGCGCGGGTAAGGTGAAGTCATTGGAGGGCGCTGATTTGCAGCTATCCGTCACCGATGGCGTCAAAGTGAATAATGTGAAAGTGGTTGGCGATGAAATTAATGCCGATAACGGTGTGATTCATACGGTGAGTGCCGTGCTGATGCCTAAAAGTTAATCAGGAAAGTGCTGGTGAGGCCGGGCAACAAATTGCATCGGTCTCACAGTGTTTTCAGAATGTAGGACCTGTTCACACGTTTTACCAATGATTAAAGATAAAGATTCGTTGAAACTGCAAGGGGTTTGCTAAAATAGCGGTTTTTATCTTGGTCTTGTTTTCATGACACGCAAACTTCTGGTGACGTCCGCCTTGCCATATGCCAACGGCAGCATTCATTTGGGGCATCTGGTTGAGTATATTCAAACCGATATCTGGGTGCGTTTTCAGAAAATGCAGGGCCATACTGTGCACTATGTCTGCGCGGACGACACCCACGGTACGCCTATCATGCTGCGTGCAGAAAAAGAGGGCATCACGCCTGAAGCATTGATTGAAAAAGTGCATGCCGAGCACAGCCAGGACTTTGCCGAATTTTTAGTGCAGTTCGATAACTACTATTCGACCAACTCGGAAGAAAATCGCCAGTTGTCCGGCAATATTTATCGTGCGCTCAAGGCCAACGGCAAAATCGCGACCAAAACCATAGAGCAATATTTTGACCCGGTCAAAAACATGTTCTTGCCGGATCGTTTTATCAAGGGCGAATGCCCGAAATGCCATGCCAAAGACCAGTACGGCGATAACTGCGAAGTCTGTGGCACGACTTATAGCCCGACGGAGTTGATTAGCCCGTTCTCGGCCGTGTCTGGCGCGACGCCGGTGCGTAAGGAAACCGAGCACTACTTCTTTAAACTCAGTGAGTGTGCAGACTTCTTGCGTGACTGGACCCGTTCAGGCACCTTGCAGGCCGAAGCTGCCAATAAAATGAGTGAGTGGGTTGGCGAAGCAGGCGAGAATAAACTCTCTGACTGGGATATTTCGCGCGATGCGCCTTATTTCGGTTTCGAAATTCCGGATGCGCCAGGTAAGTACTTCTATGTCTGGCTGGATGCGCCGATTGGTTATATGGCCAGCTTTAAGAACTTGTGTGCCAAAGCGGACATAGACTTTGATGAATACTGGAAAAAGGATTCGACGACAGAGTTGTATCACTTTATCGGCAAGGATATCCTGTATTTCCATGCCTTGTTCTGGCCTGCGACACTGGAATATTCCGGTCACCGTACGCCAACACAAGTGTTTGCACATGGCTTTTT
This sequence comes from Methylophilus sp. Q8, assembly GCF_000800115.1. Taxonomy (NCBI): domain Bacteria; kingdom Pseudomonadati; phylum Pseudomonadota; class Betaproteobacteria; order Nitrosomonadales; family Methylophilaceae; genus Methylophilus; species Methylophilus sp. Q8. The sequence goes on along the minus strand of NZ_JUHE01000001.1, from coordinate 2,846,938 downwards.
GACCGTGAATGGCGAGAAAATGTCCAAGTCGCGTGGCACGTTTATCACCGCGCGTAGCTATCTGGAACATGTGAAGAATCCGGAATATTTACGTTATTACTATGCGGCCAAATTGAATGGCAGTATGGAAGACATTGACCTCAACCTCGAAGATTTTGTCGCCCGCGTCAACAGTGATCTGGTCGGTAAATACATTAATATTGCCAGTCGCACGGCCGGTTTCGTGACTAAAAAGTTTGATAACAAGCTGATTGATGCCCAGCATGCGGTGATTGATGAGATGCGCGCTGCAGCCCCTGCAATTGCCGAGGCATATGCCGCCCGTGACTTCGCGCGTGCGTTGCGTGAGATCATGAAGCTGACGGATGCTGCCAATGCTTATGTAGCCGAAGCTGCGCCCTGGGTAGTTGCCAAAGATGACAGTAAAGCGGCTGAGTTGCATACTATTTGCAGCAATGCATTGGAGATGTTCCGTTTGCTGACGATTTACCTGAAACCAGTGTTGCCAAATATTGCCGTGGCCGTGGAAGCGTTCCTGAATGTACAGCCATTGCAGTGGTCCGATGTTGGCCAGGGCTTGGGCGCGCAAACGATACAACCTTATAATCATATGGTGACGCGCCTAGAAGGCAAGCAGATCGAAGCCATGGTGGAAGCGAATAAAGATAGCTTTCAAGCGGCGTCTACGCAGGCTAAAACGGAATCGGCTGCGAAAACATTGGCCAAGAGTGAGGCGAAAGCAGATACGCCAGCGGTAGAAGAGGGCGCGTATATTTCGATTGATGATTTTACCAAGGTCGATTTACGTATTGCCAAGATCGTCAGCGCCGAACATGTGGAAGGGGCTGAAAAATTACTTAAATTGCTGCTGGATATCGGCGAAGAAAAACCGCGTCAGGTATTTGCCGGTATTAAGTCTGCCTATGACCCGGCCACGCTGGTAGGGCGTTTAACTGTCATGGTGGCTAACCTGGCGCCGCGCAAGATGAAGTTTGGCATGAGCGAAGGCATGGTGCTGGCGGCCAGCGATGAGCGTGGCGGTCCTTATATTCTGTCGCCAGACAGTGGGGCGCAAGCAGGCATGCGCGTGAAGTAAGGCGAATATAAAAGTAAGTGGTGCTGGCGCGAGTTTGTGCTGGCACTTCTCTTCTTTTTGCGCGTCGTTTATTGTGCTATATCAAAGCTTCATCGGCAGTTGGCTGTTCTAATCATATTTGAGCAAAGTGTGGCACCTTGAAAGAGCGGGGCGCTTTTCACAAAACGGCTAACACATTGATTTATATTATATTCAATCATATAATATAAAGTTATATATTGTTGACGGACGGTCCATCACCCAATGGCAAAACCTTTAGCAGCAAGCAGTGCGAATCCCTGGCAAGGGCTGGATATCCAGTCTGAGTGGGAGCGATTTAGTCAGCGCGATGCATCCTCTGCTGAGGTATGGACCTCTCATGTATGGGTCGATAATATGCATTGCGCCGCTTGCAGTGGGCGTATTGAGCAAACCATCAAACAACAGCGCGGTGTGCTTGCCGTACAAGCCAGCGCCGCTTCCAAACGCGTCCGCGTGGTCTGGGATGCGAAACAAACTTCCCCTTCTCACTGGTTTGCCAATTTAAACGAGATTGGTTACCCGGCATTACCCCTTAACGAATACAGCGCGATTTCGGATCGTACTGTCCAGCAACGCAAGATGCTATGGCGCCTGGTCGTGGCCGTGTTCTGCATGATGCAGGTCATGATGTATGCCTATCCGACTTATTGGTCTGATAGCAATGATATGGCGCCAGATATGGTGCAGCTCATGAAATGGGCCTCCTGGGTGCTGACCCTGCCGGTCATGCTGTTTTCAGCCACACCGTTTTTGTCCCAGGCCTGGGCAAGCATCAAGCAACGCCAGTTGGGTATGGATGTACCGGTGTCGCTGGGTATTCTGGCAGCGTTTGTGATGAGCACACTGGCCACGTTTGCGCCAGGCGGCTGGTGGGGTGACGTGGTTTATTATGACTCGCTGACCATGTTTGTCAGCTTTCTGCTGATTGGTCGCTGGCTGGATGTCAAATTGCGCAACCGCACGGCTGGTGCCCTGGAAAACATGATGCGCCGCTTGCCACATGCGGTGCTTAAGAAAAATGCCGCCGGTGAGTGGGTGCAAATCGCCGCGACTAATATCAATGTCGGAGATGTGCTTTATGTGCGTCCCGGCGAAGTGTTTGCGGCCGATGGCCTGATCTTGGGTGGCAGCACAAGTGCTGATGAGTCCATGTTGACTGGTGAGTCCGAGCCAGTGATGAAACCCGCAGGCGCAAAGGTCATTGCTGGCTCCGGCAATTTAACGTCTGCCATTGAAATGCAGGTGGAGCAGGTAGGCGAGGGCACGCAATACCATGCGCTGGTCAACCTCATGGCTTCGGCCTCCACTGAAAAGCCCGGCATTGCTTTGCTGGCAGATAAAGTCGCGCAACCATTCTTGTGGGCCGTATTATTAGCGGCCATTTATGCCGTTTTTTACTGGTGGAACACCGATCCTGCCAAGGCGATTATGTCGGCCGTGGCTGTACTTGTCGTGACTTGTCCATGTGCATTATCCCTGGCAACGCCCGCGGCCATGCTGGCCAGTGCTGGTACTTTTGCCAAAGGCGGTGTGCTGATCCGCCGTTTGCAAGCGATACAGGCAATCAGTGAAGTGGACACCGTTGTGTTTGATAAAACCGGCACCCTGACTGAGAATGTGCAGCAAGTGACATTGGCAGACAGTCACGCCGATTGGGATTCGCAATGGCTACTTGATGTGATTGCCAGTATGAGCCGGGATTCCTTGCATCCGGTGGCTCAGGCCTTGCATGGCTTTGCCTTGCAGCATGATGCGCAAGATCAACTGCCTATGCAGGATTGGCAAGAGATTGTCGGTGGCGGCATGTCTGCTACATTTCATGCACCAAACGGCACATTACTGCCGGTGAAACTAGGCAATGCAGAATTTTGTGGTGTAAGGGATGAGGCGGAGGGCGAAGCGCTGCGTCAGGTGTATGTCACCATAGGCGAAATCACGCTGGTGCGACTGACGTTGTCTGAGCAGGTAAAACCACATGCCAAGGCAGCGATTTCACAATTAATTGCAAATGGGCTTGATATTCAACTGTTATCTGGTGATAGAATAGCGCCCGTTAAAAACCTCGCAGCGCAACTGGGAATCCAGCGCGCATTCGGGTTACAAAAAGCAGCAGATAAGCTGCAGCATGTAAAGTTGTTGCAACAACAGGGGCGGAAAGTATTAATGGTTGGTGATGGTTTGAATGACGGCCCTGTCATTGCAGCAGCGCATACTTCTATTGCAATGGGTTCCGGCGTCCCTTTGACGCAGGCACAGGCCGATATGGTGGTGTTGGGTAATGATATCGGTGTGCTGGTTTCGCTCATTTCGCATTGTCAAAAAACCATTCTCATCGTAAAACAGAATTTGTTGTGGGCTGCGTTGTATAACGCAGCTGGTGTGCCATTGGCGATTATGGGCTTATTGCCTGCCTGGTTAGCCGGGTTGGGCATGGCGGCCAGTTCGCTCTTGGTATTGCTGAATGCATTACGTTTGACCGACTGGAATAAGTCGGACTGGCAGAAAGGTCAGGCATAGCGTTATGGAAATTGCATTTTTGTTGATCCCGCTGGCAGTGTTGCTGGTGTTTGTGATTCTGGGTGGCCTCTGGTGGGCAATCCAGACCGGGCAGTTTGAAGACCTGGAAGAAGAAGGTTCCCGAATTCTTGAGCAGGATTAAGAATTTTTGAACAGGATTGATATGTGTCAAATCAGATGTGTGACGAGTCTGAGATGATCGGGTTGAACAACTAAATTTTTTAGAATTTTTTTAGTGTTGGGTGTTTGTTTTAATCATTGGGAGAAATCCATGCAAAATGCAACCGTGAAGGCTGCGACCTATAACGATACCGTGGTCCGCCAGTTTGCCATCATGGCAGTGGTCTGGGGTGTTGTTGGTACATTGATGGGCGTGATTATCGCGTCTCAGCTGGTGTGGCCAGAGCTTAACCTGGGCTTGCCGTATACCTCTTTTGGCCGTTTACGACCACTGCATACCAATGCAGTGATTTTCGCATTTGGTGGCTGTGCTTTATTTGCTACCTCATACTATGTCGTGCAACGTACCTGCCAGACCCGTTTGTTTAGCGACAAACTGGCCAGTTTTACTTTCTGGGGCTGGCAAGCCGTGATTGTCGCCGCAGCGATCTCCTTGCCATTGGGTTATACCCAGGGTAAAGAGTACGGCGAACTGGAGTGGCCAATTGATATCCTGATTGCGATCGTATGGATTTCTTACGCGGTTGTGTTCTTCGGTACGATCGGTATCCGCAAGGTCAAGCATATCTACGTAGCTAACTGGTTCTACGGTGCCTTTATTCTGGCCGTGGCCTTGTTGCACATCGTTGAGAGTGCTGCAATCCCGGCTGGCTGGTTCAAGTCTTACTCTGCTTACGCAGGTGTGCAAGATGCGATGGTGCAGTGGTGGTATGGTCACAACGCAGTAGGTTTCTTCCTGACAGCAGGCTTCCTCGGCATGATGTACTACTTTGTGCCTAAACAAGCTGAGCGTCCTGTGTACTCTTACAGCTTGTCTATCGTGCACTTCTGGGCACTGATTTTCACTTACATGTGGGCGGGTCCTCACCATCTGCATTACACCGCTTTGCCTGACTGGACACAGTCCTTGGGTATGGTGTTGTCTTTAATTCTGTTTGCACCAAGCTGGGGCGGTATGATCAACGGTATCATGACCTTGTCCGGCGCATGGCACAAACTGCGCACTGACCCTATCTTGCGCTTCCTGATCGTTTCCCTGTCTTTCTACGGTATGAGTACCTTTGAAGGCCCGATGATGGCGATCAAGACTGTGAACGCTTTGTCTCACTACACTGACTGGACCGTAGGTCACGTGCACTCTGGTGCTCTGGGCTGGGTTGGTTTTATTTCTATCGGTTCCCTGTACTTCCTGATTCCACGTTTGTTCGGTCAGAAGACCATGTACAGCGTGAAAGCGATTGAAGTGCACTTCTGGATGGCAACCATTGGCGTGGTGTTGTACATCGCTGCGTTGTGGATCTCTGGCGTGATGGAAGGCTTGATGTGGCGTGCAATGAACGCTGACGGTACATTGGCTTATACCTTCGTTGAGAGTGTGAAAGCCAAGTTCCCATACTATTTCACACGTGCATTGGGTGGTTTCCTGTATATGAGCGGTTTGGTGATCATGTTGTGGAACACATATAAAACAGCAACTAATGGCAAACCAGCAACGGTAGAAGTACCAGCTGTTGTTGCACACGCTTAAGGAGCTCACTATGGCAACGCATCAAAATAATAGTGGCAATCTGCACGAAAAGATTGAAACCAATAACTTCCTGTTGATCGTACTGACCTTTATTACGATCTCCTTTGGTGGTTTGGTTGAAATCGTGCCTTTGTTTTTCCAAAAATCCCTGACTGAACCTATCCGTGGGTTGGAGCCATACACTGCGCTGCAATTGGCTGGTCGTGACATTTACCTGCGTGAAGGTTGCTACAACTGCCACTCACAGATGATCCGTCCGTTCCATGCTGAAACATTACGTTATGGCCACTACTCTGTAGCGGGTGAGTACGTGTATGACCACCCGTTCCAGTGGGGCAGCAAGCGTACCGGTCCTGACTTGCACCGTGTCGGTGGCAAATACAGTGACGACTGGCATCGTGTGCACTTGAACCAGCCGCGTGACGTTGTACCAGAGTCCATCATGCCAGCGTACCCATGGTTGAATGAAAACCTGGTGAACGATGAAACGATTGGTGACCATATGGTTGCGCTGCGTAAAGTGGGCGTGCCTTACACCGATGAGCAGATCAAGGCTGCTGGCGCAGATATCAAGGGTAAAACCGAGATGGATGCACTGGTTTCATACCTGCAAGTACTGGGTACACACCTGAAATAAGGAGACGCGCCATGGATATCATCAACCTGTTACGCATATTGTTTACAGTACTGAGTTTTGTCCTGTTTATCGCAATCCTGGTTTGGGCATGGCGCAATCGTCACTCCGCACAATTCAAGGACGCGCAGAACCTGCCGTTCGATCAAGACTAATATTTGTGCGGACATGTTAAGGAAAACATCATGAATGATTTTGTAAATGGATTTTGGCCGATCTGGATTTCGACCATTACCTTGGGTGGGATCGCTTTTTGTGTCGGTTTGCTGATTTTCGCAAGCCGCGTCAAAGTGCCTCTGGATAGTGACAATACCAATGGTCACGAGTGGGACGGCATTAAAGAAATGAACAATCCGCTGCCAATGTGGTGGGTAGGTTTGTTTATCATCACCGTTATTTTTGGCCTGACTTATTTGTACCTGTTCCCTGGCTTGGGTACTTACAATGGTAAATTCGGCTGGACAGGCGTCAAGCAGTACGAAGTTGAAGTAGCCAAAAACAACGAAAAAATTGCACCGCTGTATGCCAAATATGCGGCGATGCCGGTTGAAGACGTGGCCAAAATCCCGGAAGCCCGTGATATTGGCAAGCGTATTTTCCTCAACAACTGTGCCGCTTGCCATGGTTCAGATGCCAAGGGTAGCCGTGGTTTCCCTAACCTGACGGATACCGACTGGTTGTATGGCGGTAGCCCAGAGCGTATTAAAGAAACCATTACGGGTGGCCGTATCGGCATGATGCCGCCGATGGCAGCCGCTGTCGGTAATGAAGAAGACGTGAAAAACGTGGCTAACTATGTGTTAAGTCTGTCTGGCAGTATTCATGACTCTGGTCGTGCCAATGCCGGTAAAGACAAATTTGTCGTGTGTGCAGCTTGCCACGGCCCTGAAGGCAAAGGTAACCAGATGATTGGTGCACCTAACCTGTCAGACAACACCTGGTTGCATGGCCAGGGTGAAGCGGCGATTATCAAGCGTATTCACGAAGGTAAAACCAACCAGATGCCAGCCTGGCAAGAGAAATTCAGCCCGGAGCAAATTCATTTGCTGACCGCTTATGTTTGGGGCCTCTCCAACAAGTAAGCGAATGCAGATAAATACATGAGCGATACTAAACAAAGCGCTGTGAACAAAACCACCATCCGTGAACAGGAGGTGGTTTTGTCACTTTATAAGTCCGAAGATAAGATTTATGCCCGCCATGTCTCTGGTTTATTTAATAACTGGCGATGGGTCATGGTGTGGGCAACGCAGCTGTTCTTCTACGGTGTGCCGTGGTTGCAATGGGATGGTCGACAGGCCATGCTGTTTGACCTGGAAGGCATGCGGTTTTATGTGTTTGGCCTGATCTTCCATCCGCAGGACCTGATTTACCTGGCATTCCTGTTGATTGTCTCTGCACTTTCCCTGTTCCTGTTTACGGCGATTGCCGGGCGCTTGTGGTGTGGTTACACCTGTCCGCAAACGGTATATACCGAAATCTATATGTGGATGGAGCAGAAGATAGAAGGTGATCGTATCGCTCGCATGCGTCTTGATGACAGCAAGTGGAACCTGAACAAAGTCACACGTAAATCCCTGAAACAGTTGGCCTGGATCGGATTTGGTTTATGGACCGGTGTGACGTTTGTCGGCTACTTTACACCCATGCGCGAACTGGTTCCTAGCTTGCTGCAATTTCAGGCCGGTGGCTGGGAAACCTTCTGGGTATGTTTTTATGGCTTTGCGACCTATGGCAACGCAGGTTACATGCGTGAGCAGGTCTGTAAATACATGTGCCCGTATGCACGCTTCCAGAGCGCCATGTTTGACGGCGACACCATGACTGTGACTTACGACGAAGCACGTGGCGAACCACGCGGTTCCCGCTCTAAAAAAGCGGGTGAGAATGCCAATGGATTGGGCAGTTGCATTGATTGCAGCATTTGCGTACAAGTATGCCCGACCGGCATCGATATCCGTGATGGCTTGCAATACGAGTGCATCGGCTGTGGTGCCTGTATTGATGCCTGTGACGATGTGATGGATAAGATGGGCTATGCCAAAGGCCTGATTAAATATACAACGCAAAATGGCATGGAAAATCGCTGGACCCGTCAGCAGATGCTTGCGCGTTTGCTCAGGCCACGCGTGCTGATTTATTCGACCATTTTGGTGATCATGGTGGTCGGTATGGTGGTCGGTATCTACTTTAAGCCTGACTTCAGGCTCGATGTGTTGCGTGATCGCTCGGTGATGGCGCGTTACACCAACGATGGCAATATTGAGAATGTTTACAATCTCAAGCTGGAAAATGAGACCGAATCTGTGCGCGATTATGATTTGCAAGTCACGGGTTTACCCGCGCTCGCCGTCCATTTTTCAGACAATAACAGTCAGCAGCTCAAAGCACTCAAACCTTTTGAAAAGCGTAATGTCATAGTCGAGATACAGGTGCCTGAAGCTGAAACGCGTGCCGGATCGCACAAGATTTTCTTTGAGTTGACTGACATTGAGGCCAAAGAAACAATTAAGGAAAAATCTGTCTTTATTGTCCCCAGTAATTAGCGGTTAAGGCATGGCCTAGCGCAAGGTGGCACAAAGCAGCATAGATAAAGGAACACAGATGGTTGAAACACAAAAATGGTACCAGAATGCGTATGTCTGGCTGATTATTGGCGGTCCGTCCCTGGTCGTGGTGGCGTCTTTTATCACCTTGTACCTGGCCATTACGCATCCGGATCCGGCCATTGATGACTATTACCGCAAGGGCATAGAAATCAATAAAACACTGGATGCGCAGGGCCATGATGTACAGGACGAAGCCATGGCGCCTGCCATTCAGGCGCGTAACCATGCACAAACCGGCCTTAAACCAGCTGAAGAATAGCCGCTTAACGTTACCGCCTAGACGAACATGCGCACGCGAAATCCCTGCGTGCGCAATGTGCTGGCATATTTCTCTAATATTTTCTCTGAAGTGGCCTGAATGCAGCCGCGTAGGTCTTGCTGGCTGGGTCTGGCAATGCCGTATAGCAGGATGCCGCTGATGCGCTGTTTCAATGGCAATAAAGCTTCCATATAGCCTGGCAGCGTTGGCGTGGTCACGGTCTCCCCGTGTAGTGATCTACTGAAAATCGCCGTCTGTACCCAGGTTGGGCAAAGCGTGCAGCAGGTTTGCAGGCGCTGCAAATGTAACGCCAGAGGCAAATGCGTATCGTTGACAGCCAGCATCTCGCCATCATTACCTGCATCCAGTTTGAACCATACCTCTCCGCCCATCTCGTGTAAGCGTTTGAGTGCATGCTGTATATGCGCATGCTGCAACTGGCTGCCATTGGTGATGAGCCGCAGGCAAGCCGGGCGGTCATGTGGTTTGCGTTGCTGCATCAGGTTGGCAACCATATCGAGGATGTCTGCAAACTGCGGAGATGTGGTGGGTTCGCCATCACCCGCAAAGGCAATATCCTGTACGCAGTCATGCAGGCTGTAAATGGTGTCGTGGATATGGTGCGTGAGCCAGCCCAGGCAGTCTGTCAGCTCTTGTTGCAGAAGCTGGCTATCAATGACGGGCGAAGGGCCGCGTTGTAAACCGGGCACCTGGCAGTACACACAGCGCCAGTTACAGCAATGATTGGGGTGCAGGTTGATGCCGATGGAAATGCCTTGCGCGCGACGTGACCACACCGGGTAAATATAGCGCCATGCGCGAGTGGCCGCAAATTCGCTTAAGGCCTCAAAGAGGGCAGAGGTCTGCATTTGTACGCCGCCGTGATAAGCGTTAACGGTGGGCTTGGACTAGCAAGTGCTGGCGTTAAAAATGGTCTTCAGTTTATCGTGATCAAGAATGCGGATATTCTTTTGTTTTACTTCAATAATGCCTTCGTCGCTAAATTTAGAGAAGGTACGGCTCACGGTTTCCAGTTTCATGCCCAGATAGCTGCCGATTTCTTCGCGGGTCATGCGTAAAATTAATTCACTTTTCGAGTAACCGCGTGCGTGCAAACGTTGCAGCAGATTGAGCAGGAAAGCCGCCAGGCGTTCTTCGGCGCGCATATTGGCCAGCAACATCATGACGCCATTTTCGCGCACAATTTCGCGGCTCATGATTTTGTGCACATGGCGTTGCAGCATGGGGATTTGACGTGACAGGTCTTCGACGTGGTTAAATGGCATCACGCAGACTTCGGCATCTTCCAGAGCGATGGCATTGCAATTGTGCTTGTCACTGACGATGCCATCCAGACCCATGATTTCACCCGCCATTTGAAAGCCGGTGACTTGTTCGCGGCCATCCTCAGATACCACACAGGTTTTAAAAAAACCGGTACGAATCGCATACAAAGTGGTGAATGGGTCGCCGCTGCTAAACAGGTGCCCCCCTTGTTTGACTTTCTTTCTGGTGGCGACCATGCCATCCAACTGGCTCATCTCGTCCGTGCTTAAACCTATGGGCAGACACAGCTCACGCAGGTTGCAGTTAGAGCAGGCCACCTTGAAACTGGATTCGGCTTGCATGGGAGATGTCCTTGGCAGTCGTTGATCTTGCGACTGATTATACGCCTCCTGCGCCTTGATTTCATGGGTGGTGATTTCATCCGTGGCGACTTCATGTGCTGCAATGGCATTTAACATGATGCTTTTACTCTTCCCTATTATAGTGCGTTGCATTATGCACGCGTAGCTGACCGGACTATTTGATATGCATCAAGAAGTCATGGTTTGCTTTATGGCAAAGTAGCCGTCAATGACTCCCGGGACGAGATGTCTCACATGTGCAGACAGGAAAGCATTTGCTAGATACCATGAAACAACCGTTGACGATTACTCAAGAGCACATCGAGCGCTATGATGTTTCGGGGCCGCGGTATACCTCTTACCCCACTGCTGACCGCTTTGTCGAGGCGTTTGATGCGGCGGCCTATGTCAAGGCTGCAGAGCAGCGCAATATCAGCAACTGGACACAACCGTTGTCGGTGTATGTACATATCCCGTTTTGCGCGTCGCTGTGTTTTTATTGTGCCTGCAACAAAATCGTCACCAAGCGTTATGAGCAGAGCGCCATTTACCTCAACTATCTGCAACGCGAACTCAATCTGCATCTGGACAAGTTTTCGCAAGCGCAGGCCGTGAACCAGCTGCATTTAGGCGGCGGCACACCGACCTTTCTCAACGATGAAGAGTTAACCCGCCTGGTGGAGATGCTGAAAAAAGCCTTTGTGTTTAACCAGGAGGGTGAATACTCGATTGAGATTGATCCGCGTACGGTGAACCAGCAACGCTTGCAGCATTTGCGCGACCTGGGCTTTAACCGCCTGAGTTTTGGTGTGCAAGACTTTGATGCCGATGTGCAGCAAGCAGTGCATCGAGTGCAGTCTTATACGCAAGTGGAAACGCTGATGCAACAAGCGCGCGAGATGGGCTACCAGTCTATCAATGCCGACCTGATTTATGGCCTGCCCAAGCAAACTCCGGCAACCTTCCGCGAAACAATCGCTAAAATTACCACATTGCGCCCAGACCGCATTGCCCTGTATGGCTATGCACATTTGCCATCACGCTTCAAGCCGCAGCGCCGTATTCTGCAAGATGAGTTGCCCAATGCCGTAGACAAAATCCAGATGCTGTCAGAGGCTATTCAGCAATTGATGCAGGCGGGATATGTGTATATCGGCATGGACCATTTTGCTTTGCCAAACGATGCGCTGGCGATTGCCAAACAGCAGGGCAGGTTGCACCGCAACTTTCAGGGTTACAGTACCATGGCTGACCAGGATATTCTGGCGCTGGGCGTCTCTGCTATTGGCAAAATGGGCGCGACCTATAGCCAGAATGCCAAAACGCTGGAAGAGTATTACGACTTTCTGGACCAGGGCCAGTTGCCGATTGTGCGCGGGCTAGCGCTTAGCCGTGATGACCTGATCCGCCGCGCAGTGATTATGGCCATCATGTGCCACGGTGAGCTTAGCTATGAGTCAATAGAGCTCTCTTACATGGTGAATTTCAGGGATTACTTTAAATCAGAGATTCAACAACTTGCAGATAAAGAAAAGCAAGGCCTGGTGGTGCTGGAAGAAGACGGCCTGAAAGTGACTGAAATGGGCTGGTATTTTGTGCGTGCTATCGCCATGGTGTTTGACCGTTATTTGCAGCACGATGCCAATCGTGCAAGGTTTTCCAAAATCCTTTAAACTCTCGGCATGTTAGCCAGCTTACTCCTGACCGCTTTTGTCATGGGGCTGGCAGGCGGCCCGCATTGCATTGCCATGTGTGGTGCAGCTTGCGGCGCCATGCAGTCTCCCCCTCACACCACCAGCCAATTTCGTTCGATTCCGCTACGTGTCATCAAAACTATTCCCTGGAGTTTTTACCTCGGGCGCATGCTGGGTTACGGCATATTGGGCGCGGTTGCGGCAGAAACCCTGCGTGGCCTGGCCTGGTTGTCCAACCAGAGTCATGTGTTCCAGCCATTGTGGACGTTCTCTCATACGCTGATCTTTGCCTGGGGCGTGCTATTAGTGGTCACCGGCCAACAACCACAATGGGCCGTGCAGCGGGCACAACAAGTCTGGGCCTGGATTAAACAGCGTACCGAACACGCCAAATTCGGCTATTTACTCACGGGCATGATCTGGGCTTTGTTGCCGTGTGGTTTGCTCTATTCAGCGGTGATGCTGGCCTCGTTGCAATCGCAATGGTTACAAGGGGCGTTGGTCATGATGGCCTTTGCCTGTGGTTCAGCTACCGTGCTGGCGCTGGCACCTGTCCTATGGCGCGCCAGCCAGCAATCCATGCCCGGCTGGTTTAAAGAGTCGACGGGGATGCGCCTGAGTGGCGTATTGCTCATCGCTCTCAGCGTGGTCGCTTTATGGATGGACGTCATGCATCACGACAAATTGTGGTGCCAACTCCTCTAAACATTGCTTTTATCCCAGGCATTCGGTAACTTTCAATTGTTAATTTAATTTAACAATTGGGGGCGTCATGCTTGGGCCAACGCGGTATCTACTGTTTGTTTTCTTGTCGTTGCTGATTGCGCATAGCTACGCTCAAGCGCCTGACATTTTGCTGGCGCAGATTTACCATGACGATATCCTGGTGCAAGAGTATCTGGTCAGCGAAAAACTGGATGGTATCCGTGCCATCTGGGATGGCCAGCAATTCACCAGCCGCCAGGGTCATCCTATTCATGCGCCAGCCTGGTTTACTAAAGACTTTCCGCCACGGCCACTGGATGGGGAGTTATGGATAAGCCGCGGCCAATTCGAAAAGCTTTCATCCACTGTCAGACAAGTACACCCGGATGATGCTGCCTGGCGGCAAGTCGCCTATTATGTGTTTGAGTTGCCAAACGCCAACGGTGATTTCGCCCAGAGAGCGCAGCAAATCGTGCACATCGCCCGGCAAGCGCATAGCCCTTATCTCAAAAGTCTGCCGCAATTCCGTGTTAAAGACAGGCAAGTGCTTAAAAAAACGCTGGGTCACATTGTGGCTCAGCGTGGTGAAGGCCTGATGCTGCACCGCGCTGACGCGCCATATCTCACAGGCCGTAGCCATGTCTTGCTCAAGCTCAAGCCACAGCTGGATGCCGAAGCGAAAGTGATCGCCCATGTGCCCGGCAAAGGCAAATACCAAGGTAAAATGGGCGCGCTGTTAGTGGAAACCCCGGAAGGTATCCAATTTAAACTGGGCACCGGATTCAGCGACGCGGAGCGCGCGCATCCACCGCCGATAGGCTGCCAGGTCACTTATACTTACCGTGATGTGACCAAAACAGGTAAACCCAAGTTTGCCAGTTTTTTACGCATACGTTCGCCTGAATAGTGAAAGGAAATCATATGAAGTGGTTCGCAGGATTGTTAAGTTGCTGGATGGCTGCAAACGCCTATGCGCTTGATTTAAGCGGCGTTTATGCTTGCACAGGTAATGATGCGCATGAAGGCAAATATACCGGCACAGTGACCATGAAATTACGTCCGGAACATAGCAAAGGCGCAGATGCCAGTTATGACTTCCAGCTTGAAGTGCCGGATTATGGCGTTTATAAAGGCCACGCAGCGGCGCATGGTATGCATGCTGCCATGCATTTTGCCTTACCAACAGAGAATGGCGAATATGGTGGCAAGACGCATGATTTTGGCACTGGCATTGCCGAGTTTAAGAAAAATGCCAAAGGGCAGTTGAGCTTCAGGAAGTTTTATTTTGAACCTGGGTTTAAGGATGGGAATACAGGGGTGGAGGAGTGTGTAAGAAAGTAATTCTTTTGTTTTCTCAGCGTTGACTAGGATGTGAGAGATTGCTTTTCGCTTTTTCAGCGAGTTACTTTTCTTTGCTTGCCCAAAGCGAAGACTATTCTATGATCGATCTATTTCGCCTCTCGGCGACCATTCTTTCTTATGCTTGTCCATAAGAAAGAAGGCAAAGAACAAGACACCCCAACCTCCGCTTCTTCCTGGCGCTACTCGGTTTGCCGGGCGTCCATCGAAACTCGCCCTGACAAGCCACACAGAACGTGGCTTGTTGCGGAGCTCAGACAGCCGATGGCCGAAGACTCCCGTCAACCCTGCGTTGCTCGGCGCGGCAGATGGGGGCCCCGAACACCATGCGAGCGCCAACGTTAGTAGTTGTTATCAATAAACCAGAAGAATTATGCTTCCGTTAAATCTTCACTAATGGTTGTTTGGCGAGATAAATCCCCATCCCATCACGCTGGGTAACGGAGACAAAATAAGATTAGAGGGAGCGACTGTCCGAATCCCAAGGTGGGCTGCATAGTGTGCAGCCCGCTAGGTTGAGTTTCGTGACTGGCTTATGCTTAAGTCCGGCAAAGCAACGGACGAAAGTCCTAATTTGAGCAACGCAAGGAAGCCTTTAGGCCGTGATGGCTGCGTGTCTTCCTCTTTGGTTACTTTCTGGGGGACAAGCACCAGAAAGTGACTCGCCAACAAGGCGAAAAACAACGTATCAAGCAAGACAAACTTAAGCTATATGTAAGCTGCGAGAGTGCATGTCATTTCGCCTGCCATGTTAAAATCTCCTCCCTATGACTGCCGCCTCTCCTGTACAACTCATTGCCCAGCTTGAAAAACAACTTGCCCAGTGCATGCTGGCAGATCGCTTTCCGCTTAAACGCCGTTTGCAGCAGTTACGCGATGCCTTGAAACAAAATAAGCCGGTTGATAAAGCGCTGGTTGATATTGCCCATAAAGTCCAAGCATCCCAGCAGCGTTTGCAAGCCAGATTAGCCGCATTACCCAAGCCGCAATATCCCGAAGAGTTACCCGTTAGTGGTAAAAAAGACGAGATCGCAGCGGCGATTGCCAAGCATCAGGTGGTGATTGTCTGTGGTGAAACGGGTTCTGGTAAAACCACGCAGTTGCCCAAGATTTGCCTGGAGCTGGGGCGCGGTGTTTCCGGCTTGATTGGCCACACACAGCCTCGCCGGATTGCGGCGCGTTCGGTGGCTTCGCGGATTGCGCAGGAGCTGCAGAGCCCGCTGGGTGAGGTGGTGGGTTACAAGGTGCGTTTTAATGACAAATTGTCGGAGCGCACTTATGTCAAATTAATGACCGACGGTATTTTACTGGCGGAGACGCAGAGTGATAAATTCCTCAACGGTTATGACACCATCATTATCGATGAGGCGCACGAGCGCAGCCTGAATATTGATTTCTTGTTGGGCTACCTCAAGCAGTTATTGCCGAAACGGCCAGATTTAAAAATCATTGTCACGTCGGCGACGATTGATGCTGATCGCTTCTCCAATCACTTTAACGGTGCGCCGGTGATTGAGGTGAGTGGCCGTACTTATCCGGTTGAGATTCGTTACCGCCCACTGGGTAATAAAACCACCATGGTGGCGGTTGAGGTGCCGGTGGATGATGGTCTGGACGATATTGACCGTTTTGCGCAGGACTTGATGGGCATCAAACGCAAGCCACCGCGCACCGAGACACGTTGGCTGGAAGAGGATGACGAAGAGGAGGTGATGGAAGATGCCATCCTCGATACGGCTGAGGATTTGCTGCGTTTAGGCGATGGCGATATTCTGGTGTTTTTGCCTGGTGAGCGTGAAATCCGCGATACAGCAGATCATTTGCGTAAATACCAGGGACGTTCGCCCAAACTCAAATCGATAGAGATACTGCCGCTGTTTGCGCGACTGAGCATTGAAGACCAGCAGAAAATCTTCCGCCCAGGCGGCCAACGCCGCATTGTGCTGGCGACCAACGTCGCAGAGACTTCATTGACGGTGCCTGGCATTAAATATGTGATCGATGCCGGCCTGGCACGCGTTAACCGCTACAGCCCTCGTGCCAAGGTAGAGCAGTTACAGATAGAGAAAATCTCGCAGGCGGCTGCCAAGCAGCGGGCAGGGCGTTGCGGCCGCGTGTCTAACGGTATCTGTGTACGCTTGTATTCCGAAGAAGATTTTAACCAGCGTCCGGCCTTTACCGATCCTGAAATCCTGCGTAGTTCACTGGCCAGCGTGATTTTGCGTATGGCCGATTTGCGCCTGGGCGATGTCGCCGAGTTCCCGTTTATTGAAGCGCCTTCATCACGGCTGATCAGCGATGGTTATCAGTTGTTGCAAGAGCTGGGCGCTGTGACCGAGCGCCGAGAAATCACCGAGCTGGGCCGTCAGATGGCGCGCTTGCCGTTGGATCCGCGTGTGGCACGCATGATTCTGGCTGCGAAAAAAGAAAGCTGTTTACGTGAAATCCTGATTATTGCCAGTGTCTTGAGCATGCAGGATCCACGCGAGCGCCCCATGGACAAGCGCGAAGCGGCAGATAGCGCACATGCCAAGTTCAAAGCGGATGATTCCGACTTTATGAGCTATCTCAAGTTGTGGGACTGGTATGAGCAGGCATTAAAGACTAAAAAGTCCAATCGCGACTTGCTGAATCAATGCCACCAGAATTTCCTGTCTTTCTTGCGCTTGAAAGAGTGGCGTGAGTTGCATCAGCAACTGCTGGAGATGGTGGAGGAGATGGACTTCAAGCGCAGCGATAAGGAAGCCAGCTATGAGCAGGTACATCGCGCATTGCTATCTGGTTTGCTGGGGAATATCGGCTTTAAGGATGGTGACAGCGAGACCTATGCTGGCGCGCGCGGTATCCGCTTTACCATTGCGCCGGGCTCGGCGCTGAAGAAAAATCGGCCGAAATGGGTGATTGCTGCTGAACTGGTAGACACGACCAAGCTGTATGCGCGCGTTGTCGCAAAAATTGATCCGGACTGGATAGAACCGATTGCGAATGAGGGTGGCAGCCGCGACCTGACGCAAAGTGACTATACCGACCCGCGCTGGGATAGAAAAACCGCGCAAGTAGTGGCCTGGGAGCGCGTGAGCTTATATGGCCTGACCATTGTGCCCAAGCGGCGCGTGCATTACGGGCCAATTAACCCGGCGGAGTCACGTGAGATTTTTATCCGTGAAGCCCTGGCAAATATGGAATTTGACACGCGGGCGCCATTTTTTGAGGCTAATCGCCGCCTAATCGCCGAAGTTGAAGCGCTGGAGCACAAGGCGCGCCGCCAGGATGTACTGGTCGATGAATACCAGTTATTTGTGTTCTACGACAAGGTTGTGCCACAGATTACGGAGCCTGGTCATCAAGAGCCTTATCGCATTTATAACGGTGCCGCGTTTGAAAAATGGCGGCAGGATGCGGAGAAAGTGAATCCCAAAGTGCTGCACCTGACGCGTGAGTCACTTATGCGCCATGGTGCCAGTGCGATTACCGAGGTGCAGTTCCCGGAGCATATGGTGATAGACGGTGAAACAGTACCGCTCAAATACCGTTTTGAGCCTGGGCATGTGCTGGATGGCGTGACAGCGACGATCCCCCTGGCCTTGCTAAACCAGCTGGACGCCACAGTGACCGAATGGCTGGTGCCAGGCATGGTGCGTGACAAGGTCACCGCGCTGATTAAAGCCTTGCCCAAGACCCTGCGTCGTGTTTGTGTGCCAGTGCCGGAGTTTGTGACCGGGTTTCTGGAAGCAAAAAATGCGCAGCAGTCATTGTTGCCCGCACTGGCTGAGTTTATTCAGCACAAGACCGGACTCAAGTTGAAGCCGGAAGAGTTTGACCTGGCTGGCCTGGATCCGCATCATTTAATGAATTTTAGCGTCGTCGACGAAAAAGGCCGTGAATTGGGCATGGGCCGGGACTGGCACCTGCTTAAAAAACAACTGGGCTCGGCGGCACAACTGACATTCCGGACAGGTTCGCCCGGTATTGAAAAATCTGGCCTCAAGCAATGGGATTTTGGCGATTTGCCGCAAACGCTCACCTTTAGCAAAGATGGCCGCCAATTGACGGGTTATCCGGGTCTTGAAGATAATAGCGATAGCGTCGCCATCAAGCTATTTGATACACCGGAAGCGGCAGCGGTTTCGCACCGCAAAGGCGTGTGTCGCCTGATGCGTTTTGAGCTGAAAGAGCAAATCAAGCAACTGGAGAAAGGCCTGCCGGGCTTTAACCAGTATGCCTTGTTGTTGCGCGCGGTGATGAACCCCGATCAACTGCGCGAAGATATGCTGCAATGTATTGCCGACCGTGCCTTTATTGCCGAGGATGAATTGCCGCGTACCAATGCCGCGTTTATGCAGTTGAAAGCGCGTGCGCGTACGCGCCTGCCAGCCGTGACCGAGGCCTTAACGCGGCAAGCGCAATTGATCGCCAATGAATACCAGGTATTGGCGGCGCTACTGCAAAAAATGACGCCGGTCACGCAAAAAATCAAACGTGAGTGCGAGCAGCAGTTGCAAGGCATGCTTTACCATGGCTTTTTCAGCCAGACGCCGTGGGAGCAATTGCCGCATCTGCCGCGTTACCTCAAGGCGATTAAAATGCGTGTGGATAAATACCCAACCAGCATCGAACGTGATGGCCGACATGCGCAGGCATTGCTCCAACTGGAGCAGCGCTGGCAGCAGAAAGTTGAGCAGTTACGCAAGGCGCATTTGCCTGTAACAAGCCAGTTACAAGACTTTACGTGGCAGTTGCAAGAGTTACGTGTATCATTATTTGCGCAGGAATTAAGGACACCTTATCCTGTCTCAATCAAACGTCTTGAAAAACTCTGGCTCGAAATACAATCGTGATGCGTGACGTCCGCTATTTTTAATTCATTCAGTTGATGCAGCCTTCTCCTTTTGAACCCTTTAGTACGCCAAACTGGCTAAAGCCAAAGCAGCGCGATCGCGTGTTGCGTATCCCGGCTCGCCTGATGTGGGCCGTATTGCTGTCGCTGGTATTTCACGCGATTTTGTTCTGGGGATTTTTACTCGACTTGCTCAATCCACTCGAAGAACCTGCGCAAGAGCCCTTGAATATTGTGCTGGATCTTGGGGTGCCTGCGCCTAAAACACCTAAAGTGTCGCCGCCGCCAGAAATGCCACCGGAGCCACCGCCTCAGCCAAGGCCTAAACCACAGCCCAAGGCTGAGCCAAAATTACCGAAAAAAGTCATTCAATCACAACGGCCAGATAGCCCGTTCAAATTGCCTGAGCCCAAGCCGCAGAACCGGCCTGAGCCAACACCGCCTGTGCCACCGCCGCCGGTGGAGGACTTCTCGAGCATGATCAAACGCAGGCAGTCAGACCGTAATTCGGACGAAATGGCGGCCAAGCAGATCAATGATGCCGCTGCGGCTGCCGAGCGTGGGCCCTCAGAAGATGAGCGCCGTACCAAAAATATCATGAATAACCTCAAGTTCGGCACCAATGGTTTATTCCAGATCCGGCGCATGGACCCGTATAACGCGACCTTCAGCTTTAAAGGCTGGGTCAACGATTACACCTCGGCCAATACACAGTATTACGAAGTCGAGGCGCGCAATGGTGAGGATATCCGGCTGGTCATGATGCGGCGCATGATTGCGATTATCCGTGAGCACTACAATGGTGATTTCGACTGGATATCCAACCGCCTGGGGCGCACGATCTCACTGTCGGCAAGACCAGCAGATAATGCTTTCCTCGAAGATTTTATGATGAAGGAATTCTTCGGGCCCAATTATAAAAACCTGGATATTTACGGACGCTAGTCATTTTCAGTGATCATGCCAGGCAACTTCGATCATCCTGTTTTATCGAAACCGTCACACTGGCAAAGCTATGCCGCCTTGATTGCAGGGTTGGCACTGGTCTCAGGCATAGGCTTGTATTATTTTTCCGCACTGGGGGTGGCAGTCATCACGCTGCTGTATTTATTGTGCGTGCTGTGGGCGGCTTATTTTCTGCACTTTTTTCATGCCTTGCTGACGGCGGTTATCGCCGTACTGCTGATCAATTACCTTTTTATCGACCCCCGTTACACCTTTGGTATCGCTAGCCTGCAATCCTGGCTGATGTTGTCAGTATTTGCGGCGCTGGCGCTGATGGTGAGTCGCGCCATGCAGCAACTCAAGCAGCAAAGGCAACAGGCGCAACAGGCAGCCTTACAGTCGCGGTTTTTCCAGTCATTGGCCGAGTTGCTAGCCATGCAGTCCAGTGTTGAGGACTTGTTGCAAGCCGCCTGCCAGCATGTGCAAGATGTGTTTGGTTGGCAAGTCAGTGTGGTTCAAGTGTCTGATGCCGGTGCATTAACATATTTGGCGGGTGCACCGGTGGCGACCCTTGAAGCCTCAAGTCTGCAATGGGCCTTGGATTACCAGCGCGCGATTGGTGCGGGCACCGCAGACTGGCCAAATCTGGGCGTCTGCCTGTTGCCGTTTGGCGTTCCGCAACGCGAAGTGCTGGTGGTGGCAAGCCATGCGGCATCTGACCTGCATTTTTTACGCTTGCTGACCCATCAATGCGCACAAGCGACGATGAAGTTACACCAACAAATGGCCCTGGCACACGCTGCGCGCGATGCCAGTGAGGCAAATTTCAAAAAGACGCTGCTGACCGCCTTGTCGCATGATATGCGCACACCACTGACCGCCATCCTCGGTGCCGTCAATGTGTTGGCGGATCGCCAGATTGTATTGGCGCCGGCGCAGTCTGCGCAGTTACTACATAGCATACAGGCTGAAGCCAGCTATTTAACGCAGGCCACGGAAAACATCCTGACACTGGTGAAGCTGGATGCAGGTAGCAGCAGCTTGCACCTGGACTGGGCGTCGCCCCAGGAAATTATTCAGCATGTCGTGCAACGCTATTTGCAACGTACGCCTGCGGTGTTGTTGCAAGTGACATTGCCTGAGGCCGATTCGCAGCAAGAAATACTGTTTAAAGCAGATGCGGTATTGGTGGCGCATGCATTAGCCAATTTGATCGATAACGCCTTGCAATGGCGAGAGGCTGCTAGCGCCATTGAAATTGCCATGTACATAGAATCCTCGTCGCTGGTATTGTCGGTGCTCAATCAGGGGCTGGGTTTTCCACCAGGCTTTGTGATCTCCGCTTTTGATGCGCACACACCAGCGATGGCAGGTGTGCGTGGCTTTGGGCTGGGTTTATCGATTGTGGATACCGTGATGCAACTGCATGGCGGGCAAGTACAGCTGGGCACTAGTGCTGACCATCGCACGGAGGTGCGCCTGTTGTTCCCGTTTGTATACGCGGCAGACTTAATCAAGGCCGACATATGAGCCAGCAGGCAACCTTGTTATTGGTGGAGGACGACCCTGGCGTGTACCAGTTTCTGTTACCTGCATTGTCTGCGCACGGCTATCGCGTACAACATGCGCGGGACCTCGCACAAGCGCGCGAAGCCAGCGGGTTTGCCATGGTCATTCTCGACCTGGGTTTGCCTGATGGGCAGGGCGAGCAATTTATCCCGCAGCTGCGTGCTTATTCGGATGTGCCGATCCTGGTACTGTCTGCCCGCCAGGATGAACTGGATAAAGTGCATTGCCTGAACCTGGGCGCAGATGATTACCTGATGAAGCCATTTGGTTTACAGGAGTTGCTGGCGAGGATACAGGTGGCACTGCGGCGCACAGCCATCATGCAGATGCGTGACCACGTTTATCAACATCAGTCATTAGTGATTAACCGTGCCAGCGGCCTGGTGACCAAACATGGCGAGCAGTTGCATTTGAGCCCGATTGAGCATGCCTTGCTGATGTTGCTGGCCAGCAAACCCGGCACCATTTTTACCCATAGCCAGCTATTGGCGCAGGTGTGGGGGCCGGATTATATCGACGACACGCATTACCTGCGTATCCATATTGGCCGTTTACGCGCCAAACTCGAAGACCATCCCTCTGCACCGCAAACCGTTCTGACTGAGCTCGGCATCGGCTATCGACTTGCCTGAGTCAGCCATTCTTGTTTATGCGATTGATATACCGTTAGCCTCACACTGCCTCCATCAATCAACCATAAGGGGATGTGATGGACAATCTTTCCATACAAAAAAGCAGTTTGGCTGCGCTGGCGCTGGGGGCGATAGGCGTCGTCTACGGCGATATCGGCACCAGCCCGCTCTATACCGTACAAGTTATTTTTAGCGAGAGCACCGGCGTGCCGCTCAATCAGGCCAATATTCTGGGCGCGATCTCGTCTATTTTCTGGTTGCTGATGTTCGTGGTGACTTTTAAATATGTGCTACTGGTGTTACGCGCACACAACAAAGGCGAGGGTGGTGTGATGGCCTTGCTGTCACTGGCGGTGTCCAGTTTGCGGCCGCAAGATAAGCGCACCGGTGGTTTGCTATTACTGGGCGTGCTCGGCGCGGCCTTGTTTTATGGTGACAGCGTGCTCACGCCAGCCATTTCCGTACTGTCCGCGGTCGAAGGCCTGCAAGTGGCTTCTCCTGCGCTGGCCGCGCAGATTCTGCCGATTACGATAGGCATACTTATCGGCCTGTTCTGGTTTCAGCGACATGGCACGCATGCCGTTGGCCGGTTTTTTGGCCCGATTGTGATCGTCTGGTTTCTGGCGCTGGCGGCGATAGGCGTGTGGCAAATTGCACAAGCACCGCAAGTGTTGCAGGCACTGCATCCGCAGTACGCCTGGCAGTTCTTGCAAGCGCGAGGTGCCGGTGTGTTTATCGCTATCGGCGCGATATTGCTGGCAGTGACTGGCGCCGAGGCGCTGTATGCCGATATGGGCCACTTTGGCCGCCGCGCGATACAACTGGCCTGGCTGGGTCTGGTGTTCCCCTGTCTGGCGTTAAATTACCTGGGGCAGGGCGCGTTGCTGCTGCAACATCCTGACGCGGTTAGCAATCCGTTCTATTTATCGTTTCCACAACCCTTGCTGATTCCAGCCGTGATTCTGGCCACACTGGCGACCATTATTGCGTCGCAAGCGGTGATTTCCGGCGCATTCTCCATGACACGCCAGGCGATTCAATTAGGTTTTTTGCCGCGTATGCGCATTATCCATACCTCTGCCAGTGAATCCGGGCAGATTTATATTCCCGCAGTGAACTGGGCATTGCTGCTGGCCGTCATTATCGTCTGCCTGGCGTTCCAAAGCTCGTCGGCGCTGGCGTCTGCCTATGGTATCGCCGTCACCGGCACCATGTTCATTACTACTATTTTGTTGTTTGTTGTTATGCGTCATCGCTGGCAGTTTCCGGCTTGGTTGGCTTGGCTATTGACCGGTGCCTTGGGCGTGGTGGATGCCGTATTGTTTAGCTCAGCCTCCATGAAGTTTTTGCAGGGTGGCTGGTTCCCGATTGCGTTGAGCATACTGTTGATTGTGCTGATGACCACCTGGAAAAAGGGCCGCTATACACTGCTGAATAGCATGGCTGAGACGGACCCTAAACTGGAGCCATTACTCGCCACCCTCGCCAGCAGCACACTGCCGCAAGTGCAGAGAACGGCGGTATATATGGTGTCTAACCTCGACACAGTGCCACAGGCTTTGATGCATAACCTCAAGCATAACCAGGTGCTGCATCAGCGTAACCTGTTTGTGAATGTGTCGTTTGAAGACGTACCGTTTATGAATACCGCTGAGCGCATCACCACCAAGCGCTTGGCCGATGGTTTCTGGCAAGTGCAATTGCGTTATGGTTTTATGCAGCATGCCGATATTCCGCAAGCCTTATTGCAACTGGATTTGGATGGGAAAACACTGGACCCGTTTACCAACTCCTACTTCCTGAGTCGCGATATTATCGTGCCAGACGTGGGTGGTGCCATGCCACGCTGGCGTGACCAACTGTTTTCCGTAATGTCACGCAATGCCAGCAGTGCAGTCGAGTATTTTAATATTCCGGCCAATAGCGTCATTGAATTGGGTAGCCGCGTGCAGATATAAATACGCATGCCAATGGCGTGCGTTTAAGCATCAAAAGAAAACCCGCCAGTTGGCGGGTTTTTTTATTAACAGGCTGCGTTTAGTAATTATCCGTGCCAGTTCTACCCAGGCTGACGCGCTGTTGCGGTGCCCGGCTGATAGTGTCAGTCTCCAGTAACTGGTATTGGTTGACGGTGTCTTGCAGCTTCTCCGCCTGTGTCACTAGAGACATGGCCGCTGCAGCCGCTTCTTCCACCAGTGCCGCATTTTGCTGGGTGACTTCATCCATTTGCGACACCGCCAGGTTGATCTGCTCGATACCACTGCTTTGTTCAACGGATGCGACGGTAATTTCACCGATCAGCTGTGAAAATTTGCTGATGACGCTGACAAGTTCTTCCATCGTGCCACTTGCCTGTTCTACGTACTGTGAACCGTTGGCGACTTTTTCAGCCGAATCATTAATCAATACCTTGATTTCCTTGGCGGCGCTGGCGGAGCGTTGTGCCAGGTTGCGCACCTCGCTGGCGACCACAGCAAAGCCACGGCCTTGCTCACCCGCGCGGGCAGCTTCTACGGCGGCATTCAACGCCAGAATATTGGTCTGGAAGGCAATGCCGTCAATCACCGAAATAATTTCTTCAATGCGTGAGGAGCTTTCAGTGATTTCGGTCATGGTGGCCACCACTTTGCCAAACACTTCGCCGCCTTTGGTGGCAATGTCGTTGGCCTGGTCTGTCATGCCATGCGCCAGTTTGGCATTCTCGGCATTATTTTTCACATTGGTGGCAATTTCCTCCATGCTGGAGGCGGTTTCTTCCAGCGAGCTGGCTTGCTCTTCGGTGCGCTGTGACAAATCATTATTACCAAGTGAGATTTCTGACGCTGCCGAGTTGATGGTTTCGCCAGCCGCTTTAATGGTCGACAAGATGTTGCTCATGGTGTCGACAATCTCGTTGACGCCTTCACAGAGCAGCTTGATTTCGCCTTGCTTGTTAGCGGTCGCAATACGTTGGGTCAGGTCATGTGCCTTGGTCGCTGCGACCACTTCGGCCGTTTCGTGTACCGCTTGTGACATCGCCTGGGCTTCAGCCACTTTGGCGCTAATGTCGGTGGCATATTTCACCACTTTGAATGGTTTGCCTTCGTCATTAAAAATCGGGTTATAACTGGCTTGCAGCCAGATTTCCTTGCCGCCTTTACCTACGCGTTTATATTGGCCATCGTCGGCTTCGCCGCGGCCCAGTTGATCCCAAAACTGTTTGTATTCCGGGCTGCCTTTATAAGCAGCTTCAACAAACATCTGGTGATGCTGGCCAATGATGTCCTGTTTGCTGTAGCCGGTGACAGCGGCAAAGTTATCGTTCACGGCAGTGATCTTGCCTGTGAGGTCAAACTCAATCACGCCCATGACTTTACTGATAGCACTGATCTGCCCGGCAAAGTCTGCATTTCTCAGTTTTTCGACAGTAATGTCAGTCGCATATTTGACCACTTTGAATGGCTTGCCTTCGGCATCAAAAATCGGGTTATAACTGGCTTGCAGCCAGATTTCCTTGCTGCCTTTGCCTACACGTTTATATTGGCCTTCATCTGCTTCACCGCGACCCAGCTTGTCCCAGAACTTTCTGTATTCAGGGTTGTTTCTATAGGCCGCTTCAACAAACATCTGGTGATGCTGGCCAATGATTTCCTGTTTGCTGTAACCAGTCACAGCGGCAAAGTTGTCATTCACGTCAGTGATTTTGCCCGTGAGGTCAAATTCAATCACGCCCATGACTTTGCTAATGGCACTGATTTGCCCGGCAAAGTCCGCATTCCGGCGTTTCTCGGCAGTAATGTCAGTGGCATATTTGACCACTTTGAATGGCTTGCCTTCGGCATCAAAAATAGGGTTATAGCTGGCTTGCAGCCAGATTTCATTGCCGCCTTTGCCTATGCGTTTATATTGGCCTTCGTCGGCTTTGCCGCTGCCCAGTTTTTCCCAAAACAGTTTGTATGACTGGCTGTTTTTGTCAGCGGCTTCGACAAACATACTATGATGCTGGCCGATGATTTCCTGTGTGCTATAACCAGTGACAGCGGCAAAGTTATCATTGACGTCAGTGATCTTGCCTGTGAGGTCAAATTCAATCACGCCCATGACTTTGCTAATAGCGTCAATTTGCCCGGAAAAGTTGGCATTTCTGCGTTTGTCAGCCGTGATGTCAGTCGCATATTTGACGACTTTAAATGGCTTGCCTTCGGCATCAAAAATCGGGTTATAGCTGGCTTGTAACCAGACTTCTTTACCGCCTTTACCCAGACGCTTATATTGGCCTTCGTTAGGTTCGCCACGGCCTAAATTGTCCCAGAACTGTTTGTACTCCTGGCTGCTTTTATCAGCCGCGGTGACAAACATACTGTGATGCTGGCCAATGATCTCTTGTTTGCTGTAGCCAGTGGCGGCAGCAAAATTATCGTTAACGGCAGTGATGTTGCCTTTGAGGTCAAACTCAATCACGCCCATGACTTTGCTAATGGCTTCAATTTGCCCACGTAGGTCACTCGTTGGCTGTCGTTGCTCGGTCGATGAGGTGCTCTTCAGTTTATTCAGTATGGCCAGGCGCATGGTTTTTTTCTCCGGGTACTGCAACAATTAAATAGGTATCGTGACAATTATCTTCCTGCATTAAATCAAGATTGTCGGCAATATAATTGATGAAAGAAAACAGTGTTTTAGGGCCATTTCTTGAATAAGCAGCCGAGATTTACCTTTTATTGCGAAGTTGGTTGTAATCAACCAATGCAATAGGCAATAAAAAACCCGCCAGTGGCGGGTTCTGCGATAAAAAATAGCATTAGTGGTCGCTACTGCCATGTCCGGCAATTCTATCCATCCAGGCAAACAACACGCCGGTGATGATAAAGGTCAGGTGGATGCCAACCAGCCATGCCATTTGTTCGGTGGTGAAACTGGCCGTGCCTGAGCTCTGGTGCACAAAGGCTTTCAGCAAGTCGATGGCGGAAATCGCAACGATAGAGCCGATCAACTTCAGTTTCAGGCCGGAGTAATCAACTTTACCCATCCACTCCGGGCGGTCTTCGCTATCCGCAGTATCAATGCGCGAGACAAAGTTTTCGTAACCGCTGAAAATCACCATAATCAGCAAGTTGCCCACTAGGGTGATATCTACTAATGCCAGCAGGGAAAGCACGGTTTCCTGTTCGGAGAAGCTAGCCAAGTGTACGGCGATATGAAAGAACTCCTGGCCAAATTTCACCAGCAAAATAAACAAGCCACCCACCAGGCCCAGATACATCGGCGCCATTAACCAGCGGCTTTGGAAAATCCAGCCCTCTAAAATCTTTTCTAAATAACGTCCCATACAAACTCCAAATTAAAACACTGCGCTAATGCACATATCACTATTTTCCAGCATCAGTATGCTGACCTACTATGACGCCGCCATGATTGCAGCGTTCATTTCAAGCGCAACGATGATTGATGTGCACTAGAATTGCGTGAGCATCTCGCGCACAGCTTCCTCATCAATCCGCTTGCCAATAATCACAATCCGGCTAATCGGTTCTTCTTCGTCCCAACCTTCAAGCAGCGTAGGCGGGTAGGGCGTGAAATGCACCGCGTGTATTGCTAATGGCGCAGGAGCGTCTTCCACGTGCAAAATGCCTTTTAAACGCAGCAATTTTTCACCGTGCGTCTGGCACAGTTTAAGAATCACACCTTTAAAGTCAGACCACGTCATCGGCTTGGGTAAGTAGACGGTAAATGTGTTCACATCATCATGTGCAGGCGCTTTAGGTAGTGTGCCTTTCTTACCCGCGCTAAAACCGCTGGCGGGTGCGCGTAACCAGCGTTGCGGATTCGCCTGCTTGCTGGCGAAGTCAAACAACCCGACGTCAATAATCTGCATTGGGTCGATTTCGCCATGCAACACAAACTGCTGCGTCGCATTCGGGTTGATCTCGCTCAGCTTGGCTTGCAATGCGCTGATCTGTTCAGGCGTCGCCGTGTCAGACTTGGTAATCAGCAACACATCTGCGACGGCAGCTTGCTTAAGTGCTTCTTTCTGCTCTGCAATCTGATGTAAGCCGTAAGCCGCATCAATCGTCACTACCACCGCATCCAGGCGATACACCGACTCAATCACCGGCTCATTCATCAGGTTGGCTAAAATCGGGCCAGGGTCAGCCATGCCCGTGGTTTCAATCACCAGGCGGTTAAATTCCGGCACTGCTTGTAATGAGCGCTTAAAAAACAAATCGCGCATGGTGTCGGCCAGCTCGTTTTTGAGTGAGCAGCACAAACAGCCAGAACTCAACAACACCGTGTTATCGGCAATATGCTCGCTCTCAATGGTTTGCGAAATCTGGCTATTGGCAAAAATCTGGTCCAGGCCTGCTTCACCGAGCTCATTAATGATCACGGCCGTGTCTTTCATCGCCGGGTTATGCAGCAGCTTGTTGAGTAGGGTGGTTTTGCCACTGCCCAAAAAACCAGTGAGCAGCGTGACGGGGATACGTTTATCCATATAAATTCTAATAAAACGAGTGTGGCGTTATTTTAACGCGGATGGTTATTGGGATTGCTAAGTGTTTCGAGTTATATGGAGGTTATAGAATTAATCACAAGTGGATAGAAAGTAAAATGGATTTTAATCAAAACGAATCTCAAATTTCTATTTAATATGGTAGTTAAATAAAAACCTTAAGTTGAGTTTACTTCTTACCTAAATGACTTTCAATAGAATAGCGCTCCTTAAGAAGGTTGTTTTGCTTTAGAAAGTTCTCTTTGTCTTCATATTCTCGCTGAGTTACAGATTTCATTTTAGTGAGAGCTTCTAAACTAGTTTTATTAAGAATAATACTTTCGATATGTGGATCGCTTAAAAGCGGATTTATCATGTGCCTGTATGAGACTAAGTCCGAGTCTTTGAAGTTGAAGTGATTCAATAATTCATAAGCCTTTTGACTTTTATCAGAACATACATAGCAACGAATCAGCAGCATTTCATAAAAGGGAGATTCAGCTTTAAATATCTTAATTCCTTTTTTGCATTCTTTGATGCAAGCCGTGTAATTTTCGGAGTGAAACAATTGCAAAATTTTAGCGACTAAGAAATCTTTATCCTTTAATTTATTGGCGAAAATAATACCTCTTAATTTCTTAAAGTCTTCCTGTAAGTCTTTTGCAGAGTGTGCTAAGAATGAAACGGTTGGATCTGCTGGGTAGTATTTCCCGCGTGTGAAACTACTTTCAATATAAGGCATATATTTATGCAAGTTTGCATAAATACTTCTAATCAAAGTAACTTCGTTCGGGCTTAAAAAGTAATTAAATGAGTACAAACGATTAATAACAATATCAATTTCACTTACTTTTCTAACTAGTTCTTCACCAACTAATAAAAAGTTGTCTGCAACAGCAGAGTCATATAAATAGTCGCTGCTAATTACCTTATTTTTTAGGCCAACGGTTAATTCATCATAGGTGAGTGAACAGGCTTGAATTTTGTCTTGAAAATAAGATGGAGAATTATCTCTATGACGTAATAGGTAGTCAAAATAGTGAAATATGTGCATGTTCAACGTACGAAGATCATTCAAAACCCCTAATCCAAAGCTTTGCTTTCGTTTTCTTTCTGGTAGATATGAAAAAATTAGCCAGAAGATAAAGCCTGAAAAAATTGAACTGATGATTGGATATCCATACAGGTAGAAATTACCTGTTGGATTCAAAAAATCTGAAATCTGAATATTCATATTTCGATTAGTTTTTTATTTAATTTTTCTAACTTCAGTAAGTTAAGCTATTGGATTATTTTGCTAACACAATAAAAGCAGGGATTTATATGTGTCAGAATACTCTTTTAAATCATAAAGCATATACGAACCAATCGTATATCAGCACTAATCCACCAACAATCTCTGAACACTTCCCAAACATTAACCCCAACAACCGCCCAAGCATCACCCCAATTGTCACCATCGTAAAAGTAGCAAAACCAATCGCTGCAGCAGTAATCAATATATTCACATCCATAAACGCCAGGCTGGCTGACATCTATGCTGGTGGCGTCTGCAGTGAGGAGTCGGAGGTAGAAGGAGTGCTTGGTGAGTTTTTCTTCTTCGGGTTCTGCCGGTTGAAAGCGTTTATGTTGCTGGCTCATCCATCGACGCTTCCAGTACCGATAGCATCGTAACCAAATGCTTGTCCAATTGCTTACGAGATTCAGCGGGTAATAAGTAGAGTATGGCTTGCTCATTGGCAATATGGGCTTCAACAGCTTGATTGATCAGTTTTAGTCCAGCTTCGGTCAGTTGCACAAGCATGCTGCGCAGGTCTTCACTGCTTTTCACGCGCTCCACCAGCCCGACTTTTTCCAGCCGTTGTAGCCTATGCGTCATGGTGCCTGAGGTGACCATGAGTGAGGAGTAGAGGGCAGTTGGGGCCAGGCTGTAAGGGTGCCCCGCGCGCCTTAAGGTCGCGAGAACATCAAACTCCCAACTGGTCATGCCAAAGCTTTCAAAGGTCTCATCTAGCTTGCGCCTGAGTAGCATTTCGCAGCGTGCGAGGCGGCCAATCAAACCCATGGGACTTGGGTCTAGGTCGGGGCGTTCGCGTCGCCATTGGTTCATGATGTGGTCGACAGCATCTTCTTTTTTGCTCATGTTTGCTCCTGCATTTATCTTGACTTCAAGATAAATTAACCGTAGTCTGAATATATCTTGAACTCAAGATATGTGTGATATTAACCTACTGTGGGAGACGTGTGTGATGAAAGCAGGGCGCTGGTGGCTGATGGTTGCAATTCTGTTAGTCGCCGTCAATTTACGCCCGGCGATGGCGGCATTTGGCCCGTTGCTGGATTTGATTCAACACAGCACTGGCCTGGATGCGACAGGGGCAGGTTTGCTGACCACATTGCCTGTATTTTTAATGGGCCTGGGCGCCTTACTGTCGCAGTCTTTACGTCAAAAACTGGGTGAGGTGAACGGTGTTACCTTAGGGGTGGTATTGATTATGCTGGCTTGTGCCGCCCGCGGTTATTGGGGTTCAGCGTTGGCGATGTTAACCAGTGCTGCGGTGGTGGGGGTAGGGGTTGCGTTGGTACAAGCATTATTGCCCGGCTTGATCAAAGAACACTTTGGGGCGGCCACGGGCCGCATGATGGGTTTGTATACCACCGGCATTATGGGTGGCGCTGCCGTGGCTGCTGCAAGTGCTGCCCGGCTGAATGAAACACTGGGTTGGCAGCACACATTGGCCTTGTGGGCGTTGCCAGCATTATTGGCATTGATTGTCTGGATAACCGCCTCTGCGCAACGTCAACAACCAGCAGTGATTCAAACGCAACAAGCGCCCCAGTTTTGGCGCTATAGCAGGGCCTGGTCACTGATGCTGTTTTTCGGTATTGGCACCGGCGTATATACGCTGATTCTTGCCTGGTTGCCGCCGTTCTATGTCGAGCTTGGTCAAAGCCGCCAATTGGCCGGAGATTTACTGGCGGGTTTGACATTGACCGAAGTCATGGCGGGAATGATTGTGTCGGGCGTGGTGGGCAAATATCATGATCGCCGCCCATTGCTTTTTACCGCTTTGGGTTGCACGCTGGCCGGGCTGGCGGTGATGATTGTGGCCCCCATCAGCCTTGCATTCGTGGCCATGGTGTTGCTAGGGCTGGGGGTTGGGGCGTTATTCCCACTGTCACTGATTTTGGCGATGGATCATTGGGATGATCCCAGGTTCTCTGGTGACCTGGCGGCTTTTGTGCAAGGTGGCGGTTATATGATCGCCAGTTTAATGCCATTTCTGGCGGGTTGGGTGAAGCGCGAATTTACGCACTTGTCATGGGCATGGATAGGCGTGTTTGTGGCAGTCTTCTTCATCACCTTGCTTACCGCACGATTCTCACCGGCAAGTTATCGCAAGGCATTTTCTGGCTAATGGGTCATTACTATTGTTTTTGTTCGCATACCTGATAGCCGTGGCTTTTAGATATGCGTTGCAATCATTATCGGGTTTCATTAAGATTGTATTACAAATGAATTACATGTGAGGTGCTTGATGAAAACTGCGACCATTCCGGCTTTACGGGTAGAGCCGCAATTACGTGATGCGGTGGAGGGCGTATTGGCTGAAGGAGAAACGCTCTCAAGTTTCATGGAGGAGGCGCTTAAGGCGAATATCACGCGCAGGCAGCACCAGCAGGCATTTATTGCACGTGGCTTAGAGTCTGCAGCTATCGCCAGGCAAAATCAGGAATATTACAGTGCGGAGAGTGTGCTGGATGAGTTGCAGGCGATGCTGGATACGGCAAAACCTTGATGTACCGCATACGCTTTACTAAAGAGGCGCGTGAAGATTTAAAGCGCTTGTATGCTTTTTTATTAAATAAAGACCGGCAGGCTGCCAGGCAAGCGTTAAAAGCCATTCATCAGGCCATTGAGGCCGTCAAGTTTTTCCCCTATACCTGCCGCAAAGCCTTAGGTGATAATCCATTTTTAAGAGAGCTTGTCATTCATTTTGGCGCTTATGGTTATGTCGCTTTGTTTGAGATTGAGGACAACCAAACAATCACCATTGTTGCTGTAAGGCACCAGCGCGAAGAGGATTTTTTCTAGTCATGTTGGATAAGCTTTGCGAAATCTGCCGCTGGCAGCGGCTTCGAGAACAGATACCCTTGCACTTCATCGCAGCCAGATTCACGTAAATGCTTGAGCATGGCTTCGTCTTCCACGCCTTCGGCAATCACATCCAGATTCAAGGTGTGCGCCATTTGCACAATGGCGCGGACGATGGCGGCGTCATTGGGGTCAGTGTTGATATCGCGCACAAAAGATTGATCGATTTTGAGGCGGTCGATATTAAATTTTTTGAGGTAGGCGAGGCTGGAGTAGCCAGTGCCGAAGTCGTCGATGGCGAGTTTGACGCCTAGCTGTTTGAGGGTGTCGAGCTGGGCGAGCAGGTGGTCTATGTCTTCGAGCAGGATGGATTCGGTGAGCTCTAGTTCCAGCAGGCGCGGCTCGAGGCCGGTTTTTTCGAGCGCTTTAATAATTACCTTGTCTAAATTGCCGCGACGGAATTGCACGGCAGAGACGTTAACAGCAATCCTGAGTGGCGGCAGATCATTTTTTTGCCATTCCATCGCCTGGCGGCAGGCTTCTTCTATCACCCATTCGCCGATATCGACAATAAGGCCGGTTTGCTCGGCAATGGCGATAAATTGCGCTGGGGGTTGCAGGCCATTTTGCGGATGATGCCAGCGTATAAGTGCTTCGGCGCCGATCACTTGCGCGCTGCTAAGGTTGATTTGCGGCTGGTAGTGCAGTTCAAACTGGCGATGCGCTAGGGCTTCGCGCAGGCCATAGGCGATATTCAAATAGTGCAGGCTATCGTTGTTGAGCTTTTCGGTAAAGAAACGGGCCGTGTTACGGCCTTCTTCTTTGGCTTGCGACATGGCTTTGCGCGCGCGGCCAAACAGTTTTTCAAAGTCGTTGCCATCGGTGGGGTAAACGGCGACGCCGACTGAGCAGGAGGTGGAAATATTGTTACCGGCAAAGGCAAATGGTGATGAGATTTCGTTGAGCAGGGTATCGACGATATAGCTGATGGATTCATCATCGTGCATATTGTTGAGCAGGATAATGAACTCATCCCCGCCATGGCGGCAGATGCTGTCTGTTTCACGCAAACAGGCTTTGAGGCGCTCGGCAAATAGCCGCAGCAGCTTGTCGCCCGAGGCATAGCCTAATGAATCATTGAGGAACTTGAAGTTATCCAGGTTGAGCGCAAGCAGGCCGATTTTGCTGTTAGCCGCTGCGGCAATAGAGACTGCATTTTCCAGCCGGTCTCTAAACAATGTAATATCCGGCAGGCCAGTGAGGGCGTCGTGCGAGGAGAGGTACTGGATCTCTTTTTGCGCCGACTTCAGGTCACTGAGATCACTGAAGGTGCCAACATAGTGCGTGACTTCGCCGACGGTATTTTTGACTTCAGTGATAGACAGCCATTCGGGGAACACTTCTCCGTTTTTACGCCGGTTCCAGATTTCACCGCGCCAATGGCCAAAGTTGGTGACACTTTCCCACAGGTTGCGATAAAAGCCTGCATCGTGCAGGCCAGAGGAGAGGACTTTAGGCGTTTTGCCTTTAATGTCGTCGATGGTAAAGCCTTGCATCTTGGTGAATGCCGGATTCACAGACAAAATCACATGGTGAACATCGGTCACCATAATGCCTTGTTCGCTGCCTTCGAACACTTTTTCAAACTGGCGCAGGCTTTCCTGGTATTTATTGCGGTTGAGCGCGATGCCGATAATGGCTGAGCCGATTTCAAGCAGCATGCGGTGAAACTGGCTGGACTCGCGGTGCTCAAAGCTGGAGAGGGCAAAGGTGCCGATCACCCTGTTTTCGGCAGAAAAAATCGGGATAGACCAGCAGGATTTGACGTTGAATTCATAGGCCAGATGGCGAATGTCATGCCAGCGCTCGTCGGTAAAGGTATTGCTGACATATTGGACTTTTTGCTGGTAGATGACATTGCCGCAGGAACCGCCCCCCGGGCTGGGCCGCAAACCGTTGATTTTCTGGATTTGTACGGGAGTCAGGCTGGGCGCAGCATAGACATTGAGCAGTTCGTTGTTCTCGTCCATCAGCATGACGGAACTGAAGGCGTTGGTGAGCAGGTTTTCTGCCAGGCGGCAGATCTGGTTGATCACTTCCATGTGATCGGCACCACGCGCCACTGACTCCAGAATGGCACGTTGCAGGGTGAGCAACTGGTTTTGTTCTTCAATAGACAGCGGCCCGCTGTCTATGCGGGGGGGCGTTAGAACCGATGACGCTGAAACAGTAGGGTGTGCGCTCAAGGGGGTGTCCAGTCTTTTAGAGAATGGTTCGTTTGCTAATCAGTGTTCCTCTTTTGTCAATTGATGTCAATAGTCCTTAAACTAGCTGGCCTG
This sequence comes from Methylophilus sp. Q8, assembly GCF_000800115.1. Taxonomy (NCBI): domain Bacteria; kingdom Pseudomonadati; phylum Pseudomonadota; class Betaproteobacteria; order Nitrosomonadales; family Methylophilaceae; genus Methylophilus; species Methylophilus sp. Q8. The sequence goes on along the minus strand of NZ_JUHE01000001.1, from coordinate 2,811,824 downwards.
CTTTTCCAGCTGCGGCATCACCCATTTGCGGAACATCAGTGGCGTAATCATGGTGGTCACTACCCCCATCAGCACCAGTACCGAGAACAAGTCCTGGCCAATAAAGCCGCGGTCATAGGCAATGCTGGCAATCACCAGCTCCATCACGCCGCGACCATTAAGAATAAAGCCGATGCCCAGTGAATCACTTTTGGAGAGACCGATAAGCCGTCCGCCCACCCACCCGGCGAGGATCTTGGTCAGGATAGACACCACCAGTACCACGGCAACAAACCAGAAGGAGTCGATGACTTGAACTTTGAATTCCAAGCCGAGGTAGGCAAAAAATACCGGTGCCAGAAAGCCGCCGGTAATCGAACTCAAGGTGAGCTCGAGTTCTTTGTAGCGTGAGGGCAGAAAAAACTTGCGGTCTATGAGCAAGGCGCCAAAAAATGCGCCGATGACAAAATGAAAACCAAGTGCTGCGCTGACTGAGCCAAAGATGAGTACCAGCAATAGCAGCAGGCCGAACAGGGCTTCATTGCCAATCAAATCAACCAGTTTCTCTGACCACTGGTCTATGCTGATGCCTTTTTCAATCACTTTTTTGATGATCAGGCTAACGCTGACGATCAATACAATCAGCAAAATCAGTTTCCAGCTGGCATGAAAAATAGCGCTCCCGACGGCCTGGTAGGATTTTTGTTCTGGCAGGTTAAGAATCACGCCCAAGACCAGCAGGGCCGCGATATCGTTAAAAATGGCAGTCGCGACTGAATAGCGTGCAATGTTGGAGTCCAGCAGCTTAAAGCTTTGCAGGATGCTGACGGTGACGGGCAATGCGGTAATCGATACGCACAGGCCAAGGAAAATCGTGCGGCTGACATCGAGGCCAAAACCTACGCCGACCAGAATGCCGCCGGTGAGCGGTAACAAAAAGCCCAGCAGCGCGATGACGACGCCCTTGCCACGCATGGAGTCGATCACCTCTTTGAAGTTCATCTCCAAACCGGCAGACAATACGATCAGAAATACAGCGAACTCTGAAATGCCCGACAGCGCAGGCGTCGGTGAAATCAGGTTGAAAATACTTGGGCCTAAAATCACCCCTGCCAGCATTTCACCAATAATAGCGGGTTGGTTAAAACGGCTGAATACTTGGCCTAGCAGGCGGGCGGTGACGATGAGGATAAGCAAGGTAGTCAGTAACGGCATGATGTTCTCTTGGTTTTTTTCACATGACAGCTGCCTGCGTCAGATGGATCTATCGGTCAAACTTAACATACAGTAAAAATACATTCTTGTATGTATGATTATTTGCAGTGTAATGCATTTGTGCCAATAGTGACATGCTTGCTTGCAAATTAGCTTGGTACTGTTGTGCTGAGGAGGGGGAGCCGTCTGCCCGCCATTAATTGGCAAGCACTTGCATCATTTCTTTGCGATTTTTACGGCTGCGTTTGTTGGCATACATGCGTTTATCGGCAATGCGCATGAGTTCTTCTGTCTCACTGGCCTCATGCGCAAAGACGATGCCTACACTGGCACCCGTGCTGACGGAGCCTTCTTTTTCCATCTGCAAATGCGTATATTCCAGCTGGTGCTGGCACCACTCTACATCATCTTCATGACACAGAATGGCAAATTCATCACCACCCAGCCGGTAAAGCTGGCCACTGGTATCCAGTTTTTTGGACAGAATCTGACTGAAGCTTTTTAACAGGTGATCGCCTGCGTCATGACCAAAGTGGTCGTTGACGTATTTCAGGTTGTCCATATCAAGAAACATCATGCAACCATGCTCGGGGAACTGCACCATTTGATTTTCGAGCGCATGGCGGTTAGGCACGCCGGTCAGCCGGTCTGTCATGGCAATGGAACGCGTGCTTTGCAGCTCGACCAGCATATGCTCTTTTTCTTTATGCAGGCGGTTCATTTGATAGGCAACCAGCAGCGAAAGCAAGATGGCCTCTACCGCCACCGCGATCAAACCGAATTGCTCGATGGTCCAGGCATTAGAGGTCAAGCGCTCAGCCGTGATAGATAAGCCGCCCAGGATACCAAATACCGAGATCGCAAACAGGTAAAGCTGGGCGATACGATTTTTTTGCAGGCTGAGGCGGATGCCGCAGGCCAGGCCGAACATGAGGAAAACGGCGACGCCAAACCTGTCCATTTCCAGCATCCAGTTGGGGAAGATCATGGCAAACACCAGCAATGCCACCAGGACCGTGCGTGCCACCATAGACAAGTAATAGAGCTTGGCATGATGTAACGGGTTGATGCCCAGCAAGTGGCAGACAAAGCTAATATAGGCCAGGTTGGAGAGCAGGATGGGCAAGCTGGTCAGGTAAAACCAGTGCCATGCAAATAATTGTTTAAATACCCCTAGCGCAGCGCTCTGGAAAATCAGGTTGCCCAAAATAAATAACGCATACATGCGTTCGGTGGTGTGTCCAGGCGTCATGCCAATGGCAGCGTAATAGGTGAATATGCCGAACAAGACGCCCAGTAACAGCAAGCTGGCAGCCGTGGTGCGGTTGGTTTGCTGCTGGTAGGTGCTTAGCTCGGAGACGAAAATCTCAGGTTGCGCCAGGTAGTAGGGCGATTGCAACCAGGTGGCCAATCGATAAGTGCCAGGTTCCAGGTGGATAATACGGCCGTGCCTCAGTAGCAAGGGATCATTCTCCTGGCTGCTTAAGCCACCTTTGATAATGCTGGTTTGCTGCTTGCTATCTGTGATTTCGTGCTGAAAATGCGCAATGGTCGATGTGTTTTTGAAGTCGATCACATACTGGTCTGCATGCGAGATTTTGAGCACGCTCTGGCAGACGAATTTGCCGCCTTGCAACGGGATGCTGGCAATTACCACACCCTTGCTGTTCATGCAGGTGGTGCCGAGCAAAGTCGGGGTCGCTGAGGCCTGCGGCATCAGTGCAACCCATAACGAGATCAGCATCCAGAAGAAGAAACGTTGCAAGCCTAATTATCCAGTGAAAATGTCGAATCTCGACGCAGTTTACATGAAACATTCCGTGGAACGCTTAGGCTAACGCATTAAAGAAGGCAAAGAATTACTAATAAAGTGTAGAAAATAGCCGATAAAAAACCCGCATAAATGCGGGTTTTTGTGTTAGGAAAACAATTATTTGTTTTCAACCGCGGCTTTAGCGGCGTCGGCGGTTTCTGCTGCCTGTTGCTCAGCGGTTGCTGCAGCTTCTTTTGCGGCTTGCACTGCATCAGCGGCAGCATCTTTGGCTTCGCTGGCAGCGGCTTCGGCATGTTCTTGTGCAGATTCGACCGCTTGTTCAATCTGCGGCTCTTTTTCACCACAAGCGACAAGCAGGGTGCTGCTCAAGGTGGCGATCAGTAATAAACGAATGAATGATGACATAGTCGTGTCCTTTGTTAGATGAGTGGTTGGCTATTATTGTGTGTAACGCTTATTCCGGAATGCGCAGTACCTGGCCTGGGTAGATTTTGTCAGGATGGCTCAGCATGGGACGATTTGCCTCAAAGATCTTCATATAGCTATTGGCATTGCCGTACATTTCTTTGGCTACTTTAGACAAGGTATCGCCTTTGACTACGGTATAAAACTTTGCTTCAGGCTCAGGGCTAGGGACGTGCAACTGGTCTTGCACCGCTTCAACGCCCGCCACATTGCCACAGCACAGCAGAATTTTTTCTTTGTTCTCTTGCGTGTCGATATTGCCTTGCACGATGACGGTACCGCTGGCGCCATCAAATTTCACGTCATAACCGGTCGTCGGTAAGTTGTTTTTAGCGATATAGGTTTGAATGGCCTTGGCTGCCGCCGCGTTTGCTGCGTCTACATTGACCGGGGTCGGGGCTTTGCTTGCTGTTTCTTGCGCGGCTTTGGCTTCTCCGGCACCAAACAGTTTTTCACCTGCTTCTTTAATAAAAGAAAATAATCCCATCGCTTGCTCCTGACTTGTTATTTTATGAAAAGAAATTTCATCATAGCAAATTGGCGACGCGGTCACTACCTATTGGCATTAAAAATGTGGCCGTTATGGCAAAGTTTGTAATTGGCTGGCAATTTGGTCACTGAGCAAGTCAAGATTCAGGCCCAAGGCTCGCACCAGCGCGGGGTAGCCATTTTCAGCCAAAGGTGTGCTGAACTTGAATGACTGGCTGGCGCCTGCCACATGGTTCGCGCCAATCAGTTGCCATTGACCACTCAGCACGGCATAACCACGCATCTGGCCGTGAAATTGTTCTATGGTCAGGTGCAGGGTGTTGGCAGCAGGTAATCCAGGCTGCGGGTCGACCACGATTGTATTGTTGAGCCGACTGGCCAGGCGTGCGCGCAGGCCGCGCCGCAACTCCTGCGCCAGATTGTCTACCCAAAGATGGTCACGCGCTGCTTGCATGGTGATGTCGTCGGTCTGGATGACGATGCGGTCTGTATCCAGGTAATCCGCCAACTGGATACGGTTTAAGATTAGTGTGCGTGTCTGCGCCGTTGAAGGCGATGATGTCGTCACTTCCGGCAGGCTGTAACGCTCAGTTTTGACTGGCGGGTTCGATTTGAAGCAGCCGGTCAGGCTGAGCCCCAGCAATAAAGCCAGACCAACCCTTAATTGTTTTTTCTCGATCATCATGCGTCAGGTTCCTTACGGGTTGGCCGGTGCCATCGGTATCGGGTCATTGCCAGGCTTGCGGTCAAACAGGATGGCATTGGGTTGCTCATTTAAGGTACGCGCCAATGGCTGGATATCGCGCAAGGCTTTATCCAGGCGTTGCAAGGTCGTTGTCAGCTCCTGATAAGCTGGCGACTCGGGTGATAGACCTTTTAATGTCGTACGCAACTCCTGCATGGTTTGGTTGATATTGGCAGGCATCTGTTGCAGGTCAGGCTGGCTGAGTAACTGATTCACTTGCTGGCTCAAGGCGCGGATTTCCTGCATGGTTTTTTCTGACTGCTGCAGGTTTTTATCCAGGCCGGACAACACAGGCTCCACTTTCAAACCATTGAGTTTATCCAGCAGGTCAGACAGTTTCTGTTCAATCTGCGCCAGGTTAGTCGCGGTGGTCGGCATCACTGGTAAACCTTCAAAACGCTCGCGTTGATAGGTTTTGTGCGCATGCTGGTCCATATTCAGGTCGACAAACACGGAGCCTGTGATCAGGTTGCCGGATTTAAGCGTCGCGTGCAGGCCGCGTTGCAACATCTGCGCAATGCGGCTTTTCCACTCTTCCAGGTCAGCCTTGCCATTATCTGCCAGGCGGCCGGGTTCCAAATGAATCAATACCGGGATGGCGTAACGGAAATCTTTTTTGCGTTCCGGCGAGTTGAATTTCCATGGCACATTGATCACCGTACCCACGCGCAAACCACGGAATTCTACCGGCGCGCCTTTGGACAAGCCACGCACGGTATCATCCACCAGTAGCACATATTCCAGGTATTGATCGTAGGTTTGCTGGCGTGCGGCATCTTCATTGGCAAACAGTTCAAAGGTAGCTTCGGAGCGTACCGGTTGCCCCATCGGCCTGTCATCGACATGGCCAAAGCTGACGCCGCCTGCGATCAGGGATTCGACGGTGGGAATATTGGCCTTGAATCCTTCCGAGTCCAGTTTGACATCAATGCCTACGGTCGTCCAAAAACGCGTGTTCTCAGTGACCAGTACGTCATAAGGGTGTTCAACAAATAACTCATGCTGCATCTGGCGTTGTTTGGGGTCGAATACGGCGCTGACGACCCTGCCCACGCGTAGGCCCTGGTAGCTGACCGGATCCCCCACACGCAAAGAATTACCGACTTTACCGATGAGGTTCACATGCACACCCTGGGCGCCATTGAGTGAGATGGGCGCTTGATCCAGCACGGTGAACTGGTCCGATTCTTCCAGGCTTTTGCCTGGTTGTAATTGAATATAGGCGCCGGAAATCACCGTATTCAGGCCGCTGATGCCTTCCAGCCCGATACGTGGTTTGACCACCCATAATTGCGTATCCTGCACCAGCATGGGTTGCGCTTTGGGGGTGATGCGCGCCAATACTTCAATATGCGTCAGGTCTTCAGACAGCGTGACTTGCTCCACCAGGCCGATATCCACGCTATGCACCTTGATTTTGGTTTTACCGGCCTCTATGCCTTCGGCATTGGTGAGGGAGAGGGTGATTTGCTTGCCCGCTTTGGTGTAGTTGTCATAAATCAGCCACAGCCCAATCAGCAGAGCGACAATAGGCACGATCCAGATCGGCGACAGCCGGGCTTGCTTGCTGACTTTGGCCAGCAATTGATTGTTGTCTTGATTATTCTCTGTCATGCGTGTTTCCTTGGGTATCCCATAGCAGGCGCGGGTCAAAGGCCATGGCGGCCAGCATGGTGGTAATCACCACAGCACAGAATGCCAGCGCTGCCGGGCCGGGCAATACTGACATCAGGTTGCCCGATTGTATCAGCGCGACCATGATGGCGACGACAAACACATCGACCATGGACCAGCGGCCAATCAACTCTGTGAGCCGATACAGCCTGGTTTTTTGCTGTGCCGTTAACGGGCCAGGGTATTTTGCCAGCAATGAAAGCACCACCAGTATCAGCATCTTGATAATAGGTACCAGTACGCTGGCGACAAAAATGACCACCGCAATCGGTTCTGAGCCATGCTGCCATAACTCGAGCATGCCGCCAATAATGGTAGAGGCGTGTGTTTGACCCAATGAGGTGGTAATCATCATCGGGTAAGCATTGGCCGGAATATAAAGCACGGCTGCGGTGATTAACAAGGCCCAGGTAAATTCCAGGCTGTTGGGTTTACGCATATGCAAGGCGCTACCGCAACGGCCACATTCATGGCTGGCCACAGCGGCCGAAATGGTGTTGACCAGGCCGCAGGTGGCGCAGCCCGTGGCATGTTGATCTGCTGCATTGATGCCGCAACGGATGCTGGTATCGGGTGGCGGCTCGCCAGCTAACCTGTACCATAACCAGTCGATATCGACTGAGCGCGTGGTCATGAGCAGCAGGACGGCAAACACGCAATAGGCCCAGAACGAAGCACCCAACTGCACCTCGCCAATTTCGGTGAGTTTCACCAGGCTCACCAGCGCTGCAATCATGAACACATCGGCCATCATCCAGGGGTGCAGGCGTGAGAACAGGCGTGCAATCACATCGCTATAGGCACGCGGCACCCGGCGTAAGACATTGGCCTGCATCAGGATCACACCGACCAGGTATAAAGCGGGCAATACGAACGCCGTACAGCTGACGATGAGTGCCACCAATGGTTGATGCACATCGACCAGCGTCACCGCCGTCTGCGGCAATTCAATCTGCGTATCCAGGCCATTGGTATCCATGCTAATAAACGGGAAAGCGACCGCAATGAGCAAGGTCAGCAATGCACTGATAGCCAGCGCAATACTGCGTTGAACCGGATGCAAATGGCGCCTGGCCAATACATGCCCGCAGCGCGGGCAACTGGCGTGTTCACCTGGGCGCAGCACCGGGATTGCACTGACCATGTCGCAAGCACGACAGGCACGCAATCTTCGCCATTTTGTATTTTGCTGGGTCGTCATGCGGATGGATAAAGAATGGATTGACCTGACTGTTTGGGTGGGCTTTTCATAAGCATGGTAAACGGGTTGGATTTGAACGCGCAAGAAAAATTCCATGATGGCCTGGGCGCAGTTGATCTAAACCATGCGTCGATCATCACTTTAGCGCGAGTACGTTACTGCGATGAATAAGCAAATACGTAAAGCGAATCTGACAAAATTATCAGTCAATCCTGCCTATATGCATCATGCATTTCGAGACATTATCATGCTTTCTATCCATTGTTGGAGAAGGTTATGAGAACCGAGACTCACTTGAAATCAAACAAACAGGCAACGACCAAGCGAGCCAATGCAAGCACGGCGAAACATGACGTGATCGTGCTGCTTAAGCAAGACCATGCGGCGGTGAAGAAAATGTTTAGCCAATATGAAAAGCTGGCGAAACAAGAGGATATTCAAGGCAAAGTTAAGATCGCCAATCAAATCTGTGCCGAGTTGATTGCGCACACGACGGCGGAGGAGGAAGTCTTTTATCCGGCTGCCCGCGAGGCCACGCATGATGACGATATGCTCAATGAAGCCAATGTCGAGCATGATAGTGCGAGAGACCTGATTGGGCAGATTCAGAGTATGGATCCTAAAGATGAGATGTACGATGCCAAGGTCAAGGTGTTGGGCGAATATATTGCCCACCATGTGGAGGAAGAGGAAACCGAAATGTTTCCCATGGTACGCGAGTCGAAAAAGCTCAACTTGAAAGAGATGGGTGTCACATTAAGTCGACGCAAACAGGTGTTGATGAAGGAGTTGTGTAATTCTGCCGGGGAGGTTGTGCCGCAGCAGTTACGGGCCAAATTAGGGTTGGCTGGGCGGCATTAACGGCGTTTAGTTAAAAAGGGGCCTCGAGGCTCCTTTTTTTATGGCGTGCGTTTAAGTATGCCAGCCTGCTGCCATCATCAATCCCTTGAGTAACATGCTGACGATCGCCAGGGCTGCAATACTGGCTAGCCAGATCAGGAAAAACCAGCCCAGACGTTTCAGGGTGTTTTTGGGCGTATGTGTCATTAATGGTAAGCCTCGTCCTTGTTCACTTTGCCGCGAAACACATAATAGCCCCAGGCGGTATAAATCAGAATAATCGGAATAATAATTACGGCGCCGATCAGGGCGAATTGTTGGCTTTGTGGTGGGGCCGCGGCAGCATCTATGCTCATTTCCGGCGGGATGATATTAGGCCAGATGCTGATGCCTAGGCCTGCATAGCCAAGTAATACCAGGCCCAGCGTATAAAGAAACGGGCTGGTTTCGACCTTGGCCTTGAGTGCGCGTTGCAATTTGTAAAAGAAAAATATCACCAGCAAGGGCACAGGCGATAACCACAGCAGGTTGGGCAAGCTGAACCAGCGTTCGGCGATGCGGCTGTCCATCCATGGCGTCCACAGGCTGATGACTGCAATAATCACTAGCAATGCGATAGAAATACCTTGTGACAGCTTGTAACAGGTGGTTTGCAGTTCGCTTGTGGTTTTGAAAATCAGCCAGGTGCTGCCTAGCAAGGCATACGTGACTAATAAACCTAGCCCGGTAAAGAGCGAGAACGGTGAAATCCAGTCCAGTGGCCCGCCTGCGTAGGCTTGGTTTACCATTTTAATGCCTTGCAAATAGGCGCCCAGCGTCACGCCCTGAAAAAAGGTGGCGGCGATAGAGCCGCATAAAAAGGCTTTGTCCCAAAAGTGGCGTTCTGCATCATGCGCCCTGAAGCGGAATTCAAACGCCACACCGCGAAAAATTAAGGCCATCAGCATAAACAGCAAGGGCAGGGAGAGGGCGCTTAGAATCACCGAATAAGCGAGAGGGAATGCCGCCAGCAAGCCAGCGCCACCTAATACCAGCCAGGTTTCGTTACCGTCCCATACCGGGGCGACCGTATTCATCATCAGGTCTCGGTCCTCTTTCTCTTTAAAGAACAGGTAGAGTATGCCTATGCCAAGGTCAAAGCCATCCATGATGATGTACATCATGATACCGAACAGGATAATGATGGCCCACACCAGTGATAAGTCCATTGCGTCGCCCCTTTATTGATCTTTGGTGTTAGCCGGTGACTTGGCATCCGGATGAAACTCGGGTGCCAGTGCAAATGCATCCACGTCGCCCGGGTTCACCGAGATGGCATCCCCTTGCAGCGCTTCATCCGTTTTTGGCCCGATATTCACCAGCCGCAAGACATACAGCGTGCCCATGCCAAATACAGCCAGGTAGATAATGACAAACAATGCCAACGTCAGGCCAACTTCGCTGGCGGTATGCGGTGTCACGGCATCCGCGGTGCGTAACACACCATACACCACCCACGGCTGGCGCCCGATTTCTGTGGTAAACCAGCCCGCCAGAATGGCAATCACCCCGGCAGGGCCCATGGTGGTGGCAAATGTGAGGAAAGGATTATGTTGGTATAGCTGTTTTTTGTAACGTAACCACAATGAGGTGGCGGCCAGCAATATCATCAGCATGCCCAAACCAACCATGATGCGGAAGGTCCAGAAAATAATAGTGGCATTGGGGCGGTCTTGTGGCGGGAAGTCTTTCAGTGCCGGAATCTGCTCAGTGAAAGAGTGACGCAAAATCAAACTGCCCAGCACGGGGATCTCTAAAGCAAAGTGATTCTTTTCTTGCGCCATGTCCGGCCAGGCTAATAGTATTAACGGTGTGGCTTCATCGCCTTTATTCTCCCAGTGCGCTTCAATGGCGGCAATTTTTGCTGGCTGGTATTTCAGGGTGTTTAAGCCATGCATGTCGCCCACCACCACTTGCAATGGCGCCAGCAACAATATCAACCACAGTCCCATAGACAGCATTTTGCGTACGCTGGCATTGTCTTTTCCTTGCAGCAACTGCCATGCCCCCGATGCGACCACAAATAGCGCAGTCGCCAGATAGGCGCCTATCACCATATGGACTAAGCGGTATGGAAACGACGGGTTAAATATAATCTTGAACCAGTCTACCGGAATCACTTTGCCGTCAATCAGTTCAAAGCCCTGCGGCGTGTGCATCCAGCTATTCGACGCCAATATCCAGGTTGCCGACACCAGTGTGCCGATGGCCACCATGACGGTGGCCGCAAAGTGTAGCGTGGGCCCGACCTTGTTCCAGCCAAACAACATCACGCCCAAAAAACCCGCCTCAAGAAAAAAGGCCGTTAGCACCTCATAAGCCAGCAGTGGCCCGGTGACGCTGCCCGCAACGCTGGAGAAACCAGACCAGTTGGTGCCGAATTGATAGGCCATGACCAGGCCAGACACCACGCCCATGCCAAAACAGAGTGAAAATAACTTGACCCAAAAATGATATAAGTCGAGGTAGACGGTATTTCTGGTTTTTAACCAGCTCGCCTCCAGCACGGCCAGGTAACTGGCCAGGCCGATGGTAATCGCCGGAAACACGATATGAAAAGAAATGGTGAACCCGAACTGGATTCTTGCCAAGGTCAATGCCAAATCAGACATGCTTATCCTTTTACATCACTGGCAATATTCGCATAGGCGTGACGTCACGTGCTTGCGCTCACTTGCGTGGAAATTACTCGCCAGGAAATATTAACTCGCCGAGGAATATTATCAGCGTTGACTCGTATTGCTGGCAATAAGTTTTACGGGCGAGCTGGCTATTCCTGTGAATGATGCAAAATGCGGCCTAATCACGCTGCTTAAAAATGAATTGATTTCGTATTAAAACGCAATATAATGAACTTTAAGTCTATTAAATATTAATTTATTGATGTCTAAAAAAACAAATTCACTAGCGAGTGCTAACCCGGATGTGCTAAAGGCATTAGAAACGCTAGGCTTGCGCCTGCGTGCCAACCGCGTGGCTTTGGGCTGGACAGTGAAGGAGATGTCAACCCGCTTGCTCTGTTCACAGAATACTTACCGGGCGATTGAGGCTGGCAAGCCTAGCGCGAGTGTGGGCATTATTGCCAATGCACTGTGGCTGTTTGGCCAATTGGACAATCTGGAGGCTGTTGCGCCTGTCTCCGTGAGTGCTAGTGCGTCTATTCGCGCCAGAAAAAAACCTGGCGTAACCGATGCCGCATTCATTTCAGAGGACGAGCGTGATTTCTAATCGCACCATTTATATAGGCCTGGCTGCCAGGTTCGATACCGATGTCAGGCCCGCGGCGATTTTGAAACTTGCGCGCAGAGGCGTGATTGAGTCCAGCCAATTGGCTTATGGCACCGGATTTTTGGCGGCGCCTGATGCCTTTGCACTAAATCCGCTACATCTACCGCTTAAAAATGAAGTCGTCAGCGTGGCCGAGCGTCGCGTGCGTGACGGCGGCGCGTTACCTTTGACTTTGTGTGACGCGTTGCCGGATGCCTGGGGGCGCAAAGTGCTGGAGTCCCAGCAGGGCCGTACCCTGGATAATATTGATGTATTGCTACTCACCAACGCCAATCGCGTTGGCGCAATGACTTTCGCCGAGACCTTGCCGATTCAACTGCAAGCAGCCGACAGTGAACTGTTTTCACTTGATGAAATGGCTGAGGCGGTCAAGCGACTAGAGGTCGCCATGGAGATACCGTTGCACCTGCGTCGACTGCTCAATAAAGGTGGCAGCCTAGGTGGGGCCAGGCCCAAAGCGGATTTCATCCACGATAATAAAAGGTGGATTGCGAAATTCCCGGCAAGCAGCGATGACCACGATGTAGAGTTGCTTGAGGCCGCCGTGCTAGCGTTAGCCGGACTGTGTGGCATAGACGTCTCCCCGCACACACTTGCGCCCATACATCGCGGGCATGCCTTGTTAGTGCAGCGTTTTGACCGGGCTGGCACTGTGGATGACGAAACGCGCATACATTACCTCTCGGCATCTGCGTTACTTAATGTCTCCTACAACTCAAATGGCGGCAGTTATATTGAATTCGCGCAGGTGATCAGAAAGATTTCAGCCCAACCCGAGCACGATTTAAAGCAGTTATACCGCAGAATGGTATTTAACCTCATCATCGACAATACCGATGACCATGTCAAAAACCATGGCATGCTGCATGTCAAAGGCAATCAATATCAGCTTTCTCCCGCGTTTGACGTCGTCATGCAACTGACGAACGTGCATTACCAGGCGCTGGCTATTTTCCCCGGCAACAATCTTTCCAAGCTCAGCTTGGCCATACGTGCGGCTTCACATTTCGGTATTAACGAAAATATTGCCAAAGCAATCATTGACGATATTGAAGATAAAACGCGTCAACAGTTATTGCCTACTGTTGAAAGGTTAGGCGGCAGTGATGTGCTGATGAAAAGAGTGCAGCAGTGTTTGGATCGGCAGATGGCTTTTATTCACGCGGAGTAGGTTGCGTGAAGCTGGGGTAAAGGTGGTCTTTTTAGAAAACCATTATTCAGTACGGCGAATAAAGCAAAAGGCCTTGCATTTCTGCAAGGCCTTTTTTATTTGGCTCCTCAACCTGGGCTCGAACCAGGGACCTACGGATTAACAGTCCGTGCCCGCTATCTATATTCTATGAGGGTTTGAGTCGGTTTTTTGCTTCGCAATTAGATCTAATAAAGGCATTTTAGACCCAATAAACATGCGGAGTGCGAAGCGAATTGCGAAGCGGAATTAGTTAATAAAGTTTATTTGATTTTGAATAGATTTCTAATAGCCAAGCCTACTAAAAACCATCCAATTAATGCCAGTATTTTTTGAAGCAAAACTAATGTGATAAAAGAATATTGGCTTTTTGAGACTGGGAAATATTCATTCATTAAAGATTCGCTTGTTTTATCTACGCCTAATGGCAGGCTTTGAAGGATTGAGAATTTCAATGAGTTTGTGAATAAGACTAGATCAATAGAACAGCTTTCATTCCAAAGTAAGCAGTTTTCTTTACTACTATCGATCAACCCATAAATTATGGCTGCTATGAATACGGGGGTTAAAATTAGAAATAGAAATGGTTTCCAAAATGAATAACCATAATTCGAAACAAATTTGTAAATTGTAAAAAAACAATAGTCATTGCCACTAGCCAGCACTCTCTCTGATTCCAACACATATCTTGAGAAAGCTTTTTCGGCTAACAAATGCTGGTTTTTACTCATCGCTAGCCGTAGAGTGTTATAAGCTCTTACGTCGGTCTCATCTTTTCCGCTTGGCTCAGGGAATTTAGCAGATTCAAAAGTGGTATCTTGATGCAGCTCGCAGTTATGAAACAGCGGAACAATATGAAACTCCGTAGATAGACCATTTTGCTTTCCAAAATTTGTAGCCCCCTCAAAAACTCTATTACTAAAATCTGCCTTTCCGTTAAATACGGAACCAGCGAACGACATGGGTCCAAATCTATTGTTAGTTGTGTTTCCTGAAAAGTCTGCATTTCCAATAAATGTAGCGTTATCAAAACTTGCCCAATTGAAATGGGTCCCTTGGAATAATGCAAAAGACGAGAACTGAACGCGCTTGAAACTCGCTACAGCGTTAAAACGGGCATAGGTACTAAAATTACTACCAAAAATTGAATCGTCGAAAAGCGCTCCTTTATGAAAAGTGGCACCCGTAAAAACACCTGACGTAATTGTCGTGGCTATGAAATATGCATCTTCGTGAAAGACTGTATTATCAAATGAGGCTAAAGCTTTGAACTTTGAGCCGCTGAACATGACGCCATAATAAAAAACATAACCAGCAAGAAATAAATCCGAATCAAACTCTTGGTTAGTTAAATCAATTATGAAGTTGGAATTTTGCCCACTCCAACCTAATCTTATGCTTTGACTACTGTCCTCATTATTAATAACTGATATATCAAAGTTTACGGGCGGGAGTTTATGACTGTCTGGATGTGGAAATGTCTGTTGCCAGCTATTAAATACTGACTTACCCGCAAGGAACATCTCAAGACATAGCTGTCGCCACTCGCGACGAGTAAGTGAGCCATCCAAGCCAAAGCCTCGATCATCTAAGTTTGTAATTTCAACTGTAATTTTATTTACTGGGTTGAAGTTATGAGGCAGGAATACATTCACGAACATACCTTAGTTATCAATGAAGTTTGAATAGTTTACTACTCTAGCTTCACATATTTAATAAGGGAGGATACTTAGATATATCAGTAATGATCGAAAAACTAGTTGCGAAGCGAAAATCCGGCAGTCAATCCTTATTCTAAAAGGATTTTTTGACATATTGAACCAAGCATTGCGAAGCGCTTCGCAATAATTTTAGGACGCAAAAAAGGCCTTGCATCTCTGCAAAGCCTTATTCTATTTGGCTCCTCAACCTGGGCTCGAACCAGGGACCTACGGATTAACAGTCCGGCGCTCTACCGACTGAGCTATTGAGGAATCGGTACGTCGTTTGAAGGCGCTATATTACTGAGGCCTCGCCCCTTGGTCAACTACTTTTTGCGAAATATTTTATATTTTTTGTGGCGGGTGAATGACCTAAACAAAATGCGTGATCCGTGGCTATTTTTACGCAAATTTTTGTAATATTCGCGCCACTGATCCTTGACAGCGGCGGGTTTGTCAGGGTGCTGACTTATAATATGTGTCAGGAGAATACGATGCGAACCATGGTTGGAAAAATTGCGAGTGTGGATGGCGTGGCAGAAGTGATTGATGCCCGTGGGCAGCACCGCGCGCTGGTCGCGGGTGATTTGTTGCGAGAAGGCGATCAGGTAGTGACGGCTTCAGGTGCAACATTGGCACTGGAGGCAATGACGGGTGAGCTGATTCAGTTTAATGGGCAGCAAACCATTACCATGACAACGCAACTTACCGCTCAATACGTTGCAGATGCGAGTGATGACGCGATACACCCGTGGTTGTTGCAGCATGTGCTGGCTTCAGTGCAGTCCGGCGAGGACGTGCTGGATATCGCTGGGTTATTGGCGGAGTTGCCTGTAGAAAACACATTTTCTGCATTTGCAGCGACAGTATTGCCTGATGAAGTGACCGCCGCTCTTCATATTGATGACCTGATTCAGGATCATGCAGCCAGCCAGCCGTCTGGTTTAGGTGCTGGTGCGGTGGATTTGATGGCAAGTACCAGTTTGCCGAGTGAGGTGGCTTTGCAGCAGAGCCTACTCAAGGATTTCATCAAGGATTAACCTTGAATGCAGAAAAGAAAAAGCGCCCTTGGGCGCTTTTTCTTTTCAGGCGAATGCTATTTAGTTGAGCGCTTTTTCAATGCGATCCAGTGCTTCGCGCAGGTTTTCCATGCTGGTGGCGAACGAGATACGGAAGTAGCCTTCGGCACCAAAGGCAGAGCCTGGCACCACAGCCACATTGTGCTCTTCCAGCAAGTATTCAGCCAGCGCCATATCTGACGCGTCTTTGATTTTGCCAGCCTGGTGCAGGCTTGCGATAGCCTGGCGTGCATCCGGGAAAGCATAGAATGCGCCGCCTGCCATTAAACAGCTCAGGCCTGGCATGGCGTTGAAACGGTCAACCACATATTTGTGACGCTCGCGGAACGCGGCCACCATCGGCTTGATACAGTCTTGTGAACCACTCAAGGCTGCTTCGGCGGCATATTGTGAAATCGAGGTTGGGTTGCTGGTGGATTGGCTTTGCAGGATTTCCATGGCTTTGATGATATAAGCCGGGCCTGCGGCGTAACCAATACGCCAGCCGGTCATGGAGTAGGCTTTGGATACGCCATTCAATACGATGCAGCGGTCTTTAAGGCCTGGCGCTGCATTGAGGATGTTATGGAATTTGTCGCCCGTCAGGTTGACGTGTTCATACATATCATCGGTGGCGATTAATACATGTGGATGCTTCAGCAATACTTCACCCAATGCTTTTAACTCGTCCAGCGTGTAGACCGCGCCGGTTGGGTTGGAAGGAGAGTTGAACATCACCAGTTTGGTTTTGGCGTTAATGGCCGCTTCCAGTTGTGCTGGCAGCAGCTTAAAGCCTTGCTCGATACCGCATTCGAGAATCACTGGCTTGGCCTCGGCCACCATGGCGATGTCGGCGTAGCTGACCCAGTAAGGGGCTGGAATAATCACTTCATCGTGCGGGTTTAACACGGCCAGGCACAGGTTGAAAATGGTTTGCTTGCCGCCAACACCGACGATGACTTCGTTTAAGGCGTAGTCAAAACCGTTTTCATTTTTGAATTTATTCACGATGGCTTTTTTCAGCGCTGGAATGCCGCTGACCGGCGTGTATTTGGTGTAACCGGCATCAATCGCTGCCTTGGCTGCATCTTTAATATGCTGCGGCGTATCAAAGTCTGGTTCACCGGCGGCCAGGCCAATAATCGGGCGACCTTCGGATTTATATTTGGCAGCTTTGGCAGTAATGGCCAAAGTTGGAGATTCTTTAATGGATAACACGCGTGCAGACAGCACGTTGGCGGCAGCTTGGCTCAAGATTGCTTCCTTGTTGGGTCGACTATGCTCAAACAGGCCGCCGGGTGCGACCTGCAAAAAATTGAAAAACGCAATATTTTACGCAAAAAACCACGGCTGTGGAAGCTTGCGCGAGCGGTTTTTCTAAAAAAATCAAGCCGTTATTTCTGGCAGTGTTGTTCGCAGCCGAGATAAGCCTGGTAGACGGAAACCAATAAGGGGTCAATTTGCTGCAATTGGGTCTCGATCTGGTGCACGGTTTGCTGGTCGCCGAGTTGTTGCGCGACTTCTCCACGTCTGAACCAGGCTTCGACGAATTGTTTATCCAGACTGACGGCTTGATCAAACGCGCTGGCGGCCAATGCGAATTGTTTTAACGAGAGGTTAGCCAGGCCGAGGCTAAACCAGGCATCTGCGCTGGTGGGCTCTTGCTGCGTCCATAAGCTGCTCACTTTTTGCAGGGCTGCCCAGTCTTGACGGGACTCAGGCACTGCTGCGCGCATATAAAAAGGCTTTTTATCTTCGTCTTCTTCCCACAGGGCTTTGCCATGCACCGGGAATTCGGTGGTGGCGGGCATTTTCTCCAGTGTATCCAGCCATTCGACCGGCAGTGCAAAGTGGATGCTGCCGCCATTGCCTGCGGTTTTGAAGGTATTGATGCCGACCAGCCTGCCTTCCATGTCAAACAGGCCGCTACCGCTGGCGCCCATTAAAAACTTGGCACTGCTGCGTATCATATTGCCAGGTTGCGTGGGGTAGAGGCCCTGAATTTCACCCACAGAGGTGATGGGTGCCGGTACGCCATTGGAGTGGCCGATGGCGGTGATTTCCTGGCCGCGTACCAGATCGTGGCTATTGCCGCGAAGGACGGGCTTGAAGGGCATATTGTGGGTGGTGACCAGGCAGAGGTCGTGCCAGGCATCGGCGCGTACGCTGGTGATCGGGTAACTGTCTTCGCCGCGTGACACCCAAGGCTGTTTGGTGGCGCGTAATACATGGCAGTTGGTGACGACGCTATTATCAGCAACCACCACGCCGGAACCATAGGCCATGCCACCATCCAGGTTGTAGCCGCGGATCATGACGACACCAAAATAGGCCTCCATCAATGCTTGCTGGTTATAAGCATTGGCAACGGATGTGCCGAGTAATAGGCATGCTAAAAACAAGTGTTTCACGGAATCCCCCTGGTGCCTGTTTTGATGTGTTTGAAGTGACTGATTCTTGCGATAAAAGTTCGGGCGAAAGGCATCTCTGAAAATTGTAAATCCTGCGCCTGTGGCCGCAAAAACAGTTAAAATATGATTTATACCATTCTTGTCTCCAGATTGTTCTTGTGATCGTCACTTTCCCTGGCAGTAAATACGAATTGCACCAGCCGTTTCCACCTGCTGGCGATCAGCCACAGGCGATTGAAAAGCTGACGCAAGGCATTGATGATGGCCTGAAATTTCAGACCTTGCTCGGTGTGACGGGCTCTGGCAAAACCTATACCATGGCCAATGTGATTGCCCGCACTGGCAAACCGGCCATTGTTATGGCACCGAACAAGACACTGGCTGCGCAACTCTATAGCGAATTCAGGGAATTTTTTCCGAATAATGCCGTGGAGTATTTCGTCAGCTATTACGACTATTACCAGCCAGAAGCCTACGTGCCTTCGCGCGATTTGTTTATCGAAAAAGATTCCAGCATTAACGAGCATATTGAGCAAATGCGCTTGTCGGCGACTAAAGCCATTCTGGAGCGTGAAGATACGATCATTGTGGCGACTGTGTCGGCCATTTACGGTATTGGCGACCCCGGTGAGTACCATGGCATGGTGCTGCATATCCATCAGGGTAAAAAGGTTGCGCAAAAAGACATCGTGACGCAACTGATCAATATGCAGTATGACCGTAACGACTTTGATTTTAGCCGCGGTTGCTTTCGCGTGCGTGGCGATATTATCGATGTGTTCCCGGCGGAAAACAGTGAAACAGCGGTACGCATCAGTCTGTTTGATGATGAGATTGATAGTATCCAGTTGTTTGACCCGCTCACCGGGCAGGTATTTAACAAGATCCATAACTTCCGTATTTTTCCATCCAGCCATTATGTGACCGCGCGTGAAGCCACGGTGCGGGCGATGGATACGATTAAAGAAGAGTTACGCCAGCGCGTGAGCTTTTTTCTCAGCGAAAACAAATTGGTTGAAGCGCAGCGTATTGAACAACGTACGCGGTTTGACCTCGAAATGCTGAATGAAATTGGCTTTTGCAAAGGCATTGAAAACTATAGCCGCCATTTAACACGGCGCAATCCAGGTGATCCGCCGCCAACATTGATTGATTATCTGCCTGAGCAGGCGTTGATGATTATTGATGAAAGCCACGTCACCGTGCCGCAGGTCGGCGGCATGTATTTGGGCGACCGTTCGCGTAAATCTAACCTGGTGGATTATGGCTGGCGCCTGCCATCGGCCATGGATAACCGGCCACTCAAGTTTGAAGAGTTTGAGCGCATTATGCGCCAGTGTGTATTTGTGTCGGCGACCCCGGCGGATTACGAAAAAAATCACCAGCAGCAAGTGGTGGAAATGATTGCGCGTCCGACAGGTCTGGTCGATCCTGAAATTACGGTGAAACCGGCCGATACGCAGGTCGATGATTTGCTGGGTGAAATTAAACTACGCGTGGCCGTGGGCGAGCGCGTGCTGGCGACGACGTTGACCAAGCGCATGTCGGAAGATTTGACCGATTACCTCAGCGAGCATGGCGTCAAAGTACGCTACTTGCACAGTGATATTGATACGGTAGAACGCGTCGAAATTATCCGTGACTTGCGCCTGGGCGAGTTTGATGTGCTGGTGGGCATTAACCTGCTGCGCGAAGGCCTGGATATTCCTGAAGTGTCATTGGTCGCCGTACTGGATGCTGATAAAGAAGGCTTCTTGCGTTCTGAACGCTCATTGATTCAAACCGCGGGCCGTGCAGCGCGTAACCTCAATGGTACGGTGATTTTTTACGGCAACAAAATTACCCGCAGCATGAAGCTGGCGATGGACGAAGCCGATCGCAGACGCAAAATCCAACTGGCGTTTAATGCCGAACATGGCATCACGCCTAGGGGTGTGACCAAGCGCATTAAAGATATTATTGACGGCGTTTATGATAAAGACGAAGCACAACGTGAACGCAAAGCCGCCCAAGAGCAGGCCAGCTATGAAAACATGAGCGAGAAAACCTTGACCAAAGAGCTCAAGCGGGTTGAAAAAGCCATGCATGATGCGGCCAAGAACCTGGAATTTGAAAAAGCGGCCCAATATCGTGACCAGTTGAAGAAGCTTAAGTTACAGGCGTTTGGTGCCGAAGTAGAAGATTTGAAATGACCACGTTAAATCTGTGTATTGGTTCGATTGCCGCTGTGTGCACTACGATAGCATTTGTGCCGCAGGTGATTAAATCATGGCGTACCAGGGATTTAAGCGGGATATCACTGCCAATGTATACGATATTTACGACCGGCGTATTGTTATGGATGATCTACGGCATATTGAGACAGGATTGGCCTGTGATCATTGCCAATGCGATCAC
This sequence comes from Methylophilus sp. Q8, assembly GCF_000800115.1. NCBI lineage: Bacteria > Pseudomonadati > Pseudomonadota > Betaproteobacteria > Nitrosomonadales > Methylophilaceae > Methylophilus > Methylophilus sp. Q8. The sequence goes on along the minus strand of NZ_JUHE01000001.1, from coordinate 2,791,360 downwards.
CGCGATACTGGCTGGCGTCGTTCTTTGGTTAAAATTAAAATCTGTATTAAGCCGTTAAATTAAGATTGATTGTTGATTATTTTTATAATTATTTTGTTTAGGATACGACCATGAAAAAAATTACAAAAGCCGTTTTTCCGGTGGCGGGGTTAGGCACCCGCTTCTTGCCGGCGACCAAGGCCAGCCCAAAAGAAATGCTGCCTGTTGTTGATAAACCGCTGATTCAGTATGCGGCCGAAGAAGCCATCGCCGCTGGTGCGACTGAGCTGATTTTTATTACGGGCCGTAACAAGCGTTCGATTGCCGACCATTTTGACAAGGCCTATGAACTGGAAGCCGAGCTGGAAGCTGCGGGCAAACAAAAACTACTCGATATCGTGCACAGCATTTTGCCAAAAGGCGTGAGCTGCGTGTTTATCCGTCAATCACAAGCACTGGGTCTTGGCCATGCGGTATTGTGTGCTAAGCCGGTAGTGGGTAACGAGCCATTTGCCGTATTGCTGGCAGATGATTTGCTGGTGGGTGATGTCTCTATCACCAAGCAAATGGTAGATGTCTATGCCGAGCAACAATGCTCAGTACTGGGCATTGAAACCGTGGCGCCGGAAGAAACCAGCAGCTATGGCGTGGTCGATGCGATTGCTAAAACAGATGATTTGCTCGAAGTAAAAGGCATGGTGGAGAAACCTAAACCAGAAGAAGCGCCTTCTAACCTGGCAGTGGTTGGCCGTTATGTGTTGAGCCCACGTATTTTTGATTGCCTGGAGCATGTCAAACCTGGCAAAGGCGGCGAAATTCAACTCACGGACGGTATTTCTGCATTGATGGAATACGAAAAAGTGATGGCTTATCGCTACAAAGGTAAGCGCTATGATTGCGGTAGCAAACTGGGCTTTATGCAGGCTAACGTTGAGCTGGGGTTAAAGCATCCTGAAATCGCCGATAGCTTCAGAAGCTATTTGAAATCACTGGCAATCTAATCAGGCATGCTCGCGGCACAAGCTCAGTCGCCAGATTTCTGGATCGCCCATTCGGATGTCGTATTTACAGCGGCAGAAGTCAGCCTTGCCATTGATCGCATGGCTGAGCAGTTGCGTGATCAGTTATCCGGCCAGCCTGCGATCTTGCTGTGTGTGATGCGTGGCGGTTTGTATCTGGCAGGCCAGTTAATGAGCCGTTTGCCATTGCCAGCCCGGCTGGATTACCTGCAAGCCAATCGCTATCACGGCACTGCCGGGCAAGAAATCGTCTGGAGCAAGCAGCCAGAACTGGATTTGGCCGGGCAAACCGTGGTGGTGGTGGATGATATTCTGGATGAGGGCATTACGCTGGCTGCGGTGGTGGCGTATTGCCAACAAGCGGGCGCTAGCCGCGTACTGACAGCAGTGCTCACCGAAAAAGACAACGGCCTGCAAAAACCACTGCAGGCCGATATTGTCGGACTCACCGTGCCTAACCGCTATGTGTTTGGCTGTGGCATGGATGTGTATAGCTGGTGGCGGAATCTGCCAGAAATCCGCGCGTTGCAATCCTAGGGTTGACATGCCAGTGCTGGCGTTATTCAGGCACTTCAACCTCAAAATCGATATTCGCCACTGACACCCCATAGCCGGGGTTCGTTATAAATCGCGATCTGATTACCTAAAAAGTCTTTTCCCTTGGCCACGGCAAATTGCTGGTTGGTCAGGTTTCTTACCCACAAGCTCCACAGCCAGTGCTGGTCATCCGTAGTGTAGTTGAGGCAACTGTTGAGCAAATTTCTCCTGGCAAGCTGGCTGGTTTCTGGCTCATTACTGATACCGCTATAAGTGGCTGATTGATAATAGTGCTGCAGGCTGGCTTCGAGCTTGCCTTTTAGCATGCCTGAGTGAAAACCATAATTTAGCGTGTTGGCCATGCTCCAGCGTGGCGCGTCGGGTAGCGCCTGGCCAGAGGCATCGGTGCCATTGGCACCACCACTGGGAAAACGCAGGTAGCTGGCATCCAGGTAAGCCAGTGTTGAGTTGATGTGCCATGTCTGGCTAATCGGGACTAGCGCGCTGAACTCCAGCCCTTGTGTTCGCACACTGGCGGCATTGCGCAACTGCAATACTTGCGTGTTTGCGCCTAGCCGGGAAAACTGGAACACCTGGTAGTTGTCGTAATGATTCACAAACAGTGCCGTGTTGAAATCAAACACCCTGTGCTGGTAATGCCAGCCCAGCTCCAGACTATCTACAGACTCAGGTGCGAACGCATAGCCATCCTGCACTTGTGCCCGATTCAGAAAATCTACATTCCAGCCCCCATTTTTATAGGTTCGTGCAAATTTGGCTAACAAGGTATTTCTTTGATTGGGATGAAGGCTCACCGCTAGCAGTGGGGAGAAAAAGTGGTTAGCCATGGCTTGCTTTTGCTGGTTCAAGGTGCCGATACGAAAAGCGCCACTTTGTGAACCATCCAGGCTGAAATCCAGCTGCTTTTGCTCCCACTGGTAGCGGCCACCTATGTGCAGCGTGAAAGGATCCAGATCGTAACTGGCATTGGCATATAAGGCTTGGGTTTGTGTGTTTACCTTGGCCTGCAGCGGCACCACAGCGCCTGCCGTCACGCCAAAAGTGGCACCAAATGGGGTGAGTACAGTGGCTGATGGCCGTTTCACCAGCGTTGCCATATCGTTGCCAAAAACCGCCCGTCTGTCATTTGATTGCTCTTCCTGCGAGAAATACAGGCCAGCTACGTAGCGTAGCGTCGCCTGTGCATCCGAGCTGTAACGAAACTCTTGGCTGGTCAATTGCTGGCGGTCTTTATAGTAGGTTGCCAATACATCATTGCCGCTATAGTCATTATCCGTTTGCCGGTCATGTCTGTGGTCCCTGGCCGCCACGATCACCTCCAGTTGCACGAGGTTGGCCAACTGCCGCTCACTCTGGATGCTGAATCCTTGCGCCAAGGTGTGTGAAACGGGCTGCGTATTTACAAACACGCGTGAGAATGAATTGCCACTTTGCGCTGGTTGACCAAACATACCGGTGAGTGGCTGGGCCAGAAAGTTCTGGTTGTTGAGGTCTGCATAGTCTGCATACAACTTCAAGCGATGTTGCTCACTGGTTTGTATCTGCAACTGGGCCCGGGCGGATGTATTGTCCTGATCTTTCAGCGATTGACTGGTATGGCCATTCTCGACATAGCCGTCACGCGTTTCTTTTCTGATCGCGATACGGCTGTTGATATGCTCTGCGAGAGGCATATTCAAGACCGCTGTGGTTTCGCGATAATCCAGATGACCAACCCCAAACTTGATCTGTGCCTGGGGTGTGGCTGTGGCTTCTTGTGTTGTGATGCGGATCGCCCCGGTATCGGATTGATTGCCATGTGTATACCCCTGAGGGCCTTTGGCAATCTCCACTGCATCAATATCAAACAGCAGGCTTTCCAGCGACATTGTAGGGCCAACATTCACGCCATCCACATATATCGCAGTACGTGCATCAAAACCGGCATTTCTGCCACCACCACCCACGCCGCGAATATACGCACTTTTATAGACGCCATATTGCTGTATGGAAAAGTTGGGCAGCAAGGTGTTCAGCTGAGATAGCTGGCTCACATGTGCATTTTGCAAGCTGTCGTCTGCAATTACCTCCGCCATTAATGGCGTGAGATGCGCCGCGGCATTTCTTTTGACGGCAGTGACTTCAACATCGGGTAATTCGATCTCGTACACATCCTCTTCTGCAATTGCCGTTTTGCTAATGGCGATGGCTAATAGAAAAAGAATGCGTTGATTGAGACCGCGTGGAACAGGAGAGACTGCTTGCATGGACATGATAGATTTTTATATTTTTTAAAAATCTATCATGTTTAGGCCTGCTTGTGAAAACTAAAGCCAGAACGCTGGCGGCAGAGGGGGAGCTGGGATAGGTTAATCTTGAATACAGGTTTTTGTATGTTGTACCATTTTTCCATCCATGAGTTGTGTCGTTTCTTCTCCCAAGCGACACTTCTTGTCGGCATCCAACACCCATACATTGTGATAAATTTCTGTATAACTAGAGATATTCCATGCCCAGATGGTTTCATGCCCTTGACCATCAAGCGCACTCACTTCTCTTAGTTTGCTATAGCCATTCAACTTCTTATCCATGATCTCTAACAAACTGGTTGCCGTATCCCATATCAGCTTTGCCGTCGTTTTGTTCACTTTAAATAGCCACATAGGGCAGTCATGTGCACTACATAAACAGGCGTGCGCAGGTTTCACCAAATACGCCTTTGTGGATTTGCTCAAACCCACTAACTGTGCTTCAAATAAGTCATTGGGCTTAGTATCTTGGCAAGCGTTTATGCCGTCTGTAGCAATTTTTTTGCTTAGCTGAGCAATGATGGAGGAGGGAATCTTAGCTGGGCTCTTCACTCTTTGCTCAGCACCAAACTCTTCAGCACTTTGAGCGCATAGAGCGATGAGTAACAGGGCGAATAAAGCGGTGATCGATGCTGATAATTTCATAGGGTTAAGGCTTGTTGGCGGAGAAGGAGGGATTCGAACCCTCGATACGCTTTCACGTATGCCTGATTTCGAGTCAGGTACATTCAACCAGCTCTGCCACTTCTCCGGGATGTTTTGCAACCTTTTGACACTCCAAAAGGTTGCTGGGCGATTAGTCTACACTGTGGCGCGCGTGCTGTTCAACAAAAATCTAATAACTCTTATTGGTCGATTATTGCAGCGGCAGCACGATTTGGATTACCAGGCCAGAAGCGGGTACTGGTTTGTTACTGATGGATAGTTTGCCGCCATGTTTTTCAACAATCATGCGGGCGATGGCAAGGCCGAGGCCGGTGCCGCCTGTTTGGCGTGAGCGGGAATCTTCCAATCTGCGGAATGGTTCCAGTACATTGCTCAGTTCTTGGGGCGGGATACCGGGACCGTCGTCAGAGATCACGAAAATGACCTGTTTGCCTTCTGCGTGCAGTGATAAGGCCGGGGTTTGCGCATAGGCAATTGCGTTATTCAGCAAGTTGGTCAGGCAACGTGTTAACAAGTGTGCCGAGCCGAGGATGGTAATGGACTGTGTGGGCAGGCTGCTGGCGATGGCATGGCCAGTATCTTCAAAGTCATCGCATACGGCGGTTGCCAGCGCGGTCAGGTCGACTTTGCTTTTATGGATGTTTTCACCGCACAGGCGGGCAAAGTCCAGGCCTTCGCGCACCATGGCCTGGGTGGCGGTGAGGTCTTTGATCAAGCCTTGTTTTAACTCCTGGTCTTTGACTTTTTCCAGGCGCAAACGCAAGCGCGTGAGAGGGGTTTGCAGATCGTGTGCAATCGCACCCAGAATAAAGCCACGCTCCTGAATATGCTTGAGGATGCTGCGCTGCATTTCGTTAAAGGCTTTGGCAGCATGGCGCACCTCGGTGGAGCCTTCATTTTCAGGCAAAGGTGCGTGCTCAATATTGTGTGCCAGTTGTAAGGCGGCGTTTGCCAGTTTGCGCAATGGCTGAGTGGCAACAGAAGCGACAGACCAGATAATACTGATCAAGCCAAAGAGTGCCAGCACAATGGTGAGCGGGTTGCGTTCATGCGGTGGCCCGGCTGGTGGGCGACGACCGCCGTAGTGCAATTCGATCAACACAGATGTATTGTCTTCAAGGTGCGTGTAAACCGCCAGGCATTGACCATGAGGATGCGGCGGTGGTGCACCAAAGCCGGGCGGTGGTGGCGGAGGGCGGCGCGGCGCGCAATGGCTGGGCTTGGACAGGCTGATAAAGTCTGCCACTTCAGGCACCAGCAAGTTGTTGAGGTTAGCTAATTCTGCAGGCAACAGCGGCGCATTTTGCGGCGGTTCTACGCCCAGCGTGACATGGCTGCCCATGCGTTTAAACACGTCCTGAATCTCGGAGCGTTTTTCGGGCACGGTCGCTTCGAGGATGCGGATCATGCTTTCAATGCGGTCAAATGCGAACTGGTCGCGCAGGCGCGTTTCATTTTCGCGTGAGTCGCGTTGCCCCAGCATGCTCACTACCGTCGCGGTGAGCAGAATACCAATGACGGTAATCAGGAAGATACGGACCGACATGGTGCCCAGCAATTTCTTTATCATCACTCTTGTGCTCTTTATAGTCAGGTGCTTTTTTATTTAAGATAACGGACGTCTGCGGTGAGCAGATAGCCTTCATTACGTAGCGTTTTGATCATGGATGGACTCTTAGTATCCACTTCAAGTTTCTGTCTTAATCTACTGATTTGTAAGTCTATTGATCTATCAAATGGGCCTGCTTCTCGGCCATGCATTTCTTCCATCAACTGATCGCGGCTCAAGGTGCGGTTGGCGTGCAGCAGCATAAAACGCAAGAACTTGAACTCGGCATTGGACAGCGGAATGCTGGTGTTGCTTTGGTCGATCAAGGTACGGTTCTGGATATCCAGTGTCCATTCGTTAAAGCCAATAAAGCGCAAAATACCGCTGTCAGCAGGTTCTTCATGATGCGCCTTGCCAGGGTTTTCTGCATGCATGCGCGAACGGCGGATGACGCTGCGGATACGTGATAACAGCTCCAGCGGTTCGAACGGTTTGGCCACGTAATCGTCAGCACCGGTTTCCAGGCCCATAATCGTATCCAGCGAACTGGTGCGCGCCGTCAGCATAATAATAGGTAGCAAGCGATATTTGGGCGATTCACGCAACTCACGACACAGCTCGATCCCGCTGCGTTGCGGCATATTGATATCGAGGATAATGACGTCTGGTAGTTGCCGCTCTAGCGCTTGCCACATTTGTGCGTGATTGGCTGCCTGATGGGTGATCAGTTGATTGTCTTGCAGAAAATCACACAGCAAATCACGAATCGCATCATCGTCATCTACTACCAGTACATGTGTGTCGGGATGGCCGTCAGTCATAAACAAAGTCTCGGGCTTACAAGATTGAATATTTGAGCACAAAAACCGGCCATTGTGGCCGGTTTTGCACATTAAATCAGGATGGTTTTATTTTTCATGACGTGGACCACCGTGATGTGGTCCTTCATGTTGAGGAAAGGCATTTTCATCAAATGCTTTCTTCTGCGCATCGTTCAATTGCGCATAAAAAGTACGCACTGCTTTAGCACGTTCAGCCTGACGCGTATCACGCTCTTTGTCCCAGGCTTCCATTTTATCCAGACGTTGCAGCGTATTGAGTTTGCTTAACTCGGCCACATCCGGATGCTCAGATTTGTCTTGTGGCTTGATTTGCGCCTGATAGTTTTTCCAGGCGTTTTCCTGGACACTGGTCAGTTGCAAAATGGTGTGCAATTTTTCCTGGTGCTTTTCAAAATGCTCCAGGCGGTGTTCCTGCCAGTTGGTTTTGTCAAATTTACCTTTGTCGCAACCATGGCCGGGTTCGGCAAAGGCGGTGCCGCACACCAAAACCAGAAGACCTGCGAATGCCAGTTTTTTCAGTTTCATGATGTATCCTTTAATCATTATTGCGAAATTGCAATGTTGACATTAAAACACCCGAATGTATCGGGTGTTTGTCTGATGAAACTGGCTATGTAACAGAGTGTATCTGCTTATTCGATGCCCTGGCTGGCGAGGTAATCCTCATAGTTGCCAGTAAAGTCGACAATGCCGTTAGCTTTGATTTCGATAATACGGGTGGCAATCGAGCTGACGAATTCACGGTCATGGCTGACAAAGAATAAGGTACCTTTGTATTTATCCAGCGCAGTGTTCAGCGCTTCGATCGATTCCATGTCCATGTGGTTGGTTGGCTCATCCATGAGTAACACATTGGTTTTTGCCAGCATCAGTTTGCCATACAGCATGCGGCCTTTTTCACCACCTGAGAGCACTTTGACTGATTTTCTGGTCGCTTCGGTCGGGAACAGTAAACGGCCGAGCATACTACGTACGGTGTTGTCATCATCGCCTTGTTGGCGCTGCGCGGTCATCCATTCAAACAGGTCTTCGCCTTTTTCGAATTCGTATTCATGGTCTTGCGCAAAGTAGCCCAGCTTGGCTTTTTCTGCCCATTTGACTTCACCGTGTTTAGGTGCGAGATCACCGGCCAGGCAGCGCAGGAACGTGGTTTTACCGATACCGTTTTCACCAATAATGGCAACTTTTTCACCGGCTTCAAACATCAGTTCTATATCGTTGAATAAGGTCTTGTCAAAGCCATGGCTGAGTTTTTTGAGTTCCACGGCATTGCGGTGCAATTTTTCTCTATCGTCAAATTCAAAGCGGATAAACGGATATTGGCGACTGGAAGGCTTGAATTCTTCCACCTTGATTTTATCAATCTGCTTGGCACGGCTGGTCGCTTGTTTGGCTTTAGAAGCGTTAGCCGAGAAGCGGCGCACAAAGTCCTGCAAGTCGGCAATTTGCTGTTTGGCTTTGGCGTTGTCTTTGGCTTGCTGGTTACGTGCGGCAATGCTGGCTTCCATGTAATCATCGTAGTTGCCAGGATAAGAGGTGATCTTGCCGTAGTCCATATCACAAGTATGCGTACATACCTGGTTTAAGAAATGGCGGTCATGCGAAATGATGACCATGGTGCAGTCACGATTATTGACCACGTCTTCCAGCCAGCGGATGGTGTTGATATCCAGGTTGTTGGTCGGTTCATCCAGCAGTAATACGTCTGGATTGGCAAACAGGGCTTGTACCAGCAATACACGTAGCTTCCAGCCTGGTGCAACTGCACTCATCGGACCGGTATGTTGTTCCAGCGGAATACCTACACCCAGCAGCAATTCGCCCGCACGCGCTTCGGCGGTATAACCGTCATACTCGGCAAATACGCCTTCCAGCTCAGCCGCACGCATATAGTCGTCTTCCGTGGCTTCGAGGTTGGCATAAATGGCGTCACGTTCCTGCATGGCCTTCCACATTTGTTCGTGGCCCATCATCACTACGTCCAGCACGCGCTGATCTTCGTAGGCAAACTGGTCCTGTTTCAAGAACGCCATGCGCTCATTGGGGTCCAGGCTGACGTTGCCGCTGGTTGGCTCCAGCACGCCGGCCAGAATTTTCATGAAGGTAGATTTACCGCAGCCGTTGGCGCCAATCAGGCCATAACGATTACCGTCGCCAAATTTGACAGAGACATTTTCAAACAGCGGCTTGGAGCCAAACTGCATGGTGATATTGTTTGCAATTAACATGAACAACTTTCAAAAAGTTTTGCCGCGGTTGAATGCGGATAAATAAATGCTTCAAAAATACAGGGCACGCAAACTGCGGCGTGCCGGTGGTTTAAAAGGTGTTGTAGATGACGACTTCATCCATAGGCAACTGGCCACCACGTGCTTTGGCTTCTTCCATCGCTTTGCCGACGACGACAAACATCACTGGCACATGGTCGGCAGGCAGATTGATGAGCTTTGCCACAGCGTCAAAATCGAAGCCATCCATGGGGCAGGTGTCATAGCCCATTTCCTTGGCTGCCAGCATCAGCGTCATGGCGGCCATACCGCCTGAGCGCATGCCTTCATCACGTTCTGCCTGCGTGTGATCGGTGTAATAGTCGTGAATCGCCTTCACCAGGTAGTCGCTCACTTGTTGCGGCGCATTGACCCAATAGCGCGCCGGGTCTTTCGCCCAGGCTTTGAGGTCTGCCGTCAGGACAACCAGCAACGAGGCATCAGTCACTTGTGCCTGGTTCCAGCTCACCGCGCGGATTTGATGACGTAACACCGGATCAGTCACCACCACAAACCGCCAGTGCTGAATGTTGAAAGCAGTCGGCGACAGCATGGCCAGCGAGAACAGTTGCTGGATTTCAGCGTCTGTCATGCGATGGGTAGGATCATAAGCTTTGATCGAGCGACGTTCCTGGATGGCTTGTGATACGTTCATGATGTGTGTTTATTCATACTCAATAGTTAAAATATCCAGCTGCAAAGGGCCGGCCGGACGTTGCCAAACGGTGCTGTCACCAGCTTTACGACCCAGCAGTGCTTTGGATACTGGCGACACGTAACTGACTTTTTGCCGCGCAATATCTGCCTCATCTTCGCCGACGATCTGGAAAACGGATTGTTCGCCGGTTTCATCTTCTACCAGCACTTTGGCACCAAATAATACGGTGTGCCGTGGTTGCTGCGCGGGATCTACCAATTGCGCAGATTCCAGTCTGGCGACAAAGTAGCGCAGATCGCGGTCAATTTCAGCCAGCTTTTGCTGGGCGCTTGGGTCTTCTTTGCGGGCAACATATTGGTTGCGTGCTGTTTCCAGTGTTTTGACGGTGTGCTGTAATGTTTGCAAACCTTCTGGCGTGACATAGTTAGCATGCGGACTCAGCGGACGCTCCGGTAAATCCGTCCCCGCCAGTTCCAGATCATCTTCTTTGACAAAACCGCGACTCATGCTGTGTGTTGTATCGCCTAAAAGTTGCAACGCTTAGAAGTACGTCAGCCCCAGCGCAGCCCGCACTTCACTCATGGTGTTTGCCGCGACTTCGCGTGCCTGTTCTGTGCCTTCACGCAGCAATTGCAAAATATAGCCCTTGTCGTTTGCCAGTTCGGCGCGACGGCTGCGAATCGGTTCCAGCATTTCCTGCAACACGGCTTCGAGGCGTTTTTTAACGATGCTGTCCGCTAGGCCGCCACGTGTATAGTGTGCTTTGAGCTCAGCGACGGCGGCTTTGTCAGTATCAAACGCATCCAGGTAGGTGAAAGCGATATTGCCTTCAACGTGGCCTGGGTCTTCAATCTTCAAATGCAGCGGGTCCGTGTAAACGCGCTTGACGGCCTTGGTCACTTCGTCAGCCGTTGCGCCGAGGTTAATCACGTTACCCAGTGATTTGCTCATTTTGGCTTTGCCATCAATGCCAGGCAAGCGGCCCAGTTCTGGCACCAGCGCTTTGGTTTCAACCAGAATTTCCTGTTTGGTACTGGCGTTTTTATAGGTGCGGTTAAAGCGGCGCACGATTTCGTTGGTTTGCTCAATCATCGGAATCTGGTCTTCACCCACCGGCACCAGCGTGGCTTTAAATGCGGTAATGTCCGCGGCCTGGCTGACAGGGTAGGTGAGGAAACCCGCCGGAATATCACGTTCAAAATCACGCAGGCGAATTTCTTCTTTCACAGTCGGGTTACGTTCCAGGCGCGCTACTGTGACTAAGTTCAGGTAATAAAACGCCAGCTCAGTCAGTTCAGGCACCTGTGACTGGATAAAAATGGTCGACAGCTTAGGATCTATGCCGACGGCCAGGTAATCCAGCGCCACTTCCACCACATTGCGGTGCACTTTATCGATATCATCCATATTGTCGGTCAGCGCTTGCGCGTCGGCCAGCATCACATATTGCTTGTATTCATGCTGGTATTTGACGCGGTTACGCAAGCTGCCAACAAAATGCCCCAGGTGCAACGGGCCAGTCGGGCGATCGCCAGTCAGGATAATGGATTGTGTGCTCATCGTATTGTGCTCTAATCGGTCTGAGATTGGTTAGTGAATGAAGGTTATTCCCACTCGATGGTGGCAGGCGGTTTGCCGGAAATGTCGTACACCACGCGGTTAATGCCGCGCACTTCGTTAATGATGCGGTTGGAGACTTTGCCCAGCAAGCTATACGGCAACTCTGCCCAGTGCGCGGTCATAAAGTCGCTGGTGACGACAGCACGCAATGCAACCACATAGTCATAGGTGCGGCCATCGCCCATCACGCCGACTGACTTCACCGGCAAAAACACGGTAAATGCCTGGCTGGTGAGGTCGTACCAGGTTTTACCTGTGGCAGCGTCTACGGTGTTGCGCAGCTCTTCAATAAAGATAGCATCTGCGCGTTGCAGCAATAAGGCAAACTCACTTTTCACTTCACCTAAAATACGTACACCCAGGCCCGGGCCTGGGAACGGGTGGCGATAGACCATGTCGCGCGGCAAGCCGAGTGCGACGCCGAGTTCGCGTACTTCGTCCTTAAACAGATCGCGCAATGGCTCCAGCAGTTTCAGGCCCAATTGTTCAGGCAAGCCACCGACGTTGTGGTGGCTCTTGATGGTGACCGCTTTTTTAGACTTAGCGCCACCGGATTCAATCACATCCGGGTAAATCGTGCCTTGCGCCAGGAAAGTCGCGCCTTTGTGGCCAGCGCCGCTGGCTTTCAGCTTGGCCGCTTCAGCTTTAAATACTTCCACAAACTCGGCACCGATGATTTTACGTTTGGCTTCCGGGTCACTGACGCCAGCCAGTTTGCCCATAAATTGCTCAGTGGCGTCCACGCGGATCACATTGGCATGCAGGCGGCCAGCGAACATTTCCATCACCATATCGCCTTCATTCAGGCGTAACAGGCCGTGGTCAACAAACACGCAGGTCAGCTGGTCACCAATCGCGCGATGAATCAAGGCGGCCGCGACGGATGAATCGACGCCGCCGGACAAGCCTAAAATGACTTCTTCGTCGCCAACCTGGGCTTTGATCTTGGCCACTGCTTCGCTGATGTAGTCACCCATGATCCAGTCTGGCTTCGCCGCACAGATATCCAATACAAAGCGTTCCAGCATGGCCTGGCCTTGCTTGGTGTGCGTGACTTCAGGGTGGAACTGTACGGCGTAGAATCTGCGATCTTCATCGGCCATGGCGGCAATCGGCGTCGTGTCGTTGCTGGCGATGACTTTAAAGCCTGTTGGCAGCTCGGTGACTTTGTCACCGTGGCTCATCCAGACGTCAATCAGGCCATGACCTTCAGCGTTGGTGGCGTCCTGGATATCGCGGAACAGGGCAGAGTGGCCGCGTGCGCGCACCTGCGCATAGCCAAACTCACGCTTGGTGCCTGCTTCTACCTTGCCACCCAGTTGTTGTGCCATGGTTTGCATGCCGTAGCAAATGCCCATCACCGGCACGCCCAGTTCAAATACCGCTTGCGGTGCCTTGTCGGTTTCTTCTTCATACACGCTGGCATGGCTGCCGCTGAGGATAATGCCGTCGGCATCGAAGTTTTTGACAAACTCGTCAGACACATCGCAAGGGTGGATTTCGCAATACACATGCGCTTCACGCACGCGGCGGGCGATGAGCTGGGTAACTTGTGAACCGAAGTCTAGAATGAGGATTTTTGAGTGAGACATTTTTTTAGCCACAGAGTGCACAGAGGACACAGAGGGTTGAGAGATGAATCTCTGCGTCCTCTGTGTCCTCTGTGGCTGGTTTAATAATGGTCAGTGAGACTTAATCTACGCGATAGTTAGGTGCTTCTTTAGTAATCTGTACATCATGCACATGCGATTCACGCATACCGGCACTGGTGATTTGTACAAACTCGGCTTTATTGCGCATGTCTTCAATGGTGGCACAACCGACATAACCCATGGAGGCACGCAAACCACCCATCAACTGGTGTACCACGGCCAACACGCTGCCTTTATAAGGTACACGGCCTTCAATACCTTCTGGCACCAGTTTGTCTGCGTTCGCGGTGTTGTCCTGGAAGTAGCGGTCAGAAGAGCCTTTTTGCATGGCGCCGATAGAACCCATACCGCGGTAAGACTTGTAAGAACGGCCCTGGAACAGTTCGACTTCACCCGGCGCTTCTTCGGTACCGGCAAACATGCCGCCCAGCATGACGCTGTATGCGCCGGCTGCGATGGCTTTTGAAATATCACCAGAGAAACGAATGCCGCCGTCAGCGATAAATGGCACGCCGGATTTTTCCAGTGCTTTAGCCACGTTGCTGATGGCCGTAATTTGTGGCACACCGACACCAGCGACAATACGGGTAGTACAGATAGAGCCTGGGCCAATGCCGACTTTCACGCAGTCAGCACCGTGGTCTACCAAAGCCAGTGCGGCTTCAGCGGTGGCAATGTTGCCACCAATGACTTGTAGTTTTGGATATTTGGTTTTCGCCCATTGCACGCGGTCCAGCACGCCTTGCGAGTGGCCATGTGCGGTGTCGACGACAATGGCGTCTACGCCAGCTTCAACCAACGCATCAATCCGCTCGTCAGTGCCTTCGCCCACGCCCACCGCTGCGGCGACGCGCAAACGGCCTTTTTCATCTTTACAAGCTAAGGGGTGATCGTGCGATTTTTGAATATCCTTGACGGTGATCAGGCCTTTGAGTTCGTAGTTTTGACCGACGACCAGCAGGCGCTCCAGGCGGTGCTTGTGCAGCAGGCCCATGATTTCTTCACGGCTGGCGCCTTCTGGCACCGTGACCAAACGGTCTTGCGGTGTCATGACATTGCTGACGGCTTGATCCAGGTTGGTTTCAAAGCGCAGGTCACGGTTGGTGACAATGCCGACGACTTTGCCATCTTGCAAGACTGGCAGGCCGGAGATTTTTTGTTGTTTGGTGATGTCCATCACTTCACGCACGCTCATGGCGGGGTGGATGGTCACCGGGTCAATCACGACCCCAGATTCGAAACGTTTTACGCGGGAGACACGGGAAGCCTGCATCTCAATCGTCATGTTTTTGTGAATGATGCCCATGCCGCCCAGTTGTGCCAGCGCAATTGCCATGCGTGCTTCGGTAACAGTATCCATCGCAGCAGATAACAGCGGGATATTTAAAGTGATGCTTTTGGTCAGCTTGGTACTTAGGTTGACCTCGCGAGGCATGACATTCGAATGGGCTGGAACGAGTAAAACGTCATCAAAGGTCAGGGCTTGTTGCAACAAACGCATGTGAATTCCTTATCTCCAAAATATAATTATACCGATTTCGTTTTGCCTTGACAAAGCGTTTTGCATTTTTTGCCGGGATGCTGGTAGTGTTTGGCATGGTTTGTGCATGGATGTTTTTTAATTAAGAGCAGGGCGTGAGTGATGAAGATGATCTTGAAACTGATTTTGGCGGGATGTCTGCTGTGCAGCTTGCAAGCAGGGGCTGAAATCTATAAATGGCGCGATGAAAAAGGCGTGATGAATTATTCTGATGTGCCACCACAGGCAGGGGCCAATAGTACGCAAAAAATCAAGGCCGCCACGGTGCCTAATGATATTCCGCTGACGCGCTCGGATGCTTATCAGCGCGAAGAAGGCGCGTCCAACAGCAAAAGATCACCTGATAACCGTGAGGCTGCCGGAAATGGGCAGTCAGCCGAAGCTGAGGCGCTTAAAGCCATGCAAGAGCGCTTGAAGGCACAGAACTGTGCTGCCGCAAGGTCTAACTACCGTAACTATGCCGTTGGCGGCCGCATGCAAAATGTCAATGAAAATGGCCAGAAAGAGTATCTGACGGATGATCAAATCAGAGAAGGCCAGGCCAGGGCGCAGCAGGAAATTGACGAAAATTGTCCAGTTGAGTAACCAAAAGCGTTCGCTTTTATTCAAAGCTGGCGTTTTTACTTCCCATTTTTGGCAGCTGCGCGTTGCCTGCGCGCTTCTTTAGGATTCGCCAGCAATGGCCGGTAAATCTCTACCCGGTCCATGGCTTTCAGTATCGTCCCGTGTTTCGTCTTCTTGCCAAAAATCCCCAGCACTAAGTGATCCAGCGAAATATCAGGGTATTGTTGTGCAATGCCTGATTGGATGACGGCTTCCAGTGCAGTCGTGCCCGGGCTCACTGTCAATGCAATAATCGTTTGCGCCTGTGGTAAGGCGTAGGCAACTTCCACAGTCATCATCTCGGCTTGCGTGTTTGGCATTCGTGCTATTTCAAATGCAGTTTGTCGGCCTGTTTGACAAAGCTATCCACAAAGGTATTGGCAATGTGGCTAAATACCGGCGCGATAATGCGTTCGACCAGGCTGTTGGCAAACACATATTCCAGTTTGAATTCAATTTTGCAGGCATCTTCCCGCAGGGCGATAAAGTGCCAGTGGCCGGTGAGGTGCTTGAACGGGCCATCGACCAGGGTGATATCCATATGATGCGGCGCTTGTTTGTGGTTGCGCGTAGTGAAGTGTTGCTGAATGCCATGGTAGCGAATATGAATCGTCGCTTGCGTCACCAGCTCTGTGCGCTCTATGAGTTCACTGCCGCCACACCAGGGCAAAAATTGCGGATAATCCTCCACCGCATCCACCAATTGAAACATGGCGGCACAAGAGTGCATGACTAAAACGGTTTTTTCTACTTGCGCCATTGAGTTAAGCCATTTCAGCGATGGTTCCAGAACGGAATTGGGTTTTGAGTTAAAATGCTATTTTAAGTGATTTAAGTCTGCACACCAGCGTTATGAGCATCGCGCAAAACAAAAAAGCGTTTTTTGATTACTTTATCGAAGAAAAATACGAAGCCGGCCTTGTGCTTGAAGGCTGGGAAGTCAAAGCTATACGCGATAACCGTACCAACCTCAAAGAGGCTTACGTGGTGGTCATGCGCGGCGAATTATATCTGATTGGCTGCCATGTGACGCCGCTGGGTGCTGCCTCCACCCATATCCGTCCTGATGCTATCCGTACACGTAAATTGTTGTTGCACCGCGAAGAAATTGACAAGCTGATTGGTAAAGTCGAGCGCGCCGGTTACACCATTGTGCCGCTGGACATGCACTTTACACGTGGCCGCATCAAGATCCAGATTGGCCTGGCCAAGGGTAAAAAGCAACACGACAAGCGCGATACTGAAAAAGAACGTGACTGGAAGCGTGAGCAGAATCAGCTGTTAAAAAACAAGCAACGCAATCGTTAAATCCAGGTCAGTCTCTGTTACTCGCACCATCATTCATGGTGCGTTTTCATTTTATTCTCTACGGACTTTTCCCTGCACTTGTCCGTTCGTGCTGATGCGTGCGTTTTCAACTTTTTTGTATTTGCTCTCCATCCATTTTCAATGAATGGAATTTTTCACTTGCAAACTTAAATGTTAATTTTTATTAATAAAAGTTGTTTTAATGTAATTAAATTGTGTTAATCTAAATTGGTTGGTGCCGCTTTGAGTGGAGGAGATTCACTTGTTTTAAGGCCCAACTATTTTCATTAACAATTTAAATAAGGAAGAAGTTATGCGTGAATTAACAATGACTGAAGTTGAAGTGGTTTCTGGTGGTTTTTCCATTATTCCTGAGTATCCAACATCCTTGGGTCTGGTAGGCGGTATCGCTACTATCCTGACTGGCGCTGGTTACATCATTGCCGTTGCCGGTACTAACCTGGCACTGGGCTTGAACGAAGCATTGGGCATTGCGACACCACGTCCATTCTAAATTTAAGCTGTAAAAGAGAGCGCCATTGCATCTGATGTAATGGCGCTTTTTTTATTGCTGTGAGTGTGCTTCAGAATTGCTGGTAAATGCGTTGCGTTTGTGCGCTGCGGTAGGGTTTTTGCGATAGTGCTTTAGGGCCATTGCCCTTTAAATATCCTCCACTATAATTCGCAAATCGTTATCACGGTAACGATTAATTCAAATAAAAAACTTGCATGAGAGGAACGCTCACGTGGCTATCAATAAAACAATCAAAACGCTTTTTCTAGGCTTGAGCCTCAGCCTGGCCAGCCTCGGTACGCAGGCCGCAGTGATGACCGTCAACTTTAACTACACTGGTTCGACCTTGTTTAACCTGGCAGGTAACTTTAGCTACGATGCGGCTACGGCCGGTACCATGGTGGATAAGACTGAGTTACTCAGTTTTAAGTATGATGTGTTTGCCAAAGCGGATCCTGCGACGCCGCTTTTCGGTTATGTGCTGTCTGATTTGCAATCGAGGGTCGACTTCATTTTTAACTTTGATACCGTCAATCAACAGTTGACCAATACCCGTGCAGCACCTCAGCGCTGGCAGATCGGTTCTTTTGGCTTTGCGACAAACGCGGGGCGGGACAACAGCCTGGTCGGGCAGGCGACTATTAGGGATGGTACCGACATAGATACGGTAGTTGCTGCAAATTTTGCATCTGCGATGAAATATCATGTGACTACCGTGCCCGAGCCTGAAAGTAGTGGCCTGATACTGGTGGGCCTGGGCTTGATGGGTGCCGTGCTGCGCCGTCGCCAGCTGGTTTAATCACCCGGCGTGACGGCAATCTAAAAAACCTCACCGCGGTGAGGTTTTTTGTTGGCAACATTAAAGACTAATTGGCTGCAGGCGTGGCCATGGCACTGCGTAGTGCAGCCGGAATGAGATCCGGCAGATCATCAGCAATTAAGCCTACACCAAACAGGCTGGCTGCTGCGCCATGTAGCCAGGTGGCAGCGGCACAGGCTTCAAAGGCGGGCATGCTTTGCGCCAGCAGGCTCGTGATCATGCCTGCCAGCACATCCCCTGCGCCAGCGGTGGCCAGGGTGGCTGGGGCGTTGTCATTGACGATTAGCCTGCCATCCGGGTTGGCAATAATCGTGTGGGCGCCTTTGAGGAGCACGATGGCCTGGCTGAGTCGGGCGGCTTCGTGTGCTTGTTTGAGGCGGGTGAGTAGTGATTCATCTGGCCGTTGGCCAAATAGTCGCGCGAATTCACCATCATGCGGAGTCAGCACGCAAGTAGATTGGATGTTATTTTTGAGTAGATCAACCTGGCCATTGAGGCCGCTAATAGCATCTGCATCTATCACTACCGGTTTGCCACTGGCCAGCATGTTGAGGGTTGTTGCCAGTGTTTGTTCGCTTACGCCAGCACCGGGGCCAATCAGGCAGGCGCTGACGCGCTGGTCTGCAATCAGCGCGTAGAGTTCATCTGGCTGGGTGTAGGGTTTCACCATAATGCTAAGGCATTGGCTGGCATATATAGGCAAGGCGCTGTCGGGCACGGCAATGGCGGTCATACCTGCGCCTGCGCGTGCTGCAGCCAGTGCGGCCAGCCTGGCTGCACCCGTGACTGGATAACCGCCTTGAATCAGGACATAGCCGCGATTGTATTTGTGGCTACGGGCATCCGGCTGGGGGAGTAAGTGTTGCCAATGTGCTGGCGTGTTGAGTAGAGGGTCGGGCATGGATGAATTGTATGCTTGTGATGTCAGATTGGCGAGCCCACGCAAGATTTTATCCCTCGTGTTCATTGTCGGCGAAGGGGCTTTACGGTAAAATGTTCTCCCGTCTGTAACAATCTCTAAGTACCTTATCCATGACCAAATATGTATTCGTAACCGGCGGTGTTGTTTCTTCTCTTGGAAAAGGTATCGCAGCCGCCAGTCTTGGCGCGATTCTCGAGTCCCGTGGCATTAAAGTCACCATGTTGAAACTCGACCCCTATATTAACGTCGACCCCGGCACCATGTCACCGTTCCAGCACGGTGAAGTGTTTGTCACCGACGATGGCGCCGAAACCGACCTTGACCTTGGCCATTACGAGCGCTTTATCAGCAGCAAGATGTCCAAGCGCAATAACTTCACGACCGGCCAGATTTACGAAACCGTGATCAAAAAAGAGCGTCGCGGTGAATATCTGGGTAAAACCGTGCAGGTGATCCCGCATATTACCGATGAAATCAAGGCACACGTCAAACGTGGTGCCGAAGGCGCAGATGTAGCGATTGTTGAAGTCGGCGGCACGGTAGGTGATATTGAGTCATTACCGTTTCTGGAAGCCATCCGCCAGATGGGCTTTGAAGAAGGCCGAAATAACGCCTGCTATGTACATCTCACCCTGTTACCATGGATTCCGACCGCTGGCGAGTTGAAAACCAAGCCGACGCAGCACTCGGTCAAAGAGTTGCGCGAGATTGGTATCCAGCCAGACATCCTGTTGTGTCGTGCCGAGCGTGAAATCCCGGAAGATGAAAAACGCAAGATTGCCTTATTCACCAACGTGCCTTTTGAGGCTGTGATTAGCGCCATCGATAGCGATTCTATTTACAAGATTCCAGGCTTGCTGCATGAGCAAATGATGGATGAAATCGTCTGCCATAAACTGAATATTCTGGCCAAAGCGGCCGATTTGTCTGCCTGGCAAAAAATTACCCACGCGCAGGCCAATCCAAAAGAAATCGTTGATATTGCCTTTGTTGGTAAATATGTTGACCTGACCGAGTCTTACAAGTCACTGACTGAAGCCCTGATCCATGCCGGTATCCATACCGAGTCCAAAGTCAAAATTCATTATATTGATAGTGAAGATATTGAAAAGAATGGTACCAATGGCCTGAATGGTATGGATGCGATTCTGATTCCTGGTGGCTTTGGCGTGCGCGGGACCGAAGGCAAGATTGCTGCGATTCGTTATGCACGTGAAAGCAAAGTGCCTTACCTGGGGATTTGCCTGGGCATGCAACTGGCTGTGATTGAATATGCGCGCAATGTGGCTGGGCTGAAAGATGCTAACAGTACCGAGTTCAACCCGAAAACTGAGCACAAGCTCATTGGCCTGATTGATGAGTGGCAAGATGCTTCCGGCAAGATCGAGAAACGTGACGAGCATTCTGACCTCGGCGGCACCATGCGTTTAGGCGCTCAAAGCTGTCCTATCGTGCCCAATACCCTGGCAGCCAGCATTTATGGCAATGAAGTGAATGAGCGTCATCGTCACCGTTATGAAGTCAATAACCATTATGTGGAGCAATTGAAAGCCGCTGGTTTGGTGATTTCTGCACGTACGCCGCGTGAAGAACTGTGTGAAATGATTGAGCTGCCGCAAACAGAACATCCATGGTTTGTGGCTTGCCAGTTCCACCCGGAATTTACCTCTAACCCACGTAGCGGCCATCCATTATTTAAAGCCTATGTGCAGGCAGCCCTGGCGCAAAAAGCGACTAAAAAGTAAGGAATTCTCATGAAGTTATGTGGTTTTGACGTTGGCATTGAACATCCGCTATTTTTAATCGCGGGTCCTTGCGTCATTGAGTCTAAACAAATGGCGATTGATACCGCTGGCCAGTTAAAAGAAATGGCCGCGCGTATTGGCGTGCCGTTTATTTACAAATCGTCTTACGATAAAGCCAACCGTAGCTCCACCAAAACCTTTAGAGGGTTTGGCTTGGAAGAGGGCCTGAAGATTCTGGACGAAGTGCGTGCCCAGATCGGCGTGCCGATTTTGACCGATGTGCATACTGAAGAACAGGTGCCGCATGTGGCAGCAGTGGTCGATGTGTTACAAACACCGGCTTTTCTGTGCCGCCAGACCGACTTTATCGTGGCTTGTGCCCAGTCCGGCAAACCGGTGAATATCAAAAAAGGCCAGTTTTTGGCGCCTGGTGATATGAAACAGGTGGTTAACAAGGCGAAAGAAGCCAACGGCGGTATCGACAATATTATGGTCTGCGAGCGCGGCGCTTCTTTTGGCTATAACACGCTGGTGTCTGATATGCGCGGTCTGGCCATTATGCGTGAAACCCATTGCCCGGTGGTGTTTGATGCCACACACTCGGTACAGCAACCTGGTGGGCAAGGCGATAAGAGCGGCGGTCAACGTGAGTTTGTGCCGGTGCTGGCACGCGCGGCGGTGGCTAGCGGGATCGCCGGTGTGTTTATGGAAACGCATCCCGATCCAAGCAAAGCCTTGTCAGACGGCCCGAACGCCTGGCCTTTGGGCAAAATGGAAGATTTGTTGCATCTGCTGGTCGATCTCGACAGACTGGTGAAAAAAGCCGGTTTCGCAGAACAAACCCTATAATTTTTTGACATCTTAAGATAAGGATAAATCATGAGCGCTATTGTAGATATTATCGCCCGCGAAATTATGGATTCACGTGGCAACCCGACCGTTGAAGTCGATGTCTTGCTGGAAAGTGGTGTCATTGGCCGTGCTGCAGTACCTTCAGGTGCTTCTACTGGGGCCAAGGAAGCCATGGAGCTGCGTGATGGTGACAAGAGCCGTTACCTGGGCAAAGGCGTGTTGAATGCGATTGAAAACGTTAACACCGAAATCACTGAAGCGATTATCGGCCTGGACGCTGAAGAGCAAAGCTTTATCGACAAAACCCTGATTGAGCTGGATGGTACTGACAACAAGGACCGCTTGGGCGCGAATGCTATTTTGGGCGTGTCTATGGCCTGTGCACGTGCGGCGGCTGAAGAAAGCGGTTTGCCTTTGTATCGCTACCTGGGCGGCTCAGCATTCATGCAATTGCCAACCCCAATGATGAACATCATTAATGGTGGTGCGCATGCAGATAACTCCGTGGATATTCAAGAGTTCATGATTGTGCCAGCCGGTTTGCCAACCTTCCGCGAGGCTTTGCGCGCGGGTGCGGAAGTGTTCCATGCCCTGAAGAAAACATTGCATGCCAAAGGTCTGGCAACCACAGTAGGTGACGAAGGTGGTTTTGCACCTAACCTGCCATCCAACGAATCTGCCTTACAATTGATCATGGAATCAATCGAGGCAGCAGGTTACGAGCCAGGTAAAGACATCTACCTGGGCCTGGATTGCGCCAGTACCGAGTTTTACAAAGATGGTAAATATCATCTGGAGTCAGAAGGTGCTGCACTGACTTCTGCGCAATTCTGCGACTACCTGGCGACCTTGGCAGGCAAATATCCTATCATCACCATTGAAGATGGTATGGACGAGTTTGACTGGGATGGCTGGGATCTGCTGACGCAGCGCCTGGGTAAAACCACGCAGCTGGTGGGCGACGACCTGTTCGTCACCAACCCGAAAATCTTGCGTGAAGGCATCCAGAAAGGCGTGGCCAACTCTGTGCTGATCAAAGTGAACCAGATTGGTACTTTGACCGAGACTTTCCAGACTATCGAGATGGCTAAACGTGCCAACTACACGGCGGTGGTTTCACACCGCTCCGGTGAAACTGAAGATACCACCATTGCGGATATCTCTGTGGCTACCAATGCGTTGCAGATCAAAACCGGTTCCCTGTGCCGCTCAGAGCGCGTGGCCAAGTACAACCAGTTGCTGCGTATTGAAGAAGAATTGGGCGATGCCACTAGCTACGCAGGTTTGTCTGCGTTCTACCAGTTGTTCAAGTAAGCTGAGTGAAGTCAGGTCACTGATAGGTCAACGTGCGTAAACTGACGGTCGTATTGGTGGTCCTGATTGTCCTGCTGCAATATCCATTGTGGCTGGGCAAAGGCAGCTGGTTGCGTGTCTGGCAGTATTCGCAGCAGATTGAGGCGCATGAAAAACGCAACGAATATTATCGGCAGCGTAACGACACTTTGCGTGAAGAAGTACGCGACCTGAAGCAAGGTCAATCAGCGATTGAAGAGCGTGCGCGTAGCGAGCTGGGACTGGTCAAGCAGGATGAAGTATTTTTCCAGGTGATCCAGAATAAGCAGCCCGTGACGAACAAACCAAGCTCACCACTGGAAGCGAAGCCAACGGCGGAAAAGCAACTAGAGGCTAAACCGCTGGATGTGAAGCCAGTAGATGCCGATGTAAAACCTGACCAATAAAAAAGGCGCCTAGGGCGCCTTTTTTATTGCTGAAA
The DNA here is from genome assembly GCF_000800115.1 of Methylophilus sp. Q8. Classification (NCBI taxonomy): domain Bacteria; kingdom Pseudomonadati; phylum Pseudomonadota; class Betaproteobacteria; order Nitrosomonadales; family Methylophilaceae; genus Methylophilus; species Methylophilus sp. Q8. The sequence continues at coordinate 2,768,184 of NZ_JUHE01000001.1, read as the reverse complement.
CTTGTTACGGCAGGACATAAGGTAATGCTTTAAAGTCTAGCGTCTGGCCTTGCCAGTTGATGGCACCAGCTTCTTTGGCTTCCAGTCGGCATTCGGCCAATACCCACCAGCCATTGTTGGCCGTTGGTGCTACGCGTACCAGTTGCCCGGCTTCCTGCTGCTGGGCATCATGTAATACATCACCAGCGTGTGGCACTTGCCCGCCAGTGAGTTGTGCCAGTAGTGTGCGACGTTTGACCTTGCCCAGATAGTGCGTGCGCGCTACGATTTCCTGGCCGGTATAGCAGCCCTTTTTAAAGTTGATGCCATTGAGCGCATCCAGATTCACCATTTGCGGCACAAATTGCTCTTTGGTTGCTGCATACACTTGTGGAATACCTGCCTGGATTTCCAGCGCTTCCCACTGCGAGGTGCTGCTTGGTGTGAAGGTGGCAGACAGTGATTGCCAACTGGTTGGTGCCTGCTCGCCAGCAACGACTAATAAAGCACGTTGTTGCGCGCCTGCATCGGCCAGACGTATCAGCGTGCCGTGAGGCGTCTGCGCTTGTTGGTATGGCGTGACAGGTAACGTTTCAATGGTTGCCGCCAGTGTGTCACTGGCCAGTCCTAAAGCCACGAGTCGCTCACTGGCATCCTCCACCAGCACTTTGCTACGCAGCACGTACATGCGCAAGCGTTTGACCAAATCAGGGATCAAGTCACGCGGGCATTGCAGGTAAATGACGTCATCTATCGTGAAACTGAAGAACAGTGCCAGTAAACGGCCTTTAGGCGTGCAGTAACCATTGAATTGCGCGCCTTGGGCGAGCAGTTTAATATCGTTAGTCACTTGCCCTTGCAAAAAGGTCTGACTGTCTGCGCCACTGATGGCAATCAGCCCATGGCTGGAAAGGTCAAACAATTGTGCATTGGCTGCCGTGGCTGGGAATGTGGCTTCACCCAGTGCATTGAATTGTGCGCCTTGTGAGGTCAAAAAAGATTGCCAGGCGTTTGCTGGGCTGGACATAAAAAGCGGTTCCTTCCGGGGCGGGACAAGCTTGTATGGGCTGCCCGTATGATTGCGATGAAAAAAGCTATTCTATCAAGTGAAATCGGTCTGCGTCTCAGACCCTCTAAATTTTTATGGGGGTGGGGATGGCTTTTTTCAATGCTGGTGGTGTTTAGCCTTGTCTATAGCCTGCCATTGCTATGGGCTGCGCTGGCTATATTGGCCTATATATTGGTATGTGTTTGGCAATGGACACAATTACCCGCCACGCGTTGGCCATGGAGCGTGCAGTCATTAAGAGTCGATGTGTTTGGACAGATGACTTTAACTGATAAGCGCGGCCAGACCTGGTCGTTTGCCGTGTTGCCTGACTCGGTGGTACATCCGGCTTGTATCGTTTTACATCTCACAGCCTTAGTGCCACAAGAGGACGAGCTTAACTTGGTTAAAACACCTTCAGCGCTGATGACGCGCTTGCTTAGGCCTAATCGTTTGTTAATCCTGCCCGATCAGGCAGACACGCAAGCTTTGCAGGCCTTGCGTGTCTGGTTAAAGTGGGGTTTACGCGAATAATCGCTAGGTTAATTGAGCGAATTATTGAAAGTGATTGTCGTGCGCCACAGATTCTGCGCGTACCGAGAATTTTGAGCGAATCTGGTTGTGGTATAGATGCAGGTTCTGTTTGATTTGACGCCATGGGTGGCGACTGGCATAGGTGCCCAATATACATAGCCCTGCCAGTATGGCAAACAGCCAGCTGAGCGGTAGCGGGGCAATATCGTGGCGGGCAGGTTTCTGCGCCTTCATGGCTTGTAGCACGTTGTATGTGCTGTCGCCTTTGATATATTTTGCCCCAATCTCTTTGGTCAGGCTTTCCAGATATTCTGTCGACAATTTCGAAATGAATCTGTCGTTATCCCCATAGGCAATATTGTCATCGCGCACACCCAAGGTGCTTTCTGAAATCTGGGCAATGCCGGGCTGCATGGCAAAGCTCTCGTTAGACCAGTAACCAATCACCTGATTCTCCGGGCTGAGTTTTGGAATGGCCACGCCTTCTTCTGAGCCAATGCCGACAAACAACCACTCATCACCGCCCTGAAACTCTTCCAGGTTTTTGGTATTAAACGCGTGCAATTTTGGCGCTTCTTCGCCGTCAGTAAAATACAGCACTTGCGCGGGCTCAGGCATAGCGCGTACCACTTTGGCCGTCACAAACAGGCTCTCGCGTACGCGGCTATTGCCCGACCAGGCCATACGCCAGTCCAGGTGTGCAATCGTATCCTGAATGGCGGCAAAGTTACTGCATACCTCAATCGGTGAGTACATGGCGGCTACCGAGTTGCCGGCGAACATGCCGATACTGACTTTGGTGCCACAGGGCAGGGAGGCGACGACTTCATGCATCATATTCTGCATATAGGCCATGCGCGTGACCTTTTTGCCGTTGAGTGTCATGTCTTCAGCATTCATGCTTTGCGAAATATCTGCGATCAAAAAGTAAGCGTAGATATTATGCTTGAACGGGATACTGGGCCGCAGAATGGCGCCCAGCAAGCATAGCAGGGCCAGTCCGAGCAGGGCGGTGTCACGGTGCTTGATAAAGTGTCTTAGCCAGATCTTCATGGAGTGCCAGTCAATAATATTCAGTCAAATGATTCACGTATTACACACACTTGTTATGGCAAGCCGTTAGGGATATTGCCCATGATCAGCCCCGGGTTGTCTGATTCGCCGACGCCCGGTGTTGGTTTTTCAGGTAGCAGGCCCAGTACGCGATCAAAGTTACGGCGCGTCCCCCAATTGCTGTTATCTGCCTTGAGGGCCGTTTTGTAAGAGGTAGCTGCTTGCGACAGCAGGTATTCGAGTTCGTCACGCGTGCTGTTGTCGTTACCGCCCGTCAGCTGGATCGCGCGCAAAAAGAACATATTGCCTACATTGTGCAAAATGGCCGCGCGCTGGCTGGCATTGGCCTGGTCTATCAGCTTGGTAAACAGCAAGGTAGACTCTTTATAGCGCTCGTTTTTGCCCAGCCAATAGGCCACGGCAAATTTTGCCTCAAAACTTTGTTGGTCGGTTTGTGGGCTTTTGGCGGATGCCACTGCTTCATTAAAGGCTTCTACTTGCTGTATGCGTTGCCAGCTATAAGCCATAGTGGCGAGAGATGCGACTGCCACGACCAGCAGGCCGGTTACCAGTTTATTTACGCTGAGCGCCATGTGTGTATCTCCAGATATTTAACAGCCAGCAGGAAGGCAATCATGACAAATGCAATCCAGTAACACACATTGGTGTAATCATGGCCAGGGATCTTTTCCAGGTATTGAATCGGTTTTTTCTCTTTGCTGTTAATGTCGGCAATGGCGGCTTCGAGTGATTTTGGATCCGCCGCTTCATAAGCACTAAACGGGGTGCGCAACGTCTGAAAAAACTGATATAGCAACACTTCACTCGGCATAGGGCCGGCGTAGCTACTTTCAGCGTATTTGGGGTCAAAGATGGTGACGCCGCCAGGCTGGCGCAGCACAATCCAGTACAGGCCGATGTTGTAGCGTTGCAGCCAGTCACGCAGTTTTTGCTGCACCATATCGCTGACACGGCCAGCACCATCCGAAATCAGGATAATCACACGTGAACCGGAGTCCGGCACATCTTTAAATAATTCAACCGCGCTGGTTAAGCCGCCACCAATATTGGTTTGAAACAGGGAGTTGCCAGCCGTGGCCTGAATGGCGGATAGCATGGCTTCTTTGTTTTCGGTCAATGGCAACACGTACATGGCTGAGTTGCTGAATGTAATCAGCCCCATCATGTCGTTGTTACGGTGTTGTAAAAACTGGGTCATGATGCGCGCCGCGGCCACAGACTTGGTTTCGCCGACATGGCCATCTTTGTCGCCCGCAAACGGGTCGTCCATACTGGCGCTGCGGTCCAGTACCAGGCCGATCTGTGCACCGATACCGGTACGCTCGATTTGCTGTTCCAGGCTATGTGGTCCGGCCAGGCCCAAAATGATAAAGACGATACTGAGCACCGCAAGCACTTTGAGCAAAAAACCGATCATGCTGGACAGCGGATCCGGTGGCAGCAAACCTATCCATGAATAATGCTTGCTGTGCGCACGCTCCAGCAATAGCGGCAGCAGCGCCAATGGCAGCGCCCATAACAGCCAGGGATGTGTGAATGCCATTATGTTTGCACCTCTGGGCGTAAGCCGCGCTCGCAGTCACGCATGTGGCGACAGAATTTTTTCAGCCATTGTTTGGGCGGCATGCCTAAGTCCAGCGGCGTTTTGGCATCGAAAAACACCTGGCGCGACAGAGCAAAAAAGCGTTCGATTTCTGGTTTAGCGACAGCGAAAGCAGGTTTTTCTTGCAGCAGTCGCTCAACGCCATTCCCAAACACGCTATGGCCTGCCACTTGATGCAAGGCTTCATGCACAGTTGAAATGGCCTGCTGTAAACCTTGTGCATCTTCAGGCAGCTTGCCGATTTTGCGGTAAGCCTTGGCAAAAGCACCTCCCATATAGGGCAACCAGGTGCGCGCACCCAATATATATAGCAAGGCCAATAGGCTGGCCGCCAACACGCCTGTGGCGATTTTCAGGGCTAATTGCTCTTTGTCTGCATGCAGTTTCAGCGGTGCGACATAGGGGCTCATTTCATTTTTGAGGTTCACTTCGCCATACACCGAAAGCGGTGAGGTGCGGAAGTTAAACGACGGCATGCGGAATTGTTTGATGTCTTTGCTGCCTTGCTGACGCAGTTTGACAATCTCGCCTCTTAAAATGGCGGGTTTGGCGACGCGGCCGCTTTTAAACACCTGGTATTCAAGGTGGATGGTATACACGGATTGCTTGCTTTCATGCCGCTCTTTTACGTCAATCGCGGTTAACTCAATGCCCGATACCTGGCCGCGGTATCTGTGTTCGTAACCGACAATCGGCAACGACTCCTTAATCAACTCATAAGGTTGTTTAACGCTGAGTATCATGGTGCGCTGCAGTTTGTCGCCCACCACATAACCGGCATCACGGCTGGGGTTGATTTCCTTGACGCTGACAAACTTGCTGTCTACCGAAGGCAGAACCACATCGGCGGAGGTGCTCAAGTTAGTGCAGAGCAAGGTCGATGCGAGAAATAATGACAATAAATGGTTGCGCGCTTTCATCGGTCGCTTTCCTTAGGCAGGCACATATTGGTGAAAGTAATCGGTGAGCAGGTCTGCATCAAACGTGTCTTCCACAAAAAATGGCTGCATATCAAATCTCATAAAAATATCTTCAATCGCCCGGCGTCTCGCAGCAAATGCTTCCAGTATGCGTTCACGATAGGAAGCACGCAGAAACAAGGTGCGGCGCTCGCCGGTTTCCGGGTCGTTGATACTGGTAATGCCAAATTCCGGCAACTGTTTGTATTCAGTGCTATTCCACAGAATGACAGGCACAATATGGTGGCGCAGCATCAGTAATAGCGCCTCTTCCAGTTGCTCCAGTGGCATATGAAAGTCGGATACCAGGAAGATCAACGCTCGCTCGCGTGGCAGCAGGCGTACGCTTTCAAGCAAGGCACCGGCACCGACTTCATTCGGCAGATGGTTTTCCAGGCGGTCCGCCAGGTCGAACATGGTATGAGGACGCAACGAGAGCGTGCTCAGCCATTCGTCATGTACATCATCATCAAAGCCGATAAATCCAACCGGATCCGTATTGCGGCTGGCGGATTGTGCCACCGAACGCGTGATATGGGCGGCGGTGACCAACTTTGTGTGCGGTGTACCATATTGCATAGAGCCTGACATATCGCACATCACAAACACCGGCGTGGCACTTTTCTGGTTGAAAATACGCACATAGACCTGTTCCATCGGGTCACGGATGGTCTGGCGAATATCGATCCGGCGCGGGTCAGGGTATGACAGCAACGTGGTGTGACCACGAAACTCCATGCCCATGCCGCGCTGATTGCTTTTATGGCGGCCTGGACGACGCGAGCGGGAACGCCAGCCAATGTGGTAGCTGAATTCCTTAATGGTTTCCATAACGTTCCAGCAACAAAAACTTAAGGCGCGGCGACGGCATTGGTAATGCCAGTCAGCAATTCGCGTGCGATTTCGGTACGACGCATTTCGTAGACCGGACTAAATACCAGGCGGTGTGCGATTGTTTCGTGGAACACGGCGTGAATGTCTTCTGGCACCACGGCCTGGCGATTATTGAGCCAGGCGTTGACACGGGCGGCGCGCAGCAACATGCCCATGCCACGCGGGCTGGCGCCACTCAGTACCAGGCGTTTCATATCGACATTGGATACTTTGACGCCATAAGCCACCGGGTCTTTAGTCGCCAGCCACAAGTCCAGCGCATATTTACGCAGGGCAGGGCTGGCCTGGATATTTTCCTGGATGACCTTGGCAAAGCTATTCAATTGGTCAAATTTGAGGACATCGGCGGGCACATTGGAAATCAACTGGTCCACATCATGAAAGCGCGTATCAAAAATCAATGATTCCATAATGTCATGCGCAGGCGGCACCACAATCGGAATTTCCATCATGAAGCGGTCACGCGCTGCAGACGGGATATCAAAGGTTTCTTCACGCTCCACCTGATTGCGGTCAGCAAATACCAGCATGTGCGGGAAGTAGTGTTCTTTATTAAAGGCAGTCAACGTGCGCTCTGCCATCACGCGCAGCATCAGCGAGTGTACCTGCGGGCGGGCACGGTTGATTTCGTTAAAAAAGAAAATCGATAAATCCTGGCCAGACATTAATAATGGGCCCGGACTCACATGCGGTTTGCCATCTTCCCCGAGATAGGTGTGATACACCAGGTCATTCGGCATCAGGTCAATCGTACCTTCAATCCGCTGGTAACCGCCGCCAATGCCGCGCGTAAAGGCGCGCAGCAAAGTGGTTTTACCCACGCCGACATCGCCTTCAAGCAACACATGGCCGCGTGCAAATACGGCAGTGGTGATCAGGCGTACTGGATTTTCCTGACCGACGACGACTTTGTTAACTTCCGACTCTAATGTGAGCGCATGGGTACGCCAATCGTTTAGTTGTTGATCTTGCATGCCTGATTTCCTGATAAGGTTGAATGTATAGATTGCGCTGAATTGTAACTAATTTGTAATTGAAAACGGCTTGATGATGCGAAATTATCCTTTAAAGCCTGACAGGCTGGTCATTATCAAGTTGTAAAATTCAGTAACAATTTAGTGAATACTACCTATATTCTTCTAAAAAGTATACAGGTCGGTATAGTTATTGGATGACAAAAAGCTTTCACTAAACGCAATTTCCGGCGAAAATATTGTTTTATACTAAAAATCTAAAAATACATGACTAGAAAAAGTAGTTTCAGCAAAGAGGATTTGTTGGCGTGCGGCCGCGGCGAAATGTTCGGCGAAGGTAACGCACAATTGCCATTACCACCAATGCTGATGTTTGACCGTATCGTAAAGATTTCTGACGAGGGTGGGAAATACGGCCAGGGCGAAATTATTGCAGAGCTCGATATTCGTCCTGATTTGTGGTTTTTTGAATGCCATTTTACCGGTGACCCGGTGATGCCTGGCTGTTTGGGCCTGGATGCCATGTGGCAACTGGTTGGCTTCTTCCTGGGCTGGAAAGGCGGTCCTGGCCGCGGCCGTGCCCTGGGTTCTGGTGAAGTGAAGTTTACCGGCCAGGTATTGCCATCAGCCAAGCTGGTACGCTACCACATTGATTTAAAACGTGTGATCATGCGCAAGCTGGTGATGGGTATTGCCGATGCACGTATGGAAGTGGATGGCCGCGAGATTTATAATGCCAGTGATTTGCGTGTCGGTTTGTTTACCAGCACGGACAATTTCTAGTCGTCTTTACAGTTTTTGAAGTGAATGGGAGGCGCAATGCGTCGCGTAGTGATTACAGGATTTGGTATCGTATCAAGTCTTGGTAATAACAAACAGGAAGTACTGGATAGCCTCAAAGCAGGCCGTTCCGGTATTACTTATCAACCTGAATATGCCGAGCGCGGTTTGCGTTCGCATGTGGCAGGCTCGATCAAAAATCTGGATGTTGAAGCCTTGATTGATCGCAAGCTATTGCGTTTTATGGCCAAGGGTCATGCTTACGCCTGGCTGGCGATGCAGGAAGCGATTGCTGATGCAAACCTGCCGGAAGAGCTGGTTTCAAATGTACGTACCGGTCTGATCGTCGGTGCAGGTGGTACGTCTACTGAAAGTATGCTGGACGGCACCAATACGCTGGCAGAAAAAGGCATTCGTCGTGTTGGCCCTTATATGGTGACTAAAACCATGAGCAGCGGAATTGCCGCTTGCCTGGCGACGGGCGCTAAAATCAAGGGTGTGAATTACGGTATCAGTTCTGCCTGTTCAACCAGTGCGCACTGTATTGGCGCGGGTGTTGAGCAAATTCAACTGGGCAAACAGGATATCGTGTTTGCTGGCGGTGGTGAAGAAGAACACTGGACCATGAGCTATCTGTTTGATGCCATGGGTGCATTGTCGAGTAAATATAACGAAACGCCTGAAAAAGCATCGCGTACCTACGATGCCGATCGTGATGGTTTTGTGATTTCTGGCGGCGGCGGTATCGTTATACTGGAAGAGTATGAGCACGCCAAAGCACGTGGCGCACAGATCTATGCCGAAGTGATTGGTTATGGTGCAACCTCAGACGGTTACGATATGGTGGCACCAAGTGGTGAAGGCGCTGTGCGCTGCATGCAACAGGCATTGCAGGGCATTAATCCTGAAGAGATTGATTACATCAATACGCATGGCACCAGCACGCCGGTGGGCGACACCAAGGAGCTGGAAGCGATTCGTGCGGTGTTTGGTGATAACAGCAAGACAGCAATTGCCTCAACAAAATCCTTATCCGGCCACGCTTTAGGCGCAGCTGGCGTGAATGAGGCCATTTATACCTTGCTGATGATGCAACACGGTTTTATTGCGGCGTCTGCCAATATTGAAACGCTGGATCCGGCAGCAGAAGGCTTGAATATCGTGCGTAGCCCGATTGCTTCGGCGCGGATTCAAACTGCATTGTCTAACAGTTTTGGTTTTGGCGGCACCAATGCCACACTGACTTTATCGACCAAAAATCTGTAAAGTCTCTGCAAGCATTGAACAGGCAGTGTGTTGATAAAACACGCTGCCTTTCTTTTTGTAGGCTTGGTTCGTTAACAGCCAGTGCTGTCTATGGAGACACTTAGACCGGCCGTGTTGGCTGACCCTGTGGAAATAATGTATTCCAGTTTGCAGTGATTGCTATCCCTGGCGCCTTGCAGGGTGTAGGTGGCGCGATTGGTATCAGACAGCGCTGCTTGCACCGAGAATTTGCCAGCATCCACCAGTTGAGACAAGCTGCCAACGCCATCTTCATTGCCCAGCCAGCCGACCGGGTAGCCGTGACTAAAATAGATCGTATTGCCTGCGATGACGGCCGATGGTGTAGTCTGGTTGCCGTCACATTGCGGGTCTGACATGCACACACCCTTGGCCATCGTCGCGACCGACAGCACAGTGGCTTTGAACGATTGCAAGGCTGCCAGCCTGGCTTGTGTATCAATCTGCGAGATGCGTGCATAGGCAGTCACCGCTAGCGCTGATAGAATCAGCATGACGACGATCATTTCGATCAGCGTAAAACCAGATTGGGTGTGTGAAATTTTTTTCATTGCACGCGATCTTATCGTATGCAGTCTGCATGATTGTCAATTTTTGTCGAATGTTGCAAGTGTTAAATAAGGCTTACAAATGCGTCTTTTAAAAGGCTTCTGTAGTGTAGTTTTGCTAGGATTATTGCTGACTCACTGTGTGAGTATGGGCGATCGTACAGTGAAAATGAACACCGCCCAGTTACAGCAAAAACTCAATCACAAGCTGGCAAAGCCGCTGACTGTGATGAAGGTGTTTCATGTCCAGCTGTCTAATGCGCTGGTTTCACTGGATCCGGCATCGGGCAGAATTCATACCTTGATGGATGCCAGTGTGCAAAGTGATTTGTTATCCAGCGCCACCACCGGCAAACTGGGTGTATCGGGTTTGGTCAAGTTTGACCAGGCACGCAATGCGGTTGTGCTTGACCAGCCTGCCGTGGATTCCTTCAAGCTGGATGGCGCCAATAGCGAGTGGAATGGCCTGGTGCAGCAATTGGCGCAAAGCCTGAGTGGAAAGTGGCTGAACCAGCTGGTGTTATATGAAGTCAAGCCTGAGGATTTAAGCTACGCGGGGCGTCAATATCAGCCAACGGATTTGCAAGTGACGGCTGATGGTTTACAGGTGACGCTCAAGCCGCAGTAGTCAGGCGTTTATACGGATTCTGCCAGGTGGGATTCCAGTAGCAGGGCCGCAACTACCTTGCGGCCTTCAGCGGTCAGGATGTTGAAGGTGCGGCAGGCCGCAGCCGTGGTCATGCATTCTACGGCGATGTGCGCTGACAGGAATGCCTGTGTATGCCGAGGATGAATAAAACGCTGTTTATCGCCCGTACCTAGCAATACCACCTCCGGACTAAAATCCAGTATCGCCGCTAATTGCTGTGCATCCAGTGATTCCCATGCCCCCTGAAACCAATCTGTACTTAAGGCCTGTTCGCTGACAATCACTGGCTGCGCATAGCGCTGGCGATTAATGATCACCGCGTCGCTATCGACGCCATTAATTTGATATTGCTGTTCGCTGGTATGTAGGTGTAGTTTCATAAGCTGTAATCGTGACGCGCCTGCAAATTGCCCGTGATGAAAATTCCGTTTAAATCTACCGATTCAGAGTCTGGCAAAGGCCTAAGGTTCATTGATGTAGCAAGGGTTTGCAGGTAGAATGAAAGTTTTACTTTAAGAGCTTAACACACGCCAGATGTGTTTGTTAACCAGCGATGAAGCCAGTCAATAAATCCAGCAAACTCAGTAATGTCTGTTACGACATCCGCGGCCCGGTATTGCAACGCGCGCGCCAGATGGAAGAAGACGGACAGCGCATTATCAAGCTGAACATCGGTAACCCGATGCCATTCGGCTTTAATGCGCCAGAAGAAATCGTTCAGGACGTGATCCACAATATGGATCACGCCTCAGGCTATACGGATTCCAAAGGTTTGTTCGCGGCGCGCAAAGCCATCATGCATTACACCCAGCAAAAGAATATTGCGGGCGTGACCATAGACGACATCATCATCGGTAACGGTGTATCCGAGCTGATTGTGATGGCCATGCAGGGCCTGCTCAATAATGGCGACCAGATTCTGGTGCCTATGCCGGATTACCCTTTATGGACGGCAGCGGTGAACCTGGCGGGCGGCACGGCGCGGCATTATGTCTGTGACGAGCAATCCGGCTGGTTGCCTGACTTGGCTGATATTGAAAACAAGATCACGGCCAATACCAAAGGCATCGTGATTATCAACCCGAATAACCCGACTGGTGCCTTATACCCCAAGGAAACACTGGAAGGCATTATCGAGATCGCGCGTCACCATGGCCTGGTGATTTTTGCTGACGAAATTTATGACAAAGTGCTGTACGACGGCAATACACATACCTCTATCGCCTCACTGGCCGATGATGTGCTGTTTGTGACTTTTAACGGCTTGTCTAAAAACTATCGCGCCTGTGGCTATCGCTCAGGCTGGATGATTATCTCCGGCGATAAAAAAGATGCCAAAGATTATATCGAAGGCTTAAACATGTTGGCCTCCATGCGCTTGTGTGCCAATGTGCCGGGGCAGTTGGCCATTCAAACTGCGCTTGGTGGTTACCAGAGTATTAACGACCTGGTGGCACCTAGCGGTCGCTTGTGCAAGCAGCGTGATTTGGCCTATGACATGTTGACCGCCATGCCGGGTGTGACCTGTGTCAAACCGGCGGCGGCCATGTATCTGTTCCCCAAGCTGGATCCGGAGATGTATCCGATTGAAGATGACCAGCAGTTTATTCTCGATCTGTTGCTGGAAGAGAAAGTGTTGCTGGTGCAGGGCACCGGCTTTAACTGGAAAACACCTGATCATTTCAGGGTGGTTTTCTTACCCAATGTAGACGACTTGACTGAAGCGATGACGCGCATAGGCCGCTATCTGGATAGCTATCGCAAGAAGCATGCAAAATAAAGAAACATTCAAAATATAGGTAAGCGTGCGCGCAAGCCATTAATGGTGAGTATGAGTATGAAAGAATTAAAAGTAGGGTTGTTGGGCATAGGCACAGTGGGTGGCGGTACCTATACCGTGATCACGCGTAACCAGGCAGATATCGTACGCCGTCTTGGTGGCAATATCCGTATTGTGCAAGTGGCTGACCGCAATCTTGAGCTGGCAAAGCAAGTGACTGGCGGCCAGGTGGCCGTGACTGACGATGCCTTCGCGGTGGTGAATAACCCGGAAATCGATGTCGTCGTCGAGTTGATTGGCGGCTACACCGTGGCTAAAGAGTTGGTGTTAACCGCGATTGCCAATGGCAAGCACGTGGTGACCGCTAACAAGGCCTTGCTGGCTGTGCATGGCAACGAGATTTTTAAAGCCGCGGCTGACAAAGGCGTGATCGTCGCCTTTGAAGCGGCGGTAGCCGGTGGTATTCCTATCATCAAGGCTTTGCGTGAGGGCTTAAGTGCCAACAAAATCGAATGGGTGGCGGGCATTATCAATGGCACGACCAACTTTATCCTGACTGAAATGCGTGACAAAGGCCTGGCTTTTGCCGATGTGCTGAAAGAAGCGCAACGTCTGGGCTATGCCGAGGCAGATCCGACCTTTGACGTGGAAGGGATCGATGCCGCGCATAAGCTGACGATTATGGCCAGCATTGCTTTTGGCATGCCGATGCAGTTTGAGCATGCGTATACCGAAGGTATTACCAAGCTCACCATTAAAGATATCCAGTATGCGCAGGAATTGGGTTACCGCGTGAAATTGCTGGGCATCAGTAAAAAAGCTGAAGCCGGTGTTGAATTGCGCGTGCATCCGACGCTGATTCCTGAAAAGCGCCTGATTGCTAACGTAGATGGCGCAATGAACGCTGTTGTGGTTAAAGGCGATGCAGTTGGCCCAACGTTGTATTACGGTGCCGGTGCCGGGGCTGAGCCGACCGCTAGTGCGGTAGTGGCTGACCTGGTGGATATTGCGCGTTTGCAAGGCACCAAGGCTGAGCAGCGTGTGGCTTATTTGGGCTATCAGTTAGACCAGCAGCAAGTGTTGCCGATTTTGCCGATTGCCGAAGTGCATTCAGCCTACTACCTGCGCTTGCGTGCTTCTGACAAACCAGGCGTGATGGCAGATATCACCAAGGTGCTGGCGGATCTGCAAATCTCGATTGATGCCATGCTGCAAAAAGAGCCTGCCGAGGGCGAGTCAGAAGCGGATATCGTGATTCTGACGCACACCACGCAAGAGAAAATCATGGATACAGCGATTGCCAATATTGAGGCGCTGCCTGCCATCGCAGCTGGTGTGACGAAAATCCGCATGGAAGCACTGTCACGCTAACTGACATTTTTGATGCCATGTTTTATGCCATAGGTTAAATGCAATGAAATATATCAGTACCCGCGGGCAATCGCCTGCTTTAACATTTAGTGAAATTTTGCTGGGCGGCCTGGCACCAGACGGTGGTTTGTACCTGCCCGAGCAATATCCGCAGTTCAGTGATGCTGATCTGAACGCCATGCGCGGTATGAATTACCGTGAACTGGCCTTTGCCATCCTGTCGCGCCTGGTGGACGACAGCGATATTCCGCATACAGACCTGAACGCGATCATTGATAAAACCTATCGTGCCGAAGTCTATCAATACGCACGTGCCGGCCAAAACGCTGCAGACATTACGCCTACGCTCAAGCTGGAAGATAATCTCTACCTGTTAAGCCTGTCCAACGGCCCAACATTGGCGTTTAAAGACATGGCCATGCAGTTGCTGGGTAACCTGTTTGAATACGTGTTGGCTAAAACCGGCCAGACCACCAATATCCTGGGCGCGACTTCAGGTGATACTGGTTCCGCCGCTGAATACGCCATGCGTGGCAAACAAGGCGTGCGCGTCTTTATGTTGTCGCCATACCAGAAAATGAGCCGTTTCCAGACCGCGCAGATGTTCAGCCTGCAAGACGACAATATTTTCAATATTGCTGTGAAGGGCGTGTTCGATGATGCGCAGGATATGGTGAAAGCTGTGTCCAATGACCACGCGTTCAAGGCGCAATATAAAATCGGTGCCGTGAACTCTATCAACTGGGGCCGTATTGCGGCGCAGATTGTGTACTACTTCAAAGGCTATCTGGCTGTGACTACTAATAACAGCCAAAAGGTCAGCTTTACCGTGCCTAGCGGCAACTTCGGTAATATTTGCGCCGGACATATTGCGCGCATGATGGGGTTGCCAATTGACCAGTTAGTGGTGGCCACCAACGAAAATGATGTATTGGACGAGTTCTTTAATACCGGCGTTTATGCACCGCGTGGCTCAGCCAATACTTACCATACTTCCAGCCCGTCCATGGATATCAGCAAAGCCTCTAACTTCGAGCGTTTTGTCTATGATTTGGTCGGCCAGGATGGTGATAAAGTGCGCGAGTTATGGTCTGCGGTGGATGCTGGCGGCAAGTTTGATTTAAATGCGCAAGGTTATTTTGCCAAGGTGGCTGGTTTTGGTTTTGTATCTGGCCATAGCAATCACGCCAGTCGCATGCAAACCATACGCGCGACCAAGGAAAAGTATGGCGTGACCATTGATACGCACACGGCAGATGGCCTGAAAGTAGCGCTGGAGCATCGCAAAACAGATGTGCCTATGCTGGTACTGGAAACCGCGTTGCCGGCCAAGTTTGAAGATGCCATTGTCGAGGCTTTGGGCGAAGTGCCTGAGCGTCCTGCCAGCCTGGCGGGCCTGGAAGACTTGCCACAAACCTCAACGGTAATGGATGTCAGTGTCGATGCCATTAAAGCCTTTATCATCGCCAATACTTAACGCTTAGCGGGAGCCGGTCTATGCAGCAGTATCATGATTTATTGAACCACGTACTTGCGCATGGTCATGTGAAAACGGATCGTACGGGCACTGGCACCACTTCGGTATTCGGCTACCAAATGCGCTTTAACCTGGCTGAAGGCTTCCCGCTGCTGACAACCAAAAAAGTCCATTTGAAATCGATTATCCACGAACTGTTATGGTTCTTGCAGGGCAGCACCAATATTGCTTACCTCAAAGAGCATGGCGTTAAAATCTGGGATGAATGGGCAGACGAACAAGGCAACTTGGGTCCGGTGTATGGCTATCAATGGCGCAACTGGCCCAAGCCGGACGGCACGCACATTGATCAGATCACACAAGTGGTTAACCAGATCAAGAACACGCCTGATTCGCGCCGTTTAATCGTTTCCGCCTGGAACGTGGCGGACGTCGAGCGCATGAAGTTGCCACCTTGCCATGCATTTTTCCAATTCTATGTGGCGGATGGCAAACTGAGCTGCCAGTTGTATCAGCGCAGCGCAGATATTTTCCTGGGCGTGCCATTCAATATCGCGTCTTATGCCTTGTTGACCATGATGGTGGCGCAGGTATGTGACTTGCAGCTAGGCGATTTTGTGCATACCCTGGGCGATGCGCATATTTACAGCAACCATATGGAGCAGGTTAAAGAGCAATTGTCGCGTACGCCGCGCGCCTTGCCTAACATGCGCATTAACCCTGAGGTGAAAGATCTTTTCGCCTTCAAGTTTGAAGATTTCAGCTTGGAAAATTACGACCCGTATCCGGCCATTAAGGCGCCAGTCGCGGTGTAGGCCAGTGGGCTGCTTGCTTATTAAACGGCTGTTTGTAGCCATTTTGTTAACAAGGTGTAATATTTTAAAAAGCTTACTGCGTTTTTGATATCCTTTTCGCGTTATGAATTCACGAAGCATGCGTCCCTAGCGCGTGTTTCGCGTTTTTCATTCATGACTTTAAACAAGGAGATCATTATGCAAATGAAAGCGTCATTACTAGCAGCCGCGTTATGCGGTGTGTTATCCGGTCAAGCATTCGCCGACCACGAAACCATTAAACCAAAAGCTTACGACAGCCTGGGCAAGTGCGTAAAAGCGGCATTGTCCAAGCACGACGGTAAAATCGTTAAGCTTGAAGCCAAATCTGAGCGCAAGCACTTGGTGTACGAGTTTGACGTGCAATCCAACGATGGTAAAGCTTGGGACATCGAGTGCGATGCGAAAACAGGCAAAATCACTGAAGTAGAAGAAGAAGTGACTGCAGATGACGAAAGATTCAAGGCTTTGGCCAAAGTTTCTGAAGCAGATGCCAAAGCGACGGCATTGGCTGCACATCCAGGCAAAGTGGTTGAAGTTGAGTATGAGTTAGAGCCAGACGGCAAAGCTTCTTACGAATTTGACATCCTGGAAGCTGACAACGAAGAAGTTAAAGTAGAAGTGGATGCAACCACCGGCAAAATCGTGGAAACCAGCTACGAAGTGTATCAAATCGGCCAAGAGTAATCTCTGATTCCTCTGTTTGTTGCCAATGAAAAGGCACCGCAATTGCGGTGCCTTTTTTGCATGAGATCAATATGCAAGTGAGGGAGTGTCTACCCCGATACCAGCTGATATGCAGTCTGCTGGTATCGGTCCTAGTGATAGCTCACTCCCATTCACTGTTTAGCATTTAACGTGCCACGCCGCGAACAAAATTTAACTGAATGATTAAAAAGCCTATTTTTGATGTACATAGGAGTTTTTCCTGAGTTTTAGGTGGTTGATATAAGCCAGATTGGTTGTTATGTGAATGCTGTGAGCCGGCAATCTTTTTGCCCTCAGCTTAAGTTTGCTGTAAAAAGCGATGAATGGTCGTCAGCAACTTTTTATATTCTCCGCGTTTAATGAGTTCGCTTTGCGCCAGCATATTGAGTAGGGATGATTGCTGTTGCTGCACATTGAGTTCGTTAATAAAATCGCTTGAAAAACCAAGGTTACTGGCCAGGTAGCATAAGTTAAACATGTCACAACACTCTCCATACAAGCTGCCAAGCAATATGCTTTTGGCGTATCTGCTGGATAGCGGTTGATGTTGTTGCACAAACGGCAGTTGTGAGCGCTGATCGTCAATCAGCAGCAAGCGATAATCGGCCAGTTTTTGTGCAACCAGTGCCTGTACACTTTCTATGGTCTGCGCCTCGAAAAATGTCGATGTGTCGCACCATAATGCGGACACTGGATAGTTGATGCAATATTTTTCAACTTGCTCTATAAAACCGTGTGCCTGGCCGTCTGCGATGTCAGGCAGGCGCAGTACCTGTATGCCATGTTTTACCAGGCTTCTTTCCAGCTCTATGCTTGCGCGATGGTCTAATAACAGGCATCCGTCTGTCAGGCTCAGGTGATGCATCAGTGCTGTCTGCAATACCGGCCAGGTGCCACAGGTGATATGGTCAGGTGAAACCAGGTAGCGTCTTTCGTGTGCGAGCAGGTTGGCCAGCATATGCTTGAGATTGAATAAGCCAGTCACGTCGTAGTCGTGCGGGCGTAATTTGTGCATGTGCAAGGCCACCCGGCGAATATGGTGCACCGTGGTTTTTTGGATTAATTGATAAATACTGCTGGAGGCACTGTCGAGTTCTGGTCGCGCATGTATTAATGTGCGCGGACGCGGTGGGCCAGGTGTTTCAGAACGTGGTGTCTGCGAGACAAAGGTACCACGCTTGGGCTGGGTATAAATCAGCCCTTGTGCAGAAAGCTCTTCATACACCCGCGAAACCGTTTTCCGGTTGATGCCCAAACGTTGCGCGATGTCGCGTGAGCTGGGCAGGGCGCTGCCGCCTAGCCAGGCACCGCCTTCTATCATGGCGCGGAAATGTTCTATGAGTTGCTGGTGGATGGAATGCGGGGAAGCTTTGTCCAATACCAGTGAGTAATGCCAGGGTCTCAGCACAGTCAGTGTCTACCTTCATAATCAAGTAAGCAGGCGCCGCCATTCACATTGGGCGACACCATTACCTGAAGGGCACACTAGGACATGGCCTTCGATAGCAAAATGATACAAAAAAAAAGCAATTCTATAAAGTTTTCGGAAAAATTCCTTATCTGGCCCATGAATAAAACCCAAAACTGGCTGGCTGTTTCGGGGGGCTATTTATATTACAGTTACAAGCGCTTAATCAAGTGACATCTATCCTTCACGGGATAAGTAACAGCTCTGGAAATCCTAGTGCCAGCGGCAACTTTAAGCACAGCGCAATTTTTAATTGCAATTTGTGATGGATCCTTTTGGGATTTTTCTTCCGGAGATATAACTATGATCAAAATGAAAACTGCTTTTGGTATTGCAGCCAGCGTCGCGCTTGCCTTGCCAGCAATGGCTTATGCTGCTGCTGACCAGGAAGCTGCAATGAAAGACTCAAACAACTGGGCACATCCACGTGGTCAGCACAATAACCAGGGTTATAGCGCACTGGCACAAATCAACAAAGGCAATATCAAAAACCTGAAAATGGCCTGGACATTCGCAACCGGTGTTAACCGTGGTCACGAAGGTTCTCCAATTGTGGTTGGCAACATGATGTACATCGTGACTGCTTTCCCTAACAACGTATACGCGCTGGATCTGAACGACAATCAAAAAATCGTTTGGTCCTATTTCCCGAAACAAGACCCAAGCGTGCAAGCAGTGCTGTGCTGTGACAACGTGACACGTGGCCTGGGTTTCGGCGATGGCAAAATCTATCTGCAACAGAACGATGGCTTGCTGGTTGCTTTGGATGCCAAAGATGGTAAAAAAGTATGGGAAGTGAAAAACACTGATCCTAAAGTGGGTGCAACTAACACTAACGCGCCACACGTGATCAAAGACAAAGTATTGACCGGCTGCTCAGGTGCTGAGTTCGGCGTACGTTGCTTTATCGCTGCATACAATGCAAAAGATGGTTCTTTGGCATGGAAGGCCTATTCAACTGGCCCGGATGCTGAAACATTGCATGATGCTAACACCAACAAAGACAATCCTTTGTACAACGCTTTGTCCGTTTACCAAGACGTGAACGGTGGTAACAAAGAGGGTGGTTCTTTCAAACGCCTGTCTGCTGACCAGATCAAAGGTGGCGAAAAAGAGCTGGGTACACGTACTTGGTTGAAACCACAAGCGATCAAAGACGGCTGGCAACATGGTGGCGGTTCCGTATGGGGCTGGTGGCCATATGATGCACGTACAAATCTGGTTTACTACGGTGCAGGTAACCCATCTGTTTGGAACCCAGACGTACGTCCAGGCGACAACAAATGGTCTATGACCGTGACTGCACGTGATCTGGACACTGGTGTCGCTAAATGGGCGATGCAAATGACGCCACACGATGAGTGGGACTATGATGGCGTAAACGAAGTGATCCTGTTCGATAAGGCTGGTAAAACTTACGCATGGCACCATGACCGTAACGGTTTTGCATACACATGGAACGCAAACACTGGTTCATTGATCGCTGCTGAAAAAGTACATCCATTTGTTAACTGGGCCAATAACGTTGACCTGAAAACAGGCGTGCCTGACAAACTGGCTGCAGCCTCTACGCACCAGGACTACAACGCTAAAGGCATTTGCCCAGCGGCTTTGGGTACTAAAGACCAACAGCCTGCTGCTTACTCTCCAAAAACAGGTTTGATGTATTCTCCACTGAACCACGTATGTATGACATACGAGCCAGTTGAGTCCAAATACGTTGCTGGTCAACCATGGGTTGGTGCGACATTGACCATGTTTGCCGGTCCAGACGGTGTGATGGGCGGTTTTGCTGCTTATGACCCAATGACCAACAAAAAAGTCTGGTACAACAAAGAGAAGTTCTCTGCCTGGAGTGGTGCGCTGACGACAGCTTCTAACATTGTGTTCTATGGTACCTTGGATCGCTGGTTCAAAGCGGTTGACGCACAAACAGGTAAAGAACTGTGGAAATTCCAGGTTGGTTCTGGTGCGATTGGTAACGCCTTCACCTATGGCAACAAAGGTAAGCAATACGTCGGTATCTTGTCTGGTATCGGTGGTTGGGCTGGCGTTGCGATGAATTTGGGTATGACCACTGACACCGATGCACTGGGTGCTGCTGGTGGTTACAAAGAGTTGACTAAGTACAACGCTGCGCCTGGCGGCGGTGCACTGAACGTTTTCTCACTGTAATGCGACAGTAAGCTCACACGTAGCAATACGTGTACTCAAAAAACACCCTGCTTCGGCAGGGTGTTTTTTTTGTGCGCAAGCTGATAAAAAATAGCAGTGTGGCGTTTAGCCGTAGATTTGTACGGTGTTTTCAGCGCGGATTTGCTGGAAAATCTGCAAGCGTTCAGGCGCGATGTTGCCCGATGCTAGTGCTTGCAAAATAACGCACTCCGGCTCATGGGTGTGCGTACAATTATTGAATTTACAATGGCCAATCAATGGCCGGAATTCGACAAATGCATACTCCAGGTCAGCTTCATCGATATGGTAGAGGCCAAACTCCTGTAATCCGGGTGAGTCAATAATGGCACTTTCACTATCCAGATGATACAAATGCGTCGCCGTGGTGGTATGTTTGCCGCTATCGAGGGTGGCACTGATTTCCTGCGTTTTACTACGTGCCTCAGGTAAGAGGCTGTTAATGATGGTCGACTTGCCCATGCCAGACTGGCCGACCAGTACACTGGTGTGACCACTCAGTAAAGGTTTTAAGCTGTCTACAGACTCTTTGGCATTGAGTTGCAGGGTGTGATAACCCAGCGCTGCATATTGCGCCAGCTTTTGCATGGCTTGCGGATTAGGTAAATCACATTTGTTGAGGATAATCACCGCGCGTATGCCTGCGGCCTCAGCCGCGACCAGGCAACGATTCAGCAGGTCCTCATAGAAGCTGGGCTGGGTGGCCAATACAATCAGGATTTGCGTGACGTTAGCCGCCAGAATTTTGCTTTTGAAGGCGTTGCTGCGGTAGAGCAGGGTATTGCGTTCTGCGGTTTTTTCGATCACGCCTTCCTTATCAGCCGTTAAGGTCACTGTGACCCTGTCGCCTGCCGCGTTATCGACTTTTTTGCCGCGGGTGACGCAACTGAGAATGCGGCCATCTGGCAATTCAACGTTATAGCGCTTGCCATAGGCAGCGACAATGAGACCTTCTTGAGACATGCTAGAAATGATAGTAGGAGTGATTTAAGTACTGTACCACTTGCTGCTCTTCATCATCAAACCATTTCAGGTTAAGCATGGTATTACAGTTGGTGACTTGGGCTTTTAGGCCATTCAGTGAGCGCACTTTACGGTAATCGCGTGTGTAAATACCACTGCCATCTCCGCCATAACTGCTGGCGTGGCAACTGATACAATGTGCGTCTACCAGTTTTTTACCTGCTTGCAGCGGGCTATCCGCAGCGCTTGCGTTGAAACTGGCAAGCGCCGGGAGCAGGCTGATCAGCAGGATGTGTTTCATGCGTAAGTTTGCAGTTTGGCAATGCGCAGGCTGGCAGGTGGATGCGAGTCGTAGAACGCTGAGTGTAATGGATCAGGTGTCAGCGTAGAAGCATTGTCGCGATACAGTTTGACCAGTGCATCAATCAAAAATTGTGGTCGGGATTGTTGTGCCGCATAGTGGTCAGCCTCAAATTCGTTGGTGCGCGAATAAGCGGCTAACACCGGGCGCAAAATGAACATAAACACAGGCGAAACCAGCACAAACAACAGCAATGCCATATGGTTACTGGCCTCTGCCACGCCCAGGCCGGTAAAGAACCACTCTTGCTGGATCAGGTAACCCAGCAGCGCCAGGCCTAGCAGACTCAGGCCAAACATCATGATGATGCGTTTAATCACATGCTGATGCTTGAAGTGGCCCAATTCATGTGCAAGTACGGCTTCGATTTCGTCGGCGCTGAGTTTTTCCAGCAGCGTATCAAAAAACACCACGCGCTTGTTTTTGCCAAAGCCAGTGAAGTAGGCATTGCCGTGACCTGAACGTGTTGAGCCATCCATCACAAACAAGCCCTGGCTGGCAAAACCACATTTTTGCAACAAGGCTTCAATGCGCGCCTTCAGGGATTGATCTTGCATGGGCGTAAACTTGTTAAACAAGGGCGCGATCCAGATCGGGTAAACTGCCAGCATAAACAGGTTAAATGCGCTCCAGATCAGCCACAGATAGAGCCACCACCAGTCGCCAGCCCCTTGCATGAGCCACAGCGCAATAAAGAGGATAGGGCCACCAAGCAGCAGGCCAACAATGGTATGTTTTACCAGGTCACCAAAAAACATGCCGCGTGACATTTTATTAAAGCCGAATTTTTCATCTACGTTAAAGGTCTGGATGTAGTCGAATGGCAGAGTAGCTGCGCCAGAAATTAACATGGCGGAGCAAATGACCAATGCGCCGCGAATGATCTCGTGCGCTGGTAACCATTGTTGCCAGGCCTGGTCGAGCATCTGCAATACGCCGCCCAGTGTCAGGGCCAGTAAAATAACAGATTCCACCACTGTTTCATTCAAACGTAATTTGACCTTGGCTGTGGTGTAATCAGCTGCGCGCTGATGGGCCTCCAGGCTGATGGTTTGATCGAATGCTGCGGGCACTTGTTGACGATGTTGCTGAATGTGGCGGATATGGCGCAGCCCCAGCCAGACACGGATAGCAAGGCTAACGACAATCACAGCGACAAAAATTTGAGTAAAGAGTGCGGACATGGCAATGGGTGATTTGTGAGTGGTGACGGTTAGCTATTTTGATGGATTTATATCCACCTTGTTCACTGAACTGAATATAATGTTTCATTTTAATGGAAATCATGACGAGAGGCACACAATTGGCAAGTAATCAGGACAATTTAATCTGGCTGGATATGGAAATGAGTGGTTTGCTGCCTGACACAGACCGCATTCTCGAACTGGCCGCCGTCGTCACCGATGCGCAACTGAATGTGATTGCAGAGTCTCCGGTGCTGGTCGTCCATCAATCGGATGCTGTACTGGATGGCATGGATGCCTGGAACAAAGGCACACACGGCCGCAGTGGCTTGATTGATAAAGTCAAGGCGTCCACTTTGGATGAAGAGGCCGCAACCGATGCCATGTTGGCATTTTTAAAAGAGCATGTGCCTGCAGGAAAATCGCCGATGTGTGGTAATTCTATCTGTCAGGACAGGCGTTTTATGGCGCGTTATATGCCGCGTCTGGAAGCATTTTTTCACTATCGCAATCTAGATGTGAGTGTTTTCAAAGAGTTATCCCGCCGCTGGCGCCCGGATATCTATGCCGGGTTTAAAAAGGCCAGCCGTCATGAAGCATTGGCTGATATTTATGAGTCGATTGATGAGCTGAAGTATTACCGTGAACACTTTTTGAATATGACACCGCCAGCCAAGGCTGAGTAACGATTCAAAAAATCTGCATTCAGCAAAAAACACAGCGAAAAAAAAGACGCCTATTTGGCGTCTTGAGGGAGGAGAAGTTAGCTTTGGAGAAGCTTGATTAGTAATTAGCAGCTTCTGTGCCAACTTTTCTTCACCTTTTCGTCAATATCTGTAAGTAATTGTTTTTAAATATCTAACAAGTCCTGGTATAGCTCAAAGTAGTGTTTTGCACTCGTTTCCCAGCTGACATCCTGTCGCATTGCCTGTTTTTGCAGCTGTTGCCACTGACCAGAATTGGCATAAATATGTACGGCTTGCCTTAATGTGACCAAAAGTGTCGATGGATTATTTTCCGGCATTACCAATCCTGTCATCGTTTCAGGTAATGTGCCATCAGCCATGACGGCGCCGCCGTGCACAGAATCTGCCAGGCCGCCAGTATTGGCGACCAGCGGAATCGTGCCGTAACGCAAACCATACATCTGGTTCAATCCACAAGGTTCAAAGCGCGAAGGCATGACAAAAATATCTGTCCCGGCCATGATGCGATGTGACAGCGGTTCGTTGTAGCCGATGGTGACGACCACTTGCCCGGGATATTGTCGCATCAATGCCAGATATTGCTGCTCCAGCGCGGGCTCGCCGCTACCAAGCACTGCTAGCTGACAGCCGCTGGCTAGCAGCTCGTGCGCGATGTCGGCCAGCATATCCAGACCCTTCTGGTGCGTGAGTCGGCTGACGACACCAAGCAATGGGCCAGTGGCGTCCTGATGCAATCCTAGCTCTGCTTGCAAGGCCTGTTTAACCAGTTTTTTATTGGCTAAGGCGCTGCTGGTGTAATGCGCCGGTAAATAAGGATCGCTTGCGGGATCCCACACTTGGGTATCTATCCCATTCAGTATGCCGGTTAAATCGTCGGTTCTGTGCTGTAACAAACCCTGAAAACCAAAGCCAAACTGCTCGGTTTGGATTTCTTTGGCGTAGGTTGGGCTCACGGTGGCAAGCGCATCTGCATAATATAGTCCGGCTTTCATAAATGACAGATGTCCATAAAACTCATAACCTGCGGGCTGAAAGTCTTGCTCGCTGAGCATGAGTCTATGCCGCCAGTCAGCATGAAAATTACCTTGAAACGCCAGATTATGAATGCTAAACAACGATTTGGCCGGGCTGGCCAGTTGCTGCAAGTAGTAGGGCGTCAGTCCGCTTTGCCAGTCGTTGCAATGCACCAGGTCTGGTAGCCATGGCTGTAGCATATTGGGGACGGACAGCATGGCGGCCACCTTTGATAGCAAACCAAAACGCAAGGGGTTGTCTTGCCACTCGCCATGTTGCGGGTGGTGGTAAGGGCCGCCTTCTCGGTCATACAGTGCCGGGTAGTCAATTAATAGCAGCGGGATGTCAGTACCGGGCAGGGTGGTTTGGTAGAGCTCGCAGCGTATATCGTGAAAGGCCTGTAGTGAACCAAGCAAGCGCGGCGCATCACACTGTGCCAGGATGCCGCGGTAGGCGGGCAGCAAAATTTGAACATCCAGGCCCGTAGTGGCCAAGGCTGCTGGGAGTGCACCACTGACATCTGCCAAACCGCCTGTTTTGATTAATGGGAAAATTTCTGAGGTAACAAATAGTAAACGCAAGGGAATCTCTTTAAATCAACAGGCGGTGGGAGCTGAATGCTTTAAAACTTATGATACATTGCCTGCTAACGTTTTAGAAGGGCAATAAAATGAAATCTTGGTTGATGGTCGGATTAGGTTCGGCATTGGGTGCATGGGCACGTTGGGGGCTCTCTATCTGGCTCAATTCGATAGGCATGATTCCCTTAGGTACCTTGATGGCAAATGCCATCGGTGGTTTTTTAATGGGCATTGCGTTAGCGCTTTTTCAGACCATGCCACAATTAAGCCATGAGTGGCGCTTGTTTATTGCAATGGGTTTTTTAGGTGGCTTAACTACTTTTTCTACATTCTCGGCACAAGCATTTGTGTTACTGCAAAAACAAGCTTATGTGTGGGTTGGGTTGCATATCTTCACGCATGTTGTGGTGTCTGTATTGCTGACGATTATCGGCTATTGGTGCGTCATGCGCTGGCAAGCAGCATAAGCCCATCGATGGTGTAAAAAAAGAGGGCCATCAGGCCCTCTTTTTTATGGCGACTAGTCCAGAGACTGGTTACTTCTGGGTTTCAACCATCACCAGGCTTGGTTCTTCGGACGCTTTTTCGTCTTTCTTCCACTTGGCAGCGTTACGTGGTT
The DNA here is from genome assembly GCF_000800115.1 of Methylophilus sp. Q8. NCBI lineage: Bacteria > Pseudomonadati > Pseudomonadota > Betaproteobacteria > Nitrosomonadales > Methylophilaceae > Methylophilus > Methylophilus sp. Q8. The sequence goes on along the minus strand of NZ_JUHE01000001.1, from coordinate 2,742,599 downwards.
TTTTCGCTTTGGCTGCGGTTTCTGCTGAAGCTGCGACAGGCTCAGACTTGGTTTCTACCAATTGAATGCCTGCATCTGTGGCACCTTCATTGGTGCTTGCAGCAGTTGCCTTGGTGGTGGCTTTGCGTTTGCGCGCAGGTTTTTTCTGTGCAGTCTCTGCCGTTGCTTCAGTCTCTACAACGGCTGCTGCCGCAGTTTCAACCAGTTCGATCGCTGGCGCATCACTGCCTTCTGGCGCGCGTTTACCGCGTGCTTTGCTGGTTTTCCCACCACGTGAACGGCCGCGTGGTGTTTTTTCTGCGGCAGCTTCATCAGCTTGAGGCGCATCCGTTTTAGCCGTGTTTGGTGTATCAACAGCTTCAGTGCTGGCTGGTACAACCTCTGCTTTTACCACTGGTTCAGCGGCGGCCTGTTTGGCTTCTGTTTTAGCTACTGGCGCTGCAGTTTCCGCGACCACCACCGGGGCTGCATTGCTTGGTGCAACTGCCTCAGTGGCTGTGGTGTTGACTGCCGCTTCAGCATTTGCCTGGTTTGGCGCATCTTCACGTTGACGGCGATCACGGCGGCCATGACGGTTACGACGATTGCTGCGTTCACCACGCTCCTGTTTGTTTTCGCCAGTTGGTGAAGTTAATGCCGGTTGATTGGCATCTGCTTTCACTTCCTGTGACTGTTGCTGTTGACGGTCCTGTCTTTCTTTCTGCGCTGGTCTTTCCTGTTGCTGACGTTCCTGGCGAGGCTTGTTAGACGCGTTTTCCTGCTGTTCTTTAGGTTGACGCTCACCTGTTGGGCGATCGGTACGGTCTTGCTGGCGCTCGCGCTGGCGATCACGCTGGCGGTTGCGATTCTTGTTACGATCACGACCAGGCTCTTTGGTTTCGCGTGCTGGTTTTGCAACTTCTTGCACGGCTTCTTTTTCTTCCAGGCCCAACCAGGATTTAATCACGCCAAAGAATGACTTTTTCTGCTCGGTCACTGGGGCCGCAGCAGGTTTTTCTTCAACAATCGGTGCGGCAGTGGCGGGCGTAATACCTTTTACGACGGCCTCAGCCTTAGCTGGCGCAGCGGCTTGTTGCAGGCTGTGCTGGTAATCGGACTCGCTAGGCAGGTCTACCATTTTGTAGCTGGCCTGCATGGTGTCTTCATTCACATCGTCCAGGCGAATGCGCAAGATGTTGTAATTCGGGGTTTCCAGGTGAATGTTTGGAATCAGCACCACTTCAACGCCGGTACGTTGCTCGATTTTGTGGATGTCGGCACGTTTTTCATTCAGCAGGAAGGTCGCAGCTTCCACTGGCAACTGCACTTGAATAATGGCGCTGTTGTCTTTCATGGCTTCTTCTTGCGTGATGCGCAGAATATGCAATGCAGTAGATTCAATGCCACGGATATGGCCTGTGCCGTTACAACGTGGGCAGGTCATGTGGTTGGTTTCACCCAGGCTTGGGCGCAAGCGCTGGCGAGACATTTCGAGCAGGCCAAAGCGAGAGATTTTGCCCATTTGGACACGTGCACGGTCATGATGCAGGGCATCACGCAAGGCGTTCTCGACGTCACGCTGGTTGCGCTGGTTTTCCATATCAATAAAGTCGATGACTACCAGGCCACCCAGGTCGCGCAAGCGCATTTGACGCGCGACTTCTTCAGCAGCTTCCAGGTTGGTGTTGAACGCCGTTTGTTCAATATCAGCCCCTTTAATGGAGCGACCGGAGTTGACGTCGATAGACACCAGGGCTTCGGTATGGTCAATCACAATGGCGCCACCGGAAGGTAAACGTACTTCACGCGCAAATGCAGATTCGATTTGATGTTCGATCTGGAAGCGAGAGAACAGCGGAATTTCGTCCTGGTACAGTTTGACACGGGTGACGTTGCCCGGCATGACGTGATTCATAAACTGCAAGGCTTGCTCATGCACGTCAGCAGTGTCGATCAGGATCTCGCCAATATCCGCGCTGAAGTAATCGCGAATGGCACGAATCACCAGGCTGCTTTCCTGGTAAATCAGGTAGGCGCCAGGCTGGAAATTAGAAGCATCTTCAATCGCTTGCCATAATTGTGACAAGTAGTTCAAGTCCCATTGCAACTCTTCTGCGTTACGGCCAATGCCAGCGGTACGCGCAATAATGCTCATGCCGTTAGGCACGTCCAGTTGTGCCATGGTGTCGCGCAATTCGTTGCGCTCTTCGCCTTCCACGCGACGGGAAACACCGCCTCCGCGTGGATTGTTTGGCATCAGCACCAAGTAACGGCCAGCCAGTGAGATAAAGGTGGTCAGTGCCGCGCCTTTGCTGCCGCGTTCGTCTTTGTCTACCTGGACAATGACTTCCTGGCCTTCCTTGATCACATCCTGAATGCGGGCGCGACCTTCAGGCTTGTCCTGAAAGTAACTGCGGGCGATTTCCTTAAAAGGCAAAAAGCCGTGTCTGTCGGTACCATAGTCGACAAATGCGGCTTCCAGTGAGGGTTCGATGCGTGTGATCACGCCTTTGTAGATATTGCTTTTGCGCTGTTCTTTGCCAGCGTGTTCAATATCGAGGTCGATGAGTTTTTGTCCATCAACAATCGCAACGCGCAATTCTTCTGATTGCGTTGCGTTAAACAACATTCTTTTCATGTAAGGCTCCTAATCGAAGCTACAGAATAGACATGAGCGCAGGGCGGGCCGTGGTTATGAATTAACCACCAGAACTTAACGAGGAGGTGTGTGCAATGGCTTTTGCGATGCTAGTGTCTGGGTCTCAGCACAGCATGACAGGCATCAATATGCACACGTTTGAGTGTCAAAGCGCAGTGTGTGACTGCCCGCTGGATACTCGGTTTCTGCAAGGGTGCAGTGAGTGCGTGGCAGGTAGGTTGTCACCTGTATTATCCACCGCGATTGACTGCAAAAATAAAACCCTAAACAGAGGGTAATTTCGTTAAAATTCGGGTTTGGCAAACGCCGAGCTCATTTCTTTGTTTATTCTGCGTGAGCTTCGCGTTAAATCATTTCTAATTAATTATCGCTACTTGATGGCGAGCGGTATTCACCAAAATTTTTTTGATTCTGAATGCGCTGACTAGCCAGGAAAACCTGGCTTTTAAAATCTGGGCCCTGAAAACGCTGGGATTGGATGTCAGTGATGACGATAGCCTGCATGTATATATGACCGCTATCGCCTGAAAGAGCGATGATTCAGAATCTCGACAGTATATCTATAAGTCCTGATAAAGCAAAGCACGACCTGCAACTATGAGCTCACAATTTCGACCCTCGTCATTACCATCTGCGGAAACGGCTTCCAGCCTTGGTTCTGAGGCTGGACCCGCCAGTGATCGTGTCACTTACTTGCTGGTGGATGAAGCCTCGGAAACACAGCGCGTGGATAACTTTTTAGCCAAAGTGCTCAAAGGTGTGCCCAAGAGTCATATCTACCGTATTTTGCGTAGTGGTGAAGTGCGCGTGAATAAAAAGCGTGTCGACGCCGAACATCGTTTGCAACTGGGAGATGAAGTCAGGGTGCCGCCTATCCGCACGGCTGAAGCCGCTGCAAAACCGGATGCACCTGCGATTAAAGCTAAACTGGCTGAGCAAGTGATTTATGAAGATGACGCCATGCTGGCGTTGAATAAACCGTCTGGCATGGCCGTACATGGTGGTAGCGGCATCAGCCTGGGCGTGATTGAGCAATTGCGTTTGGAGCGGCCACAAGCCAAGTTCCTGGAACTGGTGCACAGGCTGGACCGTGAAACCTCAGGCGTATTGATGATTGCAAAAAAACGCTCGGCGTTGACTGCACTGCATGAAGCCATGCGTCATCACCACATGGATAAACGTTACCTGATATTGGTACAGGGGCAATGGCAAGAGGCCAAAAAGAAAGTCACGCTGGATTTGCAAAAATACGTGACGGAAAGTGGCGAGCGTCGCGTACAAGTGGTTGATGAGCCCTTGCTCAATGCAGAACCCGGCGGCAGAAAATCACTCAAAGCAAGTGGCCTGGTTGCCAAACGCCATGCTGCCAAAGGCAAGTTTGAGGTAGAAACGCAGACCTCTGAAACCTGGTTTTATTTGCAGGAGGTGCTGGGGCAATGCAGCTTTTTGCAAGCCAAGTTAATCACTGGCCGCACGCATCAGTTGCGCGTGCAATTATCGCATTTGGGATTCCCGATTTTGGGCGATGACAAATATGGTGATTTTGCCTTGAACAAGTTGTTAAGCAAGCAGGGCTTAAAAAGGATGTTTTTGCATTCCAGTGAAACACGTATTGCCCATCCGTTAACCGGAGAACCTTTGCACCTGGTCGCACCATTGCCAGCAGAACTGGAACATTTTCTGCAACAACAACGTCAACTTAAGTCAGTAAAGTAATCGTTCGCGATAGGCGACAAAGTGGCCAGTGTTGCCCGTAAAGTATATTAGGAAAATAACGCAGTGAAACAGTTTGATTTAGTGGTTTGGGATTGGGATGGCACCATTGCCGACTCGACTGGCATGATTACGCAGGCATTGATCAAAGCGGCTGATGAGGCCGGGTTGCCCGCACTGAGCGAAGAGCGCGCCCGTAGCATCATTGGCCTCGGTTTACGGGAGTCGATCGAGGTGCTGTATGGCGATATCCCCGAGTTCCAGGCGCAGGCGTTAGCAAACAACTACCAGCGTCTTTATTACGCCAACGAAAACAATATTTTATTGTTTGCTGGTATTGCAGACACGATTGCCACCTTAGACCGTAAAGGTTGCAAGCAAGCGGTGGCGACTGGCAAAGGGCGGCGTGGATTAAACACCGCGTTGCAGCAGTCAGGGCTGTCCAAATTTTTTAATGCAACGAAAACTGTCGATGAATGCTTTTCAAAGCCACATCCGCAAATGCTGGATGAACTCATGGACGATCTGGTGGTGATGCCTGAGCGTACGTTGATGATAGGCGACTCGCAATATGATATGCAAATGGGTAAAAATGCTGGCGTCATCACAGCTGCAGTCAGTTATGGCTCGCAAACAGCCAGCCATTTACAGCAGTATTCGCCAGATTACCTGTTTCACGATGTGGCAACATTAAGCGCCTGGTTGCTGGAACAAGCATGAGTGAGACCGCGTTAACGTTTAACAGCGATACCTTGCAGGAAAAAGGCGATGGCCTGCGGTTTGCCATGCCCATGTTAGGGCCGCATGCGACCGGTTTTCTGGTGCGTTTTGAAGGCAAGGCCTATGCCTATGTCAATCGCTGTGCCCATGTGCCGGTCGAACTGGACTGGGAACATGGCAAGTTTTTTAATATGACGCAGGAGTGGATTATTTGTGCCACGCATGGCGCGATGTATGCGCCACAAACCGGGCACTGTGTGGTCGGTCCTTGCCAGGGCAAGCGTTTATCTGCCATACCGGTGACAGAGGAAGCGGGTGTGATTAAGGTGCACCTGGATCAATTCTAGTGGGTTGTTTCGGGATTAAAAATAGAATCCTGGCAAACCGCTAAAAGTTGTTAGAATAGCTAAAATTTATTGACGAAAGTTGAGTTATGCAAGAAGAAAATCAGCAGTCATCTGACCCGAAACAAGCGAATCAATCGCCGGACTGGGCCATTCGTACGGTGGAGAAAATTGCGCTGGCCGGGCTGCAAGAGCAAAAGTCCGCCAGACGCTGGTCGGTATTGTTCAAGTCACTGACCTTTATCTACCTGTTTTTCCTGCTCATGACGTTTCTGGGCTGGGTGGGCCAAAACAAAAATGCCTCTACTGCGCATACGGCCTTGATTGACCTTTCCGGCGTGATCGAGGCAGGTGGCCAGGTCAATGCTGATGCGGTGATCAGCAGCCTGAATGATGCCTATGATAACAAAGGCACCAAAGGCATTATTTTGCGTATCAATAGCCCGGGTGGCAGTCCGGTTCAGGCCGGTATTATTAATGACGAAATTCACCGTCAACGTAAATTACACCCGGAAATTCCGGTGTATGCGGTGGTGGAAGACATTTGTGCATCTGGTGGTTACTACATCGCTGTCGCCGCTGATAAAATTTTTGTCGATAAAGCCAGTATCGTGGGATCTATCGGCGTGCTGATGGATGGGTATGGGTTTACCGAAGTCATGAAAAAAGTCGGCGTTGAGCGCCGCCTGATGACGGCTGGTGCTAATAAAGGCATGCTGGATCCGTTTTCCCCCGTGAATCCTAAGCAACAGGCTTTTGCACAAAGCATGCTGGATCAGATTCACCAACAGTTTATTACGGTGGTGCGTGAAGGTCGTGGCAGCCGCCTGAAAGAAAATGAAGAAACCTTTAGTGGTTTGTTCTGGAACGGCGAAGAAAGTATCAAATTGGGCCTGGCAGATGCACAGGGTAGCGCTGAATATGTCGCGCGTGAGGTCATTAAAGAGTCTGATATTGTAGATTTCACTTATCAGGAAACCGTGGTTGACCGTTTTGCCAAGAAGCTGGGTGCCAGCATGGCGCAGGAGCTGGGCGTGAGCGCCAAGAACCTGTTACCGACACTGCGATAACCTGAGCAATATATTTAAAAGGGACCTCGTGGTCCCTTTTTTATTGCTCATATCTTTAATTATTACCAGGCGAAAATAGAGATGCTTAAACAACCACTCGTGACAGTTAGACCAATCGCGTTAGAAGACTATGAAAGCTGGTGCCTGTTATATGCCGCTTATGCGGAGTTTTATGCCGTCAGGCAAACCTCCGCCATGCGCGACCAGGTTTGGCAATGGCTGCAACAATCTCCACCCGTGATTTATGCGCTGGTCGCGGAGAATGTTGAGGGGCAGGTATTAGGTTTTTTACATTACCGCGTATTTGTGCGGCCATTAGCGGCGTCACTGGGCGCTTATGTGGATGATTTGTTTGTCGTGCCGGAAGCCAGGGGGCAAGGTGTTGCGCAGCAATTGATTCAGGCAGTTGCCCAGATTGGACGGGAAAATAAATGGTCAGTGATTCGCTGGATGACTGCAGAAAATAACCTGCGTGCAAGAGCCTGTTATGACAAGCTGGCTGAACACACGCATTGGCAGACTTATGAAATTAAATTGCCGATATTAAATTGATACCAAGATGAGTGAGCAGGGCGACTGCTCACCACATCAGTATTATTTTTTAGTTTTATTTTGCTCGTTACGCTGTTTCAGCTTGGCGCGCATCTCGTTTTTGCGACGACGCATGGTCACCAGGCCTTCACCTTTTTTGCGCTCTTCTTCTTTGTCAAACGGGTTTTCACCCTGGTTGTATTGCACGCGTAAAGGCGTACCCACTAATTGGAAAGCCTTGCGGAAAATACCTTCAAGATAGCGCGTATAACTGGCTTTAATGCCATCAATATGGTTGCCATGTATCACCACGATAGGTGGGTTTGAGCCGCCCTGGTGCGCATAACGTAACTTGGGGCGAATGCCGCGGCTAATTGGTGGTTGATGTTGCGTTGTTGCTTCGCCTAATACACGCGTTAACTGCGGCGTGGCCAGATCGATCATGGCGGCCTTAAAGGCAACGTCTACTGAAGCCAGTAACTCATTGAGGCCTTTTTTGCGTAGCGCTGAAATATAGTGAAACTTGGCAAAGTCGAGGAACTGCAATTTACGGTCAATTTCGCGCTTGATCCACTCGCGCTCATCATCTTGCAGGCCATCCCATTTGTTAATGGCAACTACTAGTGCGCGTCCGGCATCAACAATATAAGCGGCCACATGCGCATCTTGTTCGGTAATGCCATCCTTGGCATCCACCACCAGAATAGCCACATTGGCGTCTTCAATTGCCTGCATGGTTTTAATGACAGAGAATTTTTCAACGGCCTCAAACACTTTGCCGCGTTTGCGTACACCGGCAGTATCAATAATGGTGTATTGCTTGCCATTCTTCTCGAGCGCGATTTCGATAGAGTCACGTGTGGTGCCCGGCTGGTCAAACGCAATCACGCGATCCTCACCTAACAGGGCATTGACCAGTGTGGATTTGCCGACGTTAGGGCGGCCAACAATCGCAATTCTTGGCGTGTCATGATTGACTGGCTCAGCGGCTTCGGGTTCTTTTTCGCTGATGGTTTCCAGGGCCAGTTCGATCAGGTCGCGCACACCTTCGCCGTGGGCAGATGAAATGGATAAAGGATCGCCCATGCCCAGTTCATGAAAGTCTGCACTGACGATGGCTTTGCGCATGCCTTCGGTTTTGTTGACGGCAAGTAGGATAGGGCGCTGCGCTTTGCGCAAGGTTTGCGCAATGGTGAATTCCTGTGGCGTCAGGCCAGCACGCGCATCAACCAAAAAGATAATGACATCGGCTTCGTCGATCGCCAGCAGAGTTTGCTTGGCCATTTCCTTCAGAATGCCAGTGTCTGCGGTTGGCTCAAAGCCGCCGGTATCAATCACCAGGTAAGGTTGGCTGGCACCCAGGCCGCGGCCATAGTGACGATCACGCGTCAGGCCAGGTAAATCGGCAACCAGTGCATCACGCGATCTGGTTAAACGATTAAATAAGGTGGATTTGCCGACGTTAGGCCGGCCAACAAGTACGATGGTAGGTAGCATTATTTGTATGTGACTGCGTAAAGGTGGCCGTCACGCGACTGCGCAAAGAACTGATTGGCATTGCTGCCTGCAATCAGCGACATCAGGGGTTTGGAACCCAATTGTAGTCGGCCAACAAAACTGCCATCATCCTGGCTGAGTAAGTGGATATAACCTTCGAGATCGCCGACAGCGACCACATTGCTCAAAGGCAGCGGCACTGTCAAATGGCGGTAGCCCAGGTTGCCCTGGCGCCAGAAGGTTTTACCATTGGTGCTGTCCAGTGAATAGACTGAACCCATGGTATGGCTTAGGTAGATTTTGTTATTTTCTGCGGTCAGGCCGACATAGCTGGAAATGTCACGGTTCCACACCACCTGGCCACGCTGGCGGTCAACGGCGGCCACTTTTCCTTGGTAGGCGACCACATAGACTAATGGTCCATCGACAAATGGCAGGCTGGTGATGTCGGCAATACGCTCGATTTCTGTCACGCCTTTAGGTTGGGCAACGGTTGCTTCCCATACCAGTTTGCCATTATCAGCACGAATCGCGACCAGTTTCCCGCCAGGGAAACCTGCATAGACTGCGCCGCTATCAACCACAATGCCCGCTTGTGTTTTGAGTGAGAGGGAAGGGGTGGCGCGCTCATAAGACCACTTGCGACGACCATCTGCGGCGTCAATGCCGTAAATATGGTGGTCGCTGGTGCGCACAATTACCGTACCATCGTAATAACGGGGTTGTCCTTGTACTTCGCTACTGAGTACGGCACTCCAAAGCTTTTTACCATTGACGTTTAAAGCAAATAAGTGTCCCTTGCTGGTGCCGACCAATACCAGCCCACCACCCAGCCCTGCGCCACTGCTAATGGGTTCGCCAAGTTCGGTTTCCCAGATTGTTTTGCCGGTTTCAGCCGACAATTGCATTACGCTGCCTTCAGCGTTGACGGTGTAAATCAGGTTGTCTGCCAGCACTGGCGTATAAGTGAAGCGCCCGGGTGAACCTACATCCACTGACCACTGAATGCGTGTTTCATAAGAGGACTTGATCTCTTCCAGCTCGACAGGCGGGTTGGCCGGTTCTGCGCCAAAAATGCTTTCACTGATATTGGTTTTAACATCATTGAATGCCGTGCATGCAGACAGCCCGCTACCGAGTAAAAACAAGGCGGCGAGCGTGGCATGTTTAAGTGAGTGCGGCTGGTTGCGCAGAGCAGGTAAGAGAGACCTCATTGGCAATTATCCCAAGGCATCCAGCTTTTGCTGGGTCAGGTAAAACAGTTTGCCTTCTGGGTCCAGGCCTTGCAGGGCTTTGTTGTAAGCGTCTTTGGCTTCTTTCTCTTGCTTGTTAGCAATGTAAATATCGCCAAGCAAGGCGTTTTTGATGCCATCAAAGCCTTTGTCGTCAATGGCGGACAAGGTTTTTTTGGCGTCATCCAACGCGTTACGTTCAATTTGCAAACCGGCAATTTCAACCGCGGCCATCTGTTTGATGGCTGGCTCTTTAGCTTCAGCCAAGGCCCAGCGCAGTTGCTTTTCTGCAGCGTCTGATTGCTTGGCTTCATGCAATGCACGGGCAGCAAACAGCGCAGCACGGCCAGCGTATGGCGTCATGCTGTAGTCTGCTTCAATGGCTTGCGCATCTTTACTGATTTGCTCGGCTTTTTTGCTGTCAACATCCAGCAGCGATGTGCTGACCAGGGTTTGGTAAGCGGTGGATGCAGCGGTAGCCTTGCTGTTCATCCAGGATTGGTAGCCTTGCCAGCCACCATATGCCACTGCGGCGGCAATCACCAGGCGAGTGGCCAGTTTTCCATGTTTGTTCCACCAGGCTCTAAACTCGTCCAGTTGTTCCTGTTCTTCCAAATCGTATGCCATTGCAATGTTCCTGCGTGTTCTTATTGAATGAAGGTGAGATTAAGCGGTTATTGCACGTAACCCATGGCCGGGAATCGCGCTAAGTAACTGTTGTGTATATTTTTGCTGGGGAGCATTATAAATGGTTTCTACGCTTCCTTGCTCAATTACTTTGCCTTTTTGCATCACCAGTACCTCGTCTGCAATATGCCTGACCACGCGTAAATCATGGGTGATAAACAAATAACTGAGCCCCATTTCCTGCTGTAATTGCTTGAGTAGCAGCAATATCTGCGCTTGTACCGACACATCCAGTGCGGATACTGGCTCGTCACAAATCAATAATTTTGGTTGTAGTATCAGGGCGCGGGCAATGCCGATACGCTGGCGTTGGCCGCCAGAGAACTGATGCGGATATTTGTGTGCATCCTCAGCTTGCAAACCGACTTTTTTCAGCATCTGCACGACGCTGTCATGCTGTTGCTGTGTATTGCCGATGCCATGGATGACCAGGCCTTCTGCAATAATTTCGCCGACCCGCATTCTGGGGTTGAGTGAAGCAAACGGGTCCTGAAACACCATTTGAATATGGCGGCGCGCTGTGCGTAATGCCGATTTATCCAGGGCCAGGAAGTCCTGGCCGTCGAAAATGACTTCACCGCTATCCAACGGTAATAAGCGCAAGATGCCGCGTGCCAGAGTAGATTTGCCACTGCCGGATTCACCAACCACTGCCAGGGTCGAGCCTTGTTTGAGTTGCAGGCTGACATCGTCTAGCGCGTGTATGGTATGCGCGTTAAGGCCCAAGGTGCCGGTGCGCTGGCGATAGGTTTTATGCAGATGGCGTACTTGCAGCAAAATATCAGTCATGGTGGTTCCATCAGGCTGGCGTCAGCCAGTCATAGGTCATGGGCTGCAACACTTTTTTGCCTTCGGCATCTGGTACGCAGGCAAGCAGGGCGCGTGTATAAGGGTGTTGTGGCGATTGCAGCACTTGCGTCACGCTGCCGGATTCGACAATTTCACCGCGGAACATGACGATGACTTCATCGGCAATATCGGCGACCACACCGAAATCATGTGTGATGAACAACATGGCCATCTGCAGGCGGTTTTTTAAATCGTCCAGCAAGCGTAATACTTGCGCCTGTACTGTGACATCCAGGGCCGTGGTGGGCTCATCCGCAATCAGTAAAACAGGTTCGCAGGCAATACTCATGGCAATCATCACGCGTTGGCGCTGGCCGCCAGAAAGCTCATCCGGATAACTGTCTGCCCGCGTGGGATCTATACCCACTTGCTCCAGCAATGCGGCTACTTTTTGTTTGAGCGCCTGACCTTTGAGGCCCAAGTGTGTTTGCAACGGTTCGCCGATTTGAAAGCCAATGGTCAGCACCGGATTCAGTGAAGTCATCGGCTCCTGGAAAATCATGCCCATTTGTCTGCCACGAAGGTGCTGCATGGCGGTTTCATTGAGCTGGCCGATATCCTGACCCTGAAAAAACACTTGTCCTTGCATGCGCAATTGCGGTGAAAGTAATTTCATTACACTCAGTGCAGTCAGACTTTTACCGCTACCAGATTCACCGACGATGCAGGTGGTTTTGCCACGTGCCAGGGTCAGTGATACCTGGTTGACCAGCTTGCGCTCAGGTGATTGCGCTGGGCTAATACTGAGTTGATGGATGCGCAGGATTTCTGTCATTCGATGTTATAGACCACAGTCACGACCACGCGCGCAATTTTATCTACAGTGGATTTATCGTAAATGCCACCATAGCTGTTGTCGCTGTCTTCACCGCCGGTGGCAGGCAAAATATAAAACGCGCCCTGGCTGGCAGACTTCATGACGCCTACCTTGACGCCATCCTGTTTAACAAACTCGGTCGCCCGCGTGCGTGCATTTTTAGTGGCATCGGCAATCAGTGACATTTTGACGGTTTCCAGATTGCTGACCAGGAATTCTGGCGGTTGTGAAGTGACAGGGTGATTGTCTGCACGCAAACTTAAAATAGCCTGGTTGGCGGCCGCGATTTTTTTGAGGTCTTTGGTACTGATATGCACACTTTGGTAGCCCTCAAAGCCACGTTGTACCTGGCGCGGGCTGTCATGTACATATTCTTCTTCGTAATGCGGCCCCAGCGTTTGTACATCCACGGTACGCATACTGGAATCCAGGCCTTGCAGGTCTAAAAAGTTTGCCAGTACGGCACGCTCACGATCAATCGCCTGCAGGGTTTCTGCCTGGGTAGGCGCTACCACGCCGATATTGATGGTCCATTGCGCGCGGTCAGCTTTGACTGGTTTTTCTGCCAGGCCTTTGACGGTGATGGATTGCTGGCTGGAGACGGCATGTTTTGCCTGCACGCCAAGAATAAATGCTGCGGACGCCATGCCCACTGCCAGAAGCAGGCCTAATGCCGTCATGGCATTAAAAAAGTGTTTTTGCTCTGACATCCGGCCTCCTATGGCATGAAACAATTAACTGGATTGTACGATGTTCAATACCTGATCAAGACTCACACGTGCTTGTTCGCCTTGTCCCAGCATGGGTTTCAGGCTGAGCTCATTGGCTGCCGCTTCGTCATCGCCTAAAATGGCCGCAAATCTGGCACCACTGCGATCCGCTTTTTTCATCTGCGATTTGAAGCTGCCACCACCGGCGTGCAGCACGACATTCAAGCCCATGCTACGCAGACTTTCGGCGACGGTAAAGGCTTTCTGCTCGGCCAGTGCGCCGACATTGACCAGATAGATATCTGCCTGGTTGCTTGCAGTGACGCCGTATTCTTGCATGAGCAGGAAAACACGCTCCAGGCCGATGCCAAAACCACAGGCAGGCGTTGCGCTACCGCCGATGCGTTCTACCAGGGTATCGTAGCGGCCTCCACCGGCAATCGTGCCCTGGGCGCCCAGTTTGGTGGTGACCCACTCGAACACGGTGCGGTTGTAGTAATCGAGCCCGCGCACCAGCCTATGATTAATGGTATAAGCAATGCCAGCTTGGTCGAGCAGGGCGCACAGACGTGCAAAGTGCAGTTTGGAGGTGTCGCCCAGGCAATCCATCAATTTAGGCGCTGCTTCGCACATGGCCTGCATGCGTGGATTCTTAGTATCCAGGATACGCAAAGGATTACTTTGCAGGCGGCGCTTGGCATCTTCATCCAGCAGGTCTGCGTGCTGCTCAAAATAAGCAATCAGTGTTTGGCGATATTGCGCGCGCTCATCTGCATCACCGATACTATTTAACTGTAATTCAACGTCGGCAATACCAAGCGCTTGCCATAGCCGTGCTAACAATACAATTTGCTCGGCATCGACATCCGGGCCTTCAAAGCCAAATGCTTCAACACCAATCTGGTGAAATTGGCGCTGGCGGCCTTTTTGCACGTTTTCATGGCGGAACATCGGGCCCATATACCACAGGCGCTGTGGGCCATTGTAGGTGAGGTTGTGTTCTACCACCGCGCGTACACAGCCAGCAGTGCCTTCCGGACGCAGGGTCAGTTTGTCGCCATTGAGCTTGTCTTCCCAGGCATACATTTCTTTTTCAACAATATCGGTGTGCTCACCAACGCTGCGCACAAACAACTCGGTGGGTTCGACCAGCGGCATGCGGATGTTGTTGTAACCATACTGGCCCAGGATACGGCGTGCGGTATCTTCCAGTTTGAACCAGAGCGGTGTGGCCTCCGGCAGAATGTCGTAAAAGCCTTTAATCGATTGAAATTTTTGTGTCATGAGATACTAAAGTGCGATTATTCTAGAGTGCGACGATGGGAATGATGCTGGATTTGGCAGCGCGCAGCTTGCCACCATCGGCGTAATGTGTGCGGACGTATTCGTCCACAATTTGTTGAAATTCTTCGGCGATATGGTCACCTTTGAGGGTGACGGTTTTTTCACCATCGACAAACACTGGCGCGACGGGGACTTCGCCCGTGCCAGGTAAGCTGATGCCGATATTGGCCAACTTGGATTCACCGGGGCCGTTGACGACGCAGCCCATGACGGCCACATTCAGGGTTTCCACCCCCGGGTATTGGGCGCGCCAGACTGGCATCTGATTACGTAACCAGGTCTGGATTTTCAATGCCAATTCCTGAAAGTAAGTGCTGGTGGTGCGGCCGCAGCCAGGGCAGGCCGTGACTAATGGTGTAAATGAGCGTATGCCCATGGTTTGCAGAATTTCCTGCGCAACCACCACCTCTTTGGTACGGGATTCGGTCGGTTCAGGCGTTAATGACACGCGTATGGTGTCGCCTATGCCTTGCTGTAACAAAATGGCTAACGCTGCGGTAGATGCAACAATGCCTTTAGAGCCCATGCCGGCTTCAGTCAGGCCTAAATGCAAAGGGTAATCACAACGTTTGCCCAACTCCTGATACACCAGCACCAAGTCTTGCACATTGCTCACTTTGCAAGAAATAATGATTTGATTCGGGCTTAAGCCTAAGTCAACTGCTTGTTGCGCGCTTTCCAGTGCAGATTGAATCAGTGCTTCACGCATGAGGGCATCGGCGGATAAGGGATTGGCGGCTTTGCCATTATCATCCATCATCTGTGCCATTTTGGCCTGGTCCAGACTGCCCCAGTTCACGCCAATACGCACTGCTTTTTTATAGTGGATGGCAGCTTCAATCATGGCGGCAAACTGTTCGTCGCGCTTGCTGCCTTTGCCGACATTACCTGGGTTGATGCGGTATTTTGCCAGTGCTTCTGCGCAGTCGGGATAGGCTTGCAACAGTTTGTGGCCGTTAAAGTGAAAGTCGCCTACCAGCGGCACATTGCAGCCAAGTGCATCCAGGCCCTTACGAATGGTTGCCACTTGTGCCGCCGCTTCGGCGCTGTTGACGGTAATACGGACTACTTCTGAGCCGGCTTGCCATAGTTCATAAACCTGGGCGATCGTGCCTGCGGCATCTGCCGTGTCAGTGTTGGTCATGCTTTGCACCACCACGGATGCGGTGGACGAGCCTTGCAGGCCACCGCCAACCGCAACGTGTCCAACCATGACCTGAAGGCTGTTTCTACGGGATATCATGGTTATTTCAATTGAATGCGTGCAACGCGGCCACGGGTAGCCTGCGTTAAATCATAAGGCTGGTTATCAATCGTCAGCTGGGTGCCACTGGCATGACCAACCGTGATATTGACCGGTTTTTCGGTTGTGACCTGACGCTCAGAACCCGCAGGCATTACTTCGCTAAATACTTTCTTGCCTTGCATATCCTCAATACGAACCCAGGAGTCTTCATTGACTTTAAACACCAGGCTGGCTTTTTGCGGCTCGCTGGCTTGCAGGGTGGTACTTTCTGCGGCCTGCGTGGTGGCTGGCGTAGGCGTGCTCACAATGGTGTTATTGGCAATGGCATTGTTCGCAGATAGTGTATTGGCTGCATTGCTTGTTGCGTCATTGCCAGTCACTGTTGCTGCCGGCACTGCATTGTCGACAGTCGTTGTCGTGCTGGCATCTACATTTTCTGTGACTGGAGCAACTGTTGTTGTGGCTGGCGCGGGCGCCGCTTCAGGTGCCGGGATGGCAATTTCCTGTCCGGTGGTTTCACCGATTTCATCCACATCAAGTGCCAAAGCCGCATCTTTCAAGGCTTGTGGCTTGATATGGTTGATATAAAAATAGGCCGCAATGCCTGCCAGAATCAGGAAGATCAGGAATGTTAACAGCCGTTGCGGGCGAAACACAGGTACCGGCTTATCGATCACTGATCGGCTGGCATTAGAGCGTACGCTCAGTGGCAACGGTGCTTTGTTGGGCACGATGCGCTGATAGGCTTCAAGAATCGGATTGACGTCGATATTGAGCAAGCGCGCATAATTGCGAATAAAGCCACGCACAATGCTTGGCTGTGGCAATTTCTCAAAGTCATCTTGTTCAATCGCCTGAATCTGTTTGATGCCCAGTCTCAGTTGGCTGCACACCTCATGTATGCTCAGGCCTTGTGCTTCACGCGCTGCTTTCAGCACGTTGCCGCAACCTGAACCATAGGCCAGGGGGGCATTGGCTTGTTGTGGGGCGCTCTCTAATGCCATCGCAGCACCATATTCTTCAGGGGCATCAGATGCCGTCGCGTGTTCGGCAGGCGTTGTCGCCTGGGTAAATTCATCACTGGCTTGTCCCTGCTGACTCTCCATGGCCACCTGGTAGGCCTGACCAGATAGCTGGTCGGTCTCTGCCTTGCGTTTACGACCGCGTTTAGGCTTATCTGTTGCCTCTGCCGGTACAGGATTGACGTTGGTTTTGTCTTCTGACGTCACGTGCATTTACTCCATTTTCAGCAATTGTTTGGTTTCGTTGGCATTGGGGAACAATTTATGCAATTGAACGCTGTAGTAGCTGGCATCATCCGGCATTTGCAATGCCCGGCAAATGCGTACTGCCAAAAATAATGACTCTGGTGTGGGGGCAACGTTCACACTATTTTGCAAGGTATTCAACGCCAGTGCTGGTTCGCCACGTGAAAATTGCAGATTGGCCAGTTGATAAGCACTGGCATGCGCCAATGGATCGACTTGCAAGGCGTGAAAGAAATAGTTCTCTGCCTGGGTTTTCTGTTGTGCACGCAAGGCACAGACGCCCGCATTGTAAAGCGCAATTTGTGGTGTTTTATACAGAGGGTTTTTCACCGCCTGCATAAATTCTTTTTGTGAGGCGTCATATTTGCCCTGGTCGCACAAAAAACGACCATAGTTATTATGCGATTCAGAGTTTGCCGGTTGTAGCTGGATAGCGCGTTTAAACGCTTCTTCAGCGCGGCCTTGTTCGCCAAGGGCGGCGTATACCAGGCCAAGGCCATTGTAAGCAAGTGCATAGTTGGGGCTACGCTCAACAGCCGTGTTGAATTCTTCCAGGGCTACTTCATAACGTCTGAGGCGAAAATATTCTGCGCCTAATTCTGTGTGCACGCGTGCAGATTCCACATCGCCGGTTTCGCGGCCTATGGGTTGCTGTTCATACGGTGAGTTATTGCTATTCGACGATGGGTTTTGTGCACAACCTGTCAGCCACAGCGCAGAGGCCAGGGTAAGCATGACCGCGGATGGCGTGAAGAAGGTTGTTTTCATGGCTTACTGTTCCGGATGAATCGCAATGGTTTTTTCTGTACGTCGGGTTTTGTCCAGCACCTTGCCAGCAAGTTGTCCGCAGGCAGCATCAATATCATCGCCGCGTGTTTTGCGCACAGTCACGACAAACCCTGCCTGCATTAACATATCACGAAACGCGCGCACCTGCATCGGTTTGGACGTGCCGTAACCGCTGTTAGGGAACGGGTTAAAAGGAATCAGGTTAAATTTGCACGGCACATTGCGCACAATATTAATCAATTGCTTGGCATGTTCCAGCGTGTCATTCACGCCATCCAGCATCACATATTCAAACGTCACAAAGTCACGTGGTGCTTTGACCAGGTAACGCTCACAGGCAGCCATCAGGTCTTTGATCGGGTATTTCTTATTGATGGGTACAATCTCGTCGCGCAAGGCGTCGTTAGGCGCATGCAGGGAAACAGCCAAAGCGACCGGGCAGTCTTCTTTCAAGCGATCCATCGCTGGCACCATGCCGCTGGTCGAGAGTGTCACGCGACGGCGGCTAAGGCCATAGGCGCTGTCATCCAGCATGATCTGCATGGCGGTGACCACGTTGTCATAGTTGGCCAACGGCTCACCCATGCCCATCATCACCACGTTGGAGATAATGCGCTCGCCGGGTGGCAATAAGTCGTAGCCTGGTGCCTGGCGCAAGGCATGGTTGGCAATCCACAACTGGCCGATGATTTCGGACACATTGAGGTTGCGGTTAAAGCCCTGACGACCGGTGCTGCAGAAGGTGCATTCCAATGCACAGCCCACCTGGCTGGAAATACACAGCGTGCCACGATCATCTTCTGGGATAAAAACGGTTTCCACACTATTGCTGGTGCCGTCTTTAAGGTTGTTGGTGCCGACCAGCCATTTGCGTGTGCCATCATCAGACACTTGCTCCAACTGAATGTCCGGCAACTTGAATTCGGTTTCCTGGCGCAGTTTTTCGCGCAGGGTTTTGGCAATATCGGTCATCTGTTCGAGATCAAGAATCCCGAAATGATGCATCCAGCGCATCAATTGCTTGGCGCGAAAAGGCTTCTCGCCGAGGCTTGCAAAGTACTCGGCGAGTTGCGGTTGGTTAAAGTTGAGTAAGTTAACCAAGTGTATTTCCTAGTTCGGTATTCATTTAAACGTCAATCACTGACGAAAATTGTGATTAGCCGAAGAAGTATTTGATTTCGATCGCTGCATTTTCCAATGAATCGGAACCGTGCACAGCGTTAGCATCAATGCTTTCAGCGAAGTCAGCACGGATAGTGCCTGGCGCTGCATCTTTAGGGTTAGTTGCACCCATCAGTTCGCGGTGTTTCAATACTGCGTTTTCGCCTTCCAGCGCTTGGATCATCACTGGACCGGAAATCATGAACTTCACCAGGTCGTTGAAGAAAGGACGCTCTTTGTGCACAGCGTAAAAGCCTTCAGCTTCTGCTTGTGTCAATTGTGCGAATTTAGCAGCCACGATTTTCAAACCGGCGTTTTCAAAACGGGTGTAGATTTGACCAATCACGTTTTTTGCAACTGCGTCTGGTTTGATAATGCTGAGTGTGCGCTCTAAAGCCATGAGAACTCCAAATAATTAATTAACAAGAAAAACAAACGACTATTCTACTATTTTTAACGTGATTGATAAACCGCATTCATGCACCTAAGTCGTATTCACACACCTAAGTGATGACTTGTATCCGTTTATTGCTTTAAATAGCAGGCATTCATTGCTTTATTTTTTTTATCTATCCCAGTGAGTTGTTTTATGATGTGCTAAGCGAGTTGTTTTATGATGTGATGGTTTCTAACGATCACGTGCATATTCGCCATTGAGATGGACGATCAAAACGAGAGACCTATAAGCCATGACAAATCAACAAGACATCATGCATGCATGCCCGGCCTGTGGCTTGCTATGTGACGATATTTCGGGGGATGCCATTGCCAGACAGCAGTTTTCGTGTGGTAAGGCAGCAAAATTCTATGCGCGGGTGAGCGCAGGTGCAGCGCCAGCGGTGGGTGGCCGTGCTGCGTCACTGACGGAAGCAGTGAAGTCGGCAGCGGCTTTGCTCAAGCAGGCAAGCGCACCACTGGTGGCGGGCAGCAGTACTGATGTCCATGGGGCACGCGCACTGGTCAGCCTGTCTCATGCGACCGGTGCGGCCATGACGCATATCAACGCCAGCAGCACTTTGCGCAATATGAAGGTGTTGCAACATCGCGGCTGGCAGACGACGACGCTGACAGAAGTACGCAACCGCGCTGATGTGATTCTGATGATAGGCACGGATGTCGTCAGCCATAACACCCGTTTCTTTGAACGTGTGGTGTGGGTGGATGAAGCCATGTTTACCGAACCAGCTGCGCGCAAGATTATTTACCTGGGCGGCGATAAGCTAAATACCAAGCCTGGCGTTGCGCCGGATGGTCGTGCCCCTGAGGTGATTGCCTGTGCTGCTGAGTCTTTGCCAGAAGTCGTCGCCACCTTGCGCGCGCTGGTGATGGGCAAGCCCGTGACGGCTGAAACCGTCGCCGGTGTGGCGGTGAGCAGTTTGAAATCACTGGCGGACACGTTGAAAACCGCCAAATATGCGACGCTGGTGTGGGTATCCAAAGACCTGCATTACGCGCACGCTGAACTCACGATTGAAAATATGACTGAAACTGTGGTTGCGCTAAACCAGAAGAGCCGCGCTATGGGCCTATCCATGGGAGGTAGTGATGGTGACACCAGTGTGAATTATGCGCATACCTGGCTCAACGGCGTCATTATTGATGCGCCGGAATGGGAAAGTCATGATGCAGTCGTGTGGGTGAATAGCTACAGCCCCAATGCCATGCCGCCTGCAGGCACAGCCCCAGTGATTGTACTGGGCGCGGCTGACAGCACATTTGACACGGCACCTGCCGTGTTTATCCCGGTGGCGACGCCAGGCCTGGATTGTAATGGCCAACAATTTCGTGTCGACGGTTCGGTGACTTTGCCACTGACTGCAGCCAAGCCTTCTGACTTGCCAACTTTGTCGCAAGTAGTGGCCCTGATAGAAGCCCAATTAAAAGGAGATTTGGCATGATTACGCTACTCAAAAATGCCAAAGTGATTGATCCTGCCCACCACAAAGATGGCGTGGTACAGGATATTTATATCCGCGATGGCCGTATTATCGCCAAACCGGCTGACAGTGAAAAGATCGGCCAGGTGCACGACCTCAATGGCAAGATTGTCATGGCCGGTGCCATTGATATGCATAGTCATATTGGCGGCGGTAAGGTCAATATCGCACGTATGCTGCTGCCGGAATATCAGGCCATGCGCAAACTGGACGAACCTGAAGCACATATTTGTGGTGCCAACTGTAGCCATCACGCGACGCCGAATACCACTGATACCGGCATGCGTTATATTGAGATGGGCTACACCGCGGCGTTTGAACCGGCAATTCTGGCGGTGAATGCACGTCAGGCGCATATGGAGATGGGTGATACGCCCATGATCGATAAAGGCGGTTACGCCATGCTGGGCAACGATGATTATTTGTTGCGCCTGCTGAGCCAGAACGCCGACCAGAAAACCATTAACGACTACGTGGCGTGGACCTTGCACGCGACGCAAACCATCGGTATTAAAGTGGTCAACCCGGGCGGTATTTCTGCTTTCAAGTTTAATGAGCGTCGCCAGGATTTAGACCAGCAACATAGCTATTACCACATTACGCCGCGCCGTATCTTGCAGGCCTTGAGCCGCGCCGTGAACGAGATTGGCATTGCCAAGCCCTTGCATGTGCACTGTAACAACCTGGGCGTGGCCGGTAACTTCCAGACTACGCTGGATACCATGGGGGCTAGCGATGGCTTGCCCATGCATTTGACGCATATCCAGTTTCACAGCTATGGTACAGAGGGTGACAAAAAGTTTTCTTCTGCTGCGGCCAATATTGCAGAGGCGATCAATAGCAACAAACACATTACCGCCGATGTCGGCCAGATCCTGTTTGGGCAAACGGTCACCGCGTCTGGTGACAATATGATGCAGCATTTAAACGCCAAAGTTGCCAATCCGAAAAAGTCGGTGATTATGGACATTGAGTGCGATGCTGGCTGTGGTGTCGTGCCATTTAAATACCGCGATGAAAACTACGTCAATGCCTTGCAATGGGCAATTGGCCTCGAAGTGTTCTTGAGTGTCGATGATCCTTGGCGCGTGTTCCTGACTACCGATCACCCGAATGGCGCACCGTTTACCAGCTATCCACACCTGATCCGCTTGCTGATGGATAAAACCTTCCGTAATGATGCTTTTGATAAGCTCAACCTGGATGCGCAAGCCATGAGCAACCTAAAGTCATTGGATCGTGAGTACAGTTTGTATGAAATCGCCACCATGACACGTTCAGCACCAGCCAAATTGATTGGCCTGCAAGACCGCGGTCATCTGGGCATAGGCGCAGCGGCAGATATTACGGTGTATACCGATCAGGCCGATAAAGAAGCCATGTTTGCCAAACCTGACCTGGTGTTTAAAGACGGCGAACTGGTGGTAAAAGAGGGCAAAGTGGTGAAAGTAGTATGGGGCGCAACGCATACCGCCAAGCCTTCGTTTGATGTGGGCGTTGAAAAAGACATCAAGCAGTATTTTGACCGCTACCACACCATGCAAATGAATAATTTTAAAATTTCCAATGACCAGATTGCGGAAGATGGCCGCAACCATGTCATTAACCATACGCAGGGGTCATGATGGTTATTAACGGAGTAGAGATTGACGATACCTTTGCCGAAGCATTCAATATGCGCGGTACGCGTATCCTGATTACCGCGCAAAATCTGCGCTGGGCGTATAACGCCGCCAATGCCATGACTGGTTTTGCCACCAGTGTGATTGGCTGCGGCGTAGAGGCGGGCATCGAGCGTGAATTGACTGCAGACGAAACGCCGGATGGCCGTCCAGGCCTTAGCGTGCTGATGTTCGCCATGGGCAGCAAGGTGCTGATGCAGCAACTGGAAACGCGCATGGGACAATGTATTTTGACTTGCCCGACAGCGGCTGCGTTTGCTGGCATTGAGTCTGAAGACATGATCAGCCTGGGCAAGCATTTACGCTTTTTTGGCGATGGCCACCAGGTGTCCAAACAAATCCCGGATGCCTCGGGCAAACTCAAGCGCTACTGGCGTATCCCGGTCATGGATGGTGAGTTTTTAACCGAAGAAACCACCGGTATGGTACGTGCCATTGGCGGCGGCAACTTCCTGGTGTTGGGCGCCAGCCAGGCACAAGTGCTCACTGCCTGTGAGGCAGCGATCGATGCCATGCGTAAACTGCCTAACGTGATTATGCCGTTCCCAGGCGGCGTGGTGCGCTCTGGTTCCAAGGTAGGTAGTAAATACCCGAAAATGTTCGCCAGTACCAATGATGCATTCTGCCCGACGCTCAAAGGCGTCGTGAAAAGCGAGCTCGATCCGCGCGTCGAAAGCGTGATGGAAATTGTGGTCAACGGCCTGACGTTTGAAGATATTGCGCTTTCCATGAAAGCAGGTATTGAAGCGGCCTGTCGCTTGGGCAAGGAGAACGGCATTTTTCGTGTTTCTGCCGGTAATTACGGCGGCAAGTTAGGTCAACATCACTTTAAACTGCGGCCAATTTTAAGCGGGGAGGTCACCGCATGAGTCACATCACTTTAACGGCGAAAGCTGTCTCTCGCAGTGTCGATTGCCGCACTTTGTTGCCACAAGCCTTACAAGGTAAAACCGTGGCTGAGATTACAGCCATGAAACTGGCTGCAAACTTAAGCGTGGCGGATGTGTTTGAAGTCAATGTCGACACGGCTTCAGAAGCCCCGGCCGTGACATTTAAAAACACCACTTCTGCCCATCAATATATCGGCTTTGGCATGACCAGCGGACAAATTAACGTGACAGGGGATGCCGGAGATTTTTTAGGTGCGCAACTGCAAAACGGTGTGTTGATTTGCAAAGGTAACGCCGGCGCCCGCGCAGGCGACCGTATGCGTCGTGGCATGTTGCTGATTGAAGGCAACGCCGGTGATTATTGTGCTTCTGACATGATGGCTGGCACGCTGGGTGTACTGGGTACAACGGGCGCATACCTGGGCTATGGCATGAAGCGTGGTACCTTGTTATTGGCGAACACACCAGCCGCGCAAGCGACCTGGATAGACTGCGGTTTTCACATACTGCCTTTCCTCAATATCTTGTATAAGTCTTTCAAGCGGTTGGATAGCCGCTTTGCACAGGTCAGCAGCCAACGCGTGCAGCGCTGGATGGGCGATATGGGTGGCCTTGGCAAAGCTGAAATCCTGGTGATCCAGCCCTGATAAGCTGTTTTTGCGATGTTTGATGAACGGGCCTTGCGCCCGTTTTTCTTTTTGCATCATAGAGTTACAGTGGTAAAATCGCGTTTTTGCAATGAACCACATTCTCACATGAGCCAATTTCTCACTGCCGCCCTCTACAAATTCGTCACCCTGAATGATTACAAAGACCTGCAACAACCGATTTTAGAGGCTTGCCAAAAGCTGCATATCAAAGGCACCTTACTGCTGGCAAATGAAGGCATTAACGGCACTATTGCCGGTGCGCCTGAGGATATCCGTGCCATTCTGGCGCATTTACGCCAGGATCCACGGTTGGTGGATTTGGAGCATAAAGAGTCATGGGCGGATAGTCATCCGTTTTACCGCATGAAGGTCAAGCTGAAAAAAGAAATTGTCACCATGGGCGTGCAGGGCGTAGATCCGAATGACGTGGTGGGCACGTATGTGAAGCCTGAAGACTGGAACGCCATTATTTCCGACCCGGACGTGATTGTGCTGGATACGCGCAATGATTACGAAGTGCATATCGGTACCTTCAAGGGCGCCATCGATCCGAAAACAACGACTTTCCGTGAGTTTCCACAATATGTGGCCGACAACCTGGATAAAAACAAACACAAAAAAGTGGCTATGTTCTGCACTGGCGGCATCCGCTGTGAAAAAGCGTCTTCTTTTATGAAACAGCAGGGGTTTGAAGAGGTGTATCACCTGCAAGGTGGCATCCTCAAATACCTGGAAACCATTCCTCAAGAGCAAAGCCTGTGGGAAGGGGATTGTTTTGTGTTTGACCAGCGCGTGGCCGTCAAACATGGCCTGGAAGTGGGCGACCATGACCAATGCTATGCCTGCCGCATGCCATTGACCCAGGAAGAAATGCAAAGCGAACAATATGAAGCAGGTATCTCTTGCCCTTATTGTTTCGATAAGTTATCGGCAGACAAAAAAGAGTCGCTGCGTGAACGCCAGAAGCAAGTCAAACTGGCCAGATTACGCGGCCAGAGCCACATTGGGGATGTGCAAAAGCATCACGACTAACATCACGCTGAGGCATCCGCTGCGGCTTTTTTTGTAGGGCATCATTTAAAATAATTATATTTATGCTAAATTAAACCGCCAAGACATCAGTCAAAAGCTCTCAAATAAGGAGATTGTGATGAAGTGCCCTGTAATACTGGCCAATGAGCAATCAAGGTTGCAAGCCTTGTATGACCATGGTTTGAATAATGAAGGTTTAGTGAAAAGCCTGGACCCCGTGGTTCAAATTGCTGCCCGTATGTTTGACATGCCAGTGGCTGCTGTCAATATGATAGGCAGTGACCATGTCTTTTTTGCCGCGGTCACCGGCGTCGGTGAAGTCGATATGCGTCGCGACGTGTCTTTTTGCGCGCATGCTATCAATCAGATGGAAGTAATGGTGGTGCCCGATGCCACGCAGGATGAGCGCTTCCATGATAATCCGCTAGTCACTGGCGAGGCGCAATTGCGGTTTTATGCCGGTGTCCGCTTGCTTTCACCCGATGGCCTGGCATTGGGGGCCTTATGTGTGGTGGATAACCAGCCACATTTCGATTTTTCTCCTGATGATCAACGCCGCTTACAGGAACTGGCACAGATGGTTTCTGACCGGCTGGAGCTTAAGCGCATCGAAACCCATACCAATCGCTCCCGACCCGACTTTGCCTCTTATGCGGGGCATTCTTCTACACCCGTGGTCTGGTTTAATGACCACGGCCAAATCACCGCCTGGAACACGGCTGCCGCGCAATCTCATGGCTACAGTCTGGCAGAAGGTATCGGCCAGCCGGTTGAAATGCTGCTGGTCGAGCGTGACCGCGCGACTTTCCGCGACATGGTTTCTCGCGCCGTGGCTGCCGGATCCCTTGATGACCTTGATATGTCTTTTGAAGCGCGCGGTTTACGTAAAGGCGGCAGCGAGTTTCAACTCGGCTTCTCGCTGTTCGGCTGGAAAGCCGAAGGTGAAATGCGTTTTGAAGTCATCCTGAAAGACATTACGGCCCAGCGACTGACAGCGCCTGTGACTGACCAGCAAAATACGCTGGATCCGCTCACTGGTTTGGCTAACCGCGCCAGATATTACCGAGTCGTCGAAGACGCGATTATTGCCAATATCCCGATTGCGGTACTCATGATTGATTTTGATAGCTTTAAAGATATCAATGACACTCTGGGGCACGCCTGTGGGGATAGTATTCTTAAGGAAATGGCTCATCGCCTGAGCCAGATGGTGGGTGCAGCAGGCGTGGTGGCACGTATAGGTGGCGACGAGTTTGCGATTGTGCTGCTTGATGTAGCCAGCCCGGAGTACGCGTTGGCGCTTGCGGAGCAGGCCATTAATTTAATTGCCCAGCCGATGGTGATACGTGAAGATGAAGTGCGTGTAATTGCAAGCTGCGGTGTGGCGCTGGCGCCTATTCATGCCCACGAAACGCTGGAACTGGTCAGCGATGCTGATTTGGCCCTGTTTAAAGCCAAAGCCATGGGGCGTGGGCGCGCCTGCGTGTTCAGCCCGGTATTGCGCCTGGAGGCTGTCGCCAGGCGCCTGTATGCCATGGAGTTGTACCGCGCAGTCAATGAAGGCGAGTTTTTGCTCTATTACCAGCCACAGGTTAACCTGACCACCGGCACCGTGACCGGGGCGGAGGCGTTGATACGCTGGCGCCATCCCAAACGCGGCATTCTGGCACCGATTTCATTTTTACCTGCCCTCGAAAATGGCACGCTGGCTGCCACCGTCGGTGCCTGGGTGCTGGATGAGGCCTGTGCGCAAGTGTCTTATTGGCGCAGGCATACAGGCGCTGATTTGCGTATCGGCGTCAACCTGTTTGGCGCGCAGTTCCAGGCGGGGGATTTATATGCAGAGGTGGTCTCCACGCTGGCGAGGCATGGTCTGCCGCCTTCTGCCCTGGAGCTGGAAGTCACAGAAAATATTGCGCTCGATGGCGATGAAGTGGTGCTGAATATTTTGCACAGGCTGAAAGCCTATGGCGTTGGTATTGCGTTTGATGATTTTGGCACCGGATACGCATCGCTCAGTCAGCTCAAAACCTATCCACTCACGCGTATTAAAATTGACCGTAGCTTTGTGCAAGGCATGCTGGAGCAGAAGAAGGATGATTCTGTAGTCAGTGCGACGCTGGATATCGCGCATGCTTTCGATTTGCAAGCCATTGCAGAAGGCATAGAGACCCAGCAGCAATACGAGTATCTACGTGCCAAACGCTGTGAAGAGGGGCAGGGCGAGTTGTTTGGCAAGCCTATGCCTGCAAGTCAGTTTGCGCAACTGATCGGACTCAATCAATATTCATCGGCGGCTTAACCTAAGCCTTGCCGGGCAGGCTCTCTTTCTGGCAACATTGCGGACGAATGGTCGACTACAATATCTCAGGGAGAGAGAAATGAAATTGTTAGATAAACTTGCCGGTGAGCACGCGGCATTGCCACCAAAGTTCACTGGCAAAGCCATCCTCATGGCTGGGTTGGGCGGCATGATTGCCATCAGTATTGCCGCGCTGATGAGTGCACGGCTAGATCAGTTGCTGGTGCTGGGGTCATTTGGCGCGTCATGTGTCATTTTGTTTGCTTACCCGGATGCACCGTTTGCCCAGCCACGCAATGTGATTGGTGGCCATTTTTTAAGTTCGTTGATCGGTCTGCTGGTGGTGTCGCAACTGGGGGTTGGTTGGTGGGCGCTAGGGATTGCGGTAGGCCTTGCGATTGCGGCCATGATGTTCACACGGACCGTGCATCCTCCCGCAGGCTCCAATCCAGTCATCGTCTGGTTGATCGCCAGCCAGGGTGCCCTGAGCTGGCAGTTTTTGTGGTTTCCCACCCTGTTTGGCGCCATTGTCATCACCGTTGTCGCGCTGGTATATAACAACCTCACGCGTGAGGGGAGCTACCCCAAATACTGGTTTTAAATCACATCTAGCGGGCTACTCACGGCCCGCCCGCCCTTGTTAAGTACATGCGTGTAAATCATGGTAGTTGAGACATCTGCATGTCCAAGTAGCGCTTGCACTGTGCGAATATCATAGCCGCCCTCCAGCAGATGCGTCGCAAAACTATGGCGCAAGGTGTTGGGCGACACCTCCTTCTTAATGCCAGCCTGCGTAGCCGCTTTTTTCACCGCACGCTGTATCGGCTTTTCATCGGCGTGATGGCGATATACCACGCCGGACTGTTGCTCGACCGACAACCTGCTTGATGGAAACACATACTGCCACGTCCAGTCTTTGCTTGCATCCGGATATTTTTTTGCCAGGCTGGTGGGCAGCCATACTTCACCAAAGCCTTTGGCGACATCGGCTATATGCAACGCCTCGACAGACTGTAGATGCGCTTTTAAAGGATTCACCAAACTAGCGGGCAAGAGCGTGATACGGTTTTTGTGGCCTTGTGCATCGCGTACAAAAAATTCCTGTTTGGCAAAATCAATATCCGCGACCCGTAAGCGCAAACACTCCATCACCCGCAAACCGCTGCCATACAGCAAACTTACCAATAACCACATATTGCCATCCAGCCGTGAAAGTATCGCCTGTACTTCTTGTGTGCTTAGCGCCACCGGCAATTGCTTTTTTGCCACCACTTTGGTGACATTTTCAAGCGTTGGCAATGTTTGCCCCAGCACCTCGTCATACAAAAACAACAGGGCGCTTTTCGCCTGGCTTTGCGTGCTGGCTGCCACCTGTTTATCGGTCGCCAAATGGCTTAAAAATGCGGCTACTTCAATCGCACCCATGTCACGTGGGTGCCGCTTGTCATGGAACAGGATATAGCGTTTAATCCACGCTATATAAGACGCCTCAGTGCGCTTGCTGTAATGCTCCACCCGCAAGCGCTCAATGATTAAAGGAAATAACTTAAGCGCCGGTTTTACCTCAGGTGTGTTATCCATAGCGTCACCTCTAAGTTTAGGTGTAATATAAATATTCTAAATGTTGATTTAATTATGACAAGTCATTTTATAAATTTTATAGCCCCTGGATTAAATAAAAAATTAAGTTCGTTTTTTGGGTCTAATTAACGTTAGGTCTTCAGAAACATGTCAAATGTACAACTAGATTTTAAACTTGAAGATGACATATGGTGGGTTGCCAATGCATTATTCCCCTCATGGAAAGGCTTCCAGAATAGAAGCGGGGCTTATGGTGCACAAAGTTCTGCCATTCCTTCTGATGGGCACGTTAAGGTTGTATTTGCCCCTGAGGGCCGAGGAAACGAACCATTAAATGATATTGAATTATCAGCGATTGGTTGGGTAATTGAACATGAAGCAGAATTAACAACAGTAGTACTTGCATCAATTCTAGAAAGCTATCCATCACTCCAAGAACAATACGGCTATTCTGGGAATGAGAAAATAAAATACATGCCCGATATTCAATCTGTAGATGACTTACGAGGTTTAATCGGGCTACATACTATAAACATTCACCCGATACTAAAGCATGGAGTTCCATACATTGGTTTTGAACTAGGCTGTACTTGGGATGATGAGCACGGCCTTGGCGTTCTGATGCATGGCACTCGTACCGTCGAAATTGGCGGTGCAGATACAGCTATATTGTTGTGGATTGCGGAAAACGATGCAGTGTAGACCTAACCCCTCCATCAAGCGGGACTGGCTAAAGCTAGCCCCTTAATTCAAAACGTTAGGTGTGAAAGTGAAAGATGCATATGAAAGGTAGTTGTCTTTGCGGTGGCGTTATATATGAAGTGTCACAGCTTGACACTCCAATCAGTCATTGCTCTTGTCAAACGTGCAGAAAAGCTCATGCCGCAGCTTTTAATACTGCCGCGGGTGTTAAACACTCAAACTTTCGCTGGGTGCGTGGTCAGGAATTATTAAAGTCATTTGAGTCGTCGAAGGGCAAACTCCGTTTCTTTTGTTCAAATTGTGGTACTCATTTAATTGCCCAACGCGCAGAGCAAGAGCATGTAGTTTTACGTGTAGCAACATTGGATGAGTCTCCTCAACAAACCCCCGAATTTCATATTTTCAAGTCTCACGAAGTTTCATGGCTTAAGTATGATGGAGAAATTCCTGCTTATTCAGAATGGCAGCCAGGTCGTGCTTAATAGACCTAACCCCTCTATCAAACGGGGCGCTGCGTGGAAGTACATCTACCATTATGTCAAAGGTTAAGCTTCACGAGTTTTGATAAGTTCGGAGTGATCGTATGCCAGTTGAAGAAAGCGTCATTTTTACTTCCAGGGTTTTGCCATTCTCCCCAGCAGCTATTTACGCTGCTTTTTCATCTCCAGAGTTGCTTGCTGAATGGTGGGGACCGGAAGGGTTCATTAATATATTTGAGGTGTTCGAGTTTAAGGCAGGCGGGCAATGGAAGTTTGTGATGCATGGCCCGGATGGTAAGCGTTATCCGAATGAAAGTGTGTTTGCTGCGCTTGAGCCGAATAGCAAGATCGTGATTGAGCATGTTTGTGCGCCATTATTTACACTGAACGTGAAGCTGACTGCCGTAGCCAATGGCACTGAGGTGAATTGGGCGCAAGCGTTTGCGGATGTTGAGACTGCTGAAGCTGTAAGGCATATTGTCGTGCCAGCCAATGAACAAAATCTGGATAGATTGACGCGCGCGCTGAGCAAGCTAGCATAAGCGCACTTCGCCTATGCAGTTTGAGGTGATATTCTTTGCATGGCGTGGGGACGACCTCACTGCTTTCTTCAATTGGGGACGGCCCTATGTCATTGTGAGGTATGTATGAACTGGGTCATTCTTGTGGTTGCAGGATTGTTTGAAATTGGCTGGGCAGTGGGGCTGAAGTACACCGAAGGGTTTACGCGTGTATGGCCGACGGTGGGCACGGTGCTTTCTATGGTGATTAGCCTTGGTTTGCTGGGGGTGGCGATGAAGTCGCTACCCATGGGCACGGCTTATGCAATTTGGGTAGGAGTAGGCGCGGTTGGCACAGTGATCCTTGGCATTGTGCTGCTAGGTGAGTCGGCACATCCTTTACGGCTGATCAGCCTGGCGTTGATTGTGGCCGGCATTATCGGCTTGAAGTTTGCAACGCCTGTGTAAGCTTTATTGAAGGGGGCGAGATACGCTCCCTGTGATTCAAAAATAACCAGCGCACATGCGCTGGTGTCATTTGGGAGAGCCACTTGCAGTTTGTTGCTTGCAATCATGAGGCGCATGCGCAGCAAATCCTTGATATTTTCAATGACGCGATTCTGCATTCGACGGCGCTGTATGATTACAAAACTCGTGTGTTTGATGCCATGCTGCCGTGGTTTGAGGCTAAAGCCTTAAATGGTTTTCCGGTGATTGGCGCGGTGAATCATGAGGGTGTGCTGCTAGGGTTTGCCAGCTATGGCACCTTCCGTGTCTGGCCTGCGTATAAATATACGGTAGAACATTCAGTCTATGTACATCCGGCGCATCGCGGCAAAGGAGTGGGGCTGGCCCTGATGCAGCAGTTGATGGCAGCGGCCTCAGATCAACAGGTACATGTGATGGTGGGTGGCATAGATGTAGAAAATGCAGGTAGTATTGCGCTCCACAAGCGGCTTGGTTTCACCCATGCCGGTACCATCAGGCAAGCGGGGTTCAAATTTGGGCGCTGGCTGGACTTGGGCTTTTATCAATATATTCTGGATACACCGGAGCATCCTGTTGATGGCTAATACTTTAAGCATTTATTCACTTGTATTGCTGTGTTTCTGCGGCGCAGCAAGTGCAGGCAATGCATTACCCAAAGACGTCACGCTGTTTGTTGAACAACGCGAGGCTTGTGACCATTGGCGCGGAGAATATGGCTACGATGAAGAACGGCAAGCCGATATTGATCATGCGGTGTGCCAGTCTTGTGTAGGGACGGACGACAAGCTCGCCAAACTCAGGCGTAAATATCAGGGCAGAAAAGAGATTCTGAATAAATTGGATGCGTTTGAAGCGGATATCGAGCCTGAAGATACTTCGAAAACCGCTGCGTTTTGCCAACAGGTGAGCCGCCAGTATGAGCGCAAGCACTAGGCCATGGCAATGAGGCCGCATATTAGCGTGATTACGCTGGGCGTAGAGGATCTTGAGCGGTCATTACGGTTTTATCGAGAGGGACTGGGCTTTAAAACCGAAGGCATTATTGGTCAGGAGTATGAATATGGTGCCGTGGTGTTTATTCAGCTTGCTTCTGGTTTAAAACTGGCGCTGTGGCCACGCAAGAGCATTAGCCATGATACCGGACTGGCTTTGACGCCTGCCAGCGCGACTGCGTTTACGCTGGGGCATAATGTGGCTTCGGCACAAGAGGTAGATCATGTCATGGTGCAAGCGTTAACGGCTGGTGCCAGAGTGATCAAACCAGCACACGAGACGTTCTGGGGCGGATATGCGGGTTACTTTCAGGATCCGGACGGGCATGTCTGGGAAGTGGTCTGGAACCCGGCCTGGGTTGTTGAGGTGGCATAATTTTTTTAAAATAGAATTCGTTCAAACGCGCGGGCTAATAATCAAAAAACTGGGAAATCTAATCATGTCTAATCTCACCGTCACAGAAATCAAAGCCTTCGTTCCTTCCAAAAATTTCGAGCTTTCCAAGCAGTTTTATAAAGACATGGGTTTTACCATGGCGTCAGAAGGCGGCGGCGTGGCTTATTTTCATTATGCGCATGTGAGCTTTCTGTTGCAGGATTTTTGTGCGGATAACCTGGCCGAGAATTTCATGATGCATTTGCTCGTGCATGATGTCGACGCCTGGTGGGACAAAATACAAGAGAGCGGCATTATTCAGACCTACGGTGTCAAAGTATGGCCGATTCAGCTGCAAAGCTGGGGCATGCGCGATTTTTGTATTGCCGACCCATCCGGCGTGCTGTGGCGCATTGGGCAAAATGTGGATTGATCATTAACCATATGAGGGTTAAGGGGATTTTGAAGGGTCGGCAGTTGCCGGCCTTTTTTATTTTGAGCGTGTGAGATGCCTGGCATGTGATATTAGGATAGTGCTATTTAATATTTTTTAACAGATCGCATCTGCAGGGGCGATAGTTTGCTATATTGAGCGCACAACGTGCTGTGAGTGGGTACCAGGTGTCGAGTCAACACACGGGCATGTTGAGTAAACCATCGGCTATTTAAAAAAGGAGAGGGCGCAATGAAAAAATATGTCGCGGAGTTTTTTGGCACATTCTGGTTGGTGATAGGGGGCTGTGGTAGTGCCGTATTGGCAGCGGCTTTTCCTGATGTAGGGATCGGCTTGCTGGGGGTATCTCTGGCGTTTGGTTTGACTGTGCTGACCATGGCTTTTGCCATTGGTCATATTTCTGGCTGTCACTTGAATCCGGCCGTGTCTATCGGGTTGTGGGCGGGTGGCCGTTTTCAGGCCAAAGAATTGCTGCCGTATATTGTTTCGCAGGTATTGGGCGCGATTGTGGCCGGTGGCGTATTGTATGTGATCGCCAGCGGCAAGGCGGGCTTCGATGTGACCGCAGGCTTTGCCTCTAATGGCTATGATGCGCATTCGCCTGGCGGCTACAGCCTGCTGGCGGCGTTTGTCACTGAGGTGGTCATGACCATGATGTTTCTGGTGGTGATTATGGGTGCCACCGACAAGCGCGCGCCACAAGGCTTCGCACCGATTGCGATTGGCTTGTGCTTAACCTTGATACATTTGATCTCTATCCCGGTTACCAATACTTCGGTGAACCCTGCGCGCAGCACTGGCGTGGCCGTGTTTGTTGATGGCTGGGCGATTTCACAGCTCTGGTTATTCTGGCTGGCGCCGATTGTAGGTGCAGTGTTAGGGGCGGTCATTTACCGTTTTATCGGTAGCGAGAAAGCCTAATCTCATTTTAGTTAAAAAGACTGGCTACGGCCGGTCTTTTTTATTTCTATGCAAACGTCATCTCTTTAACAGCCATGAGCGCACTTGATATACTGGTCTCTTACAAAACTCGGGAGTTGCATTTATGGTGAGTCAATGGTTGTTCTGGGCGCTGCTGTCGGCCTGCTTTGCTGCACTGACGGCCATTTTTGCCAAAATCGGTATTCAAGGCATAGACTCT
Source organism: Methylophilus sp. Q8 (assembly GCF_000800115.1). NCBI lineage: Bacteria > Pseudomonadati > Pseudomonadota > Betaproteobacteria > Nitrosomonadales > Methylophilaceae > Methylophilus > Methylophilus sp. Q8. The sequence continues at coordinate 2,708,776 of NZ_JUHE01000001.1, read as the reverse complement.
GATTTTGCCACCTTGATTCGTACGGTGCTGATTACGCTGGTGCTGGCCCCGTTCGTCTGGCTGGCGGGTAAATGGAGTAATCCATTCACGCTACCCGGCCGTTCACTGGTTTTTCTCAGCTTATCCGCTTTGGCCACTGGAGGCTCGTGGATTTGCTATTTTCGTGCGCTGCAACTGGGCGAAGCCTCCAAGGTCGCGCCGGTGGATAAGTTGAGCCTGGTGCTGGTCGCGGTGTTTGCCTGCCTGTTTTTGGGCGAGCGCTTAAATGCACGTGAGTGGCTGGGCTTAGCGCTGGTGGCGGTCGGTGTGCTGGTGCTGGCAATCAAACGTTAGCGACACATTCACACAGGCATAGCTCAAACTGGCTATTGCAAAGCTGGGAGATTCATTTATAAACAGGGTTGGCTATTGCAAACCATGTGGCCCCGCCAGGGGCTTTTTTTATGATATCAATCACTTTGAATGAGTGATCTGTTTTCGCAGACCAGAAAGAGTAAGAATGACGAATCAGCGTCAATTAATGGCTTATCTACTTGTTGCCTGCCTGCCACTGCTGGTAGCTAGTTGTTGCAGCACAGTGCCTAGCACGATCACCCAGGCGCCTGTTGTGAAGCCCAAATCCGCCTCACAAGCGGCTTTGCATGTGGTAGGCGTTTACCAGGGGCAGCTGCCGGAAACCGCGGATAAGCGACCATGGTGGGCACAGTGCCAGGCGATGAACGAGGCCGCAGGTAAATCAGAACCTTCCGCTGTGAATACGTGCCAGGCATTGTTGAATCCTGGACGAGATCAGCGCACGATTACCGTGAATGTCAGTGATGAGACGACGCCGATTATTTTGGGCCTGATGGCTTATGAAGGCGTGACCTGGCAGGTTAACACCACGCCTGGCGTGGTGATAGAAAAAGTGATTCTTGCCGGGTATCACCAACAGCGCATTCAAGGGGTCGGCGATGCACAGGTTGACGTGTATAGTTACGACAATAGCCCTTGTGATCGTTGCGTGCAAAAAGGGCGCTATTTTTATTCTTATGAGCGCGTGCCGTTCGAAATGGAAGTGGCTGCGGGCGTCAGGGCCAGTTCATTTCAAGGTAATTACACGGGTGGCACTTACCAGATATTTAAAGGCATGCAGTAAGTCACTGTTGCCCAGAGGCATATTGTCTTAAGGATAAAGCGTTTTAAATTTTTGTGCTTGGAGTCTGAGTTGTTACGTGGTTTGATTTATGGTTTAAGTATTTTGCATCTGGGGCCTGGCTTCGCTTTTGCAGTGGTGGCCTTTGGCTGTGAGGATACATTTTCTTTCTTGCAAGCAGTTTGTCAGCAGGATGCCTTTGCAGCGTTTATCAAGTTGACATTAGCCGCCTGGGGCGTGATGATTTCTGCTTTGTTATTAAAAATTTTAGTGACAAATTACATTAATAAAAATAAATAACGTATTGATTTTAATTGTTTTAAATTCACATTTTTAAGGCTGTATAAACTTTTTTGGGATGGGGGACTCGAAAAGAAGCTAGCTAACGGAGAGTCTTGTTTTGCATTATTCTAATCAGCGATGTTCAATCGCGACCTCTGCCCTTGGGGCATTCAGTGTCATTGTTGCTCTGTGTTTAAGTTGTGTATTGCCAGTCACTACGTTGGCCGGTGAAGATGTGGTACCCAGGTTGTTGCTATCTGGAAGCGAGGCGGCTGAGGCTGACAAAGAAGCCAACAAAGCCCCCGAGCCACCCAGGATCAGTTCAGTGTTTGGCACGCAAACCCTCAAGGAATACAAACTACCCTTTGAAGATCAGTATCCGTCCGGTCCTTTTGAGCGGCTGGATAAAAAACTATTCCTGTTTATCAGCAAGTGTGGCGAAGTGTTTTTCGTGCGCCAGAACGACAGCATGGAGTTGGTGAAGCCAGGCAAAGCCTTGGCTAAGTTTATCCCTGGCGGCGAAACCTCGGCTGACGAAAGCAGCAGCAAACAACTGGTGTATTGCCGGGAATTGTCTGGCGTGAAAGACTCTTTGCTGGTGGGGAAAACCCTCTATGTGGCTTATACCGCCTGGGATGAGGCAAGTAATGGTGTGCGGCTGGCCGTGAGTGAATTTGAGGTCGATGTCGAGAATAGTGAGGTCAGTTTTGACCGTGAGATTTATATCAGCCGCCCAGCCATTAAAGAGCCAATTTTAGGCCATCAAGTAGGCGGCAAGTTGGCGCTGGGTGAGAATGAGCGTACTTTATACCTTAGCCTCGGCGATTTTTCCAAGCCAGACCGTGTGCAGGACAAAACGACCTCCTTGGGCAAAGTGGTGCGTATTGATTTGCAGCGCCTGAATGCTGAAGTCTATGCTTCCGGTTTCCGCTCGCCTTCAGGCGGTTTGTATTTTGACCGTGAAAGCAATGAGCTATGGCTCACTGATCATGGGCCACGTGGCGGCGATGAAATTAACCTGATTAAACGTGGCAAAAACTATGGCTGGCCGATTGTCAGTTATGGCACCATCTACGAGCGCGATGGCATGAGCGGCTATTATGGTAACAAGTTTAATAGCCATGAAGGCTACGAAAAACCAGCAATGACGTTTGTGCCTTCGATCGGTATTGGTCCCTTGGTGAAATATCCATCCACCGGCCGCAATGACTTCTGGGATAACGATTTATTTGTTGCAGGCATGGGCAATACCACTTTGTACCGTGTGCGCAAAGAGGGGACTTCGCTGGTCTATGCCGAGCCGGTATTGAGCGGCTATCGTATACGTGCGATCCAGATTGACCAGAACGGCACGTTTTACCTCAAGACTGACCATAATCAACTGCTGATTTCAGAGCAGGAGTAATTCGGCTTGCGCCGCTGCTTGCAAAACTGTCCCTTGCCCGTGCATGAAATCTGTCATACATTGTGAGGCAGTTAAGTTCACACGTCTTTTGCGACAAAGGGGAGGGTGGTATGGCAAAGTTTATCCCAGGGCAGGAAATCAGAACCAACACGGCCAGCATTGAAGTCACGGTAGATGCGACGAACCCTCTGCCACCGGGGCGGCATCGCTTCCGCCTGGTGGTTGAAGACGACGCAGGTAACCAGTCCGAGCCGAGTGAGGTGGAGGTGCTCGTGGTGGATAAAACCCGGCCAACCGCCGTGCTGGATGCGCCTGTTTCTGTTTCTTTTGGCGCCTCATTTACCCTGTCCGGTGCGCGCTCATTTGATTTGCCTCCAGGCAAAATCAGCAACTACCGATGGCTGCAAATTTCTTGAACGTGAGATGAAACCTACGCAAAAACTATCGCTGGTGGCCTTGTCTGGCGCCATATTGGCGGTTTGCTTTGAGATTATTGCCGCCAGCAGTTTACGTTTTTTAAGCCAGCGCGCAGGGTTACTCATCACTTTGTGGACTGTGATGCCTTATGTCATTCTGTTTGCTGGCAGGTATTTCTTTCACCGCTGTGATATCCAGAAACAATGGTTAAGGTTTGCCGTGTTCGAAGTGCTGGTCGTTGCATGGGTATATGGCCAGACCTTGCTCATGTATCCCGATGCGCAGGAAGGGCTGATTTTTCTGTTTTTGCCCTTATTGCAGGCGGTGTTTAATCTTGCGGCTGGCGTATTACTTTATTGGCTGCAATACAGGCGCTTTGCAAAGGGCATACCCGATGCGGCAGGGTGTGCATAAAGGCCGCGTGGTCATTTAGCTGCTCCATTCATCTTCTGGAAAAGAATTCTTTTGCTGAAAACACTATTTCTATTTGCACTGACCGCTGTGGCTGAAATTGTTGGCTGTTATTTGCCTTATTTGTGGTTAAGGGCTGGTAAAAGTGCCTGGCTATTAGTACCCGCTGCACTCAGCCTGGCATTGTTCGCCTGGTTGCTGACGCTGCACCCAACGGCGGCTGGCCGTGTCTATGCCGCTTACGGCGGTGTCTATATCGGCGTGGCGATTATCTGGTTGTGGCTGGTGGATGGTATCAAACCTTCCGGCTGGGATATGCTGGGGGTGGCAGTCGCCATGTTGGGTATGGCTATTATCATGTTTGCGCCGAGGCCAGTATGAGTTTGGCGATGATTTTGCTGCGCAGTGCATGTGTTGCCTCGGTACTTGCGGGGTGTGCTGCCAAGGCACCGGTAGTGAGCTCTGAGGCTGTGGTGTTTGATTGCCAGAATGGCGAAGTATTGCGTGTGCGCTTTGTGGCTGAGCCTGCCAGTGCGGTGCTCATGCGTGCGCAAAGTGAAATCAGCCTGCCACAGCAGCCCAGCGGTTCAGGATTTATCTACAGCAACGGGCCGAATACCATCCGCGGTAAAGGCAATGCCTTGACGGTAGAGATTGGCCGCATGCTGCCTATTCAATGCCAGGCCAGATAATCAAAGGCCTGCTCAGCAGGCCTTTGTGAGGCATTAAAAGTCTATTGTTGCTGAAAGCAGGGCCGTGCGTGGGGCACCCATGGTAATAAAGCTGCGCGATACTGAGTTCCAGTAGTTTTTATCTGCCAGGTTCATTACGTTGGCGCGTAACGTCACTTTGTTGCCCGAGAAGTGTGTGACATAACGTGCACCTGCATCAAAGGTCGTCCAGCCGGGAATGCTTTGTGTATTGGCATTATCCGCTTGTGCTTCGCTAAAGCTGGAAATTCGGCCAGTCAGCGTTAAACCGGGGAGCGCATAAATATCATATTCGCCATTGATCACCACATTGACTTTAGGTACGCCAATCGCATCTTTGCCATTGTTGATGCCGTTGAGTGTTTTTGTTTGTTCTGCATCAATAAAAGTGACGCCGCCAAGTAGGCGTAGTCCACTCAAGGGTTGACCAAAGGTTGACAGTTCCAGACCACGGTTGCGCTGTTCGCCGTCATCGACCAGACGGCCGGCTGTAGTGGTAAAGACATTGGGTTGCGTAATCTGGAAAACGGCGGCAGTGACACCAAAGGTTCCCGCATTATATTTCACTCCAACCTCATGTTGCTTGGCGACAAATGGCGGCAACTGTTCGTTAGGGTTGGACGCTGTGCTGGGTGCAATGGCTCCTTGAGATAAGCCTTCACTGTAATTGCCATACAAAGAGTAATTGCCGAGTTTAACCAGCAGCGCAGTCGTTGGTGTGACTTTGCTCTCATCATAAGCATTTACTTTAGAGCCGTTGTTAAAAATCCCGCTGTAAAGTGTTTGCTGACGTGCACCCAAGGTGAGTAACACATTGTCTTGGACAAAACCGAAGGTGTTGATGAGCCCAATGCTGTTTAATTGCAAGTCGCCGTTTTGTGGAATCACGCCAAAATTGACCGTGGGTTTAGGCAGATTAGGGCTTTGATAGATATTGCCGGTGTATGGCGCCGTGGCATGTGCGACGGCACCCCCAGCGGTACGGTTAAAGTCGTTGTAGACAAGTGCATAATTGTTGCTGACACTGCCCAGTTGCTTAAAACCACGCAAACCTACCTCGTAGGTGTCAACCTCATACCAGCCTCGATAACCACCGACACGTGCGGTGAAGTCGCCTGCACTGTTGATGATGCGGCGTCCTTGTGAGCCCGCATAAAAATATTCTTCATTGCCTTTGGCTTGCCCGTAGTTAATGTAAGCGGTGAAGGCGGGCGTGAATTCGTATTCGACTTTTGTCATCCAGTAATGCGAGTCGCCTTTAAAAAACTCCCAGTCATTGACAAAGTTTTTATCATTTTGCGGTGCACGTGGGAGTGCAAAGCCAGAACCGTAAGTGATGTTGGCTGAATAGCCTCTGGTTAAGCGATCCTGGCTTGCCAGGTCAAAGCTGGCGGTGAGTTTTTCACCGCGATAATCTACGGCCAGAGAGCCGATATGCATGCGGTCTGACTGGCGGCTGATCGGGGTATCGCCATCACGTGCCAGCAGATTCAGGCGTACGCCCCAGGCATTGTCTTCACCAAATCGGCGACCCAGATCAAGGTGTCCGCCAAACTGGCTGTCTGAAATGTAACTGGCAGTAAAACGATTAAGCGGCGTGTCGCCCGCACGCTTGGAGACCAGGTTGATATTGCCACCCGTGACGCCAAATGGGCTGCTGCCATTGAGCATGGAAGCAGGGCCTTTTAATACATCGACCCGTTCATAGAAGTCAGGCGCAATACGGCGCAGGTCGGTCATGCCATATAAACCATTAATACCCACCTGGTTGGTAAATAAAGGAAATCCGCGAATATGGTAGGTTTCACTGTCGCCATATTCCGCCATGGCGCTGCGGGTAGAAGGATCTGCAGCAATAATATCAGCCAGGCGTCTTGCTTGTTGGTCAAGCACGAATTCTTCGGTGTAGCTTTGTGTGCTAAATGGGGTATCAAAAATATCGACATTGCCAAGAATACCCATACGGCTGGCTTTTGCCACTTGGCCGCCTGCAAAGGGCTGAGACAGGGTGTTAGTGGCGCGTGAGCGGCTTGCGCTGACACTGACTTCGGGTAAGGTGTCGGTGTGTGCAGCGATTGGCCTTGGCACAATAATGATGGCGCCATTCGTGGCTTTGGCTTCTAAAGCGGTATCTTTCAGCAATTGTTGCAGGGCTTGCTCGCGCGTTAACAATTTTTTGATGGCACGCACCGTTTTGCCTTTGACCTGGTTTGCATCAAAGGTCAGGGTAATTGCTGATTGTTTTGCTAAGGCATTGAGAGCATCTTCAAGCTTGCCTGCCGGTAATTTGAAGTCAAACACCTGGTTCTCTTCGGCATAGGCCGCGTTGGAGTAGGTGGCGGTGAAACCAGCACTCACACTTGCAATCAATGCCGCATGCAAGGCGGTTGAAATATGTTTGCGGAAAAATGGTTTTTGTTGATGTGATTGCCCGGGCATTGCGTTAAACCTCTGTGTAAATGAGAGAAATAACCCTATGCCGAATAACTGGGCAAAAACCCGCAGATTTATTGGAATTATTTTTTTCTGATAAGCAATTGCCCGTGCTGCCGGGTGATGCGGATAGGCAAGGTGTGGCCCAATGTTTGTAAAGCATGTTCGGCCGGGTCATTACGATTGAGCTGAAATACGCCAGATACAACCAGGTTGCCGGTATTGTCTTCATAGCTGAGTGGCAGCGCCTGATAACGTGAGAGCTCGGTCATCAAGTGCTCCAAGCGCATTTGTTTGGCGATAATGACGCCATCTACCCAAGCCATTGGATCAGAATGCGGTGTCTCAGCTTTAATTGGTAAAGCGCTTGCCCCTTGCATGCGGTAGGTGTCATTGGCGTATGCTCTGACTTCTGGCTGCTGCGCGACATGCATGGCCACAATCCCCTCGGCCACATGCAGTTGAGTGGTATTTGCTTGCTGATATACCGAAAAGCGGGTGCCTATGGCTTCAAGTTTTGCCTGCGCCGTATTGACCCAGAAGTGGCGACGTCCAAACAACGCGTCAGTATCATGGCCCGTGATGAGATAAACTTCACCGTGGTTGAGCACAATTTCACGTTTCAACAGGGTGTAGCGCACATCTACACTGGAGTTGGTATTCAGCATGAGTTGCGTGCCATCTGCCAGTTGGAACGTCGCGCGCTGACCAATGTGGGTGGCATAGTGTATTGGCTGTTGCCATGGCGAAACTTGATTGATCAGGAAGGCGGCTGCAAGCAGTGTGACCGTCGTCATCGCCAACGCTTTGAGTTTAGGTTTGCGCGGCCTTGCCGTGATAGTTTGTGCATCAGCACGCGTAATGGTGTTCGCGACAAGCTGCCTGGCGTGTGCTGGAATAGCTGTGAAATTTTGCTCCATGGCATGCAGTGTTTGCCAGGCGTGTTCATGCATGGGATCAAAAGCCCGCCATTCCTGAAAACGCTGCTGGTCAACATCGCTTGCGGTGCCTGAATTTAACTTGACTGACCAGGCGATCAATTCATCCATAATGTCAGGGGGGATGCTGGCAGATGTACTGATTGGGCGAGCGTTGAGTGTAGACATGGGGCGTAGTTTGCTTTGGATGTATTAAGCGCGCGGCACGGTTAATAGGTGGCGTAGTGCCTCGGCCATGTAAGTTTCAACCGTACGCAAGGAAATACCGAGTCGCATTGCAATTTCAGGATAGGTCAGCCCTTCCAGTTTCGACAGTAAAAAAGCATTGCGCACATTCGGTTTTAGTCCACGGAATAAGAGATCTATCTGTAGCAGGATTTCAAGCATGGCAAGATGATCTTCTGGGGAGGGCGCCAAGGATACTGGTAAATGCCTGATCGCGTCCAGATAGGCTTGTTCTAATGCGCTTTTGCGAAATTGATCCACCATCAGCCCATGCGCCACGGTGCTCAAAAAAGCCCGTGGCTCCTGAATGTGCGTCAATGTGGATGGTTTGGCAACCAGCTTCAGGAACGTATCATGTGCAAGATCATTCGCATGATGAACGCAGCCAAGACGTCGTTTTAACCAATTGACCAGCCAAGTGTGGTGCGCATGATAAAAAGTGCGTAGCGCTTGTTGAGGAGTAGCATCCGCTGCGGGCATGAGGGCTTGTTGATGTAATGATAACTATTCTCATATGATATGCATGGAGCATACGACTGTCAACCAAGCACGGGTGACAGGCATTCTGTATGATTGGCATCTATGATGATACGCATGCTTGTTTTTCTGTGGACATTACCAACGACCTTGATAGGCCTAGCTGCTGGTCTGCTGTGGCTATTATTAGGGGCGAAGGTACGCATCAGCCATGGCGTGGTTGAGGTGCATGGTGGTCGGATGGCAACGTGTATGTTGCACCTGGGTGGATTCGCTGCCATGGCCTTGGGGCATGTGATTATCGGCTGTTCGCCTGGCGTATTGGATCAGTTGCGCACGCACGAACATGTGCATGTCAAGCAAGCTGAGCGCTGGGGGATATTGTTTATTCCAGCTTATTTGCTGGCAGGATTGTGGCAGCTATTGTGTGGCCGACATGCTTACTATGATCATCCGTTTGAGAGAGAAGCTTTTGCGGCAGAGCGCGCGGAAGGTTTTGCTTGTGATCAAAAAGGGGTTGAGTAGTGTTGTTTGACGTAATAAAAAAACGCCAGCTTGACTGGCGTTTTTTGGGTGCTAAATAAGCAACTAAATAATAGACAGGTTTAGTACAAACTTTCCCAGAATTTCCACCAGATCTTTTCATCTTCATTAATTTTACCGGTGATCATCGGATTTTCAGGGTAATTGGTTTTCAAAATACGCAGTGTGTCGCCTTTCAGGTCAGCCATATCCATCGCATCGTAGGCGCTAATCATGGTCACCAGGGCATCCTCCACCGAGCTAGAGTTCGGGTAGGTTTCCAAGACGTATCTGGAGCGGTTGAGTGCTGCGACATAGGCTTTGCGTTGCATATAGTAACGTGCCACGTGCATTTCATGCATGGCCAGCGTGTTTACCAGGTACACCATGCGCTGGGTTGAGTCTTTGGCATAACGGCTGGTCGGAAAACGCTCAACCAGTTCTTTGAATGCGTTAAATGAGACGCGCAAGGTTTTCGGGTCGCGGTCGTTGATTTCCTGCTTGGTGTATTTCTCCATAATGCCGCGCTCGTTAAATGTCGCCAGGCCTTTGAGGTAATAGGCGTAATCGAGGTTGGGGTGATTAGGATGCAGCTTGATAAAACGATCAACGGCGGATAAGCACAGCACCGGCTCAGATTTTTTATAGTAGGCATAAGCCACTTCCAGCTGCGCTTGCGTGGCATAGGCGCCATGCGGATAGCGTGCTTCCAGTTTCTGGAAATACTCAATGGCCTTGTCGTAGTTTTTGTCAGCCATTTTCTCCTGACCTGCAGCGTAGAGGCGTTGTTCTGCCCAGCCCTTGGTCTCATCTGGCGGATTCGGATTGCCGAAAATGGCACAAGCACTCAAAGCCAGCGCGGTGATCAAAATAAAAGCACGCGTGAACAGGGTGTTAAGCGGTAAAATGCGAAGCATGTTGTTTAATGTTGTTTTATCAAAGGAAACTCAGGGCATTATAACTGATGCTGTTTGAAAATATGAAAGAAAGCGCCTCCTTACATCTGGTCGTTCCTGGCAATCTTGGCGGGCAGCGTCTCGATCTGGCTTTGCAGCAAATGTTGCCGGATCATTCTCGCAGCCGATTACAGGCTTGGATCAAAGAAGGGCTGGTTTTGCTGGATGGCAAAGCACCAACGGCTAAAACCAAAGTCTGGGGCGGTGAGCAATTGCTAGTCACGCCGCCTAAAAACGCGCAGGAAAACGCGTTTGAACCTGAAGATATCCCATTGGACGTCGTTTACGAAGACGATACCCTGATTATTATTAACAAGCCAGCCGGCTTGGTGGTGCATCCGGCTGCCGGTAACTGGAGCGGCACGCTGCTCAACGCTTTGCTGTTTCACTGGCCGTCACTCAAAGAAGTGCCGCGGGCAGGTATTGTGCACAGGCTGGATAAAGATACCAGCGGCTTGCTGGTTGTTGCCAAAACGCTGGAAGCGCAAACCAGCCTGGTGCGCCAGTTGCAGGCACGTACGGTCAAGCGCGAATACCGCGCGATTGTGTGGGGGCAGTTGTGGCGCAACGGCAAGGTTGATCAGCCGGTTGGCCGTCACCCGCATCACCGTACCAAGATGGCTGTGATCCGTCGCGGCCGTCCGGCCATCACGCATTACGAAATCCTCGAGCGCTTTGGCACCAATACTTATCTGCGCTGTAACCTCGAAACCGGCCGTACGCACCAGATCCGCGTGCATTTGCAGCATCTGAAAGCACCTATGGTGGGGGATCCGATGTATGGTATCGGCAATATTATTCCGCACAAAATGATGACGCCAGAACTGCGCGAGGTGATTGGCAACTTTAAACGCCAGGCGTTACACGCTATTAAATTGGGCTTGATACACCCGGTGACCAATGAGCCGATGGAATGGCAGATTGAATTGGCCGACGATATGCGTGAGTTGCTGGAAGCCATGCGCGTGGTCAAGCCGGTGGAAGAACTGCCGCCCCCGGATTTTAATGTCGATGAAAACGGCCTGTTTGTCGGGGACGATGACGAAGATTGGGGCGACGACGACTTTGATGATGAGTCCGATGATGATATGGGCGAAGACTGGGGCGACGAGGACGAATAATGACTGGCTTAGCATTCATCACGCCTGACTGGCCCGCGCCTGCCAATGTGAAAGCCTTGCAAACTACACGCAATGGTGGGGTGAGCATGGGCGTGTATGCCAGTTTGAATTTAGGCGATCATGTCAAAGACCAGCCACAGCATGTGGCGGCCAATCGGCAATTATTGAGCGCTTATATGCCCAGCGAACCGGTATGGTTGAACCAGGTGCACGGTGTGCGGGTGATTGACGCCGCTTTGTCCTCTTGCCTGGAAAGTGCAGATGCCAGTTTTACCGGTCGCCAGCAGGTGGTGTGTGTGACCATGACCGCAGATTGCCTGCCAGTGTTGCTCTGTGACCAGGCCGGAACGGCCGTGGCGGCCATTCATGCAGGTTGGCGAAGTTTGTGCGATGGCGTGATTGAAGCGACCATCGCTGCCATGCCGGTGTCGGCTGGTCAACTCATGGCCTGGCTGGGGCCCGCCATTGGACCAGATGCGTTTGAAGTGGGCGGTGAAGTGCGGGCGCAGTTTATGGCGCAAGATACTCAAGCTGAGTCTGCGTTTAAAGCCAAAGGCGATAAGTGGCTGGGCGATTTATACACCATTGCCAAGCAGCGTTTGCAAACATTAGGCGTCACGCAGGTATATGGTGGCGGACGCTGCACATTTAGCGAGCCTGAGACTTTCTTCAGCTTCAGGCGCGATGGGGATACCGGCCGCATGGGTAGCTTTATCTGGCTCGAGTAAATTTCTTGCCACAGAGCGCACAGAGAAAAGCACTTTTACTGAAGCTGCCTAGGAGAGGCCACCATAAAGATGGTCTTTAGGTTTTCCTCTGTGTTCTCTGCGACCTCTGTGGCTAAATAATAAAAAAGTCATTCTTACGATTCACTCACAGTATTTATGAAACAGCATTTAATTTTTGATTTAGACGGCACATTGATTGATTCTGCGCCAAGCATCCTGCATTGTTTTGGCTTGGCGTTCAGCACCACCAATACGCCTTTGGCAGCACCGTTGACGCATGATGTGATCGGCCCGCCGCTGATGGAAACGCTGAAGCGGCTTTCAGGTAGCGATGATGCTACCTTATTAAACACACTGGCAACTGCTTTCAAGCAGCATTACGACAGCACGGGCTGTTTGCAGTCAGTGGTGTTTGACGGTGTGCCTGCCATGTTGCAGCAACTGAAAGCACAGGGCTACCAGTTATATATTGCGACTAATAAGCGCTTTTACCCGACCGAAAGAATCATGGCCCATCTTGGCTGGCAGGCGTTTTTCACCGGCGTGTATGCGCTGGATTATTTTAACCCGCCACTTAAATCCAAAGCTGAAATGATCGGGCGCGTGGTGGCAGACAACGGGTTGGTGGTAGACGATTGTTTGTATATTGGCGACCGTCTGGAAGACGGCATGTCAGCTGATGCGAACCAGATGGATTTTGCGCTGGTGAGCTGGGGTTATGCGGGCGATGTCGGCATGCGTAAACCACACTGGCAAAACTGCGCCAAGGTGCAGGACCTTGCTGGTTTAATCTCAACGCTATAGGTTCTGCTGATGATTAAACGATTACGTGCGCGCCGACATCCGGCAGCTGCCGGCACAGGTACGGAGACACTGTTGAGTGGTCAGCGTGCCTGGCCAAATATGTTGTTGCTGGCGATGGCCTTGGCGGCGTTAATCGCGACGGGCATTTATCTCGATTGGGATGCGCGTGTACTGGCGGGGATGGCTGTGCTGGTGGGATTGGTATCTGGGTTGTTTGTATGGCTGGTAGGCCTGATCGGCCTGGTACCACTGATTGGTCCCATTATCGTGAAAGTGTTGAGTTTCGGTTTTATCTGGTTGCTGAATGCGATGGGTTATCTGGTTTCTTATGTCGCGATCCGCCGCGGCTATTCACGTGATGTGCTGACTTATCGCGGGCTGACCATGGCCTTATTGATCGGTATTGTCATTGGCTATATCGTGGCGCAGTTTATTTAAGGCTTGATAGCCTGCTAAAACCTTGGTTCTGGTAAAGGTTAACTATTTGTTTATGCTTTGTTTTTTTGATAACTCACGTATAATGCGCGCCTTCCAGCGATAAACACTGCATGATTGCCTTGACCACATTACTTTCTGACATTTCACCCTTTACCGGCATGGTGCTGGCTTGTTTGCTGGGCGGAGTTTTAAGCGTCTGTGTCGCAGCGATCTTTGCGCTCAATGCCAAAAAACATTGGGTGCCTTTGTTGGTAAGTTACGCCATTGGTGCCTTGCTGGCTGCGGTGTTTCTCGAAATCTTGCCGCATGCGATTGAAACCAGCCCCAATATAGAAGCCATGACCGCCACCATGCTGTTTGGCGTGTTGTTGTTCTTTACCCTGGAAAAACTGGTGTTATGGCGCCATTGCCATGGTGAGCATTGTGAAATGCATGCCATGCATGATGAAGCGCATTGCCCTGAGTTGCACCCGGAACAGCAGGCGGGCAAGAAGCCACAAGGGGCGATCAAATTTAAATTGCCACAGGCTCAGCCAGCGCAGGTCGTCGGACATCATCATGCCCATGCCCACGATGGCGGCCGCAGTGGCTTGATGATCATGGTTGGCGATACCTTTCATAATTTTGTCGATGGCATCCTGATTTGTGCGGCCTTTATGGTTGATATGCAAGTCGGGTTGGTGACGGCATTGGCGATTATTGCGCATGAGATTCCACAAGAGGTGGGCGATTTCCTGATTTTGCTGCACTCCGGCTACAGCAAGAAAAAAGCATTCTTGTTTAATATAGGCTCCAGTCTGGCAACTCTGGCAGGTGGTTTGCTGGCCTATCTGGCCTTAAACCTGGTGCAGCAATGGGTGCCGTATATCCTCAGTTTGGCTGCCGCCAGCATGCTGTATGTGGCCGTGGCCGATTTGATCCCGGGCTTGCATAAACGCACAGCGTTACGCGATACCCTGAGTCAGTTATTGTTAATTGTGTTGGGTGTGGCGTCGGTCGCTGTCACCAAATGGTTGGTAGAAGGTTAAGAGAGAATCATTATGCAAAGTTCGCCTAAAGTCGGTTTTGTCTCCCTGGGTTGCCCAAAAGCAGGGTCTGATTCCGAGCGCATTTTGACCCAGCTGCGTGCTGAGGGTTATGAAATTAGTAATAGCTATGAGCAGTCTGACCTGGTGGTGGTCAACACTTGTGGCTTTATTGATTCTGCCGTGCAGGAATCACTGGATGCGATTGGTGAAGCACTCAACAAGAACGGTAAAGTGATTGTGACTGGCTGTCTGGGCGCCAAAAAAGACGTCGTCACCGGTGCGCACCCCAGCGTACTGGCGGTGACTGGCCCGCATGCGCTCGAAGAAGTCATGGGCCACGTCCACACACATCTGCCCAAGCCACATGATCCTTATGTTGACCTGGTGCCGCCACAAGGCATCCGCCTGACGCCCAAGCACTATGCTTACCTCAAGATTTCTGAGGGCTGTAACCACCGTTGCAGCTTCTGCATTATCCCGAGTATGCGTGGTGACCTGGTCAGTCGTCCGATTGGTGATGTACTCAACGAAGCCGAAAGCCTGGTCAACGCCGGTGTGTCCGAAATCCTGGTGATTTCACAAGATACGTCAGCGTATGGCGTGGATATGAAGTTCCGTAAAGGCTTCTGGAACGGCCGTCCGGTCAGGACCCATATGACTGAACTCAGTAAATCACTGGGTGAGCTGGGTGTGTGGGTGCGCTTGCATTATGTCTATCCATACCCGCATGTGGATGATGTAATTCCGCTGATGGCGGAGGGGGCGATTTTGCCGTATCTGGATGTGCCGCTGCAACACGCCAGTCCGCGCATTCTCAAGTCCATGAAACGCCCGGCCAGTAGCGAAAATAACCTGGCGCGCATCAAGGCTTGGCGCGATATCTGCCCTGAAATTGCCATCCGTAGTACTTTTATTGTTGGCTTCCCGGGTGAAACCGAAGACGACTTTAAAATGCTGCTCGACTTTATGGAAGAGGCGCAGCTGGACCGTGTGGGTTGTTTTGCCTATTCTGCCGTCGATGGTGCAGTGGCGAATGCCTTGCCGGATCAGGTGGCTGAAGAAATCAAGCAGGAACGTTTAAGCCGCTTTATGGAGGTGCAAGAGCGTATCAGCGCGGCCAAAGTGGCTGCCAAGATCGGTAGCCTGCAAACCGTGCTGGTGGATGAGCTGACTGAAGACGACGAAGGCAATGTCATTGCTATCGCGCGGACGAAAAGTGATGCGCCGGAAATTGATGGCATTGTTTACTTGCAGGATGCCGATGGCTTGAATCCAGGTGATTTTGTCGATGTGCAGATTGTCGACTCGCAAGGGCATGATTTGATCGGTGCGCCGCCAGAGGATTAATCAGCCAGGATGTTATCCGCTGAATCAAGTCGTAAAAAATGCCGCTATTGCGGCATTTTTTATTGTAGATGTCGCTTAGGCAATCACTGCCGGTCGTTCGCAATCGGCGCGCTCGGCAAATACATCTAGCGTAAACGGGCAGCGCTTGAGTTTTTGTTGCGCTGTTTTGCGTTTGCCAGCCTGTTGCAGATTGACATAAGGCGTTTGGCTTAAACGCACATAGCCGGATTGCAGCAATTTGCTGGCCGTGGTTTCAAACTGGCTCAACGGGTTATCCATATTTTGCAAGGTAATGCCTAGCTTGTGCACGGCGACCACATGATAAATCGCACTGGTCTGGCCAGGTGCGGCAGGTTTGCCATAAAGCTCGCCGACATGAATATCGTTGCTGAAAGTAGGGGATTGCGTCATGGCTGCATCATATCGCGTTTGCCTGCTGGCTTCAATCTGGTTGCGGCCATTTTGCACCAAGCTTAGGAGTCAGGCAGGAGTGCGGCTGCCATGTTAAAATGGCAGGCTTGAGCGTTCAGAGAGTCATCATGTCACCAGCTGTTAAAACCCGTTTTGCACCCAGCCCTACCGGATACCTTCATATTGGCGGCGCACGTACTGCCTTGTTTTCATGGGCATATGCCAAGCGCCATGGCGGGCAATTTATCCTGCGTATTGAAGATACCGATGTCGCGCGTTCAACGCCAGAAGCGGTGCAGGCGATTCTGGATGGCATGGCCTGGTTGCAACTGGATCATGATGAAGGTCCGTTTTACCAGATGCAGCGCATGGATACTTACAAGAAAATTATCCAGAAAATGCTGGATGAAGGCCATGCTTATTATTGCTATTGCAGCAAAGAAGAACTGGATGCCTTGCGTGAAACGCAAATGCAGCAGGGCGTAAAGCCGCGCTATGATGGCCGTTGGCGCCCGGAAACAGGCAAGGTCTTGCCTGATGCGCCCAAAGATGTGCCGCCTGTCGTGCGCTTTAAAAACCCGACTACTGGCGTGGTTGCATGGGACGATATGGTCAAAGGCCGTATCGAGATTGCCAATGCCGAGCTGGATGACCTGATTATTGCGCGTGCTGACGGCACGCCCACTTATAACTTCTGTGTGGTCGTCGATGACTGGGAAATGGGCGTGACGCAGGTGATCCGTGGTGATGACCACGTCAATAACACGCCGCGCCAGATCAATATGTTGCTGGCTTTGGGCGCGCAAGTGCCTCAATATGCGCATTTGTCCATGATCCTCGGTGATGATGGACAGAAATTATCTAAGCGCCATGGCGCCGTGAGTGTGATGCAGTATCACGAAGACGGTTATCTGCGTGAAGCGGTGCTTAACTACCTGGCACGCTTGGGCTGGTCACATGGTGATGATGAAGTATTCAGCATGGAGCAGTTCTGTGCATGGTTTGATCTTGACCATATCACGCCATCGGCTGCGCAGTTTAATACCGAAAAACTCAACTGGCTTAATGCGCACTACATTAAAAGCTTGCCACTAGCGCAAATTGCGGACGAAGTGAAGCCGCGCCTGGCTGCGCTGGGTATCACGGAAACGCAATCGCCGGATTTGCTGGCGGTGCTGAATTTATACCGTGAGCGGGCTAACAACCTGAATCAACTGGCAAAGGAAATTGCGTTCTTCTACCAGGTGCCAGCGATCAATGAAGCAGATGCGACCAAACATATCCAGGAAGAAACGTCTGCGTATATCGAAAGCTTTTTGCAAAAGACTCAAGATTCTGCCTGGACTGCCGATAACTTACACGATGCGCTAAATCAGGTCGTGGCTGAGCAACAGATTAAATTTCCCAAATTGGCCATGCCATTACGGGTGGCTTTAATCGGGATTGCACAGTCGCCCAGCATTGATCAGGTGATGTCGATATTGGGTAAAGAGGCCTGTTTGCAGCGTATTCGCGCATTATTTCCAAAAAAATAAGGTGCGGGGATTGAAATTGGAACAAATTAGTACAATCATAGTCATTATGAGGGATTGGTGTTCAAGATAATAAAACTCCAATACGATTAAAACAAACAAGGAGCAATTCTATGAATAATAAAGGCCAAATGTTACAAGACCCTTTTCTGAACGCCTTAAGAAAAGAACACGTGCAAGTGTCTATTTATCTGGTTAATGGTATCAAGTTGCAAGGTCAGGTTGACTCTTTTGACCAATATGTGATTTTGTTAAAAAATACAGTGACCCAAATGGTTTACAAGCACGCGATTTCAACCATCGTTCCAGCGCGTCCAGTCAGTTTGGCGCCACACGAAACAGCACAAGAATCTTAATGCATGTTTGATAGGCCAAGCGGCGGAGATGCCGTCGTTCTGGTCAGCGTCAATTTTGGTGATGCTGACTACGAAGAAAGTTTGCAAGAACTCCGCCACCTCGCCGGCACTGCCGGATTGAATATCTCAGCGACGCTGGAAGGCAAGCGTCAGGCACCCGATCCCAAATATTTTATCGGCTCTGGTAAGGCAGATGAGCTCAAGGCATTGTTGGCAGCGCACGATAGCAAAGTGGCTGCCTTTAACCATGATTTGAGCCCGTCGCAGCAGCGCAACCTCGAAAAACTGCTCGAAGCACGCGTTGTTGATCGCACCGGTCTCATCCTGGATATTTTTGCCCAGCGTGCGCAGTCGCACGAGGGTAAGTTGCAGGTAGAGCTGGCGCAGCTGGAGCATCTGTCTACACGGCTGGTGCGTGGCTGGACCCACCTTGAACGGCAAAAAGGTGGTATCGGTGTGCGCGGCGGTCCAGGTGAAACGCAGTTGGAGCTGGATAGACGTATGCTGCGCGTACGCGTCAAGCAACTGCGTGAAAAACTGGACAAACTCAAACAGCAGCGCGGGATGCAGCGGCGTGCACGCAAACGCTCCAACCTGATGACCGTGTCTTTGGTCGGCTATACCAACGCTGGTAAATCGACCTTGTTTAACCGTTTAACGCATTCTGGCGTCTATGCGGCAGATCAGCTATTTGCCACGCTTGATACCACTTCACGCAAAATGCATCTGCCTGATGGCTATCCCGTGGTGCTTTCAGACACGGTTGGTTTTATCAAGCATTTGCCCACCACACTGATTGAAGCATTTGGTGCGACGCTGGAAGAAGCGGCACAAGCAGATTTATTGCTGCACATTGTCGATGTCGCCAGCCCTAACCGCGATAATCAAATTGAGCAGGTCAACATTGTGCTGAACGAGATTGGTGCCGCCAATGTCCCACAGGTTCTGGTGTTGAACCAGATAGACCGCATGGGCATGGCGCCAGGAATTGATAGAGACGAGTATGGTAACATCCGTACAGTGCGCGTCTCGGCTAGAGAAGGCACTGGTATTGATGATTTACGCCAGGCGTTGTTGGAGCATCAGCAATATTTGAAAAAACTGAGCACTGAAGAGCGTGCTTATGTTTAAAAGATCAAAAAAAACACGGAGTACTAGCATGAGAAAATTCCCCGGCTTTTGGAATAAGAATAACGAAGGCCCGCCTGACCTGGATGAGGTATTCAAGGATTTGAATCAAAAGCTGAATCGTTTGTTTGGCAACAAAGGCGGACAGGGTGGCCCACGTGGCACCTCACCTGCACCGCAACCATTGCCAGTGGCGCCTATTTTAGGCCTGGTCGCGCTCATTTGGCTGGGCTCTGGCTTTTATATTGTTGATCAGGGTTCGCGTGGTGTGGTATTGCGTTTCGGCCAACATGTTGAGACCACCATGCCTGGTCCTCGCTGGCATTTGCCGTTCCCGATTGAAACCATCGAAAACGTTAACCTGGAGCAGGTGCGTACCATTGAAATGGGCTATCGCTCATTTGAAGGTGAGTCTGGCCGCAGCAAAGAGCTCAGAGAGTCTTTGATGCTGACCGATGATGAAAACATCATCGACTTGCAAGTTGCGGTGCAATATAACCTGAAGTCTGTTGAGGATTACCAGTTTAGCAACCGTTCGACTGAAGAAAGCGTACGTGGCGTAGCAGAAACCGCGATTCGTGAAATCGTCGGTAAAAGCAAAATGGACTTTGTGCTATATGAAGGCCGTGATGATGTGGCTGCTAAAGCCAAAAAGCTGATGCAGGACATGCTGGACAGGTATAAATCTGGCATCAATGTGGTTAACGTGACCATGCAGAATGCGCAACCACCAGAGCAGGTGCAAGCCGCGTTTGACGATGCAGTGAAAGCCAAACAGGATCTGGAGCGGCAGAAGAATGAAGGCCAGGCCTATGCGAATGACGTAATTCCTAAGGCGCGAGGGACTGCCTCTCGTTTGACCGAAGAGGCGGCAGGGTATAAGTTGCGTGTAGAAAACGAAGCCAAAGGTAATGCTGACCGATTCGAGCAGGTGCTGTCGCAATATAACAAAGCGCCGGAAGTGACACGCCAGCGTCTGTATCTGGATGCGCAAGAGCATATATTAGCCAATACCAGCAAAGTGCTGGTAGACCAGAAGGGTGGCAATAGCCTGCTGTATTTGCCGCTGGATAAACTCATGAGCATGAGTGGTGCAGGCAATAATGCGGCATCTGCACCTGCGACAACGGCTGACAAGCCGGTGCAGGAACCACAAGCCGACGCAAGCACCTCGGATCGCTCGCGTGATGCGATGAGAAGCCGCGATCGTGAATATCGCTAGATTGCCCTGAAGGAATATACATATGAGAAATATTGGAAGTCTGTTAATCGGGGTGTTTGTCCTGCTGGTGATCATTACCTCTTCGGCCTATACCGTTGACCAGCGTGAATACGCACTGGTGTTCCGCCTGGGTGAGATCGTGTCCGTCAAGAGCGAGCCTGGCCTCTACTTTAAGATGCCAATGGTGGAAAATATCCGCTATTACGATAAACGTATTCTGACGCTGAACTGGGAAGAGCCAGACCGCTTTATTACCAGCGAGAAGAAAAACGTCTTGGTGGATTCATTTGTAAAATGGCGCATTGTTGATCCGTCCAAATACTATGTGTCTGTGCGTGGTGACGAAGTGCAAGCTGAGCGTCGCCTGTCACAAATGGTGAATGATGGTTTGCGTGCCGAGTTTGGTAAGCGCACGATTCATGATGTGGTATCTGGCGAGCGTTCTGAAATCATGGAGATTCTGCGTCAGCGTGCCGACAAAGAAAGCCGTCAGATGGGTATCCAGATTCTGGATGTACGTTTGCGCCGTGTCGACTTGCCAAAAGAGGTGAGTGAGTCTGTGTATCAGCGTATGGAAGCCGAGCGTAAGTCGGTGGCCAACGAGTTGCGTTCACAAGGTGCCGCAGCGGCTGAAAAAATCCGTGCGGATGCCGACAGACAGCGTGAAGTGATTATTGCCGAAGCTTACCGTGATGCGCAAAAGGTCAAGGGCGAGGGCGATGCCAAGGCGTCTGAAGTCTACGCACAGGCATTCGGTAAAAATCCCGAGTTCTATGCTTTTTACCGCAGTCAGGAAGCGTATAAAAACAGCTTCAAGAGCAAGTCTGACGTGATGGTAATCGATCAAAGCTCTGACTTCTTTAAATATATGCGTAGCAGTGGCAAGAAGTAATTTCTTGCCTGTGGCTGCTTAGCTGACTTGTCGATGAACTGGTGGTGGCTGATTGGTGGGGTATTGCTGATTGAAGGCTTGATGCCACTGCTGTTTACGCGCGCATGGCGTCAAACATTTGAAAAGCTATTGCAGTTGCAAGATGGCCAGATACGCTTTGTTGGTTTTGCCTCTGCGGCGATCGGCCTGCTTATTTTGTGGCTGAACCGCTAAATACCAGCTTGAAGTAAAAAAGCACGCATGATGGCGTGCTTTTTTATTGGTTTTCTACGCAAGACCTGAAGATCGCCATTGCTAAAGCCGTGCTTTAGATAGGGGTTTGCGGGTATAATGGCGGGATGCATAATTGGTTACTTCCTGAATATATTGAAGACGTATTGCCTGCTGAAGCGGCGCGTCTTGAGTCTTATCGCCGACAATTGCTGGACTTGTTCCGCGTCCATGGTTACCAATATGTGGTGCCGCCGATGATGGAATACGTGGAGTCTTTATTGACCGGCACTGGCCATGATCTGGACATTGCGACCTTTAAAGTGGTCGACCAGTTAACCGGGCGCCTGATGGGTTTGCGCGCGGATACGACACCGCAAGCCGCGCGCATCGATGCGCATATGTTGAACCATCAAGGCGTTTCGCGCCTGTGCTATGCCGGTACGGTGCTGCGCACCAAGCCTGATGGTTTGGCACGCACACGTGAGCCACTGCAATTGGGCGCTGAGCTGTATGGTCACGCCGGGATTGAGAGCGATATTGAAGTGCAGCGACTGATGGTGAAAGCTTTGCAGTTGTTAGGCATGCGCACTTTGTTCGTAGACCTGAGTCACGCAGCGGTTTTTGCCAGCCTGTCGCATATGGCACAGTTAGGTGTACAGCAGGAGCAGGCGTTGCAGGCGGCTTTACAGGCAAAAGACATTACCCTGGTAGAGCAGCTAGTCATTAGTTTGCCTGAAAAATTCCGTCAGGCTTTTGTTGCGCTGACGCAGTTGAACGGTGGTATTGAGGTGCTGGATCAAGCGCGTGATGTGTTGCCAGAATCTGAAGAGATTGAACAGGCTTTACGTGAGTTGGAAGCCGTGGCTAAAACGCTGACCACGGATGATGTCACCGTCACCATTGATTTGAGCGAGTTGCGTGGTTATCACTATCACAGCGGCATGGTGTTTGCGGCATACGCCAAAGGCTATGCAGGCCCGATCGCATTGGGCGGGCGTTATGACGAAGTAGGCGCGGCATTTGGGCGTGCGCGTCCGGCAACCGGATTTAGCCTGGATTTGCGTGGCGCATTGCAAGCATTGGGCCCGGCAACATTGCATAAAGGGATTCTGGCGCCGGTGGCTACAGAACCCGAATTATTGTCACTGATAGATACCTTACGTTCTCAGGGGCAGATTGTGGTGGAAGCATTGCCCGATATGCCTGTGAACTATTCTGAATTGGCTTGTGACCGCACTTTGCAAAAAGTAGATGGCCACTGGCAAGTGGTGGCTGTGTAACACAGCGCACCCTTTTTTGTTTTTACAAGATATTGATTGAACATGACACAATTTAAGCAAGCAAAAAACGTCGTTGTGATTGGCACCCAATGGGGCGACGAAGGTAAAGGTAAAATCGTAGACTGGTTGACGGATCACGCCCAGGGCGTGGTGCGCTTTCAGGGCGGTCATAACGCCGGTCATACCTTGGTCGTTGGTCAGGGCGCTGCACAAAAAGTGTACAAGCTCAACCTGGTGCCTTCAGGCATTGTGCGTGATGGCGTCAATTGCTATATCGGTAATGGCGTGGTGCTCGATACTACGCATTTGCTGCATGAGATTTCTACCTTGGAGCAAGGCGGCCTGGATGTTAAAAACCGCCTGAAAGTCAGCCCTGGCTGCCCATTGATTCTGTCACATCACGTTGCTGTTGACTTGGCACGTGAAGCCAAGCGTAGCGCCGAGAAAAAGATCGGCACCACCGGTAAAGGCATCGGCCCTGCTTATGAAGACAAAGTTGCGAGACGTGCTTTGCGTGTGTACGACTTGTTCCATCCGGAACGCTTTGCCGAAAAATTACGTGAAGTCATGGACTACCATAACTTCGTATTGACTAATTACCTGGGTGCAGCGGCTGTCGACTTTCAACAGCAATATGATGCCAGTATGCAACACGCAGTCGCGTTGAAACCTATGGTGGCCGATATTTCAGCAGCTCTGTACGACGCCAATGCGCGCGGCGAACACCTGTTGTTTGAAGGTGCGCAGGGCACCTTGCTCGACGTTGACCATGGTACGTATCCTTATGTGACATCCAGTAACTGTATCGCTGGCCAAGCCTCAGCGGGTACCGGTGTCGGCGCCAATATGTTGCATTACGTATTGGGGATTACCAAAGCCTACACTACCCGTGTGGGTGGCGGTCCGTTCCCGAGTGAGCTGGATATCGATACCGAAGGCGCGCCTGGTCACCAGATGTCTAACAAAGGCCAGGAAATCGGTACCGTGACACGTCGCAAGCGTCGTTGTGGCTGGTTTGATGCCGCCGCTTTGCGTCGCTCAGCCCGTATCAACGGTTTAACCGGCTTGTGTATTACCAAGCTGGATGTGCTTGATGGCATTGAGTCACTGGATATTTGCACCGGGTACAAACTGGATGGCAAAATCGTTGACATGCTGCCAGTTGGCGCTGATGATGTCGCGCGTTGTGAGCCTATCTACGAAACTGTACCGGGCTGGACTGAAACGACTTTTGGCGCAAAAACCTGGGATGCACTGCCTAAAAATGCACAGCATTACCTCAAGCGTTTGGAAGCTGTATGCGGTGTGCCGATTGCGATTGTGTCTACCGGCCCTGAGCGTGACGAAACCATTGTCCTGCAACATCCTTTTGCTTAAGCATAAGAGTCCGTTGATATGAGTGCACAACGACTGGCCTGGGCAATTACGGGTTCTGGCCACTACTTGCGTGAATCATTGGCCATTCTGCAAACCTTGCAGGATGTGGATATCTATCTCAGTCGCGCTGCGTCTGAAATCATCCAGCAATACGGGTTCCAATCCGCGTTGGAAGCCACGGGTCACAAGGTCTATCAGGACAAAACGGCCAGCAGTGTGCCAGTCGAGCGCTTTTATGAAGGTGTGTATCACACACTGGTGGTTTCGCCAGCGACCTCTAATACCATCGCCAAAATGGCCTACGGATTTTCTGACAGCCTGGTGACCAACCTGTTCGCGCAAGCGGGTAAAACACGTGTACACAGCATTTTGTTTGCTTGTGATACTGCCCCAGAGCTGGAATCTGAAGCGCCGCGCGATCATGTCGTAAAAGTATTCCCGCGCCAGATTGACCTCGACAACGTGGCTAAGTTAAAGCAGTTTGCTGATACCACGGTGGTCGAGGATATGGCTGCTTTGCAAAATGCCATTATGCAGCGATTGGCTGCATGCCATGATCTGCATTTGCACGATGGCATACAGGTGCTAGATACGCTCACAGAGTAAACCCATGACACGGCTGCTGTTCCTCACCGGAAAACTGGCAGAACACAGTCTGCGCCAAATATTGCAGTCCATTCAGGCTGACAGTAAACAGTCTCCTTTCGAGTATGAAGTCAAACAAATTGGCGTGTCTGTTGCTGCTTTGATGACGCCGCCTTTAATTGCACGACGTCTGGCAAAAGTGGAGAATATAGACAAGGTCATTTTGCCTGGCTTATGCCAAGGCGATTTGGCACTGCTTGAGGCGCAATGGGGCGTGCCGGTGGAACGAGGACCAAAAGACTTGAAAGATTTGCCACAATACTTTGGCCAGCAAGGTAAAGCGCCAGACCTGACGCAACATAGCGTCACCATTTTTGCTGAAATTGTCGATGCACCAGACCTCACTGTTGCGCAAATTGTGGCTAAGGCCAGCCATTTTCAGCAACAGGGTGCGGACGTGATCGACCTGGGCTGTCTGCCGGGTAAAGCCTTTGCCCATATGACAGACGCAGTACAGGCACTGAAAACGCAAGGTTTTCAGGTCAGTGTAGATTCCATGCGCGATGAGGACTTACTGGCGGCGGGGAAGGCGGGTGCCGATTACCTGCTCAGTTTGCATGAAAAGAATTTGTGGATTGCTGATGAAGTCGCGGCCACGCCGATCTTAATTCCGGCAGTACCTGGCAGTTTTGCCAGCTTGCAACGTGCGATTGAGCATTGCTTAAAGCGCGGCCGACGTTTTATTGCTGACCCGATTCTGGATCCTATTCATTTTGGTCTGACTGACTCCATTGTGCGCTATCACAAATTGCGCAAAAAATACCCTGATATTGCCATCATGATGGGGGTTGGTAACCTCACCGAGTTGACCGATGCCGATACTACCGGCGTCAATGCCTTGTTGTTTGGCATGATCAGTGAGTTGAATATCAACGCCGTACTGGCAACGTCAGTGAGTCCACATGCCAGCGAAGCAGTGGCTGAGGCAGATGTGGCGCGCCGCGTCATGTATCGTGCCAGCCAGGATAAGCGCCTGCCGCGCGGCTATTCGAATGGTTTGCTTGGCTTACATGACCGCAAGCCGTTCCCTTATAGTGCTGAAGAAATCATGGCAATGGCGAGCCAGATCAAAGACCCCAGCTTTCGCATTATGGTGAGCGAGCAGGGCGTGCATGTTTATAATCGGGATGGCATTCAGCACGACACGGATCCATACCGTTTTTACCCGACATTAAACGTGCAGGATGACGCATCGCACGCGTTTTACCTGGGCGTTGAACTGGCGCGCGCGCAAATCGCCTGGCAGTTGAAAAAGCGCTATGTACAAGACGAATTGCTGGAATGGGGCGTGGCCTCGTTGCAACAAAACAAGAAAGCCAAAGTAGCCCACCGCGAGGCCTCTATCCAGGAACGTCTGGAGAACGCGCGCCCCAAATCTAATGACAATACAACGCCTGATAGCCCTACATCGGGCACGGAATAATTTTCATGATTTATGAAACGATAGTGACTAGCTGTTCGGTGGATGGTGATGTGCATGTCGCACCATTTGGTATTCAATGGCATGAGGGTAGAGTACTCATCATGCCTTTTAAACCGTCTACTACTTTGCAGAATATCTTGCAGACCGGCTTTGCCGTTTTGAATTTAACTGACGACGTACGCGTGTTTGC
Source organism: Methylophilus sp. Q8 (assembly GCF_000800115.1). Taxonomy (NCBI): domain Bacteria; kingdom Pseudomonadati; phylum Pseudomonadota; class Betaproteobacteria; order Nitrosomonadales; family Methylophilaceae; genus Methylophilus; species Methylophilus sp. Q8. The sequence goes on along the minus strand of NZ_JUHE01000001.1, from coordinate 2,682,730 downwards.
TGCGGCAATTGCCAGGAAAACCGCCTTTGCTACCGAGGCGATCGCTAGCGGTCAAGGCGTCAGGCTCAAAGATTGTTTGGCGCATCATGTACTCAGTTTGCAGCAGATTGAAGAGGATGATTTGCGTCCAAAACTGTGGATGCAAGTAGTGGAAAGTGTATCGCACGCACCATTTATGGGATTTAACCGCGCGCAGGCAGCGGTGATTGAGTTGGCCGTGCTGGTCAGCCGTTTGCATATGTTACCGGTTGAAAAAATCAGCCAGGAAATGCAGTACCTGCAAATCGCCATTGATAAAACGGCCGGGCCACGCGAGCAAGAAGCCTGGCAATGGCTGGTCGATTGTGTCAACAACCACTTGGCGCAACAAAGCGGCATGCAACAAGCGTGAGTCAGTCTATGCAAGTACTCGTGAGTGTGAATTCCGTTGCCGAGGCACAGCTCGTGCTGTCTGCCGGAGTGCCATTAATCGATCTCAAAGACACCAGTCATGGTGCATTGGCGGCATTGGATATAGATCGTTCAACTGCGATTATTGAGGCGATTCTCCAGCATAGGCAACAAACTGCGGCGACAGATATTGTCATCAGCGCAACGGCGGGCGATCATGGTGGCACGGTTGATGACCTTACGCAGATGATTACAAGCCGCCTGCAAATCGGGGTTGAGGTGATCAAGTTGCCAGAAGCTATCTGGGCTGAATCTCTCTATCAGCCAACAATTGTTGCCTTGCTTGCGCAGGGCCTTAAATTAATTGCTGTGATGCATCCTGACAGCCTGATGGCTGCCAATATGCAAGAGCGACTACAGACTTTGGCGCAACAAGGGTACTGGGGCGTGATGGTGGATACGACACAAAAATCACGCGCATTGCTAGAGATCGTACCTATCGCTGCGCTCGCTGATTTTGTGCAGGCCGCAAAATCAGCACGCTTATTCGTCGGCATAGCTGGCGGATTATTGCTGGCGCATATCGAGCCGCTGTCTACATTGGCGCCAGATTATCTGGGATTTCGCAGTGGTTTGTGCGAAGGCGCACAAAGAGCACAAGGCTTATTGGCAGAGCGCGTGCACAAGCTGATTGCAAGAGTGTCAGAAATTTGTTGAATAATTGGTCTCAAACCTAATAAATACGCCTTTGAGATGGCGCTTAGGGTTGCGTCTGTAGCGACCTTTGCGTATAGTTCAATTTGTAAGTTTTTTCAAAGATGTGGCAAAAAAGCCCAATAACGAAGGAGTCGATGAATGAAAAAAAGTTTTTTAGGCTTGGCAATTGCTTCTGCATTTGTGTTTGCATCGCAAGTTGCACAAGCTGAAGACATGTACCGTGGAGCTTGGTATGTTGTTCCAGGTGCAACCTACATGAACACTGACAATGATCTCGAAGCTGACAATGGCCGTGGCGGTTTTCTGTCTATCGGTAAAGAGCTGAGCGAGCACTGGGACATTCAAGGTCGTTTGGGCTACAACCGTGCTGATAATGATCTTGCCGGTGTGAGTGGTAAATACAAACAAACAGCTTTAGGTCTGGATGCATTGTATGTATTCAGCCGCGAAAAATTCCGTCCATTCCTGTTGGCAGGTCTTGGCGCAGCACGTAATGATGTTGATTACTCTGCTCCTGGTGCCGATATTGATGGTAAGAAAAATTCCTGGATGGCCAATGTAGGTTTGGGTGCTCAATACTTGTTTAACGATAAGTTCGGTATTCAAGCTGATTTGCGTCACCAGTGGAGCCGTGCAAAAGTTGATATCGCTGGCGTAGGTAGCGACACAGAAACGATTGGTAATACTTTGTTTAACTTGGGCGGTATCTTCCGCTTTGGCGCACCAGCACCAGTGGTTGCAGAGCCAACACCAGAGCCAACACCAGCACCATTGGCTGCGGTTGAGCCAGCACCGGCACCAGCGCCTGCTCCAGTGGCACCTGCTCCAGTATGTAAGCCACAAAACGAAACAGTAACCGTAAGCGCTGAAAAACTGTTTGGTTTCGACAAAGCTAACCTGCGTGAAGAAGGCCGTAAAGTTCTGGAAGAAACAGCTGCCAAGATCAAGGCTAACCCAGAAATTACTGCTGTGATCGTTACAGGCCACACAGACCGTATCGGTTCTGACGCTTACAACCAAAAGTTGTCTGAGCGTCGTGCTAAGCAAGTAGCTGATTACCTGATCGCTCAAGGTGTTGATAGCAATATCATCACTTCTGAAGGTAAAGGTAAAACTGAGCCAGTGGTTCAATGCGATGGCAAAAAAGTAAGCAAAAAATTGATTTCTTGCTTGCAACCAAACCGCCGCGTTGACATCCGCGCTGAAGGCACCAAACAAGTTGGTTGCCAATAATCAGAACTAGCTTCTGAATAAAAAGCCACGCGTCAGCGTGGCTTTTTTTATGCCGGTTGTTTTGAGTCAGCCTTTTGCATGACTGGCTCAGTTATAATTCTGCAATGGTTGATACACACTTTATTATTAAAGCACGCTGGGTGATTCCCATAGATGCGAACGTAGACGCGAACCATACCCTCTTAGAGCAGCATGCAGTGTTGGTGGAAGCCGGGCAAATTAAAGCCATTGTGCCCAAGACTGATATCCCGGCATGGGCAGCTGATTGGCCAGTGGTTGACTGCTCCCAGCATGTATTGATTCCAGGGTTGATTAATCTACACGCACACAGCAGCATGAACCTGTTAAAGGGATATGCTGACGATTATGCACTGATGCCCTGGCTCAATGAGCATATCTGGCCGGCAGAAAAGCAGTGGGTATCTAAATCGTTTGTGCATGATGGTAGCTTGCTGGCCAGTGCAGAAATGTTGAGTGGCGGTGTGACCACCTTCAATGACATGTATTTCTTCCCGCAAGCTACGATTGAGGCGGTGAAGCGAGCAGGCATGCGTGCCCATATTGGCCTGACCGTATTAGATTTTCCGACCAATTATGCAGCAACAGCTAATGATTACATCCGGCTAGGCACCGAGGTACGGGACCAATATAAAGCCGATCCGTATATCAGCTTCTCGTTTGCGCCACATGCCCCTTATACCGTGAGTGACCAGACATTTGAGCAAATCTCAACCCTGTCTGAACAGCTAAACCTCGGTATTCATACCCACTTGCACGAAACGCAGGCCGAGATCGCGCAAAGCCTGGAACAATATGGCGTGAGGCCATTGCAACGTTTGCGAGCACTGGGTGTGATTGGCCCGGCCACTGTATTGGCGCATGGTGTGCATCTTGAAACACAAGAGCTCGAATCATTATCGACATTAGGTGCACATATCGCCCATTGCCCGAGTTCAAATCTTAAATTGGCCAGCGGCATTGCGCCGGTCGCCGCTGCATTAAGGGCTGGTATCAATGTCGGTTTGGGCACGGATGGTGCCGCCAGTAATAACCGCGTCGATATGTGGCAAGAAATGCGCACGGCGGCATTACTTGCCAAAGTCGCAGATCAGAATGCAGAAGCCTTGCCTGCTTATCAGGCATTGGAAATGGCTACCCTGCATGGTGCACGTGCTTTGGGCTTGCAAGACAAGATTGGTAGTATTGCAGTCGGTAAACAGGCTGACCTGGTGGCAGTAAGGCTGGACGATTTAAACAGTTTGCCTTGCTTTGATCCCATTTCGCATTTGGTTTATGTTGCGGGGCGCGAGCAGGTTACCCACACCTGGGTAGGTGGTGCATTACGTTATCAGCGCACCGTGGACGGTCAAAGCCAGTTTGCAGGCATGGAAACTGAAGAATTACGGTCTATTGCATTGCAGTGGCAACTTAAGCTGCAATCCGCGCATAGCTAATCGCAGCAAATAAAGATCAAGCAAAAGGAGTGAGCATGGCGAATGTAGAAGCTGCAGAGGTAAACAAGTTTGCAGAGTTGGCGCATCAGTGGTGGGATATGCAAGGAGTATTCAAACCATTGCATCAACTGAATCCTTTGCGCCTGGATTATATCGATAGTCGCGCGCACCTCGCAGGTAAACAAGTACTGGATGTGGGCTGTGGCGGTGGTATTTTAAGCGAGTCTATGGCACTGCGCGGCGCACAGGTCACCGGTATCGACTTGGCAGAGAAGTCTCTGCAGGTGGCGCAACTACATGCCTTGGAAGCAGGTGTGACGCTTGAGTATCGCAATGTCGCAGTTGAAATTCTGGCGCAAGAAAAGCCGCAGGCTTTTGATGTAGTGACCTGCATGGAAATGCTGGAACATGTACCGGACCCTGCCAGTGTTGTGCGTGCCTGTGCTGCCTTGGTGAAGCCAGGTGGTCATGTTTTCTTCTCGACCTTAAACCGTAATGCCAAGGCCTATTTGATGGCGGTGGTTGGTGCAGAATATGTGCTGAATTTGCTGCCCAAAGGCACACATGATTACAGCAAGTTTATCAAACCTTCCGAATTAGCGGCATGGATGCGTCAATCCGGGCTGGAATTACAACACCAAACCGGTGTGACTTACCACCCGTTCAGCAAACAATATGCGCTGACGCTGGATACCAGCGTGAATTACATGTTGCATGCGATTAAAGAAGTCTGACAGGAAGTTAAATGCAAGCTGTTTTGTTTGATTTGGACGGGACGCTGGTTGATACCGCCCCGGATTTGGGTTACGCCCTGAATTTGCAACGGGAACGTCATGGCCTGGATTTTTTAGCGGATGCCACCATACGCCCGTATGCCTCACATGGTTCACGTGGCTTGCTTGAAATCGGCTTTGGTTTATTGCCTACCGATGCTCATTTTGAAGCCATGCGTACGGAATATCTGGACTTGTATACGCAAGTGATGACGCGTCAGCCTGTATTGTTTGACGGCATGGCCGAGGCCTTGCAGGCGATTGAGCAACGCGGCTTGCGTTGGGGCATCGTCACCAATAAACCACGCCGTTTTACCATGCCGATGGTGGCCCACATGGGGCTGGATGTCCGTGCCGGGGCCGTGATCAGTGGCGATGATGCGCCACAACCCAAACCCTCACCACAAACCCTGCTGCTGGCTTGCGAGCGTATGAATATAGATCCGCAAACCGTGTTGTATATTGGTGATGCCGAGCGTGATATACAGGCTGGCCAGGCGGCAGGCATGAAGACGCTGGTGGCCTTGTTTGGCTATTTGGCAAGCACTGACAACCCACAGGCGTGGGGTGCCGATGGCTGCATCCAGCAGCCTCAGGATTTGCTCGCGTATTTATAATCGCTGATCTGCACCTTACTTGCGTGCGCTGCTCAGCACAGCCATGGCCGCAATATTAATATCCGCGACCAGGATGCTTTCCAGCGTGCCTTGTTCATTGATAATTGGTAATGATACCGTGAGGCAGAAGTCTTCAGTCGCCGTAGACAGGTAAATGGTGGAAATATAAGGCGCATGTGACTCAGCCACTCTTTGGTAATACGCTTGCTGGCTGCGGTCTATGCCAGCACCGCCTGCCTTGATTTTTCCATACATATTCGGGTTGATCCAGTTGGCGTAACGCTGCACGCCATTCGGTTCGAGCTCAAAGATCACTTCAAAATAAGGGAATTCAGCAAAGCAGCTATCCAGATCATGTGACCCTGTTGAGCGCTGGATTTTCAATAACGATTGCAGGGCGGATAAGGCTCTCTGTTGCCAGTCAGAGTAAAACTCTTTTTTAGGTAATATGGTTTGTGGCGGGGTATCTTCTACCACTACGATACTGCCAAGATTGGCTTTGCCGATTTTCTTCAGCACGGCCGCGCGCTCGGCAGCCATGACGCTATTCTCCAGCAAGCCTTGTTTGCCATTCACCACCGCGATAGACACGCTGGCGACAGGGTGGTCTTTACCATCTTCGGTCGTGAAAAATCCACGCTCAAGATCACTGGCATCGTACAGGTGAACCGCTAAGGCCTGGAACTGGCTAATAATGTGCAGCAGGATATCGGTGAGTGTCGGGGCATTGTGATCGTAAATCAGCACAAAATCATCGCCGCCAATATGACCGACCATGACGCCGGTTTTGTCTTGAAATTCCTGGCGGATGATTTCAGACAATAATCGGATCATGGCATCGCCACGGATGAAGCCGTAGCGATCGTTGTAAGCTTTAAAGTGATCCAGGTCGATATACACTAACTGCGTATTGGGGTTGTTACGCAAGCTATTGTCCAGGGTCTGTCTTAAGGTCGGCCCGGTAGTGAGGTGGCTCAGCGGGTGTAGATTGCCGGTGGAGGCTTTACGGCTGATCAACTGGGCCATGATTTCCATGGGTTGCAGGATGCCGACATAGGCACCTTCTTCGTTCACCGTAATCCATATATCAGTATTGGCGCGATCGAGATAAAACAGTCGTGCAAGCACAGAAGAGGGGATGAGGTGATTAATCACCTTAGGCAGAGGATCGCAGCATGCGCCTAGTCCGGTGACTTTTTTGGAGAATACCTTGCCACGTCGTAATACGCCAAGTGGTGTTTTCCCATCAAGAACGACGGCGATAGCGACATCAATATGGATATTAAATAAACTTCTGGCTTCAGCGATTGAATTGCTGACATCAATGGTCAGGCCGTGACTAATGAACTCGCCAATGTGAAAGTCATCCGGCACGTGCGAGCGATGCGATTCGTCACGTGCAGGCAGCGCGGCTACCTGGTCGCTGGGGATGCTTTGCGGATGGGCAAAATAATGGCCTTGTGCGTAATGTAAGCCTAAGTCCTGGCAGTAGGTAATATCTTCTACGCGCTCCAGGCCTTCTGCAATAATGGTGCAGCCCAAACGTTGAGCCATGGAAATAATCGCTTCCAGCAGCACGGTTCTCACGCGGCTACCTTGTGCTTCATGCACAATTGCACGGTCTATTTTAATGAAATCAGCGCGGACTTCTGCCAGAATGCGCAGCCCGTTAAAGCCTGACCCCATATCGTCCAGGGCAATGCGCAGGCCATGCATGCGAATTTCATCGCAGTAGCGTGCCAGTACCTCAGGGTTGGTTTTCTCGCTTTCGACAATTTCTATGACGACATCACGTTTATCAATGTTTTGCTGTAGCAGAATTTGTAAGATGAAATCGAGCCAGCCAGGACTCATAATGGTTTGTGGCAACACATTAATAAAAATGGGTTTTTCCGCAGAAATGGATTGTGACTTACCAATCAAGGCCAGACGCTGGCAAGCCAGGTCTAACTCGTGGGTGCGCTTGACCTCGGCGGCCAATGCAAATGCTTCCATGCCGTTGAGCCACTTGCCTTCTGGTGTTTTAAGGCGGCACAACGCTTCAAAGCCGAATACTTTGCCGCCTTGGCCAAAATCGACAATCGGCTGGTAATGCATTTGCACATGCGGCTCAAGCTCAGACAATAACCACGGATATTTGTGCCGTGCGTAAAAGGTATTAAACGGCATGGTGGCCTGTAACGCTTGCATCGGGCCGATAGGCTGGTTGTCCTCAGAAACCAGCACCCAGGTGTCCTTAAGCGTATGCGCGGATTCCTCGGCAATCATCTGATCTAATATCTGCAATAGTTCAGCTTCAGTGTGATAACGCAACGATGTTTGATTCTGCCCTGAAAAGCGCGGGCTTTCCATGTTGGCATGACTGTTGGCATCGAAAATATGCAGAAATAGTTCCATGAAAAATCACTTTGCTTGTGAGAAGTTGGGTGCAGGCTTGCTTATGGCTAGACCTTACAGAGTCAGGCAAATACTGCGCTGGTTCTATGACAGGTCGCATCACTACTATAACGACAGGGGATGGAGTTTATTTGCGTGAAGAGCGGGCATAAAAGCCACGAAACAATCTAATTGTCTGCATCAAATTGGTGCGGAAAGCGCACGCGTATTAGGCCGTGTGCAGATGAAACGCTGTTGCTTGGGATGGAAACGGCTGGGTGAGTTGTTTAAGTGACTGACTTACGTTCCAGCAAAGCCGTGGATAAGGTGCCGCTGTCGACATACTCAATTTCACCACCCATCGGCAAACCGCGCGCGATACGGCTAACGCGGATGCCGCGCGATTTGAGCATCTGGCCAATGTAGTGGGCAGTGGCTTCACCCTCGGAGGTGAAGTTGGTGGCGACGATCACTTCGTGAATCGCGCTGTCTTGTGCGCGCTTGAGCAGGGTGTCGAGGTGAATATCTTTAGGGCCTATGCCATCCATGGGCGAGAGTTTGCCCATTAATACAAAATATTGGCCCTGGTAGCTGCGAGTATTTTCCAGCATCATGAGATCGGTAGGCATTTCCACCACGCATAAAATGGATTTGTCGCGGCTGCTATCCTGGCACAGGCTACATACACTATGTTCGCTAAAGTTGTTGCAGTAATCGCAATGGGCCAGTTTGTCCAAGGCTTGCTGCAAACTGGCCGCCAGTTTTTGTGCGCCTTCTCTATCCCGCTGCAACAGGTGATAGGCCATACGCGTAGACGACTTGGGGCCGACGCCCGGCAAGCAGCGCAAGGCACCAATCAGCTGTTCAAGTACGGCGGGATTGTTCAAGCGGGGTTTCCTGCGTTTAGAACGGCAGTTTGAAGCCAGCGGGCATCACGTTGCCCATTTTGGCTGTGCTGGTTGCTTCGGCCTTGGTTCTGGCATCTTTGAGTGCGATGAGAATCAGGTCTTCCAGTGTTTCTTTGTCATCCATCGCGGCGTCATCAATTTGCACGCGTTTGACATCATTGCTACAGGTCATGGTGATTTTGACCATGCCGTTACTGGCGATACCTTCGACTTCAGTGTTTGCGAGTTCGGCTTGTGCTTTCTGCATATTGGCCTGCATCATCTGGGCCTGCTTCATCATGTTGCCCATGCCACCTTTCATCATTGTCTGCTCCTAAAGTGTTGTGGTTAATGTAAGGGTTTTATTGAGTTTGGCACGATAGTCGCGCCCATTTCCTGCATCAGGCCTTGCACAAAGCGGTCAGCCATAATGGCTTCTGTGGCTTGATCCTGCAATTCGGCACGCTCAACGGCTAATTGCCTGGCAGGCGTATTCGCTTCTTGCCCAGTGACAATATTCAACTTCAGGCGGCGGCCAAAATGGCTGCTTAACGCGCTGTTAAGTTTTTCCAGGTAATTGGCACTGGCCAGATGTTTATGGGCTTCACCGATACGCAAGGTCATATTGTCTGCATCGTAGCTCACCAGTTCGCAGTTCTGCGCCAGTGCACGCACCAGCCCCAACTTGCTCAGGTGGTTTTCAACCAGCGCACGCCAGTTGCCATCCCATGCGAGTGAGGCTGAGTCACTCTGAGTGACTACCGGTTGTGAAAAGGCTTGTTGTGGAGTCTGTTCGATATCAGGTATCGCTTGCTCAGGCATGTCTGCTACATGCGTCGTCATAGCTTCTGGCGCTGCAGCGGGTACCGGAGCCGTAAACGTTTCTGCTTTCAACGCAGGCGCTGCCATATTCGGTGTAGCGGGTGTGACTGGCGGTGCAACTGCCTGAGTAGGCTCACTTGCAGCACTCATCTGGCGGCTTTGTGCCAGTGCTGCGCGGGCGCCACCGCCTGCATTGCCACGAGGCGTGCCTTCTGTGGGTGCGCTGCCGCCAGTGGCGGGTGCGGCTGATGGTGTCATGGCGTCTGCTTTAAACGCTAGCAGCCGCAGCAAGGTCATGGTAAAGCCGGCGTAAGCGTCAGGTGCCAGGCCAATGTCGCGGTGGCCTAGAATACAAATCTGGTAATACAGTTGCAGCATTTCCGCCGTGAGCTGCGAGGCCAGATCTAGCAATGTCTGGCGCTCTGGATGATCATCGGCAATGGCTTGCGGGCTGTATTGCGCCACAGCGAGTAAATGCAGCAAGGCCGCCAGGTCATTCAAGGCACTTTCAAAGCCAATGCTACGTGACTCCATCTGCTGGGCAATGCCAAGCAAACTTACCGCATCATTGGCAATCAGCGCGCGTAGCAGTTCGTATAAATAGCTCTGGTCAATTGCGCCCAGCATGCTGCGTACATCACTTTCGCGCACAGATTGATTACCGTAAGCAATCGCCTGGTCGGTGAGCGACAAGGCATCACGCATACTGCCATTGGCGGCACGTGCAATCAGTTGTAATGCTGGTGGTTCAAACGGCAGTTGCTCCTGGCCGAGAATATCCTGCAAATGTGCAGTGATCGTGCTACTAGCCATTTGGCGCAAGTTAAACTGCAAACAGCGTGACAGAATCGTGACCGGTACTTTTTGCGGATCAGTGGTCGCCAGGATAAATTTGACGTGCGCAGGTGGCTCTTCCAGCGTTTTCAGCATGGCATTAAACGCTTCCTTGGTCAGCATATGCACTTCATCAATCATATAGACTTTGAAGCGGCCGGAAGAGGGCGCATAAATCGCCTGTTCGAGCAGGCTGACCATGTCGGCAATACCGCGGTTAGACGCCGCATCCATCTCCACGTAGTCGACATAGCGGCCAATATCAATGGCACGGCAGGCTTCGCACTCACCACAGGGGGTGGCCGTGATACCAGTCACACAGTTGAGGGATTTGGCCAGGATACGTGACAGCGTGGTTTTACCGACACCTCGCGTGCCGGTAAATAAATAGGCATGGTGCAGACGTTGCTGGCTCAGGGCGTTGCTTAAGGCCTGAACCACATGGTCTTGTCCGACCAGACTACTAAAGGATTTTGGGCGCCATTTACGCGCCAATACTTGGTAAGACATCGCGCACTCTACTGATTAAATGCTATAAGGCAAACCCGTACTTTAGCTTAAATTGCCTGCTCATGCTTGACTCGATACCAACTAAATTAATGCGCGCTAAATGAATGCGTGTCTGGTGTAGGTCAATCAAAGGGCAATATGGGAAGGGGCGAGCCCAACCCCCGGCACTTGCTTGATAGTTGTGGCTGCTTGCTTCCGCACCTGACCAGGTTGGCTACCTTACAATGCGGGGAGGCCCGCGGCTGCTATTGTAACGCAAAAACTATTTGGCATAAGCTTCTTTTTAAATTGGCCATGACATGCGCTGCTTTTTCAAGCAGTGGAAATGACCAATAATCTACCTTCTTATAGTGGCATAACGCCCCGATTTTTCACTGCATAATGAGGCATATTTTTCATTCATTTATGATGTGATTCAAGGATGTGACTTAAGACTATGGCAGCCAACGGACCCTCCATGACCGCGTCGGAAATTGCCCGCGAAACCATTAAACAAATGGCCGTTCGCCGCGTAGAGCCGACCCCGGACAATTACACTCAAATTTATTTTGAGGTTGCCGGCAAGCCGGTTAAAGAAGATGCCGTTGGCGCATTGCGCAAAGCGCTTAAACAACTGCCGCATGATTCCCTGGAGCAGACCAACTGGATCAACCGTTGGGAAAAACTGCTCAAACAAGATAACTGGCAAGGGTTGGGTGAGTTGCTTACTGAGTCCATGCAGCAACAATTAAGTCATTCGACCAAATGGCCCAAAGCCATACGTACACTGCTGCAAGCCTGGGACGACAAGCGTAGCGGGGTTGATATCGCCAGAAAGCGCGAAACCCTGGAGCGCGTGCTGATCAACTTTGGTAACGACGAGTCACTGTCTGACAAACTGATCGGTATGGCGAATCACTGGCTGCCGTCTGATGCCGGCGGTGACGGCATTCCTTTAACCGATGGCACAGACACTGCGGCACCCGTAGCTGCGGTTGAGCCTGCCAGTACTGAAGGTTTGCCGAGTGATGTGCAGCAGTTTCATGGTGCATTTACCATCTTGCAAACCTCGCTAAAACAAACCTTGCAGCTCGGATTGATTCCGCGCCTGGAAGGCTATCCTGACTTGCAAACAGAGGCGGTTGCATTGCAGGAAAGCACCGAACGCGCTAAAAAGGTTAAAGAGTGGGAGGCGCTGGCCAAGTCACTCAAAGCCTTGTTGATGCGTGTGGAAGTGATTGGTGCCAAAGAGGATGATGTGCGTGGTGACATTATTGATTTGTTGCATTTGCTGCTCTCCAATATTGGTGAACTGGTGGCGGAGGATAGCTGGCTGAGCGGCCAGGTCTATGCCGTGCAATCAATTATCAGCGGCCCGCTGGATCGTGCCAAACTCAAGCAGGCAGAAAAAAGCCTGAAAGAGGTGGTCTACAAGCAGGGCCTGGTTAAGCATAGCCTGGTGGAAGCAAGAAACTCGTTTAAAACCTTGATTAGTACTTTTATTGATAAGCTGAAATACATGGGTGAGGCGAGTGAACTCTATAGCGGCAAAATTGAAAGTTATGCCCAGGAGCTTTCGCAGACCGATGACCTGATTAAAATTAATGAGCTGGTCAATCACTTGATGCGAGATACTTCTGTGATGCAGACGGATATCATGCGTTCACATGATGATTTGCTGAACCAGCAACGGGTGGCGACCGATACCCAGCAACGCATGGAGAAACTGCAGGAAGAGTTACAACAGTTAAGTGAGGTTGTCCGTATTGACCAACTCACTGGTGTACTCAACCGCCGCGGTATGGATGAGGCGTTTAGTACTGAAATTGCCCGCTATCGCCGCAGTGGCGAATTGCTGAGTATTGCTTTGCTGGATATTGATAACTTTAAAATGCTGAATGACCAACATGGGCATGCGGCAGGGGACTCTGCACTCAAACATCTGGCGGGTGTAGTCAAGCGCGCCGTCCGCCCGACCGATATCGTGACCAGGATGGGCGGGGAAGAGTTTGTCGTGATCTTGCCGAATACCAACCTGGAGGAGGCCGTCGTGACGATGAGCCGCTTACAGCGTGCGCTCACCAAAGAATATTTCCTTGGTAATAATCAGAAGTTGCTGATTACCTTTAGTGCAGGTGTGGCCTTGTTTAAAACTGAAGATGACGTTAATTCGATTCTGGCGCGCGCCGACCAGGCCATGTACCTGGCTAAAAAACGCGGTAAGAATCGCGTCATGACGGAAATCGACCTGCAAGCAAATCCTTAACGAACCTCGTGACTGGCCGGATACGCCAGTCATGACAGACATACCCAGCCTGGCGTGGGCATGATATGCTAATCGGCATCTTAAGCGAGGTGCCAAGTGTCCACTCCTGCCATCCATTCTGCTGCCGTCAGCCCCGCTGGCGCCAATTCACCTGCCGATAGTGTCAAAGATGCTTTGCATGAAAGCGAGCGCAGATTTTCTGCGATTGTGTCCAGCATCCCCGGCTTGGTGTTCCAAATGCATATGACTGCCGATGCGCAAGTGGTCTTTACTTACTTGAGTGAGGGCTGTGAGGCCTTGCTGGGTATCCCGGCAGCGGCGTTGTTAAAAGACGCACAAACGCTGTTTAATGCGATGGAAGAGCATTCAGCCAGTCAATTCAGGCATAACCTGCAAAAGTCGGCCAGGCAGCATAAACGGCTGGATTGGGAGGGCAAAATCTGGATCGCTGACTGGCAGGATATGAAGTGGGTCAATATTCGTGCCACCGTGCAGGATTTAGGCCATGGTGCCGTGCAATGGGACGGCATTATGCTGAATATTAGCCAGAGCAAACATGAGAAGCATGAAATTGAACAGGCCAGGCGTGATTTGCAGGCGCTTACGGCGCACATTCACCAGGTCAAGGAGCAAGAGCGCGTCAGTATTGCGCGCGAGATTCATGATGATCTGGGCGGCAATCTGACGGCGATGAAGCTGGGGCTGTCTACCATTATCCAGCAGATTGAAGGCGGCTTGCCCGTGAACCTGGAGCAGGCCACCATGTTACAGGCCATTATCAATCAGACCTTTGATGCCGTGCATAGAATCTCTGGTAACTTGCGCCCGAATATTCTGGACCTGGGCCTGGTGGATGCGCTGGAATGGCAAGTCAGCCAGTTTAAAAAGCAGTTGGGCGTGACAGCGAAGTTTGTCACTAACTGCCATGACCTGGAATGTGATGCCGATCAGTCCATGGCCTTGTTCCGCATTTGCCAGGAGGCCCTTTCCAATATCGCCAAATACGCGCAGGCAGATCAGGTGTCAGTCGAGTTGTCACTGGAAAAAGATGTGCTGTTGATGCGTATTGTTGATAACGGCATTGGCATTGCACCTGCGGATAAAATCAAACCGAATTCGTTCGGCCTGCGCGGTATGCAAGAGCGGGCGGCGGCATTGGGTGGAGAATGCCATATCGACGCTTCTGCCACTGGGCCAGGTACCTGCATTCATGTGCGCGCGCCATTGGTCACGGTTGCTTCGTGACAGAAGTGCGTATCCGATTTACAATCAATTAGATCATGCATGACATGACAGCCGTGCGAGCGAATTAGAGGGATCAGGGTGGATATACAAAAAATTAAAGTCATTATTGTGGATGACCATGCTATTTTACGTTCTGGGATCAAGCAGATATTGATCGCCAGTGGCGATATTGAGGTCGTTGGTGAGGCAGAAAATGTGGCGCAGGCGATTAAATGTGTCCGTGAGCTCGCGGCCGATGTCATGCTGCTCGATATCTCTTTGCCGGACAAAACAGGCATTGAGGCGCTGAAGCTGATTAAACGTGAAAATGCCGCGCTGAATATCCTTATGTTGTCCATGTATATGGAAGAACAATATGCCGTGCGTTCGATACGCTCTGGTGCTTCGGGGTATTTGTGCAAGCATACGGCTTCTGAGGAATTGCTGACCGCGATTCACACGCTGGCTAAAGGCAAAAAATACATTACACCCAACGTGGCGGAAATACTGGCGGAGCAGGTGGGGAATGACCATGCCGTGGCGCCACATGAAGCCTTGTCAGACCGTGAGTTTCAGGTCATGCGGCTGATTGCTTCCGGTAACTCTGTGAGTGAAATTGCGGATAAACTTGCTTTGTCAGTAAAAACGGTGAGTATGTATCGCACGCGTTTGCTTGAAAAAATGCACCTGAAGCACAATGCGGATATCACGCATTATGCAATTAAGAATCAGCTGGTCTAGTCGTTTAAAGCATGGTTAAAACGCAATAAAAAAAGGCCTCATTAAGAGGCCTTTTTTATTTATTAATCAAATTACTAGGATATTTTCTTCGCGTAATTGATTAAGCCGTTGGTTGAGCTGTCAAAGCTGGTCACCGCATCCGGTGTGGTCAACTGTGGCAGGATCTGGCTGGCAATTTGTTTGCCGTATTCCACGCCCCACTGGTCATAGCTGTTAATGTCCCAGATGATGCCTTGTACGAAAATTTTGTGTTCATACAGCGCGATCAGCTTACCTAAAGTGTAAGGCGTTAATTGCTTGAACACGATGGACGTCGTTGGGCGGTTACCTTCGAATACTTTGTGAGGCAGCAGATCTTCCAGCGCTTCGCCACTCAGGCCTTGTTTTTCCAACTCGGCACGAGCTTCTTCACGCGTTTTACCCAGCATCAGTGCCTGGGTTTGTGCCAGGAAGTTAGCCAGCAAAATTTTGTGGTGCTGGTCATCCGGGCTGCCAATTTTGTAATGGCTGTTAGCTGGCATCAAAAAGTCCGCTGGCACCATTTGCGTACCCTGGTGGATCAACTGGTAAAACGCGTGCTGGCCATTAGTACCTGCTTCGCCCCAGATGACCGGGCCGGTTTTGTAGCTGACACGGCTGCCATCACGGCAAATGAATTTGCCATTACTTTCCATGTCTGCCTGTTGCAGATAAGCTGCAAAGCGTGACATACCCTGGTCGTAAGGCAGGATAGCGTGTGTATCGACGTGGAAAAAGTTGTTATACCAGACACCGAGGAGGGCCATGATGACTGGCATGTTTTGTTCCAGCGGTGCAGTCTGGAAGTGCTGGTCCATGGCGTGACCACCAGCCAGTAACTGTTCAAAGTTGTCCATGCCGACATACAGCGCAATGGATAAACCAATCGCAGACCACAGGGAGTAGCGACCGCCAACCCAATCCCAGAAAGCGAACATGTTGTTGGTATCGATGCCGAAGGCTTGCACAGCGGTAGCGTTGGTAGACAGCGCCACAAAGTGCTTGGCCACGTGTTGGTCTTGTTTGGCTGCATTGAGGAACCAGCGACGTGCAGAGTGTGCATTCGTCATGGTTTCCTGGGTGGTAAAGGTTTTAGACGCCACAATAAATAGCGTGGTCTCAGGGTTGCAGTTCTCCAGCACACGCATCAGGTGCGCGCCATCAATGTTGGAGACAAAATGTGCTTTCAAGTCCGGGCTGGCATAAGGCTTCAATGCATCGCAAGCCATGACCGGGCCGAGATCTGAGCCGCCAATGCCGATATTCACCACGTCAGTGATGCGTTTGCCAGTGTAGCCAGTCCATTGACCGCCACGTACTTGCTCGGTAAAGCTGCGCATTTGTGCCAGCACGGCATTGACGTCAGGCATCACATCCTTGCCGTCGACCAATACAGGCGTGTTGCTGCGGTTGCGCAGGGCAGTGTGCAATACGGCACGGTTTTCAGTGATGTTGATTTTTTCACCACTGAACATGCGGCTTCGCCATTGCTCGATATTGGAGTCACGCGCCAACTGGAACAGTTGTGCCAGCGTTTCTTTGGTGATGCGGTGTTTCGAGTAGTCGAGCAGGATATCTTCGACGGTTAAGCTGAACTCTTCAAAGCGTTTTGGATTTTGTTTGAACAGGTCGCGCATTTGAATATCGCGCATTTCAATTTGATGCTGGTTCAGCGCGTGCCAGCTCGGGTGTGTGGTTAGTTTTGCCATGTTATGTTGTTGCTATCGTTTTCAAGTCAATTAATTTTATAGGGCGCGCAAACATTCAGTCTGCGCTGCCAAAATCTTTACTGCAAGCTTGCATTTTTAGCCAGTTTAACCAGCTATTGTAACTGAAGTATGACACCAGCCAGCGGCGGCAAGTTAAGGCTGATAGAGGCCGGATGTTCCATCCATGGGACGGAATCGCTTTGACAGCCATGACCATTACCGAAATTGCTGCCACCATAACAAGCGGCATCACTGTTTAACACTTCCTGATAGTAACCCGATTGTGGTACGCCCAAACGATATTGATGGCGCGGTACTGGTGTGAAATTTAACACTATTATAACAAAACTATGGTCATTGCCGCGTCTGATGTAGCTCAATATTGACTGGGTAGCATCCTCGCAATCTATCCACTGAAAGCCTTGCGCGTCAAAATCATGCGCATGCAGGGCAGGATGCTGGCGATAAAGTGCGTTCAGGTCGCGGTTTAATGCCTGTATGCCTCCATGCAAGGCATGGTCAGGAGTTGATGCTTCGAGCAAATGCCAATCCAGGCTCTGGTTGACGCTCCACTCGCGGCTTTGACCAAATTCGTTACCCATAAAGTTCAATTTCTTGCCTGGCATGGTCATTTGCATGGTTTGTAACAGCCGCAAATTAGAGAATTTTTGCCAGGCATCCCCGGGCATTTTCTCCAGCAAGGACTTTTTGCCATGCACCACTTCATCATGCGAGAACGGCAGCACAAAGTTCTCGGAGTAAGCATACATCTGCCCAAAAGTCAGCCGATTGTGATGATATTGGCGGTATACCGGATCCAGTTGCATATAGGTCAAGATGTCGTTCATCCAGCCCATATTCCATTTCATACTGAATCCGAGGCCGCCTGCATACACCGGGCGGGATACCGCCGGCCAGGCAGTAGACTCTTCAGCAATGGTAAGCACACCAGGAAAACGCTCGCCAACCATCATGTTGAGTTGCTTCAGGAATTCAATGACATCAAGGTTTTCGCGGCCACCATAAGCATTTGGCAACCACTCGCCGTCTTTGCGTGAGTAGTCGAGATAGAGCATGGAGGCGACTGCGTCCACGCGGAAGCCGTCAACATGGAACTCTTTTAGCCAATAGTAGGCGTTGCTGAGCAAAAAGCAGCGCACTTCATTGCGGCCATAATTGAAGATATAGGTGCCCCAGTCCATATGCTCGCCCAGCCTGGGGTCGGCATGCTCATAGAGGGCCGTACCATCAAAACGCGCCAGTGCCCAGTCATCCTTGGGGAAGTGTCCTGGCACCCAATCAAGGATGACGCCGATATTGGCCGCGTGGCAGCGATCAATAAAATATTTCAAATCATCCGGATTGCCATAGCGTTGGGTGGGGGCAAAGTATCCTGTGACTTGATAGCCCCATGATTCATTGAGTGGATGCTCGGCAATGGGCAATAATTCAATGTGGGTGTAACCCATGTCAGTTAAATGCGGAATCAGCGCATCTGCCATGGCGCGATAGCTCAGGAAGTGGCCATTGTGGTCGCGTTGCCAGCTGCCGAGATGCACCTCATAGCAGTTAAAAGGCGCATGTAACCAGTCACGCTGCTGGCGTTGTTCCTGCCAGCTGTCATCTTGCCAGGTGTAGTGGCTCTCGCAGATACGGTTGGCGGTGCCTGGCCTGGCTTCAAAGGCTTTGCCATAGGGGTCGGCCTTGACCATGATATGGCCATGTTCGCGATTGCGGATTTCAAATTTATATAAATCGTGCTCGGTCAAATGTGGAATAAATAATTCCCACACGCCACTGCTACCGAGTACGCGCATGGCATGTACGCGGCCATCCCACTGGTTAAAGCTGCCAACGACGCTGACACGCTCAGCATTCGGGGCCCATACTGCAAACCTGACGCCAGGCACAGCATTGACCGTCATGGGGATGGCGCCAAGTGTGTTGTAGGCCTCAAATAATTTGCCTTCGGCAAACAGGTGCAAGTCGTCTGCTGACAGGGTGCTGCCTAAGCTGTAGGTGTCGAACGTTTCATAGCTGGATGCCTGCTTATGCAATTGTATTTTGAGTGCAACCGGCGTATTGACAACTGTGGCTGACTTGTAAAGAAACAGGCCTTGCGGATGGCTGAGTGTCATGGCTTGCCAGGCATCATCGACCTTCACCCAAACCTTGTCGGCATTCGGCAGAAAAACACGTACATGCCATGGGCCTTGCTGGCTATCTGCATGTACACCCAAGTATTCAAAAGGGTTGTGATGTGTCGCGTCTAAAATACGTTGCAGATGCAAGGTGTCGGGATGGGGAGTGGCTGAAGGTTTGACTGTCATGCTAGCAATGTCCATTTGACTAGCCTCAATCCTATCAAAAAAAGTTAAGATTTACGTCATTTATCGCTGAAAATATCGTTGTCTTTACCCGAATTATCATGCAGACTGTGGGTGTCGGACCTGCGGTTACCAAGCGTTGTGTCGTCTCTACCGGAACGCACATCGCTGCGCATGACTTCGGGCTGATTTTCAGGATCAGAAAAACAGGAACAGCATCATGTCTCAAGCAGCAGAGTTTATCGAACGTCGTAAAAGCAACCGGCGGCAAGAACGTCCTTCTGACCGCTTTATCAGTAACCTGACAAAAAATACCGTCGCGATTATCCTGGCCGGTGGCCGTGGTAGCCGATTGAAAAACCTGACTGATTGGCGAGCGAAGCCGGCAGTGCAGTTTGGCGGCAAGTTCCGTATTATCGATTTCCCGCTATCTAATTGCATTAACTCTGGCATCCGCCGCATTAATGTCGCCACACAATACAAGGCGCAGAGCCTGATTCAGCACGTGCAGCGTGGCTGGGGCTTCTTGCGTGGCGAGTTTAACGAGTACGTCAACATCATCCCGGCACAGCAGCGCTTAGGCGAAGAGTGGTACAAAGGTACGGCAGATGCCGTATACCAAAATATCGACTTGTTGCGCGAGAATGGTGGCGAATATATTCTGGTGCTGGCTGGTGACCATATTTATAAAATGGACTACGGCAAAATGTTGGCCACACATGCGCGCAGCAATGCGGATATGACGATTGCCTGCATTAATGTGCCACTGGAGGATGCCAAAGGCTTTGGCGTGCTGGAGGTAGATAGTACGGACAGGGTGGTGGCGTTTGATGAAAAACCGGCGCATCCCAAGCCGACGCCCAATAACCCAGAGGTGGCGTTTGCCAGCATGGGTATTTATGTGTTTAACGCCAAATTCCTCTATGAACAGTTGATCCGGGATGCTTACGACCGTAAGTCCAACCACGATTTCGGCCAGGATATTATTCCCTATATCATCAAGAAATATAAAGTGCAGGCACACCGCTTTGTCGATAGTTGTGTCGGTGCGCAAAGCGATAATTATTACTGGCGCGATGTCGGTACGATCGATGCTTACTGGGAAGCCAATATGGAGCTGACCAAAGTGATTCCGGAGCTGAACCTGTATGACAGTGACTGGCCGATCTGGACTTATCAGGAGCAATTGCCACCGGCCAAGTTTGTGTTTAAAGACGAAGGACGTACTGGTAAGGCAACGGATTCACTGGTGTCTGGCGGTTGCCTGATCAGCGGCTCATGTGTCTCTAACTCGGTATTATTTTCAGGCGTGCATGTCGCTGATTATTCCGATCTGGATGGTGCGGTCGTACTACCAAAAGTCAAGATCAATGAAGGCGTGGTCATGCGTAATGCCGTGATTGACCGTGGTTGCGAGATTCCGGCCGGGATGCATATTGGCGTCGATCTTGAGCGTGACAGAAAGCGTTTTTATGTGTCTGAAAAAGGCATTGTCCTGGTAACGCCAGATATGCTGGGACAGGATTTGTACCGTGTGAAGTAATATCAATTGAGATGAGGTAACGATGGAAAAGAGGTTGAGGGATGTCCGATAAAAAATTGCTGTTGAATCTGTATTGGCACATGCATCAACCTGACTATCGCGACCTGGTCACCGGCGAGTATGTGCTGCCGTGGACCTACCTGCACGCACTCAAAGACTATAGCGATATGGCCTATCACCTGGAGCAGAATGCGGCAGCCAGAGTGAGTTTCAATTTTGTGCCGATTCTGGTTGAGCAGTTACAGGATTACGCTGACCAGTCGCGCACAGGTGAATGGCGTGACCCCTTGTTGCGCTTGCTGGCGAACCCGGATCTGGACAATATTACCGATGCCGAATGCCAGCTCATTGTAGACAGTTGCTTCAAGGCGCATCATGAAAAGATGCTGAGCCCGTTTCCGCATTACCAGCGCCTGCTGAAATTGTACGAACTGGTAGCGCCCATCATGCAAAACGGGCAGTTTCATTATCTATCAGCGCAATATAAAGCGGACTTGCTGGTCTGGTACCACCTGGCGTGGACGGGCGAGGGATTGCGGCGCAAAAACAAAACTGTGCAGGCACTGATGCAAAAGGGCTTGCTGTTTACGCTCAAAGACCGCCAGGCATTGCTGGGTGTGATCAGCGAAACCTTACAGGGCATTTTGCCGCGCTACCAGGCCTTGTTGGCAAAAGGGCAGATCGAGATGTCTACCACGCCTTACTACCATCCGATTTTGCCCTTGCTCATCGATTTGAAGAGCACACGCGATGCCATGCCGGAGGCGCCTTTGCCACATTCGGCGAATTATCCTGATGGGTATACACGGGCCATTGCCCATGTAGAGGCCGCCCAGCACTATCATGAAAAAATCTTTCACCAAAAGGCGCTTGGCATGTGGCCAGCCGAAGGCGCTGTTTCGCATGCGGCATTGTCGTTATTAGCCGAACAAGGTGTCGCTTGGGCCGCGACCGGACAGGGTGTGCTGGCCAATAGTTTGCGCAAATTGGGCCTGCCGCATGAGCAGCCGCAAGATTACCTCTATCAGCCATACAAAATCACCAATGGCCAGCAAGATATCGTCTGCTTTTTCCGCGACGATCACCTGTCTGACAAAATCGGTTTTGAGTACTCCAAGCAATATGCCAGCGAAGCTGTACATGATTTTGTGCAGTCGCTGGAGCACATTCTTGCCCACAGCGAAGATGAAACGCCGGTGGTCAGTGTGATTCTGGATGGCGAAAATGCCTGGGAGTATTACCCATACAACGGTTTTTACTTTTTGCAGGAGCTATATCACGCCCTGGCGACGCATGCTGATATCCAGATGACCACGTTTAGTGATGTGCTGGCCATGCAGCAAGCCAAGCAACTGCCGGAGCCCAAGTTGTTGAATGATATTTGTGCCGGTAGCTGGGTTTATGGCACCTTTAGCACCTGGATCGGCGAACCGGCGAAAAACCGTGCCTGGGATTTGCTGTGTGAAGCCAAACGGCAATATGACCAGCATGTGCATGAGTTATCTGCGACTGCCAAACAGAAATGCCAGCAACAATTGGCGCTTTGTGAAGGCTCTGACTGGTTTTGGTGGTTTGGCGACTACAACAATGCGCAAAGCGTGCAAAGTTTTGACCAGCTATACCGCCGCAATTTGAGCAACCTCTATCAGTTGCTGGGCCTGGTGCCGCCAGCGCATTTGTCTCAGCCCATTAGCCTGGGTGGCGGTGACGCCGAGAATGCCGGCACCATGCGTCGCGGGCAATCCTGACCGATTTTATTTTTTCTGAATGCCAATCTCATGACACAAGCTAGACAAGCAGGTGTGTTGCTGCACATCACTTCATTACCTGAAGGCAATCTTGGGCCGGATGCCTATCGTTTCGTCGATAAACTGGTGGAAATGGGGGTGGCCGTCTGGCAAACCTTGCCAGTCAACCAGCCACACGGTGACCAGTCGCCTTACCAAAGCGTGTCGGCGCATGCCGGGCATACCGGCATGATCAGTCCCAGGCAGTTGCTGCAAGAGGGCTGGTGCCAGCCTGAGGAGGCTGAGCTGCCATTACCCGCGTTAATCGCTAAAATCATGTTACGTGTGCAGTCTGGCAGCGCACCGTCTAAAGCGGATGGCCGCGGCTTTACCTGGTCGGGTTTTGCCCGGTTTTGCCAGACACAACATTACTGGCTGGAAGACTTTGCCTTGTTTTTGAGCTTGCGCGAGCAGCATGCGCAGCAAAGCTGGCAGCAATGGCCGGAGGCTTACAGGTTGCATGATGTACTGGCCCTGCAGGCCTTTACCGCTGCACACCAGGAGCAACTGACGCTGATTAAATTCACGCAATACGTGTTTTTTCAGCAATGGGCGCAACTTAAACTGTATGCCAACCAGCGCGGCATCAAGTTATTTGGCGATATCCCGATTTTTGTTGCCTACGACAGTGTCGATGTTTGGGCACATCCTGAGTGGTTCAAATTGGATGCCGAGCTGAATATGACGGTAGTGGCTGGCGTGCCGCCTGATTACTTCTCTGAAACCGGCCAGCGCTGGGGTAACCCACACTATGACTGGCAAGTGATGCAAGCCGATGGGTTTGCCTGGTGGCTGGGCCGCATTGATACCCAGGCGCAATTGTTTGATGTACTGCGTATTGACCATTTCCGTGGTTTGCAAGCCGCCTGGGAGATTCCTGCACTGGAGCCTACCGCGATCAACGGCACCTGGCAGGATGCCCCTGGGCATGCGTTGTTGCAAGCTATTACCGAGACCTTTCCACAACTTAGCCTGGTTGCTGAAGACCTGGGCATCATTACTGACGAAGTCGATGCTTTACGACATGCGTTTGAGTTGCCTGGTATGAAAATTTTGCAATTTGCTTTTGGTGGCGATGAGGATAATCCCTATTTGCCAGAGAATATCGAAGCAAACAGTGTTGCTTATACCGGCACTCACGATAACGACACCACGTTAGGCTGGTATCAGGCTGCGCCAGAACATGTACGCACCCACTTGCATCACTATTTAAGCCAGCATTTAAATCAAGAACAGCCTGACATGCCAACAGCGCTGATACAACTTACGTTTAATAGTGTGGCTAACCTGGCTATTGTGCCCATGCAGGATATTCTGGCACTAGACAGCCAGTCACGTATGAATACGCCGGGCACCATAGAGGGCAATTGGGCCTGGCGCATGCAATGGGCGCAGTTAAGCGATGATAAACTGCACTCTTTCAGACAATTAGTAGAAGAAAGTGACCGCGTGCATGCCTGAAGCAAATGCTGTGTATCGTTTGGGCTTGGATGTAGGCGGGACGAATTTACGCCTGGGCGTATTTTTTGACCTGGCGCTGGTTGAAGAAACACGCTTTCAGGCCAATTATTCTGCCATTTGCAAACAATATCCGCCAGCGCAAGCCTGGCAAACCATTTTGCAGGTGACGGCAGATGCCATTCGCCCCTTGCTAAACAAATATCCAGCCATTCAGTCCATAGGCATCGGTTTTCCCGGGTTTATTAACCCGCAAACCGGCATACTGGCGCAATCACCCAATTTGCCAGGGTTGCGGGATGTCAATCTAGGCCATGACCTGACGGACTTGCTGGGGATCAAAGTCCGCGTTGAAAACGACGCTAATGCGGCTGCCTATGGCGAGTATGGCCAATTAGGCCAACCAGCGGGTGGCCTGCTTTACATCGGCATGGGCACAGGTGTGGGCGCCGGATTGGTGGTGAATGGCAAAGTGTGGGCCGGGCATCATGGCTATGCGCTAGAGGCGGGCCATATTATTGTCGTGCCAGAGGGGCGTTTATGTGGTTGCGGTAATCAGGGCTGCGTCGAACAATATGCTTCTGCCACAGGCATCAGCCAGGCCTATGCTGACCTCACTGGCCAGACAATGACTGCCCAGGCGATTGCTGTGGCCGCTGATCAAGGCGATAGTCATGCTCAGGCAGTCTATGCAGATGCTGGCAGTAAACTGGCGCAAATGCTGGCCAGTGTGCTGAAAGTGGTCGATGTGGAAAATGTATTGATCGGTGGTGGTGTGGTGGCTGCCTGGTCATTGATGTCAGCCGCATTTCATCAACGCTTGGAACACGACTTGATTCCGGTGCTGCGCGGTAAAATCCAGATACATACTACGCGCTCGGGCGACGTTGCGGGCATGCTGGGTGCTGCATTGCTGGCGACAACACTATTGGCGGTTTAACCCGCTTTTTTCTGGTGTTGTGCCAATGCCCAGGCAACATGCTCCCTGATAAGTGCATTGCTATCGTCTTGCCGTGTCTCTAAGGCGGCAACGACGGCTGAAGAACTCGTCGCATTGCCCAGCCCGATAGCGATATTGCGCAACCATTGCACGTAGCCGATACGGTAAATGGCACTCCCCGCCATGCGCGCTTGAAATTCGGCCTCTGTCCAGGCAAAGCAATCGACCAAATCACTGCTGTCCAACCCATGTCTGACGGCAAAATCACTTTCCTGGCTCTTCACGGCAAATTTGTTCCATGGGCAAATCAGCTGGCAGTCATCACAGCCATAAACGCGGTTGCCAATCAGTGGCCGTAGTTCCAGTGGAATGCTGCCCTGGTATTCAATGGTGAGGTAAGAAATGCAGCGCCTGGCGTCCAGCTCATAAGGCGCCACAATGGCGCGGGTAGGGCAGATCTCTATGCAGGCTGAGCAACTGCCGCAATGCGCGCTCGTTGGCGGGTCGATGGGCAAGGGCAGGTTGGTATAAATTTCGCCCAGAAAGAACCATGAACCCTGTTGCCGGTTGAGCAACAAAGTATGTTTACCACGCCAGCCAACGCCAGCTTTAGTGGCCAATGCCACTTCGAGTACCGGCGCGCTGTCAGCAAACACACGGTATTCAAAACTGCCATAAGTCTCGGTGATGCGCGTACACAGTTGCTGCAACTTTTGCCGCATCACCTTATGGTAATCACGGCCCATGGCGTAGCGGGCAACATAAGCTTTGTCCGGATTCTCTAGCACCTGCCAGCCGTCAGCTGCATTTTCAGGCAAATAATTCAGGTTGACCGAGATTACCCGCAGTGTGCCAGGCACCAATTCTGCCGGACGGCTTCGCTTGGTGCCATGTTTTGCCATATAATCCATGTCGCCGTGGTATTGTTTGTCCAGCCAGTTTAAAAACTCGGGCTCAGCGGCAGATAAGTCAGTATCGGTGATGCCGATGCTGCCAAACCCCAATTCTCGCGCCCAGCCTTTGATGGTCGCTGCCATCTGTGCGGCGGCTTGATCATCAGGCAATTGAATGGGGACGGGATGTGATTGATGTGACATGACAGAAACGTATTCTACACAGATTTTAAAAGACGAAGCAGCGACTGTGCATGCCGCAGAAGTGCTGGCAACGCAATTGAGACCGGGGCAGGTGATTTACCTGCATGGCGACCTTGGTGCGGGCAAGACGACGCTGGTGCGCGGCATTTTGCACGCGCTGGGTCACATCGGCAAGGTCAAGAGTCCGACTTATACCATTGTCGAGCCATACAATCTGGCCATCGCTGCATGTTACCATTTTGACCTGTACCGCTTTCAGGACCCCGAGGAGTGGGAAGCTGCCGGATTCCGCGATTATTTCAATGCCGACAGTATTTGCCTGGTTGAGTGGCCTGAGCGTGCGGAGCAGGTATTGCCACAAGCCGATATAGAGATTCGATTTGATATTTTGCCGCACGGCCGCGTGCTGCATATCACCAGTCAGCACGCGCTGGCGTTGGAAGGACTATGCCAGTAATGCGCAAGATTTTAACCTTATGGCTGCTCACAGCCGTGTGTTCTCTTATTGGCGTGGCGCACGCCGCCGAAGTGATTCTGGCTAACCTGCAACAACATGGCAGCCAGGTGCAGGTAGAGTTACTGCTAGACCAGCAAGTCAAATACCGCGTATTCACACTGGATAACCCGTTCCGCGTGGTCATTGATATGGATGCAGTGGCGATCAGCCCCACACTCAAAGCCTTGCCATTTCAACTGGATGCGCAGCATCCTTATTTATCCAAAATCCGCATTGCACCATTTACTGAGCATACTACCCGCCTGGTATTCGATATCAAGTCCGACATCAAGCCATTGGTGACTGATATGAATGCAGGCAGCTCGCAACAACGCTTGGCCATTAGCATTGCGCCAGCAACCGGTAGCGCAGAACCTGCAGTTGCGACACCTGCGTTGACGCCCTCAAAACAGTTACAAGAGGTTCCGCCAGCCAATACTGATGAAAAGCCGGCTGAATCTACACCAGCACCATCTGCCATCAAAGAGCCTGCGAGTGAAACGTCAGCCGCTACGGCGAATAGCGAAAAGCCAGCAGACAAACCTGTTGTCGCTGATAAACCGAAACAAGCCAAGCCCGGCCAAAAGCTGATTACCATTGCTGTTGATGCCGGCCATGGTGGCGAAGACCCTGGTGCCAGGGGCGCCAATGGCAGCCATGAAAAAAACATCACGTTGGCGATTGCGCGCAAACTCAAGCAGCAGATAGACGCCGAAGACAATATGCAGGCGATTTTAATCCGTGATGGTGACTATTTCGTGCCGCTGGGTGATCGCGTGAAAAAAGCCCGTGCCGCCAAAGCTGACCTGTTTATTTCCATCCACGCCGACTCTTTCGTTAATAGCACGGCCAAAGGCTCATCGGTGTTTGCGTTATCTGAACGTGGCGCCACCAGTGCTGGTGCGCGTTATCTGGCGAAAAAGGAAAACGCGGTGGACTTGATTGGCGGTGTCTCGCTGGATACACGCGATATGGATCTGGCGCGTACGCTACTCGATTTATCACAAACCGCGACCATTCACGACAGTATCCGTATGGGCAAGGCCGTGCTGGGGCGCATTGCTAAAATTAATACGTTGCATTCCAAATACGTAGAACAAGCCGCGTTTGCGGTGTTGAAATCACCGGATATTCCGTCCATTCTGGTAGAAACGGCGTTTATCAGTAACCCAGATGAAGAGTCGAGGTTGAATGATGATGGTTACCAGGATAAGTTGGTGAATGCGATTTTATCGGGCGTGAAGTCGTACGTGGCGACGAATCCTTCGTTTGCTAAAAAGTAATTCTTGCATTGATCGGTGCTTTTTCGCCTCTAGGCGAGTCACTTTCTGATGCTTGCCCCTCAGAAAGTAACCAAAGAGGAGGGCACCCAGCCATCACGGCCTTCGGCTTCCTTGCGTTGCTCAACAAAGTGGGCGTCCATCGAAACTCGCCCTAGCGGCTTGCACACCCCGCAAGCCACCGCGGAACTCGAACAGCCGATGGCCGACTACCCCCACTTTGTCTCTGCTACTCAGCGTGATGGGATGGGATTTGTCTCGCCAAACTCACATCGTAGAAGTCTGGATGGTTCATAAAACAGATTCTTTTATTAAAACCGCTAAATGATGGCACTCATTTGGTGTTCGGGGTCCCCATCTGCCGCGCCGAGCAACGCAGGGTTGGTGGGAGCTTTCGGCCATCGGCTGTCCGAGTTCCGCAACAAGCCACGTTCTGTGTGGCTTGTCAGGGCGAGTTTCGATGGACGCCCGGCAAACCGAGTAGCACAGGAATCAAGCGGAAGCTGGGGGGCATTTCTTTTGGTTACTTATTCTTTGTGCAAGCAAAGAAAAGTAACTCGCTGTGAAAGCGAAAAGCAACCTGACAGTATGCTGCCATTTTTTAACGATACTGCGCTAACTCCGCTTCCCGCTGCGTCTTCCCATATCCCGCCTGTACCCGCAACGCTCTGCTGATATACGCATTCAGCTTTTTCCTCGCATCATCAATCAGCGCTCTATCCGGGAAAACCCGAGGATATTGATACGACAGCCAGCTATACAAACTCAAATGCTGGCAAATCAACTCAGCTTGTTCCAGGTGTTGCGCTTGCTGTCCATTCAGCCAATCCGGCATATTTGGTAATGAGCGGGGTTGCTGCGTGGCGACAGCGGTGACACATTGCATAAAATAATCCCTTGCAATCGGCACTTGTATTGCCAGCGGCGCGCACATGAGGCGGTATTTGTCGCGCATGCTGAGTGTGGGCGCGACTTCATCTATGAGTAAGGCTTGTTGATATTGCAATGCGGTGACTTGCCATTGCAAGTGCTGTTGGTCGTGTTGCCTGGCGTATTGGTTATGCAAATACTCTACACACTCAGCCAGCCGCCAAGTCGGGATTTGCTGGCTTAAAGTTTCAATATCACCACCGCCTAGCGCAATGGGTAGCGCAAACGGTGGCACGGTATCGTCGACTTGCAGCATGGCTTGCAAATGCCATTGCTCGTCATCTTCCAATACCGTTACATAGCCAGTGTCATAAAGTCCGTGACGGCCGGCACGACCCGCAATCTGGCGCATTTCGGTGGCGTTGAGCGGGCGTGGGGCGACACCGTCAAATTTATGAATATTGGCAAAGATCACGCGACGGATAGGCAGGTTGAGGCCCATGCCAATGGCGTCTGTTGCCACCAGTATTTGTGCTTCTCCATTGGCAAAGCGGGCAGATTCGCCACGACGGACTTCTGGCGATAGCGCGCCGTAAATGGTGGCGACGCTTAAGCCCCATTGACGAATGCGTACTGCGAGTGTCAGCACATCTTTGCGGCTAAAGGCGATAATCGCGTCGCCGGGTTGCAGGGCTTTATGTAATTTGGCCGCGTGGTAGCGTGCACCGCAAATGCTGTGATCTTCAATCAGCAAGGGTGTCATACGTTGCAAGTGGGTGAGGGTGTAAGGCTCATTTAAGGCGTCCAGCACACGCGTACAGCTTTCTGTCACGCTATTGGCACCACAAATAAATACCTGCTTGGCAGGCACGCCAACCAGTGCGGCCGTCCAGGCGCTGCCACGATCCGGATCCATCAGCATCTGGATTTCATCAATCACAGCGACGTCTACCGCCAGATCTGGCCGCAACATTTCAATGGTCGAGGCTGTATGTTTGGCGCCAGGCACCATCACGCGTTCTTCGCCAGTGACCAGGTTACACGGTACGCCAGCCTGCATCAGGCGGTCGCGCACTTCCATCGCCAGTAAGCGTAATGGCGCCAGGTAAACGCCAGACGCAGCCTGGCGTAAGGTCTCAAGTGCCTGGTAGGTTTTGCCGGAATTGGTCGGGCCCACGTAAAAGTGATGCTGGCGACCCAACTGGCGGGCGAGCGTAAAGCGGGATAAATATTGCTGAAATTCGTTGGCGAACATGCAGTCATTCTACCAAACGGTTTAAAATGGCAGGATGAAAATCCAACTACTGCCTGACCAACTCATTTCACAAATTGCTGCTGGAGAAGTGGTCGAGCGCCCAGCCTCGGCGCTGAAAGAATTGCTGGAAAACAGCGTTGACGCAGGCAGTACGCAAGTGCAGGTGGCCTTACAGCAAGGTGGCATGAAGTTACTCAAAGTGACCGACAATGGCCATGGTATTGCCAAAGACGAGCTAGAGCTTGCGCTGACGCGGCACGCCACCAGCAAAATTCAAAGCCTGGAAGACCTGGAGCAAGTCGGCAGTTTAGGCTTCCGCGGCGAAGCGCTGGCGAGTATCGCCTCCATTTCACGCACGGTGCTCACTAGTCGTCAGCAAGCGGCTAGCCATGCCTGGCAAATTGCCGCCGAGGGCACGCAAGGACAAACCGTGAGCCCGGCCGCACTGGATGCAGGCACGATCGTTGAGGTGCATGATTTGTACTTTAACACGCCGGCCAGGCGCAAGTTTTTGAAAACTGAAAACACTGAATTCGGTCATTGCGAAGGTGCGTTTACCCGTGTCGCTTTGTCACGGCCCAATGTCGGCTTCTTATTGCAGCATAATGGTAAGGCGATGACGCGTCTGGCGGCGAATACGCCGCAACAACGCATCACCGACGTGCTGGGCAGTGAGTTTGCCTCGCAAAGCGTCTGGCTGGAAGAAGAGAGCGGTGGCTTGCGCCTGTGGGGCATGACTGCGTCGCCGACTTACCAGCGTCACAGCCGCGATAGCCAATATGTGTTTGTGAATGGCCGTTTCGTACGCGACAAACTGATTGCCCACGCCATTAAACAAGCCTATCAGGATGTGCTGCATGGAGACAAACATCCCGCGTTTGTGCTGTTTTTAGAGCTCGATCCATCGCTGGTGGATGTCAACGTACACCCGGCCAAAACCGAAGTCCGCTTCCGCGAGTCGCAAGCCGTGCATCGTTTTATTTTCCATAGCCTGCATAAAGCCTTGGGTAAAACCTCGGCCGAAATTCAGGCTAGCCAGCCCGTGCAAGCGCCGTTTAACCCGTTTCGGCCTGGCAATGCGCCAGCTTTTAACATGCCACGTGAACAGGTTGAAATGCCTTTGCAAAGTCGCCCGGCGTTTGGTGGCAATTACCAACCAAGTGTGAGCAATGGCGCTGCGCTGGCGCAGCAGTTTTACGGCCAGCTCTATGGGGATTTAAAACCTGCAACAACAGCTGGGAATATGGAAGAAAGTCATTCTTCTGTCGGTTTGCAGGAAATGCCCATAGCCGAGTTAATTCAAGCAACAAGCGAAGCGCCACAACAATATCCTCTGGGCTTTGCGTTGGGACAGTTGCATGGCATTTATATCCTTGCTCAAAACACGCAAGGCATGGTGGTGGTTGATATGCACGCCGCACACGAGCGCATTATGTATGAGCGCCTGAAAAATGCGCTTAGTGAACAGGCGATCGCTACGCAACCCTTGCTGATTCCGATCAGCTTTTACGCTGAGAAAGTCGAAGTCGCCACCCTGCAAAGCCTGCAAGGTAGCGATACTTTGCAGCAGCTGGGTTTTGATCTAGCCACATTATCACCAACCACGATTGCGATCCGCGCCATACCGACCATGCTGCAAGGTGCAGATGCCGTGGCGTTGGCGCGCGCGGTATTGCGCGACCTGAACGAATACGGTGTCAGTCGTGTGTTGTTGGAACGTCAGAACGAGGTGCTGGGTACGATGGCCTGCCACGCAGCGGTGCGTGCAAATAGACAACTGACGATTACTGAAATGAATGCCTTACTTCGGGATATGGAAGCGACAGAGCGCAGCGGGCAGTGTAATCATGGCAGACCGACCTGGTTTCAGGTGAGTCTGAATGATTTGGACAAGATGTTTATGCGCGGGCAGTAAAATGGACTTATAGCGCTAACTTAAGCCATAGCGCATTGAGTTTTTCTTGGTAACGCTCTTTTTCTTCGGTAGGCTCTTCAGATAGTCCCTGAAGTTTCAAGTCAGATGGATTGAAAAGGTCATCCAATTGCACGTTGTTTAACTGTTTTGCATCACCGCTTTGGATTGTGAGGCTACCTTTGCTCTCAAACCAATTTAGGAATGTGATTTCGTCGTTGCTGTGTGCAAGCCTGATGTGTAGATTTTGGTTGTTGCGCGCGAGAGACACTTCACTGGCTGGAATATCTTGCCCGAGCGCTAGCGTGAGTTGTGACTGGTTATTTTGCTGTACGCTGTCTTGTCCATCACCACGGGTGAAAATGATGTGCGTTTTGCCTTTGAGGGCGATGAGATGGTCGTTGCCTCTTCCGCCAACCAGCGTATTGTTGCCTTCTTGGCCGTCGAGGATATCGTTTCCCTCTGCGCCTGTGAGTGTATTATCTCTGGCATTGCCAAAGATAATATTATCCAGTTGATTGCCGTTGCCATCTGTGCCATCTGGCAGCAATATCAGATTTTCAACGTGTTCAGGTAGCTGATATTGGTCTGTACTGCTGTAGACCGTATCATTGCCATCGTTTGCATTTTCTTTAACCATATCATGTGCATGGTCGACATAGTAGGTATCGTTACCAGCACCACCTATCATGATGTCTTCCCCCTCAGCGCCATCCAGTATGTTATTTGCCGGGTTGCCGATCAGGAGATTATCTAGTGAATTGCCATTGCCGTTGATGTGGCGGTTTCCTAATAATTGAAGCTTTTTAAACGCCTCAGGCAGTACGCAATGTTGTTCGCATGTAAAGCTCGTAGACGTTTCTGCTGTGCGGGAAGGGCCGTCCATTGAAAGCGTGACTTTTGCAGCCATGCGGTGGGATTGTTTGTACAGCAGATGGTAAATGGTTCTTGGTTTTTCTGGGTTTACAGCCTTAAGTATGTATTTGAAGTTAAAGGAAAAGTTGTTAGCGATGGTAGGCGAAAACACAATCTTGTTGTCAGATGTGAGCATAATGCTGCCTGCGTCAATATCTCCCATATTGTCCAAGCGGATTTCTTTACCATATTTGTCTGTAATGGCTTGTATTTTCAGTCGTCCAGGTTGCATGCTGAAGTCATTATTTGTCAGGCGATTCGCATCTATGACCATGACCTTGGTTGGATTGCCAAACGGTTTCATGATCTGAAAGTCACCGTCATGCAAAGTGATCGCATCCGCGACTGGGATAGGCTCAGGGATGGTCAGGTCCACCCAGCCGGTGTTCTTGAAGTACAGCGTTTCGATATTGACGAGTATATCGCTCCCGTCACGCGCATTTATTCGGTCGCTGATGCGCCAGCTGGCGTCGTTGAGTTTTTGTAAGCGGTATTCTTCCAGGTTGCCGGTAAAAGCGGCCATGTCCACTCCTTCGCTACCCTCCAGCGTATCGTCGCCAGCGCCACCTTCCAGTACATCGTTGCCTGTACTACCGTTGAGCTTATCGTCACCTTGCTGCCCAAGCAGAATATCATCTCCAGTCCCGCCGAGTAGCTGGTCCTGGCCTTCCCCGCCATATATCAGGTCATTGCCGGCGCCACCATCTACCAGGTCACTGCCCACGTCTCCGACCAGTACATCATTGGCGGCTCCGCCGATCACGATATCATCGCCTGCACCTGCGTTGATGTAGACGGAGCTTCTACCGCCGCCAATTAAAATATCATTGCCACGATGGCCAAATGCAATTTCAATGTCTGACTGTGCCAGATTCAAGACATTGCTTTGTGGTGAGGTAAAGACCACGCTATCTATGCCTTCACCGCCTTTTATATGTGACTCAGGATTTTCCACCAACAGTATGTCGTCTCCTGTGCCCGCGTCATAGCTATCAATGCCCGCAAGTCCAGCGAGCCAGTTATCGCGTTCATCTCCTGCCAGATAATCAGCCTCATGCGTGCCTATCAGCATGTATGCGGGGGAGTCTTGTATCTCCAGCGCAAGCAAAGACGGCTTTTGGGTAAATAGGATATGAGGGTTGTTGGCGGGGTTCCCGCGCCGGTTGGTTACGTAATCATAAAATAGCTGACGTTCCGGGTAGGTGGCTTGTAGCGTTTTTGCCAGAAAAGTAGACTGCTCTTCGCCCGCGATGATGGCCTGGATTAATTTGAAGGTGGTGAGGTCTTGTTTGTTGCCAACCAGGGCCAGTTGTTCAGGCGTGATGGCAATATGCCAGCCATGACCTTCTATTTCGATCAACCCTTCAGCCGCATGTCCGTTCTGGAGACAGAAAAGGGCCGTCCATACGAGCGCGTGTTGAGTTATGCGAGGATGCATCTCTGGCCTTTAATATTGATTGCGTGTAAGGATGCCACATTATTTGTGAATTTATCACCCGCTTTTATCAGGCCGTGCCTGAAAATCATATGGATGTGAGGGTGATGTTTCAATTTAACCTGTTGCAAATTAAGTTAAAATAAGTTAATAATAGTGGACTTTTATATTAATTTGGAGAGCTGAGATGAGATTGTTTAAACATGCATACAAGCGTTGCATAGCCACTGCATTATTAGCTTTGGTGATGGCGAGCGGTGTTGCCACCAGTGCACAGGCCGCGTCTGTTTCAGAAGGCGTCACGGTGATTCCGGGTACTTATTTATTCGATTTTGATACCGGGTCATTAACAACTGGTCCTGGTGCAGATGTGTGGTGGGAGCAAATTACGTCAACGAGCCGCGTATTGATGCCTTATTCAACGGCTCAACTCGCTTATGTCGGCCAAGTAGGTGTTGGTGGTTTGAGTTTTAATGCATTGACGGTGAGTGATCTTGAGGCGTTGACGTATTCTTCTACAGGGATTAGCGGTGGCGATGTCGGGAATTTGCTCACGGCTAACTCAGTATTTGCGGTTAAAACGGATGCAGGTAACTATGGCAAGGTATTAGTGACTTTTCCATTTTTTCAGGCTTATCAAAACAATGGGTTGGGCGTTTATTGGGTAACCATGACGCCAACGATACCGGTCCCCGAAGCTGACACTTTTAGCATGTTGCTGGCAGGATTTGGCCTGATGGCCTCTGTTGTTAGACGTCGCTCAGTCTGATTGATCGCTGGCTATGAAAAGCCCCGCTTGATGCGGGGCTTTTTTCTGCACTTAATTATTCATTATGCGAGTAGCAAAAACACGGTGGGTTTCTTATGCACATCCGGCAACGCTGATTTTTTCCAGTCGGCGATGGTTTTGGTCACAATCAATTCATCTTGTGCCGTTATATTGCATGCCACGCATAGCAGAGTGAGCGGTTGCAGGTTGGCAACCAGGTCTTCCAGCACATGCTGGTTGCGGTAAGGCGTTTCGATAAACAGCTGTGTGGCCTGTTGTTTTCTGGAGTCAAACTCAATGCCTTTGATGGTTTTGATACGCTCGTTTTTATCGCTGGGCAAATAGCCTAAAAACGTAAACCGCTGACCATTGAGGCCGCTGGCCATCAAGCTCAGTAACAAACTGCTAGGGCCGATTAAAGGCACTACACGTATGCCTTTGTGATGTGCAACCGCAGCTAATGCGGCGCCAGGGTCAGCAATGCCCGGGCAGCCAGCTTCGCTCATTAACCCTACGTCAGTGCCTTGCTGTATGGGTTGCAATAATTTAGCCAGGTCTTTACTCGGTGTATCTTTAGTGAGCACTGACAGGTTTAATTCGCGGATAGGCACCGGATGGCCGCTGGCGGCTAGGAACTGGCGCGCAGTTTTTTCATTTTCGACAATAAAGTGGCGCAGGCTGTGCATGCGTTGCACGACTTCTGGCGGGAGCACTTGTTGCGGGGTGGTGCCTTCAGCGAGAGGGACGGGGATAAAGTATAAAGTGCCGGCAGCCATAATATGATCGATAGGTTTTTAAAAGCCGGATTATCCCATGCAGGGCATAAAAAAAGCATTCTTTTGCAAGAATGCTTTTTCTGAGACTGCTTGGATGGCGCGAGATTAATACTTCACTTGTACACGATATTTAAGCGTCACATCACCTTCAGCAGGCACATTGACTTGCCAGGTGGCTTGGTGCGCGCTGGTTTTCTTATGCGCTTGTGATTCATTGAGGATTTTCCAGTCGCCATTGATCGGCTCTTGCACCGTCACTGTCACGGCTTCTTTTTTAGCGTTATGCAGGGTGATGGCATAAGCGCTTTCATAAAGTTGCGTCTGGTTTGGTTTGCTGAGGTTTTTAAAGTCGGTTTGCACGCGGTCGGCGGTAACATCAAACGCGTTGCCGAGTTTCAGGCGTACGGTATCGTTTTTCGGCGTATGGTCGATCTGGTCTTCCCCGACAAATTGTGCGGTGCCATCATTATCTTTTTTATACACCCGCATGGTGCCTTTAGGTAAAGGTAGGCCTAGCTTGCTGCTTTCTTTATTTTCAAACTCGACAAACACTTGCACCTTTTGTTTTTTCTCAACGTCGCGATACTGGCCCTGATAGTAATAATCGGCGCCCGTTAATACCAGCTCTTTACGTGCAGGAATACGCTGGGCAGAAAGCAGGGCGACTTGTTTGGTCTGGTTCTCGCCTATGGTCGTCGTGCGTGGTAGCGTATACAGGTGATATTCAAGCAGCCCTTGCTCGCTGGGCATGGCTGCATCAGCCATCATGGCTTCAGAGCGCATCATCATGGTTTTGGGGCGGATAGTTTCGCGCACACGGTTAACGTCACCTGCCACCAGTTGCACTTTGGCATTAGGATAAGCCGTGCCACTGGTATTGGTGAGTGTGACCCAGCCGGAGAGGTCAATGGCATCTTCTTTGCTGCTGAGTTCGGCTACGTAGTCGGCTTTCCATTGCAGGCCGCCGGTGAGGTAGCTTAATTCGAGGCTGGATTGCCCACTGTCTTTAGATTGATCGTTCCCTTTGTATTGCACCTGGGTGGTCAGGGTCGGGCGATCCTTGAGTTGCCCAGGCACGTTAGGGTAAACGAGGCGGCCAGGCATGCCGGTCTCAATACGGTTGCCTATTTTAAGCACAACGCCATCTTGTGCCGACAGTACAGTAGCGGTTTCTTGCGTCTCGGCACCTGTGCTTGGGTTAGTACGGATAATCGTGACTTGCTGGCCTACGTGTTTCTCCAGCAGTTTTTGTGGGGTGAGCAGGTCAAAGTCAAAGTTCTGCTCCAACACTTGCAGGCTGGTATTGGGCAACAGGCTACGCAACAAGGCCGTTTCGGGTTTGATTTGCGCACTGACATCACGGAATGACAAGGCAGATAAGCCATTATTCAAACTGAGTTTACGGCTATCTTTAACCAGCGCCAGGTCTTCGTTGTAGATGGTCACCGCGACGCTGGTCTGGTCTGATTGCGGACTGGTCGTCGTCATTTCTGCTTGTGCTAATGAACTGCTGCACAATGAAACACTACCCAGGGAAAAAAACAGCAGGGAGCTGAATCGCATGAATATCCTCTCGTTTTTTGTATATAAGCGTATACGCTTGAGACTGCCTTAACGCAACAGCCGTTCAAAAGTTAACACACGATTTTATTCGGCGCCAGAGGTAGCGGGGTTAAATCCTGGAGGTGGACAAGACATCAACGCCGGCTTGTTGCAGCATATTGACCAGTGCGATGACTGGCAGGCCAATCAGCGCATTGGGGTCGTCACCGCGCATATAGTCTAGCAGCGCGATGCCCATGCCCTCAGACTTCGCGCTGCCTGCGCAGTCGTAGGGTTGCTCCAGCCGCAAGTAGGTTTCAATTTGCAGGGCCGTTAATGCTTTGAATTTAACAAAGTAGGGCACATTAGTCGATTGCATGTACTGGCTGCTACTATCGTACAAACACAGCGCACTATGAAAAATCACCTCTTTACCACTAAGCATGGTCAGTTGTTTGACCGCATTCTCGTGGTTGCCAGGTTTGCCT
Source organism: Methylophilus sp. Q8 (assembly GCF_000800115.1). Lineage (NCBI taxonomy): Bacteria > Pseudomonadati > Pseudomonadota > Betaproteobacteria > Nitrosomonadales > Methylophilaceae > Methylophilus > Methylophilus sp. Q8. Next base: position 2,645,290 of record NZ_JUHE01000001.1, on the reverse strand, counting down.
ATCTGCAAGCCATCGACTGTTGCCACCTGGTCGCAGCCAATAATCAGCGCATGAGGTTGGCTCTCGGCTACTTTGCGTGCCTTGCTCTCAGCCAGGCGTAACGAGGTGTGCTCAGGGCTTTCGCCATCAAGCGGGGTTTCATCAATTTCGGGCGAGATGCACTCAAACGGGATATGCAGCTTTTGCAGCACTTCGCGGCGGTAACGAGAAGAAGAGGCGAGAATGATAGATTTTGTCATGGCTAAAAGCAAAAATCCCTGAATTGCTTCAGGGATTTTTGTGCACTGGATTATTCCGGTTGAATTTCAATCAGTGTTTCATCCGGGGTGACGCTGTCACCTTTGGCGACATGGATCGCAACCACAGTGCCTGATTTGCTGGCCTGGATTTCGTTTTCCATTTTCATCGCCTCAATCACCAGCACGCCATCACCTGCGTTGACCTTGTCGCCGACATTGACTTTGACAGTAACAATGGTGCCTGGCATGGCGGTGGTGACGCAACCTGGGTGGCTAGGGCGTGGGCGGCCGCTGGCCGCCACAGACGCTTTTTTCTTGCCGCCAGCAGAGCCATTATTCGCACCACCACTGACTTCCATCTCGCTCAGCGTTTCTACAAACACCTCTTCCGAAATGCCATCGACTTTAACGTAGTAAGGCTTGCGCTCTTCACCAGCATGACCACTACCTGTCAGTTTGATATGGTAGGTTTCACCGTGCAGTGTGATGTTAAATTCGTTAGGCGCGTAGCGTGCGGCAGCGGTTTGCTGAGTCACGGCGTCTTTGCTCAGCAGCGGTTCTGGTGTCAATGAACCGGCATTGCGTTCTTGCAAGAAGGTCTGGCCAATATCCGGGAACATGGCGTAGGTCAGTACATCTTGCTCATTGTTGGCGAAACGCTCAGCTTCAGATTGCAGTCTTGCCAGTTCTGGTTGCAGCAAGTCTGCCGGACGGCAAGTGATGACTTCTGCATCGCCTACCGCCTGTTTGCGTACGTCTGCATTCACAGCAGCAGGCGCTTTACCATATTGGCCCAACAAGTAGTTCTTCACTTCGTTGGTGATGGACTTGTAACGGCCACCGGTCAATACGTTTAATACAGCCTGCGTACCCACGATTTGTGAGGTCGGTGTGACCAACGGAGGGTAGCCCAGGTCCTGGCGTACACGCGGAATCTCAGCCAGCACTTCATCCATACGGTTGAGTGCGCCTTGTTCTTTCAGCTGGTTAGACAGGTTGGAGATCATGCCGCCTGGCACCTGGTTAACCAGGACACGGGTATCTACGCCAGTGAATTCGCTTTCGAACTGCCAGTATTTCTTGCGTACTTCTTTAAAGTAAGCGGTGATTTCCTGCAGTTTGCCCAAATCGAGGCCGGTGTCGTACTCCGTACCTTTTAATGCGGCCACCAGGCTCTCAGTGGTCGGATGGCTGGCACCTTCAGAGAAGGATGAATTACAGGTATCAATAATATCCACGCCGTTTTCAACGCTCTTCAGCATGACCATGCTGGCCAAACCAGAGGTGGCGTGGCTATGCATGTGAACCGGTACGCTGACGGCGGCTTTCAATGCTTTTACCAGATCGCCCGCCAGGGTTGGTGTCAGCAAACCTGCCATGTCTTTGACACCAATACTGTCACAACCCAGGCCCTCAAGCTCTTTGGCCATGTTGACGAAGTAATTGATGTCATGCACCGGGCTGGTAGTAAATGAGAGGGTACCAATCGCGTGTTTTTTAACGTTTTTAACGGCTTCAATCGCTGTTTTCAGGTTGCGGATGTCGTTCATTGCATCAAAAATGCGGAACACATCTACACCAGTGTCAGCCGCCTGTTTGACGAAGGCATGCACGACATCGTCAGAGTAGTGACGGTAGCCCAGCAAGTTCTGGCCACGCAACAGCATGTTGATAGGTGTATTAGGTAATGCTTTACGCAGGCTGCGCAAGCGCTCCCATGGATCTTCTTTCAGAAAGCGCACGCAGGCGTCAAAGGTGGCACCGCCCCAGGCTTCCAGGGACCAGAAACCAATCTCATCCAGTTTGCTGGCAATCGGCAGCATATCTTCGGTACGCATGCGCGTCGCGATCAGGGATTGGTGTCCATCTCTTAAAACGAGTTCGGTGACATGTATTTTGCTCATAATCTTGTCGATCTAAATTAATATCTGCAATACGGTTAATCAAATGCCTTCGTGGGCAGCAATCGCGGCAGCAATTGCTGCGGCCATCAACTCTTTCGGTAATCCGACATCATATTCTGTCAGCTCGGGATGTTGTTCCACAAAGCTGGTATTGAAATCGGCTGCCCGGAAATCTGGGTGTAGCATGATTTGCTGGTAGTAAGGGATCGTCGTTTTGACGCCATACACCACCATGTCGTTCAGCGCACGGCGACCGCGCTCAATCACACCTTCCCAGTCCAAAGCCCAAACTGTTAGTTTGGCGCACATGGAGTCGTAGTAGGGCGGAATGACATAGCCGCTGTAAATTGCTGCATCCATACGCACACCGGGGCCGCCGGGTGCATAGTAGCGCGTGATCTTGCCAAAGCTGGGCAGAAAATCCTTTTGTGGATCTTCGGCATTGATACGGTATTCCATGGCAAAACCACGGAAAGCAATTTCGCTTTGCTTGTACTGCAGTGGCAAGCCGGCAGCGACACGAATCTGTTGTTGTACGATATCAACACCGGTAATGGTTTCAGTCACGGTATGTTCCACCTGCAAGCGGGTGTTCATTTCCATGAAGTAGAAATTATTGTCTGAATCGAGCAAGAACTCGACTGTGCCGGCATTTTCATAACCGACGGCTTTCGCGGCCTTGACGCCCAGGCCGCCAATGTAATCGCGCTGAGCTTGCGACAGTTGTGGCGAAGGTGCAATTTCAATCAGTTTCTGGTTACGGCGCTGGATAGAACAGTCGCGTTCAAACAAGTGGATGACATTGCCATGCGCATCGGCCAAAATCTGTACTTCAATATGGCGAGGATGTACGACACATTTTTCCAGGAAGACTTCAGGCTTGCCAAAGGCTTTGCTGGCTTCGGAAATGACGCGGTCGTAATTACTTAATAGTTCTTTTTCGCTATCGCAACGACGAATGCCGCGGCCACCACCACCATTGGTGGCTTTTAACATCACCGGATAGCCAATCTTTTTAGCCAGTTGCACAGCGGCATCTAGAGATTCCAGGTTGCCATCGCTACCCGGCACGCAAGGAATACCCGCATTGATCATGGCGTTACGCGCCTGAATCTTGTCACCCATCTGGCGAATCACGTCAGCTTCAGGGCCGATAAACTTAATACCGCGGCGGGCACAGACCTCAGCCAGCTCAGGATTTTCAGACAGGAAGCCATAGCCAGGATGCAAGGCATCACAGCCTGCAGCCACAGCAATGTTCACGATGTTGTGTGCGTTCAGGTAGCCTGCCACCGGGTCAGAGCCAATATTATAGGCTTCGTCAGCTTTCTTGACATGCAAGGCATGACGGTCGGCATCCGCGTAAATGGCCACCGACTTGATGCCCATTTCTGAACAGGCGCGCACAATACGTACCGCAATTTCACCGCGATTCGCGACTAAAATTTTCTTAAACACACATTACCCTTAAAGCAAGAAAAAAGGACAGAGTCTTTTAGTAACTCAACCGTTTATTTAGTTAGCAACTGCTTGTATTTAAAGCGCTTTGAGTTGGTTTGGTTGTGGTTTTGCACTAACAAGGCCGCCTGAGCGGATGGCCGATTATGCAAACCGGCACCATGAGTGCGCCCTTGATAAAGAGCGCCGCGTGATGCGACGTCATTATAACAACAAACCGAGGTCTTAAAAAGTAGAACGTCATTTTTGGCCGTGTCTGCTGCATGGCTGGTCGTCAAGATCGGCCGAGTTTGCTATAGTGTCATGCTTGTTTATATTTAGAGTTTTCTTAGCTTATGACGCGATTTCAGGAGCTGGCCCGGCAGCAAAAAAACAGTGAAGGTGAGTTGGCACTGTCATCTTTGCCGCGCTTGCAAGAAGCCTTGCAAGCATTGGGCGTCACTGATGCTGACGCATTGGGCGCGTTGCGCGTGCATTATCAATTACAAGGGTTGCCGTCGCGTTTTTTTAGCGAGACTGCCTTGCCTATGTTGTCCTTAGCGGTGCAGGCGGCGTTGCCGTTGGTGTGCCAGCGTTGTTTTGCCGCGTTGCCACAGGCGCTTGATTTGCAATTTGAGTTTGCATTGTGCGATGAGCCACCGGAAGCGCTACTTGAAGATGAGTACGTGGACTGGCTGGAAGAGGGTGACGAAACGACCATTGAGTCGTTGGTTGAGGATGAGTTGTTGATGGCTTTGCCAATTGCGGTGATGCATGAAGAAGCGTGCGTCAGTTTGCAGCAATCTGCCGGTGAAAAACCTAATCCGTTTGCGGCGCTCAAGCAGTTAAAGCTGGATAAATGATCGCTGAGCGTTTGGTTTGTGCATGCTGAAAATGCAAAAAAGCAAATCAAAAGCGATATTTGCAGGATTTATTTGCAGTTGTCTCTGGAATATTTTATAATTGCGGATTAGGTAGCATTTTAAGTTTATTTATAACTGCCCTTTAACTTCATTCTCTGAGGTGTGGCGGTTTGATTTTGGAGTATATAAATGGCAGTTCAGCAAAACAAAAAGACACCGTCCAAGCGTGGTATGCACCGTTCACACGACTTTTTGACAAACCCACCTTTGGCGATTGAGCCAACGACTGGTGAAGTACATTTGCGTCATCACGTGAGCCCTAACGGTTTTTACCGTGGCCGTAAAGTGATGCCAGCTAAAGGCGAATAATCGCTGCATTAAAGCGTCAAGCTTTAAAACACGCCGCGCACTAAAATGCGCGGCGTTTGTGTATCTGGCGTAAGCCTGCACTTGCCTGCATCTGAGTAATTGAGCACTGTGTTTTAATAACAGGTGCCGTGCATGGAAAGTAAATTTGGGAAATGACATGACAACTGGTCAACACGTGCATTCACAAGAAGTAGTGATTGCCATTGATGCCATGGGGGGAGATCACGGTCCACATGTGACTGTGCCTGCGGCAGTGCGTATTTTAAACGAAAATCCTAATCTCAATATTATTCTGGTTGGCTTGCAAGATGCGGTTGAGGCCGAATTAAAAGCATTGCATGTCTCGCCTAATCCGCGTTTGCGTGTGCACCATGCCAGCGAAGTGGTGTTGATGGATGAATCGCCGCAAAGCGCGATGAAAAATAAAAAAGATTCTTCCATGCGCGTGGCCATCAATATGGTCAAAACCGGTGAGGCGCAGGCCTGCGTCAGCGCGGGCAATACCGGCGCCCTCATGGCAACCGCACGTTTTGTGCTTAAAACCTTGCCTGGTATTGACCGTCCGGCCATTGCCTCAACTTTGCCTTCTGAAAATGGCAGTACGTTTATGCTCGACCTCGGTGCCAATGCTGACTGTACCCCAGAGCACCTGTACCAGTTTGCCATTATGGGCGCGATGGTGGTGAGCTGTATCAGCAATAAACCTAATCCTACTGTTGGCCTGCTTAATATTGGCTCTGAAGATATTAAGGGCAATGAAGTGGCCAAGCAGGCGGCGGAGTTGCTGCGTGGTAGCCATTTGAACTTTTACGGTAACGTTGAAGGCGATGATATTTTCAAAGGCACGACCGATGTCGTGGTCTGCGATGGTTTTGTCGGTAATGTGGCGTTGAAAACGACTGAGGGCCTGGCACACATGATGGGCAAGTTCCTGACGCAGGAATTCAAGCGCAACTGGTTGACCAAGTTGATGGCGCTCGGTGCTTTCCCGGTATTAAAAGCGTTCAAAAAACGCCTGGATCCGCGTCGCTATAATGGCGCCAGCTTTTTAGGCTTGCGCGGTATTGTGGTGAAAAGCCATGGTGGAGCGGACAGCGTCGGTTTTTACCATGCGATTCATGTCGCCATGGAAGAGGCGCAGAGCGGTATTTTGAAGCGTATTCAGGCACAGCTTGAGATCGAGCACCTGACGACTTCCGAGCAGTCCTGAGCTGCATTCGGCTAGGTAATTTGACCCAATTAAGGCATAATCGTACGGATGATTAACGCACGCATCGCAGGCACTGGCAGCTATCTGCCACCCACTATTTTAACCAACGCCGATCTGGAAAAGATGGTCGATACCACCGATGAGTGGATTTTTGCCCGGACCGGTATCAAGCAACGCCATCGTGTCACGGATGAGCGCACCAGTGATTTGGCTACGCATGCGGCACGCAATGCCATTGAGGCCGCAGGCATTCAGGCGCAGGATATTGACCTGATTATTGTGGCGACGACCACACCAGACAAAATCTTCCCCAGCGTAGCGACGATGGTGCAACGCAAGTTAGGCATCAGCGGCTGTCCGGCATTTGACGTGCAGGCCGTCTGTAGCGGCTTCGTCTATGCGCTGACCACCGCCCATCAATTTATCAAGTCAGGTCAGTACCGCAACGTGCTGGTCATCGGTGCAGATACGTTTACCCGCATCACTGATTACACCGATCGTAGCAACTGTATCTTATGGGGTGATGGCGCTGGTGCGGTGATTCTGCAAGCCAGCGAGCAACCAGGGGTGCTTTCTACGCATATCCATGCCGATGGTAATTACGAAACTTACCTGCATGTGCCACGTAATGCGGATGGTCCGGATACCGTGGTGATGGAAGGTAATGCTGTGTTTAAAATGGCGGTGAATACGCTGGACCAGATTGTGGATGAGACGCTGGCAGCGAACAATATGCAAAAGTCTGACATTGACTGGCTGGTGCCGCACCAGGCCAATATCCGCATTCTGCAAGCAACCGCCAAAAAACTGGATTTGCCTATGGAAAAAGTGGTGATCACGGTAGATAGACACGGTAATACTTCTGCAGCGTCTATTCCCTTGGCGCTGGACACTGCCGTGCGTGATGGCCGCATCCAACGCGGACAGATTCTGCTCATGGAGGCGTTTGGTGGTGGATTTACCTGGGGTTCGGCGCTGGTCAAGTATTAAACCAATGCAATTTCTGTGTGCAGGCGTCATGTATGTGATGACCTGCCTATTTTTTAGTCAATACGCGATCAAACATTATGTCTAAATTTGCTTTTTTCTTTCCAGGCCAGGGCTCACAGTCTGTTGGCATGATGCAGGGCTTGGAGGCACATGCCATCGTCAAGCAAACTTTTGATGAGGCTTCTTCTGTACTGGGTGTCGATTTCTGGAAAATGGCGACAGAAGCCAATGACGAAATTAACCTGACCGAAAATACGCAACCTATCATGCTCACTGCAGGGGTTGCTACCTGGCGCGTCTACCAAGCACTTGGTGGCAAGCTGCCAACAGCTATGGCTGGTCACAGTCTGGGTGAATATACTGCGTTGGTGGCTGCCGGTGCGATTTCATTTGCAGATGCCTTGCCATTGGTCAAGTTTCGCGCCCAGGTCATGCAGCAAGCAGTGCCGGAAGGTCAGGGCGCCATGGCCGCTATTTTGGGCCTGGATGATGATACTGTGCGTGCCGTGTGCACCGAAGCGGCCCAAGGCCAGGTGGTGCAGGCCGTGAATTTTAATTCACCCGGCCAGGTGGTGATTGCCGGTGACAAAGCCGCGGTTGAGCGCGGCATGGAGTTGGCCAAAGCTAAAGGTGCTAAACGTGCTTTGCCGTTACCTGTCAGCGTGCCATCGCACTGTGAGCTGATGAAGCCTGCGGCGGATAAACTGCGTGAATATTTACAAAACGTGGATGTGCAAGCGCCTGTGGTGCCAGTATTGCACAATGCGGACGTGGTGGCATATAGCGATGCCGCGCAAATTAAAGACGCACTGGTGCGCCAGTTGCATAGCCCGGTCCGCTGGGTAGAGACCGTGCAACAATTAGCCTCGCAAGAGGTGTTGAGTGCTGCCGAATGTGGCCCGGGCAAGGTGCTGGCTGGTTTAGCCAAGCGCATTGTGGCTGACATGACTTGTGTCGCACTGGTCAATGATGAATCTGTGCAAGCATTTGTTGCGCAATAAGGAGTGGATATGTTGAATCAACAAGTAGCATTGGTGACTGGCGCAAGCCGTGGCATTGGCGCAGCGATTGCGCAGACCTTGGGTAAGCAGGGCGCAACCGTGATTGGTACGGCGACTTCGGCCAGCGGGGCAGAAGCGATTACTGCCCACCTGCAGGCTGCCGGTGTGAATGGCGTTGGTTTGGCGCTGGATGTGACCCAGCCCGAACAAATCGAAGCCGTTTTAAAGCAGATAGCGGAACAGTACGGTGAAGTTTCTATTCTGGTCAACAATGCTGGCATCACCAAAGATACCTTGCTGATGCGCATGAAGGATGAAGACTGGGATGCTGTATTGAACACCAACCTGAAGTCCGTGTTCCGTATGAGCCAGGCGGTGTTGCGTCCGATGATGAAGGCGCGCCAGGGCCGCATTATCAATATTTCCAGCGTGGTCGGCCATATGGGCAATGCCGGGCAAGTGAATTATGCTGCCGCGAAAGCAGGGATGACCGGTTTTACCAAGTCCATGGCGCAAGAGGTTGGTAGCCGTGGCATTACAGTGAACTGTGTCGCGCCTGGTTTTATTGAAACCGACATGACGGCTGAACTACCAGAAGAGATTAAAGCCAAAATGCTGGAGCGCATTGCGGTTGGCCGTTTGGGTCAGGTCGATGAAATCGCCGCCACGGTTGCTTTCCTGGCGTCGCCTGCGGCTGCTTACATTACTGGTGAAACCATCCATGTCAATGGTGGGATGTACTGCGCTTAATATATAGTTTCTTTGGTATTCTGGGCAAGTTTTGCTAGAATACCGGTTTATTGAACACGACACTTATCAACAAAGGGGTATTTTAGATGTCCGACATCGAACAACGCGTAAAGAAAATCGTTTGTGAACAACTGGGTGCAAACGAAGCTGACGTTAAAAACACATCATCTTTCGTAGATGATCTGGGTGCAGATTCTCTGGACACCGTAGAATTGGTGATGGCTTTGGAAGAAGAATTCGATTGCGAAATTCCTGACGACGAAGCAGAAAAAATCACAACCGTGCAGCAAGCGATTGACTACGTCAACGCAAACCTCAAGTAATTCATTGACTTCATTCTTCAATCAGCCCTCGCAAGAGGGCTGATTTTCTATTATGACGAAACGCAGAGTAGTAGTAACTGGCTTGGGCGTGGTGTCTCCAGTAGGGATTGGTACCCAAACCGCTTGGGACAATCTGGTTGCTGGTCAATCAGGCATTACCCGCATCACCAAATTTGATCCCACACCATTCGCCTCGCAAATTGCAGGCGAAGTAAAAGGCTTTAACGCTGAAGATTTTATTCCGGCCAAAGATGCCCGCCGTATGGATACCTTTATCCAGTATGGCCTGGCAGCTGGCCTGGAAGCCTTCCGTGATTCTGGCCTGGAGGTGACTGACGCCAATGCCGAGCGCATCGGTGTCACCATCGGTTCCGGGATTGGTGGTTTGGGCTTGATTGAGTCCACTAACGACAGTTATGACGAAGGTGGCCCACGCAAGATCTCGCCATTCTTTATTCCTGGTACCATTATCAATATGATTTCTGGCAACCTGTCGATCATGCTGGGCTTAAAAGGCCCGAATATCGCCGTGGTGACGGCCTGTACCACAGGCACGCACAGCATTGGTGAAGCAGCACGCATGATTGAGTACGGCGATGCCGATGTGATGGTGGCTGGTGGCGCTGAAGCAGCGATTACCGAGCTGAGTGTTGGTGGCTTTGCCTCTGCGCGCGCCTTGTCTAATCGCAACGATGATCCGGCAACGGCCAGTCGTCCCTGGGATAAAGACCGTGATGGCTTTGTTATTGGTGAAGGTGCCGGGGTGATGGTGCTTGAGGAGTATGAGCACGCCAAAGCCCGTGGTGCCAGAATTTATGCTGAACTGGCTGGCTATGGTTTAAGTGCTGATGCCTATCACATGACCGCGCCAAATATGGATGGCCCACGTCGATCCATGGTAAACGCTCTGAAAAATGCAGGCGTTAACCCTGATCAAGTGCAGTTTATGAATGCACATGGCACATCGACGCCGTTGGGTGATGCCAACGAAACCAACGCGATTAAAGCGACGTTTGGTGACCACGCTTATAAACTGGTGGTGAACTCCACCAAGTCTATGACAGGTCACTTGTTGGGTGGCGCTGGTGGTTTGGAGTCTGTATTTACTGTATTGTCTATTTACAATCAGATTTCGCCGCCTACTATTAATTTGTTTAATCAGGATCCGGAGTGCGATCTGGATTACTGTGCCAACACCGCACGTGATCTACAGATCGAATATGCCCTGAAAAACAACTTCGGTTTTGGCGGCACTAACGGCAGCCTGTTGTTCAAGCGCGTTTAAGCGTCGTCTTAGCCAAATAAAAAAGCCAGCATCTGCTGGCTTTTTTATTGCGTGCTAATTGCTTATTTCAATACAGCCAGCGCAGCAGCATAGTTTGGCTCGTCAGCGATTTCGCCCACCAGTTCGCTATGCAATACTTGATTGTTTTCATCCAGCACTACAACCGCACGTGCAGTTAAGCCAGCCAGGCTGCTGTCAGTGATGAATACGCCGTAGTCAGTGGCAAATTTTGCAGTATCACGGAAAGTGGACAGGGTGACTACGTTTTCCAGACCTTCTGCGCCGCAGAAACGGCTTTGTGCAAACGGCAAGTCAGCAGATACACACAATACAACGGTATTGTTCACGCTGCTGGCTTCTTTGTTGAACGTGCGTACTGAAGTCGCGCAAGTTGGTGTATCAATGCTAGGGAAAATGTTCAGTACTTTACGCTTGCCGGCGTAGGCATCCAGGCCAACCAGATTGCGTTTGGCATCTGCCAGTTGAAAAGCCGGGGCAGCGTCGCCTGCAGCCAAAAATTTACCGCCAACGGCGACCGGGTTACCTTTAAGCGTTACGCTTGCCATAATCTTCTCCAAAACATGATGAATGAGTGTTAAACGAGCACTTTAACTTGTCAGCCAATGTCAATCAACCACATAAAAAGTAAGGGAATCATTTTTGCAGGGCAGCCAGGGCAGCATCGTAGTCGGGCTCACTGGTTAATTCTTTGACCAGTTCCACATGCAATACGCGGTCATGTTCGTCAGCGACCATCAGCACACGCGCAGGTAATCCGGCCAGTTTGCTGGTCATCATCAGCACACCGTAGTTCTTAAGCATGTCACGGCCACGCATGGTGGATAAATGAATGCCTGCAGACAGATTTTCTGCGCTGCAGAAACGTGTCATGGTGAAGGGTAAATCAGGCGAGATGTGCAGAATGACGGTATTCTCCAGGCTTGCTCCGATGCCGTCCAGCCTGCGTACGCTATTGGCGCTGGTAGAGGTGTCTATGCCTGGGAAAAAATGCAGGATTTTACGCTGGCCGCGAAAGGTGTCTAATGAAACATCTTCCAGCGCATGGTTCACCAGTTGAAAGAACGGCAGAGTTTGGCCAAGGCTGGGCAAGTCATCTTCAACCAGTATCGGGTCATCCAGTAAAGCGGTGGCATTAGGCATGATCAGTCATCTATTCACGAAAACGCCTGACATCATAGAGCATTATGCCTGGCGGATTAAATTTTTTATTGTTTGCGCTGCCACAGTCTTATCCTTTCCTTCGTTGGAATTTTAACGCTGTCAACCAGATTATTTGCACCCGTCATAGGTACAAAAAAGTGCGTTGGCGGTTAAAATAAAGCCATGGAAGCGTCTGAAATTCCCACCATTCAACCAGCATTTATTCATCTGCGCTGTCACAGTGAGTATTCCATTGTGGATGGCACAGTGCGCATTGACGACTATGTCAAAGCCGCCAAAAACGATGCGATGCCCGCTATCGCACTGACTGATCTCTCCAATCTGTTTGGCGCAGTCAAATTCTATAAAGCCGCCCGTGGCAAAGGCTTGAAGCCTGTGCTTGGCTGCGATGTCTGGATTGAAAATACGGTACAGCGCGATCAACCGCAGCGTTTGCTATTGCTGGTGCAAAACCAGCAAGGCTATCGCCATTTATGCGAATTACTATCCCGTGCTTATCTCGAAAACCAGTATCGCGAACGCGCAGAAATCAAGGCCGAGTGGTTGGTGGAGAAAAATGCCGGCTTGTTAGTGCTTTCAGGTTTTGCGGCAGGCGATGTTGGACTCGCCTTGCAGGCAGGCAATCAGGCGGTGGCTTTGCAATATGCGCAGCAATGGGCGCAGGTATTTGCTGGCCGCTATTATCTTGAAGTGCAGCGCGTGCATGAAGCTGGCACGCCTGAAGCTTACGCGCAAGAGCAACTGATACAGCAAACCGTGCTGGTGGCGCAGCAACTGGATCTGCCGGTGGTAGCGACGCACCCGGTGCAATTTCAAACAGCAGATGACTATATGGCGCATGAGGCGCGTACCTGTATTGCTGAAGGCTATGTGCTGGCCGATAAACGGCGTCCACGCAAGTTTGTCGCGACCCAATATGTGAAAACGCAGGCCGAGATGCAGGCCTTGTTTGCCGATATGCCATTGGCGTTACAGAACTCGGTGGAGATTGCCAAGCGTTGCAACCTGACGCTGACACTGGGTAAAAACTATTTGCCAGACTTTCCGACGCCGAATGGCGAAAGCCTGGATGCGTACCTGGTGGACCAGTCAAAACTGGGGCTGGAGCACCGCCTGGCCTATTTATATCCGGATGAGCAGCAGCGCGAAGCCAAGCGCCAGGAATACGAAGACCGCTTGCAGTTCGAGTGCAACATCATTGTGCAGATGGGCTTCCCTGGCTACTTCCTCATCGTGGCTGATTTTATTAACTGGGCCAAAAATAATGGCGTGCCAGTCGGGCCAGGCAGGGGCTCGGGTGCGGGCTCACTAGTCGCTTACAGCCTGGGGATTACCGATCTGGATCCACTCAAATACAACTTGCTGTTTGAGCGTTTTCTCAACCCTGAGCGGGTCTCCATGCCCGACTTCGATATTGACTTCTGTATGGAAGGACGAGATCGTGTCATCGATTACGTCAAGCATAAATATGGCTTGGCGTCGGTGTCGCAGATCGCCACCTTCGGTACCATGGCGGCCAAAGCGGTAATCCGCGATGTGGGCCGCGTGCTGGATTTACCGTTTAACTTCGTCGATGGCATCGCTAAGCTGATCCCGCTGGAGTTGGGCATCACGCTGGAATCAGCGTTGGAAAAAGAGCCGCAGTTACAAGAGCGACGCGAAAAAGAGGAAGAAGTCGCAGAGTTACTTTCCTTGGCGCTCCGCCTTGAGGGCCTGGTGCGTAATATCGGTATGCACGCTGGTGGCGTGTTGATTGCTCCAGGCAAGATTTCTGATTTTTCACCGGTGTATTGCCAACCGAATGGTGATAGCCTGGTCAGTCAATACGATAAAGACGATGTGGAAGCCGTTGGCCTGGTTAAGTTCGACTTTTTGGGCTTACGTACGCTGACCATTCTCAATATGGCGCTGGAAAATGCCAACGCCCAGCGCGCGCAAGAAGAGTTGCCACCGCTGAGTTTTGAGACCATCCCGCTAGACGATAAACGCAGTTACCACTTGCTGAAAACGGCCAATACCACGGCGGTATTCCAGCTGGAATCGCGCGGCATGAAAGACATGCTCAAGCAGGCCAAGCCGGACTTGTTTGAAGATATTATTGCCCTGGTAGCGTTGTACCGACCGGGTCCTATGGACCTGATTCCTGACTTCTGCCGCCGTAAACATGGTACGCAGCGTGTGGAGTATCCGCATGCGTCCACCGAGTCTATCCTGAAAGAAACCTACGGCATTGCCGTGTATCAGGAGCAGGTGATGCAGATCGCGCAGGTGGTGGCCGGTTATAGCCTGGGTGGCGCTGACTTGCTGCGGCGCGCCATGGGTAAGAAAAAGCCTGAAGAAATGGTGCAACAGCGCGAAATTTTCAACGAAGGCGCGCAGAAAAATGGCTTAACCCTGCAGCAGTCTAACGATCTGTTCGACTTGCTGGAAAAATTTGCCGGCTATGGCTTTAACAAGTCACACGCGGCGGCCTATGCGCTGGTTGCTTATCATACCGCTTACCTTAAAGCGCATTATCCGGCTGCATTCTTGGCTGCGACTATGTCGGCGGACATGAACAACACCGATAACGTGCATACGTTTTTTGATGACTGCGGGGGCAACCATGTTGATGTGCTGCCGCCGGATGTGAACGCCAGTATTTACCAGTTTAAGCCGCTGAGTGCACAGCAAGTATTGTATGGGCTGGGCGCCATTAAAGGCACTGGTTTGGCAGCGATCGAGCTGATCATGGCCTCACGCCAGGCACAAGGGCCATTCAAGGATATCTTTGATTTTTGCCAGCGTTTGGATCTGCGCAAAGTCAATCGCCGGGTGATTGAATCACTGATTCGCGCCGGGGCTTTCGACAAGCTGGAGCAAAATCGGGCCGCGTTGCTGGCCGGGCTGGATACAGCGATTAGTGTCGCCGAACAAAGTGCGGCGCATGCCGGGCAGGATTGCTTGTTTGGCGGCGTGGTTGAAACTCGTCACGCTTTGCCTGGCATCGCCCCCTGGAGCCCGGAACAGGCATTGATAGAAGAGAAAGTGGCGCTTGGTTTTTACCTGAGTGGTCACCCGTATTTGAGCTACAAACCGCAATTAGGCCCGTTTATTAAAGGTAATCTCAGCGAACTGGCACCGCAGGATCAGCCCAAATTACTGGCGGGTGTGGTGATGGGCGTGCGCGTACGCATGACCCAGCGCGGCAAGATGGCGATCGTCACGCTGGATGATGCTGTGGGTAGGGTGGATGTGGTGGTTGGCTCAGAGCTGCTCATGCAACACGCACAATGGATTAAAGATGACCAATTGCTGGTGGTAGAAGGCCGTATCAGCAATGATGAGTTCTCAGGCGGTATTCGTGTCAGTGCCAGAAAACTCTATGACCTGGCGGCCGTGCGCAACCGCTTTGCGCAAATGCTCACCCTGAATTGCAATGGCACTTCTGATGTGCAAAGGTTGATGAATGTGCTGACGCCTTACCGTTACGCGGGCGAAGAGCAAAAGCGCTGCCCGATTAAGGTGGACTACCATAACCAGTCGGCGCAAGTGAGCCTGATGCTGAGCGATGACTGGCAAGTCGTGCTGCATGACGACCTGTTGCAGAATTTGCAGGGCTGGTTGTCAAAAGAAAACGTCAAAATCCTTTATAATGCCTAAACTTTTTTTCTAAGAATTCACACTGGAATTCATTATGAGTGCAAAACGTCTCACGCCTAGTAAACTGACTTATCTCGATTTCGAGCAGCCCATTGCTGCCCTCGAAAAGCGTATTGAAGCTTTGCAAGTTTCACACGATGAACATGACTCGCTGGATATCTCCAAAGAGTTGGACTTGCTGCAAAAGAAAAATACCAAGCTGCTGCAAGATACTTACCAGAACTTGACTGCCTGGCAAATTTCCCAGGTCGCGCGTCATCCACAACGCCCTTATACCATTGATTACATCAGCGCCTTGTTTACTGACTTTCAAGAGTTGCACGGTGACCGTGCCTTTGCTGATGACCCGGCGATTGTCGGTGGCATTGCCCGTTTCAAAGGCATTCCTGTCATGGTCATGGGCCACCAAAAAGGCCGTGATATCAAAGAGCGTCAATACCGCAACTTTGGCATGCCGCGTCCTGAGGGCTATCGTAAAGCCTTGCGCTTATTCCGCCTGGCCGAAAAATTCCATCTGCCAATTATTACCTTTATCGATACCCCGGGCGCTTATCCTGGTATCGGTGCCGAAGAGCGTGGCCAATCCGAAGCGATTGCACGTAACCTATATGTGATGGCTGAGCTTAAAACGCCGATTATCGGCGTAGTCATCGGCGAGGGCGGTTCAGGTGGCGCGCTGGCTTTGGGCGTCGTGGATCATTTGAACATGCTGCAATATTCGACTTATTCAGTCATCTCGCCTGAAGGCTGTGCTTCTATTTTGTGGAAGAGTGCGAGCAGGGCACCTGACGCTGCCGAAACCTTGGGCATCACTGCAGACCGCCTGAAATCTCTGGGCCTGGTCGATAATATTATCAGTGAACCATTGGGGGGCGCCCATCGTAACTACGAAGAAGTGATGGAGCGTATTGGCCAGGCCATTGGCCAGCAACTCAAAACGTTACAAGCTAAAAAAGTACCGCAGCTGCTCGAGTCGCGCTACCAGCGTTTGATGAGTTACGGTAAATTTAAAACCAGCAGTGAAAAATAGCATGTCTTTACTATCTCAGTTAGAAAATGTCATTAAGACCTTTCTAGCTGGGGAGTCTGCCCCGCATTCTCAGCCACCCCATTTATTGCTTGCGCTTAGTGGTGGTGTAGATTCCATTGTGCTGCTGCACACCTTGTCACAACTGACGACCCCGTTATCGTTTACCTTGTCTGCCATGCATGTACACCATGGTCTCAGCCCGCATGCTGACGCCTGGCTACAGATGTGCGAACAACTTTGCGTTGATAACAGCATCCCTTTTTATAGTGAAAAAGTGCATGTTGATTTGCAAAGCGGCTTGGGCGTTGAGGCCGCTGCACGCGACGCGCGTTACCAGGCATTAGAGCGAGTACGCCAGCAATTGGCTGCGGATGCGATTGTCACGGCCCATCACATGCAAGACCAGGCAGAAACCTTATTGTTGCAGCTCATGCGTGGTGCCGGGGTAAAAGGCCTCAGCGCCATGAGCCATTGGGATGCGGAGCGTTATTTGCTCAGGCCGCTGTTAACAGTGCCCAAGGCTGAGCTACTGCAATATGCGACGATCCAACAGCTAAAATGGGTAGAAGACGAAAGCAATGCCGACATTAGCTATGACCGCAATTTCATGCGCCAAAAAGCCATGCCTGTATTGCGTGAGCGCTACCCGCAACTGGATAGCGCCTTGCTGCGTAGTGCCAGTCATCTTGCAGATGCCCAAATTTTACTAGACACGCTCGCGCAGCAAGACTTGCTGCAATGCGATGTGCGGGAGGAGTGGCTGGGACAGTCGATCGCTATCCCGCATCTGCACACGCTGGGCGACGTGCGTGCAAAAAACCTGTTGCGCTTCTGGTTTCAGCAACGCCAACTGCGTATGCCGAATACAGAACAACTGCACGATTACTGGAAACAGCTTTCCTCAGTGAAGCCGCACCGTTATTTACATTTGCCCTTACAAGGCCAGGCTGCGGATCATCGCGCTTATCTGCATCATTATCAGCAGCGCCTGTATTGTGTCGCCAAACCGGCCGCATTGCCGCAAACGCCCCTTGTTTGGCAGGGACATCAAACGCAAACCTGGGGTGACTGGCAAGTGCAGTTTAAAGTCAGTAAAGGGCGCGGGATCGCATTGGCCAGGCTGGGGATTTCTCCCGCCGCCATCACGCTAAACAAGCGTTATGGCCAGCCGATTCCATTGCCAGAGGGGCTGGCGCTGTTAGTTTCACCCAGAACGGGCGGTGAAGCGTTGCAGCCCGATGCAAAACGTCCAAGACGTGAATTAAAAGTGATTTTTCAAATGCTGGGGATTCCACCCTGGCAACGTGCTTTTTACCCCGTGGTTCAAGTCACCACTACTCAGCCTAGCACATCACAAACGCTGGTTGCTCTCGCTGCCATTGCAGTCGATGAAGCCTGGCGCCCTGGCCGTAATGCTTACGGCCTCGAAATCTTCCTTCAGCCTCGCTAAATTAAAATTGGTTGTAATAAACCAATTTAAACCATAAAATTGGTTTTAATGAACCATTTTTATGGTTTATATCCACCAAGAAACCCCTATTTAATTGATTTAAATGATCTTTTTTCAGTGGGCATAAACGGAACAGTTATTGCTGTTAATAAGTACTTTTAAGTAAAAAGTTATTCAATAAAAGTATTCTCGGGAAAAAGGATCATTCGTTATGAATAAAAATACTATCAAGCCATTGCTGCTCGCGATTGTGTCTGCCTATGCAGCGCAGGCGATGGCAGTGCATGCTGAAGACGTGAAGTTGGAAAAGGTTGAAGTGATAGGAACAACACCGTTACCTGGCGTTGGCTTACCGCTGGAAAAAGTACCTGCGAACGTGCAGCAAGTTAAACAAAAAGATTTAACTAAACAAAAAAACCTGACTTTGGGCGACTACATGAATCAAAACATGGTCGGGGTCAATGTCAATGAAACACAAAATAACCCATATCAACCCGATGTGAATTATCATGGGTTTACAGCATCTCCTTTGCTGGGAACGCCACAAGGCTTATCTGTATATGTTGATGGCGTTCGAGTGAACGAGGCATTTGGCGACGTGGTTAATTGGGATCTCATTCCAATGAATGCGATTAATCAAATGACCCTGATTCCTGGCTCCAACCCTTTGTTTGGTTTAAATACGTTAGGGGGGGCCATTTCAGTACAAACCAAGAGCGGCCGTACTAATCAGGGTGGCGCTGTCGAGGCTTACACCGGCTCTTGGGGACGTCATGTTATCAATGCTGAATATGGCGCATTGTCTGAAGATGGTTCTAAAGACTTCTTTATTTCTGGTAACAGTTTTGAGGAGGATGGCTGGCGCAGTTTTTCCGCCTCACGTGTGAAACAGCTGTTTACCAAAGCTGGCTGGCAGAATGAAAAAACCTCACTGAATTTGAGCTTGTCGCTCGCAGATAACAAAATGCGCGGCAATGGGATGCAGGCTGCAAGTTTGATTGATGGTTTAGGTTACAAGAGTAATTTTACGGTGCCTGACCAGACCAAAAATAAAATGGCTTTTTTGAACTTGAACTTAAGCCATTATTTTACTGACGATATTCAGTTAAGTGGAAATGTCTACTACAGGCATGTTCGTACTGCGACATTTAACGGCGACTTAAATGATGATTTTGACACTGCTACTGTAGATGCTGATGCAAGTGGAAACATTGACGCAGGTGAGCTGGCTGCTGCTAACGCTAACTGTCTTGCCGGCACAGATTCAGATGAGAACTGTTCAGGTGCGATTAATAGAACAAAACTCACTCAGAAGAGTTATGGCTTTACGTCTCAGCTTACCTTTTCTCAAGATATGTTTGGTTTGAAAAACCAGTTTATCAGTGGGTTGGGTTATAACCGAGGCAAAACAGATTTTTCTCAAAATACTGAATTTGGATTGTTAAACGGTTACCGCGGCATTGACGGTACTGGTGAGCTGAACGAGTTGGATGAGCAGGTTAAATTGAGTGGTACAAACCGTACCTGGAGTATATTCGCAACCGATACCTTGTCATTGAACCCATACTGGCATGTGACGGCTTCCGCGCGTTACAACACCACTAAAATTGACAACAACGACAAAATTTTACCTAGCGGTTCTGGTTCATTGAGTGGTACGCACTCCTATAACCGTTTGAACCCATCTTTGGGCATCAACTTTACACCAACCAAACTGTTGACTGCTTATGCGTCTTATAGTGAGAGCAGCCGTGCACCGACGACGGTTGAACTGGGGTGTGCCGATGAAAATAACCCTTGTAAATTGCCTAACGCAATGGCGGGAGATCCTCCGCTCAAACAAGTGGTTAGTAAAACGTATGAGGGTGGTTTGCGTGGCATGCTGACGCAAGAGATGGGCTGGAGCCTGGGGGCTTACCACACAATGAACACGGATGATATCCAGTTTATTACCTCTGCCACAGCGTTGAATAACGGCTCCGGTTTCTTCTCCAACATTGGTAAAACCCGTCGCCAGGGTATTGATGCAAGTTTGTTTGGCAAGGTTGACGCTTTTTCATGGAACCTGGGTTATAGCTACGTTCAAGCCACTTACCAGTCTTCTTTTGCGATTGCTAATGAGGTTAACACGAGTGCTGAAATAGATCCTGTCTCAGGAAACAGCTTTATTCAGGTGAAAAAAGGTGACTACCTAGCCGGTATTCCCAAGCATCAGTTCAAATTGGGCCTGGGCTACGACGTCACATCACAATGGAACGTAGGCAGTAACATTGTTGCATTTTCAAGCCAGTATTCCCGCGGCAATGAGAATAACAAAGATACCAGCTCTGGGGCCAAAGTACGCGGCTATAACGTAGTCAACCTGTTCACTAACTATCGTTTCGAAAATGGCTGGAATATTTTTGCACGAGTGAATAACGTTTTTGATCGCGAATACTATAGCCTGGGCATGCTTGGCCAGAATCCGATTGATCCAACGACTGGTGCTTTCACGGGCAACTCTGTCAATGATCCGTTCTATTCACCTGGCGCACCGCGCGCTGGCTGGATTGGTGCCCGCTATGATTTTGGTGCAAAGAAATCAGCGGTTAGCTATGACAAAGACTAAGTAAGGACAACGCGTGCTTTCACAAATTTCATCATCCACGGATAAATCGGTTTTTTTACCATTCAAGAAAAAAATTCTGTTGGTAGAAGACGAAGTGCTGTTTGCCAAGGCGGTGGTTAAACGCCTGCAAAAAGCCGGATTTGAGTGTGAGCACGCAGAGTCTTTGCATGATGCCAGATTGCTGGTGAAACAGTTTGAACCGGATATGGCGCTGCTGGATATGCGCCTGCCCGATGGCAATGGCCTGGATTTGTTATCAGACTTTGTCGCCAAGAATATCAATACCATCGTCATGACCGCTTTTGGCGATGTGACTGATGCGGTCAATGCGATCAAAATGGGTGCGATAGACTACTTGAAAAAGCCTATCGACCTTGAAGAATTACTGCTCATTATTCAAAAGAATGAGAAAACCACTGATTTACAAACCAGTCTGGACTACTCCAGGCAGCGCGATACTATCGTCAATGAGTCTGTGCAGCTAATCGGTGAAAGTGCCGCCATGCAAAGCGTGCGACAGCAGATTACCCGTATTGCGCAGTTGAGCGCACTCAGTGATGCCGTACAGCCTACGGTGTTGATTACCGGCGAAACCGGTACCGGAAAAGATGTGGTCGCGCGCTACTTGCACGCCAGTTGTGCCAATCATGACAAACCGTTTGTGCATGTCGATTGTGCTTCATTGCCAGCTGAGCTGATTGAAAGCGAGTTGTTTGGTCATGAGAAGGGCGCATTTACCAATGCTGTGGCTTCACGTCCGGGCTTGATTGAGTCTGCCGAAGATGGCACCTTGTTCCTGGATGAAATTGGCGAATTGCCACTGGGTTTGCAGGCTAAGTTGCTGAATGTGCTGGAGCGCAGAATGGTGCGACGCCTGGGTTCAACCAAAGAGCGCCCGGTGCAGGCGCGTATTATTGCGGCCACCAATCGTGATTTGTACCAGATGTCCAGTGAAGGACGTTTCCGCTCTGACCTCTATTACCGTTTAAACGTCATCACCATGCAGATGCCGCCGCTGCGTGACCGTGGCCAGGATGTGTTGCTGCTGGCAAATTACTTCAGGCAGATGACCGAGAAGCGCTATGCATTGCCACATCATGAATTTAGCGCGATGGCATTAATGGCGATACAAGGCTATCACTGGCCTGGTAATGTACGTGAAATGCGTCATCAGATCAGTCGTGCCGTGTTGATGTGTACGCAGGCGATGATTTCAGAGCATGACTTGGGCCTGCCGCAGATGGCGGCCGTCAATACAAACTCGTCAATGCAAGGCGAGGCACAAGTCACGCTGGATGATGCAGAAAAAGCCATGCTGTTGAATGCGCTGGAACAATCACGCCACAATGTTTCCAAAGCAGCCAGGCTGTTGGGCATTACCAGAATGACCATGCGTTACCGTATGGATAAGCATGGTATCTCAGTATAAGTAAGCATCCGCCTTCATCGCAGAATCCTTTTTTTGCTCAATGACTTAGTTGTCATAGCCCGGTTTTGATGGGCTATTGACAACGCTCAGGATTGAGCATAACGTCATCAAACATTTCTATAATATTTGATGAGGAGCGGGGTATGTCAGTCAGTCGATTATGTAGTGCATTGTTGCTCGCATTAACAGTTAGTCATCAGGCGTATGCAGCCACTTACAATGTGGATGCTTATGACAACAGCATTGCTCAAGGTGTAGGCAGTGGCCTGGATACGATTACCCTGAACGCAGGCGATGTGTTTAATATTTCTGTGAGTGTAGACGATTTGTGGAGTGCTGGTGCATTACCAAGATTTTCTACTGCCGATGGCTTGAATGGTAATTTGTATGCGACAGCAACAGATGATTCCGGTGAGGCGGTGGGTACGTTGATCGGAATTAACTATGGCCCAGTGACGATGGATGGCTTTACAGCCAATTTCGGCCAGCTGGTTGGCCGCATCGGCAGTACTTATATCGCGCTAGGCACCAGTTATAGTGGCGTTGCGGCTGAGAGTGGCGTGCTGAAGTTGTATTACTGGGATTCAAATTTCGGCGACAATGCCGGCAAGATTGCGGTCAATGTGACGACCGTGCCTGAGCCTGAAAATGCCGCCATGTTGTTTGCCGGTTTGGCGGCGATCAGCCTATTGGCAAAACGTAAGTCGCGTTAATGGCATGTTACTGTATTTAAAACCTCGCTTTAGCGAGGTTTTTTGTTATTGGCCTGGGCTTCGCCGCGTGACTGTCTCATGACATAAATCAATCCTGATCAGGCGCCAGCGAAATCGCCCATGGTATCATTGCACTTTTACAGTGGAGCTGAAAATGATTGGTACCCCGTTGAGCGCAAATGCGACCAAAGTCATGTTGTTAGGCAGTGGTGAGCTTGGTAAAGAGGTGATTATTGCCTTGCAGCGTTTGGGGGTGGAAGTCATTGCGGTGGATCGTTATGCACATGCACCGGGACATCAGGTTGCGCATCATGCTTATGCCATTGACATGACGGATGCCACGGCTTTGAAAGCCCTGGTGAATCAGGTGAAGCCACATTATATTGTGCCTGAAATCGAGGCATTGAATACGCAGGCATTGGCTGAAATCGAAGCGACGGGTGTGACTGTGGTGCCTACGGTGCGTGCGGTGCAATTGACCATGAACCGTGAAGGTATCCGTCGACTGGCGGCTGAAGAATTAGGTTTACCAACGTCGCCGTATGCTTTTGCACGCTCAGAAGCCGAGCTACAGGCCGCGATTGACGGCGGTATTGGCTATCCGTGTTTTATCAAACCCACCATGTCTTCATCAGGCAAAGGCCAGTCTCGCATTACGCAAGCCTCTGAGGTGAACACTGCCTGGGAATATGCCGCCAGTGGCGGCCGCGTGAATCAGGGCGTGGTGATTGTAGAAGGCCAGATTGACTTTGATTATGAAATCACCTTGTTAACGGTGCGAGCTAAAAATGTATCCGGCCAGATTGAAACACACTTCTGTGCGCCGATTGGTCATGTGCAGAAGCAGGGCGATTATGTAGAAAGCTGGCAGCCACAAGCCATGCATCCGCAAGCGTTAAAAAATGCACAAGACGTTGCCAAAAAAGTAACCGATGCTTTGGGCGGACAAGGCCTGTTTGGCGTCGAGTTGTTTGTCAAAGGGGAGCAGGTCTGGTTCTCCGAGGTTAGCCCGCGCCCGCATGACACGGGGATGGTGACTATGTGTACGCAGCGTCTGAATGAATTTGAATTGCACGCACGTGCGATTCTTGGCTTGCCGGTAGATGTGGCGCAGCGTGAAGCTGGGGCCAGCGCCGTGATTTATGGCGGTGCAGATGCACAGGCGCTGGAGTATCATGGCCTGGAAGCTGCGATGTCTGTGCCCAATAGTGAAGTTCGCCTGTTTGGCAAACCAGAGTCGTTTGTGCGCCGCCGCATGGGGGTTGCGCTGGCAACAGCAGACAATACCGAAGCGGCGCGTGAGTTGGCCAAGCAAGCGGCTGCCTTGGTGACGCCAAAAGTTGCAGGCTAATCAGCATGGCATTAGAGATACAAGAGCCTAATGCGGCCAAACAATCTTTGTTTGAATGGCTGGGCGGGGCTGAAAAGGGCGCTGAAACCATACGCAACCTGGTCGAGACCTTTTACGACACCATGGATACAGACCCTAAAGCGGCTGGTTTACGCGCCATTCATCAGCCGGATTTAACCGAGGCCAGAGAGAAGCTGTTTATGTTTTTAATGGGTTGGACCGGCGGCCCGCAGTTATATATTGAGCGCTATGGCCATCCGCGCTTGCGGGCGCGGCATATGCCATTCCCGATTGACGAGTCGGCGCGCGATCAATGGATGTACTGTATGATTAAAGCCATGCATACGCTGCAGTTTGAAGAGTCGCTCATGAAGCATATTGCCAACCAGCTCTACGGCGTGGCCGACTTTATGCGTAATCGCGAAGGCTAGCGGCCTTGATCGCCTCATCGTTATATTGCTTGCGCATTTCGTTGCACAATAAAGAAAGCCCCGCGAACGGGGCTTTTTTTACGACTGTGCGCTGATTGCTTCTACGGCTTCAGCCTGGGCAATGTCGCTAGCCTGGGCTTTCTGCCGCGGTTTATTCCCTGCGCCGCGCTTGGCCTGATTGCGTGTCTGCGGTGTGGCTTTAAAACCAAAGCCTCCTAGCAGGGCTGCAACTACTTTACGCTTGGCAGTAGAGGGCTTGGCTGGCACTTCTTTTGGTGCTGCCGCTGCCGCAGGTTGATAAGGTTGCTGGAACCAGCCTTCGTCTGCGCTTGTGGCTTTTGACGCGCGTGGTCGGCTAGCGGTGTTGATCGTGGCTTTTTCTTTTGGAATCTGCTTTTTAATCAACTTCTCGATGTCGTCGAAGTATTTGGTTTCATCTTCGTCGATCAGCGAGATGGCAATGCCTTTGGCGCCTGCGCGGCCGGTACGACCAATTCGGTGCACATAGTCTTCCGGTGCAGTCGAGATTTCATAGTTAATTACCAGTGGCAAGTCACTGATATCCAGTCCGCGTGCCGCCACATCGGTGGCAACCAGCGCGTGAATAGTGCCTGCTTTAAACGCGTCCAGGGCTTCAATACGTTCTTTTTGGGACTTATCCCCATGAATCGCACTGCATGGAATCTGGTCACGTTCAAGCGCACGCGCCAGCTTGCTGGCCGAGAGCTTAGTTTTCGTGAATACAATCACTTGCTGGTTGGCGTACTGCTTGAGTAGCTGCACCAGGAAGCGCTGTTTCTGGTCGCTATTCACCAGATACGCTTTTTGCTCGACATTGTCATTGGTCGCATTGCTGCGCGCCACTTCGATCAAGGTCGGGTTATTCAAAAAGGCATCCGCCAGTTTTTTGATTTCATCAGAAAAAGTCGCTGAGAACATCAGGTTTTGACGCTGTTTAGGCAGCAATGCCAGAATGCGTTTCAAGTCAGGCATAAAGCCCATGTCCAGCATGCGATCTGCTTCGTCCAGCACCAGAAACTGCACCTGGCTCAAAGACAAGGTTTTTTGCTCAACATGGTCCAGCAAGCGGCCAGGTGTGGCCACCAAAATTTCCACGCCTGTTTTCAGGATAGGCGTTTGTGTTTTGATATCCACGCCGCCATACACCACCAGGCTACGCAAATGCGTGTGTTTGGCGTAGGTTTTGATGTTGTCATAGACCTGTATCGCTAATTCACGCGTAGGGGCCAATACCAGCGCCCGGATAGGGTGCTTGGCAGGCGAAGTACTGCTGCTGGAAAGCGGCAGCAGGGTATGCAAAATCGGCAAAGAAAATGCTGCCGTTTTGCCGGTACCCGTTTGCGCACCTGCCATCAAGTCCATACGCTGTAAAGCCAGCGGAATGGCCTGCGCTTGAATCGGCGTTGGTGTGGTATAGCCAGACTCATCAATCGCTTTTAACAGCGGCTCGGCCAGGCCGAGCGCACGAAAATCTACTGTGGTTTGCTCAGACATAGGCGAGTCTTAGGCAAATGAACGTGGGCGTTTGGCACCACCATTGTCGCCAAATGACTTGCCTGCCGGACGTGGTTTGTTATTGCCACGGCTACCGTTAGGGTTGCCAAAACGCTCCTGGTTGTTGCCTGCCGGACGTGGACGGCGTTGACCAAATTCGTCAGCCAATGCGCGTGCAAACTGGAAGTCGGTATCTTTGTTGTAGTGCTTGCTGTTACCGTTAACTTCTTTGTCCTGTTTTGGCTCGGTTGTACGTGGTGCACGTGGCTTGTTGGCCTGTGCATCGCGATTGTTCTCGCGGTTGCCTTCTCGGGCGACGCGCTCACCAAATGATTTGTTCTGGCCTGGTCTGTCGTCACGACGGAAACCGCCTTTGCCCTGTGGTTTGCCGTTGCGTCTGCCGCCACGTTTGCCATCACCACCATCATCCATACGCGCAGCACGTTTTGGTTCAAAACCTGCAATCACTTCAGCTTGCAGCTTTTGGCCAGTGTATTGCTCAATTTTGCGCAACAGGTGACGGTCAGCGTTAGAGGCAAATGAAATCGCTACGCCAGTGTTGTTGGCGCGGCCGGTACGGCCAATACGGTGTACATAGTCTTCTGCAAATTTCGGCAGGTCGTAGTTAATGACGTGTGAGATCCCTTGAACGTCGATACCGCGTGCAGCAACATCGGTTGCAACCAGTACTTTCACGTCACCATGGCGCAGTTTGGTCAAAGTGCGGTTACGTGCACCTTGCGTCATGTCACCATGCAGGGCTGCTGTGCTGTGGCCAGCGGCATACAAATCTTCAGCCAGCAAGTCAGCGTGACGCTTGGTGCTGGTGAAAATAATGGTTTGGTTGACATCTGGTGCAATCAACAAGTGTTCCAGCAGTTTGTTTTTGTGGTTCATGTCATCCACAAAGTGCAAACGTTGCTCAATGTTGGCGTGTCTTTCTTTCTGGCCAGCCACCTGGATTGTCAGTGGGTCGCGCAAGAAGCGTTTGCCGATATCCATAATGCCATCCAGTGTCGCTGAGAACAGCAAGGTTTGGCGCTCGGCAGGCAATGCTTCACAAATGCGCTCAACATCAGGCATAAAGCCCATGTCCAGCATACGGTCAGCTTCATCCAGTACCAGCATTTGCAAACGGCTCAAATCAATACGGCCGCGTTCCAGGTGGTCAATAAAACGGCCTGGCGTTGCAACCAGAATGTCCAGTGGCTGTGACAGCAGTTTATTTTGCAATGGGTAAGGCATGCCACCAACGATGCTGATGCAACGTGCGCGCAAGAACTTACCGTATTTACGTGCAGCATCATTTACCTGGGCTGCCAGTTCGCGTGTCGGTGTCAGTACCAGAATACGTGGCCCACGGCTGCGAACAGGATGTTGTGTCGCCAGCAGGTTTAATGCTGGTAAGGTAAAGGCAGCCGTTTTACCAGTGCCGGTTTGGGCAGAGGCCATGATGTCACGGCCTTGCAAAGCTTCAGGAATGGATTGCGCCTGAATTGGTGTTGGGTTTTCATAGCCTGCGTCGGTCAATGCGCGCAAAATGGAGGGGTCGAGATTTAAATCTGCAAAAGACAAGGAATGTCCCTTTCATCAACAATTAAAAAGGGCGCAAGTAAAGCAATAAAGCAAAGCCAATGAAGCAGCATGGCACTCAAGAATGCGAGTGGTGCAATATCAACTAAGCCAAAGCAACATTTAAGATTGGATGCTTTTACCGGCGCTTGGGCATGGCCACTAACCGATAAAAGAAGATGGTGTCATTAAGACTTCATCTAAAGATGATAACCTCAAAATTTCGCGAGTTATCGACAGGTCAGGGCAATGAATTTAAAACAAATGTGGCGGGTCTAGTACCAGCCGTGTTTTAAAGTTGCTCGCAGTATAGCCACTTTATTTTAAAAGTCAAATATTTAAGTTGATTTGTGATAAAATCGCGCCCTTTCCAAACAGATGGCAGTTCACATGGCACGCAACCTTAGAAATATCGCAATTATCGCCCACGTTGACCACGGTAAAACAACCATGGTTGACAAGCTACTTCAACAGTCAGGTACTTTTGCCTCACACCAAGCGGTGACTGAGCGTGTGATGGATAGCAATGATCTGGAAAAAGAACGCGGCATTACGATTCTGGCCAAAAACACTGCCTTAACCTACGAAGGCACACATATTAATATCGTCGACACACCGGGCCACGCCGACTTCGGTGGCGAGGTAGAGCGCGTATTAGGCATGGTGGATGGCGTATTGTTGTTGGTGGATGCCGTAGATGGCCCAATGCCACAAACGCGTTTTGTGACCAAAAAAGCACTGGCCCTGGGCTTGAAGCCAATTGTGGTGATTAACAAAGTGGACCGTCCAAGTGCACGTCCTGATTGGGTGATTAACCATACGTTTGATTTGTTTGCTAACCTGGGTGCCACTGATGAGCAACTGGATTTTCCGGTGGTTTATGCCTCAGCCTTAAATGGTTTTGCCACGTTAGACATGAGCAAACCTTCAGACAACATGCGTGCTTTGTTTGACACCATTTTAAGCCATGTTGAGCCACCTAAAGGTGATAGCGACGCGCCATTGCAACTACAAATTTCTGCCTTGGATTATTCTACTTATACTGGTCGCCTGGGCGTTGGCCGTGTGACCAATGGCCGTATCAAGCCAGGCCAGGTCGTCGCCGTGATGCGCGAAGATGAACAAGTAGCACAAGGCCGTATCAACCAGGTGCTGGGTTTTAAAGGCCTGGAGCGCGTGCCGGTAGACGAGGCTGAAGCAGGTGACATTGTCATCATTTCAGGTATTGAAGAAATCGGTATCGGTTTTACGATCTGTGATCGCGACAAGCCAGTTGGTTTGCCACACTTGGGTGTAGATGAGCCAACCTTGACCATGGACTTTATGGTCAACACTTCACCATTGGCTGGTACAGAAGGTAAATTTATTACCTCACGTCAGATCCGTGACCGATTGACTAAAGAATTACTGGTTAACGTGGCTTTGCGTGTTGAAGATACTGAAGACACCGATGTATTCCGTGTTTCAGGTCGTGGTGAATTGCACCTGACAATCTTGCTGGAAAACATGCGCCGCGAAGGTTTTGAAATCGCCGTGGGTAAACCACGTGTAGTATTCAGAGAAATCAATGGTGAAAAATGTGAGCCATATGAAATCCTGACTGTGGACCTGGAAGACGAAAACCAGGGTGCAGTGATGGAGGAGTTGGGTCGTCGCCGTGGTGAGATGTCAAATATGGAATCTGACGGTAATGGCCGTACACGTTTGGAATACCGTATTCCAGCGCGTGGCCTGATCGGTTTCCAGGGCGAGTTTTTGACACTGACCCGTGGTACTGGTTTGATGGCGCATATTTTTGATGAATACGCACCATTGAAAGCCGATATGCCAGGCCGCCGTAATGGCGTGCTGATTTCAGCCGAGCAGGGTGAAGCGGTGGCTTATGCTTTATGGAAACTGCAAGACCGCGGCAAAATGTTCTCCAGCCCGGGTGACCGTTTGTATGAAGGCATGATTATCGGTATCCATAGCCGTGACAATGACCTGGTGGTTAACCCGATCAAGGGTAAACAGTTAACCAACGTGCGCGCCTCCGGTACTGATGAAGCGGTGCGTTTGGTGCCGCCTATCTCTATCAGCCTGGAAAGTGCTGTGGAATTTATTGATGATGACGAATTGGTCGAGATCACACCAAAAACAATTCGCCTGCGTAAACGCTTCCTGTTGGAGCATGAGCGTAAACGTTCCAGCAAGTAATTAGGATTGATCGGTAAAAAAGCCAGCAGAAGCTGGCTTTTTTATTGCCTGCAACATCCTGTTAGTTTTTTAATATTATTTAATTCTCACATATGTTAATAATTGATATAATTAACATATAAAATAACTAAAGTTAACACATTGGTGGCTGGCTAGCCGATCTGAGTTAACGCCGTGAAAAATTTATTTTTAATATCAATTAAGGAGAAATGTAATGGCAATGTGTGAATTAAATGTAGTTGAGGTGGATGTGGTGTCTGGTGGTTTTGGTGCTGGCATTGGTTTTTTTGGCATGCCTGAAGAAACCGTGGCTGCTGGTAATGTGTTGATTGCCGCAGTCGGCGGTATTGGCGGTGTCGCAACAACGCTGGGCCAGGTGTTAAATGGCCCGTCAGGTCCGGCCGTTGTTTCTGCGCTCTCCGGTGTATTGTCTGGTGGTGTGTTTGGGCTGCTGTTTGGCCGCAGTTAATCTTTAA
Source organism: Methylophilus sp. Q8 (assembly GCF_000800115.1). NCBI lineage: Bacteria > Pseudomonadati > Pseudomonadota > Betaproteobacteria > Nitrosomonadales > Methylophilaceae > Methylophilus > Methylophilus sp. Q8. Next base: position 2,615,324 of record NZ_JUHE01000001.1, on the reverse strand, counting down.
GTTAAGAAATCTCCCCTAATAACAGCCTCGTCAGAGGCTGTTTTTTTATATCGGTGTTCCGGGCGGCGGTTTATCGGTTTGTTAAGCTACCTTGGTGTTTGCAATTTAACTGCGATACACTTGCCAACAAGCCATTACCAGATCATGTCTATGACCGTTACACTAGAGCAGTACCGTGTTAATCCGAAAAAATTTTCCTTAAAGCAATTCAAGCCAGACGACCGGTCTGCCCGCACAGGTGATAAAGCAAGTGATGCCAGTTTGTTGGCCGAATTAACCCATCAAATTAACCTCAGGCAGGATATTTTGCATGCAGAGGCAAAGCATAAGGTTTTGCTGATTTTGCAGGGCATGGATACCAGCGGTAAAGATGGCACGGTCAAGCATGTGTTTAGCGCCTGCGATCCTTTGGGTATTCGCCTGGCCAGCTTTAAGGCGCCCAGCGCAGATGAACTGGCGCATGATTATTTGTGGCGCGTGCATCACCAGGTGCCGACCAAGGGTGAGTTGACTATTTTTAATCGCAGTCATTATGAAGATGTATTAATTGTGAAAGTGCATGACTGGATAGACGACGCAGAATGCAAACGTCGTTACCAGCAAATCAATGACTTCGAGCGCATGCTCAGCGAAACCGGCACCACTATCATTAAATGCTTTCTGCATATCTCCAAAGACGAGCAAAAAGAGCGCTTGCAAGAGCGTCTGGATGATCCAACCAAGCATTGGAAATTTAACCCGAAGGATCTTGATGAGCGTGCCTTATGGGACCGCTATATGGACGCTTACGAACTGGCGCTGAAAGAGACGTCTACTAAATATGCGCCCTGGTATGTGATTCCTGCCGACTCTAAAACCAACCGTAATTTATTGGTTTCCCAGATTTTGCTGGAGAGTTTGAATCAATTGCCGCTGGCGTATCCAGCCAAGCCCAACGAGTGGGATCAGCTCACGATTAAAGATTAATCGTAGAGATTAGTCATAGACACGTGAATTTAATGATTTTACGCTGTGTATAGATGGCCGTATTACAGTTTAATAACGCTGGGTTTTCATTCTCGATTAAAACATGAGCTTACGCTTTCGACTCAACTTGTTAGTCACCATGCTGTCGCTGGCCTTTCTGGTGGCTGCCGCGGTGGTGTTGGTGCGCGATACCAAAGACAGCATCCGTGAACGGGTAGAGGCCGCCACGCGGGTGACGGTGCAATTGCTGGATACGGTGATTGTCAGTTCGGCGATGAATCCCAGCCTGGGCCCAACCCATTACGTGCTGCAAGATTTCCTGCGTTCGCTGGGCTATGTGCGCAGTAGCCGCATTGAGCTCTACGATTACGCCAATAACCCTTTATATATTTCGCCGACTTCAACTTTCAAGTCTGAAATCAACCCGCCGGAGTGGTTTACCAAACTGGTCGCGCCCAAGGTGGAAACCGTGACACGGCGTGTGCGCTATGGCGTGTTGACCATTAGCTCTAATGCCGAAGGCTCTATCCGCGAGGCTTGGTCAGGCTTTCTGCAGTTAATAGTGATGGGCGTTGGTTTTTTTGTCTTGCTCAACTTGTTGGTGTATGGCTTGCTCAGCCACGCTTTGCGCCCGGTCCGACATATTTTGCATGCCATTAACCGCATAGAGCAGGGCGATTTGACCACGCGACTGGAGCGTTTTTCAGTGCCAGAGTTTGACAAAATCGGCCTCAGCTTAAACCAGATGGCCTTATCGCTGGATGCCGAACGCCAGTTGGAGCAAAACCGCCAGTTGACGCAACTGATTCAGCAGCACATTGAAGACGAGCGACGCAGTCTGGCACGTGAGTTGCACGATGAACTGGGACAGTATGTGACCGCGATTAAGACCTTTGCCGTGGCCATTGTGAATAAAACCAAAGAAAGCACGCCAGATATTGCTGCGAATGCGCAAACCATCGTGGCTGCCGCCAACCATATTTACGACGGCATGCATAATATTATCCGCCAGTTGCGTCCGGCAGCCATGGATAATATGGGTTTGGTGGAAACCTTGCGTGATATGGTGTCAGGTTACCAGGTGCAACATCCTGAATTGAATATTCAGTTGCACTTATCAGGCGAATTCCAGCCCATGGGTGAAAACGTCAATATCAATATCTATCGTATGGTGCAAGAGGCCGTCAATAACGCCATCAAACATGCGCATGCGCAATGTATCAATGTGCACATGCTGACTGATGCGCAAGGCTTGCGCCTGATGATTTGTGACGACGGCGTAGGCATGCAACTGGATGCGGTGGATCAGAGCAAACATTTTGGGTTGCTCGGTATGCGCGAGCGCGTACAGGCCTTGCATGGGCAATTTAAAGTGGTTTCGCAACCAGAGGCTGGGCGTGGAACCACATTGGAAATTCGATTGCCTATACAATCAGCATAAATCAAGGGAGAAACAAGCGTGATAAGTGTAATGCTGGTAGATGACCATGCAGTGGTCAGGATGGGCTTTAAAATGCTGCTCGAGTCAGACCAGGACATTAAGGTCATTGCGGAGGCTGAAAGTGGTGAGGCCGCGATTAAGGCCTATGTCGAGCACCATCCGCAAGTAGTGGTCATGGATATCACCATGCCAGGGATTGGTGGCATGGAGGCCATAGAACGTATTCTGGCCAAAGACAATCATGCCCGCATCCTGGTGTTGTCTGCCCATGAAGATTCCGTGCATCCCAAACGCGTGCTCAATGCCGGTGCCATGGGCTATGTCACCAAGCGCAGCGCCGCTGAAGAGTTGATTAAAGCCATTCGCAGTGTGGCGCAGGGTAAAAAATACATCGAGGCCAGCGTGGCACAGCAAATGGCGATCCAGCAATTGTCCGGTGAGCAAAATCCGGTGGATGTGCTCAGTGAGCGTGAGTTTGAGGTGTTTATGTCATTGGCTCGCGGTAAGTCTACCAACGAGATTGCTGAAACCTTGTTCCTGAGCCCACGCACGGTAGGCACGCATTTGTACAATATTAAACAAAAACTCAATGCGCAAAACTCGGCGGAAATTGCGCTGATTGCCATGCGTTGTGGGCTGCTTGAGCCATAAGTTAGCTGGATGAAATAAAAAAGCCATTCTTGCAAGAATGGCTTTTTTTATTGGGATTAATCGTTTTATCTTGCACTGCGTGAGCTTAATATGCCAAACGCCACAATCAGCAACATGCCAGCAATCTCGTGTGTGCTTAGCGTCTCACCCCAAATGATGACGCCTATCAAGGTCGCAAACACTACGGTGCTATATGCCAGGCTGGCAACGGTTAAGGTGTTGCCTGTACGGTAGGCGCGCGTCAGGGCCAGTTGGCTAAAGGTGGCGGATAATCCTAATCCGCATAGTAGCGGTAAGTCTTGCCAGCGCAACACTGTCATATGGTCAATCAGCATCCAGCCACCACTGGCGATGGTGCATACCAGGGTAAAGTAAAACACGGTGCGCCAGTCAGGTTCGCCTTCAATGCCTAGTTGTTTGACGTGCACATAAGCGAAAGCGGCACCTATGCCGGACAGCAAGCCTACGCCGCCCGCCAGTAATTGATTGCTATTGAATGCGGGCTGCAACAACAGGCATACCCCGGCGAAGCCACCGATGACGCACAGGTTCAGTCTCCAGCGTTGCTGGCGGCTGAGTGGCCTTTCTGCTTTAAGCAGCCATGGCGACAGCAGTGCTAAAAACATGGGCGAGGTGTAGTTGAGCGTGATCGCGGTGGCCAGCGGTAAGTGCGCGATAGCATAGAAAAACAGCAATAGGGCCGTAAACCCAACGGCGGCACGACGCATTTGCATGGCTAATAATGGTGTTTTTAAGGGTTTGCCATGCCAGCAGACAATGGCAGCAATCATGAGCAAGCCAAAGGCTGAACGATAGAATACCAGTTCACTTGCGGTAAACCGCGCTGCCCCGGCTTTAACGCACGCGCCCATCACGGCAAAGCCCAGGCCTGCCAGCAGCATCCAGTAGCTGCCCAGCTGCCAGTGTTTGGGATGCCGGAAGGCAGCATAGTGATGTTTGAACAAAAGAAACTTGCCTAGCGCTGCAAATGTTCAGGCAGATGTGCTTCCATCTGTCTGCGATACCAGCGGTGGAAGTGTTCCAGGCCGGTTTCCATCGGGTGCTGGTAAGGGCCGCGCTCATCTTTACCTAGCATAAACAAGCCTTTGCGGCCGTCTTGCATGCGCTGACAAATTTCTTTGTCTTCAACCGCAGTTTCAAAATAAGCCGCTTGCTGTGCCTGGATATATTCACGCTCAAACAGGGCAATGTCTTCCGGGTAGTAAAATTCGACCACATTCTGGCAAGACTCTGTGCCGGTCGGGATAATGTGCGAAACGACCAGTACGTTGGGGTACCATTCGATCATGAGGAATGGGTAGAGTACAAACCAGATAGCGCCATACTTGGGTGGTGTGCCTTGCTGGTAATCGGTAACGGCTTGTTGCCATTGCTTGTAAACGGGTGACAGGCTGTAGTCCGGTAGCGGTTTGTAACCAACCGTTTGCACGCTGTAATGCTCAGCAAATTCCCAATTCAATTCGCCGCAGTCAACAAACTGGTTGAGGCCAGGGTGGAACGGGCCAACATGGTAGTCTTCCAGATAGACTTCGATAAAGGTCTTCCAGTTGAAATCGTAATGGTCAACAATGGCTGACTCAAAGTGATAGCCGGTAAAGTCAAAGTCCTGCTTGCAGCCCAGTTGCTTGAGCAGCTGGGCGATGTCCAGGCCTTTTTGTTTGGATGTCGCACTGCCTTTAAACAGCAGGCCTTGCCATGCAGTCAGGGGTTGTTTCTCCAGGTGCAGGCACGGGTTTTGTTCAAAATGCGGGGCGCCCAGTAACTGGCCGTTCAAATCATAGGTCCAGCGGTGTAGCGGGCAGACAATATGCTGCGTGTTGCCTTGGCCGTTGAGCATCACCGCTTGCCGGTGGCGGCAGATATTGCTGATCAGTTGTGGCTGGCCATGTTGATTCACCAGGGCGGTGGCATTGTGCATCCAGTCCAGGGCGCGATAGTCGCCCGGGTTGGGAACCATGCGTTCATGCCCCAGATATTGCGGCAGCAGAGAGAACAAATGCGTTTGCTCCAGCGCATACACATCCGGATGCAGATACCAGTCAGCAGGGAGTTGTGCGAAGCGAGTCTGGTTTTGTTCTTTATTTAAAGAGGTGACAGAACCCATATGCCTAACTGATTAATCACTTGCAAAAAAGGTGAATTGTGCCCGAAAAGGGGCATATTGAAAAGACGAAACAGGCAAAAGTGCCTGGTGAAGCGGCAGCAATTGTTTGATTCTAATCAATAAAACTGCATCGGCTGACGGCTGGATGCAAGCAGTGGACACGCTGGAATGTGCAAAGGACGCTTAACTAACTCGAATAAATTCAGTTATAATGTTGAAGGTTTCTATGTATAACTATACGTAAACGATTATTGCAATTTATAGGAGCAATCGCATGGCAAATTTATTAGATCAGTTGAAAGCAATCACAACCATCGTGGCTGACACTGGTGACGTTGAAGCAATCAAAAGTGTTAAACCTGTGGACGCAACCACAAACCCATCTCTGGTATTGAAGGCTAGCCAAATCCCAGAATACGCGCCATTGATTGACACTGCCATTGCTTACGCAAAAGCACAAGGTGGTTCTAAAGAGCAACAAATTGAAAACGCAGCTGACAAACTGGCTGTGTTGATTGGCGCTGAAATCACTAAAGTGGTTCCAGGCCGTATTTCTACAGAAGTAGATGCACGTCTGTCTTTCAATATCGACGCGATGGTCGCTAAAGGCCGTAAACTGATCAGCCTGTACCAAGAGTCTGGCATCAGCAAAGACCGCGTGTTGATCAAACTGGCTTCTACCTGGGAAGGTATTAAAGCCGGCGAGATCCTGGAAAAAGAAGGCGTTCAGTGTAACCTGACATTGTTGTTCGGTTTTGGCCAGGCACGTGCTTGTGCTGAAGCTGGCGTATTCCTGATTTCTCCATTCGTGGGCCGTATCCTTGACTGGTACAAAGCGAAAAACCCAGGTACTGAGTACACACAAGAAACAGACCCAGGTGTGGTTTCTGTACGCGCGATCTACCAATACTACAAAGAGCACGGTTACAAAACTGTTGTGATGGGTGCTTCTTTCCGTAACACTGGCGAGCTGATTGCTTTGGCTGGTTGTGACCGTTTGACCGTTTCTCCAAACTTGCTGCAAGACCTGGCTGCAACTGAAGGTACTTTGGTTCAAGTATTGAAAGATAGCGGCAAAACCAAAGAGTTGCCAGCTAAATTGACAGAAGAAGAGTTCCGTTTTGAACTAAATCAGGATCCAATGGCCACTGAGAAGTTGGCTGAAGGTATCCGTGGTTTCGTGGCTGACCAGAATAAACTGGAAGCTGCATTAGCCGCAAAACTGTAATATCGCCATGCGATAATGCAAACGGGCAGGGACCTGCCCGTTTGGCTTTTAAGTCAGGCATAAATCGGCCTGCAACATTGACTTATTTTGGCTGCCAGCTTACTATGAGCGACCAGCTTGAATTGGTAGTACGCTAGTAATAGCATTTAAATTTTAATTTTTGGAGAAAAACATGGCATTAACACAAATGGCATTAGACTCATTGGATTTCGACGCAACTATCGCTTTGGCAGAAAAAGTTGCTCCACACGTTGACATTCTGGAAATCGGTACACCATGCATCAAGCACAACGGTATCAAATTGCTGGAAACTTTGCGCGCTAAGTTCCCAAACAACAAGATCCTGGTTGACCTGAAAACTATGGATGCAGGCGAGTACGAGTCTGAGCCATTCTACAAAGCCGGTGCTGACATCTGCGTAGTTTTGGGCGTATCCGACATCGGTACAATCAAAGGCGTAATCAAAGCTGCTAACAAATACGGCAAAAAAGCTCAAGTTGACCTGATCAGCGTTGAAGACAAAGTTGCTAAAACTAAAGAAGTTGCTGCTGCTGGTGCTCACATCATCGGTATCCACACTGGTTTGGACCAACAAGCTGCTGGTCAAACTCCTTTTGCTGACCTGGCTGCTGTTGCTGGTTTGAACCTGGGCGTTGAGATCTCTGTTGCTGGTGGTGTTAAAGCCGCTACTGCAGGTCAAGTACGTGACGCTGGCGCGACTATCATCGTTGCTGGTGCTGCTATCTACGGCGCTGCTGACCCAGCTGCTGCTGCTGCAGAAATCACTGCTATCGCTCACGCTTAATTCAGTTAAGTATCAATAAGTAATTATTGATCAGCGAGACAAAAAACCCGACCCAGCAATGAGTCGGGTTTTTTATTAAACTTTTTGAATACAGGACAAAACATGGATCATCAACAATTTATTCTGGACAACTTAAAGCGTATTCTGGACGTGACTGACAAGTCAAAAGCGGCTGAATTGCTGAAACTGGTTGAAGAGGCTGGTTCAACATTTATCGGTGGCGCAGGTCGTTCACTGCTGGTATCACGCTTCTTTGCAATGCGTTTGGTACACTCTGGCTACAGCGTTTACATGATCGGCGAAGTGGTGACACCAGCGATCAAAAAAGGTGATCTGCTGATCCTGGTTTCAGGTTCCGGCGGTACAGCAACCTTGTTGCCATTCGTGAAAAAAGCCAAGGAAGTCGGTGCCAAACTGGTGGTTATTTCCATGAAGAAAACTTCAGCCATGGCTGATGTGGCTGACCTGGTTGTTCAAGTCGGTCAAGATGACAGCTTCCCATTGGTTAAAGGCATGCCTATGGGCGGTCAATTTGAATTGTCTACCCTGGTATTCCTGGAAGGCGCCATTTCTGAATTGATCCACGCTAAAGGCCTGACAGAAGAAGGCATGCGCGCATTGCACGCAAACCTGGAGTAAGTGTCAGTGGCATAAGTTTCTTACGAAGCTTTGCTGTCAAAAAACCGGCCATCAGGCCGGTTTTTTTATTGCGCGAATATTGCGAGGTCGCTGGCGGTGAGCTGTTTCTGGTGCAGTGCGCTGGCGATCAATACGCCATCTGCACCTGCTTGCGCCAGTGCCTGTATATCTGCGACGTGCCTGACGCCGCCTGCGGCATAGATGGCCTGTTGTGGGTGCTGGTTTTTCAAGGAACTGATTTTTTCGACCTCTGGGCCTTGATTGGCGCCTACTTTGGGTAAGCTCATCAAGATGGTCGGCTGGCTCCACAGGCTGGTTTCAGCCAGTAGGCGAGCAGGGCCATGAAAGCCATCCTGAAAGAAATCCAGCGATAAAATACTATGCGCCGTTATTTCACGCATGGCTTGATAGGTTTCGATATCCGTTAAGGTTTCACTGGCAATGATCGGGCGGATACCAGCGTCCAGCCAGGGCTTGAGTGCTTCGGTGCTATTGAGTCCGGCATCCACCCACCATTGCAGGTTCGGGAAGGCAGTCATGACCTGTTTAATCAGCGGTAGGTGATTGGGCATGTCATCCTGGCCAGTGATTGCATTTAAATCGGCAATATACACGCAGTCAAACGCATAAACTTGTAAAATAGCAGTGATGACATCGAGCAGGGCATGGCTATCGGTTAACTGCGATTGGATCGCACGGTAGTGCTGGCGTTGCCCTTGTATGGCTTGCACTACCTGGCCATGCATCAAATCGATGACGGGAATAATATGCACAATAAATCTCGCTTGAAAATCTGGGTCTGTGAATATGTCAGCGCTGGTGGCCTGGCCTCTGAAGGATTGCCTGCCAGCTTGTTGCAAGAAGGCTTACTGATGCGCGATGCCTTGCTGGCAGACTTGTCAGCGCTGGGCGTTGATTGTATCACTAGCCACGATAGCCGCGTTGCAGCTCCCCTCCATGCCCATAGCCTGCCATTACATCCCGGTGAGGATGCTGATGCGCTTTGGCGCCAGCAATTATCATCTGATGACGTAGATGCTTGCTGGGTAATTGCGCCTGAAACAGGAGGCATTTTGCAGCATATGCAGCAATTGGTACAAACCGCTGGCAAAGTCTGGATAGGCTGTCGTGCCGACGCGATCGCGCAGACCAGTGCCAAATCAATCATGGCTGAGATTTGCCAGCAGGCTGGGATTTCAGTATTGCCGCATGTGTTTTTAGCGCAAGCCGATGCCTTGGAAAGCCTGAACTGGTACCATGCGGCTGCTACGTCTGGTTGGGTGGTAAAGCCCGATGATGGCGCAGGTTGTGAATTCACTTATTACTTTAAAAATATCAATGAACTTATTGATTTTAAATTAAAAACATCAATTGAAAATCCTTTGTTGTTCGCTAAGATTTTACTGCAGCCTTATGTGCCAGGCTTGGCGCTGAGCATGTCGGTGTTATCGACACAAGAGCGTGTACAGGTGATTGCCGGGCATAGGCAACGGATAGATATCCAGCAGGGATGTTTTCATTTTGATGGCGCTGGCGTGAACGAGGCTGTCGCCTATCTGCCCGCAATGCAGACATTGGCTGAACAGATACACGGTGCGATTCCTGGCCTGCTAGGCTACTGGGGCGCAGACATGATTTTGACCCCAGACGATCAATTGATGCTGGTTGAAGTGAATCCGCGCCTCACCACGCCTTATATCGCCTTATCGCCATTACTCACAGAAAATCCTGCCGCCATGATCCTGGATGCTATTTTAGAAAATAAATTGAGTGCTGCTCAAGCACAGGCATCGTGTACTTTGTCCTTGGCGACAAAAAGCCATACCGAGGTATTGTCAGCATGAAACGCGCGGTGATAGGGTGGGATATCGGTGGTGCGCATGTGAAAGCGGTGATGCTGGATGGGCAAGGTGAGATTGTGCGCGTATTACAGCAAGCCTGCGCCTTATGGAAAGGCCTGCCGTTACTGGAAGATGCCATCAAATATGTGTTGCATCACTGGCAAATGGAGGCAGAGGCTTGTGACCATGCGGTCACCATGACCGGTGAACTGGTCGATTTGTTTGATAACCGTTTGCAGGGCGTACGAGCGATTGCCGAGACGGTGCAGGACTATTTGCCACACGCCGAGTTCTACCTGGCCTCAGCGGCGCAAGGCGCGGGCTTTACGGCCAGCGTAGCAGGGCAGGAGGCGCACATTGCCTCCATGAACTGGCATGCATCGGCCCAATGCCTGGCGACCAGCATGACAGATGCCGCTATGTTGGTGGTGGATATTGGTAGCACGACTTGTGATATCACGCTGTGTGAGCAGCGGCAGGTCGTGCCTGTGGGCTGGTCTGACGCGGAGCGTATGGCTAAGCTGGGTTTATTTTATACCGGCGTCGTGCGCACGCCGCTGATGGCGCTGGGACCGTTGATCACTTGGTTAGCGCCCGGGCAGGCGCAGCCTGAGCCGCGCCATATCGCCGCAGAATATTTTGCCACGACTGCGGATGTCTATCGTGTGCTGGGTGAGTTACCCCCTGATTATGACCTGGCCGAGACTGCGGACGGTCAAGGGCGCGCTATGGTTGACAGTATGCGCCGCCTGGCACGGATGGTTGGGCATGATGTTGAAGATCAAACGGACGATGTCTGGCAGTCGCTGGCGCTTGCGTTTAAAGCCGCGCAATTGAATCACTTGCAACAGGCCATACAATCAATCATGGCGCAGGTGCCAAGGTCACCTCAGATCATGGTCGGGCTGGGGGCGGGCAGTTTCCTGGTGGCAGCGCTGGCGCAGCGTCTGGGCCTGGCTTATCAGCCGGCCACGGCATGGATGTCCGCAGGCAATTTACAATTAAAACAAGATGCAGAGGTCTGTTTTCCAGCCTATGCGGTGGCGAGGTTATGGCAAGCATGGCATTAATTCAACTTGATTTACCTTATGCAGAGGGCATGCACTGGCTGCGGCAAGTCAGGCATCTGCCATGGCCGATGCTGCTGGAAAGCGGCCGTGTGGAAGCCAGCCAGTCCCAGCTGCAAACAAGTGTAGATGAGGAAATCAGCCTGGGTGCCCGTTTTGATATTGTGGTGGCTGCGCCCGTGGCCAAAATCATACATCGCCACCCTGATACTGAAGTACATACGCAGCAGGCCCAAACGAACCAGACCATCATAGAAAAATCGCAGCAGGATCCTTTCCAGCTTATCCAGCAATGGTTGTTGCCGCATGCGGTTGAACGTATCGCTGATATTCCATTTGCAGGCGGTGCGCTGGGTTACTTTGCCTATGATCTGGGGCGCAGTATCGAAACCTTGCCAACGTTGGCCGCTGAGGATATGCCGCTGCCTGAATTACTGGTTGGTATCTATGATTGGGCGGTGATCGTCGATCACCATTTGGGTATCAGCAAGCTGGTATCGCACGCTCGTTTCACCGACCAGCAGGCCCTGCAGGCATTGCATCAACAGCTATTACAACCATCCATTGCGCAGCACGAAGCGGCGTTTAAGGTCACTGGCGAGATTCAGCCGAATATGGATCAAGCGGCCTATGCCAGCGCCTTCCAAAAAGTAAAAGACTATATCCGCGCGGGCGATTGCTATCAGATCAATCTCGCACAGCGTTTTGCGGTGGATGTGGCAGGAGATGCTTGCGAGGCTTATGACCATTTCCGTCAATTGAGCCGCGCGCCATTTATGGCTTATCTGCAAGTAGAAGATGGCGCAGGTAAGCCCCTGGTGGTTTTGTCTATGTCGCCGGAGCGGTTCTTGCAGGTCATTGATCGCAAAGTTGAAACGCGGCCGATTAAAGGCACACGTCCACGGCACCAGGACGCCATTGCGGATGCGCAAGCCGCAGAGGAGTTAGCGCATAGCGTCAAAGATCGCGCCGAGAATCTGATGATTGTGGATTTATTGCGCAATGATATTGGCAAGGTGTGCGAAATAGGGTCGGTTAAAGTCGATGCCTTGTTTAAATTGCAGCGGTTTACCAATGTGCATCATCTGGTGAGTATTGTGCGCGGCTTGCTGGCGCCAAAGTTTCATGCGCTGGATTTATTGCGTGGTTGCTTTCCCGGCGGTTCCATTACCGGTGCACCCAAGTTGCGTGCCATGGAGATTATCGAAGAGCTGGAACCGCACCGACGTGGTATTTACTGTGGCAGCATTGGCTATATTGGTTTTGATGGTAGTATGGATACGAATATCGCAATAAGAACCGCCGTGATAGGTAACGAAAAAATGACTTTTTTTGCCGGCGGCGGTGTGGTGGCTGATTCGGATTGCGCCAGGGAATATCAGGAAACATTTGATAAAGCCTCGCAATTTTTCAAGTTGGTAGCACACTTTAAAATGACAAAATAATATTCGGGAACGTGCCTATGTGGGTGATCAAGCTAGGGGGTAGCGTGACACACTACGACAGCCTGGTACAGTGGCTGCGACTGGTTGTCCGTTGGGGCGATGGCAAAGTCATTATTGTGCCTGGCGGCGGCTTGTATGCTGATGCCGTGCGTGATTTTCAGCGTATGCGGGCAGTACACCCGGACGGCCATATCGATGATCAGCAAGCGCATGCACTGGCCATCTATGCCATGGATCAAATGGCGCGCAGCCTGGTGGCCATGGTGCCTGAGCTTGCGCTGGTACGAAATCCACTTGAAATTGCAGAAAGCGGCTGGCAGCATCGCGGACTGGTCTGGCTGCCTAGCGAGATGGCGCTAAATACCACGTTTGCCAATGAACATGTGCTGGCAGAAAGTTGGGATGTGACCTCTGATAGCCTGGCTGCATGGCTCGCCTGGCAATTGGAGGCGCAATATGTATTGCTGGTCAAATCAGACGACAGATTGCTAGATGGGCAGATGCCTCTAGGGCTGCAAGCGTTGCAGTCCATGGATATTGTTGATCAGGGCTTATCTGGCTTGCTCGCAGAGGCTAAATTCCAGACTTATGTGGTGCATCAAAGCGAGTATGCGCTGTTTGAGCAGGGGTTTGCCGGGGGAGCCTTAATGGCCAAGCTGTTAAAAGACCGCCTCTTGCAAAGCGAGTAACAAGCTCGCTTAAAGTGCTTATTTAACCACCTCAGGAGACTGTTGCATCACTTTTCTCGAAACGGCCAAAATGCAGCATGATGGTCGGTAAAATCAGCAAGTTGAGGATGGTGGAAGAAATCAGGCCACCGACAATAATCGTCGCCATCGGCCCTTCAATTTCCCGTCCCGGTTCCCCACTGCCAATCGCCAGCGGTAACAGACCCAAGGCTGTCACCAATGCCGTCATCAATACTGATGGCAAGCGCTCAGAGGCACCACGGATGCAGGTATCAAGATTCCACTCATAGCCCTCTACATCCACCAGGTGCTGAAAGTGCGACACCATCATAATGGAGTTGCGCAGCGTGATGCCGAATAAGGTCACAAAGCCCACCAGTGTGCCGACCGAAATCCAGCCACCGGTAAAGAAGGTGGCTACCACGCCGCCAATCAGCGCAAACGGCAGGTTGGCGAACGTGAGCATCAGGTTACGCAAGCGGCCGAAGGCGATATATAGCATAAGAAAAATCGCCACGCCAGCCACCAGCGAGTGAATAATCAAGTCTTGCCGCGATTGCGCATTGGCTTCTGCTTCACCAGAAAACTCGAGGTAGTTGCCGCTGTTTAATTGCAGTTTTTTATGCAAAGTACTGCGTATGTCTTCGAGCAATAAGCCCTGGTCGCGACCAACAATATTGGCCGTGATAGTTTGAATACGTTTGGCACCCGAGTGCAGAATCTTGGAGCGGCCACCTTCTTGCGCCACATAGGCGACATCGGACAATTTGAGCATTTGGCCTTCAGGGTTGAAGATCGGGATATTGCGCATGTCTGCAATATCGTCGCGCGAGGCATCATTAAGCAGTACGCTGACGCCGATGGAGCGGTTGCCCATAAACACATGATTGACCGGGACACCTTCATAACAGGCCTTGACCGTGTCCAGCACGTCCAAGGGTTGCAAACCCCATAGTGCCAGTTTTTCCTGTTTGAGGCGAATCACAATCTCAGGCGTTTCTGGCGGCGATTGCACCATGACATCGCGCACGCCACGGATGCTGCCAAGCAGGTTGGCAACTTTCTGGGCATCCCTGTCCAGCGCATCCAGGTCCTGGCCAAAAATATTAATCACCAGGCCTGCGGCGTAGCCTGAAATGGTTTCTTCAATGCGCTCGGTTAAAAAGGTATTAATGGCAAAGTTGGCACCGACAAAGCCCAGTTCGACTTTGCCATCATCATCGTCATCCTCTGTTTCGCCGGCAAGTTCTTCGCGAATATCGTGAAAAATACGCTCTTGCTCTTTGCCGGATACGGTGCCAATTTCGACTTCAAACTCACTGTAATGCGTGCCAAACGTATCGGCGGCATTAGGCGCGCGGCCTACCCATTGCGCCACACTTTTCACGCCAGGAATCTCCAGCAGTACTTTGGTGACCTGGTTGCCCAGCTTGAGTGATTGTATTTCCGAGGTGCCAGGCACCGTTGTCATATGCAGGATATAGTGGCCTTCGCGCAGCGCCGGGATAAACTGGCTTCTGAATAAAGGCAGAATCGCGAGGCCCAGCGCGATACAAACGAAGCTGGTCATCAGGATCAACTGGTAGCGATGTTCAATCTGGTGCAGCAGTTTCACGTAGCGCTGTTTCAGCCAGCGCAACACCGGTGAGTCTTCATTTTGCAATGGTGCGTTGGCCAGCAAGGCGTAGCAAAGCGCGGGCGTGAGGGTGAGGGCAACCACCAGTGAGGCCAGGATGGCTGAAATATACGCGTAGCCCAAAGGGGCAAATAATTTGCCCGCCACGCCAGACAAGGTCAGCAATGGTAAAAAGACCAGTGCCACGATAATGGTGGCATAGACCACGGAGCTGCGGACCTCCATGGAAGCACGGAACACGACTTGCGCCGCAGGCAGCGGTTGCGCCAGTAAACGGTTTTCGCGCAGGCGGCGGAAAATATTTTCCGTATCAATAATGGCATCGTCGACCACTTCGCCCAAGGCAATGGCCAGGCCGCCCAATACCATAATGTTCAGCCCAACGCCGTATTGATACAGCACCACAATCGCGGTCAGCAACGACAATGGAATCGCTGTTGCTGAAATGACTGCAGTACGCACGTTAAACAGGAATGCAAACAGCACCAGCACCACCAGGAATGAGCCGATTAAAATATCCGTGCGCAAGCTGTGTATGGCGGTTTCAATAAAGTTGGCCGGACGGAACAAGCCTTCCTGCAGGGTGATTTTTTGCGCGGTCAGGCTGGGTTTGATATCTGCCAGTTTGCGTTCCAGCAGCTTGGTCAACGCATAGACATTGGCGCCCAGTTGGCCTTGTACTGATAAATAGACCGCGGGATGGCCATTGATGGCCGCTGCGCTGATAGAAGGGGCAGCCCCTTCGGCGACCTCTGCCACATCACTGATGCGGATGGTACGGCCCAGTTTACGCAGAAGCGTGATATTAGCCAATTGCTGTGGTGTTGTCGTTTGGCCCTGGCTGTTGAGGATAATGCGCTGGTTGTCGTTTTGAATATAGCCTGCGCCACGTACGCCGGTGGCACGGCTGGCCGCATTGACGACGTCTTGCACATTCAATTGATACAACATCAGTTTACGCGGATCAATCTTGATCTGGAACTGGCGCACTTCGCCGCCGTAGACGTTGATATCAGCGACGCCGGGAATCGCCATTAAGTGTGGTGTTAAATGCCAATCCACCAGCGTGCGTAGCTGCATCAGTGACAACTTGTCCGACGTGACGCCGATGCCCATCACCGTGCTGGCCGAGGAGGTGAGCGGGGTGATATTGGGCACAATGCCGGGCGGCAACTGGCTGCCCAGCATATTCAGGTGTTCGGCGACGATTTGCCGGTTACGGTAAATGTCTGATTTATCCTGAAAAATCACCGTAATAATAGACAGACCAGGGATCGACTGCGAGCGCAGGCTTTTAATACCGATCGCTCCCGAAATGACATTTTCAATCGGCTGCGTGACCAGTTTCTCGACCAAGCTAGCCGAGAGTCCTGGCGACTCGGTTTGAATCACCACCTGCGTTGGGGCAAACTCCGGGAATACGTTGAGGTCGCTCTGTGTCAGGCTGTAGGCGCCATAAACAATGACCAGCAGGGCGAGTCCGATCATCACGCCGTAAAAGCGGATGGCAAACCTGACCAGTGCCGCCATCATGTTTGCAGGCCTCTATGGTTTATTCGCATTCTCAGCTTAGTCTTCATTTTCATTTTTGATCTGAAACTTGAATTCTTCTGACAACAATAGCTGTGCGCCACGGGTCACCACTTCAGTGCCTGGCGCGATACTGTTATCAAACCAGCCATTGTCCAGCTCAATATCAGAGGCGACTGGTTTGCGCAAAAAGGTATCCGGCTTGGTTTTAACGTAAATCCAGGCCATGCCGCCATGCCAGGCAATGGCCTGGTTAGGCACAATGACACCTTTCATGGTGGCTGAAGAAGATTGTGCTGGCACGACATTGACACGCATACCGACGCGCAAATAGTCTGCTGGCGCACTATAGAAGTAGGTTTTACCAATATTGCTGATGTCGGTCTGGATGGATTGCGACACATAATCGGCTTTAATCGGCGCAATTTCATCTTGAATAGGTGAAATATACAGGCTGGAGTTGCCCTCCGGCGCCTTGAAGTTGAGCGGGAAGCTGACCTGCACCAACACTTTCTTTTGCATTAGCAACTCATGCAGTGGGCCGGGTGACGGGTGCTGCGTCACCAGCATGGCCAGTGGTTGGCCCCATTGCGCAATAATGGTGTCGGTGAGTGCTTTCAGCTGTGCCTGTGCGGTTTTGATCTGGGTCTGGTCGTTAATCACCAATGCCTGTGCTTCCTGCACGGCTTTATCAGAGACGTTCTTGTCGTCTTCATTCAGATGTTTATAGCGTTGATATTGCAACTGGTGGTTGGGAAGCACACTTTCAGCCAGCGCCAGTTGTGATTTAAGTAATTGATATTGGCTGTTGTAGTCGACCAAGGTTTGAATTGACATCACAGAACCCAGCACTTTGATATTGCCGTGGTAATCATAGGGCTGTAATGGTTGCACACTGATGCCGCTGTTTTTTTGTGTCGCCAGATTGAGTTGCACCACTTGCAGGCCGTTTTGCTCAGTGACGCGCACCGGTCCTTCAATTTCTTCTTCGGTGTCATCTTGAATCGACTCATATTCATCGCGGCCGACAAACACGATGGCCCAAATCAGAATGACAATTAAAATAATCTGGGCCCCGATGATCCAGAGTGCTTTTTTATTCATTTTGCTGGCGCCTCTTGTTGCTGGTTGGCAGAAGCCGTTGCGCGTTGTGATAGTGCAATCGGTTTTTGCATCACATTTTCAATCTCCTGCAATGCACGCATGACATTGGCCTGTTGCGTGATCAGGCGCTGTTGTGCACTATAAAACTGAATTTCTATTTGCAGGTATTCTGTTTTATCGATCAGCCCTTGATGCCACTGTTTTTCCAGTTGCACTTTGCGACCTGATTGCTGTTCATATTCATGGGTTAATGTTACCAACAGCTTGGCAGCGTCGCGATACTTGATAAAGGTCTGCTCGGAAAGCTGGATGACCTGGTGTTGTAAGGCATAAAAGCGAACCGCTTCATTCTGTCGCACCTGCTCGGCATGTGCCCACAGGTCAGAAGATTTATTGAGCAGGTTAAGCATAGTGCCGATACCCAAAGACCAGATTTTGTCACCATACTCGTAAATCATACCCGGGTTGAGTGACAGGTCCGGGTAACGCTTGGCCATTTCCAATCGGAGTTGTGATTCTGCTTTTGCATATTGCGCCAGCCCGCGCTGGATATCCATGCGGTTGGTTAAAGCGGTATTCTGGATGGTGGACGCATCTGCGTAGGCCTGCGACTGTGCAAAGCGTGCTTTCAATATCTGCGACAACTGAAGTGGGGCGATATTAAGTGGCAGATTATGTTGCTCGGTCAGGCCGGCATCATGCAGAATCTTTTGCTCGGTTTGCCTGATTTGCAAGGTCAGTTGCTGTAATTGCCAGGCGGATTGGTCATGTTGCAGGCGGATGGGCAGTACATCTGATTTGCCCGCTACACCATAGTCCAGCCGCTTCTGGTAGGCGGCAAGCAGTGTCTGCTGGGCTTTCTGCAATCTGCTCAGGTTGCCTTGCATGGCTTGTTGCTCAGCCAGCAAAATTAAGTCCAGGCTCAGTTGCTGCCGTAAAGTCCAGGCAGTTTCCGAAATCATTATTTTGGCAATGTCGGCCTGGTATTGTGCAATGTCGATATTGATCTGCCGCTTGTTGGCGGTAATCACCGGGAGATCCACCTGCAAACCGTAAGACCAAGGATTAATATCACCATTGGCACGGTTGCTGTGCGATAACTGGCCATTCAGGCCGACTTGCGGGCGCAAACCAGCGCTGGTAATCCCTGCCAAGGCCACGGCATAGTCAGATTTGGCGACTTTGAGGGCAGGGTGAAAGTAGAGCGCTGACAGCGTCAGGCTATCCAGATCCCACGCATTAATCGGCCACGGCATGGGTGGCGATTGAGATTCAATAAAGGTTTTAAAACCATCTGCAGCAGGCGTTGCCTGTTGAATGGCATCAATATTCTGTTGCTGTGGAATAGGCTTGGCCTGAAAGGCAATGCCGCACGCCGTTAACAGCAGCGGGGAAAGGTAGGCGAGCAGACGCATGGCGTTTGCAGGGCTGGTGCACACACACCAGCACCCGGCGAGAATTTATTCGACGATGGTCGCGTGGACAGCATCCAGCGCGTCTTGCAACAGTTCTTCTGGCAACTGATTGATGGTGGTTGCCAGCAAATCCGCTGCTTCGACTGTGCGAATCGGTAAGTCGGTTGTATTGAGTTCTGCGATTAAACCGGCAGCCACACCAGTAATTTTGAGCAAAATCTCACGCTCTCGCATTAAAAGCTCAAGTTCCGCTCTAAGCATATTTTCTTCGGCTGAATGCATATCCTGTCCCATCAACAACTTCTTTATGATCTTTAATCCAGCATCTTGCAGTTGAACGTCAGGCTTGTCAATGTGAACGCCCCAAGTTTGTGGAATCGCTTAAAAATGGGCTATAATAGCGAATTGTCGGTGTTGGCTGGCAAGATGCGAAAGTGGCGGAATTGGTAGACGCACTGGATTTAGGTTCCAGCGCCGCGAGGCGTGAGAGTTCGAGTCTCTCCTTTCGCACCACCTTATATAATCGGGTGGTGCATGAACGAAATAACAGGCTTCCGTTGCAGGAGGCCTTTATTGTTTTTAGCGTTGGATAATGAGCAGAAAGAGATGACATATGAATATTGTACAAACACCAAATGCACCCGCTGCGATTGGCCCTTATGCGCAAGGGGTTGTCGTCGGTAATATTCTTTATACCTCTGGCCAGATTGCATTGCGTCCGGACGGCAGTTTGAATGATGGTGACATCGTGACACAAACCCGCCAGGTGTTGGCAAATCTGCAAGCAATTATTGAAGCCGCGGGCGGTAGCTTGCAGCAAGTGGTTAAAACAACGGTGTTTCTTAAAAATCTGGATGATTTTGCTGCGATGAACCAGATTTACGCTGAAGCGTTTGTGACACATACGCCTGCGCGCTCTACTGTGCAAGTGGCCAAGTTGCCACGCGATGTATTGGTGGAAATTGAAGCTATTGTTGCTTTAAAATAATGCTGGCAAGTGGTGCTTGAAGTCTGTTTTTCTGGCGCCATATAACACTTAAACACAGGCTTTTTGGCGAGCTTCGTTCTATTTGATGAAGCGAAGTGATACGCTTATTGCATAGGCATCGGCTTGAAGTTTATTTCAATTGAGACTTGTGTTATATTTTTAGGCTCTTTTTTCATAATTTGATCGCCATTAAAAGCCTTTAGAGTGTGGTCAGGTTGTGTTTAAACATTTATTAAGACGCACAAGCAGGCGTCTACTTACATAACCCATCGTTATTAAAACGATTTTTACAGGAAGTTCAGCATGGCAGCAGTATCTGTTGAAACAGTCAGCAACTTGGAACGTCGCATGACTATCAAAGTCCCTTTAGCTCCGCTGGAAGGGCAAATCAGACAACGTTTACAGCAAATTTCTCGTACAGCCAAATTTTCTGGTTTCCGTCCGGGCAAAGCGCCTATTGGCCTGGTTAATCAGCACTATGGTGATCAGGTGCGTGACGAGGTTTACTCCAAAGCGGTTGAGACCAGCTTTGGCGATGCTGTTGAGCAGAACAAGCTGCGTGTTGCTGGCTTCCCGAATATTGAACACCTGCCATTTAAAGATGCTGCAGAAGAGTTTGAATACATCGCTACTTTTGAGATTTTCCCGGAAGTAGCCGTGGGTGATCTGAGCAAAGTGAAAATCGAGCGCCCGGCACTGGAATTGTCTGATGCTGACGTAGAAAAAACACTGGATGTATTGGTGAAGCAGCGCGTCAGTTACGAGCCTGTGAAACGTGCGTCTAAAAAAGCGGATCGTATTAATATCACATTGGCGGCTTCTATCGATGGTCAACAGGTTGAAAGCACAGGCGATCGTGGTATTGACCTGGTGATTGGTGAGCCAGGCCGCGTCAAAGAGTTTGATGATGCCTTGATCGGTGGTAAAGCTGGTACTGAGAAATCATTCGATATTACTTACCCGGCTGATCACAATCCTGCACAATTGGCAGGTAAAACAGTGACTTATGACGTGAAGTTTGTGTCCGTGTCACAACCGGTTTATCCTGAAATCGACGCTGAGTTTGCTAAAAACCTGGGCGTGGAAGACGGTAACCTTGACACCATGAAGTCTGAAATCAAACAAAGTCTGGAGCAAGAAGTTGACAAGCGTATCAAAGCGCGTGTCAAAGAGTCTGTATTCCAGGCCCTGGTGGATGAAACCAGCTTCGAATTGCCAAAAGCGATTGTGTCCGCTGAAACCAACCGCCTGATGCAAGTAGCGGCACAAAACCTGCGCCAACGTGGTGTAGATCCAGCGCAAGTGCCGATGGAGCCTTCTGTGTTTGAAACACAGGCGCAACGTAACGCCAAATTGCGCATGGTATTGACTGAGTTGGTGAATACTAATAACTTGCAAGCGTCAGCTGATCAAGTACGTGCGATGGTTGATAGCTTTGCGCAAAGCTTTGAGAAGCCTGATGAGCTGGTCAGCTGGTATTATGCAGATGTTAAACGTCTGGATGAGCCTGCAGCCTTGGCAACAGAAGAGAATGTAGTGGCTTGGGTGCTGGATAAAGCCAAAGTCACTAACAAAAAAATTAAATTTGATGAATTGATGATGGCAGGTGCTTAAACCATGAATTATATGAACGCGAACGAGGGCATGATGCAACAAAGAATGGAGCCGCAAGGGCTTGGCTATATCCCAATGGTCATTGAGCAAAGTGGCCGCGGTGAGCGTTCGTATGACATCTATTCAAGATTACTCAAAGAGCGCGTCATTTTCCTGGTGGGTCCTGTCAATGATATGACAGCCAACCTGGTAGTGGCGCAGCTGTTGTTCCTTGAGGCAGAAAATCCAGACAAGGATATTTCCTTATACATTAACTCTCCAGGCGGCTCTGTGACTGCCGGTATGTCAATTTATGACACCATGCAGTTTATCAAGCCGGACGTGAGCACTTTGTGTATTGGCCAGGCGGCCAGCATGGGTGCATTTTTGCTGACTGCAGGCGCCAAGGGCAAGCGTTTTTGCCTGCCTAACTCTCGCGTGATGATTCACCAGCCACTGGGCGGTTTCCAGGGCCAGGCGTCTGATATCGCGATTCACGCCAAAGAGATTTTGTACCTCAAAGACAAATTGAATGGCATCATGGCTCATCATACGGGTCAAAATATTGAAACTATTGCCAACGATACCGATCGTGACAATTTTATGAGTGCTGACGCTGCCAAGGCTTATGGTCTGGTAGACCAGGTGATTGCCGCACGTAGCGCTGTTTAATCAGCGAGCAACCAGCAGGGGAATAGCATGGCAAACAAATCTGATAGCGAAAAGCTTTTATATTGCTCGTTTTGTGGCAAAAGCCAGCACGAAGTCAAAAAACTGATTGCTGGCCCCTCTGTATTCATTTGCGATGAATGCGTTGATTTGTGCAACGACATTATCCGCGAAGAAATCCAGAGCCTGAACGAAATCAAGTCCGCAGATAAAAAACTGCCGACACCACAAGAAATCTGCCTGATTCTGGATCAATACGTTATTGGTCAGGTACAGGCGAAAAAGAATCTGGCCGTGGCGGTATACAACCACTACAAGCGCCTGGGTTACAACCCGTTGTCTGACGCCAATCAGACCGGTAAAGATGACATCGAAGTGCAAAAAAGCAATATTTTGCTGATCGGGCCAACGGGTTCAGGTAAAACTTTGCTGGCACAAACGTTAGCACGCCTGCTGGATGTGCCATTCGTCATGGCCGATGCCACCACGTTGACTGAAGCTGGTTATGTGGGTGAAGACGTTGAAAACATCATGCAGAAATTGCTGCAAAAGTGTGACTACGACGTTGAGAAAGCGCAGCGCGGTATTGTCTATATCGATGAAGTTGACAAGATTTCCCGTAAATCTGACAACCCATCTATTACGCGTGATGTGTCAGGTGAAGGCGTGCAGCAGGCCTTGCTGAAACTGATCGAAGGCACGATTGCTTCTGTACCACCACAAGGTGGCCGCAAACATCCTAACCAGGAATTTGTGCAACTGGACACGACTAACATCCTGTTCATTTGCGGCGGTGCATTTGATGGTCTGGAAAAAGTCATTCGTCATCGCTCGGAAAAAGGCGGCATTGGTTTTGGCGCTGAAGTGAAGAGTAAAGAAGATGTGCGTGCTGTTGGCGAAGTCCTGCGCGAAGTTGAGCCAGAAGATCTGATCAAGTTTGGCCTGATTCCTGAGTTTATTGGTCGTTTGCCAGTGGTGGCAACGCTGGAGTCTCTGGATGAGGCGGCTTTGATGACGATTTTGGTTGAGCCGAAAAATGCATTGACCAAACAGTATATGAAGTTGTTCAAGATGGAAGGTGTGGAGCTGGAGTTTGAAGATTCCGCACTGCTTTTGATCGCTAAAAAAGCGCTTGAGCGTAAAACCGGTGCACGTGGTTTGCGTTCTATCATGGAACATTCATTACTTGACCTCATGTATGAATTGCCATCACTCAAGGGCCTGGCTAAGGTGATTGTAGATGCTGGCGTGATTGAACACACTTCCGAACCAATTCTGATTTATCAGGATGCGCAAAAACGCGTTGAAAACGCAAACTAAATCCCCCTTGCAATAGCCACCCGGCTATTGCAAGATAGCATCTACAACATTAGATGCCTGCTCTCTTGAATTCTCAAAGAATGTTCCCATCTAAATGCAAAGGACTGGCTCCTTTGACACTTTTTGAAAGACGCTATGACAGAACACACTTTGCTTGACTCCGAGATACCCGAAGAAAACGCTTTAATCCCGTTATTGCCATTGCGCGATGTCGTTGTCTACCCGCATTTAGTGATTCCGCTGTTTGTTGGCCGCACCAAGTCGGTTAAAGCGCTGGAACGCGCCTCAGAAGGCGATAAAAAGATTTTGCTGGTGGCCCAGAAATCGGCCAACAAAGACGATCCGACGGCAGAAGACCTGTACGAAATCGGGACGCTGGCAACCGTATTACAAATGCTGAAGTTGCCTGACGGTACCGTGAAAGTGTTGGTTGAAGGTCTGCATCGTGTGCGTGTTTCCGACTTTATGGAAACCGATGATTGCTTCATGGCATTAGGCGTAGAGGTTGAGCAAACCGACCAGGACGACAAAGAGGCTGAAGCCTTGATGCGTACCGTTATGACCCAGTTTGACCAATACGTCAAACTGAACAAAAAGATTCCCCCTGAAATCCTGACCTCATTGGCGACGATTAACGAGCCAGGCCGCTTGGCGGACACCATTTCTGCACATCTGACCCTCAAGCTCGAGGAAAAGCAAAAAGTGCTGGAAATGCTCAGTGTCATCGAGCGTTTAGAGCACTTGCTGTTCCTGATGGAGTCTGAAATTGACATCTTGCAGGTAGAGAAACGCATCCGTGGCCGTGTGAAACGCCAAATGGAGAAAAGCCAGCGTGAGTACTATCTGAATGAGCAAGTCAAAGCGATTCAGAAAGAGTTGGGCGAGCAAGACGAAAATGCCGAGATGGAAGAGCTTGAGCAGCGCATCAAAAATGCGGCCATGCCTAAAGAAGCCTTGGCTAAGGTCAGTGCCGAGTTCAAGAAACTCAAATTGATGTCCCCGATGTCAGCTGAAGCTTCTGTGGTGCGCAACTATATTGATACCTTGCTCAACCTGCCTTGGAAAAAGAAAACCAAAATCAGCAAAGACCTGCAAACCGCAGAAGAGATTCTGGATGCAGACCATTACGGCCTGGATAAAGTCAAAGAGCGGATTGTGGAGTATCTGGCGGTACAACAACGCGTAGGCAAGCTCAAGGCCCCCATCTTGTGCCTGGTGGGCCCGCCAGGGGTAGGTAAAACCTCGCTGGGGCAGAGCATCGCTAAAGCCGTGAACCGCAAGTTTGTGCGTATGGCCTTGGGCGGCGTGCGTGATGAAGCCGAAATTCGAGGCCACCGTCGTACCTACATTGGCTCCATGCCAGGTAAAGTGCTGCAGAGCATGACCAAGGTTGGCGTGAAAAACCCTTTATTCCTGCTCGACGAAGTCGACAAGATGGGGCAAGACATGCGTGGTGATCCATCCTCAGCGTTGCTGGAGGTGTTGGACCCAGAGCAAAACCATACTTTTGCCGATCACTATGTTGAAGTGGACTATGACCTGAGCGATGTCATGTTTGTGGCAACGGCTAACAGTATGAATATTCCTGAGCCATTGCTGGATCGTATGGAAATCATTCGCCTGTCCGGCTACACCGAAGACGAAAAGATCAATATCGCTCAGCGTTATCTGCTGCCTAAGCAATTAAAAGCGCACGCGCTGAAAACCACAGATATTTCTGTGGCCGAGAGTGTATTGCGCGATATCGTGCGTTATTACACGCGTGAGGCCGGTGTGCGCCGTCTGGAGCAAGAGATCGCCAAAATTTGCCGTAAAGCCGTTAAGGAGCAATTGCTGGCTAAAGGTAAAAGCAAAACGGTTAAGAAGGTCAATATCACCAGCAAAAACATTGAGCAATATCTGGGCGTGAAGCGCTACGACTTTGGCGTTGCTGCCAAAGAAAACCAGGTAGGGCAGGTGACAGGGCTGGCCTGGACTTCAGTCGGTGGCGAGCTGCTGACCATTGAAGCGGTGACTTTGCCAGGTAAAGGCAAAACCATTACCACTGGTAAGCTGGGTGATGTGATGCAAGAGTCTGTGACCGCTGCGATGAGCGTTGTGCGTAGCCGTTCAGAAGGTTTGGGCATCCCCACCGACTTCTACGAGAAGAAGGACATCCATATTCACTTGCCAGAAGGGGCGACCCCTAAAGATGGCCCAAGTGCTGGTATTGGCCTCACCACAGCGATTGTATCGGTGCTCACTGGCATTCCAGCGCGTGCTGATGTCGCGATGACAGGTGAAATTACGCTACGTGGCGAAGTCTTGCCGATTGGCGGATTGAAAGAGAAACTGTTAGCCGCCCATAGAGGTGGGATTAAAACAGTGCTAATTCCTTCTGCCAACGAAAAAGATCTGGTCGAAATTCCGGCCAATATCAAGAAGGATCTGGAGATTCATTGCGTAAAATGGATCGATCAGGTGCTGGATTTGGCTCTCGAAAGTGCGCCGCAACCTTTGGTGGTCGATGCGCCAGCTGTTGAGATTGTCGCTTCTGGCGACGCGAATTCGGAGCAAGCTGTCACGCATTAGTAAAATTGATGCGAATTATTGTCAAAAGGCCGGATTAGCGCTTGACAGCTCGTTTTGCGGCTTGATATAAAGACGGTACAGGATGTACCTGTCTTTTTAACTAGTTATTAGGGGAAACACGTGAATAAATCAGAATTGATAGATCATATTGCAAGTGCTGCTGGTATTTCTAAAGCCGCTGCGGCTCGTGCTCTGGATGCAACAACTGAGGCTATTTCCGGCGCATTGAAAAAAGGTGATCTGGTAACCTTGATTGGTTTTGGTACATTCTATGTAGGTGAGCGTTCTGCCCGTTCTGGCCGTAATCCTCGTACCGGCGCAACAATTAATATCAAAGCTGCAAAATCTCCTAAATTTAGGGCTGGTAAAGGCCTTAAAGATGCTGTAAACTAGCATTCTTTGGTTGAGCAGCGTTAGTTGCTCTGCCAGCAGTAGCAACACAAGTGGTTGTTACGGGTGCTTAGCTCAGTTGGTAGAGCGTCGCCCTTACAAGGCGAATGTCAGCGGTTCGACCCCGTTAGCACCCACCAAACAATTAAAATTAAGAGTGCGAAGTATGCGCTCTTAATTTTTTGAGTGACGCAGTACTTGAGAAGTTACTTTAATTAGTGAAGCTAAGTACTGATTAATAATTAAAAAATAGTTGTTGATTTTATAAAAAACGATGTTATAATTTCAGCTTAACGATTACCGGGAGCGGTAGTTCAGTTGGTTAGAATACCGGCCTGTCACGCCGGGGGTCGCGGGTTCGAGTCCCGTCCGCTCCGCCAAATAAAAAGCCCTGATTATTCAGGGCTTTTTTCTTTTCTGCATTTCTGTCATCTCTTTGCTATTCATATCCGCCTTTCAGCTTTGCATTTCAATTTAGATTGAATATTTAAATCGATATTTTTTGCATTGCGTCATGCATGGATCTCAAGCTTTCGGCATGCACATTTAATAATGCTTCACTCTAAGCATCCCGTACTGATGCGCCCACTTGTTTCCTGCCAATAAGGCAGCTGTCAAAGTATGAACACCGTGCTGGAATCCGGCTATATTGGCGGGTTTATGGTATAGTTTACCGTTGCAAAAATCAGGTAATGGAAACTATAAAATGTTGGAAGCACTAAGAAAACATACACAAGGATGGATGGCAAAAATCATTCTGGCGCTGATTGTGGTGCCATTTGCATTGTTTGGGATCGACTCCTATTTAAATCAGGCCGGTGGTCAAGTCGCTGTGGCCAAAGTAGATGGCCAAAAGATCTCTTTACAGGAGTTCTCTAACGCCGTTGAGAATGCACGTAACTACATGCAATCACAAGGGCAAAAAGTTGATCCAGCCATGCTGGAAAGCCCGGCATTCAAGCAGTCCGTGCTGGATGGCATTATTACCCGCCGTTTGGTAGAAGGCGCAGTTCAGGACTATCGCTTCAAAATCAGTGATGAGCAATTGAGCCAACACGTATTAGGGATGCCAGAATTTCAGAGCAACGGTAAGTTTTCTGAAGAGACTTATAATCAGCTGCTGACGCAAAATAAACTGACCCCAGCCAAGTTTGAACAAAGCGTACGTAAGGACCTGGCTGTACAGCAGGTGCGTGATGGTTTGACTAACCTGGTGTTTATGCCGAAAAAAGTGGCTGAGCAATCACTCATGTCAGAGTTTGAGCAACGTGAAGTCACTGTGGTTGACGTTAAAGTGTCTGATTTCGTCAATCAGGTCAACGTCACACCAGAGCAAGTGCAAGCCTATTACAATCAGCATAAAACCAAGTTCATCGCGCCAGCCAAGGTGAAGCTGCAATTTGCTTTGCTGACGGCCGCTGGCTTGATGGGGCAGGTAAGTGTGACGGATGCAGAGTTGAAGCAGTTCTACGACGAAAATGCGGCTAAATTGCAAGGCGACGAACAGCGTCAAGCCAGTCATATCCTGATTGGCTTCAGCAGCACAGCAACGCCAGCTGAAAAAGCAGCCGCCAAAGAGAAAGCAGAGACTATTCTTAAACAAGTCAAAGCCAACCCCAAGAGCTTTGAAAAGCTGGCAATTGAAAACTCACAAGACACTGGTTCTGCCGGTAAGGGTGGCGACCTGGGTAGCTTTGGTCGTGGCGCCATGGTGAAACCGTTTGAAGACGCAGCCTTCTCGATGAAGGTCGGCGATATCAGTGACCTGGTTGAGTCCGAGTTTGGTTACCACATTATCAAGCTGACTGGCATTACTGGTGAGTCTTCTGACTTTGACTCTGTCAAACTCAAACTGAAAGCAGAATTGCTGTTCCAGAAAGCACAAGCCAAATATGCAGAACTGGCCGATGACTTCGGTAACACTGTCTACGAGCAATCCGGCAGCCTGGACCCGGTCGCCAAGAAGTTTAATGTACAAGTACAAACCTCTCCGGCGATGAGCAAAGACGAAATCTCTAAATTCTTTAAGAGTGATCGTTTTGCAACCTTGGTATTTTCTGATGAAGTACTGAAAGAAAAGCGCAATACCGAAGCGGTTGAAGTGTCGCCAAACAACTTGATCGCCGGACGTGTGGTCGAGTATGCGCCAGAAGCACCACGTAGCTTTGATGAAGTAAAAGGCGGTATTGAGGCACTGTTGAAAGCAGAAGCCGCAGGCAAACTTGCACAACAAAAAGGTGAGGCACTGCTGGCAGACCTTAAAGCAGGTAAAGCGGCGGACACTGACTGGATTACCCCGGTGACGATTGATCGCAGAAATGCACAAGGTTTAAGCGATGGCGTGATGAGGAATGTGTTTAAGGTGAATACGCATGCCTTGCCAGCCTACTATGGTTTTAATGAAGCGAATAAGGGCTACACCGTGATTAAAGTGATTGCGGTTAACCAGAAGCTCAAAGACCAGCCAGACGTGGCTGACAGAGCGTTTAAAGCCTATCAGGCGGCATTGGGCGATGAGATGTCCCACGCTTATGTCGGCTCACTCAAAGCCAAGAAAGATATTCAGTTCAATGCGAAAGTATTGTTATCAAAAGGTAACGAATAATTTAGCGAGCTGAAGTAAAGAAAGGAGGGCGTTGCCCTCCTTTTTTATTTTGTATAGAGAGGTTTTTATTGCGAACTGGCAAGAAAACTCAAAGCGGTTGTACTACCAGATGAAAGCAACCAGGCAAGCGCGGCACAGTTAAGAGTAATCGTCATCCAGAATAAGCGTTGGAAAGAAAGCTTTTTCGATTTGTGGCGAAACCACCTTTGTGCCAGGATTGCGCCCGGCCAGCCACCAATCAATGCCAGTATATGTAATGTAGTTTCTGGTGTGCGTCTCAGATTTCGCTTGGCTGCTGATTTATCTCGCTGATAGACGATCAGCGACAAAAGGCTTGCTGCGATATAAAGGTAAAAGATAAGTGGCTGTAGTTTGCTCAAAAAAACCGCGGTAGCCATGCAGGCAAGAAAAACAATGGCAAAAAGTAACAGAAAGGTACCATCTTTGGATGGTACTGCATCATCAATGTATTTAACGCGTTCAGCCTGCAGTTTTCCATTTGCAGCCTTTTTGACTGTGTAAGTCACAATGTCATTATTCATCGGTCGGCGATAACGGTTCGTAAAAGCCGTAATATGAACAAACATCTGGTTGCCACCACCATGCGGCGTGATAAAACCAAAACCTTGTTCGTCTTTCCAAGAGGTGACTCTGCCTTGATAGCGCATAACACGATTACCTAACATTTTTAAATCTATGGCTCGTCTGTCAAATTAACTTTGGCTATTTTGACAGTGGAGCGCTTGTGAATACTATAGTGGATCTTATGTTCGCATCTAGTTTGGTAAGGTTTGGTTGCGAAGTGCGCTTTAGCGCGTTCCCTTGATGGATGGGTTAGGTCGATTTGCTATCATTTTTAACAACTATCGTGGACGCAATGACGTCGCCTAGTCTGCGATGTGCGCCAAAAAATATTAGTGCCCAATCAAGGATGCCTAGCGGAAACGTAGCGTTTCGTAGAAATGATTGAAACAAAGAGCAGGGAAGCTTCGTTTCCTTGTGAATTACCCGAATATTTAGAAGCCGTTTACCAACACTTTGACCATTAGGTAAAGCGTCTGATAACAGGAAGTACAAGAAACCAACAGCAAAGCCAAAATATACGGCGGGCTCTCTGCTGATAAAGAAATCAGATACGTAGAACACTATTATTCCGAGCAAATAAGAAACCAGCCCATCTATGAATTGCCCTTGAAACCGTTTTCCTGGGTGGGCCAGCTTAATTGATGATTCTATTTGTTGTGAGCTCATGAGCTAATTGCCTAACGTTTGAGATAAGGGGCTGCGAGTCCCTGTTGAATGATGGGTTATGCCCTAAATGTACCAAATTAGAACAGCTTGATTGTTTTTTGCAGCATTTGAATAAAAAGACTGGAGCTGTAGAAAATTTGGTAAACGTAAGTTTCCATGAGGTCACGCCCTTCTTCAAGCCACTGTCCTGGAAATATATTTTATTTTGGGGTTGTAGTGCTGTTCGAGGTTTTCTTTTGTAAGAGATGCCAAGGCGTCGTTTAGCACCATCACTTCTTCGGGAGAAAATACAGCAGCAGCCCTAATCCGAAATCGAATCGTTCGTCACGCTTTTCGGTTCTACCCTCAATCGCAATAAGTGGTGCATCAAGAGGTAACTCCTCAATTTTTTTTGCAAGCCGTGGTTCTTGAATTGTTTCAGGTTTTTTTGCAAAAAATCCTGCGACCCTTGATAATAATGAAGGTTTTGGTGCGTGTTGTTTATGCAAATATTCTTGCATCATTAAGGCATTATGTTCGTCTTCTGCTCGTTTGCATGGAGAAAGTAACCATGCCATTGGCTCGTATGAACGGTCTATATCAATTACTTCAGCACCTGCAAGATGACCAGTAGATCCAGTGGACAATGCTTCAGGCGTGGCAGCACATTCTTCTATCTGGGTAGGTGTAAACGACCGTAGTAAGCCACAATACTCATGCATTTCTCCTTAGTGCATAACGTTTATATAAGGAGCGCTTAAGCCCATCCCGCTTGAATGATAGGTTAGATGCCATGAGTTTCAAATCCTAAAATAAGTGGGATAAAAAAACACACAAAAACACCTAGTGATGTAACAACAAACAATATGAATGCCTTGGCTAGGTATGCCCAAAAGATTGTTTTGGTGTTTTTAGCACAGAGCCAAACTAAAGATGTGATGGTGATTGTTATAAAAAATGCAACAACAAGAAACAGGACTAAAAAGGCCTTTAAATTAAACTGTGGATATATGTCGGTATTAAACAAAAGCCACAGAACTGAGGCACATAAAGCTACATAGCCTAATAAAACTGGGGAGTAAAGCAGCCAAAAAACTTTCCAAAGTTGCAATTTCCCAGAATAGGCAGACTTAAGAAATTGATTTTGTGAGATGGATGGTAAGTCGGTCATTTGGCATCTAACGTTGGAGTTAAGGGGCCAGCTTTAGCTGGTCCCGCTTGAATGATGGGTTAGGCTGAAGCTGCCTCATTTATTATTTCTTTACCTTGAACTTGTTTAAGTTATTTCCTAGCGAATCATCGCCTAGATTCCATTCGAAAATTGCAGCATCATTTTTGCGTACGGCATAGTACCCAACAAGGTCACTTCCAACCCAATCTCTTGGCACGTCAAAGTGGTAATGCAATTGAAAAACAAAATATTTTTTTGAAGTGGAATAGAGCCAACAATAGTATTTGCCTTCTGGGTCTTCCATGGCTGAAAGGTGCTTTTTCTTGGCAGCATCAGTCAACACGGTGCATGCTTCGGTTTCAGATTTGATTGCGGCATTTGCAGTACATGCAAACATCATTAGAACAAAGATGGCTGACTTACCTCTGTGCATATAGAAGCCTAACGTCGGAATTGAGGGGCTTTGGTATGAACATTGCCATGAAATAAGTCAGTGACCAAGCAGCTTTCGCCCATGGGCCAGTTTCTGTGAATTGGCTAATCCCAAAAATGCCGATAAAAGGGAGCGCAACGATTGAGGCAAGAATAATCTTCTCAGCTGCTGTGCCATACAACGAGCGCAATGGGGAGAGAACCGGTGTAAGAATGAGCAGAATTATGGGGCAAGCCAATAGTGAAATTAGCAGGGCTTGACGCTTTGGTGTTGCTTGCTGTTGCAACGTATTTCTCCCTGAGCCCTAACGTTTGACATAAGGGGCGCGCTTTAGCGCGTCCCACTTGATGGATAGGTTAGGCAATGTGTATATCACTTAGCTCTCCATTGATATTTCTTCAACTTGCCCAGACTCATCAAAGCGCACGCTAATGACATAATCCGTTACGTCTTCAGGTAACGTAAAGTCAAATGTTTCAATTTCATCATCGCCTCCCCAATGTTCACGAAGTACAAGTATGCCGAGTACGTTAATTGGTTCAGGTTTTGCAGTGCCAAGGTGTGTTTGCCAATATTCGCCTTCGATTTCTTCTAAGTGATGTTCAACGAATAATGTGGCGCCAGATTCATCTTCTTCTGTGCCAAATGCAGCTCGTATAGCAGTAATAGCTGCCTTCTCTCGTTTTTCAATTTCATTTTGCATATTTCTTTCCCCTTGTTAATTGCCTAACGTTTGAAGTAAGGGGCGCCGTTAGGCGTCCCGCTTGAATGATTGGTTAGAGCGAAACTTAAATAGCAGCAACCCAATAACCAAAATATTAAATAATGCTAAGCCAGAAACAAACCAAACACCAGGCAACTGATTTAATACTTGTGAGCGACCAAAAGTAGCAGCTTGAATGAGAGCACTCTGAACTTCGGGCTGTGAGCAGCTAGAACAGGATATGTCTTTGGGAACAACTTGAGCCCAAGTAACAAACCCAGCACCAACAGATGCAACCACCCAAACCAAATTGGAAATTACAGCTAGCAGAAATAAACCCCAGCGAATCATATTTAGCTCTAACGTTAATTAGACACCAAAAGCGAACTTAATATTTTATTGGGGATAGTGTATATAAACATAAAGTTATTCATTATTTTTTAATAATCATATAGTTACTATTTTTTCGTGCACCACTTTTAATTCTATTTATATTTTAGTGCACCTTGTCTTTGCTTACCGTTTTGATAGCAACGAATAAGCTCTAAGTAATTTACTGCATTATTGTTAAATCATGCAAGTGCTCAGCATTGAGCTGTAAAAAAACGCCTGACTTTTTACAGTGCAGGCGTTTTTTGTTTGTTGGCGATTTAGTCGATTTGACCCGCTGCGGTAATATTCATACCACCATCAACATAAGTGATTTCACCAGTCACACCAGATGCCAGGTCGCTGGATAAGAAGGCGGCAACGTTACCGACTTCTTCAATCGTGACGTTGCGGCGCAGGGCGGCGTGTTTTTCGTTAAAGCCGATCATTTTGTCGAAGTCGGCGATGCCTGAAGCAGCCAGCGTTTTGATCGGGCCGGCAGAGACTGCGTTAACGCGGATGCCACGTGGGCCCAGGCTTTGTGCTAGGTAGCGGACGTTGGCTTCCAGGCTGGCTTTAGCCACGCCCATGACGTTGTAGTTAGGCATGGTGCGCTCTGCGCCCAGGTAGCTCAGTGTGAGCAGGCTGCCGTTGCGGCCTTGCATCATTGGGTACGCTGCTTTAGCCATGGCGGAGAAGCTGTAGGAGCTGATATCGTGCGCGATATGAAAGTATTCGCGGCTGATATTGTCCAGGTAGTCACCATCAAGGGCGACTTTAGGCACGAAGGCGATAGAGTGTATCAAGCCATCGAGGCCGTCCCAGACTTTGGCCAGCTCTACGAACAGGTTGTCGATTTGCGCATCTTCAGCCACGTCACAGGGTAAAACGATGTCGGACTCGAAGTCAGCAGCCAGGTCGCGCACACGCTTTTCGTGTTTGTCGACCTGATAGGTAAAGGCCAGCTCAGCGCCTTCACGCTTCATTGCGGCTGCAATGCCATAAGCGATTGAACGATTGCTCAGCAAACCGGCAATCAGAATTTTTTTTCCAGCAAGAAATGCCATGCTTGTTCCTGTTTGGTAATTTGGTTCAGTTAATTGGGTTAGCGGGTGTGAGAACGCGGGTCAAACACATCACGCAAACCTTCGCCGAGCAGATTATACCCTAACACGGTAATTAATATGGCAAGTCCGGGGTAGAGCGAGAGCCACCAGGCAAACTGGATATACTCTTTGCCATCGGTGAGAATGTTGCCCCATGACGCTTGTGGCGGTTGCACACCGAGGCCCAGAAAGCTCAGGCCAGATTCGAGCAATACCGCACTGGCAATGCCTAACACCACACTGACTAAAACAGGCGTGAGGCTATTAGGCAGGCAATGTTTAAAAATGACACGCCAGTCTTGTGCGCCTAAGGCGGTTGAAGCGGTGACGAATTCGCGCTGGGTCAGACTCAGGAACTCGGCCCTGACCAGGCGTGTGACGCTCATCCATGAGGTGAGGCCAATCACGATCATGACGTTGGTAATCGAAGGACTTAAAAAGGCAATCACCGCCAGAATCAGGAAAAAACTGGGGATGGAGAGCATGATGTCGACTAGGCGCATGATGGCGGTGTCTACCCAGCCGCGGTAGTAACCAGCCAGGGCGCCGAGAATGACGCCAATCACGGTCGAAATACCCACGGCAACTAAGCCGACCAGTAAAGATACGCGGCCGCCAAACAGCATGCGGCTCCAGACATCACGGCCAAGGCCGTCGGTGCCCATCCAGTGTTCGGCTGAAGGCGCAACCAGGATTTGTTTGACTTGGATCGCGTCCGGGTCATAGGGCGCGATGAATGGCGCGAGCAGCGCAAGCAGCAGAATGGCGCCGATTAAGCAGAGCCCGGTCAGCGCCAACGGATTTTGCAGGATTCTTTGCATTGTATGTTCTCTGCTTATCGTTCTCTATTTTAGCGTTGCGGCATGACGCCTCTACGCAAGCGTGGATCTGCCCAGGCGTAAGCGAGGTCGGCTAGCAAATTGCCCATCAGGGTGAGGGCGGAGCCTATGGTCAAAATACCCATGACAACGGGAAAGTCACGCATCATGACGGCTTCATAAAATAATTTACCCATGCCGGGGATGGCGAAAATGGTTTCGGCAATCACCGAGCCGCCAATCAGGCCGGGCAGGGATAAGCCGATCAGGGTAATCAGCGGCAATAGCGCGTTGCGCAAGGCATGGCGGTAAGTGACGGTACGATCACTGAGGCCTTTTGCCCTCGCGGTGGTGACGAAATCCTGGCTGAGTACATCCAGCATACCGTTTTTAACAAACATGGTGACACCGGCGAGGCCTGTGATGGCTGGAATCACCACGGGCAGAAATAAATGCATAAACAGATCCTGGCATTTTTGCCAGGCGTCGAGCTGGGCGTAGTTGAGGCTATGCAGGCCAGAAATGGGAAACCATGGGTGAATCACGCCTAGCCAATACATCAATAATAAAGACAGCCAAAAACCGGGAATAGAGAAACCAATAAAGTTAAATAGTGTGATGCTACGGTCTGGCCACTGCCCATACTTCTTGGCCGCAATGACGCCCAGCGGCACGGCCAGTGTCAGAGTCAACAACAAGCCGACGATATTCATCAGCAGCGTGATAGGTAACGCCTCTTGAATCATGCCAGGCGTGGTGTTTCCTTCTTTATCGGTTTCTGCCCAAAACACTGGTTTTTGATGGCTGGCAAACGAGTGGCCAAAGTCCAGATGCACCATGCGCTCCAGCCACAAGCCATATTGCACGATGATGGGTTTGTCTAAATGATACAGTTCGCGCAGCTTTTGGCGCGATTCTTCAGATGATTTGGGATCAAACGCCGCTTCGCTGCTGGTGATATCGCCAGGTGCCAGGTGCATGATAAAAAAGGAAATCAGGCTGATGCCGATCAACATCGGAATCATCCACAATACGCGCCTGATCAAATAATTAAGCATGCTTATTCTGCCTGTATTTGCGTGCGCCTAAGTGGCTCAGGGAGATACCATTTTTGTGAGTCGTAGCCGACGCCTGCAGGTGGTACCGGATTCATAATACCTTGTATGCGCTTATGGATGGCCGTCAGGCCGTAGCCTGCAGATAAATACACCAGTGGGCTATCATCATAAAGCACCTTGGCAAAATCATGATAAATCTGCATGCGCTTTTCCGGGTCAAACTCCAGGCGACCTTGCTCTAGTAATTTATCCACGGCTGGATTGTTATAGCCAATAAAGTTGAATTGCCCAGGCTTTTGCTGGCTGGAGTGCCAGATGGTGTATTGATCCGGATCTAACCCCAAGCCCCAGCCCATGACGACCGCGTCAAAGTCGCCTGGTTTAATAAAGTTGGTCAGCAGGCTGGCCCATTCCAGGGTGCGGATATGCGTTTCAATGCCGACTTCTTTCAAGCGGCGCTGGATAATCACCGCTGTTTTTTCACGCTGTTTATTGCCGAGGTTAGTCAGCACTTCAAACGATAATTTTTTGCCGTTGCGTTCCACAATGCCGTCACCGTCACTGTCTTGGTAGCCTGCTTCTGCCAGCAGTTGTTTTGCTTTCGCTGGGTCAAATGGGTAGGGCGTCAGTTGTGGATTGCTCCAGCGGGTGCCGGGCTTGTAAGGGGAGGCAATGGCAATGCCCAAGCCTAAGTAAACGCCGTCAATAATTTCTTGCTTGTCTATGGCGTAATTGATTGCTTTACGGACGCGTACATCATCAAATGGTTTGCGTTTAAGGTTAAAGCCAAGATAGGTGTAGCTATTGCCCAGCTCTTTATACTGATTTAGCCTGGCTTGCAAAGCCGGGCGCGATGGAATGATGCGCGCATAGGTAATCGGGTCCATATTCATGCTGTCAATGTTATCCGCCATCAACTCCAGAAATTGTGCCGCCGGGTCGGGGATAATGCGCTCAATCAAATGGTCAATGTTGGCCGGGCCTAACACGGATTTAGGATTCTTTTCCAGTTTGATATATTCACCATGTCGCCATTCTTTTAACTGGTAATAATGGCTGCTTAACGGTTTTTGCGCAAAACTGGTGGTGCGGATATCCTGTCCTGCCAGTTTATGTTTGGGCAATACTTGCAAGCTGGCCCAACTCTCGAGTGCTGGCGCAAACGATTGTGAATAATGCACGATAAACGTGCGTGCATCCGGTGCTTCGGCTTTGGTCACGAGCTGGTAGTCTGAGGCATACGGACTATGCGTATTTTCATCCGTAATCAGTTGCCAGGTGAAGAGGATATCCGCGCTAGTAAGTGGTTTGCCATCCGCCCATTGCAAGCCCGGTTTCAATTTAAAGGTAATGGTT
The DNA here is from genome assembly GCF_000800115.1 of Methylophilus sp. Q8. NCBI lineage: Bacteria > Pseudomonadati > Pseudomonadota > Betaproteobacteria > Nitrosomonadales > Methylophilaceae > Methylophilus > Methylophilus sp. Q8. Next base: position 2,578,362 of record NZ_JUHE01000001.1, on the reverse strand, counting down.
TTCTTGTCATCGGCCACTTGCCATGACTCAGCCAGCTCACCGGTTAGATCCAGATTCTGGTCATACTTGAGCACTGAGTTAAACAGGTAAGCGCCAATCGCCAGAGAGGCAGATTCACCTGCAACCATACCTATCATACTGCTCGGGTCTGAGGGCATGGCGCTGATCATGGTGCCGCCAGGCTGCGCCGGGTAAGTCTGGTTAAGGGTTGGGGTGTTTTTATCCGGTTGATCTGAACTGCAAGCGATCAGCCAGCTACACAATAGGCTAACTGCAAATCGTTGACCTGTAGACCCATGCCGCTTGGTGCGAATGTCATGCATGCCGGACAATGGTTGATTTGTCATGGTTTGGGGCCGTGTCAGTGTGTCGATTTAGTTTTTTTACTATGGGTTGTGGTCGTTTTTTTATGTGCGGCAGAGGATGTACTCGTGCGCGTTTTAGTAGAGGCCGTTGTTTTTTTGTGACTAGGTTTCCCGCTTGTTTTTGACCCGCGTGACTGGCTAGTAGTGTTATTTGTTTTCTCTTCCTGCTTTTCGAACTGCAATACCTGGCCAACGGCCAGATTTTTCGATTTCAGGTGGTTTTGTTGCATGATTTGTTTGCTAGTGATGCCATAACGTTTGGCTAGTTTTGCCAATGTATCACCTTGTTTCACCTTATGCGAGATGGATACGGATTTGCTTGAAGATTCTCTTTCAACTGGTATCTCAATCGGTAATTGTGCCATCGCGGCGACATCAATGGGGCGCGTCAGGCCGGATTGCACACTGGCAGGGACCAACAGTGGTCTGCGCACAATCAGGTTGCGGTTAGGCTTTAGGTTATTGGTGGCGCTCAACTCATAAATGCTGATACCAAACTGGCTGGCAATCGCGCCTAGTCGCTCGCCGCGCTTAGGCTGGTAGCTGTGCCAGTTAGATAATGGCCGATTGTAACCACTGAGGTTGTTGGTGAAATTGCTGGCAGCCCAGGTAGGTAACAATAGTTTTTGATGGCTGTTTTCAGTAATCAGCACCGGGCGCGTAAAACTGGGATTCAACGCGTTAAATTCTTCCAGTGAAATCCCTGCCAGTTCAGCCGCCAGCTTGGCATCGATTTTGTTAGGGGCTTGCACCGTGGTGAAATATGGTTTGTTGGGGATTTCATTAAGCGTTAAACCATAGTTTTCAGGGCGGAAAATAATGTTTTTAATCGCCTGCAATTTTGGTACGTAATTACGCGTTTCGTCAGGCAAAGACAAATGCTGGTAGTCGGTTGGCAAGCCTAACTGGCGGTTGCGTTCAATCGCACGTGCCACCGTGCCTTCGCCAGCATTGTAAGCAGCAAGCGCCAGGTCCCAGGCGCCAAACATGGTGTAGAGTTTTTGCAGGTAGTTAAGCGCAGCCTGGGTCGCAGCGGTGACGTCTTTACGTGAATCTTTCCAGTAGTTTTGCTTGAGGCCAAAGTCTTTGCCGGTAGAGGGGATAAATTGCCAGATACCCGAGGCTTTGCTGGTAGAGAGCGCTTTCGGGTTAAAGCCGCTTTCAATCATGGGCAATAGCGCGATTTCAGTCGGCATGCCTCTTTTTTCGACTTCAACCACAATATGGTAAAGGTACTTCTTGCTGCGCTCCAGCATGCGTGACACATAGTCCGGGCGTGAGGCATACCACTGCTCGTGCTTGTTGGTATAGGTGGAATCTATGTCAGGCATGTTAAAGCCATCACGTACGCGATCCCACAGGCTATCTTGCAGGGTTAACGAGTCTTCAAACTGGTAACTGGAATTATAGTTTTCTGATTCCGGGCCGCCATAACTTTCATCATAACTGCCGTTGTCATCCGACATGCTGGCTGGCTCTACGTATTCAGCCAATGCCAATAATGGAAAGGCTGAAAGGGCGGCACATAGCAGTAATTTTTTAAAACGCATGACGGTAATACTTAATCCTGAGACTGTCGCGCAAGCGGATACACGAAAAAACTTGCGCATGCATTGATGAAACCGGGCGGCCAGGTGGCCATGCCAACCAGCACGTGATTGACGTAACGCATACAAGCGCTTTAAGGAGGACATCATTCTACGTTAATTTTTCAGTGAGACAAGTCTTTATGTCTGCACAGACGATCTGCATCAGAAGTGGTTGCGCCGGGCGCGCAGTTCGGTAAACACATCAATCGGCGACCAGTGCTGAAAGGCTATTTGTTTTGACAAGGCTTCGCAGCGCAGAAACGGGTTGGTCGCTAATTCCAGGGCTAGCGTAGTCGGTAAGGTAGGCAAGTTTTGCGCGCGTAAATTCGCGGTATTTTGCGCACGTTGCTGTAAGTCCGGATTGTCGGGGTCCACTGTTTGTGCAAAAGCGATATTGTGGGCCGTATATTCATGCGCCGGATAAATCAGCGTGTCTGCTGGCAGTGCCGCGATATGTTGCAGTGAGGCATACATTTGTGCAGGAGTCCCTTCAAACAACCGGCCACAGCCTGCGCCAAACAATACGTCGCCACTAAACAGGTGCTGGTGGTTGAGGTAGTAAGCTACATGGTCCAGGGTATGCCCTGGCAAGGCCAGCACATCGCAAGTTAATGTGCCAGTGCCAGTTAAGTTGCCAAAGTGTGCAAATGTGAGGTGATCACCTTGTTTAACACGCTTGGCCTGCAATGACTGATAAGCCGGGTGGTCGCTGTCCGGTGCATAGACCGGGCATTGCCAGCGCTGCTGTAGCGCTGCGGCCCCACCAACATGATCTGCATGGTGGTGGGTCAGCAAGATACCATCAAGCTGCAACTGGCGAGCCTGTAGCGCTTGTGCTACGACCTCGGCATCACCAGGGTCGACCACCAGCGCATGTTGACCACAGTGAATCAGCCATAAATAATTATCGCTAAAAGCGGGCAGTGCGGTGATCTCTATGCTTGCAGAAGTGACGTGCATCCCGCATCATTGAAAAAATGGTCATGATTGTCAAGGCACAATCGTGTTTAAGCGCTTATTTGTTCGCTTTGTTTTAACTCTGGCATTTTGGGGAGTCTACCTTGCAATCCAGCCAGCCTGCTACTTTGAATACAACGGCTTTTGAAGCCATGGCTTTGGGCAGCTACATCGCGCAGCGTGAGATTCCGCTCTATGCGCAAACGGTCGCTGATGTGTTTGGCTTTCATGCCTTGCAGATCGGCTGGCCGACGCATGACTTGCTTGAGCAATGTCGCATCCCCTACAAACATTCTTTACAGCTCGCTGCGACACCAACGGCTTCATTGCTGTGTGAAAGTGAGTTTTTGCCTTTTGCCGAACAGTCAGTAGACCTGGTGTGTATGCCGCATGTGCTGGAACAGTGTGCCGACCCGCAACAGACGCTACGTGAAGTATTCCGCGTGTTGGTACCTGAAGGCTCGCTGATACTGACGGGCATCACACCGCTGAGTGGGTTAGGGCTGCGCGCCCGGGTCGGCCAGTTTAAGCAGGCTGGACGATTTCAGCGCTTGTTCACTGCCTGGCGTATACGCGATTGGCTCAACGTGCTGGGATTTGAAGTGGTGCATAGCGGTAGCCTGGTGCATGCCTTGCCGGTGAATGACCCGTTGTGGCTGGCGCGGCAATCTTGCCTTGAGCGCTGGGGGCGGCACACTTGTGGCATGACAGGTGGTGTGTATTTCCTGATTGCCAAAAAAAGGGTATTGAATGTGCGCTTGCTGAAACCTGAATGGAAAAAATCTCCGCTCAACCATGCTTTGCAAGTGCGAAAAGGCCAGTCCAGCATACAAAAACAGGCACAAAAACAGTTAGAATGCGCGGATGTCGACACAACAATGGATAGAAATGTACGCTGATGGTGCCTGCAAAGGCAATCCTGGCGTCGGGGGCTGGGGCGTATGGCTCAAAGCAGGTGAGCATGAAAAGTCACTGTTTGGGGGCGAAGCGCTGACCACGAATAACCGCATGGAGATGATGGCGGTGATTCAAGGGCTGCAAGCATTGAAAAAGCCCTCTCAGGTGAAGGTGTATACCGACTCCAGCTATGTGCAAAAAGGCATGACAGAGTGGCTGGCAGGCTGGAAAAAGAAACAGTGGCGAACAGCAGATAAAAAGCCGGTCAAAAATGCCGACTTGTGGCAAATGCTGGACGCGCTGGCAGTTCCGCACCAGATCGAGTGGATCTGGGTCAAAGGACATGCCGGTAATGAAGGCAATGAGCGCGCAGATGCACTGGCCAATCAGGGCGTGCTGACGGTTGCAGCGGGTTAACAGGGGGATTGCATGAGACAGATTTTTCTCGATACGGAAACCACCGGTTTATATCCGGACCAGGGCCATCGCATTATTGAAATTGCGGCAGTAGAAATCTTTAACCGCAGGCCGACCCAGCGCCATTTCCACATCTACATCAATCCAGAACGCGAGATCGATCCAGGCGCGCAAGAAGTGCATGGTATTTCTCTGGAGTTCTTGCAGGACAAACCTTTGTTCGAAAGTATTGCTGCAGAGTTTGTCGAGTTTATCCGGGGTGCCGAGTTAATTATCCATAATGCGCCGTTCGATATTGGCTTTCTTAATATGGAGCTCGCTAAACTCGGCCAGGACAAGCTGGAGACCTATGTCAGCGGCATTATCGACACCTTGAAAATGGCCAAGGAAATGCGGCCAGGGCAGCGTAATAACCTGGATGCCTTGTGTCGCCACTTTGGCATTGATAACTCGCAGCGTACCTTACACGGCGCTTTGCTGGATGCGGAGTTGCTGGCTGAAGTCTATATTGCCATGACGCGTGGCCAGGAAAGCTTGCTGATGGAGTTATCCAGCCCGGTAGAGCAAACGACGCATACGCATCTGGCAGTAGATTTTTCTGCATTAAAGCTGGTCACGGCAGATGCAGAAGAGTTGGACGCGCATCAACAATACATCACCGGTCTTGCCAAGGCCGGTGCAACTTCATGGTAGCGACAGCATTAACAAGATGTCATGGCTGCTTATCGGGCATTTGAGATAAGACGCCATAAGCTAATATGTAGTAGGTATCAATTGGTAAAACTCTTCTGGATTTAGGTCTTTTATGCTTACAGAAACAATCGTAGTTACCGGCGGCGCCGGTTTTATTGGCAGCAACTTTGTCAATGCCTGGGTCAGGCACAAGTTGGGGACAGTGATCAATCTGGATAAGTTGACCTATGCCGGCAATATGGAAAACCTGGCCGGTATCAGCCAAAATCCTCACCATATTTTTGTGCATGCGGATATTGGCGATCGTGTGGCGGTTAAAGCGTTGCTGGAAACGCATCGGCCGCGTGCGGTACTCAATTTCGCGGCCGAGAGCCACGTGGACCGTTCTATCCATGGGCCGGATGCTTTTATTCAAACCAATGTCGTGGGTACTTTTAATTTGCTGGAGGAAGTACGCGCCTACTGGCAAGCGTTGCCGGTGGATGAGCAACAGCAGTTCCGCTTCCTGCATGTGTCCACTGACGAAGTCTACGGTTCGCTAGGGCCAAATGATCCGGCGTTTAAGGAAACCAATACTTATCAGCCGAATAGCCCATACTCAGCTTCAAAAGCGGCCTCTGACCACCTGGTGCGTGCCTATCACCACACTTATGGCTTACCGACGCTGACCACCAACTGTTCCAACAATTATGGTCCGTATCACTTTCCGGAAAAACTGATTCCGCTGGTGATACACAATGCCTTGTCTGGTAAATCATTACCTATTTATGGTAACGGCAGCAATATTCGCGACTGGTTGTATGTCGAAGACCATTGCAGTGCGATTCGCGAGGTATTGGCCAAAGGCAAAGTAGGGGAAACCTATAACATCGGTGGCTGGAATGAAAAAACCAACCTCGATGTGGTGCATACCTTGTGCGATATCCTCGATCAGGAGCGACCAAAAGCGCAAGGCAGTTACCGTGACCAGATGACTTTTGTCAAAGACCGGCCGGGCCATGATGCGCGTTACGCGATTGATGCCAGCAAGATTGAGCAAGAGCTGGGCTGGAAGCCAGAGGAAACCTTTGAAACCGGCATCCGTAAAACCGTGCGCTGGTATTTGGAGCATCATGCGTGGGTGGCGCGTGTCACCAGCGGTGAATACCAGCATTGGCTGAACAAGAATTACCACGAACGTGGAGAGGAGCTCGCATAATGGCAAGAAAAGGCATTGTACTGGCCGGTGGCTCCGGCACACGCTTGTACCCGGTAACGCAAGTGGTTTCCAAGCAGCTGTTGCCCGTGTATGACAAGCCCATGATTTACTATCCTTTGTCGGCCCTGATGCTGGCAGGCATACGCGAGGTGCTGATTATTTCCACGCCTATGGACACGCCGCGTTTTAAAGAACTGCTGGGTGATGGCAGCCAGTGGGGCATGCGTATTGAATATCAGGTGCAGTCGTCTCCAGATGGCCTGGCGCAGGCGTTTATCCTTGGTGAGTCCTTCATCGGCAACGATACCAGTGCGCTGGTACTAGGCGACAACATTTTTTATGGGCACGAGTTAGGTGAAATGGCCATGGCCGCTGGTCAGCGCGAGCAGGGCGCGACTGTGTTTGCTTACCCGGTGAATGATCCCGAGCGTTATGGCGTAGTGGAATTCGATGCTGATGGAACGGCGATTAGCCTGGAAGAAAAACCGGCACAGCCGAAATCCCGCTATGCAGTGACGGGTTTGTATTTTTACGATCAGCGCGTGGTCGAAATTGCCAAAAACCTCAAACCCTCGCCACGCGGTGAGCTTGAAATTACCGATGTCAATAAGCAATACCTGGCCTGGGGTGAGCTCAACGTTGAAGTCATGGGCCGTGGCATGGCCTGGCTGGATACCGGCACGCATGAGTCTCTGCTTGAAGCCAGTGGCTTTATTCAAACCATTGAAAAGCGCCAGGGCTTGAAAATCTCCTGCCTGGAAGAAATTGCCTACCGCCAGGATTTTATCAATGCCGAGCAATTGGATAAATTGGCTGATAAATATGCCAAGAACGGCTATGGCCAATATCTGAAACAAATACTTAAAGAGCAGGTGTTTTAATGCAAGTGGTGGCAACAAACATTCCAGAAGTATTGATTCTGGAGCCTAAAGTATTTGGCGATGCCCGTGGCTTTTTCCTGGAAAGCTTTAACGCCAACACCTTTAAAGACTGCACCGGGCTGGATGTGCAATTTGTACAAGATAACCACTCACGCTCAGGTAAGGGTGTGTTACGCGGCCTGCATTATCAGATACAGCAACCGCAGGGCAAGCTGGTGCGGGTGGTGCAGGGCGAGGTATTTGATGTCGCGGTGGATATGCGCAGTGACTCGCCGACCTTTGGCCAATGGGCTGGCGTTCATTTAAGTGCAGAAAATCACCGTCAATTTTGGGTGCCTGCCGGGTTTGCGCATGGCTTTGTCGTGTTGTCTGAGACGGCAGACTTTTTGTATAAAACCACCGACTATTATGCGCCTCAGCATGAGGCTTGCCTGAGATGGGATGATGCCACTGTGGGCGTAGACTGGCCCTTGGCTCAGGCGCCTAGCCTGTCGGCCAAAGACCAGCAGGGCTTATCCTGGGCAGATGCACCTAAATTTGATGCCATTTGACCAGTTGATTGAGCTATGAAAAAAATTCTGTTAACCGGTGTCAGCGGTCAAGTGGGTCACGCATTACAGCAACAATTGGCTTTAGAGTTAGCCAATGAGTGGCAGGTGGTGGCCTGTGATCGCCAACAGCTGGATTTAACACAGCCTGATCATATCAGGGGCATCGTGCGGGAAATTGCACCAGATTTGATCATTAATCCGGCGGCGTATACGGCGGTGGATAAAGCGGAGTCTGAGCGTGAATTGGCCTATGCCATTAATGCGATTGCGCCAGGTGTATTGGCGGAAGAAGCCGCCAGGCTCAACGCTGGGCTGATTCATTTTTCAACCGATTATGTCTATGACGGCACAAAGCACTCTGCTTATGTAGAAAGCGATACCGTTAACCCGGTCAGCATCTATGGCGCTAGCAAACTGGCCGGTGAAGAGGCGATTCGCCAAGTTGGGCTGCCGCACCTGGTTTTACGTACCAGCTGGGTTTATGGCAGCTATGGTAAAAACTTTCTAAAAACCATTATTCGCTTAGCCAAAGAGCGCGAAAACTTGCGCATTGTGGCAGACCAGTACGGCGCACCGACATCAGATGCTGCCATTGCCAAAGCAGTGACAGAATTAGTCACACGCTGGCATCAGGAAGATATGACACAAAGTGGTGTGTATCATCTGGTGAATAGCGGAGAAACATCCTGGTTTGGTTTTGCCAGTGAAATCGTGGCGCAGTATCACGCATTAGAGAGTGTACGCGGCTGGCCAGCTTTAGCCGTGAAAGCGGTGCAGCCTATTGCCACAGCCGAATATCCTACGCCAGCTAAACGCCCGGCAAACTCAAGGCTCTCAACCGCCAAGCTTGAGCAAACGTTTGGTGTGACCTTGCCGGAATGGTCAATCGCCTTAAATCAGGTGATGGCTGAGTTGGCCGTCGGCGCGACTGATTAACCTGTTTTGAATGACTAATTCGATTTAACCTAGGGCGTTTGAACCTGGTTAAACCAGGTCAAACGCATCGGTCCAGCTATTCGGCGTTTCGTAGAGCCTGACTTTCATCAGTTTCAGATGGTTGCCAAAAGTGTCCCTGTATTGCGCTTTGAGCAATCTGAAGGCCTCTGCAGCCATATTCTCGGCCGTTGGAATAGTCGGGAATACAATGGTTTTGTGATTTGGCAGGCTGTTGAGAAAGTCCAGAACGGTGGCATCTCCCTGGTAGACGAGGAAGGCATGGTCCCAGCGGTCAACGATGGTTTCACGGGCAATGCGTTTGACGTCGGCAAAGTCCATCACCATTCCGTTTTCTGAAGCGTGTTCAGCGTGGATGATGTCCCCCGAGAGGGTAATCTCTATGGCGTAACGGTGGCCGTGCAGATTGCGGCATTGACTTTTATGATCAGGAATACGATGTCCGGCATCGAATTCCAAGCGTGTAGTAATTTCCATCCCGGCATTATATCAGGCAACTATAATCAGTAACCACCGTGATATCAGTCAGCAATGGTGCACGCTGTGCGTGATGATTGATCAGGCATTAGCGCCTGCATTCATGCTTCGGGCAGATTAATACAGATCGTCAATATTCATTAAAGCATCTTCGTCAGCAGAGTAGTGCTTGTGGCTCTTCTCATAGCTGCCATAGCTAGACTCGAAATCATCGACTTCATCGCCGGCAAAATCTTCCAGCATTTGATCAATTTTTTTAAATTTGTCGGTAGGCGTTGCTTTTTGTAACATGGTGGTCTCCCAGTACATCGTTAATTTACTCAAACATGTCAGTCCTTACTGTTCTTAATAATGCATTAGCATAGACTATGCCAATGATCATTTTTGTTCCTTACAATTTTATTAACGGCAACTATTAAAAAAAGTAAAATATGCGCCATTCATACAGAACAATCAAGCTAACTGACTGTCTGTAAAGGCATAACATAAACAAAAGTTTCAGGAGAGATGCAATGCGAGGTGTGATATTCATGTTGTTGGGCTTGGGAGGCTATTCATTGGCGCAGGCTGACTGTCTGCCAATATATCAACACCAATTTAAGACCCTGCAAGGGCAAACTGTCGATTTTTGTCAATTCCAGGACAAACCTATCCTGATTGTGAACACGGCCAGCAAGTGCGGCTTCACGCCACAATTTGAAGCACTGGAGTCTTTATATGACCAATATAAGGACAAAGGCCTGGTCATCATTGGCTTTCCGTCTAACGACTTCAGGCAAGAGCCAGGCAATAACAAGCAAATTGGTGACTTTTGTAAGCTGACTTATTCTGTCAAATTCCCCATGGTTGAAAAATCCAGCGTCACCGGCAGTAGTGCTAATTCTTTGTATCAACAGTTAATCAAGCAAACCGGGCAGGCACCGCAATGGAATTTTTATAAATATGTCATTCTGCCTGGTGGCCAAAAAGTGTATTCATTTAATAGCATGACGCGGCCAGAGAGCGAAGAGATCATGAGCAAGATCAAGCCCTACCTCAAATAGTTTCCGTCATCGCGGGCTGATTTGCTGATTTTTTCAGCAGGTCAGCGCTGTAAACAAAACGATATGCAGTTTTTTTAAAGATTTATGTTGAAAGCCGTTGACAAGACTTCTAGCCATCATTAATATGGCGCCTTCTTTGAATTGCACTGCAAAACAAAGAACTGCAATACCAGAGATTCGGGGGTATAGCTCAGCTGGGAGAGCGCTTGCATGGCATGCAAGAGGTCAGCGGTTCGATCCCGCTTATCTCCACCAAGTGATTGAAAATATTGAATTTTTTTAAAAATAAATATTTCAATTATTTGAAAAACTGGTATAATGCGCAGGTTGTTAAATTTCTTAGGTCCCCATCGTCTAGAGGCCTAGGACACCTCCCTTTCACGGAGGCGACCGGGGTTCGAATCCCCGTGGGGACGCCAAAAATCACTTAGTGATTTCTAGCAGTAAATTCAATTATGTAGAAAATCCATATGTGCTGATGTATCGCACATATGCGAAAAATCTGTTTTATTTCTTAATACACTCTCACTAGCAAGATCATACGAAAAATCCTCAGGATTTCTACGTGCGAGATAAATTATTCGTACTGCGCTGTCAGGGTAAGTTATATCTCAAGCTGGCCCCCAGAAAATCATTGAATCGGCGCTAAAGATTTAAGGCTTATCGAACGTTAATGCTATTAACGTGCACCCATGATGGGATTCGGCATTCATAAAAATAGAAGGAAATAAATATGCTATCGAAAATAACCTTACTTGCGGGGCTGCTGATTTCAACGGTGGCTTATGCAGCCTCTGAGCCACTCTCTGTACCAGAACCCGAAAGCATGAGCTTAATTGCCATGGGTTTAGGGCTGATTGGCGTGATCGTGGCTAGAAAAAAATAGTCCTGAGTTGTCCGCTGAAATAAAAGGCCTCACTTAATGTGGGGCTTTTTTATGCGTATTAGTGTTGCGAAGATACGCCTGAACGCATAAAAGAGATGTGAGATTCTTGTGTGATATCACATGGCGATAAAAAACCCGGCAGGCCGGGCTTGAGATTTTTTCGCTTTAGCTTTTATCCGCGAATATTACTTTGCGCAGAAAATTGCGATAACTCTACATATGGCTGAGGCTGCCAGCCCGCTGCGCGGTGTTCTGCCACCACATTGGTGAAAATTCCGCCACGCACATAAAACTTGGCAGTCACGCGCATGAATTTCGGATCGATCGCGCTGACCAGGTCATCCAGAATCTGGTTGGTAACGGCTTCATGAAAACAGCCTTCGTCACGGAATGACCACATATACAGTTTGAGGCTCTTTAATTCCACGCACAATTTGTTAGGAATATAGTCCAGGTAAATCACCGCGAAGTCAGGCTGGCCGGTTTTCGGGCACAGGCAGGTAAATTCCGGCACTTCCATATGAATATGAAAATCGCGGTTAGGATTCGGATTATCAAAAGTCTCCAGCGTCTTTGCCGCTTGGGCTGTTGGCTTGCCACCGAGTAAATGTTCATTCATTGCACTCATGTTTGTTGATTGTTTCTTGATAAAAATAGGTATTATACCGCTTAAGCAACCATTCAAATTCTTATAAGCGGTTTTCTTACTTTGCGTCTGACTCATTTAAAACTGGCGGGGTTCAAGTCTTTTGTCGATCCGACCACCATACATCTGCATGGGCAACGCGTGGGCGTGGTTGGCCCCAATGGCTGTGGCAAATCGAATGTCATGGAGTCGGTGCGCTGGGTGCTGGGAGAGTCGTCTGCCAAGGAGATGCGTGCCGACGCCATGGATGCCGTTATTTTTAATGGATCGTCCAATCGAAAACCGATCTCTCGGGCCAGTGTTGAGTTGATTTTTGACAATAGCCTGGGTGGCGCCAATGGCGAATGGAGCCAATATGCCGAAATCTCCGTCAAACGGGTGATTGAGCGCGATAAGGGCTCGACCTATTACATCAATAATATTGCGGTGCGTCGACGCGATGTCGCTGATTTGTTTTTAGGCACTGGCCTGGGCGGGCGTGCTTATGCCATTATCGGTCAAAACACCATTTCACGGATTGTAGAAGCCAGGCCAGAAGAGTTGCGTGTATTTCTGGAAGAGGCCGCCGGCATCAGCAAATATAAAGAGCGCCGGCGTGAGACTGAGCTGCGTTTGCGGGATACGCGTGAAAATCTTGAACGCGTAGAAGATATTTCGCGTGAAATGAACAAGCAAATTATCAAGCTGGAAGCGCAGGCGTTAGTGACGCAAAAATTTCAGGCTTTGCAACAGGCACATCAATTAGCCGAGGCGCAATGGTGGTGGCTACGTAAACGCGACGCCGTGTTAGCACATGAAACGGCCTCACAAGCGGTTGAGCAAGCCGTGAATGCCTTAGAGGCGCAAATGGCCAGCTTGCGCAATCACGAGCTGCAGCTTGAGCAGTTACGCCAGCAACATCAGGAAACTTCCAATCAGTTACATACCGCACAAGCCGCATTTTATGAGGCGAATTCGCAGGTCTCCACCCTTGGACTGCAGGTGAAGCAATCTGAAGAGGCGCGGGATCGCTTATTGCAAGAACAGCAGCAATTATTGCGGCAGATGGAGCACAGGGCGCAGCAGCACAAACAGCTGCAAATGCAGCTGGTAGAAAAAAATAGTGCACTGACCACAAGCGAAAGCTCGGTAGCGCAGCATGCACTTGATTTGAACAGCATGCAGCAAGGCTTGCCAGAGCAAGCGAGCCAATTGCAGGTGGTTCAGCAAGCTGCAAATCAGGCACAGCAAGCCGTACAGCAAAGCCGCCAGCACATGCAACTGGAACAAAATAATGTGAATTTTATCCAGCGTAACCTGGCTGAAGTCGCACAACGTTTACAGCAGTTGCAGAATGAACTGGGGCAGTGGGCCTTGCCGGACATGCAGGCCTTGGGCGCGCATCAGCAGCAGTTGGCTGAGCAGCAAGCTGCCTTGCAGCACGACGATCTGCAATTGGCGCATTTGCGTACAGAAGAAAATACGCAGCAACAGGCCTTGCAGCAGGCGCGCCATGACTGGCAACAGGCCCAACGCGCGCTGCATCAATTAGAAGCCGAGATTCAGTCGCTGCAAAAATTGCAGCAAAGTATGAAGCAGGATCAGCAATTAGGACCGTGGCTGCAAAAAACAGGCATGCAATCAGCGCCGCGCTTGTGGCAGGCGATACAGCTTGATAGCCAGTGGCAGCCCGCCCTGGAGGTATTCCTGGGGCATAAATTAAATGCGGTATTACCGGAAAATCACCCTGACTGGTCGCAATTGCCGCATCCGCAAGCGGCTTTGGCAGTTGCCCAAGCGGCGATCGCGACTGAAATATTGCCAGAGCAATGGCATGGTTTGCCTAGTCTGTATAGTTTATTGACGATCAAGCAAGCAGAAGCCTCTGCGGCCTTGCAGCACTGGCTGGCTGGGGTTTATGTGCTAGATGACGTGCAGCAACTTTCGCATTATCAAGCCAGATTGCCAGCAGGGGTAAGCTTGCTGACCAAAAATGGCGATGTTTACCAGCGATATAGTGCCGTTTTTCATGGACGCCAAAATCAAATGCAAGGCGTGCTAGAGCGTCAGCAGCAATTGGATACATTGCAGGCAGGTTTGGGCCAGTCGCAAGACGACGTCACAGCTGCGCAGCAGCAAGTGCAATTGCTGGAAACCAGTTTGCAGACAACGCGCCAGCAACAACAGCAAAGCCACCAGCGTATTAAGCAGCTAACGAGCAGTATGCATGAAGCGCAACTGCAGGTATCACGCCTGCAACAGGCGCATGATAATGCCTTGCGCCGCCAGACCGCCTTGCAACAAGATATTGCACAGGCTGAAAGCCGCCAGGCTGGACTGAATGCTGAAGTTGCACAGACGCAGGCAACGATTGCCAAACATCAAGCACAATTTGCCGAGCTAGAGCAAACCGCGCGTGAAACGCAGGCACAAAAACAGCAGGCCGAGCAAACTTATTTTAATTTGCGTGATACTGTACAGCAGGCTGAAAAAGCACATCAGTCACAAGTGTTTGAGCAAACACTGCTTAAAAATGCTGTGGGTGATTTACAACAGCGATTGACGCAGAACGAACAGGAAAGCCAGCACTTGCAGCATCGCCTGCTTGAGACTGAGCAGGCATTGGCGATTAGCAATATGGAAGCGCTCAAGGCCAATCTGGCCCACGCGTTGACGCAGCAGCACACGTGTGAACAGGCACTTGCGCAAGCGCGAAACCAGTCTGCAGAGCAGGAAAGTGCATTGCAGGCGCAAGAGCGACATCGCTTGCAAATCGAGCAGCAATTGCATCCGCTACGGGATGCCGTAGAGCAACGCCGCCTTAAGCAGCAGGAGTGCCGCCTGCAAGTGGAGCAATGCCAGTCCGCCTTGGCTGAAAGCGGGCTGGATGAGGCGCTGATTCAGCAAGGCCTGGACTTGGATAGCCAGGTGCAGGCCTTGGCGCAAAATACCCAGAAGCTACAGCAACAGATACAGCAACTGGGGCCAGTGAATATGGCGGCGATTGAAGAGCTATCGGTGGAGAAAGAGCGCAAAGGTTACCTGGATAGCCAGTTAAAAGATTTGCTGACTGCCAGTGAAACGCTGGAAGAGGCCATTCAGAAAATCGACAGGGAAACGCGCGGCAAGCTGCGTGCGACCTTCGATGAAGCCAACCGCAATTTTGGCGAATTGTTCCAGACCTTGTTCAATGGCGGCAATGCCAAACTTGAATTACTTGGTGACGAGATCCTGGATACTGGTGTACAGGTGTTTGCGCAGCCGCCAGGCAAAAAAAACACGACGATACAACTACTTTCCGGCGGCGAAAAAGCGCTGACGGCGATGGCGCTGGTGTTTGCTTTATTCAGATTAAATCCGGCCCCATTTTGCCTGATGGATGAAGTGGATGCGCCGCTGGATGACAGTAATACCGAGCGTTTTTGCCAGCTGGTACGTGTGATGTCAGAAAAAACGCAATTCCTGTTTGTGTCGCACAACAAAATCACGATGGAGATGTCACAACAGTTGATTGGGGTCACGATGCAGGAGTCTGGTGTATCG
Source organism: Methylophilus sp. Q8 (assembly GCF_000800115.1). Lineage (NCBI taxonomy): Bacteria > Pseudomonadati > Pseudomonadota > Betaproteobacteria > Nitrosomonadales > Methylophilaceae > Methylophilus > Methylophilus sp. Q8. The sequence continues at coordinate 2,563,286 of NZ_JUHE01000001.1, read as the reverse complement.
CGAATTGTCGATGTTGATATCGATGAAGCGATACGCATGCATGCGGCTTAATGCCAGTTTTGTTGTATTATTATGCAAGCGTTATTAAGGATTGTAAGGTCACATGTCTGATTTGTGGATGATATTGGTGTTGCTTGGGGTCAGCATCGTTCTGGCAGTGGTAGTTTTTAACTGGTGGCAGGAAAAAAAATATCGTAGAGATGTTGAATATCGTTTTAGCCATACCCGTGGTGATGTGCTGGATAGCGACACTTCTTCTGTGAAAACCAGTGATGCTGCTAAAGCAGATGGCTTGAAAAAAGAGCCACTTAAAAAAGCCAACACGGATAAACATGTGGTTTCAGAAGACGTCGAAGGCTGGATGTCTGAGCCACGCGTGCGCCAGTCTGCCAAAGTTGAACCTGACTTCACGGTAGGTGAGTCCGCTAAAGCCAGAATTAATGCAGCGACAACGGCAAGTTTCGATAAAAATGGCTTGAATTTAAACAAGCAGCCTGGTGAAGCAGCAGTCGCTGCGTCGTCAAAAGTGACGCCAGCCAAGACAGAGCCTGCCAGGGTTGAGCCTGTGAAGGTAGAACCCGTTATTTCAGCCAAGCCTGAGGCAAGCGCCCCCGTCGCGCAATCTTTTGATGACATCCAGCCACCAGCCTTTGAACAGCCCACTTTAGATTTTCCTGAAGAGTCTTCAGTAGACGATGAAGATGACTCAGTCCTGACTGCGCACATTGAAGAGTCTGTGCTGCCAGCAGCCGTACACACTTCCATGGATTGGGTTGGGCTGATCGATGCACCGCTGGGCGTGATGCTGGCAGAGCTCGAAGACATGCAAGCTGAAGTCAGGACCTTTCCGCAGCATGCAACGTTGTGGGCACAAAGCTCGACTACTGGCGACTGGCAAGATGTGCTGGCACTGGATGCTAAAGCTCTGCAAGACCAGACACCCGCCAGCCAGGTTGCCTGTAGTTTGCAGTTGGCCGACCGCGGTGGCCCGGTGGATGAAGAAACCCTTAAACGATTCCAGAAGTCCATGGAAACCCTGGCGCGTGCGCTGGGGCTCACTGTGCACTGGCAAGGCGGTTACGAGCCGTCACAACAATCGCAATCTATTGACACATTTTGTATTGAAGTTGATAAAGCAGTCGAATTTCATGTGCTGGCTAATCAGGGCATGTTCCACGCGACCAAGTTACGCGGCCTGGCCGAGGCTTGTGGTATGCAACTGAGTGTCGATGGCCGCTTTGAGTCATTCAACACAGAAGGCCAGCTGGAGTTTTCTGTGCGTAACTATGAAGGTAAACCGTTTTCAGCGGATATGCTGAAAACCGCCGTCATGACTGGTGTCACCTTCCAGCTGGATATCCCGACCACGCCAAATAGCTTGCGTGTGTTTGACCATATGGTGGATATTGCTGCAAGCATGGCGAGCAGTTTAAGTGCCAGCATGATTGATGTGAATCGTAAGGCCATCGGCGATGCACAACTGGATAAAATCCGCCAGCAACTGAAAAATATCTCCAATGCCATGGCTGCGCAGGGGATCACTCCTGGCAGCAGCCACGCCAAACGCCTGTTCTCTTAATATGCCAGCTCAAGAAGCTGCGCTGCTTTTACAACAGCTTAAGCAGCGCATTGCCGAATACGATTATCACTACTATGTGCTTGATGCGCCGCTGGTCAGTGATAATGAATATGATGGCATTTATCGACAGCTGCTTGATCTCGAGCAGCAATATCCCGAACTGATTACGGCAGATTCGCCCAGCCAGCGTGTAGGTGGTCTGGCGCTGTCTGCATTCGACAGTGTGCAGCACCGGCAGGCCATGCTGTCGCTCAATAACGCCTTTAGTGACGAAGAGCTAGAGGCATTTGACCGGCGTGTACGTGAAGGCGCAGACCAGTCGCAAGTAGACTACGCAGTGGAACCCAAATTCGATGGTCTGGCGATCACGCTGACTTACGAACATGGCGTGTTTGTACAAGGTGCGACGCGTGGCGATGGGTATACCGGCGAGAATGTGACACATAACCTGAAAACCATCCGTGCCATCCCCAGTCGCCTGAATATTGCGCATCCACCGGCATTGCTTGAAGTGCGTGGTGAAGTGCTCATGCTGAAAAAAGACTTCGAAAAGCTAAACCAGCAACAAGCGTCTGCCGGTGGCAAACTATTTGCCAATCCGCGCAATGCCGCGGCAGGTAGCCTGCGCCAGCTGGACTCTAATATTGCAGCTAAACGGCCATTGCATTTCTTTGCTTATGGCCTGGGGGCTAGTGAAGGCGTACCTGCGTTGCATTCGCATGCCGAGGCCATGCAATACCTGGCTGATTTACGCTTCCCGGTCTCTGAGTTGCGTGGCGTTAAAACTGGTGCGCAAGGCCTACGTGACTATTATGCCGAGATTGGCACCAAACGCAGTAGCCTGCCATTTGATATTGATGGCGTGGTCTACAAGGTGAACGCTTTTAGCCTGCAGGATGCGCTCGGTTTTGTCTCACGTGCACCACGCTGGGCAATCGCCCATAAATTTCCCGCCGAAGAGGCTGTCACGGTGGTGGAAGATATTACCGTGCAAGTAGGGCGCACTGGCGCGATTACACCAGTGGCGCGCCTGAAGCCTGTATTTGTCGGTGGCGTCACCGTGACTAATGCCACTTTGCATAATGAGGACGAGTTACGCCGTAAAGATATTCATATCGGCGACACAGTGATTGTGCGGCGGGCAGGTGATGTGATTCCTGAAGTGGTGGCTGCCAAGCCTGAATTACGACCGGCAGACGCACGCGTGTTTATCATGCCATCCATATGCCCGGAGTGCGGGTCACACGTCGTACGGCCGCAAGACGAAGCCGTGGCACGTTGTACCGGCGGCCTGATTTGCCCGGCGCAGCGCAAGCAGGCGATTACGCACTTTGCCTCCCGCCGCGCCATGGATATTGAAGGCCTGGGTGAAAAACTGGTGGATCAATTAGTTGAACGCGACCTGGTGCATCATCTCGACGATGTTTATCGCCTGAACTTGCCCGTATTGAGCGAATTGGAGCGCATGGCCGAGAAGTCTGCGCAGAATGTGCTGGCAGCCATTGAAAAAAGCAAACAGGCCACGTTGCCACGTTTTATTTACGCGCTAGGCATACGCAATGTCGGTGAAGCGACAGCCAAGGATCTGGCGCAGCATTTCGGTAATCTTGAAGCCTTGATGGCCGCTGATGTGGAAGCGTTGATGCAGGTCAACGATGTCGGCCCGATTGTGGCTGAAGCCGCTTACCAGTTTTTCCAGGAACCACACAACCGGGAAGTCATTGCCGAGATGCGTGCACTTGGCGTGCAGTGGGCCGATATTGCTAAAACAACCACATCAGCCACATTTGCCGGAAAAACCTTTGTACTCACCGGCACCTTGCCCACGCTCAAACGCGATCAGGCGCAGGCGATGATTGAAGCGGTTGGCGGTAAAGTTAGCGGTAGCGTTTCAGCCAAAACCAGTTATGTGGTGGCTGGCGCCGAGGCAGGCAGTAAGCTGGAAAAGGCGCAGCAGCTGAATATCCCCGTGCTGGATGAATCTGCTTTACTTGCGATGTTGCAACCCTCTGCAACGCCGACAGACTTAATTGAAGCACCTGCGTTAACACTCTCAGAAACCTCACTCACACAATCGGATTTGTTTTGATATGAATTCAAAATTAACTTTAATAGTATTGTTTAATTTATTGATTATTAATGAATCAATGGCTAAAGATGCTGCGTTGGAAACTTGCGATAGCGCAGTAAAAAAACAGCAGTATGCGCAAGCCATCCAGGTCGCCGAGCAACACGCCAGCCAGGCAGAGTTCTGGCTGTGTAAAGGCCGTGCACAATCCGGGCTGGCCCAAAATGCCGCTGCGCAACAAAGCTTTAAACAAGCCATCAGTCTGAAGCCGACTGGGCTGGACTTGATTTCTGCTCATATGTTGCTTGGTAACGCACAGCTTGAAGCTAAAGTGCATGACGCCGCGCTCGAAAGCTACCAGCAAGCCCTCAAATTCAGCGAGCAGCAAAATATGCGCCGCTATGCACGTATTGCACACAACCTGATTGGCGAAGCTTATTTCGAGATTGGCCAATACGCTGAATCACTCAAGTCATTTGAAGTCGGCGAAAAACTCGCCATGAACGACGACGAGCGCGCTGATAGTTTCATCCACGAAGCCATGGCCTACCAGCAACTGCAACAAGTAGATAAAGCCATCGAGCATCAACTAAAAGGCGTCATGATGCTGCGCAAGTCCGGCACTCCTGACCAATACGCAGAAGCCAGCCTGGCGCTAGGTAAACTGTTTGCCGCCAAAAAAGACTATGCAAGCGCAGATAAAACCTATCAACGCCTGATGGAGTATGCTCATGACAATGGTGGCGAGTTTTATGAAGCGAAAACGGCGATTTATTGGGCAGAAAACAAACGTGCGCAAGGCGATGTGGCTGGCGCGCAGCAATTAATACAACAGGCTGAGACGATTGCTGCCAAGTTTAAAGATGCTGAATTGGATGAATTGCTGGCGAAAACCAAATAGGTTACGCGTAACAATCAACGCCGTGATGTCTGCATCTTGATCCATGAGCAATGACTAAAGATGACCTAGTCTGAGTGTCACTCGACATTGCCATTAAAATGCACTAGCATTTCGCCGGCATCAATTTAATTAATGTATATATAAGGGGAGATTTTCAATGAAAGCGATCGCTATGAAAAGCATCGTAGGTGCGGCATTGTCTGCATTTATGCTGGCAGGCACAAACATGGTACATGCCGCCACATACAACTTTAATTTTCCAAGCTACACTTCCAATGTGGTGAGTTCTGTCGGCTCTCTGTCTGCAACAGATATCGGCTATTTCTGGTCTGTTTCACGTGGTGATCAAGTGAGTGAAACGTTTAGCGGATCCGGCCTGTTCGGCGCGACCAGCCTGGAACTGGAATTGAATGTCACTCAGAATGTGCTGTCACAAGGCGCGTCAGTAGATTGGGATGTACTGGTCAATGGTGTTGATGTAGGCGATTGGTCATGGACAAGCACCAGTGGTACCGGCCTGACATATTTGAGCTATACCTTTGCTGCGATCTCTGGCGAATTCAATTCGCTGGCACTGGTTGTGAAAAATGAAGTGCCGGGCGGTCTGGGTTCTATTGCATTAGGTGTGAATACAGAGGCGAGTGTGAGCAACAGTGTCGTGCCTGAACCAGATACTTTAGGCTTTTTGCTGGCAGGCCTGGCAGTTGTTTCTTTAGTGCAACGCAAGCGCGCTTAATTCGCTTAGCTACGCAGTGAAAAAGGCGCTTTAGGCGCCTTTTTTGTTTTTGAAAGCCCGTTCTCTCGTCCTAGCGCCTCACTTGCAAAAGATTTACCTTTTTGCTGGAATCCCCTGTAAGGTTTCCCTGTCATATGCGACAAATAAGCATACACAATCAGGCAGACAGGAAATTTTATGCTACTGGATAACAATCGCCGCAATCCTAGCGGTATTTTGCCTTCAGAAATCACGCCACAAGCCGTGTTTGAGCAGCGCCGTACTGTATTAAAAGCGGCGGGCGTGGCGGCAGCCAGTCTTTTACTCCCTACGCAGGCGCACGCGGCACAAACGCTGGATTTCCATAAAACAGCTTACGGCAAAGAAGAGAAGCTGACCAGCGTTGAAGATGTGACCAGCTATAACAATTATTACGAGTTTGGCACAGGCAAGGAAGACCCGGCCCGCGAGGCGGTGTTGTTTAAACCGACGCCGTGGACGATCAGGATTGAAGGCGCGGTGAAGCAGGCGAAGACCATCAGTATTGAGCAACTGATGAAACTGGCACCACTGGAGGAGCGCATTTACCGTATGCGTTGCGTGGAAGGTTGGTCTATGGTGATTCCGTGGGTCGGGTTGCCGCTCAAAGCGCTTATCGACTGGGCGCAGCCAACCGGCAATGCCAAATATATTGAGTTTATTTCTTATAACGATCCACGCCATATGCCTGGAGCACGTATTCCGGTGCTGGATTGGCCTTATAACGAGGGTTTGCGCATGGATGAAGCCATGCAGCCATTAACGATTCTGGCGGTTGGTTTGTATGGCAAAGTGTTGCCTAACCAGAATGGGGCGCCTGTGCGCCTGGTGGTGCCATGGAAGTATGGTTTTAAAGGGGCCAAGGCCATTAGTACGATTCGTTTTGTTGAGCAGATGCCGAATACCTCCTGGATGAAGGCGAGTGCACGCGAGTATGGTTTTTACGCCAATGTGAATCCGCAGGTGGATCATCCGCGCTGGACACAGTCTTCCGAAAAGCGCATCGGCGCAGGCTTGTTTGCCGGGCGCATTAAAACCAGATTGTTTAATGGCTATGATGAAGTAGGGCAGTTATATGCCGGTATGGATTTACAGAAAAATTTCTAGCATGACTATGCCGCAATGGTTCTCTGCATGGTCAGCAAAGGCAGCAATCAAATATCTTAAATGCCTGATCTGGCTGGGTGCACTTATCCCTGTTTCGCGCTTGATTTACCTGGGTGTTACCGATGGTCTTGGCGCCAACCCGGTCGAGTTTATTGAGCGCTCTACCGGCACCTGGGCATTGGTGTTTTTACTGCTCTCGCTCAGCATCACGCCGCTCAGGCATCTCACGCAACAAGCCTGGCTGATTGCGGTGCGTCGCTTGCTGGGGCTATGGATGTTTGCTTATGCCTGCCTGCACGTGACGACATATCTCTGGTTGGATTACCAGTTTGACTGGGCCGATATTGTGAAAGATATCGTCAAGCACCCTTACGTGCTGGTGGGGGCTGCTGCTTTGTTGCTGACCTTGCCCCTGGCAGCAACGTCTAACCAGCGCGCGATAAAAGCACTCAAGCAACGCTGGAAAATCTTGCATAAGCTGGTGTATGTGATTGGCGTACTGGTGTTGCTACACTTTTGGTGGCTGGTGAAAAAAGATGTGACTGAGCCTGTGATTTACAGTCTGGTATTTGCGCTGTTGATAGCACTTCGTTGGCTACCTTTCTCAAATAATAGAAAAAGTTAGCGGTAATATGTAAGGTGTTTTCTAGATTGAAGACTAAGTAATACTACTTCAATCCTAGAAAGGCAGCCGCTCATGTTTCAATATTTCATTCGTCAATATCAATCCCTGATTTTAACGCTCCACACGGTGAATGACTGGCTACCGGGTTTGCTCTTACGCCTGATCTTGGCCTGGGAGTTCGGTGAAGCAGGGTGGGCCAAGCTGCACGGTCAAAACTGGTTTGCAGACTTGCAATTTCCTTTCCCGTTTGATTTGTTGCCCGCGGAGGTCAATTGGAATATTGCCATGACCTTTGAATTAGTCGGCGCTGCTGCACTATTACTGGGGCTGTTTACGCGTTTTTTCAGCCTCAGCCTGATGGTGTTGACCGTGGTAGCGATTGCCAGCGTGCATTGGCCAGAGCATTGGAGCAGTATGGCGGATTTATTCAACGGTTACCGTTTTGAGGACGTGGAAGGGGATGGTTTTGGTAACTACAAACTGCCGCTGATTTACCTGTTAATGCTGTTGCCTCTGGTGACGCAAGGGGCCGGAAAATGGAGTTTTGACCGCTTGTTGTCACATCTATGTGACGGTCGCCGATGACAGTTGTTAATGTCTGGCCTTAGCCATGAATTTGTCTTGACATCAATTTGCTTTTTGACACATCATCGTAAATATAAAAGGGAGCAATCAATGCTGGATTGACTCCCAACTAAAATTCTTCGGGGGTGTGTCATCTTAACAACCGACGGGCAGAGGGTGCCTAGTTGTCGGCAGTTAGATTTTGCACTGCGGTTGTGAAAGTATGCGATGTCTATAGTAAATATCGAGCCAAATGCAGTGGTATTGGCAGGTCAGGTCTTGAGTGCGTCACGCAGTTCGGAGGCTTCAGCGCGCTTGAACGCTTCTTTTGGCCTTGGCGCTTCTTTTGGCGTAAGTCACGCCTTTGATCAGTGGCGCTCACTGGTCGATTATTCCGGTTTTTATATTGCAGCAGAGACCGATTCTCTCGGCAATTGCCGCTCGGTTATGGTCTGCCATACACTTGAGTCGGGTTGTGACTTGTGGGCTTGCCTGCCACTGATCACACATGACCCGATTAAATCCATCCTGGCGCAGCCTGCGCCAGAAATTACTCAGCGTACGATACAGATTGCCTGCCATGACAGCCAAAACCGCTGGCTGGAATGCAGTGCCCATTACTTTAGCCTGGAGACTGGTGAACCGCGCAGCCTGTTGCTGGTGCGGGAGATTACCAATGAACAGCAGTCTGCTTTGGCGTTTCAACAAGAGAAGTTACGCGCGATTGCCTATGAACGCTTTCAATTTTCTATTCTGGAGTTGATCCTAAAAGAGCAGGATGCGGTCAGGATTTTAGAAAAAATGGTGCGTGATATTGAAGCGATGCACGCCGATGTGTATTGCGCGCTGGTGCTGACAAAAAATCTGGGCAAACTGGTACAAACCGTGATTGCCCCCTCCTTACCGCAAGCCTTGTTGCAAACCTTGCGCCAGTTGCAGCTTGAAGCCGGTAATGGCTCGCTGGCAACTGCCATCGCAATCAAGCAGCGGGTGATTGTCGAAAATGTGATGACGCACCCTTATTGGGGCAATCACCGGGAGGCTGCATTGGCCTCAGGCGTGCAGGCAGGGTGGTCTGAGCCTATTTTAAATGCAGATGGTGAGGTACTGGGGGCGTTTGCCATCTATTATCGCCAGCCACAAACGCCAAGTGCGCTTGAGCAGTCCATGATAGAGCAGGCGACCAAACTGATGAGCCTGGTGGTTGATCGCCACTTGTCACAAGAGTCGATTCAAAGCCTGGCCTACCTGGAGCCTGTCACTGGTTTGCCCAACCGCAAAAGGGCTTATGAGGTGCTGCAGCAATTACGTGCGCAGCCTGCTACCGATGCGCATTGGGGCGTGGTATATATCGACCTCGATCACTTTAAATGGATTAATGAGGCGCATGGCCATGCCGCAGGCAATAGCTTGTTACAGCAAGTAGCAGAACGGTTGCAAAAAGTAGCCGAGCCGCACTTTACTGCTTGCATGGGTGGCGACGAGTTTCTGGTCTTGCTTTCAGGCCTGGCGGCATCCGCGGATAAAGCGTTGCAGCAGCTATTATCGATGCAGCGTAAACTGCAAAAGGTGTTTGAACGCCCGTTTAAAGTCAGTGGCCAAAAATTGCCGATTACGGCCAGCATGGGCTTATGCAGCTTTAACGATATCAGCACGGGCGACACCGATTATGTGAAAGCCGCCGATATTGCTATGCATAAAGCCAAGCAGGGCGGACGTAACCATGCCTGTGTGTATCAGCCAGGCATGCAGACTGAAATTGCGACGCAGGTCATGCTTGAAACAGAGCTGCGTGAAGCCATCGCCCAGCAACAGTTGCGCTTGCATTACCAGGTGCAGGTCGATCATACCGGTCGCCCGTTTGGTGCAGAAGTCTTGTTAAGGTGGCTGCATCCGCAGCGGGGCTTGATTTCACCATTGCAATTTATTGCTGTGGCCGAAACCAGCGGCCTGATTATCGAAATCGGCATGTGGGTGCTAGACCAGGCTTGCGCCCAAGTTGCGCTCTGGCAACGGTCATTAAATACCCGCGAGCTGAGTTTATCGGTCAATATCAGCGCGCGCCAATTTTGCCAGGCCAATTTTGTGGCGATGGTCAAAGCCTGTATTCAGCGCCATCAGATTAACCCCAATGCATTGCGCCTGGAGCTCACAGAAAGCGTCTTGCTGGAAAACGTGGATGACGCCGTGCGTATCATGGCCGAACTGAGCCAACTGGGGATTCAATTTTCGCTGGATGACTTTGGTACTGGTTATTCGTCGCTACAGTATTTGAAGAAGTTACCGCTGTATCAACTTAAAATCGACCGCTCGTTTGTGAATGATATTGTCACCGATAGCCATGATCGTACGATTGTGCGGACGATTATTGCCATGGCACAAAGTATGTACCTCAGTGTGATCGCTGAGGGCGTAGAAACACAAGAGCAGATGGAGTTGCTATTGAATAACGGCTGCCGCCGCTATCAGGGCTTTTTATTCGGTAGGCCGATGCCGATTGAACAGTTTAACGACTGGTTGCAGGAAGCGCTGATTTAGCGGACCGATGGTGTTGCTGCGCTGGTTGTTGTCTCTTGGCTTGTTTCTTGTGCCGGTGCTGAAATAGGCGCGGCTTCTGTTGACGGCGATGTGGCATCCACTGCACCAGCCTGTATCTCTTGCCTGTTAGCCACATTGCTGGTTTGCTGGGCACTGCTTTCAGCCGTTAAAATACGGATAGTCATGCGCGTATTCATTGCTTGTGCCAGCGCATTGTCACTGCTCGACACAGGTTTGGTCTCTGCCATGCCGATGGCGGTCAGTTGTTTGCTGGCAATGCCTTGCGCGACCAGGCTGGCGGTGATATGCGCGGCTTGTGCTGCCGTTAATTCCCAACGCTTGGTTTCTGCATCTGCCTGACCACTAAACAGTTGTTTATCGCTATGGCCTTCGACCTGTATGGTGCGGTATTCGTTTTTTAGCTGCGCACTCAGTGCATTCAAGATCGCTGGTGCTTGTGCGCTATAGCTCGTCTGATTGTTGTTAAACAGCAGGTTGCTTTGAATATCAACCTCAATCCCGAGTTCAGACTGGTACACCGTGATCAGTTTCTGTTCTATCCATGGCGTGAGTGCATTCGCCACTTGCTGGCCGATCGCGCGTACCTTCTCCTGGTCGCGCAGCTTTTTCTCTTGATATAAATAGCTTAATGGTAAGGGCTTGAGCACGGAGCTCTGGTTCTGCAACGTGGTTTGTGTCTGTGCTTCAGGCGCATCCGTTTGCCCCGGTTTGCCTTGAAACGCAGTGACCACGGCACTGGAGAGTGCGCGGTATTTATTCAGGTTGATGGTCGAGGTCGCGTACATCACCACAAAAAAGGCAAATAGCAGGGTGATAAAATCGGCGTAAGAAATCAGCCAGCGTTCGTGGCTTTCATCATCCTCGTCCAGCTTCTGGCGTCTGTACATCAAGACTCCCGCAGGTGCAGGTAGGACTCAAGGCGCTCAGTGACCAGTTTAGGGTTATCACCGCGGGCAATCGATACCCAGGCATTGAGCAACATCTCACGCCTGGACATTTCGTGCTGGACATGGCCTTTTAATTTATTTGAAATCGGCAAAAATACCAGGTTAGCCAGGGCCACACCATAAATGGTGGCCACAAAGGCAACCGCAATGCCACTACCAATCTTGGCCGGGTCAGACAGGTTTTCCATGACGTGAATCAGGCCCAGTACAGCGCCCAGAATGCCGACTGTTGGCGCATAACCGCCAGCAGCCGACCAGATTTTGACGGCTTCGCGTTCCTGTAATTCATAGTAATACATATCAATGGCACACACTTCGCGAATACGGTCAGCGGGCGTACCGTCAACCAGCAATTGCAAGCCTTTGCGTACGAAAGGATCTTGCTCGCGCTTGATATAACTTTCCAGCGACAACACGCTTTCCTTGCGCGCCTGCAAGCTCCATTGATTGATTTTAATGGCGAGTTTTTTTCTATCGTCCTGTGGGTGCACAAACACCAGGCGTAGCATGCGCATGCCTTTGAGGAATTGCTTGAATTCGGTTTGCAGCAACACCGCGCCAGTCGTGCCGAGAATGACGACGACAAACGCTGCGGGCTGCATCAGCGAGTTAAGGTGGCCGCCGTCGATGACTTGACCAACTACCAGTCCGGCGAGGGCGATGACCAGCCCGGCGATACTGCCCCAATCCATTAGGCCACTCCGGTCCAGGATTTATCGCGCATAGACGCACGCAAGCGCGCCACTGCCTGGCTATGCAACTGGCAGACGCGTGATTCTGAAACGCTCATAATGGCGCCGATCTCTTTCAGGTTGAGCTCTTGCTCGTAATACAAGCCCATGAGCATTTTTTCGCGCTCGGGCAAGTGGTCGATCGAGTCGATCAATGCTTCGCGGAAATCACTCTCCAGCAATGATTTGACTGGGTCACTGGTATCGTCATCGACATAACGGTCAAGAAAGTGCTCGCCGCCATCGTCGTCCTGAAAATCTTCGTAGTAAATCAGCTGGTGGCCCTGGCAATCGCTCAAGACATCATAGTAGTCATCCAGCGTGAAGTTCATATGCTTGGCAATCTCAGACTCGGTCGGCGGACGGCCAAACTTTTGTTCCAGTTGCTGTACGGCGACTTCGATATCGCGCATATTTTTGCGAATGCCGCGTGGCAGCCAGTCAGCACCGCGCAACTCATCCAGCATGGCACCGCGCACGCGCTGTGACGCATAGGTTTCAAATTGTGCGCCGTGATTATCTTCGTAACGCTGAATCGCATCCATCAGGCCGATCATGCCAGCTTGCACCAAGTCATCGAGCTCGACACAGGAGGGCAGCTTGGCTTTTAACTGATAAGCCATTTTTTTGACCAAGCCGCTATGCTGTTTCAGCATTTGATCTGTATTTTGAGTCTTGCCTTTAGCGGTATACATGTTTTTCCTCTTTTTACTTTAGGCAACAGCCAGCGATGGCGTGGTGATCCGTTGTTTTTCGAGACGATGTGCCACTGATTTAAACGCCAATGCGGTCTGTCCAGCCTTGGCGACCTCTGTCTTGGCATTGCCTGTTTTTTTCTGCACGGCACCCGCTGGCTCTTCTAGCGGCATCGCGCCGATAAAGTCCAGGGTGACGCCCAGAAACTGTTTGCATACCTGGTTCAAACGCATAAAGTATTGTTGACCCTGATCATGATTGGCCCCTGTGACAACCACACCCAAAGGAATCTGGCCATATTGCTGGCTGATATGCTTGATCGTCGTATAGGCGGCTTTAATGGCCGCTTCAGATCTGTCCATTTGAATCACCAGTTCATGCTCGGCAATCAATGGCATCATCAAGCTGTGGTCTTGTGTATCCAGCTGTGCTTCTATCATGACGGTATCGTAATCGTACGAAAGTTGCTTCACTATACCGTCCAGTTGCACTTTTAAATCTTGAGATAAAGGCGAGGTTAACAGGTCATTTTCAGCCAAACAGGTCAGGTCATAGCCTTGCGGATGTTTGAGAATGGCGCGTTTGAGTGCACTGTTGTGCGTCACAATCGACTGTAATGAGTGCGCGAGTGCTGGCTGGCGGTTCGCGTGTATCAACAGCAAGCGTTGCTCAGGGGCAAGCATGCCCAGTGCCAGATTGCGCATCCATGGCGTGGCTGGCTGGCCATTGGCGCCGATCACACTGATAATCCGTGCCGACGTCTTGGCCATAATGCGGCGCAAACCATCTGCCTGGTCGCGGTAATTAAACATGTTGCTGCTCCTGGCCAGCCGTTTGCATCATGCTGGAAATCACCAGCGGCAACTCTTCGTCCAGGTACTGGTAAGGCAAACTGGCCTGATGCGGCGTCAGCACGCGTTCGATCAGTGCTGGTTTGTCAGCCACTTCAATATCTTCAGGCACGCGTTGGCCACTGGTGGTGTAGAACAAGCGCATGCGTTCGCGGATCAATACATCCAGCACGTTGCCAATCGCCGCGGCTTCGTCCAGCTTGGTGACGATACAACCGGCGATATCATGTTTTTTGTAGCTACGCATCACATCGGTCAGCGTGTCACCGGTAGAGGTGGCATTCAGGCACAACAATTTCTGAATTGGGCTATCGGCACGGCTCAGCATGGAAAGCTGCTCAGTCACGGCTTGATCACGCTGGCTGACACCCACCGTGTCTACCAGGATCATATGTTTGTTTTTCAGCTCATTCAGTGCAATTTTCAGGTCTTCTTCGTCTTTGACGGCATGCACCATCACGCCCAGGATCTTGCCGTAGATACGCAGTTGTTCGTAACCGCCGATACGGTAACTGTCGGTGGTGATCAGGCCCAGGTTCTGGGTGCCGTGTTTCATCACATAACGTGCGGCCAGTTTGGCTGTGGTGGTGGTTTTACCCACACCTGTCGGGCCAACCAGCGCATAGATGCCACCGCGATCCAGCAATGCATCTTCGTCGTCCAGTGTATGCAGGTTACGGCTAATCACTTCTTTGGCCCACATTGGTGCTTTGTTGACATCAATATGCTGGGGCATTTTTTCAGCAATCTGGCGCGACAGTGAGGCGCTGAAGTTTGCTGAGAGCAGGGTGCTCAGCACTTTCGATTTGGCTGGGCTGTGTTGCAAGTGATGCTGCCAGGTCATCGCGCTCATCTGGGTTTCAAAATGGCTACGCATCTGACGCATTTCCTGCATCATGCCCATCATTTTGTCTTCCAGTGTTTGCGTCGCCACCTGATAAGCCTGTTCTTGTTGCTCGCTATGCAGTTTCAGCATATCCATGATGGCACCTTCATTGGCGGTGGGCTCTTCAGCCACTGGCGTGTTATTTTGCACGCCAGGTGCAGACATCGCCGCTTGCGGCGCTGCCTGGCGAGTCGGCTGGCCTTGTGCATTCACAAAGTCCAGCAAGCTGCGAGATTGATCCGTGCCCATATCGGTAGGCGCTGAGCTGGCGTTGGATGCAATATCCGTTTCCAGCATAGCCATGATTTCGGTGCCGCCATTGACACTACGGTTCGCGACAATAATGGCATCGTCCCCTAATGCCTGTTTGACTTGCGCCAATGCTTCACGTGCATTTTTGCCAAAAAATCTTCTGATGTTCATATTATTGCGCTCCGATTAAACTGGTGACACGAATGGATTTGTTATCTGGCAGCTCGTCATGCGACAGCACTCTGAGATGCGGGACGGTTCTTCTTAAAAATCTGGATAAAGCCTGGCGTAGCGGGGCAGCGACCAGCAGAACGGGTGTCAGGCCCATTTGCTCTTGTTGTCTGGCAGCGACTTCAGTTTGTTGCGACAGTCTTTCTGCAATGCCAGGCTCAATCACGCTCTGGTTGGACTGATTGTTTTGCAAGGCTTGCAACAACAGTCTTTCCAGTTGGCCATCCAGCGTCATGGCGGTAATTTCATTACTGTATGGGAACAGGTCCTGCACAATGGCGCGGCCGAGTTTGATACGCACCATGGACGTCAGGTCATTGGTGTCCTGGGTGTATTGTGCATGGTCAGCCAGTGTTTCAAGGATGGAGCGCATATCGCGGATATGCACGCCTTCGTTAAGCAGGTTTTGCAATACTTTTTGCAGGCTGGACAGCGTAATCATTTTTGGCACGATTTCTTCAATCAGCTTGCTGGAATCTTTGCCCATATGGTCCAGCAACTGTTGTACTTCCTGACGGCCCAGCAGTTCGCCTGCATTCAGTGAAATAATATGGTTGAGGTGGGTGGCAATCACCGTGCCTGCGTCGACCACGGTATAGCCCAGGCTTTGGGCATATTCTTTACGGTCTGGCTCAATCCATACCGCTGGCAGGCCAAATGCCGGGTCGGTTGTTTTCGCGCCATCAAGCTCGCCGGTGACAGCACCTGGGTCAATCGCCAGCATCTGGCTGAAGTTAGACTCACCACTGGCCATTTCTACACCTTTCATAGTGATGCGATAGGCGTTTGGTTTCAGGGTCAGGTTGTCGCGGATATGCACCGTTGGCGCCAAAAAGCCAATTTCCTGGGCAAATTTCTTGCGGATGCCTTTGATACGCTTGAGCAGTTCGCCGCCCTGGCCTTTATCCACCAGAGGAATCAGTCTGTAACCGACTTCCAAGCCGATGGTGTCGACTGGCAGTACATCATTCCATGTCGCTTCTTCAGCCTCGCTGGCTGGCGCCAGTTTGTCTTCTGGCTGTGGTTCCAGCACCGCTTGTTGTTTGGCTTTTTCCTGCTTTTGTTTCACGTTATAAGCCAGGCCACCCAGCAAACCACCCAGACCCAGGAAAGCCAGGTGTGGCATGCCTGGGATCAGGCCGATACCGCCGATAATGCCGGCGGTCACGGTCAGCACGCGTGGATTTTCAAACAGTTGGCTAATCAGTTGGCCGCCAATATCTTCGTTGTTGGCCACGCGGGAAACCACCACACCGGCAGCGATTGAGATCACCAGTGAAGGGATCTGTGCCACCAGGCCATCACCAATCGCCAGCATGGTGTAGTTTTTAACCGCTTCATCAAAGGCGAGGTCATGTTGCACCATGCCGACAATCAGGCCGCCAACAATATTGATGATGATGATCAAAATACCGGCAATGGCATCACCACGCACATATTTACTGGCACCGTCCATCGCGCCGTAGAATTCTGATTCCTGGCCAACTTCTTTACGGCGGCGGCGGGCTTCGTCTTCGCCAATCAGGCCTGCGTTCAGGTCGGCGTCAATCGCCATTTGTTTACCAGGCATCGCATCCAAGGTGAAACGGGCGCCGACTTCAGCAATACGGCCAGCACCTTTGGTGATGACGGTAAAGTTAATAATAGTCAGGATCACAAACACCACAATACCGACAGCGTAGTTACCGCCAATCAAAAAGTGGCCAAAGGCTTCAATCACTTTACCGGCCGCATCCGGGCCAGCATGGCCTTCCGTCAGTACGACGCGGGTAGAGGCCACGTTAAGCGCCAGGCGCAGCATGGTGGTCATCAGCAGCACGGTAGGGAAGGCGATAAAGTCCAGCGGCTTGGTGGTTTGCAGGCCTATCATCAAGACCAGAATAGACAGTGCAATATTAAAGGTGAAGAATACATCGAGCATGATGGCCGGTAACGGCAGGATCATCATGGCCAGCAGCAATACAATAATGAGTGGCGCGGCGATTGCTCGTCCGTCCATTTTTCCCATCCATTGTTGCCAATTGTTCATCGTAAACTCCTAAGCCTGCAATTATTCAATTTCTGCCGCACTTGCTGGCGCGGCATTTAACGCATGTGGATCCAGCGCGTCTGGTACTGGCACGTTGGCTGGCATCGCAGGACGCACGCCACCATGCTGTTTAAACACACGCAGTTGGAACACGTAAGCCAGAATCTCGGCCACTGCGGCATAAAGCGTTTGTGGAATCTCGCGCTCCAGTTCGGCATGTGCATATAAGGCACGTGCCAGTTTTGGCGATTCCAAGGTCATGACTTCATGTTCCGCGGCGATTTCCTTGATCTTTTGTGCAATCACATCTGCACCTTTAGCGACCACAATCGGTGCGCCGTTTTCACCTTCTTTATAGCGAATCGCCACCGCATAGTGGGTTGGGTTGGTAATCACCACATCTGCCTGCGGCACATTGCTCATCATTCTTCTGCGTGCCATCTCACGTTGTTGCTGACGGATACGGCCTTTAATCTCAGGACTACCTTCTGACTCTTTAGCTTCATCCTTCAGCTCTTGTTTGGTCATTTTGTGTTTCTGCGCATATTGATAGAGCTGGTAGGGCACATCAATCACGGCAATCAACACCAGCGCAGAGGCAATGGTCAGAAAGCCGGTCACCATATAGTCACTCACAGTGCTGATCCCGGCGGCAAGAGGCATCTGCGACAAGCTCAGCATAGGCTGCAAATCTTTTTTAACGATGGTGTAGCCCACAGACGCCACCAGAATTGTTTTGGCAATCGATTTCAGTAACTCGACCAGCGAGTTTTTGGAAAACAGATTAGCCAGGCCTTTAATCGGATTGAGCTTGCCAAAATTAGGCACCAGTGATTTTTGTGACATCACCCAGCCACCGACCAGGATCGGTGCCGCCACGGCTACTGAGACAATAATCACGGCCAGTGGCAAAAATGCCCACAAGGCTTGCTCAACCACTTTCATCATGTGCACGATCAACAGTTGCGGCTCAAAGGCCATGGCATGGTCAATGCTCAAGCCTTGTCTCAACACATTCTTCATGGCTTCACCCAGCGGGCGGCTCAACATCATGATGGCCATACCAGTGGTAAACAGCACCGCACACGCAGCCAGTTCGCGAGAGCGGGGAATATCGCCGTCTTCGCGTGCCTTCTCCAATCGCTTGGGGGACGCGTCTTCGGTTTTTTCCATATCGCTGTCTTCAGCTGCCATGTCCTCGACTCTTTCGTTTCACAGATACAACACACAAGTTGTATTTCCTGTGAGTGATTATTGGCTAGAAAAACGCTTTTTTATGTCTGGAATAAAAGGGCTTATTGACCGCTTTCTATCAGTTGCGGCTTGCTGGATGTTAAGGAGTGCAAATAATAAAATTATTATTCTTTTTAAAACAATATGTTATGAGGTTTGTTGGGTTTTTTTGAGGCGTAACCCTAAAGTTTTAGTTTGTGCTGTCGTTAACCGGGATAGCACAAATAGTTTTTATGAAAGCTTGAAAAGCAGACTAAACAGACAAAAAACAGTTGTTTACGGAATACAACAGGAAAACTTTAATTATTTTTTGAATTGGAATCAGAACAATGCTGCGAACATAGACGTAAACTTGTTGCGGTGTAACATTAAAATTACGCCATAACTCATTGATATTTATAGTTGTGGTGATTGCCATGTAGGGGTTTGTAAGACAAACACCTACGTGGCTGTTTTCGTCTGTCTTACAAAAGAAACCGACAAACCCTGATTGTTGCTCTTCATGATTGCGCGCAAAGTACGCCTAACGCTCAGGCGGACTTAAATTAACGCTAAAAAAACGGAGACAAGATCATGAACATGCAAAACGATTTACTCGCTGAAATCAAAGATGCCAACCTGAACTATCTGATGTTGGCCCAACAACTGATCCGCGCTGACAAAGCCACTGCGATTTTCCGCCTTGGTATTAATAAGGAAATTGCAGACCTGCTGGAAAACCTGACCAACCTGCAATTGCTGAAACTCTGTAATACCAATATGTTGCTGACTCGCTTCCGTTTTGATGACAGCGAAATCCTGGGCATGTTGACCAGCTACTCCAAAGACCCAGCGCAAGCACATCTGCATACTGCAGTACTGATGTCTGCCCAGGCTGCCGACTCCACTGTATAACAGTGTAGACGTTTCCATCTGTCGATAAGAAATAGAAAAGAGGGTTATCATGCAAAAGAAGAGTGTAGTAAACGAAGCAGAACAAATTCAACTGGCAATGCAAATGATCTCGCTGGGCGCACGCCTGCAATTGCTGGAATCCCAAACGACGTTGTCACGCGAGCGTTTGATCAAGTTGTACAAGGAAATGAAAGGCGTTTCTCCTCCTAAAGGCATGTTGCCATTCTCTACCGACTGGTTCTTGACCTGGCAGCCAAACATTCATTCTTCCATTTTCTATAATATCTACCGCTTTATGGTGGATTATGCTGGCGTAGATGGTATCCAGGCGATTATCAAAGCCTATACGCTCTACATGCAGCAAGTTCAAAATCCGGATGCTGCACAACAAGATGAGCCAGTCTTGTCATTGACTCGTGCCTGGACACTGGTGCGTTTCATCGAAAGCAAAATGCTGACAACTAAAGTTTGCCATTGCTGCGGTGGTCAATACATCGTCAACAGCTACGATTTGAACCAGAATTATGTATGTAACCTGTGCCACGTGCCTTCACGTGCCGGTAAAACCAAAAAAGCCAAAGAACTCAGCTACAAACTGGTTTCAATGACTGCTTAACTGGTTGCAAACAGGTGTTTGATATTGCCTGTGAAATGAAGGATTTAGCATGCACTCGATAAAATTGCCGGCAGAGGCGTTGCCATCCCAACCTTGGGTACAGCGTCTCTTGCCAAAACGATTATGGTGTCAGGCATTGCTAATCCAGTGTGTGAGTATGCTGTTGATGACGGGCCTCGCGCCTGGCGTGATCAACAGTGTATTTGCGTTTGAATTGCGTAGTCTGGGTATTCAGCTGGATTCCATCTGGTTCTGGTTATTGCCGCATTTATGCGTCGTCAGCGTATTGGCGAGAGCCGCGCGCATGCCTGTCTGGTGGCGCTGGATACATGTCGCTTTCCCGGTGGCCGTTGTTTTCATGCAGCAGGTTGCGTTACCGGCCAGTGTTTATTTTGCCGGATTTGTGATGACATTGGCGCTTTACTGGTCTGTGTACAATACGCGCGTCCCGTTTTACCCCTCTTTTCCTGCGACTTGGCGTGCTCTGCAACGCATTCTCGAGCAACATGCCGGTGACCAATCATTGAAAGTGCTCGATATCGGTAGCGGTATCGGTGATATTGCAATGTTTTTAGCCAAACAGCGCATACACGATGAAGTGTCCGGCATTGAAATTGCCCCGTTACCCTGGGCGGTGAGCGCCGTGCGCGCCTTGTTTTCCGGCACCAGTGTCAAATTTACCCTCGGTGATTACCGCGCCATTGATTTTGCCAGTTTAGACGTGATATTTGCCTATCTGTCTCCAGCTGTGATGCAAGACGTCTGGCAAAAAGTGCAACAGGAAATGCGACCAGGCTGCCTGTTTGTCACCTCGGAGTTTCCGGTGCCTGACATTCAAGCCGAGCATATTGTGTTCCCCAGTGCCAATTCGCCAGCCTTGTACGTTTATCTCAAAAAATAGTGTTATCACGCTGTCACTTTGCCTCGACCGCCATCGCTGATGGCCTTATTCGGTATTAACCCCATTGAAACGACAGACGTTTCCATTGTCACCGGTGTGATTTAACTGGCTAAATGCCTTTTATTTAAAAAAATGAATCGGGGCGTGCATTGTTATGCTTTCCACAGTTAACTGCTAAAAGTGGAGTCAAAGCATGTTTGTGATCATTGGGTATGTAGTCGTTTGTGGCATGGTCTTTGGGGGCTATGCACTCGCTGGCGGCCATTTGGGCGCCTTATGGCAGCCACTGGAAGTCATGATGATTTTTGGCGGCGCATTTGGGGCCTTTATTGTGGGTAATGATACCAAGGCCATTAAAGCTACTATGAAAGCTGTGCCCACCTTGTTTAAGGGGTCTAAGTACAACAAGCAGTTGTATATGGACTTGCTGGCCTTGTTGTTTGAAATTCTCACCAAAATCCGCAAAGACGGCCTGATGTCGATTGAAAAAGACATTGAAGACCCTGAGTCCAGTGCCTTATTCACTAAGTATCCCTCCATTGTGCACGACCATCACCTGGTCGAGTTTATCTGCGATTACCTGCGCCTGATGGTGTCCGGCAATATGGATGCTTTTCAGGTCGAGAACCTGATGGATAACGAGCTGGAAACCCACCATATGGAAGGCCACGTGCCTGCACATTGTATTGCCAAACTAGGCGACGGCTTGCCGGCGTTTGGTATTGTGGCGGCGGTGATGGGCGTGGTGCACACCATGGAAAACGTGGCTTTGCCACCGGCTGAGCTGGGGATCCTGATTGCGCACGCGCTGGTGGGGACTTTTCTCGGTATTTTGCTGGCGTATGGCTTTGTTGGCCCGCTCTCAGGTTTGCTGGAGCAAAAGCTGGAAGAATCCAGCAAGAGCTTTCAAACCGTCAAAGTGGTGTTGCTGGCTAGCCTGAATGGTTATGCACCGCCGATTGCGGTTGAGTTCGGCCGTAAAGTCCTGTATTCGACCGAGCGTCCTGGCTTTACCGAGCTGGAAGAGCACGTCAAACAGGCTAAATCCAAATAAGTGCAAGATTAAGACCGCCGGGAGAGCGTCATGGCAGAAGAACATATTGCCCCGATTATTGTTAAAAAGATCAAAAAGGGTGGCGGTGGCCATCACGGTGGTGCCTGGAAAATTGCTTATGCTGACTTTGTGACAGCGATGATGGCGTTTTTCCTGTTGATGTGGTTGCTGGGGTCTACCTCGAAAGCGCAAAAAGAAGGCATTGCCGAGTATTTTCAAACGCCTTTGCATATGGTGTTGATGGGGCCTTCACTCGGCCAGAGTGATTCGGCCTTGAAAAATACCGGAGGTAAAGATGTCACCAAAAAACAGGGTCAGGTCAAGCCGGTAGAAGGCGATCCAGGCAAGCTGAAGACGGTCAAGCTGGAAGATGTTAAAGAAGTCTTGAAACAGGCCGAAAAAGTCAAACTGGAGGCATTAAAAGCCAAGATTGAGCAGGCCATCGAAGACAACCCGACGCTGCAACAATTTAAGTCTCAGCTCAAGCTGGATATTACCAGTGAAGGCCTGAGGGTGCAGATTATTGATGAACAGAACCGGCCCATGTTTGAAAATGCCAAAGCCGAGTTACAGCCTTATGCCAAAACGATTTTGCGTGAGATTGGCAAAACGCTGAATGGCGTGGATAACAAAATCAGTTTATCCGGCCATACCGATGCCGCGGGTTATGCCAATGGCGATCATGGTTACAGTAACTGGGAGTTGTCTGCTGACCGCGCCAATGCTTCACGGCGTGAGCTAATTGCGGGGGGTATGGATGAAACCAAGCTGATGCGCGTGGTGGGCCTGGGCTCTGCCATCATGATGGATAAAGAGAATCCGTTTAATCCGATTAACCGCCGCATCAGTTTAATTGTGATGAACAAGGAAACCGAAGAGGATTTACTCAAGGATAACGAACAGATTTCTGTCAGTGAGCATGATAAAACGCAAGTAGAAGCATTGCAGAATAAAGCGGAAAAGCCTGCGCCCTGAAGAAGGACAGGGAAAATGGGTGAAGAGGTTGGCGGTTAAAGCGTACAAGAAATAAGTCATTTTTACATTGTTTATTTCTTGATTGAAAAACAGGGAAATCAGGCAAGATAGGACCACTATGAAAACATTGCCCATAGAAGAGTTAAGAGAATTACTGGCCGCGGTCTCGCGTCACGGTGACTGGCATCTGCTCGAAATCGAAACCGATTTGCAGCAAACCGCCTTTTTACTGAATGAAGCGATTGAAAAGCTGGGTGCCAGTTTTATGACGGTATATGCCCAGTTAATGGAGCAGCAGGCAGCGGTGCAGTTGCTGGTTGAGGCTGGTAAGTTGCAGCCTGAAGAGATGCAGCAATTGCAGGTGTTTCAGGACAACATTGGCCAGGAAGTGAACAAAGTAGTGACTGGCATGCAGTTTCAGGACATGACCAACCAGTTGTTGCAGCGCACCATCAACCGCGTGCATGGCTTAAAAGATTTGTTACATGAGCTGTCCAGTCATCAGTTTCCGATGGCTGCTGATGACGAGCATGAAGAAATCAGACGCTTCATCATGCAGCTTAACCAGAATTTTGATCAGGGTAGCCAGCATCTGACCGGCAATTTACGCAAGTCAGTGGATCAGAAAAATTTGGCTACCGGTGACATAGACTTATTTTAATACAGCGGCGTTTAACGAAATTAGTGAAAAAGGCGAATCAAACATGGCGAAAACAATTTTAACAGTAGACGACTCCGGATCATTGCGTCAGATGGTGGCTTTTAGTCTGAAAGCTGCTGGCTATGATGTCGTGCAGGCCGTAGATGGTCAAGACGGCCTTAATAAAGCCAAAGAGAAAACGGTGGATCTGGTATTGACCGATCAAAACATGCCGGTGATGGATGGCCTGACACTGATCACCAATTTGCGTACGCTTGCTTCCTATCAAAGAGTGCCTATTCTGATGTTGACGACAGAGTCTTCTGACGAAATGAAAGCAAAAGGTAAAGCCGCAGGTGCCAATGGCTGGCTGGTGAAGCCTTTTGATCCAAAGCGCCTGATTGAAGTTGTCCAAAAAGTAATCGGTGCCTAAGCGCCGCTGGTAAAGGAACTGGAGTAAACAATGACAGTGGATATGAGCCAGTTTTACGAGGTGTTCTTTGACGAAGCCGAGGAGTTGTTGGCTGAAGCAGAGCACCTGTTGCTTGGTATCGATGTGGAATCGCCAGATGTTGAGCAATTAAACGCTATTTTCAGGGCGGCACACTCTATTAAAGGCGGTGCTGCGACCTTTGGTTTTATGGACATGACAGAAATTACGCATGTGCTGGAAAACCTGCTCGATAAAATTCGCAAAAACGAGATGGCGTTGACGACCGAACACGTCGATGCGTTTTTGGCTGCGAAGGATGTGATCAAGATGCAAGTCGATGGTCATCGCCATGGTTCAGATGTGAATGCTGAGCAAGTGAGCGATGTGGCCATGATGCTGAAATCACTTTCAGAAGGTAAAGCCGCCGTCGCGGCTGAGCCTGTGGTGGCCGCTGCCAGCGCTGAGGCTGCACCTGCTGCAACGCCAGCCGCTACGGCTGCCGCAGAAGTGGCGAAAACTGCATTGACGATTACCGCTGAAGAAAAAGCAAAAGGCATGACCCTGTATGACGTTGGTTTGCCAACCGTCACTGAAAAAGACCTGGCTAACCTGAAAGATGAGCTGGCCTTGTTGGGTGACGTCGAGGTTTATCAGCGCAGCGAGAATGTACATGCTGTGTTGATTAAAACGGACTCCAGTGCCGATGACATTGTGTCTATCTGTTCATTTATTGTTGACGCCGATGCCCTGGTCATCCAGGTAGCGGGCGATGCTGCCAGTGAACCAGCCGCTAAGCCAGCCGAAGCTGCAACAGCGGCTGCGCCAGTTGAGGCAGCACCTGCGGCAGAGGCGGGTTATGGTTTCTTTGATAATGATCCGATTATCAAAACTGAAACAAAAGCTGACGATGGCAGGGTGCAAGTCGCTGAAGAAATGGGCTATGGCCTGTTCGCCAGCAACGGAGAAGAGCAGCAGGAAGAGGGTTACGGTTTCTTTGCACCGTTTAAACCACATCCGGATGCGCCTAAAGCACAAATGATCGGTGATGATAATGCTGCCGCTGCAATGGCAAAAGCCAAAGCAGAGGCCGCTGCAACCGCTGTTGCCACGCCTGCCGAGGCCGCACCTAAAGAAGAGCGTCGTCAACAGGGGCGTCGTGAGACTGATAAACCTGCTGCCGCACAAAGCGCAGAAAGCACTTCGATTCGTGTTGGCATCGAGAAGGTTGATCAGTTGATTAACCTGGTTGGCGAGCTGGTCATTACACAAGCCATGATTGAGCAGCGTGTGAATGCCCTCGACCCGGTGGATAACGAAGCCTTAATTAATAGCGTCAGCCAGTTGACCCGCAACACGCGCGACCTGCAAGAGTCCGTGATGTCGATTCGTATGATGCCGATGGACTTTGTGTTCTCGCGCTTCCCACGTATGGTACGTGACCTGGCTGGCAAGTTGGGCAAAAAAGTAGAATTTGTCACCAGTGGTGCCACCACTGAGCTTGATAAGAGTTTGATTGAGCGTATTGTCGATCCATTGACCCATTTGGTACGTAACAGTGTTGACCATGGTATTGAAAAGCCTGAAGTCCGCCGTGAAATGGGCAAGCCGGAAAGCGGTACTTTAACCTTGTCTGCTGCACATAAAGGCGGCAGCATCGTGATTGAAGTGACTGATGATGGCGGTGGCTTGAACCGTGACAGAATTCTGGCCAAAGCGGCCTCAAATGGTTTGCCAGTGAATGAAAGCATGACCGATAACGAAGTGTTTAGCCTGATTTTTGCACCAGGCTTCTCTACGGCTGAAGTGGTCACCGATGTGTCTGGCCGCGGTGTGGGCATGGACGTGGTGAAACGGAATATTACCTCCATGGGCGGTCATATCGAGATTCGCTCTGCATTAGGCTATGGCACAACGATTTCGATTTCACTGCCACTCACCCTGGCGATTTTGGACGGCATGTCTGTGTCGTTGGGCAAGAGCGTTTATGTAGTGCCATTGAACCTGATTGTAGAAACACTGCAACCCCGTGCCGAAGACCTGAAAACAGTGACCGGCGAAGGATTGATGGTGCATGTGCGTGGCGAATATCTGCCGATTATCGCCTTGCATGCCTTGTTTAACCATCCGACCCAGATCACCACCCCGACTGACGGTGTGTTATTGATCCTGGAAGCCGATGGTAAGAAATCCGCTTTGTTTGTCGACCGTTTGGTTGGCCAGCAGCAAGTGGTGATCAAGAGCCTGGAAACCAACTTCAAGCGCATTCCTGGCGTCTCTGGCGCCACCATTATGGGCGACGGGTCGGTGGCATTGATTCTGGATGTGCCAGCCATTATCCAAATGGGGCAAACCACAAACTACGTGACTGGTGGCATGGCGTTTTCCAACCAGAATTATTTAACTTCACAAAATACCATCAATGCATAAGGAGCATATGCAATGAGTACAAGCACAGAAATGAGCAATTCCTTAAGCGGCAACGCAGGCAATGGCTTGAAAACAGCGGCGGGTGAATACCTGACCTTTGTCTTGGGCAGCGAGCAATACGGCATCGAGATTCTTAAGGTGCAGGAAATTCGCGGCTATGACGCGGTGACCCAAATTGCCAACATGCCATCCTTTATTAAAGGGGTGATTAACCTGCGTGGCAAGATCGTGCCTATCGTCGATTTGCGCATCAAATTCAACCTGGGCAAGGTCGAATATAACGAATTCACCGTGGTGATTATTCTCAACCTCAACGGGCGTATTGTCGGCATTGTGGTCGATGGCGTGTCTGATGTGCGTGAGCTGCGTGAAGAGCACCTGCGTGAAGTGCCATCATTGGTGACCCGCATTGACACCAAATATATCGTCGGCCTGGCGACCATTGAGCAAGAAATGCTGATCCTGGTGGACATCGATAAACTGATGACCAGCGATGAGATGCAATTGATGGAAGCGGCTGTACATTAACTAACATTATAAAAACGTGCACAACAGCAAAAACATAAGCGCGATTACTCTAAACAGAGATATTTTCCAAGGATAAAATTATGTTTTCTACCATCGTGAACAAGCTGGCGGCAGGGACTCGGGATTATCGTAACAATCTGGATCAGGTGGCTGAATTCAGCGCGCTGAAGTCTGAAATCAACAAAGCAAGAGCGATTGTTGAGCTGAATGCCAAGGGGGATATCAGCCAGGTCAACGACAATTTGTGCCAATCGCTAGGCTACAGCGCAAAAGAGCTGGTCGGCCAGCATCACCGTGCTTTACTGACGCGTGAAGACGCTGGCAAGCCGGACTACGAACAGTTCTGGAATGCTTTGCAGGGCGGTAAATCTCAAGGTGGTAGCTTCAAACTGAATAACAAAGAGGGGCATGAGGTTTGGTTCCAGGGCTATTACGCGCCTGTGATGCAAGGCTCGCAACTACGTAAAGTGGTGGCTTATCTGACTGATGTGACGGCGGATAAAAAGCGTAATCTGGCGCTGCAAGAAGAAGAAAAAGCCTTGAATCAGTCTTTTGGGGTGATGGAATGTGACCTGAAAGGCAATATTCTTGAATGCAACGATGTGTTCCTGAAGCCGCTGGGTTATCAACACAGTGAAGTGATTGGTAAGCATATTTCGATACTGTTAAAAGCAAATACAGCCCAAAGTGCTGAATATAAGCAACTTTGGGAGAAGTTGAATAAAGGCGAGAACGCCAAGCTCGAAATCTGTCGCGTCGCCAAAAATGGTAACGAATACTGGTTTAGCACCAGCTATGTGCCGATTGTCGGCGCAGATGGCTCAGTGCTTAAAGTAAAAGTCTACTCTTATTGCATTACCCAGGAAAAACAGCGTCAACTGGACTTTGAAGGCCAGATATTCGCTGTGAATAACTCACAAGGCGTCATTCAGCTGGATATGAGTGGCCATGTGCTGACCGCCAACAAAAACTTTCTTGATCTCACCGGCTATGCGCTGGATGAAATTCAAGGAAAGCATCACAGTATGTTTGTCAGTGAACGTTTTAAAAATAGCCAGGAATACAAAGAGTTTTGGGCTAAGTTGAACCGCGGCGAGTCAGATGTCGGTGTTTATCATCGCTATGGTAAACAAGGTAAGGATATTTACTTGCAGGCTTCTTATAACCCGATTATCGGCCTGGATGGCAAGCCGGTGAAAGTGGTTAAATTCGCTACAGACATTACCAGTGCGGTATTGGCGGATCAGGCGCAGAAGGTGAAAACCCGTGAAGCGACCATGATCAAAAATGCTTTGGAGGCTTCATCGAATAGTTTGATGATGGCCGACAAAGACGGCGTCATTACTTATATGAACCCGGCTGCGCTGGAGTTGATGCGCGAATCCAGCAAAACATTCAAACAGTTATTTCCGCACTTTGATGCAGAGAAACTGATTGGTCAAAGCTATGATGTATTTCATAAAAATCCGTCGCATCAGCGTAACCTGCTAGGTGGACTGACTGGCAAACATCAAACCGAAATTGGTGTCGGCGATATGTTCTTCCGCCTGACAGCAAACCCGATTTTCGATAATGATGGCGAACGTCTGGGCACCGTGATTGAATGGGTAGACCAAACGCAAGACAAGCGCGTAGAAAATCAGATCAAAGAAGCCCTGAAATCAGCCGTTGACGGTGATGTGACCTATCGACTGGACAGCTCGATTGCCAAAGGCGCTGCAGTTGAGACCATGAACTCCATCAACCAGTTGCTGGATATCATGAACGATATTCTGGTGAACGTGCGTGAAGCAGGCGAAACCATTAATACAGCCGCACATGAAATCTCCAGCGGTAACAACGATTTGTCCAGCCGCACCGAGCAACAGGCGTCTAACCTGGAAGAAACTGCCTCCAGCATGGAGCAACTGGCGTCTACCGTGAAACAAAATGCCGAAAATGCACGCCAGGCCAATCAAATGGCTGAAGCCGCGTCACAAGTGGCGATTCGTGGTGGTGAAGTCGTTGGTAACGTGGTGACCACCATGAGTGCGATCAATGAAAGCGCCCGTAAGATTGAAGATATTATTTCTGTCATTGATGGCATTGCTTTCCAAACCAATATTCTGGCACTGAACGCGGCGGTAGAAGCTGCGCGTGCAGGTGAGCAGGGTAGAGGCTTTGCGGTGGTGGCAGGTGAGGTACGTAACCTGGCACAACGTTCAGCCAGTGCTGCAAAAGAAATTAAAGAACTGATCACTGACTCTGTGAATAAAACCGCTGATGGCACTAAACTGGTAGAAACTGCTGGTGAAACCATGCATGAAGTGGTGACCTCGGTGCAGCGTGTGACTGATATCATGAGTGAAATTACAGCGGCTTCTGCTGAACAGAGCTCAGGCATTAACCAGGTCAACGATGCCGTTAACCATATGGATGAAGTGACCCAGCAAAACGCCGCGCTGGTGGAAGAAGCTGCGGCCGCTGCTGAGTCATTGGTTGAGCAGGCTTCTAACCTGATGGATACCGTGAACAGATTTAAAGTGCGTGGCGGTGCAACACAAGCCACTCGTTCTGCGGCGCCACGTGTTGCAGTTGCCAGCCGTCCGGCGGCGTCTGCGCCAGTGAGCAAGCCTAAACCAGCTGCTGCACATACCAATAGTTATCAACCAGGCAAAGCTGCTAAAACCGGCACGGATGATACTGAGTGGGAAGAGTTTTAACGCAATGATTTAACAATGTGTCTGCTTGTTTCTGTGAGAGGAAAAGCCCATGACAAATGTCTTTCTGAAAGTGGTGAGTGCCCTGGTTGAAGGTTTTTTGTTGTGGGCATCGGCGGTGATTGGTTATCCGCTGTGAAGTATGATGAATCCAAGCTAGGCCAGTCGCGATAAGACCTGGTGCGTACGTTGCAAAAAAGCTGACCTTGTGTCAGCTTTTTTGCGTTTACAGTTGGCCGTAACAGTTTTAAAAAGAGAGGGCTTTGGGGCTTTTATTCTCGCATCCAGACAAGTGTTAACTGTCATGATAATCATGTAAACACTTATTAATTAAATATAAGTTTTAGATTGGGCGCTGTCTCGCAAGAGACGCATGATTTCAGGGTAGACAGAGGATAAAAATGAAAAAAATGCTAATCGAGTTTTACAAACTCAAATTAAAGACGCAACTGATATTGTTGCTGGCGGTGATGACCATAGGCTTTGTACTGGCAGGGGCGCTGGCTTATCAGAGTTATCAGCGCGTGATCGTCAAGGGCAGTGTGTATGAAGAACTGGTTGATCATAAAGATCTGGCAGCAGATATCTTGCCACCGCCATTTTACCTGATTGAGTCATGGCAATTGGCTTTGCAAATGGCTGCGATCAAAAACCAGCCATTACAGCCTTTGATAGACAAAGGTAATCAACTGGCCAAAGATTTCAACGCGCGCGGTGCGTTCTGGCTTAAGCAAAAGCCTGCACTGCGCACTGTGGTGAACGATAAGCTGCTGCGTAGCGGCCAGGCATTCATTGACAGCCGTGATCAAGAGTTTATCCCGGCCATTTTGTCACAGGACGAAGCCAGAATCGGCCGTGCATTAGCACATTTGCAAGGCTACTATCAGCAGCACAGAGCCGCGGTAGATGAATTGGTCGCCGTAAATGACGCCGCTTATCAGCAAACCGAGGGCAAGGTCTCTGGCATGGTTGCTGCAGCGCAAACCCAAACACTGTTATTTGCATTAGTGGCACTGGTGCTGACCTTAGTTGCGTTGACGGCGGTGGTCGGCCGCGTGATCCGGCAGTTAGGCGGTGAAGCCTCACAGGCATCAAAGGTGGCGACACAAATTGCCGAAGGTGACTTTACGCAAGTTCATCAACTGCGCAATATTGAGGATAGCAGTGTAATTGGGGCGCTATATCTGGCGGTTGAACGGCTTAAACAGATCGACAGTGAAATGGCACGCATGGAAGCTGCGCACAAAGCCGGTGAGATTGACGTCAAGATGGATGTCAGCCAATTTACAGGCGCTTACCGCGAGATGGCCACAGGCATTAATCGTATGGTTGCACACCATATTGAGGTGATCACCAAGTCCACGCAGTGCATCAACGCGCTGGCTGAAGGCGATATGAGCGCAACACTGGAGCCGTTTCCAGGTAAGTTTGCACTGGTTAATGCCGGTGTGGAGGGGCTGCGTTACAACGTCGGCACCTTAATTGCTGATATGCGTTTGATGGCAGAGTCGCATCAATCCGGCCAGATAGGCGTGTTTATGGCGCCTGGCAAATTTGCGGGGGACTATCAGTTATTAGCGCACGGCGTGAATGAGATGGTCAAAGAGTATATCGACGAGAACAAAACGGTCACCGATTGTATCCTGCAGTTTGGCCACGGTGATTTTTCTGCCACGATCAAGGACTATCCTGGAGAAAAAGCCTTTATCAACAAGAGTGTCAAAAACATTGGCGACAACTTGAAAGGCTTGATTGATGCCATCCACGCGGTGAGTCATGCGCATCAGCAGGGGGAAATTGAAACCTTGCTGCGTCATGAGACGTTCAAGGGGGATTTCAGTACGCTGGCTAAGTCTGTGAATGGCATGGTGAGTGGCTTGCTGGAGATGAATCAACAGTCTATGGCCGTCGTGAAAGGCTTCGGCGAGGGGAATTTTGATCTTCCACTTGCGCGCTGGCCTGGCAAAAAAGCTGAGATAAACGATATCGTGGAGCAGGTCCGGCACAATCTGAAAACCCTGATTGCGGATGTGAATGCTTTAACCAAAGCGTCTAAAGAAGGCCGCATTACGGTGCGAGCTGATGTTGATAAACACAATGGTGATTTCCGCAAGATTATCGAAGGTGTGAACAACACCCTGGATATGATCGTAGAACCGATTATTGCGGTATCAGAAGCGGTTGAAACGATTACCACCGCAGCGAATGAAATCTCCAGTGGTAACTCTGACTTGTCAGCGCGTACCGAGCAACAGGCATCCAGCCTGGAGCAAACCGCGGCGAGCATGGAAGAGTTAGCCTCTACCGTGAAACAAAACGCTGAGAACGCCAAACAGGCGAACCAGCTGGCACTGACTGCTTCAGGTGTTGCTGTCAAAGGCGGTGAAGTAGTGAACGAAGTGGTCGCCACCATGAGTGCGATCAACGAAAGTGCTAAAAAGATCGAGGACATCATCTCGGTGATTGACGGTATTGCGTTCCAGACCAACATCCTGGCACTGAACGCAGCGGTAGAAGCCGCAAGAGCGGGTGAGCAGGGCCGTGGCTTTGCGGTAGTCGCGGGTGAAGTACGTAACCTTGCCCAACGCTCAGCGAGTGCAGCGAAAGAGATTAAAGAGCTGATCACAGACTCTGTGAATAAAACCACAGAAGGCACCAAGCTGGTAGAGAATGCAGGTAACACCATGGATGAAGTAGTATCTTCAGTACAACGTGTGGCCGACATCATCAGCGAGATCTCCGCGGCATCTACCGAGCAAACGACGGGTATTGATCAAGTGAACCAGGCCGTGACCAGCATGGATGAAACCACGCAGCAGAATGCGGCCTTGGTAGAAGAGGCAGCGGCAGCAGCTGAATCCCTGGTCGATCAGGCCAACCAATTGGCCGATGCGATTAGCCAGTTTAAACTCGAGGGCCGTGTTGGCGGTGGTTTTGGCCACAGCAGTCAATCGGGCGGGTTTAAAGCCAGCACCCATACCCATGCGGCACCACCGCCAGTGTCCAGTAGCTTCGGCGGCGGATCGTCCGGGCGACCGGTGGCGGCCCCCAAACCGCATGCGACGCCAGCGCCTAAGATCTCTGCCAAAACCGGTACCGATGATAGTGATTGGGAAGAGTTTTAACTAGCTTTAATATAAAAAACCGGCTGCTTATTCAGCCGGTTTTTTTATGGTGTAAGCATGAATAAGACAGTAATTCCCCGTTTTATTTCCACATATCATTTGAACCGTTTTTGCCATAATCAGAGCGTGAAAAAGTAATTTTTAAATCTATATTTATCCAGCTGTATTTATCTAGGAATCCATGATGACAATTGCAAAACGCATGTATCTTTTGATTGCCACTTGCGCGTTAGCGATGGTGGTTCTTATCGGGGTCACTTTAAATGAAATCGTTAAAGTGTATGACACGACCAATCAGGCCAACGTCAATACCATCCCCAGTATTCTTGAACTGTCCAAAGCGCAGAATTACTATCAAAGATTGCGCCTGAATGTGTTGCGCCACGTGAGCGTGACCACGCCTGCCGAGAAAGACAAACTGGCCGCGCAAATTCAGGACCGTAAAAAGATTGTCGAGGAATCCCTGACGCATTACCAGGACCTGGTGTCTAGCGACCAAGACCAGGCATTGCTCTCCGCTGAAAAAGAGATGCTGAACCGCTACTTTGTACAAATGACAGCGGTATTGCGTTTGTCAGAAGTGAGTGCCCCTGAAGCACCAGAGGCCTTAAAACAGGCTGATAAATTGGCGATTGAAGTCGCCGATAAACTAGACGAGCATATGGTTTACAACCAGAAAACCAGTCTGGAGCTTGCTGCGCATGCCGCCAGCATCAAACAGAGTGCTGTATGGCAATCCTCAGCGATCGCTTTACTGTGTTTGGCTGCGATTGTGGCATTTGGCATGTTGATTACTAAACGCCTGCGTGCACAACTTGGCGTAGAGCCGGGTGAGTTAAGTCAGATTGCCCACAATCTGGTCGAAGGGAACTTGAACCAGAAAATCAAGCTGGCAGAAAACGATAAGTCCAGTGTTGCCTATTCTATTGTCGGTCTGCAACGCACACTGGATGGCCTGGTGCAATCCTTGAATTACGTCAGCCAGCAGCATGATGAAGGTGATATTGATTGCAATGTTGATCAAACACGCTTTAAAGGCGGTTACTCTGAAATGGCCGCAGGCATCAATAAAATGGTGGCTGGCCATATTGCGATGAACCGTAGCGCGATTGAAGTGGTAAAAGCGTTTGGTGAAGGTAATCTGGACGTACCACTACAGAAATTCCCAGGCAAAAAAGCCTTTGTGAATGAAGCGATTGAGCAAGTCAGAACGAATATCAAGGCATTGGTGAGTGATGTGGATGCATTGGCACATGGCGCGGTTGAAGGCAATTTGTCTGCTCGCGCGGATGCCAGCAAATACCATGGTGATTTCCGCACCATTGTCGAAGGCATGAACAACACACTGGATGCGTTGATTACGCCATTGAACATGACTGCACGTTATATTGCAGATATTTCAAAAGGCGAAATTCCGGCCAAAATCAGTGACCATTACAATGGTGATTTCAATACGATTAAAAACAACCTGAATCAATGTATCGATGCCATCAATACATTGATTTCAGAAATGAGCCATATGAGTTCAGAGCACGATATTGGTGAAATTGACGTGCGGATTAATGCTGCCAAATTCGATGGTGCCTATCGTGTGATGGCTGAAGGCGTGAATGAAATGGTTGAAGAACATATCAACACCAAGAAAAAAGCGATTGCTTGTGTCAGTGGCTTGGGTGAAGGTAATTTTGATACGCCATTAGAGCAGTTCCCACGCAAGAAAGCCTTTATTAATGTGGCGATTGAGCAGATCCGTAGCAATTTGAAGGCGTTGAATGACGATACTTTGATGCTGGCTGATGCTGCAAAAGATGGCCGTATTACAGTGCGCGCTGATGCCAGCCGCCATCCGGGTGGCTTTAGCGATATCATTCATGGCATCAACAGTACCCTCGATCTGATTGTCGAACCGATTATGGCAGTGTCAGAAGCGGTTGAAACGATTACCACTGCAGCGAATGAAATCTCCAGTGGTAACTCTGACTTGTCAGCGCGTACCGAGCAACAGGCATCCAGCCTGGAGCAAACCGCGGCGAGCATGGAAGAGTTAGCCTCTACCGTGAAACAAAACGCTGAGAACGCCAAACAGGCGAACCAGCTGGCACTGACTGCTTCAGGTGTTGCTGTCAAAGGCGGTGAAGTAGTGAACGAAGTGGTCGCCACCATGAGTGCGATCAACGAAAGTGCTAAAAAGATCGAGGACATCATCTCGGTGATTGACGGTATTGCGTTCCAGACCAACATCCTGGCACTGAACGCAGCGGTAGAAGCAGCAAGAGCGGGTGAGCAGGGCCGTGGCTTTGCGGTAGTCGCGGGTGAAGTACGTAACCTTGCCCAACGCTCAGCGAGTGCAGCGAAAGAGATTAAAGAGCTGATCACAGACTCTGTGAATAAAACCACAGAAGGCACCAAGCTGGTAGAGAATGCAGGTAACACCATGGATGAAGTAGTATCTTCAGTACAACGTGTGGCCGACATCATCAGCGAGATCTCCGCGGCATCTACCGAGCAAACGACGGGTATTGATCAAGTGAACCAGGCTGTGACCAGCATGGATGAAACCACGCAGCAGAATGCGGCCTTGGTAGAGGAGGCTGCTGCGGCAGCTGAATCCCTGGTCGATCAGGCCAACCAGCTCACTGCGGCCATCAGCCAGTTTAAACTGGAAGGACGTGGTGCAAGTAGCCATTCAAGAAGTACAGCCCAGCATTACCATGCACCAGCAAAATCAGTCACAAGTTTCCCCGGTGCCCATGGAGGAGCCGTCGCAAAAAAGTTCTCTTTGGATGACGCCAATAAGGCGCATGCACAATGGAAAACCCGGCTGATAGACTATATGAATGGGCGACAAAAAGAGCCTATTAACCATGCTGATGCGGCCAGTGATCATAAATGCGACTTGGGTAAATGGATATACGGCAAAGGCAAGCAACACAGCCACCGCAAGGAATATCGAGATTTGAAAGATGCGCACGCGCACTTTCACCAGAGTGTCGGTGACATTGTAGCGTCGGTCGCAGCGAAAAATATGGATAAGGCCAAGTTCTTGCTAGGCGGTGACTTCTCCAGGCGGTCGAAAGACACACATACCGCGATTGAGAGTTTGTCCAGAGTCCTCTCCGGAGGTGGCGGTAACGCCCCGCCAGCGGCCAGGCATACCATGGCCAGTACCTTTAAGAAAACGGGTACCGATGATGGTGATTGGGAAGAGTTTTAGCGAAGATTGAATGAAAAAAAGCCGACTGTAAATCAGTTGGCTTTTTTATTGTAACTAAACTGTTAAAACGTCTGTTTGTCGCTAAAGAAACGGCTGGAAGCGTCGTAAAAGTAACTAAGTGGTAAAGAATAACCACTGTTATTCCCTGTTAAATTGTATGGAGACTTTATGAAAAAAACTTTGAACACAGCCCTGACTATCGTTGCGTTATCCGCGTTCTCGGCGCCGATTTTTGCCGCTGAAGTATGTACCGTTTCGATGATGGGTCGCGTTTGTTATGAAGAAGGCAGTGCTGAACTGACTTCTTCACATATGAAAGGCGACGCAGTTGCAGAGGCCGGTGCTGCCAAGAAAAAAGTAGAAGTTGCAGACGCTTCAAAAGCGAAGAAATAATCGACTTTTTTCAGTCAGCGAATCCCCCTGAACGTAGGGGGATTTTTTATGATTTTTCATACTGGATACTCGGCAGAACAGGTGAAAACTTGAGCGAAAACAGAGAGATGAAAAGCTTCTTTATTAATGTTTAGTTTGCCAGATTGATAACCGAAAATATAAGAAAGCCAAAAAGGTTATAAAGTTTAAAAATGGATTTAGGAGTCTAAATTATGAGTGTTGCTAAGAGAATGTACATTCTGATTGCCGTCGCAGCTTTGGGGTTGTTCCTGCTGGCGGGAGTGAGTTATTTCCAAACAGACAAGGTGTTTAAATACACTAATTACGCCAATGAAGTGGCTGCACCGAGTATCGAAATACTAGACGATACATTGGGCGAGTTTGAAAAATTGAATAGCCTGATTTGGCAGCACATGCTGAATACAGACAATGCCAGAATGCAGGTCATCGAAAAAGAAGTGGCTGAAACTCATGGCAAACTGATGGCAGCATTAAAGCGCTATGACAATTTTGTCAGCGATGAGCAGGACAAACAGTTTCTGAAAAAAGACTATGACGCGATCAAAGCGTACGATGTATTAGGTAGCAATACTTTGACCTTGTCCCTTTCTAACAAGAAAACTGAGGCGAGAGATGCTTTGCTGGCAAATCAGGCTGTGATCGAAGGCGTGCAAAAGGCCATTCGCGAACATAGACTGTTTAACAATACACAAGCCAAAGATAGCGCCAAGCAAGCGGCAGCCGTCAAACAAAGTGCAATCTTTATGTTGATTGCCATTGCTGTCGCCGCCTTAGCCGTAGTGGTTTCCATTGGGATTTACATCAAGCGTAATATGTTCAAGCAATTGGGCATGGAACCGTCTGAGTTAACCGTGATTGCGCGTAACTTTGTGGAAGGCAATTTGAACCAGAAAATCACCCTGCCTGAAGATGACAAGTCCAGCGTGGCTTATTCTATCCGTGTGCTGCAACGCACACTGGATGGCCTGGTGCAATCCTTGAATTACGTCAGCCAGCAGCATGATGAAGGCGATATTGATTGCAATGTTGATCAAACACGCTTTAAAGGTGGCTACTCTGAAATGGCCGCAGGCATCAATAAAATGGTGGCTGGCCATATTGCAATGAACCGCAGTGCCATTGAAGTAGTAAAAGCATTTGGTGAAGGTAATCTGGACGTACCACTACAGAAATTCCCAGGTAAAAAAGCGTTTGTGAATGAAGCGATTGAGCAAGTGCGTAGCAACATCAAACGCCTGGTGAGCGATGCTGACGAACTGGCACATGCTGCAGTTGAAGGTAATTTGTCTACCCGCGCTGATGCGAGCAAACATCAAGGTGATTTCCGTGCGATTGTCGAAGGCATGAACAGCACATTAGATGCGGTGGTGAAACCGTTGAATGTGACTTCAAGTTACCTGGACAACATTGCCAAAGGCGTGATTCCAGCGCGTATTCAAGAGCAATATCAGGGTGATTACAGCCTGATCATTAACAACCTCAATACGTGTATTGGTGCAGTGAACGCCTTGGTGGCCGATGCCAATAAACTGGCACAAGCCGCGCAAGATGGCCAGTTGTCTACCCGTGCTGATACGCATCAGCATAATGGTGACTTCCGTAAAGTGATTGAAGGCCTGAATAGCACACTGGATGCAGTGGTCAAACCACTGACAGTGACTTCAGAGTACCTGGACAATATCGCTAAAGGCCATATTCCAGCCACGATTTCTGAACATTATCCAGGCGATTACAGCCAGATCATTACCAACCTGAACACCAGCATTGAAGCGGTGAACGCGTTGGTAGCCGACACCAGCATGCTGGCAGAGGCATCTAAAGAAGGCCGCATTACGGTGCGGGCTGATGTGGATAAACACAATGGTGATTTCCGCAAGATTATCGAAGGGGTGAACAACACCCTGGATATGATCGTAGAACCGATTATTGCGGTATCAGAAGCGGTTGAAACGATTACCACCGCAGCGAATGAAATCTCCAGTGGTAACTCTGACTTGTCAGCGCGTACTGAGCAACAGGCATCCAGCCTGGAGCAAACGGCGGCGAGCATGGAAGAGTTAGCCTCTACCGTGAAACAAAACGCTGAGAACGCCAAACAGGCGAACCAGCTGGCACTGACTGCTTCAGGTGTTGCTGTCAAAGGCGGTGAAGTAGTGAACGAAGTGGTCGCCACCATGAGTGCGATCAACGAAAGTGCTAAAAAGATCGAGGACATCATCTCGGTGATTGACGGTATTGCGTTCCAGACCAACATCCTGGCACTGAACGCAGCGGTAGAAGCAGCAAGAGCGGGTGAGCAGGGCCGTGGCTTTGCGGTAGTCGCGGGTGAAGTACGTAACCTTGCCCAACGCTCAGCGAGTGCAGCGAAAGAGATTAAAGAGCTGATCACAGACTCTGTGAATAAAACCACAGAAGGCACCAAGCTGGTAGAGAATGCAGGTAACACCATGGATGAAGTGGTATCTTCAGTACAACGTGTGGCCGACATCATCAGCGAGATCTCTGCAGCATCTACCGAGCAAACGACGGGTATTGATCAAGTGAACCAGGCTGTGACCAGCATGGATGAAACCACGCAGCAGAATGCGGCCTTGGTAGAGGAGGCTGCTGCGGCAGCTGAATCCCTGGTCGATCAGGCCAACCAATTGGCCGATGCGATCAGCCAGTTTAAACTCGAAGGCCGTGTCGGCGGTGGTTTTGGCCACAGCAGTCAATCGGGCGGGTTTAAAGCTAGCACCCATACCCATGCGGCACCAGCGCCAGTGTCCAGTAGCTTCGGCGGTGGATCGTCCGGGCGACCGGTGGCGGCCCCCAAACCGCATGCGACGCCAGCGCCTAAGATCTCTGCCAAAACCGGCACCGATGATAGTGATTGGGAAGAGTTTTAACTAGCTTCAACATAAAAAACCGGCTGCTTATTCAGCCGGTTTTTTTACACCTGCTTTCAGGCATCTTGCTGTCAGCCCTTGTAATACGCCGTTCTGGCCATTACGCACATTTGAATTTCTTTAGGGCTGCAATTACAGCAAAAGAGCCGAGATTCCCCTTTTTACAGGCAATTCAATTCGGGCCTGCATGCTTAATAATCACCAACATAGGCCAAGAAACAAAACAAACAGGCCAGTAACCGGGATTTGGAATCAATTAAGGAGTGGCAAGCATGTCCTCACCATCGTTAAATGGATTGACGTTGAGTACATTGGCGGGAAAATTTTCTCACATGAAACTAAAGTCACAGCTGGGCTTGATGCTGGCTGTCCTTGGTTCAGGCATTGTCACGACCAGTTACCTGGATAATTTAGGCGATCGCGAATTAGCGATTCATGGCGCGCATTATCAGCAAATCATTAATCATAAAGACTTGATCGCCGATGTATTGCCCCCGCCTGAATATCTGATCGAATCCTGGCTCACCGTGCTTGAAATGGTGTCTTTAAACAACCAGCCTTTGCAAACGCTGGTGGATAAAGGCAACACACTGAAAAAATCCTTTGAAGAGCGCCACACTTATTGGCAAACCCAACTGCCGGAATCTACTTTGAAAAGCAGTGTGATTGGCCCTTTGTTTGAGAGTGGCAATCAATTTTTCAACGTGCGCGATAATGAAGTGATTCCTGCTATCCGTAGTGGTGACAAAAAGCAGATTGATCAGGCACTGGAAAGATTGCAGGCTGCGTATCAAAAGCATAGACTGGCAGTTGACGCTGTAGTCAAACAGGCCAGTGATGGTGCGTTACGTATAGAGCAACAAACGCCGGTATTGATTAACCACAATGAGTGGGTTAATTATGGCCTGAATATTGGCCTGATTCTGTTCACTGTGGCGGTGGGTTCGTTATTGATAGGATCTATCAGACGCAATGTGGGTGGTGAAACTTACGAAGCGTTAGAGGCGGCCAAAGGCATTGCCAACGGCGACTTTAGTAGCAGTTCAGAGTTGCACGCGAACAGCGATGATAATGTGATTCACGCTTTAAACCAGGCAAAAGCGACCTTGCGCACATTGGACCAGCAAATGACTTATGTCGTGGCTGAGCATGCCAAAGGCAACATCAAGGCAGTGATTGATGTTGACAAGTTTAGCGGTGAATATTGCAATATGGCGCAGGATATTAATCGCATGCTGACGATGCATGCCGATATTCTGCACAAAACCAGCCAGTCCATGCACTTGCTGGGGCAAGGTAATTTTGGCGCCCAGCTGGAGTCGCTGCCAGGCGATTTAAATGCCTTGAATGTCAGTTTTGACAGCTTGAAGAATAACGTTAAAACACTGATTTCAGATATGGCGCAGGTTTCTGCGGCCCATGCACAAGGTGAGATTGATGCCTTGCTGGATATCAGCCAGTTTGATGGCGACTTTAAAGCAGTGGCAGAAGGCGTGAACCACATGGTGACGGCCTATGTCCGCGATACAGAGAAGTTTATTGCGGTGATGGACAATATTGGCCGTGGCGACCTGACAGTACAACTGGAAGCCATGCCTGGCCAGAAAGCCGCCATGAACAAGAGCGTAGACCGCATCCGCGGCAACCTGAAAGGCATCGTCGACTCCGTTAACTGGGTCAATGCCGAGCATGAAAAGGGCAATATTGACATGACCTTGCGTGCAGATATGTTTAAAGGCCAGTTCTCGGTGCTCGCTGCCAGCATCAACCAGATTGTGGCCGGACACATTGAATTGAACCAAAAAGCCATGGCCTGTGTGCAGGCGTTTGGCGATGGCGACTTTGACGCGCCATTAGAGCGTTTTCCTGGCCAAAAAGCCCAAATTAATCAAACCATTGAACAAGTACGCAGTAATTTGAAAGCATTGAATGCCGATGCGCAAATGCTGGCAGAAGCTGCCCGTGAAGGCCGTGTGACTGTGCGCGCCAATGCCGCGAAACACCCTGGCGATTATCGCAAAATTGTTGAGGGCATGAACCAGACGCTGGATATGATTGTTGAGCCAGTGCTGACCGTGAAAGCGGCTGCCGAGTCTATCAATATTGCTGCCAAGGAAATCGCACAAGGCAATGCCGATCTCAGCCGTCGTACTGAAGACCAGGCCGCTAACCTGGAGAAAACAGCTTCCAGCATGGATGAACTGGCTTCAACCGTAAAACAGAATGCTGATAACGCCAAACAGGCCAATCATCTGGCCGCACAAGCCTCAGAAGTGGCGGTGAAGGGCGGTGAGGTGGTCAATGCGGTGGTAAATACCATGAGTGATATCAACGAAAGCGCACGCAAGATTGAAGACATTATTTCTGTCATCGACAGCATTGCTTTCCAGACCAATATCCTGGCGCTGAATGCGGCCGTGGAAGCAGCGCGTGCCGGTGAGCAAGGACGTGGCTTTGCGGTGGTAGCCAACGAGGTGGGTAATTTGGCCCAGCGTTCATCAGTCGCCGCACGTGAAATTAAAGAGTTGATTAACGATTCCGTTAACAAAACGGCAGAGGGT
Source organism: Methylophilus sp. Q8 (assembly GCF_000800115.1). NCBI lineage: Bacteria > Pseudomonadati > Pseudomonadota > Betaproteobacteria > Nitrosomonadales > Methylophilaceae > Methylophilus > Methylophilus sp. Q8. Next base: position 2,521,904 of record NZ_JUHE01000001.1, on the reverse strand, counting down.
AGTCGCCAGGTAGAAGAAGCCGGCAACACCATGCATGAAATTGTGGATTCTGTGAAACGCGTCAGCGTCATTATCGGTGAGATCGCTTCGGCGTCTAACGAGCAAAGTGCAGGCATTGCCCTGGTAAACGATGCCGTGATCCGCATGGATGATGTGACCCAGCAGAATACTGCGTTGGTAGAACAAGCTGCCGCAGCGGCTGAATCGCTCATGGATCATTCAAATGAGCTGGCAACGGCTGTCGGTGTATTTATTGTGGATGGGCACGCAAAAGTGTCCGGCCATCAAGTTGGAAATGCGGGCTGGGGCGAATCATATCGCCAGGTCAGCAACGGTTAGGGCGGTTGCTATCGTCCTTTAATAAGTAGTACTTTTTATCAGGAGTTAAAAAAATGGCTGTGATTGATCGAGTGTTAATTGGTGAAGGTTTGGTTATCGAGGATCGCCCAGAGGGTGGCCTGGATTTGAAAAATGTGGCGCACATTGACTTAATTATGGGCCCACGCGGTAGCGCTGCAGAAGACGCATTTTGTCGTACGCTCACCGACCAAAAACAAGGGGTAAACGGTTTATTGGCGATTGCAGCGCCAAACATGATGGTAAAACCAAACACAGTGATGTTTAACAAAGTGACCATCAAAGATGGCCGTCAGGCAACACAAATGTTTGGCCCGGCGCAACGTGGCGTCGCGATGGCAGTGATGGATTGCGTTGCTGATGGCACGATTCCACTGGAAGAAGCAGATGACGTGTTTATTTGCGTTGGCGTATTCATTGACAGCAAAGCTGACATGGATGACCGTATCCAGGACTGGAACTATCGCGCAACCAAAATCGCGATTAAAGCCGCTGTTGCCCGTGAGCCTAAAGCCGCTGATGTGGTGAAACAATACAAAGAAGCCTTGCATCCATTTGCAGCGCAAACACCAGAAGCACAAAACCGTCGTGCTGATGACCAGTCTGCTGCATTGGCGATCTCTCAAATGCAAGAGCGCAGCAAATATGCACGCACCAGCGCTGAAGCCAAAGCCAAAGAAGAAAAGCAGGTTGAATTGGCTATTGCACAAATGAAAGATCGTATCGATACAACAAAGGCTTAATTTCCGGCCAATGTTAACCCAACGGATTTGCATAGGATAACGAAGTGAGTGCATTGAAAAAACAAGAACAGGAAGAGCGCGAGTTTTTGTTTACGCGCGATGATTTCGTCAGAATTAAAAGCCTGATTTATCGCCATGCAGGCATTTCATTATCCGATGCAAAGACCGATATGGTGTACAGCCGTATTGGTCGGCGTTTGCGTGCATTGGATATGCTCAGCTTCAAACAGTATCTGGACACGTTGGAAAAACATAACAATGCAGATGAGTGGCAGGCATTTACCAATGCACTGACCACGAATCTGACCTCATTCTTTCGGGAAGAGCATCACTTTCCGATATTAGCAGAACATTTGACCAAGCTTGCCGCACGCAAGCTGGCAAAACCGATCCGCATCTGGTGTTCAGCCGCATCGACCGGGGAGGAACCCTATTCGATCGCCATCACTGCATGCGAAGCGTTTAATACACTCAAGCCACCGGTTGAAATTATTGCCACTGACATTGACACCAATGTGCTGGCAACCGCCGCGGCGGGGGTTTACCCTCTGGATCGTATCAAGAAAATGGATGATGCCAGAGTACGCAAGTTTTTTGAAAGAGGCACCGGCAAGCACGATGGACTGGTGCGTATGAAGAAGGGCCTGCGTGAGTTGATTCATTTCCATCAGCTCAATTTGCTGGATACACAATGGCCATTTAACGATGGTTTTGACATCATCTTTTGTCGTAACGTCATGATTTATTTTGACAAGCCGACACAAGGCAAAATTATTGATAAGTTTGTCACCCTCATGCATGAAGACAGCTTGTTGCTGGCCGGACATTCGGAAAACTTTTTATATGTTTCCGATCACCTGCAACTGTTAGGAAAAACCGTCTATAAATTAAAAACCAGTGGCGCGGCACGTTCCAGCCTGTTTACGCATCGGAAATCGACATGAGTGTCATGCAAGAAGAAATTTCAAACACCCTGTATTTTGACAGGACGTTTAACACCAACGCCGCCAAAATATCACCAGGGGAGTATTACTACACCGATAAAGACATGCTGATCGTCACCGTGCTTGGCTCGTGTGTGTCTGCCTGTATCCGTGACAGCCGGACCGGCATTGGCGGCATGAATCACTTTATGTTGCCGGAAGGTGGCAGTGCGGATAAAGACAGCCCGGTATCAGAATCTATGCGTTATGGCACTTATGCCATGGAGGTGTTGATTAACCAGCTATTGCGTAATGGCGCCAAGCGTGAAAATCTCGAAGCCAAAATTTTTGGCGGCGGCAATGTCTTGCGCAGCTTTACCACCAATAACGTCGGTGACCGCAATGCGGCCTTCGTGAAAAAATATCTCAAGGAAGAGGGCATTAAAGTGACCGGCGAAGACTTGCTGGATATTTATCCGCGCAAGGTCTATTTTTTTCCAAAAACCGGCAAGGTGTTGGTTAAAAAACTGAAACAACTGAACAACTACACATTGGTCAAACGCGAACAAGCTTACTCAAGCAAGTTGCAGACAAACGATGTGGGTGGGGATATCGATTTGTTTTAATAATAATTAAAAAAAGAGGACATGCCATGAAAACAAAAGTACTCGTCATTGATGACTCTGCGTTAATACGCAGCCTGCTGAGCGAAATTATCAATGACACCAAGGATCTGGAAGTGGTGGGCACTGCCCCGGATCCGCTGGTTGCGCGAGAAATGATCAAGCAACTGAATCCGGACGTGCTGACGCTGGATGTGGAAATGCCACGTATGGACGGCCTGGATTTTCTGGAAAAGCTCATGCGTTTGCGCCCGATGCCAGTGCTGATGGTCTCTACGCTGACTGAAAAGGGCTCAGAGATCACATTGCGCGCGTTGGAGCTGGGTGCAACAGATTTTGTGACCAAGCCTAAAATGGGGATTTCGCAAGGCATGCAACAGTATGCTGATGAAATTACAGACAAAATCCGTACGGCCTCCAGAGCGAAAGTCAGTACCTTGCAAAGTATTGCCAAAGCCTCTAATACACAGGTGCAGCAAAATGCGATCCGCAACCCACTTATCAGTAGTGAAAAGTTATTGATTATTGGCGCCTCTACCGGCGGTACAGAGGCGATTAAGTCAGTGTTGATGCAAATGCCATCTGATTGCCCGGGTATTTTGATTACCCAGCATATGCCGGCAGGATTTACTAAGTCTTTTGCCGAGCGCTTAAATACCTTGTGCAAAATTGCGGTTAAAGAGGCGGTGGATGGCGAACGTGTGCTGCCAGGCCATGCCTATATTGCACCAGGTGATAAACATCTGTTGCTGGGCAGAAGCGGCGCCAACTATGTGACCAAGCTGTCAGACAGTGAGCCCGTGAATAGACATAAGCCTTCAGTCGATGTATTGTTTGATTCTGCAGCGACCAATGCGGGTAAGAACGCAGTGGGGATTATCCTGACCGGCATGGGCAAGGATGGGGCGGCAGGGATGCTGCGCATGAAAAATGCCGGTGCCTATAATTTCTCGCAAAATGAAGAAAGCTGCGTAGTGTATGGCATGCCGCGCGAGGCAGTCGCGCACGGTGGCGTCCATGAGGTGGGTCATTTAAAAGACCTGCCACGAATGGTGCTACATTATTTAGCTACTAATAGTGAACGTGCCCTGCGTGTTTAACGTAGTGGTGAACAAACAGACAATTCCCGGTTTTATCGACAATAGCATTGTGCATCACATATCAGATAATCAATGCTACGGGATAGGTAACTAATGATAGTGGAGTAACAAATGGGCAACCCTAATACAAAATTTCTGGTAGTGGACGACTTTTCCACCATGCGTAGAATCGTACGTAACCTGCTCAAGGAGTTGGGTTATAACAATGTGGAAGAGGCCGAAGATGGCGCGGATGCATTGAACAAATTGCGTAATGGTGATTTTGAGTTTGTAGTGTCTGACTGGAATATGCCGAACATGGATGGTTTAACCATGTTGCAGAATATTCGTGCAGACAACAAATTATCCAAGCTGCCGGTATTGATGGTCACGGCCGAAGCGAAGAAAGAAAACATTATTGCGGCGGCACAAGCGAAAGCCAATGGTTATGTGGTGAAACCATTTACGGCCGCTACCCTGGAAGAGAAATTATCCAAAATCTTTGAAAAATTGGAAAAAGGCGAGGTGTAACCATGACCGAAGCTGTCAATCCGAATCAGGACAATCTTGTCGTGGACATTGCTTCCACCATGATGCAAGAGCTGAACGGAAATCAACAAGAAGAAATGATCAGCCGTATTGGCCACATGACACGCTCATTGCATGACAATTTGAGCGGATTGGGCTACGACAAGGTGCTGGAGCAGGTGGCTCAGGAGATTCCTGATGCGCGTGACCGCTTGAGTTATGTCGCAAAAATGACAGAGCAGGCCGCAGAGCGTGTGTTAAATGCCACAGACCAGGCGACACCGCTGCAGTCTGAATTGGCGGACCGTGCGACGGCGTTAAAACAGCGCTGGGAAGAGGTAATGCAACGCGCATCGCTGAAATCAGAATATGATGCCGTGGTGCAAGAAACATTGGCTTATTTATCACTGGCCAACGAGCATACCACCACGACTAAATCGTTGTTGATGGATATTATGATGGCGCAGGACTTCCAGGATCTGACTGGCCAGGTGATTAAAAAAGTCACTAGCCTGGCACAAGATCTGGAAAGACAGTTGGTGCAAGTGCTGGTGGACTTTGCACCGCCAGTCAAAAAAGATGATGATTCCTTGCTGAATGGCCCACAAATCGACCCGCATAATACCGTCGACGTCGTGGCTAACCAGGAGCAGGTGGATGACCTGTTGGACAGCCTTGGCTTTTAAGTGCTACAGACCATGGTCTACAAAAAAGGCATCTCACGATGCCTTTTTTATTTATTGAAATCCAATGCGCTGTTCTGGCTGAAGTGCGGCTAATTCGTCATCGGAATACAAGCGGCCACGCGTAATAAAAGCCATACCGCTACCACAATCAAGCGAAAATGAACCACTGGAACCCGGCATGGCATCCAGAATGGTATGCGTGCTGTGCATAAAGCTGAAATGGCTATCGCTCATATAAAAAATAGCGCCGCCTGGTAACTCACCCAGCTTGACGTCTGCCGGACTAGGCCGGAACTCTGCGGCTGGCAGGCACATAGGCCCACTGCCTTCGCAGCAGCCACCAGACTGAAAAAACACGATAGGGCCATGTTGTGCGGTGAGTTGCTCAATCAGCGCCACTGCGGACGGTGTTGCAGAAACACGCTCTGTCATTATTCTTCCCCCGTTAATATTTGCATGATGTGATTATAGATAAAAAAAGGAGCGAAAAATTCGCTCCTTTTTCTAAGCCGTTATATTCGTCAGGCATTTACCCGGCAATTAGAAGAATCCTAATTTTTTCGGGCTGTAGCTGACCAGCATGTTTTTGGTTTGCTGATAATGATCCAGCATCATTTTGTGCGTTTCACGGCCGATGCCAGACTCTTTGTAGCCACCAAATGCCGCATGCGCTGGATATGCATGGTAACAGTTGGTCCATACACGGCCAGCCTTAATACCACGACCCATACGGTAAGCACGGCTGCCATCACGCGTCCATACTCCTGAGCCCAGGCCAAAGATGGTGTCGTTCGCAATGCTCAAGGCTTCTGCTTCATCTTTAAATGTCGTCACTGCCAATACCGGCCCAAAAATTTCTTCCTGGAAGATACGCATTTTGTTGTGGCCTTTGAACAGTGTTGGCTTGACGTAGTAGCCTTCAGCCAAATCGCCGCCCAACACATTACGCTCACCGCCACACAGCAGTTGCGCGCCTTCCTGGCGACCGATGTCCATGTAAGACAAGATCTTGTTCACTTGATCCTGGGAGGCTTGTGCGCCGATCATGGTGTTTGGATCCAGCGGGTTGCCTTGCTTGATGGCGGCCACGCGTGGCAATACACGCTCCATAAACTTGTCGTAAATGGATTCTTGAATCAATGCACGGGAAGGGCAGGTACAGACTTCGCCCTGGTTGAAGGCAAACAGCACCAGGCCTTCAACGGCTTTATCCAGGAAGTCATCGTCAGCTGCCATGATGTCTTCAAAGAATACGTTAGGCGATTTACCGCCCAATTCTAGCGTTGCCGGGATCAGGTTGCTCGCCGCGGCTTGCGCAATGTAGCGGCCAGTGGCGGTAGAGCCAGTAAAGGCGATTTTGGCGATACGCTTGCTGGTAGACAATGGTGCGCCCACTTCGCGGCCAAAACCGTTGACGACGTTGATCACACCAGGCGGCAGCAAATCTGCAATCACTTCCATCAAAATCAGCAAGCTGATCGGGGTGAACTCTGCTGGCTTCATGACCACCACGTTACCCGCTGCAACGGCCGGTGCCAGTTTCCAGGCGGCCATCAGGATAGGGAAGTTCCAAGGAATAATTTGACCGACAACGCCCAGTGGCTCGTGGAAGTGGTAAGCCACGGTATTTTCATCCAGCTCACTGATGCTGCCTTCTTGTGCGCGCAAAGCACCGGCAAAGTAGCGGAAGTGGTCTGCGGCCAATGGAATATCGGCATTCAGTGTTTCGCGGATAGGTTTGCCGTTATCTACGGTTTCTGCAGTCGCAATCAGCTCAAGATTCTGCTCAATGCGGTCAGCAATCTTCAACAATAAGTTAGAACGTTCAACCACAGAGGTTTTACCCCATTTGTCCGCCGCCGCGTGTGCAGCGTCCAACGCCAGTTCCACATCTTCAGCACTGGAACGTGCAGCTTGGGTATATGGCTTGCCGGTAATTGGTGAAATCGCATCAAAATACTCACCTTTAACCGGTGCTACCCATTTGCCACCGATAAAGTTGTCATACTTGGCTTTGTATGGGACTTTTACGCCCATCGCTTTTAAAAGGTCCAAACTCATAGTTACTCCTGTACTTTTTGTATTAGTGTCGTAGCAGAACTGCTCTCCAAACCGCTTACATCAAATCGCAACTAGATATCGCGATAAACATCCGTTAACACCTTATTTTACAAGGCTTAGGCGTCTGTTTGTGTGCTAAACATTAAACCTTCATAGTAACAAAAGCAAGCCTTTTCAGATAACTTTTTTATGATTTATAAGATAGAAGAGTGCGGTTATCACACACGGTTTCATGGCCAGTTTGTGTGGGTATTCACATGAAAATAATCGATTAAATTATTTGGCGGCGACGAGTTTTATGGGCTATAATCGCGCCTTCTTTCGGAGAGATGGATGAGCGGTTTAAGTCACCACCCTGGAAAGGTGGCATAGGGGCAACTCTATCGAGGGTTCGAATCCCTCTCTCTCCGCCAAATATAAAAAGCACCCCTCGGGGTGCTTTTTTATTTTCAGAGCTATTATCCAGAGCAGTGCTATTTCTTTTTATCGCCTTTAAGCGTTTCCGTGGGGAGTGGCTTTTTACCGCTAATGCTGACATCTTTTTTCAGGTTGGCTAATGTTGCCTGGCCAATGCCTGGAACCTGATCCAATTCATCTACAGATTTAAAGCCGCCGCTCTTTTTGCGATATTCAATGATGGCTTGTGCTTTTGCCGGGCCGATGCCATTCAGGCTTTCTAATTCGGCCTGGCTGGCGGTATTGATATCGACAACGGCATAAGCGGCTGGTAACAGAATGAAATACATTAAATAAGCCAGTATGGTTTGCTTCATATATCCTCCGTAGGGTCAAAAATAAAAAACAGGCTCAATGGCCTGTTTTTTATTGTACTGACTCGCTATAGATACAAATGCACGTGCGGCTTAATATTGTTAATTTATATTAAATATTTTTAATTATCGTGTTTAGTGCAACAAGCGGGTCAGGCGCTTGTGTAATGGGGCGACCAATCACCAGGTAGTGTGCGCCTAGTGTTAATGCTTGTTCTGGTGTGACGATTCTGGTTTGATCGTCCTGGTTCGCGTCAAGTGGGCGAATGCCAGGCGTTACCAGGCAGAAAGCAGCACCTAAAGCTTCTTTAAGCATCTGCGCCTCTTGTGCCGAGCAGACCACGCCATTCAAACCCGCTTGTTGTGTCATGGTGGCCAGTGCTAGCACATGTTCATTTAAAGAACGTTGTATGCCCAGGCTATGCAAGGTGGCTTCATCCATGCTGGTTAATACAGTGACGGCAATTAACAGTGGGGCATTGCTGCCAAAGGCTTTGTCCAGGCCTTCACGTGCCGCTTGCATCATGGGTAAGCCGCCACTGGCATGGACATTTAACATCCAGACGCCAAGGTTGGCCGCTGCCTGACAGGCTTTGGCGACAGTATTGGGAATGTCGTGGAATTTTAAATCCAGAAAAACATCGTATTCGCGTTTGACCAGTGACTCCACAAACGCCGGACCGGCGGCCGTAAATAACTCTTTGCCGACTTTGAGTTTGCAGAGTGTTGGGTCCAGGCGGTCGACGAGGGCGGTGGCAGACGCAGCATCTGCGTAGTCCAGGGCGACAATAATTTTGCTATCAGTCATAGGTGGTGAATGTGTTCCGGTTAGTGAAAGCTACTTGCGTTTGAGCAGTTTGATATCTCTGATGGTCGCCTCAGTCGGCTCTGGTGGCAGTGATTCCCAGGCGTTACAGGCCGGGCATTGCCAGTGATATTGCTTGGCGCGGAAACCGCACTGGTCGCAATAGTATGCGGCGCGGTCACCAATGGCATTGCGCACGGTCTGTTGCATCAGTTGCAAGTCGTGCTGTTCGTCCTCCAGCATGGCACGCGCTTGCAGCAACTGATCCAGCGACTTCAGGCTGGGTTTGCGAATTAGCTCATTACGTGCCAGTTTGGCGGCTTTGTCAGCGCCCTCTGCTTGCAGTGTCGCTTCATAGAGTACGGACATCATGCTGCTGATTTGATAGGTTTCCAGGTATTGATGTAATTGGTTCAGGCCTTCGCTGAGACCTTTGCTTATCTTGTTGGATTCAGCGTCACTTTCGCCATAAAGCAGTGAGTAGCTTTTGAGCATTTTTTGCGCCACAAGGCCCAAGTGCTCCGGTGCCTGCATTTCAATGCGCTTCCAGAGCGCGATGGCGTCTGTATGATGGCCTTGCTGCGCGGCGATGTCACCTAGCAACACATTGGCGCGTACACAGTTTTTATTAGCGTCCAGCGCTTGTTCCAGCTGTGTTTTGGCATGCGCCCAATCCTGGCGAATCATGGCATTGGCGGCCAGTTCACAGTAATATTGTGCGACCTCTTTGCGGTAAGAAATGCCAGAAGAGCGTTCCAACTCTATAGCAATGGCAATGGCTTGTGACCACTCGCGCTCTTTGACATAGATTTCAAGCAAATGGCGCAAGGCAGCTTGTTCATAGCGTGTATGACGCAAGGTTTTGAAAATCTCTTCAGCGCGGTCATACAAACCAGCTTTAAAGTAATCCTGTGCTAACTCGACCTTGATCGAGGTCGATTGTTGTTCGGTGAGTTCATAGTTCTCGAGCAAGTTCATGTGCAGGTGGATGGCGCGGTCTGTTTCCCCGGTGCGGCGGAACAGGCTACCGAGCACAAAGTGCAGCTCCAGAGAGTCTTTGTTGAGATAGAGCGCTTCACTAAATGCATCAACGGCTTTATGGTACTGGTCTGCAATCAGCAGGTTCAGGCCTTTAAAATAGGTGGCTGGCAGTGAGGTGGATTCAGCAATCAATTGCTTGATATCGACACGGGCGGCAATCCAGCCCAGCGTAAAAAACAGCGGCAGAATCAATAGCCACCAATATTCAAATTCAACCAGCATAGGAAGTCTCTTTTCAGGTCAGGCTTTATTTTACCCAAGCAGTGGTCGATGCGCTATGAATAGCGTTGATCACAGGTAAAAAAAACGGTATCCGAAGATACCGTTTTTTGCTTACTACTTAATCAAAAAATTAAGATTCGATAGCGTCTACGCGGTCACGCAGCTCTTTACCCGCTTTAAAGTGCGGCACGTACTTGGCCGGAACTTGTACTTTTGTACCAGTTTTCGGGTTACGTCCCAGACGAGGCGGGCGGTAGTTGAGGCTAAAGCTGCCAAAACCGCGTATTTCGATACGCTCACCCGTCGCCAGGTTTTCCGTCATCGCATCGAGGATGGTTTTGACGGATAACTCGGCATCTTTAAGCACTAATTGCGGAAAGCGCTGGGCAAGTAAGTCTATCAGTTCAGATCTTGTCATGATCTAAAACCTTCTTACTTTTTGCTGTCCAGCTTGGCTTTCAACAAAGCACCCAAGTTGGTTGTGCCAGCAGAAGCTTCGTCGATCATTACATCGTCAGCTTTTGCTTTCTTGGCTTTTGGTTTGCCAGATTTGTCGTCACCAATCGGAGCGCTGTTGCCGCTAGGATCTTCGGTCAATTGTTTCACGCCCAGAGAGATACGCTCTTTCTCAACGTCAATGCCCAGGATAACTGCTTGCAGCTCGTCACCTTTTTTGAAGTTGCGGATCGCTTCTTCACCGGATTGTGTCCAGGACAGGTCAGACAAGTGAACCAAGCCATCGATGCCGCCTGGCAGACCGATAAATACACCAAAGTCAGTAATAGACTTAATTTGGCCTGATACTTTGTCGCCTTTAGCGTGCGTTGCAGCGAAATCATCCCATGGGTTTGGTTTGCACTGCTTCATACCCAGTGACAAACGACGACGGTCTTCGTCGATTTCCAGGATCATGACTTCAACTTCGTCGCCCAATTGAGCGATTTTGCCCGGGTGGATGTTCTTGTTAGTCCAGTCCATCTCAGACACGTGTACCAAACCTTCAATGCCTGGTTCCACTTCAACAAACGCGCCGTAGTCAGTCAGGTTAGATACTTTACCGAACAGGCGTGTACCTACTGGGTAACGGCGGCTCAATGCCACCCATGGGTCGTCGCCCAATTGTTTGATGCCCAGAGAAACACGGTTTTTCTCTTGGTCGAACTTCAGGATCTTGGCTTCAACTTCTTCACCAACTGTCAGCACTTCAGATGGGTGCTTCACACGGCGCCATGCCAAGTCAGTGATGTGCAACAGGCCATCGATACCACCCAGATCCACGAACGCGCCGTAGTCGGTGATGTTTTTAACGATACCTTTGATCACTGCGCCTTCAGTCAGGCTGCCCAACAGTGCTTCACGGTCGGCACCCAGGGTGTCTTCCATCACTGCGCGGCGGGAAACCACAATGTTGTTACGCTTACGGTCCAGTTTGATGACTTTGAAGTCCCACTCTTTGTTTTCGTAAGGAGTAGTATCTTTTACTGGACGAATGTCTACCAGTGAACCTGGCAAGAATGCCATGATGCCGCTGACAGAAACACGCAGACCGCCTTTAACACGGCTGCTGACAAAACCTTTGACCACGCGGCCTTCGTTCATGGCTTCTTCCAGATCCAGCCATGCTTGCATTTTCTTCGCTTTTTCGCGAGACAGTTGTGTAGAACCAAAACCATCTTCCAGCTTTTCGATCGCTACTTTAACGAAGTCGCCAACGGCAACTTCCAGCTCGCCTTGAGCATTTTTAAATTCGCTAGCGTTTATCACGCTCTCGGATTTCAGGCCAGCGTTAACGATAACGAAATCATTGTCTACAGAAACTACTTCGGCGGTGATCACTTCACCTGCGCGCATTTCCTGGCGAGCCAGGCTTTCTTCGAAGAGGGCTGCAAAAGATTCCATGGAAGAGGATGTATTAGAAATAGAAGCCATTAAAAAATTGTCCAATTTTTACTCGCATGAACGACAGACATCCTTCAGCGAGCCACTGTCACGCAGGTGCGCAAACAATGGAAAAGGTTAAAAAATATTGCCCAAGCATGACTTGAGCAATCCGAATCCAAAACTATACACAAAAAAATTATTGAGTTCAATGACTTATGCGGTTTTTTATGCTGTTTGGCTGGCTTTTTTAAAGGCTTCGATAATGATGTTCACGGCTTGCTCGATATTCTTGTCTGTTGTATCAAGCAAAATGGCATCTGGCAATTGTTTCAACGGGGCGGCGGCGCGCTGGCTATCGCGTAAGTCGCGCTGTTGCAAATCTTCCAGAATAAGTGCGTAGTCGGCAGACTCACCACGTTGCAGTAATTGTTCATAACGGCGTTTGGCACGCGTTTCGACGGCAGCAGTCAGGAAAATTTTCAACCCGGCATCCGGGAAAATCACCGAGCCAATGTCGCGGCCATCGCCTACCAGCCCCGGCGCTTTCCTGAAGTTGCGTTGTGTTTGCAGCAATGCTGTACGCACGTCTGGATGTACGGCCACTTCAGACGCGCCTTTGCCCATTTGCTCGGTGCGGATATGGGCACTGACTTGTTGACCATCCAGATAAGCCTCACCGTTCTCAAACTTAATATCCAGTTTGCCAGCAATCGCCGCCAGCTTGCTGGCATCAGACCAGGCGACGTTTTGTTGATAGGCAGCATACGCTAGCAGCCGGTAAATGGCCCCGGAATCCAGGTAGTGGAAGCCAAAATGCTTGGCCACGCGCTCGGCGACGCTGCCTTTACCAGAAGCGGAGGGGCCATCAATAGCGATGACTGGCAGAAGAGAGATATTCGTCATAAATTTTACTTATCAAATGCTTTAAAACAATGAATTGGATTTTGATTTTGCGCTTTTGTAACATGTAACCATCGTATTCAAGGAGCCTACCATGATTAAAACCGCCTCATTCGCCATGCTGCATTTCAGCGTTGCTTTTACCGTTGCCTATCTGCTAACTGGCAGCATGCTGGTGGGCGGGCTCATGGCACTGGTAGAGCCGGCTTGTAATACCGTCGTGTTCTATTTTCACGAACGTGCCTGGCAGCGTCATCAGCATGGCCATGCTGTTACACCGGCAGAGCCGGATGAGCATGAGTGGGCGTATGCGGCTTGAGCAGCTTAACGCGCAATGCTGGCAAATACTTTAAAGTATTCTGGAAACGTTTTGCCCACGCACTTTGGATCATTAATGGTAATCGGCACACCAGCCAGGCTGATCAGTGAAAAACACATGGCCATGCGGTGATCATCGTAGGTATCGATCACTGCATTCGGCGTCAGTTGTGCCGGTGGCGTAACTTGAATGTAGTCAGCGCCTTCCACGACAGTGGCACCTACTTTGCGTAATTCTGTGGCCATGGCAGCAATACGGTCTGTTTCCTTTACGCGCCAGCTGGCGATATTGCGTAAAGTAGTTGTACCTTCGGCAAACATCGCCATTACACCCAATGTCATGGCAGCATCCGGGATATGGTTACAATCGAGGTCAATCGCTTTTAATGAGGGTGTTTTTTCGGCGCGCACATGGTTTTCGCCGTAGCTGATACGGCCGCCCATCAAGTTGGCGGCTTCTGCAAAACGGATATCGCCCTGGATACTCTGCTCGCCAACGCCGTTAACAGTGACATCGCCAGCCAAAATACCTGCTGCAATAAAGTAAGAGGCGCTTGAAGCATCGCCTTCAACATAAATCTCGCCCGGCGATTGATAACGCGCCGCTGCCGGAATGTGAAAACGCTCCCAGCCATCACGTTGCACGGTGACACCAAAACGCTGCATCAGGTTAAGCGTGATTTCAATATAAGGCTTTGAGATGAGTTCGCCGACGACCTCAATGCTGGCCGCTTGACCAGTTAATGGCAGTGCCATCAGCAACGCGGTTAGAAATTGGCTGGATACATCGCCGCGGATTTTGATCGCCTGGCTGACATCCAGCTGGGCAGGGGAAATCTGCAGGGGAGGGTAGCCATCGTTTGCCTGGTATGCTACTTGGGCACCGGCTTGCCTTAATGCATCGACCAGATCGCCGATCGGGCGTTCGTGCATGCGCGCAATGCCGTGCAAGTGATAGTCGCCGCCAGAAAAAGCCAGCGCAGCCGTGAGTGGCCTGAACGCCGTGCCTGCATTGCCTAAAAATAAATCGGCCTGTTTGTTGGGAAAATTGCCACCACAACCGGTGACTTGCCAGGCATTTTCGCCAATGTTTTCCAGTTTAATGCCTAAAGCCGTTAAGGCTTCCAGCATCCTGGCCGTGTCGTCTGAGGCCAATAAATCGCGAATGACTGTTACGCCATCGGCAAGTGCCGCCAGCAACAAGGTGCGGTTAGAGATACTTTTGGAGCCTGGCAGCGTAATCGCGCCTTGTGCCTGGTGTGCAGCGGGTAAATGCAGTTGTTCCATAATTGTAGACTAATTATTGAGTTTTAGACTTGGCCCAGTCGTTGCGCGCACGGCTGGCATGATCAAACAGGGCTTGTAGCGCATTGCCGTTACCTTGCTCCAGCAAGCTGGTCATCTCGCTCAGCGCTTGCTGGTAAGCATTTAGTTCACGTAATAATGCGTCTTTGTTGGCCAGTGCAATATCGCGCCACATTTCAGGATGACTGCCCGCAATGCGTGTAAAGTCACGGAAACCACTGGCAGCAAATTTAAACAGTAATTCGGCGTTATCGCGTTTGGCCAGATCCTCTACCAAGGCGAACGCCAATAAATGCGGCAAATGGCTGACTGCGGCAAACACACTATCGTGTTCCTGCGCAGTCATGCTCGAAACGATGGCGCCACATTGTTGCCACAGCGTGGTCACTTTGGCGAGCGCGTCAGCATCTGTGTCTGCATTGGGTGTCAGAATGACGTTTTTGCCGATATATAAATCTGCCATTGCGGCTGATGGGCCACTCTTTTCAGCGCCGGCAATGGGGTGGCCGCCGACAAACTGGCCGACTTTATCGCCTAACTCAGCCTTCGCATAAGCCATGACGTCGGATTTTGTACTGCCTGCATCTGTAATGACAGTGGTATCACTTAAATGTGGATAAATGGCACGCAAAATAAGCGGTGTTTGTGCAACTGGCGTTGCAAGCAATACCAGGTCGGCACCTTGTAACGCCTTGCCGATATCGGTTTCTACCGTGTCAATCAAGCCAAGTTGCAGCGCTTCTTGTAAACTCTGGCCAGAACGACCGACGCCGGTGATTTGTGGTGAGTGGGGCTGTTTTTTCAGTGCAAGTGCTACTGAGCCCCCGATCAAACCTACCCCGAAAATCACAATTTTTTTGAACATAAGCGAATTGTACCATGTCATATAAATGCGCTTGAAGTTTGGTTCACCAGCTTTTCAAGCGTATAATCCCAAGATTGCATTGGGGCTGACCCGGTTTCGACGTGGGTTGCAAAGCAGTGCAGGGCATACCGAGGATTCAGGTTCCCTCGTAAATCCATCTGAACAAGTATAGTCGCAAACGACGAAACTTACGCTTTAGCCGCTTAATCCCGGCTGAACGCTGCACCGAAGAGCTTCTCGGTCGGGCTGGGTAACCGGCAGCAGCGTCATTTAGAGAAGATCGTGGTGTATTGGGTTACTTAATACATCATTAAATCCAAGGTGACTCGCTTTACAGTTGCTTGCTCGTTGGTGAGTGTACGGTTAAATTAAACAACACAGCTAAGTATGTAGAACTGTCTGTGGAGGGCTTGCGGACGGGGGTTCGATTCCCCCCAGCTCCACCAAACAAAGTAGTTGAAGAAATGCTTTTAAGATATTGTTTTAAAATATCTTTCAAGTGATATAAATAGGGTGATATAAAAAAAGCCAGTCCAATGTGACTGGCTTTTTTACGCCTGTTCCCAGTCGATAAAATGGTATTTTAATTATCCTAGCAACAGTTCCTTTTTTAAACGCTTGCAATAACGTCGCTTGGTGAGCGTGTTCATCTCATCAAACAGCATCATTTTCCATAAATACTTGGTTTCAACTAATTCTGCATCCAGCGTGGTTTCATCGGCATAGCTTTTTAATACTCTTTGACGGTGGCCGATACGATAGGGTGCAAATGCCCGCCTCTTAATGATGTTCAATTTGATATCAGGCGCAGTTTGTTTTCCGGATAGCCATCGATCGATCACATCTGATTTGACATCCAGTAGCTGCCTGAGCTCAGCGATGGACAGCGTTCCCAGATATTCACCAATCTTGAGGCACCAAATTAAGCTGTATTGTGTATGTAATTTCTTTAAGCGTTTTCTGTCTTGCATAGCAACTCCCGTAAAACCTTGCAAACCACATCTGGATATTAACACTTGTTTTGCCTATGTTAATTAAACTGATGCGACTATTGTTAAATCATTTGAGTATGCATTTACGGCAATGGCATTGATACAGTTGTATTAATATTCGTATAATGTATATTATGTTAAATTATTGGTTCAGCTGTTTACCCTGTTGCTTGAACAGAAAAAGCACGTTGTTGAAATCTGGTGAATGCTTAATCTGCATCATCTGCGTGCTCGTCGAAGATCTCTCTGAAACGATTGGCGAGTTTTTTGAATGCGTTGAGTATGACGGGGTCAAAATGCGCTGGCTGTGTTCGGCCATCACCTTGCATGATGATTTGCAACGTGAGTTCATGCGTAAATGCGGATTTATATGGGCGCTTGCTGCGTAGCGCATCATATACATCACTCATCATCATGATGCGTGCGGATAATGGGATTTCCTCGCCTTTTAAGCCATTGGGGTAACCACTGCCATCCCAGCGCTCGTGATGGTTCAAGGCGATTTCTGCACCCATGATGGTAAATGGCGAGGTGCTTTTACCGTGTCCCAGAATACTGTTACCTAATACGGTATGTGTTTTCATGACTTCCCATTCTTCATCAGTGTGCGGGCCTGGCTTGAGCAAAATATGGTCCGGAATACCAATTTTTCCGACATCATGTAATGGGCTGGCATGATAAATGGTGTCAATAAAATTTGAGTCCATGCCTAAATCGGCAGCCAGTTCCTTACAGTAAAAGGCAATGCGGTGAATATGGTCGCCGGTTTCTTTGTCCCTGAATTCGGCGGCACGCATAATGCTGAACATGGAGTCAAAATAACTGGTGAGCAATTGCGCGGTTCGCTCTTCTACCTGTATCTCCAGTGTATGGCTATAGTCGGTCAGAAAGTCATTATATTCTTTCAGGCGCAGCAAGTTACGCACCCTGATCCAAAGCTCGGCCCGGTCTACAGGTTTGGTGACAAACTCTTCAACACCGCATTGCAAGGCACGCATTCTCGAGGTGCGGTCTATCAGCGCCGTGAGCATAATAATCGGGATGATTTTCGTCGCTTCATTATTTTTCAATTGCTCAGCCAGCTCGAAGCCGTTCAATACCGGCATCATGGCATCCAGCAGAATCAGGTCTGGTTGATGGCTTAAGGTCATTTCCAGCGCCATTTTGCCATCGTGGGCTTGCAGCGTGGCGTAGCCTTCAGCGGTGAGCAAGGCCTCCAGATAGGCGCGATTATTTTCTTCATCATCGACAATCAGAATGGTCTTGCGCGTGACTTTCATATCCATGTGCCGGGTCCCCTGCGAGCTTATTTTCTGGTGAAGTCTGCGTTAAAGTAAGGCATCCACTGTTTGCAGAAACTCTTTATAGCGGATAGGTTTGGCGATATAGCTGTCGCACCCTGCCTGGCGCATTTTTTCTTCATCCCCCTTCATGGCAAAGGCGGTGAGCGCGATAATCTTGATATGACTGGTTTGACTGTCCTCTTTAAGCAGTCGTGTCGCTGTCAGGCCATCCATGCCTGGGAGCTGAATATCCATGAGGATTACTTCGGGTAACAAGCTGCGTGCAATACCAAGGCCATCCAGGGCGTTAACGGCCTGCAATACCTCGTGCCCTGCGCTTTCAAGCAACAGCTGCGCCAGTTTCATATTGTTAGGATTGTCTTCAACAATAAGTATTCTTGCCATGCTCGCCCCTATGTTTTTTATATTATGACTGCTTGGCCTGGCCAGCCAATGCGCGATGCACTTCACTTAAAAAATTACCGTGATTAAATTCAGACTTTTCGAGAACGGCTAATACATGGCCCTTGAGAATGTGGTGTTCTTCAGGTGCCAGGAATTTTGAGGTGACAATAATGATCGGAATTTTTGCCGTGCGTTTGTCCTGTTTTAGCTCTTCGACTACCTCAAAACCATTGGCTTCAGGCATCATCAAATCGAGGATAATCAGGTCAGGCTTCTGTTGCTTGGCTATTTGAGTGGCCTCATGGCCGCCATAAGCGCGCATCACCGAGTATCGGGCATGCTCAAGGTAAGATGAAATGATTTCTACAGCTTTAGGGTCATCGTCGACAACCAGTACTTTCACGCTTGCTTGATCGTTGGCCGGGGATGTAAACCCCAGTTTGCCAAGCGCAGTTTGCAAATCATCGGCAGAGACCGGTTTTTGCAATACCTGTGCGGCACCGAGTGATAAGCCTCGATTACTGTCAGCGACAATAGACAGGATAACCACCGGAATATGGGCCAGTTTCTGATTGGCCTTGAGTTTAGCCAAAAATTCCCAGCCATCCATGCCCGGCAGCAAAATATCCAGCGTAATTAAATCGGGCGGTGCAGCATCTGCCAAAATGGCCAGGGCAATTTCGGCCGTGGCCGCGCGCGTCACACGGCAATGGTCAGACTCCAGTTGCAACCTGATCAAGTCGGCGGCACGGTCATCATCCTCCAGGACCAGCACATGCGGTGATTCTTTATTTAATAACTGACTGGCGGTTTCTTTTGCCTGGTTAATGGGGTTTGCAGGGGCCAGCAGATTGACCTTATATTGCAGCCAGACAGTGAACGTACTGCCCTCCCCTGGCGTGCTGCGGACTGCGACTGCTCCGCCATGCAGCTCTGCCAGTTTGCGCACGAGCGCTAACCCCAGTCCTGTGCCTTCAAAACGCCTGGAAAGCGTGCTTTCCAGTTGAACAAAGGGTTGGAACAGGCGCTCAATGTCCTGCGCCTCAATGCCTATCCCGGTATCAGTAATGGATATCTGGATGAATTGTTGCGCGTTACCTATGGACGCTATCTGGTGCTGCGGAATATCTTTGATTTGCTCAAGGACGGCTGCGCGTTCAAGCAGCCTGGCTTGCAAGGTAATCTGCCCGCCTTCGGGCGTAAATTTTACGGCATTGGACAACAGGTTATAAATAATCTGTTTCACTTTACGTGCATCCAGCCACGCATTGCCCAAGTCTTCGGATAAATCCGCTTGCAGTTTGATATGTTGCGTTGCTGCTTTTTCCTTAATAATAGAGAGGCTGTTTTGCAACAGCACTTGAACGTCGGCGATCTCCGGCTCAAGCTCCATGCGGCCTGCTTCAATTTTTGACAGATCCAGTACATCATTAATTAATGACAGCAGGTGTTGCCCGCTTTCAAAAATATCACTGACGTATTCTTTTTGCTTATCGGCCAACGGCCCAACGAAGCCATCCCGCAATATCTCGGAGAAGCCGATAATTGCATTGAGTGGTGTGCGTAGCTCATGCGACATCGTGGCGAGGAATTCAGATTTCATGCGGTCTGCTTCGAGTAGCTGCTCATTTTTCGAGCCGATTTCTTCGCTGCGCAGGTGCAATTGCTCGGCCAGTAACTTGAGGTCACCATATTGTTGAATATTATGCAGCGCGACACCAAGCTGCGCAGCCAAGCGCTCGATAAAGGTTTGGTCGCGCTCGGTAATGACCTGGCTGGCGGCAAGCACCAGCACGGCCAGGCGCTTCTCCTGATAAGTGACCGGGCAGATGATGATGCCGGCCGGCTTGATCGACACCAGCCCTGCCTCAATGGTCAACGATGGCAGCACATCAATATCGCTCAGTATCAGTGTCTGGTTCTTTTGAATAGCCTCGCCGATCACGCCATGGCCCAATTTAAACTCGTTGAGAATGTCTATCGGGGCCGCATGTGTGCTTTCAATGCGATAGCATCCACTCCATTCGTCATAGCCATAAATGGCCGAGACTGGCAGCGCATGATTGTTGGCCAGGATATCCAGCATGCCTGACAAAATCTTCGAGCGGTCATAATTAGCATTAAATAACCTTAAGACCTTACTATGCGTTTGGTCATAAGTCGCAGCATGGGTCAGATCAACTTCAATCTGTTTAAAGTCACTGACATTGCGTGCAACCATGGATAAATGTGTTGGCACGCCATCGGCATCCTTGTGCACCACAATCACCTGCGAGACCGGAATTTCTATGCCAGTACGGGTAATGTATGCCGATTCCCCGCTCCAGACACCAGTACTCAATGCAGCAGGAATCGCCTTGTGCTGGATTAAGTCTGCCGCCCACTCTGGCCGCATATGTGCAATGCCCTGAAATGCGATGTCTTCATTCTCACCAATGCCCAGCAGCTTGCGCCCGCCTCTGTTCAGGTAAAAGTAATCCCCCTGCAGGTTCGCATTGGCGATGAGGTCCGGTGAAGCATCAAGGATATCCGTGAGTCGCCTTTGTTCTGCAGAGGCTTGCTTGCGAATATGGAGGTCGCGCTGAATACGCCAGATCAGCAGTGGGAAAAAAATCAAAATGGCGATAGACATCACCGCAAACAGCGTCAGCAGGTCTTTGGCGTGGCTCTGTTCAGATAGTGTGCGGTCGGTGAGCAGGTTCTGTTCTTCAAGTGACATCGCACTAAAGACCCCACGAATTTCAAGCATATCTTCGCGGCGGATATAGTCTTTGCGTAGAATCTCTTTTAATTTATCGGCCGAAGTGGTACGTGCAGTCTCAATAATGTGATTAAAGTAAATAATCCGCTTATCAATTAATTGCCTTAATTGGGTGATTTGCTGCTGCTGGAAATAATTGTCTTTGGTCAGTACGGCAAGTTCTGTGACATCTTTTTGCAAGTCGGCCAACGCAGCATCGCGGCGTGTAATAGAACTATCATCAGCCGTGAGCAGAAAGCCTCGTTGTGAAACTTCCAGTTGATTGAATAGCACCAGGCCTTTATCCAGCTTGGAGATGACTTCGTTGGTGTGGCTGACCCAGCGGTTATTTTCAGCAAAGCGCTGCAGGTAAACCATGCTGGTAATGCCAAGCAACACGAGTAATGCGAAGAAACTGATGAATCCATAAATAATGACGGATTCCAGCGCCCACACTTCTTTTTTTTGCGAACTCATACTGATGAAACCTTGCGACTAAGCATTATGACTCCCTTCTTGTTTTTAACATCAAGGATCAATCAGTTTCGGTACTTGCGCTGCAAGAGCTATTAAATACTAAATTAAGAAAACACGTAAGTATTTTATTTGTATCAATTAAATTGTGTGAGGATGGTAAAGAGCACGCTGTTTATAAACGTGCGCTGAATAGCGGTCAGGTGTGTTTTATCATTGAATAAAAAAAAGGGCGCTAAGCGCCCTTTTTTGCTTACCAAATAAGTGGAAACTTATTTAGCTTTACGACGGCTTACCAAACCCATCAAACCTAAGCCAGCCAGCATCAAAGCATATGAATCAGCTTCTGGTACTGGAGTCAGTGGGTTGATGTTGAAGCTGACATTGAAGTCACCGCCCAAAGAACCAGACAGTTTGCCGGTAGCAGTCAGGAAATAAGTACCAGCTGCCAGGCTAGTCAATGTGGTCACAGCTTCGCCGTTCGCATCGTAAAAACCATAGTTCATAAATGTCACGTCATACTGTGCATTGTTGCCTGTGGTGATTTCTGTGATGCTGTATGAAAAATCAGACACTTGAGTCAGGTTGATTTCATAAATATCTTCAAAGTATGGGCCTCTGGTATTCAAAGCGCCATTTGTTTTGGTGAAATCTGCATCAGCGATCAGGCGAATAAAATCCAGGCTTTGGCTGGTTGTGTAAGCGCCAAAGTCTTGCGCTTGTGCTGCAGACATAGATGCAATGCCGAATACGCCAGCGACTGCCATTTTTTTCAGGGTTTGAAACATTACGACTTCTCCAAGGATTAATGCTAACTAAAAAACTATACTCATTATTTGTGACAACCGTTAGATACACAATAGTACTAACGGGCTACTCCACGGCTTATTTTTATAATCATAAAACTGCAATTTCAAAATCGCAGTTATTCTAACTGTTTACGCGATATTCTGTAAACCTAACAATCTGTTTTTCAAGAAAAAAATGCCATTTTTAGCCATTAAGCAAATGCATAGCAATCAATCTAATTGGTTGGAATTTTAAAAAAGGATTAATGCTTTGACGGTAATTTAAATGTCAAAATACGGTCGCCTTGTTTAAACCCAAACAGAGAGTTACCGCCACTCACTACCGCAATATATTGTTCGCCATTGATTTGATAGGTGATTGGTGGTGCATTGACGCCATATTCAGATGCAAATTGCCATAGTGATTGGCCAGTTTGACTATCATAGGCCGCAAACTTTCCATCGCCCTCCCCGCAAAATAATAAACCGCCCGCTGTGGCTAGCACGCCGCCTACCAATGGCTGGCTGGTTTTGTGCTGCCAGGCAATCTGCCCGGATTTAAGGTCAATGGCACTTAATAAACCCCAGCGCGCATCATCTGTTGGCTCGCTGGCGGCATAGCGAATAGGCTTTTCACCCGCGTTGACTTCGGTTTCATGTACGCTGTATTTGATCGGGCTGTGCATGGCCGCGACATACACCTTTTGTTGGTGCTCATCAACGCTGACCGGTGACCAGTTCGCACCACCCAGTATGCCCGGGTAGACAATCGTGCCTTCAGGGCTCGGCTTTTTAAATAGATTATGTTGTGGCACAAATGGCACTGATTTGGCCAGGAACTGCCCATTGGTGCGGTCATGAATATAGAACCAGCCCGTTTTACTGGCCTGGCCGACGGCGGCGATGATTTTTCCCTGGTGGTTGTAGTTAAACAATACCGGCGGGCTCGCCAAATCATATCCCCATAAGTCATGTGGCACTTGCTGGTAGTGCCATTTGTATTTGCCGGTTTCTGTATCCAGTGCGACCAGCGAAACGGTGTAAAGATTGTCGCCAGGCCGGGAAACATCATTCATTTGTGGTGAAGGGTTACCCGTGCCAAAATACAGGGTATGGCTGGCGGTATCAATGGCTGGCGTGCTCCACGCTGAGCCGCCACCAAAGCGCGCAGCGTCCGGATAGTCTTTCAGGGCGGCTTGTTCTGCCGCAATATCACGATCGAATTGACTGCCATCAGCCGTTTTTGTTGCAAACTGCCCTTCCCAGCCTTGCTTGGGAATCGTGTCGAATTGCCATACCTGATGACCGTCATTGACATCAAACGCCGCCAGAAAACCTGGGCGGCCATAGCGCCCGGTGACGCCTATCACCGCGCCCAATGGCGCATCACTGCGCGGGTTGTCGATATGCAGGCCGTAACCGACGCCGGTAATGCCAATGATGACTTTATGCTGATAAACCACTGGTGCCATGGCGATGCCAACGCCGGTGCCGCCGGTGACTTTACGTGTTTTATTCGGGTCAGTGCCGCTTAAGGCATCCTGGTGTTCGGTATTCACCTGATTGGCTGCCACATCAATATCCCACAATTTTTGGCCGCTCTGGGCATCAAGAGCGATCAGCCTGGCATCTACCGTGCCGATAAACACCTTGCCTTCTGCCACTGCGACACCGCGATTGGCCGGGCCACAGCACATTTGCCAGTCTGCTTTGCGCGCGTGCGTGTATTTCCATAATTGCTTGCCGCTGGCAGCGTCCAGGGCTATCACATGATTAAACGGCAGGCTGACATACATGATGCCATTCACGACGATAGGCGTGGCTTGAAATGTCGCTTTCACCCCTGTTTCTGCAGACCATGCCGCTTGTAACTGGGCAACATTGTGCTGATTGATCTGCGACAACGCTGAAAAACGCTGCGATGACATATTCAAGCCATAACTAGGCCAGTCAACATGATCTTTGCTCTGGGCAACAGGTTTTGTGTGGTGTGTGCATGCCAATAACAGGCATGAAAAGCCAATCGTGGCATAACGGAAAATACGTTTTTGTGGCGCAGTTTTCATATAAGATGTCCTGAACTATACAGGTTAGTATACATCTAAACGCGAGCCTGTTGCCAAGAGCAAAACGTTAAAAAAATATTTAAAGGATGAAACTAAATATGGCAAAGAATAGACCTATACTATAGAAATTAATTTGCACACTAATAATAATCATGACAATTAAATCCGCGAAAACATCGATTGCACTCACGCTTGCTGAAAAAGGATCGTTGCCTGATGCATTGATTCGCAAAGGCATCAGAATGCTTTGTAAAACCAGGCTGCAAGAAATTGTTGACGGCGATTGTGCGCATACGCAAGCCAGCCTGATTGCGTTTATTGAGCAGATGCAGTTAGCGGATATCGCCCCACTCCCTGAAAAAGCAAATGCGCAGCATTATGAAATTCCAGCCGCTTTTTATCAGTATTGTTTAGGCATGAACCGCAAATACAGTAGCTGCTTTTGGCTGCCGGATACGCATACCCTTGATGAAGCGGAACACCTGTCACTCGCGCAAACCTGTGCGCATGCTTGCCTGGGCGGTCCTTTGAAAATACTGGAGCTCGGTTGTGGTTGGGGCTCTCTGACGTTATGGATGGCCAGCCATTATCCTAACGCGCAGATTACGGCAGTCTCCAATTCGGCGTCGCAACGTGAATATATATTGCAGCAAGCACAAGCCCGTGGATTATCCAATATTCATATCATCACAGCAGACATGAATGTATTTGATACTGACCAGACCTTTGACCGTGTGGTGTCTGTCGAAATGTTCGAGCACATGCGTAATTACCAGGTGCTCTATGCCAAAGTCGCACGTTGGCTCAAACCTGATGGGTTGTTCTTTAAACATATCTTTGTACATCGCACCGCGGCTTATCCCTTTGACGTCAAAGCCGAAGATGACTGGATGAGCCAGTATTTTTTTAGTGGCGGCATGATGCCAAGCGATGACTTGCCGCTTTACTTTCAGGATGACCTCAAAATCATCAATAAATGGCGTTGGAGTGGCACGCATTATGAAAAAACAGCTAATGCCTGGCTGGCGAACATGGATCAGCACCATGATGCACTCACCCCCGTTTTGCAGTCAATTTATGGTGATGCGGATGCCGAGATCTGGCGTCAACGCTGGCGCATTTTCTTTATGGCATGTGCCGAATTGTTTGGCTACAACCAGGGACAAACCTGGTGGGTCAGTCATTACTTGTTCTCGAAAAGATAATGCCAAAGATAAAACATGGCTTCTAAAAAGTGGCTTGTATTTAATTTTGTGAGCTTCCAGCTATGGTGGTGGGCTTGCATATTATCTGCCAAGCCTGGCTTAGGTTGGGCGGTCTTGCTGTTAGTGATTGCGGCCTGCTGTGTGCATTTGCAATGGATAGAAAGCTGGCGGCATGCCTTGCCCCTGCTGATCACAACCTTGTTAGGCTGCATATTGGACCAAATTGCTTACACGCTAGGTTGGTTAAGCTTTGAGCACCATCACACATGGCCAGCATTTATCCCGCTGTGGATGATTGCGTTATGGCTGGCCTTTTCCATGACGCTTAATGTCAGTATGCGTTGGTTACAAGGCAGAATAATACTGGCGGCCATATTGGGGGGGGTGTTTGGTCCTTTGGCTTACCTTGGTGCACAGCAATTAAAGGTCATCGATTTGCCATTCTCTTCATGGAGCCTGCTTTGGGTGACGGTCGAATGGGCGGTAGCCATGCCCTTACTGCTCTGGATACGTCGCAGATTTAATGAAACATTATCGACAGGGCCTACATGATTTACCAGTATGCATTGATTGCCATTGTGGTGTTTGCCCTCAGCGGCTGGTTACTGAGTTTTGCCACGCATCATTACAGCCATGTAGACAGCATGTGGAGCTGGTTTATGGCCATCACCGCCTATACCAGCGCCCTGTTTGCCCTTGATTTATCGTCACGCGCAGTATTAGCCCTTGTGGCGGTGACGCTATGGGCGCTTCGTCTCAGTATTTTTCTCACCTGGCGCAACTGGGGAGCAGAAGACCATCGCTATCAGACAATACGCCAAAATAACGAACCACACTTCTGGTTCAAGAGCCTCTATATCATTTTTGCCTTTCAGGCCTTATTGGCCTGGGTGATCTCTTATCCACTTTATGCCGCAGTGATTAACCAGACGGCATTAAACCGGTTTGATCTGGCGGGAGCCCTGTTATTTTTGCTCGGCTTTTACTGGGAAGTCGTCGCTGATTGGCAACTGATGCAATTTCGTCGCCAGCCAGACAACCAGGGGGCCGTGTTGCAAACCGGGCTCTGGCGTTATAGTCGCCATCCCAACTATTTTGGAGAATGCCTGATCTGGTGGGGTTTTGGCCTGCTTGGCGTTGCCAGTGGCCATCCTTGGAGCTGGTTATCTCCAGTCATCATGACGTTTTTGCTACTGAAAGTCAGTGGTGTCAGCCTGATGGAGAAAACCATATACAGCCGTCGCCCAGGCTATGCAGACTATGTCCGCAATACCAATACGTTTATTCCTGGGCTGCCTAAAAAGGATAGCTCGAATGCATAAAACGCTCGGTATTGTGCCGCTCACGGCGTGGATGCTGGCAATGCCAATTGCCGAGGCAAAAGAATGGTCTTTTGATGTTTGGCTCGACAAGCAGAAGATTGGCACGCATACCTTCTCTCTTGACCAGAACCGCTTGCAAAGCCGGGCTCGTTTTAAAGTCAAAGTGTTGTTTATTAATGCCTACCACTACCAGCACCAGGCTGACGAAATCTGGCAGGGCCAATGCCTGAGTCAATTGACCGCGCATACTGAAGAGAACAAAGAGATTACTGATGTCAGAGGCCAGCAGCAAGATGATCAATTTGTGATTGAACAAAAAACTGGCAGGCAGTCGCTGCCTGCTTGTGTCATGACATTTGCTTACTGGAATCCAGAGATACTCAAGCAGACCCGTTTGCTTAACCCGCAAAATGCAGAATACCTGGACGTAACGGTCACCGATGAAGGCAGGCAGACCATACAGGTAAAAGAGCAACATATTGTGGCGCACCAATACCGTTTAAATGGCAAATATCAGGGCAAGGAAAAACTGAAGATCACGGTGTGGTATGACGAGCAACAGGATTGGGTGGCCCTGGAATCCATCACGCCTGAGGGTTATAGAATAATATATAAACTTATTTAATCAATATGTTAAAAATTTTATTTAAAGTGATTTGTATGATTAGTGTGTTTGGATTGACGGCATGCCAGAACTTGCCACCCATCAAGACCGTGCAACATGTGGACCTAGCACGTTTTATGGGGGATTGGTATGTCATTGCAGCGATACCAACATTCATTGAACGCGACCCTTACAATCCGATTGAGCAGTATCGCCAGCATGCAGATGGTTCAATTGCCACAACGTTTACCTTTAACAAAGGTGGCTTTGACGGACCGCTCAAAAGCTATCATCCAACGGGCTATGTGCTACCCGGGAGCGGTAATGCAGAGTGGCGCATGCAATTTGTCTGGCCATTTAAATCTGAATACCTGATTGCTTATTTGAGTGAGGATTACCAGCACACGGTGATTGCCAGAACCAAGCGCGATTATGTCTGGCTAATGTCACGTCAACCACGTATCGATCCAAAAACCTATGGCGAGCTGGTCGCCAAGATCAAAGCCATGGGCTATGACACCAGCAAATTACAGGTTTTTCCACATCAAAAATAAAAAATAGCGGATGCATTAGTTTTGCGAGAGGGTGTGACATGCAACATAGATTTTCAGGCTTGCTATGGCGGCTGGTTGGCTGGTTAGATAATCACCGCTACCAACCGCCAAAAACAGCCAGTGCCGAGAGCATTGACTGGTGGCGCGTGCTGCCTTTTGTCGCCCTGCATCTTGCCTTGGTGGCATTGTTC
Source organism: Methylophilus sp. Q8 (assembly GCF_000800115.1). Taxonomy (NCBI): domain Bacteria; kingdom Pseudomonadati; phylum Pseudomonadota; class Betaproteobacteria; order Nitrosomonadales; family Methylophilaceae; genus Methylophilus; species Methylophilus sp. Q8. Next base: position 2,494,173 of record NZ_JUHE01000001.1, on the reverse strand, counting down.
TGGGTCGGCTGGAGCCCTTTTGCGGTGATATTTGCCATCCTGATGTATGTGGTGCGCATGTTTGCCATTACCGGCTTTTACCATCGTTATTTTGCCCACAAGACTTTTCAGACTTCACGCATCGCGCAATTTATATTCGCATTGATCGGCGCTACTGCAGTTCAACGTGGGCCATTATGGTGGGCTGCGCATCATCGTTGCCATCACATGCATGCCGACCAGCCGCTAGATGTGCATTCGCCGCACCAGCATGGCTTGCTATGGAGTCACTTAGGATGGTTTTTAAGTCACGCCAACTTTAAAACGCAGCTTGATCGGGTGCGTGAGCTTAGCCGCTACCGTGAACTTTGCTGGCTGGACCGTTTTGATAGCCTGATTCCGATTGCTTTTGCTGCCATTATTTACGGCCTTGGCGCGTTATTGCAAGCGCATGTTCCAGTCTTGCAGACCAGCGGCTGGCAGTTAATTGTCTGGGGCTTTGTGGTGTCTACCATTGCCCTTTACCATGCCACTTTCTGTGTCAACTCACTGGCGCACGTCTGGGGCAGCCGTCGTTATGCGACACGTGACCACAGCCGCAATAATTTACTCATCGCCATTTTGACCCTGGGTGAAGGTTGGCACAATAACCACCACCACTTCCCGGGATCAGCCAAGCAGGGGTTTTACTGGTGGGAAATTGACCTGACCTACTACGGGCTCAAGTTACTCGCTGCCCTCGGCATCATCTGGCAACTCAAGCAGGTTCCTCTAGAGATTCGGGCGCAGCATGCTAGCAAAGAGGATCGTGCATGAAGATCGCCATCATAGGTGGCGGCATTGCTGGCAATACCCTCGCCTACTCGCTGCACAAACAACACCAGATCACGCTGTTTGAAGCCAATGATTACCTGGGCGGCCATACCCATACGCATCAGGTCGACATCGCTGGTGAAAGTCATGCGGTGGATACCGGGTTTATCGTATTTAACGATAAAACCTATCCTGAGTTTGAGCGCCTGTTGCGTGAAACGGGGGGCACCTGGCGAGACAGCGAAATGAGCTTTAGTGTGCGTAACGAAGTCAGCGGCCTCGAATATAACGGAACTTCACTCAACAGCCTGTTTGCCCAACGGCGCAACCTGTTGTCTCCGCGTTTCTATCGTATGGTCAAAGACATTTTACGTTTTAACAAACAATCACTGGCTTTGCTGGCCCCAGGCAACGAAATACGCCTGGGTGACTATTTGCATCAGCATGGCTACTCCACGCAATTTATCCGCGACTACATTATTCCCATGGGGGCGGCCATCTGGTCTACTGATGCAGAGCAGATGCTGCAATTCCCGGCACGCTTTTTTGTGCGTTTTTTCCACCATCATGGCATGCTTAGCATAGACCAGCGCCCGCAATGGCGAACCATTGTCGGTGGTTCAGCGCGCTATCTTGAAGCCTTGTCTTCAGGTTATCAGGATCGTATTCAGCTTAAAACCCCTGTCAGTGCCGTGAAACGTCATACGCAAGGGGTCACCGTGATTACAAAAAACGGGCAATCCCAGTCGTTTGATTATGTGTTTTTTGCCTGTCATAGTGATGAAGCCTTACAGATACTAGGCACTGAAGCCACTGATAAAGAGCGAGACGTGCTCGGCGCCATCCCTTATCAGAACAACACGGTTTTCCTGCATACGGATGCCAGGCTGATGCCAAAGCGCAAGCTGGCGTGGGCCGCGTGGAACTATCATGTGACAGCGACGCCGGTTGATAAAGTACAAGTGACTTATAACATGAACATCTTGCAGGGTATCCGCTCCGCCGAGCCTTTACTGGTCACGCTGAACTACACAGAGGCCATTGATCCGGCAAAAGTGATCAAAAAGTTGCATTACCGTCATCCTTTATACACGCTGGCAGGCGCCAGGGCACAAAGTAGGCATGCCGAGATCAGCGGACCTCAACGCACAGCTTACGCCGGTGCCTATTGGCGCAACGGTTTTCATGAAGATGGCGTCGTCAGCGCATTAAGCGCGATTGAGCACTTTAAAGCGGCGACGACATGACCGAAGCCCGTACACCTGCTTTACACAGTGCGATTTATACCGGATGGGTCAGTCATCAGCGATTGCAACCTACATTACATGGTTTTCGCTACCAGCTGTTTATGCTGTATATCGATCTTGAAGAGCTGCCAACTTTATTCAAGAACACCCGTCTATGGTCTTACCTGACACCCAATCTGGCGTATTTCAGTCGCAAGGACTACCTGGGCTCGCCTGAAATACCGCTGGAAGTTTGTGTGCGTGACCTGGTCGAGCAAGAGACCGGGCAGCGGCCGCTGGGCCGCATCGGGCTGCTGACACATTGTCGCTACTGGGGTGTTTGCTTTAACCCGGTCAGTTTTTATTATTGCCATAACAGCGAAGGTGAATTACAAGCCATCGTCAGCCATATTACCAATACGCCATGGAAGGAGCGCTTTGCCTATGTGCATACGGTGCAGCAAGGCGCGCCCCTGTTGTTCCAGTTTAAAAAAAACTTTCATGTCTCGCCTTTTATGCCTATGCAGATTGACTACCAATGGCAATTTTCGATACCTGGTGAGGCGCTCGGTGTGCATATGCAAAACTGGCAGCAGGATCAGGCCATGTTCTTCGCTACCTTGAAAATGCAGCGCCAGCCGTGGCAGGCCAGCGCGCTGAACCGCATGTTACTCAGCTACCCCTGGATGACCTTGAAAGTGATCTGGGGCATATATTGGCAAGCACTGCGCTTATGGTTTAAAAAAATACCGTTTTATCCACACCCAGACCAGCGTACTCAACGCGGAGATTGATCATGACCACAGCCCCCTCCCCCCTTGCAGTATCCGCCGATACTTTAACCAAGCCATTAAAATCCAAAAGTCGCGCAAAATGGGTGGCGCAGCTGGCAAAATCGCAAGTACTCAAGCGATTGGCTGGCTTGGCAATAGGTCAGTTAACTTTGATTGACGGTGATGAGCACCATGTGTTCGGCCAAGCGAATACAGGTGGTCTACAGGCGACGATTACCGTGCATGATGCTCGCTTTTACGGTGAAATTGCCTTTGGCGGCAGCATCGGGGCCGGAGAAGCTTATATGCTCGGCTATTGGCAGGCAGACACATTAAGCAATGTTATTCGCCTGATGGTACTTAACCAGTCTGTGATGGATACCCTGGAGGGCGGCTATCAGTGGTTGACCAAGCCTGTGTTGAAAGTATTTCACTGGTTAAACAGTAACAGCGAAGCTGGCAGCCAGAAAAATATCGCGGCCCATTATGATTTAGGTAACGACTTGTTCAAGTTATTCCTGGACCCCACCATGATGTATTCGTCGGCCATGTTTGACGCTGATATCACCGACTTGCAAGCCGCTTCAGAGCGAAAATTACAAGTGATTTGTGATAAGTTGCAGCTTTCTCCTGGTGATCACGTTGTTGAAATTGGGACTGGCTGGGGTGGTTTTGCCATTTATGCGGCTAAACATTACGGCTGCCAGGTGACGACGACCACCATTTCCCAACAGCAGTACCTGCTGGCGCAAGCGAGGGTGCGTGAAGAAGGTCTGCAAGAGCAGATCACAGTGCTGAAACAGGACTACCGTCACTTGCAAGGCCAGTTTGATAAACTTGTGTCCATCGAAATGATAGAAGCCGTTGGTCATCAGTATTACGATACCTATTTCAACAAAGTGAGCCATCTGCTCAAAGCTGACGGTGTTGCGCTGATTCAGGCGATTACCATTGCCGACCAGCGCTATGCCAGTGCTATCGGTTCAGTGGATTTTATTCAACGCTATATATTCCCGGGGTCGAACATTCCTTCCAATACGGCCATGCTTACCAGCATGACGCGGGCGAGTGATTTACGGCTGGTGGATTTGCAAGACATAGGTTTGCATTACGCCACGACTTTACGCTTATGGCGCGAAAATTTTTTCGCGCAAATCGACGCTGTTCGGCAATTAGGCTATAGCGACACGTTTATCCGCATGTGGGACTTTTACCTGAGCTATTGCGAAGGGGGCTTTGCCGAATGTGCCTTGGGGGATGTGCATCTGTTGCTGGCCAAACCTGGCTACCGGGCCGCCAAGCGGGTTTAATGGGCCCGTGCGGCGTGATACACTTGCCAGCCTATGAGTACGCATGCAGTTTTAGAGTGGCGCGACGGCTTACCCTACTCTACACAATTCGATGATGTTTATTTTTCAGTCAACCCGGATCATCCACAGCATGGGCTGGCTGAAACGCGCCATGTCTTTCTGCAGCACAACCAGTTAGAGGCAAGATGGCAGCAACTGCCGACTGACTGCCCCAGCCATTTTGTGATTATTGAAACCGGTTTTGGCAGCGGCCTCAATTTTCTGGCTACTCTGCAATTGTGGCGTGCTACTGCGCCAGCCAACGCGCACTTGCATTTTGTCAGCATAGAAATCGCCCCGTTTACCTTGCAAGACTTGCAGATGGCACATGCACATTTCCCTGAACTGGCCGATATCAGCCAGGCTTTATGCCAACAATATCATTTATTGCAACCTGGGATTAACCAGCTGGAGCTATCGTCATTCTCTACCAGTTTGACCTTGTATATTGGGGACAGCGAGCAGATTCTACCGCAGTTGCAACTGCAGGCGGATGCCTGGTTTCTAGATGGATTCGCGCCAGCCAAAAATCCACAAATGTGGCAGCCTTATCTATTTGAATGTATGGCCAGATGTGCGCATGCCGGGACAACATTTGCCACGTTTACCAGCGCCGGGCTGGTTAAGCGCGGTTTGCAGACGGTTGGGTTCCAGGTTGAAAAAGCACGTGGGTTTGGCAAAAAACGTGAAATGTTATGCGGCGTATGGCCGCTATCTGAACAATGCCCCTCTTCTACTTCGTTGCCTAAAGTGGCAATCATTGGTGCCGGTATTGCGGGTTGCAGTACCGCCTGGCATCTGGCCAGCTTAGGCTGCGAGGTACATGTGTTTGAACGTGCAGATCAACTTGCCAGTGGCGCCTCCGGCAATCCCAGGGGCATGCTCTACCCACGGTTGAATGCCGAAAAACCGCAAAATGATCAACTGGCGTGGCGTAGTTATAGTTTTAGCCTGCGTCACTATGCCAGCCTGAATTTGGGTGAGGATGGCTTTCAAAGCTGTGGTTTGTTACAACTGGGCAGCAATCCTCGCGAGCATAAACGGGTACAGAAAGTGGCCAGCCGATATGCGCATTTAGGCATGCTACAACAGCTAGATGCAACACAGGCCAGTGCACAGGCCGGGGTTAACCTGGCGCATGAGTGCCTGTATTTTGCAGCTGGCGCCTGGGTAAATCCGACCGCAGCATGTGCACGCATGATAGCCCATCCCAATATCACGTTGCATCTTCAGCAAGATATTTGCCAATTGACCTCCCAAAAGCAAGGCTGGCAGCTAGCAGATCAGGCAGGAACAATTAATGATTATTTTGATGCCGTGATTGTCTGTAATGCCGCAGAAGCCGCCAGCTTATTGCCAGAAAGCGGCATGTGGCTAAATCCGGTGCGTGGCCAGATGGGCATGATTGCCGGGCAGGTGTCTATGCAATCGCTCAAGGTGATTTTATGCGGGGATGGTTACCTGACCCCACTTTCTCAAGGCCAGCATGCCATGGGAGCTACTTTTGCACCAGGTGATAGTAGTACTGACGTTCGCGAACAGGATAATCTGAGCAACCTCGATATGGTGAGCAGGTTGAGCCCGCAATTCGATCATGCAAGCAGCGCGGAAGTGACTTTTGCGCGCGCATCGTCCAGGTGTGGTTCTCCGGATTATTTGCCTTATGTCGGGCCTGTGCTGGCGACAACAACGTTTCATGCTCAATGTGCACCGATCAACGATTTTGCCGCGCTACCCGCGCCACAAGGCCTATATGTGCATGTTGCGCATGGCAGCAAAGGTTTGATGACCGCGCCTTATTGTGCAGCCATACTGGCCAGACGCTTGTTAAGCGACTTTGGCACCAGATTGCCACAATTGACCAAAGACAGTTTCTGGCACGGTTTGCATCCGCAGCGTCATTTGTTTAAGCAGCTGGGTTGGAAATCTTTGCTTAATCCTTTTACTGGGCAGGCGTCAGCATGAGTGCGAGTATTCAACAGTTAAAACAGCAGTTAACGCGCACGCCGCAAGACCCTGAGTTGCATTATGAATTGGGGCGGCATTATCTGGCACTCAAGCAAGCTGAAGATGCTGAACAAGCTTTTCTTAAAGCATTACAATGGGCACCCGATCACCCGCAAATATTGATGCAACTCGGCAATACGGCCAGTTTGCGTGGAGATGAATCGGTCGCCGCGCACTATTTCAGGCAATCGCTAGCGCAAGATGCACAACAGGCTGATGTGCATTTCAACCTGGCCAATAGCCTGCGCAAACTGGGTGAGAATGCGCTGGCGATTCAACATTACCAGCAGTCACTTGCGCTGGCACCTGGCGATGCAGAGTGCCACAACAACCTGGGCAATGCCTACCGTGAGCAAGGTCAGCTAGACTTGGCCGTGGCTGCCTATGCACAGGCCATTAAACTTGATCCGCAGCTACTGCATGCCAAAGTACACTGGATTCATCAAAAACAGCATATGGCCGACTGGCAAGGTCTGGATGCCGCCATTGCCGAAGTGCGCGCTGCGTTAGCACAATCTCCACAGGCGCAGATCCCGCCATTTGCATTTTTGGCGATGCCGGGCACCACAGCGGCTGAGCAACTGGCGTGTGCAAGCAACTGGGCACAACTGCATTATGGCCATATCCAGCCCTTAGCCGCCACACAACAGTCTAGCCAGCCAGAAAATCAGCAGCGCATTAAAATTGCCTACCTTTCTTCTGATTTCCGTCGTCACCCACTGGCGTATTTAGTCACAGACGTGATTGCGGCGCACGATTATCAGCAATTCGAAGTGTTTTTATATAGCAACAGCAAAGACGATCACTCAAGCGAACGCCTAGCCTTGTTTGCCGCCGCCAATCACTGGATAGACATCACCAGCATGCCTGATGTGGCAGTCGCCGCACATATGCAACGCATGGGGATTGATGTGCTGGTAGATTTAACCGGCTATACGCAAAATAGCCGTAGCGGCATTGCCGCCTACCGCCCTGCCCGCACCCACATTAATTGGCTCGGTTATCCAGGTAGTATGGGAATGGTCAATGGTCAGCCGCTGTTTGACGCCATGATTGTGGATGGCACATTAAATGAAGTGGTTGTGGCCGAACAGCCTGTAGTGTTGCCATGCTACCAGGCAAACAATGCACAACGCCCCATGGCTGAGGCTGACACGCGCAAAGCGCATGGCCTGCCTGAGCAGGGGTTTGTGTTTTGTTGCCTGAACCAGAGTTTTAAAATCACGCCGGATGTGTTTGCCAGTTGGATGCGCATTTTGCAGCAAGTGCCAGGCAGCGTATTGTGGTTATTGCAATGTAACCAGTGGGCAACACGGCACCTGCAAGCGCAAGCAAAAGTGGCTGGCATTGCCGCCGATCGATTGATTTTTGCGCCACGCACCAGCATTGCGCAACATATTGCCAGGCAACAGCATGCCGATCTGATGCTGGATACGGCACCCTATAACGCGCACACCACCGCCAGTGATGCTTTATGGCAAGGGATTCCCCTGCTCACGGTGGCTGGCGATACCTTCCCGGCACGGGTCAGTGCCAGTTTACTCAAGCATATCGGGCTGGATGAATGCATCTGCGCCGATTGGACGGCGCTTGAACAGCGCGCTATCACTTTAGCGCATGATGCAAGCGCACTGGCATTGCTCAAGTCCAAAGTGAAAAGCCAGGCCGGTGTGCTGTTTGAGCCGCACACATTCTGCCTGCAATTGGAGCAGGCTTATCGGCAATTGCTGTCTCGCGCTTAGTCAGACTCGCCAACGCTGACCGACAAGATGCCTGCGGCAATAATGCAACAGCCGCCTATCATTTCCATCACCGACATGGTTTCCTGCGCCAGAAAATAAGCGGCAATCGCGGCCACAATCAACTCGGACATAAACAACACTGACGCCTGGATAGCGGGTATTTTGGTCACGCCATATTGCACCAGCAAAGTCGCTGAAACCAGCAATAAGGCAATCACCAAGAAAGTGATGGTCACATAGGAGGTGAAGGTTGATGCCGTGATAAACGCCATGCCAGCGATGCCAGATTGCCAAAGTAATACCGCGAATGACAAGCCAAAGACACCCAGCCATACCAGCATGCCTTTGGCTGCAATCGTTAAATGTGTGGAAAAACGGGTCATGACATTGGTTAAAGAAAAGCCAATGCCGGCAGAGAGTGCCAGCCAGTCTGAGGTGGATTGTGGCCACGGCCATGCCCATTGACCGTCGGTAAGCATTAAGACCGCGCCTAATAAAGATAGTCCTATAGCCAGTAGTTGCGGTTTATGCCAGGGCTCATGCAGCCAGACTCTTGCCAGCAATAAGGTCCATAGCGGCGACAGGTAGAACAGCAGCATCACGCGCATGACTTCACCATCAATAATCGCCAGTACATAAGCCAGGTTGGTCCAGCCCGCGATCAGGCTTAGCCAATAGGCCGAGGCAGGGACGTGCAGTATGTCGTTGAATCGCCGCCAAAACAGCATGCCACCTATCAACAACGCCAGGCTATAACTCAATAAACTGGATTGCACGCCAGACAAGCCGATATCGTTGAGCAAGCGGTAGGGATACCAGATAACGCCCCAGCATAATGCACCATAGATCAATGCCGCTGAGGCCGTATATTTTTGCCCGGAAGCTTTTTGTTTATGTGGCAGGCTCACTTATAATACACACCTATGAATCCAAATTTAAACCTACTTCAGCCCTATCCGTTTCAACGCTTGCGCGATCTGTTTCAAGGCCTGACGCCTAACCCGGCGTTTAGTCCTGTCAACTTGTCGATCGGTGAGCCTAAACACGCCACGCCGAGTATCATTAGTGACGCACTCGCCAGCAACCTGGGAGGATTGGCCAGCTATCCTACCACAATCGGTGTACCGGCCTTGCGAGAAGCGATTAATCAGTGGCTGCAACGTCGCTACAACATTCCCGCCCTCAATGTCGATAAAGCGATTTTGCCGGTGAATGGCAGCCGCGAGGCCTTGTTTGCCTTTGCGCAGGCAGTCATTGATACCAGCGTTGCACAACAGCCAGTAGTGATTTCACCCAACCCGTTTTACCAGATTTATGAAGGTGCGGCCTTTTTAGCCGGTGCGCAGCCCTACTTTATCAACACCACGCCAGACAATGACTTTGTCATGGACCTGACACAAGTACCGGTCGATATCCTCAAGCGTACCCAATTGGTGTTTGTATGTAGCCCAGGTAACCCATCCGGTAAGGTCATGGATATTCAGGCCTGGAAAACCCTGTTTGAGCTGTCCGACCAATACGGTTTTGTGATTGCGTCAGATGAGTGTTATTCAGAGATCTATTTTGATGAGAATAATCCACCGGTTGGCGCATTGCAGGCAGCACATCAGCTAGGTCGCGACTTTAGCCGTGTCGTCATGTTCAGCTCACTTTCCAAACGCTCGAATGTGCCTGGCATGCGTTCTGGCTTTGTCGCAGGCGATGCAGATATTGTTGAGAAATTTGCCTTGTATCGTACCTACCACGGCTGCGCCATGAGCCCGGCAGTGCAAGCTGCCAGTGTAGTGGCCTGGAATGACGAAGCACATGTGATCCATAACCGTGCGTTATACAGCGAGAGGTTCAGTGCAGTGACACCACTGCTGCAACAAGTCTGGCCACACACGCAGTTGCCAGATGCCGCATTTTATTTATGGATTAACACACAAAAAGACGACACCGTTGTTGCCAGGCAGTTGTATCAGGAGTTGAATATTACGGTGTTGCCAGGCTCTTTTCTGGCGCGTGAAGCGCATGGCCTAAACCCCGGCAAAGGCTTTATTCGTATGGCGCTGGTGGCGTCGACTGAAGAAACGATTGCCGCCGCCCAAAGAATAAAGGACTACCTCAAGTAATAAACATGTATTAAAACAAAAAAGCCGGTTGCAAATGCAAACCGGCTTTTTTATGGCAAGCAAAAATTAAGCAAATTTTCTGCGAGCAATCAAACCAATGATACCCAAACCAACCAGCATCAGTGCATTAGACTCTGGTTCTGGCACTGGCACAGTTTCGTGTGCAGTGAAAGTGAGCTTATTTGCCAAGGTGACATTCAATGCACCTGGATTAAACTTGAATACATAATCATTACCAGCGGCAATATCGATAAACGTAAACGTTGTTGTCGCACCGAAGGTTAACAGTGGAATATTGTAGGATGTGATTAAAGTATTTGAAGAGTTATACAGGCTGAAAGTAGAGCCAACACCGATACCCAGCAACGCTTTAAAGTCTACAGTGACCGTAGAGTCTGAGCTCAAGTCAAAGCTGTATAGGTCTGGCAACCAAAAAGCACCAACCTGTAACAAAGACTGATCAACCACTGGACCATCATTCAGGTTACCCAGATCAGTCACGTTTGTGGTCGCAAACGCCTGATGTGAAAAACTGATGGCAGAGATTAATGCCATAGATCCCAATACATTAGATACTTTCATACCTACTCCTCAATTAAAAAAACAAGAAAACTTTATAATTAGGCAGAATGTGATTTACGCAAAGAGACCAGACCCATCATGGTCAGGCCAACCAGCATCAACAAGCCCAGATCTGGTTCAGGTACTGGAGTGGTCACATTAAAGCTCAAAAAATATTGTCCGCCGCTAAAACCATCAGCCGTGCCTGAGACACGTAATTGGTAAGCGCCAGGCGTCAGGATCGATGGCGTTGTTAACAAGTTGTTGTCAACATCGTACAGGCCATAAGTAAAAGTGCTATCCACGATATTGTAGGCAGCGTCAGGCATTTCAGTAATAAAGTAAGAAAGTGAGGCTGGTACTTGAAGGTCAAGATCAAACACATCATTAAATGTGAAGCCGCCAATCACACCTGCATCGCGGTTAACAACACCTAGCAGATCTGTGGTGCCATAACTCAAAGTCACATTGGTCGCTTGCGCATAGCCAGTGAAGGCAATCATTGCCGCGGTGACAATTGATAATTTTTTCAGCCAATGCATGAACATGGTATTTCTCCTCAGTACAGTTAATTATTAGCCATCTTATTATTTAATTCGGCTATTTTATATAGCCCATATTGGCCAATTACTTCATTTTTATTTATTTGTTGTTTATCTTTAAAGCAAAAAACAGACCAGCGCAAGTGAGATCGTTTAACAGGCTGATTTTATTAGTATTTTTACGCTTGTAACAATAAACCAACTAGGATGGATGCATGAATTGCACCACTTTTCAGAACGAAATGTTTGTAATGCACCATTTCAATGCATCTATTTTACTCGCGTCTTGGGGAAAGTAGCAAAGCAATTTGTCAGAAATATGACAATCGTGTCGATATTTCTGACCTTGGAAGCGGCTGATGGCCGATTTTATAACTGGCTAAGCTGTTTAAGGACGGTGTTTACCAATGCGTGCGAAGTGGGCGCAGCATCGGTTTCGACATAACACCTGAGCTCCGGCGCGTTACCTGAGGGGCGTAAATGAATAATGTTGCCGGATTGGCACATCACTCTCAGGCCATCTGTTGTATCAACACTAGAAGCAGCCTCATCCAGATGCAGGGCCTTTAGCATTTTATCTACTGCACCAGACCAGTTTTCAAGCAATGCCTTACTTTTTTCGGTGGCAAAATTTTGCAGGCGATCACTGGCCGTATAGCGTTGCGGTAATGCGGCCACCAAAGCGGAGAGTGGCTCATTTTGCCGTTTTGCTTGTGCCAGTAAGCACACCACAGGCAATACCGCATCACGGGTTGCTAGTGGTGCTAATGTTGGATAGGCGGGAACGGTTGTTCCCAATAAAAAACCGCCGTTGGCCTCAAAGCCGGCCACGCTGCTGGCGCCATTTTTTTGCAATGTTTCCATCCCGGCGATCACATAAGGCGAACCAATACGCGTGCGTGTAACTTGCTGAAATGCACCACTGGCCTCAATGGCGGTATTGCAACTGACAGGAACAGCCAAATGCGTGATATTGAGTGCTTTGGCCGTCAGTAGCCCAACGATATCGCCGCGCAACCACTGTCCTTGTTCATCACTCATCAACGGCCGGTCACCATCGCCATCGGTTGAAATAATCGCGTCTACGGTATATTCCCTGGCCCAGTCCAATCCCTTTTGCATATCTTCGACAGAAACTGCCTCGGTATCAATGGGGACAAAGGTATCCGAGCGCGCCAGGCAAATGACTTCTGCGCCTAACTCGCGCAGCAATTGCGGCACCAAGTCGCGGCCAACGCTTGAGTGTTGGTACACTGCCAGCTTTTGGCCAGCTAAGGCGCCCTCACCCAGCAAATCTTTATAGCGTTGGAGATAGGCATTTTTGGCCGTCGAGTTTTCTGCAGCTAATGCAGATGACGTTCCAGTAAAAGGCTGCAACTCGGATGCCAGCATCGCGCTTTCATCGGCTTTGCTGATTTCACCGTCTGGACGATAGAACTTGAGGCCATTACGGTCGAAAGGAATATGACTGCCTGTGACCATGATGCCAGGTATATGTTGCGTTTGTGCAAACAAGGCTAGCGCCGGTGTGGGGATCGCCCCACAAAAAATAACCTCCAGGCCTAGCTGTTCAAGCATGCAGGCACAAGCGGCTGCAATCTGCGGGCTGCTAGGGCGCAGGTCAATGGCAATGGCCACTTGTTTAAAGGCAAAGGTCTGCCTGACTGTCTGGATAAAGGCTTGTGTATAAGCCGCGCATACTTCGTCTGTCATGGCGCTCACGAGTCCACGGGCGCCACTGGTGCCAAAAGCCACACCACTTTGCTGCATCACTGCTTGCAAAACATTGCTACCTGACATATTAGTTGCGGCCATACGTATCTTCGTAACGCACAATATCATCCTCGCCCAGATAACTGCCGGATTGCACTTCAATCAAATGCAAAGGCAATTTACCTGGATTTTCCAGGCGATGCGTTGATCCAATCGGGATATACGTAGACTCGTTTTCGGTAAACAACTTGGTTTGACCATCGACGGTAATCATCGCCGAGCCACTCACCACCACCCAATGTTCGGCGCGGTGATGATGCATTTGCAGCGACAGTTTTTCGCCAGGTTTGACCATAATGCGCTTCACCTGGAAGCGCTCGCCAACGTCAATGCCCTCATACCAGCCCCATGGGCGATAAACACGTGGATGTACTTGGTGCTCGGTACGGCCACTGGCTTTGAGGTGGTCGACAATGTTTTTGACATCCTGTGCACAGTCTCGATGCGCTACCAGCACCGCATCGCCGGTTTCTACAATGAGCAAATCCTCTACGCCGACTGCGGCGACAAATCTATGCTCGGCACGTATCAATGTATTTTTGACATTCTTAAGAAAGACATCGCCACGGGCGGCATTGCCTACTTCGTCATTCGGCAGAACGTCTTTTAGCGCGGTCCAGGAGCCGACATCATTCCAGCCCATGCTGGCAGGCACCACTGCTGCTAGTTTGGTTTTTTCCATCACCGCATAGTCAATTGAGTCTGAGGGTGATTCAGCAAATGAGGCTTCGTGCAGGCGCACAAAATCCAGGTCTTTGTAGCTCTGCTCAACGGCTTTGGTCACCGCATTCAACATTGCCGGCGCATATTGCTGTAACTCACCCAGGAAAACTGCAGGTTTAAACAAAAACATACCGCTATTCCAGTTAAAGCTACCGGCATCCAGATATTGCTGCGCTGTTGCCGCATCTGGCTTTTCAACAAATCGGGCCACTTCATAGCAATCATCAGCAGTATTTAATGCATTGCCAGACTGAATGTAGCCATAGCCTGTTTCAGGGTGTGTGGGCGCAATGCCAAAAGTCACCAGCTTGCCCTGCTCTGCTGCGACGCTGGCTCGGCGTACTGCGGCTTCAAAAGCGGCGACATCGGTGATGACATGGTCTGCAGGCAGCACCAGCATCAAGACATTTTTTTCTTTTAACAATAAACTGGCGGCAGCGATGGCTGGCGCCGTATTTCGTGCAATCGGTTCCAGCACAATCGCTTCTGGCGTTAAGCCTACCTGACGCAATTGTTCCGCCACCAGAAAGCGATGATCATTACCGCAAACGACAATGGGTGATTCAATCTCGGCCCAGCTGGATAAACGTAACAATGTTTCTTGCAGCATGGTGTTTTCACTGACCAATGGCAATAACTGCTTAGGCAACACTGCGCGCGATAATGGCCACAATCGCGTACCAGAACCACCAGAAAGAATCACTGGAACAATTTTCATCTTTATCAACCTTATACCTAATTTTGAATGCGTTAATTTAACTGCTTGAGTTCCCACTGCCATGCATGTGAGACGATGGTGTCCAGCGCAGTATAGGTCGGTTGCCACGCCAATATGCTTCTGGCACGCTTGGCATCAGCCACCAGTCTGGCTGGATCCCCTTCACGTCTTGGGCCGTTAATCACTGTGACCTGTTTGCCTGATACCTTTTGTACGGCGTCAATCACTTCCTGTACTGAAAATCCTGAGCCATTCCCCAGGTTGAAGCGATCACTGCTGCCGTCTTTATTTAAGTATTCCAATGCGGCCAAGTGGGCAGCGCATAAATCCACAATATGGATATAGTCGCGAATGCAGGTACCATCGGGGGTGTCGTAATCACGGCCAAATACCTGGATATTGTCGCGTCGACCAGAGGCTGCCTGCAGAATTAAAGGGATCAAGTGGGTTTCCGGATCATGACGCTCCCCCAATTGCCCCTCAGGGTCGGCCCCGGCCGCATTAAAGTAACGCAAACAGACCGAGCGCAGATCAAATGCTTTGTCATAGTCGGCCAGCACTTGTTCTATCATCCACTTTGACCGCCCATAAGGATTCAATGGGCGATTAGGATGCGCTTCATCAATAGGCACGTAGTCTGGCTCGCCAAATACTGCTGCGGTCGATGAGAAAATGAATTTCTTCACTTCAAATTGCAACATGGCATCTAGCAGGTTCAGCGTATTGGTCACATTGTTGCGGTAGTAGATGTCTGGCTTGCGCACAGACTCACCCACCTGGATATAAGAGGCAAAATGCATGACCGCCTCTGGCTGATGCTGCTTAAATACTTGGGCCAGGCATGCTGGGTCTGCCAAATCACCTTCAACAAAGGTGCCACCTAGCACTGCATCGCGGTGACCACTGGACAAATTATCCAGTGTGATCACCTCGTGGCCGGCGCCCAGCAACATTTTGACCATATGTGAGCCAATATAACCTGCCCCACCTACTACTAACACTCGCATAGCGTATTCCAGAAATGATTAATCACTGCCAAACAAGTCGCGGGTATACACTTTGTCTACCACATCAGCCAACTCTTGGGCTTGCCTGTTGGCAATAATAACATCCGATATTTGTTTGAACTGGTTGAGGTCTTTAATCACTTTAGAGTGAAAGAACTCGCTTTCTTCCAGCACGGGCTCATATACGACCACCTCGATACCCTTACCTTTGATCCGCTTCATAATCCCCTGGATCGAAGAGGCCCTGAAGTTATCTGAACCAGCTTTCATGATCAAACGGTAAATCCCCACTACTTTGGGTTTCTTCTTGATAATGCTATCGGCGACGAAATCTTTACGCGTGGTATTCGCATCCACAATAGCGTTAATCAGGTTTTGTGGCACTTGTGAGTAGTTCGCCAGCAACTGCTTGGTATCTTTAGGCAAGCAGTAGCCACCATAGCCAAAGGATGGGTTGTTGTAGTGATTACCAATGCGTGGATCCATACACACACCTTCAATAATCTGGCGGGTATTCAGGCCATGCGTCTCGGCGTAGGTATCCAGCTCGTTAAAGTAAGCCACGCGCATGGCAAGAAAGGTATTGGCAAACAGCTTGATGGCTTCAGCCTCAGAGCTGTTGGTCAGCAAAATGGCCGCATCCGGTTTCAGGCAGTTGTCTTTGAGCAGGTTGGCAAATTTTTGTGCGCGCTCGGAAACTTCGCCCACCACAATGCGTGAGGGATACAGGTTATCGTAAAGGGCTTTACCTTCACGCAAAAATTCCGGTGAGAAAATCAGGTTATTACAATTGAGCTCGGCGCGAATTTTTTCTGTATAGCCAACAGGAATCGTCGATTTGATTACCATCACTGCATCAGGGTTGATGGCCATCACATCTTTAATCACCGCCTCAACAGATTTTGTATTGAAGTAATTAGTTTCAGCATCGTAATCCGTCGGCGTGGCGATGACCACAAACTCGGCATTGTTATAGGCTTCGTTTTTATCGGTGGTCGCTTTAAAATTCAATAATTTATTAGCTAAGAAATCTTCAATTTCACGGTCAACAATCGGTGATTTTTTTTGATTCAGCAGTGCCACTTTTTCCGGCACGATATCCAGTGCAACCACCTCATTTTTTTGAGCCAATAATACGGCCAATGACAATCCTACATAACCAGTACCAGCAATTGCAATCTTCACAGCGGCTCCTTCATTTCTAAACTAAATCTTTGCGCGACAACAATTATTTTTTCAACCACTCACGTATAAACAGCTTGGGGAAAATAATGGCATCGACTAAATATCTTTTTACCAGGCGCTTGGGCTCAGAGCACATTCTATGTAGCCACTCCAGGCCAAATTTGCGCATCCACATCGGGGCTCTGGGTTTGTTGCCGGCCAGAAAGTCAATGGTAGCACCGACACATAGCGCCACTTTGACAGGCAGCTTATGTGCATATTTATCAACCCATATCTCTTGCTTGGGCGCGCCCAAACCGATGACCAGCAAATCTGCTTTGGCATCCGCCACAGATTGGCAAATGCGATCACAGTACGCGCTGTCTTTTTCAAAACCAAAATCAGGGCTCAGGATGCCGACCACTTCGACCACTGGCCATTGTGACTTGATATTGGCTGCAGCAATCTCACCTACTCCAGGCATGGCACCCAGCAGGTATATTTTCAGCGGCAGATTTTTTTGCTGAAACCGCTCAAAAATATTCGGCACCAGGTCACTGCCAGGGACTGTTTCAGGCAATGGTTTACCCAGAATTTTTGAAGCCAGTACGACCGGCTTACCGTCTGCCACCACCATGGCGGCATGGTCATAAGCTTGTTTAAAAGCGGGATTTTTTTCAAGTTGTACAACGTGGTCAACGTTCGGGGTGACCACATATTTACAGTCATTGCCACCAAATTGCAGCCACTCCTGTAACACATCAATTGCGCCATTCATTGAGAACTTGTGAATGGTGATTCCAAACATTTCTATGGTATTTGACATAAACAGCCTGAGACCCAACAAGGTTAATTATGTTTGTGAACAATTACGTAGGTTTACGTAAAAAATTATGATTATTTTTTCAGTCGTACGTGAATAAAAAAACAACCTGTGTGATATGGTATAACCCATCAGGATTATGCGATATAAGACGTTTGACCTATTCCGGAAGCAACACCACTGCTTACACCTCATCTACAGCTTCAATAATAACGCTTATTTGTGAATTTTTTTAAGTGATTTAACAAAAATATGATTAGCAATTTAAATAACCTGTCCTCCGGCTCAACAATTGAAGCAGATGTCTGTATCGTCGGTGCCGGTGCTGCGGGCGTATCACTGGCGCTGTCACTGTCTGGCCGAGGATTGAAAATATTATTGTTAGAGTCCGGGTTTGAGTTTACAGACGATAAAACCCAGCATTTATATGCCGGTGAGGTGGCAGATGAAAAGCTGCATAGCCCGCCAGACAAATATCGTCAGCGTCGATTTGGCGGATCAACCACCATCTGGGGTGGCCGTTGCATGCCCTTCGACCCGATTGACTTTGAGCCGCGTGATTATGTATCACAGAGTGGCTGGCCGATCAGCTACCAGGACCTTGTCCCATATTATCAACAAGCCAATAAGCTGCTTGAAGCCGGGGTTTACGAATATGATGCAGACAAGGTCTTTGATACTGAGCAGCAAGCAGCGATTAAAGGCTTTAAAAGTGACATCCTCAAAACCAACAATTTAGAGCGATTTTCATGTCCGACCAATGTCGGCGATCGTTATAAACAACGATTAGTGCTGGCAGCAGATGTTGAGGTGTTGCTGGGCGCCAATTGCACCGGTATTCGACTCAATCCAACCGGCGCTCACGTGAATCAGTTGGACATCGCGAGTCTCGAAGGCGTAAAGGCCTCTATTGTCGCCAAAAAAGTCGTTCTGGCCACCGGCGGGATTGAAACAACCAGGCTGCTGCTGGCCTCTAATGATGTCTGCCCCAACGGGATTGGTAACGAGCATGATTTAGTCGGGCGCTATTATCAGTGTCATATTGCTGGCAACCTGGGTAAATTGACCGTGTTGGGCGCAACTAGCAATGCGCGCCATGGTTATGAGGTATCCCCTGAGGGTATTTACTGCCGCCGCCGTTTTGCGCTGACCGCTGAGACACAGAAGAAAATTCGTGCTGGTAACATGGTGGCAAGGCTGCACTTCCCAAAAATCGTTGACCCTTCACATAAAATTGGTGTGCTGTCTGGCTTATTTCTGGCTAAAAACTTTATCAGCTATGAGTATGGAAAACGCTTGAAAGATGGTCAATCCAGCCTCGGCATATATTTAAAGCATTTTGCCAACATTATTCTTGATCCTATTGATACAATTAAGTTTTTGTATCATTGGA
This sequence comes from Methylophilus sp. Q8, assembly GCF_000800115.1. Lineage (NCBI taxonomy): Bacteria > Pseudomonadati > Pseudomonadota > Betaproteobacteria > Nitrosomonadales > Methylophilaceae > Methylophilus > Methylophilus sp. Q8. The sequence goes on along the minus strand of NZ_JUHE01000001.1, from coordinate 2,475,466 downwards.
TTACCAAGAGAACCTTGGCAAAACGCAAGTTTCCCTCTGTCATTTTAAGCAATAAAAGCAACCAGTTCACCTTTGAAATCCATAGTGAACAATACCCGAACCCTGATAGTCGAATCACGTTAATAGATGACACTGACGCACTAGGCATGCGCAAGGTTAAGGTCGATTGGCGATACTTGCCAGAAGACATTGAGTCAGTACGGCGTTCACTCAAGCTGTTTGTACAAGAGATTAATCAAAGTGGCCTTGCAACTTTTGAATTTAATGACGATCAACTCGAAGAAGACCTCACCAGGTTTGGTGCCTATGGTGGACACCATATAGGTACCACCAGAATGGGCACGAACCCGGAAAACTCTGTTGTGGATGCCAATGGCAAACTCCACAATGTTGATAACTTATATATATCCAGCGCATCTGTCTTTCCAACCAGCAGTCAGGCCAACCCTACCCTGACCATTGTCGCCATGAGCTTGCGCCTGGCAGACCATATTGCAGACACTTTACACGCTGGAAAATCATCGCATTCAATCATCTAGTTAGGAAGCACGCATGAAAGTCTTAATCCTTGGCGCTACCGGGCACGTGGGCAGTCGCCTGCACGCGCACTTGCAGAATTCAAACATTTCATCGATTGCCGCCTCCAGAGGCAGAATGCGCAGCAATATCGCCAATCATGTCATTGTTGACAGCATGAATCTGGCAGACCTGACCAAACAATTGCACAATGTAGACGCTGTGGTGAATTGCGTTGCAGGTAGCAAAGACTCGATTGGCGCAGGTGCGCAAATTCTCACACAAGCCGCCTTGGCGGCAGGCAAACCGACGATTGTGCATTTAAGCACCATGTCAGTGTATGGTGCCAGTGAAGGTGTGATTACAGAAACATCCCCCTTTGACCCAGGTTACAACTGGTATGCCGCTGCCAAATGCGAGGCTGAAAGCCACATGCAAGCCTATGCGCAGGCGGGTGGCAAAGTCGTTGTTTTTCGCCCGGGCTGCATCCATGGACCAGGCAGCGTGCAATGGGTAGAGCGTATTGCCAACCTGCTTAAAAGCTATCGCCTAGGCGACTTGGGCAGTGCGGGTGATGGCTGGAGTAATCTGGTGCATGTCGATGACGTAGTGAAGGCCATTCATTTTGGCCTGGAACTGCCATTGCATGCTGGTGATATCCAACATTACAACCTGGCTGCACCAGACAGTCCAAGATGGAACCAATACTTTATTGATTTAGCACAGGCGATTGATGCCACCCCGGTCAAGCGCATCCACCCGCTACAACTCAAGCTAGATTCCAAAGCATTTAGTCCTGCAGTCAAAATCTCTCAAAAACTGCTCGCTAAAGCGAAACAAGGTCATCTGGCCAACCAGCTACCAGAGCCACTCCCCCCCTCTTTAGTTCGGCTGTTCAAGCAACATATTTTTCTGGATGCACAAAAAATCTCTGCCAACCTTTCATTCATGACTTATGAGCAAAGTTTTTTAAGTTCTGTTGAATGGTTGAAAAATGAGCAACGTTAATCACCTGACACGCTACGCCTACCTCGATGGCTGGCGGGGGCTCTCCATCCTGGCTGTGCTTATCGGCCACTTTCTTAATATCCACGGCTTCAATGCTGGCAGGTTTGGTGTGGAGATGTTTTTTGTATTAAGCGGGCGTCTGATGGCCGAGATTTTATTTATAAAACATACGCCCTTGCCCAGTTTTTTTAAAAGACGAATCTCACGCGTATGGCCAGCACTGTTTGTATTCATTATTGCCATGTGGGTCATCTTTGGCCGAACAGAAACCGATTTGCATGTCGGTTACCAAAGTGTGTTGGCGACACTGACATTCACCTATAACTACTACAGTATATATGTCAGCCATACGCCGGTACTGGATCATATCTGGTCGCTGTGCATTGAAGAGCACACTTATATATTGCTGGCATTGATTGCCTTTTTATCGAGGAAATATCAATTCGATCCAACGAAACCGCTCATTGCACTTTGTTTGATTTTTCTGGCGAATGGCGCCTTGCTCACTTTTGGACAGCACCTGGATTATTACAATGTCTATTGGCGATCAGATACCAGGAGTGCTTCGATTTTTATTGGTGTGATCAGCTTTCTGCTTTTTAACCAGTCAGACAAAAAGGTGCATCCGCTCACCTCTATCGCACTGCTTGCGCTGGCAATCGCATTAAACCTTAATCCTATTCCGGATCCGATCAAATATAGTCTGGGAACTATTTGTGTCGCTATCGCCATTTGCACGATCAAAGAATTACCAGACTATTTGATGAAATTTTTATGCCATCCATTGTTAACCAGAATTGGACTGATCTCATTCTCGCTCTACTTATGGCAACAACCCTGTTACAAAATGATTCATCAAGGACACCCTAGAGTCTTCCTGTTAGCTGCGGCCTTTATCATTGCCGCTTTTAGCTATCATTTTATAGAAGTGCCTGTCAGAAAGTTCTTAAATGAGTTGGGGACTAAAAGTAAAGCTTAGGTGATTGCCTTGTTAGCTACTCAATAACACCAGAGAGCCCGATACGGTAGAGGGCTCTCCCACCCCGCTAATTGCGATGGTGGTCGTATCGTTGTTATTAAATGACCAGGTAAAAGTGACACTCTGCCCGTCAATCAGTGACTTTGAATCGTATCGGCGTGATCCTCAGAACCCGTTGCAGGCATCATATTCGTTGGCCAATGGGGAGTAGTCCGTTCTAAAACCATCTTCTCAGCATCCCGATCATGAATCCCAGCATATCCTGGGCCGACCTTGATAGTTAATGATTTTGCAAGAGTCACACCCGGCGGCCATGCTCTGGCAACGCAATTGAAGAGCATATAACCACCGACGCGTAGAGTAAAATAATTAGGTATTTCTATACGAAGTTTGAACTACTTAACGCGCAATAATGTGCCACTTACGCTAGAGCTGGGACCAATGCCGCTGGTCGCATACAAGCTGAAGTAAAGCTCGCCAGCAGGCCACACAAAAGACGCAGATTGTCCATTGGCTAGATCGTAAGTATCAACCCTGGTTTTCCATTGTTGATCGTACATAATCAGTCTCAATTGACCGCCACCCGTTGTAATCGCGGTAAGTTTAAATTTCTCACCGGCGATAGGCTTGGCCCATGAAATTTGACTGATAGAACGACCGGATGGATTGGACTGCGAGATACGCGATGTTGTCGGACCAAAAACGACAGCCTGCTTCCAGGTGTTAAATTTTCCAACTAAGGGGTCAGCTTTATCCCATACGGTTCCACGCTTGACGCCCCAAGGTCCACGCATGGATAAGATATTCAAATTCTTTTCTGGAATAAACGCCCTGCCTGAGGCATCAATCCAAGACTTGACTGAAGTCACCATACGCAAAGACTGGCGAATTAAGTGTAATTCATTAGCGGCTTTTAAGTTGTAGCCATTTTTATGCAAGTTGAGCCCAGAACCCGTTTCTGCATAGATCACAAAAGGGGTCCCATAGTTACCATCAACGACATAGGCACCATACACCCTCAATGTATTCGCAATCTTGATTAACTCTGGCGTTTTTAGTTGAGAGACATTAAAACTCGGCGGCAGCATAACTAATGCGCCTTCTGGAATTTTGCCGGTATTGGTTGCGCTGTAGTGATCAGCCGACGTGGCTGGGTAAACATAGCCAGGCGCAGCGCCGGTTGTATCCAGTGACATCGCTAACGCGTGTGGGTAAATTGGGTCACTGCTGGTGTATTCATGTTTGCGGATAATCCCAGCACAAGCACCAATCCCAACGGCTCTTGCCCCATGATAATAATGCGACGGGTCGCCCCAACCAGAACCATTGATCGGAGACCAGGCATACAAATTAGCTGTCCATACGCCATTGATGTTTTTTAGTCTCCAAAATGAATGGATTATCCCGGTTGAAACATCATAAATATCGGCATGACCGTCGCCTCCGGCTGCTGGTACTAAGTCAGCAGGCCAATGAGAGATCTCCACCTGAGGCAGAGAGGTTTCTGCATCCGCGTCATACACACCCTTTGACCCAGGGATAGGTTTTACAACCATGGGACCGCTTGAATCATCGGCAAAAAAACAGCCGGAAGAGTATATACCAGAGTCAATTAAGGGGTTGAATTTGGCAAGAGGTATCACAAAATCTGAAAAACTTGGCGAGATTGGTCGACTATTCCAAAACGAATTCGTCGCAAAAGGCTTTGTGTAGTATTGCCCCATGCGCACTTGATCGCTAGCAGTATCTGTACGTATTTGAGCGCTCGGAACATTAGGGTCTATAGCACTGACAGCATTGATGGCAGTAAATAGCAGTAATGAGGCTAGGCAAGTCTGGGTAATAAAAGGCACTTGTGTGAATGCTTTCATCATTTACTCCTAAAGGGTAAGGTTATGATTTAAATGATCAGCAAGTTGCATGAATCAAACTCGTTGCTTTGCCTAAGTTAGATCAGAATACCAGTCAATCGGGGCCATAAAACCTGTCAGAACTTGTCACAACATTCACGCAATGTTTTTTGCAAAGTGACCAAGTTGGGAAGTTTGATGAACACCATGGTTTAAATTGCTTGATAATCTTGCTTTAATATCAATCAGCAAGATTGCTAAGCAAAAAATATACCATTCAAAAGTGAAGGAGCACGCGGTGGCGGGGGATGAACAGGTTGAGATGAGGTTTAAGGCAAACGCCGAATAACAGCTAATTGAGTCTGGCTATTCAATTGCTGATGAGATTTTTATGCCATCCATTGTTAACCAGAATCGGGCTAATTTCATTTTCGCTCTAACTATGGCAACAACCCTGTTACAAGATGATCCATCAAGGGCCCCCTAGAGTCTTCCTGGTAGCCGCAGCCTTCATCATTGCCGCTTTTAGCTATCATTTTATAGAAGTGCCTGTCAGAAAGTTCTTAAATGAGTTGGGGACTAAAAGTAAAGCTTAGGTGATTGCCTTGTTAGCTACTCAATACGCACCAGAGAGCCCGATACGGTAGAGGGCTCTCCCACTCCGCTAATGGCTATGGCTGTCGTATCGTAGTTGTCCAAAGGCCAGATAAAAGTGACACTCTGACCGTCAATCAGCGCCGTTGAGTCATAACTGACATAGTCATTTTTTTCCGGATCACGAATCACAAACCTGAGTTTTCCACCGCCAGTGGTAGCTGCAGTCAGCTGATATTTATAACCTTTCTTGGGTTTAGCCCAAGAGACATATGTCACTGAACGACCAGAAGGATTGGATTGGGTAATCTCTTCATCGGTTGTATCAAAGACAACGGCTTGTTGCATGGAGTCGAATTTGCCAAGCTGGCCGCAGTTGTTGCTGCAAACATCGCTATCTGCCTGGTAGTTATAGCCTCTCGCCCAAGGGCCTCTAAACGAAAGTACATTCAGGTTCTGATTGGCTTGAAAGCTGTTGCCATTACCATCTACCCACCCTTGTACTGAAGTCACCATACGCAACGCTTTCTGAATCAAGGTCAGCTCATACCAACCACTGCCTGTTACGCGAGTCGCAGCGCCGATCTCTGAATAAACAACATATGGCGTACCATAGTTTCGATCAATGACATACGCACCATACGTTTTTAGTGTGTTCGCTATTTTCTTGACTAAGGGAGTTTTAATCTTGGAAATATCAAAATTTGAAGGCAGCATCAATAAGGCTCCTTCTGGAATTTGTCCGGTATAGTTAGAGACATTCACATCTGTAGAAGTCGCTGGAAATACGTATGATGTTGATAGTGCATTATCGGTCAACGAAACCGCTAATGCATGCCTGAACATAGTATCTCCGTCATCGGCTTCATGAATCCTGATCATGCCAGCACAAGCTGCTACGCCTGTTGCGCGGCCTCCTTGGTAATAATGTGCCGGGTCACCCCAACCCGTGCCATTTAATGGCGACCATGCATAAAGTAGAGAAGTCCACTCACCATTAACATTTTTCAATTTATAAAAAGAATGAATCACTTTATTTGGCACGTCCAGAATGTCTGCGTGACCATCTGCACCTGTTGCAGGCATTACATTTGCAGGCCAATGTGGAATGGTGAGCTCTGAAACAAGCTTTTCCGCATCCCGGTCGTGAATTCCACCATAGCCTGGACCCACCTTAATTGTCATGGCTGCGTCAGCGGCATCGGCATAAAAGCATGAAGCAGAAAAAGCTGGCGTATTTGCTGTTGGATTGTATAGAGAGTCAGGAATGATGTAGTTTGAGAATGTGGGTGACACCGGAACACTATTCCACAATGAGTCTGCGGTGAAAGGTTGCAGATAACTCTCAAACTCTACAGCCAAAGCGCTGATGCTTGAGAACGCTAAACTGATGGCAAATGCACTTTTATATACATGGTTTAATTTCAACATTCCGGTCCCTTGCTAATAATTAATTAATACAAATACAATTTACATCAATAATTAAAAACAATGCAAGACATAAACAAACTAAAGTTAACACTTTAAGGCGGAAAACAGTGAAAAAAACCAAAAAAAGATTACAATTTTGATGATTTAGTTATGAATAGTTAATGGTTTTGGTCGTGGAAAACTCTAGAAAAGAGTATTTCCACTTGAAATGGCAGGCTAAAAGCGACGAGACTTTAGTTTTTGATATTTAAAAAGCGACGTGATTTCTCACGGAATGGCTTTTCAATGTACGAGTACATGAGTTGTGCCAGCGTGAAACAAATCATAAGGTAAATGATGCTAAGCAGTATGGATTCCCCAGTAGTGAATTGCGGGGTTGAAATGCCACGTATAACGACTTCAGGGTGATGAAAGGCAACGCGAATGACTTGGTTGTAGAACCACAACACTGCGCCATGAGACATATAAAGCGAATAGGAAACAGTACCCAGCCAGATGAGCCAGGTCTTTGAAAGATAACGCTTAAATATATTGTCTGGCGTTAGTAAAATTCCTGCAATTAATAAAGCGCTGGCTGGGTAAATAATAAGACCGTACCCATAGAACCCACTCGCTAATATAGTGACGCTCAATATTAGGACGATAGATAGCGGTATGGTAAATACAGGCAGTAAAGCGCCATCTGCGTGGCCATGCTTCAGTATGAAATATGCCACTGTGCAGCCGGTGAAAAAACCGGCCAAACAACGTAACATAAAGTTGTAGTGTTCCGGCTGATACAAGAAAAGAGCAGAAATACAAATTAAACTAATCAGAGGAAAAACAAAGGTTTTTATTTTATTCAGATATAGCGTAATGACCGCAAAAATCAGGTAGGTATAAAACTCAGCACTAATCGACCAGGCGGGGCTATTAAACGTCATCGCCGTTTCGTTGGGCCAGAAGGCTTTGACTAAAAAGAACTCTCGCAAAAACGCATAAAAATTGTTTTCCTCAAAAGGTGGTTTACTCAAACTGGCAATACCAAATTTAGTTTGCAATACGTATTTCAGGGTCTCAATCATTAGATAGATAACCAGCATCAATAAATGCACGGGATATAAGCGCCCGAATCTCAAAAACTGGAATCTGGCGACATCGCTCCAGTTTTTCAGCTTGTTCTGGTAAGCCGTGAAAATAACGAAGCCGGAGAGTACGAAGAACAGATCGACCATAAAACCGGCACCATGAATGATGGGCAAGTGGTGAATAAATGGATTCCAATTGGGAAGGTGGTATAAAACCACCAGCAGAGCGGCGATTCCGCGCACACTCTCCAACTCTTCAACTTTAAACTTCCTAGCTTGCGATGAGGCCATACTAATATTCTTTTTCTCTAATTATTTTAGTCTTTTCTGGATTTGACCCACTCGACCTGACGGTTTTTGAAGAAGTTCAGATACAGCTTGATTTTACTCAGCGCATAGACGGGCGCATATGCGAATAGGGACATTAAAGGCAAAATATTTCTACCATGCTTGAACCAGGCAATTAAAACAAAGCCTGTGAATAGTACAAACACCCCTACTCCCAATGACCATGGTTGCGCATCACCAGTCATAAACCATGCGACGGCAGAAACCAAGGCAAATAATGCGGAGAGCAAAAAGAGTAATGCCAATGGTGGAACGATCAAATCCAGCGCCATAGCAATGATTGAGAAGTTGAAAGACCTGATACCTTTAAGCAGGAGTGGCACGCCCTCTTTGACAATCATGCTGATATGACCATGCTCCCAGCGCTTTCTTTGGGATTCAGTGCCCGCATCATGTTCAGGGAACAAGCTAGTGACATAGGCTTCAGGGCAAAAGCCAGGCGCCCGATAGGCGATGGTTAAATCGATGCCCAGCTTCATATCCTCAACGATACTGCCATGCACCAGGTTAGCATTCTCAATTTGCTGCCACGGAAATGCCATGCCGGATCCCATCAGCTGCATGGGTAAGCCCAGGCGATGAAAGCCCAGTGGCCTGGTCCAGCTTTTCACGACATAGGCAAATTCGGCAATTTTGGACTTGATATCGCCACCAGGCTTGGACTGAATCAAATAAAGTGCCTGAATGGCACTTTGTCTGGAAGTTACCGCATTTGCCAGCGCGTCTATCGTCCCGGTATCAATCTGACAGTCTGCATCAAATACCATCACCATTTCTGGTGGAGATTGTTTCAGGAACTGCAGACCGAAATCGAGTGCATAACCCTTACCTCTTTTTTCCTGATCGAATCGCTCAATGGCCTCTACCCCGGCTTTTCTTGCAACTTCAGCAGTGTTATCAGTGCAGTTATCAGCCACAACCACAATCCTTGTGTTGGCAGTTGCCTGTTGTTTAATTGATTGCAAGGTATGCTCGATACCTGCCGACTCATTATGTGCCGGGATCAGGATCGCAATTCGTTCCTGGCTTGGGGCTATTGAAGTTTTACGGTACCCGGGGATGATGGCAACGAGGATTTGAAAGGAAAAGGTTAAAACCGGAATCGCCAATAGCAATAATACAAAGTAAAAGAGTGCGATGCATGCATCATAAATCATAGCGAAATCCTATTAAATCTAAATTATTTATCTGTCGCTCGCAGCAATATACCGCGCGCTGATGAAGTATCACCAACCCCACTCGTCACGACAACGATAGGGTAAAAGTTATCGACAGGCCAATCAAACGTAACCGTCTCGTTATTTTGAAGGTCCTGACTATCATAAGCCTGTTTTTTAGTGTCCTTATCAATCAGTTTGAAGCGCAATTTTGCCCCCCCACTGGTCACGGCCTTTAAGGTATAACGCTGTCCCTTTTGCGGTTTAGCCCAATCAACGGCTGGCATCGTGCGATCTGAATAATTGGTCTGTATCACTGGCGAGTCCGTATTCTGGAATACAACAGCTTGCTGGGTTGGGACAAACTTAGCCAATGGCTTTCCATTTGACGGCACCCATGGCCCTCTCATTGAGAGCAGGTTCAGGTTTTTGTTCGGCGTAAATGTTTGCCCATTGCCATCGATCCAGCTACTGGCGCTTTTCACCATGCGTAGGCCCTCTCTGATGACATGTAACTCCTGACCGGCCTTATTATCCCAGCCATTTTTATGAATTCTCAATCCAGAACCGATTTCAACATATACCAAAAATGGGGTACCGTAATTCATATCCACTACATAGGCACCATAAACCTTCAAGGTATTTGCTACCTTTCTCAACTCGGCATTAGTGATGGTGGATGTATCGAAATCTGGTGGCAACATCATTAATGCGCCTTCAGGGACTTTCCCGGTATTTCTTTTCGCACCTGCATCTGCAATTGTCGCTGGAAACATATAGGCGGGTGAAGGTGACAATGCGTTGTTAGTCAGTGAAATAGCTAAAGCATGATGGTACATATCATTACCATCGTTTAATTCATGCTTGCGGATAATCCCGGCGCAGGATGGAACACCAGATGCCCTCGACCCTTGATGGTAATGCGCTGGGTCTCCCCACCCCGTTCCATTTAACGGCATCCAGCCAATATGTGTCGTACGCCAAACATCATCCACTTTTTTCAATTGCCAAAATGAATAGATAATCCCTGTGGTCGTATCAAAAATATCGGCATGACCATCCCCGCCTTCTGCCGGCACTAAATCCGCTGGCCAATGCGGAATGGTGATTTCTTCACTGGTGCTTTCTGCATCAGCATCGTAAATGCCCTTTTTGCCGACGGGCGGCTTGACCTGCATAGGCGCATCTTTGGCTGTGGCCAGAAAGCAATGCGTGGAATACTTACCTTCTTGCATGGCTGGAAAGTAGCTGGATGTCGGAATCACAAAGTCATCAAAGACAGGGTTTACCGGCTTACTATTCCAAAGTGATTGCGCTGAAAATGGAACCTCAAACGACTCAAATTTACTTACACTCTGTGCCTGTACTATTGCAGAGCCCAAAATAAAGCACACGCATGATAAACGTATCAATGTTGAGCTAATGATGGTTGGTTTCATTGGGCACTCCGTCTAGCAACTATTCAATAAAATGTGCAGCCAACTTGTCTATTTCATGCTGTAAATTAAAGTGCTTTACAACATGAGCATAGGCGGTTGATTTTACCTTGCTACGTAATTCGTGGCTTTCCAAATACATTGAAATGGCAGTTTCAAGGCCATCAACATCTGCAGGTGGAACCACGATACCACTGACGCCATGTTCAATCAGTTCTGTGACCCCGCCGACATTGGTTCCTATCACTGGAACCCCTGTCGCCATGGCTTCCATAAAGGAAACCGGTACGCCTTCAGCAAAGCTCGGCAGAATGAAAATATCACTATCACTGAGTGTTTGCTTGACGGTTTCCTGACTTGCAAATCCGGCAAAAATGACCTTTTCACTTAATCCATTTTCTTTTGTAAGCATTTCCAGGTTATGGCGCTCAGGGCCGTCTCCCAGAAAAGTCATCTTGAAGTCGAATCCTTTTGCATGTAGCGCTGAAAGGCTCCTCAATAAAATCTGCACTCCTTTTTCAGAAGATAAACGTCCAACATAAATCATCTTGGCTGGTGTATCAGTTAATTCTCTCGACGGCGTAGGGTCATAATTGAATAAATTAAAGTCGATGCCACAATGCACGATCTTTAACTTATGCCAATCCTCAGCATTTGAAAACAACATCAACTGACTTTTGCAGTAGTGGCTGATACATGCGATAAATTTTGCGTATTTAAGTTTTAAGTCAAGTGCCCAGACCATTGGTTCAAAAAAGATGTGGGGGCCATGAATGGTAATGCTGTAATCTACGCCTGCCAGCAGGCTGGCAAGCATGGTAATGGTGCCGCTACTATCCCCGAAGTGATTGTGTACATGGTCAATCGATTGTGACTTGAGCAACTCAGCAAGAATGAGTGCTTCCTGAAAGTAAAAAAGTTGATAAATAAACCCTTTTACTCCCGGCCTGGCAGACTTTAAAGCAATCCTGAATGTGCGAAAAAACAGTTTGGGATTTTGCACGACTGATTTAATGTTCAAGCACAGTAATTTCAGCGGGTTAAATGGCAATAAATAGGTAGTCGTTTCAAATATCTGCTTGATTTCATCGCTAACCAAATGTGCTGCCTGTGGGCGATTGACTGCAATGGTTACGACTTCATGGCCCCGTTGCCTTAAGCCACTGACTTCACGCTGAATAAACGTGTCAGTAGCTCTGGGATAGATACTAGTAAAGTAAGCGATACGCATAAAGTCTTTCGAGGGTGTATTGCGGGTGAAACTACTTATTTAAGAGCGCCTGCCCATGGCATGGGTAACAGTTCTGGACATTCAGTTTTCATGATCTGTACGCCAGTGTTATCCATGGCATTTTGAATGGCCAAGGTCACTTCATTTAAATGTAATGAAAAATCAGCAGTGCTTCTTGAGTTGCGCCCATCCTTAATGGATTGCAGAATTTCATATGGGCCAAGTGCAAAGTTCATCGCGGTGGCACCTTTTCTTGGTGCCATCGGGTGTGTGGGGCCTTTTAGTTTCACTTTTTTGGCAAAAGGACTATTGACCAGGCGGCGTCTTAACACAAAGCGTTTTCTGACTTTAACTGTTGCTGCGTTATTCCAGGACTCATTTACCTCGATGACGCCATCGTCGCCAATAATGCGCAAGCCATGATTGTGCGGCGCAACAATACCACAGGTGATTCTGGCCACAATGCCTGATTTGAAAAACAGGGTCGCCGTCGAATAGTCCGGCGCAGTTTTACTTACACCTGGGATTTTGTTTTTTATGAGTTCTGCAGAAGCTGCAACGACTTTTTCAACGCTGCCAAACATCATCATCAGCCATGACAAATAATACCCGGCATGCTCTAAAGTACAGCCAACTTTAAATTCATCCTCATATGGCCATGGCGCGCCTGACTCACTCATCCACTTTTGATATGGGGCTTGTGTGACATAGTCGTCATCCAGTTCGGCATACACCAATAATGGCTGACCGATCATCTGATTGCGTAACGCTAACCATATCGTCTGTGCAACTTCACTGAGATAGCTACACGGTGCAGAAGACAGTATCAAATTCTTTTCTTTGGCCAGCGCATGTAGCTCGAATGCGTGATCCATTCTGATACTTAATGGCTTTTCACTATATACATGCAAACCAGCCTCAAGGCATGCCTTACTCACCTCGTAATGTGCATGCGGGTTCGTGAGATTAAGTACTAAGGAGGGTTTTTCAGCAGATTCTTGACCTAATACTTCAGCTAATGAGCTTGCTGGTGTGACTTGCCAATAGTCGCAAAAAACCTTTAAACGTTCAGGATTGATATCATATACCTTTAAGACCTTAATATCGCTGAATGTTTGCAGTGAGCGCATATAAAAGTCGGCGACATAACCAGTGCCTATAATTGAAACAGTGTACATAAAAAGCTCTTTAATAAACTAAATTAGATATCGTCAGCAACCAGGCCGATACATAGAGAACTATGCGATTGGTTTTAGCGTAGTGGTTTGCGCTGGCGTAGAATTCGACAAAGATACTTTACTGATTGAAATACCGATCAGAAACCACATGTACCACTCGACAATCAGATAGTCCAGCAAGTTATCCATAAATGACTGCAGCAGAATTTGAGTGAAAACAGCCGTCACTGTAAAAATTAATAGCTTATCTCTGTTGTATATCTTAAACAGCATCCGATAGAAGTTCGTGAATAATGCCAGCAGAATGAATAACCCCACTATCCCAAGTTCAAAGAACGTCTGAACGTAAATATTGTGGGCATTAATATCAAAGTCTTGTGTTTGGAATGCGTTAGCCATCGCAAATTTTTGAGAAAATTGCTGAAAGCTAGAAACACCGTATCCGAAAATGTAATGGCTATTATTCATCCAGGCGATACTATCGCCCCAGATTTTCACCCGCCAGGCAAAAGAGTTTAATCTTTCATAGCCTGTCGACCCGAAGTCATTACCTGTCGTCAAGTCAGCAATCCTGTCTTGCACCTCAGGAATGAGAAGTGCAAAAAACGGTGCAGCCACCACAACCACCAGAAATTTGCGCTCTTGTAGCAATGCATACATCAGGAAAAACAAGTAGGTTACGCCCCAGGCAGACCTTGTTTTTGTCATGAGTAGCATACCAATTAGAATCAGTATATAGATGGGCAACAGTCTTTTAACACTTGAGGAAATGCTAATGGTTTTAGCTTTGAATAAGTAAAAGCAGACTGAAATAATCAGAACTAAATAAGTTGAAAATGGATTGGCATGCGGGAAGGTGCCTTGTAGTCGCAAACCTTCATAGCGATAAAGCTTCAAGCCACCAGTACCAAGTGCAATGGAGTATATGCAGTAAAGCATCGGAATCAGTGATGATAAGGCTATCGCTTTAATCCACTTGTCAAAGTCTTCTGGCTTTTTGACCACATGCAAACCTAGTGCAAACATTGATGCATAGGACACATAGATTAAGAACACTTTTAAGCTGGGAACAAATGAAGGCGCGTAAAAAGTGGATACGAATGCCAAAACCAAGAAAAATAACCAGGATTTTTTAAGGCTATTCAGGTCAACATTTAATTTGACTGGTTTCTCAAATAAAGTCAGCAACGCGATCAAAATTACTAATGCATTTAAAACGGCGCCTAAGCCAAAACTTCCCAATTTAATTGCATTAAATGCCGAGTCTAACGACGCCCGGGTCACGATGACTAATAGGAAAAAAGCATAGCGGTCGAAGAAAAACAACAAGCCAATCACAAGTACAACTGGCGGTGCTAATAAAAACACATAATTCGTGTTGATTAACTGCACAAAGGTTAGCGAAGCCAAGCCAAAAAATAGGCTGGCAAAAATAGCCAAAAAGACCAGCAGTGCTTTTGGTTTATTTACGGTTAATTTAGCCACTTTTTTGCCTATTGTTGATGGTCACTGAGTTGACGATACAAATGAATATAGCTCTTGGCTATATTAGAAATTGAAAACTTATCACTTAGCGCTTTTACTGCGGCTTGGATATCGGCTTGTTTAGCCGTCTGTATCAAGTTGAGTGTCTGCTGCGCAAACTCTGCTGGATTGTGCGAATAGTTAATAGTACCAATCCTGTGATCTGTGATGATATCTTCAGTCACACCCTGAATATTCATGGCCGCAGTTGGCAAGCCACAAGCCATTGCCTCAATCATGACTGTACCGAAACCTTCTTGTCTTGAGCAGAAAAGGAAATAGTCAGCCGCCTTTGTAAACTCATGCACATTGTATTGCCTACCAACAAAATGAATGTTTTTTAACTGCTGCTTAGCAATAAATGCCGACAAGCTCACATAATAGCTATTAGACTCCACATTGTCTGGCCCGACTATGACAAGCTTTGCTTCTGGCATGCTTTTCTGAATGTCAGCAAAGGCCTGCAATAGCAAATCATATCCTTTGCGATGTTCAACTTTACCAACGGAGAGAAAAACCGGAGCTGTCGCTGGAATGGCTAACTTTTCACGTAGGCTTTTCTTCAGTTCAGGATCAGGAATAAAGAAGTTTTCTTCGTCAAAACCATTAAAGATTTTTTTGACTACTTGATCATCAAAGCCTGCTTGGTAAGACCGTTGCTGAAGCTCTTCTGAAATTGCAATCATGTGATTTGCTGATCTTAAACCCCACATGAAAAATGGCGACAGTAACTTTCGGCTTTTAAACGCCATGGGGTCATCAACACCGACCAGTGTCAGTTTGAGAATGACTTTTTTCCCCATCAACCTGATAATCGGGAACGTCAATAATTCCAATCCACGGATAGCATGGAAGTGGACGATTTTGAGGTCAGGTCTAAATAATAAGAACTTGATAAGCTTAATCGAGAAAATCAGCTCACGGATTTTCGAATGTAAATTTTCAGAATAGGTTTTTAAACGAGTCACGACTACGCCATCGTACTGGTCATTATATATCGTCGGTTTCGTTGCATTGTCAGATAAAAACTCAACCTGGCAGCCCTGTTTTATTAACTCTTTAGCCAGCCTCAAAGATTGCACGGAGGCACCGCCAAATGTTGGAGGGAAGAACATTGAAACCATCAAAATTTTATTCATGAAACCTAATATCTTTCGGTAGTCAATATAGATGTACTCAAGCCGTTTTGTTTTTAAATATTTTCGACAGGTAACTGTTAAAGGTTTCCCTCAGGAACAGGTAATATGCTGCGAAGTAAATAGTGATACCCAAGCTTGTCAACACCACTAACGCAGCCACATTGTTCCACCACATGCCAAGTGAATGCCAATAAATCGCTCTTAGGGCCACAGACATGATGACGGCAATAGCTAGAGGACGAATACAGGCATCAAGCATCTGTATCGCACTACAGTTAACTAAGCTACCAGCAATTCTCAAGGAAATGAGCCCGGAAATAACACTTGCATAAAAATACCATTCCGCGACACCACTGACGCCGTGTTGTGCGCCTAGCCAAAATGCAAGCAGATGCAAGACAGCATTAAACAAAGATACCCACATGAGTAGTTTTGTTTTGCCTTGCGCCATAAATACGGTTCCCGTTGTGCTGGAGATTGATTGCATAAAGCCTACGGGCGTTAACCATGCCAGAACACTTGAAACTTGCAGCCATTGCTGCCCAAACGCAACCTCAACGAACACTTCCCTGACGGAAAATATGCCTGCCATTAAAGGTGCGGTCAGAAAAGCAATAAAGCCCAATGTTTGCAAATATAATTTCCCCATTTCATCGGGTGCATTCTGCTGACGGCTCATGACTGGGAATAAAGCCCTGGAAGCGGCCCAGGTGATATTCTGCACAGGCAATAGCATCACTCTATAGGCCATTGAATATACCCCTAGAGAAACTGCGCCCAGCAATCGACCAACAACCATGCTGTCGGCGTTTCTAAAAAAATAGGTAATGACCTGAAATGCTGTCATGTGCCCTGTAAATGGCAGAATCGCTTTCAACTCGCCGATTGTTGGTTTGCCTTTTGGGCGCCAGTCTGAAGTGATCCAGATAAGTATGGAGGACAATAACGCCATTAATATGGCTTGTAACACCAGGCTGTAAACCCCTGCACCATTCAGCGCAGCAATAACGGCGACTACCATGGCAATTATCGATGAAGTGAGTTCGATAAAAGCCAGTTTCTTGAATTTAGACTCACGCTCCAGTAGTGCTTGATGCGATATTGATGAACTTGATATCGGGAATACAATTGCAAGCATCAGTAAGATATTGATGAGCTCACTATGTTTAAAGTAGCCCGCAATTAATGGCGAGCAAGCCATAATGATGATCGCAATCAACACACCAACCAATATATTGAACCAAAAAACAGTATTGATGGTGTTGTGTGCCAGGCCTTCTTTTTGAATAATGGCCGCCGATGTTCCCTGATCGCGAAGCAATAATGCAAAATTAGTCACGACCGTTGCCATGGCCATTAAGCCATAATCACTTGGCGGCAGTATCCGTGCAAGGACAAAAATGTTCGCTAGCTGTGAGACTATTCTTGCTGTTTGTGAAACAGCAACCCATTTGACGTTTGAAGCCGCAGACATGCAATCACAATTCTAATTAGTTTGGTAGGAGTAAGCCTGGCGACTGTTCTTCAACTACACTGGAAAATTCCGCAAGGAATTTCTCATGTAATTCATAAGCCTCTTTCGTTTTGGAGTCATCTGCTAATACTGATGAAACACGAACCAGAATGCCATCATCAAGGCGTCTCTTGAACAAGCCATCAGCAATGATTTTTAAACGCATTTGCAGCCCAGAGGTCATAGTGCGGTCACCGACACGAATCCAGTAACTGACTGCCTCAAAATGGTTTTGACCATAGTATAGCTGGCGCTTACCAATCACCGGAGCCGTTGTCTTGATCTGATCAAAAGAGACAATGTCTGTTTTCTGCATTTGATAGCCTTGTGCCGGATAACAGATGTCAGGTTGGTGTATTTTCACATCCTGGCGTTGCTCTTTGGCGTAGGCCAAGGCAACCATCACCTGATTGCCATCCTTGTCAGCATAAGTGCGCATCAGGGTGTCATCATATAGCTGATTAATCAGGCTTTTTTCATCACTGACAACACTTACTTGAGGGGTGGACTGTTGAACCTCGACCCAGCCATTGATCACTCTGGGAATATTTTTCTCAAAGTTACTCTCACTTTTTGCATAGTGTTCATGCGGCTTGAGGAAGCTTGCTACGCCGAGGAACACGATACTGACCAGTAATAGTTGCAACCCTGTGGCAAGTTTCACGTCCGGTAGTTTGAGGTATAAGTCTTTCATCGTAGGCACTAATCTTGGCTCAGCAAGCTATTAAGTTTGAATTTTTCGGCAACTTTTTGAATGAGTGAGTCAATCACAATAATCAAAATCAATGCAGTCAGGAAAAGTACCATGCCTGAGAAATTATGTAAGAAGCCCTGCCCTGCTTCGTCACCCATATGAAAAGTGATTAAAGCGAGCGTGCAAACGCGCAATACGTTTGAGATAAAAGAGATTGGGACGATCAATACTGCGAGCAATACATTACGCCAAAAGGCCTGATGGTTGATCACATTGATATACAACAGACCAATGGCTTCCAAGGTAAACAATGAGTTCAGGCCAGCACAGGCATCAGCCACCAACAGCTTATATTGACCAATTTGCAGGATTACCCCTGAGCGCGCAATGGGGTAATCCAGTGCATACAAGAGATGATCCGCAGCAAAAGAGACGGCAATTTTCATTGGTTGAGTCAGTGTATCAATCACTGACGTGGGCCAAGGAATCAGGAAGACAAAAAAGAACAAGGCAAACCAGTATTTAATGGCTATTTTAGCCCCAAAAATAATGCACAGCAGGCCGCATAGTATAAATACCAACGACAAGATAGAGATGATATAAACACTCTGCGAGTAACCCACGATGTATAAGCTGGCACCGAATATAATAAATGGCCAGCCAACAGTGGGTGCAGGTTTGAATGTTTGCGGCTTTTCCAGGATTTGCCTGGTCTTAAAATAGAAGAACCAGATACCGATAGCCAACACAATTGGTCCATGTGATTGGGTATCAGTATTCCAGACAGTGACGAAAAGGTCATGAAATACTGGCGTAAACAGGATCAAGATTGATAACAATATAGCGATATAGCCATACATTTTCTGATTTGACCCAGCAGGGCTTGTCACTGGTGCAACTGACATGCTAGCCCGCATTCAAAGCAACTTGAACATCAATGCCTAAGCTGCGACAGGCCTCATATGCTTCTTGAGTATCTTTTAGGGTAGTGATGTTTTGCAGTGTCGAAATCAATACGCCACCTACTTTTTTGGCGACAATTTGCGCATCTGACGACTGCAATAGTGGCGAGGTATCGATAATGATCACATCGTAGTGTTCAGCAAAGCTGTTCAGTAAATCATCCAGTGCGTCTTTATTGAGAAGCTCCTGTGGATTAGGAGGCGTTGCACCAGCTGTCAAAATGCTCAAATTCAATAAAGAAGGGATTCTGACTACAACATCTGTTGAAGCTCTGCCTACCAGGATATCAGACAAGCCATGATGGTTATTCAGCTTGAACAACTTATGCTGGGATGGGTCACGCAAGTTGGCATCAATCAACAGTGTACGCTCACCCAGTTGAGAGAATACAACTGCCAGGTTGGACGCCAGTAAATTCGCACCATCTGCTTCTCTGGCTGATGAAACTGCAATCGTTTTAAAGCCGCGTTCAAACCAGCGCAAAATTAATTGCGTGCGTAAAGAGCGCAATGATTCAACTTGTTTCGAGAACGGATCAAATGCTGCAATTAAACCTGTATTAAATGAAGCTTTATCCGGGGTGATATAAGGATAATCAAACTGATAAGACAATGCCTGATTGATATCTTCTATAGAAACAAAACCCAATGCCAAGGCAGCCTCGCCAAAACGCATTGATTTTTCTTTCTGAAACTTAAGAATACGCTCAGCATCTTTCTCAGTAATTTTCCCCATATCAAGCAACAGGTGCCCGATACTGGAAGAAACTGTTTTCAAAGGCGCTTTGTTCTCTGTTTCAATAATATTCATACGCAATCACTTTTTGCCTGATAAGTTGTTTTCTAAAGGGCCAGCTAAAAACTAGACTGGCTTGATGCTGTATTCAAAAACTGGAATTTCACCCAATGCAAGAATGTCGTCCTTGCTACGAATGCGACGATCCAGCATTTCTGCAAGCAGTGCAAACAGACATCCTAACAAAGCACCGATAATCACTGAAAATGGTGCAATCAGCCATAAGCTTGGATTGCTGGGCTCAATTGGAGGTACAGCTGTTTCAAGTACTGAAATATCGCCTTGGTTAGATTGCCCTTCTAGCGCAGTTTGGCTAAAGCGGTTATTCACAGACTCCAGAGCATTCTGGGCACTTTGTACTTCTCTCTCCAGAATCAGCAAGTCTGATCTAGATCTGTTTAGCTCAAGTACTCTCTGTTTTTGCTTTTCCAGTTGCGCCTTAACATCTCCCAAACGTTGAGAGTTGATGTTTGCATTGTTACTCAGGCTAACGACTGTGCGATCAATTTCGGTATTCAATTGGCTTCTAAGTTTATTCACTTCAGCTTCTGAGGCAATGTACATCGGGTGATTCTTGCTGTAGCGCTGCCCCATTTCAGCCAATTTAGACTCAGCAGTAGATAAGTTCATGCGAAGGTTCTGCACAATTGGGTTTTGAACCACATCAGGAGAGTCGCTCATGTTTTTTGTAGCATCATTACGGCGTGAGTTAGCCTCAATAGATTGAGACTGCATCAAACTATATTGTGATGATAAGTCTCTCAACTTTGATGTTTCTACATCATAGGCTTCCTGAATACTGGTCAAGCCATGTTTTTGCTGATATTCAGCCAGCTTGTTTTGTGCTTGTTGCACGTTCTCACGCAAGACCTTGGTTTGCTCAGACAGGTAGTGTGACGCTTTAATGGCTGGATCGATCTTTAGCTTCAGGCTCAAATTAATATAAGACTCAGCGAATGCATTTGCCATGGTTGCTGCAAAAACGGGGTCCACCCCTTTATAGCCGATGCTGATAACACTGCTTTCCTTGGATGGCAAGATGGACAGCTTTTGTTGCAGTAAATCTGCCAGCCATTGATTAATATCAGCCTGTTTGCCCTCAGTTGCTTCGGCAAACTGTTGTTGCAATGATTTAACCTCAGCCAAATGCAATTTTTTGATCACATCCAGAGTCACATTTTTACTTTGGATGATATCGACCTGGGTTGCCATATAACCTGGCATTAATTGCGCAGGCATCGCCATCCCAGTCACAGGGTCTACACCCTTGTAGTTGAGAATGACCGTCGTTGCAGCCTTATAGCTTTTAGGAAACAACAGGCTCACCAAGCTAGCGGTCAGCAAAGTGATGATCGCCACCAGTAAAATCATTTTGTAGCGTGCTTTTAAAACCAGCACTAACTGAGATAAATTCATAGTCAACCTTTAAAATTACAACAGACTTTCTTCAATAAACAATACATCTTCATCTTGCAAAGTCGCGGTAAGATCCGGAGATTGCTTCACAGTAGCGCCTTCAGAATTTTTTCTGTGTAACTTTACTGAACGCTGTGTGCCCCGCACTGTTAAACCACCTGATTTGGCAATAGCCTGCATCACAGTCATGTTTTTATCAATCTTGTACATGCCAGGACGTTGCACTTCACCATACACATATACCTGCGGTGCTTTAGGAACATATACAACGTCACCTGGCAACAACTCTTTATTTAAAGCGTTAGATGGAGACTTAAACAGCTCATCAATATTAATTTCCTGTGTCACTGGTGTACCTGAGCGCACAGAAGTAAAGAACAGTGTTTCACCGGCATTTTCAGTTGCACCGCCTGCCAATGCTACGAAGTCGCTAATTTTACGTGTGCCACCTTGAATACCGTATTTACCAGGGCGCAATACCTGACCAGCGACAGCAACGTCGCGTGTGCTGATATAAATGGTTTCCCCGCCAATTAAGCGTACATCCTGATCGTTTACGTTGCGACGCTCGATCACTTCATTTAAATCGTACTCGCTACGTTTGTCGCCTCGCACTACCGTAATAATCTCAGAGGCATCTGGCACCAATCCACCCGCTTCTGCCAGAATATCTTTCACATCTGTTGGCCTAGTCACTGGGTAACGTCCTGGTTTAGGCACGCCGCCCAGTACAGAAACTGACTTACTCATAAACTCAAGCACCAAGACGGAAACTTGCGGGTTAGCAATATAGCCGCCACGTTTTAATTGCTCGGCAATCCGCTTTTCACTCTCAATGGTCGTTAAACCACCGACTTTGACCTCTCCGATCAGCGGCATGGTCAGTACACCGTCTTCTGAGACTCGAGTTTCCCGCGTCAACTCAGCATCGCCATAGACAACGACTTTGACATAGTCTCCAGCACCTAAGGTATAGTCCGCATGGGCTATTACACTGAATAAGAACAGGAATGTAATAACAAAATAATTTTTTAAATTCATCATAAGTGATAACTCTTTAAGTAGTTAAGTCTATTGTATTACGGTGATCATTCAATAATATTAAATGAGCCTAAAAGTAAACGTTAGTCTAATGATTAACGACTTGCGACTGCTCGTTCAGTTCCGGATCCAACACATCGATCGTTGCCAGGGCCTTTAATCTTGCAATTTCCTGGGCAACAAACTCCTGCTGCTTCTGTTGATTCAACAACCTGCTAGCGAACAGATGCGCGCTTTTTTCTGGCATCGGCTGCTCAACAATATCCTCTATTGATTTTACGATAATGTTGTTATTACTATGTAAAAAAAGTAAGTCGCCTTTTTTCATCGGCTTGATTTTATTCAATACATTGTCTGGCAACCTGTCTGTAAACAGTTGACTGTCTCCAGTTTCAAAGGTGATACCTTTGGTACTTAAAATAGTCTTCAATTCAGCGAGTGTTAATACTTCTTTTTCAACACTAGGCAGATCGAGTAAGGACTGGTCGTTTGCAAAAACAACATCTTGCATCTTAAATACTTTACGGTGCCTGAATTTATCAGGGTGCGACTCAATGTACTGATTGATCTCACTTTCAGAAGCTGGCGACAGCTTTGCTATTTTTTTTGAGAGATACGCTTGAGCATAAATCTTTGCTTTAGCTGACTCAATAGCTTGAATTACCTCAGGCGCTCTTTCCAGGTCAAGTTTGAGCGCCTCTTGCACCAGTAACTGTCGATCAACTAATCCGGCAAATACTTTTTTGGCTACTGCTCGGTCATCTGCATTTTGTTGCGAAGCTTTCAATTCATTTTGCAGAGTATAGGCTGAAATCTCATCGCCATTCACTTTAGCCAATACTGGCGAGTTGATGCTTGAGTTCTGCTGCCCGCTGCAGCCAGTAAGTATTAAAAGACAGAAATTTGTAATTATATTTTTCATTCTGAAACGCTTGATTATTAAAAACCTATCGTAAGGCTTGCAGATTAAAGCTTCAGGTCCAGGTTGACACTGGTGAGCGTATCATCAAAGTCAAACTGCGATAAAGTCGAATTACGGTATGATTTGCCTGTGTTTAAAGAAAGGGAAACGTTTTTAATTGGAGACCATTTTAATGAGCCTCCAAATCCTTTTTCTTTGTCAGTACGCCCAATGGTGCCGAATTGACCGCGGCCATCAAAATCACGATCAGATACCCTGGCATTGACACTAGCTTGTATTTTGTCTGTGACATTGTAGATGAGCTCACTTTTCAGCGTGTCTGTAGATGAGTATGTACTATTCGCCTGCTCAAAAGGATAAACCGTACGCGAGAGATTAAAGTTTGCCATCATTTTACCCGTGATGAACCAGTCGTAATTGACATAACCAATATACGATTGGTAATCGCGTAGTGTTAAGTGGTCGTATTCACGTTGAATATAGGCCAGCTTTGCAGTCAAGCTGCTTTTACCAGAAGCCTTTAACACAGCATCGATTTCGAATTCGGTCTCGTCATAGCCATTGTCAAAGATAGCACTCACCGGTCTGCCACTATATTCACCTCGGCGGTTATGACCTAAAAACGCAAGACTGGAGCCTGAGGGAAATTTATATTTGGCGCCGTAATCAAACGCAAACGCGCTAAAGTCAGCTTGTGCGTTAAATTGTTGGCTGTTGGTAACATCCGTATAAGTGACACCGCCTATGACCGTCCAAACCTGGTGCGGTGAGTACTCCGCCCGAAACCTTTGTATTTTTGAGGTTCTGATGTTTTGAATAGGATTGGCGAAGTCTCTAAAATCGTTCAAGACCTGAGTTTGCTCTGAAGTGATTTTACCTGTCAGATTCGGAGTCAGTGACCACAACCAAGCTGCATTGTAGTTTTTAGCGTCATAGTCAAGAAAGTCTGTACGGTTATATTTAAAATTTGTGTAAGACGCATCTAAAGTAAACCGTTGCAATGAGTAGGTTTTATCAACCCTAAATCCCAACGTCGTAATCGTGATGACATCAGAAATGGCATTGCTACTCTGACGAAAGATGTTGTCATCATATGTCTTATTGAGTGAAGCGTTTAACTGTATCGTATCCAACTCATCAGCTACCACGCAAAAAGGAAATGCACTCAACGTTAGCGCAAGCCAGCACCGAATCGAACGTTTAATCTTTACTTTGGGGGATTGCTTGCAGGATGACATGTATTTTTAAGCAATAGTAAATATGATGTTTGATTTACATTCTAACCTGTAAACATACATTTTTTGCTACCAAAATTTAACTTTTTAGTAGATGCAATGAGAATTGTTAAATCAGCTCAACAGTATACGCAAGCTTTCAAGACGGTTTTATGACATCCAGGCTGCGTTGGCGTTGCCATTCGGCGATTGATGTTAAGCATTAATTTGGTTAAACTCGGACGGTATATAGAAATAAGTAATCTATGAAAAAAACTATCAGACCGCCAATTAGAACAATCTCCGGATTATCTTCGGGGCCTCGAAGCCCTCTTTACTTCATCGAATCCATTGTAGAGCCCCTCGTATTAGTCTTTTTTATGTGGGGCATTTTTATTTATTTCGAAGACAGAATTCCTATCTCTATCTTCTTTACCTCGATATTGCTGTTTTCGGTGACTTTTCCTAGCGGTGCAAAAATTCGCCTGGGATTTTGGAAAATGGTGCGGGATGTCATTTTTCAATGGCTTTTGCTTGCGGGCATGGTGCTTGTATTTGCTCGAATTACGGGCTACATCACGCTGTATACCCCAGAAATTATATACACCTGGTTAATAGGAACGCCGATCGCCCAGATTCTTGCGTTAACGGCGCTAAAAGAACTCTCTCCGTTCTTTATCAGCCTGCAGGGCCCTATCAAAAATGCAGTCATTATCGGCCTCAATGAACAAGGCCTGGCCGTAGCAAATAATTTGCTGGCAGATGAGTATAGCCGGGTTTCCGTATTGGGGTTCTTTGAGGATCGTGCCCCGGAGCGTGCGCCGCAAGACCATGGCTTTGAAATTCTGGGCGCCCTGACGGACATTCCTGCCTATTGCAAGAGCAACCAGATTCATACGATCTACATTGCGCTACCGATGTCTAGCCACCCGCGTATTTTGAAATTGTTGGATGATTTAAAAGACACCACCGCTTCGATCTACTTTGTGCCGGATATTTTCGTCACAGACTTGATTCAAGGCCGTGTGTCTGACGTCAATGGTATTCCGGTAGTGTCGGTATGTGAAACACCTTTTACCGGCGTGGATGGTTTAATTAAACGTACAGCGGATATTTTGTTCTCGCTGTTTGTGTTGATATTGATTTCACCTATCTTGCTGGGGGTCGCCTTAGGGGTGAAACTCACCTCCCCTGGCCCCATTATTTTCAAGCAACGGCGCTATGGTTTGGATGGTGAGGAAATTCTGGTCTATAAGTTCCGTTCAATGACTGTTACGGAAGATGGCGTTACAGTCACTCAGGCAACAAGGAATGACCAGAGAATTACTCCGCTGGGTGCCTTCCTGCGTAAATCATCATTAGATGAGTTGCCGCAGTTTATTAATGTGTTGCAAGGACGCATGAGTGTGGTTGGCCCACGCCCGCATGCCGTGGCGCATAACGAAGAGTACCGCAAGCTGATTAAAGGCTATATGGTGCGTCATAAGGTAAAACCGGGCATTACCGGCTGGGCACAGGTCAATGGCTTCCGTGGCGAAACCGACACGCTGGAAAAGATGGAGCAGCGCGTGCACTATGACCTGGAGTATTTACGCAACTGGAGCCCGCGTCTGGACATGCTGATCGTGGCTAAGACCGCATGGTTAACGATCGTCGGCCAGGATGGCGCTTATTAGTATTTGCCAAGAGGATGTGCAATAAAATAAAAACCGGACAATGTCCGGTTTTTTATGCCTGCGTTTGTTGCTGAATCAGGGTGAGAGCCTCATCCACCCAATCCGTACGCAAGCAATCCAATACCTGTACATCGTCCATGCCACGTAGCCAGGTGAGTTGGCGTTTGGCGAGCTGGCGAGTGGCGTATACGCCATGCTCACCCAAAGTAGGTAAATCGATATCACCATTCAAATATTGCAATGCTTGCCGGTAACCAACGCAGCGCATACTGGGACTATCCACAGTGAGTTGCGGATACTCGAGCAACAACCTTTTTACCTCATCCACAAAGCCATGCTTGAGCATGATCTGAAAGCGTTCGGCAATGCGCTGATGCAAGACACTGCGATCACTTGGCATTAAGGCAAGTTTAAGGATATTGAACGGTAGCGATACT
Source organism: Methylophilus sp. Q8 (assembly GCF_000800115.1). Lineage (NCBI taxonomy): Bacteria > Pseudomonadati > Pseudomonadota > Betaproteobacteria > Nitrosomonadales > Methylophilaceae > Methylophilus > Methylophilus sp. Q8. The sequence goes on along the minus strand of NZ_JUHE01000001.1, from coordinate 2,449,337 downwards.
TTTTGCGACTGCGCACGTAAAGCACTCATGGATTTACCGCTGATGCGATAAACCTCTAATGCGCGCTCTATGCGCTGCGAGTCTGTTGTGTGAATCTTGGCGGCAACTGCTGGGTCTATGCTAGCCAATTGCGCATGCATTGCTGGCCAGCCTAAAGCATTCGCCTCCGCTTCAATCTGGGCGCGGATGGCTAAATCAGCTTCAGGCAAATCACTCAGGCCATGTTGCAAGGCATTGAAATACAACATAGTGCCACCGACGAGTACCGGGATACGACCATGAGCAGTCGCTGTATGCATCAGTGCCAGGGCATCTTTGGCAAATTGTGCCGCGGAGTATTGTTCCAGCGGTGAAATAAGGTCAATCAACTGATGCGGCGCCTGGCGCAAGGTCTCGGCGTCGGGTTTAGCAGTGCCGATATCCATGCCACGATACACCAGCGCGGAATCGACACTGATAATTTCAACCGGAAAGTGCTGGGCTAAGGCAATGGTCGCCGCGGTTTTACCGCTAGCGGTGGGACCCATTAAAAAGATTGCCGGTGGTAAACCGGCATGATGATTGGTGCGCATACAGTTGAAACTGGGCTAACGAAAAATAGTGACGCAGAACACTGAAACTAATCGTATTTGACGTAGCTGAAGCGCAGGTCACTCTGTGGCGTACCTTCCAGTGCAGAGCCTGCTTGTAACTGCGGCTGCCATTGCACCACTTCTTCAATTTTGCGTGCCAGTTCGATGTCTTTCATCGTAATGCCTTTGGCGCTATGTGTGCACAGCTTGACGATAACGAAAGCATAGGACACGGTTAAGTCTGGATGATGCCAGGCAGCTTCGGCCAGATGACCAACGGTGTTGACCACCATCAGTGTGCCCTTCCAGCTGTTGGTTTTATATTTACGGCGGATCCAGCCATCCTCATACACCCAATGCGGTAATGATTCAGAAAAATGCTGTTGAATTTCTTGCTCGGTGAGTACCTGATCGGTCATAACGCTCTCCTGACTATAGGCCACTAAAGCGTTACAGTATACCTCAGCTCGCCGTCGAGCTTAAGCGCGGCTTTCGTCCAGTAATGAAAGCATGGCGGTGATCACCGTCAGGTCGGCACTGGTGCCTGGATTAATTTTTTCCTGCTTGAGAGCCTGATCCCATTTCAGTAAATCAGGCATGTAGTGTTTCGGGTTCTCCAGGGCAACAAAGGCCTGGTAATGCGCACTGGCGGCCTGCTGTACTTCTACTGCTCTGGCCTGGCCATATTTTCTGGCGATATGGCTATCTGGTACGCTAGCCAGCCAATATAAATAAACGGCCGTTAATGCCCAGGCAGGCCGCTGCCAGCGCTGGTAACAATCAGTGTAAAGCGGTATCGCAGCCGTAAAAATACTGGCATAGCCATCCGCATACTGGCGTGCCACCATGTCATTCGCGCTGGCTAATTGCATGGCTTGCAGCAAGGTGATTTGCGGCGCCTGTGATACGTCATGCTCGTCGCGCTGCCCCATGCCGGCCGGGCTGACCAGGCGGATGCCCTCATAGACCGAGGCTGCATCGTCCACGGTGGTTTGCTGTAACACTTGCTGCAAACCAGCTGACAGCGATAACTGTGGATATTGCAGGCAAGCTTGCACCACGGGCGCAGCCAGCAAAATAATACCCAAATTGGTATTGCAACCTACTTTGGCGTGGGTCGCCTGCAAAGCGTGCAAGATACGCTGGCCCAGTGTCCGCGTGCCGAATACCTGATCATCACACAATGCTGGCGCAGAGGCTTCGGCGCTATAGATAAAGTCCTGTACCCGCATGCCATGGCCATCGGCAAAAATATGCACATTGCCAGGCTTGAGGGCTTCCAGCTCGGCCAGGCAGGCGTTCAGATAGGCTTGCTGTACGGCTGCACTCATGGCTGGCCTTCTGCCACGTTGGCCAATTGCAGTAAATCATTCACCAATACATCGGCAATCTCAAAATGGGTAATACTTTGCAGGCCGCGCCAGGCTGGAATACTGTTCACTTCGATCACCCATAACTTGCCATGTTTATCGCGCATCACATCTACGCCTGCGTAATCAATGTCTACAGCCTGCGCAGCTTTGACGCCAATGTCAGCCACATCGACCTCATCACATGCGCTGCAGCGTGCACCACGCGCCACGTTATGCAGCCAGCTATCGCCCTGCCGCTTCATGACCGCAATGGGCTCGCCGCGCACTACAAATACGCGGTAATCATGCTGATAAGGACCGCAATCAATCTTCTCTTGCAGGTAATAAACGCCATCGACAAACTGGTCTTGCGGTAGTGCAAACTGCGCACGTGTTTCGATTAAGCGTACGCCCTTGCCTTGCGAACCGAATAGCGGCTTGATCACCAGTGTTTTTCCGGCATCCAGCGCTTGCTGCATAATGCCATGCGCCACGTCACGGTGCTCGCACACCCACGTATTAGGCGTGGCCACGCCCTGCTCAGCCAGCAATTGGCTGGTCAGGCCTTTGTCCACCGTGGTTTCAATGGCACGCGCATGGTTATAAATGGTCATCCCCTGGCGTTGCAAGGTATGCAAAAGGTTCATGCGCGTGATGATTTGCTGCGTAGTACCGGCAGCGACACCACGCACAAATGCCAATGGTGCGGGCTGACTCAAACCGGGAATATGTACAGTGACCTGCTGTTGAACAATACTGATATGGCAACTATCGAGTGACACCATATGTGCATGCCAGCCACGGCGTGCAAATGCCTGTGCGAGACTTTGGCCATGCCAGCCGCCAGCCTGGGCCACTTCGTCAGTGAAAATGGGAATAACTTGCATGATAAAAATGACTGCGTGGGCGAATAACAGCGTTACGCGGTTTTTTAGCTTCGGCGTAACCTAAAGGTTAGCCTGCACTGAAACTGCGTTTTCGAAATCCTCATGTACTCGATGTACATTCCGGTTTCTGCGTTCCGTGCGCCTTGTTCTTCATCCCACTCGTACATTTTAATTAAGAAAATACGTTATAACTACCCACCAAATGATTGATTCAAAAGGTCTTCATTGAATTTTCCGGCAAAGAATGTTTTGCCGGATTTAAGGTTGGTCACGCTTACTTTGGCTGGCGAGAACAACATCGGGTCAATCTGGTAGAAGTCCATGTTCACCGCTTTAAACACGTCGGCAAATGGGCGGCCATAGTCTTTAGAGGATGAAGAAGGTAATTGTTGTGCCAGTTGCTCGGCAGCATCATCATCAGTATTGACGAACAACTGCACAAAACCACCAAACAGAATGGCGTCATTGGTACGGCCCATGCCGACAATAAAGTCTGGCGATGGCGCAGGGATAGGCGCAACGCCATAGCCATCGACAATGGCACTCAAGTCAAAATGCAAGGTATGACATTTGTGCAATGCAACCTCCAGCACGCGCGCGGTCACTTGCAGTGAACCGGCAACGCTGCGTGTGGGCGTCAAAATAAAAGTCAGCTTGTTGGCGGGTAAACCGGTGTCCCTGGCGACTTTTTCAATTACTTGCACTGGCGGCACTTTATCGGTTTCCAGTACTAATACCGTTTGTTCGCCTTTGTCGCTGTAGTTGATATCCTTAAACACCTCTTCGCGCTGGGCAATGGCACGGGCCGGGCCGCTACCGAGTGAGAAAAACTTTTCATGCGACAACGCCCAGCCGGCATATTGACTGCCCAGACAGGCAATCACCGGCTGTTTGGCCGTCACCACGACACTCAGTGGCCAATTGGCAAACTGTGGCACATGACGCAAAGCGACGCTACCTAAGCCACCCATGCAAATTTCGGCAATAATACGGCCAGCTTCCAGCCCGCCCGGCGCCTGAATGCCGGCGTCAACGATGGTCGCGCCGCTTTCATGCGTAGATACCGCACAGCCCAGGGCTGCTGCGTTGGCAATCAGCCCGGCCACCAGCGGCGCACTATATTCTTGTACGCTAATGGATGTTGAATTCGATGTTGTCACAGACATAAGTCCCCCATAATTTTTCTAAACGTGTTTTTTTATCCAGCAAAGCCTGTTGCACTTCGCGGTCTGATTGCCCTTCTGCATAGACACTGCAAATGGGTTGCCCGGCAGTGATATTGCCACCACAAGGCCTGTCTTCCAGCCAGTCTGGAAAGCTTAACTGGCTAACATCTATCGTTTTTCTCGCATACATGATGCAATGATTGGCCGCGTTTGTTTGTTGCGGTAGCGCAGGCACAGCCTCATGCAAGAAACTGGCCATATGCGCTTGTATTAATGGCAGCGCCATATATAAACGCATACTGGCACTCAGCCTTGGATTGACTTCAATGACATGTAATGTGCCTTCATGCCAAATCGCATCAATACTATTGATGCCAACCAAACCTAATGCTGGCACCAGTGCCTGCAATACATAATTTGCGGCTTCATATAGCAACGCATCATGCAAGCGTGTGGCGCCGGCATAAGCGTAACTGCCTGCATGTTGCCTGAGTGCATGCACACCTATCAAGGTGACAGACTGCGCATGCGCTAAAAATAAGATACCTATTGCTTGCCCCGGCTGGAATGCTTGCCAGTAGCCACGCTCAACTTCATTTATCTCGGATTGCCAATGTTTTACATGGCTGCCACCACACTGCCCTGCCTGCTTATATAACCACTGCCCTGCTGCTGGTTGAGTGTCAGCAATTGACGGCGATTGCACACTATGTGCATCGCAACATGCCTTTAGCCATTGCGGGGTTTTCACACGACCAACCGTTGCGGGCAGATTAGCAAGTAAAGCGTAACGGGCAGACAACACACGGTAGCTTGCCAGATTGGCTTCCAATCCCGAGCCTATCAAGACTGCATCGGGCTGAAAAGCATCTAATGCTGCAAACAAACCTGCCATTTCATCGCCAGGCTGCTGTTCGCATAGACCTGGCCATTGATATACCGATTGTGCGGCCTGCCGCGTATCCGCATCTGCAAACGCATCCACGGCGAATACGCTAAATCCTTCTTGTTGCGCCATCTGGCTATAGATGCGCGCACTTTGAGACAAGATTGCCAACCGCAAGAATCACCTTATTCTACGTGCGCACAGGCATATTCATAGGCCTGATGGTAATCAATATGCATCGGGCTTTCGCTTTGCAGCATCTGCTCCAGCAATTTGTTCTGTGTGACATATTTCAGTTGACCAATGGCCAAAGCGCCAAACCCTGCTACTTGCGTACCCTCAATCAGGCCGCCATTAGAGAAGGTATCGACACCCTCAATCCCGGAGGGCGGCACGGCGTTGACATCAGCTACGACTTTCAGCGTTTTGGAATTGGCAAACTGGGCAACTTCCAGCACACGAATGCCTGCTGGTGTGGCACACAACGCAACGGTTGCTTCATTTAAGACGGCAATTTTGGCAGCTTCAGTGCTGCCATCAACTACTTGTAATGTCACGCCATAGCTGGAGGACAATTTATCCACATAGGCTTGCATGCTCTCTACGCCAGCATGCGCCACCATAAATACCGTTGATCCCTGGCGGGCAGCAATCAATGCGGCGGTGGAGCCAACAGTGCCACTGGCACCAAAAATAGCGATTTTTTCTTTGCCCAGGCCGCTGCCAGATTTTTGCAAATAGAAATCAACCTTGGCCAGCATGGCTGCCGCGGTGGTAAATGCACCAGAAGGATCAGAGAATGTGTGACATTCAAATGGCTTAAACATGGCACTACGCGCCTGCTTCTGCATTTCGAGGGCGACCTGGATATCGCGGCCACCAAAGAACAGCGCCTGTTGCTTTAAACCACTCGGACTGCGGGAGAAAATCGCATCTTGCGTCAGCGCAACGATTTCATTCAAGGTCACATCGGTGTAAGAAATAATTTTTTCGTAGCCGGCATCAAACGCCATATTCACATCAAATGGGCTGGCATTTTTTGCGGCTGTAAACAAATGCATAATACTGGTTTTTTTCATTATTCCCCCCGGAACCGTTCGTTAATCAAACCTACAGCCAATATACACACTTCCAGCGCAGTTCAAAATAAAGAGTAGACCGTGAAAATCATAACTTTTCAAAATTATCTTAAAAAGTTTTAATTTGCCACATCTTCTATTATCTTAATACATGCAGGCTGATTCACTGCAGCGGTGACCAGAAAACCCAGTGTGGTCTGCTCTGCATATTCTGTAAGGAGTTGCATTTGCATGGCGACCGCCGCGGCACGCGATGGGAGCAGCACAAAACCGGTCGGCCCCCAGGAGGTTTGCCCGACACCGGCATAGCCCTGCTGCTGCAATGTTTGCAAGATACCGGCAACCGCTTTGCTGGCATAGGCACCGCCTTGTGCTGGCGCAAAGTACTCAGCATTGTAGGCTTGCAGTGCACCGATAAACTGGCTGAACCCGGCAAAGTCTTGCTCGATGAGTGCTGGCAGGCCCTGACTCAATAATTGTTGCTGTATCGCTTGTGTGGCCGCCAATGATTGTGGTGCCAACTGTTTGAATGCGGTTTTCTCGCCTTGTCCGTGCAGGCCATCGCGACTGTTGTCCATAATCAGTAAAAAATGCCAGTCGGATGGAAACGCATGGCGCGCCAGCATTGGTGGCACTATCGTCTGCGCGTTGCGGCCACCATCAACCACCAAACCGCCATGTTCAAACGTGGCGATGCCGATGCCTGAACGGGCGCCACGCTGGTGAATCGCGGCAATCGCGGCGGCCTCTACTGGTCTATCTAATAAACTGTTGGCTGCTGCGCCTAACGCCAGGGCCATTTGTGTGCCTGAGCCCAGGCCGCCATGACGGGGAATCGCCTGTTGAATGGTCACGTTCAGCTCGGCTTGCATTTCGCAGGCAGCTAAATGGCGTTGCAAGATGGCAGAGGCCCATGGATCCAATGCCAGCTGTTGCGGGCCGCCACTAATACTTAATGAAGTTTGAAAGGCATCAATCGCGACGCCGACGCTGCCAAACTGACGTTGAGTCTCTCGACTCAGGTTGAAAAAACCGAGATGTAGGCGACCATAAGTGGTCACACTGACCGTGCGCTCTGCGGGAATTACTGCATTCATGGCGTTTTATTATATTGATGCTAAAAAAAATGAATTGCCACCCTTACGGCGACGTGACATTAAAACATGATTTTGGCATAATGACCGCTATAAAAGTCATTCTGTAATCAGACGATGTCCGGCAAACAGCCTCTATTTATCGAATTCAATCCGTTGCATTCCGCGATAGATTACCACCAGTTTTAAATAATTAAGGGTTTTATATGGTAAGTCATGTTATTCCATTTGAGAATCTACGAAACACTGATGTGCCGTCCGTAGGGGGCAAAAATGCTTCTTTGGGCGAAATGATTTCTCAACTCACAGCCAAGGGCGTACGCGTACCTACCGGCTTTGCGACCACCGCAGATGCTTATCGTGAGTTTTTGGCACAAGGTGGATTAAACAACAAGATCAACGACTTGCTTGATAAACTGAATGCAGACGACACCCAGGAATTGGCCCGTGTTGGTTCACAAATTCGCCAGTGGATTATGGAAGCCGAGTTTCCACAAGCGCTGCAAACAGCGATTGCTGAAAACTATGCCAAACTGATTGAAAGATCAGCACAAGGCACTACCTTCGCGGTGCGTTCATCTGCGACGGCAGAAGACTTGCCGGATGCCTCTTTCGCCGGTCAGCAAGAGTCTTTCCTGAATATCCATGGCCTGGAAAACATTAACCACGCCATTAAAGAAGTATTTGCTTCTTTGTATAACGACCGTGCGATCTCCTACCGCGTACACAAAGGCTTTGTGCATGCGGATGTGGCTTTATCCGCAGGCATACAACAAATGGTGCGTTCAGACATCGGCTGTGCCGGTGTGATGTTTACCATTGATACTGAATCTGGTCACCGTGATGTCGCGTTCATCACCTCCTCTTATGGTTTGGGTGAAACCGTGGTACAAGGTGCCGTCAATCCGGATGAGTTCTATGTACATAAGCCATTGCTGGCGCAAGGTAAACCAGCCATCGTCCGCCGTACCATGGGTTCAAAACTGATCAAAATGATCTTTTCTGATGCCACCCAGGCAGGTAAATCCACGCATACCGTGGACGTTGATGCTGCAGAAAGCAACCGTTACTCCCTGACAGACGCGGATATTCTGGAACTGGCTAGCTACGCGATGACGATTGAGCAACACTATGGCTGCCCAATGGACATTGAGTGGGGTAAAAACGGCCTGGATAACAAGCTGTACATCCTGCAAGCGCGTCCAGAGACAGTGAAATCGCAAGAAGCGGCTAAAAACATCACTGAAACCTTCAAACTGCAAAAGCACTCTTCAGTGCCTGTGGTTGCCGGCCGTGCTGTGACGCAGAAAGTAGGCGTGGGCCCGGTACGTATCGTGCTGGATCCGGCCGATATGCATGAAGTTCAACCAGGCGACGTGCTGGTTGCCGACATGACTGACCCTAACTGGGAACCCGTGATGAAACGCGCCAGTGCACTGGTGACCAACCGTGGCGGCCGCACCTGCCATGCGGCGATTATTGCGCGTGAACTGGGTATCCCGGCGATTGTCGGCTCAGTGAATGCCACAGATTTGCTGCGTGATGGCGAAATGGTGACAGTGTCTTGTGCTGAAGGTGAAACTGGTTTTGTTTACCATGGCGCCCTGGACTTCGAAGTGTCTACGCAATCTAACAGCGCACTGGCAAAACCACCTTGCAAGATCATGATGAACGTCGGCAACCCTGACATGGCATTTACCTTCGCTCAAACACCAAACGACGGTGTAGGCCTGGCACGTTTAGAGTTCGTGATTAATAACATGGTTGGCATTCACCCGAAAGCCATCTTGAATGTTGATGCCATGCCAGCGGCCATCCAGGCAACGATCAAAAACCGTGCACGTGGCTATGCCAGCCCGAAACAGTTTTATATTGATAAAGTGACAGAAGGTGTCGCGACCATTGCGGCCGCTTTCTATCCAAAACCAGTGATTGTACGTACCTCAGACTTCAAGTCTAACGAGTACAAAAAACTGGTTGGCGGTGACATTTATGAGCCGGACGAAGAAAACCCGATGATCGGCTTCCGTGGTGCGGCGCGTTATATGGCAGAAGACTTTAAAGAGTGCTTTGCCATGGAATGCCAGGCCATGAAAAAAGTGCGTGATGAACTGGGCCTGACCAACGTTGAGTTGATGATCCCATTTGTACGTACGCTGGAAGAAGCGCGCGCTGTGACTGAAATCATGGCAGAGAACGGTCTCAAACGCGGTGAAAACGGCCTGCGCCTGATCATGATGTGTGAAATCCCGGCCAATGCCTTGCTGGCAGAACAGTTCCTGGAATACTTCGATGGTTTCTCCATTGGCTCTAACGACCTGACCCAGCTGACATTAGGCATGGACCGTGACTCCGGCATTTTGGCAGACGGTTTTGACGAGCGTAACGATGCGGTGAAAGTATTGCTGAAAATGGCGATCAACACCTGTAACCGCTTGGGCAAATACGTCGGCATTTGTGGTCAGGGCCCTTCTGACCATGAAGACTTTGCCGAATGGCTGGTGGCTGAAGGCATCCAGTCTGTGTCACTCAACCCTGACACAGTGGTTGCCACCTGGCAGCGTTTGACCAAGAAGTAAACCTAGGTAGTAAACTTTAGCAATCAACTCAAGGCGTTACCATGAATCACCGTTCTGTTTTTATTATTTCTGATGGCACGGGGATTACAGCTGGCGCCTTGAGCAAATTGCTGGAGCATTTTCCTAATACCAAGTTCACCACTACTCGCCTGCCCTTCACGGACAATGACGAGAAAGTGCAAGCCGCTTTTGAGCATATCCAGAAAGTGGCTGCCCAGGATGGTATTCGCCCGATTGTGATCATGTCTGTCGGCAATGGCGAACACCGCAATCACCTCAAGCAGGCCAACGCCTACTTTATTGATTTATTCCACCGCTTTATTTACCCGCTAGGTTCGGAGCTTAATCAGGAGCCACTGACTGGTGCCAGCATTGCGTATAGCGCCATGGGCAACAGCTACTCTGAGCGCATGGAAGCCATTAATTTCACGCTCAATCATGATGACGGCATGACCAATACCGGTCTGGATGAAGCTGAAGTGATCCTGATTGGTGTGTCCCGCTGCGGTAAAACACCGACCAGCATTTACCTGGCCATGCAGTTTGGCATTAAAGCCGCCAACTACCCATTGATTCCAGAAGACTTTGAACGTGGCGCCTTACCTGCGGCTTTGCAAAAAAATATCGACAAGATTTTTGGCCTGACCATCAAGCCCGAGCGTTTGCACTCTGTGCGTAACGAACGCCGCCCTGATAGTTTTTATGCCTCACTGGATAACTGCCGCAAGGAAATTGAAATTGCTGAAGGCATGATGCGCAGTGCAGGCATTCCCTGGGCAGACTCCACCAGTCGTTCGATTGAAGAACTGTCTGCGCTGATCCTGCAAAAAATTCGCCAGCGCTAAGGCTGGCGTTTTTTAAACCCTGACGGCGGCTTCTCGCCGCCTGACTTATCATGCAAACATTACGCTGCCATCGCCATTTCACGCATTGGCGTTGCTTGTACTCTTGCAGTTTGTGGTTTCAACATATCCCCACGCCAAAAGTAATAAAACTCACGACAAACACTGAGGAAAGTGTGCTGTGAACCCAGCGCATTAAACAATGGCAGGTTTCTGTCCACCATCTGGCGGTAACTATGGGATTGTTTGTGCGAAATATGGCGTAGCGACAGCAGCAGGCATTTTGCCATGCGCATGCGTTCTTTAAATACCGCGGGTTCAAAACCGCGAACCAGCGTGACTTGTTCAAAAGCATCCATGACTTGTGTTTCGTGGAGAGTCATCGCCGTCTTATCCAAATCATACCAATGCTTGAATAATTCATCCTGCGTGACCATGGCGACAGGCGTGCTGCCATTAAATACTTTGGCCTGGCTCATGGCCGCAATGGCTTTGATATCGCGCACCCAGAATGAGAAGAATTCTCGAATCACCGGCAAGATACTTGGAATTTCGGCAGGATCAATGCTGGCAATAAAACGGTCGACCGCATGTCGGTAATGGCTGCCATCACAAGGAATATCTTTCAGGAAGGCACTGACACGAATAATGATGAACTCGCGCTGTACCAGCACACGCTCACTCACACCCTGCCCGGTCAGCAACTTGACGTAAGCTTTTTGAGCTTCTTCTTCTCTGGTCATTTCCATGATTGACTCCCTTGTCGATTCTGAATAATGTCCTGCAAGCTCGCAGGCATTGACAGCTTTATATTAAAACAGGCAGTCCTTGATCAAACATGTAATGAAATCGGTAAATGCCCCACATTTCAGGGCTTGCGCTTAACTGGCAGTCGCTGCGGCAGGCGGCTTGGGTTTGCGTGCCAACAGCAGTAACAGGCTGCTAAGCACCGTCATCCCCAGCATGGCGGTCGCCAATGTGAAGGTCGAGTGCCACACCAAGGGGACAATCAATGCCGAGCTCACGGTAGAGCACAGCATTTGCATAAATGCCTGCGCCGAGGCGGCAGTACCGCGCAGGGTCGGATAGCAATCGAGGGCGGCGATTGATAACACAGGCATGGCTGCAGCCATACCCACGTTAAACAAGGCAATCGGTAAAATGGCCAGCCACCAGTCGCTGTGCGTGGTGGTGCTCGCCCACCATTGCACACCCACATTACAACTGGCAATGAATAGCATCCAGGCAAATGCCCAGTACAGAATGCGCGCTGGCGCCACTTTACCCGCTGTATGGCGTGAGATCCATGAGCCCAGCATCATGCCAGTCACCGTAGGAATAAACAGGTAGCCGAATTGCTGGCTGTTTAAATGCAAATGCTTGACCAGGAAAACCGGGCTGGCCAGCACATAAATAAAAAATGCAGAGAAGTTCAAGCCCAGGCAAGCGATGAGACCAAGAAACACCTTATGCTTAAGCATCTTGCCATAGGTGGCGATAATCCCTTTCACCGAGAATACGATGCGTTTCTCCGGCGTCATGGTTTCCGGCAGGTAGCGCACCGCCATCCATAGCGCAATCGCAGCATAAACAGATAAGAAAATGAAAATTGCTTGCCAGTGTATGCCCAGCAATACGCCGCCTAAAATGGGGGCAACTGCGGGGGCGATGCCGAATAATAACTGTACAGTTGCCATCACCCGTTGTGCTTGTGCACCAGAAAACAGGTCGCGCACCATGGCGCGTGCCACCGTATTGCCCGCCCCGCCACTCACGCCTTGCAAGGCGCGGAACAGCCACAAGGTCTGCACGTTGGGGGCAAATGCACAGCCCAGGCTCGCTAGCGCGAAAATGGCCAGTCCCCATTTAATAGTGGTGATGCGCCCGATAGCATCTGAAATGGCGCCGTGACACAGCGTCATCACGGCATAGGGTAGCAAATACAAGGTCAGGCTCTGCTGGATCGCCAGTTCATCCGTACCAAACTCAGCGGCCATGACATGAAACGCGGGCAGATAGGTATCGATTGCAAATGGCGCTAACGCAGCCAACCCAGCCAAGACCAGCACCAGGGTAGAAGAACGGGATTTCAACATGAACAACCTTGTAAAAAAGCAAAGGTGCCCTCAGGCACCTTTAAGATTATAAGCCACAATGTCTGCCATGCGCAGCCTTAAGGCAAGGCGTGAAACTGCTCGATTCTTTCCTTGTCACCTTCGACATATTTTTTGGAGTTTTTGTCCGTTCTGAAAATGATGGGCTGCTCACGTACCAACGGATTTTGTGAGTTGATCAACGCTTCATCAATCAAATGGCGATTGGGTGATTTAGTACACACCGGATCCGCCATTTCAGCATCACCACTTAGCAAGTAGGACTGGCAACGGCAACCGCCCAGATCATTTTCTTTTTCGTCACAACTACGGCAAGGCTCTTTCATCCACTCCATACCGCGGTATTTGGTAAAGGCAGGTGACTCTTTCCAGGCCCATTCCAGGCCATTTTCGCGCACATTCGGGAACGTCATACCGGGTAAGACACGTGCCGAATGGCATGGCAAGACGTCGCCATTGGCGGTCACAATCATGAATACTTCGCCCCAGCCATTCATACATTTCTTGGGCCGGTCAGCAAAGTAGTCAGGGACCACAAAGAATACCTTCATTTTATTGCCCACGCGCTCCCTGAACGCATTGGTCGCGGCTTCCGCGCGATCTAACTGTTCGCGGGTAGGCATCAATTGGTCACGGTTGACCAAGCTCCAACCGTAATACTGCGTATTGGCCAGCTCGACATAGTCAGCGCCCAAGGCTTCAGCCATTTCCAGGATTTTTCCTACCTGATCAATGTTGTAGCGGTGTATGACCACATTCAACACCATCGGGTAGCCATGCGATTTAATCATGGCTGCGACTTTTTTCTTCAACTCGAAAGTGCGGGTATTGGTAATAAAGTTACTGATGTCTTCAGTGACATCGTGCATGGAGAGCTGGATATGGTCCAGGCCGCCTTCTTTAAACGCCTGGATGCGTTTTTCAGTCAGGCCGACACCTGAGGTGATCAGGTTGCTGTAATAGCCTAATTTATGCGCTTCGGCGACAATCTCTTCAATATCATCACGCAACAAAGGCTCGCCACCAGAAATCCCCAACTGGATGGCACCCATTTTACGGGCATCACGCAAGGCGCTGATCCATTGCTCAGTCGTTAATTCATTTTTGGTGTGCTTGTCATAATCGGTCGGGTTATAACAAAACGCGCAATGTAGCGGACAGCGATAAGTGACCTCAGCCAACAACCATAAAGGCTGTTTCTGTGTGACGCTTGCTGCAACACCATTATTTAACTGTGCCATGATGCCCTCGTTTCGGATTAATTCAGCTTGCGCAACCAGGCTTTACCAACGGCCAGGTCAAACATGCCTAAAATATCGTTCTCAATGTCTTCGGCATCGGGAAAGGTCGTTTTCAAATCAACAACAATCTCTCCGACCGTGGTTTTACCATCCACACGCTTCAGTATTTCACCGGCGCCCCCATGCAGTTTCACCATGCCCTCAGGAAACAGGATGACGTAACTTTGCTGCGCCTCTTCCCATTGAAAACGATGGTGCAAGGCGATGGCGTAGATATCTGAATGTTGAATGTTATTTTCCATAGAATTACTTTCGTCGCTTATCTAAACTTGATCACGGGTTGGCGGGTGTAGTCGCGGTCTTCCACCTTGATCTGCGTGCAGGCCAGCATAATGGCATCGGCCACTACCCATAACACATCCAGCTTGAATTGCAGGATATCCAGCGCACGCAGCTGCATATCGCGGCTCACACTGAAGTAATCCAGGGTAATGTCCAGGCCTTGCTCTACGTCGCGTCTGGCTTCTGTCAGGCGTTTTTTAAAGTAAATAAAGCCTTCTTCTTTGACCCAGGGATACATGGCTGGCCAGGAACTGATGCGTTGCTGGTGAATGTGCGGCGCAAACAGTTCAGTCAGGCTGGAGCAAACGCTTTCCTGCCAGGGGCGCTGGCGGGCAAAGTTGACATAGGCATCCACCGCAAAACGCACGCCTGGCGAAACCAGCTCCAGTGAGGTGATCTGCTCGCGAGTTAAGCCCACAGCTTCGCCCAGCTTAACCCAGGCCTCGATGCCGCCTTCGGAACCCTCGTAGCCATCATGGTCAGTAATCCGGTGTATCCAGCCTTTACGCACTTCTTTGTCCGGGCAGTTAGACATGACTGCCGCATCTTTTTGCGGGATCATGATCTGGTAGTAATAGCGATTCGCCACCCAGCACTGCAACTGCTCTTTGCTTAACTTGCCTTCATACATCAGCACATGAATCGGGTGGTAGATATGGTAACCCTTCCCTTTTTCGCGGAGCTTGGCTTCAAACTCTTCACGGGACCATGGCAAGTTGTCGTTGCTGACTGCGTTCATATTGCTCTCCTATAGAATGATGTCCATGCCGTCATACGCTACCTCAATCTTGTGTTGATCAAGTGTCGCACGTTCGGCGGAATCTTCCCTTAAAATCGGGTTGGTATTGTTGATATGAATCAGCACTTTGCGCACCGGCTTATCTGTACCAAACTTATCCAGCTCTTCTATCATGCCGCCCGGCCCGGATTGCGGATTGTGGCCGATACTGCGTGCCGTTTTGGTCATCAGGCTCATGTCCAGCATCTCAGTGTTGGTCCAGAACGTGCCATCGACCATAATGCAATCGGCCTGGTTCATCAAAGGCGGTAAATGTGGCTCAATCTCAGCCAGGCCAGGTGAGTACCAGCATTTTTTGCCGGTAGAAATTTCTTCAATCAACACGCCGATGGTGTCGCCAGGATGTGGGTCGTTACGGTGTGGTGAATATGGCGGTGCCGCACTCTTCAAGGCCACCGCCGTGAAACGCAAGTTAGGCACGCCAGGGATTTCAAAACTGTGCGCGTTACTGACATCATTGGCATCAATGGCAATTTCATGATGGTTAACGCCGCAGTAATGGCCAAGGATATTCAAAATCTGGTTACCGGTGGTCAGGTCTTCATAGACCATTTTAGTGCAATAAATCTCACGTTTGACCTGACCTTCACGTAGCATGAACAGGCCTGTGGTATGGTCGATTTGCGCATCAATCAATACAATGCCCTGAATGCCGGAATCACGGATGCCACGGCCTGGTTGCAACGGCGCAAATTCCTGAATTTGTTGCAATACATCAGGCGAAGCATTAAACAACACCCAGTCCACGCCATTGCTGGAGACACAAATCGATGATTGGGTGCGGCGTTTAGCTTTAATCGTGCCTTTGCGTAAACCATCACAGTTTTGACAGTTACAGTTCCACTGCGGAAAGCCACCGCCAGCACCAGCCCCTAATACGTGTATATGCATAATCGCTCGTTATTCAATTCTATTCGTTCATGAGAGTTGCAAGACAGTTTCAAACTTCATCATACAACAATTGTTTGTGACTACTATGTGTTCATTGCAAGTCCTGTACAAGCTGCGTTTGCAATGTCTGTTAAGTAAGACTGGCATCATACGCATGCGTTGCATGAACAGCCTGCAACAGACAATGATTCCCTGCTCATGATTTTCATGAGCAGGCGTCAAATGGGATCATAACAGGCATAAAAAAGCCGCGCTCACTGGCGCGGCCTGTATTTTGGCTGCTGATCGCTTACTCTTCCGCGGCCCGTTTTTCGCGACGCGCTTTGACCGATGCTGCCAGGGTTTCCAATACAGTCACCGAGTCATCCCAGCCCAGGCAGGCGTCTGTAATCGATTGCCCATAATTCAGGCTGCAACCTGGCGAATGATCCTGACGCCCTTCGTTCAAATGTGATTCCAGCATCACGCCAATAATGCGCGCATCACCCGCAGAAACTT
Source organism: Methylophilus sp. Q8 (assembly GCF_000800115.1). Lineage (NCBI taxonomy): Bacteria > Pseudomonadati > Pseudomonadota > Betaproteobacteria > Nitrosomonadales > Methylophilaceae > Methylophilus > Methylophilus sp. Q8. The sequence goes on along the minus strand of NZ_JUHE01000001.1, from coordinate 2,432,995 downwards.
GGCTGGCAACATCATCTACCACCGCGATCTGGTTTTTATATTGTTTTTGGCTGTTGCCATGACTGCAATCTACCATCAGTACAGGCGCCAAGCCAGCGTCCGCTAACTGGTCACACACCGCCGCCACACTTTGCGCATCATAATTAGGCGCTTTACCGCCACGCAAAATTACATGGCAGTCTTCGTTACCCCTGGTGGCAAAAATGGCGGATTCACCTTCTTTGGTCATGGATAAAAAGTGATGCGGGCTCGCAGCGGTTTTAATCGCATCTATCGCGACTTTGGCACCACCATCCGTGCCATTTTTAAAGCCTACCGGGCAGGATAAGCCAGAAGCCAGTTCACGGTGGATTTGCGATTCGGTGGTACGTGCGCCAATCGCGCCCCAACTGACCAGGTCAGCCGTGTATTGTGGCGACACCACATCCAGGAACTCTGTGGCTGCAGGCATGCCAATTTCATTCACATCCAGCAAGAAACGGCGTGCTTTTTCCAGGCCCAGATTAATGTCGTAAGTGCCATCCAGGTGCGGATCGTTGATCAGGCCTTTCCAGCCCACAGTGGTGCGTGGTTTCTCGAAATAGACGCGCATGACGATCAACAACTCACCTGCCAGGCGTGTGCGCACGTCCAGTAGGCGTTTAGCGTATTCCATGCCGGCTTCGGTGTCATGAATGGAGCATGGGCCCACAATGACCAGCAGGCGGTCATCGCCCTGGTGCAAGATATGATGAATCGCAGTGCGTGTCTTCAGGATATTTTGCGTGCTGACCGTGCTTTCCTGCAGGCGTGACAATAGTTCTGCCGGTTTCACCAGCGGCTTGATCTCCAGCACCCGTACATCATCGGTAGCTAATTTTTCGTATACAGTCATGACTTTAAAATTTTTTCCAGCACGTCTAAAAAGCGGGCATTTTCGCTAAACAAACCGATACTGACGCGCAAATAATCCGGCATTTCATAATTGGCCACCGGGCGCACAATCACCCCCTGTTTGAGCAATGCCTGGTTCACCGCATTGGCATTGGTCACTTTAAAGCTGACAAAGTTGCCGTAGGATGGGATATAGCTCAGGCCCAGTTGCTCCAGCCCTTGTGTGATCTGTGTCATGCCCGCCTGATTGGCAGCATAACTGCGTGCCACAAAGTCTTCATCCTGTAAGGAGACCGTGGCAGCCACCTGCGCCAAGCTATTGACGTTAAATGGCTGGCGCACGCGGTTCATTAAATCAGCCAGGGTGGCATGCATCAGGCCAAAACCCACGCGTAAGCCAGCCAGGCCATAGGCCTTGGAAAAGGTACGCGAAATAATCAGGTTTTCAAATTCTGCCAACCAGCCAATCGCCTCAGATTTGTCTACAGAAGACAAGTACTCGTCGTAGGCTTCATCCAGCACTACCAGGATGTGCTTGGGCACTTGCTGTAGAAAGGCTTTTAAATCTGTTTTGCTGATTAATGTGCCTGTTGGGTTGTTTGGGTTAGCCACAAAAATCAGCTTGGTTTTAGGCGTGATCGCCTTTAAAAAACCTTGCAGGTCATGGCCAAACTCAACCGCAGGCACAACCACGCCAGTGGCACCCACGGCTTGCGTCACCAATGGATACACCGCAAAAGCATACTGAGAATAAATCGTTTCATCGCCTGCGCTTAGAAAAGCACGTGCGGCCAGTTCCAGAATATCGTTTGAACCGTTACCGAATACAATCTGCGCCGGTTGCACGCCGTATTTATGGCTCACGGCATCGCGCAAGGCAAAGCTATTGCCATCCGGATAACGGGCAATCTCATAAATGGCTTCTTCTAATGCCATTTGTGCCTTTGGACTCATGCCCAAGGGATTCTCATTAGAGGCTAACTTGACGATATCGGCTTCATTGAGCCCCATTTCGCGGGCTAATTCACTGATAGGTTTGCCACCCTGATATGGCGCAATGGCACGAATATTGGCAGGCGCTAATTCTGATAAAGACATAGATTGAATTAAATAATAGCGGTTGGGTAAGAGCCCAACACTTTGAGTAATGTGGCGCGTTCAGCCAGATCTTTGAGCGCTGCCTGTACGGATGGTTGCTGCTGGTGCCCTTCAATATCGACGAAAAACACGTAATTCCATAGATTTTGACGAGACGGACGGGACTCCAGCTTGGTCATGCTCACGCCATGGCGTGAAAATGGTTCCAGTAACTGCAATACCGCGCCAGGTTTGTTTTGTGCGCTCATAACCAGCGAGGTTTTGTCCTGGCCGGAAGGTGCCACGGCATGATTACCCACCACCAGGAAGCGCGTGGTATTTTTCGGGTCATCTTCGATATTTTCGGCCAGGATATGCAAATCGAATAAATCGGCCGCACGTTTACTGGCAATCGCCGCCGCAAACGTGCCTTCACTCGCTACCAGCTCGTGGATCATTTGTGCTGCGCGTGCATTGCTGGTTACCGCTTCACGCGCAGCATTTGGCAGGTGTTTATTTAGCCACTCATGGCATTGCGACAATGATTGTGCGTGAGAGAATACATGGCTGATCTGACGGATATCCTGCTGTGCGGACAACAGGCAGTGATGTACAGGCAAGGTGATCTCGCCAATGACCTGTAACGGACTGGACAACAATAAATCCAGTGTAATGCCAACGGCGCCCTCGGTAGAGTTTTCTACCGGCACCACGCCGTAATCGGCCTGACCCGCTTCTACGGTACGAAACACTTCATCAATGCTCGCGCATACCACGGCCTGGCGGCCTTCACCAAACTGCTTGAGTGCCGCCTCTTCGCTGTAAGTGCCCAAGGGGCCCAGAAAAGCAATCGACAGCTCTTTTTCCAGTGCGCGACAATTGGACATCACGGCACGGAAAATATGACTCACCGCCTCAGGCGCCAATGGCCCCTGATTCTCCGACTGCAGGCGGCGAATCACTTGTGCTTCACGCTCAGGGCGATAAATCACCCCGTCATCTTTCAAGTGCCCGATTTCGCGTGCAAGCGCTGCGCGCTCATTGACAAGCGCCAGCATCTGCGTATCAATCGCATCAATTTTGTCTCTAAATTGTTTTAATAAATCAGACATTTGAAATTAATATTTAATGTAATTTATGAATGACTTTTTTCGAATTCTTGCATGAATTCGACCAAGGCTTTCACACCTTCAATCGGCATGGCATTGTAAATGCTGGCCCGCATGCCGCCTACGGAACGATGACCTTTTAATTGCAGCAAGCCACGTGCATCAGCTGCCTTTAAAAAGGCGTCATTGAGGCTTTCTTCACGTAAACGGAATGGAATATTCATGCGTGAGCGGTAAGCATGCTCGATGTTGTTGTCATAAAACTCGGTTTGATCCAGGTAGTTGTATAACAAATCAGCCTTGGCAATATTGATTTTCTCAATCGCCTCCACGCCACCTTGCGCCAGCAACCACTCAAAGACCAGGCCAGCAATATAAATGCTGTAGGTCGGCGGTGTGTTAATCATGCTCTGGTTATCCGCCTGCGTTTTCCAGTGGAATACTGCCGGTGTTAACGGAGAGGCTTGCGCCAGCAAATCTTCACGCACAATCACCAGGCATAAACCTGCCGGGCCGATATTTTTTTGCGCACCACCATAAATCACGCCATATTTGGAAACATCAATCGGGCGTGACAGGATATGTGAGGACATGTCCGCCACAATCGGCACGCCATGCGTGTCAGGGACATCCAGAAACTCGACACCGTTAATCGTTTCATTGGTGCAGTAATGCACATAGGCCGCGTCTTTATTAAGCGTCCAGTCAGCAAAAGCGGGCACCGTCGTAAAGCCACCGGCTTCAGCACTGGCGGCGATATTAATCTGACCGTAGGCTTTGGCATCCTCTACGCTGCGCTTGCTCCAGGAGCCTGTCACCACGTAATCTGCAGACTTGCCGTTAAGCAAATTCATCGGAATGATGGCATTTTCCCCAATTGCGCCACCCTGCAAAAACAAGACTTTGTAATTGGCAGGGATGGACAGCAATTGGCGCAAATCAGCTTCGGTTTTTTCCAGGATACTGGTGAATTCCTTGCCGCGATGCGACATTTCCATCACACTCATGCCAGAGCCATGCCAGTCAAGCATTTCGGCTTGCGCGCGCTCCAGCACTGGTTTAGGAAGCACGGCCGGGCCGGCAGAAAAGTTAAAGATCTGTTTCATGCGTGTGTTTATTCTTCGTTCTCGTCGCTCTCGACACCATCATCGTCAGTTTCTACAATCTTCTCCAGACCTGACAATTTCTCACCTTCACCCAGGTTGATCAGGGTGACGCCTTGTGCAGCACGACCCATATCGCGGATTTCCTTGACGCGGGTACGGATTAATACGCCACCGGTGGTAATCAGCATAATTTCATCTTCTGCCGTCACTAGTCTGGCCGCAACAGCCAAACCATTGCGCTCACTGATGGCAATCGCTTTCACACCTTGTGTGCCGCGACCAGAATGGCGGAACTCGGACAACACAGTACGCTTACCGTAACCATTTTCTGTTGCTACCAACACAGACTGTTGGTCATTCTCAGCAATCAGCAAGGACAATACTTGCTGTTTGACCGCCAGCTTCATGCCGCGTACACCACGTGTTGCGCGGCCCATTGGACGGACGTCATCTTCCGTGAACCAGACGGCTTTACCACCATTGGAAACCAGCACAATGTCGTTCTGGCCATTGGTCACTTCGGCACCGATCAGGTAATCACCTTCATCCAGGTTAATAGCAATAATGCCGGACTTACGTGGGTTAGCAAATTCCGTCAGCGCCGTTTTCTTCACAGTGCCCTTGGCTGTCGCCATAAATACGTAGTGATTCTCGTCGAACTCTTTCACCGGCAGGATGGCATTGATTTTCTCGCCCTCTTCCAACGGGAACAAGTTCACAATCGGTTTGCCACGGCTGACACGGCTGCCTTGCGGTACTTCATAAACTTTTAGCCAGTAAACACGGCCACGGCTGCTAAAACACAGGATGTAGTCATGCGTATTCGCGACAAACATCTTGTCGATAAAGTCGTCTTCTTTAGTCGCAGCTGCCTGTTTGCCACGGCCGCCACGACGCTGTGCGCGGTATTCATCCAGCGGCTGTGATTTGACATAGCCGGTGTGTGATAACGTCACCACCACATCTTGTGGCGTAATCAGGTCTTCGAGTGACAAATCTTGCGTGTTCTGCTCAATCTCGGAACGACGTTTGTCACCAAACTGTTTCTGGATTTCGTTCAGTTCTTCGACAATAATCGCGGTCACGCGCTCTGGCTTGGCCAGAATATCCAGCAAGTCGGCGATGACATCCATCACTTCTTTGTACTCGTTGACAATCTTGTCCTGTTCCAGACCTGTCAGGCGTTGCAAGCGCATTTGCAGAATTTCCTGCGCTTGTACATCAGACAATCTATAGCCTTTTGGCGTCATGCCAAAATCGACAGACAAGCCCTCTGGACGCGAAGCCTCCATGGCGGCACGTTTGAGCATTTCCTCAACTACCGGAGAGTTCCAGCTGCGCGCCATCAACTCTTTTTTCGCTTCTGGCGGTGTTGGCGCGGCTTTGATGATTGCAATCATCTCGTCCACGTTGGCCAGTGCCACCGCCAAGCCTTCCAGCACATGGCCGCGATCACGCGCCTTGCGCAACTCGAACACGGTGCGACGTGTCACCACTTCGCGACGATGGCGCAAGAATGCTTCCAGCATCTGCTTCAGGTTGAGCAAGCGTGGCTGGCCATCCATCAGCGCCACCATGTTCATACCGAATGTATCTTGCAGCTGCGTTTGTTTGTAGAGGTTGTTTAGAATCACCTCTGGCACTTCGCCACGCTTCAGCTCAATCACCACGCGCATACCTGACTTGTCAGATTCGTCACGCAGGTCAGAGATACCTTCAATTTTTTTCTCGTTAACCAGTTCGGCGATTTTTTCAATCAGCGTTTTCTTGTTAACCTGGTAGGGCAATTCATCAATAATGATGGACTGGCGCCCGCCTTTTTCCAAATCTTCAAAGTGGGTGCGGCCACGCATCACCACACGGCCACGGCCAGTACGGTAACCTTCTTTCACCCCTACCGTGCCATAAATAATACCCGCAGTCGGGAAGTCAGGTGCCGGAATCAGCTCGATCAACTCATCAATAGTGATTTCAGGATTTTTCAACAACGCGAAACAGGCATTCAGCACTTCATTCAGGTTGTGAGGCGGAATATTGGTCGCCATACCCACCGCAATACCCGAGCTGCCGTTAATCAGCAGGTTAGGAATACGCGCCGGCATAATCAGAGGCTCATGCTCGCTACCATCGTAGTTAGGGCCAAAGTCGACGGTTTCCTTGTCGATATCTGCCAGTAGCTCGTGGGCAATTTTGGACATACGGATTTCGGTATACCGCATCGCCGCTGCATTGTCGCCATCAACCGAACCGAAGTTACCCTGGCCATCGACCAGCATGTAACGCAGGGAGAAATCCTGCGCCATACGGACGATGGTGTCATACACAGCAGTATCACCATGCGGGTGGTACTTACCGATCACATCACCAACAATACGGGCGGATTTTTTGTAAGGCTTATTGTAGTCATTGGACAGTTCGTGCATGGCAAACAGCACGCGTCTGTGCACAGGTTTTAAACCATCACGCACATCGGGAAGCGCACGGCCTACAATCACGCTCATGGCGTAATCGAGATAGCTACGACGCATCTCGTCTTCTAAGCTGATAGGCAGGGTTTCTTTAGCAAATTGATCTGGAGACTGACTCATTCTTGACCCAATTTATAGTTAAAAGTTATCACGCGATTTTAGCATATTTAGCGCAATCCGGCGCGCCTAATCGCGGCTGACAAGCCAATCGGGCAAAACTGAAAGGGAGTGATGATGATGCAAACCAGAGACGCGGACAACATTGAGGATGCACTGACGAACTATTTCTGTCAGCACCAGTGAATGATGTTAAAAAAGGAATTTGGGAAAGCCGCGCAAATGAATGCGCGGCGCCATGAATTTAAAACTGGGTCAGCAATTGCAAATCAGCTTTTAAATCTTCAACATGCTCCAGGCCCACGGCAATCCGGACCAGGTTATCCTTGATGCCAGCTTCGACCCGCGCTTCGGCACTGACGCGACTATGCGTGGTGGTAGCAGGATGCGTAATCGTCGACTTGGCATCGCCTAAATTGGCGGTGATGGAAATCAGGCGTGTGGCATCAATGAGAGCCCATGCAGCTTCTTGTGCTGTTTGGCCAGCACGTGGCTTCACTTCAAAGGTCACAATACCGCCACCCAAGCGCTGCTGCTTTTGCGCGAGTGCGTATTGCGGATGCGATGGCAAGCCGGGGTAATAGACGCGCGCTACCCCAGGCTGTTGCTCCAGCCATTGCGCCAAAGCCAGGGCACGTGCGGCATGCGCTTCCATGCGCACTTGCAAGGTTTCCAGCCCTTTGACGAACACCCAGGCATTAAAGGCACTCATGGTCACGCCAGCGGTGCGCAAAAATGCATATACCGGCTCAATCAGCGCCTTGCTACCAAGCACCGCGCCTCCCAATACCCTGCCCTGACCATCGATATACTTGGTGGCAGAATGGATGACAATATCAGCTCCCAGCTTGAGCGGTCGTTGCAATGCTGGCGTGCAAAAGCAGTTATCAACCGCCAGATAGGCGCCAGCCGCATGCGCAAGCTCCGCCAGCTTGGCAATATCACCGACTTCGGTCAGCGGGTTTGAAGGTGTTTCAGCAAAAAACAGCTTGGTATTCGGCTTGGCAGCAGCTTGCCAGGCATCCACATCCGTCAGGGAAACCAGCGTCACTTCCAGACCCCAACGCTTGAGGATATTGGTGAATAATTGCACCGTTGTCCCAAAAATACTGCGCGATGCCACAATATGGTCACCTGCACTACAAATACCCATGATGCAGGCGAGAATCGCAGACATACCACTCGAGGTTGCCACACACTGTTCTGCACCTTCCAATGCGGCCAGTTTATCCTGGAACATGGTGACTGTCGGATTGGTAAAGCGTGAGTAAATATTGCCGGGCTCGGTGCCGCCAAATCGCGCTGCCGCTTGCGCTGCATTTTTAAAGCGGAAGCTGGAATTTAAAAACAGGGCCTCTGAGTTTTCGCCAAACTCGGTGGTCAAAGTGCCAGCACGCACTGCCAGCGTTTCCAAATGGTATTGATCGTTCATGATTCCTCAAACTTCTGTCCGGTGCGGACATTCCTGCACAAGCATTCTGACTTGCGCTCTGGACAATAAAAAACCCGTTTCAGCATTGCGCTAAAACGGGTCTTTGGGGCTCTCGCTTTAGCGGTATTTATAATGCGCTCGCAAGCTGAGTTTGGCTTCGTTTAAAGTTCGCCACTCAAATCAGCGCAATTTCATTAAACGCCTTTTGCTGGCGCCTGTCAACTTTTACTCGGCACCCACCAAGTCTGTAGATAACAGATTCAAATCAAGCTGCGTGGTCGAGTTAGGCGGCAATTGCTTTTTATTCATATCACTGCGCGCAGACTCAATACGGTTTAAGTAAGCCGCATCAATATCGCCAGTGACATACTTACCATCAAAACAACTACAGTCAAATTCAGTCATGTGTGGATTGGACTTGGCAATGCTTTCACGCAAGGCATCTAGGTCCTGGTAAATCAGCGCATCAGCACCGATTTCGGCACAAATCTCTTCATCGGTACGATTAGTCGCCAACAACTCATGACGGCTAGGCATATCAATGCCATATACGTTTGGATAACGCACTGGCGGCGCTGCTGAAGCAAAGTAAACCTTGTTTGCACCTGCATCACGCGCCATTTGGACGATTTGCTGCGAGGTGGTGCCACGCACAATAGAATCATCTACCAGCAATACGTTTTTTCCCTTGAACTCAATGCCGATCGGGTTCAGTTTCTGGCGCACGGATTTTTTACGCAAGGCCTGGCCCGGCATAATAAATGTGCGACCGATATAGCGGTTTTTGATAAAGCCTTCACGGTAATCTAGGCCCAAGGCAATCCCCAGTTGCAATGCACTCGGGCGGCTGGTATCCGGAATAGGGATCACCACATCAATTTTCTTATCCGCCCATTCGCGTTTAATCTTTTCAGCCAGCAAGGTACCCATGTCCAGACGGGTCTGGTAAACAGAGACGCCGTCGATCACTGAGTCAGGGCGTGCCAGATAAACATATTCAAAAATACAGGAGGTCAGTTTTGGATTCGTTGCGCATTGACGACTGAATAAGTTGCCGTCCATATCGATAAATACCGCCTCACCTGGCTCAACATCACGCACCATGGTGAAACCCAGCACATCCAGTGCGACGCTTTCAGAGGCGATAATATATTCAGCCCCCTTGTCGGTCACTTGCTTGCCAATCACCAGAGGGCGAATACCATGTGGGTCACGGAAGGCCAGCAAACCAAAGTTGGCGATCATCGCCACCACGGCATACGCCCCTTTACAACGTCTGTGCACACCAGCAACGGCATCAAACACCATATCGCTATTGAGCAAGGCGTTTTTAGAAGTGCTTTCGATTTCGTGCGCCAGCACGTTTAACAATACTTCTGAGTCGGAGTTGGTGTTGATGTGCCGCAAGTCTTGCCTGAACATTTCAGATTTAAGCTGTTCAGAGTTGGTCAGGTTGCCGTTATGGCCTAATACGATGCCGAAGGGTGAGTTTACATAGAATGGCTGTGCCTCAGCAGCACTAGACGAGCCTGCTGTCGGATAACGTACATGGGCGATACCTACATTACCGACCAGATTGCGCATATGGCGTGTATGAAATACATCTTTCACCAGGCCATTATTTTTATGCATGTGGAAAGTGTTGCCATCACAAGTGACGATACCAGCGGCATCCTGACCACGGTGCTGTAATACCAGCAATCCGTCATACAACAACTGATTCACCGGGTTCTTGCCTACAATACCGATAATTCCACACATAGCGACATCCTATCAAACACTTGATTACAAATTAAATGGCAGATTCATCTACCCGCTGATGATCCAAATGTACGTGCCTAGCAATACTAGATGGCATCCATGGCAGTAATTTCAAGACCAACGCTTCTACTGGCGCACTGAATGTTGCATTCGTCCAGCGCGGATCCTTGGGCAAATCCGTCATGGCAGCCAGCATCACCAGGATACAGACCACCAACACGCCTTTAACAATACCAGCCAAACCGCCAAGTACTCTGTTCAGCCCGCCCAAACCGACCGCCTTGATCAAGGTGGTCAGCAACAAGGCGAGCAAGGCACTGACAAACAGCACCAGTAAAAACACCACTAAAAAAGCCGCCATGGCTTTTATTGCATCACCAGGAATCTGCTCTGGCATATAGGCGATGACCTCACCGTTAAAACGATTCGCCAGGTAAAAAGCCAGCACCCACCCCACTACAGAAAACAGCTCACGGATGGCGCCGCGCATCAGCCCGACCAAAATGGAGAAGCCGATAATACCTAATACCAGATAATCAAAAACAGTCATGGCCTATATCAGGATTTGCTGGCCACAATACCGCTAAACCCGGCCGCTTCCAGTTTTTTCAATGCCGCAGCAGCATCATTACGGGTAGCATAGGTACGCGTACGCAAGCGTAGTTTCTGACCAGCCGCATCCACTTTTTCCGTGGCTGACTCGAATCCTGCCTGCTTCAGCTTGCCTTGCAGGGTTTCCAGGTTTTTCGGGTCAGAGAACACGCCAAACTGTACAAAGAACTTACCAGATTTTTTATCGGATGCAACAGGCTCTTCTTTAGCTTCAGGCTTAACCGCCGCAACTTTGGGTTCAACTTTGGGTTCAACTTTGGGTTCAACTTTGGGTTCAACTTTGGGTTCAACTTTGGGTTCAACTTTGGGTTCAACTTTGGGTTCAACGCTTGGTACGGGTTTAACTGGTGCATGCGCGGCAACAGGCTTGGCAGGCTCTGTTTTTACCTGTTTTTGTGGCGTTGCTACTACTGCGGGCGCAGAAACTGGCGCTTCTTCAATATTAGCCTCAGCCACTTCGGAAGCATTATTTTCTGATGTATTGGCCGCTGGTGCAGCTTCGTTATCCAATACAACTTCATCATCAGGTAACTCAAGGATAGGCTCACGGTTGGCCTGGCGATTGACCACCGTAATTTCAACGTTATCATGGCTGGATTCGATCACCCGGTCTTTAAGCACAAAGGGCAATACAATCAGCATCAAAACCACCAGGGTGATCGCACCTACCAGCCGCCTGCGGGCAGTTTTTTTGAGCAACAGTTCGTTGTCTGTCAAAGCATCTCTCGCCATACTGTTTTGAGGTTCACATTCAGTTCTATGTATACACGTGGCGTTTTTACGCAACCCACTGATCAGTCGTTAATTCGAGTATTGCAGCTACAGTGAAGAATGAGCCGAACACAATAATTTTATCATTTTTTGCCGCTTTTTTATAAGCCGTTCGCAATGCGGCGGGTAAATCAGCATGCAGGTGAATATGGGCCAGCGGCACTTTCTGACTTAAGCACGCTTGCAAGTAGTCAAGCGCCGCTGCACGCAGATGCTGGATGGGGGCAATATGCCACGTATCAATCACTGGATGCAGGATGTCCACCACACTGGCAATATCCTTATCAGACAACATGGAGAATACGGCAATCACCTGGCCGCCATCGGCACTCAGGCGCTGCAAGTTGTCACATAATGCGCGCGCAGCATGTGGATTATGTGCCACATCCAGAATCACATCCGGCGCGTGCTGCAAGTATTGAAAACGGCCAGTGACCTCTGTGCCGGTTAACGCCTGCAACAGTTGACCTTCCGTGACTGGCAATGTTGCTTGCAAAGCACGCACGGCAAATATCACGCTCGCGGCATTATTCCACTGGTAATGCCCAAACAAGCGCAAGTTGCCTATATCCAGCTGACCTTGTGCATCCCGATAGTGCGCGTATTGTGTATCCGAGATATCAATCTGGTAATCCACGCCAAAGCGGTTTAACTTCACTGCCAGCGTATCGGCATGCGCCAATAATGACGCTGGCGGCGCCACATCGCCGCAAATGGCAATCTGCTGCTGGCGATAAATGCCCGCTTTTTCGTGACCGATCAATTCGCGGGTATCACCCAGAAACTCCATGTGATCGAGATCGACATTGGTGACAATCGCACAATCAGCATCGACAATATTCACCGCGTCCAGGCGCCCGCCCAGACCAACCTCAAGAATAACGACGTCCAATGGCTGTTGCTCAAAGGCCCATAATGCTGCCAACGTACCCATTTCAAAATAGGTCAGCGTGATATCCCCACGTGCCTGCTCTACGGCGGCAAAGGCGTCACACAGCAAGGCATCGGCAATGACATTGGTATTGAAACGAACACGTTCCTGGTAATGCACCAGATGTGGCGAGGTATAACAGCCGACCTGGTAACCGGCAGCGCTATAAATACGTTCCAGCATGGCGCAGGTAGAGCCTTTGCCATTGGTACCACCAACGGTGATCACGGTAAACGGAAACGCTAGCTGCAGGCGTGCAGCGACTGTTTGCACCCTGCCCAAGCCCATCTCGATGGATTTGGGGTGCAGGGATTCGATGTAGCCGAGCCAATCCTCAACTGTTTGGGGAAGCTCGGGTATCACAGGTGGCATCAGGCAGCTTTGGTAATATTCAAGAAACTGGACAATACCTGGCTCAGTTTGGCACGCATTTCACGGCGATCGACAATCATATCGATGGCGCCATGCGTCAGCAGGAACTCTGCGCGCTGGAAGCCTTCAGGCAAAGTCTCGCGTACCGTTTGCTCAATCACGCGCGGGCCGGCAAAACCAATCAGCGCATTCGGTTCGGCCACAATCACATCCCCTAGCATGGCAAAACTGGCTGACACACCGCCCATGGTCGGATCCGTCAACACGGAGACATATGGCAACCCGGCTTCAGACAGCTTGGTCAACGCGGCACTGGTTTTAGCCATTTGCATCAACGACAACAGGCCTTCTTGCATACGTGCACCGCCACTGGCAGAAATACAGATAAATGCAGACTTGTGCTGGATGGCATCTTGTACACCGCGTACAAAGCGCTCACCAACCACAGAGCCCATGGAGCCGCCCATAAACTTGAATTCAAATACGGCAGCCACCACCGGCACGCCTTCAACCGTGCCACGCATCACAATCAGCGCATCTTTTTCTTTCACATCACGCTGGGCAGTTTTCATGCGCTCGGCGTAAGTTTTACTGTCTTTAAACTTTAAGGCATCCACCGGCGTGACGTCAGCGCCAATTTCAATACGGCCTTCTGCATCCAGCAATACATCCAGGCGAGCACGTGCGCCGAGTCGGTGGTGATGACCGCACTGCGGACATACTTCCAGGTTGGCATCCAGATCAGTACGGTAAAGTACTGTTTGGCAGGCATCACATTTATGCCATAAGCCTTCTGGCACATTACGTTTTTGTACCGAGCCAACAGCACGTTTAATTTTTTGTGGAATCTTGTCTAACCAACTCATAGCTTCTCCTGCTTTTATATTGCGATATGCTGAAAACCTGAATACACCGGTCTATACAGAATCAATCGCCGTACGCAATTCTTTCGTTAATGTCTGCACATTGGCAATCAGGTTGTCGGCATTAGCGCTTTCAATCGCCAATACCATACGACTACCCACCACCACCGCATCGGCAATTGCCGCTACTTCACGTGCAGTCGCCGCGTCTTTCACACCAAAACCAACACCAATCGGCAAGCTGGTTTGCTTACGAATTTCTGCCACGCGTTTTTTCACCTCGACAATATCCAGGTTAGCCGCCCCCGTCACGCCCTTGAGCGAGACATAATACAAAAAGCCTGTCGCCTGCTTCACGATCAATTCAGTACGTGATGGCTCGGTGGTAGGTGACAGCAGGAAAATACTATCAATATCCGCACCTGCCAGTTCCTGGTTAAAGACTTCACACTCTTCAGGCGGATAATCAACCGTGAGCACGCCATCGACACCAGCCTCTTTCGCCAAGGCAACGAACTGGGTACTCCCCATGGCTTCAATCGGGTTGGCGTATCCCATCAGTACGATAGGCGTTGTTTGGTTGGTTGCGCGAAACGCTTTCACCATGGCCAATACTTTACGCAAGCCCATCTTGTGTACCAATGCACGTTCACTGGCGCGCTGGATTACCGGGCCATCCGCCATTGGATCAGAAAACGGCACACCCAGCTCAATCATATCGGCACCCGCTTCTACCAACGCATGCAACAAAGGCACGGTTTGATCAGGGTGCGGATCGCCCGCTGTAATGTAGGGAATCAGTGCCTTTTTACCTTGTGCCTTGAGGGTGGCAAATACAGATTGAATGCGGGACATAAGAATGCTTTTTTAATTAATTCAAATAATGACAGTGGATCTGCAATACATGGCTGCGCTGATGCGTTTGACAAGCGCAGTCATGCAGGCAAAAGGTCACAGGGTAATATTAGCCAAACGTGCCACGGTGTTAATATCTTTGTCACCACGGCCAGAAAGATTTACCAGCACCACCTGATCCGGAGACATGGTTCTGGCCAGTTTCTCAGCATGCGCCAGGGCGTGGCTGGATTCCATCGCAGGAATAATGCCTTCAGTACGGCACAGGTTATGGAAAGCCGTCATGGCCTCCTCATCGGTAATCGCCACGTATTCAGCGCGCTTGATATCTTTTAACCAGGCATGCTCAGGGCCAACGCCAGGATAATCCAGGCCGGCAGAGATCGAGTGCGTTTCAATAATATTGCCATCTTCATCTTGCATCAGGTAAGTACGGTTACCGTGCAATACACCGATCGGGCTATTCGCGGTTAATGGCGCGGCATGCTGGCCAGTACTCAACCCATGACCGCCCGCTTCAACGCCAATCAGGCGTACGCCTTCGACGTCAATATATGGATAGAAAATACCCATGGCATTGGAGCCGCCGCCGACACAGGCGACGATAGCATCTGGCTGGCGCCCTATCATTTCCTGCATCTGATCTTTCGCTTCGATACCAATGACGGCCTGGAAGTCGCGCACCATCATCGGATAAGGATGTGGACCCGCCACAGTACCGATAATGTAGAACGTATTGGAGATATTGGTCACCCAGTCACGCATGGCTTCGTTCAATGCGTCTTTCAGGGTTTTTGAGCCACTTTCGACGGGCACCACAGTGGCGCCCAGCAGCTTCATGCGGAACACATTTGGCGCCTGGCGCTTAACATCCTCAGCCCCCATATAGACCACGCACTCCAGGCCCAGGCGAGCAGCAATCGTCGCGGTCGCTACGCCATGTTGCCCGGCACCGGTTTCCGCAATGACGCGCGGCTTACCCATGCGTTTGGCCAGCAACGCCTGGCCAATCGTATTGTTGATTTTGTGCGCGCCGGTATGGTTTAAATCTTCACGCTTAAGATAGATTTGTGCACCGCCCACTTTTTCAGACAGGCGTTTAGCATGGTAAATCGGGCTGGGACGGCCAACAAAGTGCTTGAGATCATAAGCAAATTCAGCCAGAAATTCAGGGTCGTGACGGTATTTTTCATACATCACCCGCAGTTCTTCCAAGGCTTCCACCAGGGTTTCTGCGACAAAAACGCCACCAAAAGGGCCAAAATGACCGCGCTCATCTGGCATGTCATAGACTTGCATGCGTTACTCCGTATCTCGTTTTCTACTCAAACCGCCCATTACGTGCAGCATCACACCGCACCACCTGCTGCATGAATGCAGCTATTTTTTGCGGGGATTTTATCCCCTTTTGTGCTTCTACCCCGCCACTCACATCCAATGCATAAGGCTGCACCTGACGTGTGGCTTGCAGGACATTTTCCGGATTTAAACCACCGGCCAATATCAATGGCTTTTGCAAACCCGCAGGGATTAGCGACCAGTCAAACGCCTCACCTGTACCGCCCACCGCTTTTTCAGAGTAGGTATCCAGCAACAAGGCTGAAGCTGACGCAAAATCAAGCTCGCATTGTACCAAATTTACCCCTGGTTTGACGCGGATTGCTTTGTAATATGGCAGATTAAATTGCGCGCAATAGTCTGCCGATTCATCCCCATGAAACTGTAAACAATCCAGGCCTGTGCTTGTCATCACCTGCTGCACCTCTTCAGGCGATGCATTCACAAACAAGCCGACTTTGCTTACAAAGGGCGGGAGCGCTGCCATGATTGCCCGGGCTTGTGCCGCCGAGACCGCGCGTGGGCTAGGCGCATAAAATACAAACCCCAGCGCATCTGCACCTGCGGCAATCGCCGCCAATGCATCTTCCAGGCGGGTAATCCCGCAAATCTTTACCCTGGTTCTCGTCATATTGTTTATTTACTTTCTTTAGTCCCAATGCGCTTCACACACGGGCAATTGCCAGTGGCCGTCATACTCTACCCCGGTAAAATACAAACCATCGGGCATAAACGTAGGGGGTGAAAGACGCCTGTCTTTATGTTGCAGCAAATCGGCAAACGCAGCCGGACTTAACTTGCCCTGCCCGACATAGACTAACGCGCCCACCATATTACGAATCTGGTGCTGTAAAAAGGCATTCGCCTTAAAACTGAAAATGATGTATCGCCCATGTTGTGTAATATCGGCACGATGCATCGTGCGTATTGGCGTGCTGGCCTGGCACTCACTGGCACGAAAAGCGCTGAAATCATGCTCGCCCACTAAGCCAGGCACTGCCTGTTGCATCAATGCAATATCCAGCGGCCTGTGGTACCAGCCCACACGCCCGTGCTGGCTGGCTGGCGCCACAGCATGATTATGCAACACATACTGGTAGCTGCGCGCACGGGCACTAAACCTGGCATGAAAATCCTCAGCCACTTCAACCGCCCACAATATACGTACCCAGGCTGGCAAGTGCGCATTGGTGCCACGCACCCAGGCACTCAATGGTCTGACAACTGAAGTTTCAAAATGTGCCACTTGCATCAAGGCATGCACGCCTGAGTCGGTACGTCCGGCCGCATGTAAACGTACTTTTTCACCGCCAACCTGTTCAATGGCTCGCTCAATGGCATCTTGCACGCCTGCGGCATTTGGCTGACTTTGCCATCCTTGAAAATAGGCGCCGTGATATTCAATGCCAATCGCAATTTTCATGGCGCCTAGTATAAGGGCTGTCTGTCATTACGCCAAATCAGGCCACACTGCCGGTGAGTGGCAGTAAAAATGAATAAGGCCGGGAACCCGGCCTTGATTTACGCTAATTTTGCCAGTAATTCGCTGGCTCGTTGCCGCTGGCGCTCGCCACCTTCTGCGATCACCTCATCGATCAGTTCCTTGGCGCCCACCACATCTTCCATGTCAATATAGGCTTGAATCAAATCAAGTTTGGTGTTCACTTCTTCCGGTTCATCGGCGATCTCCTCAGCACTTGCCGTACTGCTCTCGGCGACATCCAGGGATATCTCAGGGAAAGCAATACTGTCGGCTGCGTCCTCTGCGGCAGGTGTTTCATTTAATGCAGCATCGGCAGAGCCCAGGCTAATTTCCTCAATTTCCAGAGCATCGTCACTCACACGCTCGCCAATCGCATCATTCGGACCGCCCAGCTCCAGTGACAACTCAGGCAATGAGTCAAACACAGCATCCTCACTGGACAGCGTTTGCTCACCGGTGGTGGCTGACAATGGCTTGCTGCTTGCAGCCTCTGCACTTTGCGGAACATCATCCAGGTTTAGCGAAGGCAAATCCAGCGCTTTAGGTGTCAGTGCGAGATCATCATCAACATTTAAAGTATCGCTGACATCATCACTGGCTGGCTCTACACTTGCCACAGAGGCTGGTTCAACCTCAAAGCGTAGCGTATCCGCAGCGCTGGTAGCATCCTCCGAGAACGCAAGCGTTGTGTCATCTGCACGCTGAGGGGCCGGTTCGCTCGTAAACGTATCAAGCGCCAACGCATCGTCATCGCTTGTGGCAGATAACGCATCAGTATCGGATTCAATCGTCACTTCTTCTGCCGCAGGGCGTACAGAGTTTTCAGCGGAAGTCGCTGGCTCAGCACTGGCAGCGGCCACCGCCTCTGAAGCCCCATCAAACTCCAAGGCAGGCGCTTCAAAGTTAAAGTGATATGCATCTTCTTCATTTTGTGTTTCTGCGACTGGCAGCACGGTTGCATCAGCTAAAGGTGCAACATTACTGACTGCTGCTGGCGTGGCCTGATATAGCGTGTTCTCAGGATCCAGTTTCTGCCCCATGGCGCTGACTTTGGACCAGGCAGCATCTGCCGGACCAGCTTTGGCATAGACATCACTGGCCAGGGACTCAAACGCAGCTTTATTACCCGTTGTCTGATAAATTTCCAGCAACTTCAACTTGAGCTCCTGACGCTCGGGATCTTTCTGAATCGCGTCTTTCAGAATCTCCTCAGCTTGTGCATCACGACCATAGGCCATGTACACTTCTGCTTCGGCAATCGGATCCACATCGTGCGAATCTATCATGCCACCGACACCGCTTTGCGAGAAATCCGTCAGGAAAGAAGTGTCGCCAGAAGCGGCAGCTTGCGTATCCCCGAACACCGTATTGTTCTGCATTTCGGTAGCTGGGGATGTCACAATCACATCTTCAAAATTATCGATTTGTTTTTTGCGGCGAATACGGATCAATGCCCAGACACACAGCAATACCGGCAAGGCGATCAATGCCAATGGCAACACCGGGCTGATGTTTTTCAGGCGTTCCAGCAATACATGCATAAACGATGGTTGCTGCACGGTCTCAGCTGCGGGTTCCTCTACAGGCAACTCAGGCTTGGCTGGCTCGGCAGTTGGTGTCGGTTTTTCCGGCACAACCGCGGCTGGTGGCACTTTGGTTTGCTCTGCAGGCGCTTTGGCAGCTTGCTCCGTCGGTTTTGGCTCTACTTTTGCGTCAGGCTTTACTTCTGCTTTTGGCTCAGTTGCTGCCTGCGCAGCATTTTTCTCAGCCTGCGCCATGGCGCTATTCTTCATTTCCATCAGCTTTTTCATGTCTGCAACTTGTTTTTCAAGCGCTGCAGCACGAGACTGTTCCTCTTTGATGGCATTCGCTTTAGCGGTCGCATCCTCTGCTGCCGCTGATGCTTTAGCTGCGGCCTTGTCAGCTTGCGTGGTTGACTTAGCGTCACCGGCAGACAGCTTCAATACATCTTTACCTGGTTTGGCTTGAGGCGCTGGTTTCTCACCTGCTGCACCAATCTTGCCTGCAGACTGCTGTGTATTACCACCAGTTTGGCTAGCTTCGCTTTCCTTGACCACTTTTGCCAGTGAATTTTTATAGGCCTGCCAGTTGGTCGCATGCTCGGCAATCAGGCTTTTTGCCTGCGGGCGACTAACACTATCCAGCGTAGCCTGATCTGGCATGCGAATAATCTTGCCCACCTTAAGGCGATTCATGTTTTTACCATCAAACGCCTGCTGGTTAGACTGGTAAAGGGCTGCCAGCATTTGCTCCACGCTGACGTTATCAGGCTTCATTTGCCTGGCAATGGCATAAAGCGTATCACCACGCTCAGTAGTCAACGCTTGCTCGGCGTTCGCAGCCTCATCCGCTGCCACCTGTTTCGGTGCGGGCACCGCTGCAGGCTTAGATTGGCGAGGTTTACTGGGTTCGGATCTGGGCTCTTGGGCGGGCTGCTGACTTGTCTCTGGCACTCGCGCCGTATTATTGGTAGTGGCTGGTGGCACTGACTGGCCTGTCACAGGTAATCCGGCCGACTCAGAAACATAGTTAGAGTTAAAACCAGGCGGATCCAGTAACAAGGTGTATTCCTTGACCAGGCGTCCGGTCGGCCAATCTACCTGAATCAACATATCCAGGAAGGCTTCGGTAATCGGCTGTGAGCTTGTCAGCTTAAGGATAGGCTGACCTTTGGTGTTGTTACCCACTTCAATTTTAATAAACGGATAAGAAGCCGGCTTTTCCAGCATCTGGTCCTGATAGACCTGCTCGCTGGCCAGTGTCGCCTGAATGCTGTTGAGCTCGGCTGGTGTCACCGCCAACAGCTCAATTTCCGCATTGAGCGGCTCACCAAGTTTTGAGCTGGAAATCATGCTACCCAAACCGGCAGCATGCGCCGAGAGGGCCGTACTCAAACTCAAGGCAAAGGCTATTTTTTTTAATTGAAATTTACTCACCGATTAACCCTTATTCATTCATGGCGCTTGTCAAAATAGCATCATTCACACAGCCACGCAAGCACGCCCAGGCGGCTTGGGAGCAATAAATACACCGATTTGAGGCTATAGTCCCCATTAAACCGCATTATATAAAAAGCAAAAGCCCGAAAAGACCATGATTTCATTAATAAATCATGGCTTTACGGGCCGCTATTTAATCAATTACTTAAGCTTCTACCAGAATTCTCAACATTCTGCGCAAAGGCTCTGCTGCCCCCCACAATAACTGGTCGCCCACCGTGAAGGCGGACAGGTATTCGCCACCCATCGCCAGTTTGCGCAAACGGCCTACCGGCGTTGTCAGTGTGCCGGTAATGGCCGCTGGCGTGAGCTCGCGCATACTGATCTCACGCTCGTTAGGAATCACCTTGGCCCATTCGTTGGCTTCGGCCAGCATCTGGTTGATTTCATCCAGTGGCACATCTTTGCGCAGCTTGAGTGTCAACGCCTGCGAGTGGCAGCGCATGGCACCAATGCGTACACATAAACCATCGATCACGATCGGGTTGGCTTCACGGCCTAAAATCTTGTTGGTTTCAACGCCGCCCTTCCACTCTTCTTTGCTTTGGCCGTTACCCAGGTCTTTATCAATCCATGGGATCAGGCTGCCAGCCAGGGGCACACCAAAATTAGCGGTTGGCAGCGCTTCACTACGAATCGTTTCTGCCACGGTTTTGTCGATTTGCAGGATCGCAGAGGCAGGATCTGCCAGCAAGCCAGCCACAGAGGCATTCACCACGCCCATCTGGCTAATCAGCTCACGCATATTCTGAGCACCGGCACCTGAAGCCGCCTGGTAAGTCATGGATGTCGCCCACTCCACCAGATCAGCCTTAAACAGGCCGTTTAATGCCATCAGCATCAAAGACACGGTACAGTTACCGCCAACCCAGTTATTGCCGCCATTGGCTAATGCATCTTTAATCACATGCATATTAACCGGGTCTAAAATGATCACGGAGTCTTGTTCCATGCGCAAGGTTGAAGCCGCATCAATCCAGTGACCACGCCAGCCAGTCGCACGTAATTGCGAGAACACCTCACTGGTGTAATCGCCCCCCTGGCAAGTCACAACCACGTCCATCTGACGCAAGGCGTTGATATCCCTGGCATCTTTTAATGCAGGAGAATCTTTACCCACTTTAGGCGCAGCACCACCTGTTTGCGAGGTCGTGAAAAATTGCGGCTCGATATCCGCAAAATCATTTTCCTGCATCATGCGCTGCATCAGCACGGACCCAACCATGCCGCGCCAGCCTACAAACCCTACTTTTAACATAGTGACTCGATATTTCAGCCGGATCATCCGGCATTAACAATAAATTATTTGGACGATTTCTGAACAGCTTCACCCGCTTGTTCAATATCTTTACCCATGCCATTAATGGTGTTGCAGCCTGCTAACACCAACACCGTCAATACTAATGTCATCCATTTCGCCATATTATTCTCCCAATGACTAATCCCTGAAGTTACCGTATTTCAATGGGAAATCGGTAATACTTTTTTTCACAAATGCGATCGCATCTTGCAGCACATCGCGCTTGGCGCCATTGACACGTACCGTATCCCCCTGGATGCTCGCCTGTACCTTCATGCCGCTATCTTTAATCAGCTTGGTGATTTTCTTGGCCAGGTCGCTATCAATGCCATCACGCACATGCAGCTCTTGCTTCACCTTGTTTCCTGACACTTTTTGCACATCTTTGTGCTCCAGGCGTTTGGATGACTCAGGCTCTTTTTTTTCCATGGCTGGCAACAAGATGTCTTTCACCTGATCCAGCTGAAAGTCGTTGTCACCAAACAAGGTAATCACTTTGTCTTTTTCGTTAAAATCGACTTTGGCCGACGTGCCCTTGAAATCATAACGATTGGTGATCTGCTTGACAGAAGCATCAATCGAATTTTTCAAATTGACCATATCGACTTCAGACGTAATATCAAAACTTGGCATATTTTAAAACCTCACAAGCGACGGCAGGACAAGGCGCAAGCGCTCAGACAGTACATTCAGTACGGCAAGCGCTTGCAACGCGGCCCTGCCGAGCAATCACAATTACTCGAAGTGGCAGACGTAGTCTACTGTCTCCAACACTTCAATATCGAAGCTGGAGTTACCAGGCACTGTGAATTTCTCGCCGCCCTTATAGGTTGTCCAGTTATCTTCGTCTTTTTGACGGACTTTGCACACGCCATCATTAATTTCCATCAATTCTGGTGAGCCAGTGTTAAAGGTCAATGTGCTAGGGAAAATCACGCCCACGGTACAGCGTGTACCATTTGGAAACAACACCGTGTGGCTCACACATTTACCATCGAAATAAACGTTGGCTTTCTTTTTTACGCTGACATTATCAAATTGTGCCATTTTTAAATTCCTAATCAATACTAGTTACGACTATATCTTAAAATTGAACGGGCGGCATGAACAGCGCCGCCCGCAGAGCCTGCTTTACATGGCAGCGACGATCTGGTCACCCATTTCAGAGCAAGAAACTTTCTTGGTGCCCTCTTCATAGATATCACCCGTGCGGTAGCCTGCTGCCAATACTTTTTTCACTGCATTTTCAATGCGGGTCGCGGCCGCTTCATTACCAAAGCTGTAACGCAACATCATCGCCACGGACAGAATCGTCGCAATCGGGTTAGCCAGGTTCTTGCCAGCAATATCCGGCGCAGAACCATGTGAAGGCTCATACAAGCCTTTTTTGCTTTCATTCAAGGAAGCAGACGCCAGCATGCCGATAGAGCCGGTCAGCATCGAAGCTTCATCAGACAAGATGTCACCAAAAATGTTGCCGGTGACCATGACGTCAAACTGCTTAGGATTACGAATCAGCTGCATGGCGGCATTGTCGACGTACATATGGCTCAACTCCACTTCCGGATACTCTTTAGCCACATCAATGACGATCTCTTTCCAGAACTCAGTGGTTTCCAGCACGTTGGCCTTGTCCACAGAACACAACTTCTTGCCACGCTTCATGGCGATGTCAAAAGCCACATGCGCAATACGACGCACTTCAGGCTCGCTGTAAATCATGGTGTTGAAACCTTCTCGCACGCCCTGCTCGTTAGTGCGCATACCGCGTGGCTGGCCGAAATAAACGTCACCAGTCAGTTCACGCACGATCATGATATCCAGGCCTGCCACTACTTCTGGTTTCAAGGTAGAGGCATTCGCCAGCTCAGGAAACAGTACGGCAGGACGCAGGTTAGCGAACAAACCCAGGTCCTTGCGGATCGCCAACAAGCCGCGCTCAGGACGCAATGGGCGGTCCAGATTGTCGTACTGCGGACCACCGACGGCGCCCAGCAAGACGGCGTCAGCTTTACGACAGACCTCTTGCGTAAACTCAGGGTATGGATGACCGAACTGGTCATAAGCCTGGCCGCCGAGAGGCGCTTCCGTAAAGGTCATGTCCAGGCCGTCTTTTTTCAACACTTCCAGTACGCGCAAAGCTTGCGCAATAATTTCCGGGCCAATGCCATCACCTGGCAATACAGCAATATTTAATGCCATTTAAAAATTCCTTTTATTTTTTGATGCATTCTCTTTGCGAGAGAAGACACGTTCCATTAAGCAAATAACCAGGGCTGACTTTGTTTGTGCTTTTCTTCAAAAGCACGGATCTCATCCGTATGCTGTAAAGTCAGGCCGATTTCATCCAGGCCGTTCAGCAGATTGTGCTTACGGGTAGGCGTAATCTCAAAACTGAATGACTGGCCTGAAGGCGTAGTCACCGTTTGTGCGGCCAAATCGACATTCAATGTATAGCCTTCATTGGCCAGGCATTCTTTGAACAGGCTATCGACTTGCTCAGCTGAGGCCACAATCGGCAAAATGCCATTCTTATAGCAGTTATTAAAGAAAATGTCGGCAAAGCTAGGCGCAATAATTACGCGAAAGCCTTGATCCTCAATCGCCCATGGCGCGTGTTCGCGCGAAGAGCCGCAACCAAAATTATCGCGTGCCAGCAGCACTTGTGCGCCCTGATAACGTGGCTGGTTCAGGACAAACTCTGTGTTAAGCGGACGGGTACTGCAATCCATGCCAGGCTCGCCATAGTTGGTATAACGCCACTCATCAAACAAGTAAGGGCCAAATCCAGAACGTTTAATCGATTTCAAAAACTGTTTCGGGATAATGGCATCGGTATCGACGTTGGCACGATCCAGCGGACAGGCCAGCCCATTTAAAGTAGTAAATGCTTTCATGATGTTCTCCTCTTATGCGCTGCGCACGTCCACAAAGTGACCGGCAATCGCAGCAGCGGCAGCCATTTCCGGACTGACCAGGTGCGTACGACCACCCGGGCCCTGGCGGCCTTCAAAGTTACGGTTAGAGGTAGAGGCACAGCGCTCACCCGGGCTCAAACGGTCTGCGTTCATGGCCAGGCACATGGAGCAACCTGGCTCACGCCACTCAAAACCAGCCTCAATAAAAATCTTGTCCAAGCCTTCAGCCTCTGCCTGACGTTTCACCTGGCCGGAGCCTGGCACGACCATCGCCAGTTTGATATTGCTGGCCACTTTTTTACCTTTGGCGACACTGGCTGCAGCGCGCAAATCCTCAATGCGGGAATTTGTGCATGAACCAA
This sequence comes from Methylophilus sp. Q8, assembly GCF_000800115.1. Taxonomy (NCBI): domain Bacteria; kingdom Pseudomonadati; phylum Pseudomonadota; class Betaproteobacteria; order Nitrosomonadales; family Methylophilaceae; genus Methylophilus; species Methylophilus sp. Q8. The sequence goes on along the minus strand of NZ_JUHE01000001.1, from coordinate 2,408,227 downwards.
TAAAAATCTTATCCAGCTGAATTTGATCAATCGGCGTATTCGCTGACAAGCCCATGTATTTCAAGGCGTTTTCGATACTGGTGCGCTTGGTTGCATCCACTTCTTTCGCCGGATCCGGCACCGTCGAGCCGATTGGCAGCACTTGCTCAGGTGAGGTGCCCCAGGTCACTTGCGGCGCAATTTCAGCACCATTCAAGGTCACCACGGTATCAAACTCTGCATCAGCTTCAGATTTCAGTGTAGTCCAGTAAGCCACCGCTTTGGTCCAGTGGTCACCTTTAGGCGCATGCAAACGACCTTCGAGGTAGGCCGCTGTTTTCTCGTCTGGCGCCACCAAGCCGGCACGTGCACCAGCCTCGATCGCCATATTACACAGCGTCATACGGCCTTCCATGGACAAGCTACGAATCACTTCGCCACCGAACTCAATCGCATAGCCAGTACCGCCAGCAGTCCCGATTTTGCCAATAATAGCCAATGCCACATCTTTCGCGGTCACACCTTTGCCAAGCTGGCCATCAACACGCACCAGCATGCTTTTGGATTTTTTGGCCACCAGTGTTTGTGTCGCCAACACGTGTTCGACTTCTGAGGTACCAATACCATGCGCCAAGGCACCGAAAGCACCATGGGTAGAGGTATGGCTATCGCCACAGACCACGGTCATGCCTGGCAAGGTTGTACCATTTTCAGGCCCGATGACGTGGATAATGCCCTGGTCTTTGTTTTTAAACGGGAAATACACCAAAGCACCAAACTCTTTGATGTTGTTGTCCAGGGTTTCTACCTGCAGACGCGAGATCGGGTCTTCAATGCCTTTGTCCCAATCTTTGGTCGGCGTATTGTGGTCAGGGTTCGCCACAATACTGGAGTTACGCCATGGCTTGCGGCCAGCCATGCGCAAGCCTTCAAACGCCTGCGGGCTGGTGACTTCGTGTACCAGGTGACGGTCGATATAAATCAAACAGGTGCCATCAGATTCCTCATGCACCACATGCGATTCCCACAATTTGTCGTACAGCGTTTTGCCTGCCATGACTGTTCCTTTCTTACCACGCAAATATTGATAAAACTCGCGCAGAATACCTAAGTTTTAATACCCTTACAAGAAGATAGTTTATACTAGTATTAAGACTAATAGGATAAACAAATCAAATGGATACGAGAAGGCAGGAACTGGCGGAATTTCTGCAAGCCATGCGTCAGCGTGGCACCCCAGAAGAATTCGGATTCCCTTCCGGCTCACGCCGCCGTACACAAGGTTTACGCCGCGAAGAAGTCGCACAACTGGCCAGCATCAGTGCGACCTGGTACACCTGGATAGAGCAGGCACGCGAAGTCAATGTTTCGGCCGAAGCGCTGGACAGGCTGGCAACAGCCTTGAAACTCAGCAAGTCTGAACGCAGTTATTTGTTTGATATGGCCGACAGACGTGATCCACAAGCACATCAAAACGAAGTCGATACGGCCCCGGAAACACTGGTCGCCATGCTGGAGCAGATGCAGATTCCCGCGTATGTGATGGGCCGCACCTGGGATATCCTGGCCTGGAACCAGCCAGCAGAGACATTATTTACCGGACTGCTGGACGTCGCCTGGCCGAAGACCCAGCGCCCAAACCTGCTGCGCTTTGTGTTTGCAAACCCGCAAGCCCGGCAGTTTGTCGTTAATTGGGAGATGCGTGCACGCCGCCTGGTGGCTGAATTTCGCGCAGACTGCCGCTCGAGATTAGAGGAACCTGAAGTTAAGCAACTGGTCAGTGAGTTAAGTACCGCCAGTGTAGAATTTACCCAATTCTGGAAACAACACGATGTACTGGAACGACAAGGCGGACAACGTGAATTTCAACATCCAGTGGATGGATTGATTCACTTTCAACAAGTCACGCTGAAGCCTGTAGAGCAAGAACAACTGAAACTGGTGCTTTTGCAACTAACCAGCACAGCAAATTCGTGAGAAAATGTTAACTAAAAATCAGACCGCTTAAAATGTTATGAAAATATATGCACTCCTCTTCATCAGCACACTCAGCCTGCACGCAAATGCCGAAGCCGCCAGTGCAGAAACAGCAAACCCAGAATCAGCCAATACTGCAACGCAAGACAGCTGGTTTGGGCAGCTTAAAAACCACCTGACGGATGTATGGCAAAAATCCGATCAAACTGATTTATATGTACCGCTGGTGACTTATCACAACAGAAGCATGTACTCGAAAGAGAAAATCGATTCGTTTAACGAGCGTCCGTGGGGGCTGGGCATAGGCAAGTCGCACCGCGATGCTGACAGCAACTGGGATGGCTATTATGTGATGGCGTTTAAAGACTCACATGATGACTGGGAGCCAATTGTGGGCTACGGACATGTCAAAAACCTGGCGGGCCAGGCCAGTGGCTTGAATGCAGGGGTGGGATTAACCGCAGGCTTCACGGCCAGAAGTGATTACAACTATAAACCGCTACCTGTATTGTTGCCGATTGCAGCAGTGGGATACGATAAGGTGATCGTCAACGCTACCTATGTGCCGGGCACCAAAGGCAATGGCAATGTGCTGTTTATGTGGTCAACCGTCGCGTTTTAAAGAGTATTTGCCAGCGCAATTAAAGGCGAATCAGCTTATATTCCAGCGCATCCTTCAAGGCCAGCCACGAAGCTTCAATAATATCTGACGATACGCCTATGGTCGTCCAGTTGCTATGCTGATCGGTGGATTCAATGAATACCCGCACTTTGGCCGCCGTGGCCTGGTTAGAATCCAGCACACGGACCTTGTAATCGACCAGCTTGATATCTTTAATCACTGGGTAGAACTGCTCCAGCGCTTGTCGCATGGCTTTATCCAGCGCATTTACCGGACCATCTCCTTGCGCAGTGGCGCTGGACTCTTGTTCGTTCACGCAAATCTGAATTGTCGCCCTGGAATTTTTGGCATGGGCCGAAGGTTCGTCGATATTGACGTTGTAATGCTTGAGGCTAAAAAATGGCTCAAACTTACCTAGTAACTTTTGCATGAGCAAATCAAACGAGCCCTCAGCATTTTCAAACTGGTAGCCCTCATGCTCGAGTGCTTTCAACTGCTCCAGTATCTTAACCGCCGCATCAGACTCTTTGGTCAGGCTTGGGTCAATTTGCTGTAATTTGCGCAAAATCGCGCCGCGTCCCGCCACTTCTGACACCAGAATCTGGCGCTCATTACCCACCGTACCTGGGTTGATATGCTCGTAGGACTTCGGATTCTTATTCACAGCATCAATGTGCATGCCACCTTTATGGGCGAAAGCATCCTGCCCCACATAGGGTGCTTTGTCGTTAAAAGCCACATTAGCCACTTCACTGACAAAACGCGCTGCCGCGGTTAACTCAGACAACTGTGACGCTGAAATACAGTCCAGGCCCAGCTTTAATTGCACATTGGGGATAATCGACACCAGATTGGCATTACCACAGCGTTCACCGATGCCATTTATCGTGCCCTGCACCTGCGTTGCTCCTGCTTGCACAGCAGCCACTGAGTTAGCCACCGCCATTTCACAGTCATTATGGCAATGTATGCCGACTTGAACGGATGGAAACTGCTTCACCACGGTCTCTGTGATCGCAAACACTTCGTTCGGGAAAGTGCCGCCGTTTGTATCACACAATGCCAGTACATCAGCCCCAGCATCCACTGCGGCTTGCAGGGTTTGCATGGCATATTCGCGATTGGCTTTGTAACCATCGTAGAAGTGTTCAGCGTCAAATACCACCTCTTTGCCCTGCGCTTTTAAATAGGCAATGGTGTCACCTATCATCGCCAGGTTTTCCTGCAACGTGGTGCGCAGGATATCGGTGACCTGGTAATCCCAGCTTTTGCCAAAAATCGCGACCGCCTGCGTGTTAGCAGAAAGTAGCGATTGCAAATTCTTATCTTCGGCCGCGGCAATGCCGATGCGACGCGTACTGCCAAAAGCAATAATTTTGGCATGCTGCAATTGCAACTCACCGACGCGTGCGAAAAACTCAAGATCTTTAGGATTCGAACCAGGGTTGCCTGCCTCTATATACCCAATGCCCAGCTGGTCCAGGCGTTGCACGACCTTGAGTTTATCTTCCACTGAAAAAGACACGCCTTGCGCCTGCGCGCCATCACGCAACGTGGAGTCGTAAGCAATGACGCGTCGATTGGCCATAAAAATTATTTTTTACGGTTGTGCAAATTAGCCGCAATACGCATACGCAAAGCATTCAGCTTGATAAAGCCGCCGGCATCTTTTTGATCGTAAGCGCCTTTGTCATCTTCAAACGTGGCAATGGTTGAATCAAACAAGGAGTCTGTCTTGCTGTCACGGCCGACGACAATCACATTGCCTTTGTAAAGCTTGACGCGCACCCAGCCATTCACCGTCGCCTGTGTATGGTCGATCAGCGTTTGCAAGGCAACACGCTCAGGGCTCCACCAGTAACCGTTGTAAATCAGGCTGGCGTAACGTGGCATCAAGTCATCTTTCAAATGCGCCACTTCGCGGTCCAATGTGATGCTTTCAATCGCACGATGTGCTTTGAGGATAATGGTACCGCCAGGCGTTTCGTAGCAACCACGAGACTTCATGCCCACATAGCGGTTTTCCACCAGGTCCAGACGGCCCACGCCGTGCTGACCACCAATACGGTTTAATTCGGCCAGAATCTCGTGTGCTTTCATGGCTTTGCCATTCAAGGCCACGATATCGCCATGTTTGAACTCAATATCCAGGTACTCGGCAGCATCAGGTGCCTTTTCCGGTGAAACAGTCCAGCGCCACATATCTTCTTCAGCTTCAGCGGAAGGATCTTCCAGGTGACGGCCTTCATAAGAGATATGCAACAAGTTGGCATCCATGGAATATGGACTGCCGCCTTGTTTATGCTTCATTTCCACTGGGATACTGTGTTTTTCGGCATAAGCCAGCAACTTTTCACGAGACAACAAATCCCATTCACGCCATGGCGCAATAATCTGGATATTCGGATTGAGCGCATAAGCACCTAACTCAAAACGCACCTGGTCGTTGCCTTTACCGGTCGCCCCATGCGAAATGGCATCGGCTTTGGTTTCATTGGCAATTTCAATCAGACGCTTGGCAATCAACGGACGCGCAATGGAGGTACCCAGCAGGTATTCGCCTTCGTACACGGTATTGGCACGGAACATCGGGAACACAAAATCACGCACAAACTCTTCACGCAAGTCGTCGATATAAATCTCGCTCACGCCAAATTTTTTGGCCTTTTCACGTGCTGGTTCCAGCTCCTCGCCTTGACCGAGGTCAGCGGTAAACGTCACCACTTCACATTGATAGGTATCTTGTAACCACTTCAAAATCACGGAGGTGTCCAGACCACCGGAATAAGCCAACACCGCTTTTTTAATATCGCTCATCTAAATTATCCCAAACTGAATTCATCTGGCTTGTGAAATCAAGCCACTTTTCCTAACAACAAATATTCCATCAATGCTTTTTGCGTGTGCAATCTGTTTTCTGCTTCATCCCACACCACGCTTTGCTTGCCATCAATCACTTCGGCAGACACTTCTTCACCGCGGTGCGCTGGCAGGCAATGCATAAACACCGCATCGGCCTTAGCCACTTTCATCATGTCTTCATCGACTTGCCAGTCAGCAAAATCTTTACGACGCTCTTCGTTTTCGGCTTCAAAGCCCATCGATGTCCACACGTCAGTGGTCACTAAATCTGCATCACGTGCCGCTTCCATCGGATCAGCAAAAGATTCAAAGTGCGAGGTGCCATACAGATTGGCGCGCTCAGGCTCAACTTCATAGCCCGGCGGCGTAGACACGTGTACATTAAAATCGAGTACTTCTGCCGCTTGCAACCAGGTATTGCAGACGTTATTACTGTCACCAATCCAGGCCACGGTTTTGCCTTGAATCGAACCACGATGCTCGATAAAAGTGAAAATATCAGCCAGTATCTGGCACGGGTGGTATTCATTGGTCAGGCCATTGACCACAGGCACGCGTGAATTTTGCGCAAAGCGTTCAATAATGCTTTGCTCAAAAGTACGAATCATGACGATATCGCTCATGCGTGAAATGACTTGTGCCGCATCTTCTACCGGCTCACCGCGACCCAGTTGTGAGTCACGCGTATTCAGGTAAATCGCTGAGCCGCCCAATTGCTGCATACCGGCCTCAAATGACAAGCGCGTACGTGTACTGGCTTTTTCAAAGATCATGACCAGCGTGCGGTCAACCAGCGGCCAGTATTGTTTGTAGTCTTTAAACTGCGATTTAATCCATTTGGCGCGCGCAAAGATATGTTCAATCTCGTCGCGCGTCAGGTCATTAAATTGCAAAAAGTGTTTAATACTCATAATGTGTTGGGCACTTGTTCAATCAAGCGCTTGCCTTTAAAAAATTCAATATCAGTGGCGTCAGCCTGCTAACCAGTTCATCCGCCTCTTGCTTGTTCATCACCAGGGATGGCAGCAAACGAATCACTTTTTCAGAAGTCACGTTAATCAGCAACTTAGCTGCCAATGCCTGCTTGACCAACTCTGCACAAGGCCTGTCCAGCTCGATGCCTATCATCATGCCGGCATTGCGGATGTTGATCACGCCAGCCTCACCTTGGAGCGCAGCAGTAAATTGCTGGCGGATGTAATCACCCACCGTGTCTGCATTTTCGCGCAGCTTCTCTTCGGCAATAATATCCAGTGTGGCCAAACCAGCAGCTGTCGCTAAGGGGTTGCCGCCAAAAGTAGAGCCATGCTTGCCTGGGGTGAAGGTTTCAGCCGCAATGCCACGCGCCACACAGGCGCCAATCGGCACACCTGAGCCCAGACCCTTGGCCAGGGTCATGACATCCGGCACGATGCCAGTATGCTGGAACGCAAACCAGGTACCGGTTCTGGCAATGCCGGATTGCACTTCGTCGAGCATGAGCAACCAGCCATTGGCATCACAAATCTCGCGCAAGCCTTGCAAATAGGCCTTGAGGCTGGCCGGAATATGCACGCCACCTTCCCCTTGCACGGGTTCGACCAGGATGGCCACCACGTTGTTTTTGTGTGAAGCGATGGTTTTTACTGCCTCAAGATCATCAAATGGCACACGCAGGAAACCACTCACCAAGGGCTCAAAACCGGCCTGCACCTTGCGATTGCCAGTAGCAGACAAGGTTGCCATGGTCCGGCCGTGAAAGCTTTGATCCATGACAATGATTTCCGGGTGGTCTATGCCTTTGTTATGGCCATACAGACGCGCCAGCTTAATGGCCGCCTCGTTGGCTTCACAACCAGAGTTACAGAAGAACACGCGGTCCATGCCGGACAATTCAGCCAGTTTATCGGCCAGCGCAGATTGCTCGGCAATCTGGTAAATATTGGAGACATGGATCAATCTGGCAATTTGCGCATTGAGCGCAGCCACAAACTTTGGATGGGCATGGCCCAAACCATTTACTGCCACGCCGGACAGCGCATCCAGATAGCGATCACCGGCAGTGTCTGTCAGCCAGACGCCCTTGCCTTTGACAAACGTCACAGGCTGCCTACCATAGGTGTTCATTAAGTGTTCCGAATGCATTTCAAACCCTTTTTCAAAAAACAAAAACGGCGGCTTAAGCCGCCGTAAACGCCTTAAACCCGCTAAAAACCTAATACTGCGCGATGACTCAATCCATTCGCCATAAAAAACAACATTGGCAGTGAAAGCATCAAATTAGTACGCGATGCCAGCATGGCCACACGTCGCGCTTTATTTTTTGCCGCATCATCAGCGGCAACCATACCCAGAATTTTTTTCTGGTTGGGCCAAATCAGAGCCCAGACATTAAACAGCATAATCGTACCCAGCCAGGCCCCTACGCCTATCAGCTCAAATCCGTTACGCAACGCAAAGGCATCAACAAAATGCGGCCCCAGCAAAGCCGCACCGGCCAGCCAGGTCACGACAGCCGACCAGCGAAACCATAACAAGGCGCGTGGGGCAATATGTTTATTAATCCCGGCGGCTGTTCCATCCGCAGCGGCAGCCTTCAGGCCTGCCATTTGTACCAGGTTAAAATAATAAAGCAGGCCGACCCAGGTAATGCCTGCCAGAAAATGTATCCATCGCGCGAGTGCCGGTACCAGTTCCATGGATTAGCCTCCTGCCACAATGAAATTTTTAAGGAAAAAAACCAGAGCCAGGGTTAACAGCAACCCTGAAATGACGGACCCGACAACTGATTCCAGCGGATTTTTCATACGCACCCCAATCATGTGTTCCACAGTGAGCCTGACTACTTGTCACGTTTAGGGGAAACTTGCCGCATTACAACACCCGCATCAAAACACAATGACGCTTGCGAACTGTTTGCCCTAACTTCAAGTCAGGATTCGTTTTTTTCTAGTTTTAAACCATTTCTGGTGAATGTCAGAGATTACCGCAAAAGCCTTTTGTTGACAAGTTCGTGCAATCACGATTGCAGCGGCTTTGCAGGCGATTCAATGTCGTCTATGCAGCGTGTTTTTCGATTTATATTATAATGCGCGGCGGCATTATGATTGTGCGTTTGACATCCAGGCGCCTCAACACGGGGGAATCACAAACCATGGCAACAACTGATCTCGATGTATTGTTGGTTGGTGGCGGCATTATGAGCGCTACGCTGGCAGTTCTGCTACATCGACTCGACCCAACCCTGCATATTTGCATGGTAGAGCAACTCGATGATGTTGCCCTCGAAAGTTCAGATGCATTGAACAATGCCGGGACCGGTCACGCCGGTTATTGTGAGCTCAACTACACCCCCAAAGATAAACATGGCGACATTCAGATTCGCCGCGCCCTCGAAATTAATGCAGCCTTCGAGGTCTCGCTGCAATGCTGGTCTAGCCTGGTCAAAGAAGGCGTGTTAAATGCGGCTGATTTTATTCAACGCGTGCCGCATTTAAGCGCCGTTTGGGGCGAAGAAGATGCTGCATTTTTACGCAAACGCTTTGAGACATTACAGGCACATCCGCTATTTGCCGAGATGCAATGGAGTGACCAGGTCAGTCAATTAAGCGACTGGATGCCGCTGATGATGGCCGGTCGCCAGCCTGCCGGAAAAATGTCTGCTACCCGTGTCGCACATGGTTCGGATGTGAACTTTGGCGCCCTGACACGTCAATTGGTTGCCTATTTAAAAACACGCCCGAACTTCACCTTGCTGACGCAATCGCGCGTCACCAAACTCAAGCAGCAACAGCAACGTGAACAAAGCAGCTGGCAAATGCATATCCAGCATTTAGCTTCCGGACACACGCAAACCTATCAATCCAAATTTGTCTTTTTAGGTGCTGGCGGTGGTGCACTGCCTTTGCTGCAACAATCTGGCATCCCGGAAGCACATGGCTATGGCGGCTTCCCGGTCAGCGGCCAATGGCTGATTTGCAACAACACGAAACTGATCAACGCGCACCATGCAAAAGTCTATAGCCAGGCGGCTGTTGGCGCACCACCCATGTCAGTGCCGCACCTGGACACGCGCATGATACAAGGCCAGCCAGCGTTGTTGTTTGGCCCTTATGCCGGATTCACCACGCGCTTTCTCAAACAAGGCTCGCGTTTCGACCTGGCAAAATCGGTCAAACTGAAAAATATCAAAAGCTTGCTCGGAGTTAGCCGCCACAATCTTGACTTAACCAAATACCTGATTAAAGAAGTCTTTCAGAACCACGAGCAGCGCATGGAATCCTTACGCGTGTTTTTGCCCGAAGCTAACAGCAATGACTGGCAGTTAGCGCATGCCGGACAACGCGTACAAATTATCAAACGCTGCCATCAGCATTGGGGCAAGCTGGAGTTTGGCACCGAAATTGTTGCCAGCGCCGACGGTAGTCTAGCCGCCCTGCTTGGCGCTTCACCTGGTGCCTCGGTTAGCGTGAAAGCCATGCTGGATGTACTGCAACGCTGCTTCACCAGCCGCATGCAAAGCCAAGATTGGCAAGACAGCCTCAAATCACTCATTCCTTCTTTTGGCGAATCACTGATCGATGATGCCGCCTTGCTGGCACGGGTGCGCCGCGACACATTGAGTACTTTAAATCTGGGCTAATCTCTCTGAATCTGGGCTAGCCACGCGCTGGCTACTTGCAACATCAGGGTGTCACAACGGCATGACACCTCGTATAAAATGAGGATAGAAAATGAAAAAAGTTGAATTTCATCCTCGCTATTGCGGTCATGTATAAAATGATTTTTCTTGGAAGCCACTTGTTTATGCGTTCTTTTTTGTCAGATCACTCAAGCTTTAATAGCGCCATCTTTAAAAAAACAGTTGCGTTTAAAACACTGAGTGCGATGCTTGCCACCCTGTTGCTTGGTTGCCAGGCGACTGAGGCGCAAAAAAACCAGCCCATGGCGCCCGACTTTGGTCAGAATGTCCTGATCCTGGACCCCGGCATGTCATCGACGGATATCCAAGGCAAACTGGATGCGCTATTTAAACAACAGGAAAGCAACCAGTTTGGGCCTGAACGCTATGCCGTCCTGTTTAAACCTGGCGTCTACCACAACAAAGTCAAACTCGGCTTTTATACGCAACTGCTAGGCTTGGGACAGTTTCCTGATGATGTGATGCTGCAAGGTGGCATCCAGGTAGAAGCACGCTGGCACGAAGAAGATGCCACGCAAAACTTCTGGCGCAGCGTAGAAAACCTTTCGGTGACCCCGGACAATGGCACCATGCAATGGGCTGTGTCGCAAGCGGCTCCCCTGCGCCGCATTCATGTGCGCGGCAATATGCTGCTCGATGACAATGGCGGCTGGTCCAGCGGCGGCTTTATTGCGGATAGCCTGATTGACCAGCAAATCAATTCAGGCACGCAACAACAGTGGTTGACCAGAAATTCAACCGTTGGCAGCTGGACCAATGCCAACTGGAATATGGTGTTTGTGGGCGTTAAAAATGCACCCGATGGCGAGCACTGGCCTACCCCGCCTTACACGGTGGTCGAGAAAACGCCCCTCGTGCGTGAAAAACCATTTCTCACCATAGACGGCACCGGTGCTTACCAGGTATTCGTGCCTGCGTTGCATACCGACACACAAGGCATCTCCTGGCAACAAGCACACGTAGCAGGTGAAACCTTGCCGCTGTCGCAGTTTTATATTGCCAAAGCGGCGGTTGATACTGCAGACAGTATCAATACCGCGCTAAGCAGTGGCAAGCACCTGCTGCTAACACCAGGCATTTACACCCTGAACAAGCCTTTGCAAGTCACGCAACCCAATACCGTCGTCCTGGGCTTGGGCATCGCCACCCTGAAACCCGTAGCGGGTAATGTTGCCATGTCGATTGCCGATGTGGACGGCGTAAAACTGGGCGGCGTGTTATTCGAAGCCGGTGAAAAAAATTCTGACGTTTTGCTGCAAATTGGCGAGCACAAGGGTGCGGTCAGTCACGCCAACAACCCCACCACCTTACATGATGTATTTTTCAGGGTGGGCGGCGCGGCCGTTGGCAATGCCACGCACAGCGTCATCATCAACAGCAATCATGTGATTGGTGACAATTTATGGGTATGGCGCGGTGATCACGGTAACGGTATCGGCTGGGCCAGCAATAAAACCAAGCACGGCATCGTCGTCAACGGTGATGATGTGACCATGTATGGCTTGTTTGTAGAACACTTTCATGATTACCAGACAGTGTGGAACGGCGACAATGGTGCGGTCTATTTCTACCAGAGCGAGGCACCTTATGATGTGCCTGATCAGCAAAGCTGGATGAATGGGAGTGTCAATGGTTTTGCTTCTTACAAAGTGGGCGACCAGGTGACGCGCCACAAAGCGATAGGCATGGGCATATATTGTTTTTTCAATGACAATACCAGCGTCAAACTCAATAGCGCAATTGAAGCCCCCACCAACCCCAACATTCACTTTAGCCACGTCACCAGCGTTTCACTGGGCGGTACTGGGGAGATTACGCATGTGTTAAATGCGCTTGGTGAAACGGCCAAACCCGGCCACGAAGTATCGCGCATGCCATAAATAACCATGCAAAATTTACGCACTATTCATAGGCAGCTTATGTGATAAGACTATACAGTGTCATAAACGAATTTTATTTCACTCAGCCGCTAAGTTGGCGTGTTGTATTAACGCTCGTATTTATGCGCTATATCACCCAGCTAAGTAAATGACATAACGCTTAAATGAAGAATTCAACACTCGTTTACACGCCATCATTGAAATGGGTAATCAACAGTTAGGTTTAATGTGAGCGCAGTCCGTCACCACTTCGTCCCTCAAGGCTTTCTTCGCGGCTTCACTATTAATGGTGATAACTCTCGCAGCTTTGTCTGGGTATATGACAAAAGGGCTGGTCACGCACCAAGAATGAAGTCAGTAAGGTCGATAGCATGGGCGCCCGCGTATTACGCTCAAGAACGGGATGATGGCAGTACAGACCTAGATACGATCGAAACAGGACTAGCGAAGACTATAGACAATGAAATTCCTCTGATCTTGCAAAAGATCACCCCGACGGTCGGTCAATGCGTCGAACTCGCAGCTGAGGACAAGGCTGCTTTAGCTTTCTTTGTTGGCTTATCACTTACGCGTGTCCCTAGCTTTCGCGATGGCATTAACGCAATGTATTCGCGAGTTGCTCAGGCTGCTCTTTCATATCAGCTCGACAGAGATTCCCGTCTAGGTGAACTCGCAGAAAAGTACGGAGTCACGGCAGAAGCAAAACCCTGGGTTTCACTTAGGCCAATGATAGAGATGGCTCAATCCATCGCGAGCAGCGCACTCACCAAGAACTGGCAATTCTTCGTGGCTCCACCTAGCGTGCCGCTTGTAACGTCAGACAATCCGGTCGTTTTTTCGGGCGAAGCAGTCGGTTTATCTCAGTTGGGCCCAGCGCACCCGGGAGCCGAACTTGTAATGAATTTGCGCAAAGACATGGCTGTGGTATTTACGCCAAAGACAGGCTATCCAACTATGAGGACATTTTCACTCTCACCAATTGAGGCTCGTAAATTCAATCGCGGCATCGTGCGCGCCGCACGCCATCGTGTTTTCGCGGACCATCAGTCGGAGACTCTTGACGAATTTGTTAAGAAATATGCCAATGACGAACAACGAATTGTTGTCTAACCATATGCAACCTAATACGGCCTCGGAGCAACCTGCGCGAAAAGACGCGCAGGCGACTCTACTCAACTTTACTGCAAGCGTAAATGAACAAAACTATCCCTGCTGCCCATACAATCGCTGATACACACTACCCGCCTGCTGAACTAGCGTATCATGCTGTCCTTCCTCAATAATCCGCCCACCATCAAATACCAATACACGATCAGCTTCCTTGACCGCTGACAAACGGTGGGCAATCACGATAGTAGTGCGGCCACGCAAAAATGTGCGCATGGCTTGATGCAGCAAAGCTTCGGTGTGTGTATCCAGCATCGACGTCGCTTCATCCAAAATCACGATTTGTGGCTGCTTAAGCATCATACGAGCAATCGCCAACCGCTGACGCTGACCGCCAGACAGGCGTACGCCGCTGCGCCCAAGTTGGGTGTCCAACCCTTCGGGCAGATCACGGACAAACTGCGCCAACTGCGCAACCTCCAGCGCTTGCCATAAGGCATCATCCGCATAAGGCTGGTCCAGGCTCAGGTTTTGCCGCACGCTATCGTTAAACAACATGGGTTGCTGTAACACCACCCCTAAATGCTCGCGGATTTGTGCATATCCCAACTGCTCCATGGCTTGCCCGTTGAACAGAATCTGCCCACGGCTGGGCGCATATAAACCGAGCAGTAATTGCACTAGCGTGGACTTGCCTGCGCCCGACACGCCCACCAGCGCCACCTGCTCGCCCGGTGAAATATCCAGGCTCACATCCTCCAGAATCGGGCTGCCTTCACCATAGGCAAACGTGACCTGCTGCAAACGAATCGCCGCCGGACTTTGTGTAGTAAACCCATTGACCTGCGCAGGATAATGCGGCTCTTCGTCAGCGGCTAGCACCTGGTTAATCCTGCCTAGCGCGGCTTTGGCGGCGTAATAAGATACTTGCACCGACAACAGCTCTTGCACCGGCCCCATCATGAACCATAAATAACCAAACACCGCGATCATCTGCCCAACGGAAAGGTTGGAAAACACCACCATCAGCATCGCCACTGCACGAAAAATTTCAAAGCCAAACAGGAAAATGCCAAACGATAACCGTGATAAAGCATCTGATTTCCAGCCGGAAGCGGTCGCCGCAGCCCTCACCGCTTCGGCAGCCTGTTTGGCTTTATCCAGAAAGCGTTTATCGCTGTTGCTGGCACGTAATTGCTGCATGACTTCCAGCGTTTCAGTGACAGATTGTGACAGCATTTCAAAGGCACTGTTTTCACGCTGCTTCCACACTTTGACCTTTTTACCCAGCACCATCGTCAGCCCGATTACAAACGGATTCAACAGCAGGATAATTAGCGCCAGTTGCCAGTGCATCCACAGCAAAACGACGGCCACACCAATGACACTGAGGATGGCCACCAGTACTTTAGCGATGGTTTCCCCCAGAAACTTGTCCAGTGTTTCAATATCCGTCAGCAAGCGTGCCGTGATCTGGCCTGCGCCCAGGCTTTCATAAACCTGCATGCGGATACGGGAGAGCTTGTCTAACAGTGTCTGCCGCACGCCCAGCGTCACCTGCTTGGACAGGCCGACAAAAATACGCGTGGTGGCGACGCCCAGCAGCACACTGCCCAGACGCAAGCTCATGGTCAGCAGGGTCACCAGCAGAATGATGGCAATCGGCCCCAGCGAATCAGCGGGAAGCAACCAGGTCATGAGTTGCGTGAGTTTGCCTGGCTGATGCAGTAGTACTTCATCCACCAGCAAGGGCATTAGCAAGGGAATAGGCACCGCCACAACGGCGCCCATAAACGCCAGCCACTGCCCCAGCCACAAACGCCGGGATTGCAGACGCAGTTGTTGCCACAAATCACGCAAGGTCAACATCACAACGGCCGGAAATTAAGCTTTACCGCCAGCCAACACACGCTGACGACGAATCTCATATAAGGCAATACCACTGGCGACACTGACGTTCAGGCTTTGTACCGAACCGAACATCGGGATGGTGATCAGTGCATCACAAGTTTCCTGGGTCAAACGGCGCATCCCATCTCCTTCAGCGCCCATGACGAGTGCGATCGGGCCTTCCAGCTTGGTATTATGCAAGGAGCCTGGCGCGTCCATGGTGGTGCCAATGATATACACCCCAGCCTCTTTCAATTCGCGAATGGTGCGGGCAAGATTGGTGACCGAGATAAACGGCACGGTCTCTGCCGCACCACTGGCGACTTTACGTACGGTACCATTGAGGCCAACAGAACGATCTTTAGGCGCAATAATCGCGTGTACGCCCATGGCATCAGCCACGCGCAAACAGGCGCCCAGGTTATGCGGGTCCTGCACGCCATCCAGAATCAGGAAAAATGGCGGCTCATCGAGGTCTGACTCAAGCACATCATGGATGTCCTTGTACGGCATAGGCGTTTCCACCACACGGGCAATCACACCCTGATGACGGCCATGCGCGCCAATAAAGCCATCCAGACGATGACGCTCGGCCTGAATAACACGAATATTTTGCGACTTTGCCATGTCGAGTAAATCACGCATACGCGCATCGACACGGTCTTGATCAATAATAATTTCCTGAATGCTGCTGCCATGCTGACGCATGCGACTCAACACCGCATGAAAACCAAACAGAATGCGGGTTTCTGACATAGTGACTCCTAATTTTTCTTAATGACTTTTGCCAAGCTATCTGCACAAGATAACCTGTACAAAAGATAAAACACGAATCGCGCAGGCCCAGCAACATTTTAATATTGCTGCACACTGCGCGAATAAATAACAAACTAACCTCAGGCGCTATTATCGTGCTTTTGCCTTAGGTTTGCCTTTATTTTTTTGTGCCGAGTGGCGACCTTTATCTTTGGCTGAACGTGATTTTCCTGCTGTCGCTTTGCCTGTCGTGGGCTTATCGCCCTGGCTACGCGGTAATTTTGCGCCTGCACTGGCAGGTTTGGCTTTTGTAGTCGCAGACTTGGCCCAAGCCGCTGACGCTGCTTTAACAGGCGTATTCAATCCTGCCGTTTTAGCAGACCGGCCTCTTGTACCGGCCGGTTTCTCATCATCAGCAGACAATCCACCTTCCAGCTCTGCCGAGCCTTCTACGGCGCCAACCAGCGTAAAGTCTATACGCGAAGTCTCCAAATCAACCCGCACCACTTTCACGGTTAAACGATCACCCAGGCGGTAACGTACACCTGTACGCTCACCCACCATTTCGTGGCGGGCTTTATCATGAATGAAATAGTCATTGCCGAGGTCAGTCACGTGTAACAAGCCTTCAACGTAGACTTCATCCAGCGCCACAAACAAACCAAAACTGGTCACGCCAGCCACCGTACCGCTAAATACCTCGCCAACCTTATCCTGCATGTAAAAACATTTCAGCCAGTTGGTCACATCACGCGTGGCATCATCAGCACGGCGTTCGGTCATCGAGCAATGCATACCCAGCTGATGCCAGTCTTTGGCTTGATAACGCTTGCCTTCTACCACAGCCTTGATCGCACGATGCACCAGCAAGTCCGGGTAACGCCTAATTGGTGAAGTAAAGTGGGTATAAGCCTCATAAGCCAGGCCAAAGTGGCCGACATTATCCGGGCTATACACCGCTTGCTGCATAGAGCGCAACATCACGGTTTGCAACAACTGAGCATCTGGCCGTGTCTTGATACGCTGCATGAGTTTGGCATAGTCTTTGGCACTTGGATTTTCGCCACCACCTACACCAAAACCAAACTCGCCCATAAACAAGCGTAAGGCTTCCAGTTTTTCAGGCGTCGGACCTTCGTGGATGCGGAACAAACAGGTTTGTTCATTTTTCAGCAAAAAGTCGGCCGCACAGACGTTGGCCGCCAACATACATTCTTCAATCAGCTTGTGGGCGTCATTACGCACCACGGGCACGATTTTGTCGATTTTGCCATTGTCATTGAACACCATCATCGTTTCAGTCGACTCAAACTCGACTGCACCGCGCTTTTCACGCTGGGTCAGCATTAACCGGAACAGGCTATTCAAGTTTTGCACATGCGGCAATAACCAGGCATATTCTTCGGCCAGGGCAGGATCTTCACCTTGTAACAAGGCATGTACCTTGGTGTAAGTCATACGTGCTTTAGACAACATCACCGACGGGTAAAACTGGTATTGCTTGACCACGCCCTGGCCATCGATCTGCATATCGCACACCATGCACAAGCGTTCAACATCCGGGTTCAGCGAGCACAAGCCGTTAGACAACGCCTCCGGCAGCATCGGGATCACACGGCGAGGAAAATACACCGAGTTGCCGCGGTCGTAAGCGTCTTTATCCAGCGCATCACCAGGTTGCACATAAAAACTCACATCGGCAATCGCCACCACCAGGCGCCAGCCTTTGCCCTGTGGCTCAGCGAACACAGCATCATCAAAGTCACGCGCGGTTTCGCCATCAATCGTAATCAATGGTAAATCACGTAAATCTTTGCGACCTTTGTAATCCCTGGCTTGCACGGTTCTGGGGAAATCTTCGGCCTGCTTGGCCGCTGCAGGATTAAACTGATGCGGCAAATGATGTTTGCGTAACGCAATCTCGATTTCCATGCCACTGTCGGCATAATTACCCAGGATTTCCACAATTTTACCCATGGGGCTGGAGTGAGAAGATGGATACTCCGTCAACTCAACCGTCACGATCTGGCCGACCTGGGCGTCCATATCCAAATGATAAGGAATCAGCACATCCTGGCTGATGCGCTTATCTTCTGCGGCAACAATCGTCACGCCTTGCGCACGAATCACACGCCCGACCAACGTTTTGTTCGCGCGTTCCAGCACCTCGACCAGCTTGCCTTCGGGGCGACCCTTACGATCCACGCCCGCCAGGCGCACCATGGCACGATCGCCATGCATGACCAGGGTCATCTCTTTCGGCCCCAGAAAGATATCTTCCGGGTTTTTGGTTTTATCATCCGGCACTAAAAAGCCATAGCCATCGGTATGACCAAACACCGTGCCAGCAATCAGGTGGATCTTATCCGGCAGGCAAAATGCCCCCTTGCGATTACGCATTAACTGGCCATCTCGCTCCATGGCGCCCAGCCTGCGATTAAAAATGTCTCGTTCATCATGGCTAATGTCGAGTAATACATAAATCTGGTCGGCGCTCAGGGGGACTCCCTGGTCCGAGAGCAATTGCAACACCAACTCGCGACTCGGCAATGGTGTTTGATATAACTCAGCTTCACGCTGGGCCTGCGGGTCATTTGCACGCAGGGATTTTTTCGTTTTTCTGGTTGACAATATTTATTCTTCCTTTAAAATGCACAGCTTCTTTAGCCCAGATGGCGAAATTGGTAGACGCGCTAGTTTCAGGTACTAGTGTTTAACGACGTGGAGGTTCGAGTCCTCTTCTGGGCACCATCAAGCAGCTTACAAGCTGCGCCAAATACAGATTCCCAAGCACTCAATTTTTTGCGTTTTTGAATAATTGCTTTTGCTTCGTTCTGAATCACCATGGCCACAGTTTAACATCTTTCATGTTTGCGTCAGATTAAACTTTAAGGCTCTTCGGCAACAACGTTACGCCCCCTCCTTAGCTTTTAAATAGTACTTAGCAATGCTTGTCGTTTTGTGACAACCATGGCTTAGCCATCCTTGTCCAACACTTGTCTGCAGCAGACTCAGCAACATTTCTTCTGTATCTCTGCTTCGCGCGTAAATCATCACACCGACCTAATGAAAAGTCTCAGCATTACTTAACGCTGATCAAACTGATATCTCTTTGCCATGTCGTAATCACCTTAAATGTGAATAGCGCTTAAAAATTAACTTGTTTTAATTTAAGTTTATAATTAACATTAATTAACACTTCGTCCATTAAGTAACGAAGTGTAGTGCGTCAGACATCCACGCGTTTCAACTGAGCGTAAAAATGACGTTTAAAGGTAATTCTCTCAGCAATGGCAGTCAGTGAGAAACAAGCACCACTGCCAGCAGATTGAATTCATGTTAACTTTTAAAGAGATCTAATATGGCGATTAATCAACTTTCCCAATCTGAAACACAAAGCATTTCTGGCGGCTCAGAGTTTTTTCCAGGTTATGCATCCGGCCCTTATATTACGGGTAGCGTCTTTAGTTATTTCAATCAACCCGGTCTCGATTACCGCCCGATTTCCTGGTATCACCCAGGGTATACCCCCACACCAAGCCCATCACTTTAACGTTACTGAGACTGACGTCTGAAGCATGATTTGGCAAGCCAGATCGAATGAATATTAACTTTTGAAAGGTAGAATATGGCCATCAACCAACTTTCCCAATCTGAAACACAAACGGTTTCAGGCGGATCACAATTTTTTCCAGGCTATGCCTATAGCCCTTTTATCATGGGCAGCGTCTTTAGTTACTTCAATCAACCCGGCCTCAATTACGGCCCTATCTCATGGTACAACCCTGGATATCACGGTGGATGCATACCAGCACCTAGCCCATGCACACCACCGCCTCCACCGCCATGCGGCAGTTGCCAGCCAAGCAACCACGACCACGGCTAATCAACGATCGTGTCATTAAAAGCGCTTATAAGCGCTTGAGTGCTGACAGCCAACACCTGGTGCTTCACATATCAGGGAAAACAAAAAGCCCCCTGTATTTAGGGGGCTTTTTATATCACCAGCTTATATCAGGTCAATTACACGCGGCGACGTGAAAGTGCCATGAGCGCCCCTAAACCGAGCATCATCATTAAAGATGAAGAAGCCTCTGGCACCGGAGTCACTGTCAGCGAGGCATAGGAATGCCCAACCGTAATGCACAAATCGGTGGTGGCTGAAAGACTCGCAGTCCCTAACAGGCCTAATGAGTTGATACCGATATCATCCAGCGTGATGCTCAAGGCATTGGTTTGCACCGCGCAACTAAATGTGGCCGCACTGCAACTGCTGGCAAGCACGCCATCTGCCCAGTATTTACTCTCATTGGCCCAGATGGAAGCATGCCCCAGCGGCCCCAGGTCCAAATCAACGCCCCCCGAGGCTGCTGCCGCCAGATCAATCGAATGCCCCAGAATGCTCAGACTGGCACCCGTAAAAGTGCTATCCCCGTTTGCCGTGAACAAGCCAGTGCTTTCATTCACCGTGACGGTGGATATTGAACTGATTAAATCGGCTTTCAGCGCCAACGCGCTAGACACATGAAGATCCAGATTCTCTACGCTCCCAGTACCGATAGCGCTATTTGACCCAGGCACAGGATTGTTTTCAAGATAGGCCCCAGAACCTGAGAAAGTGGCAGACCCCGCTTGTGTTGGCATCAGCAGTGCCAAAATCGGGTTCAAGCTAGATAACACACCATTGCCAGCGCCACTCGTGCTCAGGCCTAGATTCAGGGTTGAATTTGTTTGCGTTGGGATTGGCGTGCCTGCGCTTGCGACACTGATATCGCCCAGCGCCACCGGTGTTGTAATGCCCACGGTTGCCTGGCCTACGGTGATAGAGCCGATTGGAAATAGATTGGCTTTTGCTGTCACCTGGGCGCTTAAATCCAGGTACATGCCATAGCCGTCTGCGGCATCTGCGCTGACAGCGACTGGCGCAGCAGATGCCGCGTGGCTAAAAGCGAATAAAATGGCGGTGGTAATCAGGGAATGCTTCATCATCAATACTCTCCTAAACAAAAATAAAAACAAACGTCAATACAAATATTAACATTTGTTTGTCTTTATGTTTACATTTTTTATCAATTAAAGGAGATTTAATGTCTTATTGTGATGAATGCACCCGGTATTCAAAGATGACAATTAATCCGCTCTGGGATGGTTTATTCTCGAGGCGAACGCTAGCCTGATGCTTTAAAGCTATTTCCTTTACGATTGCCAGGCCCAAGCCAGAGCCTGTGATCTCGGATTGCTCTACGCGATAAAAGCGATCAAATACTTTTTCCAGTGCATCCGGATCAATGCCTGGGCCACTATCTTCTACTTCAAATCGCAATCCATCCGCTAAGGCCGTGAGTGACAGATTAATCACGCCATGTACAGGCGTGTAGTGAATCGCATTGACGATAATATTATTGAGCAGGACTTCAATCTCATCTGGCAGCCCCATCATGGTCACCTCGTCGGCGCGCGTGAAGCCAATATCCAGTTGTTTCTTGCGATATAACGGACCTAAATCATTCAATACTTTGATCACCAAAGAGTTTAAATGCACAGACTGCATTTCTTGTTGCCTGGCATCAGGATCCACTTTCGCCAGCGTGAGCAGCTGGTGTACCAGACGCTCCATACGTGCAACCCCACCCTGTGCTTGCTGCAAGCAATGATCTAACTCAGCTTTGTCGCCATGCTGCATGGCACTGATTTGCAACTTGAGCGCAGTCACCGGCGTCCTGAGCTCATGTGCTGCATCACCGGTGAAGCGTTTCTGCATGGCAATGGCATTACTCACTCTTTGCATCCAGCCATTCAGCGCCTGAATAATCGGCTTCAGCTCATCAGGCGGCTGGGCGATGGTAAGCGGCGTCAGTTGATCCGCGCGTCTAATATCAATTTCAGACGATAGCGCCAGCAATGGTTTAAAGGTTTTTCGTATCACCAGCAACGCACCCAAAATCAGAAACGGCACGATCAGCAACTGCGGAATAATCAGGTGGATAGCCACTTCGCGGATGGTGCGTTGCCGCAGTTTAAAGTCCTGTGCGACCACACAGATAGTGGCGCCACGCTTAGCGACAAATACCTGCCAACGCTTTTGATTTGCCCATTGCGTGGACAACCCTAGCCGTGCCGTATCGACATCAAACGCACGCTGGTGCGACTGGTAAATCACCTTCCCCTGTTGCTGTAGTTGAATCAGGTAATCCTGCTCGCCACGCATTTTGGATGGAATACTGTGTTTTGCTGGGTCGTAACGCGCTGCAAGGCTTGCTAGTTGGTCACTGCCTATGATGGTCTCGGCCAAATGCTGTAAATTGGCATCATAAAGCTCGCCCAGTTCGTCCGCCGTTGACTGGTAAGATAAAAAGGACAGCAAACCGATAATGCACACGATAGCAATCGACAGGTAGACGGCCAGCTCGACCCTAATGGACCGCATCATGGTGTTTTTTGCCCAGGAAATGCGTAGCCTATGCCACGAACGGTTTGAATAATCTCTGCGCCAAATTTTTTGCGTATGGTATGCACATGCACTTCGACGGCATTGCTGTCGACCTCTCCGCCCCAGCCATACAATTTTTCTTCCAGTTGTGTTTTTGAAAAAATCATTCCTGGCTGTGACATGAGCGCGTGCATGATGGCAAAAGTCTTGCTAGAAAGCCGCTGACTGATATCGCCCATGGTTAAGGTATAACTGGCAATATCCAGCACCACATCATTAACCCGTATCTGGTTGGAATGCCGCTCTTCTTTACGCCTGAAAATAGCGCGTAACCGGGCCTCAATCTCTTCGACAGAAAAAGGCTTTAATACATAATCATCAGCCCCAGCATCCAGGCCTTGAATGCGGTGTTCAATCGCATCTCTGGCGGTAATAATGATCACGGGCAGTGCATTGCCTGCTTTTCTTAAAGCGGACAACAAGGCCATACCAGACTTTCCAGGCAGGCCAAGGTCAAGCAACATGGCATCAAACGTTTCACCGGCCAATGCCGCTTCAGCCTGAAAAGCATCTGGCGCCCAGTAAATCGCATGCGCCCGCATGGCCTGCTGCAGGCTCTCTGCGATCATGCGGTCGTCTTCTACCAGCAATAACTTCAACGGCTCATCCTCTCTTTGAATACTGCCATTCTAACCAAGCTAGCTTAAGGGATTCTTAAAAAATCGCTTAAGTTTGCCTTAAGAAACCGCAGGCAAGATGCAACCCTGTCATCATTCACAGGGATTTATCCATGCCCAATCAGCTCAAGCAAGCAGCAAGCATGAGTATCGCATTGCTACTGACTGCCTGCCAAACGCCACAGACGATACGGCCAGCGCAAGTCGTCGATAACATCGTCGCTGCAGACTCAACGCTGCAAGCCAACCGTAACAACGATCAAACAAGCAACGCAACGACCTTATCTGAGTATGATGCCGTGCTGTTGGCACTTCAACAGAATCCGGCCTTCAAATCGCAGCTCAGTGAGCTGGAACTGTCAAATGCGGACGTACAACAAGCCAACCAGATCGCTAATCCATCACTTTTTTACGCCTTTAGCGCCGCCAACAAACCTTACCGTTACGCAATCGAGTTTCCGATTGAAGCCTTGTTGTTGCGCCCCATGCGTCTCAAGCAAGCCCAGGCGCAGGCACAAGCCACGCAGTACCAATTGATGCAATCCGGCTTTACCCTGATTCGAGATACCCGCGTGGCCTATGCTCAGGCCGTCATTGCAGCAGAAAAACGCGAGCGCTTAAAGCAGGGACTGCAACTCAACCAGACCATCGCCAGCCTGACCAACACACGTGAACAATTAGGCGATATCAGCGCACAAGAAACCTTGCTGGCGCAAAACGAAGCCCTGCTTGCGGCCAGGGATTTGCAACTGGCCGATATGGATGCGCAACTGGCACAGACCCAACTCATGCATATGCTGGGCTGGATGGATGGAC
The DNA here is from genome assembly GCF_000800115.1 of Methylophilus sp. Q8. NCBI lineage: Bacteria > Pseudomonadati > Pseudomonadota > Betaproteobacteria > Nitrosomonadales > Methylophilaceae > Methylophilus > Methylophilus sp. Q8. The sequence continues at coordinate 2,384,550 of NZ_JUHE01000001.1, read as the reverse complement.
ACAAGACATTATCCCTCAGCGAGCAATTGATACCAGCTTGCTCGGCCGTCGATATTGCGCAGCTTAAAAGCGTGGCACTGAGTAGCCGCCCAGACATCCTCGCCGCAGAAGCAACGATGGCCGTGGCCAAAGAAAAACACACCCTGAGCAAATTCAACTGGTTAGGCCCATCAGTCATTGCAGATGCAACCAGCGGCCAAAGCAATGGCCATGTGCTTGCCCCGGCCATCCGCATGAACTTGCCGTTATTCAACCAGAACCAGGGCCAAATCCAGCGCGCCGATGCCGAACTTGCAAAGGCCCAGCAAGATGCCGAGGCGGTCAAACTCAAAGCGTCACTGGAAATCAACACAGCGCACCTGAAGTACCAGCGCGATTGCCAGGAGTGGCAGCAACTGCATACGCAACTACAACCTAATGCGCGGCAAACCATACAGTATGCAGAAAGTGCCTACCGCGATGGCGAGATTGCCTATTTAAATGTGCTGGAAAGCAGTAAACGCTTTATCAGCCTGCAATTGCGCGAAACACAATTAAAGGCCGACCTGATCAGCAATTGGTCAGACTTGATGCGCAGTACCAGCCATGCCGCCACACGCCCCTGATTCCCTATAGAAAGTCATTCTTCATGCAGATTACTCAGCGCTTGCTTCACCGACACTTGTTTCACCTACATAAGCCCCTTCCCCTGCTCATACTGACGGCGTTCCTGGATGCTGGCACGGCCAGTCCGGTCATGGCCGCTGACACAGGCAAGCCTCAACAGACCACGATCGCTGAAAGCCAGTTAAACCAGGTCACCCTGTCGGCAGAAGCCATTAAAAAACTGGGACTGACGACCACGCAAGCCACCGTGTCACGCCAGACCGGCACACGCAACTACCCGGCACAAGCCAGCTTGGCTCCCGAAGCCATGGCAGCTTACAGCACCCCCATGAATGGCTACGTGACCTTTACTCCAGGCAAGCATTTACAGATCGGCAGCCAAGTGAAAGCCGGGCAAATTTTGTTGACGATCAACCCGGTAGTGACCCCGGAAACCCGCTTAGGCCTGATGACCAGCCTGGCAGATGCAGAAGGACAATTGCAGGCTGCAGATAAACAATTGTCGGCACATCTGTTAACCCTGGGTCGTACCCGGCAACTCTGGCAACAGCATGTCGGCAGCCAGAGGGCTGTAGATGACGCACAGGCGAATGTCGCGATGGCAGAGACTAGTCTGCGCACTGCCACACAAAAGCGCGACCTGTTAAAACAAGCGGTAGAGCAAGGCTCGGCGGGTACATATCATATTAAGGCGGCCAATGATGGCATCATCAGCAACATTTACTTCAGTGCCGGCCAGCTGCTGGTTGCCGGTGCCAAGCTGGTCGACATTGTGCAACCCGGACGTTTATGGGTCACGGCCTATGTCCCTTATGCGCAAGCAGGCCAGTTAAACCTCAATGCAGAGGCATGGCTGGCGGGTGCCGCCGGGATCTCTGCTGACTATGCACTGAAACCGGTGGTCAGCCCGCAAGAAGCAGACCCGCTGACCGGGACCCGCAAGCTGCTATATACGCTGCAATCTCAAGGTGACATTGTACCCATGCAGCGACTGACCGTGCAGATTCCACAACGTGGACAGGCACAAACACGCCTCAGCGTGCCTTGCTCGTCCACCATTGTCGATATGAATGGTAACACCTGGTTATACGTGCAGCAGGATGCAACACACTTTGCCCGCCAACTGGTCTTTGTCACCCAGTCCGGCAAACAAGGCTGTTTATTGGCTGATCAACGCCTGGTCGGCAAGGCGGTCGTCACGCAGGGCGCACAGGAACTGTTTGCCGTAGAAACCGGTTATACCCACTAAATACAACGGGATACGCTATGTTAAAAAGATTCACCATGCGCGCCATCCAGGCGCGCTACCTGGTTATTGTGCTAGCTGTGCTGCTGATGCTGGCAGGCTTTAAAACCATCCCCAATACGCCTATGGATGTGTTTCCAGAATTTGCGCCTGTCAAAGTCGAAATCCAGACCGAGGCACCGGGGCTTTCCAGTGTTGAGACTGAGCAACTGGTTTCGATCCCGATTGAGCATGCCATGAATGGCATTCCGCATATGAAAACCTTACGTTCAAAATCGGTGCTCGGCTTATCCTCCGTCGTCATGCTGTTTGAACAAGGTACTTCGCTGGCCGAAGCCAGGCAGGCGGTACAGGAAAGGCTGCTGCTGGCTGCGCAACGCTTGCCTGCCATCGTCAAACCGCCGGTCATGCTGTCCCCTTTATCCTCCATGTCACGCGTATTGAAAATTGGCTTGAGCAGTACGCAATACAACATCGCCGAACTCAGCACCAAAGCCTTATGGACCGTGCGCCCGCGCCTGATGGCCATTCCTGGCGTTGCCAATGTGGCCATTTGGGGCTTGCGTGACCAGGAACTGCATGTACGTTTTAATCCGGTCAAACTGGCGCAGCACCAACTCACAGCGACGCAGGTCAGCCAGCGTCTGACCTCAGCCATCCGTCCGGACAGTGGCGGCTACCTGGATACTGCACAGCAACGGTTGGCCGTGGCATACGACAGGCCAACGCTAGATAAAGAAGATTACCTGCAAATGACCGTCGGACTGAGCAATGGCATCCCGGTCAAACTGGGCCAGGTTGCCGACGTGGACTGGGCACATGCATTACCGATTGGCGATGCCGTGATTAACCAGGGCGATGGCTTGCTGCTGATTGTAGAAAAACACCCTGATGCCAATACTCTGAGCGTGACACGGCAAATAGATCAGGCGCTGGCTGAGTTAAAACCGGCACTACATGGCGTCAATGTCGATGCCGCCATCTTCAGGCCCGCCACGTTTATTGAACAGGCACTGCATCATCTGAACCAGGCATTGGTGCTTGGTATTGGCCTGGTAGCCATCATTTTATTCCTCTTCTTGCGTAAACCAAGGGCCGCCATCATTAGCCTGGTGGCCATCCCCTTATCTTTAGTCACCGCTATGCTGCTGCTGACCTGGCTCAATGTCAGCATCAATACCATGGTGCTGGCCGGGCTGGTGATTGCCCTGGGCGAGGTGGTGGATGACTCAATTATCGATCTGGAAAATATCCTGCGGGCCATGGCGCTAAATCAGCAACAACTGCAACCCAAGCCGCTGATCAAAGTGATTGCGCAGGCGTCCTATGAAGTCCGTGGCTCGGTGATTTATGCCACGCTGATTGTGATGTCAGTCTTTATTCCGGTGTTCTTTTTACAGGGCGTCGCTGGTGCATTTTTCAAACCACTGGCCTATGGCTATTTACTGGCTATTTCTGCGTCATTACTGGTTGCACTGATCGTGACACCTGTACTGGCCTATTGTTTTTTAAAGCAGATGCCACCGCAAACGGAGCACGCATTACGCTTGCCGCACCGGGTGGAGCAATGGCTGGCAAGTCGTTTAGCGAAACCAAAAATGGTGCTTGCCAGCGCCTGCCTGTTTTTGTTTGGCATGCTGGCTACCCTGCCCTTTTTAGGCACAGAGTTTCTGCCAGCCTTTAAAGAAACCGATTTCCTGATGCACTTTGTAGCGCGCCCCGGCACCTCGATTACCGAGATGAAAACCATGAGTTTACGCGCCAGCCATGAACTGATGCAGATTGATGGCGTACGCAACCTGGGTGCGCACATTGGGCGCGCGGAAGTTGCCGATGAAGTGGTTGGCCCTAACTTTGGCGAGCTTTGGGTCAGCATCTCGCCAACGGTCAACTATGCCGACACCATGCAGAAAATTAACCAGGCGATTGCCGGTTACAGTGGCATTTTTACCGATGTACAGACTTACCTGAAAGAACGCACCAAGGAGGTGATGTCGGGCAACAGTGCCAGCATTGTCATTCGGCTGTTTGGTGACGACCTGGATAGCCTGCGTGAAGAGGCTGAGCATATCCGGCAAACCATCGCCGATATTAATGGCCTGACCGACCTCAAGGTGGAATCCCAAGTCCTGATTCCGCGCATTCATGTCCGCCTCAAAAACACCGCCGCAGATCATTATGGCGTGACTGAAGCAGATATCAAGCAAGCGCTCGCCTTGATGACGCAAGGGCAGGTACAGGGCGAAGTGACGGTTGGCCAGGCTCGCTTTAATGTACGCCTGATCGGTGATAGCCCGGCACAAGATAGCGTGCAGGCGCTCCGGCAAATAGCCATCCAGAGCCCGGCCGGTGCCGTCATCACCCTGGCCGATGTGGCAGAAGTCTATGTGCAAGCCACGCCGAATGAGATTAAACGCGAAGGGGCTTCCAGAAAAATTGACATTTCAGCCAACGTCGCAGGCAACGATATCGGTAGCGTGGCGAAAGAAGTTGAGGCCCGCATCAACCGACTCAAGCTGCCCGAGGGCAATTACGTCAAATTCATGGGGGAATATACCGAGCAAAAAACGGCCAGCCTGACATTGGTGATATACACCTTATTAGCCTTGCTGGTGGTCTTTTTGCTGATATGGATGAGCCTGAAATCCATGCGCCTCACCGCGCTATTGTTCGCCGTGTTACCGGTCGCAGTCGCTGGCGGCTTGATCGGTATTTGGTTCATTGGCGGCGTCATGTCACTGGGCGCCATGATCGGCCTGATCGCCGTCATGGGCATTGCCGCACGCAATGGTATTTTACTGATTTCACGTTATCAGCAACTGCGGCTGACTGACGGCATCACCACGCCGCGTTTATTACTCAACGCAGTGTCAGACCGTTTCCGTGCCATCAGCATGACCACCCTGGCAACGACCATGGCCTTATTGCCTATCATTTTAAAAGGCCCGGTGTCAGGATATGAAATCGAGCACCCTTTAGCCGTGGTGGTATTTTGTGGCTTGCTGGCGGCGATGGTCGTCAATCTGGTGTTACTGCCTGCACTGATTTTGATATTTCACCCGGGAGAACACTCACACTAGCTTCAAGCGCACTGTTTTGTGATCAGGCAACACGCATCATGGCACCAAGCACCTGAATAGCCGACAGTAAAATGGCAGCGACTGCCAGGGTTGTCGGCTTTCAGCGCGTGCCCTGGCAGCCCTAGAAAAAACATGCATACTGCGTTGACAAAATGGGAGAAACACCCATTGCGAGCCGCATCCCTGCTCGAAGTTCAAAAAACGTACACTTGGCTAAAAACGCATGAAATCATAAACTTACCGTTTCTACCAAGATGCAATCCACCGTGTTATCCACAGTTTTTGTGGAAACGAAAAATCATCAAAATGAAAATAAGGCACAAAAAAAGCTGTGTATCACTACACAGCTTTTTCAACACAAGGCCAAATTAACGGTTATTGAAAAAACCGATATTCATTACGCGGTCATTGACAAAAGTCACTTCAGTTTCTTTATAAGTGTTTTTGTCATCGTATTTCACCAGGTTTTTGTAGTACCACATTTCAACCTGCACTGGCTTGGAGTTATCTTGTTGTTTGCCCATGTTGCCTATCATATTATTGGCATTGCTTGGCTTGACTGATTGCTGCTTTTTAAACGGCTGTCCCAGCTTTTCTATGACCAGTTTTTTTGATTTGCCGCTAAAGCCGCTGATAAATTCGTTTTCATCATAGGTTTTGCCAGCAAACGCGGCCGTGGCTGCAAACAGTAATGAGGTGGCAACCGTCACCGCTGAAATTCTTGCGTATAACTTCATGTTTAATTCCTGTTATCCAAAATCAAAATAGCAAATTATTTTTTGTGTAAGTATAACGCTTTATCATCGATATCGGTTGACCGTTGTCGTGCGCTGGCGGCATATCACACAATGGGCGCAGGCATTAAAAATCAAGCTTCATGCCGTCATAACCCACTTGCACATTGGCTGGCACACGCGCCTGTAAAGCCTGGTACTCCAGCTCGTGCGTCATGTGTATTAATACATTACGCTTGGCCCCTATACGCGCGATCAGTGCCAGCGATTGCTCGACACTGACATGAGTAGGATGTGGTTTTTCGCGCAAACAATCAATAAGCAATATGTCCACGCCCTGCAACAAAGCATAAGAGCTTTCGGGAATCTCCGACACATCGGTCATATACACCAGATTAGCAATCCGGTAGGCGTAAATGCGAATCTTGCCATGCATAACCGGGATAGGCGTAATCGTCTGCCCGGCTGCTTCAAACGGCGCGTCAACCACATGTGCGGCTAACACAGGCAAATCCCAATATTGTGGAATAGGATCACGTAAGGTGTAGCCAAACTTTTCCTGTATATGTGCGATCGACTCCGGGTAGCTATACAGCGGGATCTGGCAGCGGTTGATCTGGCAAAATGCGCGCAGGTCATCAATACCATGCAGGTGGTCCGCATGTGTGTGGGTATATAACACCGCATCCACGCGGTGCATGTTTTCCCGCAACGCTTGTTGGCGTAAATCCGGTGAGGTGTCGATGAGGATGACGCGGCCATCATCCAGCGTGACCATGCTGGAGCAACGCGTACGTTTATTGCGGGCATCTGTTGAGGTACACGTCGTACACGTACAGCCGACGGCAGGCGTCCCTGCGCTGGAGCCTACGCCTAGAATGGTTAATTGCATGGCTGCGCGTGTTTGAATAAGGTGAAAAAATTAACCGTCGTCGCGTCAATCACCTGCTGTAATGGCACATCACGCAAACGGGCGACTTCCTCAGCCACATGACGCACATACGCCGGCTGGTTGGTTTTGCCACGGAAAGGGATAGGCGCGAGGTAGGGAGAATCAGTCTCGACCAGTATTCTGTCTAACGGCACTTTTTGCGCCACCTCTTTGAGGGCTTGCGCATTTTTGAATGTGACAATACCCGAAAACGAGATATAAAAGCCCATGGCGATCGCCGCCTGTGCCACTTCCCAGCTTTCGGTAAAACAATGCATGACACCGCCAACCTCTGCTGCGCCCTCTTCATGCATGATGCGCAAGGTATCTTCGGCAGCATTGCGGGTATGGATAATCAGCGGTTTACCGGTGGCTTTGGCGGCGCGGATATGGGTACGGAAACGCTCGCGTTGCCACTCCAGATCACCAGTCAGGCGGAAATAATCCAGGCCGGTTTCGCCAATGGCAACTACGCGGTCATGATCGGCCAAGCTGATCAGGCCGTCTACTGTGGGTTCCTGGATATCCTCGTAATCAGGATGTACGCCGACTGAGGCATAAATATTCGGATACTGCTCGGCAATTGCCAGCACTTCGGGAAACTTGTCCAGCGTCACTGACACACACAAGGCATGGCCAACCTGATGGCTGCGCATGCTATCAAGCACCTGATCCATATTCTGGACCAGTTCAGGGAAATTAAGATGGCAATGCGAATCAACTAACATGTTTTTCAACCAAGACTAAATTCTGCGCGATTCAATAGGCGCTATATCGTATTTGAAGGGCGGCTGGATTTAAGCGCAGCGCCAAGAATCGTTTCTATGCGTTTCTTCGCCTCGGCACCACCATCTTTGTCAGTAAACTGGATACCTATGCCCTGCGGCTTGTTATTGGCTGCCTGCGGCGTAATCCAGATCACTTTACCCACGACTTTGAGCTTATTCGGATCATTGAGCAAGGTCAGCAGCATAAAAACCTCTTCGCCCATTTTAAACGGCTTGCTGGTCGGAATAAACAAACCGCCGCCTTTGACAAAAGGCATGTAAGCAGCAAACAAGGCTGCTTTTTCGCGAATCGCCAGCGACAAAACCCCGGGTTTTGCGGCGGCTGGTGGTAGTGTATCTGTCATAGCCCAGGCTCCAGAATGTTTTCCTTAATCACCATCAAACAAGCTGGCCTTAAGCAAACATTTTTTTGTACTGCAATAATAACTGCTCCAGCTGTAACTCCTGATTGAGTGGATGCTGTGCTGTCATTTTAAAACGATTTAGCTGTTGTTGAAACGCCAGTAAGCGTGACATATTGACCGCACCCGCCAATGCCTGCAATGGCGCAGCCTCACTCGGGTGATAACGCAAGGGTTGCTGGTGGCTAGAGAGCCAGACATCCAGCAGCCATTTCTGTAACACCTGGATCGCCTGCTCCATGCCCTGCTTGATTAGCACCGGCACGGCTGCGGCAATATCGATGGTCGCGCCGCCTACCAGGTGCGGGCGCAATTGCTGGTACCAGGCATGCCAGTCAAACTCATCCTGTTGGATCGTCGTTGGTGCACCACCGCTGTAATGCCAGATCCATTCAGGATTCGGCACAGACTGGGCTTGTAACCACTGCAAGCCCTGCTCGCGGCTGGGCACCGGCATTTCTACCTGCATACACCGGCTTAAAATAGTCGGTAACAAGGCCTGACGCTGATGCGAGACCAGTAAAAACTGCGTGCGCTGCGGCGGCTCTTCCAATAGTTTAAGTAAAGCGTTAGAGGCCGCTACATTCATCGCCTCCAGGGGGTGAATCAACACCACTCGAATACCATCGACGCGATGGGAGGTCAGCGACAAATAGTCATGCAAGGCGCGAATCTGGTCTATGAGGATTTGCTGCCGTTTGCGGGTTTTTTTCTTGCCACTCTCAGCAGCATCGTCATCTTCAGGCGTGATCTCCCTGAAATCGGGATGTGCGCCTTCGGATAGCCAATGACAGGACTCACATTCGCCACAGGCAAAGCCCTGTTGTGGTCGTAAACACAGCAAAGCCGCCGCCATCGTCTGCGCAAAATGCAGTTTACCAATACCGGTTTTACCATGCAGCAATAAGGCATGGTGACGCGTCTCCCCCGCTTGCATCCAATGCGAGAACAGGGAATATTGCCAGGGATAAAGCTTATTAATCATAAAGATGAAATAATTTCTTCAACTGACTTCTTCACTTCTTCAAGTGAGCGATGCGCATCTATGACATGAAAACGCTGCGGAAATTCGGCAGCCCTGGCCAGGTATTGTGCACGCAATCTGGCAAAAAATTCAGCGCCTTGCGCTTCAAATTTGTCTGGCGTCCGAGCCCCGGCCAGGCGCTGCAAACTCACTTCAACCGGCACATCAAACAACAGGGTGGCATCGGGCTGCAAATCACCCTGCACCCATTGTTCTAATTGCTGCATTTTTTGCAAAGGCAGGCCACGTGCACCGCACTGATAGGCATAAGACGCATCGGTGAAACGGTCTGACACCACAATCGCATCGCGCCGTAATGCAGGCAAAATGACTTGCTGCAAATGCTCGGCACGCGCAGCAAACATCAATAAAGACTCGGTTTCCACATGCATTTCTCTATGCAACAGGATTTCGCGCAATTCTTCCCCTAATAGGGTACCGCCAGGCTCACGTGTAGAAACCACTTCGCGACCGCGACTAGCCAGCATTTGTAAAATCGTCGGAATATGCGTGCTCTTACCGGCACCATCCATTCCTTCCAGCGTGATAAACAAGCCCGCCATTATTCAAGATTCCCCGTATGTATATCTTGGTGCATATTGTTAGTGTTTCTTTAATTGGTAGGCGCGCACCGCCTGATTGTGTGCGTCCAGCGAACTGGTAAACACATGCCTGCCCTGGCCGTTCGCCACAAAATACAAAGCATTGGTCTTGGCCGGATGCAAGGCCGCTTGTATCGAGGCCAGCCCTGGCAAAGCAATCGGCGTCGGCGGCAAACCACTGCGCGTATACGTGTTATAAGGCGTGTCCGTCAGCAAGTCTTTTTTGGTGATATTGCCCCGGTAACGCGTACCCATGCCATAAATCACTGTGGGGTCAGTCTGCAATCGCATGCCTTTACGCAGGCGGTTAATAAACACACCCGCAATTTGCGGCCGCTCTTCTTCCACCCCGGTTTCTTTTTCGACGATGGATGCCATCACCAGCGCCTCATACATGGAGCGGTAAGGCAAGCCAGCCTCACGTGCCTCCCAGGCCGCCGACAAATGCTGCGCCATTTTCTGATAAGCCCGCTTGTAGAGGTCGGCATCACTACTCTGCGCATCCAGAAAATAAGTGTCTGGAAAAAACCAGCCTTCCGGGTGCATGGCTTGCCCGCTGATTTGCTGCATCAACTCGCTATCAGACAACATCACGGTGTCATGGCGGATACCTGGCATTTGTGCCAGTTTTTGCCTGAAGTCGGCAAACGTTTTCCCCTCAATCAATTGCAGTTTAAATTGATCAAACGTGCCGTGCTTGAGGATATCTATGAGCGACATCACTTGCAATGGCGTATTCAAAGCATAATCACCGGCCTGCAATTGACCGCCACTGCCTGTCACTTTCACCGTCAACAAAAAGCTATACGGTTCAGTCAGCACACCTGCGGCGACCAGTTGATCGGCAATGCCGCGTACGCTGGCCCCGGCCGGAATCTGCAGGCCTATGGTTTCTGATGCCATGGGCAATGGCCGAATCATGAAAATTATCATCCAGACTGCCAGAGCCACAGCGCCTAATACCAAGGCGGCAACGCCGTATTTCACACACTGCTTAATGAACAACATAGTTTAAATGCGCTCTTAATTCTTTGGCCCAATCATTGCTGGCAATCACCTGGTCGTCAATCTGCGTCACCTGCAATACGCCATAGACGCTATTGGCAACCACTACGGCATCGGCCGCCAACAGGTTTTCCATAAACAAGTTGGTCGAGACCACCACCTGGCCATGCGTTTTATACCAGTCGAGGATTTTTTGCCGCATCACGCCTGACACGCCACACTGATCCAGTGCCGGAGTCATCACCAGGCCGTCTTTGCTGATAAACAGATTACCGCTGACAGCTTCAATCACCTGGTCATGGTAATCACGCAGCACGCCATCAAAAAAGCGTGGGTCTTTGAGTTCCGCACGTGCCAGCACATTTTCCAGGCGATTCATATGCTTGATACCAGCCAGCAAGGGCTGGGAGGCCAATCGCGTCTGGCAGGTATATAAAGCCACGCCCGTCGTATAGATTTCAGGCGCATATACTGGTAGCGCACTGTGTATAAATACCCGTGTCGGCTCACAGATGGCGGGCGGCGCGTAACCACGCGCACCGTCACCGCGTGTAATCATAACCTTCACAATCCCGTTTGATAACTCTTCGCCGTCAGCAGAGGCCATCAAGTGCCTGAATTCCTGCATCAGCAACTCGGCTGAGGGGCATACAATCTGGATTTTGCTGCAATCGGCCACCAGCGTCTGATAGTGTAATGGCCAGTCCTGCAATTCGCCGCCCAGCAGGCGCATGGTGCGGAAAATGCCATCGCCATAAGCAAAGCCGCGGTTGGTTGGCGCAATACCAGATACCAACTTACCGTTGACGCAATAGCGGACTGAGCTCATGTGATGCCAGAGAAAAGAGTGATGTCGAACAAGGCTGAAACCATACCATAAATCGACGCTAACTGACGCGCTATCTGACGAAAAACCAGCCACGAACAACGGCCTAAACGCTGAAATAAAGGATTTTTTAAAGTTTATTGTGGTGATGCCGTTAACAAGATTAGCAGTAATGTATCTGTATTCTTTTTGACGAGGCATGGCGATGTCAGTTTCCAATATTCAAAGCAATGTCTCAGCCCTGTTAAACAAGGCCTACAACACCGAGACCAACGCAGCGAGCGGCGGCGATGCCGTCAGTACGCTTGCCAAAGAAAGCACTGCCAACAGTGACAGCGGCACAAACGCCTCGGCCAGTGCGCAAGTGACACTAGGCAGCACCGACACGCCCCCTGAAACCTATACCGCAAAAGGCTTAATGCAGCAGTTGCGCCAATATCAGCTGAGTAATGCATCGCTAATCTTTGGCAATGGCGATGCGTCGAATGACGATAGTACGGGCTTGACCAGCTTACCAGGCACATCTTCGAGCAGTGACCTGGAAAGCATGAGCCAGGACTGGGTAAGCACCATCAGCGAAAGTCCTGGTAAAGCGTCGGTCATGGTCGAGAGCAGTAAAAATAACTCCTTAAATACGATCTTTGGCGGATAAACACCCGTAGATAAGTATTTAGACAGTACCAGCAATCGCCATAAAAACGCCCGGCTTGCCGGGCGTTTTTATTTTTGTGGCAACCATGCGACGTCGCATATACAATTGTTAAAAAATGATAACAAACAACAATTGAAGGAGTGATGCGATGAAACCAAAAATCTTTATAGGCTCTTCACGCGAGGGCCTGGATATTGCCAATGCCATACACGCCAATTTAACCCGCGATGCCGAATGCACGGTGTGGAGCAATGGCGTGTTCCAGATTTCAGGCTCTACCCTCTACAGCCTGATCAACGCCCTGCGCAACTCGGATTTTGGCGTATTTGTGTTTAGCCCGGATGACCTGACGATTATGCGCGGGCAGCAAAACCCGGTGGTACGTGACAATGTGATTTTTGAGTTAGGCCTGTTTATCGGCCGCCTGGGCGTTGAACGCTGTTTCTTTATCACCCCTGACCATGTCGCTGATTTACGGCTACCGACTGACCTCATGGGCATACTGCCCGGGCAATATGAAGCAAACCGGCACGACCAGAACTGGCTGGCCGCCACCAACCCGGTCTGCATGCAAATCCGCGCCAAGCTGATAGAGCTGAAATCGTTTCAAGATGCCACCGTGAACGCCGCAACGACGGTGGACTCAACTAGCCAGGAAATGAAGCATGCAATATCACATGATCACGCCGCAACAGATCAACACTTAGGACTGGAGCCACACGGCAAGGCCTATGCACTGACTGGCAATACGCATAAGCATAAAGACGCTATTAAACAAGCCGGGGCCAGCTGGAACAAAGGTTTAAAGAAGTGGATTATTCGCGGTAGCGATAAAATCAAGTTTGAACGCCTGATCGCAGACGTGAACGGCAGCACACATTAACAGCGTGTGCCCAAACTCAGTTACGCTTTGACAAAATGACCGCGCGCTTTGTCATTGAGGCACTGCAGCAAGTCTGCGGTACGCAATGCCAGTGCGTAGCCCAGTACACCACTGCCTATCACCACGGTGTCATAGTTGGCGACACTGTCATCGACCAATACAGTCAAGGCTTCTGGCAAAGCAATCGGCGGCACTGCACCGACCACATAGCCGGTCGCTTCCGGCACTTCGTCATACTCAGCCATGCGGCATTTGCGCTCACCCAAGTGGGCGCGCAATAACGCCCAATCTGCACGGCCGCCACCCGCAACCGCTAATAGGCAAAAACCCGTGTTTTCAGCCTTGAACACCACGCTGCGTACCACAGACTGCGGATCTAATCCTTGGGCGGAAAGTAATTCTTCCAGCTGGCGGATCGGTTTATGATCGTCACTCAGGGGAATTTCAATCACTTCAAATTGAATCTGCTGCTGGACTAGCAAATCAATCACCGGCGAGGTTAGATGCGTCGTCACGAACAAACTCCTTAATTAATCAATAGCTTTAATAAATGAATATAATTTATTGATATTCAGTGTATTTTGCATTGCTACCCTTGCATTTTTCGGCCGGGTATTTCTGTGCATTTAGCGCAATCTTGGCATTGGTGGCGGCGATCAAATCAATACCACACACCTCGGCAATCCGCATCAGGTACACAAAGGTATCCGCCAACTCCTGCCCAACCTTGTCTTTGGTTTCGGCATCCAGTTGGCGACTGTCAGACTCTGTCATCCATTGAAAATGCTCAACCACCTCAGCCGCCTCTACAATCATGGCCATGGCCAGGTTTTTAGGGGAATGAAACTGCGCCCAGTCACGCTCTTCTACAAAGGCATTCACACGTGCCCGCAATGCATCAATTGAATCAGTCATCATTTCTCCAGCACATCCGCTAACCGCGTCACGCAATTGATAGTCACAGAGATAAGCGCGAGGAAACGGATTCTCCTCTGTGCGCTCTGTGACCTCTGTGGCTTTAAATCAGATACTTTCTTCACCGCTATTTTTTTCGCGCCGATTGCTGCCTGCCACCATTTTAATCTCAAACAAACGGCATTCTAGTGGTCCGTTATACAGCAGCGTTTTCTTGCTCGGACTTAAACGCATGAGCTTAGGCATACGCAAATCATTGGTCAGGAAATAGGTATTCCAGCCGGAGAATTTCTGTTTCAGCGCTGCCGCCATTTGCGGATACAGCTCGGCCAGTGTGTCATCCTCGCCGATACGCACCCCATAAGGCGGATTCGCCACCAGCACGCCACTGTCTGCTGGCGGCGCTACCTTGGTAAATTCCCAGTGCGACAATTGCACGGCGTCCAGCCAGCCAGCCATTTCCAGATTCTGCTTGGTCACACGTACCGCGCGCAAATCCATGTCTGAGCCATAAATGCTTTGAAAACTCACTGGTTTGACGGCTTTGGCCGCTGCGTTACGCACTTTCTTGAATGTATCAGATTCAAAGTTTTTGAGTTTTTCAAAGCCAAAGTTGCGGTTCAAGCCTGGTGCAATATTGAGCGCAATCATCACGGCCTCTAGCAGAAACGTACCGCTGCCACACATCGGGTCCAGCAGCGCCTGGCCAGGTTGCCAGCCAGTCAGCTTTAAAATGCCTGCCGCCAGATTTTCACGCAATGGCGCTTCAATACTGTTTTTACGGTTGCCACGCTGATAGAGCGGATTACCGGAAGTATCCACATACAACTGGTAGCTGTCAGCCGTCAGGTATACATGCACACGCACGCCAGGCTCACGCGTATCAATATTCGGACGGCTACCCACACTTTGACGGAACCGGTCACAAATGGCGTCTTTGACGCGCAAGGTGATGAACTCCAAGCTTTTCAATGGGCTGCGCACCGCCGTGACTTTGACCATCATGCTGTGTTTGACATCAAACCAGTTCGGCCAGTTGATTTTGAGTGCGCCCTGGTAAATATCGTCTTCTGTCAGGTATTTACCACGCCCGACCTGCATCAAAATGCGTGTCGCCACGCGTGAGTGCAAGTTGGCGTGGTAGCAGACGGAAAGCTCGCCGCTAAAACTGACGCCGCCTTCGGTGGCTTTGATCTCACGCGCCCCACCCTGCTTGAGTTCATCGACGAGAATAGCTTCCAGGCCACGTGGACAGGTTGCGAAGTATTGATTCATGAAATTAGCCACCGAGGGTGAACTCCTTACCGTTGTTAGGATTCGCGCCTTGCAGGCGGTCTATCAGGTCGAGAAAATTGATATTGTGGGTTTGCATGGCCTCTTGCGCGCGTTTGCGCAAGGTAGCCAGGTCTGGCATGGCCAAAGCGGATTTAAAACCAAACACGATGATATTGCCGGGTTTACCCGTCGGCATCATGAGTACGCGCTGCTCAAAGGTTTGTTCCATACGCTGCATGTAGATATCAAATTTTTTATCTGAGCCCCACAGGTTAATGGTAAACAAGCCATCTGGCGTCAGCGCGTCTGCACAGTCATCAAAGAATGACTGGGTACAAAAGTCTGGTGGCAAGCCATTGCTGCCAAAAGCATCCATCATCAGCCAGTCACAGGCACCCGGATGCTGCTGGATATGGGCAATGCCATCGCCTTCAATAATCTGCAAGCGCTCGTCATCGTCTGGCACAAAGAAATGGCTGCGCGCGACCTGGATCACCTGCGGATTGAGTTCGATCACGGTTTGCTGAATTTGCGGACAATATTGCCACACGTATTTGGCAATGGAGCCGCCACCCAGGCCGACCAAGGTCAATTGACGGCTATCCGGCTTGAATAACAGGCTGCTCAACACGCCCCATGAATAAGCTAGCACCAGCGCGTAAGGGTCTTTGACCTTCATGCTGCTCTGTATCGTCGGCGAACCCAGATGCATGGAGCGCACGCCGTCGGTCTCTGTGACTTCTACCATCTCAAAGTCAGACACAGCCTTATGGATTTTGCGATTAAATTTAAACATTATGCACTTTCCGTCACGTCAGGCTGGGCATCATCTGCGGCCGCTGCTTCAAGGGCAATTGCTTCGTCACTGGCAGCCTCTTCACCGGCAGTAGAACTCACCTCTTCGATCACGCCCAGAAACTTGCATTCCAGCTCCATGAGTAAAGTATCTATTTTCTGTATCGCCAGGCGTACTTTACTGCCAGGCTTGGTCGCCGGCAAACTGTGTACCTTGGTCATATAAGGCAATCGTTCCAGGCGCACCAGATTTTCGCGCCACACCGTGGCATCTATTTCAGCAATGTTTTCCTGAATCAGGTATTGCAGGCACCAGTAGCGCTCCATGCGCGTCTGAAACTCGTTATAGGCATTGTAAGTTTGATCAAAATTACGCATATGGCCGACAATCTCATCGCCATTGGCTGCGTAGACCGGCGCTTGCAGGGTCAATACACTAATCAACTGGCGCTGGTTAATCAAATCCACTGCACGGCGTAAAGGCGAGGTACACCAGGCATATTGTGCCACGCCCAGCCCTTGGTGACCTTCGGCCTTGGTGGTCATATACACTTTACCGCCGTTTTGCGCACGGTAAATACCAGGCACATCGTGCTCGGCCAGCAACAAGCCCCATTGGCTATTGGCCGCAATCATCAACTCAGCGACCAGTTTATCCATCGGCGAGCCACGCTGACGATTCACAATATCAACGATGCCATCCGTCACGTAAAAATTGTAATCCACCGGCTGTGGCCGGGTCGGGTCATATTTGCCACGCGCCTTTTCCAGGCTCTCGGCAAAATGGAACAAAAACACCAGTGATGCCCACAGCGGATGACCGCTATCTTGCGCCAGAGTGGTTTCATTGAAATAAGGTTCCAACGTGTCATGACGCAGGTTTTCTGCAATCTGTACGCGCTCCAGGCAGCTATGCTGGTGCACAATGCTAAAGTCAGGCGCCACTTCCAGATACAGCGACAGAGCAGGCTTGGTTTCACCTGCATCCAGGCTGAATGGCCGAATTGCGACTTCCGGCAACATGGTAATTTTGTGCCCGGGCATATAGACCGTAGACAAACGCTTCATCACCTCGTGATCCAAGGCCTCATGTGGCGTCACGCCTAATGCAGGCGCAGCAATATGAATCCCGACTTTCATATTGCCATTGCTCAACGGTGTCACGGATAAGGCATCATCAATTTCTGTCGTGGTGCTGTCATCAATGCTAAATGCCTGTACAGCTGACAATGGCAAGTCATTAGGTATGTCAGCCAGCGAAAATGCCGGAAACTCGTTGCCATGGGCAAAATACTCACGTAAAAATGCCCCGAGGTGGTAATCATGCACTGAGACAATAGCGCCTGCTGCGTGCAAGACTTGTACTGGCAATTGTTTTAGCTCAGCCGCTGCCTGCTCCAGCGCTTTCCACTCCAGGCTGTTTTTATCGGGCGCATATAACAATGCATCCAATTTAGTCGCAAAGCTTTCAGGTAAAGCTTGCGCCTTCAGCTGCGCCACCATCTGCGCCATGAATTCGGCTTGTTGACGCTTCTTTTCCAGGCCAGCCAAAGCGGCTTTCAACGTATCTTCCGGCGCTGCTTTATAGCGGCCCTTGCCTTTGCGGTAAAAATACATGGGCGCCGCGTGCAACTTGAGCGCAATTGCTGCCGCTTGCTGGCGACTCGGTTTGCCACCGTAATATTCTTGCGCCAGGTCCTCGAAAGCAAACTCTGGCTCACCACAGCATTCCCATAAAAAGTCGGTATCCAGGGTGTCGGACTCCGCCTGCGCCGCTTCGAGAAAGCCTGACAAACCGCCGTCAAACCGCATCAATACATTGGCGGTTTTAATTTTGCTGCGCTTGCCGGTGCTGGCCTCGACTTGCATGCTGCTATCGGCCTCAGACATGATGGAAGCGACCTTAAAGCCACCGTCTTCTTCGTAAAAAACATTCATGTGGGGAAATTAAACGTGTGGAAATCACACTTGCGCGTATTAAAACGCTATTTTACCCGAGAAGCGCAGAGTTTTTTGGCAGGCACTGAACTTTAGCCGTGGATAATGACTAAAATAGCATGATGAAGCCCCTGAACTTTGACAACCGTTTTACCCGGGAACTGCCCGGCGACCCGATCTCAGACAACTATACCCGGCAAGTCAGTGACTGTTTATGGTCACCTGTGCAGCCAACACCTGTAAAAAACCCACAATTGCTTGCTTATAGCGCTGAAGTCGCCCAACTGCTTGGGCTATCAGCTGAAGACATGCAAGACCGCGACCTGATCCAGACATTGGGTGGCAATGGCGCGCTAGATGGCATGTTTACCTATGCCACCCGCTATGGCGGCCATCAATTCGGGCATTGGGCCGGGCAACTGGGGGATGGCCGCGCCATTTACCTGGGGGAATTGGTTCACGCGGGCAAACGCTATGAGCTACAGCTCAAAGGGGCAGGTGAAACACCCTACTCCCGCTCAGCCGATGGCCGGGCAGTACTCCGCTCCAGCTTGCGCGAATTTTTATGCTCGGAAGCCATGCATCATCTGGGGGTACCGACCACACGAGCGTTAAGCCTGGTGACTACCGGCAACCAGGTGGTGCGGGATATGTTTTACAACGGCAATCCGCAACTGGAGCCAGGAGCGATTGTCTGCCGTGTCGCACCTTCATTTACGCGTTTTGGCCATTTTGAAATACTGGCCAGCCGCAACGAGTTACCGTTGCTGAAACGCCTGATCGGCTTTACGCTGGACCGTGACTTTGCCGACTGGTGGCCATCCACCGGTTTGGCCTTAGACATCAACGACCCAGCACCGGCCTTGATAGAAGCATGGTTTGAAGAGGTCTGCTCACGCACGGCCGTCATGATCGCGCACTGGATGCGTGTTGGTTTTGTACATGGTGTGATGAATACCGACAATATGTCCATCCTCGGCCTGACCATCGATTATGGCCCGTATGGCTGGGTGGATAACTTTGACCCTGGCTGGACGCCGAATACCACCGATGCACAAGGCCGCCGCTACTGTTTTGGCCGCCAACCGGATATAGCGCGCTGGAACCTGGAACGGTTGGCCGAAGCGCTCGGCACCTTACTGCCGGAGACACAAGGCCTGGCGGATGGCCTGACCACTTACGACCAGACCTATATACGCGCCCTCACATCCAGCCTGGCTGACAAGTTTGGCTTTGATCACTGGCAAGACGGCGATGGCGAGCTGATTAACCATATTTTTGAGTTGATGCAACGCGCGGAAGTCGACCAAACGCTATTTTTCATACGACTGGCGAAGCTGGATATGGCGCAGCCACAACTGGCAACACTGGCAGATACTTTTTATACTGAGTCAGGGCAGCAACAATTTGGCGCCGATATCCAGGCCTGGTTGCATAACTACAGCCTGCGCATACAACAATCGACATTAACCCCTGAGCAACGTTTACAAAAAATGGCGGCGGCGAACCCGATTTATGTGTTGCGAAACTACCTGGCGCAAGAAGCGATTGACCTGGCGACCCAAGGTGACAACAGCCGCTTGCTGACATTATTGCAAGTATTGCGCCATCCATATACCGAACAAGCCGGCATGGAAGCCTTCGCGCAAAAACGCCCGGACTGGGCCAGACAAAAGGCCGGTTGCTCGATGTTGTCGTGTAGTTCATAATTTTGGCCATGCAAACTGCCGAACAACTCATCACCGATGCGGGCCTGCGTTCAACCAAAGCACGATTAGCCGTGTTGAACACCCTGCTCAACTCGCATACAGCACTCAGTCATACCGATATTTTAACCACGCTGCAAGGCGTTAAAGAAATTGACCGGGTAACGGTATACCGGGTGCTGGACTGGTTACAGGAGCATGCCCTCATCCATAAAATATCCACCGATGACCGCGCCTGGAAATTTCAACTGAACGCCCCTAAACGCAGTTACAAAGCCGCAGACGCCAGCGCAAACAGCGGTTTGTTAAGCAATCACGGTCATGCCCATTTGCAATGCCAGCGCTGCGGTACAGTCCTTTGTATTCATGAATTGGCTGCGCATATTCCGCAAGCCATTTTCGACACCTACCAAATATCCCACATCGAAATCAACCTCAAGGGCCTCTGCCCACAATGCCAACAAGCGTCGGCCTAAATAGCCGCGCTACTCTCTGCTTCACTGCCTTGCTTGTTTTGCAACTTAGTTGCAAATAACAACAACACCCTTTAAAATGCAACTTTATTGCATTGCAACAAAGTTGCTTAAATGGTTACTCACGCACAATTATTAGCGATGCCAGCGGATGCTTATATGAATGAAGCGCAACTGGCCTTCTTTCGGCAGTTGCTGCAGGCCCAGCTTCAAGCCTTGCAAGACAATATGCGCCAGACCAGTGAACATCTCTCAGATCAACACGAAACACCAGACCCGGCCGATCGCGCTACGCAAGAGGAAACACACAGCCTGGAACTGCGCACGCGGGACCGCGAACGCAAACATTTAAAAACCATTCAATCAGCTTTGCGCCGCATCCAGGATGGCAGCTATGGCTATTGCGAAGACACCGGGGAGCCAATCGGCCTCGCCAGACTATTAGCCAGGCCAACCACCAAGTTGTGCCTGGAAGCACAGGAGCGGCATGAACGCCGCGAACGGCAATTTAACCACTAAAGGATGACCTATGAAAAAACTGCCAGTCACGGTACTTTCCGGCTTTCTGGGCGCAGGTAAAACCACCCTGCTCAACCATATTCTCAATAACCGCGAAGGCAAGCGCGTCGCAGTGATTGTCAACGATATGTCCGAGGTAAATATCGATGCACAACTGCTGCGTGACGGCGGCGCAGCCTTGTCACGCCAGGAAGAAAAACTGGTTGAGATGAGCAATGGCTGCATTTGCTGCACCTTGCGCGAAGACCTGCTGATTGAAATCACACGGCTGGCCAAAGAAAACCGTTTTGATTACCTGTTGATTGAAACCACCGGCATTTCCGAGCCCTTACCCATTGCAGAAACCTTTACCTTTGCAGATGAAGACGGCGTTTCGCTGGCAGATGTCGCCCAATTGGACACCATGGTCACCGTAGTAGATGGTTATAATTTTCTCAAAGACTATGGCTCGCAAGATATGCTGGGCGACCGCGGTTTATCGCTGGGCGAAGAAGATGAACGCACAGTGGTTGACCTGCTGGTTGAACAAATCGAGTTTTGCGACGTGTTAGTGCTGAATAAAACTGACTTGTTAACCCTGGAAGAAGTCTCCAGACTGGAAAGCATCCTCAAAACCCTCAATCCACGCGCGCAAATCATACACAGCAGCTTTGGCAAAGTGCCGCTAAATCGCATCATGCATACCGGCTTGTTCGACTTTGACCAGGCCGCTGAAGCGCCGGGCTGGCTGCAAGAGCTACGTGGCGAGCATGTGCCGGAAAGTGAAGAATACAGCATCTCCAGCTTTGTTTACCGGGCACGTAAACCGTTTCATCCACAGCGTTTGTGGCAATGGTTCAACAAAGAATGGCCTGGCGTCGTCCGCTCCAAAGGCCGCTACTGGATCGCCTCACGGCCAGAGTTCTGCGCCACCTGGTCGCAAGCAGGCGCAGTCACCCGCACCGAACTGGCGGGCATGTGGTGGAGCGCAACACCGCAAGAATACTGGCCACAAGATGAAGAAAGCCTGCAACATATCCACTCGCGCATGCAGCCCCCTTATGGTGACCGTCAGCAAGAACTGGTGGTTATCGGCATGGGGATGGATAAAGCCGCACTCATTGCTGCCTTCGATGCCTGCCTACTGACAGAAGCAGAGCTGGCATCTGGCATGAATGCCTGGCGCACGCTCAGTGACCCGTTTCCGCAATGGTCAGTGAATAGGCAGGACGAGTCACCCGAGCTAGTCGCAGAGGTTTCTTAATCGATATCAGCAAACTACGTAAAATCATGAGTCGCTTTTACGGATTCGCTTCAGGGTGGTTTTGAAACACCGGCGTATAGTGACAGTCATACAAGTACATCAAGCACGATGTACTACCAAACAACCAAAGGAGACTATCATGTGGACTAAACCAGCTGCTACTGAAATGCGTTTTGGCTTTGAAGTGACAATGTACGTCATGAACAAATAATCAGGATTCATCTCAAATTTTGAGAGCTGCCTGAACAAAAAACCGCCGGATTCCGGCGGTTTTCTATTGCCTCACAACAAGGCTCCCCTCTAAAACTGCGCCCACTCACCATCATCCGTACCTGTACGTAATTTTCCTGAGCGCTGCACATTCACACTAACAGGTGCTTTAGTGGTGCGCGCATGGATATGGCTCACAGTAGAACGTTTGTCGGCACCGCTTTCATGCCCCAGTCGAAAGGCACTTACGGCACGAACCAGGCTTTCAGCCTGATCAACCAACGACTCTGATGCCGCTGCAGCCTCTTCAACCAAGGCAGCGTTTTGCTGCGTGACCTCATCCATGGTCATCACTGCCTGATTCACCTGGTTAATACCGGTGCTTTGCTCAACAGAAGCAGCAGCAATTTCACTCATAATATCCGTCACCTGTTGCACAGAAACAACTACCTCCTGAATCGTTTTTCCGGCCTCCTCCACCAACTGACTGCCTTTTGCAGTCTGGACGACAGAATCATCAATCAGCACTTTAATTTCCTTGGCAGCCTCGGCAGAGCGTTGGGCCAAATGGCGGACTTCAGCAGCCACTACCGAGAAGCCACGCCCCTGCTCGCCAGCACGGGCAGCTTCAACCGCTGCGTTCAAAGCCAGAATATTCGTTTGAAAAGCGATGCCATCAATGACCGAAGTGATATCCTCTATCCTTTTCGCGCTTTCATTCATGGCGCTCATGGTTGTCACCACCTCACCAACCACATCACCGCCTCTCACAGCAACCTCTGAAGCCGCAGTTGCCAGCTGACTGGCTTGTTTTGCATTGTCGGCATTCTGTTTAACCGTCGCTGCCAACTCTTCCATGCTGGCAGCCGTTTCCTCCAGGCTTGACGCCTGTTGCTCAGTGCGGCTGGAAAGGTCATTATTACCAACGGAAATTTCATCCGCAGCCGTATTAATCATCACCGTCGCTTCACGCACTTGCAAGATCACTTCGCTCATCTTGTCGATCAGCGCATTCACGCCATCACACAACGCAGCAATATCGCCTGTTTTACCCTCAAGCGACACGCGACTGCTTAAATCACCAGCTTTGGCGCCGTCAATAATCGCTTTGGTCTCTTGTACAGCATGGGCTAGTGCTTGTGCACTTTCATGCTGTGCAGTGATATCTGTCGCATATTTCACCACTTTAAACGGTTTGCCATTCATATCCAGAATCGGGTTGTAAATGGCCTGCATCCACACCACAGCCCCACCTTTGCGGATACGTTTCACTTGCCCGACTTGTGCCTCACCACGGCGCAAAGCATCCCAAAATGCCTTGTAATCATGGCTAGAGCGATAAGCAGACTCCACAAACATGCTGTGATTTTTACCTAAAACTTCCTGTTCGGTGTAGCCGGAGAGTTGCAAAAACAAGTCGTTTACCGATGTAATGGTGCCATCAAGGTCAAACGAAATCACGCCCTGGGTTCTGTGAATGCCAGAGATTTGACCTGCATTATCAGCGGCGATCAACTTGGATGCGGTGATGTCCATGGTGTAATTAACAATCTTGTACGGCTTGCCTTTTAAATCGTAAATCGGGTTGTAAGAAGCCTGTATCCAGACTTCTCGCCCACCTTTGGCGATCCGCTTGTACTGCCCCATATCAGAGCCGCCGTGCACAAGTTTGTTCCATAAGGCCTTATACGCTTCACTATCGGCAAAGGCCGGTTCCAGCACCTTGCTGACATGCTGCCCAAGCAACTCGTGCTCGCTATAGCCCAGCATATCCAGGTAAGTTCGGTTCACTTTAAGCACCGTGCCATCAAGGCCCAGTTCAATCACGCCCTGTGATTTTCCAATCGCAGTAATCTGGCCTTCAAAATCGGCATTTCTGAGCTTTTGCGCGGTGATATCTGCAGCATACTTCACCACTTTATAAGGCTTACCATCTGCATCTAAAATGGGGCTATAGGTCGCATCCAGCCAGATCTCCTTGCCATGCTGGCCGATACGCAAAAACTCACCGCTGACTGATTCGCCACGTGTTAACTTTTGCCAAAAGGCATGATAGTCGCCACTACTGATAAATGCTGGCTCAACCAACTGGCTATGTGACATGCCAACCAGCGCATTTCGTGTATAACCCAACACCGACAAGAAAATATCATTGACGGCTGTTATTTTGCCATCCAGGTCAAACTCTATTGACCCGGTAGAACGGTTAATCGCGGCCAATTGATTTTCAAACAATGCGGCTTGCTCGCGGGTTTCTATGGCAGACTCTTTTAAGGCATTTTCGCTGACACTGAGTAACGTCTGCATCTTTTTCAGTGCTTGCAATACTTCACTCAGCTCGTTGCTACCCTGCGCATCAATATAGGTGCTGTAGTTGCCGATGGTGATTTCTTTCACCGCACTGAGTGTTTGCGCCAGCGGCTGGGTCACTGAACGAGCAATGATCAGCGCCAAGCCTAGCAGGACAGGTAATGCCAAGCCCAGGCTGGCAAAAGACAGTGCAGTGGATTGATGAGTAAAATCCTGCCCTACTTGTACAGCCAGCAATGCAAAAGCCATAGCAGCTAAACCAACTAAGCGCTGTTTGACAGTGATGGCGCCCAATATGTTTTTTAATTTATTCGCCAAGGACACGTTCACCACTTTGCCATCTACAATTGCCAGACCTTTGGCGTTGTCTGTATTAAACAATTGGTAGGCAGCGGAGGCTTCACTGATTTGCTGGCGTGTCGGCTTTCTGCGCGCAGATAAGTAACCCACGACCTGATTGTTTTCCGTCACTGGCGTTGCATTAGCCACTACCCAATAAAAGTCACCACGCTTGGTGCGGTTTTTCACCAAGCCCGTCCATGGCTTACCGGCTTTCAAGCTGCGCCACATATCGGCAAAAGCGGCCGCAGGCATATCCGGGTGGCGCACAATATTGTGACTGCTGCCGACCAATTCAGACTCACTAAAGCCACTGACTTGAATAAAGTCTTTGTTGGCATAGGTAATCACACCCTTGAGATCTGTTCTCGTCAACATAAACTGGGCATCATCAAACTGGATTTCTGTGGCCGTCACTGGCAAATTTAATTTCATAATCAATCGCTTTCTATCCCTGAGTCATTGAGACAATTTAATGTAATAATGGAGAGTCAATTCGTCGCTGATTCTGGCTGAGCCACGGACCTAGTTTTTCCGTGTCGACCAAAAAAAGGACATATTTGACTCTGTGCTTCTCCCAGTTGGATAGCAGTCACACCGTACACGACACCTTGTCGCCTGATATCCATTTTGTCTGCTGGCCATGTCAGAATTTGTCTTACAAAAAACATGATTTTTATTTTTATATACAATAACTTAACCAACAAAACGAATATTGAGATAGATCAATAAAATGGCTGAATTATTTTTTTAGGATGCCGATGGCTGATCGTTAGCGCGTCAGGAACCTAATGCCGTTGTCGCTTACTAATCAAGCAATCAACAACGATTGATAATGACCGGTGAGTATTAAGCCCGAAGACATTTTGGCTTTATAATCGTTTTGAAATTTTGTTATGACGTTTTTATGGAGTCTCGCATGCGTTTACAGTCCCTTTCTGTTTTATTCCTGATCGCCACACTGAGCCAGCCAGTGTTTGCCCGCAATATTCTTAATGAACAAACAGATGCCGCTTCTGCACGGGATGCTGTGGGCGATGCCATGAGCAAATTGAGTGACCTTGAGCAAAGAATCAAATCTCAGGAAGCCCTGGTTGCGCAGGAGCAGGCAAAGTTAAAGCAATACCAATCCGATAAAGTGCAAGCGGAAAAAGACCTGGAAAATAAAAAAGTGATTTTCGAGCAGAAATCCAAAGTACTGGATGACGCCTGGAAGCAACGTAACGATTACTAACGGTATGTCGGCGCGTTTTATCTAAAACTGTCACACGCACAGATACTTGCGAATCCGCGGGTATCTGCCTCCTCCGCTTTACGCCTCCATTAGCCCTCGACACACATCACAAACATGTGTCGAGTTGATTTGGGTCAATACCCGCTTTAGCCAGCAAACCTACAATGGCCTCAAATCAATGCACCTAATGGAGTGATCACAATGAAAAAAACCGCAATCAGTTTAATGTTGGCAGCCTTATTGCCTGCCATGAATGCCTATGCAGAGCAAGGTGACTGGGTTGTACGTCTGCGTGCAACCAATATCAGCCCGAACGAAAGCAGCCGCTTGGGCAGCACCGTCAACAAGGCGGTGGGTGCCAATGTGATGACACCAAGCGCAGACCTGAAACTCGACAGCAACACAATTCCTGAATTAGATATCAGTTACTACTGGACCAAAAACATTGCGACCGAACTGATCCTGGCGCTGGGCAGCAAACACGATGTAAAAATCACTGGCGACAGTGCCGGTGTGGTTGGCAACCAGCATCTGGGTAGCATTGATGCGCTGCCACCTACCTTGACGGCGCAATGGCACTTTAACCCGGATCAAACCATTGACCCTTATGTGGGTGCTGGTATCAATGCGACATTTATGCTGGACCGCAATCTGCGTTTCACCTCTGGTGCAACCGCTGGCGAAAAAATCAAAATTGACCGCAATAGCATTGGCCCTGCTTTGCAGGCGGGTGTAGATATCAACCTTAAAGATGGCTGGTTATTGAACGCGGATGTGAAATATCTCTGGATTGATACCGACGTTGAAATGAAAAGCGCCACCACCGGCAACCGCTGGGCCAAAATCGACTCCCTCGACGTCAATCCATGGGTGATTAGCCTGGGTATTGGTAAGCGCTTTTAAGCGACGATCGTCAACGCTCTTCCCTGGGGCATTTAACGCGCTCCATTCACCTCTGATGCCACCCCAGTATCAGAGGTTTTTTTATATGCGGAGAGACTTAATTACTGAAAGTTGAAGCGCGCAGAAAGACTGGTCAAATTGAGTTGCTCTAGCAGTTGCTGCCCACGGTCACGCGCACTGCGTTTACGCTGGCCAGTATATTTGGCAACGATGAGTTCATTTTTCATCGAGTGCTCCCAGCCCACCAGTTCCGTCACTGTCACCTGGTAGCCATGCGCCTCCAGTTCAAGGCAACGCAACACATTGGTGACCTGGCTGCCAAACTCACGGGTATGAATTGGATGCCGCCACAACTCGCTTAAAAAGGTTTGCGCCAGTGTTTCAGCCTTATGCTGACGCATCACCTCTGCCACCTCGGCCTGGCAGCAAGGCACCAGCACCATAAACTGTGCCTGTTTTTGCAAACCAAACTGAATCGCATCATCCGTCGCCGTATTGCAGGCATGCAAGGCCGTGACAATATCCACGGTTGCAGGCAGTTGTTGTGACTGCATTGCCTCAGCCACGGTTAAATGCTCAAACTGCATGCGGTCAAACCCGCACTCTTGCGCCAGCTGGCGTGATTTCTCTATCAACTCGCCACGGCTTTCAATGCCAATGACCTGGCCGCCGGCGTGTTGCTTAAGCAAGAGGTCATAGAGGATAAATCCCAGATAAGATTTACCTGCACCATGGTCGACCAGCACAGGCTGTGACTGTTTATCCATCACCGCCTGCATCAGCGGCTCAATGAAATTGACCAGGTGATAGACTTGCTTGAGCTTGCGGCGGCTATCCTGATTCAGCTTGCCATCGCGTGTCAGAATATGCAGCGCCTGCAATAGCGGGAGAGATTGACCGGGCTTCACCTCGGGCGGTAAGTTTGTCTTGACCATGCGTATTGCTGTTTTAAAATACCAATATATCAGTTTAACATGTGCCAGCTTTATCAGGATTGCTTCTGGCAGCCACGCCGGGAGCGATCTCGGGAACTCAAAGGCTGTTTTACGAATCATGTCTATCATGGTGGTCCGTTTTATCCCGTGCATAAGCCGCACGACCACCGCTGCAGCGACGTTGGTACACGCTGCATCAATTCGCTGTTTCACAGCGCTGTTGTTCAATCGCACCAGGGAGTATGTATGCCACACAGCTTAGCCACATTGGCTTATTTATATGTAGACAAGACGGTTAAATTTGTACTATTTCCACTGACAATGCTTTCCATGCTTGCCACGCCAGTGCTTGCAGATACAATCTGGCTCAAAAATGGCGACAAGATCACAGGCACACTGGGCGTTAAAATATCAAATAAACTCACAGTCAAAACCACTTATGCAGATGAGGTGAAAATCAACTGGAGCGATATTCACAGTATCGATGCCGACAAACCTATCCTTATGCAGTTGTCTGATGGCAGTATCGTCAATGGCCGCCTGATTCATACCGATGAAGGCCAGGTGATTCTGGATGAGGAAACCAACACGCCACTGGTGGATACAGAGCTGGACGAAATTCATTACATCAACCCCAGCCGCGACCTGATTGGTGAAGGCTATGTCTGGACTGGCAACCTGAGCCTGGGCGGTGCGTTTAACAATGGCAACAGTACCAACCGCAATATGCAATTTAACGGTGAGTCGGTATTACGTGGCCTGGAAAATCGTTATACGGTACAAGGCTATTACTACTGGGCAGAAGATAACGACGAACAAACGCAGAACAACGCGCGCGTGCGCGGCCAGTATGACCACTTTTTCACCAAAAAATGGTTTAGCTACCTCAACACCATTCAGGAAAAAGACCGTTTCAGGGATATCAAGTTACGAAGTACCTACGGTGTGGGTACCGGTTACCAGATTTTTGAAGGCGAAAAGCTTAACCTGTCAGTGGAAGGTGGTGTGTCGCTGATTAAACAGGACTATTACGAAGAAAGTAATGACAGTCATGCCGCTTTGCGTTGGGCAGTCAATTACAACCAGTATTTATTTGATTCTTTTGTGCAGGCCTTTCATCGCCACGAAGTGTTATACACCGCGAGATCCCCTTCACAAATCCTGGTTTACAGCTCAACCGGCCTGCGCTTTCCGTTTATTTTCGGCTTGAGTGCGTCTACACAATTAGACTACAACTACGATAGCCGCCCGGTAGATGATCGCGTCAAAGGCGATACGCGCGCCCTGTTCACACTGGGCTATAGCTGGAAATAACGCTGGCGACGTCTGCAATATTTAAGGAGTTGCCGCTTAAATGTTAAAATGATCGCTGCATTGTTTTAATCCGTCCTGAATTTCATCATAGGCAGCATGGACAAAAACAATATGGGGTACGGCAAGGGACATTGATACCGTATTTTTTGAGTTGAAGATGGAGCAAAAATATGGCGATACAATGGTTTCCGGGACACATGACTTCTGCCCGAAAAAAGGCAGAAGAAACACTGGAACATATCGACGTCGTGATTGAGGTACTGGATGCACGCGTGCCTGCCGCCAGCCACAACCCCATGATTGAGGAAATGCGTAATTTTCGCCAGCGGCCTAACCTGAAAATTCTCAACAAAGCCGATTTGGCCGACCCGCAAGTCACCCAGGCCTGGTTGAATTACTTTAATAAGCAGCCCAATACCAAAGCCGTCGCCCTGTCGTGCAAAAAACCTGGTGACGCAAAGAAAATTCCAGGCTTGTGCCGCCAACTGGCATCACATCGCGGCACGCCGCTGAAACCTTTGCGCATGATGATCATGGGCATCCCTAACGTCGGCAAATCCACCCTGATGAACGCCCTGCTGAACCGCCGGGCAGCTAAAGTGGGCGATGAACCGGCCGTGACTAAAAGCCAGCAACGCTTTGATTTAAATGACAGCCAGAACATTACCGATACCCCGGGCATGATGTGGCCAAAAATCGAACATGAATCAGATGGCTACCTGCTGGCTGCCAGCCATGCGATTGGCCGCAATGCGGTGATCGATGAAGATGTGGCCGAGTTTTTGGGTAATGTGCTATTAAAACAATATCCAGCCCTCATGAATACACGCTATAAACTGGACGTCATGAAGCTGGATGTGACTGCTATTGACGGCATAGACCTGCTGCAAGCAATCGCTAAACGCCGCACTTACAAGCGTAACGATGGTGAGTGGGATATGGAGCGTACCGCCATGGCCTTGCTCACTGACTACCGCAGCGGCGCCATTGGCCGCGTGAGCCTGGAATCACCACAGAGCCGGGCCGAGATGATCGCGCTGGCTGCGGAACAGGCCGCGGCGGCGAAAAAAGCGAAAGAAGACCAGGCAGCGCCTGAGCCAGATACCTTATAAGACCGGCTGTTATCCTCAGGCAATCAGGCTGGCATGCCGTTTGGCTGGTTTGCCGGGCTCTGGTGGTTTATTCAGTAACTGATCAATATTGCTTGCAATGCGATTGCGGCCATTCTGCTTGGCTTTGTACAGGTTTTGATCGGCGCCAGCGAACAGACCCTCCAGCCCGTAACCAACAGTTTCGGAGCTGACTGAACCGACACTGACCGTGCATTTGATCGCCTGTGTATCGCTACTCATACTCTCCACGCCTGCAATGCTTACCGGCGTCACCTCAATAATACGGCGGATACGCTCCGCCAAGATCATTGCTTCATGTTCGCCGGTATTAGGCATTAAGATACAAAACTCTTCGCCGCCATAACGGCCAATCACATCCCCGCCACGCAAGGCCGCGCGTATCGTCCCTGCACAAGCTTTCAGCACCACATCGCCCACTAGGTGCCCATACACGTCATTGACCTTTTTAAAGTAATCCAGGTCGACAATCAGCATCCCCATCGGCAGGCGGATACGCTGCGACACCGCCTGCATACGCGTAGCCGCTTCTTGTAAGCCTCTACGGTTTAATACGCCAGTCAGGCCATCCAGTGTGGCAATGGCTTGCAGCCCGGCCTGTGCCCGCACATGCATCACCAGCAACAGCAAGCTGGTCACTGTCGTCATGGCCAGCATGGTCGCGGTCATCATATAAGCATGCATGCTCCACTGTGAAAACGTCTGCAAACTTTCCTGAGCGCCCAATATGACCTTCACCGCCAAAAAAGCCAGCATTAAACTCACCAGGGCAAACAGGCTGCAACATAACCAGAATACGTGTGCCACAAAGTCTTTGCCATGGCCGACTAGGCTGCGGCTGCCGTAGCCAAATACCCACATCAACACCAAGAGGTTGCTTAACAATATCCATCTATCCGGCGTATGCATATTCAACATCACTGCATTACACGCGAGCAAGGTGGTCACCACCAGCAAGGCCCAATAACGGTAAACACGATAACCTCTGAGCAAACGGATACCGTTAACAAACAGACTGATGCCGAGCGCAATAATGGTGACTGAAGTGGCCACATAAACGTTTTGCGGGCCATGTATCAAAGAGGTTTGTGAAAGAAAATAAATGGCGAGTCCAACACCGAATACCAACAGGCCGCGTACCCAATGCATAATCAGGCTGCGTTGCTGATGGGCGCCAAAAATCAACAAGACCAGAACCAGCGTTAAGGTGAGTCCAATTGATGATAGAATGACACTGTTGAGATCAAACACAGGGGCGGACAAAGTTTGTTTACCTGAAAAACATAATACTATGGTTGAGCGACTATACCCATATAAATGAAGGGGTTAAATAGTCCATACAGGCTAATTCATCTACCGCTTTGTTGTTTACCACAAACCTCTGAAGTCCCATGCAGCATCTTTTAAATCCCCCGCAGCGCGAAGCAATTCACTACTTGGATGGCCCCTTATTGGTGTTGGCCGGTGCCGGTAGTGGTAAAACACGTGTGATTACACAAAAAATTGCCTACCTGATTAACCAGGCCGGCTATAAAGGCAACCAGATCGCCGCCATCACCTTTACCAATAAAGCCGCCCGCGAGATGCAGGAACGCGTTACGCCATTGCTGGAAGGCAAAAGCGGCAAAGGCCTGACGGTGACTACGTTTCACTCGCTGGGGCTGCAGATACTGCGCCAGGAAGCCGCCCTGCTCGGCTATAAACCGCAATTCTCGATTCTGGATGCCTCGGACAGCTTTAAAATCCTCAGTGATATATTGGCGACGACTGACAAACAATTGTTACGCAAGACGCAATGGCAGATTTCCAGTTGGAAAAACGCCTTTGTGAGCCCAGACCAGGCCAAGTCTTTAGCTGATGAAGAAATGGCGCATGCCGCTGCCCGCGTTTACCAGCTCTACCAGCAAACCTTGCGCGCCTACCAGGCGGTAGACTTTGACGATTTGATTAAAGTGCCGGTGGAACTGTTTGAGCAACACCATGACACCCTGGATAAATGGCAGCGCAAACTGCACTACCTGCTGATTGACGAGTACCAGGATACCAACGCTTGCCAGTACAAACTGATCAAGCAACTCACCGGCCTGCGCGGCCAATTTACCGCCGTAGGTGATGATGACCAGGCCATTTACGGCTGGCGTGGCGCCGACGTGGAAAACCTGCGCCAGCTCACCACAGACTTTTCAAAACTCAAAGTCATCAAGCTGGAGCAAAACTACCGCTCCACCGTGCGCATTTTGCGTGCAGCAAACCAGGTCATCGCCAACAATCCCAAGCTGTTTGAGAAAAAGTTGTGGAGTGAACTGGGTACCGGCGACCTGTTACATGTTACCGCCACCCAAAGTGAAGAACACGAAGCCGAAACCGTCGTCATGAAGTTGCAGGCGCACAAATTCGAGCATCGCACGACCTATAAAGATTATGCGATCCTCTACCGCAGCAACCACCAGGCGCGCATTATTGAAAAATTTTTGCGCAACCACAAAATCCCCTACACAATCTCTGGCGGTTCATCCTTTTTTGACAAAGCTGAAATCAAGGACATCATCAGCTACCTGCGCCTGATCGCCAACGAAGACGATGATCCAGCGTTCATCCGTGCCGCCACCACGCCGAAAAAAGGCATAGGCAATACCACACTGGAACGCCTGGGTGAATATGCCAGCGCGCACAAAATGTCGCTGTTTGCTGCGGCCTTTGAAGGCGGCTTTCAGCACGACGTTGGTGCCAAGCAGCTCGAAGACCTGCTCACCTTCTGCCGCTATATCCAGACATTACAAGGCCGCGCCGTCAAAGACCCGGCCAATGAGGTGCTCAATGACCTGCTGACCGCCATTCAATACGAAACCTATTTGTATGATGGTGAAGAAGCACGCGCTGCCGAAACACGCTGGGGCAACGTCATGGAGTTTGTCGCTTGGCTTAGCAAAAAAGGCGAAGGCTCTACCGAGTTCGGCAATGAATCCGACGGTAAAAACCTACTCGAACTGACGCAACTGGTCGCCCTCATCACCATGCTGGAAGGTAAAGATGGCGAAGAACAGGACGCAGTCAAACTCTCTACCCTGCACGCCTCCAAAGGCCTGGAGTACGGCCACGTCTTTTTAATCGGCTGCGAAGAAGGCATCTTGCCGCATACAAACTCTATCGATGCCGACCAGATTGAAGAAGAACGCCGCCTCATGTACGTAGGCATCACCCGCGCACAAAAATCGCTCAATATCACCTGGTGCAAAAAGCGCAAGCGCGGCGGTGAAATGCAGGCATGTGAACCCAGCCGGTTTATCGGTGAGTTACCCAAAGACGACGTTAAACATTTCGGCAACCCGTTTAACGGGCCGGATCAAGTGTTGAGCAAAGACTATGGAAAGAGCAAGATGGCGAATATTAAGGCGATGCTGGCCTCAAACAAGTAAAGCATAATTAATACAGTTAATTTGTTTATAATCTCAATTTTAAAAAAAGTTCAAATTTATGAAAGCGGTCATTTTAGCTGGTGGTCTAGGCACTCGAATTAGTGAAGAAACACACTTAAAACCTAAGCCTATGATTGAAATTGGTGGTAAACCAATCTTATGGCACATCATGAAGATGTACTCTGCACATGGAATTAATGACTTTATTATATGCTGCGGATATAAAGGTTATGTTATCAAAGAGTATTTCGCCAATTACTTCTTACATATGTCTGACGTCACTTTCGACATGTCAAACAATACCATGCAGGTTCATCAAAAAAATGCTGAGCCATGGAAAGTAACACTGGTTGATACCGGTGAACAAACGCTTACTGGTGGCCGTCTAAAGCGGGTGGCTGAATATTTAAAAGATGAAGAGTCATTCTGTTTCACTTACGGCGATGGCCTGTCTGATGTAAATATAACGGAGTTGATTAGCTTTCACAAAAAACATGGAAAGCTAGCTACCGTCACAGGCGTGCAACCACCTGGCAGGTACGGAGCTCTAGAACTCAATAACAATGAAGTCAAGGGCTTTACAGAAAAGCCCAAAGGCGATGGTGGATGGATTAATGGTGGTTTTTTTGTGCTATCTCCACGTTGTATCGACTACATTGAGGGTGACTGCTCAAGCTGGGAAACCGACCCACTCATGAACCTGGCTAAAGAAGGCCAGCTCTATGCATATGAGCACCATGGCTTTTGGCAGCCGATGGACACGTTGCGTGAAAAAACATTGCTAGAGTCATTATGGGCAAATAATGAAGCTCCATGGAAAGTCTGGTAATGAGCATGACGACCTTCTGGAATAACAAGCGCGTATTTCTAACGGGACATACTGGCTTTAAAGGGAGCTGGCTTGCTTTATGGCTGCACTCATTGGGTGCCAAAGTATATGGCTACTCCCTCTCTCCCAATACATCCCCGGCACTGTTTGAAGTCGCTAATATTGCGCCCTTGTTAAATGGTCACACCGTGGCTGATATCCGCGATTCTGCCACGCTATCAAAGGCGATTGCCGAAGCACAACCAGATATCGTCTTTCATCTAGCAGCACAACCGCTGGTGCGTCGTTCCTATGTCGACCCAATTGAAACCTATTCGACCAATGTGATGGGTACTGTTAACCTGCTAGAAGCGGTCAGGCAGTCCTCCCAAGTAAAAGCGGTAATAAACATCACCACAGACAAATGCTACGAAAATAAGGAATGGATTTGGGCATATCGCGAAGATGAGCCCATGGGTGGTCATGATCCCTACTCCAGCAGTAAGGGTTGTGCCGAACTAGTCACGGCCTCTTACCGCAATTCATTTTATGAAAGTGCAGGCATCGGCTTGGCTACCGCCAGGGCTGGCAATGTCATTGGTGGTGGTGACTGGTCTGACGACAGGCTTATTCCTGACTTCTTGCGTGCCATTGATGCCGAACAATCCCTGAAGATACGCTCGCCACATGCTACCCGCCCATGGCAACATGTGCTGGAACCGCTTAAGGGCTACATGCTGCTGGCACAAGCCTTATATGAAGAGCCGCAAACTTATGCCTCGGCCTGGAATTTTGGGCCGCATGAGCAAGACGCTAAAGAAGTGGCCTGGATTGTCAACAAATTGGCAACTTACATGCCGAAAACCCAATGGCAAATAGATGCCAATCCGCAGCCGCACGAAGCCAACTTATTGAAACTAGACAGTAGTAAGGCGCGACAGTATCTAAAATGGCAAACCGCGTGGGACCTGGAAATAGCATTGCAGAAAATTGCCGAATGGCACCTTGCGTGGCATGCCCAGCAAGATATGCAAGCGGTTTGCCTTGCCCAAATTGCTGCACATCAAGCATAACTCGAGAATATCGTGGAACGTTTCCGCTTTCATCCCACCCCGCTTTCAGGCCTGACTGTCATTGAGCGCACAAGCATAGAAGACGGCAGAGGCTTTCTGAGTCGCTTCTTTTGCCAGCAAACCATGGCCGTGCTGGGCATGAAGCCTATCCAACAAATCAATCACACGCTGACCAGAAAAGCCGGTGCGATTCGTGGTATGCATTTTCAGCACCCGCCAGCAGCCGAGATAAAACTTGTCAGTTGCCTCCAAGGCCACATTCTGGATGTTGCCGTGGATTTACGAGCTGGCTCGCCTACTTTCTTACAATGGTTTTCTGCTGAATTAAGTGCAGAAAACAAGCGAAGCATGTTCATTCCCGAAGGTTTTGCTCATGGATTCCAAACACTTACAGATGACTGTGAGTTGGTTTACCTGCATACAGAAAATTACTCTCCCGAACACGAGTCAGCCCTCAATCCACTCGACCCCAAGCTCTCAATTCACTGGCCAATCCCAATCACAGAGATTTCGAATAGGGACTCAAATCATCCTATGTTAGACCCTGGCTTTAAAGGAATATTAATATGAAGTGCCGCCATTGCAACAATGAAGTTACCCACGCTTTCCTGGATTTAGGTAGCTCCCCTCCCTCAAATGCTTACCTAACAGAAAAAACCCTATTTAAACCAGAAAAATGGTTTCCACTCAAAGTAATGGTCTGTGACAATTGCTGGCTAGTCCAAACAGAGGACTTTACCGATGCGCATGAACTGTTTGATGCTGACTACGCTTACTTCAGTTCATTCTCAAGCTCATGGCTCAGTCATGCTCAAAAATATGTTGAAACCATGGTGGACCGATTTGGTCTCAATCAAACCTCTCATGTGATAGAGATAGCAGCCAATGATGGATACCTATTGCAATACGTAAAAGCAAAAAATATACCTTGTTTGGGTATCGAACCAACACACAGTACAGCCGAAGCGGCCAGAGAAAAAGGCATAGAGATTGTAGAGGAGTTTTTTGGCGTAGCACTTGCAGAAAGGTTAGTATCCCAAGGCTATCAAGCTGATTTGACGGCTGCCAACAACGTACTTGCACATGTGCCTGATATCAATGATTTTGCCAAGGGATTTTCGATATTACTCAAAGAAAATGGCGTAGCCACATTTGAGTTTCCACACTTGTTAAATCTGGTACAAAAAAATCAATTTGACACAATTTATCACGAGCATTTTTCCTACCTATCGCTCACTAGTGTGAAGTCTATTTTTGAGAAAAATGGTTTACAAATATTCGATGTAGAAGAAATTCCAACTCATGGTGGTAGCTTGCGCATATTTGCGCAACGCCAAAATACCGGCACGCACAAAATTAGCGACAGACTCATCACATTAATTGAGAAAGAAAATAGTGAAGGCGTTGGGAATCTGAACTTTTATCAAGATTACCAGAGCAAGGTCGAGAAAATTAAAAATGATTTGGTTGGCTTTTTAATCGAGGCAAAAAAATCCGGTAAAAAAGTTGTTGCCTACGGCGCAGCCGCAAAAGGAAATACACTGCTAAATTACGCTGGCATCAGATCAGATCTGATTTCATTTGTTGTTGATAAGAACCCAGCGAAACAAAACAAATTTATGCCTGGCAGCAGAATCCCTATTTTAGCTGAAATCAATCTCAAACAAACTCAGCCTGATTACGTAGTAATATTGCCATGGAATCTAAAAGATGAAGTGACTGATCAACTAAGTTATATCAAAGCATGGGGTGGCAGATTTGTGACTGCAATTCCATCATTAGAGGTCTCATCTTGAAAAGTAATAAAATTATCATAGAGGCCGGTAGAATTGAGACTGCATACTGGAAAGACATCTGGAAATACAGAGAATTATTCTACTTTCTGGCATGGCGAGATGTTCTGGTTAGATATAAACAAACTGCAATAGGTATCATTTGGACATTAATCCGCCCACTGCTGACTATGCTTGTATTTGTATTCATATTTGGGAAGCTTGCAAAATTACCTTCTGATGATATTCCATACCCTCTGCTGGTTTTAAGTGGTATGTTACCTTGGCTATTTTTTGCCAATGCATTCTCAGAAGCTGGAAATAGTTTGGTAAATAATAGAAACATTATTTCAAAAATCTACTTTCCAAGGTTGATAGTGCCCCTTAGCTCAGTGATTGTGTCTTTGGTAGAATTCATCATATCAAGCGCGATACTCATTGGCATTATGATTTATTACAAATCAATTCCAAGCGTTCATATATTAGCGCTTCCCATTTTCATCCTGATGCTCTTTGCAGCAGCGATTGGAGCTGGTCTTTGGGTCGCAGCCTTAAATGTGAAATACCGTGACTTCAGTTATGTGGTCCCTTTTGTGATTCAATTTGGGTTATACATCTCTCCAGTAGCATTTACTGCCACACTTGTTCCAGAAAAATGGAAACTTTTATATGCCTTGAATCCGATGGTAGGTGTCATTAATGGCTTTCGATGGTCATTATTACAAACAAGCATGCCACTCGATTTCTTTTCTATAGCGGTTTCTTCAACTGTAATAGTATTTCTACTCATCACAGGCATCTATCACTTTAGATCTGTTGAAAAAAGCTTTGCAGATATTATTTAATCAAAATGACAAACACAGCAATTAGCATAGAAAACTTACACAAGAAATATCTGCTTAAACACACAACTAATAAGCGATACGGGTCTTTACGCGATGACATTTCAGATGCAACAAGAAAAATCCTTAATAAAATTCGCCACCCCTCCATGGCGAATTCGAATGCAGTGAATATCGAAGAATTCTGGGCCCTCAATGGCATTAATCTTGAAATTAAAGAGGGTGAGAAGCTCGGCATCATTGGCAGAAATGGTGCAGGTAAATCCACTTTACTTAAGGTAATTTCACGGATTATTGAACCAACTAAAGGACGAATTAGCCTGAACGGCCGAGTTTCAAGCTTGTTAGAAGTTGGTACGGGATTTCATCCTGAACTCAGTGGCCGGGAAAACATTTTTCTCAATGGGGCTATCCTTGGCATGAGTAAGAAAGAGATTCGTCAGAAGTTTGATGAAATAGTAGACTTTGCTGAAGTGGAAAAATTTCTTGATACTCCCGTTAAGCATTATTCCAGCGGAATGTACGTGAGACTAGCTTTTGCAGTCGCATCAAGTTTAGACCCTGAAATACTGATAATTGATGAGGTTTTAGCTGTTGGAGATGCTAGATTCCAAAAAAAATGTCTTGGAAAAATGGGGGATGCTAGTAAATCCGGCAAAACTATTCTGTTTGTAAGTCATAGCATGCCTACTATTGCGTCTTTATGTGATAGGGCTATTTTATTAGATCGAGGAAAGATTGTTTCAGATGGCTTACCCTCTGAAACAATCTTAAATTATTACAACAATGGTTTAACCACTCCAGGCATGGTCACTTACCTCGACAAAGGGCCAGGTGATGAATTAGTTAGGCTTCGCTCTGCACGTGTAAAAAGGAATGACGGGCTCAACCAAGCAACTAACGACATTATGGTTAACGAAGATGTGTTGCTAGAAATGACCTTTGAGGTTTTGCAAGATTCCGATGTCGATTTTGTACCAAATTACAACTGCTTTACCGCTAGTGGTGAATGTGCATTCTACTGTCACGACACTGCTAAGCAAAAGCTTAAAAAGGGAACTTACATTTCCACCTGCTTAATACCAGCAAACTTTCTAAATGCAACTACGTACTTCATTGGCTTTGCCATCTCGTCATATTATCCAAACATTAGAGTGCACTTTTATGACGAAAACTGCTTATCGTTCAATGTTGAAGATCCCATTGAAGGTGTAATTACAAGGCCTAACACTGGTATCCCAATTCCCGGAGCAATAAGGCCTAACCTTCAATGGACCTTCGAGAAACAATAATATCCACTCATGAAAATATTACTTATTGGCAAATCCGGGCAGTTAGGCAGTAGCATTTTACAAGCGAATAAAGATTTTGATATTTTAGCCCCAGACAGAGCAGTATTAGATATCGATAATTTCGATTCCGTAGAAAATATCATCAATAACTTCCGCCCTAAAGTTGTAATTAACACAGCAGCATTTCACAATGTTCCACTTTGTGAAACACAGCCATTAAATGCTTTTAACACAAATTGTGTTTCCGTGGGTAATTTAGCAAAAATTTGCAAAAAATATGACACGAAACTGATAACTTTTAGTACAGATTATGTATTCGACGGAGAAAAAAAGAAACCTTATGTCGAAGATGACCAGCCTAAACCATTGCAATATTATGGAGTTACTAGATTAGCTGGAGAGCAGATTGCGCTAGGAATTAATCCGCAAACTCTGATCATTAGAACCTGCGGACTGTATGGTTTTAACGGTGCACAATCAAAAGGTGGGAACTTTGTTGATCAGAGAATAAATGATGCTCGCAATTTAAGAACAATTGAAATGGGGTGTGACCAGACAGTATCTCCAACCAATGCTCTCGATTTAGCTGAAGCAACTCTAAAACTAATCAAACACTATAAGTCTTGCACAGGCATTTATCACCTCGCAAACGCCGGGAGCTGTACATGGTATGAGTTTACATTGGCTATTTATCAAGCTCTCCAGCTCAATTTAGAAGTAATACCAATCAATCGAAATGGGCTTTCTGGCGAAATGAAGAGGCCCCTCTATTCAGCTCTTGCTAATACAAGAGCAAATGCACTTGGAATAACGATGCGAAATTGGGAATTAGCTTTAAAAGACTACATTGAAAGAAAATATGGTTAGTTTATTTAAAAAGATAATTCGTTTTTTTATAAACTTAGTATCACCTACATATTGGAATTCATTACAAGAACGCCAAAAGACTTTATCTAGAGATCGTCCATGGTTTGAAATCAAAGAGTTAAAAGAAATTCCATATGTAACAATTGGACGTTTTACATATGGTCTAAATAAAGAATCCATTATCAGACCTACAGTTGAAGCGCCTGTTTCAATAGGTAACTTTTGCTCATTCGCACCGAACGTAGTTATTTTGGCCCACGCGGATCATCCAACAAACTTCGTTACAACTTATCCTTTTAAAACGTTATATCTAAATTACTTGAGTGAACCCCTCGATACGGACTGGACAAACAAAGATGCAACTACTAAAGGACCCATCAATATTGGGAATGACGTTTGGGTTGGTCAAAATGTAACCATCTTATCAGGCGTGAATATTGGGAATGGTGCCATTATTGGGGCTGGCGCAGTCGTAACAAAAAGTATTCCGCCATATGCTATTGCTGTTGGAAATCCGGCTAGAGTCGTTAAGTATCGATTTGAAAATACAATAATCGCTAAACTAAATGAAACAATGTGGTGGGACTTGCCAGATGAGGAATTAATCACTATTACTGATTTACTTTATGGCCAGCCCAGTGCCTTAATAAGCTACTTTGAATCTAAGAAAAAATGAACAATTTAGTGTGTGTTGTTTATTTAGCAAGGTTTGGCAATCCGT
This sequence comes from Methylophilus sp. Q8, assembly GCF_000800115.1. Taxonomy (NCBI): domain Bacteria; kingdom Pseudomonadati; phylum Pseudomonadota; class Betaproteobacteria; order Nitrosomonadales; family Methylophilaceae; genus Methylophilus; species Methylophilus sp. Q8. The sequence goes on along the minus strand of NZ_JUHE01000001.1, from coordinate 2,343,742 downwards.
TACAACTACTTGACTCCTTCATACGCTCATACCAATCGCATATCGCAGGGATTGACCATAAGTTATTGGTTATTTTCAAAGGATTTAACAGTGACTCCACCGAACTAGCTCTGAGCAAACAATTATTAAAGAACGTAGAATATACGCAATTTGACATCTCCGATGATGGGCTAGACATAACCGCTTATCAAAAAGTATTGAGCAACCCGTCTTTTTCGCATTTTGAACGATTTTGCTTTTTCAACTCTCATTCAAATATATGCTCAAATGATTGGCTGCTTAAACTGAATCTCGCACTTAATCAGAAAAATGTGGGTTTGGTAGGGGCAACCGGATCTTTATATTCTTTTTTTTCAGATCATATAAATCGCCTGCCAAAATTACCCCCTCTTGAATTTAACACTGGCCAAGCCTTGTTACGCAGCATACTAAAAACTGGTACTTGGTCATTGGCATGGCTTAATCAATTTTTTTGTTATGTGCTTGTATACTCAATACAATTTGATAGATTTCCCAACCCTCACATAAGAACTAACGGCATAATGGCAAAAAGAGAGGTGTTAGAAAAAGTCAGTTTTGGTCATATAAAAAACAAATCTGACGCCTACAGGTTTGAAAGTGGTAAGAATAGTCTGACAAAACAGGTTTTAAGAATGGGACTACAAGTGATGATTGTAGGTAAAAATGGACAGTTTTTTAGCATTGATGATTGGAATGTGAGTCACACATTCTGGCAAGGCAATCAAAGTAATCTATTAATATCTGACAATCAAACCCGCTACTATGAGACCCTCAGCATCGAGGAAAAAAAGACTTTCGAACAGTATGCATGGGGAAAAGATGACAATCTCCAAACTTAGCTTACCAACTTTTACCATTATTATTCCTGTGAGGAACGGCGGGAACTATCTAAAACAATGCGTTGAGAGCATTTTGGCTCAAACTTATACCAATTTCGAGCTAGTGCTTCTTGACAATGCCAGTAACGACACTTCCGTCGAGTATATTTCCTATCTCGAACAGTCTCAAGAAAAAGTAAAAGTATTTCGTTCACTGAAGTTCTTAACAATAGAAAAAAACTGGGCGAGGATTCTAACTATTCCCAAAAAAGAATTTCTAACCATCATCGGGCATGACGATAAATTTCACCCACACTTTCTCTCAGATGTTGCAACTTTAATTAGCGACTTTCCTGAAGGCGCTCTTTATTCGACGCACTTTAATTTGATTGACTCGGAGGGAAGTACTATCAGACCTTGCAAACCAATTCCAAAATTTGAAGCTGCCCACGAGTATCTTGCTTCCAGGCTCTGTGATCTTAGAGACTCATTTGGTACAGGGTTTGTCATGCGCTCAAAAGACTACGATGAGGTAGGAGGTATCCCCTTATTTCCTAACTTACTTTATGCTGATGACAGCCTTTGGCTGAAACTCGTAAAAGATGGTGTAAAGATAACATCCTCAAATATAAGCTTCTCTTATCGGCTACATGAAAGCAGCACATCCGGCAAGCCAAACAAAGCGCTTTTATTCAATGCACTGGTCACATATTTAGAGTTTCTACGCGACGAGGCTGTACACAACAATAAAATAGATCAAGTGATCAAGAGGTACTCAGATAAATATATATCTGCGAGATGCGAGGAATATTTCTTTAGTTTGGATACTCAGCATAAAGAATATAGCATCGAGGTTGGTAAAATAAAGTCAACAATGAAAATGTATGACTGCTCTGAAAAACTTGAATCCTGGCAAGCAATACAAAATTCATATATGCATGTATTAAAAGCACGGATAAACCGGATACTTAAGCGCATAAAAACAAAAGCCTAACCACCGAATAAAGAAAACTAAAATGAGAATTGCACTAAATGGTACAGCCTTACTATCGCCACTGACTGGCGTTGGTAGATACACACACCAACTTGCTGAGGGTATAAGACAACATGTCAAGCTAGATATATTCTACGGCAGTAATTGGTCGGAAAATACTGAAAGCACCACACATATCAGAAACACCCCTGTTAAAAACATTGCAACGTATAAGAAAATTGCAGGACTACTTATACCCCAAGCTAGAACAGTGAGTCGCATCGCTCAACAATACAAATTTACTAAAGGCCAAAAGAAACTTAAAAGCGAGTTGTACCATGAGCCAAATTTTTTGGCATTCAAATTTAAAGGGCCAACCGTACTCACCGTACACGATCTCTCATGGATTCGCTACCCTGAAACTCATCCCAAAGATCGTATAGCGATGATGGATCGATATTTCATACCAAGTCTTGAAAGAGCTCAGAAAATTATTACCGATTCAGAGTTTATCAAAACTGAAATCATGGCAACATTCAACATCGCCCCTAAAAAAATTCAATCTATAGGATTAGGCGTAGAAAATGACTTCAAACCTAAATCGGATGCAGAAACAGCAAGTACTTTAATAGAGTATGGTCTTGGTTTTAAAAACTACATTTTGGCACTTGGCACACTTGAGCCAAGAAAGAATTTGCAACTAGCGCTTGAGTCATTCCTGTCACTACCTCAGGCCATCCGAAAACAATATCCACTGGTATTGGTAGGCATGATTGGCTGGAAAACATCCAGTTTGGAAAAGTTAATTGAGCCCATGCTTAAAACTGGTGAAGTTCGTCAACTAGGATATGTTTCAAGGGAAGATCTTATTGATATTACGGCATCAGCAAAAATGCTCATATACCCTTCAATTTATGAGGGCTTTGGCTTACCTCCATTAGAGGCTATGGCATGTGGTACACCTGTGATTGCCTCTAACGTAAGCTCTATCCCCGAAGTTGTGGGTGATGCAGGCCTATTAATCGATCCGAATGACAGTAACCAACTGAAAGAAGCCATTCTTGCAATAATTGATGATGATGATTTAAACGCAAGGTTATCAACAGCCGGTTTAGCCCAGAGTAAAAAATTTTCTTGGGAACAATGCACTCATAATACAATAGCGATTTATAAAGAAGTGTTAAATACGAACTGATGGGATAACTCATCAAGCACCTTAAAGAAATAAGAATCAATCTGGAAATCTAAACATGAAAACAGCATTTATAACAGGCATCACAGGTCAAGATGGTGCCTATTTAACCAAGTTGCTCCTAAATAAGAACTACAAAGTATATGGCACATACAGAAGAACTAGCTCTGTAAACTTCTGGAGACTTGAAGAGTTAGGCTTAAAAAACAATCCTAATCTTGAGCTTGTTGAATATGACTTAACTGATCTTGGTTCAACCATAAACTTAATTCAACGGATACAACCAGACGAAATTTATAATCTAGCGGCACAGAGCTTCGTAGGCGTTAGCTTTGAACAACCAAGTACAACAGCCCAAATTACTGGCATCGGAGCATTGCACCTTCTCGAGGCAATCAGGCTGATTGATAAAAAAATTAAATTTTACCAAGCAAGTACCAGTGAGATGTTTGGCAAGGTACAAGCCGTACCACAAAAAGAAGATACGCCTTTTTATCCGAGAAGCCCGTATGGCGTTGCAAAGCTCTATGCACATTGGATGACAATTAACTACAGGGAAAGCTATGGTATCTTCGCATCAAGTGGCATCCTTTTTAACCACGAGTCCCCCTTGCGTGGTCAAGAGTTTGTGACACGTAAAATCACAGATTCAATCGCAAAAATCAAACTTGGTAAACTTGATGTGCTAGAACTTGGCAATCTTGACGCCAAACGTGACTGGGGTTATGCGGAAGAATATGTTGAAGGAATGTGGAGAATGCTACAGGCAGATACTCCAGATACCTATGTACTTGCTACAAATAGGACTGAAACGGTGCGTGATTTTGTCGCAATGGCTGCAAAAGCTGCTGGCATTCAACTTAATTTCCATGGTATAGGAGAGAGTGAAATTGGTATTGACGCTGCTTCAGGTAAAACGATTGTACGTGTGAACCCTAAATTTTACAGACCTGCAGAAGTGGACTTGCTAATCGGTAGTGCAGAAAAAGCCAAGAATGATTTAGGCTGGGAACCAAAAACGACACTTGAGCAACTTTGCGCGATGATGGTGGAAGCTGATATACGTCGAAATCAGGTGGGTGCCAGTTTCTAATGGACTCAAAACCTCGCGCACTTATTACAGGAATTAATGGCTTTACGGGACGTTACGTCGCAGAGGAGCTCATTCTTGCTGGTTATGAAGTTTATGGCTTGGGTAACCAAGCCTCTAATGTTCCCAACTATCATCAGGTAAACTTATTAAATCCTGAGGCACTTTCTATTGTCATCAACGAAATAAAGCCACAGGTTGTTGTTCATTTGGCAGCAATTGCTTTTGTTGCGCATGGCAACGCTGATGACTTTTATCATGTCAATATCATTGGCACACGTAATTTACTTGCTGCACTAGCAAAATACGCCCCTACAATTGAAGCTGTCCTAATCGCAAGCAGTGCAAACGTATATGGTAACCAGGCAGAAGGAAAACTTTCAGAGATTAAAACACCTAATCCGAGTAATGACTATGCTGTTAGCAAGCTGGCCATGGAGTACATGGCCAAAACCTGGTCAGAACAGCTTCCAATCTTCATCACACGCCCATTCAATTACACGGGACATGGTCAGTCACCACAATTTCTGATCCCCAAAATCGTTAGTCACTTTAAAAACAGGCAACCAGTGATAGAACTGGGAAATATTGATATCTGGCGCGATTTTAACGATGTCAGAAATGTAGCAAAAGCTTACAAAGAACTCATTCAAAAGAGACCTATAGGCGAAACCATCAATATATGCACAGGCACCTCTACATCTCTACGAGAGATAATTGAAATGGCTGAAAGCATCAGTGATCACAAGATTCGTGTCGTGGTGAATTCGGATTTTGTCCGCAGTAATGAAGTGAAGGTCTTGTGTGGCTCCCCCGATAAGCTACTGAGAATTACAAATATGCAATACAAATACTCTCTAGAAGAAACCTTGCACTGGATGCTTGAAAATACAGAGTGATATTTGAATATTAATTCTCGAAGCTTAATGACTAAAATAAAAGTCATTGAGACCTTAATCTATGCATAACACATGCAGATAACTTGATCTATGAAAACATTAAACGTTTACCGCACTTACTTTCCTGATCCTCCAGGTGGGTTGCAAGAGGCGATCCGACAAATTTGTCTATCAACTCAAAAGTTTGACATACAAAACGAAATATTTACCTTATCCAAAACACCTACGCCAAGACTCATTCAAGCGCCGGAAGCAACGATTTACCGGGAAAAGTCCTGGATAGCTCCAGCATCATGTGACATAGGTGGTATCAAAGCGTTTATGGAATTCAAGAAGCTGTCTGCATCCGCAGACCTGATTCATTTATTCCATCCATGGCCATTTGCAGAGCTTTTAAATTTAGTTGCAAACAAAGGTAAACCAAGGTTGTTGACTTATATTTCCGACATAGTTAGACAAAAGAAACTAGGAAAAATCTATCTCCCCTTGATGAATAAAACTCTCGATAACGTTGATTTAATAGTCGCAAACTGTCCAAATTATGTGAAAACCAGCCCGGTTTTGAGCAAGACAAAATTCGAGCATAAAATTAAAATTATTCCCCTTGGGATTGATCAAGCAAGTTATCCTGTAATCGACAACCCGATAGAGTCCTTACATAGATTTCACTTTGACAAAAAGAAGCCTTTTTTTCTTTTTGTTGGTGTTTTGAGATACTACAAGGGTTTACACACATTATTAGAGGCTGCAAAAAATACAACTCAAGCGATTGTGATTGCAGGTAGCGGTCCTGAAGAAGCTCGATTAAAGCAAATGGCTGAAGAGTTGCAACTATCGAATGTTTTTTTTATTGGTTCGATAACGAATGAAGAGAAGGTTGCCTTACTTAAGCTTTGTACTGCATTAATTCTGCCATCTCACTTACGCTCGGAAGCTTACGGAATGGTGCTAGTTGAAGCCTCAATGTACGGAAGGCCTATGATTAGTTGCGAAATAGGAACAGGAACCTCATTTGTTAATTTGCATCATCAAACAGGATTTGTCGTTGCCCCTGAAAATCCTAAACAACTATCAGATGCGATTCATCAACTTGCCGATGTTTCAACTTCAACAACTTTCGGCAGACAGGCGCGTAATAGATATGATGAGTTGTTCTCAAGTGAGGCTTTAGGCAAAGCATACTCCGATGCTTACCGAATATTATTATGAATATATATGTCACTGGAGCCAGTGGCTTTGTTGGTCGGTCTTTAATTAAGCACCTTATTGATTCAAACCATCTAACACTATCCTTACATCGCAATTCCGTCACAAATAGCATTATTGCGATCGAAAAAGGAATGCCAGTAGACTGTATTATCCATTTGGCTGGTCGAGCCCATGTCATGCATGAAACTGCCAGTGATATTTATTCGGCCTATAGGGAAGTGAACGTAGGCTATACGCTCAAGGTAGCAGCACTAGCAAAGCTTTGGGGAGTTAAAAGATTTGTTTTTTTGAGCTCCGTCAAAGTGAATGGCGAAGCAACGAGGCAACCATTCACAGAACAAGGTACACCAGCCCCTTTAGATGCATATGGTCAAACAAAATTAGAAGCTGAGCTTTTATTAAAAGACTTTTGCGAAAAAAATGACATGGAGTTGGTGATCATACGCCCTCCTCTAATCTATGGGCCAGGTGTCAAAGCCAATTTCAAATCACTAATCAATCTGTGTAGAAAACCCATTCCATTGCCGTTTGGGAGCATTTCAAACAAACGAAGTCTAATTAGTTTAGATAACTTGAGTAACTTTATTGAATTATGCTGCCATCATCCGGCAGCTGCGAATCAAACCTTTCTAATCTCTGATGACTATGACGTCTCTACAACAGAGTTAATTCGCACGATTAGAGCTGCGATGGAGCACAGATCCTTTTTACTGCCAATTCCTTCGACTATTCTAAAATTTGCATTCAATATTATTGGAAAAGAGAACTTGAGCGACAGGTTATTGAATAACCTTCAAGTGGATACGTCTAAAGCGAAACGACTGTTAGGCTGGAAACCAATGATTAGTTTTGAAGAAGGTATTAAACAAACGGTTAATGAGTATGTTGCTTAAAAGAATTTTGGATATTTTATTGAGCTTGATAGCTTTGGTGTTATTGAGCCCATTTTTATTGTTCACTTACTTAATCGTGAAGTTCAGCTCAGAAGGCCCAGCGTTATACTGGAGTCAGCGCGTGGGCCAAAATAACCAGCTATTCAGCATGCCGAAATTTAGATCCATGCAAATTGGTACGCCACAAATTGCCACACATGTAATGAATCAGAAAAGCAATCCTAATAGTTATCTCACGCCTGTTGGGAGCTTTATCCGCAAAACCAGTTTGGATGAGTTACCGCAATTATGGAGTGTATTAAAAGGTGATATGTCAGTTGTTGGGCCCCGCCCTGCGCTATTTAATCAGGACGACTTAATTGGATTGCGCACCAAAAAAGGCGTGCATGTATTAAAACCTGGCATTACTGGCTGGGCACAAATCAATGGACGTGATGAAATTCCAATCCTACAAAAAGTAGATTTGGACGCCTATTATTTGGCGCACCAATCAACGTGGCTGGATTTGAAGATTATTGCGCTGACTGCGATCAAAGTGATCAAGCGTGATAACATCACACACTGACCCTATGTTTCACAAACATGCATAAACTTCCTATCAAGCTTTTATCATTTCTGGCCTTTTTTCATGACGCAGTTGTCGTCATGGCTGCTTGGTGGCTAGCGTTTGCATTACGTTTTAACTTTCACATTCCATCTGGATTTAGTCAATTTATTTGGCAAACCTTACCCATCATTTTTCTATTCCACGCGACTTCGTTCTATACATTTGGCTTATACAAAGGCGTGTGGCGGTTTGCCAGTCTGCCCGATTTGAAGCGTATTGTGCGTGCAATTGGTTTCGCTGCATTGATGAGTGCATCGTATGCCTTGTTAGTGCATCCTTCGATCATCATTCCGCGCTCAGTACTGATTATTAACCCAATGTTATTAGTTTTAGCCATGGGTGGCAGCCGCTTTATTTACCGTGCCTGGAAAGAGCGCCGCCTGTTTAACAGCATTGCGCTACAGGGTAAACCTGTAATTGTGATAGGCGTAGAAGACACATCGTTTAACCTGATTAAAGAACTAAGCAAAAACCCTGAATGGCGCGTGGTGGCAATGATAGACCCCAGTAATAAACTGATTGGCCGTGAAATCATGCATACCAAGGTCGAAGGCGGCCTGGAGGATATGGCGCAGATTGCAGCGCGCCATGATTGCCAGCATTGCATGATTGCGATGCCGGGTAGCCGACATGAAAAGCGTCGCTTGGCGGTTGAAGCCGCACGTAAGGTAGAAGGCATGGAAGTATTGACCTTACCTGCCATGTCAGACCTGATCAGTGGCCGCGTCAGTTTGTCACAGATTCGCAAGATTGATGTGGAAGACTTGCTAGGGCGTGACGTGGTGCAGCTGGATACACACGGATTAAGCAGTATGCTGGCGAATAAAGTAGTACTGGTCTCGGGTGCCGCGGGCTCGATTGGTTCTGAGCTTTGTCGCCAGATACTCAGCTTCCATCCTGCACAATTGATTTGCCTGGATATTTCAGAGTATGCGTTGTATACGCTGCAGCAGGAGTTTAGCCAGTGGGTGACAGATACCGAGCTGGTGTACCTGGTGGCAGATGTGAAAAACCAGACGCGTATCCAGCGCATTTTGCAAAGCCATCAACCTGACGTGGTATTACATGCTGGCGCTTACAAACATGTGCCGATGATGGAACATTTTAATGTGGTCGAGGCCTTGCAAAACAATGCACATGGCACTTACCAGGTTGCTGCAGCTTGCCAGGCGGCCGGTGTGCCAACGTTTGTCTTGGTTTCAACCGACAAAGCGGTGAATCCGACCAATGTGATGGGTGCCAGTAAACGGCTGGCCGAATTGATTTGCCAGGGATTGCAGCATGCTGACAACAGCAACACGCGTTTTATCACGGTGCGTTTTGGTAATGTGTTGGGCAGCAGTGGCAGTGTGATTCCCAAGTTCCGCGAACAGATTGCCCATGGCGGCCCAATTACCATTACCCATCCTGAAATTACACGCTACTTTATGTCCATCCCCGAGGCGGCACAATTGGTATTACAGGCTGCGACCATGGGCAACGGTGGCGAGGTATTTGTGCTGGACATGGGCACACCGGTCAGGATTATCGACCTGGCGCGCGATATGATTAAATTATCAGGCCTGCAAGAGCAGGATATCCGCATTGAGTTTACCGGCTTGAGACCAGGTGAAAAACTGTATGAAGAGCTATTGGCAGATGATGAAAACACCCTGCCCACCAGCCATGAAAAATTACGCATCGCACAGGCACGTAGTGCAGATGCACGCTGGTTGGCTAATTTGCTGGAATGGTTAAGCAATATTCCACATTTGCAAGAAACACAAATCAAGCAAGACTTGCAGCGCTGGGTGGAAGAATATCAACCCGATACCCGCCCGGCACCTGATGTTTCCCTGCGCGGTGGTGCATTGTCGCTAGACACCCTGCCCTCGCCTTCACAACAGATACACTGATAGATTCTTTTATTTACGCATTAAGCTTAGTGTATGGTTTGATGTCGTTTACAATATCGAATCGATTCAACAACCTCTGCCACATCCCCCTTTATGCCTCATATTACGCTTGATAATGCCAGCCTGGCATTTGGTCATCATGCCTTGCTTGCCCAAGCCTCATTTCAGTTAGACCCAGGTGAACGCGTCGGTTTGATTGGCCGCAATGGTGCCGGTAAATCCAGTCTACTGAAAGCCATTGCCGGTACCATCAAACTGGATGACGGCACTGTATGGCGCGCACCGAACGTACGCGTGGTCTATGTGCCACAAGAACCTGAACTGGATAATGCGCACACCGTATTTGAAGCAGTGGCAGAAGGTTTGGGCAGCTTGCAGCAAACCATCATTGACTACCATCAGGTCACGCATGATATGGGCATGCCGGATGCCAATATTGAGGCGCTGATGGAGCGCATGCAGGCATTACAGCATGAAATGGATGCGCAAAATGGATGGGTAGCGCAATCACGTGTCGAAACCGTGCTTAGCCGCTTAAAGCTGGATGCGGATGTATTGGTCTCAACACTTTCTGGTGGCTGGCGTAAACGCGTTGCGCTTGGGCGGGCGCTGGTGGCAGAGCCTGAAGTACTATTGCTGGATGAGCCGACCAACCATCTGGATCTGGAAGCGATCGAGTGGCTGGAAGATTTGTTACTGGGATTTAATGGCAGCGTGTTGTTTATTACCCACGACCGTCGCTTTTTAGACAAATTGGCCACACGCATTACCGAACTTGACCGTGGCAATCTGACAGACTTTGTTGGCAACTTTTCACAATATCAAATTAAAAAAGAAGAGTTACTCGCCGTTGAAGAAACGCATGCGGCTAAGTTCGATAAATTTTTGGCACAGGAAGAAGTCTGGATCCGCCAAGGGATTAAAGCACGCCGTACACGTAATGAAGGGCGCGTAAGAAGACTGGAAGCGCTACGTTTAGACCGTGCAGCCAGACGTGAGCGCCAGGGCGATGTCAAACTCAACCTGGATGCTGGCGAACGTAGTGGGAAACTAGTGGCAGAGCTTGATCAGGTCTATAAGTCCTATGGTGACAAAACCTTAATCAAAGGCTTCAGTACCCGTATTTTGCGTGGCGATAAAATCGGTTTATTAGGACCAAACGGGATTGGAAAATCTACGCTATTGAAACTTATTTTAGGGGACATTGAAGCAGATAGTGGTGACATTCAGCGCGGCACAAAAATCAATGTTGCTTATTTTGACCAGATGCGTGAGCAGTTAGATGAAGAGGCCACCTTGGCCGATACCATTAGCCCAGGTTCAGACTTTGTTGAAATCGGCAATGAGCGTAAACATGTGATCAGTTACCTGGAAGACTTCCTGTTTCCGCCACAACGCTCACGCTCACCAGTGAAATCACTTTCTGGTGGTGAACGCAACCGTTTACTGTTGGCACGCCTGTTTGCACGCCCTGCCAACGTCCTGGTGCTGGATGAGCCGACCAATGACCTGGATATTGATACGCTGGAGTTATTGGAGACGCTATTACAGGATTATTCAGGGACCCTTTTCCTCGTCAGCCACGATCGGGCTTTTCTGGAAAACACCGTCACTCAGGTGATTGCGTTTGAAGGCCAAGGCAAATTAACCGAATTCGGTGGTGGTTACGATGACTGGTTAAGATTTAGCCAGGATCGCAGCAGCAAACCAACTTCTACGCCAAAAGTATCTGCTGTCGCTTCAGCATCAAATACACCCGCGCCTATAGTCACCACCCAAACGGTCACTCCCCGAAAAACGTTGAGCTTCAAGGAACAGCGTGAGCTGGAAGCATTACCCGCAGAAATTGAACAACTGGAGCAAGAGCAAGCCGAGATCCAGGCGCAATTTGCGCAAGGTGATATTTATAAACAGGCGCCTGATCGAGTGAAGCTGCTACAGGACAGGCTAAGCGAAATTGAGCTACTGGTCATGCAGAAGCTCACGCGCTGGGAAACGCTAGAAAGTTTGATGTAAGGCCATTTGCTAGCGTTAAAAGCACAACAGCCGAAGAGATGCTCTTCGGCTGTTTTTTATCGTGTGAACAGTGTCTAGACTGAAAAGCCGCTACGACTGTTGTTTGCCCGGTGGGCTTGACCATTTTTGCCATAAAACTGTGGTGCAGAACTCTTACCGTTCAATGCATCCAGCTTTTCCTGATTGCGCAAAAAGTGCTTGTTAATCAGGATACCGTTCAAGCGATTTAATTCTTTTGCCTGTGTCAGCTCTTGCTGAAAAGTGACCCACGCACTATCTAACAATTGGCTGGATTGCTTTTGTAACCAGACCGACATGCCCTGCTCATTCGGCTCAAAGCCTGCTGCGGCCAGCGCGTCATAGCGTGAGTTGGCTGCGGCACCTAATGCTTGTAGCAGCTCAACCCGCCTGTCTACCATGCGTTCAATCACGTCCAGGTCAGCAGTGACCAGGGCCGACTGCTCAGACTGCAAATCACTCAATAACTCTGATACCAGCGCGGCGTCTTTCTCAAACGTCACTGGAGAAGATAAATGATTTGCAGTCGTCATAATTGTCAGCCTTTATTCGGTTGTATCAAGTCTTTAACAGTTTGCAACAAGCCATCAGCCACTTTGGCGGTATCCACCGAAAAATCGCCACGCGCAATGGCGGCTTTGATTTCTTCGACTTTATTGGTGTCAAACACCTCACCAGAGGCCAATCCAGCTTCTAATGACTGCAACTGCACGGAGGCAGAAGATAAAGTCACATTGTCTGAAGCGGCAGTAGATGTGCTTGCTGCTTTCTCGCTGCTTTTATTCGCAGTCCCTTTTTCCAATGTCGGCTTGTCTACGCCAACACCCATTTTTTTAATCGAATCTGAAATGTTCATGCCGTACCTCTTCTGATTTTGAATTGTTTCAGGGCTTATCAAAGTCAAAACCCTCATTCGTTAACAGTACTATCGGCATAGTTTAAGCGAACTTTAGTGCTTAATACACTTTTTATCGCATGTTTATAATTTTCAGACATTTTTCAATAAAAAAACGTTGTCCATCTGACTAAAAGCGCACGTCTACCTTACCGGAAGACTGCGCGACGCCTTTTACAATCTGGCCACTGCTGACTTTCACATCAACCACTTGGCCAACATTTGCGGTTTGCATGGCAGTGCCATCAGCCGAGATCACAAAGCCATCACCACGACTATTTAACTGTACAGTTTGCCCTTGCATAATCACCGGCACCGACTTGAGCAATTCAGGTCTTAACACCGTGCCCAATGGCAAATTCAATGCTGCCTGCTTACCAGCCAACATAGACAAGTCAGTAATAATGCCTGCTGGCAATTTGCTTAAATCACCAGACTGCATGACCACGTCTGTGGGTTGCACTGGTGAACCCTGGCCAACCGGCAAACCGGTGACGGCATATTCTCCCCATACCTGCACATCGGCCTGAACATAAAGAGTCCATGGCTTAGTCTCAGATTGCAGACAACGCACGCCAATATGGGTTTTACCCCACAAACGGGCGCCTTGTACGGTAAAGCCTTCCATCAATGCGCACTCTGCAATGCGGATACGGCTGTCCAGCGGTTGAATCTCGATATTGACTTTGCCCGGATAGCCTTGTGTCTGGCTTTGTACATACTGCATCACTGTTTGATACAGACGGCTGTGCATGTCATTACCTGCAGAGGCAGCGACCGCATGCTGATTCGCAATCACCGCACGGTCTGCCGCGTACGCAGACACGCTCATCAGCCATAACAGGCTAACAATAAGCATTATCACAATCTGGGGCTGGTGTTGTTTCATGTGCCCTATTCTACGCATCACGGGCAAGTTTAATCCCGGAATTAAAGGGGATTTCCCCCGTTTAATTGCAGAATCATTGCATAGGCCGCGGCGTACACTAGGCATAGCTAGTAAAAGTCATATGCGTGAAAGCAGACCTGCTTATTCGGGTTAACGGTCGCAGAGGACAAAACTTTAGAGGTTCGAAAGCAACAGGTTTCGAACAGGGCTGGAGAAACAGCCAGGAAAGGATAAAACGATGATAAACAAACTGGACGCCGCACTGAATTTCCATCAGACGGCATTGCGCGTGCGCAATGAACGTCAAGAGCTGTTGGCATCGAATATTGCCAATGCAGATACACCGCAATATAAAGCGCGTGACATCGACTTTCAGTCTGCCATGAAGGCAGCGCTGCAACCGAATGCTTCTGCTGGTACCACAACAAGCAATGGCGCATTGCAACAAACCAATGCTGGCCATATGAATGGCACGGGTGGCAGCGGCTATGTCAGCGCAGGCGACCCGCTGTTCCGCGCGGTGGTGCAAGGCTCTGCTGACGGCAACACCGTCGATATGGATGTGGAGCGTAATGCTTATGTCGATAACGGCATCCGTTATGAGGCCAGCCTGACCATGATAGGCGGCCAGATTAAAAAAATGCTGTCCGCAATTAACGGCCAGCAATAATTAAAGGAGGTCTGTCATGTCTCTGTTTAACGTATTCAAAATTTCCGGCTCAGCCATGAGTGCGCAATCCATGCGCCTGAACACGGTGGCCAGCAACCTTGCCAACGCCGACAGCGTGGTGAGCTCCGATGGCAAGCCCTACCAGTCTAAACAAGTGGTGTTTAAGGCAGTTCAGGATGCAGCCAACCAGAGCAGCACGGTTGAAGTGGATCGTGTCATTGAAGATAACAAGCCAGGCAAAATGGTCTACGACCCCAAACACCCGATGGCAAATGCCGATGGCTACATCACCATGCCTAATGTCAACGTGACTGAGGAAATGGTGAACATGATTTCAGCCTCACGCGCTTATCAAAACAACGTGGAAACCATGAACGCGGCAAAAACCATGTTGCTTAAAACATTGAATATCGGTCAATAACCTGCAGAAAGGACTTCAGCATGACCACCGTTAATACCAACAACCAGGTGTCACAAGATTTACTGAATTCAGTGAACACACGCAACACGGCCAGCACAACAGATGAAACACAAGACCGTTTCATGACCTTGCTGGTGACGCAGATGAAAAACCAGGACCCGTTGAATCCGATGGATAACGCCCAGGTGACCAGCCAGATGGCGCAGTTGAATACCGTGACTGGCATCAACAAGCTGAATGAAACCATGAGTAGCCTGATCGGCAGCGTACAGTTGGGCCAAGCCTACCAGGCCACCAGCATGATAGGCCGCAATGTATTGGTAGAAGGCAAAACGCTGACCCATACAGAAACCGGCGGCTATTTCGGCGTCAATGTGCCTAATGGTGCAGATAGCCTGTCAGTCGCGATTAAAAACGGTTCCGGCGCCACCATCCGCACACTGACATTCGGCAAACAGGATGTGGGTGTGAACGCATTGAGCTGGGATGGCAAAATGGATGATGGTACGGTCGCGCCTAGTGGTGACTATAGCTATGAAATCACCGCAAAAACCGGTGACACCACCGTCAGCAGTACCGCCCTGAGTCTGGCACAGGTACAAAGTGTCACCACCAGCACCAGTGGCGCCAAACTGAATTTGAGCAATAACACGACAGTGTCTGCATCCGATATTTCAGAGATTTTCTAATTTTTAATACTTACATTTTTAGTCCTTACCAAGGAGAGATAACATGGCTTTTTCACAAGGCTTAAGTGGTTTAAATGCAGCATCTAAAGCGCTGGAAGTGATTGGCAACAACGTTTCTAACGCCAACACTGTTGGCTTTAAACAGTCTCGTGCAGAGTTTTCTGATGTGTTCGCGGCCTCCCTGAGTGGCGCCGGTACAACACAAATCGGTATTGGTACCAAAATTTCAGATGTGGCCCAACAGTTTACACAGGGCAACATTACCGCCACCAACAACACACTGGATGTGGCGATTAACGGCGCGGGCTTCTTCCGTTTGAGCAATAACGGTGCGGTGACCTACACCCGTAACGGCCAGTTCCAGATGGATAAAAACGGCTATATTGTCACCAGTGACGGCAAACGCCTGATGGGTAACAGTGCAGATAACCTGAACGGCTCCAGCCCGGTAGAAATCCAGATCGACACCAGTGATTTGCAACCGGTGGCCAGCTCCAAAATTAGCGGCACCTTGAACCTGAACTCAGCCAGTGCCAATATTGACCAGACAGTCACCCCATTCAGCTCTACCGACCCCACCAGTTACACTAACTCAACCGCGATTACGGTGTATGACAACCTGGGTAACTCACATAATGTACAAAACTACTATGTGAAAACCGCCGCAAACACCTGGAGCGTTTACACCACGGTAGATGGTAGTGATGTCACGCCAACACCAACGCCATCCATGGTATTCAACGCAGGTGGCTACGATTCAACGAACTCCAGCGTGCCAGCCGTCAGCTTCACACCGACGAGCGGTGGCGCCACCATGAACATCAGTTTTGACTATTCTAAAAGTACACAATATGGCTCGTCTTTCAGCGTCAACAAGCTGAGCCAGGATGGTTACTCTTCTGGCCGGATTGCCAGCTTCACTATTGGTGACGATGGCATTATTCAAGGCCGCTACACCAACGGTCAATCCAAAGACCTGGGTCGCGTCGTCCTGGCTAACTTTGTCAACCCGAATGGTTTGCAGTCCCTCGGCGGTAACCAGTGGGCATCCACCTACGAATCCGGTGATGAACTGATTGGTTCCCCAGGCAGCAGCACACTGGGCGTACTGCAGTCATCTGCGGTAGAAGATTCAAACGTAGACCTGACCGCAGAACTGGTCAACATGATTACTGCACAACGTATCTACCAGGCCAACGCGCAAACCATCAAAACGCAAGATCAGGTCATGCAGACTTTGGTCAACCTGCGTTAATACAGGTTTGATTAACTTCTTGATAGGGGCAGCTTTATGGATCGTCTGATATATACCGCAATGACTGGCGCCAAGCACATTCTGGAGCAACAGGCGACCACAGCCCATAACCTGGCAAACGCGACCACCACTGGCTTCAAAGCCCAGGTGGACAGTTTCAGGGCCGTGCCGATTTTGGGCGATGGCTTGCCAACACGCGCCTTTGTCGTCGATGCCACCGTCGGCACTGACTACAAGCCAGGCAGTATCCAGCATACCGGTCGCGACCTCGATGTTGCCGTACAAGGTGAAGGCTGGATTGCCGTACAGCGTGCGGATGGTTCAGAAGGTTATACCCGCAACGGCTCGCTCAAAATTAATGAGAACGGCCAGTTGCAAACCGAATCTGGCCTCAATGTGATGGGCGACGGCGGCCCGATCAGCATCCCGCCCAATGTGATTGTCAGCATCGGTGGTGATGGCACGATTTCCAGCGTCAACGACCTGAGCGTGCCTGGTGCGACCACGATTCTGGCTCGAATCAAACTGGCTAACCCGCCAGCAGCTTCGCTCAAACGTGCAGAAGACGGCTTATTTGTGACCAGTAATGGTCAGGCTGCACCCTTGGATCCGAATGTCAAAGTCACCGGTGGTGCCCTCGAAAGCAGCAATGTGAACGTGGTCGAAACCATGGTGAATATGATCGGCCTGGCGCGCCAATTCGAAATGCAAATGAAAATGCTGGAAAACGCGCAAAACAACGCTGGAAAAGCAGATCAGCTCTTCAGTATGAATGGTTAATGCTTGCACTACTATTGCAGTATGAAAACGGCTTTAAGCCCAAGGAGTGAACGATGATACGCTCATTATGGATTTCCAAAACCGGTCTTGATGCACAACAAATGCAGATGGACGTGATTTCAAACAACCTGGCCAACGTCAGCACCAGCGGCTTTAAAAAGTCGCGCGCAGTGTTTGAAGACCTGCTCTACCAGAACATTCGCCAGGTAGGCTCGCAAAGCTCGCAACAAAGCCAGCTGCCCAGCGGTTTGCAATTAGGCACCGGCGTCAAGCCAGTCGCCACTGAGCGTATTTTCACCCAGGGCAACCTGCAACAAACCAGTAACGACAAAGACGTTGCCATCCAGGGCCAGGGTTTCTTCCAGATTCTGATGCCAGATGGCACCACGGCGTATACCCGTGATGGCTCATTCCAGGTCGATAGCCAGGGGCAACTGGTGACCGCCAGCGGTTTCCCGGTGCAGCCCGCAATTACCATTCCTGCCAATGCGCAAAGTTTGTCTATCGGCAGAGACGGCGTCGTATCCATTACCACGCCTAACTCCACAGCCACAACGCAAATTGGCCAGATTCAGCTGGCTACCTTTATCAATCCGGCCGGTATGCAAGCCAAAGGTGAAAACCTGTTTGTAGAAACCACCGCCTCCGGCAACGCGAATACCAATACACCCGGGACCAATGGCGCCGGTTTATTGTCACAAGGCTATGTTGAAACTTCCAACGTCAATGTGGTGGAAGAGCTGGTGAGCATGATTCAAACCCAGCGCGCCTATGAAATTAACAGCAAGGCGATTACAACGTCGGACCAGATGCTGCAAAAACTGTCGCAGATGTAATCCCTGCTTGAGGGTCACTCAAATGATGAATAGAACGATCATGAGCTTACTACTTTGTTTGGCGTTTTCTCAATTACTGAACGGCTGCTCTATCACGCCGTCAACCATTGTGCAAAAACCGGAAACGCCGCGAGTAGCAATGGCACGTCCAGATGCGCGCACAGAAGGCGCCATCTTCAATAGCGCAGGCTTTCGCCCATTGTTTGAAGACCGCAGACCGCGCTATGTAGGCGATATCGTCACTGTTCGTATTGCAGAAAACACCACCGCCAACAAAGCTTCTGATAACGAGCAAACCAAAGATGGCTCAACCGCGGCTTCTGTGACCGGCCTGTTTGGACACAATGTGCCTAAAGCCGCTTTCAACGCCAGCTCAGCGCTGTCATTTAAAGACAAAGCGGCTGCAGATGCCAGCAATACCTTTAGCGGCTCTGTCACTGCCACAGTGACCGATGTGCTGCCAAATGGCTACCTGGTCATCAGTGGCGAGAAACAGATTGGCTTTGACAAAGGCACTGAATATGTCAGGTTCTCTGGCATCGTCAACCCGGACATGATTACCATCGGCAACGAAGTGGTTTCGACCAAAGTGGCGGATGCGCGTATCGAATATCGTAGCAACAGCAAAATGGATGCCGCTGAAGTGTTATCCATGTTCTCGCGCTTCTTCCTCAGCATGATTCCATTGTAGGAGAGTTGATCATGCCCATACTGACACACAGCTTAGTTCACACCGTACAGCGCGGCCAACGCGCTGTTGCCTATGGCCTGCTGGCATGCGGCCTGCTGCTGGCCACGCCTTTCGCTCAAGCGGAGCGCATCAAGGACATCAGCAATATTCAGGGCGTACGCGCCAACCAATTGATTGGTTATGGCCTGGTCGTCGGCCTTGATGGCACTGGCGATATGACCACGCAAACACCATTCACCGTGCAAAGTATTATCAGCATGATGAACCAGATGGGCATTACCCTGCCACCTGGGACCAACCTGCAGCTGAAAAACGTGGCAGCGGTGATGGTCACCAGCTCCCTGCCCGCTTTCGCACAGCCAGGGCAAACCCTGGATGTGACGGTGTCTTCTATGGGTAACGCCAAGAGCTTGCGTGGCGGTACCTTATTGATGACGCCGCTGAAAGGTGCAGACGGACAAATTTATGCCATGGGCCAAGGTAACCTGGTCGTGGGTGGTGTCGGTGCGGCGGCCAATGGCAGCCAGACCCAGATCAACCATTTAAGTGTCGGCCGCATTTCAGAAGGTGCTACCGTTGAACGCGCATTGCCGAATACCCTGCTACACCAGGATATTGTCAAACTCGAATTGAAAGAAAGTGACTTTTCAACCGCCAATAATGTGGTTGAAGCCATTAACAAGAAATTTGGCCCGATGACGGCCCAGGCCGAGAGTGGCCGCGTGATTCAGGTGCGCCCGCCTGAAAGCATGAGCCGCGTTTCTTTCCTGGCTAACCTGGAAACCATTAATGTCGCTCTGGCCGCGACACCAGCCAAGATTATCCTCAATGCACGTACCGGCTCCGTGGTGATGAACAAGGCAGTGACGCTGGATAGCTGCGCAGTCTCACACGGCAACCTGTCGGTGGTGATTAATACCTCACCGGTGATTAGCCAGCCTGGCCCATTCTCGAATGGCCAGACCATCTCCACCGCAGTGTCTGAGATTAACATCAACAAAGAACCAGGCAAGGTACTGAAGCTGAATAACGGCGCTAACTTGTCTGATGTCGTTAAAGCACTAAATGCGATTGGCACCACACCACAGGACTTACTGGCGATTTTGCAAGCCATGAAAGCCGCTGGCGCGTTAAATGCCGAGCTTGAGGTGATTTAAGCGAGAGACGACCATGCAACCACGTGTCGATCCTACTACGCAAAGCCTGGCTATTGATGCTAACTCGCTCAATAGCCTGAAGCGCGCCAATAACGATTCGCCAGAGGCGATTCGGGCAGTGGCACGCCAGTTTGAAGCCGTGCTGATGAACATGATGTTAAAAAGCATGCGTGAGACCGTGCCGCAAGATGGCATCACCGATAGCGAACAAGGCAAGATGTTCATGGGCATGCTGGACCAGCAACTGAGCACCAACCTCAGCCAGAAGGGCATGGGGCTGACTGATGTGCTGGTCAGGCAATTAAGCAAGTTCAGCCAAAAGCCGGGCGATGCGACCGATGGCAGTAAAGACAGCAAATCTTCTGGCAAACTCGATAGCAGTTCTGCCCTGCCCCACACCAGCCAAACCAACCAACTAACAAGCAATAGCAATGGTAAAGCCGTGCTGGCGCAAGCCGCACAAAAAATCCGCGAGGCTTACCAGCAGTGGGAAGCCACTGACAGTACCTCCGATAGCAATACCGATACTGCCTGGGCACGCGGGATTCCGGAACTGCCGCCACTGGTTGAAGAAACACAGGCCAATGTCCAGAGCTTTACCCTGCCGCAAGCGCCATTAGCCACGGCCATGCGTGAAGTGGCAGGTAAAACCCAACAATTCATCCAGAGCATGTTGCCACATGCACAAGCGGCCAGCAGTACTTCCGGCATTCCAGCCAAATTCATGATTGGCCAGGCCGCCCTCGAAAGCGGCTGGGGCAAACATGAAATTAAAACGGACAATGGTGTGAACAGCCATAACCTGTTTGGCATCAAGGCTGACGCCAACTGGAAAGGCAAAGTCGCAAGCAGCACTACCACCGAATACATCAATGGCGTCAAGCAGACCCGCGTAGAGAAATTCCGTGCTTACGATAGCTACAGTGATGCCTTCAAGGATTACGCCAAACTGATTTCACAGAATCCGCGCTACCAGCAAGCCATGAGTAACACCCATGATGCCAGTGCGTATGCCAATGCATTGCAACGCGCAGGCTATGCCACCGATCCGCAATATGGCAAAAAACTGACGCAAGTGATCAAGAATTTACAAGGCTAAGCAGACGCAACCCTAAAGAAACAAAAAAAACTGCCGATAGGCTACTTAACCACACTTTAAAGTCGTGTCTGACTCTCTGCAGGGGGCTGACACATGAGGAAATCACATGTCAAATGTACTCAGCATTGGTAAAAGCGCCCTCAATGCCGCGCAAATAGGCATTGCCACTGTTGGCCACAACATTGCCAACGCGTCGACCGAGGGCTACAACCGTCAAGTTGTGGTGCAAGCCGCAGCCCAAGCACAGAACTTTGGTTACGGCTATGTCGGCCAAGGGACTAATGTGGTGGGTATCCAGCGTGTGTACAATGAGACGCTGGCCAAACAGGTGATTAATGCGACCTCTACCGCCAATGCCAGTGGCGCCTATTACAGTAATATCAGCCAGATCAACGGTTTGTTGTCTGACAGCACCGCCGGTTTGAATCCGGTGATTACCAGCTTTTTCAGCGCGGTGAGTGCAGCAGCAGCCAACCCGAGCGATACGGCCACACGCCAGACCCTGATTTCATCTGCACAATCGATGGTGAATCGCTTTAATGCGGTGAATACCCAACTGGACCAGATGCGTGAGAGCATCAATACCCAGATTACCGCCAGTGTTGATGCGATTAACAGTTACTCCACGCAAATCGCCACCCTGAATGACACGATCAGCAAGGCGATTAACTCAACAGGCAACATGCCTAACGATTTGATGGACCAGCGTGACCAATTGGTCGCCAAGCTCAGTGAACAAATCAAGACCACGGTCATCAAACAGGATGATGGTTCCTACAACGTGTTTGCCGGTAGCGGCATGCCACTGGTGGTCGGCACGCAACAGTACTCCCTATATACCCGCGCCAGTGATACCGACCCTACCCGGGTGGAAGTCGCTTACGGCAATCCGGCCAGCCCAAAAATTCTGAGCACGGATACTTTGTC
The DNA here is from genome assembly GCF_000800115.1 of Methylophilus sp. Q8. Taxonomy (NCBI): domain Bacteria; kingdom Pseudomonadati; phylum Pseudomonadota; class Betaproteobacteria; order Nitrosomonadales; family Methylophilaceae; genus Methylophilus; species Methylophilus sp. Q8. Next base: position 2,321,802 of record NZ_JUHE01000001.1, on the reverse strand, counting down.
TGGCGGCACCCTGGGCGGTGTCTTGCAGTTCAGAAGCGAGACGCTGGATGTGGTACAAAACCAGGTAGGTCAATTGGCGGTCACGCTGGCCAGCCAGTTTAATGCCCAGCAAACCCAGGGCTACGACTTGAATGGCGTACTGGGTACTAACCTGTTCAATGTGGGCAACCCAACAGCGATCAGTAGCGCCTACAATACTGACCCGACCAAAGCGGCCTCGGCCTCCATCACCGATGCCAGCCTGCTGACCAGCAGCGACTACACGGTGAAATACAATAGTGGTCAATATACCATTACGCGCCTCAGTGATAAATCTGTCATGTGGCAAGGTGCCTCGCTGCCTGCCACAGTGGACGGCATGCAAATTGACGTGAACACCAGTACACCGACAGAAGGTGATTCTTACCTGATCAAGCCTACCCAGTACTCGGCTGGTCAACTGTCACTGGCGTTTACCAATGTCGACAAATTGGCCATGGCGGGCTCTGCCTCCACCGGCCCTAACGATAACGAAAACGGCTTGAAACTGGCGGCCTTGCAAACCGGCGCAAACGTGCGTGTGGCGGGCAGCAGCACCAATAGAAGCTACGCCCAGGCCTTTGCGCAAATGGTGAGCGCGGTGGGCACCAAAACCAATGAGCTCAGCATTACCAGCAAGTCCGATGCGACCGCGCTGGAAAATGCTACCAGTGCCATGCAATCAGAGTCAGGCGTCAACCTGGACGAAGAAGCGACAGATTTGTTGCGTTACCAGCAAGCCTACCAGGCGGCGGGCAAAATGATGCAAATCGCCAGCCAGCTGTTTGAAGTTTTGCTGCAAATGGGTCAATAAGTTTTTGAAGGATAGGCCATCATGAGAATCAGTACCAATACCATCTATCAATCTGGCACCAACCAGTTAATGAATCTGCAATCAGACTTGAATAAGCTGAGCATTCAAACTGCGACTGGTAAACGTGTGAACTCGCCAGCAGACGATCCGGTGGCGGCAGCACGGATACTCGAACTCAATACGGCCAAAGACCAGAACGCAAATTACACCAGCACGCGTAAAACAGCAGAAACCTTGCTGCAAACCTACGAAGCCAACCTGAGTAGCGTGACCGACACGATACAATCGATACAATCTTCACTGATTGCTGCCGGTAATGGTGCTTATACCGATGCCGAACGTGCCAAGCTGGCCAATGAGCTGCAAGGCAGCCTGGATACGCTGAAAGGTTTGGCGAACACCAAAGACTCTCAAGGCAACTATATGTATTCCGGCTATGCCTCGTCTACAGTGCCTTTTGATAGCAACGATGATTTTGTCGCCAGCTCAGTCCGCACCAAGTTGCAAATTGATGTGCAAAGCCAGTTGCCCGTGACCTTCACCGGTGACCAGGTATTTGGTGCCAACGGCGACAATGTGTTTACTAACTTGCAGGATATCATTTCACTGTTAAAAACACCGATCACGGACAGCACCACCCAGGCGACATTTAATACTGGCCTGGCCACCAGCATCGATAAGATGAAAGGTTCATTGAATTCGGTATTGGATGCGCGTTCAGAAATCGGTAGTAGCCTGAATTTGCTGGATACCTTGAACACCACCGGCGATAGCCTGGATCTGCAATACGATGCGTCTATTTCAACGCTGCAGGATCTGGACTATGCGCAGGCCTTGTCTGATATTTCCAAGAAAACCACCATCTTGCAGGCGGCACAAAAAGCATTTGTGGCGACGTCGAATATCTCGCTATTTAGCCTGATTTAAAAGGATTGAAGCGGTGAAGGCCTTGCAAGCACACAGGCCTGGCACGGCTAGCGCAGTACCTGCAACATCAGTTGCTGCGCATCGACCAGCCAGCGGCTGACGGGGCTGACCAGAGAAGGCAGGCTTAATAATGTCATCAAAAAGCCGACTGAAATCGTAATTGGGAAACCAATACCGAAAATATTGAATTGCGGTGCTGCCTTGGTTAACACGCCCAAGGCCATGTTGGTAATCAGCAGACTGGCAACCACCGGCAATGACAGCAACAAGCCTTGTGAAAAAATATGGCCGCCTAGGCTTGCAATGGCTTGGCTATTCAACTGCCAGTGCTCCATCCCTATCGGCATGGTTTCAAAACTTTGCAGCATGACCGCGACCACAATTAAATGACCGTCCAGACTCAAAAACACCAACAGCGCCAGCATGGTCAGAAACTGGCCGACGGCAATCGTTTGGCCATGTGCCTGCGGATCATAAAAACTGGCAAAGCCTAGCCCCATACTCATCCCCATCATAAAGCCGGCCATTTCGACTGCTGTAAACAGCAGCCGCATGACAAAGCCCATGCTGATACCAATCAGAAACTGGGCCAGTAATGACAATAAGCCTTGCCAGGAAAGCACTTCAATGGGCGGCACCTGAATCGCAGGCACAATGGCCAGCGTAACCACAAAGCCAATAGCCAGTTTGATGCGTTTGGGAATAGCTGGATGGCTGAACAGCGGAACGACAGTGAGGCAGCCTAGTACCCGTGTGAGTGGCCACAGTAGCTGAACAATCCACAATTGCAGATCTGAAGCATGGATGGTCAGCATGTGATCAGGCGCTTAGTTCACCAATTGCGGAATCATAGTGAAAATATGGTGCATATAATCCACCATGGTCATCAGCATCCAGTGGCCTGCCAGTAACAGCACCGCCATGACGCCCACCAGCTTGGGGATAAACGACAAGGTTTGTTCGTTGATTTGCGTGGCAGCCTGAAAAATACTCACAATCAAGCCGATCATCAGCGCAGTGCCCAACACCGGCGCGGCCACCATCAATGTGGTTTGCATCGCTTCACTGCCTATGGTCAATACCTGCTCCGGACTCATGGTTTACTCCTGAAAATGAATGTGTGCCTATTTAAATCAAAAGGTTAAATCACAAAGCTTTGCGCCAGCGAGCCGATGATCAGTTGCCAGCCGTCAACCAGTACAAACAGCATGAGCTTAAACGGCAGCGACACAATTGCCGGTGATACCATCATCATGCCCATGGCCATCAAGATACTGGCCACCACCATATCGATAATCAAAAACGGGATATAAATGGCAAAGCCGATCTGGAAGGCTGTTTTGAGCTCACTGGTCATAAAAGCAGGCACCAGTATCCTCAGTGGTACTTCTTCCGGCGTTTGAATCGCTTCCGTGTGTGCCATATTGGCAAACATGGCCAGGTCATTCTCGCGCGTTTGTTTGAGCATAAAGCCTTTGAGTGGCAACACGCCGCGCTCTAACGCTTCCTGCATGGTGATTTTGCTTTCAGACAAAGGCTGGTAAGCGTCGGTATAAATCTTGTCGAACACCGGACCCATAACAAAAAAGGTAATAAACAGTGCCAGACCAATCAATACCTGGTTGGAAGGAGCAGACTGGGTACCCAATGCCTGACGCAGTAAAGACAATACGATCACGATGCGCGTAAAGCCGGTCATCATCAACATCGCGGCCGGGATAAACGTCAACGAGGTAAGTAAAATCAGGGTTTGCAGGCTCAGTGTATAGTCCTGGCCACCGCCTGCTCCAGGGCTGACTGTACCAATCGGCAATCCGCCAGCCGCGCACGACAGTAGCGGGAAACCAAGCAGCAAGCCGACCGGCAGCCACAAGGACAATATAGACTTTAACACTGAAAAAACACGCATGTGTATGGCACCCGAAACTTGCTTGCAACTGCGCATGGCAGACACAAGGCTATCAATAAGTTAGGGCTATAGTACGCCCGACCAGGCTAAATCAAAGGTCGGAAATGAGCGACTCAAGGCTTGTTTTTGAGGGATTTGACTGTTTGCTGCAATGTCTCTTGCATGGCTTGTTGCAAACGCACCGCAAAAGAAGCTTGTGGATCAATACCAGAAGCCGGGGGCTGAGCAGCACTTGCGCCCTCTTCCCCTGAGGATTCCGTCGCAGGTGGGGCGACTTCGCCGAGGGCCGTCATTTGGCCTGCATTGATGCCCACTACCAGCCAGCGGCCAGCCACTTCAAGCACGACCACACGCTCCCTGGGGCTTAGCTGTAAACCACCTACTTGTTTGATCACACCGCGTTGAGCCATGGTTTGCCCAGGCATCACGCGCCGTAACAACCAGGCAATCGCTGCGATCACCAGCAAGACAATCACCGTGCCATACACCATACGGCCCAGGCTATCACTCGCACTCGGTGCTGCTGCGACAGTCGCCGCAGGCACAACGGCCCACGCCACGCCGGTAACCAGACTGCTAAACAAGGCGATCAACAACTGGCGGATAATTTTCATGACGCTCTAAATAAAAAGGGATTCAAAAAAACCATTAACGATTCAGTTTGCGAATACGCTCGGCCGGGGTAATGATATCGGTTAAGCGAATACCAAACTTGTCATTCACCACCACCACCTCACCTTGGGCAATCAGGCAGCCATTGACCAGTACATCCATCGGTTCACCCGCCATGCCGTCCAGTTCAACCACAGAGCCTTGCGCCAGTTGCAACAGGTTCTTGATCGAAATTTTGGTGCGGCCTAGCTCAACGGTCAACTGTACCGGAATATCCAGAATGAAGTCGATATCATTCTGCGTGCCTTCCAGTTTATTGTTGCTGCTAAACTCGTTAAAGACAGCCGTCTTGCTGGTTGGCTCCTGCAACGCCGAAGACTCAGCCTGGGTTTGCTCAGCCAAGGCTGCTCCCCAGTCATCTTCCGCAATCGTCTGCACATCACCGGGGTCAGACACTCCCATGGCAGCCATCGCTGCATTCATATCATCATCTGCACTATTAGTGGCGGGATCCATAGCCATTATGACTCTCCTTGCAATTGCTCCTGACTACCGTCAGCGCGAATTAACTTTTCAACCTTGAGGGCGTACTGCCCGTTAAATACTCCATAACGACACTCCATGACCGGAATGTTGTCAATTTGTCCTTCGATGCTGTCACTGATATTAATCGGGATCACATCGCCTTCTTTCAGCTCCAGCAAGTCTGCCACCGTCAATTTACGCGTGGCCAGATTAGCGACAATCTCGACTTCTGCGGCTTGAATTTGCTGCGTCATCAATTTGACCCAACGCTTATCGCCGCCCAGGTTTTCACCTTGTAATGGAGAGGTCAGCAGGTCTTTAATCGGCTCGACCATGGAATACGGCACGCAAAAATGCATTTCACCGCTATTCGGGCCCAGCTCAATATTGAAGGTAATGGCCACCACCACCTCATTCGGCGTGGCGATGTTGGCAAACTGCGTATTCATTTCTGAACGCAGGTACTCAAACTTGATCGGATATACCGGTGCCCAAGCCTTTTCATACGATTCGAACATGATGCCCAGGATGCGCTGGATAATGCGCTGTTCGGTCGCGGTAAAATCACGGCCTTCGACGCGGGTGTGAAAGCGGCCATCGCCGCCAAACATATTGTCCACCACCAAAAACACCAAGGTAGGATCTATCACGAGCACACCGGTGCCGCGTAAGGGACTAATGTGAATCAGGTTGAGGTTGGTAGGCACCACCAGGTTACGGATAAAGTCGGTATATTTGATAATCCTGACTGGCCCGACCGAGACTTCAACGGTGCGGCGCAGGAAGTTGAACAGCTCAACACGCAATAAACGCGCATAGCGCTCATTAATCATTTCCAGCGTGGCCATGCGGCCGCGCACGATCCGTTCTTGCGTGGCAAGGTTGTAGTTACGAACGCTAACATCGTCTTTACCAGACGATTCACTCTCGTCATCGCCGTCTACGCCTTTGAGCAGCGCATCAATTTCGTCTTGTGATAAAAACTTGTCAGCTGACATGATGACTCACTTTAAACTACTGGGCTCATAACATTACTGAATCACGAACGAGGTAAATAATACCTGTGTGACTTTCAGTGGCTTACCGTGTGCAGCGAGCGGTTTTTTCAGTTCAACCAGCAACTCTTGACTCAGTTGTGCTTTGCCTTCCGGTGTAGAAATATCGGAAGCTTTTTTGCTGGTGAGCAATAACAGTACGCGGTTACGCAAGGCAGGCATCTGTGCTTTCATTTTTTCTGCCAGCTCAGCGCCTTTCACTTCCATGGTCAAATCGAGCTGCAGGAACTTGTCATCCGGGTCTGGTAACAAATTCACCGTAAATGTTTCAAATGGCACATAAGTCAAAGCCGTTTTCGGATCAGCATGACCACCAGACTCTTCTGGCGCTTCCTCTTCCGCAGACTCCTCGCTAATTGCTTCGCCCTCAGCATCTTCGGCGTGCTCAGCCTTATCGCCCGCCTTGCCTTTTGCCTGATGCGCTTCTGGTTTCTTCATCAAAAAGAATGCGGCAGCACCGCCACCGGCAGCTAATGCCAGCACGACGGCCAATATCAGAATGAGTTTTTTCTTGGATTTTGGCGCCGCTTCTGCGGCACCAGCTGCTTTCGCCGGTTCTTGAGCCATGACACAAACCTTTCTTACATTAAACCTAGAGTGTTTATGGTGTCATTATGCGCAAAACAGCGCGCTGGAGATTGACGGATAAAAGGGTTAAATCAGCGTTTAATCGAAATTTATACCTACTGGCAGGCAGATTGCCTGCCCGCAGTTTAAACAAAGGTGTCAACCAGGCCACGTGCGACCGTGGTTTTAATGGCTTGAGGCGCAAGCACAGCGTCCGTTTCGCCTGCTGTGCCTGATGACTGACCACCTTGGCGTGACGTTTGTTGCTCAAAATGCTGTTGCGCCTGCTGACCATCACCAACAAAGGTTTGGCCCAACTGCAAGCCTTGTGACTGCATGCGCTCACGCAAATCCTGCATACCATCTTCCAATGCCTGACGGACCAGCGGGTTATCAGTAATAAAGCTGGTATTCACAGACTGGTTATCCACTTTCAGCACGACTTGAATGGGACCCAAGTCGGGTGGTGACAAGGTCAGGCTGGCCACATCGTCGCCACTGCCTACCATATTCATCACATGCTGGTTCATGGCGGTTTGCCAGCGCTCATTGCCAAACGGCGCCGCAATTTGCGACATCGCCACAGAGCTGCTTTGCGCCACACCAGCCGCATTCAGCCATGTGCTATTGGATAAGGCTTGCGCCGCTGGCTGCTGTGGTAAATTCAATATATCGGCTTGTGCATCCGCCCCACGCATCTCATTAAAAGCCTGCGTTGTACGTCCTGCTTCGCCTGTCGCCTCTGCCATTAATTTAGCATTGACCAAGGTTTCAGAAATACCAGGTGACTCTTTAGCCGTTTCAGCCTGTGCATTGCCAGCCAGCAATTGTTTGAAATCGGCGGCCTGATCATCCTGCTCTACATTCACAGCAGGCCCGGTCGGTATCTGTGCAAGTGTGGTTTTAGCCGTTGCCTCAGTTTCCAGTGGCAAAGCCAAGGCATTGCCATCAACAGCAGGCAATTGCTCGCTATCTACTGTCACGCTAGCACCATCGGTACTCAATTCAGCTTTAGGCTGGCTATCGGTTTGTGCTGTGGTTGGACGCATGGCAATCATGGTTTGCATCCACGGCGAAATGCCTGGTGGCAGTTGATCATTCGCGGCCAGGTCTGCCAATAAACGTTTTTTGCGCTCTTGCGCTGTTTCAATCACGTCGGCAGGGTCTTTTGTATTGCTGGTCGTTGCGGACGCAGCAGTCTCTTCAGTGCTGGCTGCTGCTTCAGCACTCGTATGTTCGTCGCTGCTATCAGCCGCGGTCTTTTGTGGACTGTCTTCTGACTTGACCGTATTGTTTGGTGCAGCAGGCGCTTTTTCTGCTGTCGCGGATTTTGTCGGCTCAGGTTTAGGTGCATCTACCTTATCAGCCGTCGCCTTATTGGCAGTTGGGATCACAGGCTTGCTACTTTGCTGCATTTGCTTGCGCAACGCCTGTGCAAACTCATCAGAACCATTGCTCTGTGCGTCTTGTGACACCTGATTGGGCGATGCTGTTTTCACGGCATCGGCCCCCATATTCAGTAAAGTTGCGGAATTCAAAAACGCCATATGACTCTCCCGGTCAACATTTGTTTTACAGACGCATGCGCTTGGCACGGCTTGCAAACTCATCCATCAGTTTCTGATCACGCTTGCCCTCTGCTTTTGCTTGCATCGTTGCTGCTCGCGTCATCAGAACTTCAAAGGACTTTTGTTTGCGCTGTTTTTCCTGCAATAGCTGTCGTTTTTGCAGGACATTCGCCTGACATTGTTCGATTTGAGCATTTTGACTGCGCACGGCCAATTCCAATTGCGAGAAAAAGCCCTGAAAATTGCGGTATAAATCGGCTTTGAGGCCTTTTTGTGATGCCAACTGCCATTGCTGCTCATACTCTTGCTGATATTGTTCCAGCATGGTGCGCTGCTGTTGTGCCTGTTCAAGCAGTTGCATGGCTTGCGCCAGGTCTTGCATGGCAGCGTCCACCTCGTCTGTCGCCAGTTGAATCAGCAGTGTCAGCGTTTGTGTCGACTGTTTGGCCATAACGTATTAAAGATTGCCTCAAGAAATGGTTTGCGCCAACTGCTGCAAACAGGCTTGCATATAGGCACTTTCATCAATGTCCTGCTGCAAAAATGCATTGATCTGGTCACGCTTTTTAATCGCCACATCCAGCATAGGATCAGAGCCTGGCTGGTAAGCGCCAACGGCAATCAGATCCTGGTTACGCAAATAACGCGAATATAACTGCTTGAGCAAACGTGCGGCCTGCTGGTGCTCTTTACTGGTGATATTGTGCATGGCACGGCTGATCGACTGTTCAATATCAATCGCCGGATAATGCCCGCTCTCAGCCAGGGTACGGTTAAGCACGATATGGCCATCGAGAATGGCACGTGCAGAATCAGCAATCGGATCCTGCTGGTCATCCCCTTCGGTCAGCACGGTATAAAAAGCGGTAATTGAGCCCTCGCCCCTGGCGCCGTTACCGGTACGCTCAACCAGCGCGGGTAATTTGGCAAACACTGAAGGTGGGTAGCCTTTGGTCGCTGGTGGCTCACCAATCGCCAAGGCGATTTCACGTTGCGCCATGGCATAGCGTGTCAGTGAATCCATGATTAACAATACGTTTTTGCCTTGCTGGCGAAAACGCTCGGCAATCGCAGTGGCGTAATTGGCCCCTTGCAAACGCATCAGTGCCGAAACGTCTGCCGGGGCAGCCACCACCACTGAGCGTGCCAGGCCTTCTGGCCCTAAAATCTGTTCAATAAACTCTTGTACTTCGCGGCCCCGCTCACCAATCAGGCCAACCACAATCACATCGGCGGTGGTATAACGCGCCATCATGCCCAGCAATACGCTTTTACCCACACCAGAACCCGCAAACAGGCCCAGGCGTTGCCCGCGACCAACGGTTAACATGGCATTGATTGCACGTACGCCTACATCCAGCGTATCTTCAATCGGTGCGCGCATCAGTGGGTTAATCACACGCCCACTTAACGGCGCCATGACTTCAGTGGAGATCGGGCCCAGGTTATCCAGCGGATTACCCGCAGCATCGACCACGCGGCCGAGCAAACCATCGCCTACCGGAAAATGACGTGCACGGTCTTGTGCACGACGGCGTGGCGGGCGACCAAATTGCGGTTTAGGCAAGGTCTCGGTGACTTCCATACTGAATACTTTGGCGCCAGGCACGACACCATCAACGGCTGACTGTGGCATTAACAGCAAGTTTTCGCCATCAAAACCGACGACTTCGGCTTCAACGCGGCCGCCATCTTGCAGCGGAATAAAACAGGCGCCGCCAATCGGCATTTTGATACCGGTTGCAACCATGATCAGGCCGGTGACTTTGACGATACGTCCAGCCACTTCCAGTGGTTCAACCAAATGAATCAGTTCTCTACAGTCTTTAAGGTAACTTTGCCAACGCTCGTTATGCACATTGGGTGGCAAGTCCTGTTCGGCAGGCGCGGCAATTTCTGCCTGGTCTGCCATGACATTGGCATCTGCGGTTGGCGTCACATCCGCATCATTAACCAAGTCTTCTGCCAACACTGGGCTGGCATCTACGGCGGTATTAGGGTCTGTCATGCTTGCATCAATCACAATCGCTGCTCAATAGGCTGCACACATTATTCATTGCTAGCGACAGGTTTATGCCAGTCATCCACGCGTGACAAGCCTTGCACCAGGCGTTTCCAGCGCATTTCATTGCTGGCATCAATCTGGTTTTCTGCGGTTTCCACCAGGCAGCCACCACGCTCAATCTGGCTATCCTCAACCAGTTGCCAGCCTTGTTCTTTCAGTTGCTCACCAATATGGGCACGCAGTACTTTGGCATCTTCATGATGCACGATCAACCTGGCAGGCTGTTTGACTTGAGGCAAGTAATGCATGGCATCGAGTACCACAGGAATCACCGCTTGCGGATCCACCTGCAATTTGGTTTTCATCATGGCTTTTGCCAGGTCCAGCGCCAGGCTCAACACAGACTCGGCCACGCTGACATCCTGCATGGCCAATGCCTGCTGAAAGCTGGCGGCCATTTGCGACAATTGCTGGCGCTCTGTGTCAATTTGCGACTGGGCGTGTGTCATACCATCGCCGTAACCGGTTTTAAAGCCCTCTTCATAAGCCTCTTGCCTGACCTGCTTCAGAATCTGGCTGACCGTACGTGCATTTTCCTCGGCCTGCTCGCGTTCACGTTTAACACGCTCACTGGAGATGGAATCATCAAAGCTGGCCATCTCCCAGCGTTGATAGGCGCTCATTTGTTCTTTTGGAATTGCAGAAGCTACCATGAGACACTTTCCTTATATCATGCGTTTATAGATATTGCTCACTGTCGCCTTTGCCAGCCAGCATGATCTGACCTTCATCTGACAAGCGACGGATAATTTGCAATATTTGTTTCTGCTGGCCTTCAACTTCTGACAGCTTGACTGGCCCACGGCTTTCCAGGTCTTCACGCATCATGTCAGCCGCACGCGACGACATATTGCGGAAGAATTTTTCTTTCATTTCATCTGAGGTGCCTTTCAGGGCCACGATCAGCATGTCTGACTGTACTTCACGCAGCAGCACCTGAATGCCTCTGTCATCGATCTCCATGATGTTGTCAAACACAAACATCTGATCCATGATTTGCTGCGCCATATTGTCATCGTAGCTTTTAAGGCCATCCATCAGTTTGGCCTCATGTTCGCCACTAATGTAGTTCATGATCTCGGCAGCGGTTTTGACGCCACCGATCGCCTGCCGCTTAATGTTGTCATTACCGGCCAGCATTTTCAGCATGCCTTCATTCAACTCTCTCAACGCAGTCGGTTTGATACTGTCCAGCGTCGCAATACGCAAAATCACGTCCTGGCGCAAACGCTCGGTAAAATGCCCTAAAATTTCTGCGGACTGTTCTGCCTCCAGATGAGACAAAATGGTGGCAATAATCTGTGGATGCTCGTTCTTGATAAAGTCCGCCACACTAAAGGCATCCATCCACTTCAGGCTTTCTATGCCCGCCGCATCTTGTGATTGCGGAATACGGTTCAGCAAGTTGGAGGCTTTGTCATCACCAAAAGCTTTGATCAGCACCGAGCGGATATAGCTGTCCGAATCGAGACCGAAATCGCTGCTGCTAGCAAAGTCCAGCATGAACTTTTCCAGCACCTGCTCAACCTCTTCGCGTGGTACTGGCTTCATCGACGCCATGACAATCCCTAGGCGCTGCACCTCTTTCGGTGACAAATGCTTCATCACTTCAGCCGCCTCGTCTTCACCGAGCGCCAGCATCAAGATTGCACTTCTGGTTAATCCCTGGTCACTCATGCACTACTTCTCCGCGGAGGTCCAGCTGGACACAACATTAGCCACCATACGTGGGTTATCTTTCGCTACCTGTTTTGCCGCTTGCAGGGTCTGGTCCAGACCACCCGGTAATGCTGTCGCATCACCACTCAAGGTCACCAAGGTATCATCCCCTTCTGCACCGGTGGCGCCTGCAATAGGCAGTCCGTCAGGGCCGGTCAGTGCGGCCGCACCTGCAGCCAGCGCTTGCTCTTTCTTGTCAGCACCGGTCAGTTTGTTGGCCATTGGTTTGAGCAGTTTTTTGTAAACCATCATCAACACAATCACCCCTGCCAGAAAACGCAAGGCATCTTTACCATACTCAATCACCAGTGGATCTTTCCACAATGGTGGCTCCACCAGCTTGTCCTGTGCTTCGGCAATAAACGGGGTGTTGACGACAGAAATCGTATCACCACGCTCTTTGTTAAAGCCCATGGCTTGCATGGCGAGGTCACTCACTTGCTGCTTCTCGGCATTGCTCAAGGCACGATAAGTCGTTTTACCAGTGCTATCAACCACAGGGATATGATTCACCACCACCGCAACGTGCAGGCGCTTGATACCGCCTTTAGCTTGCTGGATGTAGCTGACTGTTTTATCCAGCTCGTAGTTGGTCGTGTTATCTTTTTGGGTATTTTGTGGTGGTGCTGGTGCAGCAGCAGGCGGCGCATTTTCACCAGGCGCTTGCGCACCCGGGGCATTAATCGGTGCAGTAGACTCACCTGGTGGCTGGTTAGACAAAGCACCAGGTACTGCGCCATTACTGCCGCTGGCATTTTGTGACTCATGGCTTTGCGCACTGCGAATCGCCATATCATCAGGTTTGGTATTGGGTTTGTATGACTCGTTGGCTTGTTCAGTCATAGAGAAATCAATCTCTGCACTGGTTTCGGCGTGCACATTCTTGGCACCAACGATAGGGGTAATAATCGACTCCACGCGGCGGGCAATGCTGCTCTGCATATTTTCCACGTAAGCCATTTGCTCCGGATCCAGGCCGTTTTGTTTGACCTTGTTGGTCGTGTCAGACAACAAATTACCGTTCTGGTCGACCACAGTCACATGGTCTGCAGACAAGTTAGGGACGCTACTAGCGACCAGATGAACCACCGCTGCGACTTGCTGACCGTCAAGACGACGACCATTATGCAGGTTTAATAACACCGAGGCCGTTGGGTATTGTTGCTCGCGCACGAATACGCTTGGTTTTGGAATCGCTAAATGGATACGGGCGGCCTGCACAGCAGAAATGGACTGGATACTACGTTCGAGCTCGCCTTCCAGGCCACGCTGGAAGTTGACTTGCTCCACAAACTGCGACACACCAAACTTCTGGTTTTCCAGTAATTCGAAGCCGATATTGCCGCCTTTTGGCAAGCCTTGTGCGGCTAATTTCAAACGCACCTGATGCACCTGGTCAGCAGGGACCAAAATCGCATTGCCGCCTTCAGCAAACTGATAAGGGACACTTAACTTGTCGAGCTCAGCGACAATGGCGCCACCATCTTTGTCGGCAAAGTTGGAGAACAAGACGCGGTAATCCGGCTTCTGACTCCACAGCCAGAACACAATCATCACGGCAACCACGGCCGCAATACCTGCGACCAATAGCAGCTTCTGTCCGAGTTGACCAAACATATTCGGTGTACCGTTGGACTCACCAGTTGATGTAAGTAAGGCAGCGTCAGCAGCCATCTGAACCTCCATGTTTACTACCGCAGGCTTTCTGAATTTAGCGCCCGATCCGGGTTGGCTGACTCAAAAACACCTTTTTGAACTCGAATGCGTTTTAAGGACACACTCACATGGATCACATTATGCGCTTACTGTTTATTTTCAAATTGGCAAATAAGACGGATTAATGTTGCCTATTTTACAAAGCACCCGGTAGCACAGAATGCTAAAGTGTCTACCATGACAATTAAGGGCTTAATCTGCCCAGACGATGAAAGGAGCCCACCATGAACGCAGGCGGTATTGATGCACAACGCATCTCGTCCATGCTGGCACAATTGCGTGCTGCCGCTCAAAAACCTGAAGGTTTGGGTAGCGCGGCCATCGCAAATCCAGTGCAGAAAACCAATGCAGCGGCCCCGACCAGCCAGGTCAGCTTTAGCGATGCATTGAAAGCCTCACTGGACCAGGTCAACAATATGCAACTGCAATCAGAAAAACTGGGGCAGGACTTTGCCATGGGTAATGACAATGTCAGCCTGTCTGATGTCATGATTTCTGGCCAGAAAGCCAATATCGCTTTCCAGGCCACGGTGCAGGTGCGTAATAAACTGGTCACCGCCTACCAGGACATGATGAACATGCAAGTCTAAAACGGCATATCCTGCATCAACTGCCTACACAGCAGGCGGCTCCCGCGTTTCCCCCTGCTCTAATTGATATAACCATGCCAGGATCTCGGCGATCGCCTGATACAACTGCGGCGGAATATGGGCATCCAGTTCTACCTGCATCAACAGGCTCAACAAGGCCTGCGACTCATGCACATACACCTCATGTTCTTTCGCCAGCGCAATAATGCGCTCAGCCAGTAAACCATTGCCTTTGGCAACCACGCGTGGCGCCAGATCACCGGCTTCATAAGCCAGGGCGACAGCAGACTGTGTATACAGTTTATCCTGCTGCATACTGCCGCCTGTCTTGCGCCGTGTCATCCTGGCTAATCTGTAAAGACTCCAGTTTTAAACCCGCAGACTGCAAACTCATGGCCAACTGACTACGACCAGACTGCATCTCTTTCAAAGCCTTGGCATCTTCCGGTTCAACACGTACGCTGAAACGTCCGTTAACCATGGTGATCTTGACTGACACCTCACCCAGGCGCGGCAAATGCAAGGTCAGGTCGCTCTGCAAACTGTTCAACACCGGCTCGTCTGACGAATGGGCCGAGTTCTCCTGCTCATTCACTTGCCATTGCATGGTTTGCCCTGGCCACACCTCGCCATGCCACACGACGCGCTGCTGTTCCAGCACCTGTAACTGTTGCGCGACCATCTCGGGCGGCACCAGGCCGGGTTTGTTTTGTGGCTCCTGCAATAACTGGTGCCAGGGCCGGCTTCCCAGTGTCGCCTCTTTCAGGTGCGACTCATAAAACAGGCCAGAGCTATCCAGCGCATGTTTCAGGTCTTGTGCCAGTACTTGTGGTTTTTGCGGGCTATGACTGACCACGGTTTGCGCTTGCAAAGCAGTGGTTTGTTGCTGAAATTCAGAAGAGCTTAGCCAGCGTTGCAAATGCTTGGCCGGGCTACTTAGCTCAACCAGGCTGGCTTGGCCAGCCGCTGTTTTCACCATGTCCTGCAGATGTTCGCCATGATCGGACTGTGACATATCTGTCAGCAAGGCGGTCTCAGCCAAGTGTGCTGTGCCGGTGTTGGCCTGGCTATTGCCTGGCTGCACACCCCATTTCACTTGCGGCAGGATCTCTTTGCCTGCACCTTGCTGCGCCAGGCCCATAAACTGCATATGCAGGGTTTGCTGTTGTGCCAGGTGGGCAGGCAACTGCATCTGTACCGTTGTTGGTGCTTGATTAGGAAGTTGGATTTGAACCTTGAACTGTGCCAGTTCTGAGGCTTTGGCGGCCCCTGTTTCTTTTTGCAGAATCAGGCCGGTAAACTGCATGCCAGGCCGCATGCGCTCCCATAAAGGGGCTTCAGACTGCGTGCCTTCGACCGGCATGATCGAAGAAACTGCACGCAAGCTCTCTGTTTCACTCGCGATAATACGTTGTGAGAGAACTTGCGGAATCGGTAACATCTATATCACGTCCGGGGGGATGCGCGCATGTAATTGCGCATCAAAGATCATATCGGTGATGCGGTGCATCACCGGATAGAGCAAATTCCTGATTTCACCATCATCAGCCAAAATCTTCTGCACCAAGGCCTGTTTACGGGCATTGAGTTCTGGTGTCAGTGCCTGAGACTCCAGACGCATGGTTTGCTCCAGGCTTTTGACCACTTCGAGTTTAAGCATATAGGACTGCTCCAGCTCGGTGACTTTTTCCCAGGCATCCTTGCGTGCCGCAATCAACATCTGCTCCATCAGTTTTGCGGCAGATTCGTAAGTATTAATCAGTGCTTGTGACATCTTAGGCTCCGGCAGTGGCCAAACGGTTAACTTGCCCCATCTGTTGCAATTCATTTGTTTTCTGGGCGACCATCTGGCCCAAAGACATATCCGCTTGCACTGGACGCGCCATGGCTGACTTTTCCAGTGTTTCCCACGCGCTCTTTAATTCCATCAGTAAATGTTGAATTTCTTGTACTTTTTTCGCATCCTGACGCACGCTGGCTTCCATCAGCGTACGTGTCATGTATTGATAAAGCTGGTCCAGATTTTGCGCAATGTTGCCACCGGCACGCTTGTCCAGGCAGGCACGTAAGCCGCTATCGACGATAGTCACTGCTTGTGTCAGGTACTCGCCTTTTTTTGCAATATCGTGCTGTGCCATCGCTTGCTGGGCATGAATGCAGGCTGAAATTGCACCGTCATACAGCATAACGATCAGTTTCAACGGGCTGGCATCCACCACACCGGTTTCCAACCCTACGCTTGCATAAGCATTAACACCTAATTTTTTCATCCCGAACATTTTTGACTCCTGAATTCTGCTTTAAAGCGTATGGTTTACGATAATTTGCCAGCCGCTCGCTACAGACATCTACCGCTTCAACTAACTGTTAGCGCTAATCGCGGCCAGTTGTGAAGTCAGGTTACTGCTGGTGCTCTGTAAGCTACTGAGCAGTGCATCCAGTTTTGCGTACTGGGCGCGGTAACGTGCTTCAATTGCAGGCAGCTTGGCACTTATATCATCGGCCTTTTTGTTCAAATCTTTAATGGAACTTGAAATACCATCTGTTTTTGTGGTCAATGCGCCTTCGCTATCCAGCCAGCCGTCCAGCAAGCTGCTGAGCTCCCCTGCCAGGCCCTTGCTGAAGGTCACCGTGCCACGACTGCCTGTCGCAGTACCTGTGACGCTCAATTGCAGGCCATAACTGGCATTACCGCTGGCGCCAGTCAGAATAGAGCCGGTCGTAATCGCCGTCACACCATTGATCGTGCCGTTGGCATTCACCCCATTACCGCCTAATTGCGTGATATTCACCGCATAGGTACCCGAGGCCGTGTCATCCTTGCTACTGACAAAAGTCACTTGCGGATCGGTGGACGTCGCCGATGGTGAAAACAGCTTTGCCACATCACTAACGTTATTGGTGACAGCTTTTTGCAATTTAGTGCTATCCAGCGACAAGGACCCATCAGAACCCATGGTGACCCCAATGTCGGTCAACGTTTTATAGGTTGTGGCAGTGGGCGAGGATGCGGACAACATGGATTTCAATTTGACCATGATGTTGCGTGCCGTCGAATCACCGAGTAAGGCCCCATTGGAGCTAGACCCTGCCGATACGAACTTGGTCAGGTTGCGCATGCTAGTATTCAATGCGTTATAAGCATCGACAAAGCTTTGTACCGAGGCTTGTATCGTATCGGTATCGGTGCTGACACTTAGCGTATTGCTGGCCGAAGTGACCGACTTCAACGTCAGAGTCACCCCCTGGATTACATCAGACACCGTATTGCTGGATTTACTGATGCTCATGCCATCCACGGTCAGCAAGGCATTCTTCGCCGCCGTCATTTGCGTCATATTATTGCTGCTGGCCAAGGGGTCGTAGGCTAATGCAGACAGCCCGCCAGTATCCGTATTGTTACCATCATCATCTGCCACCGATATTTTGAGGCTATTCACCTCGCCGGTGTCTTTAGACGTAATCACCAGGCGATTACCGGTCCCATCATTGACAATAGAAGCCGAGACAGACGCATTTTTTGCATTGATCGCATCACGGATACCTGCCAGCGTATTGTTGCTGCTGGTGATATCGATGGTGATATCGGACTTATCGCCATTGGCTGTAAATGAAGCAGGCGTCGCGCCAGCTGCTGCCGTATAGGTACCAAAAGAGATCGTAATTTTGCCGGTGCCGACGATGTCGGTGGCACTGCTGTAAGCCGAAGTGGCCAGTTTTTGTGAAGTCGCCAGCTGGCTGACCGTCACATTGTAGTTACCGAGAACGGCTGTGCCATTCGCAGTTGCGCTGATACTGGTGCTGTCACTGGCGGTGACGGCTTGCGCATTAAACTTGGCTGCGGTAGCCAGTTTATCAACGGCCGTTTGAAAAGTGCTTAAGCCGCTTTTCAGCGTGCTGTACGCGGAGAGCTTGGTATTGTAAGACGATATTTTGGTTTTAATATCGGTAATGGGTTGCTGTTCCGCCTGCATCTGCGCCGTGACTAATGAGTCAATAGGCAGGCCAGATGCGCCAGTAGAGGATACAATCGATGCCATTTCTTAATCTCCCAACCGAATTAAAACGCAATATCAGGCTGTCTGTCGTACCACCAGCCCGCGTAATTTATCCAGCGTTTTACTGATGGCCAACACCTCTTCATTGGGAATTTGGCGTAATACCTTTTGTGTTTCGGTATCCACCACTTTCACAATGATGCGGTCGCTGTCATCATCGATAGAAAACTCTATCGTTTGTAACGCTGGTGCTACATACTCATTTAACTTTTTGACTGCACCGCTAATCGCAGCTTTGTCATTCACATCGGCCGTCACTTTATCCGCAGCTGATTCAGCATATTTCACCAGTTTCAAGCTACTGGCTGCCTGTACACCCTGCAAACTGCCACCTACACCATTTATAGATGAGTCACTCATGATGTTGCTCCTTTTACCTAGGCCAAATCCACAGGGTCTAGGCCTGTGGATTTAGCGTTACCGTGTGATGTATTAACCTCTCAGCAATGTCATCACTTGGTTAGGCAACTGGTTCGCTTGAGCCAGCATCGCAGTACCAGCTTGTTGCAGAATCTGTGCACGTGTCATCTTGGCTGTTTCTGAAGCGAAGTCAGCATCAGTGATACGTGACTTGGCAGCAGACATGTTCTCAGACGCTACGCCCAGGTTGCTTACTACTGAAGCAAAACGGTTTTGGTAAGCACCCAATGTCGCACGGCTAGTGTTTACAGCAGTCAATTGTGCGTCAATCGCAGTAATCGCATCTGATGCAGCATCTGCTGAAGACAGGGAACCAGACAGAGAAGCCGCTGAAACAGAAGACACACTAATGGTATCGCCACTGTCTGCACCAATCTGGAAGTTGTAACCTGCACCGAATGCTGCCTGGCCGTTAAACTTGGTCGCTGTACTCAAGCGAGTCAATTCTGACTTCAGTTGAGAAAATTCTGTATCCAGGTTTGCACGGTCACCAGAGCTGTAAGAACCGTTGGCTGCCTGTACAGCCAGTTCACGCATACGTTGTAATGAGTCAGTTGCGCTGCTCAAACCACCTTCTGCAGTTTGCAAGAAAGAGATCGCATCGTTAGCGTTACGTGTTGCAACATCCATACCGCGAACTTGTGAGTCCATACGTGTTGCAATCGCCATACCAGCCGCATCATCTTTAGCGCTGTTAATACGCAGACCAGAAGACAAGCGTTGAATAGAAGTATTCAGGCTGCTTTGTGAAGCGTTTAAGTTACGTTGTGCATTCAAGGATGCCAAGTTGGTGTTAATTACTGAAGCCATGTTAAATCTCCTTTAGAGTCGTATACCCAGTTAAGTGTCAAATCGTCATGTTACTTTCAACGTTGATCGCTATTTACCACTTAATGTTTGCTATCTAGCGTTGTTAGTTGTGTTATCGACCGCTTACGAAATTTCTTTAATACTTCTTGCAAATTTCTTTTTTCGATCAATCATGCACTTGAAACTATTTACGACCCCTCCACCAAAATCTTTAGCCTTCTATCAAGAACTGCACAAAATTGTTTATACCAATCTATTTTATAAAAAGATGTGCCGTGACCATTAACCGAGCTAAATAGAGAATCTGTCTTAATTCTGCTTTTAAAGCACAGCTGTTTTCCACCCCTTCCATGACCGCTGTATCACACAAGATATAAGGCCGGTTTTCCGCGTTTATCTGCAAATCATTCTTAGGCATTGCCAACGATAATCAGGCTATCCAATTCGCATACCTTATATAAGGTATCCAAAAGACTACGAAGGAGTTTTGCATGGCATCCGTTTATGTAGGTATGACCGTAGACATTCTGCACCATGGCCATATCAATATTATTGAGCAGGCCAGAAAGTACGGCGACGTCACCATCGGCCTGTTATCAGACGCAGCGGTTGCAGACCATAAACGCCTGCCCTATCTGACGTATGAGCAACGCAAACAGATCGTCGAGAATATTCGCGGCGTGGTCAATGTGGTGCCGCAAGAAGAATGGGACTATGCGCCCAACCTGCTCAAATACAAACCAGACATCATGGTGCATGGCGACGACTGGCTGGAAGGCCCGCTGGTGCCCTACCGTGACCGTGCACGTGCCGCATTGGCCGAGTATGGCGGCCACCTGATCGAGATTCCTTATACACGTGGCGTGTCTTCGAATGAAATGCTCGGCCAGATCCAGGCCCTGGGTACCACGCCGGATATCCGCCGCCGTACCTTGAAGAGATTGCTGACGGTGAAACCGATTTCACGTTTTATTGAGGCGCATAATCCGATCTCCGCCCTCATTGCCGAACATGTGACGGCGCAACGTAATGGCAAAACCTGCCAGTTCGACGGTTTCTGGTCTAGCTCACTGACCGACTCTACCGCCCGCGGCAAACCCGATATTGAAGCGGTTGAGATCAACAGCCGCCTGTCTAATATTAATGACATCTTTGATGTCACCACCAAACCTTTAATTATGGATGCCGACACCGGCGGCAAACTGGAGCACTTTGAACTCAATGTGCGCAGCATGGAACGCCTGGGTATTTCCGCCACCATTATTGAAGACAAAATTGGTTTAAAAAAGAATTCCTTATTTGGCAATGAAGTGCCGCAATTGCAGGACGAGATTGAGCCTTTCTGCGAAAAAATCATGGCAGGCCGCGCCGCACGTGTGAGTGATGACTTTATGGTGATTGCGCGTATTGAAAGCCTGATCCTAGAAAAAGGCATTGCTGATGCAGTTAAACGCGCACAAGCTTACGTAGGCGCGGGCGTCGATGGCATCATGATCCACAGCCGCCAGAAAGCACCGGACGAAGTGTTTGAGTTTGCCAAAATTTTCAAATCCGAATTCCCAACCATTCCCTTAGTCTGCGTCCCCACCAGTTACAACAAAGTGACTGAGGAAGAACTGGCCGCACACGGCTTTAACCTGGTGATTTATGCCAACCATATGATGCGTGCCGCCTATCCGGCCATGCAGAATGCCGCCATGGAAATCCTCAAAAATGGCAGGACCGCAGAAATCGAAGCCAGCCTGATGTCAATTAACGATGTGCTGGAACTGATTCCAGGCACTAAATAACCGTAACCAGATAAGCGGAGTATTCTGATGATACATGCCGAGGATTTTTTAAACGCCTTGCAAAGCGAACAAGTACAGTTTTTTGCTGGCGTGCCCGACTCACTACTCAAAGAATTGTGTGCCTGCTTTTCAGACACCCTGGCTACCGGCCAGCATGTGATTGCCGCCAATGAAGGTGGTGCGATTGGTTTGGCCATTGGCCACTACCTGGCAAGCAACCAACCGGCGCTGGTCTATATGCAAAATTCCGGCCTGGGCAATGTGGTGAACCCGATTGCGTCACTGGCGGATCCACAGGTGTATGGCATTCCTATGTTATTGGTCATTGGCTGGCGCGGAGAGCTGAATGCGCATGGCGAACAGATCCATGATGAACCGCAGCATGTCAAACAAGGCCAGATTACTCTGTCACAACTTGACGTGCTCGGCTTGCCTTACCAAGTGATGGCTGATGACATAGACAGCGCCCATGCGCAAATCCAAACATTGTTACAGCAGGCGATGACACGTCAGGGCCCCGTCGCACTGGTGGTACGCAAACAAAGCTTTGCGCCGTATAAACCAGTAAAAACAACAGCAGCCCCCGCCTCTGCCCTGGCAGGTAAATTGCCCGTGCTGGAAAGCCGTGAGCACATGATTGGGCAGATTGTGTCAGCCTTGCCACAAGACGCTGCCGTGGTGGCAACCACCGGCATGGCCTCACGTGAACTGTTTGAGCTGCGCAAAGCGCAACAGGCCGGACATGGCCGCGATTTTCTCACCGTGGGTGGCATGGGCCACGCCTCACAAATTGCCTGCGGCATTGCACTGGCACAGCCAGACCGGCAAGTGATCTGCATTGACGGTGATGGTGCCATGCTGATGCATATGGGCAGCCTGACCATCAGTGCCCAGCAATCCAATCTGCTGCATATTGTGTTGAATAATGGCGCGCACGACTCTGTGGGTGGCCAGCCAACCGTGGCCGCGCAACTCACACTCTCAGACATTGCCAGTGCTGCCGGCTATGCACAGGTCTACAGTGTGTCTGGCGCAGAATCATTAAACACAGTGTTGCAACAAACCTTAGCCAGCGGCAAAAGCAGCTTTATTGAAGTACTGTGCCGCAAAGGCGCACGGGCTGACCTGGGGCGGCCGACGCGTACCCCGGCACAAAACAAACAGGACTTTATGCAGTTTTTAACCGAGGTGGAATATGCCTGACACCACCATACACGCGCATGTCACCACGCAAAATCAACACAAGGTATTGTTTACCGCTGGCCCGGCCAGTTTACTGGAAGAAAACCTGCTTGGCCTGCGACCATGCTTTGGACGCGGTGACCAGGATTACAGCCAAGTCGAAGATGTGGTTTTGAGCGCCCTCAAGACCATGACTGACCATGCCCATATTGCACGGCTACAAGGCTCTGCCAGCCTGGCACTCGAAATTGCCAGCCTGAACTTTCTATACGGCAAGGTGTTGGTGATAGACAGTGGTTATTACGCACAACGCCTGGTCAGCTTTGCACAAATGGCTCAACGCAATGCTGGCGAGGTGTCATTAGTCACCGTCTGCGACTGGCAACAATTGGCAAACGTGACTGGCCACTATGACTGGGTCGTCGCCTGCTATACCGAAACCAGTGCCGGTTTATTGTTACCGATTGCAGACTTGCGTGCCCTGGCTGACCGTGTCGGTGCACAACTGATGCTGGATGCCACCGCTTCTATCGGCCTGGAAAATGACCATGGCCTGGCCGATGTGATTGCCTATAGCTCCTGCAAAGGCTTGTTTGGCCTGACCGGCGCCTCTTTTATTGCTTTCCACCAATCGCCCAGACACGCGGTCGATTCGTTTTATCTGAATCTGGCCACGCATCTGGAACGCCGCATGACGGGCCCTTACCATGCCATCGCCTCTTTGTATGAGGTCTTGCCCAAGCATGATGACTTGCGTGAAGCGGTGTTTATCAACAAGGCACAGATGCTGAAAAAGATTGCTGCTTATGCGACTCACCCGGTGAACTACCAACCAGTACTATGTACCTGGGTTGACGCCAAGGTCAGTAGCCAGCATGCACGTGCTGTACTGTATCAACCACGCGGCATCAGCCGCGGCAGTGTCGTTTGCCACTTGGGCGAAGCACACCTGGGCAGCACGGCACGCGGCGCCATTCTTGATTTACTGGAGCTACAGCCATGACGCAGCCACAAAAGCGCATTATGGTCGATATGTCCGCCACGCTGATCCATCACGGCCACGTGCGCCTGTTAAAAGCCGCCAGGCAATTGGGCCATGTAGTGGTGGCCTTGACCACCGACGAAGAGATTCGTGCCAAAAAAGGCTATGAGCCTGAGCTGGATTATGCCGCGCGTGCAGAAGTGCTACTAGCCATGCGTGACGTGGATGAAGTAGTGCCCAGCCCCTGGCTGCTTGATGAAGCCTTTTTACAGCAACACAATATCGACCTGCTGGTACATGGTCACGATAACAGCAACCCGATTGCCGCAGACAAATTACATATCCTGCCGCGCACCGAAGGCATCAGCAGCACTCAATTGCGTGCCCGTGTACTAAAAGCCATCAGTCAGAAAATGGAAGCGAACACATGAGTAACCTTTGGCAACAGATTTGGGAAAAGCGCACCCTGCAACCGCAACATGCCATCACACTGGATACCTTGATTGCCCTCGATGGTTTTGACAGTGGTGCAGGCAAAATCAACCCAGCAGACTGGCAGGAATATACCCGCCGCATCAGTGACAAACTAGGACTAAAGTCTGGAGATTCTGTATTTGAAGTCGGTTGTGGCGCCGGCGCGTTTTTATATGCCTTACGTCAGCAACATACCCTGACTGTGGGCGGCCTGGATTACGCTGCCGGGCTGATTGAAGCCGCACAACAAGCCATGCCTGATGGCGACTTCCAGGCACAAGCTGCACAAACCATGGCCACTGATCCGCAATATGATTTTGTGATTGCCAACAGCGTCTTTCATTATTTTGATGAAGCCATGGCCGCCGAAGTGCTCCAGGCCATGTGGCAAAAAGCCAAGGTGGGCATAGCAATCCTCGATATTCCGCATGCAGCCACCCGCGAAGCCTGCGAGCACGCACGTCGCGATGCGCTGACCATTGCCGAATATGAAGAAAAATACCGTGGCTTGCACCACACTTATTACACCCCGGAGTGGTTCAGCCAGCAATTGCCGGAAAAACCACAGCAGGTATTTGAAAGCTGTGTGCCCAATTACGCACAAAGCCAATATCGTTTCAGTGTTATTTTCACCAAACGCTTGCATGGATAGACCATCATGACAACTACCAACTCACACCAGCCCGTGTTCACTTTCTTTTATACCGACAATTGCGAGCGCCAGGCCTTGGCGCCGGTCGCCGATGAGATCGCCAGCAGAGGCTATGCCATTCAATGGAGTACCAATTCCAAGCAATATGCCGAGGTCGGTGTGTATTGCGAACATGCGTGCAAACCGAATGCCGGATTTTCAGTGATTTTGCTGCATGACCTGGCGCAGCGCCATGATATCTGGCCGCACTTCTGGCATCACGAGCCATGGTCAGCCTTTGATATCGGCGTTATACCAGGCCCAGCCTGGGTTGAGCGCTGGCAAACGCAAGCCAATTTCAAACAAGCGCAGCCAAAACTGGGCATGTTTGACCTGGGTTGGCCCAAAGCCGACCTGGTCTACCGCAATCAGGAAACCTTCAAGCAGGAAGCACAAAAGCTGCGTGAGCAACTAGGACTGAAATACGAGCATTCCATTCTCTATGCGCCATCATGGGAAAACCATGGCAAACAGGATGAGTTTGTCCAAGCACTCAAAGACTTGCCGGTCAACCTGCTGCTGAAACAGGCCCCATGGTCAGACAAATACCGCTGGGTACTGAATAACATTGACGAAATGGATGCATTGCATAGAAACTGCGCCGACAACGTGTATGTGGTCGATCGCGAAGTCAGCATCATGTATTGCCTGGGTTTGGCCGACGTCATGGTGTCAGATGAGTCCAGCGTGCTGACAGAAGCCTTGCTGCTGGATGTGCCTGGTATTGCCGTCACCGACTGGTTGATTCCGGACACTAACCCGCCGCGCCCGGCCAGTGTGCCTTATGACTATGTGATTAAAACCGTCAAAGCTGATTTACGCCGCACGGTTGAAGACGTACTGCAAAACGCCGCTGTCTATCAACAACAGATCACCGAGAACAAACAACATCAATTTGCCCACCTGGGCCAAAGCGCAACCTTGATTGCGGATAATATTCTCGCCGCACTGTCAGGCGCGACAGAATTACCTACGCCAGCCATCAAATCTCAGGTAGAAATTGACCGCAATACCTATCACTACGCCGAGAAACTGGCCGCCGAAGGGGATATGAAGTTATCGACACAAGTCATGCTGGAGCTGATTAAAAAAGAAAGTTGCTGCTGGGAGCCCTACAATGACCTGGGCACCTTGTTAGTCAGCCAAGGCCAGTTTGAAGATGCAGAACTCTTGCTGGAAAAAGCCGTGTTACTGGCGCAAGAGAATCCAGCTATTCCACTCAGCAACCTGACTGAAGTCTATTGCCTGCAACAAAAGGCTGACAAGGCCTTGTTAACGCTGGCCAAACTCAGCAAATATACGCCAAATCCGGTCGGCTCTATCCCGCATATCCGCCGTTGCATGGAAACTATGTTTTAAATAATTCAGTGTTTTAAACAATTCAACACGCTCACTTAAAAGATCCGGCCACTGTATAGTCGCCGGATTTTTATTGCCAGCCGTTTTCTATCGACAACAAAAAAGCATGCACATCGCTGTGCATGCTTTGGTATTGATACGCCCCGTGTTACGTAAACAGCTGACGTACCGGCAACTCTGCCCGGGTAAACTCGGCGGTCAAGCCATTCACTACATGCTCAGGCACGCCTTGTGTCATATTTTGCAGGCGGTTAAACACGCTGATAAACGCTTGTAACTGGTCATCGCGGTAGTGATAGCCACTCAATTCCAGCACTGCCAGCGTCAAGCTGCCAATATTAGTTGGCGTGCTGGCGTGGGGTTTGCCGCAACTACGCACACGATGCAGGGTAAGGAACAGACCTCGCAAGGCCACGAAAGCCACTGGTAATGGAATGGCAAAATCCCACTCCAGGTCAAAGAAATGGCCCTGCCCAGCTTTGTCCATCACAAAGTTGGTTGGTGTGGCATCAAAATACTGAGAAGGCAACAAGGCAGAATAGCCTGCAAACTCTGGCAAGGTTTTGCCACCGGTCAGCGCTGCGGCTTCCAGGCCTTGCAACCAGGGTGCAGCCCATGCCGCCAGGTCTTCCACGCGCCAACCAGGACGGTTCATCAACTGCGTCAGTTTATCCATCCACAACTGGCCGCCATGGTAAGGCGCATGCTCCCAATCTGCCTGCAACAATTGCGCCGTTTCGCCGGTATTACGTGTACGCGTTGCCAGCCCTTGTGCATCATGCACAAACTGGGTTTCCTTGCTAAACACGGCCTGGCGCTGGCAACCATAATGCGCTGCCAATACGTCCGGATGCAATTTGCCAGCCTGGCGCTGCGGATACGCAACAAACATAAATGAGTTGGCGACATCTTCCACCAGGTTATTACGCGCAATCACCTGCCAGGCATTTTCCAGTGAGAATGTCGGGTGACGCGGCGATTGCCTGTCATGCACCACCGAGCCTGCCGCGAGAGCGCCCACATCCCAGCCTGCCGCACGATGGGCCTGGTTAAAGCCTTCCGGGTAAATCACGCTAACGGGTGTTTTGTAATCTGGCAGCGGCACATACAACTCTGTGGTTTCAAAACCGGCACTGCGGATCAAGGCATCCAGCTCTACGCGGCCAAATGTGATCGGGCTGGTGCTGCTGTAAGAATCATTAATGCCATACATCGCCTGACCCATATGGTCTTCAGGCGCACCGCAGAAATACTTGAGGCCGAGCTGGTTTTCAATTGCCACAATCAGCATGCCGTCTTCTTTGAGGAAAGACTTGGCGGTTTGCAGCAAGAAACGCAAAGGATCGGCTTCTTTCACATAGACCTGCGCATACTCAAGCACGCCGATCAAGGTCACGACATCAAACTTCTCGTCAGTTTCAAACGCTTGGATCAGGTCAGAGTAAATCGTCACATTGTTGAGATCGGCACAACGTTGGCCGATGACACGCGCACGGTTCGGGCTGCCTTCCAATGCCACCACTTCGCCGCCCAGCTCACCGAGAAAACGCGTAATCGCGCCACAACCAGCGCCCAACTCCAGTACCTTACCGTTGGCAATTTTGTCCGCAAACGGGCGCAGCAAATTGGCGCGCTGTGAGGTCAGGTGGTAATAGCTCGGCCAGTCGGTGGCTTTGGCTGCCAGTTCGCTGGAGAATACGCTTTTGTCACGTGACTGGCGAATCATGTCATATAAACGTTGCTCGGCATTACCCACATCCTGGTAGCCAAAAGCCTCGGTCTGCGCACGCTGATAGAAGTTATCTTCAGTACGGTAGATATAAGGCCCTTTGCGCACGACATCAGCGGCAACCGCTGGCTGGCTGTATTGGCGTTGCAGTGCATCGGCATCAGCTGCGGCCAGGCCATTCTGGCGGGCAAAAGTGATCACATCCAGCACTTCATTTTTGGGCGCGGTCAGCGACAGTTCACCAATATAGGCTTGCCAGTACGCAGGCTGCTGCGGTGCCAGGATCACGGCTTGCTCCAATAGCGGTAATACCTCTTCGGCCTTGCCCGCTTGCTGCGCCAATAGTCCTAACTGGAAATACGTCGCTGCATGCTTGTCATCAATACGCAAGATTTCCTGATAAAAGCTCATTGCTTGTGCCAGGTCGCCTTTTTCCTGCATTTGCAGCGCCAGCTGAAACACTTCAGCAATCGAATCGTGCAGCGCATTAGCCTGTGCAGTTTGTGGGTTAAGTGTTGTATTCATAGAGATACCTTTATCAGAGGGTTCAGTCGCGTCCGGCGCAACAGAAGATTCTTTCAGCGTTAAAGAAGGAATAGCAAAACTGCTTGCGGCCTGCTCCTGGCACCAGCGTTGCCACATCTGGCGCATTGCCTGTGACAAAGCCTGCGCCAATGGTGCCGCTTGTGCCAGCGGTGACTGCGTAAAACGGGTGCGCATATTGGCGCGTAAATCAGCCAGTGCCGACAGGTCAGACAACACATGCGCGGCCTGTTGTAGATATTGCTGTGGGTTGGCCGCGACCCAGTCGGCCAGATCAAGATGCTGCATCAAGGCCATGGCACCGCGGCTGGCCAGGCGATCACCTGCCACGCATAGCGTAGGCACACCCATCCACAAAGCATGCGCGGTGGTGGTCACGCCATTAGACGGGAAAGTATCCAGGCAAATATCCACCAAATGATATTGCTGCAAATAGCTCAGCATATCGGTGCGGGCATAAAACGATAAGCGGTCGGCGGAGATACCTGCTTCGGCAAACCATTGCTCCACATGCGTGCATGCGCCCGCTTCTGCCATACCGCCTAATACCATGCGGCTGGCAGGCGTGGCCTGCATGACAGCAGCCCATTGCTGCACGGTAGCCTGGGTAATTTTATTGGGGCGGTTAAAGCAGCCAAAAGTCACATAACCATTGCTGAGCGCAGGCAAAGCATTGATGGCCGGTGCTTGCGGATGCGGCACAAATGGCGCATTCACCGGTAACTGCACGAGCTGCTCGGTAAACTGCTGGTCAAACTCCCCGGCAGGTAACAAGGCATTATCAGCCAGGTAATAGTCTATGGATGTCAGTCCGGTGGTATTCAAATACCCCAGCCAGCTTGCCTGCACTGGGGCAGGTTTCCGGGCAAAGGTCAGCAGGCGGTTACCGGAGGTGTGGCCGGACAAGTCGATCAGGATATCAATCTGATCTTGCCTGATAGTCTCTGCCAGCGCTTCGTCAGAAATATTGGAAACCACGCGCCATTGTTTGAAATACTGGCGCATCTCCGCCGAGACATCGTCTTCCAGCGCATAATTAGCATAAGCAAATAAAGCCAATGAGCTATCTTGGGCCAGCGCAGGTAACAAAGGCAGCAGGAAATGTGCCACTGAATGCGCACGCAAATCGCCAGAAACAAAGCCTACGCGTAACGGACGTTGTGCATCGCGCGTATTGCCATGAAGCTGCCAATGCGGTTTTAACGGTGCTTCATACAGGGCGGCATACGCGGTATGCGCTTGTAACAAGGCATCGTTATCCACCTGCGCTGCATGCGTCATGCAAAACAGCAGATTGCTGAAGCAATCGGCATATTGCGGCTGTAATATCAGCGCCTGTTTAAACTGCTTGATCGCTTCATCCACTTCGCCCAGGTCTTTGAGCACAATACCCAGATTGTTATACGCCGCAGCATAGTCAGGTTTCAGGTGTATGGCCTGGGCAAAGGCATCTGCGGCTGCCGTGAGGTCATTTTGTGCCTTGAGCACCAACCCATAGTAGCAATGCTCTTCAGCGCTTTGATTATTCAGCACCAGCGCTTTGCTGGCCGCTACGCGGGCATCTTTCTTCTGGATCATCAATACGTCAGACAACATTTTCCAGCCACTTAACCAGGCAGGATATTGCTGTAATAGCGTGTCTAGCTCACGTTCCATCTGCGCATATTGCTGTTGCTCAAACAAGGCCAGCAATGCCTGTTGTGCTTGATCTGATGGCTGCGCTGGCGCAAGCGATGGCAACTGCCAGTCTTGCATCAATGTTTGCAAGGGTTGTGTATGCTGGCCGCTGTTAACGGCTTGCGCCAATACCTGTTCCAACTCAGCTGTCGCACCACTGTGTTTGAGTGCCGTCAGGTAGCTGCTTAACAACTGCCACTGCGTTGGCGCCAGCGCATAAGCCTGCGCCAGCAAGTGCAATGCTTCTGCTGGCTGTTGGCTCTGCCAGTAAATCAAACCCAGATTATGCGTAGCGAGTGCATGCTGTGCATCTACGGCCAGAATCTCCTGGTATAGCTGTTTCGCGGTATTTAAATCGCCTTGCTGTTGCGCTTGTGAAGCCTGGTCAAATACCTCGGCCATTGCGTCCTGCAAGGCCGTGGACGCTGGCTGCTGTGGTACGCTGGCCGGCTCCCATTTCTGGCGATAGCTCAGGTATTTATCACGCCAGCGTGTGCTACCAAACGCACCACCACTCTGGTGCGTCATGCGCACTGGCCATACACCCAATTTGAGGCCTGCACGGGTGGCTGTACGGCAAAAGTCCAAGTCGTAAAAATGAAAGTCAAACTGCTGGTCAAAACGCACACCGCTTTGCAGCAAGATCTGTTTATGCGCCGCCAGGAATACGCCATCCATCAACTGGCATTCGCCAGACACATCACCATAGCTGGAGGCAGGCCCAAACGCATGCTGGCCATGGCTCACCGCGCCGCGCAAGTATCTGGCATCGTCCCAGGTGAATTGCAAATCGATAAAGCACCAGCCAGGCTGGCCAGCTTGAATCCTTGCGTTGCCCGCTATACCAATCACATCATAATGATTTAAGCCCTGCTGTATGCTATGGACAAAGGTGTTTTCGTCCAGCCAGACATCATCGTGGATCAATACCAGCAATGCCTGGTCTGGCGCAGCGGCAATTGCCTCATTAAACACTTCAGACAGGCCACGCGTATTTTCATAAGCGACTACGGGCACCAGGCGTTTATCCTGCTGCATATGGCGTTTGAGTGATCTGCCAAGTGCAGAGTCACGCCAGAAAACTTCTTCAGTCATGCGAGTGGCGCTGACCACCCAAACCGGCTGCTCGCCGGAAAAAGCATCTTGTACCGGTGACTCAGCCAACAATTGCTGTGGCGCCAATGTGGCCAGGGTTTGTTGCCATAAGCTAAACAGCAACTGTTCAAAATCCTGGGCGAACTGCTCAGCATGCATTAATGGCGAAGCCAACACTTGCTGGCGCAGTTGGGCGCGCAATGTTGCCAAGGCGCCAAGATCACTGGTCAATGCAATGGCTTTGCTCACATACTCTTCACGGCTGGTGGCCACCCAGTCAGCCAACCCCACGCAATGCATAAAGCTGGCACCCTGGCGGGCAATCAATGTGTCGCCCAGCAAGGTCAGCGTCGGTACGCCCATCCATAAGGCTTCACACGTCGTGGTGCCGCCAGTAAACGGGAAGGTATCCAGGATCACATCAATCTGGTGATGGTTACGCAGGTATTCATCTCTGGGCACCATGCCATGCAAGCTACAACGCGCAGCAGAGATGCCATATTGCTGTAATCTGGCCAATGCCTCTTCACGCACCAGGGCATCATTAAATGCTTTGCTCTGCCAGAACAATGTGGCCGTCGGTAAGGCCTGCAACACCTCGCCCCAGCAAGATAATACGTCGTTACTTACCTTGCTGTAGTTTTGAAAGCAGCCGAAGGTCACTGCACCGGTGGTGAATGCTGGCAAATCATTGACAGCGACATCACAAGGCGGCGCCGTGAAGCACATACGCGTATGTGGCAGATGCACGACCTGCTCGGTGAACTGGGTCGCCACCTGCGCATCAATACTCACCGGATCAGCGATGACATAATCCATCAGCGGCAAACCGGTGGTGCCCCAATAGCCGAGCCAGGTGGCTTGTACCGGGGCAGGTTTATGGGCAAAAATCGGCAAGCGTGTCCCACCAGACAGGCCGGATAAATCCAGCAGGATATGAATACCATCTTCACGAATCTGTTTGGCGGCTTGCGCATCCGTCAACCCGGCCAGTGAGCGCCATTGGTTGCATAAGTCTTTCAGCTCGTGCGAAAACGCATCTTCGCGACCATCGGTCGAGTAGCCATAAACCTCCAGGCGGCTGGCATCAAATGCCTGCAACCACTGGTGCAGGAAATAGCCGACCGGGTGTTTACGCAAATCAGCCGATACCAGGCCGATGCGGATACGTTGCTCTTGCGCATGGACATTCCAGCTGTCGTACGGCGTCACTTCGTGCATCATGGCGGCGCCCAGTCTATGCGCGTAATCCAGGCTTTCGGCAGGCGGCAAGCTATTGCTGTAGCTATTAGCAAACAGCAGGTTTCTAAGCGCCATCATATGGGTAGGCTCAATCTGCAATGCTTGCTTCAAGGTCGCAATCGACATTTCAATCTGCCCCATGTCCAAATAGACATTGGCCAGATTGATATACCCAGGCATGAATTCAGGCTTGATGCGCAGTGCTTTTTCCAGGCAGGCAATTGCTTCGGTATAGCGGCCCAGCATGCGCAAACTGATACTGTAATTGCTCAAGATACTTTCTGACTCAGGCAACTGCGCTAATGCCTGTTCACAATACACACACGCTTTGTCATAAGCGTTTCTGGCATTCTCAATCAAACCAAGATTGCCCAGCACATAAGGATTGTCCGGATCCAGCGCCAGCGCCTTCAGGCAATAATTCTCAGCCTCACCGTATAACTGCTGATTCAGCATCTCGGTGGCCAGGTTATTCAGCGTCTCCGCACTCACCTCTTGCGCCTGCATGATTTGATCAATATAGGCTTGGTATTCTCTGGTGCGGTGCGTCACCCGGTAAAGTTTGGCCAGATTTTTAAGCAGTGATAACTCGGTTGGATTCAATGCCATGCCCGCCAGCAACCACTGCTCAGCTTCTTCCACGTCACCATGTTTCAGGTATAAAGCACCCAGGTAACTATAGGCCTCAACATAGTCTTTTTGAATCGCAATCGTTTGCTGATAGGCAGCAATCGCTTCAGTCGTATTGCCCAGTTGATCCAGTGCCAACGCCATATTGAAAAAAATCACGGCATTATCAGGCTCAATAGACACGGCTTCGCGATAGTATTGAATCGCCTCCAGCGGTTTATCTGCCTCATGTAACAAGGTCGCCAGTTCAAAATTGACGCGGCCATCCTGTTGGTGAATATTCAATCCCCGGCGCAGTAGCTTTTCCGCCTCTTTTACTTGCCCTGCTTGCTTGAGTACACTGGCCCAATTGGCATAAGCCTGGCTAAAAACCGGGTTGAGTTTGAGCGTTTGGCGGTAATATTTGATCGCCTGCGTGGTGTCTTGCAATTGCGCATAAACGTTGGCCAAGTTATACAACACCTCAGCATCTTTCTTTAAGCGCTTGCTCGCTTGCAAGAAAGCATCGGCAGCCAGCGCCAGCGTATCTTGTTGTTGATAAAGGCTGCCTAATAACTTCCAGGCCAGGCCCTCTTCAGGAAACTCACGGGTGATTTTCTGCGCCAGGGTCAAACACTGCTCCCAAGCACCCTGTTTCCAGGCCTGGGTCAGTGCTTGCATCCAATCGCTGCAATCCTGTGCGCTCACGGCGTTGGACTGCATATGGCCTGACGAGAGTTTCATAACAAGAGAATTCCAAAAATTTTCTCTTATTATTCAAAACTCTCAGGCATTTGCATTGCTTAAAAAAAGCAACAAAAACCAGCTATCTTCGCTGTTCGCTTAATACACACCTCACGCGCATTGCCAGCCAGCCCGCATAGGCATTAGGATTGCCGCTCAATCAATGCTTTTAGCCACAATGGTCACGCCAAAATATTTATTCAAGAATCAGGAAAATGCGCCGTAAACTTTGCCCCAATAAAAAACCTCCGGGAATATCGGAGGTTTTTTTCTAGGCGACGTGCTCTTGCGGCACGACAATATCGGGGACCCAGCGCACCAGGCTATATAAATCACACTGTAAATAAGCACACAGCTTATTCAAGTGATCGGTGCTGGCATTGTAGGATTGATCTTTTAACATGCGATGCAAGGTCATGCGACTGATCCCGCTGGCATCGGCAATTTCGGTAATCGTAATGGTCCTGCCCCACTCTAATTGTTTTTTAAGAATAACCGTTTTTAACTCTACGTAAATCACACAACGTCCTGACTTCAATGGGAATGCTTGTCCGGCAAAAAAGTATCTCAACACAGCTTAGGCAGTATTGATTTGCAAGCATTGATAGACATCAAACTGCATTGATAAATACTGCGCGCCGAACATGACAGGGACATTATACAATTTTATATAGTGTTTAATATCAGTGAAATAACGCAGAAGGCATGATTTTTTGCCAAAGCAATTGGCAAATGCAAGGATATGAAAAGTCTTTGCAGGATTGTATTAATAGCTTGATCGGACTATTGGCAAACTAAAACAATATAGATAATAATCAATCAATTATTAAAAAAATGATGATTGATTGGGTGGATATCATGGGATTACTGAGTGGATATTTATACTTTTTTAGTGGTAGCAAGTCAGACGTAAAAACGGATCATGCTCTGATGCAGAAATGCTACGACGAAGGTTTGCATGCATCAACCGCTGGCTTGAAGCACACGGAGAGTCCCTACGCTGAGGGCAGTGATGAAGCTCAGGCGTGGAGTCGTGGTTTCTGGGTTTGGTAAACGCTCATCTGGCGCCAAGTTCATGTGCCGTTTGATTATTTGAGAATGCCTTCGCCAAATCCCGTGGCGTATCCTGCTGCTTGCGTGAGCCAAACAGATGGGAATATGCCCAGGTAAATTCAGCGCCCATCAGAAATATCTGCGCGGAGTAATAAATCCAGATTAACAGCGCCAGCAAAGAGCCTGCAGGCCCATAGCCACTGGCAAACGCACTTCTGCCAATATAAATACCGATCAGCCATTTACCTACCGTAAATAAAGCGGCTGTCATCGCAGCGCCAATCCAAACCTCGCTCCAGCGAATACTGACACGCGGCATGATTTTGTAGATCAACGCAAACATGCCCGTCGTCAATAAAAAGCCAAACACAACATTCACCACACTGGCAACCGCCAGCCATCCCGCAAAGACAGGCGACCACCATTTATTGATCGCAGATAAGCCTGCGCTAAAAACAAGCGAGACCATCAGCAAAAAGCCAATCCCCAGAATCATGCCAAATGACAACAATCTGGCACGCATCAAACTCCACACACCGCTGCTTATCCTCGCCGGCGCTCTCCAGATACTATCCAGCGCAGTCTGCAATTCGCCAAAAACAGTGGTTGCCCCTACCAATAACAACACAATACCAATCGTGGTCGCCGTCATCCCCTCGGTTGGCTGGTTGGTGCTTTCCAGCAGATTTTGCACCACCAGTGCGCCCTGCTCACCTACCAGATGGGTCAATTGCGTATAAATTTCACCACGTGCCGCTTCTTGTCCAAAAATAATGCCGGCAAGGGAAATCACAATCAGCAATACCGGCGCAATGGAAAACATGGTGTAGTACGCTAAAGCAGCGCCCATACTTTGCGCACGGTCATCACGCCAGGCGGTAAAGGCGGCTTTACTTAATATCCAAAGTTGTTTGATCGTCATCTTGGTGCCCTGCTTTGTGAATACTGCCACTGGCATGATGATGATCAGGGTATAGGAATGAGACTGCAGCATGCATCAGACGACACCGCACCATCCTGTCAGAAATCTCTGATGATAGGCGTTGAACTGTAAGTAGGGGTAGTTAGAAAGTGTAAAATGAAAAAACCAGCTTTTCAGCTGGTTTCTTATTTTGGTGCCCGGAGCCGGAATCGAACCGGCACAGCCGTTAAGCCGAGGGATTTTAAGTCCCTTGTGTCTACCAGTTTCACCATCCGGGCGGCAGGTCAACAAGCTTTATATTTTAACACTCTGTTCTACTTTGCGTAGCATCCAGAATGAGTGCTTGAGAGAAATTTGGAGCGGGAAACGAGTCTCGAACTCGCGACCTCAACCTTGGCAAGGTTGCGCTCTACCAACTGAGCTATTCCCGCATATTTGCTACATGAGACTGGAGGCGCGAGCCGGAGTCGAACCGGCCTAAACGGCTTTGCAGGCCGCGGCATAACCGCTTTGCTATCGCGCCAGAACCAACAACATAAAAACTTCTTATGTTAAAAAGGGAAAGCGGCGCTTTCCCCGAAATTTGGAGCGGGAAACGAGTCTCGAACTCGCGACCTCAACCTTGGCAAGGTTGCGCTCTACCAACTGAGCTATTCCCGCGTATTTCCTTACGCCATGTGTCGTAAAGAAGCTGGCATTTTAATGATTTTGAGACCGGTGTCAAGGACGATTTTGAAAATAATGTTTCTTTTTTATGATTGCTTTTTTAGATGGTTTCGCGTATTGCCGGCCAGGCTGCGCGCAGGTAGTAACCCATGGAAATCAGGGTCAGTAACGCGGCCAATACAATCAGCCACTCACCCAACCATTGAATGTCTACCCCAAACAACGGGTCATACCACAGCAATAAGGTAATGGCGGCCATTTGTGCGGCAGTTTTGACCTTACCCACCATGGCCACGGCCACGTTAGCACTTTTGCCTATGCTGGCCATCCATTCACGCAAGGCGCTGATCGCAATTTCGCGTCCGATGATAATCAGCGCCACCACAGCCCCGGCACGATTTAATTCGACCAGCACGATCAAGGCCGCAGCCACCATGAGTTTGTCAGCCACAGGGTCTAAAAACGCGCCAAATTTAGACATCTGGTGATATTTGCGCGCCCAGTAACCATCCAGCCAATCGGTGAATGCGGCGAGGATAAACACACTGGCTGCCGTTAAATTGACCCAGTGTGCTGGCAGACCGTCAGCGGTGACAGCGTTGGCAGGCAGGTAAAAGATACCGACAAACACCGGAATCATGCCGATGCGCAATAAGGTAAGTATATTTGGAATATTCCACATTTTTATTCGTCTATGGATGCATACAAAGGTCTATTTACACGCAATTAATGCAAGCGTTCATAAATGGTTTGCGCCAATACCAGGCTAATGCCTTCGACTTGGGCAATCTCGTCTATGCTAGCACTTTTTATCCCATCCAGGCCACCAAATCGCGTCAGCAAGGCTTTGCGGCGTTTGGCGCCTACGCCTTCAATCTCTTCCAGGCTAGAGGTGATTCTGGCCTTGGCGCGCTTGGCGCGATGGCCGGTAATGGCAAAACGGTGTGCTTCATCGCGGATTTGCTGTAATAAGTGCAAGCCCTGGTTATCGGTAGGCAAATTCAGCATTTCACCAGTATCAGAGAAAATCATGGTCTCAAGACCAGGTTTTCGCTCTTCACCCTTGGCAATGCCGACCAGCAGAATATCGTCCAGACCGACCTCCTGCATCACCTCAATGGCGACGCCGAGCTGGCCTTTGCCACCATCAATAAAAATCAGGTCTGGCCGCTTGCCCTCGCCTGCTGCCACTTTTTTATAGCGACGCGTCAACACATCGCGCATGGCCGCATAATCATCGCCTGGCGTGATGCCGGTGACGTTATAACGGCGGTATTCGCTATTTTGCATGTCGCCACGATCAAACACCACGCAGCTGCCCACCGTGGCTTCACCCATGGTATGGCTGATATCAAAACACTCAATGCGCTCGGTGTTTTCTGCCAGGTTGAGCGCTTCGCGTAATGACAACAAGCGTGCTTGCTGGCTGGCTGAGGTCGCCTGGCGTTGCTGCAAAGCCAACTCAGCATTGGTTTGTGCCATCTTAAGCCATACTTTTTTATCGCCGATGGCATTAGTCAGCACACGGATCTTGCGTCCGGACTGCTCGCTCAGCATGTCTTCAAATTCGGTTTTATCAATCTCGGCGCCACACACCAGCAATGGCGGCGTATTTTGCGACAGGTAATATTGGGTGATAAACGCTTCTACGGTTTCAGCCAATTCGGCATCCTGACTATTCTTCGGGAAAAAGCTCTTGTCACCCAAATGGCGGCCACCACGGATCATGACCAAGTTAATGCAATGCTGGCCCTGCACTTCTGCGCAGGCAATCACATCGGCATCACTGACGCTAAAATCACTGACAAACTGTTTGGCCTGCACCTGGCGCAGTGCCTGGATACGGTCACGCAAAATGGCCGCCTGCTCATACTCCATCGCCTCAGCCGCCACATTCATGCCATCCGCCAGTGAATCAATCACCTCACTGGTCTTACCCAACAAAAACATCGCGGCATGACGTACATCCCCGGCGTAATCCTCTTGGGAAATCAACTTCACGCAAGGCGCTGTACAGCGCGCAATCTGATATTGCAAACAAGGCCGCGAACGGTTGGCAAACACGGTGTTTTCGCAGGTGCGCAATTTGAATACTTTTTGTAGCAGTTGTATGCTCTCGCGCACGGCTGGCGAGCTGGGGAAAGGCCCGAAATACTGAGCCCCCTTGCGCTGTGTGCCGCGGTGAAACGCCAATCGAGGATAAGCATCCCCAGTCAACGCAATATAAGGGTAAGACTTATCGTCGCGGAACAACACGTTGTAACGCGGCATCAAGCCTTTAATCAGGTTATTTTCCAGCAACAATGCTTCCGCTTCGGAGCGCGTCACCGTGGTTTCGATATTGGCAATCTGCGACACCATCATTTTGGTACGCGGACTGGCCAGGTTTTTATTGAAATAGCTGGAAACCCGTTTTTTCAGGTCTTTGGCCTTGCCAACATAAATCACGGTATTTTCCGCATTCAGCATGCGATAAACACCAGGTAAGTTAGGCAGGTTTTTGAGGATGGGTTTGGGGTCAAACATGACGGCATTTTAGCACCAGATGTTTGCTCAAGTGACTCCCTGCACATGATCAAGCTTGAAAGAAACTGTCAGCCGTTACACAACTATCAATTAATCATCTAGTGGTTCCCATTTCTTTACCCATTGCTTAACGCTCTTTCCAGATTTGCTTAACGCCAGTGGATAAAATCGTCGTCGATATCTTTTGCCGTTGTATAAGACAACTTCCTTGCTCTGCGCATCTGGATATCTCTGATCTAAACTCTCTTCCAACAGTTCATGCGCTGTGAAAGGTAAAAGCCCGCGACGTTTAAGGTCTTCTTCAATGTGACGAACTTTCTCTGCCGCAGCCTTAGCTTCCGCATCCAAAGGATTAGTGCAATTGACAGAATAGGCAGCCGACCATCGCTCGGCCACCTCATCAAGCGCTGCATTTGCCTGCCTCAAGTCTTCAATGGTGTGCATCATTTATCAACTTAATTGAAAAGCTCGCTTATCAAGATTGAGCTAGCCTAAAAGCTCGCCACCAATAGCCCAGTCTTCGTATTCGACCTCTTCAAATACAATGTAGGTGTAATTCGCCGGTTTCTGGGCGTGTTTTTGCAGAGTTTCAGTGATTTCTTTTGCAATCAGTTTCTTCTGCTCTTTGGTCACAGAGCCGGCAAGTTTGACGTTGACGTAAGGCATATGGGCGCTCCTTTTAATGTATCGGACAATTAAAAAAACTAGTGATGATGGCCTGTCTTACCGCGATAGATATCGCGGATGAGATTAAGGGTCACCACCAATAACAACAACGAAATCAGAATAGACAGAATCGGGTCTATGGTCATCCAGCCAGTAAAGTAGATCACGACACCGGCGGCGACGGCAGTCACCGACCCGAGTAAATCACCCAATACATGCAAAAATGCGGCACGGTGGTTCAAACTGGCATCGCCGCCGTGATGCTCGTGCTGGTGATGCATATGCTTGGCGACGAACAGATTCACCAGCAGGCCCATCAGCGCAATCACACTGACGTAGCCCCCCGCCACAGAGACCGGATGTTTGAGACGCTCAATGGCTTCTATGACAATGCCTGCCGTTACCAGCAACATAGAGACGGCATTGACCATGGAGACGCGAAGCTCGGTTTGCTGCGACGCAGGGTGACCGGTGCGTGCTCTGTGCGCGGCCCACATGGCCAGGCCGAGTGCCAGCACGTC
The DNA here is from genome assembly GCF_000800115.1 of Methylophilus sp. Q8. Taxonomy (NCBI): domain Bacteria; kingdom Pseudomonadati; phylum Pseudomonadota; class Betaproteobacteria; order Nitrosomonadales; family Methylophilaceae; genus Methylophilus; species Methylophilus sp. Q8. Next base: position 2,281,958 of record NZ_JUHE01000001.1, on the reverse strand, counting down.
AAACAACATATGCCAGGCGTCACTGAGCAAAGCCAATGACTGCGTCCAGATGCCTCCCGCGAATTCTACGACGGTGAAGAGTGCAATCGCCAGAAAAGGAATCCAGAAAGGATTGCCATGTGCATGGTCATCATGCCCATGGTCGCCATGCTGGTGCTGGTCATGCGTTGTGTGGTCAGTTGTGTGATCGTGCGCGCAGCCCTCATGGGAGCCCCCATGTGAGTGGTTGTGCGCATGTGTGTGTTCAGAGTGTGTATGACTAGGTTTCATGTTTGCATGCTAATGCAAATTGCCTGGTTTTCACAAGAGCGCGCAAATTTTGTAGCTTATAATGACGGCTTATTGAGAATATATGCATGCTAAGTTACCGTCACGCCTTTCACGCTGGCAATCACGCCGACGTTTTGAAACACTGGATTTACAGCCTGGTGCTGGATTACTTTAACCAGAAAGATAAAGCTTACTGGGTGATAGACACCCACGCCGGGGCTGGTCTGTACCGCCTTGATAGTTCGGTGGCCAACAAAACAGCTGAGTATGTAGACGGTATTCAACGTTTGCAGCAAGGTCAGCCACCTGACATCTTTGATGGTTACCTGCAAGCAGTCACAGCGGCTGGTCAAGGTAATGCCACGCTTTACCCTGGCTCGCCTTGCATCGCCAGCCACTTTTTAAACTCGGTGGATAAGTTGCGTTTGTTTGAGCTGCACCCGGCAGATGCTGCCTTGCTGGAGCAACAGTTTTCAGCACAAAAAAGGCAGGTATCCATCCAGCAAAAAGATGGTTTTGAAGGCATTAAAGCCTGTTTGCCACCCCCGACCAAACGCGGCATTGTGTTGATAGACCCACCTTATGAGGTAAAAGACGATTACCTGCGGGTGGTCGATTGCATTAAAGACAGTTTAAAACGCTTTGCTACCGGCACTTACCTGATCTGGTATCCGCGCTTGCAACGGCCTGAGCCACAGCAAATGATAGACAAGCTACGCAGCCTGAATACAGATTATTTGCACGTGACGCTGGATGTGCAACAACCATCTGCCGATGGTTTTGGCATGCACGGCAGCGGCATGTGGGTGATTAACCCGCCGTGGACCTTGCGTCAGTCCGTAGAGCCGCAGCTGGACTGGCTGGCAGAGACGCTGGCGCAAGATGCCACCGCACATGCATCATGCGAAGGCCAGCAACGTTAACCAGGCATTAATAGCGGATACGTGTACGATGTTGCGGATCTAAAGTCGTGCTCACAGAAACATTAAATGCGCTCACAGCAATTGTTTGCCGGGTAGCGGTCTGGATACGCACCCGCCACTCGCCTGCGGTCAGGTTTGTTTTGTAGGTATAGCCGCGGTAGCCGCTATCGCGGCCACCAGTGAGCGAGAAGCCAGGCATGGAGACACTGACCCACTCCCCTTTCACTTTCTTCTGCCAGTCATGCAACAGTTTGGTCTGTAGGCCTTGTGGCGCAAACACCGCCGAAAAACACACCAGCTTTTGCCCGGGTTGCAGGTAAAAATGGTCTCTGTCCACGCGCCAGAACTGCCACCAGGGCGATTTCTCAACAGTCATCCAGTAACCTTCCGGTGACTTTTCCAGGTCATAAGCCACCACAACCGCTTGCTTGACCAGCGGCACCGGCGGAATCATGTCTGCACGGTAGGCAAGCATCAACAACCCTGCAATCACCCACACCGGCCAGATACGGCCTGCATGATGTGGTGCACGCTGGTATAAGACATAGGTGACCGTAGCACCCAACACCGTGCTCAAATAGAACCAGGCCGCATGCACACTGCCAAACAAAAACGGAAAAGCAAAGTTGCACCACAAAATGGTACACAGGCCAAACATGCTCCAGCACAAACTTAAGCGTCTGTATTCGCCCTCCATAAACTCATTGGCGACTAGCAATACGCCCAATACCAACGTGATGACCCATGCCAGGCCATAACTGGAACTTTTAAAATAGAGAATGAACAAGGCACTGAGCAGGCTGCCAAACAAAAACTGCAATATCCAGTAAGGCCAATCTTGCACTGGCCAGCTAGAAACCCTGTTTTGCAACCATTGCCAACGTAACAAGCGCTCCCCCATACGCCTGACGGAAGAAGAAGGCTCGGCCAACTGGTACATGAGCAACGCTGCCAGTAACAAATAGCCGGCAAAGATCGCCATATCGGACAGCGCCACTTTTTTGCCGATGGTAATGGCATCCCAGACAAAACCACCGACAAAAAAGGAAATCGGCAATATCATGCGGCTACGCGCCAGCCAGCGCGACAATCTCGAGGGTTGCTCTGTATCAATAGGGTTCGTCATGCAGATAAATCGTTAATAAGGCAAGAATATCGGCATTTTTATCACAGATGCCGTCAACCACACTATTATTTTGCGTTGTGAAAAGTAAACTTTCTTTGATAATCAAATCGAGCCTGCTAAAATTTAAGTTATCTTAAGAAAAGTCCGTTAACTATCAATATAGGTTAGATTTTCAATTAAAGATTAGATTTTCCCTGCGCAAGTATCGAGTAAGCGTATAACCCTGAAACATGATTAAGCATGCGAGATTTCGTTAGACAGTTAAAGCAGAAAGTGACAGAAATAAAGTCTATCAGTTATGAAACTGAGCAGGCTCTTATCCGTGTTGCTTTCGTCAGCTTTATCACGCTCTATCTCCTCGTCAATCACAGCAGCTTCGAGCCCGTATTACTTTGCCTGATTTATTTGTGCCTGGGCTTTTTGATGTTGTATAACATCCTGCAAAATCCACAAAAAAATGAAAAGCGCCAGTGGACAGCGATGGTGATGGACATTACGGCGACCTCACTTGAACAAATGATTTCAGGCGCCATGGCAGGCGTATTTATCGGTATTTACCTCTGGCTCATCATCGGCTATGGCCTGCGCTACGGCACCAAGTTTTTTAAAGGCTGTTACGTCTTCAGCCTGATCGGCTTTAGTCTTACCCTGTATTTAAACCCCTACTGGAACCAGCACCAGCATTTAGCCTACGGCTTTTTACTGACCCTGTTATTGATTCCACCGCATGCATTGCGTTTGCTGGTCAGCCTGGAAAAAGCGACCAAAGAGGCTGACCAAGCCAGTGAGGCGAAAACCAATTTCCTGTCGAATATCAGCCATGAAATGCGTACCCCACTTAACGGCATTATTGGTGCCAGTGAGTTAATCGCGCAAACCAAGCTGGATAGCAAGCAATCCGAACTGCTTAAAATGGTGGGCACGTCAGCCTCTAGCCTTAAAAAGCTGATCAATGACGTGCTGGACATTAGCAAAATCGAAAAAGGCAAAGTCGAACTGGAGGAGATCACCTTCTTCCTGCCTGACCTGATTCAGCGTTTGCACCTGATGTTCCAGATTGAAGTCGAACGCAAACAATTGTGGCTGAGATTCCACCTGGATCCTCTTGTCGAACGTCACTATGTCGGCAGCATGCACCACATCGAGCAGGTATTAACCAACCTGATCGCCAATGCCATTAAATTCACCCAGCATGGCGGCGTCGACGTAGTGGTCAGCGTCGTACAAGGCCATGCCGACATGAGTAAGCTCAGCTTCCGTATTCGAGATACCGGCATAGGCATTAAAAGTGATGCTTTGCCGCTGATTTTTGATAGTTTCACCCAGGCGGACAGCAGCATTACCCGACGCTATGGTGGCACTGGCCTGGGCACCTCTATTGCCAAGCAACTGGTCGAAGTCATGGGCGGTAAAATCAGTGTCGCCAGCCAGGAAAATGTCGGCACCACCTTTGTAGTGAGCCTGCCGCTGACACATGCAGTGGCACCCGCACCGCAGGCGGTGAACGAAATCAATCTGGATGGCCAGTCAAATGTGGTCCCGTTGAGCAGCCACACCAAATTCCGCAAGAAAATTCGTGTATTGATTGCTGATGATAATGTGGTCAACCGCTTGATTCTGAATGAAACACTGCAAAGAATGCACTGTGTGGTGAAAGCGGTAGACAATGGTGATGCCGCACTGGATGCGCTGGAACATCACCAGTTTGACTTGATGATTCTGGACTACAACATGCCAGAAATGAATGGCCTTGAGGTGTTTAATATCCACAACGCCCTGCCTGGCAGCAAACCGATCAGAACCGTGATCCTGACGGCAGATGCGACTAAAACCACACAAGACCGCTGTTTGCGCGCTGGGGTATATCAGGTATTGACCAAGCCAGTGGTCTCAAGACAAATTCAAAGCCTGATTGAAGCCATTGCAAGCACCATTGAAACTGAACAGGTTGCGCAAGTGGCGCCCGTCAGACGCAAAAAACCTAAAGCCACGTCGCCTGAAGTGCCATTAACGGCCGCTCCGGTGGAACCCACATTTGTAGACGCACGGTCACCACACTCACCAATGAGAACCGGGAAACCCGCGTCTGTACCCATCCCTAAAATTGCCAACATCATTCCAACGGTTGAACCATTGCTGGATGATGACCGTATGGCGCACTTGTTAAAACTGGGTGGGGGTGAAGCGTTTTTACACAAACTCATCACAGAGTTTATTGACTCGACCGATGTATTGCTACGCGCGCTCGGGACAGCAAGCCTTGATTTAAATTTCGAGCAGGTACATAAACTGGCGCATGAGCTGGCCGGTGAATCTGCCAACATGGGCTTGATTCCACTCAGTAAACTCAGCCGCCGTTTATTGGGATTGAGCATGGAAGATGCCCAGACTATTTCCGGCCTTTATCAGGCCGTTGCGGATTGTTATGAAGAGACGCGCACGCAACTGCAACAACATCGCAGCAAGCTCTCATCCAAACGCTCGCATAAATAGCCGGGCACCTGCTCTGCTGCACACTACTGATTCACTGCGATATGATGATCTGTTGGTAACACCAGCGGCTGTTGCGGTGCAACCTCACTAGCAAGCGCTTCATTTGGGAACAAACGTGACTGCGCGCGATAAAACCTATCCATCACCTTGAGATCACGCTCTGTCAGGCGTAAGGCATTTTCTACCCATACATCGACAATATCCTTAAGCTCGTCGTAGGTTAAAGGATTGATTCTGGCCTTGGCCTTTTGCGCAGACAAAAAGCCTTCTGCGCGCTTATTGTTTTTGTGAATAAAGTCTTGCACGGCCTGCTCACCCTCGCCCTCTTCGACTACGATGTCAATCAGGCCCATTTGCAGGCATTCTTCAGCCGTGTAACGCTCGCAACCCAGAATCATTTTATCGGCCACCGCCATGCCGGCTTTACGTGCAATAAAGCTGTAAGCACCCATGCCAGGAATCATGTTGAAAAATAGCTCAGGAAAGCAGAACACGGATTGCTTTTCAGCGATAAGTACATCACTGGTCATGGCCGCCTCAATACCGGCGCCTAGCACCTCGCCTTGCAGCAGCGAGATTTTGGTCACATGGTCCAGCTGGAAACGGAATGCGCGCTGTGCAACCACATCAATACTCAGCTTGGCATAGGCCTGCAATTGCGCCCGGTCTTGCAAGCGGATAGCGGCAGCCATTTTCTGCAAGTCACCGCCCATATTGAAATAGCCCGGTGTGGCTGACGCAAACACAGAGTAACGGATCGGCAGTACTGTCTCGCTGTCAGTCTGGACATAGCCACCACTGCGCTGGATATCCGCATGGTGCTGATGCAAGCTCATGAGTAACTCATGATTGATGCACGGAATGCGCTGTGGTTGATGTATATAGCTCCATAACGCCTGTTGCTCTGCATCAAAACGGCAAAATACCTGACCGTAATCATGTGACAGTAAACGTTGTTGATAATTAACCAACCCTTGTTCGAACGGTTTCATGAGTTTCTCCTTGGACATTAAAAATCTGTTGAATTGAATCAGTGGTATTGACGTGCATGTACATCGAATCGTTGACGTCAGCCAGTACATCATAATCAAAACAGAAGGTCGCGGTGAGAGAGCCTCTCAGGTTTTACAGTTGCAAGGATATGTCCTGCCTTAAAAACAACAAAGGGAGCGAATGCTCCCTTTGTTGTGTCTTAAACCATCAACTGTTAGGCGGTTTCTTGAATCGGAATGACTTTCTTCACATTCTCCAAAGAGCCTGCATATTGGGTCATCTGGTTAAAGTTGAGGTATTTGTAAATCTCTGCTGTATTGGTCAGTTTGCTACCCAGGGTGTCCAGGTACTCTTGCACCGTAGGCATACGGCCCAGCTTGGCGCACACGGCGGCCAGCTCGGCAGAGCCCAGATACACGCGCGCGTCTTTACCCATACGGTTATCAAAGTTACGCGTAGAGGTTGAGAATACTGTCGCCTTGTCAGCCACACGTGCCTGGTTACCCATACACAGCGAGCAGCCTGGCACTTCAGTCCGTGCGCCTGCCACGCCAAAAGTTGAATACACGCCTTCGGCACGCAGCTGTGCCTCGTCCATACGAGTAGGTGGCGCAATCCACAAACGGGTTGGAATACCACCAGCGCCTTCCAGCACTTTACCTGCCGCGCGGTAATGGCCGATATTAGTCATGCAGCTACCGATAAACACTTCGTCAATCTTGTCACCGACCACCGCGGTCAATGGCTTGATATCATCCGGGTCATTCGGGCAAGCCACCAATGGCTCTTTAATATCTGCAAGGTCAATTTCAATCACGTGCGCATACTCAGCATCCGCATCCGGCTGCAACAGTTCCGGTTTTTCCAGCCAGGCTTTCATGCTGGCGATACGACGTTCCAATGTGCGTGCATCGGCATAACCATTCTCGATCATATTCTGCATCAGCACGATATTGGAATTGAGGAACTCAATCACTGGCTCTTTGTTCAACAGCACGGTACATCCATTGGCAGAACGCTCGGCTGAGGCATCCGCCAACTCAAACGCCTGTTCGACTTTCAGGTCTGGCAGGCCTTCAATTTCTAGCACACGGCCGTTAAACACGTTTTTCTTGCCCTGTTTGCCCACCGTCAGCGTACCCTCCTGGATCGCCGCATAAGGAATGGCGTTGACCAGGTCACGTAAGGTGATACCAGGCTGCATTTCACCTTTAAAGCGCACCAGGACCGATTCTGGCATATCCAGCGGCATGGCACCGGTTGCCGCAGCAAATGCAACCAATCCGGAGCCCGCCGGGAAACTGATACCAATCGGGAAGCGGGTATGCGAGTCACCGCCCGTACCCACCGTATCCGGCAACACCAGGCGGTTGAGCCAGGAATGGATCACGCCGTCACCAGCACGCAGGCTCACACCACCACGGCTGGACATAAACTCAGGCAACTCATGTTGCAATTTAATATCCACTGGTTTTGGGTACGCAGCCGTATGGCAGAAACTCTGCATCACCAGGTCGGCACTGAAGCCCAGACAAGCCAGCTCTTTCAACTCGTCACGCGTCATGCCGCCAGTGGTGTCCTGTGAGCCTACCGTCGTCGCCTTGGGCTCACAGTAAGTACCTGGACGCACGCCAAAGCCTTCAGGCAAACCACAGGCACGACCCACCATTTTTTGCGCCAGCGTGTAACCCTTGCCGGTATCTTTCGCCGGGATAGACTTGATAAAGGTATCCGTGTCGCCCAAACCCAATGCCTTACGCGCATTGGCAGTCAGGCCACGGCCAATAATCAGTGGGATACGACCACCGGCACGCACTTCATCGGCCAGGGTCACTGGATTCATTTCAAATGTAGCCAGCATTTCCCCGGCTTCTGACAAGACCTTGCCTTCAAAAGGTTTGATCACGATGACATCCCCCGTGTTCAGCTTGGAAACATCGCACTGAATCGGCAAAGACCCGGAGTCTTCAGCGGTATTAAAGAAAATGGGCGCAATTTTGTTGCCAATCACCACACCGCCGGTACGTTTGTTAGGGATAAATGGAATATCGTCGCCCATCCACCACTGCACAGAGTTGATCGCCGATTTACGTGAGGAACCGGTACCAACCACATCACCGACATAGGCTAATGGCAAGCCTTTTTGCTTCAGGCTTTCAATCGTCGTCAAACCATCGGCCATGCGGTTAATCAACATGGCTTTCGCATGCAACGGGATATCCGGGCGGCTCCAGGCGTCTTGTGCCGGGCTCAGATCATCGGTGTTGGTTTCGCCATCCAGCTTGAACACCACCACTTTGATGGCCTCTGCCAGCGCAGGTTTACTGGTGAACCACTCGGCAGCTGCCCAGGACTCAATCAGCTTTTTGGCATGCGCATTACCCGCCTTCATCTTGGCGTCGACATCATGAAACGCGTCAAACATCAAAATCGTCGTCGACAGCGCTGTCACGGCATGGGCGGCCATCGGCGTATCCAGCAAAGCAACCAATGCCTGTACGTTGTAACCACCAAGCATGGTGCCTAGCAATTCAACCGCTCTTTCAGCGCTGACCAAAGGTGAATTGGCCTGGCTGTTGGCAATATCAGCCAGAAAAGCGGCTTTCACATAAGCAGCCTGGTCAACCCCCGCCGGAATACGGTTTTGTAGCAAATCGACAAGTAAAGCCTCCTGGCCCGCAGGCGGGGCTTTCAACAGTTCAACCAATGCGGCGACTTGTTCCGCATTCAGGGGCAATGGAGGCAGGTTTTGCGCGGCGCGCTCTTTTACGTGGGTTTCGTATGCTTGTAACATGATGTAGGCTCTATCAAAAAAACTAAAGTCGGGGAATGGGCTGGTGTTAACCACAGGCCGCGAGGATTCTTCTCACTTGATTATAATCCAGTCCATTCACCAGAATGTTAACTGCTTGTAACATTCCGGCAATTGATCAAAATGACCGCCGCCAACAGCAACAAAACAACACTGCTCCATGTCACCGTTATCTTGTCAGCGGTTACTGTCTCCATATAACTCTTTGGCAAATGGCGTACTGCAACTTTTTCCGTAAGCAGACGATTCCCATTTATCCAGTAATTCTTTCTGATAGCCCTTGCCGTGCTGTTTTTCCAGGTAGGCACGCACTTCAAACACATCGGCAAAACCGTTGTGATCGCTATCCATCAATGCCACCTGGTCTTCCAGCGTTGGCCCGCTATAACGGCCAGTGCTATCGGTAAAATACTCCAGGGCGGATTCGGCATGCGCAGGCAAACTAATACCTACTGCCAACCCGGCTGTGAACCAAATTACCCCAGTGTTTATTTTTATCATACTCACTCCATAATGACGCTTAGTAGTATGACGTATATTTCCCCAATTCGTGCCTGGCCTCAGTGATGTCGCTCACATTGCAGGCCTGTTATTTATACCGCATGCAAAGCAATGGTTTTTTTCCATTGTGCCGGCCCGGTCTGGTGCACAGATTCCCCATCTGCACTCACCGCCACCGTCACTGGCATATCCACCACTTCAAACTCATAGATGGCTTCCATACCTAATTCCTCAAAAGCCAATACACGTGACTTTTTAATCGCCTTGCTCACCAGATAAGCCGCGCCACCCACCGCCATCAGGTAAACCGATTTGTGCTTGGCAATTTCGACCAAAGCTTCTTCACCCCGCTCGGCTTTACCGATAGAGCCCAGCAAACCGGTGTTCAGCATCATATCGGTGTAACTATCCATGCGCGTCGCCGTGGTGGGGCCAGCAGGACCAACGGCTTCGTCACGCACGGCGTCCACTGGGCCCACGTAATAAATAAACTTATTGGTAAAATCAACAGGCAGCGGCTCACCCTTGGCCAGCATGGTTTGTATGCGTTTGTGCGCAGCATCACGCCCGGTCAGTATTTTACCGGTCAGTAACAAGGTATCACCAGTTTTCCAGGTTTGTGTTTCTGCGCGCGTGACGGTTTCAAGGTTCACGCGCTTGGCTTGTGGGCTCGGCGCCCAATGCACGTCAGGATACACATCAGGATTCGGTGGCGTCAGTTCAGCCACACCAGAGCCATCCAGCGTAAAGTGCACGTGGCGCGTTGCCGCGCAATTAGGAATAATCGCCACCGGCAGACTGGCTGCATGCGTCGGATAATCCAGGATTTTCACGTCGAGCACGGTGGTCAGGCCGCCCAGGCCTTGCGCCCCAATGCCTAATTGATTGACCTTTTCATATAGCTCCAGCCGCAGCTCTTCAATGCGGTTTTGTGCACCGCGTGCCTGCAACTCCTGAATGTCAATCGACGCCATCAGTGACTCTTTGGCCAACAACATGGCTTTTTCAGCACTGCCACCAATACCGATGCCCAGCATACCGGGCGGGCACCAACCTGCGCCCATTTCTGGCACCACTTCCAGCACCCAATCGACAATGCTTTCGTTAGGATTGAGCATCGCCAGTTTCGATTTATTTTCAGAGCCGCCACCTTTAGCCGCAATCTGGATATCGACGGTATCCCCGGCCACCATCTCAACATGGGTAATGGCTGGCGTATTATCGCGCGTATTTTTGCGTGCCCCTGCCGGGTCGTTCACAATAGAGGCTCGCAGCATATTGTCTGGATGCAGGTAAGCACGTCGTACGCCTTCATTGACCATCTCTTCCAGCGTCATATCGCCTTCAAAACGCACCTGCATGCCTACCTTGATAAAGGCCACCACAATCCCGGTATCCTGGCACAAGGGGCGCTTACCCTCGGCGCACATACGCGAATTAGTCAGAATTTGAGCAATGGCATCTTTGGCGGCAGGAGAGGCTTCTTTTTCATAGGCAGCCGCCAACGCCTGGATATAGTCTTCCGGGTGATAATAAGAGATATATTGCAGGGCATCAGCAACACTCTCGATAAAGTCTTGGGTTTTAATCAGGGCCATTGTATTTTCTTCAACCAGGCATCTTTCAGCGGGCATTGCTTTTTAAATAGGCAATGGCGGGGCTTACATCTTTACGCAAGATTTTACCATTTTTGGTGCGTGGAAACTCTTTGGCCAGATACACAGTTTTAGGCGCCTTGTAAGCGGCCAAATGCTGTTTGCCAAACGCCATCAATTCTTCCGGCGCAATCTCGGCATCCGGTTTGGGGATGACATAAATCACCACCAGCAATTTGTCTTTTTCAAGCTCTTCGCCCACAGCCGCACAATCTGCCACGGCTGGGTGGCCTTTATACACGCGCTCAATCTCGTACGGCGACACGCGATAGCCAAAACTCTTGATAATGTCATCCTTGCGGCCCAGGAACCAGATATAGCCATCTGCATCGTATTTGGCATAGTCGCCGGTAAAGAAATAGCCATCGTGTTTATATTTGGCGGTTTCTTCGGGCAGGTTCCAGTAATTAAGAAACAAGCCAGGGTCGGTGTCAGGGACGCAAATCATCCCCTCCTCGCCCTCTGCCACGGGCTCAAGTGTTTCAGGGTTCAATAACTCAATGGCGTGACCAGGCTGTGGAAAGCCCGCCGAACCGGCACGAATGGGCCGGAAAACGCTTTGCGACAGATAGTAAGAAAACTCACTCATGCCTACGGCTTCATAAATATCCAAGCCAAATCGTTCACGCCATTGCGTCAGCACTTCGTCTGACAAATGCTCACCTGCGCTCATAAAATGGCGCACGCTGGGAATATCTGCTTGGCTAGCCTTGGTTTTTTGTAACAACTGCCGGTAAATCGTTGGCACACCGATAAAAATGGTCGCCCCATGTTTCGCAATCAACTCCAGCCATTTTTGCGCATCGTTTTTACCTTCATGCACAATCACCGTTTTACCCAGGTACAAGGGATCCATCAGGCCAGTACCCAGCACATAGGTCCAGTTAAACTTGCCGGAATGCATGATACGGTCCTGGGCAGTGTCGCTATAGTTAAACCAGTATTGCGCAGCCGTTTGGCGACCCAGCAACGCGCGGTGCGCATGTAATACACCTTTGGGATACCCGGTCGTACCGGAGGTATAGACCAGGTAGGCGGCATCTTCGCCACGCGTGGCATAAGCTGGCGCAAGCTGCTGCACAGTAGCTAATGCAGCTTCCAGTGACAACACATTGAATACGGTCGAATCTTCAACCGCACCTTGCAATTGTGTCAATACAATGTGTCTCAGATTAGGCGTTTGCGAGATATTCTGCTGCATCTTGGCAGACATACTCGCCCAGGCAGCGGCATCGGTAACAAGCACCACGGCACCTGAATCCTTGGACAGGTAAGCCACCTCTTCCGCAGTCAACAATGTTGAAGTCGGCACCGAAATCGCACCGATTTTCATCGTGCCTAAAAAAGCAGTCGGATAATCCAGGCTGTTAGGTAAACGAATCAGGACACGGTCACCCGGCAGCACACCCAGCTCACGCAACACTTGGGCAAAGCGATCCGTCCTGGCTGCCAGCTCGGAAAAGGTGATAGCACTGGTGCCAAAGGTGTCATCTTCCACAATCATGGCAATTTCATCGGCTTTTGGCGTGCCCAAGTGGCGATCACTACACGCCACCCCGATATTGAAAAATTCAGGGATTTCCCATTGCCATTGTGGATAAGGGGCCAACTGTGTCATGTTCAAACCTTTCCATTCGCTCTGTGCATGCATGGTTTATGCGATGCTGATTTTGCATTTCTTTTGAAAATGCTTTTTTTAAATCTTTCAATACGCGTATCAATACGCGAGCGGGATGAAGCACAAGGCGCACGGAACACAGAAACCGGAATGTACTTAAAGTACATGAGGATTTCGAGTACCGCGCAACGCAGTGATTCGCCCGCGCAGTCATTGATCTATAACAAAATGCCGTAGGGCCAGTTTTGTCGCACTACTTGCGCCGGCATCAACTGCAATACATGCAATGCAAACTCCATGTCGCTCACTTTTAAGGTGCGCAAGGCATGCGCGCGCAACAGCGTCTGCAAGGCTTTACCAAACATGGGTGGATCCAGCATTTCACCATCGAATTTGATCGCACCACCGAGCAAGGCATCCGCCTCAATCGCCGCTTTTAAAATAGCCACTTTCTGGTTAATTTCAGTCGGCGACGGTGTATAAGCGGTTTTACACAAATGGATATGACCAGGATGTATCACCTGCTTGCCGGTCAGGCCCATGGCAGCTTCCTGGCAGGCATGTTTATAGACCACACGCGACTCGTTATCGCCATGCAAATCCAGCCAGCGGCGCACATCGTGTGGCTCAACAAACTTATCCGGCATGATGTTGCTGCCAATCAGGGTTTCCACACCGCCAATCACGCCTTTACCGGCGATCCTGGCCTCAAAAATCAACTGGTTGATAAAGTAAAACAGTTCTTCAATCCAGTGCTCGGGCGTGATATGTATGCCCAGCGCTTTGGAGAAGTCATGAATACCAAACACCACGTGTTTAACCGTGTCGTATTGCATCAACTCCGGCGCAATTTTGAGCGACTTCGGGTGCTCGATAATCGGCTGTATGGTGATATGCGGATTGATACTGAGCAAAAAGCTGGACAGATCACGCACCTCAGCCGCACCGTAGGACTCACCGGCCTTGGCCAGCATGACAACGTCGATATACTCGCCCATGTCGCGCACCAGCTTCATATCCTCTTCGTACTCGTCGGTACGGAAAGAGTTGGCACGGATGGCAATGGTCACGCGTTCATTCACCTTGCGCAGCTTGGGCAACTCCTGGCGCAGCAAAGTACGGCTCATTTCCTTCTGCCTACAGCCATCTTCCAGGTCAAAAATCAGCGTATGCGCATTGGTGAAATGCGCATGCTTGACCATGCGGTTGGCCGCCTGCTCCATGTCTTCATAAATGCCCAGGCTGGGCGCATATTTCACCGGTGGGTAATACAACTGTATCCCTGGCCAGTAATCTCCCAATGCGCTAGCATCCAGTGCAATTGGCTCTTCTCCCATGTGCTGACTCATGCGGTTTCCTGTTCTGCCGTGGGCCGGCTTGCTCTTAATTTTTCAAGAATGGCAGCGGACTGTGTTGCCGCGGGTTGCGGATTCACACCCTGGATCAAATCCCAGAACACGTTGTCTGGCAGCTCGAGCAAAGCATCCAATTGCTCCATTTCCGCCAGGGTCAGTCCGCTAAAGTGTTCGCTGACAAAACGTTGCAACACAATATCCAGCTCCAGCATGCCACGGCGGCAACGCCAGGCCAGGCGCCGCTGCTCTGCTTCCCGTAAAATCTCAGCATTCAACATACGTCGCTCCTATAACACCTTGATACCAAAGATCTTCTTGCCGGGCCCATTTTTGCCAGACTTGGCTTCGCTATGCGCCTTGGCCTTTTCAATCTTGAGATCTTTAATCGCCGCAATCGCCGCATTCGGATTGAGTTTTTTCGGGCACACATCAGTACAGTTCATAATGTTGTGGCAGCGATACAAACGATATGGATCTTCCAGGTTTTCCAGGCGTGCATCCTGTTCCTGGTCGCGACTATCGGCAATAAAGCGATAGGCCTGCATCAGGCCAGCCGGGCCGACAAACTTGTCCGGATTCCACCAAAAGCTCGGGCAAGAGGTGGTACAGGCGCCACACAAAATACACTCATACAAACCATCCAACTTGGCACGGTCTTCCGGGCTTTGCAAGCGTTCAGTGTCTGGCGGCGTGTCATGGTTTTGCAAATAGGGCATCACCGAGTGGTAGTTATCAAAAAACTGCGTCATATCGACGACCAGGTCGCGAATCACCGGCAAACCAGGCATGGGGCGCAATACTACAGGCTCCTGTAACTCACTGAGTTTGGTGATACAGGCCAGGCCATTTTTGCCATTAATGTTCATGGCATCACTGCCGCACACGCCTTCACGACAGGATTTGCGCATGCTCAGTGATTCATCCAGTTCTTTAATCCGCATCAAGGCATCCAGCAACATCTGGTCGCTGTCTTCCAGCGTGACGTCGTAGTCCTGCATATAGGGTTTTTTGTCGACATCAGGGTTAAAGCGGTAGATGGAAAAACGCATATCAATACACCCTTTTCTTTAACTCAAATGTTTCTACGGTCAATGGTTGCAGGCGCACTGGCTTGTAAGCCAGTTTTTGCTCGTGGGCAAAATACAGCGAATGACTGAGCCAGTTGGCATCGTCACGATCAGGATAATCTTCACGTGCATGGGCACCACGGCTCTCCTGACGGGCATGCGCGGCTTGCATGGTGGCCAGTGCCACTTGCATCAGGTTATCCAATTCCAACGCTTCGACGCGCGCGGTATTAAAGACTTTGCTTTTGTCGGTAATTCTTAAGTGCTGTGCTTGTTGGGCGACTTGCTGAATCGCACTGACGCCCTCCTCCAGTAACTCGGGGAAGCGGAACACACCGCAGTGCTTTTGCATGGTTTGGCGCATGGTCAGACCAACCTCGGCCACTCTCTCACCGTGACCATCACTTTCCAGCCGGTTTACACGTGCCAGCGTGGGATCAGCAACATGCGCTGGTAATGGTTTATGCGCTTTGCTGCTTGCAATATCGGTTGCCATTTTGTCACCCGCGGCTTTCCCGAATACCACCAGGTCGAGCAAAGAGTTCGAGCCCAAACGATTGGCCCCATGCACCGACACACAGGCGCACTCCCCCACTGCATACAAACCATTGACCACGCGTTCAGACTGGCCATCATGCACGACCACCTGGCCATCGAGGTTGGTTGGAATACCGCCCATCATGTAATGCGCAGTCGGCACCACAGGAATAGGATGATTGGTAGGATCAACCCCGGCAAAGGTTTTAGCGATTTCGCGGATGCCAGGTAAACGCTTGCTGATAATGTCTTCACCCAAATGATCCAGTTTCAGGTACACCGCGTCCTTGTGTTTGCCTATGCCACGGCCTTCTTTAATCTCAGTCGCCATGGCACGCGACACTACGTCGCGGCTGGCCAGATCTTTGGCGCTGGGCGCATAACGCTCCATAAAGCGTTCGCCTTCACTATTTACGAGGTAACCGCCCTCACCACGCACGCCTTCAGTAATCAGCACACCGGCATTCAATACACCGGTCGGGTGAAACTGCCAGAACTCCATATCTTGCAGTGGCAGGCCCGCGCGTGCGGCCATGCCTAGGCCATCACCAGTATTGATATAAGCATTGGTACTGGCCTGGAAAATACGGCCACCGCCACCCGTCGCCAACATTGTGGCCTTGGCATGGATGACATGAATATCACCGGTTTCAATTTCCAGGGCAATCACCCCCAGCACATCGCCGTCCGCATCACGGATCAGGTCCAATGCAAACCATTCGATCAGAAATTGCGTATTGGCTTGCACGTTACGCTGATACAGCGTGTGCAACATGGCATGTCCAGTACGGTCAGCCACGGCACAGGTGCGTGAAATCGGTTTTTCGCCGAAATTGCGGGTCATGCCACCAAACGGACGCTGGAAAATGCGACCGTTTTCCAGACGGTCAAACGGCATGCCAAAGTGCTCCAGCTCAATAATGGCTTTGGCTGCATTGCGGCACATAAACTCAATCGCATCCTGATCACCGAGGTAGTCCGAGCCTTTGATGGTGTCATACATATGCCACAGCCAATTGTCATCAGACACATTACCCAGGGCTGCCGCAATACCGCCTTGCGCCGCCACCGTATGTGAGCGCGTCGGAAATACTTTGGACAATACGGCCACATCAGCGCCCGACTCAGCCAGTTGCAGCGCGGCACGCAAGCCGGCACCGCCGCCGCCAATAATGACGGCATCCACCTGATGATGCTGGATATTGCTTGCACCTGTCATATTAGTTAGACCAGCCATGCCACTCACCTTAAAAATTCATTCCAAATAAAATCCATATCACCGCTATGGCATTGCCCCATACTGCGAAATTCACCAGCCATTGCAGCACGGCCCGGATACCTAAATGCGGCACGTAATCGCGCAACACATCACGTACGCCTAACCAGGCATGCAACAGCATGCAGGCAAAAAACCACACCGAGAGCAGACGCCACCAAAGCGGTGCAAACAAGGCCTGCCACTCGCTGTAATCCTGTGGCGACAAGCACATCACTCGCAACCATAGCAGCAACAAAACAACCGCCATCGACAGTGCACACAAGCGCTGTGTCAGCCAGCGGCGCATGCCTGGGTATTTGGCCGTCAGTAACTCAAACAACATGCTAGCCTCTCACCCAAATCGCCCAGATCACAAACACCATGGTGACTGCCACCAGCCACAACACCACCCGGCTGGAGAAGCGTGCTTTTTGTAACGTCGTCATCCAGTGCACATCCATAGCCAGGTGGCGGATGCCCGCATAAAAATGATGGAAGAAAGCACATGCCAAGGCGGTGATCAACAACTTCACCGGCCATTGCGCGAGTTGCTTAGCCACGGTGGCGTAGCCTTGCGCACTGGACAGTGACAAATACAAGGTCCATAACAACAGCGGCTGGATCAGAAACAGCACCACCCCGCTGGCGCGATGCAGAATCGACACCACCGCATTCACCGGCAAGCGGATGGTCAATAAATCCAGATTCTTTGGGCGCTGTTTTTTTTGCTTCTTTACAATCATGCTAAATAACTCTTACTCACCTGCATTGGCCGCACGCGCCACGGCACCGGCCACGTATTCCATCAAGCGTGGATCAAATGGTTTGGGGATAATGTAGTCTTTACCAAACGACAAAGACTGTAACTGATAGGCCTCCAGTACTTGTGGTGGCACAGGCTCACGTGCCAACTGGCTCAGCGCTTTGGCAGCCGCCACTTTCATCTGCTCGGTAATCTGTTTTGCCTGTGCGTCCAGTGCACCACGGAACAAGTAAGGAAAACACAAGGCATTATTGACCTGGTTAGGGAAATCACTACGGCCAGTCGCCATAATGACGTCATCACGCAAGGCAAACACCTGGCTGGGCAGGATTTCAGGATCAGGATTGGCCAGGGCAAAAATGACCGGGTTCGCGGCCATCAGTGGCACCAGTTCTGGTGGCAAACCATTTTTAGCCGAGACACCAATAAACACATCCGCCCCTTGCATGGCATCTGCCAGCGTTTTGATATTGCCAACCTCAATTGCCAACTCGCGGTTGTTATCATGTAAATCGTCGCGGCTGTAATCGAGCACCCCCTTGCGATCGACCATGGTGATGTTGGTGGCACCCATTAACTTGAGCAGCTTGGCACAGGAACAACCCGCTGCACCCGCGCCTAAAAACACAATTTTGGCGCGGGGCAACGTTTTGCCTTGGAGATCAAGCGCATTCAACAAAGCGGCTGCCACAATCACGGCCGTGCCATGCTGATCGTCATGAAATACCGGGATATCCAGGCGTTTCTTTAATTCATTTTCAATATAAAAACAGTGCGGCGCAGCAATATCTTCAAGATTGATGCCGCCAAACGTCGGCGCAATATTCACCACGGTCTGGATAAATTCATCCGGCGTCGCGGCATTGACTTCAATATCAAATACATCAATATCCGCAAAGCGCTTGAACAACACGCCCTTGCCTTCCATGACTGGCTTGCCTGCCAGCGCTCCCACATTGCCTAAACCCAGCACCGCAGTGCCATCGGTAATCACTGCCACCAGATTACCCTTATTGGTGTACTTATAGGCATTGGCCGGATCTGCCTCGATTTCACGCACTGGCTCGGCCACACCCGGCGTATAAGCCAGCGATAAATCCTGTTGCGTGGCACAAGGCTTGGACGACTCCACGCTCAGTTTCCCTGGTTTGGGAAACTGGTGGTAATCCAGCGCGCGTTGCTTTAAATCGTCCATGACTTCTCCTTGGGTTTTCTATTCTTTTGAATGATTCAAAAACTTCAACAGCAAGGCGGACAAGCGCAGACAGTGCATATGGCACGGCAAGCGCAGTCCAACGCCGCTGATGAAGATTTTTCAATCATTCTAATTCGCTCATGTAGTGGTGATCGTCAGTCAGACACAAACCCAAACGCCACTCCATCGGCTTATCGCCATAAGTAAATGACACGCGCTCTATACTCAGCAGCGGATAACCTTCTTTCAAGCCCAAAGCCTTGGCCACTTCCGCATCCGCCGCGACTGCTTTAATACGCTCCTCCGCCCGGATCATGCGCACACCAAACTGTGATTCATACATGCTATACATCGAGCCATTGCTCTCTTCTACCTTGGCGCGGTTCAATCCTTTAAATGGTGCGGCAGGCACAATAATGTGGTCATAAATCAGAGGGCGACCCGAGAACGTCAGCAAACGCTTCACATCTATGGTGGTTGCGCCAGCCTTCATTTCCAGCACCTTACCGATATGCACACTGGCTTTACCTTTAATGCAGGAGATAAACTCATTCTGCAGCATTTCTTTCTGGCCATTTTCTGCGGTCAGACGCAAGAAACGCAGCTTGACGTCATCCTGGTTGTGCGTAGCAACAAAAGTACCTTTGCCCTGGCGCCGAATCAGGATGTTTTCTGTCGCCAGGCTATCAATCGCCTTGCGCACAGTGCCCTGACTGACTTTAAACCGCTGCGCCAGGTCAATTTCGCTGGGAATCATATCTCCGGGGCGCCACTCCCCGCCGATCAGGCTTTGCGTGATCAGCACTTTAATTTGGTCATACAGCGGCCGGTAACTCGGCGACCCTAACTGCTTATCCATAGATTCGACTCCATTCATGATTGGCACCATCAATTGCACCTGAAACAAGGTTTTTAATTTATATCACAGCGCTTTTTTATTGTCCACTATTTTATATCTTATATAAGACATAAGATATTTGTTGACACAGTTTTTTTATTCATGAATAATGAATCTAATTTCTTGCCGTAACAAAGGAAAACCCATGTCATATGCGCTCAGACCCAGACGCTCGATGCTATATGTTCCTGGCTGTAATCAACATTACCTGGAACGTGCTCGCTCGCTCGCGGCAGACTCTGTCATTCTGGACCTGGGCGACCCTATTCTGGTCGATGC
Source organism: Methylophilus sp. Q8 (assembly GCF_000800115.1). Lineage (NCBI taxonomy): Bacteria > Pseudomonadati > Pseudomonadota > Betaproteobacteria > Nitrosomonadales > Methylophilaceae > Methylophilus > Methylophilus sp. Q8. The sequence goes on along the minus strand of NZ_JUHE01000001.1, from coordinate 2,262,215 downwards.
CAAAATTCAATCACGCCACAACGTGGTGAATGCGGTGCAGCAAGGTGGCTACGGCAAAAGAGAAGTCGTGGTGCGCGTCAATGACTTGCACTCCATCTGGGGCCATGACGACATTCAAGCGGTGGCCAATATTGGTGCAGATGCCATTTTGTTTCCTAATATAGAGTCACGCGAAGATGTATTGCAGGCGCAGCAGTTACTAGATGAGGCTGGCGGCAAAAATGTACCCATGATGGTCATGATAGAAAGCCCGCTGGCCGTATTGAATGCCAAGGAAATTGCCGCAGCCTCAGACCGCGTCATCTGTATGGTGATGGCAACCTCAGATCTGATTTCACAACTTCACGCCCGTGTGACGCACGAACGTTCAGCCATCCTGACCTCATTATCCCTGGTGGTGCTGGCCGCGCGCGCTTACGGCAAAGGCGTGATTGATGGTATTACGTCAGATTTCAAGAACATGCATTCGTTTGAATATGCCTGCCGCATAGGCCGAGACATCGGCATGGATGGCAAATCGCTGGTGCATCCGGCGCAAATTGCTTATTGCAATGACGCGTATACGCCACAACGCGCAGAAGTCGAACATGCGCGGCTGATTATCAAAGCCCTCAAAGAAGCCAACGAGGGTGGGCGCGGCACGGTGGTGGTGAATGACAAACTGGTCGAACATCACCATATCAAAGCCGCACAACGCTTGATTCAACTGGCAGAGGCCATTGCCGAGCTGGAAGAAGAGTTTATATAAAGGAGTTGAAAATGAGCACAAAAATCAACACCGGACGTTTTTTCGAACATTTTGTACTGGGTGAAACCATCCAGCACGCCACGCCGCGCACCATCACGACAGGTGACACGGCGCTGTATATTGCGCTAACGGGCGCACGCAACCCCCTACATTGCAGCACGCCGCTGGCACAGTCGTTGGGTTACCCGCAGATGCCGATTGATGACCTGCTGGCGTTTCATATTGCCTTTGGCAAGACCGTCCCAGATATCTCAGTCAATGCCGTCGCCAATCTCGGCTACGCAGATGTACGGTTTATCCAGCCCGTATACGTGGGCGACACGCTGACAACCGCCAGTGAAGTCATAGGCCTTAAACAGAATTCCAGCGGCAAAAGTGGCGTGGTCTGGGTGCGCTCAACCACGGTCAACCAGCATCAGCAACCAGTACTCAGCTGGGTACGCTGGGTGATGGTGCACAAGAAAAATCAGGAGGCGCCAGCGCCGGACACTGTCATTCCTGAGCTGCCTGAATTTGTCAGCCCCGAATCATTAGCCGTGCCAGCCCACTTCAAGCTCAATAACAGCCTGGGCACAGCCACAGCTGGTCAATACTGGTGGGACGATTACGAAGTGGGTGAATGCATGCGCCACCCTTCTGGCCTGACCATCAATGAAAGTGACCATACTATGGCCACGCACTTATATCAGAACAATGCGCGCCTGCACTTTGATGCGCACCTGATGAAAAGCACACCGCAGGGCCAGTGCCTGGTATACGGCGGCGTGGTGATTTCGGCCTGTCGTGCCCTCAGTTATGAAGGCCTGGAAAACGCCATTGCGATCCTGGCGATTAACGGTGGCACCCATGCCAATCCAAGTTATTCGGGTGACACCATTTATTGCCTGACCAAGGTATTGGATAAATGGGCCCTGCCCCATCCTGAGTTAGGCGCATTGCGCTTACGTATGGTCGGCGTCAAAAATATGCCGCCAGCCACCCTAGAAAACATCAAAACCACGCAGGGCTATCACCCGCACGTGGTGCTCGATCTCGACTATACCGTTCTTATTCCACGCAAAGGAAACTAAACATGGCTGTTCATCCAAATCAGGCACTTTTTGGCGGTGAAAAGCCGTTTCCGGTGATTCCGGCTTGTGAACATTTTGCCGGTAGCGAAAAGTTGATCCTGAAAGCCTTGTCGTTACAAGACCCGGCCACGCCTAATGCTGCAGGCCCGGTATTTGATATTACCTGTGATTGCGAAGATGGCGCCGCCAGCGGCCAGGAACAAGCACATGCAGAAATGATCGTCCGCATACTGAATTCCGAAGCCAATAAATACAAAATGGCCGGGGCACGTATTCACGACTACACGCACCCGCACTGGAAAAAGGATATCGACATCCTGGTCGGCGGCGCGGGGGAAGTGCTGAGCTATATCACGATTCCTAAATGTACCGATATCGCCCAAGCCCGTGAAATGATCACCTATATTCAGCAAGTCGCGAAGCAACACGGCATTCGCCGTGAGATTCCGGTACATATCCTGATTGAAACGCATGGCGCACTCAGACAAGTGCATGAGATTGCACAACTGCCCTGGTTGCAGGTGCTGGATTTCGGCCTGATGGACTTTGTCAGCGCCCACCACGGCGCCATTCCCGCCGCAGCCATGCGTAGCCCAGGCCAATTTGACCACCGGTTGCTGGCACGCGCCAAGACCGAAGTCGTCTCTGCCGCGCTGGCCAATGGCGTGGTGCCTGCGCACAACGTGACGCTAGACCTGAAAAATGTAGAAGTCACTTACAGCGATGCGTATCGCGCGCGTAACGAATTCGGCTTTATGCGTATGTGGAGCATCTATCCGACGCAGATTCAGGCCATTGTCGATGCCATGAAACCTAATTTTGACGAGGTGACAGACGCCGCCAATATCCTGCTGGCAGCACAAGCGGCCGATTGGGGGCCAATTCAGTATGCGGGTGAACTGCATGACCGTGCCACCTATCGTTATTTCTGGGAAGTGCTGCAAAAAGCCAAGCAAACCGGTGTTGCCATGCCGGAAGATGCTGAACACGCCTTCTTTTAATACTTAGCCACAGAGATCACAGAGCACACAGAGCACACAGAGAAAATCTGAGACATTTTTTATTCAGCTTGATGTATCTCTCTGAGACCTCTGTGTTCTCTGTGGCTTAAAGATAAGGGTTTAAATATGCAACAAATCACAACAGCAGGCGCGCGTTTCCGCGCCGCACTGGCCGCAGAAAAACCATTACAGATTATCGGTGCCATCAATGCCTATCACGCCATGCTGGCCACACAATCCGGGTTTAAAGCCATCTATTTGTCTGGCGGCGGCGTTGCTGCAGGCTCCTTAGGTCTGCCAGATTTAGGCATTTCTAGCCTCGAAGATGTATTGGTCGATGTGCGCCGGATTACCGATGCCGTCGATACGCCATTGCTGGTCGATATTGATACTGGGTTTGGCGGCGCCTTCAACATTGCGCGCACCATTAAAAGTGTCGCCAAAGCGGGGGCAGCGGCCGTGCATATTGAAGACCAGGTCAGTGCCAAACGTTGTGGCCACCGCCCCAACAAGGCGATTGTCAGCCTGGACGAAATGGTAGACCGCGTCAAAGCTGCAGTGGATGCCAAACCTGATGATGACTTTGTCGTTATGGCGCGCACCGATGCGCTGGCGGTAGAAGGTTTGCAATCCGCCATAGACCGCGCCTGTGCCTGTGTTGAAGCTGGCGCCGACATGATTTTTCCGGAGGCCATGACAGAACTTGGCATGTACCAGCAGTTTGTTGATGCAGTTAAAGTGCCGGTACTGGCAAACATCACCGAATTCGGTTCTACACCGTTGTTTAGCGTAAGCGAACTGGCAACCGCTGGCGTAGGCATGGTGCTATACCCCTTATCAGCTTTTCGCGCCATGAACCAGGCCGCGCTTAAAGTGTATCAAGGCGTGCGCCAGGATGGCACACAAAAAAATGTATTGGACCTGATGCAAACGCGTGCCGACTTGTATGAGCACCTGGGTTATCACGCTTTTGAACAGAAACTAGACGCGCTGTATAAATAATCAACACACGCGACCAGAAACAAGGAGGTTAGTTATGAACACCACCACTGATCCAACCATTGCAGCCACCGAAGCCCCGAAACGCAAAAAAGGCGTCGCGCTGGCGGGTGTGGCTGCCGGCACCACGGCCATTTGCACCGTGGGCCATAGCGGTAATGACTTGCATTACCGTGGTTACGATATCATCGAACTGGCAACACATGCGACGTTCGAAGAAGTCGCTTATTTGCTGATACACGGCGAGCTGCCCACCCAACCACAGCTCACCGCTTATCACCAAAAGCTCAAAAAGCTACGCGGCCTGCCCAGTGCACTTAAAGCCGTACTGGAACAGATTCCTGCCAATGCGCACCCTATGGATGTGATGCGCACGGGTTGCTCTATGTTGGGCACATTGGAGCCAGAAGCCATTGACCGCAATACGGCGGGCGCACAGGCATTAGGTGATCGATTAATTGCCTGTTTTGGCTCCATCCTTATTTACTGGTACCAATTTAGCCACCGTGGTGTGCGGATTGAGGTAGAAACCGATGACGATTCGATTGCCGCCCACTTCCTGCATATCTTGCATGGCAAAAAACCGTCTGCGTTGCATATCAAGGCCATGAATACTTCACTGGTGCTGTATGCCGAGCATGAGTTTAACGCATCGACTTTCGCCTCACGCGTGATTGCTGGCACCCTGTCTGACTTGTACTCCTGCATCACGGGGGCCATTGGTGCCCTGCGCGGCCCCAAGCATGGTGGCGCCAACGAAGCGGCGATGGAGATTATCGAGCGCTACAAAACAGCGGATGAGGCAGAGTCTGACATCATGGCGCGTATGGCACGCAAGGAAATCATTATTGGCTTTGGCCATCCGGTCTATACCATCGCCGACCCCCGCAATGAGTCGATTAAAGCTGTCAGCAAATCACTCTGCCAAGATGCAGGCAATATGACATTATTTGATATTTCTGCCCGCATTGAAGAAACCATGTGGCGCGAGAAAAACATGTTCCCCAACCTGGACTGGTACAGCGCCTCCAGCTATCACATGATGGGCATCCCAACTGGCATGTTCACGCCTATCTTTGTGATTTCACGTACCACCGGCTGGGTAGCTCATGCCATTGAGCAACGTATAGACAACAAGATTATTCGTCCGAATGCGGAATACAACGGCCCGGATAACAGACCGTTTGTACCTTTGGAAAAACGTTAATTTTTGCCACAGAGGACACAGAGAGCACAGAGAAAATCCTTTTCTCGACCAGCTCTGTGCTATCTCTGTCCTCTGTGGCTTAATCTTTTATTTGAAAGAAACACATTATGTCCGCCCATATTTCCAACGTTCGCCCTGACCCAGATCAGGTGATTGTTGATATTGCCAATTACGTGGCAGATTTTGAAATCAACTCGGCTGAGGCCTATGACACCGCCCGTAACTGCCTGATGGATACCTTGGGCTGTGGCTTCGAAGCCCTGGATTATCCGGCTTGCACCAAATTACTGGGGCCGGTGATTGCCGGGACTGTAGTGCCGAATGGCGCCAAAGTACCAGGGACCTCTTATCAGCTGGACCCTATCCTGGCGGCCTTCAACATCGGTGCCATGATCCGCTGGCTGGATTTTAACGATACCTGGCTGGCGGCAGAATGGGGCCACCCTTCTGATAACCTGGGCGGCATCCTGGCTTCTGCCGACTATATGTCACGCAAACACGTAGCTGAAGGCAAGGCGCCGCTGACGATGAAAGACGTACTGACCGCCATGATTAAGGCGCATGAAATTCAAGGCGTGCTGGCACTGGAAAACAGTTTTAACCGTGTGGGCCTGGACCACGTGATCCTGGTTAAAATCGCCTCAACCGCCGTGGTGACCAAACTATTGGGTGGTAACAAGCAAGACATTATCAATGCCGTGTCTAACGCCTTTGTTGATGGCCAAAGTTTGCGTACCTACCGTCATAGCCCGAATACAGGCTCACGTAAGTCCTGGGCGGCTGGCGATGCCACCTCACGTGCGGTGCGCCTGGCCTGGATGACACTGCAAGGCGAAATGGGTTACCCAAGCGCACTCACGGCCAAGACCTGGGGCTTCTATGATGTCCTGTTTAAAGGCAATGCCTTCAAGTTCCAGCGCCCTTACGGCAGTTATGTGATGGAGCAGGTATTGTTCAAAATCTCCTTCCCGGCCGAGTTCCATGCACAAACCGCGGTGGAGTCTGCATTCCAGTTAAACAAAGAGGTCGGCAATCGCCTGCAAACGCTGGAAGATATCGCCAATATTGAGAAAATCGTCATCACCACCCATGAGTCGGCGATTCGCATTATTGATAAAACCGGCCCCATGAATAACCCGGCCGACCGCGATCACTGTATTCAGTATATGGCCGCCGTGGGCTTGCTCAAAGGCAGTTTGACGGCGCTGGACTACGAAGATGCCGCAGCAGCCGACCCACGCATTGATGCCCTGCGTGACAAAATGACTTGTGTAGAGAAGTCAGAATACACACGTGACTACCTCGACCCGGAAAAACGCTCGATTGCCAACGCCATCCAGATTTTCTTTAAAGATGGTACGCAGTCCAGCAATATTGCCGTGGAATATCCGATTGGCCACCGCCGTCGCCGTGGCGAAGGCATCCCGGAGCTGGTGAAGAAATTCCAAGTCAACCTGGCGCGCCGTTTTGATTCAGCCAGACAAGCCGAGATTCTGGCTTTGTGTCAGGATCAGGCCAAACTGGAAGCTACTTCAGTCAATCAGTTTGTGGATATGCTGATGGTTTAAACACGACGTGTACGCAGTCAATTGGCTGCGTACACAACCCGCGCTTAAAAACTTTCGCGCATATAGACGATAGGTGTTTTATAAATGCCGAATGTTGCCCGCGCCACAGGATCTACGGCCCCGAACCAGGGCAACACACCACTTATCGCAGGCACTTCCAATGGTGTAGTGCAGGTCCTGTCTGCATTTGCCGCAGCCCCCAGATTGACCTCCACATCTACGCTCCCCGTATTCGGGATACCATTTTGCGCAACCCCAGGCGCACCGAGCTTCAGGTTTAGCAACCCACGACTCATGCTTGCACTGGACGACAAGGTAGTTTCACAGGCCGTTAAATTGCCTTTGTAATTTTTAAGCACCACACTTAAAGATGGGATGAGCGTACAGCTGTCTGCCTGATTTCTCACATAAGCAGTGCCATTCCAGTATTGCGCCTCTAATTGCAAAGGTAAGGGCAATAGCTCAGAACCATGCGCGTTGTGCAGCATCAGTTTACCGTAGCGATAGTCCATACTGGACGCAAGCACTGTTTGTGGCGAAGAGATCGTGACGCCCGCATCGATATATTGAGGCTGGGCGGAGATGCTCATGCTTTGTGGGCTGGCAGGCGCGGCCGGGCGAGAGATTTTATGCTTGGCCATCACCGCTGCAACACCATTACTCCAGCTGCCGGTTAAAGCTGGAGCTGCTGCACTAGGATTAAGCGTCGCCCCCACGGATGGTGACAGCGTAAAATGATAATTATTGATGTTTAAAGGATCAAAAATGGCAGCAAAAGCAGCCGTAAAATTCCACGTGGTGCCATTGGCTACATTTTGAGCGATGAGGGTGAAAGGCGTCGTCACCCCCGGGTTAGTATTGCTATCTTGATCAAAATAAGAGAAATTTCCGCAAGCATTTCTGCTCACGGCGCCTGGAATCACCTGAAAATGGTCTGGCACAAAGCGCCCGATAAATACATTTGTACTCGGCGCATAGCCAAAGGCACAGGCCTGTTTGTTATTGCTGGCAGTAAACCCTGCCACACAGTCACCAACACTGGCATCCACCTGGGTAAAGGTGTCATCATAAACACCCCGCGCGTTAAATCTAAAATAGCCAACTTCGTCATAGCTAAAATCAGTGCCTGTACTAGCACCATTACTCGCTTGCCCAAATACTCCCGACAATGCACCGGTGCGCACTGCGCCTGAGTGTGCGGTGATCAGGTTATTTTCAATTTGAGGAATGCCATTATAGTTGGACAAGCCAGTAGCAACGGTCATCTCAAACCTGCCACTGCCCGCTTTAATGACCGGGCTGTTGCTCGTGCTGGCGCCATTGACAACATCTGCATTGGCATTGCCTGAGCTTATACTGTTAAAACTAGCAGGCCGCACGGCAAAGTTATCCGTCGACAGCGAAACCTGCTGGCTAGCATTGGTATCTGTCACCTGGCACCGCAAATTTTTATAAGCATTGGTGATTGTTGTTAAAATACCCTTACGCCCTAGGTCACTACTGCTGAAAGTCACATTCTGCGTCAAGAGCGTTGTTTTGATACCGCCACAGGTTTGATTAATCAATACTGCAGGATCACCACAATCTATCCATTTCACCTCAACCGTTTTATTGGCCTCTCCTACGTCAACAAAATTGGTACTCACACTACTATCGGCCGCCAGTGCGACCACAGCGACACTAAACCCACTATTTGCTACCTGGGTGAATAAGTGGCCATTGGCTGCATTCGGATTCGCCACGGACGGATCAATACAGTTAAATTTAGCGGCTTGCGTTGTACATTTGCGTACAACATAGTTGAACGGATTAAATACACAAGAACTTTGAGAGCATGTGCCACTATTGGCACAGCAAACCCCGCCCGTGTTTGAATTGAGCTCTAGCTTGATTGCCCAAATATTATTGGCGCTGCTTTTTGCGCAACCAGTAATCCTGCCATAGTTATCAATGCCGCCAGTCACGGTGACAGAATTGTTAATGACTGATTGGCTGTCGATATAAACATTGTTGTTGATTGAGGCTGTCAGCGCATTCGTATTTGTCACCTGCACGCTGCCATTAATGGTAGAGCCGCTATATAAAGACACGACGGAGTCAATGTCAGAGCGGATATTGACGCTGCCTTGAACGACCGTCTGGTAAATGGTCATACTCGCGTGTATTAACCCGGCGGCAGTGACACTGACATCTCCCTGTACGGTCGTCCCATTACCCAGGGTAAGGTATCCAGCCTGTACATTAATAGCGCCGTAATAAGTACTATTTTGTGATGAGCCACCATCCAGGCTACCAACGCTGACATTGCCTGACACTGCATGACTTTGGCCACTCACAAACATATAACAACCATCACAATTCACCCCGTTTGTGATCGTGTTAAAGCCCGTGAGATTGATGCTGCCTGTCGTCGTGCTCAGCATGCCATTGACGGCAACCGCACGCGAGAGCGTGACCGGCCCGGTTCTGCCAGCCACATTGCCATTCACCACGGCATCTTGTGCCATAAAGATAGCGCCAAAACCACTACTGATCACATCCCCCTGTATTGTGCCAGCGGCATTAATTGAGCCATTTGAGATGAGCAGATTGCCACGAATATATGAGGCGCCATACACCGTTACCACATTGATGCCCGCATTAATCGTTGCATGTAGGATAGTCGTGTTTAGTGTGACCGGACCATTGCTATAAAACGTGACATTGGCCGATTGCGCTGCGCTGCCGATTCGATAAGCGCCGATATTCAAAGTACCATTAACGGTAATCGCGACATTACCAATATCAAGAAACTGCACCTGATCTTGAATATTAATAAAGCCAGTACACGTATACACGCCCGCACTGCCGCTACATCCTGGCGGTAGTGGCGCACTTGGCGCAGCCGGAAAGGAGTACATGGCATCGACAGAACCGCTGGCAAGTAGTAGCAAAAAACCGAGAACAATCTGGAGGATGCGTACGCGATAAATCCACTTCTGAACGCTTAAAACAAAACCTGCTAGATGCATACAAGAAAACCAAATAAAACATTAATTAACTTATTTTACCAACATTAATCAAACAAACATAAATATGTTAACAAATGTTTTTATGCCTCTTATTGCAATATGCAAGTAAATTGGCCCATAGAGAATGGGGGCCGGCTCATGATCAATAGAAAATAAAAAAGCGACCCGAAGGTCGCTTTTTTGACAGACACTGATAATTAATCAGTAATCAGTTTTTGCTGTGACAACAAGTTAGAGATAATCGCTGCATCAGAGGTCTGACCTGTGGTCAGGTCCACACCACTCAGCACGATCTGCTGGGTAGTATTACCACTGCTAAAGCTGCCAGACACATTGTGTGCATCCGTTGCGAAACCACCATTAGAGCTGATATGGATAATTGTATCGCTGCCGGATTTTTCAAAGTGCAGGTAGTTCACTAGGTTGCCCGCATTCTCGCCTTGCAGCAAGTCACGTACATCTAGGATATCGCCACCCTGGCTGACAGAGCTCTTGTTGAAATCGGTGATAGTGTCACGTGCTGGCGTACCTGCCGGGCCATCATCAGCACGATCCCACTTGAATACGTCTACGCCAGCGCCTCCAGTCAGGGTATCGTTACCTTTACCACCGATCAGGATGTCGTTGCCATCGCCGCCATTCAGCTTATCGTTACCAGCACCACCGCGCAGGATGTCATTACCAGCGCCACCATTCAAGGTATCGTTACCGGCGTAACCGTAGATAATGTCATTGCCAGACGTACCATTCACGGTATTGTCAGCGCTATCACCACCAATAATTGGCGTCCCTTTATTGCTGTTCAACAAATCAATATTGATCAGGTTAGAGGCTGATTCGCTGTCCTGCAAGCCAGTGCTGTCCACTGCAGTGATTTTGAAGTTCTGGAACAGGCTCAAATCAACGGCCTGCTCATTGGTTTTAACCGTTGACAAGAACTCATTGAGCGCAAGGTTATCCACTGTGCCACCATCAGCAGCAGTGATCACCATTTTGCCATTAGCACCGATCAAGCCGAGGAAACCACTGCTTTGCGTGTAGCTCACATTCAGGCCCAACTCATTCGCAACGGCTTGTGAATAAGTCAGATAGGCCGTGCCTAATGTCACACCAATAAAGGTGTTATAGGCAATCGTCACAGAGCTGATGTTGTTATTCACATCACTTGCAGTGAATGCCTGACGGCTTGAGAAGTTGAGCAAGTCTACATTCAACAAACCTGGCAAGGTCAACAAGCCAGCGGCCCCCATACCATTGCTGACTTCTGGCGCCACTTGTGGGATAGAGGTTATCTGCTTAGCCACATTCACAGTCAGCGTTGCAGAACTGGTATCGCCATCATTGTCGCTTAATGTGTAATTAAACGAGCTGGTGCCAGCAACGCTGGTGTTTTTCGGTGTGAATGAGAATGAACCATCATCCATATCAACCAGCAAAGTGCCTTGTGCAGTCGTGATCACCAGTTTATGGCTGGTAGCATCATACGTACTGTTATTGGTACCCGTCACGGTAATGGCACCGGTTGATGAGTTGAAGGTATAAGTAGAACCGTCAACCGCAATCGATTTCACATAACCACCATCTGCACCAAAGCCACCACCTGAGGTCAAGCTACCGGTAATTGGGCTGCTCACAGTCTCATTCAGGACAGAGTCTAACTGGTTAAACGATGTCACACGTACGCCATCTGTATTCGTACCCGTTTGGCCATCATAAGCAATCGGATTCAACTCAGTGTTTGAAGTGACGCCGGAACCGATACCAATCGAGTAAGACTTGATATGGTTGTTATTCAGGAAGTTAATCCATGTCGCCTCTTCTGCTTGCTGGATACCTCTGTCTCCATTATTGCTATTCTCTTGACCAGTCAAGCTACTATCACCACCGACACCACGGTTAGGTTGGCCATCAGTGAAGAAGTAGGACACGTTTTGTGCATTATCCAGCTTACCGGATGTACCAAACGCATTCATGGCCGTGTTCAACGCAGAGTCATAGTTGGTATTACCATCCGCTGACAGATTATTCAGGTAAGCCTTGGCTTGTGCAACGGTCAACCAGCCATTACCCAATTGTTTGGTTTGATCCAAACCTGCAAATACCACCAGTGAGACTTTCACGTCACCCATGTCGTCATATTTATCCAGCAAGTTCTTAATTGACTGAATAGCACTGGCCAAACGGGTCTGATTATTCACACCATCAGTGGTCGTCATACTGCCAGAAATATCTAGCGTAATCATGAGGTTGGTATTGGCAGAGTTGGTAGCCGTCACGGTTTGGTTAGTCGCTGTTGGCGCATCATCTGAAACATTAACAGTGATAGAGCCTTTAGTCGTCGTGTCAGCATCGTTGGCGTTCACACCAAACTTGATTGCCAAAGTATCTTCCTGACCAGCCACTGGATGATCAATCGGGCCTGACAACTGCACCGCATAGTCACCTTTGCTGTCGATCGTGACACGAATCACTTCTTTACCATTGGCAGAACCAATCAAAGTACCTGTGTTATTGCCTGACCAGGTGATAGTCGTACCACCAGAGGTGTAGGTCGTTGTTGGCTCTGTCAGGGTCACGCTCTTCAAGTCGCCATTTGGATCAGAAATACCCATGGAACCGCTAGCGATAACATTAGAAGGACCAGAGTCCAGCAAACCGTTTGGCAGACCATCTTCAGACACTGAAGCAGACGCATCCAGGGTCACAAAGACTGGTGACTGATTGAGTGTGTATGCATAGTTGTCGCTAGGCACACTGATGTTGCCTGCATTGTCAGTGGCAGTCACAGTGTAGTTGTGCAAACCTTTGGTAATGTCAGTCGTCGGCGTAAATGTCCACTTACCATCTTTATCAGCAACAGCAGTACCTACTTTGGTGGAACCATCGTAGATAGTCACGGTACTACCCGCTTCCGCCTTACCGGTTAAGGTTGGCGTTGCATCATCAGCCACACCGCCATTTCCGACATTGCCTTTCACTGCACCAAAGTCATCATAGATGTTATCGATGGTTGGTTTGTTCGGCGCAATGACATCCACTACATAAGTCAGCTGCGTGGTGGCTACACCAATATTGCCAGCGGTATCTGTTGTAGTCACTTTAGCATCAATAGTTTTGTCTACGTCGGCAACCAATTCTGAACCAGGCACACTCACAGTAAAGCCTAATTTGCCGTCAGGACGGGTAATCACTGTTGTGTTGTAATCTTTACCGTTGATAGTCACAACCACTGGGTCACCCAGTTTGGCCTCACCACCGACAGTACCAGTGACAGGCTGATTTACACCTGGTTGAGACTCGGCAATATTGATAATGCCGTCGCCACCAAAGTTGGCATCCAAAGCGATTGTCGCTACAGGCGGTGTCAAATCAAGGCTGTAAGTCAACTGAGTAGACTGGCTCGTTGTGTTACCAGCATTGTCAGTCACAGTGACCTTGGCATCGATAGTCTTGTCAGCATCAGCAGCCAGCTCGTTACCAGCCACATTGACACTGAAGCCCAGTTTGCCGTCAGGACGGGTAATCACTGTTGTGTTGTAGTCTTTGCCGTTAATAGTCACAACTACTGGGTCACCCAGTTTGGCGTCGCCACCAACTGTACCGGTTACCGGAGTGATCGAAGTCGCTTTCGCTTCTTCAATGTTGATGATGCCATCACCACCGAAGTTGGCGTCAAGCGCGATCTCGGCTTTAGGTGGCGTCAGATCCAGGCTGTAAGTCAGCTGGGTAGACTGGCTCGCGGTGTTACCAGCGTTGTCAGTCACAGTGACCTTGGCATCGATAGTCTTGTCAGCATCAGCAGCCAGCTCGTTACCAGCCACATTGACACTGAAGCCCAGTTTGCCGTCAGGACGGGTAATCACTGTTGTGTTGTAGTCTTTGCCGTTGATAGTCACAACTACTGGGTCACCCAGTTTGGCGTCGCCACCAACTGTACCGGTTACCGGAGTGATCGAAGTCGCTTTCGCTTCTTCAATGTTGATGATGCCATCACCACCGAAGTTGGCGTCAAGCGCGATTGTCGCCACTGGCGGTGTCAGGTCAACGGTATACGTCAGTTGTGTTGACTGACTCAAGCTATTGCCAGCATTGTCACTTACTGTCACTTTCGCATCGATAGTCTTGTCTGGGTCAGCAGCCAGTTCATTACCAGCGACATTCACACTGAAGCCCAGTTTGCCGTCAGGACGGGTAACCACTGTTGTGTTGTAGTCTTTACCGTTGATAGTCACAACTACTGGGTCACCCAGTTTGGCGTCGCCACCAACTGTACCCGTTACTGGCGTAATGGAAGTCGCTTTCGCTTCTTCAATGTTGATGATGCCATCACCACCGAAGTTGGCGTCAAGCGCGATCTCGGCTTTAGGTGGCGTCAGATCCAGGCTGTAAGTCAGCTGGGTAGACTGGCTCGCGGTGTTACCAGCGTTGTCAGTCACAGTGACCTTGGCATCGATAGTCTTGTCAGCATCGGCAGCCAGCTCGTTACCAGCCACATTGACACTGAAGCCCAGTTTGCCGTCAGGACGGGTAACCACTGTTGTGTTGTAGTCTTTACCGTTGATAGTCACAACTACTGGATCACCCAGTTTGGCGTCGCCGCCAACTGTACCCGTTACTGGCGTAATGGAAGTCGCTTTCGCTTCTTCAATGTTGATGATGCCATCACCACCGAAGTTGGCGTCAAGCGCGATCTCGGCTTTAGGTGGCGTCAGATCCAGGCTGTAAGTCAGCTGGGTAGACTGGCTCGCGGTGTTACCAGCATTGTCAGTCACAGTGACCTTGGCATCGATAGTCTTGTCAGCATCGGCAGCCAGCTCGTTACCAGCCACATTGACACTGAAGCCCAGTTTGCCGTCAGGACGGCTAACCACTGTTGTGTTGTAGTCTTTGCCGTTAATAGTCACAACTACTGGGTCACCCAGTTTGGCGTCGCCACCAACTGTACCGGTTACCGGAGTGATCGAAGTCGCTTTCGCTTCTTCAATGTTGATGATGCCATCACCACCGAAGTTGGCGTCAAGCGCGATCTCGGCTTTAGGTGGCGTCAGATCCAGGCTGTAAGTCAGCTGGGTAGACTGGCTCGCGGTGTTACCAGCGTTGTCAGTCACAGTGACCTTGGCATCGATAGTCTTGTCAGCATCAGCAGCCAGCTCGTTACCAGCCACATTGACACTGAAGCCCAGTTTGCCGTCAGGACGGGTAATCACTGTTGTGTTGTAGTCTTTGCCGTTGATAGTCACAACTACTGGGTCACCCAGTTTGGCGTCGCCACCAACTGTACCGGTTACCGGAGTGATCGAAGTCGCTTTCGCTTCTTCAATGTTGATGATGCCATCACCACCGAAGTTGGCGTCAAGCGCGATTGTCGCCACTGGCGGTGTCAGGTCAACGGTATACGTCAGTTGTGTTGACTGACTCAAGCTATTGCCAGCATTGTCACTTACTGTCACTTTCGCATCGATAGTCTTGTCTGGGTCAGCAGCCAGTTCATTACCAGCGACATTCACACTGAAACCCAATTTACCATCAGGACGGGTAATAGCAGTTGTGTTGTAATCTTTGCCATTGATGGTGACGACTACCGGATCACCTGCTTTAGCATCACCACCAACGGTACCAGTCACCGCAATAGTTGAGGTAGCTTTAGCTTCTTCGATATTAATAATACCGTCGCCAGCAAAGTTTGCATCCAAGGCAATTGTTGCAAACAAGTTTGGATTCACTGCCAGTTTATAGTCTTGTGTATCAGTTGCTGTCGCACTGTTACCAGCAGCATTCGTTGTTGTTACACTCGCAAATATTGTGCTGTCGGAATCCGCAGCCAAGTCTGCGCCAGGCACATTAATTGAGAACTTACCGCCAGCTTGCACTGTGCCGGTGAAGTCCTTGTTGTTGATCGTCACAGTCACAACATCACCGACTTTAAACTGGCCACTTACGGTACCAGTTACTGGAATCGCTGCCGCTGTAGATTCAGCAACGTTCACAATGCCATCACCAGCTACGTTCGCATCCAGGCTGATCGCCAATGCTGGTGGTAACAGGTTTACTGTGTAGGTCTGAGTATCCGTTGCTGTCGCACTGTTACCTGCCGCATTGGTGGTTGTGACGCTGGCGAATACCGTTGCATCAGGATCTGCTGCCAAATCTGCACCAGGCACATTGATTGAGAAAGTACCGTCCGTCGCAACTGCACCAGTAAAGTCTTTACCGTTAATCGTAACCGTCACAATGTCGCCAGTTTTGAACTGGCCACTCACAGTACCAGTCACTGGAATTGCAGCCGCTGTAGATTCAGCTACATTCACAATGCCGTCACCTGCAACGTTCGCATCCAGACTGATTGCAACTGCTGGTGGCAATACGTTCACGGTGTATGTTTGTGTATCGGTCGCTGTCGCGCTGTTGCCTGCTGCGTTTGTCGTTGTCACGCTGGCAAATACGGTGCTGTCTGAGTCAGCAGCCAAGTCGGCACCAGGCACATTGATTGAGAAGGTACCATTTGCAGCAACCGCACCAGTAAAGTCTTTACCGTTAATCGTCACCGTTACAATGTCGCCAGTTTTAAATTGGCCGCTCACTGTACCAGTTACTGGGATTGCAGCTGCTGTAGATTCAGCAACGTTCACAATGCCATCGCCAGCAACGTTTGCATCCAGGCTGATTGCAACTGCTGGCGGCAATACGTTTACAGTATAGGTCTGTGTATCCGTTGCGGTCGCACTATTACCTGCTGCGTTTGTCGTTGTCACGCTGGCAAATACGGTGCTATCTGAGTCAGCCGCCAAGTCGGCACCAGGCACATTGATTGAGAAAGTACCATCTGTCGCAACAGCACCGGTAAAGTCTTTACCGTTTATAGTGATTGTTACGATATCGCCAGTTTTGAACTGGCCACTCACGGTACCAGTCACTGGAATCGCTGCCGCTGTAGATTCAGCTGCGTTCACAATGCCGTCACCTGCAACGTTCGCATCCAGACTGATTGCAACTGCTGGCGGCAATACGTTTACAGTATAGGTCTGTGTATCCGTTGCGGTCGCACTATTACCTGCTGCGTTTGTCGTTGTCACGCTCGCAAAGATCGTACTATCTGAGTCAGCAGCCAAGTCTGCACCAGGGACATCAATTGAGAACTTACCACCAGCTTGCACTGTGCCAGTGAAGTCCTTGTTGTTGATCGTCACAGTCACGACATCACCGACTTTGAATTGACCACTTACGGTACCAGTTACTGGAATCGCTGCTGTTGTAGATTCCGCTGCATTCACAATGCCGTCACCTGCAACGTTTGCATCCAGGCTGATCGCCAAAGCTGGTGGCAACAGGTTTACTGTGTAAGTCTGTGTATCCGTTGCTGTCGCACTGTTACCTGCCGCATTGGTGGTTGTGACGCTGGCAAATACCGTGCTGTCTGCATCAGCAGCTAAATCGGCACCAGGCACATTGATTGAGAAAGTACCATCTGTCGCAACTGCGCCAGTAAAGTCTTTACCATTAATCGTAACCGTCACAATGTCGCCAGTTTTGAACTGGCCACTTACGGTACCAGTCACTGGAATCGCAGTGGCAGTAGACTCAGCCACGTTCACAATGCCATCACCAGCTACATTCGCATCCAGGCTGATCGCCAGCGCTGGTGGCAATACGTTCACAGTGTAGGTCTGTGTATCAGTCGCTGTCGCATTGTTACCAGCAGCATTAGTCGTTGTCACGCTGGCAAATACTGTACTGTCAGAGTCTGCAGCCAAATCGGCACCAGGAACATTAATTGAGAATTTACCGCCAGCTTGCACTGTACCAGTGAAGTCTTTGTTGTTGACTGTCACAGTGACTACATCACCCACTTTAAAATCACCACTGACTGTACCAGTCACTGGAATCGCTGCCGCTGTAGACTCAGCTGCGTTCACAATGCCGTCACCTGCAACGTTCGCATCCAGACTAATCGCCAATGCTGGTGGCAACAGATTAACTGTGTACGTCTGGGTATCGGTCGCCGTTGTTGTGTTACCGGCAATATCTGATGTAGTGACGCGCGCATCAATCGTTTTGTCCGCATCAGCGGCCAAATCGGCACCTGGCACATTAATTGAGAATGTACCTGTAGCAGTCACAGCGCCAGTAAAGTCTTTACCGTTAACAGTGATTGTGACGATATCGCCAGTTTTAAACTGACCACTCACGGTACCAGTCACTGGGATTGCAGCCGCTGTAGATTCAGCGACGTTCACAATGCCATCACCTGCCACGTTGGCATCCAGGCTAATAAATAGAGCTGGTGGAACAGTATCTATCGTAAAGTTCAGTGGCGTAGATGGATCGCTGGTATTGCCAGCTGGATCGGTTGCAGTCACTGTAATGCTGTGCAAACCATCGACCAACGGCGTTGTCGGCGTAAAGGTCCATTTACCATCCGGCTGAACAAGCGCTGTACCAAGCTTGGTACCATTGTCGTAAATGGTGATTGTGTCACCAGGGTTGCCATTCGAACCACGGATTTCAGGCTTGTTATCGTCAATAGTGGAATTATTGGCAATCACATTTTGGATTGGACCAACATCATCATAGCCTTCAAAAGCTGGGATGTTTGGCGCAACCGTATCCACAGTGAAGTCCAAAGGCTGCGATGGATTACTTGTGTTACCAGCCGGATCAGTCGCAGTCACTGTAATGCTGTGCAAACCATCGACCAACGGCGTTGTCGGCGTAAAGGTCCATTTACCATCCGGCTGAACAAGCGCTGTACCAAGCTTGGTACCATTGTCGTAAATGGTGATTGTGTCACCAGGGTTGCCATTCGAACCACGGATTTCAGGCTTGTTATCGTCAATAGTGGAATTATTGGCAATCACATTTTGGATTGGACCAACATCATCATAGCCTTCAAAAGCTGGGATGTTTGGCGCAACCGTATCCACAGTGAAGTCCAAAGGCTGCGATGGATTACTTGTGTTACCAGCCGGATCAGTCGCAGTCACTGTAATGCTGTGCAAACCATCGACCAACGGCGTTGTCGGCGTAAAGGTCCATTTACCATCCGGCTGAACAAGCGCTGTACCAAGCTTGGTGCCATTGTCGTAAATGGTGATTGTGTCACCAGGGTTGCCATTCGAACCACGGATTTCAGGCTTGTTATCGTCAATAGTGGAATTATTGGCAATCACATTTTGGATTGGACCAACATCATCATAGCCTTCAAAAGCTGGGATGTTTGGCGCAACCGTATCCACAGTGAAGTCCAAAGGCTGCGATGGATTACTTGTGTTACCAGCCGGATCAGTCGCAGTCACTGTAATGCTGTGCAAACCATCGACCAACGGCGTTGTCGGCGTAAAGGTCCATTTACCATCCGGCTGAACAAGCGCTGTACCAAGCTTGGTGCCATTGTCGTAAATGGTGATTGTGTCACCAGGGTTGCCATTCGAACCACGGATTTCAGGCTTGTTATCGTCAATAGTGGAATTATTGGCAATCACATTTTGGATTGGACCAACATCATCATAGCCTTCAAAAGCTGGGATGTTTGGCGCAACCGTATCCACAGTGAAGTCCAAAGGCTGCGATGGATTACTTGTGTTACCAACCGGATCAGTCGCAGTCACTGTAATGCTGTGCAAACCATCGACCAACGGCGTTGTCGGCGTAAAGGTCCATTTACCATCCGGCTGAACAAGCGCTGTACCAAGCTTGGTACCATTGTCGTAGATAGTAATTGTGTCACCAGGGTTGCCATTCGAACCACGGATTTCAGGCTTGTTATCGTCAATAGTGGAATTATTGGCGATCACACTTTGGATTGGACCAACATCATCATAGCCTTCAAAAGCTGGGATGTTTGGCGCAACCGTATCAATAATTGCAGAGTCAGAAGTAGATGGCGAAAGTTGACCAGATTGATTAGTAATACTTGCTGTCACTGTTAATGTTGAACCTTGCGCAGGAACAGGCACTTGGACATCGACAGAACCAAGTGCGATATTGGCAGCAGACAATACAACACTAATCGTACCGCTGTTATGAACAACGTTTAATGTATCCCCTGGTTCAAGACCAGCCGGCAATACCACAGTCGCTTTCGTGGTTACAGCATTAGTACCGATCTCACCCGCATTTAAATAGCCATCATCATCTTTATCATCCGCCAACGTGATAACTGGCGCACCGCTCGCAGGACTCAGATAAACATAGTTAGGGGCAATGTTACCACCTGTCGCTGCTCCACCTGCACCAGTACCACCATCATAGTTGGCGCCACCGGCATTTTGTGTCTGGATTCTGTCCAGGTTCACAAAACTGGCATTACCATCACTCCCAGCCTCACCAGCAGCTGGGCTATCCAATACTTCAGTGATATCACGGCCTTCATTTAACGCAGTCAGCACTGCGTCAAAGACAGTTTGGTTCACAGCATTCTCTGTAACGTCAGAAACATCCACCTGAGCCAGGTTATCAGTAATCTTCACTGTTTGCGCTTCGGCAAAATTCACGGTTTCACCGTTGGCAAGCTTCACGGCAACAGCAGCGCCAGAAGCAGTGATCACTTTATCGCCTGCATGAAGCACTTCGCCGACTTTCAACATATGGCGATTGCCACTGGCATCAACTACGATAGCCATACCCTGAATATTTGTAACAGTTCCGATTACTGTAGCCATGTTTATCCTCACTTAAGATTGAGACAATTCTGATAGTGTCGTATTAGACGCCAATCCAAAACAGAAATCTATTGTACTAAAGTACAATGCCTGGACCAGCCTTAGAGGCCATTACGCTTGCCAACCAACGCTAGCAGATATAAAAAAAGCGGTGCCTATTGGCACCGCTTTTTTACACTCCCGACACGCGGGAGCTAAGCTCAACATTACTGAGCGACAGACTGGAATCGAATGACCTCAACGCGACGGTTGGCATCATTACCACTCACAGGGTCATTTTCAGCGATCGGTTGCGAGAAACCGTAGCCTTTGACTGCAATGCGCTGCGCATCCAGGCCTTTTTTCACTAAGTAATCAGCAACCGCCTTAGCACGCTTCTCTGACAACAACAGGTTGTATTTCTCTTTCGAAGTATTACGCTTGTCGGTATGACCTGCAATTTCAACCTTGTCATTACCCCACTCTTTAACCACGTCATACACAATATCCAGATCCGCATAAGACTCTGGCAAGATGATGGCGCTATTTGCCTGGAACAAGATGCGAGGCGTGAACTTCATGGTCGCTTTTTCTTGTGCTTTAGGCTTAAAGGCTTCACCTTCCCAAGGTTTGGCATTGGCTAACAATGCTGCCTTATCTGGTACAACCTGCGTAGGCGCAACAGCCTTACACACATTCTCGCGATCCATGTACTCTTCACGTGGATACTCACCCACGTCAGCACGCGTCACACCCAGCTTGCTCAACAACAAACCTTGACCAGCATAGGTTCTGGCGTAAGCAGTACTGAGGTCCATTTCCGCATTGGTAAAGTTACGGCGTGACTGGAAGTATTCATTCTCCGTATCCAACAAGTCAAGCAAGGTACGTTGACCGATATCATATTGCTTACGATAGGCCAGGCGTGCATTCTCGATGGAGTCCTGATGTTGCTTGCGATACGCTACTTGCTCACTCAACTGCTTGATATTGTTGTAAGCAATAGCAACTAACTGACGTGTATCAATACACGCTTTATCGCGCAAATCATGTGAACGATTTAAAGTTTCTACAGCAGAATCCAGATTAGATTTATCTGTGAATCCATTAAAAATATTCCAGCTGGCAGTGACTTCCAAGGTATCTGCAGCTAACGTACTGTTTCTACTTGCGCCATTCACATCCAAAACTTTGCGACCCTGCAAGTCCAGACGCGGCATGAATGGTGCTTTTTTGCCTGACACAGATTTTTCCACTGCAATGATATTCTCAATGGCTGCAAGAATATTTGGGTTTTGCTTGTAAGCTGCATCCAACACCTGATCTGCGCTACCAGCCAGGCCATCACCTGTCAGCATGACTTCGTTTACGGTCTCTGGCGGCAACTCACCCACCAGACGCTGAAAACGGGCAGACACATCATATAGGTTTGTGGTTTCAGTCAGCAGGTTTGCTTCAGCCAAGGCCAAACGACCAGTGGCCTGCTCCAAATCCACCTTCTTACCTACACCGGCATCCACGCGTGATTTGATTTTGTCAAAAACCTGTTTATGCACCACAAAGTTATCTTGTGCATAAGACACCAGACGGCGATAGCGCAACAAATCAAAATAAGCAGTTGCGGTATCCAGCGCCACACCCTGCATTTGACCCTGCAGCTCATAGAAGCGAGATTTGGCCACATGATCCAGGCGGCCAACTTCAGACGGCGTTGCCAGACCATCAAAAATCATTTGACGCAAGGTCAAGGTGGATTGCTGATTGGGCGTAAAAGTGTTATTAACGTTTGGTGTCAGGCGCTCTTGGTTCCGGAACGTTTGGTCAACCGTTAAGTTCGGCAGGTATCGACCTTTGGCGGCAGATTCATCGAACTCTGCTGCTTTGAATGCATGGAAGGTGGCTTGAACCTCCGGGTTCTCGGAGACAGCCTTTTCGATAATTTTCTCTAGCGTCTCAGGACTGGCAGCCCAACCGATAGACGAGAAAGAAAATACACCCATTAATAGTGCCGAGGCGATTTTTTTTAGTTTCATGTGCAGACTCTTAACAAGTTATAAAGATTCATCCAGAACCAGTATAACCACGGAATTGTGTCGGCACAAGGGTATATGGCCTATCAAAGTAGGCACTTAGATAGGCTTTTAGTGAAAAATGTCATACATTTTGACCGTAAGACAGCAAAAATTTTGAAAAAATCTGATTAAATTCATTAATTTACAAAAATAAACATAAATTAAAAATATTAATCAATCAGGAGTTTAAGTGTAATTTATTCAAAGAATCTTTTTGCACATTATCGTCATGGGAGAAGTGTCCCTGCGCTGATTTACCTTGCAACACCAATGCCAAGTGCAAACGATCACGCACTTTTAAGGTGTCGAATACCGACGTCAGGTGTGCTTTGACTGTACGCTCGGAAATAGACAGCGTACGTGCAATTTCTTTATTGCTATTACCTCTGGCCGCCTCAAGTGCAACTTCACGCTCGCGCTTGGTCAAGCCCTCTAAAATTTCTTCCGTGGCATCGGGCTGAGGATTACCCCGTGTCGTTAGCGTGATCAGATGCTTAAGTACATCCCTGCCTAACCAGACCCCGCCATGTGAAACAACACTGTAAACTTCTTGCAGCACGTGCTGATGCGCATAAGCGTGCAAATAGCCAACGGCACCCAACTCGAGGGCCTGCATGGCTTCAGCCTGTTCAGGGTTATTTGATAACACGATCACTTTGGCCGAGGGCAAGAAGGTTAATATCTGCTGCACGTGCTTACGCCACTGCTGACCTTGTTCAATTTGCGCATGTACCCAGATGATAGAAGCCCCCGCAACATCTGCTGACACAACATCAGCGATAGTCGTTAACTGCGGAAAAGCCTTGAGCCAGGATTCTACGGATTGTTTTAATGTAGTGATAAATATATGCTTCATAGTAATTAGCGCTCAGTTAGTGCGTAAGATTTAGCTTTTAACACTGGTTTTAATAAGTAGGACAGCACTGTTTTCTTACCGGTCAAAATATCAACCTGTGCCACCATGCCCGGAATAATCGGCAAGTGGTCGCCCAGAGTATTTTGGTCTGTTCTTACCTTAACGACATAATATGCATTACCTTTATCGTCTATGGTGGAATCTGCTGCAATATCTTGCACCGAGCCATCCAAACTGCCATAAATGGTGTAGTCATAGGCCGTCAGCTTGATCACCGCGGGCTGTTGCGGGCGAATAAACGCAATATCTTTGGTTTGTACTTTGGCCTCAATCACCAGCGCATCATCTGAAGGTACCACCTCCATGACTTCTTTTCCTGGCTGAATCACGCCACCGACGGTGTTGTAATAAAGCTTGCTGACCTTGCCGTTGACCGGTGAGGTCAATGTCGATTGTTTCACTTTATCGGAAAGCGCAAGGCTGGATTGCGTCAGGCTATTGATTTTTGCTGTGGTTTCGTTCAAGTCGGTACGCACCTTGCTCATGAAAGACTGCTGCGCTTCCGACACTTTACGACGCGCTTCTGAAATAGCCGCCGTCAAGCGCCCCATTTGCGCGGACGCCTGGTCAATATCGCCTTTAGCACGGTTAGCATCACGTTCCAGCCTCAATATCTCGATTTCTGAAACCGCACCACTATTTAATAATGGTCGATTGGCAGCCAGCTCTTTACTGGTCGAATCATAGGTTTTAATAGCAACTTCTTTTTTAAACTGCACTTCTGACAGTTCGCGTTCACGTTGCGACAACTGGTCCCTGGCGATATTAATCTGTGAGTTCAGTTCGTCTCTGCCTGCATTAAACAGTTGCAACTCTTGCAAGTAGGTATCAGGCGTTTTTTGCTGTACTTCGCTAGGCGGGTTAAAACTGCCACCATTCGCCAGTGCCTTCAGGCGCGCCTCTTTGGCCTTGAGTGACAAATACTGGCTTTCGTTCTCTTTTAACGATGAAATGGCCCGTGTTTCGTCAATTTTAATCAAGGGCTGACCACGCTTAACAGTATCGCCTAGCTGCACCATGATATCGACCACAATACCGCCATCCAAAGACTGCACCACCTGAATCTGGCGGGAGGGAATCACACGACCTTCACCACGCGTCACCTCGTCGACCTTGGCCACACTGGCCCAGATAAGTAACAACAGCAGAATCGCTAAAATGCCGTACATAATCAATTTGGCATGCAGCATGGTGTCTTCTATCATCACATCATGCGCTTGCTCGGACCATGTGCGTGCTTCAGCAGTCTCGGTTTTAATGACCTTGTCTACCAGCGCATGCACAGGCTTGCCGAGGCGCACCCAGATACTGTCCGGCTTGGTGACTTCACCTAATTGATCGAATATTTTTTTTGCCATATTGTTATCTCGCCTTACCTACTTTGCCAGCGCGCAGCGCAGCAGTGACGTCCTCTTTATTACCATCTGCGACCACTTGACCAGAATCAATCACGATCAAACGCTCTGCCAGCTCTAACATGGCGTTACGGTGACTGATCACAATCATGGTTTTATCCGCAGTGGCTTCGGCGATGTTACGTTTTACAGTTTCCTCACCGGAGTGATCCATGGCACTGGTCGGTTCATCCAGCAATACAATTTGCGGCTCCGTCACAAACGCACGCGCAATGCCCACGCCCTGGCGCTGCCCCCCGGACAAGGTATCCCCGCGCTCGCCAACTTCCAGGTCAAAGCCCTTGGGATGCGCGTTCACAAACTCGGCAATACCGCCCACTTGTGCCGCCTGTAACACAGAGCGATCGTCAGCATGCGGATGGCGCAAAGTAATATTTTCACGTAACGAGCCATAAAATAAATGGTTATCTTGCTGCACATAGCCAATGCTGCGACGCAATTCAGCCGGATCAATTTGCCGCGCATCAATGCCATCAATCAGGATCGCACCTTCGGTCGGCTGATACAGCCCAAGAATCAGTTTGTTAATCGTCGTTTTGCCTGAACCCATGCGACCAATAAGGCCAACGTGCTCACCAGGACGAATCCTGAAAGAAACCCGGTTCAGAGCCAGCTCGTCAGAGCCTGGATATTTAAAGGAGACATTCTTAAACTCGATTTCGCCCTTGAATGCCGGGCGAGACAAGAAGTTAACCCCTTTATTACGCTCCACCGGTTTACCCATCACTTCATCCAGTGACTTCAGAGAGGTCGCCGCCGTATGATACTGCGTAAACAGGCCAGCGATTTGCGAAATAGGTGCCAAGCCACGGCTGGTCAACTGTGAGCAGGCAATCAAGCCACCCATGGTTAAATCGCCATTCGAGATCAAATACACGCCTAAAATCACAATGGCAACGCTAATGATCTGTTGCAAGGCATAGGTGCCATTGGTAATAGAAGATGACAGCAGCTTGAGTTTGCTTCCCACCTCAGACAGGAACAGTGCGCTTTTCTCCCACTTGCCCTGCATCTGGCCCTCAACCCCCATAGACTTGACGGTTTCCAGCCCAACCAGGCTTTCAATCAAGGTCGCATTGCGCTGGGCGCTGGCACGGTACATGGTTTCTGAAAGATCATGCATCTTGGTTTGCACGCTCAGCGAGTAAATCAACACAATGGCGCCACCAATCAATGCGGGCAACACCATATATGGACTAATCCATGCAATCACGATCAGGAAAATAATGCCGAATGGCAGGTCAATCAATGTCACTACCGTGGCCGAGGTAATAAAGTCACGCACGCTTTCAAACGAGCGTAGATTAGAAGCAAATGAACCGACCGAGGTTGGCTTGGCTTCATAGCGTGTGCCCAATACCTTTTCCATAATCTGTGCACTGAGCTTGACGTCAATACGGGCGCTGGCCCAATCCAGAAAATAGGCGCGCATGGAACGCAATAACAAATCGCCCAGGACAATCAACGCAACGCCGATACCCAATACCCACAAGGTTTCAACCGCCTTGTTAGGCACTACTCTGTCATACACGTTCATGGTAAATAACGGCATGGCCAGGGCAAAAATATTGATCAGTAATGCAGCGACCATCACATCGCGATAAATCCCTTTGTTTTCGGCCAATGTACCCCAGAACCAGTGGCGGACTTGCACCCGGCCCACTTCTGGCGTACGTGCATCAAACATAAAGGTTTGTTTGGTAATTAAGGCATAGCCAGTATATTCCGCGGCCAGATCAGCCAGACTCATGGTCACCGCATCGGGTGACAAGTCTGGAAACACTACTTGCGCGAAATGCTGGCTTTCATCGATTTTGATCAGTTGGCAAGCGCGGTGATTATTCAGCAGCAAGGTGACATCGGCCTGCGGTTGCAGCAGTGTCGCAATCGCTCCCTGCTTCACCGCCACCTCCAGCCGCAAACGTTCAGCCGAGCGTTTGAACAATTCTGGATTAAGCTTGCCCCCTTCCAGCGGCAAACCGGAAGTTAAAGCATCACGCGTTGTGGCCAGTCGATTATGGCGACAAATATAAAGGAGACACTCCAGCAGAGCATCTTTTGCGGTTTGATTAAAATATGGCGTCGTTTCCATGGCAGATGACTTATTATTATCCTTATCTGAGTTAAACCAGTGACTGATTTACCGACTGTTGATTGTATGGGGTGTTAAACCATGTCAAAACGATGAGTATATGGCATAACACCCCGAAATTACAAAAATTGACACTTTCACAGCGCACCAAACTGTAAGTTTTCCTGTACGAAGGGGCCAGTCACCGCCTCAATACCAATCGAATTCAAACTATCCAGCTCTTCCTGGCCCTGCACACCTTCTGCAATTGGCACAATCCCCATCGTGCGCACCATCATGCATAAACCGCGCATGAGTGATTGCTGCTGTGGCCGCAAATGAATATCGCGGATCAGTGACGCATCAAACTTGATGTAATCCAAGCCAAGTTCATGCAAATCACCCAATTGCGCCAGGCGGGTTGATACATGCTCCATGCCGACCATGCAACCCAGGGATTTCGCCAGGTGCACAAATTCCTTAAATTTCACAAAGTCGCTAAATGCAGCCTCTTCCGAGACTTCAAAGCTTAATCGTGCTGGCGTCGTGATGCTAAGCATCAGGGATTGCAATTTATCCTTATATTCGTCGCTGCGCATGGCAGCCGCTGAGACATTCACACTGAGGCTGGCATTATTTTTTGTCAGCATATCGACAGCGTATTCCAGCGCCAACCCATCTAGTGTTTTAATCATATCAAGCTGGCTAGCCCAATCAATAAATGCGCCTGCGGCCAACCATTGATCCCCTTCATCAATATGCAAACGCAGCGGGCACTCGTAGTGATACAGCTGCTGATCGCGCTGCATGACCGGGTAGCAGGCCAGTTTGATCTGTTTTTGCTCAATGGCTTGCAAGAATTGCTCTTTCCATTGATTGAGGTAATTTTTTCTCGACGTGACAATACTGTTGGCATTCATCACCCGCATCGGCGTTGCCGCCTGATCTTCAGCCAAGTCTAGAATAAACTGCATCACACGATGAATATCGACAAAATCATCGCCTTTTTTAGTTTTGGTATGCGTGACCACAAACTGGAACTGCAATAGCTGTTGTGCCGCATTCAGTTTTTCCAGCACCAGTTTCAGCTCGGTCGTGACAGCAAAATCATCCAGTGGCTGGCGACTGAAAATACCGAACACGCCACCAGCCAGGCGGCCACACACCACATCCTGATAATGATCCATCTGTTGCTGTACGGCATCCCCTACCTTTTTAATCAACTGGTTGGTCATGCTATAACCCAATTGCTTATCAATGTCAGGCAAGTTGCGTAGTTGCACCAAAATCAGCACGCCTTCGACAAACCCTTCATGCTTGAGGGCGACCGAAGCCGTATTGGTGAAATGTGACTGATTCATCAAACCGGTCACTTCATCGTAGTTAATTTGCTGATTAAAGGTATTCAGGCGTTCAGACTCTGCCGTGACCATGGATTTAACACGGTCAGACAGCGTATTCATGGTGCGCACCAGTTTTTGGAACTCTTCTGTCGCCGGCTCTTCGATGGTGATGTACTTGCGCTCGCCCAAGGCCTCGGCTTGTGCAATCACTTCGTCCAGCGGTCTCAGGATCTTCTTCAAGGAGAATCCAGAAACCACATAGCTCAGCAGCGCAACGATCAATGTCCACAACACAGCATGACGTGAGGTTTCCCATAGTTGGTCATAGGCCAGTGACGGTTCGCTCTCCAGCTCCAGGGTGCCATATTGCTGCCAGCCGGACTGGATATTGGCCACGCCAGGCTGGATATTGACAGAAAACACCGACTGAAACCAGGCAGGTGCGATGGAGTGCGGATGGCGGTTCACCCGCTCGATCATCAGCTTGTTGTCCGGCGAAATAATGGCAATGCGGCGATAATGGCCCATATCAAACTGGGCACTGATAATCAGCTCTACCGTGACATTGTCTTTCTGGATATTCGAAAGCGTGATCGCCAGCCCGTTGGCATTATCGTTATTTTTCTTTTGCAGTTGCTCAGCCATGTAACGGTGATCGTCATAGACACCCAAAAACAGGCATCCTGCCGCCACCATTAAAATAATGATAGAAATCGCAATGCGTATTTGTTTTACCAAAGACATTTGAAAGCCCTCTTACTTTCCTGGGGGAGACCAGATAATGGCCCGCCGCTTGTGCAGGCTTTGACCATCAGCCTAGCATTAAGCCCCCATAATAACCACACCCCTAACAGGTTTTTAATCATTCCAATCCATCCTGTCGCATACGTGTCAATACATCACGCCATTTGGAGATATTGGAAGGCGAACCTGCCCGCATATTCGGGTTATTTGCTACGAATAACCCTTTATCATTAAAGCTGAATACTGGAGACAAATCACCACGCTTGGAGGCCGGCAATAATTCAAAATTGAGGTTGTCGAGTACCAATGGATCGCTATTCGGCGTCGCATAATAGGTCAACACCATATGCGGGCGAATGGAGCCGCTAGGCATGCGCGCCCGCACATATGTCAGCCGTAACTTGTCTTGCGACACGCCCAGCTTTTTCAGCAAGGTATATTTGGCAATACTGAAGTCTTCACAGTCACCGGCGCCTTTGCCAAAGGTTTCCAGCGGACTGGCCCAGTAATCTTCCACGCCCCACAACGTGATATCATCCACAAACAACACGTGCTGATTGGTAAAATCATTCACCATATGTACCTTGGTCATCTCGCTGGCACCCGCCACCTGGGCGAACATCTCATTCATGCGCATGACATTCTGGTAAGCCTCTTCGCCATAGCGCTGCCTGACTTTTTCCAGCATGGCCAACACATAGTCATCCGCCTGTATCTGCGACCATAGCAGACACAGCCCCAGGCACAAGCCTGTCAGCAAGCGGACAAAAGATGAGTTTACGTGGCGTCTCATGTGAAATTCATTCCCAGTGAGCGATTATGTCACGGCTAAATCAAGCACAATTTACCAAACAAAGCGGTTTTAATCGACAATTTCAGTACGCCCACCCTCCCGGCTCATCACAAGCAAACCACATTCAACAAAGACAAGTGTGGCTGGATTGGGTAAAATATCGGCTTTTGAATCGATAAGTTTTTTACTCATGACGTCTCTCACCACGCTCAATGCACTGTCACCACTGGATGGTCGCTATCAATCCAAACTCGATCCTTTACGTCCTTTTTTCAGTGAATATGCACTGATTAAATACAGGGCGCTGGTTGAAGTGGCGTGGTTGAAAGCACTCAGCGCAGCGTCTGAACTGGCAGAAATCGCACCGTTCAGCCCTGAAACCATCGCCGAGCTGGATGCCGCCATTACCGCCTTCAGCGAAGCGGATGCGACGCAAGTCAAGGCGATTGAAGCACGCACCAATCATGATGTAAAAGCACTCGAATACTGGCTGAAAGAAAAGTTTGACGGTAACCCGGAGATCAAAAAGGCCAGCGAATTTATTCATTTTGCCTGCACCTCAGAAGACATTAATAACCTGTCGCATGCACTGATGCTGAAGTCAGCACGCGATGCCGTCATGCAACCTAACCTGCAAGCGGTGATTGCCCGCCTGACAGAACTCGCACATGCATTGGCTGATCAGCCAATGCTGTCTCGTACACATGGCCAAACTGCCAGCCCTTCCACCATGGGTAAAGAACTGGCCAACGTGGTCTATCGTTTACAGCGCCAATTCAAGCAAC
Source organism: Methylophilus sp. Q8 (assembly GCF_000800115.1). Classification (NCBI taxonomy): domain Bacteria; kingdom Pseudomonadati; phylum Pseudomonadota; class Betaproteobacteria; order Nitrosomonadales; family Methylophilaceae; genus Methylophilus; species Methylophilus sp. Q8. Next base: position 2,231,835 of record NZ_JUHE01000001.1, on the reverse strand, counting down.
TGCAAGCCAATGAAGTGCTAGGCAAAATCAACGGTGCCGTGGGTAACTTTAATGCACACCTGTCTGCCTACCCTGAGTTTGACTGGGAAGGCTTTGCCAAACGCTTTGTCGAATCACTGGGTTTGACCTACAACCCGATGACCATCCAGATTGAGCCACACGACTATATGGCTGAAATGTATGACACCCTGTCACGCATCAATACTATTCTAATCGACCTTAACCGCGATATCTGGGGCTACATTTCTGTTGGCTATTTCAAGCAGAAGGTCAAAGCCGGTGAAATCGGCTCTTCTACCATGCCGCATAAGGTCAACCCGATTGACTTCGAAAACTCTGAGGGCAATCTTGGGCTGGCCAATGCTGTGTTGCGCCACCTGGCAGAGAAACTGCCTATCTCTCGCTGGCAGCGTGACCTGACTGACTCTACCGTACTGCGTAATATGGGCGTGGCATTTGGCTATACCTTGCTGGGTTACGACTCCTGCCTACGCGGCCTGAACAAGCTGGAAGTCAACCCACAACGTTTGGCAGAAGACCTGGACAATAGCTGGGAAGTGCTGGCTGAACCTATCCAGACCGTGATGCGTCGTTATGGCATTGAGAATCCATACGAGCAATTAAAAGAACTGACGCGCGGCAAAGGTGGCATCAACAAACAATCATTGCATGCGTTTATTGAAACCCTGCAAATTCCAGCTGAAGCCAAACAGGCATTGCTGGCCCTCACCCCTGCAACTTATACCGGCAAGGCCAGTCAACTAGTGAAGCATATTTAAACCATAGTCTTTACCAAGTCGATTTGATCCGGGATTTTCTTGCTCATCATGTAAAACATCCCGCTTATGAACAGGCAGCACACATGTTGTACCGCTGCCTGCTCTGGGCAAACGCCACGTGCAAGCAGTTAATGCACTTGGCGCTAACCTTGACAGCACTAGCTTTGATGGTGCTGAATACCACCTGTCAGGCTCAAGATAGTCCTTGGTTTGACGTCAAACCAGGCAACAGCTACCAGACACGCTTCTCACTTGCTAACGACGCAAGGGCCGAAGACACTTCGGCCTTGCGTGAGCTGCTGCAAAAACACCTGACCATACACGAAGCCATGCAAAACCCGCGCATGAACGACAGTGAATGGCGCCGGCTAGTACAAAAAACACCACAGGAAATCGCTGACCTGCTGGCAACCGAAGGCTATTTCAAAACAAAAACCATCAGTGTGCAGCCAACCGCCAATCTGGCCGAATTCCATATCAAGCTGACACCACAAGCCAAAGTCAGTCAGGTCAACGTAGCCATCACTGGCGAAATCCAGCAAGCCAGCCATCAATCAACATTGGAAGCCGCCCAGAAAAGCTGGCCACTGCCCGTCAACAGCCCCTTTACCCAGCAAGCCTGGAGTACGGCCAAACGCGAATTACTGGCGACATTGCTGCGCGCTGAATTCCCTAATGCCAGAATCACCACGTCACAAGCCATGGTCAATCCGCAAACACAAGCGGTGTTGATTACGCTGGCAATGGATTCCGGTCCTGCCGTACGCATTGGTGAAGTCCGTATTCACGGATTGAAGCACTACCAAGAGTCACTGGTGCGCCCACTCAACACGCTAAAAACCGGCACACCCTATCGTCAGGCAGATTTACTCACGTTGCAAAACAGTTTTATGGCCACCGGCAAATTTCGCTCGGTAGATGTCGTTGCCAAAACCGAAGCACTCAATGCCGATCATAGTGCCAACATAGACGTAACCGTGCACGAAATGGAACAAAATACCTTTCGCATTGGTACAGGCGCCAGCACCAACACTGGCGCCCGCATTGTGTTTAACTACACAGATCGCAACCTGTTTGACCGTGGTTTGCTGTGGGATAGCAGTTTGCGGCTGGAACAACGCCTGCAAGCTGTTACTTCCAATATCACGTTCCTCACTGATGATAAAGGCTACCGGGACAGCATCCAGAATAGCATCACCCGCACAGACCTCGAAGGCCAAATCACTACCGCCGTGCAAAACGGTGTGCGTCGCTATTGGGGGCAACCTAGTATTTTTGAACAATATATAGGGGCCAATTTACTATATGAATTCTTGACCGTGGATGGTGAATCTTCGCAATTCAACAAAGCCGCGACACTGGCCTACGGCCTGAATATGCGCAAACTCGACCACCCGCTCGCGCCCACCAAAGGCTGGATTTTAAATACCCAGTTCCAACTGGCCCCGTTGGACAAGTTGTCAGATGGTCGTTTTCTGCAATCACAAGCCCGGTTACAAGCGTTTTATCCACTGACGCAATCCACACAATGGCTGGGCCGTATCGAAGTGGGCTCGGTCACCGGTGCGCGCAGTGTGCCAGCCACTTATTTATTCAGGGCGGGTGGTGACCAATCCGTGCGTGGCTATGCCTTCCAGTCACTTGGTGTCAAAGAAGCCGATGCCATTGTTGGTGGCCGTGTACTACTCACCGGCAGCAGCGAAGTCGTGCAGTGGCTGACCTCGTCATGGGGCGCGGCCATATTTGTCGACTTCGGTCACGCCGCGAACAGCTGGAAAGACTATGACCCGGCCTTGGGCTATGGCCTGGGGGTGCGCTGGCGCAGCCCGATTGGCCCGGTAGGCGTCGATGTCGCCTATGGCGAAGAAACCAAAGAATACCGTTTGCACTTTAACCTGGGCGTGAATTTCTGATGTCACTCACTCACACTTTCAACCGACTGTTCAACATGCTGCTCATCGGCATGCTGTGCCTGTCATTGATCATCACGCCGCAAATAGTGTGGGCGGCCAATGTACTGCTGATGACTAGCTTGAAGGAGTTTGAATCTGACTTGGGTAACGCCACCCTGAAGGTAGAAGGCATAGATTCCAATATGCGCCTGGGCGTCACACCCAAAGGCGAACTGACCGTATCGCACTTCCGTGCCAGGCAGATCACCCTGCGCTTTAAACCGGCCACAGAAGTCACGCCAACGCCTAAAGCCGGGCAAGCACCGTTACCTGCACATATCCATATTCCACTGCCGTTTCACTTGTTATCCGGCCAAATTGACAGGCTTACGATTATCCAGGGTGCAAGCACGTCGGATATCACACAGATTCAATTCGACCTGGACGCCGACAACCAGGCCATGCAGTTCCGTATAGGGCAAGCGCACAGCCCCTGGGGCAAAGTCAGCACGCATTTTCAAATGCAAAATGCCGCACCATTTGCTTTAAATGGCTGGATGGACGTTCAGCAAGCACAAGGCGACACTCCCTACCATCTGCGCACCGAGCTACACGGCGACCTCACCCGGCTGGAGATTGCCGCCAATCATCATTACCAGCCACAAGCCAGGCCATTTGCCATCGTGCCTGCTGACGAGGCTACCAATGGTCAGGTCGAAGATATGCTGCAAATCAGCGCCTCGATTGGCCTTGATGAAACACGCCAGAGCCATCTGCTAGTGCATCTGCAGCAATTACAAGCCAAGCATATCCATCCGCAATTGGCTGGCCATATGGACTTAAAAATCGTCGCCGATGGCAGCCTGACCGAACAAGGCCAGATCCTGGCCACCATAGATGCTGGCGATAGTCGCTTGCAAGGCCAGCCATTGATCGTCCGTGGCACAGCCAGCCTGCAAGGATCACAACTGACAACAATGGATCTGCTCGCGCAACTGGATAAAAACACACTCACTGTGAAAGTAGACCCCGAACCTTCAGGAAAGAATCCCAGTACATTGGTTTGGCAGGCAGACCTGGCCAATCTTGCACAATTGATGCCAGGCTTTGCTGGCCGGGTCACAGGTGCAGGCAGAGTGCAACAATCACCAGACGGCTTTGCCGCGACGTATCAACTCGCTGGACAACAATTGCAGTTACCACAAGGCCTGTCACTGAGTGCCTTTGAGGCGCAAGGCCAGGCGGCCAGCCAGTCGCAGTCGCCACTGGAAAACCATATCAAACTGCGCGGGTTGTCACAGCAGAATGCACGTGGCATAGACAGTCCGCCGATTGATGCTGAACTCGATCTGAGCGGGTCGCTGGCAAAACATCACTTCGCGTTGAAAATCAATGATGCCGACCCTTTACTGCAACGCAACCTGCTATTAGCACTAGATGGTAGCTGGCAAGAAAATACCTGGCAGGCACAACTCACGCAGTTGCAAGATGCCAATGGCAAAGTATTTCAACTGGCGCACCCCGCCAATCTGAAATGGCAAAACGAACAAGGCTTCCAGTTACAAAATCTGGTTATTCATGCCCTGGCAGGACAATTGCAACTGGACCAACTGCACTACCGCCCGGCCAGAGCCGCCAACCCGCTGACACAACAAGCTGGCGAAAAAGTACAGTTCAGCAGCCAGGGCGCACTCAAGGCATTTCCATTGCAAGCCGTGATGACATGGTTGGCGCCCGCACAGCCTGAAGCCTTGCCTGCAGACCACTTGCGCGTTTCAGCACAATGGCAACTGGCGCTGGACGAACAACTCAACGGAACATTACATCTTGAGCGCGCATCAGGTGACTGGCAAGTCTACGACAGCAGCCAGGCGCAGTGGCAAGCGCTGGGCATACAGTCATTATTGGCTGATATCCAGGCGCAGAACAATCGCGTCAGCGTGCAAAGCAGCGTACGTGCAGACACTGCGATAGATCTGCAATTGACTGGCAACACCGTGGTGACACCAACACAAAGCGGAATAGTGATTCAACGCTCAGCGCCAATCTCGGCCCAACTCAAAGCCAATCTCTCAAAACTTGACTGGCTGGCCAAGCTCATGCCGGAGTTGCAGCCAGCAGGCCAATTGCTGATAGATGCCCAGGCCAGCGGTGTGATTGCCCAACCACAGCTGCAAGGGAGTATTCAAGGCCAGGCCCTTGCCATACAAATACCGTCACAAGGCTTGTGGCTAGAACAAGGCAGCTTGAATGCCAATCTGGCAGGAGACCAGGTCAATATTGAACACATCCACTTTGCTGGCAAAAGTGGCGAGCTCAATGGCAACGGCCTGTTGACCTTTAAAGAAGACCGCTGGCAACTGGATGCCGCGATGCAACTGAACAAATTACAGGCGCTGTCCAGGGTAGATCGCTGGGTGCAACTCAGCGGCAATACCAAGCTCAGCATGAACAGCGAGCAAACCACGCTCAGCGGCAAGCTCAAGATACATAAAGGCCTGTTTGAGCTGCCTAAAGCCGACAAACCCAAGCTGGACGAAGATGTCGTCATTGAATCGCCGCAAGCCAGCCAGGCTGAGCCAACGTCAAAACTGGTCTTTAACGACTTTGCGCTCGATTTTGGCGACAAACCACTGGTATTACCTTTCAAGGAATCCGAGCAATTCATGTTGCGTGGCCAAGGCCTCAATGGCGCCCTCAGTGGCAATATGCAGCTTAACGGTATGCTGGACGAGCTCACTGCGGCCGGTACACTGGAAATCACCGGCACTTATATCGCCTACGGACAGTCATTGAATATCGAAACCGGCCGCCTGATATTTAGCGGCAAACTACCCAATATCGGCCTGGATGTACTGGCAACACGACAAGTAGAAAGCACCAAAGTCGGTATTCAAATCAATGGCAGCCTGCAAACCCCGCAACTAAAACTGGTCTCAACGCCTGATACCAGCAACGAGAATAAAATCTCACTGCTGGTACTGGGGCAGCCCATGTCGCAAGTCGGCAGCAGTGATATGGCCTTGTTATCTGTTGCAGCAGGCGCGCTGCTGTCACAAGGCGACTCCGTTTCCTTGCAAACCAAGATTGCGCAAGCGGTTGGCCTGGATAGCATAGATGTACGTGGCACTGGCCCCACCAATTACGCTGTCAGCGTCGGCAAGCGAATCAGTCGCAACCTGGTAGTTGGCTACGAAAAAAGCATTGTCGGCCTGTTAAATGTTGGTAAACTCACCTACCAACTGACCAAACGCATTTCCATCGAAACCAGAACCGGCTCTGATAATGCGCTGGATATATTTTATGGTTTTAGCTTTGACTAACAACAACAGACTTAACAAGCAATGACAGAAATCCTGATTCTCTACTACTCCCAAGGCGGTGCCGTCAAAGAGATGGCACAATTGATTGCGCGTGGCGTGGAAAGTGTCACCGGGGTAACCGCGCGCGTACGCACGGTGCCTAAAGTCTCTGCCAACTGTGAGGCAACCGAAGCCGACATTCCTGCCTCTGGGGCGCCTTATGCTACGTTGCAGGATCTGGAAGACTGTGCCGGGCTGGCCTTGGGCAGCCCTACCCGTTTTGGTAATATGGCCGCACCGATGAAGTATTTTCTTGATGGCACCGCTGGCCTGTGGCTCAATGGCGCACTAATCGGTAAACCAGCGGCAGTATTCACCTCCAGTGGCTCACTGCATGGCGGTAACGAAATGACACTGATGACCATGATGATTCCGCTCATGCACCACGGCATGCTGATGTTAGGACTACCCTATTCCGAGCCGCAATTGGGTACCACCAAAACGGGCGGCACGCCTTATGGTGCCAGCCACATCGGTGGTGCCATGGATGACCAGCCAATCTCGGATGATGAGAAGAAGTTGTGCATGGCGCTGGGGAAACGCCTGGCCGAAACTGCACTCAAATTGCAATAACCGTTTTTCAGGAAAAGTACGCTATGTCTGCTGCCCTCGCCCACGAAGCCCGCCAGTTTTTGTTTTCAACCCGTCATGCCATTTTGTCGACACATTCGATGAAATATCCTGGCTTTCCATTTGGCTCGGTAGCGCCGTTTGTCTGCAACCAGCAGGCTGAGCCGATCATATTAATCAGCACGATTGCCGAGCACACTAAAAACATCCTCGAAAATCCGAAAGTCTCCTTGCTGGTATTTTCAGGCGCAGATGATTTGCAGGCCAATGCTCGGCTGACCCTGATGGGCGAAGCCGTTCATTGCGACAAACAGGACGAAGATTTGCGTGCCCGCTACCTGCGCTACTTGCCACAGGCCGCCAGTTACTTTGATATGCATGATTTCCATTTTTACCGCATCCAGGTTGAACAGGTGCGCTATATCGCCGGTTTTGGCCGCATGGGCTGGTTTGAAGGCCATGCGCTGAATGATGGCCTGGCAGAGAGTATGTTATCAGCGCAAGAAGGCGGCATCGTTGCGCATATGAACGAAGACCACAAAGACAGCTTGCTGCAATATTGCCAACATGTGCATGGGGTGGCAGCTGATCACGCAGAAATGGTTGGCCTGGATGCCGACGGCTTTGATGTGCAATATCATCAAGGCGAAGAAGTACATGGCCAGTTACGTTTTCAATTTGAACAACCCGTATTAAACGCGATGGATGCACGCAAAGCACTGGTCGCTTTATCACAAGCCTGCCGATCATGATTCTACGTATTTTATCCATCAGCCGCATCGCGGCAAGTATCAGCCTGCTTGGCCTCATTGTGTTGTGCCTGGGTTGGGAAATTTTCTGGGCGCCACTGCGGGCCGGTGGCAGCCTGTTATTCCTCAAAACCTTGCCATTACTGCTACCGCTATTTGGCATTTTGCGCGGCAAACGCTATACCTACCAATGGTCTGGCATGCTGATCCTGTTCTACTTTACCGAAGGTGCGGTCAGGACCTGGTCAGAAACAGGTTTATCGCGCTGGCTGGCAGCCAGCGAAGTCATGCTTAGCCTGATTTTCTTTGCCAGCGTCATTGCCTATGCCAAATATACAGGCCGCCGTTACCAGCTTACCTAAGATCGTTTTTGCAACGTCCATCAACAGTCTATTTTGCAGTAAATTCTTTCATGCGCAGGCGCTGACAAGCCTGGTAAACCTTATATAATATCGGGCATGAGAATTCTGTTATCCAATGATGATGGCTACCTGGCACCGGGCCTAAACGCGCTAGCCACCCACTTAAGCAAAATTGCCGATATCACGGTGGTGGCGCCGGAACGTAACCGCAGCGGTGCCAGCAACTCTTTAACACTGGATCGCCCCTTAAGTGTCAAGCAAGCGGCCAATGGCTTCTATTACGTGAATGGCACACCCACCGATTGCGTCCACATTGCCCTCACTGGCCTCATGCAGGAAATGCCGGACATGGTCATCAGCGGTATTAATGATGGCGCCAATATGGGCGACGACACCATTTATTCAGGCACCGTCGCCGCTGCAACTGAGGGCTACCTGCTGGGTATCCCTTCGTTCGCCGTCTCTATGGCGCAACACCAGCCCGCGCACTTTGAAACTGCCGCAAAAATTGTGGTTGAGCTGGTAAAACAATATAACCACAGTGAATTTACTGAGCCCACGCTACTGAATATCAACGTGCCGGATGTACCATTGCAAGATATCAAAGGGCGTCAAATTACCCGTCTGGGTAAACGCCACAAAGCCGAACCGGTGATTCAATTGCAAACCCCGCGTGGCGAAACGGTCTATTGGGTAGGCGCAGCCGGACAACCGAACGACGGCGGCGAAGGTACAGACTTTCATGCGGTGGCACAAGGCTATGTTTCCATCTCCCCTATCCAGGTAGACCTGACCCGGCACTCTCAAATTGCAACCATGCAACAATGGCTGCAAGCCAAGAATTAAGTATTATGGCGATTCCAAGAACATCAAGTAAAACCGGCATAGGCATGACTTCGTCACGCACGCGTGAACGCATGCTGACCCGCCTGCGCGAGCAAGGCATTCAGGATGAGGTGGTGATTGCGGCTATGGCCGATATTCCGCGCCACATCTTTGTCGATGAGGCACTGTCTATCCGCGCCTATGAAGATGTTTCATTGCCGATTGGTTATGGTCAAACCATTTCACAGCCCTACATTGTGGCAAAAATGACGCAAATTCTGCGTAATGGCAAACCGTTGAACAAGGTACTTGAAATCGGTACTGGCTGCGGCTATCAAACGGCCGTCTTATCACGCGTCAGTGCAGAGGTTTACTCATTAGAGCGCATTCGACCCCTGGTGATGAAGGCCAGAAACCATTTGCGTACCCTCAAATGCACCAACGTCAAGCTCGACCACGCCGATGGCAGCCTGGGTTTGAAGAGTTATGGTCCATTTGATGCCATTATGGTAACGGCCGCGGCCAGTCATGTGCCACAAGAACTGGTTGAACAACTGGCCGTTGGCGGCCGCATGGTGATCCCGGTCGGCACCAACGAGCAAGTATTACATCTGATCGAACGCACCACACAAGGTGTACAACAAATCGCGCTGGAACCAGTGAAGTTTGTTCCATTGTTGGGAGGCACGGCTTTATCATGAATTTACGCACTTTGCTAACGGTATGGGGTACAGCTTGCACACTGGCAGCTTGCGCGCTGAACTCACCCATGCCGCGTGCGCCAGTCAGCAGCAGCCCGGCCACAAGCGGCGAAAGCAAAGCAGCCGCGCCAGCAGTGTCGACGATAGGCGCCAGCCAGTATCTGGTGCAAAAAGGCGATACGCTGTACAGCATAGGCCGTAAATTTGGCATTCCATTCATGAAGCTGGCCGACATTAACCAGTTGCAGGCGCCCTATGAGATCCACGTCGGCCAAGTGTTGAACCTCAATGCCAAGGCCACCACGGTCAGCAACAAAGCCAATGAAGCAGCCAGTACCGCTGATGATGCAGAAGTTGTGACCTCCGCCATTAGCCGCCCGGACATGAACGCCGCTAGTGACACCGCAGCAACGTCAGCCACAGCCGCAAACAATCCAGCGCCCGCTTCAGCGGATGCTGGCAAAAATGTCTCCAGCGGCGATATAGAAGCGATTGCTGATGGTGATATTCAATGGCAATGGCCTTTGGCAGGCAAAGTCAGCACCAGCTTTGACGCACAAACCAACAAGGGCCTCAATATTACCGGTAACGCAGGCCAGGTAATTAATGCAGCCGGTGCAGGCAAAGTGATCTACAGTGGTATGGATGTGCGTGGATATGGCAAGCTGATTATTATCAAACATAACAGCAACCTGCTGTCAGTCTACGCACATCAAGGTAATTCTTTGGTCAAAGAAGGTGCTTTTGTGGCATCAGGCGAAAAACTTGCCAATTTACCGGCCGCGGCCAATAACAAATCACCCATGCTACATTTTGAAATCAGGCAAAAAGGCAAACCAGTTGATCCTATCAGCTATTTGCCAGCGAATCCGGCTACAATAAGCAGCAATAGTTAAGCCCGCACTGCCTGACGGGCTCGCAAAACCAGTCTTGCGCCTCTGACCTCTTGCGCATGGTTGCTGTTTGAAAGGAGTGCCGTATGGATCCAAACCGTTACAGCAAAAACCGTACGATTCGCCCCGATAGTGCCTGGCAAGTCGTACAGGCACTCGTCACCCTGGGGCTGATGCTCTGCGGCTTTATCGGCATCGCCGTACACGTGTTTGGCAGTGACCAAGGTCCGGCGGACTGGTTACAATGGGTCACGGCGACCCCCATCAATGGTGTGATCGCGTTTATCCTGCTGATAGCCGTCATCGCTTTTCACCGTTACATCACCCATATTAGCAACCAGCAACGCCGCTCTGCCAGCGAGCTGCCTGTCTACGCCATGATGCTGATTGGCGTTTATTTCATTTATACACTGATCACCACAGGTCATTGGTAATCACACCCTACCAACGTTGATGGCAGGGCGTTACGCATCAATCAAGCGGTTTTAACCAGCGCTGCAGGTTGCACAGCACATCTGTTCATGCCGCTGAAGATTGCCTTGATCGACGCCGTCACAATATTGGTATCCATGCCCACGCCGTAGCAGACCTTGCCCTGGCAGACGACCTCGACAAATGCACAAGCCATCGCCTCCCCGGCTGAACTGCTTGCCCCCAGCGAGCGCTCTTCAAAACTGCGCACCTGCACCTGAATACCGATATTTTGCAGCGCATGAATCGCAGCATCGACTGGTCCATTACCATGCCCACTGGCAATGGTTGGCACACCATCTACCGCAATATGCATGCGGATCGCCTGTCCTTGTGCGTGTGTCTCCAGTTGGTAGTCCTGAAAGTGCATAGGCACTACCGCAGCCACATAATGCGCATTAAACAGTTGCCACAACTCGGCAGGCCCAACCTCACTGCCATGTTGATCCGTATATTGCTGCACCACGCCAGAAAACTCCACCTGCATGCGTCTTGGCATCACCACCCCATAATGGCTTTCCATCAGGTAAGCCACCCCGCCCTTGCCTGACTGGCTGTTGACACGAATAATAGAGTCATAATTACGGCCCAGGTCTTTGGGGTCTATCGGCAGGTAAGGCACATTCCAGCGTGCATCAGCTTGCTGACTGGCAAAGCCCTTTTTGATCGCATCCTGGTGTGAGCCAGAAAACGCCGTGAATACCAGATCACCCGCATAAGGATGGCGCGGATGAATCTCGATCTGCGTGCACTCTTCTACCGTACGCCCAATCGCATCAATATCAGAAAAATCCAGGCCAGGATGCACGCCTTGTGTATACATATTCAGTGCCACGGTCACCAGGTCAACATTACCCGTACGCTCACCATGGCCAAACAGGCAACCTTCGACACGATCAGCACCCGCCATGATGCCAAGCTCAGTCGCTGCCACGGCTGTGCCGCGGTCATTATGCGGATGCAGGCTCAGAATGATGCTATCGCGGCGCGCCAGGTTGCGGTGCATCCACTCAATCTGGTCTGCATACACATTTGGGCTGGCGACCTCTACCGTCGCCGGACAATTGATAATCACTTTGCGCGCTGGTGTTGCCTCCCAAGCCTCGGTGACTGCATCACAGACTTCTTTGGAAAACGCAAGTTCAGTGGCAGTAAACGTTTCCGGACTATATTGCATGATGATTTCCGTTTCCGGCATATCAGCTGCCAGCACCTTAACCAGTTTCACAGAATCCACCGCCATCGCCTTCACTTCCGCCTTGCTCATATTGAATACGACCTCCCTAAACGTAGGTGAAATCGCATTGTAAATATGCACAATCACACGACGTGCGCCACGCACTGACTCCATGGTGCGACGTATCAGGTGCTCACGCGCCTGTGTCAGCACTTCTATCGTCACATCGTCGGGAATGCGTTTTTCCTCAATCAGGCTGCGCACAAAATTAAAATCAGTTTGCGAAGCCGAAGGAAACGCCACTTCAATCTCTTTAAACCCCATTTGGCACAGCATATTAAACATGCGCAGTTTTTTATCTGCATCCATCGGCTCAAACAATGACTGATTGCCGTCACGCAGATCTGTACTCATCCAGATCGGCGGCTGGGTAATCACGGCATTCGGCCATTGGCGGTCTTTGAGGCTCACGGGGGGAAAAGCCTGATATTTTTGTGCGGATTGTGTCTGCATGCTGTGCTCCATCTGTTTTGTTTTTGACAGAAGACATGATAGAGCTTTGGCAAAAAATTAAATTGCTAATTTATCTAAAATAAGCCAATTTAAAAAATATTATTTCAATATATTAATTATTTTTGTAATATTATTTCAATATTAAATTAAAGTTGAAATTTAAATGAAATTAGACCGATTCGACAAAGCCATTCTCAGCATCCTGCAAACGGATGGACATATCAGCAACCAGGAACTCGCTGACCGGATTGGCCTCTCTCCTGCGCCATGCCTGAGAAGAGTTAAAGCACTAGAACAAGCTGGCCTGATTCTAGGTTATCAGGCATTGGTCGATGCCAAAAAGCTTGGGTTGAGCCTGATGGCACTCATCGGTATTTCGATGGATCAACACACCCCCGAACGCTTTGCCAACTTTGAAAGCAGCATCGTTAATATTCCTGAGGTGCTGGAATGCCTGTTGATTACCGGCCAGCAATCGGACTATTTGCTTAAGGTTGTTGTGAGGGACATGGATGATTACCAGCATCTGTTACTGCATAAAATTACCAAAATTGCAGGGGTTACCGGCGTACATACCAGTTTTGTATTGAGGAATGTGGTGGCACGGGCGAAAGTACCAGTGGATTAGGAGTGAACAAGAAACATGAATTTAGCCAATGTTTACATAGGAATGTAGCGTTTTATTTCGCCTCTAGGCGAGTCACTTTCTGGTGCTTGTCCCCCAGAAAGTAACCAAAGAGGAAGACACCCAGCCATCACGGCCTCCGGCTCCCTTGCGTTGCTCAACAAAGTGGGCGTCCATCGAAACTCGCCCTAGCGGCTTGCACAACCCGCAAGCCACCGCGGAACTCGAACAGCCGATGGCCGAAAGCCCCCACTTCGCCTCCGCTACTCAGCGTGATGGAATGGGATTTATCTCATCTAACCTGCATCACTTCAGTTTGGACGGTTCAAAAACCGGATTCTTTTGTTAAGTCGGTCAAACGATAGCGCTCGTAGGTTTTCGGGGCCCCCATCTGCCGCGCCGAGCAACGCAGGGTTGGCGGGAGTTCTCGGCCATCGACTGTCTGAGCTCCGCAACAAGCCACGTCTTATGTGGCTTGTCAGGGCGAGTTTCGATGGACGCCCGGCAAGCCGAGTAGCGCAGGAAACAAGCGGAAGTTGGGGTGTCTTGTTCTTTGCCTTCTTTCTTATGGACAAGCATAAGAAAGAACGGTCGCCGAAAAGGCGAAAAAAAACTCTCATCACATCACTAATCGACACCCTCAAAAAGCAAAAAGCCATGCAATGCATGGCTTTTTAAATACAACAATCAGCGATTATTGCTTGGCATCTTCCGCCTTGTAATACTCCCGCACAGCTGTCATATCAAACTCACGTGCCCATTTGATAATCTCATCCAATGCCGGCGCACCAATCTCACCCACTTGCGCATGAATACCTGCGCGCTCGCGAATCACCAGCAAGCCTGGAATTTGCTTCACTTCGAAATACTCAGAAATTTCCGGGTCAGTTTCAGTATTCACCATCCCAAACACAATGTCTGGATTTTTGGCCGCAGCAGCCTCAAACGTCGGCGTGAATGCCACACAAGGATCACACCAAGGTGCCCAGAAGTCGACAACCACGAACGAATTGCTTTCGATGGTTTCTTTAAAATTATCTTTGGTCAGTGTTACAACCGCCATACTATCTCCAGTCCAAAAAATTGTTTTTTTATAGGTCTTATTTTAACAGACGAAACTGCTGCCAGAGAAATTTTCATTGGATGTTGATACACAACTGCCCACAAACAAAAAAAGCCGGCAATCGCCGACTTTTTTGTTTTACACGCTTGAGTTAAGCGTTGTATTTTCTTCTACGTACCAACACAATGGCACCCAGACCTGCCATCAACAAGCCATAAGTTTCTGGCTCTGGTACAGCAGTAATTCTGAATGCATAGTTGAGACTGGTGACACTGTTGTCTCTAATAAAAGCAGAAGCTGCTGAATTAATGTTAGCTGCCTCAAATGAATCTACCGGGCCATAGTACAAACCATTGTATTTGTTGCTGTAATCTTGTGCGAACTGCGCGCCACCATAACCAATCACGTCATACCAACCCTGAAAGTTGATGTTTAATGGATTGTTATCAATGGTGCTGATGACATAATCGGAAGCTGAGCCGCCGAATAACAGTGCAGCCGCTTCTTGTGCAGTGTAGGCTAATGGGCCATTCGTGGCATCATAAGCACTATCGCTCCACTCAGGTGCTGCATCGTTATAAACAGACCAGCTGCCAACGAAACTATAACTAGCTGCGTTTGCCAGTGACACGCCAGCGAACAAGGCGGCAGCTACCAGTGTTTTAAACAAACGTGATATCGACATCTTCTCTCTCCTCAAAGAATAGGCCTGTATTAGCAGGCATTTTTTTAATTAAACTTATAGTGATGAGCAATCCTAAATCATCAAATAAAATAACTCAACAACAATCTTATTGATTAGCAGCTTATCTACCCAAACGGGCCAATGCCGCATGTGCAAATGTGACGAATTACTGACCTTGCCATACGCCATTAAAAAACAATTCGTCCAGTGGTTTGCGGCTACGGGCAGCTACCTCACGGGCTTTATCCTCTTCCGATAATCCCTCTATGGCAGCCTGATAGCCAACCGTCACCATGGCTAAAATCTGGTAACGTTCAGGCACTTTAAAGGTGGCGCGTGCCTTGTCGGCATCAAAGCCCCCCATCTGGTGGGCCATCAAACCCAGAGCAGTGGCTTGCAAGCAGAGGTTCTCAGTAGCAGCACCGGTATCATATGCTGCCCATTTATTGGGTTTGTCATTATGGCCAAACAAGGTATCCGCACAAATCAACAACAGCACAGGCGCGTTGACGGCCCAGCCTTGATTGCCGGGAACCAGACAATCAAATGCCGCCTGCCAGGCTTGCATGTTATCTGCCTTGTTACAGAATACATAACGCCACGGTTGATCGCCAAAGCACGAAGGCGCCCAGCGGGCAGCTTCAAGCAGGCTGACGACTTGCTCCTGACTGACAGCTTTGCCCGCATCATAGGCGCGACCGCTCCAGCGGTTGGCAAGCAACTCATGGATGGCTTGTTGGGTAATAGCAGGTTTTTGCATGGTCAAATCCTCACAGTTGTTTTTTCAAAAGATACAGTAACTCTAACGCCTGCTTAGGGGTTAAGTCATCTGGCTGAATACGTTCCAATTCTGCAACCAGCGGGTGCAAAGGTGGCTCCTCTGGCACATGGCTTGCTGCAAACAGGTCATTTTGCGGCGTGGCGGCAATGGTCTGGTTTTCGAGTTGCTGCAATTTGCGCTTGGCCAATTGCACGACGGACTTGGGGATTCCAGCCAGTTGCGCGACCTGGATACCATAGCTCATGGTGGCCGCGCCCTCTTCTACCTTGTGCAAAAAGACAATGCCTTGGCCATGCTCAACCGCATCCAGATGTACATTGGCAGCATGTTTGGCCTCATCGACAATGCGCGTCAGCTCAAAGTAGTGCGTGGCAAACAAAGTCAGAGATTTGTTTTTCTCCAGTAACTGTTTAGCCACCGCCCACGCCAGACTCAAACCATCAAAAGTGCTGGTGCCGCGGCCGATCTCATCAAGCAATACCAGGCTGTTCGCACTGGCATTATTCAGGATATTGGCGGTTTCCGTCATCTCCACCATAAAGGTTGAGCGGCCACCTGCCAGGTCATCAGAAGCACCAATACGGGTGAAAATACGGTCAATATCCCCAATCACCGCAACTTGTGCTGGCACAAAACTGCCGCAATAGGCCAACAACACAATCAGCGCCGTCTGACGCATAAATGTCGACTTACCACCCATGTTGGGGCCAGTAATCAATAGCAACTGGCGATACGGATTGAGCGCCACATCGTTGGCCACATAAGGCTGGGCGATACTTTCCACCACCGGATGGCGGCCATGCTGGATATCCAGGCCGATATCTGGCCGGAATTCCGGCTGTATATAATGAAGCGCACGGGCACGCTCGGCAAAACAGGCCAATACATCTAACGTCGCCACAGCCGTGGCAATCCCTTGCAAGTTTGCGATATGCGGTAACAAGGCCTCCAGCACTTGCTCATACAGCATTTTTTCACGTGCCAGCGCCCGCTCGTTGGCACTCAACACTTTGTCTTCAAATGCTTTTAATTCAGGCGTAATAAAGCGTTCTACATTTTTCAAGGTCTGGCGACGACGATACTCGGGCGGTGCACTTTCAGCTTGCAAGCGGCTGATTTCGATATAAAAGCCATGTACGCTGTTGTATTCCACCTTGAGGTTAGCGATGCCGGTACGCGCCTTTTCGGCGGCTTCAAATTGCAGCAAAAAGTCACCATGATCAGTCTGAATCGCACGCAGTTCATCTAACTCAGCATCATAGCCAGTCGCAATCAGCCCGCCTTCGCGCAGCACTGCCGAAGGCTCGGCCTGGATTGCCTGAACCAATACCTGCAACGCATCAGCAGGTACTTGCAACTCAGCCAGCAAACCCTTTAACAAGCTGGACTCAGGCGGCGGAAGTGTGGTGACAATCGCTGGTAGTTGTAACAAGCTATCGCGCAGGCCCGACAAATCGCGTGGCCTGGCAGATTTAAGCGCCACGCGCGCAGTCATGCGCTCAATATCACCAACCGGATGCAGCACCTGCTGCAACGTGCTATCCAGAAATTGCCCCAGCAACTCAGCCACAGCCAAATGACGCTGCTGTATGGTGTGCTGATTGCGCAGAGGATGATGCAACCAATGGCGCAACAAACGTGCGCCCATGGCTGTTTGGGTCGAATTCAGCAGCGAGTATAAGGTCGGCGTCGTTTCACCGCGTATCGTTGTATCTATTTCCAGATTGCGGCGGGTCGCGGCATCCAGTTGCAGATAATGATCGCCCTGCTCCACGCGCAAACCCACAATATGCGGCAATGCGGTGCGTTGAGTATGTTTCACATACTCAAGCAAAGCACCCGCAGCAGTCACAGCCGCAGGCATTTCACCACAGCCAAAACCGCCCAGATCATGGGTATTAAACTGCTGCGTCAGGCTGCGATTAGCGGTATCCAGATCAAACTGCCATGGTGCCAGGCGTTTTTTGGCACAGCGGCATTGCTGCAGCACGTCTGAACTATGGTCTTCCGCAATCACCAACTCCGCCGGATGAATACGCTCCAGCTCCTGCGACAAATGCCCGGGCGCAATTTCACTCAACACAAACTCACCTGAAGCCAGGTTGAGCCGTGCCAGACCCAGCACACCCTCACCTTTAGCCACACACAGCAAAGTGTTATCGCGTGTTTCGTCCAGCAGCGCGGCATCCGTCAAGGTACCAGGCGTGAGGATACGCGTCACCTCACGCGCCACCGGTCCTTTAGAGGTCGCCGGATCGCCCACCTGCTCGCAAATCGCCACCGCCTCGCCCATCTTTGCCAGTTTGGCCAGATACCCCTCGGCCGCGTGATAAGGCAAGCCAGCCATTTTGATCGGCTCACCATTACTGGCACCACGACGGGTCAGTGTAATTCCAAGCAAACGCGACGCTTTTTCAGCATCCTCAAAAAACAGTTCGTAAAAATCGCCCATGCGGTAAAACAGCAGCATATCGGGATACTGTGCTTTCAACGTCAGGTATTGACGCATCATGGGGGTGTGGTTTTCGAAGGACATGCAGAGATACTTTGATTTAGAGATGTTGAAATAAATAGCCACTGCATCTTACAACAAAAGCATGGTTTTTTGCTGAGAGTGCTTTTAGAAAGACAATGATGGAAGAAAGTTATTCTTACAATTAGAGATGTGAGTTTTTAAGTTGCATTCTATTTCGCCATTAGGCGAGTCACTTTCTGGTGCTTGTCCCCCAGAAAGTAACCAAAGAAGAGGACACCCAGCCATCACGGCCTCCGGCTCCCTTGCGTTGCTCAACAAAATAAGCCGGTCACGAAACTCATCCTAGCGGGCTGCACACTACGCAGCCCACCGCGGGATTCGAACAGTCGCTCCCTCTACTCTTATTTTGTCTCCGCTACTCAGCGTGATGGAATGGGATTGATCTCACCAAACTAACATTGTCGAAATCTGAACGATTCAAAAACCGGATTCTTTTATTAAACCTGCTAAACGATGGCGCTCGCAGGTTTTCGGGGTCCCCATCTGCCGCGCCGAGCAACGCAGGATTGGCGGGAGTAGTCGGCCATCGGCTGTCCGAGTTCCGCAACAAGCCACGTCTTATGTGGCTTGTCAGGGCGAGTTTCGATGGACGCCCGGCAAGCCGAGTAGCGCAAGGAAGAAGCGGAAGTTGGGGTGCACTTTCTTTTGGTTACTTGTTCTTTGTGCAAGCAAAGAAAAGTAACTCGCCGAAAAGGCGAAAAGAAATCTCTCGTACACGCACAAACCTAAAGAATGACCTTCCCAACCAATCAGCCACAAAAAAATAAACCCGAATATCTCTATCCGGGTTCATCATTCAACATCAGAAAAAACTACATGCCCAATGTCGGCGTCTTGATCCGCTCAGTCAGATGTGGCGCAATCACCTGCAGCATTTGTCCAAACACTTTAGGATTTGCCGCTACGATATTGCCAGTACGTAACCAGCTTTCATTGCCTTCAAAGTCACCGACAATCCCGCCTGCTTCCTGTACTAACAAGGCGCCCGCTGCAATATCCCACGGTGACAGGTTGATCTCGAAAAAACCATCTGTGAAACCGGCAGCGACATAGGCCAGATCCAGCGCGGCAGAGCCAGGGCGGCGTAAACCGGCGGTTTTTTTAGCCATATCGCGGAAAATGTTGATATAGGTATCCAGGTAACTGAAATCTTTGAATGGGAACCCTGTGGAAAGCAATGCTTCTTGCAATTTGGTACGCTGGGTGACGCGAATACGGCGGTTGTTCAGAAACGCACCGCTGCCTCTGGTCGCGGTAAACAAATCATTGCGCACCGGGTCGTAAATCACGGCCTGGGTCAGCACGCCTTTTTCTTGCAGGGCAATTGAAATACAGTAAGCCGGGAAGTTATGCAAAAAGTTAGTGGTGCCATCTAGCGGGTCGATAATCCAGATATTGTCGGATTCGCTATTGGTTTTACCCGTTTCTTCGCCATAAAAACCGTGGTTTGGATAAGCTTCTTTTAAGATATTGATAATGGCTTGCTCGGCATTGCGGTCGATTTCGCTCACAAAATCGTTAGTGTCTTTTTGCTCGACTTTTAAGGCGCCGATGTCCATGGCGCCACGGTTGATGATTTTGCCTGCTTCACGCGCGGCGCGAATGGCGACATTCAGGATTGGATGCATGCTGTGGGATCTTGATTCACTGATAAAATGCTATTTTAGCTTTTTACACGCTTAGCCACAAACACAACGGTAAAATTTACCCATGTCACTCAATACTGAATCCGCCATTTTTTCAAATATCCGCGTCGTTTTATGCCAAACCAGCCATCCTGGCAACATTGGCTCCACGGCGCGCGCCATGAAAACCATGGGCTTAAGCCGTCTTTACCTGGTGCGCCCAAAACACTTTCCAGATAGCGAAGCCACCTCATTGGCAGTCAATGCCGCCGACCTGCTGGAAACAGCCGTCGTGACAGAAACCCTGGAGGAGGCGCTCGCCGACTGCCAGTTTGTGATTGGTGTCAGCGGCAAGGAGCGATCACTGTCACAACAGGTGATGACGGTGCGTGAGGCGGCGCAAGAGGTAAAGTCAGTTGCCAGCCATAGTCAGGTCGCACTGGTGTTTGGTACCGAGATGAGCGGCCTGAGTAATGCCGAGGCTGACCTTTGCCATGTGCTGGCAACGATTCCTGCAAATCCTGAGTACACCTCACTCAACCTGGCGCAAGCAGTACAAATCATGAGCTACGAAACGCGCATGGCGATCACTACCGGCGAATTACATTACGCCGAGAAGCCGATCGAGCTCGCCACACAGGATGATCTGGAGCGCTTTTACGAGCATATGCGCGAGGTACTGGAACATATCGGCTATATCAATCCACGTGCGCCGAAAAAGCTGTTTGAACGTCTGCGCCGCCTGTATGGCCGTAGCCGGTTGGAAAAAGAAGAGGTCAATTTGTTACGTGGCATTTTGACGCTGACCGTCAATCCGAAAAAACATGACAAATACTAAAATTGACCATAGGCGCGCATGCTGGCTTTAGACGTGCGCTTAACTTAATGGCATAATGCGCGCATGTTTAAGCACCTCAAAGAAGATATTTCGATTGTGTTTGACCGCGATCCGGCGGCTCGCACACATTTTGAAATTCTGACCACCTACCCTGGTGTGCATGCCTTGATTCTGCATCGTTTCAGCCATTGGTTGTGGAGTCACCGCCTGTATTGGCTAGGGCGCGCGCTCTCCCACTTCGGGCGCTGGATCACCGGCATCGAAATCCACCCTGGCGCCACCATTGGCCGCCGTGTGTTTATTGATCATGGCATGGGGGTCGTGGTGGGTGAAACCGCCATCATTGGCGATGATTGCACGCTCTACCATGGTGTCACCCTCGGCGGCACCAGCTGGAACAAAGGCAAACGCCACCCTACACTGGAGTCTGGCGTGGTGATTGGCGCAGGGGCCAAGGTGCTAGGGCCGATTACGATTGGTAAAAACGCCAAGATTGGCTCCAATGCCGTGGTGGTCAAGGATGTGCCGGACGGCGCCACCGCAGTTGGCATTCCGGCCCGCATCCTCGAAGAAGAAAAAGCCAAACAGCGCCAGGATGCCGCGCAAAAAATGGGCTTCAGCGCCTACGCGGTTGGCAATGATGAAAATGACCCCATGATTAAAGCGATTAACAGCCTGCTGGATCATGCCCACAAGCAAGAGGCAGAAATCGCCGAGCTTAAAGTGCAATTAGCCAAACTCAATGATGTTGAAACAGACAGCAACGTCGGTGAAGCCTTTGCCAAAAAGCCAGAGTAACTGCCCGCAAAGACAAGTAGCACCTACCTCAAACCATCGTCCAGCATGACTTGAACTTTTCAGTCATAATAATTGACTAAAACAGTAGGTTATTATACAATTCAACTCTGTTTTAAAAGGTCATCTCAAGATGCGATTAACCACCAAAGGACGTTTTGCTGTTACCGCGATGCTGGACATCGCGCTCTACGAAGCGGACAAGCCAGTCACCTTGGCTGGCATCAGTGAGCGTCAAAGCATTTCACTATCTTATCTTGAACAGTTATTTAGCCGCTTACGCAAACAGGGCCTGGTTTCCAGCGTGCGCGGGCCAGGCGGTGGCTACCGTATTGCCAAAGCGCACCACGAGATTTCAGTCTCTGACATTATCACCGCTGTGGACGAACAAATTGATGCGACGCAATGTGGCGGCAATGAAAACTGCCATGACGAAGGCCGTTGCATGACGCATGAGCTCTGGGCATCATTAAATAGCAAGATTCTGGATTATTTGTCCGGCGTCAGCCTGGCGGATATGGTCGAGATGCAACGCAAAAAAGGCGCTGGCACAGTGGTCTTTGCACCGAGAAAATGTGGCTCTGAAGCAACTATTGCCGCCTAACATTTGGCTATGACAACGAAAACCGTTTTCCTGGATCACAACAGCACCACGGCGTTAAAACCGCAGGTACTGGAAGCGATGCTACCCTGGTTGACCCAGGCGACTGGCAATCCGACCAGTCGCCATGTGTATGGCCGCAATGCACGTGAGGCGATGGAGCTGGCCAGAAAGCAGATTGCCGAGTGCGTCGGTGTTCAGGCGTCACAAATCGTGTTTACGTCCGGCGGCACCGAAGCGAATAATTTTGCGATTAAAGGGATCACGGCCAACCTGAGCCCGTCACAGCTACTGATCAGCGCCATTGAGCACCCATGCGTGACCCGCCCGGCACAATCGCTGGCCTGGCATGACTGGAAAGTCGCCCAGCTTGGCGTCAACAGTCAGGGCGTGATTGACCTGGCGCAGGCCGAACAAGCACTGAGCACTCGCACAGGCCTGATTTCGGCCATGTTGGCAAACAATGAAACCGGCGCCAGACAGCCAATAGCCGAGTTGGCGCAATTGGCAAAAGCACATGGTGCGTTATTGCATACCGATGCCGTACAGGCCTTCGGCAAAATCGCCGTCGACATGCATGCGCTTGGCGTGCACGCGATGACGATCTCCAGCCACAAGATTGGTGGCCCGATTGGTGTCGGCGCCTTGATTCTGGATAAACGTGTAGACATTGCACCTTTATTGCATGGCGGTGGTCAGGAACGTGGCCTGCGTAGCGGCACTGAAAATGTCGCAGGCATTGTCGGTTTTGCCCGGGCTTGCCAATTGGCGATGGAAACGCTGGACGCGCGCCAGACCGTCGTACAAGCGTTGCGTGACCAGCTGGAAACCGGGTTAAACAAGTTAGGCGCCACAATTTTTGCATCACAAACCGAGCGCCTGCCAAACACCAGTTTTTTTGCCATCACCAATATTGAAGGCGAAACCTTGGTGACAGCACTCGATAAAGCGGGGTTTGCGGTTGCCAGTGGCTCGGCCTGCTCCAGTGATAGTACAGAGCCCAGCCATGTACTACTGGCAATGAGCATCACGCCAGACCTGGCACGCGGTGCAGTGCGCGTCAGCCTGAGCGACAGCAATACCAGTGAAGAAATCACACAGTTTTTAGCAGCGTTGCAGCAACAAGTGCAGCGTCTGAAAGGATTAAATGCCGTTGCGGCATGAGACTTTAATTGAAAGAGCATGAGACATGTCTGAAAGAAAGCCGATTTATCTGGATTACTCTGCAACCACACCGGTAGACCCACGTGTGGCGCAAAAAATGATTCCTTACCTGACCGAAGACTTTGGCAACCCGGCTTCGCGTAGCCACCCGTATGGCTGGACCGCAGAGCACGCCGTAGAAAATGCGCGTGAAGAAGTCGCCAAGCTGGTCAATGCAGATCCACGCGAAATCGTGTGGACGTCAGGTGCGACGGAGTCGAATAACCTGGCGATTAAAGGTGCCGCGCACTTTTATGCAGGCAGCAAAGGCAAGCACATCATCACCGCAGCCACCGAGCACAAAGCGGTGCTGGATACCGTGCGTGAACTGGAGCGTGAAGGCTACGAAGCGACTTACCTGCAACCAGAAGCCGACGGCCTGATTTCGCTTGAGAAATTCAAAGCCGCGATTCGTCCGGATACTGTGCTGGCGTCTATCATGCTGGTCAATAACGAAATCGGCGTGATCCAGGATATTACGGCACTGGGTAATGTCTGCCGCGCCAACAATGTGATTTTCCATGTCGATGCTGCGCAAGCCACCGGTAAAGTCGCGATTGACCTGGAAACGCTGCCCGTAGATTTGATGAGCTTTTCTGCGCATAAAACCTACGGCCCTAAAGGCATAGGCGCGTTATATGTGCGTCGTAAACCTCGTATTCGTATTGAAGCGCAGATGCATGGCGGTGGCCATGAGCGCGGCATGCGTTCCGGCACCCTGGCCACGCACCAGATTGCAGGCATGGGCGAAGCTTTCCGCATCGCACGTGAGGAAATGGCCAGCGAAAACGAGCGTATCCGCGCACTGCGTGACCGCTTGCTGAACGGCCTGCTACAAATTGAAGAGACTTACGTCAATGGTGACCTGGATCATCGTGTGCCGCACAACCTCAACGTCAGCTTTAACTACGTTGAAGGCGAGTCACTGATCATGGCGATCAAGGATATTGCTGTATCCTCCGGCTCCGCATGTACCTCTGCCAGCCTGGAGCCTAGCTATGTGTTGCGTGCCTTGGGCCGCTCTGACGAACTGGCACACAGCTCGATCCGTTTCAGTATTGGCCGCTTCACTACCGAAGCCGATGTGGATTACACCATTGACCTGTTAAAGAGCAAAATTGGAAAATTGCGTGAACTGTCCCCATTATGGGAGATGTTCAAGGATGGAATTGATTTGTCCAAAGTAGAATGGGCGGAACATTAAAGTGATCTTTGATCGCCTGGCGGCGTTGTCGGACTGCTTGTTTAGATAAACTAAACGGCGCAATCCTCCGCCTTGCCAGACAGTCAAATCTGCAATTTTTACGAATTAAGGAATATTTTTTAAGAATTAAAAAGCGACACAATCCTGTTGGTCGCGATTTAATTGATAGGAGCAACAACATGGCTTATTCAGATAAAGTATTGGACCACTACGAAAATCCACGTAACGTGGGTTCTCTGGACAAAAATGACCCGAATGTGGGCACCGGCATGGTCGGCGCGCCTGCGTGTGGTGACGTGATGAAATTGCAAATCAAGGTGAATGATGCAGGCGTGATTGAAGATGCCAAATTCAAGACCTATGGTTGCGGTTCTGCGATTGCTTCCAGCTCGCTGGTGACCGAATGGTTAAAAGGCAAAACGCTGGATCAGGCGCAAGAAATCAAAAACTCTGCGATTGCTGAAGAACTGGCATTGCCACCAGTGAAAATTCACTGCTCAGTACTGGCAGAAGATGCTATCAAATCTGCGATCGCTGATTTGAAATCCAAGCAAGGCTAAGCGTATGGCAATTACCCTGACTGAAACAGCAGCTAACCGTGTCGAGAAGTTCCTGGCCAACCGTGGCAAGGGCCTTGGCTTACGCCTGGGTGTCAAAACCACCGGCTGTTCAGGCATGGCCTACACGCTGGAATTTGTGGACGAAATGCAAGCAGAAGATGTGTCATTTGAAAGCCACGGCGTCAAGGTGATTGTCGACCCGAAAAGCCTGGTGTATATCGATGGCACTGAGCTCGACTTTACCAAGGAAGGCTTGAACGAAGGCTTTAAGTTCAACAATCCAAATGTCAAAGACGAGTGCGGCTGCGGCGAGTCATTTACCGTTTAATTGTTGCTGCAAATACACGCAGCGTTCGCCTGACGCTGCGGCCAATATAGACTATGCAAAACTATTTCGCCCTCTTTCAGCTGCCGCAACAGTTTGAGCTGGACTTGACCGTACTGGATGGCCAGTACCGCAAGTTACAAGCGGAAGTACATCCGGATAAATTTGTGAATGCTTCGCCCGCCGACCGCATGCAATCCATGCAAATGGCCACACTGGTGAATGAAGCTTACCAGGCACTCAAACAGCCAACGTCACGCGCCCGCTACTTGCTGCAACTGCAGGGCATTGCCACCGATGAAGAAAATAACACCGCCATGCCTGGTGATTTTTTAATGGCGCAAATGGAGTGGCGTGAAGCCATGGATGACGCCAGGCTTGGTAAAGATATCCCAGCGCTGGATGCATTACTGAAAGAGATGCGAATACAGGCAAAAACCTTGCAGCAACAAGTGGCCAGCGAGATTGTGGCCGCCCCGACGCAAGCAGCACTGACCGTCCGCAAGCTGCGGTTTATTGATAAAGTGAGTGAAGATGTGAATCAGCTGATCGCTCAGTTGGAAGATTAGAGTTTCATGGCCTTATTACAGATTTCAGAACCTGGATTATCCCCTGCCCCACATCAGCACAAATTGGCAGTAGGCATTGACCTGGGTACCACCAACTCCCTGGTTGCCACAGTACGCAGCGGCATGAGTACGGTCTTGCATGACGAGCATGGGCACGCCTTGTTGCCTTCTGTGGTACGTTACCTGCAGGATGCCGTCATTGTCGGCCACGAAGCACAGGCAGCACAAAGCCTCGACCCAGTGAATACCATTATCTCGGTCAAACGCTTTATGGGCCGCGCCTTGCACGACATTACCGACAGAGCGCATATTCCCTATCATTTTGTTGAAAATGATAGTTCGCAAGGCATCCTCGAAATCAAAACGCGTGCTGGTTTGAAAAGCCCGGTCGAGATTTCTGCCGATATATTAAAAACCCTGAAAGCACGTGCTGAAAAAGCATTGGGCGGCGAACTGACCGGTGCGGTGATCACCGTACCCGCCTATTTTGATGATGCACAACGCCAGGCGACCAAAGACGCTGCACGCCTCGCAGGCTTGCATGTGTTACGCCTGCTCAATGAACCCACCGCCGCGGCCGTGGCTTACGGCCTGGATAACGCGGCCGAAGGCGTCTATGTCATTTATGACCTGGGCGGCGGCACATTTGATATTTCAATTTTGCGCCTGAGTAAAGGCGTGTTTGAAGTCTTGGCCACCAATGGTGACTCGGCATTAGGCGGTGACGACTTTGACCACCGCATCTTTTGCTGGGTACTGGACCAGGTACGCAGTAAAAGCAAAGACTTTAAACCACTCAACGAAGAAGATACCCGCCTGCTGCTCACCAAATCGCGCCAGGCCAAAGAATGGCTGACCGATAATCATGAAGCTAACATCGTCTGTAAATTAAGCAACGGCGCCCTGGTCGATGAAACCTTGTCGGTGGCCCAATTTGTAGCGCTCACTGAACATCTGGTGATTAAAACCTTAAGCCCTACGCGCAAAGCCATGCGCGATGCCGGGTTAAGCATAGACGAGATTAAAGGCGTGGTACTGGTCGGCGGTGCTACGCGCATGCCGCATATCCGCCATGCGGTGCAGGCATTCTTCGAGCAAGAGCCACTGACCAATCTCGATCCAGACAAAGTCGTCGCCCTTGGCGCAGCCATACAAGCCAACGTGCTCGCCGGTAACCGCAGTGGCGATGAATTACTGTTACTGGACATCACCCCGCTCTCACTTGGCTTGGAAACCATGGGTGGATTGGTAGAAAAAGTGATTCCTCGCAACTCGACTTTGCCGATTGCACGTGCACAGGACTTTACCACCTACAAAGACGGCCAAACCGCCATGGCGATTCATGTCGTGCAAGGCGAGCGTGAACTGGTCAGTGACTGTCGTTCATTGGCACGGTTTGAACTGCGTGGCATTCCGCCGATGGCAGCTGGGGCAGCCCGTATTCGCGTCACTTTTCAAGTCGATGCCGATGGCCTGTTATCTGTCAGTGCGCGCGAACAGACCAATGGCGTGGAAGCCAATATCACGGTGAAACCCTCTTATGGCCTGAACGAAGACCAGATCACTAACATGCTGAAGGATTCATTTGGTGCAGCCGAAAGCGACAAAGCCGCCCGCATGTTGCGTGAGGCCGTCGTCGACGCACAACGCCTGATAGAGGCGATTCAAGCTGCACTGCTTGAAGATGGTGACACCCTGCTGAGTGCAGACGAACGCCAACAGATACAAACCCATATCGACGCCCTGCTGGCCTTATGCCAGGGCACGGATAGCCATGCGGTTAAACAGGCGAGCGATGCACTTAACCATGCCACAGAAGACTTTGCCGCCAAGCGCATGGATGCCTCGGTACAAAAAGCCCTTGCAGGCAAAAACCTGGATTCACTGGAACTCTAAAATATGCCAAAAATTAATGTATTACCGCATCCTGAAATCTGCCCGCAAGGCGCCGTGATCGAAGCCGAAAAAGGCACGTCAATCTGCGATGCGCTGTTAAAGCACGATATTGATATTGATAATGCCTGTGGCGGCGTCTGTGCCTGTACTACCTGCCATGTGGTGGTACGTGAGGGCTTTAACAGCCTGAATGAAATTGAAGAAGATGAAGACGATATGCTGGATCGCGCCTGGGGCCTGACTCCGCAGTCCCGCTTGTCGTGCCAGGCCATTTTGCAGGAAACCGATGTCACGGTAGAGATTCCCAAATACAGCATTAACCTGGCCAAAGAAGGCCATCATTAATCACCTTCAAGCCAAATAAAAAGCCGATGCATGCATCGGCTTTTTTGTTTCACCTAGTCAGCACTTAGCCAATAAAAGTATCTTCCAGGAAATCCACTTTACCGGTAGAGATATCATAGACCGCACCGACAATGCCGATCTGCTTGCTTTGCAACATATCATCAATAATGTCACTGCATCGAATGATGGTATCGATCTGATATTTCACATTCAAGGCGCAAATCTTCTCCACAAAATCACTGTTTTTTGAATTGCGCTGGGCCGGATCGGTAATGGTCTTTTCGTGACGGATAGACGGTTTGATCAGGTTGATAATCTCGCCGATATGACCATCTTTAAAATCATCACAAGCCGCTTTCACCGCGCCGCAGGACGAATGGCCCATGACTACAATCAGTTTGCTGCCCAGGTACTTGCTACCAAACTCCAGGCTGCCGATGGCTTTATCTGAAGCAATATTACCTGCCAGGCGCACGCTGAACACATCGCCCAATGCCTGGTCAAATAACAACTCCACTGGTGCACGTGAGTCACTGCAGCTCAAAAAAGACGAAAACGGATGTTGTTTATCCTTGGTGATTTGGATCAGGCTTTTGAAATCCTTGTCCTGTTCACGGTCGTTAATAAAACGGTGATTACCTTCAACCAAGATATCCAGTGCTTCACGCGCGGTCATTTTGTCGCGGTCCAGTAATGGGTGCTTGTACATAGTGTCTATCCTCTACTAATTAATTGTTTTGCATGGCTTGTACGCCATGCTTTTTGGTTAATGCCCCAACATATGCTTGGGTGGTTTGAAATCAATGGTTTCTACATCAATATTTTTCAATTTGGCATGCTGCTGGTAGCCATAGATAAATTCCACGACATCATAGGCGATCGATTTACTATTGGTACAATCGATCACGACTTTACTATTCGGTGGAATGGCTTCCAACACTTCCAGGATACTTGCCTTGTTAAAAAACGAGACTTCTTCCGCCAGCACGAGCTCATACACTTCCTTGCCCTCTTTGGTAGAGCGCGTTTGTTTGATGTAGTGCGAATTGCGGTAGCTGTGATGCAAGGTGAAGAACACGGCGACCACCAGGCCCAGGCCAATCCCCGTCAGCAAATCGGTAAATACGATCGCGACAATGGTCACAATAAACGGAATAAACTGCTCCCAGCCTAGCTGGTACATTTGCTTGAACAGTTTAGGTTTTGCCAGTTTGTAACCCACCATAATCAGGATGGTGGCCAGGCTGGCCAAAGGAATCAGGTTGAGGAAGCTGGCAATCGTAATGGCACTAAGCAATAACCAGAAGCCATGCAAGATCGCAGATAACTTGGTTTGCGCACCAAAGGTCACGTTGGCACTGCTACGCACAATCACTTGTGTAATGGGCAAGCCACCAATCAGGCCAGAGACAATATTGCCTAAACCCTGTGCCTTGAGCTCTTTGTTGGTTGGCGTTACACGTTTATGCACATCCAGTTTGTCAGTCGCTTCGACACAAAGCAGGGTTTCCAAACTGGCGACAATGGCCATCACCAAGGCGGTTTTAATCACCAGCGGCTGCGTCACCTGGCTAAAATCAGGATGCGTAAAGAAGCTGGCAAACTCACCCAAGCTACTCGCTACTGGCAAACGTACGATCTGGTCGTCACTTAATGTGAAATTCAACCAGCCGCGCATAAATGCCACATTGAGCAGGATACCAACCAGCACCACCACAATCGGCCCTTGCAGCAATTGGAAAATCCGGTGTTTCTTGGTCAGCACCGTATCCCACAGGATCAGAATCGCAAAAGACACAGCAGCAATCAATACCGCACCTGGCGTTAACAGGTCCCATGCCTGCAAAATATCGCTGAACGTATCATGGCCGGCAAACGCGTCAAAAGACTCATCACCCTCATAGTCCGCATCGTAACCAAATGCATGGGGAATCTGCTTCAGGATAATCAACAAGCCTATGCCTGTGAGCATGCCGGTAATCACTGAGGAAGGCACAAAGTAAGCAATAAAGCCTGCCTTAAACTGCCCAAGCAAAAACTGGAATACACCAGCGAGAACCACCGCGGCCAGAAAAACCTCATAAGAGCCCAAGTTGCCAATCGCTGCCATCACAATCACGGCCAAGCCAGCGGCGGGGCCACTCACACCGAGCTGCGAGCCGCTGGCCAGGCCAACGACGATACCGCCGATAATCCCGGCAATCACGCCCGAAAATAGTGGCGCACCAGATGCCAGGGCGATACCCAAACAAAGTGGCAATGCCACAAAAAACACGACAATGGAGGCCGGTAAGTCTCGATTGATGTGCTTGAACAAGTCTAGCGGACTAGACCCCTGCACAGAGGTTGACATGGTGTATATCCTTCACAAACAAAATTATTGTTATATTGTTAATTTTTATAATTGACGTTATGACACACAAAACCCCGCAATCATGCGGGGTTATTGTTCAGAGCAGTGGTCAGCTTATGCTTAATCAGCTGAAGTGTCTGCATTAAAAGGGCGTCTACCGATAAAGTTTAAACGCATTTGATGGTGCTTATCGAAGCCTTTTTCAGGCTTGTCGGTGACGATGCCAGCACCGACCCATTTTTCATCCGGATTTTGCTTGGCAACCGGGGTTTTGGCATAAGGGCGCTTACCTAAAAAATTGTGCTGATGCATCTGGTTAACCGTGGCGTCCTGATCAATCGACTCTTCCGCCAATGCATTAGCCATTAAACCAAATGTCACCAAGAGTGCCAATAATAATTTACTCATTTTTCGCTCCTACATAATTTGTTTGTGTATACACCTGTGGCAGGTGTAAGGCCATTATGTTCCAACAACCTTACGCAACACTGACTAGTAAGCGCGCTTGCCCAGGGAGTGCATTTTCAAGACTTGCTGCTGGTTTGTCTGGTCCACTCTCAGTGTGGCACCTACCCAGGCTTGATCAGCCTCTGCCTTGGCTACCACTGGTTGCTGGTATGCACGTTTGCCCAAAAACTGTACATGATGTGTATTGTGAACAGTTTCACCGGCATTGGTTTCAACTGCTTGTGCTGGCAAAGCCAGACTTAAACCCAGAATCATTGCTGCTACGGTTGTGAATGTACGCATGGTGTATCTCCTTTAAATTGTCATTCAGACAAGTTGTTCTGTTGGTGTGAATCTTGATGCATTCACGATGGATTGCATTTTGCCCGTCTATTGTCATCAAAAAATCTACCGATATAGGTAGTTCGGTATATACTAAACGGCATATGCCGAATGACAGCCCCCCACCGACAGAAAGTGCATTTGCCTTACGCAACGCGCTGAAACAAACACAAGTGCAAATGGCACATGACCGACTGTTTGAGCGGCTTGGCCAGAAACTGTTCAACAGTGGCTGGTCAGAAGAACTGATGCAATGGTTGCTGGATGAAGTTTGCATGCAATTTGGCGCACCACATGGCCTGATTAGCCAGCAACATGCCGGCGCATTAAAGATATTGGCGCAGCGCGGCAAAACCTTCCCTATCGGTGCGCGCGTGCCCATGCTAGGCGCACTGGGGCAATGGCTCAAAGAGCCGCTACACTTTGAAGTGCATAGCCAATTTGTACCCAGCTTGTGGACGCTGCAAACCAATAATGAGCAGACGCCATTACATTGTTATCACTTGCCGATCGCCTGCCAGCAACGCGCCGTTGGTTTACTCGGCCTTATCACCGGCAACCCCTTAAGTCCGGCCAGCTTGCAAGTGTTGCATAGCGTATGCGGCTTGCTGGGGTTTGCCCTGCAAGGACAGGCGCAGTCCAATAGCGTCATTGATGACAGTTATCTGCAAAAACTTACGCCGCGTGAACGTGAGGTATTCGCCTTGCTGCCTTCTGGCCCCAGCAACGCCGCGCTGGCACAAAAACTGGGGATTTCCCCGGGCACGGTCAAAATCCATATTGAACGGATTTTAAGCAAGCTGGACCTGAATGACCGCACGCAAGCTGCAGTCAAAGCGGTTGAAGCCGGGTTTAAGAGTGACGGTTTATGATGCAGTCGCTATTTAATACCATGACCCAGCTCACCAGCCGCCTGAATCACTTGTGGCAGGATTTATCGCTGACCACCAAAGGCATCGTCCTCAATGCTTTGCCGCTCACGGTGTTACTCGGCTCGCTGGCCTTGATTTTTGAAAGCGAACAGCAGGCTGCCCTGCTGGAAAGACGCGTGCAAAACGCCCTGCAAATCCAGCAGGACATTCAAACCCTGCAAACCCTGTTACTCGAAGCCTCAACCGGTGTGCGCGATTTCCTGCTCACAGGTAACCGCCAGTTTCTGGGTGGTTATGAAAGTGCCAGGCAAAGTATGCCGCACCTGCTGAGCTCGCTTGAGCACAACCTGGATGATCGCTCGCAACAACATTTATTGCAGGTCATTCACCCGCTGGTGGCAAAAAACCTGGACGACCTGGCGATTCTCGCCAGCCATAGCGAAGACGAAGCCGATGAAGCCCTGATTGGTAAATTCAGCTCACAGGGCAATGCCTTAAATCAATTACGTGCCCACCTTGATCGCATGAGCTTGCGCGAGTCCACCATCGTCAACCAGGATAAAAAAGAAGTCATTTACGAACGCAAACGCAATTTACGCATCACGCTGATGGCCGTGATTGCGGGCGTGGTTGGCTCGCTGATTGGCGTCTGGCTGTTTACGCAAACCATTGTTGCCCGCGTCAAAACCATACGCGACAGCGCCATCCACCTGGTCAAAGGCGAGCCGCTGGCCTTGCCCAGCATCAGCCGTGATGAATTGGGTGAGCTCACCAGCGAACTGGAGCACGCCTCGCAATTGCTGACCCAAAGCGCCCAGGAAGCGCACCTGGCCCGCGTAGAAGCGGAAGAAGCCAGTGCTGCCAAGAGTAACTTTTTATCTCGTACCAGCCATGAGCTGCGCACGCCATTAAACGCGATTTTGGGCTTTGCGCAGATCCTCGAAAACGACTTGCCGGAAGGTCGGCAAAAAGACAGCGCCACGCTGATTCATAATGCCGGCCAACACTTGCTGAAGCTGATTAATGAAGTACTGGATATTTCGCGTATTGAAAGTGGCGATATCAGCATGTCTATGGAAGTCATCGCCCTGAATTTACTACTAGAAGAAGCCTATCACTACCTCAAACCGCTGGAAAAAGTACGCGATATCACCATAGAAACGCATTTTGAGCCTGATTTGAAAGTGCGCGCTGACCGTCAGCGCCTGCTGCAGGTGATTTTAAACCTGCTAGCCAATGCCTTGAAATACGGCCCGGAAAATACCAGTGTCAGCTTCACCGCTTATCGGCAGCAAGGCCAAATCCGGGTGGATGTGCAGGATCAGGGCCAGGGGATTCCCGCCGCCCTGCGCTCGCGGCTATTCACACCGTTTGATCGCCTGGGCGCAGAACGTACAGTGACGGAAGGGACTGGTTTGGGACTGGTACTCAGCAAACAGCTGATGGATGCCATGGGCGGCCAGATTGGTGTGGCCGAAGCGCAAAGCCTGTTCTGGATCAGCCTGCCGGAAACCGGGCAGGCAATTCACAATCCCCTGCCGCAAGCCGAAACAAACACAGCGCTGAACGCGCGCCCTGCTGCAACCACCAGCCATGCCAAGCGCCATATCCTGTATGTGGAAGATAACCACAGCAATCAGGCCTTGATAGAAGCCATTATGAGCAAGCATCGCCACCTCAAGCTGCACTTGGCGGCCAGCTTGCAGGAAAGCATGGTCTGGCTACGCGATATGCAGCCGGACTTGCTATTGCTGGACCTCAACTTGCCTGATGGCTCAGGAGAGTCACTGATTCAGCATATCCAGTCCAGCCGTCAGGACTTGCAAGCCATTCCCATCGTCGTGTTAAGTGCAGATGCCCTGCCGGACACCATACAGCGGCTTAACGCGCTGGGCATCACACATTACTTTACCAAGCCGTTGAATGTCGCGGCCTTTAACCAGTTACTGCTAAAACTCCTGCCCGAGACCCCATGAATATTGAACAATTACGCGCCTCCAAAATTCTGATTATTGACGACGCTGAAGCCAATCTACGCCTGCTTGAAGAGCTGCTAACCAAAGAAGGCTTTGAACAGGTGATCAGCACCACGGATTCCACCAAAACCATGGACCTGGTGAATGCTTTCCAGCCCGACCTGATTTTGCTGGATTTAATGATGCCAGTGCTGGATGGTTTTGCCGTGCTCGACCAGCTCTCTCACCATGTCGGACCACATGATTTCTTGCCGGTGCTGGTACTGACCGCGGATGCGACCATTGCCACGCGGCGCAAAGCGCTGGCATTGGGTGCCAAAGACTTTTTAACCAAGCCGTTTGATCATATGGAAGCCATGCTCAGGGTATGGAACCTGCTGGAAACGCGCTGGTTATTTAATCAACTCAAAACGCACCAACCCAACTTACACTTGCCCAGCATGCACGAGAGTTAAGCCATGCATGAAAATTAAGCGTGGATTAATCCGCGCCATGTATCGTGAATACTCAACACACAAGGAGAACACGATGCGTAAAGCCTCAAACAAATCCCTTAGCCTGCTCATGATTGCCTTGTTTTTAGGCGCGATGGCCTGCCAGCCTGCACTGGCAGACGGTGACGATGATGACGTACAAAAGATGTCTGAAAAAGCCAAAGCGTTTGGCCTGATTTCACATGAGGAGGCTCAAAGCAAAGCGCTGACAGCCAAACCCGGCGTGGTGAAAGAAGTAGAGCTGGAACGCAGGAAATTTCGCGCTGGCTGGGACTACGAAGTTGAAATCGTCGATAGCAATGGTGCCGAATGGGAAGTCACTATTGATGCCAAAAGCGGCAAGGTCAACAGTATCAACCGCGACTGGTTTTAAGCCTTAAACGCTGGAGCCTGCCAAGGTAGGTGCCAGCGTCATCTTGATGCGCAAACCACCCAATCGCTCAGAATGCGTGAGCGAAATCTGGCCGTGGTAATGGTGCACGATATCCTGCACGATTGCCAAGCCCAAGCCACTGCCTGGTTTGGATTCATCCATACGCATGCCACGCTGTAACAAAGTGTCCAAGGTCGGCGCACTGCTGCCGGGACCGTCATCTTCAACCACAATCTCAATAGTATCCTGTATGCTGTTTTGTACAGAAATATGCAGTTGTACCTGGCCGTGACACCATTTAAAAGCGTTATCCAGCACATTACCCAATAATTCCAGCATATCTTCACGGTCAACCATTAAACGTGCCTGACCATCATGTTGCCAGGCGAATGCCACGGTTTTATCACTGTAAATCTTCTGCAAAGTTGTCACCAGTTTGGGTAACTCCAGTTCCAGGTCAGTCTGCTGGCTGGTGTAGGCATCGCCCATCAGCCGCGCGCGTTTTAACTCACGCTCGACATCGTGGTGTATGTCCTCGCTACAGTGTTGTATCATCTGCCGCAACTGCATATCCCCTGCCTCGGATCCATTACCTGCCAGCAATTGCAGCTGCGCCAGGCGCGTTTTGAGCCCATGTGCCAGGTTACCTATCGCCAGGCGCGAGCGCCGGGTTTTCTGGCTGGTTGTTTTCAGGATACGGTTAAACTCGTTGACCAGCGGCATCACCTCAGCCGGGCCATTGGCACTGATCTGTTGCAACTCGCCACTGGCGACTTTTGCCAGGCTCTCCTTAATCTGTTGCAAAGGCTGCAGCGTATTGACGACAATCCAGCGCTGTAACGCCAACAATGCCAGTAAACCCAGCAGGGAAAACACCCCATACAGCCAATGAAACAGGCGCAGGCTTTGCTGTAACTCCACCAGGCTTTCTGCAATATAAATAGTGATGGTGTGTTGCTGTTTGCGGTAAGCATGCCCTAATAGCAGCAAGGGTTGCGACTCCGGGCCGGTAACATGCGTGACGCGTTCATCACCGACCTTGAGCGCGCTCACCGGCATATCGACATCCCACCAGGAACGAGACTGTATCTTGTGGCTGGCCTCCTTGTGCGCATTATCTAGCAGCACAATAAAATAGCGGCCTGAAAAAGGTCGCTGATAACTGCTTGTGATGAGTCGTGGCTCCAGCGCCAACTCACCGCGCGCATTCACTGACACGCCTGCCAGCAGGCCTTCAGCTTCCTGTTGCATACGTGCCGTCATTTGCGACTGGACTAAATGGTCTATGGTAAAGGTGACCACCGCCCATTGCAGTGTCAGCAGGCCAACCAGGCTCAGCGTCAAGCCCAGCGACAACTGTCTGCGCAGTGATTTCATGCTTCCATTCCTGGCATCAGGCCGGTAAATGCATAGCCCTGGCCGCGCTTGGTCTGGATACGGTCGGCGCCGACTTTCTGCCGCAGGCGGTTGATATAGACCTCAATCACATTGCTGTCTTTGTCTGCATCATAGGCATAAACATGCTCGGTCAACTCGGTTTTAGAAAAAATCCGACCGGGATGTAACATCAGGTAGCGCAGTAACCTGAACTCGGTACCCGTCAATGCATGTGCGGTTTCGCCCTGCCAGACCGTCTGTGTCTGCTCGTCCAGGCTTAAATCTGCCACCACCAGTGCGCTATTCACCACGCCCACGCTGCGCTTATGCACCGCACCGATACGCGCCAGCAACTCCTCCATATGAAAAGGTTTGGTCACATAATCATCGGCTCCGAGGTTAAATGCCTCGACTTTCTCTTGCCAGCTGCTGCGCGCGGTTAATACAATCACCGGCATACTGTCTGCTTGTGCACGCCAAATGGCCAGCACCTCCAGGCCAGGCTTGCCAGGCAAGCCTAAATCCAGGATCGCCAGGTCATATGGCTCAAGCACGCCTTGTATACTGGCTTCGCCGCCTTCTTGCAGCCAGTCACAGGCATAACCCGCAGCCTTGAGTGCTTGCTGCGTCTGTGCGCCAAGCACAGCATCGTCTTCTACCAGCAGCAACCGCATATTAGTCGTCTTGTTCCATTTTCAGTAACTGTCCACTCTTGGCATCCAGTTTCAGCTCCCACACCTGGCTTCCAGCATCCAGTATCTCAACCTCATAAATATAACGCCCGTGCTTTTTCTCCAGTTCGACCTCTAAAATCTCGCCGGGTTTATAGCCCTTGGCTTTTTGGGAGATTTTTTCCAGGCTCAAAATGTCGCCTTTCGCCGATAAGCGCCCGGCGTTGGCGGGGCTTTCACCCGAATCTGCGCGCGGCAGGTAAACCAGCGCAAGCAATACAAGCACTAGCGCGAAAAGCGCCATCCATATACGGCGTTGCATCCAAAACATAGGCTCAACACTCCTGAAAACCACTAAAATCGACCAAAGTTTAACAGCATTCATCTTAAACCAAGCTGAATTCCGTCCATCTGACAGTCATGCAAATGCATGACCGCATGTAAAGTACAGATTAATTGATGAGAGACACTTTAAAAAACGCACAACCGCTACAATATGAGATTGAGCCTTTAACACCGAATACGCACGCACATGCTTTTTTTATCTCATACATCCACCGCCAGATTACCTACCCAGTTTGGTGCGTTTGATATCCATGTGTTTACGGATAGCCGCAATGGCGTGGAACATATTGCCTTGGCCTGCGGTGAACTGCAGCGCGCCAGCGAGCCACTGGTAAGAGTGCATTCAGAGTGTTTAACCGGCGATGTGTTTGGCTCCACGCGTTGCGACTGCGGCGAACAACTGCATCACGCACAACGCCTGATCCAGGAAACCGGCCAGGGCTTGATCTTGTATTTAAAAAATCATGAAGGGCGCGGCATCGGCCTGACCAACAAAATGCGTGCCTATGCCTTGCAAGACCAGGGCATGGATACGGTAGAAGCCAATGTGGCACTGGGTTTACCGATTGACGCACGTACCTATGAAGCCGCTGCTGACATGCTGGGCTACTTTGAAATCAATCGCATCCGTTTGCTTTCTAATAACCAGGAAAAGCGCTCCGCCTTGCAATCGTTGGGGATCAGTATTCATCAACAAGTGCCGCTGCTGACCACACCGACCGCAGAAAATCTCAAGTACCTGCAAACCAAGTCCAGCAAACTGGGCCATATGATCCCAGACCTGGGATAAGCAGCTGCCAGCCTCATAAATACTGGTTATAAGCCGCAAAGCAAATGTTATAAACCAGCCCTCATGGCGGGGCTATACTCCTTGTTCGTCACAATAAAACCACAAGGAGAGACAGGCGATGCAGCAAGAGACCATATCCATCCATGGCGGCTATAGCCCCGACCCGACCACCAAGGCGGTGGCGGTGCCCGTGTATCAAACGACCTCTTACGCCTTTGACAACACACAGCATGGCGCAGACCTGTTTGACCTCAAGGTACAGGGCAATATTTACACGCGCATCATGAACCCGACCACCGCCGTATTGGAAGAACGCCTGGCACAACTCGAAGGCGGCATAGGCGCATTGGCACTGGCCTCAGGCATGGCTGCAATCACTTATGCCATTCAAACCATTGCCGAGGCTGGCGACAATATTGTCTCAGTCTCTACGCTCTATGGTGGCACTTATAATTTATTTGCCCACACCTTGCCCAAGCAAGGCATAGAAGTCAGGTTTTTTGATTATCGCGACCCGGCCTCGCTGGAAAAGCTCATAGACAGCCGCACCAAACTGGTGTTTGCCGAAACCATAGGTAATCCATTGGGCAATGTGGTAGACCTGGCTGCCATTAGCGCTGCTGCGCATAAACATGGCGTGCCGGTGATTGTGGACAATACCGTTGCTACGCCTATCCTGGCAAAACCATTCGCGCATGGTGTCGATATTGTCGTACATTCGCTCACCAAATACATCGGTGGTCATGGCAACTCGATAGGCGGCATCATCGTCGATAGCGGCAAATTTCCGTGGGCTGAACATGCGGACAGATTTCCTAGCCTCAATACACCGGACCCAAGTTACCACGGCGTTAACTATGTAGAAGCACTCGGCCCTGCTGCCTACATCGCCCGTGCGCGCGTAGTGCCACTGCGTAACACCGGGGCCGCCATCAGCCCATTCAACAGCTTCCTGATCCTGCAAGGGCTGGAAACACTGGCGCTGCGTATTGAGCGGCATAGTAGCAATGCCTTGGCGGTGGCCAATTACTTGCAGCAACACCCCAAGGTCAAATGGGTTAAATATGCCGGGCTGACAGACCATCCCGACCATGCCCTGGTGCAAAAATACCTGAAGGGGCAAGCTTCGGGAATATTGTCTTTTGGCGTGCAAGATGGGCTACAAGGCGGCACGCGTTTTATTGATGCACTGCAACTATTCACCCGCCTGGTGAATATCGGCGATGCCAAAAGCCTGGCCTGCCACCCGGCAACCACCACCCACCGTCAACTGAATGCTGAAGAACTCGCCCGCGCGGGAGTGAGTGAAGACATGGTAAGGCTGTCGGTAGGCATTGAGCATATTGACGACCTGATTGCTGACCTGGAGCAGGCGCTGGCCCAGGTCTAAATCATCCAGCATCACCTTGATGATTGCAGGCGGCTTGTGTCAGTCTGCAATCATCGCTAAAGTGCTACGCCATGCAACATACTTTCGTCGCAGATATTCTCACCAATCCCAATAACGCCAAAATACTGGCACGCTGGCATCACTTATCACTGCCGGATAGCTGGCTGGTGGCAGGATGCCTGTTCCAAACAGTCTGGAACCGTTTATCTGCCAAATCACCGGAAGCTGACATCAAGGATTACGATATTTTCTACTTTGACGTCACAGATGTCTCTACAGAAGCTGAACAGGCACGCCAGGAAGAAGCCAACGCCCTCTTCCATGACCTCAATATCACGGTGGAGGTGTGCAACCAGGCCAGGGTACACTTGTGGTATGAAAGCCACTTTGGCTATCCCTACACCCAGTTACACAACAGCCAGCAAGGCATAGACCGCTTCCTGATTCCATCGACTTGTGTTGGCATCAATCCTGATGCGGTATATGCACCGCATGGCTTTGAGCCGCTCTATCAAGGCATTCTGTCCATCAATCCGCTGACGCCACATCGTGACCTTTACGAAAGCAAAGCCAACTCCTACCAGCAAAGATGGCCCTGGTTACGCCGTCTTGAATCATGATTTTAAACGCCCTATTTACTGCCCCTTCAGGAAACCATCTATGAAATCGCTGCCATTACTGATCACCACGATACTGCTCTCAAGCTTGGTCACCACAGCACATGCTGCCGAAGCCTACCTCGGCCAGTTTCTTTACCAATATGACGGCGGCAGTATTTACCGGGTCACGGTCAAGGAAGCCAAATCCATGTCGTGGCTATGTATCAAGGGCGATGAAAAAGGCGCGCACGGTGTAGAAACACCTGAACGTTTTACCGTGGCCGACAAGGTTTACTTTGCAACCTGGGTAGAAAAAACAGGCATCAATGTCACCCAGGTCATCAACCTGAACACCATGAAGGTATATTCAACCATTATTGATGGCAAACAACGCTATGTGATTTCAGGCAACATCGTGCGTGAAAAATAATCACGCACTCATCATCACCCGGTTGCGGCCTGCATGCTTGGCCTGGTACAGCGCTTTATCTGCCTCGGCGATCACAGACTCATAGTCAATTTTGCCCTTGGCCAACGCGCCGCCGATACTGACGGTCAGCGCAATACTGTCGCCGCCCGGCGCCTGGATACGTGTTTGTGCGACCTTACTGCGGATATTCTCTGCCACATGCATGGCCGTGTTCGCATCAGCTTCAACCAGAATCAATAGCATTTCTTCACCGCCATACCGAAAGACAAAGTCTGACGGCCGCACAGACTCGGTCATTAAGGTCGCCACCTTCTGCAAAGCAATGTCCCCGGCAGCATGGCCATAGCTATCATTCACGGTTTTGAAGTGATCCAGATCCAGAATCAGGATGGCAAAACCGATGGCGCCTGCACGTTTTTGCAAGGCAATTTCGCGCGATAACACTGTATGGATAAACCGTCGGTTCAATAAGCGAGTCAGGCTGTCACGCGCGTTATCCAGCTCAATATGCGAATCAAAAATCTCATTAATGACAAATTTGATTTTGACCAGGTCCTGCTGAATCAACTGAAACTGGCTGCCAATCGCCGCGCGGTCATCATACTGCGTGGTTTCAAGGTTTGGCAAAATCTGCTGATCAATTTTAGCGATACATTCGGCAATATTTTGTAACTTGGGGGTGCGTTCAAACATCAGGCTGGCTTTATGCAAAAACCACATGCCAAATTCAGACTTGGCCAGTCGTGGCAAACCGATATCGGAGGGGCTATAAAACCAGGCCAGGATATTGCGCTCCCATTCGGTGAGAAATGCGCGTTGACGCTCTCTTTCCATGGCGATATTACTGCCTATTACCGCCAGCCGATAGGACTCATCAAGCCGTGTTTGATCAGAAATCGACTGCATATAGCCATGGTTGCGAATCTCGTACGACAGGCCGATCAGATGATTCACATACATCACCGACTGCATTTTTTCCTGGTCTGTCCACGCTTGCATGAGGATATGCCGCAAAATACAGGCATTGATCATGCGCAAGCTTTTCGACACCGAATGCGCCGGGTAGCCAACGCGCGACAATTTCATGCCTAGCGCATGCTGCTCCTGCACGAAGTGATCTACATCTGAAAACTGCATGCTAAACAGCTGATACACCCACTCTTCAAACACGGCCGTCCATTTGGCGCGCATCTCATCCGTATTAAGCACCTTGCTCAATATCGGGTCGGTGCTCAGATAATGCCGGTAACCGGTGAGTAACTCCTGCATATTGTCGCTGATCAAGTCATAGACTTGCTTAATCACCGCAGGCGGAGTGCCCGTGATAATAGCCTGCCATTCTTCAGTGACCAGCATTTGAGCATATTCTGGAAGATTACCAGTATCAGGGGTGTGTTCGTCGTACGTCATCGCTTTACCATTGATTTCTCATATGCACCACCATGGCTAACATAATGTTAGCAAGTATCATGGAGTGACAAGACATGATAACGTTATTCTATTTATGTCATTAAACATTGATTTAATTTAATATTTAATAACAAAAAGTCAATCATTATCATTTAAATCTGAATAAGAATAGACTAGAGTAGATAAAAAAACAGGCGAGCACGTTGCTCGCCTGCATCATTTATTTAGCAATGAACACTATTTAAAACACGCGCAGTTGTGTCGGCTTCAGATACACCGTTTCACCCTGCTGGAAATTCAACTGGTTAAACTGTTCGCGTCCAAGCTCAACATCCACATATTGCTCATTGTCTGTACGCTTGATTTCGAGACGCACCAGAGAACCGACAGAATGCACATAGGTTAAGGCACCAGGGATGCTGTTGGCTTCTGCGACGCGGCTCACGGCAATTTCATACGGGCGAACAAAGCCTTTGCCTTGTGGTGTTTCGAACGCATTCACATTGCCCAAAAACTCATACACAAAAGGCGTGGCTGGCTGGTCGTAAACACCTTGCGGTGAACCTACCTGCTCTACCTGGCCGTGATTCATGACCACAATGGTATCCGCCACTTCCAGCGCTTCTTCCTGATCGTGCGTCACAAACACACTGGTGACATGCAACTCGTCGTGCAGGCGACGCAACCAGCGGCGCAGGTCTTTACGCACTTTGGCATCCAGCGCGCCAAACGGCTCGTCCAGCAACAAGACTTTAGGTTCCACCGCCAGGGCGCGCGCAAGGGCGATACGCTGACGCTGGCCACCGGATAATTGCGGTGGATAGCGATCTGCCAGCCAGTCGAGTTGTACTAACTTGAGCAAATCATGCACACGTTTCTTGATTTCAGCATCTGACGGGCGGGTCTCTTTTGGACGCACACGCAGGCCAAAAGCCACGTTTTCGAACACCGTCATATGGCGGAACAGTGCATAGTGCTGGAATACAAACCCTACCTGGCGCTCACGCACATCACGATGTGTGGTATCCACGCCATCAAACAGCACTTGGCCGCTATCAGGGGACTCCAGGCCAGCAATAATGCGCAACAAGGTGGTTTTACCGCAACCGGAAGGGCCTAGCAATGCAACCAGCTCGCCAGACGGTACTTGCAGGTTAATGTCACGCAGCGCGCTAAACTGGCCAAAGCCTTTGTTAATGTGTTGAATGGTAATGCTCATTTTAAGCCGTCACTTCCTTTTCAATATTGGCGGCATCCCGCGAAGCCTGCCATTCGACATATGTTTTTAAAACCAGGGTCACCAGCGCCAGTAGCGTCAGCAATGAAGCAACAGCAAACGCAGCGGCATAGTTATATTCGTTGTACAAAATCTCGACATGCAGCGGCATGGTGTTGGTCAGGCCACGGATATGCCCAGACACCACAGACACGGCACCAAACTCACCCATCGCCCGCGCATTGGTCAGAATCACACCGTAAATCAGGCCCCACTTCACATTAGGCAAGGTCACGTGCCACAGCATTTTCCAGCCGGAAGCGCCTAATACTAAGGCCGCCTCTTCTTCTTCTTTGCCTTGCGCCTGCATCAGCGGAATCAACTCACGTGCCACAAACGGGAATGTTACAAAAATGGTCGCCAGTACAATGCCAGGCACCGCAAAGACCACTTTCAGGTCATGATCAATTAGCCACTCGCCAAACCAGCCTTGCAGGCCAAAAATCAGCACAAAGATCAAACCGGCAATCACCGGTGATACGGCAAACGGCAAGTCAATCAAGGTAATCAGGAAGCTTTTGCCTTTAAAATCGAATTTGGTAATTGCCCAGGCCGCGGCAACACCAAATACCAGGTTAAGCGGTACCGATATCAGGGAAGCAATCAGGGTTAGCTTCATGGCTGACAAGGCATCTGCCTCGGTAATCGCCGCCAGATAGACGCCCCAGCCTTTGCGCAAGGCCTCGGAAAACACAGCGGCCAGCGGAATCAGCAAAAACAGCCCCAAAAATGCAAGGGCCAGCCCGATCAGGCCCCAGCGTACCCAGGCAGGCTCAGAGGTCGCGCGTTTAAAAGCCACCTTGCCCTGATATTGTTGAAATTGTGTGTTATGCATAAACTTTCTATTCAATTAAATATTGAGCGATCGCCGTGATTTGCCCGCGCAGCCAATTATTTATTGCCATGGCGATGATTGCTCCACCACTGCAATAGATTGATCAGCAGCAGCAAAACGAAAGAAATCACCAGCATTACTACCGCAATCGCAGTCGCCCCGGCGTAATCGTATTGTTCCAGTTTGGTAATAATCATCAGTGGCGTAATCTCGGAGATCATAGGCATATTGCCTGCAATAAAAATCACCGAACCGTACTCACCCACAGCGCGGGCGAATGCCAGCGAAAAACCGGTGAGCAAGGCAGGCCAGATAGCTGGCAGGATAATTTTGTAAAAGGTTTGCCAGCGGTTGGCACCCAGGCTGGCAGCGGCTTCTTCAGCCTCTGCACTGAAATCCTCCAGCACAGGCTGCACCGTACGCACGACAAATGGCAGACCGATGAAGGTGAGCGCAACGACGACGCCCAGCGGCGTAAAGGCCACTTTAATACCATGTGGTTCCAGCCACTGGCCTAGCCAGCCA
Organism: Methylophilus sp. Q8; assembly: GCF_000800115.1. NCBI lineage: Bacteria > Pseudomonadati > Pseudomonadota > Betaproteobacteria > Nitrosomonadales > Methylophilaceae > Methylophilus > Methylophilus sp. Q8. The sequence goes on along the minus strand of NZ_JUHE01000001.1, from coordinate 2,187,385 downwards.
TTCGGCGCATAAATCGCAGTCAACGCGATACCGGCAACAGCAGTGGGTAAGGCAAAGGGTAAATCGACCAGGGCATCGAGCACTTTTTTGCCAAAGAACTGGTAACGCACCAGCACCCAGGCGGTCAGTAAGCCAAACACCAGGTTAATCACGGCAGCCAGCAATGAGGCACCAAAAGTCAGTTTATAGGTAGCGACTACCCGTGGCGTGGTCACTACAGCCCAAAATTCATGCCAGCTCAGCTCAGTGGTGCGTAGAAAAACAGCCGCTAGCGGAATCAATACAATCAGGCTTAAATAAACCAGCGTGACCCCCAATGACAGCCCGAAGCCGGGAAGTAGATGTTTCTTTTTTTGTGATGCCATGTTGTGTGGTGACAAGGTTGTGTGGTGACAAGTGTAAACAGGCGCTAATGTAGCTGGATTCTTTTAAATCTCAAAAGAATAGATAATCATTAATTTATAAGCGCCTGTTATATTGAAGAAGGGATGATTACGCTACTTTAGGTGAACGGTGCTGGTATTGGTCATTAATGACCTTGGCCACTACCGGCGCCGCCAATAAATTACCTTGCAGCACGGTCGCGCCAGAAGCAATTGCAATATCCAGTTGCTGTTGTGTTTCTATGCCAAGAATCACCGGGATACTGCCCAAGTCCTGCACGGTCGCCACCAGGCCTTTGAGGGCTTTGGCTAACGCTGGTTGTTGTGCTGCCTGATGAATGACCGACACATCAAACTTGATGTAGTCATGATGGGCATTCCATAAACGGTACAACTTACTCTGATGGCCGCCCACATGGTCAAACGCAATCTGATAGCCCAGCGCACGGTAGTTCTCGATGGCAGAAATCAGGTGCTTGTCCTGCTCAATCAGGGACTCGTTAATCTCGAGCACGACACGATGCGTAGGCACTGAGTATTTATGCAGGATCTGCTCAAACACCTTGCCGTGTGCGCTGACTTCAAGCAGCAACTTGGGGTGCACGTTCAAAAACAGCAAACCATTTTCCTGATGAATCGCACGATAGTTCAACACGTGCTGCGAGCGGCAGACGCGGTCAAACTGCACCAGCTTGCCGGATTGCTCGGCGTAGGTGAATGCAAACTCAGGCGTACTGCCCAGCGTGCCAAACAAAGATGGGCGGATCAAGGCTTCGTAGCCGTAGATATCGCCTTGTTTGGCATCATAAATAGGCTGAAAAGCCGTTTTGAGATGCACCCCGATAAAGGTACTCTCATACTCACCCGAACTGGCTTCTAACAGCCCCAACTCTTCCAGATCCAGCGACAGCGCCTGCTTTAACTCGGCGCGTAACTGTACGACATGTTCTGGTTCCTGATTTGATTGACGTTGCGTCATCGTGACTCCTTCCTGCGAGACTACTTTGTACTTCTGAAAAATCTGCTTACTTCTGGTAAATCTGGTCGAAAATACCGCCATCGCTAAAATGCGTATTTTCAGCCTCGTTCCAACTACCAAACACCTGCTTGACGGTGAACGTATGTAACTTCTTGAATGCCGGTTGCGCCACTTCGCTTACTTGCGGACGCAGATAATGCTTGGCGGCCAGCGCTTGCCCTTGCGGTGAGAAATGGAACTCGAGATAAGCCTGTGCTACCTTGCGTGTACCTTTTTTATCGACCACTTTATCCACCAATGACACCGGATTCTCGGCCAATACGGTCACAGACGGATACACCACTTCATATTTGTCCTCACCCAGTTCTTTTTGCAACAGGTAGACTTCATTTTCAAACGTCACCAGCACATCGCCGATTTCACGCTGGGCAAAAGTGGTGGTCGCACCACGGCCGCCGGTATCCAGTACGGGCACATGCTTGAACAACTCTGTCACAAACTGGCGCGCTTTCACTGCATCGCCGCCTTTTTGCGTGATATAGCCCCAGGCCGCCAGATAACTATATTTACCGTTACCGGACGTCTTAGGGTTAGGAATCACCGAAGTCACGCCTGGGCGCACCAGGTCATCCCAGTCTTTGACCTGTTTAGGATTGCCTTTACGCACCAGAAATACCGTTGGTGACGCACTAGGCACGCTGTTATTGGGTAAACGTGTTTGCCAGTTGGCCGGGATCAGTTTGCCTTTTTGTGCCAGGATATCAATGTCAGCACTGCGGTTCATGGTAATCACATCTGCCGGCAAGCCGTCGACCACGGAGCGCGCCTGTTTGGTTGAGCCGCCGTGTGACTGGTTGATGGTCACCGTTTCGCCAGTTTTCTCTTTCCAGTACTGCACAAACGCCGGATTGAAATCCTTATAAAACTCCCTGGTCACATCATAAGACGCATTCAACAACTCGGCGGCTTGCAGTGACACACTGCTAAACAACACGGCCAGTAAGGCACTGCGCAACACAAACGGCATACATAACTCCCTTATTATTTTGAAACTGGCCTGAACTATACCGACAATCTCATATTTTTAAAAAGAATAAAAAATAATATATTTATAATATAAAAATATATATAAAAAGGCAGATAAGTGGCCTCTACTGCATTGCAAATGCTGATGCAGTAGAGTAATTTTATAGGGGCAAAAGGGTTGCTTAAATCAATGTTGCAGCACCTTTTGCAAGCCCGCCCACTAAATAACCAAATGGAATAAGCAAATAATCAATAATTATTTGACTTCGACCCTGTTCAATTACAGCCATTTATTTTATAGTGGGCGAATATTAAAGCTGACTAGACCACTAGAAGCCAGTTTGCACTATTCGTGCAGCTGGCTTTTTGCGTTTTTAGCAGCTAAAACGGATACTGACAGGACAAATTGACGATGCAAGAAATCGCGATTGAGCACATCGTGCAAGAACTGGCCAACATACGAGAAAGCGCGTTACAACAACGCCAGCGCTTATCACAACCACCGAAACTCCCTTCTCGCAAGGCCTTGGGTCAATGCGTAGAATGGCTGGCAGCAGCCCTATTCCCCAATCGGCTGGGCGATCCTGACATTCAGGCCAATGCCATTAATTTCTACGTCGGGACAACGCTGGATAAAGCACTGCGAGAGTTACAGCATCAGATTCGCCTGGAACTGGCCTTCAAGTCGCCCAGTGAACCGATCAACCAGTTTCGCACGCAAGCACATAATTTCACCGCCCAGTTTTCAGAGCAATTACCTCATATCCGTTTGCAACTGGATACAGATCTGGAGGCCGCCTACCAGGGCGACCCGGCAGCAGACAGTGTGGATGAAATCCTGGTCAGCTACCCCGGCATCCTGGCCTTGATTCATTACCGCATTGCTCATGTACTGCATGGCCTGGGGCTGACCATTATTGCGCGTTTAATGACCGAAATTGCCCATTCACAGACGGGGATTGATATCCATCCTGGTGCGCAAATTGGCGATCACTTTTTTATCGACCATGGCACGGGCGTCGTGATTGGTGAAACCGCCATTATTGGTAGTCATGTCCGCCTGTATCAGGCCGTGACATTGGGTGCCAAAAACTTTCCCAAAGATGCCAATGGCCATCTGGTCAAAAAGTTTGAACGTCACCCGATTCTTGAGGACTACGTGGTGGTGTATGCCGGCGCCACGATTCTGGGCCGCATCACAATCGGCAAACATTCCATTATTGGCGGCAATGTCTGGGTCACCCGCAGCGTGCCCGCCAATAGTCATGTCACACAAGCACATTCGGATGCCAAACCGATTCCGGTGGCTGCTTGATTTTTAACCACTCAGTTTTTAGCCGCTAATTAATTAGTTTAATAAGGAGAATAATCGTATGTCTGAACAACCAACCCAAAGCGCCTTAGGCGATGTCGCCGCACGAACGCTTGCCAATGCCACCAAATCGGTGCCTATGCTCAGCACCATCAGCCCACGCTGGCTGGTGCATTTGCTCAATTGGGTACCGGTAGAAGCTGGTATTTACCGCGTCAACAAGGCCAAAGATCCTAACGCCATTACGGTCGATTGCTCTAACAAAGACGAAAAAGAATTGCCAGCGACTTTTGTCGACTACGAAGAATGGGGCCGTGAATATGTGTTGAATGCCGTCAACACCGTGGTAGACGTACATACCCGCGTGTCTGACCTTTACAGCAGCCCGCACAACCAGATCAAAGAGCAATTGCGCCTGACCATTGAAGTGGTGAAAGAGCGCCAGGAAAGCGAACTGATCAATAACAAGGAATACGGCCTGCTGAACAACGTGGCCAAGTCACAAACGGTGAAAACCCGTAATGGCTTCCCTACCCCGGACGATCTGGACGAATTGTTGACCAAAGTCTGGAAAGAGCCTGCCTTCTTCCTGGCGCACCCGAAAGCGATTGCTGCCTTTGGCCGTGAGTGCACCCGTCGCGGCGTGCCACCACCAACCGTGTCCCTGTTTGGCTCACAATTCCTGACCTGGCGCGGTGTACCGCTGATTCCTAGCGACAAACTGCCTATCGCCAATGGCAAATCCAAAATCCTGTTGCTGCGCGTAGGCGAAAGCAAACAAGGCGTGATTGGTTTGTATCAACCGAACCTGCCAGGTCAACAAACCATGGGGTTGTCTGTGCGCTTCATGGGTATCAACCATAAAGCGATTGCGTCCTACCTGGTCTCCCTGTATTGCTCACTGGCAGTGCTGACCGAAGATGCGATTGCCGTACTGGAAGATGTCGGAGTTGACCATTACTATGACTACAAGTAATTCTATCGATTTAGCGAGCTTTGAGCCGGAGGCGATATTAGCCTCACTGCCGGGTGAGCATCCGAAGATGACGGCTGCGCTGGGCGTGGGTCGCGAACTGGAAAACACGGGGGTGCTGGATACCGCCACCCTGACGCAACTGGTGAATGATCTTTACGCCGAGGGTTTTCCGGCCACGGCCCCGTTTGCTGCAGCAGACTTTGCGCAATCCTTGGCCGCTGGACATACACCACAACCGTCTGTGCCAGCCACCGACTCATTGACCACGAAACTGGGCAATGCAGGGGGCAGCTCTTTGGGCGTATCGTCACCTAGCTACGTCCAGTCGCAAGTGCAGCCTGTTACGCTGGAAACACAGGCGCAGCAACTCACTTACGCGCCTGGCGTGGAAACATTGGCCAGTGATCCGCTGCATAACCATCCGGCACACCTGAATGTGTTGCAGCCTGAGGCCGCTTACCTGGCACCGGCCGCATTTGCCGGGCTGGGCATTGAGATTCCCTATCAGCAGGAGCTTGATCGCTGGTTGGGCACAGGTGCGGGCCAGTCTCCGTCATCAGCAGCATCCACGCAACCGGCCAACAAACCATCTGCGGGCAGCGCGCAATCATTCTATTTTTTGCAAGCTGAGCCAGCCGTCATCGGTAGCCTGCCCGCCTCTGCGCATCCAGCCTTTGATGTGCATGCCGTGCGCCGCGATTTCCCGATTCTGAACGAGCGCGTCAACGGCCGTCAGTTAGTCTGGTTTGATAACGCCGCAACCACGCACAAACCACAGGTAGTCATAGACCGCATCAGCTATTTCTATCAGCACGAAAACTCCAATATTCACCGCGCTGCGCATGAACTGGCGGCACGTGCGACGGATGCTTATGAAGATGCTCGTGAAACCGTGCGCCGCTTTATCAATGCACCGTCGGTGAATAACGTAATTTTTGTGCGTGGCACCACCGAAGCGATTAACCTGGTGGCCAAAACCTGGGGCAAGAAGCACCTGGGCGCTGGTGACGAGATTGTGGTCTCCAACCTTGAGCATCACGCCAATATCGTGCCTTGGCAGCAGTTATGCCAGGAAACAGGCGCGGTGATCAAGGTGATTCCGGTCGATGATAGTGGTCAGATATTGCTGGAGGAATACCAGAAATTGCTGACGGCAAAAACCAAACTGGTGTCGTTCACGCAAGTGTCGAATGCCCTAGGTACCGTGACGCCGGCGCAGGAAATGATTGCCATGGCACACCGGGTTGGCGCCAAGGTATTACTGGACGGCGCACAATCCGTCTCGCACCTGCGTACGGATGTACAAACGCTGGATGCTGACTTTTTTGTGTTCTCCGGACACAAGATTTTCGGGCCGACCGGTATTGGTGCGCTGTATGGTAAAGCAGACGTGTTGCAAGACATGCCGGCCTGGCAAGGTGGCGGTAATATGATTCAGGATGTCACCTTTGAAAAAACGGTGTATCACCCGGCGCCAGCCAAGTTTGAAGCAGGCACCGGCAACATCGCGGATGCCGTGGGTTTAGGTGCTGCACTGAAATATGTGGAACGCCTGGGCATTGAGAACATCGCTGCCTACGAGCATGCTTTGCTTGAATACGCGACCGCAGCCATGAGCCAGATCCCCAACCTGCGTTTGATTGGTACCGCCAAACACAAAGCCAGCGTGCTGTCATTTGCACTCAAAGGCTACCAGAGTGAAGAAGTCGGTGCAGCGCTGAATGAAGAAGGCATTGCGGTGCGTTCTGGTCATCATTGCGCACAACCTATCTTGCGCCGCTTTGGTGTCGAAACCACGGTGCGTCCTTCATTGGCGTTTTATAACACCTATGAAGAAGTTGACCGCATGATTGCGGTGTTGCAGCGTTTGGCGTCTTATCACGCTTAAGCGCACGTAATCTCGGCCGCAACGGGCGTACAGTGGCACATCACTGTACGCCCTTTTTGTTTGCTCCAGCACTTCTGTTGTGACATTCTGTGCAAGCCTCTGTAAAATCACTCACACCAGCCCACAGGGTTGAGGCTCCCTACAATCAGGTATCAATAAAAGCTGACCGATGAAATTTGATCCGCGCAATAACAAATTCACTTCAATTTTTACCAGAGAAATGCTGGAGGCCACACTGCCTTCAGTTCTGCTGATCTGCCTGGCCCTGTTTTTTGCCTACAAATTCATAGACCCGGCGCCACCACGCAAGATTGTGATCGCTACTGGTGAGGCCGATTTAAACTACAACGCCTATGCCGCTATCTACGGCGTCTACTTGCAAAAGGAAGGCATCACGCTGGAGTTGCGCAAAACGTCAGGCGACACGGAAAACCTGCGTTTGCTCAAAGATCCGGAGTCCGACGTCGATATTGCCTTTATCCAGGATGGCATGGCCCATAGCGAAGGTGCGGGCTCATTGCTATCCCTCGGCAGCTTGTATTATCAGCCGGTATGGATTTTTTGCCGCTGCAAAGCCACTACCTCGCATTTATCAGCGCTCAAAGGCAAACGTATTGCTATCGGCTATGCTGGTAATGGCACCCATACCCTAGTCAGTACACTACTCACAGAAAGTGGCATTAACAATAGCAATACCAAGCTCGTATCCATTGGCGGCGAAGAAGCCGCGACTGCGCTAAGACAGGGCAAACTGGATGCCGCACTGTTTGTGGATGTCGCCAATTCTGGCATGATTCACGAAATGGTGACTGACAAACGCCTGCGCTTGCTGAGCATGGATACTGCAGAAGCCTTCTCGCGGAAATTCGCCTTTATGCACCATCTGGTGCTGCCTGAAGGCGCCATGGACCTGGCGCGCAACATTCCGGGGCATGATGTGCACTTAGTAGCGCCTACGGCCACGTTAGTAGTGAAAGAAAGCATGCACCCTGCCCTGGCTTACCTGATGATGAAAGTGATTGCCGAGGTACATGGCGGCCCTAGCCTGTTTAATACCAAAGGCGAGTTTCCTTCAGCCAAAGATACCGACTTCCCGCTGAGTACGCAGGCGCTTAACTTTTACAAATCCGGCTTACCGATTATTGATAAATACCTGCCGTTCTGGGCAGCGACATTTGTGAACCGCACCTTGATCGTGATCTTGCCATTGCTGGCCTTGCTGATCCCGCTGACCAAGATTATCCCGATGGTGTATGTGTGGCTTGTTAAACGCAAACTATTCCGTTATTACGGCGAGTTGCGCTTTCTTGATACCCAATTACAAGAGATCAAGAGTGCTGCAGATGTAGAGGAATGCCTGGAAAAACTCAATGAAATTGAAGCGAAAGTGGTCAATGTGAAATTACCAGTGCCATTCTCACAATATGCTTATGAGTTACGTGCGCATATTGAGCTGGTGAGGTCAAAGCTCAATCATCACAAGTTTCAACCAGCATCCGTTTAAATGCCAGGCGACACACTTATGTGCGCCTGGCGCTGACCCACTGTTGCAATGCCTGCGCTTCCATCGGCTTGGCGTATAAATACCCTTGTACCAGATCACAGCCCAAGCTTTTCAGGTATTCAGCTTGCGCCTCGGTCTCTACGCCTTCTGCCACAATCTGGTAATGCAAGTTTTTGCCGAGCACGACAATCGCACTGGTGACGGCTTCTGAACGCTCTTTGCCTGGCACGTCATTGACAAAAGAACGATCCACTTTTAAATAATCGCCGGGGATATCACGCAAGTAAGCCAGGCATGAATAGCCAGTGCCAAAATCATCAATCGCCAGTTTGACCCCAAGCTGTTTTAGCGCCTGCAAACTATCGGTGCCCTTGCAATCAGAATGAATCAGCGCACTCTCGGTCAGCTCAATCACCAGGCGTTCTGCGGACAGGCCGGTTTCGCGCAGGACTTGCAACACATAATCGGTAAATCCCGGCGAGCGCAGTTGCATGGGAGAAACATTGACTGACACTTTGACCTTGCTCAACGCCCCCTCTTGCCAGGCAGCCACCTGCTGGCAGGCCGCTTTCAGCACCCAGGCACCCATAGGCACAATCAGGCCGGTCAGCTCTGCTACACCAATAAATTTGGCAGGCGGCACCACGCCTTGTTGCGGATGTTGCCAGCGAATCAAAGCTTCTACGCCTACCAGTTCGCCGGTCATAAAATTCAGCTGCGGCTGGTAAACCAGGTAAAACTCCTGATGTGCAATCGCAGCTTCCAGTTCACTGGCAAATGCCAGGTCTTCAGGTGGCAAGACTTGCTCATGCATCACGCCTTTGCGGTAATAAGTGAAGGTCATGATACACACGACGGAAATCAATGCCAGCGTGATGATCAAAGGTGTCAAACGGTAATCATGCTTAAAATAAACACCAACACCGCCGAGGACGATCGCGCATAAAAACAGCAAACTGACGATCCAGCGCAGATGCTTGCCGGTATCGTCCATCAATAACAGATAGCTCATTGAGGTTTGCGACACCTGCTTGGCAAGCAAGGCAGAGGCACAAAGCAAGCCGCCCAAACAAGACAGCAGAGACAGCTGGCCATAAGCATCCGGGATACCATATGCTCGCGCCAGTAAACCAGTCACCGGCATCAGCAACGCGACACTGAGTACCGCCTGGCTTGCGCGGTTACATTGAAAGTGGCATAACAAAAAGCCTGCGATCACCAGCAACGACATGCCGAAATCGGTCGCAATCTGGCCATGGCTGACCACTTGTGAAAAACTGTTGATGGAAGCAATATGACTAAAAGAGGCGTGGCTGTTTAATAGCCAATAAGTTTGCAGCATATAGCCGAGTAACACGCTGCCAATCAGCCAGCCGATCAGAGGATGCTCACGCCTGGTGTCGTAAATGACGCGCAAACTCACCGCGACAAAAATGAGGTAGCTCACACTCTGCAACACACTTAATTCAAAGGTGTGGTGCAACTCACTCAATGGGAATCCTAGCAGCACGCTCACAATGCTGGCAAGTGCCAGCCAAGGAGAGTACTTCTGTACTGTTCTAAGAAATCGATGCCGCATGTACTGGCGTTGCGTTGTACATTCCTGAACAGTTACTGTCGGCCAGTCAATGCTGGATACTGACATGTTGCCCCCTGTCGCTATCTATTATTATCGCCCGCGCTGGCAGGCAGTTTTGTTTTACTATAGGCGCAAGTACATTGAAATCAACATAAAATAAAACAGGGTTTTATCATCCTTTAAATCAAATTAAATTGATACTCATGGATGATTCGCTATGGAACAGCGTGTTTTTATAAACAAGCTCTCAGTGCAGGCTATCTCGACAACAGGCATGGCCATCGCCACTGATTAAGCGCTTGCTGATGCGGTCTCTACGGGCAGATTGTTCGCCACCCATTGTTGTAAAGCCTGGGCTTCCAGCGGCCGGGCAAACAGAAAACCTTGTGCGATATCGCAGCCTATACCTTTGAGAAAACCGGCCTGGGCTTCAGTTTCGATGCCTTCGGCAATAATACGGTAATCCAGGCTCTTGCCTAAGCTGACGATGGTCTGAATCACGGCCTCGGCCTTGTTATGGCCAGGCAATTCCATCACAAATGAACGGTCCACTTTTAAATAGTCGCCGGGAATATCGCGCAGGTAAGACAAGCACGAATATCCGGTGCCAAAATCGTCAATCGCCAGCTTGATGCCCGCCTGTTTCAGGCGATGCATGATGCGGGCATTTTCACCATCATCCTGCACGAAAGAGCTTTCGGTGAGTTCCACCACCAGCCGCTGTGGTGGGAAGCCAGTTTCAGCCAGGATTTGTAAAATATCCTCCACCAGCGTGCCTGATTTCAGCTGCAGGGCGGAGACATTCACCGCCACTTCGATTTTGCCTAACACAGGGTCATGGCTCCATTGCGCAGCCTGTGTGCAAGCCGTGCGCATGACCCATTTGCCTAAAGGCACAATCAGACCGGTCAATTCGGCCACCCTGATAAACTTTTCTGGAGAAATAATGCCTTTTTCCGGATGTCGCCAGCGTACCAGGGCCTCGACGCCTTTTAATTTGCCGGTATTGAAATCGACTTGTGGTTGATACACCATAAAGAACTGGTGACTATCCAACGCAGCTTCCAGTTGGCTGGCAAAGTCCATATCGGTCGCTGGCAACACTTGTTCATTGCTTTGCCCTTTGCGGTAATAGGTGACAGTCATCGTATAGACAATCGCTAAAATCGCTACTACAACCAAAGCAGGCAATGCGCGCATATTGTCTTCAAACTCAACACCGGCTCTGGCCAGCATAATGGCGAAAAAGCTTAAGAAAACGATACTGAAGCGTATCTGCTTGCCATTATCGTCCATCAGCAACAAGTAACTCATGGGCGGATGCGACGCGTGCCTGGCTAATAAACCAAAGGCACACAACAAACCACTTAAGGTTGCCAGCGGTGGCATCAGACCATAAGGGCGTGCAATGCCACACAGGAAACCCAACAGCGGAATCAATGGAATCATGACTGCGACGCACAAAATAGCCTGGCTGGTGGCTAGCCAGCCAGAACGCTGGAAGAGATAGGAAATGGCAATCAGACACGCCAGTAAAGCGCCTGAGGCATATTCCACCAGCCTTGAGTCTTGTTGCACTTGTATATCATTCGCAATGCGCAGCAACTGCGCAGTATCGTTAAAGTCGGCGGCGTAAGGAGAAAGTTGCACCATGAACAAACTGATGGTGACCAGTGACATGGTGAGCATGGCCAGATTGGTGCGACCATTTTCCAGCAGCAAATTGTAGCTGACCAGAATAAAGGTGAGATAAGTCAGTAATTGTGCCAGCCAGACATTGTTATCAACGTCTAACAGGTAATGCGGAAAACCCAGCAAGCCACAGACCATGCTGGCCATGGCCAAAAAATGGGTATTGTCCTGTACTTTACGCACAAGACGATGACGCATAAACTGCCGCTGCGTTATATTTTCGTTGAGTGGCGCTGCCAGTTCGCCAATCCCGGTTTGACTCATTATTTACCCTTTAACCGCTTATCACTACATCATTCTCTGCCACAAGCAAAAAAGATTCTTGAGTCAGGTCATTAAACCTTAAATCTCAATAGTGTTATCGGTTAAACAAACGGATAAATTTAGACCTAATTTAAAAAAAATTAATAATTAGGGCCAAGTCACGGTAAAGCGCATGATCAGGCCGCCTCGAGCACGCGCTGCATGCCATCCGCGCTATTGCGTGTATATACGACCTTGAGGCCACGCTTGTGTGCCACATGCTTGATGCGGTACATCATGGAATGATTGAGCCAGCCGGTGACCAACACAATCACATTGACGTTTGCCGGTAGCTCGCGTTTCACATCGCCAGGCTTCCTGCCGGTCCAGTGATCAATTTTATCGATCCCTTGTGCCTGCAATACCTGTTTGATGCCTTCTATACGGTCACCACCAATCACTAATGCTTTTGACATGAAACACTCTCCTTGTTGTAGAGAAAGAAAAAGGCATTGGGTAAATGCCTTTTTCTGTTGATCAAATCTTATTTCTGGTAAATCTCGTCAAACACGCCACCATCAGCAAAATGTGTTTTCTGAGCCTTTTGCCAGCCGCCAAACACATCGTCAATCTTGATCAAATTGACCTTTGGAAACTGTTTTTCATATTTCTTGGCGACCGACTCCAGGGTTGGGCGGTAGTAGTTCTTCGCCGCAATTTCCTGGCCTTCTTCACTATACAAATATTCCAGGTAAGCTTTTGCAACCGCTTCGGTGCCATGTCGCTTGGCATTTTTGTCAACCACCGTCACAGGCGGTTCAGCCAAAATCGACAAGGAAGGCACCACGATATCGAACTTGTCCGGACCCAGTTCTTTCAACGCCAGGAAAGCTTCGTTTTCCCAAGCCAGCAACACATCACCAATACCACGTTCTACAAAAGTGGTGGTTGAGCCACGCGCACCGCTATCCAGCACCGGCACGTTTTTAAACAGCTTTTTCAGGAAGTCCTTGGCCTTGGCATCGTCGTTATTGTTCTGCTTGAGCGCATAAGCATAAGCAGCCAGGTAGTTCCAGCGTGCACCGCCCGAGGTTTTCGGGTTAGGTGTAATCACCGAAGTCCCTGGTTTCACCAGATCATTCCAGTCCTTGATGTTTTTCGGGTTGCCTTTACGCACCAGAAACACAATGGTGGAGGTATAAGGTGAACTGTTATGCGGCAGACGTTTTTGCCAGTCTGGCCCGAACAAACGGCCTTTGCTGCCCACTTCGTCAATGTCGTAAGACAAAGCCAGTGTCACCACATCAGCCTGCAAGCCATCGATCACTGAACGCGCCTGCTTGCCTGAGCCACCGTGTGATTGCTTGATAATCACATTGTCGCCCGTTTTAGCTTTCCAGTACTTGGCAAATGCATCGTTGTAGTCTTGGTACAACTCACGGGTCGGGTCGTATGACACATTGAGCAGGTTGACATCGGCAGCCCAACTCACTAGCGGCGCAAGCAGTGTTGCCACCAATAACGCCTGTTTAATTTTATGATTTAATTTCATATCTATCCCTTTGACTAGAAGCCGTACAGTGTTAATTCTGTGTAGAAAAAGTCAGAATCCAGTGAACGGGTTGGATCATTGTTGTTTGAGGCAATCTTGATTGCATTTTTCACAAAATCCCCTGCCCAGAAGTGTGCATAACCCACATTCAACGCAGCATACTGATTCAGTGGGAAGCGAACTCTAAAATCAAACTCCTTACCCAAATCGGCACCAGATTTACCTGTAATATCAACCAAGTTATTACCTGCCCCCCAACGATCCGTTGAACTGTCGAGTCGATACCAGCTAAACCCTGTATCTACTTTCACGTTATCCAAGAATGGAACTTTAGGATCGAACTCTGCACGCACTTTGGCAGCACGAATGTTGTTCATTTGGATGTAGTCATTGTTAGACCATGGTCGAGCAAAACCGAATAAACGATCGAAGCCCTGGCTGTCGGATCTGTCGGTAGCAGTATTGCCACTGGAAACGGTGTCACCACTGGCTACACCGTAAGAACTGCTAAAACGTGGTTTCCATGCGTGCTTATTAAATGTATAGCCCACTTCGGCGTTATAGGAGTAAGCATCATGATCCACAGTGATATAACGACCATTCGCTAAAGTAAGTGTTCCGCCATTATTCACAAAGCGTTGTACATTACCCCACTGCTTGTTATAACTAACATCATAGTCCCATTGTGTACCAGGCAAGATACCAAACACACGAATACCAGCAGTATTAATCTCGCGATCAATTTGTGCTTGAGCCTGTCGCACCGCGCTATATACGCTACGATCTGTATAAGCTGTACCATTCCCGTCATATTGCACCTTGCTGCCATCCTGCTTCAGATAGAAGTAGTACGGCTGTATGGTCACGTACTCTGACCAACCACGCCAATCACCTACAAGTCCATAAAACTGTTGGGCATGATCAACCTGATCAAGCTGATTTGCAAAACGCTGCACAGGTTGTACTGCAAAGGCCTCTAACTGCCAGTCATTTTTCTTTTCACCAATATTGGCACGAATACCTTGGAAAGAGTTAGTTGTGTTACGCCATTCGTTACGGGCGATCAAACGACGATCCAGATCTTCCCAAGCCAGGCGGCCACCACGTACCCAGAATGGGCGGTTATTACCTAAATCATCCTTACCAAAAATGCTTTCTTTGAAATACAACTCCAGATAAGCCTGAATGAAGTCAGCATGATCAATATCTTTTGGGTCATTAGATAAACGACGATCAGTACTGTCATTGTAATCACTATGGTTACGGCGGGAGTCTTGCACTTCAACCGCGAAACGGAATGGATCCAAAATATTCTTCAAACCGACATAAGCACGTGTACGCAGCAAGATTGGTTCATCAATATTCTCTTGTGCGCGGCGGAAGTCATTTTGACGGCTTTCAGCACGTATGCGATGTTCAAAACCAAGGTCAAGCCAGTCAACATCAGCAAATGCATCAAAATCTTTCAGCCAGGTTTTGTTAGCCTGTTTTACATACTTTGGTGGCTCGGTTTCTTTTTGTGTGCCATAACTACGGCGCTCAACATAATAGCCACTGGCTGCCTTGGCAGCCGCTTTTTCTTCAGCCTTGATTTCTTCCAGGCGTGCTTTTACTTTCTTTTGTTGCTCAGCATCCTCTACTTGTGTCTCTGCCAGCTGTACCTCTTCTGCCGCCGAGGCCACGCCATTACCCAGCCACCACACACCTGCGGTTGCCAGTGCAAGACTTAATTTCTTTAACTGCATGTATATCTCCCGTTAATTAATGACTTCCAGCAGCCTGGTCAGTGCTCAGTAAAATCTTATCAACTACTTCTTGGGTTTTATCTGGTGATCAAAGCGCACTTTCTCACGCCGTTCAATTTGCGTCACCCGCCCATCATGTACTGTAATTTCAATAGAACCATAACCGGTATCCTTCTGCACAGCCGCAATGGCCGCCGCAACAATCGCCAACAAGGCTTCGTCAGCTTGTGTTTCCGGTTTGTTTAATACTGTAGACATGATGCCCCTCACTGCATTGAATGAAGGGCATTATTTCAGACTATTCATATTTTAAAAAATAATTATTCGTTATTTTTATATTACTTTTAACTATATGTGAAATAAAAAAAATCCCGCAAGGCTGCGGGATTTCAATTTAAGTTTTGATACGTCTGTTATTAGAAGTTGTACTGTACTTGTACGCGCAATGCATCTGCGGTAAAGCTTTGATAATCCAGCGTACCAGCACGGTTACCAGTCACCAGGTTATTACGCTTCATATGATGGTATTCAGCCATAATTTCGACCTCTGGTGCAAGTTGCCATTCAACACCTAACTCCCAATCGTTAACGTGGTTCTCAGGCGCATTGGTTTCTGCTTTGTTATAACCATCAAAGTATTGCCATTTGATAAATGGAATCAACGTACCATTCGTCTCCAGGAATTGGAAGTTATCAATCTTGTACATCGCTTGTACATAACCACCTTGCAGGCTTTTCTCTGCAATTTTATTTTGAGCAGCATCCATACCTGGTGTGGTACCCCAGTTCCATTCAGCTTGTAAACCAAATGGTTGCGGATACATCACAAAACTCACACCAACACGTTGATCTTTAAATCCTTTGGCATCTGCAGTTGCAATGGTAGGCGTACGTGTTGCACCAGTATTCGCAGATGAACTCACGTTAGCATTACCGTTGAAGTTATAACGACCTGTTGTCGGCGCATACTCACCATGATAACCCTGAATACTGGCCTCATAAATCTGGCCGGATTGCGTCTTCCAAGGGTAAGTAGCACGCGCTACCACATGGTAATTGTCGTTTACGTCACTGCGGTTTGCGCCTTGTCCGTTATACAAACCTGCACCCAACATACCGTAGTTGCCAGAATGCTTCAGGCCTTTATCGTTGATTTCTTTAAATAATGCTTGAACGTTTTCTGGTGTGTAGTAGTAAAACGCACCCGTGTCACGCTCATCACGCACCGCACTGTTCATTGCGTCTACACGATCCATCGCCAAACGGTTAGAAGACGATTGCAAGTTTTCGAAACCATAAGGGACTTTAGATTGGCCCACACGCACGCGGTGTACTTTCGCCTTATCAATATTGATATCACCATAAGCATCACGAAGCTGTGCAATGTTGTTAGTGCCACTAGCGGACGATGCAAAGTCCGGCTGAATGTAGTAGCTTAAGTGGTCACCAAAATCACCAAAAATAATGATGCGCGCACGACGAATCAAAAAGTTTTTATCCGGGTTGATTGAGTCATCGGTACCTACTGAGCGATCAGACCACAAGTCGACAGGATGGGCAGGATTATCACCATCATTACCAATCATTGCCGTGACGCGGTTCTGCACATAACCACGGATATTCACACGGCTAGTCCAGTTCTTACTTTCCTTCTTTTTCTGCACTTCAACTTCATTAGTACGGCCCTTCATCAACAAAGCGCCCTCTTCTTCAGTCAAAACGCCTTTGCTAATCAATGCCTGAACCAGGTCAGTCGTTGAATCAGCATGCGAGACAGACGTCAAACCTGTTAACAGACCACCAGCCAAGGTTGCCATCAACAAACGACGAAACTTCAAATTCATTTTTATCCCCTGTTATAAGATTACATGTGTGTATCCGGGACGTATTTTGAATTTTCAATATGACAGTTTGATGACAAACCTTACACATTTCTTACAAACAGACTACTAGTAATAAAAAAGCCACCCTTACTGGGTGGCTCTGTGTTACTTTGGTGAGTTTAGCTCTCTGCACGCATGTGTGGGAACAGAATCACATCACGTATGCTCGGGCTATCGGTAATCAGCATCACCAGGCGGTCAATGCCAATGCCGCAACCACCGGTCGGCGGCATGCCATATTCCAAAGCACGGATAAAATCCGCATCGTAGTACATGGCTTCCTGGTCACCCGCCTCTTTGGCTTTCATTTGCGCATGGAAGCGCGCTGCCTGGTCTTCAGCATCGTTCAACTCGCTAAAGCCATTGGCCATTTCGCGGCCAGTGATAAACAGCTCAAACCGTTCGGTGATTTCAGGCTGCTTATCTGAAGCGCGTGCCAAAGGTGAAACTTCCACCGGGTAATCGATAATATAAGTAGGCTGCCAAAGTTGGCTTTCCGCGGTTTCTTCAAACAGGGATAACTGCAATGAGCCCAGGCCTGCGTGAGCAAATGGTTTCACGCCAAACTTCAATAACTCTTGACGGATAAAGTCAGCGTCATTGAGTTGCGCCAGCGTATATTGCGGCGCATATTTCTGGATCGCGCCCACAATGGTCAAACGCTCAAACGGCTTGCTTAGATCCACTTCTTTGCCAGCGTAGCTCAACACCGCAGTGCCGTTCGCGGCAATCGCTGCGGCACGGATACATTGCTCGGTAAAGTCCATCAGCCATTGATAGTCTGTGTAAGCCGCGTAGAACTCCATCATGGTGAACTCAGGATTATGGCGGACGCTGAGCCCTTCATTACGGAAGTTACGGTTGATTTCAAATACGCGCTCAAAGCCGCCGACAATCAGGCGCTTTAAATAAAGCTCTGGCGCAATGCGCATAAACATCTGCATATCTAATGCATTGTGATGCGTAACAAATGGTTTGGCTGACGCACCACCAGGAATCGGGTGCAACATAGGAGTTTCTACTTCGAGAAATTCGTTGTCATTCATAAACTGACGAATCGCCGCCACCACTTTTGAGCGTGCCTTAAACGTGGCGCGTGTTTCTTCAGACGTGATCAAATCGACATAACGCTGACGATATTTGATTTCCTGATCTTGCAAACCATGGAATTTTTCCGGCAATGGGCGCAGTGACTTGGTGAGTAAACGCAACTCGGTGACATGCACAGAAAGCTCGCCAGTGCGGGTTTTAAACAAACGTCCGCGCGCACCCAGAATATCGCCCATGTCCCAGTGCTTAAAGCTCTCGTAGAGCGCTTCACCGATTTCATCACGTGCGACATACAATTGAATACGTGCGGTGCTGTCCTGAATCGTTGCAAAACTGGCTTTGCCCATCACACGTTTCAGCATCATGCGGCCAGCAACCACCACAACGATCTCTTGCGGATCCAGCGTTTCTTTCTCGCTGGCTGCATACGTTTCTTGTAAAACAGCCGCTTTATGCTCAGGCTTAAAGTCGTTAGGAAAAGTAGCCACTTGTGCTGATTGCGCTTGTTCGCGCAGCAAGCGCAACTTTTCGCGACGCTCTGCAATCACGTGGTTCTCATCAACGACTGACTCTGTCGCGTTGTCTGGGTTGGAGTGTTGTGCTGTCATAAAGTATCCGGCAATTGTCTGCGTTATTCGTAAACCCGCTATTTTAGCATTGTTACATCCAATTTTTGGACTCTTGATCGCTAGGTGCCTCATGCTTTTCAGGCAAATGGATACGTATCATAAAACCATGTGGATTAAGATTGGTTGCGTTGACAAAACCACCATGCGCCTCAACGATATGCTTGGTCATCGCCAGGCCAATGCCATGCCCATCCACTTGTGATGCGCGACGACCGCGTACAAATGGCCTGAAAATCTGCTCCAGCTCCTGCGGTTCCACGCCCTGGCCTTGATCCTGCACTTCCAGAATCACCTCCCCCGTGCGTGCGCTGTGTTGCAATTCAATCGCCACCACGCCATTCTCCGGACCATATTTCACGGCATTGCGGATCACATTATCGATCGCCCGCTGCAGCAACTCTAGCTGGCCATCTACCACTACAGCATCTTCTGGCATCTCGAGATGCAGCTTGGCTTCATGCTTCTCAAAGAGCACATCGCCCACAATACCGGTCAATAGCCCTTTTAAATCCACCTCAGTTTTTTGCAGCTTTTGCATGCCTGATTCAAAACGAAAGATTTCCAGCAACTCAGAAATCATGCGCTCCATGCGCACAGCTTCCAGCTCCACACGCTGTAAAGAGCTTTGCATTTTTTTTGGATTTTGCATCACCAGGCCTACCGACATCTGTATCCTGGCCAGTGGCGAGCGTAGCTCATGGGAAACATGGTGCAGCATTTTGGACTGGCTTTTGATCATGTTATTGAGGCGTAATGCCATCAAATCAAACGCTTCACCAAGCTCAGCAAACTCATCATGGCTGGCCTTGATTTTAGGGCTGACCCTGACTAGAAGATCGCCTTCTGCGGCACTCTTTAAATGCTCAAGCAACAACTTGATGGGATGCGAAATAGACCAGGCCAGGACGCCGGCAAAAATCGTGCTGGAGATGAGGCTGTATATCAAAACAGAGAAAGGCAAACTAAAGAGTTGCCTCTCAGTCCAGCGCTGGTCGGTCTTGGCGGAGAGTGGTTCAGCCTTTAACGCGTTTGGCGTTGTCTCACAGCTGCTTCCAGACGAACAAATCTGCGAGACTTCATGATGCTCAGGTGTTTGTTGATGGGCCTGCCACTCGATAATATTACCAACGATAAGATCGGTGGAGACGAGCGCCAGAAAAAATGCTAAAAATAACTTCCAGAACAGGCGCCCCATAACCCTCGCATTAAATCACTTACTCTCTAACAAGTTGATATCCGACGCGGTAAATGGTTTGTATCACATTCACACCGCCAGATACTTCTGATATTTTTTGACGGATACTGCTCAAATGCACGTCAATACTACGGTCATACTTCACTAGCGGACGGCCCAGTGCCTTAATGGACAAATCTTCTTTGCTGACGATAGTACCTGCATGTTTAGCCAGAATTTCAATCAGGCTAAATTCGGTGCTGGTAAACACAATCGGCTTATCCACCCAAAACACTTTTCTACGTTCACTGGAAACCACCAGTTGGCCAACCACGATATCGTTGCCTTTTGGCGTGTCACTGGTGTGACGACGCAAAATCGCACGAATTCTGGCAACCAACTCTCTTGGCAGACAAGGTTTCTGCACGTAGTCATCCGCGCCGCCTTCCAAACCTTCAATGCGGCCCTCATTGTCGTCCTTAGCCGTGAGCATCAGCACAGGAATATCAGAATGTTGTCTGACATTCCGTAACGTCTGCAATCCGTCCTGACCTGGCATCATTACATCAAGAATCACCAAGTCGAATTTACCGGCAAGCACGTATTGCTCACCTGTCAATCCGTCATGCGCAGTCGTCACCGCAAAGCCCTCTTGCGTCAGAAACTCCTTCAGCATATTGGCTAATTCAACATCATCGTCAATCAACAGCAGCTTGCTCATTTATGTCCTTTTTTAAAAGATAACACAAGGCTTATCCTAATATTTAGCCTTGGAATATTATGAACAATTAAATTGATTAACAAGCGTAAATGGCCTAACTTTACCCAAGTTTTCAAACTGTATCAAAAATGTTAAACAATTTTAAATTATACATTAAAGTTTTATGATGCTAAACGGCTAATCAGCCGTAAATGCCTCACACAACTGACTCAGCAATTGCCCAAACAGTGGCAATACATCTTCCGCGCTATGCGGGCTGTCATCATCGGTGGTCGCAATCATATAACTAATGGTCACTTTATCCAGATTTTCACGGTATTCCTGCCAATGCTCAGACTCTGCTTCGGCAATCAGTTTAAATTTATGAAAACCGGATTCGATAATCTCGGCCAGCATTTCTGGCGCAAGCCCATCAAACAAGGTTTTACCGATTGTAATTTGTGCCCTATCGTAGTCGGGCTGCAGCCCTTCCTGCGTCAGCGGCATAAACAAGAAGGCGTAGACCATCAAGCCAAAGCATTGATACACGCCTAGCATGTCAAAATCATTTTGCAATTCTTCTGCCGGGTGACGATCCGCAGACTGAATCGCTTTAAAGGTTAAAAAACTCGCCAGATAATGCACCGAGTCTTCGACATCCCCATTGGCAAAAGCGGCCACGGCTTGCGCCTCTGACTGGCCCCCAGAATGCGTCTGCGCCTGACACAGCTGATGCATGAATCTCAAACGCTCTTCATAAGTCATTTCCATGATGATCCCTTTATTAATATCGTCGTGTTACTCAATCTCAGGCAGCGCTTCCAGTTTTTCCAGCACATCCAGCCACTGCTCCTCGATCGAATCGAGTTTTTTTTGATGCTCACCTTGCGCAATCAATAAGGCCTGCAATGTTTCGCGTTGCTCGACATCGTAAATCGCGCTATCAGCCAGGCGGTGTTCAACGTCCTGCTTTTCTTGCGTGAGCTTGGTCAATTGGGTTTCCAGTGCAGCCAGCGTTTTGAGCAAAGGCCTGCGCTCTACCAGGCGTGCCTGCCTGTCAGCTTTCTGCTGATGATAGCTATTTTGCTTGACTGCCGCAGGTCGGCTCGCGGCGACTTCTGCTTGCGCTGTCTTCAGCAAAGACACTTTGTAATCTTCCAGGTCGCCATCAAACACACTGGCCTGGCCATCAGCCACTAACACAAATTTTTCGCAACAAGTGGCAAGCAGCGTGCGATCGTGCGACACCATCACCATGCCGCCCTCATACGCCTGCAAAGCCATGGACAAAGCGTGCCGCATTTCAATATCCAGATGGTTGGTCGGCTCATCCAGCAAAATCAGGTTAGGCCGCTGCCAGATCAGCATGGCCAATGCCAGGCGTGATTTTTCGCCACCAGAAAATGGCCCGCAAGGCGCTTTGGCCATTTCACCCCTGAAATCAAAACCGCCTAAAAAATCTAATAATTCCTGCTCTCTCGCAGTGGCATCCAGCCGTTGCAAATGTTGCAACGGTGAGTCGCTGGCAACCAGTTGTTCAAGCTGGTGCTGGGCAAAATAGCCTATACGTAAATCCTTGCCCTCCACGCGTTCGCCCGACAACAGGGTTGCTGACTGTGCCAGCGCTTTAATCAAGGTAGATTTACCAGCACCATTTTTACCCAGCAAGCCAATACGTTCGCCAGGACGAATTGCCAGATGCTCAAGTTTCACCAGGGTTTGTCCCGCATAACCCAGTGCGACCCGATTCATCACCAATAAGGGATCCGGCGCTGAACCCAGGTCACGAAAACTGAAGCTGAAGGGAGAGTCTACGTGCGCGGCACTGATGCGCTCCATGCGCTCAAGCGCCTTGATACGGCTTTGCGCCTGGCGTGCCTTGGTCGCCTGTGCGCGAAAACGATCAATGTATTTCTGCAAATGTGCCATTTGCTGCTGTTGCTTTTGGTAACTGGCTTGCTGCAATGTCAGCTTTTCAGCCCGCTGGCGCTCAAAATCGCTATAGCCGCCACGATACAAGGTGAGCTGCTGTTGTTCGATATGCAGGATATGATTGACGGTATTATCGAGGAATTCCCTATCATGCGAAATGAGCAGCAAGGTACCACGATAAGCGCTCAGCCAGCCTTCCAGCCAGATCACAGCTTCAATATCCAGGTGATTGGTCGGCTCATCCAGCAATAACAAATCCGAACGACACATCAACGCGCGCGCCAGGTTGAGGCGCATGCGCCAGCCACCTGAAAAATCGCTGACTGGGCGGCTCAACTGTGATTGAGAAAACCCCAGACCGGCCAATAAGGCACTGGCCCTGGCTTCTGCGCTATAGCCATCAATATCCGCCAGCCGCTGGTGCCACTCGGCGACATGTAACGGGTCATGGCTTTCACCTGCGTCGGCTTGCGCAAGCTGTGCTTGCAAGGTGCGCAACTCCTCATCGCCATCCAGGGTATATTCGAGTGCAGATTGTGCCAATGCAGGCGTTTCCTGTGCCACATGCGCAATCACCCATTGCGGCGGCATCAGCAACTCACCTACATCTGCCGTGAGCTCACCACGCAGCAAAGCAAACAAGGTCGACTTACCCGCACCATTGGCGCCGGTAAGGCCGACGCGATGCCCCGGATGCAACTGAAAACTGGCCGCTTCGACCAGCGTTTTACCTGCCCTGGAAAAAGTCAGTTGTTTAAACTGAATCACTGACAATCACTTTCATTTAAAAACTGAAGTTGCAAAAGAGTGGCATTTTAAACGAATCATTCATGCTCATGCTGAATAATTCCGCAGTCAACAGGCAGTTCTGCTGCGGCTGCGCAACTGTTTTCGAGTAAAATGGTCAGTTATCACTAAAACTTCCTCAACCCTTGTTCAACGCCCTTATGCCTCTGCAAAAAATCAAACGCTGGCTGGTTTCACTCATGATTGTTATTTTTGTCATGCTGGCAGGCATTATTGGCGTCATTCAGTTCTATGTGTTTCCACATATTGATGACTACAGAGGCCGCATTGAACAAGCGCTAAGCCAATCGCTCAAACAGCAAGTCACTATCGCCCACATTGGCATTCGCTGGCGCGGCCTGGCACCACAAGTGACACTGGGCAAAGTCACTGTATTTGATACCGAGCACCGCCCTGCGCTTGAGTTATCGCAGGTGACTACCCGCTTGTCGTGGAGCAGCCTGGTTCTGCTTTCGCCTTCATTGGTCAGCCTCAGCATAGATGCTCCCAATTTGGTGATCAGGCGTACAGCCAATGGTGAGCTGTTTCTCGCAGGCATCTCCATGTCTGGGCAAGGCAACCCGGCTTTTGCCAATTGGCTACTGGCGCAACGGCGCATCAAAATCTCTCATGCCACCATCACCTGGCTAGACGAGCAACGCCAGGCACCGCCGCTGTTGCTTGAAGATTTGAATATTGAAATATTAACGCCCGTCTGGCAGCGCCTGCTGCACCGTCATAGCATCCATATCGACAGCCTGGTCTCAACCGGGACAAAGCAGCGCATCACCCTGGAATCAGTCGTGGTCGGTCATGATGTGGCTAAACCTGAAGCATGGCATGGCGAAATTTCACTACGTTTGCCAGAAACCGATTTAGCCGCCTGGAACCCCTGGTTAGACCTGCCGCTCAAGGTGAATGCGGGCAAAGGCAACCTGACCACCACGCTGGCATTCGACGCGCTGCAATTGCAACGCCTGGCTGCGCAAGTGCAACTGAGCGATGTAGCAGTCAAACCCGCCAATGAGCCACAAACCTTTGTCGCCAAAACCGTGGCCGGCGAGTTGCGCTGGCAACGTGTTGAGCAACGCTTTATGGTCACGCTCAAGCACTTTTCTGCCAACGTCCAGCCTGGTTTGGTTCTAGAGGATACCAATGGTGAGCTGCAATGGGATGACAAAGGCCATGAAGGCACAATCACGGTTAAAAAATTCAGCCTGACCCAAGGCAATTTATTTGCGCAATGGTTACCGCCTGACTCAAAAATAGCAACATACCTGGAAAATATGGCACCCGCGGGCAATGCCTCTCAAATCAAAGCGCGCTGGCTATATCAACAAGATCAGTGGCGTGATTATGCCGTCGAGGCCAACTTCAATGCGCTGCACACGCAAGCTTATGGCAGCATTCCTGGTCTGGATAACTGGTCTGGGCAATTATCACTACACCCCAATGCAGGCAGCGTGGAACTGGATACCAGCAAGGCGACTATTGAGCTGGCTGGCCTGCTACGCTGGCCATTACCCATAGACCGTTTGCAGGGTGAAGTGGAGTGGAGTCATAACGGCCAGAAAACCTTGATCAGCACCCGCAACCTGCAGTTTAGCAATCCTCACCTGGCCTTGCGCACCAATATGGAATACCAGTTAGGCGCAGCAGGCGGCGACACCATACAGCTACAAAGCCAAATCGAGCGTGGCGATGCAAAATTTGCGCCGTTTTACTACCCCTTGATTCTGGGTGAAACGACCTTGCACTGGCTAGATAGCTCAATTCTCGGTGGCCAAATCCGGCGTGGTGAAGTAATCGTCAAAGGCCGGGTCAATGATTTTCCTTACGTCAACCAAGCGCAGCAATCTGATCCGTCCCTGGGCCTGTTCCGTGTGACGGCTCAAGTAGACCGTGCCAGTCTGGAATATGGCACTGACTGGCCAGTCATCCAAAATATCGACGCCTTTCTCAAGTTTGAGGGCAAGCGCATGGATATCGCCGTTAAAAACGGCAGTACGGTCGGCCAGCACATTACGCAAGCACAGGTCGAAATTCCGCTACTGGATGCCGACTGGCCGATGCTCAACGTCAAAGCGGCAGCCACCGGCACCGTCGAGCAAGGCGTGAAGTTCGTCAACACCAGTCCGGTAAGACAAGTCACCATGGGCTTTACCGACTTTTTGAAAACCACAGGCAATGCAGAACTTAAACTGGCATTGCAAGTGCCCCTCAACGATGTCGATGCCAGCCAGTTTCAAGGTGATTACAACATAAAAAATGGGCATATTGCCGCCAACCCGCAAATTGCCATGCCGGAAATGAGCAATATCAATGGCCATTTAAAATTCAACGAAAAAGGCCTGCAAGCGCAAGGCATACAGTTATCGATGTTTGATAATCCTGCCAGCGTCAGCCTGAGTACCCGATCTGACAAGTCCGTCATTATTCAGGGCAGTGGCCGCATCACCGATGCCGCGCTCAAAAAACTGGATAACAACCCGATTACCCGCGCTTTGCACGGTACGACGGACTGGAAAAGCAATCTGTTGATCCAGGCGCCGAATATCCGGCTGGATATCCGCTCACAGTTGATCGGCATGGCGATTGACCTGCCAGAACCCACAAAGAAAAGCGTAGAAACACCCGCCAGCCTGACGATACGTTTCCGTCAGGAAACCAACCAGCCAGACAAAATCGCTATTCATTACAACGACTGGATTCATGCCAACTTTTTGCGTAATGCGAATAACCCAGCCGCCGTCAGTGCAGGCGAAATTGCGATCAATACGCCGCCTCGTTTACCCACGGCGGATGGTATTAATTTGCGCGCAGACTTTCAAAAACTGAACGTGGATGAGTGGTTAGCCTACCTCAACCAGGGTAGTGGCAACCAGGCTGCGGAATCCTCCTCACTGGCATTGAATCAAATAGAACTGACTGCGGGCACCCTGCATGTATTCGACCGCAACTTGCATCAAATCAAGCTGAATATTGCGCCAGACAATGATCGGCTCAAGCTGGCGATACAAAGCCAGGAACTGGCAGGCGATGCAGACTGGATTTCAGGTAAACCCAGCAAACTGGTGGCCAAACTAAACTACTTGCGTATTCCGCGCAGCATGGACACCGATAACAACACCAATCCGGCAGAAGTGCGTCGCCTGGACATGACTTACCCTGAACTGGACATCACCGCGCAAGATTTTCAGTTTGGCGACAAACAATTGGGAAGCCTGGATTTAAAAGCCTACAACAGCGGTGAAAGCTGGGTCATACAGCGCATGAACATCAGCAACAGCGATAGCCAGCTCTCAGCCGACGGCACCTGGCGTAACTCGGTGCGCAGCCCGCAAACCATGCTCAAATTCAACCTGACTTCAAGCAATCTGGGGAAAACCTTGCAACGTTTTCAACCAGGTGGCGAAATGGTTAAAGGCGGCACCGGTAATATGAATGGTCAGTTGGGCTGGCCAGGCAGTCCGCATGAGTTCGCGGTGGAAAGACTGGATGGTAACTTCACCATGCAACTGGAAAAAGGCCAGATTTTGAAAGTGCAGCCAGGCGTTGGACGCTTGCTGGGCTTATTGAGCTTGCAAAGCCTGCCACGTCGTTTAACACTAGACTTCCGCGACCTCTTTAGTGAAGGCTTTGCGTTTGACAAGATCAACTCTACCGCCAATATCAAGGACGGCATTTTGCGTAGTGATGACTTGTTTATGACCGGCCCGGCCGCCGAAGCCAGAATCAAGGGTGAGACCAATTTAAAAACAGAAACGCAACGCCTGCGGGTGAGAGTCGTGCCACATATTAGCGATTCGGTTTCCCTGGCGGCGCTGGCGGGTGGGCCGATTGTCGGCGTAGCTGCGTTTGTCGCGCAAAAATTACTCAAGGACCCGCTTAACAAAATCAGTGCCAGTGAGTATATGATTACAGGCACCTGGGATAATCCGCAAGAGGCAGAGGTTGATAAAAAGGCCCCTGCACCTGCTCAACCCTTGAAAACGCTGCACTAATGACCACATTATTATTTCAACGGAAAACTTGCCATGGCAGAGAAGAAAACTAAAAAACTGAAATCAGCCGCCAATGATGACATTGTCAAAGTGGCCGCGGTTCAAATGGCGTCCAGCCCTAATGTGGCTGCCAATTTGGTAGAAGCCAAACGCCTGATTGAAATGGCCGCCAAAGCCGGTGCCAAGCTGGTCGTGCTGCCAGAGTATTTTTGCATCATGGGCCTCAAAGATTTTGACAAAGTCACTATCCGCGAAAAGCCGGATGATGGCCCGATTCAGCAGTTTTTGAGCAAAACAGCCAAGGCCTTTAAACTCTGGATTGTTGCAGGCAGTGTGCCACTCGAAAGCAACTATGCCAACAAGGTACGCAACAGTTGCCTGGTCTACAACGACAAAGGCGAGCAAGTCGCGCGCTATGACAAAATCCACTTGTTCGGTTTGGATATGGGCACCGAACATTACCATGAAGAAAACACCATAGAGCCAGGCGATACCGTAGTAACGGTGGACACGCCGTTTGGCCGCATTGGCCTCTCTATTTGCTACGATTTGCGCTTCCCGGAGCTGTTCCGTGCCATGGGCGACGTTGACATGATCGTGGTGCCATCTGCCTTTACCGAAACCACAGGCAAAGCGCACTGGGAAACACTGGTGCGTGCACGTGCGGTAGAAAACCTCAGTTATGTGATTGCCTCAGCCCAGGGCGGCTACCATTTGTCTGGCCGCGAAACGCACGGCAACAGTATGATTGTGGACCCGTGGGGCGTAGTGCTGGACCGCCTGCCACGTGGCTCTGGCATTGTGGTGGCCAACGTCAACCGCAACTATATTAAAAACCTGCGCCAGAGCTTGCCTGCGCTCAAACACAAAACCATTAAGGCGATTTAATGAAAACACTGAGCGCCATGCTGGCACTCTTTGCTTCAGATTGACTCAAACACTCACGATTAAAACAAGTGACTTAACTATGCAAACGCTACTCACCACTGCCAACGACTTACTCCTGCGCCCTGCCGGATTGGACCACAGCGCTTTAACCAATGTATTGTCCGGCATGATGACGCACAACATCGACTACGCCGACTTGTATTTTCAATACAGCCGTAGCGAATCGTGGGGGCTGGAAGAAGGCCAGGTCAAATCCGGCAGCTTCAATATCGATCAGGGCGTGGGCGTACGCGCAGTCAGTGGTGAAAAAACCGCCTTTGCCTATTCTGACGACATCCACCTCGACGCCTTGCAACAGGCGGCACAGGCCACGCGCGCCATTGCCAACCTGGGCCAGGAAAAAACTGGTCACAGCATTATCACCCGCAGCCATACGCCGCTCTACTTACCGCAAGACCCGATTGCCAGCCTGAGCGCAGATGCCAAGGTCAAACTACTGGAGAAACTCGAGCGTTATGCCAAGGCGCAAGATCCACGTATCACGCAAGTGATGGCGTCAATTGCCGCAGAATATGAAGTCGTATTAGTCGCACGCAGTGATGGCGTCATGGCTGGCGATGTCAGGCCCTTGGTGCGTTTATCCTTGCAAGTGATTGCCGAGCACAATGGCCGGCGCGAGCAAGGTTCCAGCGGTGGTGGTGGTCGTTTCGATTACAGCTACTTCACCGATGAAGTATTACAAGACTACGCCCAAAAAG
This sequence comes from Methylophilus sp. Q8, assembly GCF_000800115.1. Classification (NCBI taxonomy): domain Bacteria; kingdom Pseudomonadati; phylum Pseudomonadota; class Betaproteobacteria; order Nitrosomonadales; family Methylophilaceae; genus Methylophilus; species Methylophilus sp. Q8. Next base: position 2,158,702 of record NZ_JUHE01000001.1, on the reverse strand, counting down.
CTGCGCATCAGGCGCTGGTCAACCTGGAAGCACGCCCTGCCCCGGCTGGCAGTATGACAGTTGTACTGGGCAACGGCTGGCCAGGCATTTTGTTGCACGAAGCGATTGGCCACGGCCTCGAAGGCGATTTTAACCGTAAAGGCAGCAGCGCCTTCAGTAATATGATAGGCCAGCAAGTCGCCGCCAAAGGCATCACCATCGTCGATGACGGCACGATACAGGACCGCCGTGGCTCGCTGACCATGGACGATGAAGGTAACGCGCCACAAAACACCGTGCTCATTGAAGACGGCATCCTGCGCGGCTACATACAAGACACGCTCAACGCACGCCTGATGGGCATGGGTCTCACCGGCAATGCGCGTCGCGAGAGCTATGCGCATATCCCCATGCCACGCATGACTAACACCTATATGCTCAATGGCGACAAAGACCCACAAGAGATTATCAAATCGGTGAAAAAAGGCCTCTATGCAGCTAACTTTGGTGGTGGCCAGGTCGATATCACCAGCGGCAAATTCGTGTTTAGCGCCGCCGAAGCCTACATGATCGAAGACGGCAAAATTACCTACCCGGTCAAAGGCGCCACCCTGATTGGTAATGGGCCAGATGTGCTGACCAAAGTCAGCATGATCGGTAATGATATGACACTGGATAGCGGCGTTGGCACCTGCGGCAAAGAAGGCCAGAGTGTGCCGGTAGGCGTTGGGCAGCCAACATTGAAAATTGATGGATTGACGGTAGGCGGCACGTCAGCCTAATATCTATCAGAGAGTAAAAAGCTGCCTAAAGGGCAGCTTTTTTTATTTAGTCGTTAACGGGCTTTGACATGATTCACTCCCAGCCACGCAATATAGCCATAACACAATACCGGCAACACGAACGCATGATGCAAGCCTATGCGATCGGCCAGCAACCCGGTCAACAACGGCACCACCGCGCCACCCAAAATGGCAGTGGCCAGCAGGCCTGAGCCTTTCTTCTCCTGACCGGACTTGAGGCTTTTAATACCCAGTGTAAAAATGGTCGGAAACATAATGGAGTTGCACAAACCGACCAGCACCATGCTGACGACAGCCAGCATGCCGGCCGTGTTCATGGAGTAAATAATCAAAATAATCGCCAGTATTGCATGCACACTGAGCACTTTAGCCGGGGCAAATGCCTTGAGCGTAAAAATACCAATAAAACGCCCCAGCATGGCGCCGCCCCAGTACAGCGCAATCAATGATGCGGCTTCTGCCTCCGGCATCTGTGTCAGCTCTTTAATGTAGTTGACCAGAAAACTACCAATTGCGACCTCGGCACCGACATAGCAAAAAATACCCACCATGCCTAACATCAGTCCACGGTCAGCCAGCACCTCACGCCAGAGACTCTCATCCTTTTCTGCGCTGTCCATCCCGGCCAGATTCAGGCGCGACAACACAAGGGCAATCGCCACCAGCACGCCAGCAATGAACAAATAAGGATAAACCACGCCTTCTGCATGGCTGGAATGTGCCAGTGCAGAAAGGATGAAATAAGCGCCAAAGAAAGGCGCAATAAAAGTGCCTAAAGAATTAAACGCTTGTGCCATGGTCAGGCGTGAAGAAGCTGTTTCTTTAGGGCCGATCACAGACACGCATGGGTTAGCCGCCACTTGCAGCAATACGATACCGGAGGCCAGCACAAATAAAGCGCCAAGGAACAAGGGATAAGCATGCAACGCCACTGCCGGATAAAATAGCAGACAGCCTAATGCTGCCAGTGAGAATCCAATCACCATGCCGGTTTGGTAACCGACCTTTTCAATCAGATTGCTAAACGGGATTGACGTCAGGCCATAGGCCGCAAAAAAACAAAACTGCACCAGCGCAGCCTGGCTATAACTCAAGTCGAAAACCGCTTTGAGATACGGCACCAGGATATCGTTTAGACAGGTAATAAAGCCCATCATAAAGAACAATATAATCAGTGAGGTGAGTGCTTTTTTATACATAGCGTCTTTCAAATTAAATCAGCGAGTAACTACAGCATAAATGCCGTGGCTTTGGAAGTTGCTTTTGGTGCAATGGCCTTTTTTAAGCTTGATGCGGCCAGTAATTCAACCTCAAACACAAAAATGAACCGATTGAATTTAATCCAGATCAAATCGAATACCGATTTAGGCTTGACGCTGGGCATAGCTCCCTCTTAATATAGCTTTACAGCGACCACAAGTCGACGCTATTTCATTTAACTCTAGACCACGGAGAATTATTGTATGGCAGCTACCAAAACCACGGCATCATCCGCTAAAAAAACCACCTCCGCAAAAAAAGCAGCGCCCAAGCCAGCTTCAGACAAATCAGCAAAACCGGCAGTGACACGCAAGAAAACCGTTAAACCTGCGATTATCACCAGTGAAGAACGTTACAAAATGATTGAGGTTGCGGCCTACTATATTGCCGAAAAAAAAGGCTTTGGCCATTCCCATATGGACTATTGGTTAGAGGCTGAGCAAGAGATTAATGCCAAATTGAATGCCTGATTGCCAGACTGGCTATTTATTGAGGCTGGCGCGTACGTGGCAGCAACGGTGCCGAAGTGAACTGGATATCGGCACCGCTATGCTGCGCATATTGTAAGAACCCCAGCACTTCGGGGTGGCTCAAGCGCAAACCATAGGCAATGTAAGGGTATTCGGAGAGTGGCACCTGTTTCTGGAAGAACGGCCAATGAGCACTCGGGTTGTAAAAACGCTCGACCAGGCTGGTGATCGCCAATAGTTCATATTGACCCAGGGCATTGAGTACCAGCCAGGGCCCGCCTGAGTCACCGAGCGTAGGCATGGCAATCGTATGGTCATATTGGTCCATTTCATTTAGACGATTCACGGCCAGCAAGGCTTTTTCGGCATGCACCAGTTCTTGTGTATACGCAAACTGGGTTTGCGCTTGCAAATGTAGCATCTCATCCATCTCGCGGTATGCTTTGGGTAATACCTGATAAAAGTCGGATAAATCACGCACAGGTTTGCGTTCACCGCAACGCGGATGCCGCGTATCGGCTTCGCCATACCCTCGCCCATAACCACAAATCATCAACAGATCAGGCAAGGCATCGTCAAGCCGAATGCGTAAAGGTTGTATCAGGCTGGTCACTTTTGCCTCAAACACCAGCACGGCAACGTCTTGGGTTAAATCCTCTGCAACCACCTCAAACGGCCGGTAAAAAGCCTGTGTCAGGCTAATATCTTCTATACCCAGCAGCTCAGGCTGTGCAATGGAAAGCATAGGCAAGCTCATGGCGCCGGTCAAACGCACCTCTTTCAGGCAATGCGCAGCCGTAATGAGTGTCAGTGGCTTGAGGCCCACAATCGCGGCACTACAAATCGAATCGTAATACTCCCACTTCTCTGCCGAGTGCAAAAAATGGGCATGTTGAACACTCAACTTGACGGTGGAAATGGCCATTCCCGGAAATGTCAGCCCATGAATAATGGCCTGGCTGGAATGCCCGATTGTCAGCCCCATACAGACTACTAACACGGGCATCATTCGCCTGAGCAGCTTTATGCTCACCTTCCGCATTTGCCTGGGCCAATCCGCTTCAGTGCAGACTTCTGCTCGCGTTATTTTTTAACTCAATGGGCCCAAAACAGCTTGCGAGCGAAGGGTCATCGTTATCGCAGGAAATAAAACTGCTGCCATCTGGTTTAAATAATAAAAAACTGGTTTGCTCACTATTCACTTCCGACGTTTGTCGGGTGCAATCCTGCGCTTTGTTACTGAGCGTTACTCGATGATTCAGTTTGAAGAACCCATGTTCATCGGGCTGTTGTGTCACCTCATAATGCGCTTCCAGTTGTTCATCGCCACTGGTAAACACGGCGCTGCCATCCTCTTTAAACCAATAGCTTTCCAAACAGCCAGTCTCAGGCAGTCGCGATTCCCAATAACCGATTACAGGGTGTTTGAGTGATCGTGGGTCTGCTTCAGCAATCACTTGCATGCTGGCCAACAAGGTACAACAAGCAAATAGTGATTTCAGAACAGTGTGTATTTGATTGACTCGCTGATAACGCATTGCATCCCCCAAGGTTGAAATGATGTAAAGCTGTCAGCGATTGTCATTGAAAAAAATTAACGGCAAATAGTGAATGATTCCCGACGATAGTCGCAATACTTCCCGGCCTCAAGCATCCGCCTTTACGCGCGTCATCGGCAGGCAATAAAAAACCCCGGAAAACCGGGGTTTTGGGCGCCGATACAGGCTGAATTACTTCATGACACGGTTACGGTATTCACCAGTACGGGTATCGATCTCAATTCTGTCGCCCTGGCTCACAAACAGTGGCACCGGGATTTCAAAACCAGTCGCAATCTTGGCTGGTTTCATGACTTTACCTGACGTATCGCCTTTTACAGCTGGCTCGGTGTAAGTGATTTCACGCACAACGGTGGTTGGCAATTCGATAGAAATGGCTTTACCGTCATAGAAACGCACTTCACATGGCATACCATCTTCCAGGTATGGCAGCGCATCTTCCATAAACTCGGCATCCACGTCGTACTGGTTGTACTCAGCGTCCATAAATACGTAGGTTGGATCCGCAAAGTAGGAGTAAGTCACTTCTTTCTTTTCCAGTACGATCACATCAAACTTGTCTTGGGCGCTATAAACGTTTTCGCTTGGCGCTTCAGTCAACAAGTTTTTCATTTTCATTTTCACCACAGCCGCATTACGGCCGGATTTGTTGTATTCGGTTTTTACAACTACCATCGGGTCGTTGCCAATCATCACTACGTTGCCAACGCGGAGGTCTTGAGCGATTTTCATAAATAAGCCTTAATTTGTATGCGGGATTTGAAAGCGCGGAATTATACCCGATGTGCACGACATTTCTCAATAAAAATCACCAAGTTAGTCGCCAGGTCAGCCTGCTTGGATTGGCTCACTTTAAAGGCATGGGCGTGCTGCGTAAACTGCGGCAGCGCGGCTAGCAAAGACGGCCAAACGGCGGCTTGCCAATCCCCTTGCGCCCACGCCAGCATGGCATGATGGATGACGTCGCTGAGTGCCGCATCAGCCTGCGCCAGATAATGTGCCATAAACGCGTTGAGTTTTAACAGATGCGTGTCTTCGCTTTGCTGATAAGGCAACCAGATCATCGGCTTGCCCGCCCATAAGGCACGAATCCAGCTATCTTCACCGCGCACGAAGTTAAAGTCGCACAAGCAAAGCAAACGGTCATAATCGGTTTGCGACAAAAACGGAATCACCAAAAACTCGCATTGTTCGCGCTGGATGCGATCACCCACCTGCACGTTGTTGACTCCAAGCACAGCGCCCAACATGGGGGCTACTGTCTGTGGCACCAATACACTTACGGGTACAGTTGAAACCTGCAAGCTTTCCACCAGCGCAGCCAATGGCGCATGCGCATAACAAAATAACGATACAGTGAGCTGATCAGGGGCCGGCGCCAAGCCTAAATCATGCCACGCAGCGCTGGCTTGCAATACAGGTAAACTAGCTTCACGGAGTAGCCCTCCTGTCGTCGGGGTAAAGCCAGGATAAAAGAAATGACGCACCAGGCCATTGGCTTGCGGCGAAGGTTGCGCGTGAAAACTGTCAACCCAGCTTTCTGCTGATAAATAATCAACGTTGACCCAAATCGACCGCTGGCCGAGCATGTGTTGCTGGTAAGTCTCAGGTAAACCGCAGCCAAACGTTTCTATCACCACATCGGCCGCTTGTGAAAAATCAGCACTTTCAGACCAATGCTGCAACTGGATGCGCGCATGCCCTGCCCCGGCAAACTGCTGCGCCAGCGCCAGATCATCCACCCACAAACGCATACTGATTTCGTATTCATCAGCCAGTTGGCGCGCCAGCCGCCAGCACACGCCTATATCGCCAAAGTTATCGACGACCTTGCAAAAAATATCCCACGTGAATGTTGTTTGTGCTGGACGAGTCATCTGACAAAAGCATTGATACCACTAAAAAGTCATTGATTGTATCTTAATTCATGTAGCGCATAACCATATGGCGTCATGCCCGGTGCGCCAAAGTACAAGCCTTTGTTTAAGCGACTGGCAGACGTATCCCCTGCTTAATTTCAATACACCTGTTGCAATTGATAATGATTATCATTACTATAAATAAGCGAGTGATCGCAATCCATGACGATATTAACCAGATCAAAAATAAGGCAGGAAATTGATATGAATATGTGGCAAGCACGTGCATTAACAGCAATTATCGGCAGTTTATTAAGCAGCGCAGTATGGGCGAATAGCTGTACTTACACCCCAGATGAAAAAAGCTTTAAATTCTCCTTCACCGCATTTGGTGCGCCAGACAAATCCTATGTCGTGACCAAGAATACCTTTAAAAAATATCAACTGGCCTCTGCCACCGGCAAGCTCGAAGGCGCAACCATTGAGATCGACAGCACCTCGCTGGATACCTCAAATGATTTAAATAATGGCAAGGGCGGCACCTGGGATCCAGCACTGGCAAGCATCCGCAATATGAATGTCGTGACTGGCCTGTTCAAAAACTTTGCCAACCCGGGCAAGATTACCGCCAAAATTGAGAAAATCCAGGGCAATGACTTACAGTTGGCTGTCACCATGAATGACGTGACCAAAGTGGTGCCGATGAAAATCACTGAGAAAAATGGTCATTTACTCGCCAAAGGTACGCTGGATATTATCAAGGACTTCAATGGCGGCAGTGCTTTTGAGAAGTTCGGGCGCATTTGTACCCAGGCCTTCCATCAAGGCAAGACCTGGACCGATGTCGATATTGAGTTTGAAGTAGATGCGAAGAAAAGCTGCAAGTAAAAAAGCAGAAAGCAAGCACTAAAAGACAAAGCCCCTATCGGAGATGATCAGGGGCTTTGTTGACGCGATCATAAACACTATTCAGTCAGTACAGTCGCCATTTCAGCTGTTTTTAACCAGGTCAGTTGCAACACCTTGGCGTCAGTAGAAGCTCTATGCTGCTGCAATGCAAAGGCGTCACGTATGGATTGCTTGGTTTCATGCCAGACAGCCTGTTGCTCAGGAGTCAAGGTGACACTTAAATCTTCCAGCTTAAAGCGCGGGCTGAAGCCAGCGGCCTCATACAGGCTATGTAACCAGACAAAATCCTGGTACCAGCCATCGGTATACACGGTTTGACCAGCAAACACACGGTTCAGGTGCGTTGCAATTTCCTTTGCAGTTTGACCATGTGCCTCTAATGACTGCCGGGACTGTTGGTGCAGCTTTTCAGCCTCTTTATCCCAATGCAGCCAGTCAGCATCTGGTTGCACCTGTGCACTCCATACGTCGCCATTCGCATCGACGTAGCCAATCTCGACCGGGTAACTACCCACGCCGAAACCTGATGCTTCAATATCTAATATGACTGGTGGAACCATCAATGCTGACCTGTGTGTATCTCTCTATCAATGAATCTGCTACTGCATGCAACTTAGGTTTATCTGGCTATTCAACGGCACAAAAACGCTTTGCTTTAATCAGCATTGAGATTATACGCAATTAGTCTAAACTGAGGACTGAACTTACTGTGACCTTACTGGACAAACTAAAGTCACAAATACTTGTTAGGGAGAAAAAAATGCATAAAATTATTACAGTCTCAGTGTTAACAGCGGCGATTGGCTTGTCTGGTTGCGCAAACATGAGCGAAACCCAAAAAGGCACTGCTAAAGGCGCAGGCATTGGCGCTGCTGCGGGCGGTGTCATTGGCGCCGTTGCCGGTGGTGGCAAAGGGGCAGTCATTGGTGCAGCCGTAGGCGCTGGTGCTGGTGCGATTGCTGGCAACATCTGGTCCAAAAAGATGGAGGCACAGAAACAGGAAATGGAACAGGCCACAGCCGGCACAGGGGTGGCCGTGACCAAAACGGAAAATAACCAGCTGAAACTGGAGATTCCGAGTGATATTTCATTTGATAAAGGCAAATCCAATATCAAACCGAATTTCCGCCCTATCCTGGATAAATTTGCAACTGGTTTACAAAATAATGCCGCCGCACGCGTCACCATCGTCGGTCATACTGACAGCAGTGGCTCAGATGCCATCAATGATCCATTGTCCGTAAATCGTGCTGCCAGTGCCCGTAGTTACCTGGCCGAACGCGGTATTGCCTTTAACCGCATCACCATTGATGGCCGCGGCTCACATGAGCCGTTAGCCGCAAATGACACCGAAGCGAACCGCGCGAAAAACCGTCGTGTAGAGATCTTCGTCGCTGAACCTGAACCTCAGGCAGCGCCAAAATAAGCTTTAGGTGACAAGAAAAAAGCCGACTATGCAGTCGGCTTTTTTCATGCGCAATGCGCATCTAACAAATAATTCAATCAATCAATAAAGGGGCAACAAATGCAAAAAAAGCACCAATCATAAAAATCGCCACCGAAAACCCGTAAATCCACACACTCTGGCGTCGTGTTTGCGTACATAACGCTGCCAGTTGTGGATCAGTGGGGCACGGCAACAAACGAGCGCGCCATTGCATCCACCCAGCGATCAGCAGCATCGCACCAGCCAACCCAAAGACCAGTGGCTTATGCTCACTGATCCAGATCAGTTGCGGAAAATAACTGATGAGGCTTGTGAGCGTTGCCACAGAACCGATGGCCACCAGTGTCGCAGGTAATGCGCAGCAAATCAGCGTGGAACCGCTGGTGAATAACGATAGTAGATTCAGCCGTCGGCTGGCTTGCAGAGGGTTTATTTCTGCCGCCATCACTTGCCGCCCGCCTTCTCTGCCTTAGCCACTTCGGCCTGAATGGCGTCCACGGTCTGGTTGACGCGCTCCAGCTTACCCACTGAGTATCCGGCATCCTGGATCACCTTGCTAAACGCTTCATTGGAGACATCCTGGCCGTCTTTTAATTGCAACGCGACGACACGGCTTTTCAGGTCAACAAAGGCGGCTTGTTTTTGCGGCAAGGCATTGAGTTTTTTCTCTATGCCTTTGGCACAAAACGCGCACACCATGCCGTTGACTTCGGCCTTGATCGTAGTCACAGCAAACGCAGCTGGGGTTAAAGCAGATAACATCAAAGTCACTAATAGTTTTTTCATTTCAATATCCTTTAAAAATAGCATCGGTTAAAACACAAACATGGCATTCAGGCGCGGCGCAAAGCCCTCGCCCTGCCATGGATTGGTCACACCAAATTCAAGAAAATAGTTTTTGTTAATCAGTCGCAGTGCCGGGGTGATTTGCAGGCCAGGATCATTGTTACGCATGGTCTTGGCCTCTATCACAAACCACGGTTGCGTCTGGTGAAAGCCGGTTTCATAAAATGAAAACCCGGCCTGCACAGCAGCAGTGTCGTAGTTCATATTGGGCGCACGAATCATGCGGGCCTTGGCCAAAAAATACAGCCGGGTAGATTCGACATCAAACTGCAAGCTGGGCGTGTAGGCAAAGCCGTCATACTGACCACGGGCTTCACCGACGCTGCCGTTAAACCAGACGTTGGCCTGCGCCGCAGGCATGTTCCAGCGTTTAATGAGGCCGGTGTAATTGATGCCGGAGATGGTGGTCGCCTGCTCACCTTTGCCCGACATGCGCATCTGCTCAACGCCGATGGCATGCCCGAGTGCAGGCGAGTAGTTCAACATCCATTCCTGGTTATAGCGACCGATTTCGGTCATAAGCATGGCGCTGTCTTCAAAGCCCATCAGTGCCGCTGCGTGCAGTGGCAAAGCAATCTGGCCTAGAAGGATGGCGCCGAGTGCAACAGTGCGTTGCTTAAGCATAAAGCCTCCCTATTCAATCAAACAAACAAAACGTGGACGGACTTGTCCTGTGTGTTAACTGAATATGGGTGGTTTGATGGCAGGGGGATAAGTTTGTGAATGCACGGGATCTGCCTCAAACAACGGGGCAGCAGCCGTCTGTGCAATGATGGCAACGCGCGGGAAAGTCTCTAAATGGGCAACGCCGGTACTGACCATGCAAAAGCCACATACCGTACAATGATGCTTGGCTGGAGCATGGTCATCATTAGCGTGTTGCATCTGTTGATGATCGCCTGCCATATGATGGCACGGCATCTCGGCCTGTGGCGCCTGGGCAACAGACGTCAAGGCGTGCTCGGCCAACACCATTTGCAATGACATGACGTTAGCGGCCATGACAAAGCATGGCAACCAGCAAATCAGCAACAGGCAAAGACGTTTACGCATATAAGGCTAAGATAAAGCTAAAAATGAATTAGTTCAAGTCGCGGCGGATATTTTTTAAAAGTGCTTCATTGGTAACGAATATCGATAATTTCATATTCAGTGTCTGCGCCCGGCGTCACTACGCGTATGGTGTCACCCAAATTCTTGGCCAACAGCGCTTTTGCCATCGGTGACACCCATGAAATATAGCCCTGGGTCGGGTCCAGTTCATCCTGGCCAACGATACGAATCGTCATTTCGCTGTCATCGCCCAGGTTAAACAGCGTCACCCAGGCACCAAAATACACTTTCTCGGTATTGGTCTGCGTATTGCTGTAGACAATCTCGGCGGCATCCATGCGCTTGGTCAAAAAACGAATCCGCCCATCAATCTGGCGCAAACGCTTTTTGCCATAAATATAATCACCATTTTCGCTGCGGTCACCATTACCAGCGGCCCAGCTCACCACGCGCACCACCTCGGGTCTATCCACCTTGATCAGGTATTGAAACTCTTTTTCCAGCGCGGCGTAGCCTTCCGGCGTAATGTAATTTTTTTGTTCAGCCATGTCATTCCAAGTCCATTGCGTACGTAGTTATCGCCACGTCCGATCTATTCAGCGCCTATCATACAACGTATTCCTGCGGCAGCCATCACTGCCTTTTGCTTGGCCAGCAACGTCGCTTTATGAATCTTTTGTGAAGCTTTCTTGAAAAGGCTTCATTTGCCAATTTATTTTACGTAAATGAGTTGTGCGTCACAAAGCGTGATGTGCATGGCAACGCAATGTTGCTGATTTATCCAAGAGTTATCGTAAGGAATTGCATGAAAAAATCCATCGCTCGTTTGAATGTAGGCACCCGGCTGTTTCTGGGTTACGCGCTGCTGATCCTGTTTACCACCTTTATTTTTGTCATCGCCTGGCGTGGCTTCAACCACATTCATCACACCTGGCAGCATTTTGAAAACATACAGCTGGTGAAAAGGACACAGATTGAAAACGCCAGCAAAGGCCTGGGCGATGCGGTGCATCATTTTAAAAATTATGTGCTACGTGGCGGACGTGAAGCCAGCAAATTTCAGCACAGTATGGATGATATTGATCAGGCCATGAAGGCTTATGCAGCGACAGGCGAACTCAATCAGCAAGAGAAAGAGATTCTAGGCAATATTACCCTGGCCATTACCACCTACCGCGACGCGATAGCACGCTGCGAAGCTTTGAAGAATGACGGCATGAGCGTGACTGACATTGACAGCACGGTGAAAGGTGCAGACAAGCCGTTGAGCCACTCATTGCGCTTGCTGATGGATATGAATATTGCGGGCGTGACTGATGCTTCGAGCCAGTTTGCCTCCACCATTGCCAAAGCCAATAAACAAATTGAAATTGCCTTGTTGATTGCGGTGGTGATGGCGATGGCCATCGCCTGGAAAATGACACGCTCGATTACCACGCCGCTCAAGCAGGCATTGACCTTGTCACAGCATATCGCCAACGGTGAGTTCATTAGTCAAGACGCACCGACGGGCAATGACGAAACCGGGAAATTGCTGCGTGAAATGCATCGTATGCAATCGACCATTCAAAGCATTGTGCAATCACTCAACGAGATGTCCAGCCAGCACCGCGCCGGCATGATTGATTACCGCATTGATAGCGCGCCGTTTCATGGTGCTTACCAGCAACTCACCACTGGCATTAACCAGATGGTAGAAGAACATATTCTGGCACAGACTAAATCCCTGCAAGTGGTGACGGCCTTTGGCCAGGGCGACTTCAACCAGCCACTGGAAACCTTCCCCGGCCAGCGCAGCTATATCAATCAAAGCATTGAACAGGTGCGCCAAAACTTCAACCTGTTGATGAACGACGTGCATACCCTGTCGCAGGCCGCCGAGCAGGGGCAACTGAATATTCGCGTCGATGTGTCACGCCACCAAGGTGAGTTTCAACAGATTGTGGCAGGTTTTAACCAGACCCTGGACGCCGTCGTCGTGCCCCTGCAAACCACTGCCCGCTACCTGGACCAGATGGCCACAGGTCATATTCCAACGCAGATTGAAGAGCACTTTGTGGGTGACTTTAACCTGATGCAAACCAGCCTCAAGCATTGCACAGGCGCTATTCATCAACTGATTGCGGATGTACACCACCTGGCCTCTGCAGCACAACAAGGCCAATTAAATACCCGCGTCGACGTTGAAGCGCATGCGGGTGACTTCCGCAAAATTATCCAGGGCATTAACCAGACGCTGGATGCGGTAGTCTCACCGTTGCATGTGGCCGCAGATTGCGTCAAACGTATTGCCGCCGGTGATATTCCTGCACCTATCCACAATCAATACCACGGTGACTTCAAGGTGCTGATTAACAACCTGAACACCTGCATTTTGGCGGTGAATCGCCTGGTAGAAGATACACGCCAGATTGCAGGCGAAGCACAGCAGGGGCAGTTGTATAGCCTGGTAGATGTCACGACTCACGCGGGTGACTTCAGGGAAGTGCTGCAAGGCTCACAAGAAATTCTGCAACGTATGGTGGCGCCGATACAAACCGTCAAGCAAGCGGCTGAAACCATCCATGTCGCCGCTGCTGAAATTGAAAAAGGCAACAATGACTTGTCGCGCCGCACTGAAACGCAAGCCAATGCCTTGCAGGAAACCTCAGCCAACCTGGAAACCTTGACTACCAATATCAAGCAAACCGCAGAACATGCCCAACAAGCCAGCCTGCAAGCGAACCAGGCAAACCAGATGGCTTTGCAAGGGGGTGAAGCCTTCAATGCCTTGACCACCACCATGCAAGGGATTAATGAAACCTCGGCACAAATTGCGCAAATTACCAGCGTGATTGACAGCATCGCCTTCCAGACCAATATCCTGGCACTGAATGCTGCCGTAGAAGCCGCACGCGCTGGCGAAGAAGGCCGCGGTTTTGCGGTAGTTGCCGGCGAAGTACGTAACCTGGCCAAACGCTCGGCCGCCTCAGCCAAAGAGATCAAGGAGCTGATCGCCGCCTCCGTCTCGCAAACCAACGCCAGCGCCAAGCAAGTGGGCCAGGCAGGCCACACCATGCATGAAATTGTCAACGCCGTGCAGCAAGTTTCCCACAGCATACAGGCCATTTCTGCCGCCTCTAGCCAGCAAAGCATCGGCCTGGAACAAATCTATGAGTCGATGACATCCATCGATGAAACCACGCAGCAAAATGCCGCGCTGGTAGAAGAAGCGGCGGCCGCGGCAGAAAGCATGCTGGAACAGGTACACACGCTGGTTGAGTCCGTGAACCAATTCAAAATCAATGGCGACGAGGCGAATGAATTCGACTCCTTACGCCTGATTGCTTAATTTTTCAGGCTAAACGACCATGCGCCTTCACTGGCGCATGGTCGTTTGACAGCTGACGTCACGCCATGTCTTACAAGCGTCTGGTTTCGATTAACTTGCCATCCAATGGATTAATCAACTGCAACTCTAATGCAGTATCCACCGCGCCTTGCTCCAGTGCGGTCCAATCCAGCGGGCTGAAGTTCAAGGCCACATCCGCCGGGAACTCCACGCGTTTACTCATCGCGGCTGCGGATTGATGATTGACAAACACTTTCAAGTCAAACGCCACTGGCTGGCCAGCACTTTGCAAACGTACACTGCGGCAGGCATTATCATGTTGCAATTGTATGGTTTGCTGTGCTTGTAGTTGCAGCCCACTGAGCTCATAGCGGCGCTGGTTATCGTAACTGGTGAGCGTGAGCGTCAGTTGCTTGTTGGCGGTTTGATCGCCTGCCTGAAACACAAATGATTGTTGCCGGCTACCAGCCAGAGACAAGGTGACCATATCACTGCTATTTTGTATTGAATTGGCCGTCAACATCAGCTTTGCTCCACCTGAGACAAACCCTAACTGGTAATCGCCCTGCGCTTGATTGCGTACCTTCAGTGTCAGTGCCCGTTTATTGCGCAATACCTCGCCCAACATCGCCGAACTCTGTACATGCTCGCTGACATCACGAGCGACTGTGTGTGTCGTATCGCTGGCAGCGGAGTGAGTGAGTGGCTGTGTATGAATGCCGGTTTTAAACTTGGTCGACAGTTTGCCTATACGCTGCGCAGTTGAGCTTTGTTCTGGCGCCTGCCGGGGAAATGTTCTCACCAAATCGGGGTTCACATGTAAGACCACATCGGGATACATCTTGCCGCGCACTAAAGGTTGGTTCAGATAATAGAGATTAAACTGCTGACGTTTAAACAATTGACTCAGATTGCGACTGGTTTTGATTTTGCCTACTTGTCTGGCGACATCAGAAAATGTTCTCTGCGCGTGGTGCTCAACCGGGAACAAGTTTTTAATACGCGTCACCCGATCAGTATTCAAGCTGCCATCGGCATTGATCAAGGTCTCACCTTGCTCATTGCTGACCTGCTCCAGCTCACTCGAATCGCTGGCAAAAATCAAATACATACCGCCAGTAATAAAGGTCAAAAATGCTTCCCAAAACGGTGTTCTCGGCTGCGTCGATAACTCACTAAACGGCATGGCAAACATGCGCCCGCCATTAAACAAGCCCTGCCCGCCTTTCCACGTTTTCTCTTTGCCATGCTGATAGACAAAAGTATTAGTTTTGGGGTTGATGGTAATCACCTTATCCCCGCCTTCATTACTGTTACTTTTTGGGAAAGGCGAATTGGGGTTGGCGACATAAATACGCCACTCTTCATCACTGCGTTTTTCCCAGCGATAAGGCAGCACGACATGGCCGCCCACCGGCGAGATATCTTCGGATAAACACAACAGACTATAGTTTTTCTGCTCAAACGCCGCTTGCGAAAACTCAAAGTTTTGTACCGGATCCCACATGCGGCCGCTTTTGATCGCATCAATCATGTAGCCCACCTGGCTACCGCCCAGTTGATAGCCGAACTTGATAGAAATATCCCTGGTACGCTGGGCATCAAAACCATATTGTGAAATGAATGGCCGTGAACTGGACACCCCTTTTAACGCATAAATAGCCTCCAGGCACATGCCAAAACAAGTGCCGGTTTTGGCTGCGCCTTTGTACACCGTTTCATAAAATGCCTTGTTAAACGGATGGAAAAACCAGGTATCATCGGCCTCAAGATCACTAAAGGTAGCGGCACAGGTGTCAAAACTTAGCTCGGCAAGCTTAGGATTTTTAAAACTCCAGAACAGGTTTTCCCTGAAATGGCTGCTATCGGTCGGGTCTACCACACGCTGATCTGTAAACACGGTAAAACTGGCGCGGAACTTGCCATCCGGGCCACGCGCAAACGTCCCGAGATCATTGCCTTGCAGATCTGGCAAAGAGCTATCCCATAGGGTTTCAATGCCGAATGACTTGCTGAACTGTGCAATCAGGTCATCGTTGAAGTTCAAGCCAGCGTCTACATCAAACGCCTGCATATTCACCGTCAAAATGGCATTGCCATCATTAATCGGGCAATCACAAATAAACCCTTCATCAGGGTTGCTAAAGGTTTTGGTGCCTTGATTAGAATATTCGCCAAACTGCTTTTCAAAGCGTTTTTGCTGGCCTTGCACATGATCAATCAGCACTTGCGTACGTACCAGTAAGTCATCATCGTCTTCATCCGTTTCCAGCCGGGTGACCACCAATTTGAGCCGGTTAATCAAACTGACTTGTCGATTCGCCGCCTGCCATACCAAAATGCCATGTTGAAAATTATTGAAACGGCATACATCGTTAGGCGAATTGGTTTCATCTGAGAGAGGGAAGCCCAACTCGCCCGCCGGGCCGTGATGGTGGGTTTGGTAAGCTGTCAGCAAATCCCCATGCACCTCATGCGCCCCGGTTGCAGCACTCCAGTAAATGGTGCCGGATTGAAAATGACTCACTGCACCAATTTGCTGGCTGCCATTGAATACCGGCTGCTCATCACTGATTGGGTAGCCCAGAAATGCATTGTCTGCGCCCATACTGCGGTACTTCTGCAAAATGGCACCGTGTACTTCAAACGCGCCTGTTGCTGGATGCCAGTAAATATCGGCCTGATCGCATTGCACGGCATAACCACCGCCAGCGGAAAGTCTCTGATCATTCAACGGCAAACCCAGCGCCCCCTGCAGGTCACCATGCGCACGATATGCCTGATAACACTCGCCATAGATGACCACACTGCTACCACTTGCCCTGACGACGATCATGCCGCGCTCAAAGTAGCAGGCCTCACCGCGCTCGCCCGTCGGCAGCGTATCTGAAATAGGAAACCCCATGTAATCACGGATTGCCTGCTGCGTCCCGGTCACCATATCATTGGCCAGCATGCTGGATTTCCACTTGTTTTCTACCGCCTCAGACAACACATGCGCGCCATAATCAGCATGATAGAAAATCATGCCATGTTCAAAATCCTGAAAAAAACCTAAGCCGTTAGGCGTGGCTTGCTCCTCGTTTACTGCACGGCCTAACGGCCCCTGCTCGCCTCCCAGCGCTTGATACTTCTGTTGAATCTCAGTCATGGCATTCTCCCTTTATGGTATTTTTTTGGTATCTATATGGTTCCATAACGGATTTATAAATGCAATAAATATTTACAATATAAACAATTAAGTTAACAAGTTGCCGTCGGAAATGCATGCGCATCCATTGATTTGTCGTTTTATAATGCAGAGATGATGCATGATTACGATGAATTGATTGCCAGGCTCAAGGTCAGTGAAAAGACCTCTGAACCTTACTATCAACAGCTCAAACGCAATATCCTGACGCTGATTGAAACCGGGGCCATTGAAAATGGCAGCGGCTTGCCTTCAGAGCGTATGCTGGCGGAAGCACTGAACCTCAGTAGAACAACGGTGCGCCGCTGCTATGAAGAGTTACGTGCCAGTGGACAAATCGATAGCGATGGCCGTGCAGGCACACTGGTCAAAGCAGCGCCAAAAATCTGTCCGTCCTTGGGTAAATTAAAAGGCTTTACCGAAGAAATGCGTGAAGTAGGTATTACCGCTTCCACACGCATTGTTTCGCATGAGGTAGTCACTGACCGTACCATCGCCTCTATTTTCCAGCGTCCCTCTACCTCGACATTCTTGCGCCTGATCAGAATCCGCCTGGGCAATGAAGTGCCGATGACGCGCGAAGTGGCCTGGTATGATTTAACACTGGCGCCTGGCATGGCAGACTGGGATACCTCGGGATCGGCATACAACCACCTCGAGCAGCAATGCGGCATTAAGCTGAGCTGGGCAGAGCAGTCAATAGAAGCCGTGATGAGTAGCGATGAAGAGTCCAGGGTGTTTGATTTCAGGCAAAGCAGCCCGTGCTTGCTGCTCAAACGCAAGTCTTACTCGCAACAGCAGCAACTGGTGGAGTACGTGGAGGGCACCTTCCGTGGTGATGCCTATACTTACCGGATCAAACTGGAAGTGTAGCCTGGCGCTGATACATGAATGTGCTGACCTGCGCGGCGTCTGGCAAGGCACCTAGCACGCCCGGCTGTTGGGCAACGATAGCGCCGCAAGCGTTGGCAAACTGTAATGCTTGTGGCAACGCATCTCCACGCGCCAAGGCCACGCACAGCGCCGCAGCAAAAGCATCCCCGGCCCCCAGTGTGTCGACTGCCGAGACCGCAAACGCGGGTGAAATAATCCACTCCCCGGCCTGCGTCATGGCCACGCTACCCCATGCCCCCAGCGTCACCACCAGCAAGTCACCTGACCACGTTTGGTAAAACCGGCTGATCGCTTGTTGTAATGCATTCATTGCGATCTCAGGCGTCTGCGTCATAAGCTCGGCAGGCCACGCCAGCAACTGTGCTGCCTCAGATTGATTTAATATAAGCATGCTGGTCTGCGCAAGTAGAGCAGGCGGAATTACCTGCCAGGGAGAAGGATTCAATACAGTCTGCCGCCCGGCTTGCCTGGCGAATGCAAAAGCGCTCTCAATCGCCGCCAATGAAGTCTCAAACTGTGCATAGACCAGTGTTGCCGCTTGTATAGAGGCTGCCGCATTGGCAACATGCGCTGCCGTTAACAAACGGTTAGGGCCAAGATAGACACTGACCATATTGGCGCCGTCGGCGCCGATCAAGCCTGCGCCATGGCCTGATTGTGGCGACAGCCGATAAGCGTAAATCGGCGCAATAGCGTGTTGTTGCAATACCTGTAAAGCAGCCTCTGCTGCGGCATCTTCACCGAGTGCGATGATGACCGATACTGGGGCTCCCAGTCGGCGGGCGGCCACGGCCACATTGAAGCCTTTGCCGCCAGTCTCGCTAGCCATAGCAGTCGCTGCCACCGACTCGCCTGCCCGTGGCAAACGCTCAACCGACCAGCAGCAGGCCTGAATAAAGCTGGCAACAACAAAAAGTGACACGCTACGCGTCAATCTTCTTTAATGACATCCACATCATAAACATAATGGCTGGTCTCGCCAAAGCAGCTAGAAGGCACGCCTTTATGCTCTTTGTACATCACGCGTACCCGCTCCCCGGCCAGTTGATTCACTTTGCTAATCACGGCAGGATCGCGCACAGTAAAGTAAAACTTCTCGGCCTGTGTGCCCGGCACAGTCACCAATACCAACTCGCCTTCCCAGGTTTTACACACCCAGCCTTTATGGGCCAGCTTTTGCACATAGCCGATGCGCTCGCCGTCAGAATATACCCAGCTCAGGCTGCCCCAGGTATAGAGACCAAGCAATACAACCGGCAGCAGGATTATCCAGAAAACCCATTTTAAAAATTTGGCAAAAGCCGACATGTCACTACTCCGCAAGTTTTTTATCGTTTGTTCATCGCATTATCTTATAAAATGTTGCGCTGAACATAATAATTCCTGCTGATATCTATTCATGACGCTTGCTGCCAATCCCGACATCGCACCTGTGGTTCTCTGCGCCTCGGCACGCCTGGCACAAGGCATCCGGCAATGGTTACAGCAAACCTATCAGCAACAAGGCCAGTCACAATGGCAAGCGCCACAGGTATTCCCGTTGCAAGACTGGCTCAACCAGCGCCTGGAATACGCCATCTTGTGTGGGCAAATCGACATCGCCCAAGCGCCTCTGGGCATGCTTTCCAGTACACAAGAAGCGCTGCTTTGGGAACAGGCGATTCAGCACTGTTTACGCCAGCATGCGGCTATCGATTTATTTAATACCAATGGCCTGGCCAGCGCGGCCATGGAGGCCAACCGCTACCTGATTGAGTGGAATATCAGCCTGGACATGGCGACAGTCAGCGAGGAAACACGGCAGTTTCTACAGTGGCGCCAGCAGTTCCAAACCTTATGCAAGCAAAGTGGCACTCGGGAAAGCGTGCGTTACCAGACCTGGCAGCTAGAACAGCTCAGTCAGCATGCACTGCCCTTGCCTGCCAGCATACAACTGGCTGGATTTGATCGTATCAATCCGCATGTGCAGACACTCATCACCATACTGCAATCCGCAGGCGTGCAGATCACAACATTTGACAACAGCGTGCCTGCGCAACAGACACAACGCATGACATTTGCCGAGGCCATGGACGAAATGCGCGCGGCGGTGCATTGGGCGCAGCAACAACTAGCCGCTGACCCGCAAGCAAAACTGGCCCTGGTCGTGCCCGATTTGGATAGCCAACGCGAAATCCTGGCCAACCTGCTCGACGATACCTTCCACCCGGAAGCCCTGCATCCAGCGCAGGCAGAATTACCACGCTGTTATGAGTTTTCACTCGGGCTGCCGTTGAGTCGCTGGCCGTTAGTGCATAGCGCACTGAATGTGCTGCGCCTGGCATTCCAGGCCACGCCATTGCCTCAATCCGAACTGTCTGCATTACTGGCAGATATTTACTGGTCACAAGCACTCTATGAAGCCGACGCGCGCGCCGCACTGGATGCCGAAATGCGCCGCCAGTTGCCGCTGCAAGTCAACGCCTATACCTTTGCCCGCTTTGTGGCGCGCAAGCAGCAGGATGAATACCCGATTCTGTGCCCTGCGTTACACGCAGACCTCACCAGCTTGTTAGCACAAGCCAAACAAACACCGCGCAAGCAAGTCCCTTCGGCCTGGGTGGCAAGCTTTACTGAACTGCTGACAGCCACGCACTGGCCTGGCGAGCGAAGCTTATCCAGCCATGAACATCAATGCCAGACCAAGTTTAAAGCGGTATTGACGCAACTGTCGGCACTCGATGGCTGGTTGGGGCCTATCGATGCCATGAGCGCCTTACACAGGCTGTCGCAACTGTGCCAGGCACAAATTTTCCAGCCACAAACCGTGCGACTACCGAATATCACCATCATGGGCATGCTGGAAGCCAGTGCACAGCCGCTGGATGGCGTGTGGGTGATGGGCATGAACGACCATGTATGGCCGCCATTGTCACGTACCAACGCGCTGATTCCGGCTGAATTACAGCGGCAGGCAGGCACCCCCAATGCCAGCAGCGAAGTGCAAATGGCGTTTGCCAGCCAGATTCAGCAGCGCCTGCTACGTTCGGCCAAACAAATCATTTTTTCGTCGGCTCGCCAGGATGGTGACCGTTTGCTGCGTATGAGCCCGCTGATCCAGGCCATCCCGGAAGTAACGGCCACCGTGGGGGCCGCCACGCTGGCGGAAACGCTGGCAGGCAATAGCACGCAAGACTGGCAATGGCTGGATGACCATCAGGCCCCGCCTATACTGGAAGGCGAACATATCAGCGGCGGCACAGGCTTGCTGCGCGCGCAGGCGCTCTGCCCGGCCTGGGCGTTTTATCAATACCGCCTCAAGGCACGCAAACTGGAAACGCCGCATAACGGGCTGGATGCCATGCAACGCGGCGACCTGATTCACCGCGTACTGGCGGCGTTCTGGTCGCAGCAATCGACACTAGACTGGCAGGCCGTCAATATAGAAGCTTTAAAAACCCAACTGGACCAGATTGCGGCTGAGGTCATCGCCGCGTTTAATACTGAGTTCGCGCAACCATTCTCTGTCGTGTTTTGCCAACTGGAAGCCGAGCGCCTGAGTAAGCTGGCGCTGACCTGGTTATGGGAGGTGGAACGCGAACGTCCGCAAGCGTTCGCTGTGACCTCAGTCGAACAAGTCTACAAACCGCTGATTGAAGGCATACAGGTCAAACTGGTGATTGACCGCGTCGATACGCTGGACGATGGCCGGCTGGTGGTGGTGGATTACAAAACCGGCAGCATGCCCGATTTTAAAAACTGGGCGTCAGACAAAATCAGCGAACCACAATTACCGATTTATGCCGCCTTCTTGCTACAAGATGCCGACATTGCTGCCGTCTGCTTTGGCAAGCTGCGACTGACCGATGGCGGCTTTGCCGGTGTTGCCGCCGAAGACGACATCGTGCCCGGCATCAAAGCCTTTAACCACGAGAAGAATAAATTGTTTGACCCTGCACAGTTCCCTGACTGGCCATCGGTGCTGGCGCATTGGCACACCCAAATTACGCGCACGGCGCAAGCACTCAAAGCTGGTGAAGCCGCCGTGGTATTTGAGTCGGAGCAAGACCTGGGCTATTGCGATGTGCTGCCCTTGTTACGTCTACCAGAACGGCAATTACAATTTGAGCACCTTCAGGCGGGAGGCACCGCATGAAAATGACTGAATCCGACTTTCAGCAAGCGCTGGCGCTGGATGCGGCCAACCGTGAACGTGCGCTGGATGTCGAATCCTTTATTGTCGAAGCCCCGGCCGGTGCCGGTAAGACCGAGCTGCTGACGCAGCGCTTTCTCAAGCTGCTGCAAACGGTGCAGGCACCAGAAGAAATTATCGCCATTACCTTTACCAATAAGGCTGCGTCGGAAATGCGGGCGCGTATCCTAGATAGCCTGTTGCTGGCCGCGGCTGGCGTGCCGCCGGAAGCACCACATAAACAGATCACTTACGCCCTGGGGCAACAAGCCTTGCAGCGTTCAGCTGAGTTGCAATGGCATTTGCTGGAAAGCCCGGCGCGCCTGCGCATTTACACCATCGATTCGTTGTGCGCCAACCTGGCGCGCCAAATGCCCTTATTGAGCCGTTTTGGCACACAACCAGCCGTTACCGAAGACGCATGGGCATATTACCGTGAAGCAGCTGGCCTGGCGCTGCAAACCATGGATGAAGACAGCCTGGGCGAACCTGTGCGCCGTGTGCTACGCTATATGGATAACGACCAGGCCAGGCTGGAAAGCCTGCTCATGTCCATGCTGGCCAAGCGTGAGCAATGGCTGCATTTAAGTCAGGCCAAAGACCATACGCAGGCACAAACGGCCTTGATTTACCTAATAGAAAGCGAATTGCAAGCAGCGCTGACGGCCATCCCTGCCCGCCTGCAACAAGCGCTGATGCCGATTGCGCGTTACGCGGCCAGCCAATTACCGCCTGAGCATGCGTTATCGGCTTTACTGGACTGGCAAATACCATTAACTGCCAGCATAGAAGACCTGCCTGCCTGGCGCGCGCTGACAGAATTGCTACTCACCAGTAGTGGTGGCTTGCGCAAACGGCTGGATAAAAATATGGGCTTGCCAGCAACCGACGAGGCCAAACCCTATAAAGAAGCCCTGACTGAACTGTTGGCTGGCCTGGCCCAGCACAGCGACAATGAACGTCACTTGGCACGCATCCGCCTGTTACCGGATGCTGATGGTTCAGACGACGCCATGATTCAGGCGCTGAGCCAGTTATTGAATATTGCTGCCGCGCAATTGTGGCTATGTTTCCAGGCGCAAAATGAAGTCGACTTTGTCGAAATCGCCCAACGCGCGTTTCAGGCACTGCAAGAAGGCGATGAAGCCACCGAGCTGGCCATGCGGCTGGATTACCGCATCCAGCATTTACTGGTCGATGAGTTTCAGGATACCAGCCCAATGCAGATCGACCTGCTCAAGGCGCTAACGCGCGGCTGGCAGCCGGGCGATGGCCGTACGCTGTTTGCTGTCGGCGACCCGATGCAGTCGATTTACCGTTTCCGCAAAGCTAATGTCGGGCTGTTTCTCAATGCGGCACTCCACGGCATCGCCGACATTGCGCTGACACCGCTCAAACTGTGGCGCAATAACCGCTCCTGCCCGCCTGTGGTGGAATGGATCAACCAGACCTTTGCCGGCATGCTGCCAGCGCACGATGCGCCACAGCAAGGCGCAATTGCTTACCGGCCATTTGTCGCCACGCGGGCCGAGGCCACTGGTGCGGGTGTATTTGTGCACCCCTTGATCATGCCAGTGAATAGCGAAGACGAAGAACCGGCCGATATCCGCCACCTGGAAGCCGAGCAGATTATCCGCATCATCCAGCAAACACGCGCCGATAAACCTGGCGCCAGCATTGCCGTGCTGGTACGCGCGCGCAAACATTTGCATACACTGGTGACGGAAATGCGCAGGAACCACAGCGAGTTAAGCTTCCAGGCGGTAGAAATTGAAGAATTAGCCAATCGCCAGATTGTGCAGGACCTGCTCACGCTGACGCATGCGCTGCATCAACGCGCCGACCGCGTGCACTGGCTGGCACTATTGCGTGCACCCTGGTGCGGGCTGACGCTGGCCGATATGCATGCGCTGATTGGACAGGATGGCCAACGCAGTGTGCTCAGCCTGCTGCAAAATGAACAAGTACTTGCGCGATTGAGTGAAGATGGTCAGGCACGCGCGCGCCATGTGCGCGACGTGATGCAAAGCGCACTACACTGGCGTGGCCGCACCTCGGTCAGCCGCTGGGTGCATAACACCTGGCTGCGGCTGGGCGGCGCGCATTGCCTGTGGAATGAAAGTGATGTGCAGGATGTGCAGGCCTTTTTTGCCCGTATCGCCGCATTAGAACAACACGGCCAGTTTAATCCGCAAGCACTGGCTGAAGATGTACAAAAACTCTACGCCGCACCCGACGCCAAAGCAGATGCCAGTTTGCAGTTCATGACCATCCACAAATCCAAAGGGCTAGAGTTTGACACCGTGATCCTGCCCGGCCTGGATGGCAGCAATCCGCCTGACGACGCCAAGCTGGTGATCTGGGAAGAAGTCCCCATGGAGAATGGCCATACCGAACTGGTCGCCGCACCGTTTGTGCCGACAGCGCTCAAACGCCAGCAGGCCAGCATCACCGCCTATGACTATTTAAACGACCTGGATAAAACCCGCGCCAGCTATGAAGATGCGCGCGTGCTGTATGTGGCAGCGACCCGCGCCGAGCGGCAATTGCATTTGCTGGGTGCCGCCAAGCCAGACAAAAGCGGCGAACCACAAGCACGCAAAAACAGTTTTCTGCACCTGCTCTGGCCTGCTATCCAAGCGTGGTTTGCCAGCGAACACGATATCGTCAGCCGCTATCCAAGCGCGCAGCAAGAAGCCGATATTCGCCAATTTGTACCCAAGCTGATCCGCTTACGCGAGGCCAGCACGCCAGCGATATTGCAGGCCGGCCAGCACGAAGCAAATACAGGCTACCAAGCGGAAGCCAGTGAAAGTAAAGCCAGCCGACTAGAGGCTGATATCGGTACCCTCGCCCACTTGTATTTGCAACTGGTGGCTGAACAAGGGTTAGCGGCCTGGCAAACGCATGAGAAAAATGCATTTCTGTCGCTGCATCCCCCTATGCAACGTTGGTTTAAACAACAAGGTTATACGGACAGCGAAGCAAGCCAGGGCGCGAGCCAGGTGGCGACGCTGTTAACGACCACGTTGCAATCCACAGAGGGGCGCTGGGTATTACAGCCGCATACACAAGCCGCTTCGGAATTGGCGATTGAGCAACTCAGCGCAGGTAAAAAGGTCATAGACCGGACGTTTGTCGCCAATGGCGTGCGCTGGATTGTCGACTATAAATCCATGCCAGTATCAGCCAAGGATGATCTCACCGTATTAGCCAGCACATTCAAATTGCAATTGGCTGACTATGCGCAGTTATTTCAGGCTGAAGGCCTGCCGGTTAAAACCGCAATTCTATTTTTAAGCACAGGCCAATTAGCGCCTGTTGAGATGCCCTAAGGAAACATGATGATAGAAAAACAAGCTATTTTGGACGCGTTTAACTTCCGCCATGCCTGTAAGGAGTTTGATGCCAGTAAACAGATTCCCGCCGCAGAATTTGAGTTAATTCTGGAAGCTGCCCGTCTCTCACCCAGCTCATTCGGTTTTGAACCCTGGCATTTTATCGTGGTACAAGACAAGGTACTGCGCGAAAGCCTTAAACAACATGCCTGGGGCGCACCGCTCAAGCTGGATACAGCGAGCCATTTTGTGTTGTGCCTGGCGATGAAATCGCCGTTCCTGGATGCAGATAGCCCTTACTTGCCACAATTTATGCGTGACGTGCAGCACCACCCGGAAGACATCGCCAATATGCGCCTGGGCTTTTACAAGCAGTTCCAGCAATCAGACTTTGACCTCACGGATGATAGAAAACTGTTCGACTGGGCCAGCAAGCAATGCTATCTACCATTGGCAAATATGATGACAGTGGCGGCCATGCGCGGTATAGACTCATGCCCAATTGAAGGCTTTAAACAAAAAGAAACTGACGCCCTGCTGGCCGAGCAATTTGGCGTTAATTTACAGGAATATGGTTTGGCTTATATGGTCGCCTTTGGCTACCGTAAACACGAGCCGAAAGTGAAAACGCGTAGAGTCTTGTCTCAAGTGGTCACTTGGAAATGAGTGCGCTCTGTGCCCGTTCAAATACCGACTCACAGGACGCCGCTCACCTGGGTACACCATTTAAATTGTTAAATCGTTGGCCTTAAAGAGCTATTTAAATCTCTTGCCTAGCTTTGATAGAGTCTTATTTCAATATCAATTCAGTGGGGTGATGAATGAAATCTGTATTATCAAAGGTATTCGCTTGCAGTGTACTCATGTTGGCAAGTGTGGCTGCCAACGCCACTGTAGATCCTTCGACCCCAATGCATGTGATTGTGCATGCGGACCTCAACCTGTTAGCGCTTGTAGCCGCTGCGGATGATGATCAGGCTGACAACTCAGAGGCAGAAACCATGCTCGCCTAAAAGCGGCAAGTGCTGCCATTGGTTGATGTCATAGATTAGACAGTTCAAATAAAAAGGCCGCATAACGGCCTTTTTATTTTTTTGAAGCCGACTGATTACTCAGCCTCATTTTTAAAATGCCTGCGCACATACCAGGCCACGAATACCAGACCCAATGCAGCAATCACATAATGCGACTCATGGAAGTAGACTTTTAAATCCTCCCAATGCTCGCCTGCCTTCATGCCCACATAGCCAAGTACAAAGCACCAAATCAAAGAACCAACAAAGGTATATGCCACAAAGCGCGTCATATTCATGCGCGCCACACCGGCGGGGAATGCAATAAAGGTCCGTACCGCAGGCAATAAGCGGGCAATAAAAATGATAATCTCGCCATGCTGCGCAAACCAGCGGTCAGCCATATCGAGGTCTTTTTTGCTGATCAGCACATATTTACCAAACTTCTCGACCAACGGACGGCCACCATACATGCCCAGATAATAAGCCGGGATAGAGCCCACCACACAGCCAATTGCTCCAGCCAGCGCAATCCCCCACAAAGTCATTTCACCTTTAGTCACCAAAAACCCGGCAAACGGCATGATGATTTCGGAAGGTAATGGGATGCACGCAGACTCAATCGCCATCAGCAACACAATGCCGCCGTAGCCCATGGTTGAAATGACACTAATGATCCAGGTGGCCACCGCAGCTAATAGTTTTTCCAACATTACATAAATTCCTTCAATAAAGTTTTGACTAATTCTACACGGTGATTGAGGTTACCCAGTTGTACACTCACACGTAATTTATCGGGCCCATTCATACGGCAGCGTTTATCACGTTGCAGCAGGCTGATCAGTTTCATCGGATCCAGGTCCGCTTTGACATTAAATTGTAATTGGATGGCAGCATCTGAAGCATCAATCTTGATAATGCCCAGCGGTTTAGCAGCGATACGCAAACGATGGCAGGCGATCAATGCTTCACCAGGCTCTGGCAGCAGGCCAAAGCGGTCAATCAGCTCTTCCTGCATGGCGTCGAGTGCGTCATCATCTTCACAATTGGCCAGGCGTTTATAAATCACCAGGCGCTCATGCACGTCGGGGCAGTAGTTATTTGGCAATAACGCAGGCGTATGCAGATTGATTTCCGTCGTCACGCCTAATGGCGCATCAAGGTCAGGCTCTTTACCGGCCTTGAGCTGCTTGACAGCGTGGTTGAGCATATCCGAATACAGGTTAAAACCGATTTCCTGCATCTCACCGCTCTGGCTATCGCCCAGCAGCTCCCCTGCGCCGCGAATTTCAAGGTCATGCATGGCCAGGTGGAAGCCCGCGCCCAGATCTTCCAGTAACTGGATCGCATCCAGGCGTTTTTGCGCTTGTGGCGTAATATTGCGGTCCGGGTCAGTCAGTAAATAGGTATACGCCTGATGGTGGCTGCGGCCCACACGGCCACGCAGCTGGTGCAATTGCGCCAGGCCGAACATATCGGCTTTGTTGATAATCATGGTGTTGGCGGTGGGTACGTCAATACCGGTTTCGACAATGGTGGTACACAACAACAGGTTGGCGCGCTGCTGGTAAAAATCGCGCATGACATGTTCCAGCTCGCGCTCACGCAACTGGCCATGACCGATCGCGATGCGGGCTTCGGGGACAATTTTCTCCAGTTTTTCCTTCATCACGTAGATAGTATCCACCTCGTTATGCAGGAAATATACCTGGCCACCACGCTTGAATTCACGCATCACCGCTTCGCGGATAATGCCATCGGAATATGGCGTGTGGAAAGTTTTGATCGCCAGGCGTTTTTGTGGCGGTGTCGAAATGACAGAGAATTCCCGCAAGCCTTCCATCGCCATGCTCAGGGTGCGCGGAATCGGCGTCGCCGTCAGTGTCAGCACATCAACCTCCGCGCGTAACGCTTTCATCTGCTCTTTCTGGCGTACGCCAAAACGGTGTTCTTCGTCCAAAATGGCCAAGCCCAGGTTTTTGAACTGTACATCTTTCTGGATCAACCGGTGGGTACCAATGATGATATCAATGCTGCCATCAGCCAGGCCTTTGAGTGCCTTGGCCTGCTCTTTGGCAGTCCTGAAACGTGAAATCTCGGCAATCTTGATCGGCCATTCGGCAAAGCGGTCACAAAAGTTCTGGTAATGCTGTTCGGCCAACAGCGTGGTTGGCACCAACACCGCCACCTGGCGGCCACCCATCACAGCAACAAACGCGGCACGTAACGCCACTTCGGTCTTACCGAAGCCCACATCTCCGCAGACCAGTCTATCCATGGGGCGGCCGGACTGCATGTCCTTGATGACGTTTTCAATCGCCTCCAGCTGGTCTGGCGTCTCTTCAAACGGGAAACCTTCACAGAAAGCTTCGTAATCATGCAGACTCAACGTAAAAGCATGGCCGCGGCGTGACGCACGCTGGGCGTAAAGATTCAGTAATTCTGCGGCCGTATCGCGGATTTGCTTGAGCGCTTTTTTCTTGGCTTTATCCCATTGACCGCTGCCCAAGCGATGCAATGGCGCGCTCTCTGGCGGGCCGCCAGAGTAGCGTGAAATCAGGAATAATTGCGACACTGGCACATACAATTTGTCATCGCCAAAGTATTCAATCAGCAATAACTCGGTTTCGCCTTCACCAAAATCGATATTGACCAGGCCTTTATAACGCCCTACCCCATGCTGCTCATGCACCACCGGATCGTCCAGCCGCAGCTCGGACAAGTCTTTAAG
This sequence comes from Methylophilus sp. Q8, assembly GCF_000800115.1. Classification (NCBI taxonomy): domain Bacteria; kingdom Pseudomonadati; phylum Pseudomonadota; class Betaproteobacteria; order Nitrosomonadales; family Methylophilaceae; genus Methylophilus; species Methylophilus sp. Q8. The sequence goes on along the minus strand of NZ_JUHE01000001.1, from coordinate 2,129,849 downwards.
CATGCCTTCGGCATTACGCGCTTTTTCCTGGTTGCGGCGGCGCTGCTGGCGCACCGTGCTGGCATATAACTCAGCTTCGGTAATCACCGCCAAATCGCCATCGACCAGGCCTTGATGCAGTGGCGCCACACCTAGCATCACCGGGAAGTTAGACTGTGCAAATCCGGCCCAGTCTTCAGCCAATGAGAAAGTCAGGCCGTGTTCTGCAAATAATTGGGCAATGGTTTCGCGACGACCCAAGCTCTCAGCCGCGATCAACACACGTCCACCAAACTGACTGATAAAGCCCTGCAACTTATGTAACGGCTGCTCTGCACGACGGTCGACATCGACGGCAGGCAAACTCTTTTTAATATCCAGCTGCTGGTTCACCAGGGCAAATGCATGCGTTTGCTTGAAAAACTCATCGGCTTTTTGCAGCAGGCTTTCTGGCCGCATAATCGGTTTTTCGGGGTCATATGCCATCAGCTTGTAGCGGCTATTGGCATCTGTCCAAAAGGTTTGCGCGGCTTTATCGAGGTCACCATGCAGGCACAACACGGTTTGCGCAGGCAGGTAATCGAACAAGGTAGCCGTTTGTTCAAAGAACAAAGGCAGATACCACTCGACACCGCCGCTAGGCGTGCCTTTGCTGACATCCTTATAGATTTTTGCACGTTGAGGATCGCCCTCAAAATACTCGCGGAACTGGCTGCGGAAGCGTGTGATCGCGGCTTCATCCATGGGAAATTCACGCGCTGGCAGCATACGGATTTCAGGGACTGGATACACGCTGCGTTGGGTATCAATATCAAACGTACGTATGGTTTCGATTTCATCGTCGAACAGATCTATACGGTACGGGAACGCGCTGCCCATGGGATACAAATCAACCAGGCCGCCGCGTACGCTAAATTCGCCTGGCCCCATCACCTGGCTCACATGATGGTAACCCGCTTGCGCACACTGGTTGCGTAAGGCATCCACATCCAGCTTCTGGCCTTTTTTGAGCATAAAAGTATGCGCCGCCAGGTAAGCCACCGGCGGCAACCTGAGCAGCGCTGTCGCCATCGGCACAATCACGATATTGCTTTGGTTCTGGCTCAGTTGGTAGAGCGTAGCCAGGCGTTCAGAGGTCAAGTCCGGGTGGGGCGAAAACACATCGTAAGGTAAGGTTTCCCAGTCTGGCAGTAAATGTACCCGAATATCTTTGCCAAAAAATGGAATCTCGTCCATCAGGCGTTGCGCTTCAAACGCACTCGCCGTCAGCACCACCAGCGGTGTATTTGTTGCTTTTAAACCACAGGCCAGTTCGGCCAATGCCCGGCTATCCAGACCCTGACTTTGAAAAGAAAAACGCTGCGGATGCCCGATGACGGGGAGTGAAACTGCCATAAAAAGTTAGAATCTTATTGCTCAGGTTAGACGAGTATTTCTTGGCGAATCTGCCGAGTTTGCTATTATAACTGCAAGCGTCCACAGACAGTGACTGAATGACACGCAAGACGCCCGAGCGATTAGAGAGACCAGCACGGAGAATAAATGATGAACGATAAACAAGCCGTCGCGCTGGAAGCCGCCAGCTACGTTAAAAACGACATGATCGTAGGTCTGGGCACAGGATCCACAGCCAATTACTTTATCGACGCACTGGCCGAGCGCCAGCGCACCGACAACTTACGCATCACCACCATTGCCAGTTCCAATATCAGCATGATCAAGGCGCAATCCGCCGGACTCACCGTGTTGAGCTTATCGCAACTCAGCCAGATCGACCTGTATGTGGATGGTGCAGACGAAATCACACCAGACAATGCTTTACTCAAAGGCCGTGGCTATGACCTGGTGATGGAAAAGCTGCTGGCCAAGGCAGCCAAACAATTCATTGTGGTTGCAGATAAAAGCAAGCTGGTCAGCCGTATTGGTGAAAATTTTGCGATTCCGATTGAAGTGATGCCTTTTGCCTGGCAGGCGGCCAAACGCAGCCTGGAAGCGATTGGCGGCGTCGGTGAGCTGCGCCAGAATGTGGCCAAAGACGGTTTATCTATCACCAGTTACGGCAGCCTGGTGCTCGACATGCGCTTTGATGCCAGCCTGGATGCCGATCGCTTGAATGCCTTGATTAACAATATCCCCGGCGTCATTGAACACGGCATTTTTGCCAAACTGGCAAGTACTATCCTGATTGCGGACCAAGGGCAGATTGAGACTCGCGTTTAAGCGCCACTCAGGTCTTATGCAGTTCTGTTCAGGCAAGTCAACATGGTCAGTGTGGTTGAAAACCATGCTGATCACGCTATGTGTCACCTTGTTCGCCTGTAGTGACAACAATGGCCAAAAACACCTGGCACAAACCAAACCCAAGCCAGATCCGTATACCATCCGCTTTGTCACCATCAACAGCCCCAGCACTTACTTCATCGACAGCCAGAATAACTATGCCGGCCTGGAATATGACCTCGCCAAACGCTTTGTTGAGTTTCTAGGCCCTCCCTACAAACTCGAATTCATCGTCGTCGACAGTTTTGCCAAAGTGTTCCCGACGCTACTGAGGGGCGATGCTGACATTGCTGCGGCTGACATCAGCATCACACCTGCACGCAAGCGCCAGGTCTTGTTCGGCCCATCCTTTAACCAGGTGCAGGCCATGGTGGTGTATAACCGTGACAAGAATAGTGAGCCCAATAACGCCGATGCCTTATTTGAAAAGCGCATTGTGCTGCCTAAAAGCACCAGCTTCGTTGAGCGCATGCGTGAGTTGCAATCAAAAGCACCGACACTCACCTGGAAAGAAACGGACAAGCTCAGTTCTGAGCAACTGATCGAAGCTGTTGCACGTAATGAGATCGACTTTACCGTGGCAGATAATCACCTCATCGCCATCATGCAATATAACTACCCGCAACTGGATGCGGGCATGATGCTGGGCCAGGCCGATAAAATTGGCTGGGCGCTCAATAAATTACATGGCGAAGAACGACTGAAACAAGTGCAGGCCTTTTTCAAAAAAATCGAAAAAGATGGCACGTTGCGTAACCTGCTGGACCGTTACCATGGTCACACCAAACGCTTGAAACCTGTGGATGTCACCACGTTTTTAAGTAAATCACAAACGCTGCTGCCCAGGTATGTGCGCTTATTTAAAGGCGCGCAGGAAATCACCGACATAGACTGGCGCTTGCTGGCGGCATTAAGCTATCAGGAATCACACTGGGACAATTACAGCACCTCGCCAACCAATGTACGCGGCCTGATGATGCTCACCGAACAAACCTCCAACATGATGAATGTCACTGATCGGCTCGACCCCAAACAAAGCGTGATGGCGGGCGCCAAATTCCTACTATGGATGAAAGACCGTATTCCCGCCCGCATCCCCGAACCAGACCGCACCTTTATGACACTGGCCGCCTACAACAATGGCGTTGGCCACCTCGAAGATGCCCGGATTATCGCGCAAAAACTGGGCTTGAACCCTGATAGCTGGGCCGACGTAAAGCGTGGCTATCAACTGCTGAATGACCCGGCCTATTACGCCAACGCCAGACATGGTTACTGTAGCTGCGGCGCACCTGTAATTTACACCGAGCTGGTCAGAAGTTACTACCAGATCATGCAGAAATACTTCCCGATTTACGATCCGGGCGTAGACCCATACAAGATTGCAGAAATAAAAATGCCTTGGCTGTTAGCCAAGGCATCTTAAACACAGCGATTAAACTTACAAGTTTAGCAAGGTCTTGCCACCCATATAAGGCTGCAAAGCTTTAGGAATCGTCACACTACCATCGGCATTTTGGTTATTTTCCAACACTGCCACCAGCGTACGCCCCACCGCCAAACCAGACCCGTTCAGGGTATGCAACAACTCTGGTTTACCATTAGCATTGCGGAAACGTGCCTGTAACCGGCGCGCCTGGAACGCTTCGCAATTAGACACAGAAGAAATCTCACGGTAGGTATTCTGCGCAGGTAACCAGACTTCGAGATCATAAGTTTTAGCCGCGCCAAAGCCCATATCGCCAGTACATAATGAAACGACGCGGTAAGGCAATTCCAACGCCTGCAAGATGGCTTCCGCATGGCCAACCATTTCTTCCAGCGCCTGATAGCTGGTATCAGGATGCACAATCTGCACCATTTCTACCTTATCAAACTGGTGTTGGCGAATCATGCCCTTGGTATCACGGCCATAAGAACCAGCCTCTGAGCGGAAGCAAGGCGTATGTGCGGTGAGTTTAATTGGCAAACTATCCGCCGCCACAATCTCGTCGCGCACGGTATTGGTCAGCGTGACTTCTGAAGTGGGGATCAAGTACAGTTTGCTGTCATTATGCGGCGTTGCAAACAGGTCTTCTTCAAACTTGGGCAATTGGCCAGTGCCAACCAAAGTTTCGCGGTTAACCATATAAGGCGTGTAACACTCAGTATAGCCATGCTTGTCGGTTTGCGTATCCAGCATAAACTGGGCAATCGCACGATGCAGTTTGGCAATCTGGCCTTTCATCAGCGTAAAGCGTGCACCTGACAATTTGGCACCGGTATCAAAATCCAGCCCTAAAGGCGCACCAACGTCAGCGTGGTCTTTGACTTCAAAGTCAAAGCTGCGTGGTGTGCCCCAGCGACGTGCTTCCACGTTTTGGCTTTCATCCTGGCCTACAGGCACGCTGTCATGCGGCAAATTAGGTACATTCAGCATCAATGCCTGCATGCTAGCCTGAATCTCGCTCAACTGCGCTTCTGCCGCTTTTAGTTCGTCGCCTAAACCAGCCACTTCGGCCAAAATCGCACTGGCATCCTCACCTTTGGACTTGGCAATGCCTATTTGCTTGGAGGCAGTATTGCGTTTGGCTTGCAGATTCTCAGTATTGGTCTGAATGGTTTTACGTTGTGCTTCCAGTGCGGTGAACTCCGCTGCCGGAAAAGCAAACTTGCGTGCCGCCAGGCGGGCGACCACATTGTCCAAATCATTTCTCAGTTGTTGTATGTCTAACATAAGTTCTTTCTTTGTTTTAGCCACAGAGAACACAGAGTTCACAGAGAAACCCGTTTTACTCCATTGACCAATTTAGGCTCTGCAAAATTAATCAACAGGCCACGCTTGAGACCCGTTGATTTTAAATATGAAATCAATTGTGCTTGTGCAAACTCAGGCAGTTTCAATTGCGCTTTCAATTCGACAATTACTTCACCATGCACCAATAAATCAAGGCGCTGCCCTTGTATCACTACACCTTTATACAATACATCCACTGCAACCTGACGTCGGTATGCAATGCCACGCAAACCAAATTCATGGCAAAGGGCAGCTTCGTAAACACACTCCAGCAAACCTACTCCAAGCTCACGATGTACCTCAATCGCGGCCCCGATAATCTGACCAGTCAAATCATCCATAGTGGTTTTCTCTGTGAGCTCTGTGCCCTCTGTGGCCAAACTACTTCTTGGCTTTTCTATCCAGTTCTTTCAGGTGCTGCAATTTTTCGCCTATTTTACCTTCCAAACCACGTGGTGTGGGTTGGTAAAACGGCTGGGCTTCCAAATCATCTGGAAAGTAATGCTCGCCTGCCGCATAAGCGCCAGGCTCATTGTGCGCGTAACGATATTCTTTGCCGTAATCCAGCGCTTTCATCAGTTTGGTCGGCGCATTTCTGAGGTGTAGCGGCACCGGCCTGGACTTGTCTTGCGCCACAAAGGCCTTGGCCTGATTATAGGCCATATAGCCCGCATTACTTTTGGCGGCCACGGCCAGGTAAATCACCGCTTGCGCCAACGCCAGCTCACCTTCGGGGCTACCCAAGCGCTCAAATGTCAGTGCTGCGTCGTTGGCGATCTGCATGGCGCGTGGATCGGCCAGGCCGATATCTTCCCAGGCCATGCGGATAATGCGGCGCGCCAGGTACAAGGGCTCGGCACCGCCATCCAGCATACGCATCAACCAATAGAGCGCAGCATCCGGGTTGGAGCCACGCACGGACTTGTGCAAGGCAGAAATCTGGTCGTAAAAGGCTTCGCCACCTTTGTCAAATCGGCGCAACTTGCTGGCCATGGTCGACTGCAAAAAGGACTCGTCTATGCTGTCAATGTTGGCCGAGACGGCCCCATTAAACAAGCCCTCGGCAAAGTTAAGCAAGCGCCTGGCATCGCCATCAGCGTAGGCCAACACCTGCTCGGTGACAGTGTCATCCAATTTGACGGATGGCGCCACCTTTAGCCGTGCGCGCTCCAGTAGCTCGGCTAGCTCCTCCTCAGTCAATGCATTCAGCACAAATACCTGAGCACGGCTTAACAGTGCGCTGTTCACCTCAAATGAAGGATTTTCAGTGGTTGCCCCAATAAACGTAATCAGGCCACTTTCAACATACGGTAAAAAAGCATCCTGCTGGCCTTTATTAAACCGGTGCACCTCATCGACAAACAAAATGGTGTTACGCCCGGTTTGTTGCAAGGTGTGCTCAGCACGCTCTACGGCTTCGCGGATATCTTTAATGCCCGACAACACAGCGGACAAAGGCACAAACTCAGCCTCTGCGGTTTGTGCAATCAGGCGTGCCAAGGTCGTTTTACCGACACCCGGTGGCCCCCATAAAATCATGGATGGCAATTTGCCAGACTCAAACGCGCGGCGTAAAGGTTTACCTTCACCGAGTAAATGCGTTTGCCCGACGACTTCGTCCAGGGTTTTGGGGCGTAGCTGCTCTGCAAGGGGTGCAGAAGCAGGCGTTTGTGGTTCAAACAGGGAGGACATGCTAGTTTTGATGCGCAGGCGATTACTCGCCCACCACATCTACCCCTTTGGGAATCGAGAACAGGAACTGGTTGGTATTCAGGCTTGGGTTGGCCTCAACATTGGAAAACACAATATGCGTGCTTTGCCCAAAAGCATCCACCAGGCGCATTTCGGCCAATTTGCTATGGTCAAACGAGATAATCACCACCTGAAAACCGCTGTCTTTTTGCTTGGGTTTAGCCTGCACGCGCTGCAGCCCTTCAAAGTCGAGCAAACGCGAGAGGCGGAAACTTTCTTCCACATTTGGCCCACCTGCCAGCAATGCGGCAGGACTGGTACCCAACACTTTATCCACCGTGCGCACCGTGACTTGTTGCAAATCAACATCGAACAAAAACACCTGACGGCCATCGCTAATAATTTGCTGCTCGTAAGGCTTTTGATAATCCCAGCGAAACTTGTTCGGACGCTGTAACAACATGGTGCCATTGACCTCTTGCAATTTGCGCCCTTTTTGGTCAAACACCGTTTGCTTGAAGTTAGCACGCATGGATTGTGTGCTTTGATAAAACTGTTTTAAGTCATCCACGCCATCGGCTAATGCCGCTGACATCACACACCAGCCGCTAAAAACGATCAGCGCTTTGATCAATCTCTTATTCATGGTCTCCTCCAGCTTTTACCAGTACTTCACGGTTGCCATTACTTTGCATGGCAGAGACCAGTCCGGCACGTTCCATATCCTCAATTAACCTCGCGGCACGGTTGTAACCGATGCGCAGTTGGCGTTGCACCGATGAAATTGAAGCACGGCGTGTCTTCAACACAATCGCCACCGCTTCATCATACAACGGGTCTTTTTCACCGCCAGCATCACTGCCTCCCGGCAAGGCATCAAGATCGCCGCCCTCAGTCTCATTGGTGAGAATGCCTTCGATGTAGTTTGGTTCGCCCTGTGCCTTAAGGAAATTGACCACATTGTGCACTTCGCCATCACTGACAAATGCGCCATGAATACGTTGCGGGTAGCCGCTGCCTGGCGGCAAGTAGAGCATATCGCCCTGCCCCAGCAAAGTTTCTGCACCCATCTGGTCCAGAATCGTGCGCGAATCAATCTTACTCGACACCTGGAACGCCACACGTGTCGGCACGTTGGCTTTAATCAAGCCGGTAATCACATCTACCGATGGCCGCTGTGTCGCAAGCACCAGGTGGATGCCTGAAGCACGCGCCTTTTGCGCCAGGCGCGCAATCAGTTCTTCCACTTTCTTGCCCACCACCATCATCAGATCAGCCAATTCGTCGATCATCACCACGATCAATGGCATTTCTTCCAATGGCTCTGGTTCATCCGGCGTTAAGCTGAACGGATGCGGAATCGAGACGCCCTGCTTTTTCGCTTCCTGTATCTTCTGGTTATATCCGGCCAGGTTACGCACACCTAGCGTAGACATCAGTTTGTAACGACGCTCCATCTCTGCCACGCACCAGTTCAATGCGTTAGCGGCCTGGCGCATATCAGTCACCACCGGCGCCAGCAGATGCGGGATACCTTCATAGACTGAAAGCTCCAGCATTTTCGGATCGATCAGGATCATGCGCACGCGACTGGCTTCTGACTTATACAACAAGCTTAAAATGAGGGCGTTAATCGCCACCGACTTACCGGAACCGGTAGTACCTGCCACCAGCACATGTGGCATTTTCGCCAGGTCAGCCACAATCGGCTTACCGGCAATGTCTTTACCCATGGCAATCGCCAGCGGCGAGCTCTGGTCGGCATAAGCCTGGCTACCCATGATTTCAGACAGCGACACAATCTGGCGTTTAGGGTTAGGAATCTCCAGGCCCATAAAGCTTTTGCCTGGGATAGTTTCGACCACGCGCACACTGATCACAGACAGCGCCCGCGCCAGATCTTTGGCCAGGTTGGTGATCTGACTGCCTTTCACGCCAGGTGCCGGGTCCAGCTCATAGCGTGTAATCACCGGGCCAGGTTGTGCCGTGACCACTTTGACCTCAATGCCAAAGTCCATCAGCTTGCGCTCGATCAGGCGCGAGGTGAAATCCAGTGTTTCGGCAGATTGCAACTCAACCGACTGGTTAGGCGCATCCAGCAAATGCAGTGGCGGCAAGCCTTCCTGCTCAATCGCGGCAAACAACACAGCCTGCTTTTCTTTGACCACGCGCTCACTTGGCTCTATAACCACTTCTGGCACCGTAATCTCGACTGGCTTGCGGTCTTCAACCCGCTTGCGCTCGGCCTCGACAAACTCTTCGCGTGCCTGCAATGCCTGGCGACCCACTTTACGGTCCTGACTATCCTGGTATTTGAGCAGGCTCCACTGGTAAAACTGGATCACCCACTCGCCCAATTGCTCGCTCATGGCAATCAGTGACCAGCTGGTAAACAGGCTGAACGAAATGGCAAACAACACCAGCAGCAGCATGGTAGAGCCAGCAAATCCAAACATATTGCGTAGCAGATGATCAATGCCACTACCAATCACGCCACCTTGCTTGAGCGGAAAATCGGCCGGAAAACTCACCAGGTGACCGGACTCAAGCGCCGCTGACGCCAGTAGCATCAAGGCAAAGCCGACGCCATTCAACCACCAGTCATGTTTTTCAACCGGGTCCAGATGCAAGCGCTGATACATGAGCCAGACCATGTAAAAGGCCAGCACCACAAACCACCACGATGAAAAACCAAATAAGGAGAGGAAAATATCTGACACCCAGGCGCCCACAGTCCCGCCCGCATTGTGGATGATGTCATGTTCGCCAATCGCATGTGTCCAGCCTGGATCCTCATGCGAATAAGTCGCTAAAATCACCGCCAGGAACACACCCAATGCGGCCAGCGCAATCCATGACACCTCACGCAGCAATTTGGCATCACGCAGCTGTTTCTCCGTCGAAACTTTTTCAAGACGGACGTTAGCAACTTTTTTCTTATTAAAAAACAATATGTTGTCTCTTTCTTTGCAAGAGTGAACTTAAATGATTATAGCAAAATCAAATTGCAGTCAGGGAGACGAGGTTCTAAAATAAACAAATCACATCTATAAATCACACCCATGGAGAGCATATGGATATCGGAATTAACAATGAAAATCGCCAGGAAATCGCGCAGGGTTTGTCCAAACTGCTGGCTGACACCTACACTTTATATTTGAAAACGCACTATTTTCATTGGAACGTCACTGGACCAATGTTCAACACGTTGCACCTGATGTTTGAAACCCAGTACACCGAGCTGGCACTGGCGGTTGACCTGGTGGCGGAGCGTATTCGTTCATTGGGCGTGTATGCGCCTGGCACCTATGCCCAGTTTGCCAAACTGACCTCGATTGAAGAAACCATTGATGTGCCTAAAGCCAACGAAATGATCCGTGAACTGGTTGCTGGTCACGAAGCAGTCTGCCGCACGGCACGCAGTGTATTCCCGGCAGCAGAAAAAGCCTCTGACGAAGCCACGGCTGACTTGTTGACCCAACGCCTGCAACTGCATGAAAAAACAGCATGGATGTTACGGAGCTTGCTGGAATAATAGATAATCGATGCTGTTTTTCGGTGTAGGCTAACCTTCAGGTTATGCCGAAGCCAAAAAACAGCATGGATGTTACGCAGTTTGCTGGAGTAAGACGACTGCAACCTTTCTTCATAGACATTAAGTGAGATGGGCATTTAAATCACAGATGCCCATCCCCATCTACATAAAAATAATTCACCAAACACTGGAAATCCCATCATGGCAACAAAACATGCCCGTTTAATGATTCTTGGCTCAGGCCCTGCTGGCTACACCGCAGCGGTCTATGCTGCTCGCGCAAACCTCAACCCGGTGTTGATTACCGGCCTGGCCCAAGGCGGCCAGCTGATGACAACCACTGAGGTCGATAACTGGCCTGCCGATGCCAATGGCGTCATGGGTCCGGAGTTGATGGCGCGTTTTCAGCAACACGCCGAGCGTTTTAATACCGAGATGATTTTTGACCATATCCACACCACGCACCTCAAAGAAAAACCGATCCGCCTGGTGGGTGATAACGGTGAGTACACCTGCGATGCCTTGATTATTGCTACGGGTGCGTCGGCCAAATACCTGGGCTTGCCAAGTGAAGAAGCCTTTGCCGGTAAAGGCGTATCTGCCTGCGCCACATGTGATGGCTTTTTCTACCGCAACCAGGAAGTCGCCGTGATTGGCGGCGGCAATACGGCTGTTGAAGAAGCCTTGTACCTGGCTAATATTGCCAGCAAGGTGACGCTGGTACACCGTCGAGACAAATTCAAGGCCGAAGCCATCCTGGTCGATAAACTGATGGACCGCGTCAAGGAAGGCAAGATCGTCCTCGAAACCTTCCACACGCTGGATGAGGTATTAGGCGACAACACTGGCGTGACTGGTATGCGCGTGAAAGATGTCAACGCTGGCACCACCAAAGATATTGCACTCAAAGGTGTGTTTATCGCCATTGGCCACCAGCCAAATACGCAGATTTTTGAAGGCCAGCTGGAGATGGAAGGCGGTTATATTGTGACGCAAACTGGCCGTCAGGGTAATTTTACTGCCACCAGCGTACCTGGCGTATTTGCCGCCGGTGACGTGCAAGACCATATTTACCGCCAGGCTGTCACCAGTGCCGGAACCGGTTGTATGGCAGCGCTGGATGCCGAGCGCTATTTGACCAGCCTGGAGTAAATCTAGCTGCTGAAATGAAGAAGCGCACCCCGGTGCGCTTTTTTATTTTTAAATTAAACATTAAAATCAAACCATGTCACAAGAGTTGCCGGACAAAGACGAAGATGATCTGACACTGTTTCACGAAGCAGTGAAAGGCGCGCGCCCGGTCAAAACCAATCGCATTTCGCATGCGCCCAAAAAACCGAAACCGATCCCGCGGCAACTGATTAAAGACGAACAACAGGCCCTGGTGGATTCGTTGAGCGATCATTATATTCCCGCCCACGAACTAGAAAGCGGCGAAGAGTTACTGTATTTGCGCGAAGGCCAATCGCCCATGGTGCTGAGCAAACTGCGCCGTGGCCATTGGGTGGTGCAGGCACACATAGATTTGCATGGCCTGATCAGCGATGAAGCCAGGTTATATGTGTCTGAATTTATTGCTGATTGCAAAAAACGGGGTTTGCGCTGCGTGCGTATCGTGCATGGCAAAGGCCTGGGCTCGCGTAACAAAGAACCCGTGCTTAAACACAAACTGCGCAACTGGCTGATGCAAAAAGATGAAGTCATTGCCTATGCCCAGGCGCGCGCCAACGATGGCGGCAGCGGTGCCGTAATTGTACTGCTCAAAGCATAAACGCGATGCCATCGCGGGCACCGCGCTTATTAACAGCCATGCATTTACCAATATTGACGATGCTGGCGTGGACCATGTCCCCTCATTGCGGCCGGACGATATCCTGGCGCTGGCATAGGTTGAATCTGCACCACATTCGGTCTGACTAATACGGTCACATCCAATACCGGGCCTGGGTCTCTGTCCATCAGGGTTGAATATTGACGACCCTGGTATTCATAATTCACCACGTAACCGGTAGTCACGGTTTGCCATTGGTCTACCATCACACACTGCTCAACCGGGCGTGTCACGATGCGCTCGTTGCCATAGGCATTCTGGTTACCGACACGATCACCCACAATCGCACCCACACCGGCACCGACTGCCGCAGCTGCAATACGGCCGTTACCACGGCCTATCGTGCTTCCCAATAATCCACCCGCAACACCACCGACAATCGCGCCCGTGTTAGAGCGATTAGATTCATACACACTTTCACGCACATATTCGGTACGGCATTCCTGGCGTGGCTGGTTGATTTGTTGCACTTGCGGTGCGACCGACAACACCCTGGCCCGGTCAATATACTCGGCATCGGCAAACGCACTCTGGCTCGCCGCCATCATGACCACGCTGGATAAGATTAATTTACGCATGCTAGTTTCCTCTCTTGAAGCACACTGCTTAATGCAGTTATGTTGTTAACGTGCATTCAATCATGAGAGATGACGCGGGGATGTATCGAAGCCGGGAGAATTTTGTATCTGGGCAGATACAGTATTACTGGCTGCTGTTAGCCAGTTTGAGCAATTCGCCACGCTGCTGGATTTCAATCACGCCGCGCCCCATGGTCAACCAGCCTTTTTGTTCCAGGCGCTTTAACTGGCGGCTGATCACCTCACGCGCCGTACCCAATTCATCGGCAATTTGCTGGTGCGTGCGTTGAATCGTGTTATTACCCATGTCCAGCAGCCATTTAGCCAGACGTGCATCCAGCGTTTGAAAGGCGACTTCATCCAGCAACACGATCAGGTCGCTGATCAAGGCGCCATAATTTTGCATCACATATTGCCTGAATACCGGTGAATCGATCATGAGCTTATGGAAAGTCGTATCCGGCACAATCACATCCTGAATTTCCTCTTCGACAATGGTCGAAGCCGGATACTGACTATTGCCGAGCAAACAGGTCGTGGTGATGACGCAGGTTTCACCGGCGCCGACGCGGTACAACACAATCTCGCGGCCACTGGCAGACATTTTATAGACACGCGAGCGGCCTTTAAGCCGCAGCACATAACCACCGCAATGGTCGCCTTCACGATAGCCTATGGTGCCTATCGGCGCCTCCACAATACGCGCATATTGCATCAGCAGTTTTTTGGCCGCATCCTCCAGCGTTTCCAGTTCAGGAAACAAGCTGATCCATGAAAGTGATTGCATCATCCCGATAATCCCCAGTGTTTTTATTGTGATGGTGAGGGTTGCCGCAGCAGCCTCTCACTTTTAATTTGTGCGACAAACTTTACCACAGATTGATTTCAAACAATGATCACGGTCAATCACTTAAGTGTTAAAGCGTACACAATCTGTGACAACAGGTTTATGATTGAATTTCAACGTATAAATAGTATAAAAAATAAATGATGATTCTAGGGGTATTATGCAAACTTCGGATATTGCGGTGGATATTTTTGACCAGTTAAGAGCATCGGCCGATCAGGCCAGCCAGTTGATGAAAGCGATGGCAAACACTGATCGGTTGTTGCTGTTATGTCAGTTATCACAAGGCGAGAAATCGGTCAGCGAGCTGGAAAACAACCTGAATTTGAGGCAACCCAGCCTGTCGCAACAATTAACCGTGCTGCGCGAGGCGCAACTGGTGAGCACCCGCCGTGAAGGCAAAAATGTGTTTTACAGCATAGGCAGTCCGGCGGCCCTGGCGGTGATTCAGGTACTGCATCGCGAATTTTGCCAAAAGACAGCAACCGCGCAACTCAAAAGCGCATAGGAAAAAAAGATGGACATCAAAACAATTGATCAACGCTACAGTGTAAGCGACCAGTTAACGGCAACAGACCTGGATGCACTGGCAGCCAACGGTATCAAGCTGGTTGTGAATTTCCGGCCAGATGGCGAAGGCGGCGATGCGCAGCCCCTCAGCGCGACACTTGCCGCAAAAGCAGCCTCACTGGGTATCGCCTACGCGGATATCCCGGTGTTACCCAACCAGATCAGGCCTGAGCATGTGCAGCAATTGCAGGCCCTGCTGAATATGCACGCAGGCCCGGTACTCGGGTTTTGCAGGACAGGTAACCGGGCCGGCCAGGTGTATCAACAAGCATTACATAGCGGCCCGGCTTCTGCAGAAACGGGTGCCAAACCTGCCTGTTGCCAGTCTTCCGAACAGGCAGGCTTATTTCATAAAGTCAAAAGCTGGCTAAGCCCTTAACCTTACCAACGTCTTCATTATTAGAAAAAATTTTATCTCATGCAAAAAACCAATTTCGACATTGTGATTATAGGCGGCGGCTCAGCCGGTTGCGCCATTGCAGCCAGCCTGAAAAAACGCGCACCGGCACTAAGCATTGCCATCATAGAGCCTTCTGAGCAGCACTATTACCAGCCAGCCTGGACCCTGGTCGGTGCCGGTGAATTTGACGCCCAGAAAACGGTACGTCCTATGGCGTCTTGCATTCCGTCCGGTGTCACCTGGCTACAGGCTGCAGTCACCAGTTTTCAGCCGGAACAACAGCAAGTCAGCACCGACAAGCTGGGCAACATTCAATATCAGCAACTGGTGGTTGCTGCGGGCCTTAAACTCAACTGGGCAGGGATTAAAGGCTTGCCAGAAACGCTGGGCCAGCATGGCGTGACCTCTAACTACCGTTTTGACCTGGCGCCTTATACCTGGCAGTTAGTGCAACAATTGCAATCCGGTAAAGCCTTGTTTACCCAGCCACCAATGCCAATCAAATGTGCGGGCGCACCACAAAAAGCCTTGTATCTTTCCTGTGCCGAGTGGCTGAGCAAGGGACGTCTGGGCAATATCAAAGCGTCGTTCTACAGCAGTACGCCTGCGCTGTTTGGCGTCAAGGAATATGTAGAACCGCTGATGCAATATATCCGCCGCTATCAGGTAGATTTGCATTTGAACAGCACATTAGTCGAAGTGGATGGCCCCGGTAAAACAGCCTGGTTTAATGTGAAAGATGCCGACGGCAACATCAACCGTGTCAGCGAGTCGTTTGACCTATTGCATGTAGTACCGCCGCAAGTCGCGCCAGACTTTATCAAGCAAAGCCCGTTAGCCAATGCCGATGGCTGGGTGGAAGTCGATCAACACAGCTTGCAGCATGTGCGTTACCCGGAGATTTTCGGCGTCGGTGATTGTACCAATACACCGAATGCAAAAACGGCTGCCGCTGCGCGCAAGCAAGTGGTGATTGCGGCCGAGAACTTGTTAGCTGCCCGCGCGGGCCTCGCCCTGCCTTCACGTTATGATGGTTATGGCTCTTGCCCGCTCACCGTAGAAAAAGGCAAAATCATCCTGGCCGAGTTTGGTTATGGTGGCAAAATCGTGCCGACCTTTCCCTGGGACTCGACCAAGCCTCGGCGCAGTGCCTGGTGGCTAAAGAAATATATATTGCCTTCTCTGTACTGGCACCTGATGCTCAAAGGCCGCGAGTGGCTGGCACGTTGCAGCGCTTGTGGTTAACCTTCTACTTGCCTGCCATGAAAGCCTGCAACCATTGCAAGGTGAGCGCCACCCCAAAGCCGTTCACCTCGCTGGCCACAGCGCCCAAGCCCTCTTTGTGCGCATAAGACGATAAATCGACGTGGCACCAGTCCACGTCACCCTCGATAAACTTACCTAAAAAGCGAGCTGCCAGGATATGGTCGGCATCGCTATCCATGGTGCACTGCTTGATATCAGCGATGTCGCTATCGAGCTCGCTGTCATAGTCCTCAGCGTAAGGAAAAGCCACGACGCGCTCCCCGCTCACCGCACCCGCTTCCACCATCTGGTTTGCCAAGGTCTGGCGATTAGCCACAATGCCGCTCATGCGAGAACCCAGCGCCGTTTGCATACTGCCGGTCAGCGTGGCGTAATCTACCATCACATCTGGTTTGTCACGACTGGCCAAGGTCAAGGTGTCCGCCAGCACCATACGGCCTTCGGCATCCGTATGTACGATTTCGATGCTCATACCATTCAGGGCGGTGATCACATCATTCTGCTTGTAAGCGTTGGGACCAATATGGTTTTGTGCCAGAGCCAGCCAGCAATCCACATTGATAGGCAGCTGTTGCGCACTGATGGCCTGCAACACACCCACCGCCACTGCGCTGCCGTTCATATCCTGGTGCATACCCTGCATATATTTGGCTGACTTTAAATTATGGCCGCCAGTATCAAAACAAATGCCCTTCCCAACCAGTGCCAGCGTTTTTTCAGCTTGCGGATGGCGGTAAGACAGTTTGACGATGGCGGCATCTTGCGGCTCAGAGCCTTGTGCCACGGCGACAAATGCACCTGCGCCCAGTTGGCGCAGTGCCTCGGTGTCCCACTCGGCATATTGCCAGCCTTTTTCGCTGGCCATGGTCTGCAGACATTGCCGGTACAAGGCTGGCGTCAGCATATTGGGTGGCGTCATGGTCAGTGCACGGCAAACGGTATTGCCAGCCACCAATGCCATAACTTCATCAGTCCAGGCAATATCGGCAACACCAAACACGCCGATTTCACGCAGTTTCTGGCTGGCAGATTTTTGTTTCAGCACGGGCAAGGCTTGTGCATTCACCAGGGTGACATAAGCTGCCAATCTGGCGAGTGAGGCCGCATGTTTCTTAGAAAGTATTGCCAGGGCAATACGTGCCGGATGCTCGCTGAGTAAAGGTTTTATGGCCGTACGCAACAATGTAGCCACGCCGAATGCGGATGCTGTAGCCTCCACCTGGCACAGGCTGACCAGTGTGCCATCAGCCAACTCCAGCGTGACTGGTTTGTCTTTCAAATCGGCTGCGGTGAGGCCAGCACGCTGCAATTTAAGCGCCAGCGCATCTGCAAATGGCAATGACGAAAAAAACTTTTCTTCAAACACGACCAATATATGCTTGGCATAAGCTGATAATAAGGTTGAACTGACTTCAGAAGTTTGGGACCACTCGATGCGCATATCTTTAGAAAACACTCTTATATAAAACATTAAATAAACGTAGCAAATACCTGTAGTTAGGCATGATTCATTCATGCAAAACTTGACCAAAAGCGCCAAAAAAGAGACACTTACAGTTGATAGCTAGGTTGCTGAGGCTCATCACCTAAATTCAGCAACGTGTTACCATAAAAGCAGTGTCCAATTTCGGAATCCCTTCTTGGTAATCAACACTTTCCTCAGCGCTAGGCATGGCCAGGTGCGGGATACTAGGTGCTAGATTATACGCATAGCGACTAAAAACTCGGAGAATCCTCACGCATGGCAACGCATTCGCAAGCACACCTCAATGAAACCGACGCACAAGAAACGCAAGAATGGCTAGAAGCCCTCAGTGCCGTCATTGAGAATGAAGGGCCAGAACGCGCCCACTTCCTGCTGGAAGCAATGATTGATCAGGCCCGCCGTTCCGGCGGCCATTTGCCTTATAAGGCAACCACCTCTTACGTCAATACCATCCCCACCCACTTGCAGGGCAAACTGCAAGGTGACCCGGAGATGGAACGCCGTGTACGCGCCCTGATTCGCTGGAATGCGATCATGACCGTGTTGCGTGCCAACGAGAAATCGCCAGGGATTGGCGGCCATATTGCCAGCTTCCAGTCAGCAGCAACGCTATACGATGTAGGTTTTAACCACTTTTTCCGCGCTGCCAATGAAAGTTTTGGCGGCGACTGTATTTACTTCCAGGGCCACTCCTCACCGGGTGTGTATGCGCGCGCTTTCCTTGAGGGCCGTATCTCTGAAGAGCAAATGGACAACTTCCGCCAGGAAACGGGTGGCAATGGCCTGTCCAGCTACCCTCACCCTTGGTTGATGCCTGATTTCTGGCAGTTCCCAACCGTATCTATGGGCCTGGGCCCATTGGCTGGTATTTACCAAGCACGTTTCCTCAAATACCTGCATAACCGCGGCATCGCCGATACGGCTGACCGTAAGGTATGGGTATTCTGCGGTGATGGCGAGATGGACGAGCCAGAATCACAAGGCGCGATTTCACTGGCTGCACGCGAAGGCCTGGATAACCTGATTTTTGTCATTAACTGTAACTTGCAACGCCTGGATGGTCCAGTGCGCGGCAACGGCAAAATTATCCAAGAACTCGAATCCAACTTCCGCGGTGCAGGCTGGAACGCGATCAAGGTCATCTGGGGCTCCTACTGGGATCCACTGCTGGCCATGGATAAAGACGGTATTCTGCGCAAACGTATGGAAGAATGCGTGGACGGCGAGTACCAGAACTTCAAGCAAAAAGGTGGCGCGTACACACGTGAGCACTTCTTTGGCAAATATCCTGAGCTGCGTGAAATGGTCGCGGCCATGTCAGATGCTGATATCTGGCGCCTGAACCGTGGCGGCCACGATCCACACAAAGTATTTGCAGCTTACCAGTCTGCAGTGAACCACAAGGGTCAACCTACCGTTATCTTGGCTAAAACCGTTAAAGGCTATGGCATGGGTGAAGCTGGTGAAGGCCAGAACACCACGCACCAGCAAAAAAGCATGGATATCGCTTCACTGAAAGCGTTCCGTGACCGCTTTGACTTGCCATTGACTGACGAGCAAGTAGAAAATCTGTCTTACTACCGTCCGACCGAAGACAGCCCGGAAATCAAATACATGATGGAACGCCGCTCTGCTTTGGGTGGCTTTGTGCCTAGCCGTCGCCGTAAAGGTAACGAGCTGACCGTGCCTGAACTATCTGCATTTGAAAACATGCTCGGTGCAACCGGTGAGCGTGAAATTTCAACCACCATGGCATTCGTACGTATCCTGTCTACGCTGGTACGTGACAAGCAAGTGGGCAAATACGTGGTGCCTATCGTGCCAGACGAAGCGCGTACCTTCGGTATGGAAGGCATGTTCCGTCAATTGGGTATTTACTCTTCTGTCGGCCAACTGTACGAGCCACAAGATTCTGACCAGGTGATGTTCTATAAAGAATCTCAAAGTGGCCAGATTCTGGAAGAAGGCATTAACGAGGCTGGCTCTTTTGCCAGCTGGCTGGCCGCCGCGACGTCTTATAGCGTCACCGGCACGCAAATGATTCCGTTCTATATCTACTACTCCATGTTTGGTTTCCAGCGCATCGGCGACTTTGCCTGGGCCGCCGGTGACAGCCGCGCACGCGGCTTCTTGCTGGGTGCCACCGCAGGCCGTACCACGCTGAACGGTGAAGGTTTGCAACACGAAGATGGCCATAGCCACCTGATGTCTGCGACGATTCCTAACTGCGTGTCTTACGACCCGACCTTCGCTTACGAACTGGCCGTGATCATTCAGGAAGGGATGCGCCGCATGGTGCAAAATCAGGAAGATGTGTATTACTACATCACCCTGATGAACGAAAACTATACCCACCCTGCCATGCCGGAAGGCAGTGCCGAGGGCATCCTCAAAGGCATGTATAGCTTCAGCAAGTCCAAAGCCAAAGGTCCTAAGGTTCAGTTAATGGGTTCCGGCGTGATTTTGCGTGAAGTGATTGCGGCCGCTGAATTACTGGAAAAAGACTGGGGCGTGTCTGCTGACGTGTGGAGCGTGACCAGCTTTACCGAGTTGCGCCGCGATGGTATTGATGCCGAGCGTCACAACCTGCTGAACCCGGAAGCCAAGCCTAAGTTAAGCTACGTTGCTCAAGCCTTGGCAAAAGCTGAAGGTCCAGTGATTGCGTCCACTGACTATATGCGTTCGTTTGCTGACCAGATCCACAACTATGTCCCTAATCGCTTTGTCGCACTGGGCACCGATGGTTATGGGCGTTCAGATTCTCGCGAAGCACTACGCAGCTTCTTTGAAGTTGACCGCTACTACGTGGTACTCGCCGCACTGAAAGCCTTGGCGGATGACGGCAAGCTGCCAGCAAGCAAAGCGACCGAAGCGATCAAAAAATATAATATCGACATTACTCGTGCCAACCCGGCCACGATCTAAGGTCACGACATAAGGAAAGTATAGAATATGTCTATCAAAGAAGTACTGGTGCCGGATATCGGCAACTTTGACAGCGTCGACGTAATTGAAGTCCTGGTCAGCGTGGGTGACACCGTGGCCAAAGAAGACTCGCTGATTACCGTAGAGTCTGACAAAGCCTCCATGGACATCCCTTCTTCATTGGCTGGGGTGGTCAAAGAGATTCATATCAACGTTGGCGACAAAACCAAGCAAGGCGCGCTGATTCTAACGCTGGATACCACTGCCGAAGCAGCACCTGCTGAGAAAGTCGCCCCGCAACCAACGGCCACGCCAGTCGTGGCAACGGTCAAGGTTGATGAAAAAACAGTGGCTATTCCTGAGCCAACACGCCCGGTGGCCGAAGTGCCGCAAGTAGTGCAACCGCAAGCGACCCCGAACCCGGTCGCAGCCAGCAGTGTTGCCAGCAGCGGCAAACTGGCGCATGCCAGCCCTTCTGTGCGTAAGTTTGCACGTGAGCTTGGCGTTAACTTGTCACTGGTCAAAGCCAACGGCCCGAAAAACCGCATTCTACAAGCGGATGTACAAGCCTACGTTAAAGGCGAGCTGTCCAAGCCACGTTCTGAAAACATGGGCGTGGGTGGCGGTTTGAGCACCTTGCCAATGCCAGTGATCGATTTCAGCCAGTTTGGCAGCATCGAAAACAAACCACTGTCACGCATCAAGAAACTGTCTGGGGCCAACCTGCACCGTAACTGGGTCACTGCACCGCATGTGACGCAGTTCGATGAAGCTGACATTACAGACCTGGAAGACTTCCGCAAGTCCATGCTGGCCGAAGCAGAAAAACGTGGCGTAAAACTGACCTTGCTGGCTTTCCTGATGAAAGCCGTCGTCAATGCGCTGCGCACCTACCCTAACTTCAATGCCTCACTGTCTCCAGAAGGCGACAGCCTGATCCTCAAGCAGTATTACAACATCGGTTTCGCCTGCGATACGCCGGACGGCCTGGTAGTACCAGTGGTGCGCGATGTGAACCAGAAAGACGTGATGGATATCGCACGCGACCTGGCTGACCTGTCTGCCAAAGCACGCGAACGCAAGCTGAAAGTAGAAGAAATGCAAGGCGGCTGCTTTACCATTTCCAGCCTGGGCGGTATCGGCGGCACCATGTTCACGCCTATCATCAATTGCCCTGAAGTGGCGATTTTAGGCGTCTCGCGTGCGGCCATGCAGCCTGTCTACAACAAAGACACCGGCGGCTTTGACCCGCGTCTGATCATGCCATTATCGCTGTCATACGATCACCGCGTGATCGACGGTGCAGACGGTGCAAGATTCACCAGCCACCTGCGAGTGATGCTGAGTGATGTGAGACGTTTGTTACTCTAAGCTGCAATATCAAACAAAGGGCGCTGATGGCGCCCTTTGTTTTTCATATCAGCTGTTCGTGCTGCATAAAGTCACCGGATTCGATTAGTCGCTTATTGTGCAGAGGCCATTGATACAGGTAAATCCACACCTGTTCCAATACGTGACCATCTACGGCCAGTATCTGCGTGTTAAGCCGTTGATACTCCGCAGGCTGCCTATGTCGGGCACTACACTCCTCATAATCATCCAGCACAGCCAGCGTGCTTTGCGCATCATGCAAACGGTAAACCTCCCCATAGATGCGGTCATCAGCACAGTCAGAGGCAATCACACCAGGGTAATAGCTGATCTGATACATCAGGCCTTGAAACCAGCCTCCAGTGAGGAATTCAGCATGCGTAGAAAGATAAGCAGCCATTGCGTTTGCGTTACCTTGGCGCAAGGTGCCATAGACAAATAACAAGTCGCCAAATAACAAATCAAGCATGGTGATTAAAACAATGTGAGTTGCGGGCTGTTTGACGACTGCCGCCAGGCATCCGGCACCTTAAACAAATCGGTACGGAAGCCCAACCTTTCGCCTGACATGCCCAGCTTCTGGCAACTGAGTTTGAAACGATGTGCCAGCAAATCGGCAAATACGCCTTCACCACGCATGCGTTGACCAAACCCGCCTTGGTAGGTTTTGCCGCCACGACTTTGCTTCACAAGGCTCATGACATGGCTGGCTTTGAGCGGAAAATACTGTTGCAACCATTGCTCAAACAAATCGCTTAACTCATGCGGCAAGCGCAGAAATACATAACCTGCTTTTCTGGCACCGGCCTCATGTGCTTGTTGCAGAATTTGTTCCATATCGCAATCGGTCAACGCCGGAATCACTGGTGCCACCATGACACCCGTCGGAATGCCTGCCTCGCTCAAGCGGCGCACGGTTTCAAAACGGCGTTCAGGCGCTGCCGCACGTGGTTCCAGTCGGCGCGCAATTTGTCTATCTAACGTCGTGATGCTCAAGTAGATGCTGGCCAAACCTTTGGCGGCCATGGGGGCGATTAAATCGATATCTCGCTCGACCAGCGACGATTTAGTCACCAGACTGAACGGGTGATTCGCTTCAGCCAGCACTTGAATGATCTTTCGCGTCAACTGATATTCACGCTCAATCGGCTGGTAGCTATCCGTATTCATGCCGAGTGCGATGGGCGCACATTGATACTTGGCATGCGCCAGCTCTTTTTTGAGCAACTCAGCGGCATCCGCTTTCATCAGTAAGCGCGATTCGAAGTCCAGCCCGGGCGACAAGCCTAAATAGGCATGCGTAGGACGCGCGTAGCAATAAATACAGCCATGCTCACAGCCGCGGTAATGGTTGAGGGTGCGGTCAAAAGGCAAATCAGGCGACTGGATGTAGTTGATGATGGTTTTCGCTGCATCCAGCATGACTTCGGTGCGTAATGGCGGGGCATCCTCATCAAGCGTTCCCCACCCATCGTCAACGGCCACACGGGCGTGTGGGTCAAAGCGGCTGACCTGGTTGCTGTGTGCCGCCCGCCCCTTATAGATCAAGGGCTTGTCCACCTGATCAGGTGGAAAAGCGTCAGGACTTACTTGCGTTCCGATATCCATTGACATGCCAGCGCACTCCAGTACGGCAGCGATTGCAGGGCCAGCATGGACACCCATAATTGCGCATCCAGATTGCTAAAGCCTCGTGCATACAACATGGCTGCGCCCGCCATAATCAGCGATACCAGAATCAACAGTTCTTCTTTAATCGGATCTATAAGTTGCCAGTTGCTGAGCTTGGCTTTGGTTTTGTTGGTCACTACAAACACCCCAGCCTTGTGCGTCAGGCCGTTGATAATGCCTCTGGCAATCGCGTGTGACAAGCCCAGGCTAGCCAGTGAAGCGCCAAAAATATCCGTCCAGCTGCAATGCATGGTTTTGCGATACAGCACAGGCCCCAGAATCGCCTTGATCGCCAGGAAACACAGGATAGGCACAATCATGACCACCACAGGCAGGCTAAAGTATTTAGGGAACGCCAGCATGGCAATGGTCCAGCCGATAGAACCGATGGTGAATACTAGTTGCAAGGCCTCACCAAACCAGCCAAACCAGCCGGTGAGAAAGTGATAACGCTGGCTGAAATTCAGCGATGACTTGCCCAGCAATTTAGGCATATGGTGCTTAAGAATCTGCATGGCACCAAACGCCCAGCGGTTACGTTGTGATTTAAGTGCCTTGAAGTTGGCAGGTGTCAGGCCACGACCAAAAGTTTCATCAATGTAGCGCAGCTCCATATTGTTCTCGAGCAAGCGCAAACCAAGTTCAGTATCCTCACAAATACACCATTCTGACCAGCCACCCAGTGTTTGCAGTGATTCACGGCGAATCAAAGTCATGGTGCCGTGCTGAATCAAGGCATTACGTTCATGTCTATGGTGCATGCCAATACGGAAAAAGCCTTCAAACTCCCAGTTACACATGCGGTGGAAAAAGTGATTTTCCCATTCGCGGTGTGCTTGTGGCGCTTGTACTACTGCGACTTGCGACTCCTGGAAGTGTGGCACCAGGTCAGACAGCCAGTCCGGGGTCACTACGTAGTCGGCATCCACCACGCCGACCACTTTTGCATCAGGGTGCGTTTTATCCAGGGCAAAATTCAATGCACCAGCTTTAAAACCTGGCCAGGAAGGCAGATGGTAGAAATGGAAATTATCCGGCATGGTCGCCATATACGTTTCCAGCGGCCTCCACTTGGCTTCATCTTTGGTGTTGTTATCCACCACAATCACTTCATAGTGCGTGTAATTCAGGTGACGCAGGCTATCAATGGTGGCAATCACCATCTCCGGCGGTTCGTTGTAGCAGGCCAGGTGGATAGACACAAACAGTTCCTGGTCGGCAGGCAGGGCTTGCGCGCGCTTAAACAGGCGACGCCAGGCTGGTTTAAACATCACCTCGCTGAACTCGGCGGCATAAATCATCAGCACCATAGAGGTCAATGCAATGCCAAGAATCAGGCCAATCAGCACCACGAAATCACGCAGGGTGTAGTAATAATCGCCAGGCAAGTTCCAGGCAATGGTGAGGGTGGTAATACAGGCCTGGAACAACACGGCCATCGACAACACACCGCCTATGCCCCAGTGTTTGAAACGCCATGCAATTAACATCAGTGGAATAAAGGCCAGCAAGCTAGACCAGGTCGCTTTCGCAATCCAGCGCGTATTTGGCGGTACGGCACCTTGCAGCGAATATTTCTGGTGACGGTCGGCGTTATACATGCCCCAATACGCGCCAGCCCAACCTTCCAGTGCCACTTTCCAGGGTTGGTCAAACGCTTCCATCAGGTAAAAATCAAGATCTTCAATCGAGTTACGGGCCAGAAACTCGCGAATAAAGCGTGCCTGATTGACTTCACTGGCAACAGAGGCACCAATGGCCGGGCCGCGGCTAGGCCAACCCACTTCGGTAATCACAATTTTTTTACGCGGGTAGGCCTGCATGAGCTGGTTGTAACGCTCGATGGTGTATTGCACGGCTTTTTCTACTGGCACCCCTTCGTGGTATGGCAGCAAATGCACGGCGATATAATCTACATGCTTGACCAACTCTGGGTGCTTGAGCCAAACGTGCCATGGTTCAGCCGTTGAAACCGGCACATTGCTATGCTCCCTGACAAAATCCAGGTAACCCATCAGCGACTGCACTGGCAAATCATTACGCAGCAAGGCTTCGTTACCCACAATCACGCGATCGATATTGCTGTAGTTCTCCAGCTTTTCCAGCAAGGCAGAGATCTCGCGGGTGTTTTTCTGGTTATCAGTATCAATCCAGGCGCCTGCAATCACGTTCATATTGCGTCTGGCGGCCAGCGGCACAACCTCATTTAAATCCAGCGACGAATACATGCGGATATGACGCGTGTGCTTATGCATCAAATCCAGGTCCTCCGCCAACTCGGCCGTGCTTGGATGTTGGCCATCAAGCGGGCTTTGATTGCCACGGTAGCCTGAATAAGCAAACCCATTGACTGCTGGTTTCACATTGATCAGCGGCAATGCACGGTTGGCCAAGGCCCACAGCCCGAAATGCAATGCCGAAAACAGGATGGCAAACACCAACCCGGGTACCAGTTTTTTAAACCAAGAAACGATCACTTCTCACTCTTTCCATCATGTCTGATGTATTTATTTAAACTTTTATTGGCTAAGCTGCGCACTTCTGGCCGGCAACAAAAACACTGCCACACCGCATGCTGCACACCACCACCAGGCAATCACATTGCCAGGTTCCGTCATGGCCACTGCAATTGCCATATTGGCCGCAATCACCACCATCACCGTTGTCAGCCAAATGCCCACTATAGGCAAAGGTGCCTGCACGCTAGCACGCAAAGGCGTTGTGATGATAGAAATAGCGATCATCACCAATGGCAAGCCAACCAGGATCAGCGGAAAATCAAGATAACGCCCATTGATCGCCAGACCGGCACTGGTCAGCAAAAATGCCAGCGCCAGCAAGCGCAATAATGATTGTTCGATGCAAGGCTTGATGCCCAAACCCAGCCATTGCCGCAACTGCATCAGCACTAATGTCCAGCCCAGTAATACCAGGCCACCTAACATGGCATACTCGGCGCTATTGCGTGCGGCCAGCTGCACATAGCCCACCTGCAAATAAGCATGCAAGCCGACCACACCGCCAGTAAACGCCAGCAACAGCATTTGGTTTACAGGCACGCGCTTGTATTGTCCCCAGGCAAGAGCTGCCACGGCAAGGACCAAGGCCAGCAGGTAAGGTTTAAAGCCATCGGCGTGCTCTGCTACAGGGCCTTGCAGATTAAATTTAGGCTGTAAATCCGTATCCAGCACGCCCCAATAACCGCCAACTGTGCCTTCCAGCTCGCGCTTCCATGGCTGGTCAACCGCTTCAATCACGTTGTACTGCCAATGATTGACGTGCGCCGCTTGTAAAAACTCACGCATGTAACGTGCCTGGTTGATCGCACTCGGCTTGGACCAGAAGCGCTGGCGCCCTTGTGATGGCCAGCCAGTCTCGCCAATCAAAATTGGCTTTTTAAACACAGTGCCCAAGTGACCCATGACAGACGCCGTATGCGCAACCGCCTGCTCAATCGCGACTGGCTTGTCTTCCCAATAAGGCAAAATATGCACGGTCACAAAGTCGACATCCTGCTCCAGCGTAGGATGCTTGAGCCAAAACTCCCATACGTCAGCATAAGTGACGGGGGCCTTGGTATTGGCTTTGGCCCATTGCAGATATGCATGCATTTTCGGCTCGGTTTGTTCACCGCGCAGCAACACTTCATTGCCGACCACCAGGCCACGCACGGTATCAGGGTATTGGTTAGCCTGCTGCACTGCCAATTGCAACTCAGACTGGTTCAGCGCATCCACCCAGCCAATCCAAACACCAAGAATGACCTTCATGCCCAATTTTTGCGCCGCTTTTGGCACGTAATCCAGTCCCTGGCCAACCGAATAAGTACGCACACAGCGCGTGACTTTAGACAGTGCCTGCAAGTCTTGCTCAATCTGTAGCGGATCAACAAAGCTGTCTTTAATCGTCGGGTTCATGCCCGGTTTGTAGTACGGCGCATAAGAAACGCATTGTAATGGCAACGCCTCGGCGGCCACCTCTACCAGCGCTTGCGGCTGTTGCAGGCGCCAGAGATAAAAGATCGACCCGATCAGGAACAGGGTCAGCCAGACAATCGGTGAAATTCGAGATAACAAACGCTGCAACATGATCCCCTGAAACGGAATTCCTTAAAAAATAGCTTGCATTCTCTCACAAATAGTACCGGGATGCGTCCTACAAACCCTGATAAAACCTCAGAAATATTCCAAAAGAGACTTGGTAAATTAGGCAATTGGACTTATGATGAAACGTATTCAAAAGTCGCGTTAAAAACATCGGCTTTTAAAGAATTTCACGCCAAAATAATCATCTCAGAAGTCATATGAACGTTAAATCCTGCTTGACCACACTCGTGTTGCTCTCATCCTTTTCTGTGCCAGCATTTGCGGCGCCTGTTGCCAGCCTGGACTACAGCGGCGAATATCTCTGCAAAGGCAACAACGTCACCGTCGGTGACTATGAAGTAACCATTTATTTGAAAAAGAATCGACGCAACAGCACGTCGCAAGTGTCCGTATATGATCTGGCAACACATACTGAAAACAAGCAAAGCTATACCGGACAAGCCATTACACGTGGCAAACAACTAGCCATGACGTTTAAACTGTCTGATGCCAAATATGCCGAGTTCTCCACTGGCATGGGCCAATTCACCAAAGTTGGCAAAAATGGCTGGACCTTCAAAAACGATTATTACGAACCAGATGACACAGGCGGCAACTACGGCCATGAAACCTGCACCATGAAACCGGCGCCAGTCGCCCACCCTGCGAGCGGTGCAACTAGCAGACATTAGGATGTGTAGACAGCCTGAAAGTGATCTTGTTCTTTTGGTGATAAAATAGCAAAACTAATCGGAATATAAGGTTTTCATGAGTCAAATGGTTGAAATATTGGTGCCGGATATCGGCAATTTTGACAGCGTCGATGTCATCGAAGTGCTGGTGGCCGTGGGTGACACCATCGCCAAAGAGGATTCACTGATCACGGTAGAATCTGATAAAGCTTCCATGGACATCCCCTCTTCACACGCGGGTGTCGTTAAAGAGCTCAAAGTTGCAGTCGGTGACAAGGTCGCCAAAGGCAGCCTGATTTTAGTGGTAGAAAGTGCCCAGGCCGCGACAGCTGAATCGAAGCCTGCAGCCGTGGAGGCAACTGCCGCCCCAGTAGCACAAACAAGCGCACCTGTTGCACCCGCTCCAGCGGCTGCAACAGGCAACAATGACGTAAGCTGTCAGGTCATGGTCCTCGGTTCAGGCCCAGGCGGCTATACCGCTGCTTTCCGTGCGGCGGACTTGGGCTTGAAAGTCGTGCTGGTTGAGCGCTATCCAACCCTGGGCGGTGTGTGCCTGAACGTTGGCTGCATCCCATCCAAAGCCCTGTTGCATACAGCAAAAGTGATTACCGAAGCCGAAGAAACCGAACATCACGGCCTGAGTTTCGGCCAACCGAACATCGACCTAGACAAACTGCGTAACTGGAAAGCCAACGACGTGGTCGGCAAGCTCACTGGCGGCCTGGCACAAATGGCTAAAATGCGTGGTGTGACCGTCGTCAGTGGCGTTGGTCAATTCACCAGCCCTCACCAGATTGCGGTGACCGCGGCTGACGGCAAAGTCACTGTGGTTGGCTTTGAAAACGCGATTATCGCGGCCGGTTCACAAGCGACTAAATTCCCTGGCGCGCCAGAAGACGAACGCATTATGGATTCGACAGGTGCACTCGCATTGGCTGACATCCCAAAACGTATGCTGGTGATTGGCGGCGGCATTATCGGCCTGGAAATGGGCACGGTGTATGACGCACTAGGCAGCAAGGTCAGTGTGGTCGAGTTTATGGACGGCCTGATTCCAGGTGCAGACCGTGACCTGGTACGCCCATTGCAAAAGCGTATGGAAAAACGTTTCGAAAGTATTTTAGTCTCGACTAAAGTGTCTAAACTGGAAGCCAAAGCAGACGGCATTTATGTCGATTTTGAAGGCGCCAACGCGCCGAAAGAAACACAGAAATACGACCGCGTGCTGGTTTCCATTGGCCGCCGTCCAAACGGTAAGAACATCGGTGCAGAAAATGCCGGTGTAATTGTGGATGAGCGTGGCTTTATTGCCGTCGACAAACAAATGCGCACCAATGTGCCTCACATTTTCGCCATTGGCGACATTGTCGGCCAACCCATGCTGGCGCACAAAGCGACGCATGAAGCCAAAGTGGCTGCTGAAGTGATCGCCGGCCATAAAGTTGAATTTGTTGCCAGCGTGATTCCATCTGTCGCTTACACCGACCCTGAAATCGCCTGGGTGGGCTTAACCGAAACAGAAGCCAAGGCCAAAGGCATTGAGATCGAAAAAGCCAGCTTCCCATGGGCAGCCAGTGGTCGCGCATTATCGATTGCCCGCACCGAAGGTGCTACCAAGCTCATTTTTGATAAAGATACACATCGCGTTATTGGCGCAGGCATTGTCGGCATCAACGCCGGTGAATTGCTGGCTGAAGCTGTACTGGCGATTGAAATGGGCGCGGACGCGCATGACCTGGGCCTGACCATTCACGCCCACCCTACGCTGTCTGAAACTGTTTGCTTTGCCGCAGAGCTTAAAGAAGGCACCATTACCGATATGTTGCCGCCGAAAAAGCGTTAAGTTTGAAATTGCGCAGTACAACAAAAAGCCCGCAATTGCGGGCTTTTTGTTTGAGTCATTCCATGATTACTGGCAAGGAATCTCTTTTAATACACTATCCGGAAAATGCGAGCGGGATTTCTGCAAACTGGCGAACTGTTGTGGTGACACTTGCTGTAGCTTGATGACCGCCTGCCCGCCATTGCGCGTCGCCTTAATCAATAGTTTCACGCCCTTATTTTTCAGGTCGGCCATGAGTTTGTCTGCCAGTTTTTCATCACGGAATACGCCAAATGAGATGGCGTTACGCCATTTAGGATCGTCTTGCACAATAAAGAAATCTTCAACGCCCAGTTTGCGCAATTCATCAGCTTTGGTTTGTGCAGCTTCTGCGGTGGCCAAAGGTGGCTTGTAAATCCAGTAGCGCACGCTCTCCTGGCCGCTGCTGGTCATATTGGTTTGCGTTTTAATACTCATCTGCTGTGCCAAACTGGCGGCTTCAGTCACACGCGCCATATTAAAGCCGCTCCACTCGTAACACGCAGTCTGGACTACCGCATGTGTTTCCGCTGGCTTTACCAGAGGAGTTTTGTCGGCAGGCAGCTTCTCTGCAGGCTTGGTTTCGGAAGGCCTGGCTTCAGAGGACTTAGTATCCACAGGTTTGACCTCAGCGACTTTGGCTTCTGGCGCTTTGATGTCTGCTTTGGATAAATTAGACGCCATGACCGGTGAGTTGCTTGCCGCAACTGCCTCAGGCTGTAAAACAGGCTCAGGAGTAGATACCACCGCCACCGTACGCTTAGGATAAGACGCCAATGCTTGTGCACTGAGTAATTTTATCTGTTCGGGATGTATCTCAGGCTTAAGGCTGCTGACTGCCGACAGCGATGCGTCATGCTTGAAATAAGCAAACACCGCCACGTTGGCTAACAGCAATATCCAGAATAGTCTTTTCATTATTGTGCGCTTTTCATTCGTCTGTATTTTTAGCCAGGCAGGCCAACCCCTTTAAAACCAGATTATCCACAATAATCGCCTGCGCTGACAATGTGCCCGGCAAATATTGATGTAATAACTGCGCATCACCGCCAGTGAGTACCAATAAAGGCACTGAATCGACCAAAGGTAACATGCGCTCAAACTGCGCAGAGACTGAGGCTGCCAGTGCCTGCATGCAACCCATCCACATTGCCTGCCGACTTTCTTGTGCAAAGCCTGGCAGCGCATCACGTTCAAGGGGATAAGCATAATCCAGCTGCGCCGCCCCTTGCTGCAAACTTTGCCACATCAAACGCAAACCAGGTTGTATGGTACCACCAGCAAACCTGGCCCCAGCCTTATTCACCACTAGCGCATCGATTGTCATCGCCGTCCCCGCAGTAACGATCAGGGTTGGCCGACCAAACTGCTGCCAAACAGCGAGCATGCTGCACCAGCGATCACTACCCAGTTGCGAAGGCTGCTCATACGCATTTTGCACACCCAGCGCAGAAGCCTGTGATTGCACCAGATGCAATTGATCACCAAGTGCAGGTAAGCGTTGCAACCAATCTGACCCAGCCACATTACTCAGCCAGACCTGCTCGGCCTGCTCAATCGCCTGCAACAACCGTTGGGCCTCCACATCCGCCTGCAACCACTGTTGATGATCTAATGTATGCACCTGCCATACAGTGGATGCATGCGATGCATCCACTGGGCACCAGGCCCATTTGGTGCGCGTATTGCCTGCGTCAATCAATAACTTCGCGTTCAATAACTTCACGCTGCACTCCGCACACTGATTTCACCGGCATTAAAACGTTGTTGGCCAGTAGCGGTTTCTACCAGCAAACTGCCTTCTTCGGCTACCCCCAGCACCTGACCAGGAATCGTCTGGCCATTGGCCAGCAACAAATTGACCGGCTGCTGATGAAATGCATGATATGTTGTCCACTCGCGTTGAAAATAGGCAAACCCTTGTTCAGCAAACTGGTTTAAGTGTATGGCAAGCTGGCTGAGACAGCGTCCCAGCAATAGATTCGGGTCCAACGCCTGTGCAGATAACGCATTCAGACCTAACACCGGCTGATCAATATTCAGCCTCATCTCAGGCGCGACCTCCAGATTCAGGCCAATACCAATCACTGCTGCGCTTGGGCCTTCCATATCGCCTTGCAGCTCAATCAGAATACCGCCCAACTTGTGCCATTGTCCCTGATGCTGTACCAGCAAATCATTCGGCCATTTTAGCTGCACATCCGTCAGGCCAAATGAGTGCAAGGCGCGCACCAGCGCCAGACCAACCACCAGGCTAAGGCCAGACAAGCCAGCAGCACCACACTGAAAGCGCCATAACAGTGAGAAGGTCACGCTACCCCCCAACTGTGATACCCAGGTACGGCCACGACGCCCACGCCCGGCGGTCTGGATATGGGCAGCGACACAAGTGGCGTGCGCGATTCCCCGTGCGCTTTCCTGCATTAAATAACGGTTGGTTGAATCCACCTGCGCCAGCACCTGCACATGAAACCACGGCGCATATTCGCCGCAGGCCTGCACGATGGCATCCACATCCAGCAAAGTCACCGCCTTGGGCAGGCGGTAGCCGCGCCCGCGCACGGAGAATACGGTAATGCCCAATGCTTCTACTGATTGAATCGCGTTATAAACAGTCGCCCGCGTCACGCCAAAGCGTTGCGCAAGCGTCTCGCCAGAGTGAAACTTGCCATCGGCCAGTACGGCCAATATCGGGAATGCCAGTTTGTTCATCGAATGACTGTTTTAAGTGCATCAAGGGCTTTAATCATAGCCCGCAGTGTAGCATATCCGCCTTGTGCCGCCGGTCGATCAAGGCTTGAAATACAGTGCATTAAGCGTTTTGGGGCACAGCACGAAGCGTGTAAAATAGACATACTTTAGAAACTTCAAGAACCGCCATGTCGACAGAAAAAGAACCGATTCCAGCCGCCTCCAACTTTATCCGTGCCGTGATTGATAAAGACCTCGCAGAAAACAAATATGCGAGCAAAAAATGGGCGGGCTCGCCCGGTGATGCAAAACATCAGGCCAGCGGCCAGGTAGATTTTGCCAAAATCCGTACACGTTTTCCGCCCGAGCCTAACGGTTACCTGCATATTGGTCACGCCAAATCGATCTTTTTAAACTTTGGCCTGGCACGTGATTACAACGGTGTTTGCCACTTGCGCTTTGACGATACCAACCCTGAGAAAGAAAGCCAGGAGTATGTAGACAGCATCTCTGACATGGTGCAATGGCTGGGCTTTGGCTGGGACAATGCCACGCCTAACGGCAACAAAGAAACGAATCTGTACTTTGCGTCAGATTATTTCAACGTGATGTACCAAGCGGCTGAAGCGCTGATCCAGCATGGCCACGCCTATGTGGATGAACAAAGCGCCGAGGATATGCGTATTAACCGTGGCACCTTGACCGAGCCTGGTAAAGATTCGCCGTTCCGCAACCGTAGTGTTGAAGACAACCTGCGTATTTTCCGCGAAATGCGCGATGGCAAACATGCCGATGGCAGCATGATTTTACGCGCCAAAATTGATATGGCCTCGCCTAACATCAATATGCGCGATCCGGCCATTTACCGTATCCGCCGTGCGCATCACCATAACACCGGTGACCAATGGTGCATCTACCCAATGTACACCTTCGCGCACCCGATTGAAGATGCGCTGGAGCAGATCACCCACTCCATCTGTACGCTGGAATTTGAAGACCAACGCCCATTCTACGACTGGCTGATGGCACGCCTGGTCGAAGCAAACCTGCTGGCCAACCCGGTGCCTTACCAGTATGAGTTTGCGCGTTTAAACCTGACTTATGTGGTGCTCTCCAAACGTAAACTGATTCAACTGGTGGAAGAAAAACATGTATCAGGCTGGGATGACCCACGCCTGCCCACCCTGGCCGGTGCGCGTCGTCGCGGCTACACGCCAGAAGGCTTTAAGCTGTTTACTGATCGTATCGGCGTCTCCAAGGCTGACTCCTGGATTGATTACAGCATCCTCGAGGACTGCATGCGCGAAGTGCTCAACGAATCTGCACCACGCAAAATCGGCGTACTCGACCCAATCAAACTGGTCATCGACAATTATCCTGAAAGTCAGGAAGAAGACTGCTACGCGCCTAATCATCCGCAAAAACCGGATTTGGGTAAACGCGTGGTCAAACTTTCCAAAGAGTTGTGGATTGAGCGCGAAGACTTTATGGAAGAGCCAAGCAAAGGTTATTTCCGCCTGTTCCCGGGCAATATGGTGCGCCTGCGCTACGGCTACGTAGTCAAATGCATCAGCTGTGAAAAAGATGCCGCGGGCAACGTCACCACCGTGCATTGCGAATACCTGCCAGATACAAAATCCGGCACACCGGGTTCAGACAGCGTCAAGGTCAAAGGCAATATCCACTGGGTGAGCGCTGCACATGCCTACACCGCAGAAATTCGCCTGTATGACCGTCTGTTTAAAGATGCACATCCGGGTAGCGGTGACAGAGACTTTTTGGATGACATTAACCCGAACTCAGTGACCACCATTACTGCGCAATTGGAACAAGGTGCGCAAGACGCGCACGCAGGGGATATTTACCAGTTTGAACGCCACGGTTATTTTGTCGCTGACCGCAAAGACAGTATTGCTGGCAAACCGGTATTTAACAGAACAGTAACGCTAAAAGATAACTGGCAGAAGTAAGCGTTGTGATGCAACCAGTAGACTTATCAAAAGCATTTCGACTGTTAAATCACGGCCCGACCACCCTGATTACCTCAGCCCATGCTGGCCAAAACAACATTATGGCAGCAGCCTGGGTGTGTGCCCTGGACTTTAACCCGGCAAAAGTCACGGTAGTGATTGATCGTAACACCTATACGCGCGAGTTGATGGAGGCAGAAGGTACTTTTGCCATTAATCTGCCCAGCGTGCAACAGATTGAGATGGTCAAAAAAGTCGGCGCGATCAGTGGTCGCGATTTGCCTCGCACGGACAAGTTTGCCGAATATGGCATAGCAACTTTTGCTGCAAAGGAAATCAGCGCCCCGCTGGTACAAGGCTGTGTCGGCTGGCTGGAATGCAAAATCATCTCTGAGCCACACAATCAGAATACTTACGATTTATTTATCGCCGAAGTCGTGGCGGCGCATGCCGACGAGCGCGTGTTTTCTGATGGCCGCTGGCACTTTGATGGCCATGATGCATTACGCACGGTGCACCATATTGCCGGTGGCGTATTTTTTGCCACAGGCCAGCAATGCTAGCGCTGTAATCTCATCACCCCACCTTCAAAAAGCCCTGCCGTATTTGCAGGGCTTTTTCATTTTCAGACAATTCCTACAAGCAGAAAATAAACTTACCTGCCATGAAGGTGTCAGGTTTAACAGAGCTTTTTAATGTGTAAGCGTGTGACATAAGCACGGCTCAGGCAGCAAACACCGCTGTCAATCTGACTATCGCACCTTCGCATACGGTCTTTGGCAAGTAAGCCAGTGGCGTACTTGTCTGCCCTACCTTCATAAGCAGTCAGGTAACTATGCGCGCAAAACTTGAACAAAAAACAGATCAGTTATATGTACTCCTTATCAGTGTCCACGGCCTGATCAGGGGCGAAGCACTTGAACTTGGTGTCGATGCCGATACCGGCGGCCAGTGTACTTATGTGCTGGATTTAGCCAAAGCGCTGGCTGAACACCCTGAAGTGGGCAAAGTCGATTTGATGACACGCCTGATTGAAGACCCACAGGTATCGCCAGACTATACGCAGGCTGAAGAAAAACTGAGTGATCATGCCCGCATTATTCGTTTCCCATGTGGCCCCAAACGCTATATGCGCAAGGAGACCTTGTGGCCGCACCTGGACCAGATGGTGGATCGCTGCCTGCATTATTTGCGCCAGCAAGGTCGCTTGCCGGACGTGATTCACTCGCATTATGCCGATGCCGGATACGTCGGCCGCCAGCTCTCCATGTTGCTGGGTATCCCGCAAATTCACACGGGGCATTCGCTGGGTAAACCCAAACAGGAAAAATTACTCTCCAGTGGCCGCAAAGCCACCAATATTGAAAAACAGTTTAACTTTGAGCGGCGCATTGCCGAAGAGGAAGCGCTGATACAGCACGCCTCCATGATCGTGACCAGTACGCGCCAGGAGGTTGAACTGCAATATGGCATGTATGCGCAACCAGACACTAAAAAATTCAGAGTTATCCCGCCAGGCACCGACACTTCGCGCTTTTCACCACCCGGCAGGCGGCCGATTGCAGACAACGTTGAGCAAAGCATCGCACGCTTTTTAGAGCATCCTAAAAAGCCGATGATTCTATGTATTTGCCGACCCGAAATGCGTAAAAATATCCAGGGCCTGATTGCGGCTTATGGCAATCACCCTGCCCTGCAAAAACGCGCCAATCTGGTACTGGTGGCTGGTAGTCGTGACAATATCCGAAATCTCGAAAAGTCTCAGGCAGCAGTACTCAATGAGTTGCTGCTGGATATTGACACTTATGATTTGTGGGGCAAAGTGGCAATCCCCAAAAGCCATGCACAGGAAGAAGTGCCTGAACTTTATCGCCTGGCCGCCAAGAGCCGAGGTATGTTCATTAATGCCGCGTTTACTGAACCGTTTGGACTGACCTTGCTGGAAGCCGCCGCCTGTGGCTTGCCGGTAATTGCGCCTGACGATGGCGGGCCGCGTGACATTCTGGCAAATTGCCATCACGGGTTACTGGTGGATACACTCGATAGCGATGCCATTGGCGAAGCGTTGTTATCGGCGCTGACGGACAAGCCACGCTGGCGAAAATGGTCTAAGAGCGGCGTGATCAATGTCAAACGCCATTACACCTGGGCCGGCCACGTCAACAAGTACGTTAAAGAAGTCCGCGCTTTATTGCGCAAACAACGTAAAAACCTGCGCAAACAACAGATCGCGTTGCACAGCGGCAAATCTGCAATTCCATTGGCGCAGCATGCGTTTATCACCGATATTGATAATACCTTGCTCGGTCAGCGTGACGGACAGGAGGCCTTGGTGGAATGGTTAATCGACAATGTCGGCTATACCATTTTTGGCATCGCCACCGGTCGCCCGCTAGAGAGTGCTATTGATATATTGCGCAAAAATCGCATCCCGATTCCCGATGTGCTGATCACTTCGGTCGGCTCCGAAATTCACTATGGTATACGCCGTATTCCGGACATCGGCTGGGCGAATCATATCCGCCACCTGTGGCGGCGCGACGATGTGGTCAAGGCCATGCAAGAGATTCCAGGCATACGCTTGCAAACTGCTGACAATCAACGGGAATTCAAAATCTCTTACCTGGTGGACTCACAAACTATGCCCGCAGTAGAAAAAATCAGCCAGCATTTACATGCGCGTGGCTTACATGCGCAGATCATCTACTCCCACGGTGAGTTTCTCGACCTGTTACCAATACGCGCCTCCAAAGGGCACGCCATCCGCTACCTGTCATATAAATGGGGGCTGCCATTGGCCAGTTTCCTGGTCTCGGGTGATTCTGGCAATGACATCGAAATGCTGGTGGGCGATACCATGGCAGTAGTGGTTGGCAATTACAGTGAAGACCTCACCCACCTCAAAGGGGTGCCGCGCATTTATTTCGCCCAGGCCCAATATGCACATGGCATTTTAGAGGGCATGCAACATTACAAATTTGGCGTCGCCGCTAATAAAACCCCAAAACCTACGCCTGAACAAACCGCCATGGAGGATGCTTAATTATGTATGAGCAAATCTCGCATTCTTTGCTGAATGACATCCTGACACAATGTAAACAACCCAAAGGCGAAGATTGGCAGCATTTTTATACCCGGCTGGGCGCCAACTTTTATGCGATTCACTCGCTGTTTCAACACTTATATGGCCAGCGCGAAGACTTTAAAGCCCAACTGGGCAGGCTAGTGACCGTGCTAACGCAGCAATACGCGCAGCGGGCAGCGCATTTAAGAGCCAAAGATCTGGAGCGCGAAAAAAACCATGACTGGTTTATGCAACAAAAGTGGGTAGGCATGGCCATGTATTGCCAGGGCTTTGCCGGCAACCTGGCCAATATGCGCGAAAAACTACCTTACCTGCAAGAGCTGGGCATTAACCTGGTGCATATTTTGCCCATTTGTGACTGCCCGGAGCAACAGAATGATGGCGGCTACGCGGTCCGCGATTTCAGGCAAATCGACGCGCGCAACGGCAGCATGGCAGACCTCGAACAGCTAATCGCGGCGATGCAACAATCCGACATGTTGCTGACACTGGACGTGGTGGTCAACCACACCTCGGATGAACATGCCTGGGCGAAACAGGCCAAACTAGGCGATCAGCAGTATCAGGATTATTACTATATGTACCCTGACCGTACCATTCCAGATATGTTCGAGGCCGCCATGCCCGAAGTGTTTCCTGAAAATGCACCGGGCAGTTTTACCTTGAATCCTGACACCGGTAAATGGGTGATGACGGTGTTCAACCAATATCAATGGGACCTCAATTACAGCAACCCGGCGGTCCTGATCGAAATGGTAGACATCATTTTATTCTGGGCCAATAAGGGCGTGGATATTCTGCGCCTGGATGCAGTGGCTTTTCTGTGGAAGAAAATAGGCAGTAGCTGCCAGAATGAGCGCGAGGCACACCTGATTCTGCAATTGCTCAAGGACTGTTGCCAGGTCACCGCGCCCGGGGTTATTTTTATTGCCGAAGCGATTGTGGCGCCGATAGAAATCATCAAGTATTTTGGCGAAGACGCCATTAACGCCAAAGAGTGTGAGATCGCCTATAACGCCACCTTTATGGCGCTGTTATGGGACGCGGTTGCCACCAAACAAACCGTGCTACTCACCAGGGGGGTAGAAGACTTGCCAGAGAAACTGGACCGTGCGACCTGGCTCAATTACGTGCGCTGCCACGATGATATCGGCCTCGGCTTTAGCGACCGGGCCATTATTGCCGCCGGGTTTGAACCCGTCTCGCACCGCCGCTTCCTGGTGGATTATTACACTGGCCATTACCCGGAATCCAATGCGCGTGGCTTTGCTTTTGGCGTCAATAAAAAAACCGGCGATGCCAGAATTTCAGGCGCCCTCGCTTCACTGGCCGGGCTGGAATCCGCACTCGCCAATCAGGACCAAGCTGCGATAGACAACGCTGTCCTCACTATCGTCTTGCTGCACAACCTGATCATGTCGTTTGGTGGTATCCCGCTGCTTTATTATGGCGATGCCGTCGGTACCTTGAATAATGACAGCTACCTGCAAGATGAGAACAAAATGCATGATAACCGCTGGGTACACAGGCCAACGCTGGATTGGGAGGTATTGGCGCTTAAGAATGAAGCAGGCACCGTGCAACAGCGCCTGTTCAGCCGAATCAAGCAACTGATTGCTATCCGCAAGGAAATTTCGGCGTTTGCCGACTTAAACAATCGCGAACTGATCGCACTTGATAATCCACATTTATTCGCTTTTCACCGTTATGTGCAAACCGGCATGCACCCCAAAGTCGTGGTGATTGCCAATTTTGATACGGCCGCCCAAAGCGCTCCCTTGCAGGCATTCAGGCAAAAAGGCTTGTTTAAAACCCCGGTATTGACTGAGCTATATAGCGGTCAAACGCTGCCTACTGATAAAGACAGCATAGAAATCCCCCCCTTAACCGCTTACTGGTTATCGACTTAAATCAATCGAAAGGAATGTGAAACACAATGTCTTGGCTTACTTATTTAGGGATCGAAAATCCGACTGAAATGCTGGCACTGGTTAAAACCCTGCTCCGTATTTTTGTCATTGTCGGCGTTGCCTATTGCCTCAATCGCCTCAGCAAACAACTGATTGTGAAGCTCAGGGATAAATTGAACGCAAGAAGCGCAGACAATATTGAAGAGATTAAGCGCCTGAATACACTCAGCATGGTGCTGCGTTACATCGTCACCACCGTCATTCTGGCCATTACCATCGTCGAAATCTTACATGAATTAGGCATCTCCATCGCACCCGTGCTGGCGGCAGCAGGCGTGGTCGGCCTGGCGGTCGGCTTTGGTGCGCAAAGCCTGGTCAAGGATTACTTTAATGGCTTTTTTCTATTGCTGGAAAACCAGATCCGTAAAGATGATGTGGTCGAGATTGCCAATAAATCAGGCCTGGTGGAAGAAATTACACTCCGTTATATCAAGATGCGTGATTACGAAGGCAATGTACATTATGTGCCCAATGGCCAGATCACCACTGTGACTAACCGCTCACGCGATTTTGCCTATGCGGTGATGGATATCCGGGTGGGCTATGACGAAAATATCGCCAAGGTGATGCAAATCATGCACGAGGTCGGTGCCAGCATTCTGCAAGATGCGCAATTGCAGGACAAAGTACTGGATAAACTGGATATTGCCGGCGTAGACAACCTGGCGGAATCTGCCGTGATTATCCGCTGCCGCATGAAGGTTCGACCTTTGGAACAATGGACCATCAAGCGTGAATATTTAAAACGGATTAAAAACGCATTCGATGCGCAGCAGATTGAAATTCCATTTCCACACCTCACTGTCTACCAGGGCCCAGCGACTGAGCCGCTGGCTGCTTAATAAAAAAGCGGGCACGATTGGCCTACCATTACAGGGCCCGCCTTTTTATGGCCGCTGAGCTTGCCGTTTTTGCTTGTAACGGTAGGCCAGCAGAATGAGGATACCGGCCACATTCGGCCACCAGATATACCAGTGAGACCAGGGAATACCGTCCACTTTGAAGTCAGAGATCGGCCAGAACATCGGCGTGGCAAAGTATTGCAGGCTATGAAATGGAAAGTCGAGCGTAATATGGAACGGCCAGGCCAGCATGGCGAAAGCAATATCCTTGCGCCATATTGCCACCAGGCCAATCACGGCAAAGGCAATGACAAAACTATGGCCAACGGTATAGGCAGGATAAATCCAGGCGGGCAATGTAGCCAGTGCAGGCTTGCCGAAGCTGTAATTGCCTTCTATCACCCGCAATAACAATAAGGCACCGAAAGAAATCAGGTCAGGCATGGCTCCCATCAGGGCAGCGAATTTGGGGTACGTGGGTCGAGCATTCTTGCGAAAGCCAAACAGGCCATACCCCCATAAAGCGTGACTAAAGGTGTCCATGCATATCTCCGAAAAATTAAGCAGCCAGTTGGCGGATGACCTCGGCAAGCTGTTCTGCCTGTGATTGCACCAGCCCCTGGTTCAAGCCTTCAACCATGACGCGGATTTTGGGTTCGGTGCCAGAAGCGCGTAGTAACACGCGGCCTTCACCATTCAGGGTGGTTTCCGCCTGTTTAACCGCAGTTTGCACCGCAGCCTGGTTCAAATCCAGCTTTTGTTTGGTAGTGACATTAATCAGTACTTGCGGGTACAAGGTCAAATCTGCGCCCAACTGCTGTAACGTTTTACCGCTTTCGCGCACCGATTGCAGCACTTGCAACGCCGCAATAATGGCATCGCCACTGGTATGTTTATCCAGCGTGAGAATATGGCCGGAATTTTCGCCGCCCAGTTTCCAGTTTTTATCTTGCAATAACTCCAGCACATAACGATCGCCCACTTTAGCGCGGCCAAACGGAATCTGGTGTTTTTGCAGCGCATGCTCCAATGCCAGGTTGGTCATGAGCGTGCCTGCCACACCGCCCTTGAGTTTGCCTTTGGCATACAGGCCCATGGCGATGATATACAGCAACTGGTCGCCATCCAGCAGATTCCCGGCGCCATCTACCATCATCACACGGTCACCATCGCCGTCAAAGGCGATGCCAAGGTCCGCCTGGTGCTCAACCACGGCTTTTTGCAACGCCTGCGGATGCGTGGAACCCACGCCCTCATTGATATTGAGGCCATCCGGCTGGTTGCCAATAGAAATCACATCGGCGCCTAGCTCATGGAATACCGGCGGTGCCACGTGGTAAGTCGCGCCATGCGCGCAATCCAACACGATTTTGAGACCACGCAAATCGAGATGGTTAGGGAAGGTACTTTTACAGAATTCTACATAGCGGCCAGCGGCATCATCGACGCGCTTGGCCTTGCCTAGTTGCGCCGACTCCATGACTTGCATGGGTTTAGCCAATTCGGCTTCAATCGCATGCTCAATATCATCTTGCAACTTGGTGCCCTGTGCAGAGAAGAACTTGATGCCGTTATCGTAATACGGATTATGCGAAGCTGAAATCACGATGCCGGCCTGTGCACGCAAGGCACGCGTCAGGTAAGCCACGGCAGGCGTTGGCATGGGGCCGGTAAGCAACACATCCACACCCGCGGCAGACAAGCCGGCTTCAAGTGAAGCCTCCAGCATATAGCCAGAAATGCGCGTATCTTTACCAATCAGCACCGTCGGGCGTTTGCCCGCGGGCAAGTGCTCGTGGCTCGCCAGTACACGCCCAGCGGCATAGCCCAGCTTCATCACAAATTCCGGGGTGATCACGGATTCGCCCACACGACCACGAATACCATCGGTGCCAAAATACTGTTTACTCATCGCTCTTATCCTTCTCTTGCTTGTTCTTTTGTCTGTTTGTTTACTGCAACGCTGCCACGACCTTGAGTGCTTCAACGGTCGCTTTGACATCATGCACGCGTAATAAATGCGCACCTTGCATGGCACTGATCACCGCCGCTGCCACACTGGCATGCAGGCGCGCATCCACATCATTACCAGTCATTTGTCCCAAGACTGACTTACGTGACAATCCAACTAGCAAGGGGCAATGTAAATCCAGCAACTGTGGCAAGGCTTTAGCCAATGCAATATTGTGCGCCCGGGTTTTACCAAAACCAAAGCCGGGGTCCAGCATAATGCGATCCTGCGCAATGCCCGCAGTCAGGCATGCATCTCGCTGTTCGCATAAAAACTGTTTTACTTCAGCGACCACATCATCATAGTGTGGCTCTAGCTGCATAGTTTGCGGCGTACCCTGCATATGCATAATACAGACACCGGCATGGCTATTAGCCACCGCTTCCAAGGCCCCTTTTTCCTGTAATCCACGGATGTCATTCACAATGCTGGCACCAGCGGCAATCGCGGCACGCATGACCTCCGGTTTATAGGTATCTATCGAAATAGGGACAGGGATATCACGCGCAATCAATGCTTCAATCACCGGGATCACACGTTGCAGCTCTTCTGCCAGTGGTACTGGCGTCGCATTCGGCCGCGTCGATTCGCCGCCAATATCAAGTACCGCAGCGCCCTGCTCTATCAAGGCCAGGGCATGAGCAACGGCGAAATCAACCTGGTTAAACTGGCCGCCATCTGAAAAAGAGTCTGGCGTGACATTGATAATCCCCATGACCTTGGGCGTATCCAAATCGAGGCGAAAGCGGCCACAGTGAAATTGCATGTGTGATTGATTTTCCAAAAAATAAAGGCTGGCAAATGCCAGCCTTGTTATTTTAACTGAAAGCCCGGTTGCAAAATACCCGGTTAATCAATGTTAGGTATTACTTTCAGTGTCATCGCCTTTAGCCGTTGGTTGTGGCGTCGGGTTCACCATCGGACCTGTGCCGCTGCCACCGGAACTGATGGTTGGGCCATTTTTAGGCTTAGGCGCACGCACTGGCAAACCAGCCATAATGTCATTTACCTGATCTGCATCAATGGTTTCAAACTCCATCAGGGCTTTAGTCATGGCTTCAACCTTGTCGCGGTTATCTTCCAGCAATTTGCGCGCAATGCCATATTGCTCATCCAGAATGCGACGGATTTCAGCATCGACCTTTTGCTGCGTCGCTTCAGACACAGTACGGGAAGACATATTGCCCATCCATGAATCCTGCTCGCTACCGGCATACACCATGGTGCCTAAACTATCAGACATACCAAACTTGGTCACCATATCGCGTGCCATTTTAGTGGCACGTTCAAAGTCGTTTGACGCGCCCGTAGACATTTGATGCATGAAAATCTCTTCGGCAATACGGCCACCAAACAGAATCGAAATATCTTCCAGCATTTTGTCTTTGTAGTTGCTGATGCGGTCGTGCTCAGGCAACTGCCAGGTCAGGCCCAAAGCCCAGCCACGCGGCATAATTGTCACTTTATGTACAGGATCCGCTTTTGGCAACAACTTGGCCACGACAGCATGGCCGGATTCATGATAAGCCGTGTTCAAACGCTCTTCTTCACGCATCACCATAGACTTGCGCTCAGGGCCCATGAAGATTTTGTCTTTGGCATCTTCAAAGTCCTGCATATCCACCGTGCGCTTGTTGCGACGTGCTGCAAATAGCGCAGCTTCGTTGACCAGGTTAGCCAGGTCAGCACCACTAAAGCCTGGTGTACCACGGGCCAGAATATCCGCTCTGACATCTGGATCACTCGGCACTTTGCGCATATGGACGTTTAAGATCTGTTCGCGACCCTTGATGTCAGGCAGGCCAACCATCACTTGGCGGTCAAAACGACCTGGACGTAATAGCGCTTTATCCAGCACATCAGCACGGTTAGTCGCGGCAATCACAATCACGCCGGAGTTTGCCTCAAAGCCATCCATCTCAACTAGCATCTGGTTCAGGGTTTGCTCGCGCTCATCGTTACCACCACCAGTACCCGCACCACGATGGCGACCTACCGCGTCGATCTCGTCAATAAACACGATACAAGGTGAGTTTTTCTTGGCGGTTTCAAACATGTCACGCACACGCGCAGCACCCACACCGACAAACATTTCTACAAAGTCTGAACCGGAGATACTGAAGAAAGGCACTTTGGCTTCACCGGCAATCGCGCGTGCCAGCAAGGTTTTACCAGTCCCTGGCGGGCCAACCATCAATACACCACGTGGAATACGGCCGCCCAGCTTCTGGAACTTGCTAGGGTCTTTGAGGAACTCAACCAGT
Organism: Methylophilus sp. Q8; assembly: GCF_000800115.1. Taxonomy (NCBI): domain Bacteria; kingdom Pseudomonadati; phylum Pseudomonadota; class Betaproteobacteria; order Nitrosomonadales; family Methylophilaceae; genus Methylophilus; species Methylophilus sp. Q8. The sequence goes on along the minus strand of NZ_JUHE01000001.1, from coordinate 2,085,171 downwards.
TCAGCAACTTCTTCTTTGGCTTCATCGCAACCAGCCACATCGGCAAAGGTAGTGCTATTGTTAGACTCGTCCAATTGACGTGCTTTGCTTTTGCCAAACGAGAATGGACCACCACCTTTGCCACCACCTTGCATCTGGCGCATAAAGAAAATCCAGACGCCAATCAGTAGCACCATCGGGAACCAGGAGACAAAAATACTCATGAGCATAGACTCATGCTCTTCCGGCTTGGCTTCAACAATCACGTTATTTTTCAGCAGATCGGACACCAGCCATGGGTCTGAAGGCGTGAAGGTATCGTAGTTTTTACCTTCATTGGTCGTCACATGCAATGAGCGACCATCAATTTGGACTTTTGCAACACGGCCATCTCTGACCTCTTGCATAAATTGTGAGTAAACCACTTGACCACTACTTCTGCCGGTGCCGGTAAATTGATTAAATACCGTCATCAGCAACAAGGCGATCGCTACCCAAATCGCGATATTTTTCAATAGATTATTCAAGGTGGTTCCTTAATTTAAAATCGAAAGGCAGGGAGGTCCCTATCTGGAACAATGGAGGCAAAACCAAACTTTTCAAGCCTTTAATGGCATTGTATACCCAATTTTTTGCTTATGCGACGAAAACTAAACGCTAAAAAGCATTGCAATTCAAGCTTTACGTTGCAAGCCCAGCAAATAAACTTCACTGCTGCGGTCACGTGAGGCTTTGGGTTTACGTGTCACTACTTTTTCAAATTGACCCCGCATTTGTTTCACAATTTCGTCAAATCCGCTGCCAATAAATACTTTGACCAGAATATTGCCGCCTGGTTTCAGCCATTGTTGACAAAAATCCAGCGCCAGTTCAGTCAGGTAGGTCGCGCCCGCCTGATCAACATCTTTCAAACCACTCATATTCGGCGCCATATCAGCAATGACCAAATCGACAGGTTTGCCATTGAGTGAAGCTTCCAACTGCTGCAGTACCTCTTGTTCACGAAAATCGCCACAAATAAACTCCACGCCAGGAATCGGATGCATTTCCAGAATATCCAGCGCAATCACGCGTCCCTGGCCTTTAATGCGCTGCACCGCCACCTGTGACCAGCTACCTGGCGTAGAACCGAGGTCTACCACCGTCATACCTGGTTTGATCAATTTGTCCTTGTCGTCGATTTCCAGCAATTTATAGGCAGCGCGTGCACGATAGCCGTCTTTTTGCGCGCGTTTCACGAACTCGTCGTTCAAGTGTTCCTGCATCCAGGCTTTACTGGTTTTAGAGGGTTTCATAGGGGGAATTCCTGCTTCATGCTAAAATACTGATTGTTTTCAAGGAAATTTTTGCATGCAATTAAACAGCAAACAAATCGCTTACTTACGTGGCCTGGCGCACAATTTAAACCCGGTGGTCATGTTAGGCAACAATGGCCTCACTGATGCCGTGTTAAAAGAAATTGATGTCAGCCTCAATGCCCACGAACTGATTAAAGTGCAAGTGGCCGGTGATGATCGCGAATTACGCAAATCATTGCTGACTGATATCGCGGATAAAACCAATGCGATTGCCGTGCACCACATTGGCAAACAGCTGGTGTTTTACCGTGCCAGCGAAACGGTGAAAGCCTCGGCCAAGATCGTGATTCCAAAGCTGTAGAATGACAGATATAAAATCACGGCTCTAAAAGGTCATCAATAAAAAAACGCGCTACTGAAAGCGCGTTTTTTATTTGCCTCTAGCTGGATTTAATCACCAGCCAGACACCTAGCAAACATTCCACCAAGTAAGCAATGCTAGCAATGCCGTGCCAGGTTTTAAAACGGCTGGCAAATACACTTTGCATCACATCATTCGGCAAAGCGCTTGCCTTCAATTGCGCCAGCAGCGGCTGAATGCCGAATTCACCAATCAGCACCAGTACCCACATCAGGAACACCACCCAGAACAAGCCTTGCTTGAACGCAGAGAAGCCATCATTCGCCAGGCGCTGTATCAGTAACCATAAGCCACTCGCCAAACCAATATAGCTGACAATGCTAAACAGTTTTCCAGCCACCAGGCCTGCCAATTGACGATCTGGAATGGTTTGGAACAAGACACTGGCGGTGATGGCCGTCATCCATAATGCGCCCACCCACGCTGTCAATAACAGCGGATTCATCCAACCTGTGAGTCCTGCTTGTTTGGCCATGGCCGTGCACTCCTAAATATAGAGTACTTCAATAATTTCGTACTCTTTGACGCCGCCTGGTGATTGTACTTCAACCACTTCGCCTTCAGACTTGCCAATCAGGCCACGCGCAATCGGTGAGCTGACAGAAATCTTGCCGTTTTTAATATCCGCTTCGTCTTCACCAACGATCTGGTAGGTTTTGGCATCGCCAGAATCCAGATCTTCAAAACGCACAGTGGCACCAAACACTACGCGGCCTTCCGCGTTCAACATGGTTGGATCAATCACTTGCAAGTTAGACAACTTGGCTTCCAGCTCGGAGATACGGCCTTCGATAAAGCTTTGACGCTCTTTGGCAGATTCGTATTCAGCATTCTCAGACAAGTCACCCTGTGCACGCGCTTCAGCAATCGCCTGAATGATATTAGGGCGATCTACCGCACGCAAACGTTGTAATTCTTCTTTGAGCAATTCTGCACCAAGCACGGTCACAGGAATTTGATGTACTGCCATGTTGAAATACCTTCAAAAAATAAGTATAAAAAAAATAAACCACACCCGAAAGAGCGTGGCTTATTTCAAATATCAATTACGTCTATGCAATTGAACTTAAGTGTAAGTTAAGCCAGGCGTTTGTGCAAGTCCTGCACTGAGTAGACATTCATGTCCTTGCTTTGCGCCATGCCGATACAAGCGGCGCGTGCACCAGCCAGGGTCGTGTAATACGTGACCTTGTTTTGCAGCGCGCTGCGACGAATCTCGTAAGAATCCGTAATGGCTTTCTTGTCCTCAGTCACATTGACAATCAAACTGATCTCATCGTTCTTGATCATGTCGACAATATGCGGGCGACCTTCGGCCACTTTGTTCACAGGAGACACGTCCAGACCTTGCTGTGACAAGGCACGTGCGGTGCCTTTAGTCGCCACCAGGGTAAAGCCAAGTTTGACCAGATCTTTGGCAATGTCGATCACTTTTGCGTGGTCTTCGTTGCGCACACTGATAAACGCCTTGCCGCCAGTAGGCATTTTCACAGAAGCACCCAGTTGCGACTTCACAAATGCTTCAGCAAACGTCGTGCCTACGCCCATGACTTCGCCAGTCGACTTCATTTCCGGCCCCAGAATAGTATCGACACCCGGGAACTTGATGAAGGGGAACACGGCTTCTTTCACTGAGTAATAAGGTGGCACGACTTCTTTGGTGACACCTTGTGATTTCAGTGATTGACCCGCCATACAACGCGCGGCAATCTTCGCCAGTTGCAAGCCACAGGCTTTGGATACGAACGGTACTGTACGCGATGCACGCGGGTTGACTTCCAGCACGTAAACCACTTCACCTTGTTCGGTATTTTGCACGGCAAACTGCACGTTCATCAGGCCTTTAACGCCCAAGGCTTTGGCCATTTGTACGGTTTGTTTGCGCAGCTCATCCTGCAGGCTGTCGCTCAGGCTATAAGGGGGCAATGAACAGGCAGAGTCACCAGAGTGTACACCGGCTTGTTCCACGTGCTGCATGATACCGCCGATCAACACGTCTTCGCCGTCGCTCAACGCATCAACGTCGACTTCAATCGCGTCATTGAGGAAACGATCCAGCAATACCGGAGATTCGTTAGAGACTTTTACCGCCTCACGCATATAGCGCTCGAGCTGGCTTTGCTCATGCACGATTTCCATGGCACGACCGCCCAATACGTAAGAAGGACGCACCACCAATGGGTAACCAATCTCCGTCGCCAGGCGAATCGCCTCTTCTGGCGCACGCGCAGTACGGTTAGGTGGCTGCTTCAGGTTGAGTTTATGCAACATTTGCTGGAACCGCTCACGGTCTTCCGCACGGTCAATCGCGTCTGGCGTGGTACCGATGATAGGCACACCGGCTTTTTCCAGGTCACGTGCCAATTTCAATGGCGTTTGACCACCGTATTGCACAATCACACCGACCGGTTTTTCGATATTGACGATCTCGAGTACATCTTCCAGGGTCACTGGCTCGAAGTACAAGCGGTCAGACGTATCGTAATCAGTAGAAACTGTCTCCGGGTTACAGTTCACCATAATGGTTTCATAACCATCTTCGCGCATGGCGAAAGCCGCGTGTACACAGCAATAGTCAAACTCAATACCCTGGCCAATACGGTTAGGACCACCGCCCAATACCATGATCTTTTTGTTATTGGTTGGCTGTGATTCGCACTCTTCTTCATAAGTGGAATACATATACGCTGTGTTGGTGGCGAACTCTGCCGCACAGGTATCCACGCGTTTGTACACTGGACGCACATTCAGTGCCTGGCGGAACGCACGCACCGCGTGCTGATCCGTGTTCAGCAATTTAGCCAAGCGGCGGTCAGAGAAGCCTTTACGCTTCAGGCTGAACAGCGTTTCCTTGTTCAAATCTGCCAATGACTTCACCGACAGCGACAGTTCCAGCTTGATGATTTCTTCAATCTGTACCAGGAACCAGCGGTCGATTTTGGTGATGTCGAAAATCTCGGCAACACTCATGCCCAGGCGGAAAGCATCTGCCACATACCATATACGCTCAGGGCCAGGCTCACCCATTTCCTTCACGATACGGTCTTTGTCATCGGTGACAGAATCCAGGCCATCGACGCCCACTTCCAGGCCACGCAAGGCTTTCTGGAAAGATTCCTGGAAGCTACGGCCCATCGCCATCACTTCACCCACAGACTTCATCTGCGTAGTTAAACGGCTGTCAGCTTGCGGGAATTTCTCGAACGCGAAACGTGGCACTTTGGTCACCACGTAGTCAATCGACGGCTCAAACGAAGCTGGCGTCTGGCCACCCGTAATTTCATTACGCAATTCATCCAGGGTAAAACCTACGGCCAGCTTGGCTGCCACTTTGGCAATCGGGAAACCGGTGGCTTTGGAAGCCAGCGCAGATGAGCGCGACACACGCGGGTTCATCTCAATCACGATCATGCGGCCATCATCAGGGTTGATGGCAAACTGCACGTTAGAACCGCCAGTATCGACGCCAATTTCACGCAGCACCGCCAATGAGGCGTTACGCATGATCTGGTATTCTTTGTCGCTCAGCGTTTGTGCTGGCGCCACCGTGATACTGTCGCCAGTATGCACACCCATCGGGTCCAGGTTTTCAATCGAACAGATGATGATGCAGTTGTCCGCTTTGTCGCGCACCACTTCCATCTCGTATTCTTTCCAACCCAGCAGTGACTCTTCAATCAGCAATTCGTTGGTAGGTGAGGCATCCAGGCCGCGTTCGCAAATGGCGATAAACTCTTCGCGGTTATAAGCAATCCCGCCGCCACTGCCACCCATGGTGAATGAAGGACGGATAATCGCAGGATAACCAATCGTTGCCTGTACTTGCAGTGCCTCTTCCAGGCTATGCGCAATCGCAGAGCGTGCAGAACCCAGGCCAATTTTGGTCATGGCTTCTTTAAATTTCTGGCGATCTTCGGCTTTATCAATCGCTTCTTTAGATGCGCCAATCAGCTCGACATTGAACTTCTGCAATACGCCGTGCTTGTCCAGATCCAGCGCACAGTTGAGCGCAGTCTGGCCGCCCATGGTAGGCAGCAATGCATCCGGACGTTCTTTTTCAATGATCTTCTCCACCATCTGCCAGGTAATTGGCTCGATGTAGGTCGCATCCGCCATTTCCGGGTCGGTCATGATGGTCGCCGGGTTAGAGTTCACCAAAATAACGCGGTAACCTTCTTCACGCAAAGCCTTACAGGCTTGCGCACCTGAATAGTCGAACTCACAGGCCTGCCCAATGACAATGGGACCGGCACCGATAATCAGAATACTTTTAATGTCAGTTCTTTTTGCCATTAGATGGACTTTCTTTCTTGCATTAACTGGATAAAGCGGTCAAACAACACGCTCATTTCTTGCGGACCCGGGCTGGCTTCAGGGTGACCCTGGAAGCTGAATGCTGGTTTGTCCGTACGCGCAATGCCTTGCAGACTGCCATCAAACAAAGACACGTGTGTCACTTTGACATTGGCTGGCAAGGTCGCAGGATCGGCGGCAAAACCATGGTTCTGGCTGGTGATATACACGCGCTTGCTTTCAACATCCTGTACCGGATGGTTAGCGCCGTGGTGACCAAATTTCATCTTCAATGTTTTGGCACCGCTGGCAAGGGCCAGCAATTGGTGACCCAGGCAAATACCAAACGTTGGGATACCAGTATCAACCAGTGTTTTAATCGCGCTAATCGCGTAATCACATGGCTCCGGGTCGCCGGGGCCGTTAGACAGGAAAATACCATCAGGCTGATAAGCTAAGGCTTGCTCTGCTGTCGCCTGTGCTGGCAACACCGTGACCTTACAGCCACGCGAGACCAGCATGCGCAGAATGTTGCGTTTCACACCGTAGTCAAACGCGACCACGTGGAATTGTGACTCAGCCTTTTTGCTGAAGCCTGAGCCTAATTGCCACTCGGCCTCAGTAAACTCGTAAGGCTGGGTACAGCTCACCACTTTGGCCAGGTCCATGCCAGCCAGGCCAGGGAAGCCATTCGCCAATGCCAGTGCCTGCGCTTCATCGACAGACTCACCAGCCATAATACAGCCAGCCTGAGCGCCTTTTTCACGCAGAATACGGGTCAGTTTGCGGGTATCGATATCAGCAAGTGCCACCACATTGTTGGCCTTGAGATAATCAGAGAGATTTTGTTCACTGCGGAAATTGCTTTCCAATAAGGGCAAGTCACGAATAATCAGACCCGCAGCATAGACCTTGCCTGACTCGACATCTTCACTATTGGTACCGTAGTTACCAATGTGCGGATAAGTCAGTGTCACAATTTGTTCGGTATAGGAAGGATCGGTAAGAATTTCCTGATAACCGGTGATGGAAGTGTTAAACACCACCTCACCGACCGTATGACCGGAAGCGCCAATGCTAATGCCCTTAAAAACAGTTCCATCTGCTAACACTAAAATCGCTGGAATTGTTTTTGACACCTTTAGCTCCTTAAGTTTGATACGAAACACATCTTTTAGAGGGTTCATCGCATCGCCAGAAACCGGGTTCAAGCTGCGGTGAATAGATGTGCAAAACGGGAAAAGCTTGTTGGACTCTTCCCGTTCAGAATTAAAGCATTATAGCGCAAATCGACTGCCCACTCAAGGGCAACTCGCAGGCAATACTGCTTTGGTGACTCAAACCAGGCAGGCCTTAGGTGCCTGCTAAAAATCAGCTTTTATCAAACCCCAGCACATCGCGCATATCAAACAAACCCTGTGGTTTATCGGCCAGAAACTTGGCCGCACGTAATGCACCCTGGGCAAAGGTAGCACGGCTAGATGCTTTGTGTGTTAACTCGACACGCTCACCCACGCCTGCCAACACCACGGTGTGATCACCGACCACATCGCCACCGCGCAAGGTCGCAAAGCCAATCGTGCCTGCCTCGCGCTCACCTGTCACGCCTTCACGTGCATATACTGCGCAATCCTTTAAGGCTTTATCAATGCCTTTGGCTGCAGCTTCACCCAAACGCAGCGCAGTACCAGAAGGCGCATCCACCTTGTGGCGGTGATGCATTTCCACCACTTCAATATCGTAGCCTTCATTGAGCACGCGTGCCGCTTGCTCAACCAGGTTAATCAACAAGGTCACACCAACACTCATATTAGGCGCAAACACTACGCCAACGTTTTTGGCAGCTGCCTCAATACTGGCTTTTTCGGTCTCATTAAAGCCGGTGGTGCCAATGACTAATTTCACATTCGCTTGCTGGCAGGCTTGCAAATATTGCATGCTAGCCTCAGGGCGGGTGAAATCCACCAGCACATCTGCACCCTGTAAGGCCGCAGCAATATCCGAGGTAATTCTGACACCGGTCTGCTTGCCGAACTGCTCACCCGCATCGCGCCCTATCATAGCGCTCTCAGCACGATCTAATGCAGCATGCAGTTGCAAACCACTGTCAGAAAAAACACCCTCTAATAAAGCATGCCCCATACGACCAGACACACCTGCAATCACAACTTTCAACATCACTCGCTCAATCATTCTTTATTTAATAATGGGTTAAAACCCGATTTGTTCCAATACACCGTCTAGATGCTCAGCGCTACCTTCAGGTGCAGTCACTTGCTGACTACCAGATGCCGCTTCAGCACCAGAAGCAGCCGTTTCACGCATAATCAACCAACGCTGGGTAGCCGCATCCAGTTGCAACTCCAAACGTTTAGACATCTCGTCACGGTAGGATTTTGCGGCGTATTTTTGCGTGAATGTCACCACCGCCGCGTCTCCTGTACGGGAAACATTGAGGTTGCTGATATCCAGGCTGATTTTACCCTGCTGCGGGGACAGGCGTTTTTTACGCTGCGCCTCCCAGGCGGCACGATTAGGCAAACCCTCTGGCACAAAAGCAGGAGAATAGGCCGCAAAATAGGCATTCGTATTCTTGCTACGCCAAGCTTGCGCCCATGCCTGCACCGCTGACTCAACGCCGCTATCTACTGTCGCAGTTGGCGCCACGGATGCTTCTGCCACCACCACTGGCTCAGAGGCGCTCACTTTCGGTAGATCCGCCACAGGCACGGCGGCTGCACCAGCCAAAGGCGTGACACGCTCACGCGTGATCAACCAGCGCTTCAGTGATGAGTCATAACGCATTTCCAAGGTTTTCGTCAGCTCATCCTTATAAGATTTAGCCGCATACTTCTGCTCAAAATGCACAGTAGCAATCGCAGCCGTGCCTTCACGTTGCACTTGAATATTATTCAATACCAGGGTGATCGCCCCCTGACCAGCCGACAAACGCTGCTTACGTTGCGCTTCCCAGGCTTTTTTGGATGGTAAGCCTTCTGGCACAAAGTCAGGCGCGTAGGCAGCCAGATAGTTTTTAATATCCTTGCTACGCCAGGCTTGCGCCCAGGCAGCCACCGCCTGATTAATTTCATCATCACCAGCAGGCACTTCCTGCGCGACCACGGGTGCAGGCTCAACGGCTTTGGCCGCTGCTTGCGGTGCTTTAGCCGCCAGAGTAGCTGTAGGCGGAACAACAGGTGCCACTTCCTTCACGATAGATTTCGCTGGCGGCGGTGGTGGCAGTTCCGGCTCAGGTTCGGGCTCTGGCAGTTGCTCGGCCACAAACGTCGGTGACGGTTCAGCCGCATGCTCAGCCTTAGGTGCAACCCCCTTCTCAGTCACCTGATGGGCTTCAGCGTCTGTCGCTGGCGCATTGGCTTCAGCCATATTGCCTTTGACCATTTCCTGCTCGGTTGGCACTACTGGCGCCACATACTCCCCTTCAGGAATATAGGGAATCACTTCATCATCTTCAACAGCAGCCACTGCAGTTGACTTGGCAACCTGGGCTTGTTTAGACTCCGCAGGTTTCACAGCAGCAGCGGCTACAGTAGCGGCGGCAGCCACGGGCGCCACCACACTCTTAGCGGCCACAGAGCCTGCCTTCACTGGCGGTGGCAACACAGGTTCGGGAGCCGCAGCTGCCGTTGGCGCGACAACAGGGGCCTCTTTAAATACGGGTGGAGGCTCTACAGTATCCGCAATTTTCGCCGCCATTTCTTGATCATTTGCAGCAGCCTTAGCTTGATACTCCCCTTCAGGAATATGCGGCACAATCTCTTCTTCTGTGACAGCTTTTTCTGCCGTCGCTTGAACAGCAGGGGCACTGCTGGCGGCTGCCTGCACTTTGGCCGCATCGGTCGCGGTCGCTTCTGCCGCTTTTTCAGCCGCAGCACCTTCTTCGGCTTTCCAGAACTTCAGCTTATCGGTCCAACCCTGCTCTTTTTCTGCTTCCACTTTTTTCTGGGGCAACTCTGCAATGGTTTTAATATCAGGATTTTCTGCAGACGGAATCACGTCGCCACGCACAGAAACCAGACTATCCTTGTCAAAATCGAGAATCACTCTGCGTTTCTCAACGACGGTGCCCTGTTTACGCAGCTCATAAAAATAATCCCAGCGGTTATCACGGAAACTATCTACAATCAGCGGAGTCCCCATAATGTAGCGCACTTGCGAACGTGTCATGCCTGGACGCAGTTGCAATAGCATTTTGGAAGTGACAACATTACCTTGCTGCACTTCCATCTTGAATGGCTTGACTGAAGGAAGTTTGGCACCGCACCCACTCTCCAGAGATGCGACAGCCAACACAAATAAGATAGAATTACGCATTGGATTCACTTTATAATCGGTATTATTGAGAATAATCATTAATATACCACGTAGTTTCGCCAATCAAGTATGGCAGGCGACTTAAGGCGTGACAAAACTTAACGACAGACAACACCAATGGACAAAACCTATGCATGATCCCAAAGAACTTAAAAATGCAGGCCTCAAAGCGACGCTACCGCGTCTGAAAATTCTGGAGCTGTTTGAAAATAGCGAGCAGCGCCACCTGTCTGCCGAGGACATTTACAAAATCATGATTACCAATGGTGAAGACGTGGGCCTGGCAACGGTTTATCGCGTTTTGACCCAGTTTGAGCAAGCGGGGCTGCTGGTACGCCACCACTTTGAAAGCGGCAAAGCCGTGTTTGAAATGAATGAAGGCAGCCATCACGACCATATTGTTTGCGTGAAATGTGGCCGCGTTGAAGAGTTTTACGACGAAGAAATCGAAAAAAGACAAAAAGCAGCAGCAGAGCAGTATGGCTTCAGCATGCAAGACCACTCACTGACCATTTATGGACTGTGCAAAAAACAACCTTGCACTGAATAATCACCACTATCATGGGTTGATGCTCTTCGGCGAGCATTGGCCCATGGCACCTCTGCTTGCCTGAACTCCCCCCTACACCAGCACATTACGCTACCGGATTTGCGCCTGTCGCTAGCCCCGATGCGCGTATTCTGATTCTGGGCACCCTGCCTGGCATCGCGTCACTCAAACAGCAACAATATTACGCACATCCGCAAAATGCTTTCTGGCGCATATTGGAGCGACTATTCGATATCCCGGCAGATGCGCCTTACCACACGCGCTGCCAATCCGCACAAGATCATGGACTAGCGATTTGGGACGTATGTCACGCAGCACAACGCGCAGGCAGCCTGGACAGTAGCATTCAGGGGCACAGCATTATTGCCAACGACATCAACGGACTATTAAAGACCTGTCCACACATCGCGCTGATTGCCTGTAATGGCCAAGCTGCTGCACAATTGTTCAAAAAACACATTCGTCTTGCACGCGCAATCAATACTGTGCTGCTGCCCTCAACCAGCCCTGCCAATGCGAGATTACGGTTTGAGGAGAAACTGGCGCAATGGCAGGTGCTGAAACAATACCAAGAAGCGCAATAGATCAAAAAAAACGGCCTGACATGTCAGGCCGCGCTGTTAACAATCGCTATTTATCTGGCGAACACTTTATTGGTGACTATGGCGACTGCCCCAAGCACAATCGAAATCACGCCCATGAACAGATTGCCCTTGTCACCACAGACGATGCAGTGCACCCCGCCCGGTGTAATCATCAACCCACCAATAACAATCACCCAGGCCCAAGCTACTAATCCTACCCATCTATACATATGAATCTCCTCAGCATTTAATGTGAACAAAGCAGCGAATCGCAGTGACGCTATTGAAAACAATAATTAATATAATTTAACAATAGGTGAAGAGATTAAAGCACGATTCCAGACAGCAATCAACGCCAAGCCATAGGAGAGAGAAAATAAACATCAGTAGAAATAAACAGGCGACTTGCAAATACATCTGCAAGTGCTATAGCCACACACCATGTGCGACTATGCATTGAAGCGATCAGGCCAGATTAGCCTGTAACATTTCCCGCGCATGATCGCGCGTGGTTTCGGTGATCTGTAAGCCGCCCAGCATGCGGGCAACTTCTTCTACACGCTCATGTGCATCCAGCGTGCGAATCCTGCTCAAGGTCGTGCCCTGCTGTACGGACTTGCTAACTTGCCAATGTTGTTGCGCCTGCGCAGCCACTTGCGCCAAATGGGTAATCACCAGTACCTGCCTGTGCTGACCCAACTGACTTAGCAGTTTGCCAACCACCTCCGCCACGCCGCCGCCGATACCGACATCGACCTCATCAAAAATCATGCAAGGCACAGTGCCCAATGAGGCCGTGGTCACCTGCAAGGCCAGGCTGATACGCGACAACTCACCACCGGAAGCGACCTTATTGAGTGGACGCGGCTCCACCCCGGCATGACCGGCGACCAGAAATTCAACCTGCTCCAGGCCATGTGCCGCAGGTTCTCCTGGGGTTAAAGCAACAGCAAACTGGCCACCTTTTAATGATAAAGCCTGCATTTGTTCGCTAATGGTTTTTGCCAGCTTGTTCGCCGCTTGCTGCCTGCTAGATGACAGCTGCGCAGCCTGCGCTTGATAGCTTTGCCAGGCGAATTGCACCTGTTTTGCCAAGGCACCATCATCCGCAAAACTTTCCAGCTCGGCCATGCGGCCCAATTGCGCGGCCAATAAATCTGGCAACTCATCTGGTTTAACGCGGAATTTACGCGCAGCACCATGAATCGCCTGTATGCGCGACTCCACTTCGGCCAGGCGCGCCGGATCCAGTTCACTTTTCTGCAAGTAACGATTCAAGGCACGGCCGGCTTCTTCCAGTTGCACTACGGCAGAATCGAGCGTTTCTAGCATAGGCTGCAAACCGATATCAATCGCCTGCAACTCCGCCAGTCTGGCTTGCGCTTGCGACAGTAAATCCAGCGCATTCACTTCATCGCCTTCACTCATCATCTGCAGACTGGCTTCCATGCCACTGAGCAGGCTGGCACCATTGCTCAGCCGGGCATGCTCTTGCTGCAAAGCTGCCCATTCTTCAATGGCAAACCCCAGTTGTTTGAGCTCACGCGTGCTATCGCGCAATACGGCCAACTCATCGGCAAACTGGCTGGCATTTTTTTCATACGCCAATTGTTGCTGATGCAGCTGCGACCACTCTTTATACAGTGCGCCAACTTGCTTGGCTAATGGCGTTGCTTGCGCATAAGCATCCAGAATCTCGCGCTGGGTAGCGACTTTCAGTAAGGAGTGGTGCGCATTCTGGCTATAGATATCAATCAGGGTTTCGCCAATGTCGCGCAATTGGCCAACGGTGGCCGACGCACCATTGATAAACGCACGGCTACGGCCATCGGCATAAATGACACGGCGTAAAATCAGGGCATCGTCGACATCGATTTCTTGCGCTTGCAGCCACTCGCGCGCTGGCAGATTATTGCGGATATCGAAGGTGGTGGAAATTTCGGCCTTTTCGCAGCCTTTGCGCGTCACATCACCTTCATTACGTGCGCCCAAGCTCAAAGACAAAGCATCAATCAGAATTGATTTCCCTGCCCCGGTCTCGCCGGTGAGCGCGGTATATCCCGCTGAGAACTCTAGTTCCAGCGTATCAACAATCACAAAATCTCGGATAGAAAGGGCTTGTAGCATGGGCTTTTTGTACGGGCCTGGTTAGCCCCAGTTTAATTTGTTACGCAACATATCAAAATAACAATAATCTTTGGGATGTACCAGTTGAATTTCTTGTGGCGCACGTTCAATGCGCACATGATCTCCCACCATCAGCGGATATTGCCCCTGCCCATCGTAACTGATTTGGGCATCGGCGGCATTCACTACAATGACCTCAATCACGCTACACGCCGGCACGGTAATCGGCCGGTAACTAAGCGTATGCGGGCTGATAGGCACAATCGAAATCGCTTCCAGATCCGGATGCATAATCGGGCCACCCGCAGACAAACCATATGCCGTGGTGCCCGTTGGGGTGGTGAGAATCAAGCCATCAGACCGCTGACGCGAGACAAACTGTCCATCCACATGTACTTCCAGCTCAATCAGACGGAAAGCACTTTTAATCACCACATCATTCAACGCAACGGTGTGTTCTATGGCCTGCCCGGCACGTGTCACCACTGATTGCAGCAGCATGCGAGACTCCAGCTGACACTCTCCTTGCAGGATTTTATCAATCTCAACCAGCATATGATCAGTTTGCAAGTCGGTCAAAAAGCCGAGGCGGCCACGATTAATACCGATGAGTGGCACGCCGGTATCACGCAAGGCGCGACCCACACTCAGCATGGTGCCATCGCCGCCCATCACAACCACCAGGTCAGCCTTGCTGCCTATATCATCCAGGCTAGCCAGTTCAAAACCTTCATCATCCACAAATTGTGCCGTGCGCTCTTCAATACAAACATGCAAGCCCTGAGACAGCAGGTGATGCGCCAAACGGGTCAAATCACTTTGCATGTGCTGCAAGGCGATGGCATCCATGTATTTTCCAACAATGGCGACGGAACGGAATGTAGATTGCATGGCCGCATTAAAGCATAGAAGCCCACAACTGAAAAGCGCAAGGGGCTGTTATCCTGAGCGTAAATGGTGCAAAATTTGAAACACGGCAACAAGGTGGTTAAAAGTGGATAAACGCGCGCAAATTTTGCTAAAAACGCTGGTGGAACATTACATCAGTGAGGGGCAGCCTATCGGCTCCCGTACCCTGCTTCAACATTCAGGCCTCGACGTCAGCCCGGCGACCATCCGCAACGTGATGAGTGACCTCGAACAATTGGGCTTTATTACCAGTCCGCATACTTCGGCTGGCAGGGTGCCCACCAAAAAAGGCTACCGCCTGTTTGTCGATTCGCTGATGACGGTGCAACCACTGGACCAGCGCGCCATGACGCAACTGAAAAGCGGCTTATCCTCGCCTAACCAGCAAGCGCTGATCAACAGTGCCGCCGATATGCTGTCGCAACTCACCCAATTTGCCGGTTTGGTGATGATCCCGAAACGCACACGTAACGTGTTGAAGCACCTGGAATTTCTGCACTTAAACGATAAGAAAATCTTGGTGATTCTGGTGACTGAAGATGGCCAGGTACAAAACCGTATTTTGCTCACCGACAAAGCGTTTAGTGCCAGCGAGCTCACCGCCGCCAGCAATTACTTTAACAGCTATTGCCGCGGGCTTTCGCTCGAAGAAGTACAAGCCAAGCTCAAACAAGAACTGCAGCAAATGCAGGTGGATATTAACCGCCTGATGTCCGCCGCACTCGAGGCCGCCAGCCAGCCTGAATCCTCAGAGCAAGAAACCGTGGTCATTGCCGGGGAACGCAATTTACTGCAAGTGGATGAGTTATCCACCAACGTTGGCAGCCTGCGCAAGCTATTTGAGATTTTTGAGCGCCGCACCGCACTCATGCAATTGCTCGATCATAGCCAGCGCGCAGATGGCGTGCAGATTTTTATTGGCGGTGAAAGTGGCTACCTGCCACTGGACGAATGCAGTCTGGTGACCTCGCCGTATGAAGTGGATGGCCAAGTTGTGGGCACCTTGGGCGTCATTGGACCGACGCGCATGGCCTATGAGCGCATTATCCCGATTGTTGATGTGACCGCCAAATTACTATCGAATGCCTTATCAAACCAGTAGCCAGCTTCTTTACATTTGTCAGAAGACTCTGACATCACTATCAGCTTTAACCTGCTACAACCTAAACGGCCACTTTTATATACTGACCACACTATTTACTTATTGTGGAGAGATCAAAATGAACAGCGTAAATCAAAAATCTTTGCATAAATCACTTATCTGGTCTGTACTGTTAGCATTGTGCCTGAGCACTACGGCCTGTGGCTCCATGAGCACACGCGGTAAAAGTACAGCCTTAGGCGCAGGGATTGGTGCAGTCGGCGGTGCTGTGTTAACCGGTGGTAGCGCCATTGGTACGGTTGGCGGTGCCGCCATCGGTGGCGTGATCGGTAACCAGATCAACAAAAAATAACTCACCCTGCGCCCCAAGCAACCGCTGACAGAGTATTAGCGGTTGCCGCACTTTTTTCACTGGCAAGCGTCACATAGGCTTTTATTCGCTTAAAATGCCTTTATGACCTATTACCAGCCAGAGCCTGCCTACACCCACGGCAGCCAACCAAAAGTGGGAATCTTGTTAGCCAACCTAGGCACACCAGAAGCGCCAACCGCCAAGGCATTACGTCCCTACCTGCAACAGTTCCTGATGGACAGACGCGTGGTCGAAATCCCGCGCCTGATCTGGTGGTGTATCCTACACGGCATTATTTTAATCGTCAGGCCCAAAAAATCTGCCGAAAAATACGCCAGCATCTGGCGCAAAGACGGCTCACCATTAATGGTCTATGCCGTGCAACAAAAAAAACTGTTGCAAGGATACCTGTCACAAAAAATCAACGCGCCATTTGCCGTCGAATTAGGCATGACCTACGGCAACCCCAGCATGCAAAGCGCGATTGAATCATTGAAAGCACAAGGCTGCGACCGCATTCTAGTGTTCCCACTCTACCCACAATATGCCGCCAGCAGCACTGCCGCCGCGTTAGACGCCGTGTGGCGCGTGCTACTTAAAATGCGCAATGTGCCTGCTATCCGCACCATCAAGCACTACCACGACCATCCGCGCTATATTCAAGCGCTGGCCGGCCATATTCAGGCCTACTGGAAACTACACGGCAAACCCGAGAAACTGGTCATGAGCTTTCACGGCGTGCCTAAATTTCACCTGCTTAAAGGCGACCCCTACCACTGCGAATGCCATAAAACCGCTCGCTTGCTGGCAGAGGCTTTAGGCTTAAGCAAAGCACAATACGAAGTCGCCTTCCAATCCCGCTTCGGCCGACAGGAATGGCTGCAACCCTACCTCGCCAACACATTGGACGCCTTGGGCAAACAGCAACTCAAACGCATAGACGTCGTCTGCCCCGGCTTTAGCAGTGACTGCCTGGAAACCCTGGAAGAAATTGCCATGGAAGGCAAACATTTATTCCAGTCTGTGGGCGGGGGCGAGTACCACTATATTCCGGCACTGAATAGTGAACCTGTGTGGATAGAAGCGATGCGCGATATTGCACTGGAGCATTTGCAGGGTTGGGTGCGTCATGACTTCAATCAGGTGCAAGCAGAAGCTGAGGCGCAAGCAAGTAAGCAACGTGCTTTAGCGATGGGCGCTGAAAAATAGCTCTCGGACATAAAGTAGACATAAAAAAAGCGTAATTAAATTACGCTTTTTTTACTACCGACAGATAGTTTAATGATCAGGCTTGTTTGCGACGAGTGGCAAAGCCTAACAATCCCAGTCCGGCTAACAGCATGCCGTAGGTTTCTGGCTCTGGTACGTTTGCAACAGTAAACTGGAACTTATCATAGCTGAAGCCAGCGCCTGTCGAGGAGTCATCAAAATACAGTTTCGTGATGTTTGAATAGGCGCTTAAATCAACCAAACCGTTTGACTCACGTGCAATGGTGCCGAGTAAAGAAGCGCCACTGAAAATGTTAATATCCAGATGGTCACCACTATCGTAACCGGCAAGCACAAACGAGAGATTATTCACTGCTGCTGTAAAGTCAACTTGCAAGTCTGCCTGGCAGTTAAAACCTGCCGTCAGAGCGCAGATTTCGCTGTCTATGCCTGACGCACCAACGTAAATATCTGAGCCGAAAGATGTGATGGTAGCCTGCGGGAATACCAGAACAGTGGAGCCTTGAGCGCCGTGTGCTAACGTTGTGAAGTCTAATGTATCAGCAAACGTATTGGTTGAAAATAAAGCAACAAAGATTGATAGAGCGATACTGCGTTGTTTCAAGAATTTCATAACACCCTCCCCATAAATTATATTTAATAATAAGAATTGCCCGGCGATTGTAAGCTTATGATAGGAACCTGTCTATAGCCCTTTGGGGCAAGGCAATTAAGGCTGAATTGACCCGGGTTTATACAGTGTCATTGCCCGCGCAAAAGCTTCCATCATCAGCTGATGGTGACCACTATTGATGAAGATGCATGAAGTATTGATACATTCAAAGCCTACCGATTCCTATGCCAGCCCTCGCCGATTACGCGCTATAATCGCGTTTTAACGTTTTTATCGTTCCCCTATGATCATTATCACCGGTGGTGCAGGCATGATTGGCTCTATCATGGCCTGGCATTTGAACAACAAACTGGGTCGGCAAGACCTGATAATTGTTGACCGCATCACACATGAAAACCAGTGGCAAAACCTGGTGCACAGGCACTACGCCGAATACTTGGACAAAGACCAGTTGTTCGACTTTCTGGAAGATAACGACGACATCACTGCGGTGATTCATATGGGTGCCATCAGCGCGACCACCGAGCGCGACTTTAACAAGCTGGTGGCGGATAATATGCATTATTCGCAGGACTTGTGGTCCTGGTGTGCGGAATATGAAGTCCCCTTCTTTTACGCCAGCTCTGCCGCGACCTATGGCGGCGGTGAGCAAGGCTACGATGATGCCAGCATTGAAAACCTGCGCCCCTTGAATGGCTATGGCTATTCGAAACACTTTTTTGACCAGTGGGTGTTGCAGCAAGTCGCGCAAAAACAGATCACACCTCCCGCATGGGCAGGATTCAAGTTTTTCAATGTCTATGGACCGAACGAATACCATAAAGAACGCATGGCCAGCGTGGCTTACCACACCTTTAACCAGTTTAAAGAAACCGGCACCATGCGTTTGTTTAAAGGTACCAAGGCGGACGTGGAAGACGGCATGCAACTGCGTGACTTTGTCTATGTGAAAGACGTCGCAGATGTGATGGGATTTTTCCTTGAGGCTGCGTTGAAAAACAAACCAGCGGCGAATGCGATTTACAATATCGGCACCGGGCAAGCACGCAGCTTTAAAGACCTAGCGACCAATGTGATGACCAGCATGGATCGCGAACCCAATATTACTTATATTGATATGCCGCAAGATCTTCAGGGCAAATATCAGTACTTTACGCAGGCCGAGATGAAAAAGCTGCGCGATGCGGGTTATAAAAAGCCATTTACCACACTGGAAGAAGGCGTGAAGGACTATGTGCAGAACTATTTGCGGCAGGATGACCCTTACGCATAACCTCCTTCAGAAATTGTGAGCGATATGAATCATATTGAATATCTTAAAGGTGAGCACGCGGCGCATGTGGCGATGTTTCAGGCATTGGAACCGCTATTTCCGCTGATTAGCGATGTTGGCAATTTGCTGCGCGACTGTATTCAGCGTGGCGGCAAGGTGTTGCTGTGCGGTAACGGCGGCAGCGCGGCGGATAGCCAGCACATTGCTGCAGAGATCGTTGGCCGCTTTAAAAAAGAACGCAAGGGCTTGCCATCCATCGCTTTGACAACGGATACGTCTATCCTGACCTCAGTCGGTAATGACTATGGCTATGACTATATTTTTGCGCGCCAGGTCGAAGCACTTTGCCGCCCCGAAGATATCCTGATTGGCTTGACCACCAGTGGTAACAGTGCCAATGTGGTGCGTGCGATTGAAGCTGCTAATGACATTGGCGCAACAACCATAGGCCTGACTGGCGGTAGCGGCGGCAAATTGAATGTGCTGTGTACACACAATATCGTCGTCCCCTCCAGCGTCACCGCCCGCATTCAGGAAGCGCATATTTTCATTGGTCACTGCCTGTGTGAAATTCTGGAATCCTGATGACTGCAACGGTATTGAATAACAACACGGCAACGCTGGTTGCCCATTTTGGCGAACAAAAACAGCATGCGCTGGTCATTGGCGATGTGATGCTGGACCGTTACCTGATGGGTGAGGTCAATCGCATTTCACCTGAAGCACCGGTGCCGGTGGTATTGATCAAATCAGAGCAACAACGCGCAGGCGGCGCGGCCAATGTCGCGGCCAACCTGGCACTGTTGGGCATCAAAACCCGTATGGTAGGCCTGGTGGGAGCGGATAACGAAGGCCAGCTATTACTGGCAGCCATGCAAGGCTGTGGCATAGATACATCGGCCATGATCAACTCAGCCACGCGCCCCACTATTGCCAAAACACGTATTCTGGGCGGGCATCAGCAAATGATGCGTCTGGATCAGGAAATCACCACTGAACTCTCAGCGGCAGAAGCAAAAACTGCAACTGAAACTATTAACACAGCCCTGGCGCAACAACCGGCGCTGGTGATTCTGTCAGACTACGCCAAGGGCTTGCTGACCGAGCCACTATGCCAGCATGTGATTCATCATTGTCGCCAACATAACATCCCGGTATTGGTCGACCCTAAAGGGCGCAACTATGACAAATATCGTAGTGCGACGGCGCTCACGCCCAACAAAAAAGAAACAGCTGAGGCCTGCGATACGCAAGTCCATGACGCAGCACTCATAGAGAAGGCCACTGCACTCAAGTCCCGTTTGGCGCTGGATTTCCTGGCCGTCACACGTGGTGAAGAAGGCATTACCCTGATTGCTGACCGTACCGATCATTTAAGCGCCACGGCCAAACAAGTGTTTGATGTATCTGGCGCTGGCGATACCGTCATTGCCACACTGGC
Organism: Methylophilus sp. Q8; assembly: GCF_000800115.1. NCBI lineage: Bacteria > Pseudomonadati > Pseudomonadota > Betaproteobacteria > Nitrosomonadales > Methylophilaceae > Methylophilus > Methylophilus sp. Q8. The sequence continues at coordinate 2,064,664 of NZ_JUHE01000001.1, read as the reverse complement.
AGCCGGACTTATGCATGGCTTGAGTGCGCTGGATAGTTTGTCACTCGCCAATATTGCTGCCGGTGTCGTTGTCGGCAAAGTAGGCACTGTGCCGATTACCAAGGCTGACCTGGTAGACGCCATTGCCACCGCACAAGGCAGCGAACAAGCACATAAAGTATGCGAATTGCCAGGCCTGCTGCAAAAAGTCGCAGCATGGAAACAACAAGGACAAAAAATCGTCTTTACCAACGGCTGCTTTGACCTATTGCACGCCGGGCATGTCACCTACCTTGAAGGCGCCAAAAAATGCGGAGACAAACTGATCCTGGGCCTGAATACTGATCGCTCAGTCTCTGCGTTAAAAGGCCCGACGCGGCCAGTGGTTAACGAACAGGATCGTGCCCGTGTCCTGGCGGCGCTAGAGTCTATTGATGCTGTCATCCTGTTTGACGAAGATACCCCGCTCGCGCTGATCAATGCCATCCAACCAGCCGTGATTGCCAAAGGTAGTGACTATACTGCTGAGCAAGTGGTAGGCGGCAAAGAAGTGCTGTCGTGGGGAGGCGAAATTGCCCTGATCGACCTGGTAGAAGGCCGCAGCACCACCAACCTGATTAAAAAACTGCACGCATGAACAAGATACTGGTGATGGGCCCGTCATGGGTGGGCGATATGGTGTTGGCGCAAAGCCTGTTCAAACAGCTCAAAATCGAGCAACCAAATTGCCAAATATCCGTTGCCGCACCAGCCTGGACCATGCCATTGCTGGACAGAATGCCGGAAGTGTCACAAGCCATTGCGCTACCGTTTAAACATGGCGACCTGGCGTTGCGCGAACGCTTTCAATTCGGCCGTTCATTGGCAGGACAAGGGTTTACGCAAGCGATTTTGCTCACTAACAGCCTTAAATCAGCGATTCTGCCGTGGGCGGCCAAGATTCCTGTCCGCACTGGCTTTAAAGGCGAAATGCGCTATGGCCTGGTGAATGATATGCGTCCACTGGATAAAACAGTGCTTAAAAAAACCGTGGAGCGCTTTGTCGCACTTAGCTTGCCAAAAAATGCTGCCCTGCCCGCACAATTACCGCAACCAGCATTACGATCTGACCCGGCACATGCCAACACATTATTAAAAACATTCAAGATTGGGAATACTGACAAACCTGTGCTCGGGCTATGCCCGGGGGCAGAGTATGGCGAAGCCAAACGCTGGCCCGCAGAGTATTACGCAGAAGTGGCAAACCATGCCCTGAACCAAGGCTGGCAAGTATGGCTGTTTGGCTCAGAAAAAGATAAGCCGGTCACGACAAATATCCAGCAACTCACGCAACAACGCTGTATCGACCTAGCTGGCAGCACCAAACTGGGGGAAGCCATTGATTTAATGTCACTGTGCCATACCGTGATCAGCAACGACTCAGGCCTCATGCATGTCGCAGCAGCGCTGGATAAAAAACTGATTGCGATTTATGGCTCGTCTGATCCCAAGCATACGCCACCCATGCACCCGGATGCAGTGGTTGAATATCTAGGGCTTTCATGCAGCCCATGTTTTGAACGCGTGTGCCCGCTGGGGCATCTCAACTGCCTGCGGCAGATCCAACCTGATACCATCCAAGCCAAACTGACGCGCACATATTTGGAGATGATAAAGTGAACCTCAGGCTTTCTTTAGGAAAAATCACGCCCCGGCAGTGGCTAGGCTTTTATCTGCTGGCTGCGTTCCTCATTGCCTGCAAGATCATGTATAACCAGCACGGCTGGGTGAACAATGACTCGCTACTTTACTTTGAGCAAGCTAGACTCATCGCCGCTGGTGAATTTCAACAAGCCTTTAGCCTGTTTACCTGGATTTTTTATCCAGGCCTGCTGGCGCTGATACATATACTAAGCGGCATTGATATCCACACTGCCGCCATTGGTTTGAACATCGCATGCTTTGTGCTGTTTGTGGCAGGCTTTCAACGCCTGTTGCTAGAAGCAGGGGCAAAAATGCGCACCTTGCATTGGGGACTTTTGTTACTGTTCTCAACGCAATACATCATCGGCGATGTATTAGGTATGCTACTCAGAGATGAAGGTTTTTGGGCGGCTTATACCTGGGGATTGGTGTATTGGCTGCGCACACTCAAGCACCAACGCTGGCATGATATCTTGATGTTCCAATGCACGATGGCTATCGCAGTATTATTCCGGATAGAAGCCTCCGCCTATTTGCTGGCCTTACCCCTGTTCTTGCTACTGCATCAGGCCATTGCCTGGCCTCAACGTATCAAACTATGGTTACAAGCTAACACCATCGCTTTAATAACGGCAACCATTCTTGGCATTGCCATTCTTGCGGGTGTCTTACATATCCAGCAACTTGGGCGTCTGCAAGAAATTATTACGCAACTGGCCAATTTATTCAGTGAGCGTATTTCTTTCATTAATCAGAAAGCAGACATTATCGGCAAACAGGTACTAGGGGATGACCTCGATGATTATAGTGTGTTCAGTTTGTGGGCCAGTCTGATTCTTATCGCATCCTTTAAAACCCTGAAAGTAGCTGGTTTACCGGCATTGCTTCTTGTCCTTTGGCCTAAACCTACCTGGTGGTTCAAACTGTCAGAACACACCAGGCACCTGGTGGTTGCAACATTATTGATCAGCTTCACGGTCAGCCTGGTGATCATTCTCAATGTGTTTGTACTCTCCAGCCGCTATGTCATCTCCTCCGGCATTATTGTCCTAACCCTCGCGGCTTTTGCCATCACTGAATTACAAAACCGCTGGCCAAAATGGGTAAGCATGGTGCTCGCTTCGCTGCTGGCCTGCTTGCTCATATATTCACTGTACGATCGTAATGCAATCGACCTCGATAGGCAGGCAGTCAATTACATTCAAAGCGTTAATACACAGCATAAACCGGTGTTCTACGATACGGAAAATGCCAGATTTTATGCAAAGCAACCTTACCTTAACAGGTTGCTTGGTTACAGCTTATTCCCGCAACTGGTCTCTGATCAAGAAATTGAAAAGTATGACTACTATATGATCACGATTAGCAAACACGAGGCTGATATAGCCTATGAACAACAGGCACAGCAAATTTTAACGCAGCATCATTTCAGCCTGGTAAAAACGCTATATGGCTGGCGAAAAAAATCAAAAGTGTTAATTTTCAGCAGGGACGCTGATTAAAACCATCACAAATAAGTTAAAATTCGTAATAAAACATTTATCTCATAATTAAAACAATAATTCTTCTCATCGCATATGATCCATCAGATCTTTAAAAACAGGCCGCTGATCACGCCTTATTGGCAATCAAACTTTAAACATTTACTCCGTTTCAGCATTGTATGGGTGATATTGTTCGCTTGTACCGCTAACGTTTGTAACAGTTTTTTCATTAAATGGGGATTTCGTGACGACTCCCGTTATGCTTCGCTGGTTGGCGTAATTGATGGTAGCGCCTATCAACCCTATGTCTACCGTTCGGCTGTACCGCGCCTGGCGGATATGGCCGTGCAACATTTACCGGCGGAAAAACAGGAGCAACTGTTTCATCGTATTATCTCTTCAGACAAACTGAAAAACCATTTTTTCCACGACATCCCTGCTGAGCAATGGACGCCTCGTGTTGCGCTTGACTATCACCTGATGTACGGGCTCACCTTGCTGAGCTTTTTAATCACATTAATCTATCTGCGCAAAATATTCCTGCACTTCTCTTCAAACTATTCTGCGTCTATATTGGCTGTGGTCCTGTTTAGCCTGATGTATCCCCTCACCTTCAAGCGTGGGGGCTATTTTTATGATTTTTTTGAATTACTGGGCATTACTGTCAGTACATTTTATTTCTTAACGAATAGAAAGTTACTGGCCTCTGTCCTGTTAATGCTGACCGCTTTTAATAAGGAGACGGCCTTTGTCGCAGCCTTTGGCTTCTTCTTTCTACATGGCAAAGATTACCCCATGCAAAAACGCGTGGCCTATTTTGCCTTGCAGTTTATTGCCTGCTTCCTGATCCGCGAATGGATCATTGCACCGTACACAGGCAATACAGATACGGCCCTGCACTTTCATTTACTGGATAACGCCAAGTTCTGGCTCAACCCGGTCAACTACTTTAAATTGAGTGATTTCTATACCCTTGGCCTATTTTCGCCAACCATCCAAAATGTATTGGTATTGCCGTGGCTGGTTTATTGGATCAGAGCAGGCTGGCAACAGATGGACGACATGCTTAAACACTATACATTAGGCATTTTCATCCCCAACCTGCTATTGTTTCTTAACTTCACCACAAAAGATGAGTTCAGAAACTTTTCACTCAGCATGATTGCCTTGTATATTGTATTGATACACGGTTTCTCACCGTTCAGACAATGGCTGGATCAAAAATAGTGCATGCCTATGAAGGTGTTACATAAACTGCATTGTGGCTTCAGGCGATTGCTGCTCGGATCGTGTTTCAAGCATCAATACAATTGCCACCCTGATTTCGACCTGCTGCGTAGTGAAACGGCATGTACTGTGCTATGGAAAAAACAGCCATTGGCGACGATTCCTTTTGCACACACACTCAGCCACACATTACATGGGCCTTGCTGGATTGTGGCCTCGGGCCCTTCTTTAGCTGATATTGATTTGCAGAAAATTGCGCCTTATCCAACGATCAGCCTGAATTGTGCCATCAAGAAGTTTCTGGAGGCGGGGCTCGCGCCTACCCACAGCATTATTGTCGATCACCGCGTATTTAAACGCCAGTGGCAATGTGTTGTCGACTCAATACGCTCCGGTGCGCACTGCTTCTTCAGCTTTGAAGGCTTAAGTATCATTGCCGAACGTGCGCCTGAGTTATTACAGCAAGGCAATATTTACTTGATTGAGTCTGCGACCAGACAATACGGCGTGGCACGTGAGAGTATCAAGCAATGCCTGCAACGCTTTCAACAGGATACGGAGATCGCTCTTGCCGCGGACCTACTGCCTTACTGCCGCGCCATTGGCTTCAGCCACAACCTGAAAAAAGGCGTTTTTGCTGGCAAAACAGTGGCCACCTGGGCGGTACAACTGGCGTTTGGCCTTGGTTACAGTGCGATTTATATTGTGGGCATGGATTTAGGCGGGACGGGTAAAACGCATTTCTATGCTGACAAAAACAACCCTGCCCCTGACTTTTTACGCTATTACGAGCCACATATCCGTGGCTGCTTTGAACTGGCGCGCCAAGCCAGTGAAAAAACCGGTGTTAAGTTATATAATCTGTCGCAGCAAAGCGCATTACCTGCGCACATTATTCCAAAAATTTCTTTTACCGAGGCTTTGCAGCAGATAGAAGAACATACATCTTCTAAGAAATGATCTTATTATGAAAATTATTATTCCACTTCAGACCTGCTCAACGCGTATTCCACATAAAAATATCCGTCCGTTTTACCAGGACGACTCCCTGTTTGACATTAAAGCCAAACAAATTCTGACCTTTGAGTCGCCAGAAAATGTCTATGTATCCTCTGAGAGCGCAGAGCTGGTGAAACCATTATGCGACAAGTATGGCTTTCACTTCATGCATCGCGATGACTCACTCACCGGCAACAAAATTTACCAGCCAGACCTGGTTAAGGCATTGACCGACCCGCTGCCTGGCGATGATGACATCATGTGGATACAAGTGACTTCACCGCTGTTTAATCAGTTTAAAGAGGCGCTGGAAGCCTGGAAGGCCGTGCGTAATGATTATGACTCGCTGGTCGCAGTCAAGCCGTTTAAAGGCCATTTACTCGACGCCAAGGGTAATCCTGTCAACTATGGCTTTGGCTACTGGCATAAAGTGTCGCAAGACCTGCCCAAGCTGTATTCAGTATTGTGGAGCCTGTTTATTCTCAAGCGTGAAACCGTTAACCGCTTTCACTATCATATCGGCGTCAACCCGTATTTATTTGAAACTAACCATATGGTGGTTGATATCGACTATCACGAAGACTTCGAACTGGCGGGCATGATTTACACCAAGCTGCACGGTACAATTTAACACTAGCGCCTCGGTACTTGAGGCGCTTAGCGACTAAGCTACATGGCTACGCCACTGCGCACCTTGCGTTGATACTTGGCATATAACCTGGCCGCCCTTGCACTGACCTGTTGCCAGATCGCACCCCGTATCTGCACTCTCCAATTCAAGGCTGGCCACGCTGCGTAGTAATACCTTAAAAAAGTTAGCCAGTCACCTCGGTTTAAACCTACATCCATGGCTGAAAAATACAAAGCTGCCAGATCCTTGATTTGCATGCGTGCAGAAGGTGGCTGATGTATTTCAACCCGATGCAGGTCTAGTACATAGAGCGGTGGCGGTAATTGCCCGCCTTCTTCACGTTTGAAGCAGAAATGGCAGATATAAAAATCCCGGTGATAAATGCCATGTGCATGCAATCTGCCGGCAATTTCAGCCACACGACGAATCAGCGTCCGCTTGTATTGCAATCGCGGAGCTTGTGTCTGCCAGATCAGCGCCAAATCTTCCAGAGTGACGATATCCCCAAGATCCTCGGTCATCACAAAAGAGCGCAGGCTCGCGGGTAAACAACCTTGCACGCCATGGGCGACATAAGGTGTCGTTGGAATATTAAGATCTGTCAGCGCTTGAATCGCCTCGACTTCATTACGCGCACTGACCACCGGACGTTTAAAGGTCATCCAGTTTTTTAAAATCTCTAACCAGCCCACGCCGTTGTGGCGCTTGATAAAATAGTAGCGCTGCCCGAACTTAACCTTGACCGTCTGCCTGGTCGCAACGGCTCTGAAGACCTGTCCGTCAATATGCATGAGGTACTCAAACAGATTAGGCCGCGCCAGAATGTCTGGTGGAAGCTGATTGCCAGCAGCAAAGTCTACCTCTTGTTTCATGGTCATCAGTCTTTAAAGCTTGCCATAAAACGTGAACAATTTTTAATCGCCTGCAACAATTGCGGCTGATGCTCAGCGGTCAGGGCAGCCTGTTGTTCGGCATCCAGCACTTCATCATTGCGCCCCGTCGGCACGTAATGCTTCATCCCGTTTTGCTGGTAGGCAATTCGATACTTCATGTCATTCGTCAACACACCGATGGTTCGCCAGTCGCTCACGACGATAAAATCGCGCTGTTGCGTATCGTAAAGATTACGGCCCAATGAGTAGCTGTTGGCATCAACAGGGGCTCCCAGGGCTTGCAGTAGCGTAGGTGAAATATCCAGATGGCTGCTCACATGATCGATCTCGGCATGCGTACGACCAGGCATCCACACGACCATAGGCACGTGCGTTTGCTCTTCAACAAAGGTGGAGTTATGACCCCAGTTGCCTTTCTCAAGAAACTCTTCGCCATGATCACCAGTAATAATGATAATCGTATTTTCTAATAAACCCTGGCTACGCAATTCTTCCAATACACGTCCAATTTGCATATCTATCCAATGCGCCGCATTAGAGTAGCGATTTTTGAACTCGCCTATCCTTGGCTGCAAAGAGGCACGTGACATCCCCCAATAATTCACATCACCCAAATAAGGCGAAGCAACGACCGCCTGGTCAGGGAAGTCATACCGGGCATGAGTAGACTCAAAAAAGAAGAAGCTCATGAACGGTTTGCTATGGTCTCGCTGTTTGAGAAAAGCAATTTGCTGGCTTGCATTCCACTCATCCCGCTGCCATGGGCTCATGCTTTCATCTGCTTCATGCAAATCTGCCAACGAAAACTTAGCGAATAAGGTTTTATTAAACTCCGGGTAAGAGAATTTTGCACTGGTGCGCAAATCAAACTGATAGCCCAGGGACTGCAATCTATCCATCAGCAAAGGCGATTGCTGAGCATGCAAGAAGCTGGACCAATAAGAGCCATATAAGCCGTAAAACATGCCAAACAGCCCTTCCCGTGTACCATTGCCACTGGAGTAATGCTGCGTGAATAAGCTACCCTGCTGACCAAGTTGCCAACTATTAGGCATGATTTCAGGCGTTAGCCTGTCCCAACGCAGGGATTCCGCAGCGAAGATCACAATATTCGGTGAATGATTTACCGATTGATAGTTGATGGCTTGCAATGGGTAATGCAGCCTTGCCGTATCCACGGACAAGCGATGATTATGGCGTCGCTCAATATCCATCCCATACCGTGCTGCCAACGAGCGCATCAACACCTGCCGATAAAAAGGATACACCTCCGCCGTGTCTAAAACGGCACCGATGTTTTTCACATCGCTAATGCCATAAATCAACCCCTGAATCACAAATAAGATGGGGGCCAATATCCAGATGACAATCGCAGAGATTCTGGCAAGCTTGAATTGTGTATAACTTACACTGATGATCCAGAAAATGGTTTGAATCACCGCCACAAGCAAGACTGAACCAGCGATCGAGACGTAAGTACCACCACTGGTGCCCAACGAAGCAAGGCCACCTTTGGTCGTCATCAGGTTCCAGATAAATCCATTAAAGTGAAAGCGATACAAGTCATAAATCATCAGATCTGATTTAATAAACATGAGCCCGGCACTACTCAGTACAATCGCCAGCGCAGCCACTAATCGCGGGTAAGCTCTAAGAAATAAGCTCGCCAGCCAGGCTGGCAATACAACGATCAAGCTATAGAGAAACGCATAAAATCCCCAGGCAGATAAATGGAAAACCCACGACAGACTGGTTGCTGCAGCGACACCTTCAGAGAGAAATCCCCAGGTCACCCACAACATATGCAAGGTAGTTAGTAATAAGAAAAGCCGAAAAATGGCATTGTTAGATGGTTTCATCGCGTAAACTTTCATCGCGTAAACATAGTAGCGAAGTTAGACAAATGCCTCGTGCGGGCGCAACTCGAGATGATGACATACCATGACTTGATGTTCCTTACAGTAAGCTTTCCAATCCGGCATATCGGTCCAATCGGCAACAAAAATAAAATCCAGCCCGGCACCTGTCGATGCCTGGTGATCAAAACGGCTATCACCAATAAACAATGCGGGGAACGCTATGCTGCCATCGGCAATCATCTGTGCCAGATGCTCGTTCTTTTTAGTGGGGCCACCGTAAATGCCAAGTTCGAACAAAGCATCCAGTCCACGCCGAGGGAAAATACTTCTGAGCTCTTCCTGATCGCCGCCCGACATCAGCATCCACTTGGCCTGTGCCGTCTTTTGCTTTAAATCCATTAACGCCGGTGCGACTTCGCACTGCATTAAGGTTTCGTCCAGAATCTCGGTAAACGTATCCATAAACGCCTGGAATAATTCGGGCGTTAGCGCTTGCTTAATGATCTCGGTAATGTAATAACGGATCTTGTCATTACGCGGGATACTCCCCAGTTTGATATGGTAATCGACAAAGGCTTGCGCTTGCTCATCGCTACCTCCCATGCGTTTGGCCGTATTGTAATAAGCATCGACTTTGGTCTGGTTGCTATTGAGAACAACGCCATCGCAATCAAGCACGATGGTTTTATAGATGGAGAGGTCTGGGCGTTGGGACATAGGCTGGATAATAAAAAAGGCTTGTATTGCTACAAGCCTTCATTATAGACGATTTGCGTCGGTGACTTGCTTATTTAGCCGCCACAATCGCTGAAGCTTCTTTCGCCAGTTTGGTGATGTGCGCCCAGTCTTTGTTCGCCACCGCATCCGCCGGTGTCAACCAGGTACCGCCACACACAACCACGTTAGGCAACGCCAGGAAGTTAGGTGCGCTTTCAACGCTCACGCCACCGGTTGGGCAGAATTTCACGTCAGCAAATGGGCCAGCAAAGCCTTTGAGCAGGTTGATACCGCCCACAGCCACGGCTGGGAACAACTTCAGGAAATAGTAATCATCGGCATTCGCCATCATGATTTCAGAGCCTGTAGACACGCCTGGCAGCAATGGCAGGCCAATTTTACGGGCAAATTGGCCTAACTCAGTGGTATAGCCTGGGCTCACTGCAAATTGGCAACCGACATCTTTAGAAGCTTGTGCATCTTTCAGGTTACGCACGGTACCGGAACCCAAAATCGCGTCAGGCACGTGCTTGGCGATTTGTTCCATGGCTTGCAGGGCGACAGGTGAACGCAAAGTCACTTCCAGTACTTTAACGCCGCCCTCCAACAAAGCTTCTGCCATTGGTACGGCATCTTCCACTTTGTTGATGACAATGACCGGAATCACCGGGCCATGATTAGCTAACTCTAATGTGCTCATGTTCTCAATCTTTACCTAAATAAATAAACTTTTTTTAATTGCCTGCTTAACAGTAAATTAAAAGTGCTAAGCAAGACTAGGTGCAGAAGCGCAGACAGTACGAATAGTACGGCAAGCGAACTGCAACGACGTATTAGGACGCAATTTTAATTTACAACCAGGTGACCGCGCCTTCTTCGGCTGACAGCACATTTCTACGCATACCACCAAACAACTCACGACCCAAGCCATGCGCATTGTGATGACGCTTGGCATCGCTCAGCTCTTCAGCTTCGCGCTCGGCCCAGGTGTCTTCATCCACTAGCACGTTCAACTGGCCAACCGTTCCGTTGAGGCGAATAATGTCGCCATTGCGAATTTTGGAAATCGCACCACCGGCACTCGCCTCTGGGCTCAGGTGAATCGCCGCTGGAATCTTGCCAGACGCGCCACTCATACGGCCGTCAGTCACAATCGCGACACGGAAACCTTTGTTTTGCAGTACAGCCAGTGGCGGTGTCAGTTTATGCAGCTCTGGCATCCCATTGGCTTTAGGGCCCTGGAAGCGAACCACCGCAATAAAGTCTCTTTCCAGCTCACCACGATCAAACGCTGACAGCAATTCCTCTTGCGCATCAAACACAATGGCTGGCGCTTCAATAATATGACGGTCTTCAGGCACTGCAGAAATTTTAATCACGCTGCGACCCAGGTTACCTTTGAGCAAGCGCAAGCCGCCAGACTCATTAAATGGGTGTGCAGCGGTACGCACAATGGTTTCATCGCCGCTTTCAGCCGGGTAGTCGGTCCACACCAGTTTATCCGCTGTTTTCTCCGGTTTTTTACCGTAATCACGCATGCCGCCACCGCTGACGGTGTACACATCGGGATACATGTAACCACCTTCGATCAGCTCGCGAATTACGAAACCAGGGCCGCCAGCGGTCTGGAATTCGTTGACATCGGCTTTGCCGTTCGGGTAAACACTGGCCAGCAAAGGCGTGGCTTTGGCCAGGTAGTGGAAGTCAGTCCAGTCAATGATAATACCGGCTGCACGTGCAACGGCTACCCAGTGGATCAAATGGTTAGTTGAACCACCAGTTGCCAGCAAGGCCACCATGGCATTCACAATCACATGTTCGTCGACCAGGCGGCCAATCGGCACGAATTTTTCTTTTTTGGTATTTTGTATCACCAGGCGCACCGCTTCGCGCGTCAAATCTTCGCGCATACCATCGTGTGGATGGATAAAAGCTGCACCAGGCACATGCAAGCCCATCGCCTCCAGCAACATCTGGTTACTGTTGGCGGTGCCGTAGAACGTACAGGTACCTGCACCGTGATACGCCGCAGACTCGCTCGCCAGCAACTCTTCACGGTCACACAAGCCTTGTGCGTATTTCTCGCGGACTTTGGATTTTGAGGTGTTATCGATACCGGTGCTCATCGGGCCAGCGGGCACGAACACACATGGCAAATGGCCAAAATGCAGCGCGCCGATCAACAGGCCAGGCACAATCTTGTCACAGACACCGAGCAATAAAGAAGCATCAAATACATCATGAGACAAAGCAACCGCAGTACTCATGGCAATGGTGTCGCGGCTGAACAGGCTCAGTTCCATGCCTGGTTCGCCCTGGGTAATGCCATCACACATGGCTGGCACACCACCTGCCACCTGCACGGTTGCACCCAATTTACGGGCTTCATCACGGATAATATCCGGATAGTCCACGTAAGGCTGATGCGCAGACAGCATTTCGTTGTAAGCCGTGACGATACCAATATGCGTTGGTTTCTCGGCATAAATCTTGAACTTGTCGTTTTGTGGCATCGCCGCAAACGCGTGCGCCACGTTGGCACAGCCCAGACGATCCGGGCCTTTTTCACGGTTCAGGTAATCATCAATACGCTGCAAATACGCCTTGCGGGTCGGACGGCTGCGCTCGATGATGCGTTCTGTTACTTCAATGTGAGATTGTTTCATTGACTATCGCTCAACTGTGTTTTAACTACCTGATGAACTATCCTGATGAACTGCTTTGAACTTGCTATTTAGTCACAGTTTAGGGTCGTAATATATATGAATCCAAACAGGTTCCCTACCTGCGATTATCGCCAAACTGGTGCAAGACGTCAAACTGAATTACCAAATTTGATTGTTTTTTTAGACGATTCAATGACTTAAAACAATATAAACCGTTTGAGGGAACCAGTTTGAAGCGCACGCGCTTCAAACCAGCCTTCAGATAGATTTGGTGACCAGAATATCTTCCAGCATCAAATACTCAAGATCGCAGCCATGGAACATATTCAAGGCATCGGTCGGACTGCAAATCATGGGTTCGCCACGGCGATTAAGCGAGGTATTAAGCACTACGCCATTACCACGCAATTGCTCCAGGTGCTCAATCAACGCGTAATAACGCGGGTTGGTTTCCTTGGTCACAATCTGCGCACGCGCCGTACCATCTTCATGCACCACTTCCGGAATGCGCGCTTTCCAGGCTGGATTCACATTAAAAGTGAACGTCATGTATGGGGCCGGATGCTCTGTTTGCAGAATATCGGCCGCCACACGGTCCAGCATACTGGGGCAGAATGGCCGCCAGCGCTCACGGTATTTAATTTGCGCATTGATACGGTCAGCCACACCCGGAAAACTCGGGTCGCCCAGGATACTGCGACAGCCTAATGAGCGCGGGCCAAACTCCATACGGCCCTGGAACCACGCCAGTGGATTACCTGCCGCCAGCAATTCAGCCGCCTTGCGCGGGCCATCTTCTACACGAGTAAAAATAGGCTTGGCCGGGTGCGCTTCACAGGCGGCGATACACTCTTCGTTGGTGAACGCCGGGCCCAGGTAGGCATGCTCCATTTTATGGATAGTTTCACCTGCTAAATGTGCAGCATAAGTTGCTGCACCCAGGCTAGTGCCGTTATCGCCAGAAGCCGGTTGCACAAACAACTCTTTCACGTGCGGCAAGGCAATAATACGTTGATTCAGTTTTACGTTTAGCGCCACACCACCTGCCATCACAATCTTGCCGGTTTCACGGATGATGTCGCCCAGGTAATACTCAATCATCTGCAATGCCAGGTCTTCCAGCAGCTTCTGCACGCTGGCCGCGTAATGGATATACGGGTCATCGATCTCGTCGCCTTTACGCTTGGGCCCCAACCATTCGATGAGCTTGGGCGTAAAGTAATAGCCTTTGGATTTACCATCGGCATCGGTCTCTTTATAACGGCGCAAGCCCACCACATTGACATATTCGGTGTTAATGATGAGTTCACCGTTTTCAAACTTGGCCAGACGACTTAAATCGTATTTATTTGGGTCGCCATACGGTGCCATGCCCATGACTTTAAATTCGCCATCCAGCATTTCAAAGCCCAGAAACTCAGTGATGGCGCCATACAGACCACCCAGCGAATCCGGGTCATAGAATTCTTTTATTTTGTGAATCTTGCCGTTTTCGCCATAGCCGAAAAAGGTAGTCGCATACTCACCTTTGCCATCAATGCCGACAATCGCCGTTTTTTCTTTAAACCCACTCAGGTGATAAGCACTGGAAGCATGCGCCAAATGGTGCTCTACCGGCACATATTTGGCTTTAGTCAGGCCCAGTTCGGCCATCAGCTTGAGTGATTTGTCACGGTTGCGACGGAAACGACGGTTACCGTTAAAAATCGCATCCAGCGCACGATCAGGCGCATACCAGTAACGCTTGGCATAATGCCAGCGCGCAGCCGAGGTCAATGGAATTTCACCGTAAGGAAAAGCGACAATATCCACCTGATCCGGCGTAATACCTGCCTGTTTCAGGCAAAATTGTGTCGCCTCGTAGGGCCAGTGATTTTTAGCGTGCTTGTCACGGATAAAACGTTCTTCTTCCGCCGCAGCGACAATCTTGCCGTCCACCAGAATGGCAGCAGAAGCGTCATGCCCCAAGGCACCGGATAAACCTAAAACAATCATGCAGAAACTCGCGTAATGATTTAATGGAAATAACTAAAGGGAAATGCCCGCCAGCCTGAGTGGCGTATGGTCCTGATAAATCAGGCTAAACGACTTAAGCAGTGCATTATACAGGGAAGTATCCTGTTTCCAATTTTGCAGCAGCCGGCGGATATCTTTGGCATGTGCACGCAAAGCCATTTGTGTACGGCGATGTTGCTGCATGCTATCGAGGTCGATGACCACAATCTCGCCCTGATCGGTGACTTGCAGGTTACTGGCTTTCAGATCGCCATGAGAGACCTTGAGCAAATACCACTGGTAGCACAGCGTCACCAGCTGGTGAATAACCCGCTCACGCATATCGCTATCGGTACACTGCTGGAAAAAGGTCAGTGCATCCGGCCATGGGCTGTAAGCTGACACAAAATAAGCGCGGCCGCGCATGCCGCAGTAGCGCTGCTCATACATCAACAATGGCTGTGGCGTCAGCATGCCGTAATATTGCAGACGATGGGCATTACGCCAGGATGCCGCGGCCCGACTGGGTCGCCAGGCGCGGCTCAGGCCATGTAGCCAGTCTTTGATGTTATACCGTTTGATCACCACGGCTTGGTCTTGCAAATGCGTATGCACCACGGTACAGGTATTGCCTGGCTTCAACACCTTGCCGACATGCATGGCCACCTCAAGTGCAGGCAAATCTGTTGCATGCAAGCCGCCTGCCGTACTCACCGCCTGCGCACTCTGGCTGGTTTGCTGCCAGGCGACATCGCTGCAAGTACGGAAAATTTTACGCGTGACATAGCGCTCAACCTCTTGCGCCTTCATTTGCTTGACCAAGGTCAGCAATGTGGATGAGAACAAAGTAGCTTGCCACCCACGCGCCTGATCATACGCTGCCAGCAGGGGCGCCACCCAGGCATGCTGATCCAACACCTGTACTTTTGAGATCAACTCAGCCAACTGCCGATAGGCCTGACGCTGGTTCAAGGTATGTTTCTGAATCCCATCACCGTCCAGCGACCATACTTTATTATCGGACAGTAGAAAGTTTTTAAGATGCAAATCCGTTTGCACCAAACCAGCCCCATGCTGTGCGGCCAGGGTTTGCACCAATTGTTTAAGTAACAGCAAGCCTTGTTCAGGGGGCAACGTCTGGTATAACACATCGGCATTATCTGCGGGCGCGATAGCGGTGTAGATCAAGATGCTGGCACGCTGGTCTGCGGAATGTCCTTGCCACAACAAGGCAGGCGTTGCCAACCCTGCTTGCGTGAGCCAACGTACGCCTTGCGCATCGCGTGAGGCATATTTTTCCGCCTGCGCACCGAGAAATACTTTGGCGAACACCGCCTTGCCAGACCATTGCGCGCGAAATACCCAGCGCCGCTGTGGCAAAACACGCACAGCGACCAGCCCGGTCAATGCAGACTGGTCAGACAGCAGGATAGCGCCCGTGGCGCTATCAACAACATCACACATGGCAGGCGCGATGATCGCGTCATGCATTGCCACCATTAGCGGGATTTCCACCATTGCGCAATTTTCTGCAGCCAGCTAGCTTGCCCGGCGAATAACTTTTTCGCCCGTTTATCGCGTTTTTTCATCATTTTTTTCACTTGCGATTTTGTCTCTGCATCATCATGCGGCCTGGCCACATACAAGGTATGGCGAGAATCTCCCTGTTCATTCGGGATAGGCAAGGCCTGGTAGTAATACAGCGCGATCGACCGACGCGTAATACCTTCCGGT
Source organism: Methylophilus sp. Q8 (assembly GCF_000800115.1). Classification (NCBI taxonomy): domain Bacteria; kingdom Pseudomonadati; phylum Pseudomonadota; class Betaproteobacteria; order Nitrosomonadales; family Methylophilaceae; genus Methylophilus; species Methylophilus sp. Q8. The sequence goes on along the minus strand of NZ_JUHE01000001.1, from coordinate 2,048,797 downwards.
GTGGTCAATGGATCAGGATGCCCATGAAAGCTGTCAGCATCGGTATTAAAAATCACGCAACGGTTAAACAAAGGCGCCACCGTTTGCTGCCTAGCCTGCATTTGCCGGTCCCATAACTCCAGATTACCGCCATACTCCGGCAGCCAGTCCTGGTTTAAATACACCAGCATATTGACGCGGCGATACAGTTGCAGGCCTTCATTGACCTGAAAGTCAGCATGGATGCCGAGCAAGCCGCCAGCAGACGTTTCGTGCAGGCCACCGCCCGCGAAATAAGGGTCTGGTAACAGGCCTTTAAAACCGGTCAGGGTTTCAATAAACTGCAACATGGCAGCAGAGTTAAACAAGGCGAACGCCGCGCGCAAGGTTTCATCGCAGTCATAGGGTGAAATTTGACGCTTATGTGTACCGCCATAGCCTTTTTCATACACCTTGTCATGCGCTTTGGGGTCTTGCGGAAAGTGATCCAGCAATAACTGTGTAAACGCGGCAGGAAAAATATTGTCGATTACCGCATGCGGAAACGGCTGCGCTTGCGCATACTCCTCAGCCAGCAAACTGCCAATATCTTTGGCTTGCTGCATATCCAGGGAAAATCCATTTCCCATTTCAATTGGCAATACCCCATCAGTCATGGTCATTTTGTTGTTTCCTGCTGTGACTGTAATTGTTTAAGCATGGCTTGTTTGCGCTGTAAACGGCGGTTTTGCGCAGTATACCCGCTCACAAGCCCAACCGTTCCTGCCTCGACATGGTCAAGGTAACGAAACAAACGCGCCGGCGACATGCGCTCAATGATATAGCCCTGCGCAACCAGCTTATCCTGCAATACATAGCCGGGAATCTGTTGCTGCATATAAAAACGGCATCCCAGCTTTTTCATCAAACCCACGTTCCACAAGGCAAAAAAGCTCTTGATATACGGCTCAATGTAAGGCCGGGCCTGGCGTGCAGGCAGGCCTAGCTGCTGCTTGATACGACGGCTGTGGTACTTGAAAAAGCCAGTGAATGCGCGCCAGAACAAACGCACATGGCCACGGTTTAACTGATGTAAACAGCCAATCGCGGCAATATTAGGCTGGCGCTGCATACGCTGCAAACAATCAAGAAAAATTTGCGGCTCGTAAATAAAGGTATCGGTATGCATCAAAAACAGGTAATCCGTATTGATCGCAGCCAGAATCAAATCCAGGCCTTCACCATGCGCAGCAAACCCCTGCTCTTTGCCTCGTGATGGGCGCTCAATTAAATGGATCCAGTCCAGGCTGCGCAAGTATGCTGTACTTTCATCCGCAGAATCATTATCCACCACCCAGACGTCGACGGCATTGGCATCCAGCGCACCGCTATCGAAATGGCTTTTGATAAAATTCAAACAGGTACGGGTCAAATCCAGCGTTTTGTAATTCACCAGCCCGATGCTGAATCTTGGTAATGTGTGTGCCATAGACATACTTATCCGTTAACGCTTGCTACGCTTGGTTATCCATTTGAGTAACTGGCGATCACACCAGCCTAACGGCCGCGTATATGTCTCGCCATACAAATAATGCTTTAAAAAATAGAGGCGATCGCGATCACTCAGCTCTGCGGCATGCCGGTGTAATGCCGCCAGGTCGAAACGCGCACGACGCCAGGCGCCTAGGTTTTGCCTGGCTTTTTCCAGGTCAATCAGCGCCACGTCAGGTGCGGCATCATCCGGCCGCACAAAAATATGCTTGGGATACAAAGCGCGATGCACCCAGCCCAGATCGTGAAAGCGGCGAATTTGCCTGGCAACTGCACGCAACAGCTGTCTACGCGCATGCTGGGGTTGATTCAGCATGCTTGGTAATAATTGCTCCAGATCGACAAAACCATGCAGGTTCTCTGTGACCAGAATGGCGCGCTGATTGCCAGCCTGCGGCGATTCGGCATACATCAGCACTTTGGGCGCAGGAATGCCCGCCTTTGCCAGCGACTGCAAGCGATGGTATTCACGGCGGAAAGTCGGCTCACCAGCAAACGGATGGCATAAGGTGCGGCGACCATGATTCTGCTGCTTTTTCACAAACAAGGTCAGTGCAGGCTGGTTTTCCCGTGGCAATACCAGCTTGCCGACACCACTCCAGCCACCACGCCGCTGATTAGGCGCCTCAAACCAGGCGATATCACGTGTCCACCAGGCGTCAAACGTATCCAGCCCATGACGCTGCAGGGCCGCTTCATAGACAGGATCTTGATAATGATTCAGGGAATGTTCCAAAATTAATTGTGCTGAAATAATTGACGCCAATGCGGGTTTTTAAACCACATTTTGTTAACATAAGAGCTAATCTCAAATTTTAACAGAATGCGTTTATAAATTAGCCTCATGTTGCTGTTTTTCTGCAAAACCATCGCCCGCCTGCCACTGTCCTGGGTACATAGACTGGGGGCATTCTTCGGCTGGGTATCTTATCTTTCTGACCACAAAAGCAATCGTATTGCGCTGGAAAATATTAAGCAAAGCGATTTGGCTGCTAGCGAAGCGCATGCAAAACAATTGGTCAAAACCAGTCGCATCGAAGCAGGCAAGGCGATTCTGGAGACATTTTTTATCTGGGGCAATCCTACGGCCAAGCTGTTGCCATTGATACAGCAAGTGTATGGCTGGCAACATATCACGGAGGCGCAAGCACAAGACAAAGGCCTGATTTTCCTCACCCCGCACCTGGGCTGTTTTGAAATCACGTCCATTTATTATGGCGAGCGTGCGCCCATCACCGTGCTTTACCGGCCTCCAAAATTGCAATGGTTGAGTGAGTTGGTTGTAAAAGGCAGGCAAAAAGGCAAAGTGGAGATGGCCCCGGCCAATGCCAGCGGCGTGAAAAAGCTGCTACAGGCATTGAAATCTGGCCAGGCCATCGGCATTTTGCCGGATCAGATCCCAAGGCAGGGCGAAGGTGAATGGGCAGATTTTTTTGGCAAACCGGCCTACACCATGGGATTAGCCAGCAAACTGGCCAGCAAGGCAGACGCTATCATTATAATGGCGTTTGGTGAGCGACTGCCCGACGGAAAAGGATTTAATATCCACCTGACACAGGTAGAGGATATTGGCACACCTGCCCTGCTCAACCAGGCGATTGAGCGCCAGGTGGCACAATGTCCCGAGCAGTATTTATGGCAATACAACCGTTTTAAGCAGCGGCGTTACGCCCTGCACAAATTAAAAAAAGCCCAACCAGGACAAGCTGAGCCTTAATCGAATCCCGTCAAACAACTAGCGCATCAGGCTGCTAGACCCTGGATCCAGCGGCTGTACACCTTATCCGCCACGCGATGCAATACTTCGCAATCAGCTTCCACCCCGGCCAGCATGGTATCGGCAGACTGTACCGCGGGGCTAGCTGCTGAGCTGGCAATGTCACTTTTCCATTGCTCGGTCCATATTTTAACCATGCTCGGTGTCATTTCGATATGGCATTGCAAACCGATATGCTTACCCATCACATAAGCCTGGTTAGCGCAATAAGCACTAGACAATACATGCGTCGCACCCTCAGGCACCGTAAAGGTTTCACCATGCCAGTGAAAACTGTTAAAGCCTTGCAAGTCACCAAACCAATCGCGTGCTACGGCATGATCTGCCACTTGCACATCTCCCCAGCCGATCTCCTTGACCGGGTTTTTGCTGACCACACCACCCAGTGCCTTGCTGATGAGCTGGCCACCCAGGCAATGGCCGAGCAAGGGTACATCGGCTTGCACGGCCTGTTGAATGAGTTGCAACAATGGCGGAATCCACGGCAAATCATCGTTCACGCTCATGGGGCCACCCATGAGTACAATGCCACTGTAATCATCGACAGAGGCAGGCACCGCCTCGCCTTTATCAATCCGTACTTCGCACCACGGAATAGCATGTTGCGCCAAAAAAGTGCCCAAATAACCAGCACCCTCGCAGCAAGCGTGCCTGAATATCACCACCGGTTTCATGATTTACCTTACTAAACTAACTTCCTGATATTGCCCAAGCAAGATTCCGTCCAACGTGTACGGTCCTATCGCATAACGAATCAAGCGCAAGGTCGGAAACCCTACGTGCGCGGTCATTCGTCGCACCTGGCGGTTCTTGCCTTCACTGATTTTAAGCTCCAGCCAGGTGGTGGGAATGTTTTTCCGCTCGCGAATCGGCGGCTCGCGCTGCCATAAATGGTCAGGTTCAGCGATGATTTTCACCTGCGCAGGCTGCGTGACAAAATCACCCAGATCAACACCCTGTTGCAATGGCATCAAATCTGCTTGTGTAGGAGCACCTTCTACTTGCGCCCAATAGGTTTTGATCTGTTTGTGTTTTGGATGACTTAAACGATGTTGCAATCCACCATCATCGGTTAAAATAAGCAATCCTTCGGAGTCAGTATCTAACCGCCCGGCTGCATATACGTTGGGAATCGGAATATAGTCTTTGAGCGTCGCGTGTTTTTCATGCGCAGTGAACTGACACACGACGTTAAAAGGTTTGTTAAACAGTAATAACATGGAAAGCGCTATGTCTAAATTCAAGGTGCCAGCCACTGGCAGCAAAATCATTGTCAATGCCGATAATACCCTAAATGTTCCCGACCAACCTATTATCCCGTTTATCGAAGGCGATGGCATTGGTATCGACATCACACCACCCATGATCAAAGTGGTAGATAGCGCGGTTGAAAAAGCCTACGACGGTAAGCGCAAGATCTCCTGGATGGAAGTCTATGCCGGTGAAAAATCCACGACCATATACGACAAAGACACCTGGTTATCTGACGAAACCATGGCAGCATTAAAAGAGTACGTCATTTCGATCAAAGGCCCATTGACCACGCCTGTTGGTGGCGGCATTCGCTCATTGAACGTGACGCTGCGTCAGGAGCTGGACTTATACGTCTGCCTGCGCCCGATTCAATACTTCACAGGCGTTCCTAGCCCGGTCAAACACCCGGAAAAAACCGACATGGTGATTTTCCGCGAAAACACTGAAGACATTTACGCCGGCATCGAGTGGGCAGCAGGCACAGAAGAAGTGAAAAAAGTCATCAACTTCTTGAGTGATATGGGTGTGCGCAAGAAAATCCGCTTCCCTGAAGCCTCTTCCATCGGCATCAAACCAGTATCTATCGACGGCAGCAAACGCCTGATCCGCAAGGCGATTCAATACGCGATTGATAACAACCGTAAATCAGTCACGATTACCCACAAAGGCAACATCATGAAGTTCACCGAGGGTGGCTTCCGCGACTGGGGTTATCAACTGGCCAAAGAAGAGTTTGGTGCAGAACTGATTGACGGTGGTCCATGGTGCAAACTGCCGAATGGCATCATCATTAAAGACTGTATCGCCGATGCATTCCTGCAGGAAATCCTGTTGCATCCGGAAGATTACGATGTCGTGGCAGCCTTGAACCTCAATGGTGACTACATGAGCGATGCGCTGGCAGCACAAGTCGGCGGCATTGGTATCGCGCCTGGTGCAAACCTGAGCGACACCATCGCCATGTTTGAAGCCACGCATGGTACGGCGCCTAAAATCGCCGGTAAAAACCTGGCCAATCCAAGCTCACTGATTTTGTCAGCCGAAATGATGTTACGCCATATGGGCTGGGTAGAAGCGGCAGACCTGGTATTGAATGGCGTGGCCAAAGCGATTGCCAGCAAGCGCGTAACTGGCGACTTCAGTAGCCAGATGGAAGGTGCAACCCAGGTCGGTAGCGCTGAATTTGGTGACGAAATCATCAAACAGATGGCATAAGTCCTGGCCACTGGCATCGATTTGAATATAAAAAAACGGCTCGCAATTGCGAGCCGTTTTGTATTTTTTACCCCTAAAACAAAATTATGCTTTTTGTATGTTTGAGGCCTGTTTCCCTTTGGGACCTTCAGTCACATCAAAGGATACACGTTGACCTTCTTTCAAGCTTTTATAACCAGATTCAACGATTGCGGAGAAGTGCGCGAACAAATCGTCACCGCCGTCATCGGGAGTAATGAATCCAAAGCCCTTAGAGTCGTTAAACCACTTTACGGTACCTGTTGCCATTTTACTTCCTTACTTTTTTACTTAACAGGGAGGCGCCCCAAAAGTTTGTCTCAAGTACTCCAGTCGCAATTAACAAGCTTTGCTTTACTTAAAGACGGCTACAAAAAACCTGAACCCAAACGCCTTAAGGATTTATAAGTTAGCATAATTTAAATGTCAAGACTAATTTTGTATCTTTTAACGAAAGCTAAAAAATACAATTAAAATTTGTATAAATGCTGCATGAGAGCCCGTCTTTTCTACGATTTGAATCTGTGATCCTCCACGTATACTAAAGTAAAAAGTATAGTGGTATCAGTACATTAACAGCCCTATTTCACTGTTTAGAAGACACGTTTAAAGACATCTATGGCAACACTGGAAAGTTCAAGAAAACTGGGAGGCATGGCGCGCATGCTGGTGCAATCTTCGCTGATGAACGAAGATGATGCCGCCGCATTGCAAGAAAAGTCCTCTGCACAAAAAGTCAGTTTTCTGGCGGCAACGTTGGCGCAAAAAAAGATTTCGGCTAAAGATATTGCGCAAACAGCCTCGAATGCTTTTGGCTTTCCCTTTCTAGACCTGGACGCGCTGGATCAAGACTCCCTGCCAGACAAAACCATAGACATAAAACTCATGCAGTCGCATCGGGTATTACTGCTGCAACAAAAAAGCAATGTTGCCTATATTGCGATCTCCGACCCGACCAATCTGCACTCGCTGGACACTATCCAGTTTCAGATGGGCGCTACGCTGTTCCCGATCGTGGTGGAAGATGACAAGCTGGGCAAATGGATCGATAAAATTGTCGACTCCAAAGATACCAGCATGTCTAACCTCAATGCCGGCAGTGACGATTTTGACCTGGGGATGGAGGAGGCTGGCGAAGAGCAGGAAGCAGAAGTCATACAAGAAGTCGACGATGCGCCTGTGGTCAAGTTCTTGCAAAAAATATTGCTGGATGCCATTAACATGGGGGCGTCCGACTTGCACTTTGAGCCTTATGAAAAGTTTTACCGTATCCGCTTCAGGGTGGACGGTGTGTTAAGGGATATGTCGCAGCCGCCATTGGCAATCAAGGAAAAACTGGCCTCGCGCATCAAGGTCATCTCCAATCTGGATATTTCCGAAAAGAGAGTCCCGCAAGATGGGCGCATGAAGTTAATTATCACCAAAACCCGTGCCATTGATTTCCGCGTCAGCACCTTGCCATTGATTCACGGTGAAAAGATTGTGATGCGGATCCTGGACCCAACCAGTGCGACACTAGGCATTGAAGCCCTGGGCTATGAAGCAGAACAGCAAGCTTCGCTACTCAAGGCGATTCACCGCCCCTATGGCCTGGTACTGGTCACCGGGCCGACCGGCTCGGGTAAAACCGTCTCACTGTATACTTGTTTAAACCTGCTCAATGACCCTGGCGTCAACATTTCTACCGCTGAAGATCCGGCAGAAATTCCTTTAGCGGGCATTAACCAGGTCAACGTGAATGATAAACAAGGCCTGACCTTTGCTGCGGCACTAAAATCCTTTTTACGCCAGGACCCAGACATCATCATGATTGGTGAAATTCGTGACCTGGAAACTGCGGACATGGCAATCAAGGCAGCTTCTACCGGCCATATGGTATTGTCTACGCTGCATACCAATGATGCGCCAACTACTTTATCTCGATTATTGAATATGGGCGTCGCCCCCTTCAATATTGCTTCTGCCGTGACGTTAATTACAGCACAACGCCTGGCCAGGCGTTTATGCAAGCACTGCAAAGTGCCCTTAAACGTGCCACAAGAGGCACTGCTCAAAGTCGGCTTTACCGCAGCCATGCTGGAAGGTGACTGGCAATTATATGGCGCGAAAGAAGGCGGCTGTGAACACTGCAATAATGGCTACAAAGGCCGTGTCGGCATTTACCAGGTAATGCCTATCACTGAAGCCATGGCGCAGATCATTATGTCCAACGGCAATGCGCTGGATATTGCCGCGCAAGCGAAAAAGGACGGTGTGAAAGATTTACGCGAATCAGGCTTACTTAAAGTAAAACAGGGCCTAACCTCGATTGAAGAAGTGGAAGCGGTCACCAATGAATAACTCAGGTGAGTCAATCAACCAATTTTAAGAAAACACTATGGCGACTGGCAATATCAAACAATCCGTATATCAATGGGAAGGCAAAGACCGCAAAGGCAAGCTGGTTAAAGGCGAAATGCGCGCCAATGGCGAAGCCGTGGTCAATGCCACGTTGCGTCGCCAGGGCATTACGATCATCAAGGTCAAAAAGCAAAGCGCCCTGGCCATCAAAGGCAAGGTCACAGACAAAGATGTCACCTTGTTCACCCGCCAGCTCGCCACCATGATGAAAGCTGGCGTGCCTTTATTGCAAGCTTTTGATATTGTCGGCAAAGGGCACCATAATCCGGCTGTGTCAAAACTGCTAGGCGATATTAAGTCCGATGTTGAAACCGGCAGCAGTTTGAGCGCGGCTTTCCGCAAATACCCGCTGCATTTTGATCAACTGTTCTGTAACCTGGTGGGCGCCGGTGAGCAGGCAGGTATTCTGGACTCTTTACTTGAGCGATTGGCGACCTATAAAGAAAAAATTCTCGCCATTAAAAGCAAAATCAAATCTGCATTGGTGTATCCAGCGTCGATTATCGTCGTAGCGTTTGTGATCACCGCCGTGATTATGATTTTCGTAGTGCCTGCATTTAAAGACCTATTCAGCAGCTTTGGGGCAGACTTACCGGGGCCAACGGTCGTAGTGATCAACTTATCCGATTTCTTTGTCAAATGGTGGTGGGCAGTCTTTGGCTCGATTGGCGGCGGCTTATGGTTCTTCTTCTACACCTGGAAGCGCTCCGAGAAACTGCAAGCGACCATGGACCGTCTCATGCTGCGGTTGCCCATTTTCGGTGAGTTGATCCGTAAAGCCACTATTGCGCGCTTTGCCCGTACACTATCGACCATGTTTGCGGCGGGTGTGCCATTGGTAGAGGCGCTGGACTCCGTCGCCGGTGCTTCTGGCAACAAAGTGTATTTTGATGCCACCAAGAAGATCCAAAGCGAAGTCAGTACCGGAACCAGCCTCACTGTATCGATGCAGAATGCCAATGTATTCCCTAATATGGTCATTCAGATGACCGCCATTGGTGAAGAATCCGGCTCTTTAGACGGCATGCTGACCAAAGTCGCTGACTTTTACGAAGGTGAAGTGGATGACGCCGTGGCAGCCATTTCCAGCCTGATGGAGCCTGTGATCATGGTGGTATTGGGGGTATTGATCGGTGGCCTGGTCGTCGCCATGTATATGCCTATCTTTAAAATGGGCAAGGTGGTCAGTGGCGGCGGTTAAAACCGTCGCATACAAAAAAGGGGCTATTCAATAGCCCCTTTTTTATTCACGCATCCACACTATTTTTTTGCTGCCTGTAACGACTTCTCAATTTCATCAGCTGGCTGCGCACCTAACATGCGCTTGCCATTTTCAAAGAACAGGGTCGGCGTGCTGTTAACCCCCACTTTATGCGCCAATTCGCCGACTTTTTCCAGCGGCACGTCACATTTAGCCGTAGAAGTTGGCAATTTGTTATTGAAAATCCAGTCCTGCCATGCTTTCACCCGATTGCTGGCACACCAGATACTGCGTGATTTATTAGCCGCATCCGGGTGCAATTGCTCAATCGGGTACAAGAAAGTGTAAATGGTCACGTCGTTAATATTGCTGAGCTCTTTCTGCTCCAGACGTTTACAGAACGGGCAATCCACATCTGAAAACACCACCAGTTTGCGGCTACCATTGCCTTTAACCACTTTAATCGCCTGATCCAGCGGTAAGCTGTTGAAGTCGATTTTAGTCAATTCATCCATGCGCTCACCGGTGATGTCTTTTTTGGTTTTTGGATCAACCAGGCGACCTTCGGCAATCAGGAAACTGAATTTGTCATCGGTATAAATAATTTGCCCACCCATAAATACTTCATACAGACCTGGGTATGGCGTTTTGGTCACACTGTCGACCTTGAATTTTGGATAAGCACCCTCTACCAGTTTCTTCAGGCTGGCTTCGTCTGCAACGCCGTTAAAAGACCATAGCGTGGCCAAGGCAATCAAGCCGCCCATCACACACTGGCCGATAGATTTTTTCATGACATACTCTTTCTCAAACATGCGCAATGGCTCACTGCCATATCAGCCCTGAGTCGCTGCGCGAATTAAAAAACGTTTAAGCATAGCACTGTTTTCCACCCCACGTAAGCCTAGCAGGGCGGCGTGTGTCCACACGGCTTGCGGACGCGCAAACAAGCCATCCAGGCCGCGTGTCAGTGCATGCATCTTCAAAGTATCCGGCTGCCGTGTACGCATGACATGCCGTAAAAAACGTGCGTCGCCTAATGGCCGGATCGCTGGCAATTGGACAACCTGCGCACAAAGTGCTTGAACATCCTGAAAACCCAGGTTGACGCCCTGCCCAGCCATCGGATGCACCTGATGCGCGGCATCGCCTAACAGCATGACCTGCGGCAGCGCCATGGTATCGGCGGTGTTCTGCATCAGCGGGAAAGCGAGCACAGGACCGCTAGGCGTTAACTGCCCGAGCACTTTTCCACTGCGCTCAGCCACCTCGGCTGAGAATGCTTCTGCGGACAATCCTTGTTTTTGCGTGGCAAGCGCATGTGGCAATGCCCATACCAGTGATACCTGTTGTTGCGGCATGGGCAACAAAGCCAAGGTCTCGTGTTCGCCGAACCACTGTCTGGCAATATTGCCATGTGGCAGCTCGGATTTAAAGTTGGTCACCAACGCCGTTTGTACAAAATCCACTTGCTGCACACCCACGTCACATTGCGACCGCACCCATGAACGTGCACCATCAGCACCTAATAACAATGACGCCTCAATCTCATGCTGCGGTAAGGATAAGCGCACGATATGACCGCAATGTTGCAATGACTGCGCCGGGGCGTCGGTGATCACAGTCACCTCAGACTCCGCTAATGCCTGCCAGCAAGCATGCATCAAGGCCCGGCTTTCAACGATGTGCCCCATCTCAGACAAGTGCGCTTCGTCAGCATTCAGGCGCAAGCTAGGCGTGGCATGGCTATGGGTGGGCGACCATAAGTGCATGGCTGCAATCGGGTTAATTCGACTGGCGGGCAGACGTGACCACACACCCAGATCGCGCAACCAGTCTACAGTTTGATTGGTGAGTGCATAGATACGGGCATCCCAATGTGCTACATCAGTGATCCAGTCCTCAGGCAGTGATTGTGCCGGCTTGGCATCAGTCAACACCACCTGTTTACCCAGACGCGACAGGGCAATCGCGGCGGTCAGGCCAACCAGGCCTGCACCCACAATCACAACATCGGTTTTAATCAACGAATGTTCAGCTGCCATAACTCATCTTGTTGACCAGGAAACGCCGCGCCATCGGCAACAGGCTGAGTGCGCCCAGTCCAGCCCCCCTTAACAGACCGACCCCGACCAGGTCATTGGAAAATACATTGACCAGAAAATCAGTGAACTGCAAGCCACGGCCGGTATCACGCTGGCGAGACTGGTGATATTCAGCCAGGCGGTGTGCGGCGCCCCATTCATTGGCTTGCGTCGCTGCCACATTTTTGGCCAGTGCCACGGCATCGCGGATGCCGACATTAAACCCCTGCCCCGCTACCGGGTGCATGGTTTGTGCCGCGTTACCGATGACCACGCAATGCGCGGCGAACGTCTGACCCAGTTTACTCAATTTGAGTGGGAACCTGAATCGTTTACCCGCATGCAAAAATCTTCCAACGCGGTCACCAAATGCCTCATGCAAGGCTTGTAGAAAAGCAGCGTCATCCAGCGCGGCGATCTCATCCAGATAGGCCTGCTCGCCCGTCCACACCAGCGAAAATTGTTGCCCGTTCGGTAATAATGCCATTGGCCCGCGTGGCGTAAACCGCTCGTAGGCAATATTGTGGTGCGGCTGCTCGGTCTGCACCAGACCAACCAACGCATCATGCCCGTAATGCTTGGTTTCGCGCACCAGGCCAGGAATGGCCTCCAGGCTGCGGCCACCATCGGCAATCACTGCCAAGGGCGTCGCTAATACCTGTATGCCACCATCAACAGGCTGATACTCAATCTCCGTCGCATGGGCATGTACATTCAGGCCGGTTACCGGCACCTGGTATTGCATGATGATGCCGGCAGGTGATTGCTCAAGTCGCGCATCCAGCGCCTGCATCAAGGCGCCATAAGAAACCACATAACCCAAAGCAGGCAAATCATGCTCTTGCGCCTTAAGCACGGTGCGGCCAAAACCTTTCTGTTGCGAAACATGGATGGTTTCAATCGCGGTAACAGCGGTTTCCAGTAAAGGCCACACGCCTAGTTGCGCCAATACCTGGCGCGTGCCATAAGACAATGCTAATGCGCGGCCATCGCCATACATGGCGCCTGGCGACTGCGCCTCCAGCACCGTCACCGGCACACCGGCTTGTTGCAACGATAGCGCCAGCACCAGCCCGACCGGGCCGCCGCCTATCACTACCGGATGGTCTATGGTTTGCATCACACTGACTGCCTTTGACTCAATCTCAATATATACTCAAATAGCTTAAACAATGACTTTTTAAACGGCTACGGCGCGCTGACGCATCATCGCCTCAATGTCGGCAACCGTCTTTACTGCCGCTGAGGTAATCACGTCATGCCCCTTGTCGGTCACCAGCACATCATCTTCAATACGGATACCGATATTCCAGAAATGTTCAGGCACATTGTCTGCCGGACGCACATAGCAGCCGGGCTCTACCGTCAGCATATTGCCGGGCTGTAGCATGACCCAGTCACCATTGGCTGTTTTATATTCACCGGCATCATGCACATCCAGCCCCAACCAGTGGCCGGTACGATGCATGTAAAACTGGCGGTAACTGCCAGTTTCCAGCACGGCATCACGGCTGCCCTGGCACAAACCATAATGGATAAAGCCATCCACCAGTACATCCAGCGCCGCCTCATGCGGCGCATTCCAGTGATGCTGCGGGCTCACGCTGGCAATAGCCGCCGCTTGTGATACCAGCACCAGTTCATACAAATCTTTTTGCGGACCACTGAAACGGCCACTCACAGGAAAAGTACGCGTAATGTCAGAAGCATAGCCATCCAGCTCACAACCGGCATCAATCAGCAGCAAATCGCCCACGTTTAGCTGGGCGTTATTAGCGTTGTAATGCAAGGTACAGGCATTGGCCCCACCTGCCACAATGCTGTTATAGGCTGGCGCCTGTGCGCCCTGGCTATAAAACGCATGTAAAAATTCCGCTTCAATTTCATACTCCCACTTGCCAGGGATCACTGCCTGCATGGCGCGGTTGTGTGCACTGGCGGCAATATTGGCCGAACGGCGCATCAGGTCGATTTCGTAAGGCGATTTAAGCAGACGCATGACATCCAGCGTTTGACGCACGTCAACCAGCTTGGATGGCGCTTGTACGCCCGTGCGGGCTTGCGCCTTGATGGCATTTAGCCAGCTACTCACTTTAGCATCCCAGCCCGCATCACTGCCCAGACTGAAAAACAACTCTGGCTGATTTGCCATCAATTTAGGCAACTGCTCATCTAATTGCGTGATGGAATACGCCTCATCAAAACCAAACTCGATTTTAGCTGCGTCTGGGCCATAGCGGAAACCGTCCCAGATTTCGCGATCGATGTCTTTATCACGGCAAAACAGAATCGTTCTTGGCGATGGCCCGGCAATCAGCACCAACACCGCTTCAGGCTCTTTAAAACCAGTCAGGTAATAAAAATAACTGTCAAAACGGTAAGGGTAGTGACTGTCACGATTGCGCGTCACTTCGGGTGCGGTTGGAATCACCGCGATACCCGCTTGCATGCTGGTGATCAGTTGCTGGCGACGACGGGAAAATTCTTGCATGGGAACACTCAAGGCACATTCTGAATAGTGAGGAATTGTAGCGTATTTGGGTGGCAATTGCTGGAATGGTTCCGGCCAAATGCGGTCAGAAGCCCATCATGTCATATAACTCAGATTGCCTGACATTTTTTTCGGCATTTTGCAGCGTGCCATCATCCTGCCATTGCTGCAGTTGGTGCGCTAGGATAGGCTGCACCTGCCCGGCGCGCATGCCGGGTTTGATCGCAGGCAAATACAGCATCTTCAACAACAAAGCATCGAGGCCGGTTAATAATGACTCCGGCGTTTTATCGTTAAATACCGAGGGATACACTTTCTCTGAGTCATTCGGCAAGCCCATGGCCTGCGTGATCTCTTCCACAATACAAGATACCAGCGAACCACGCTCATTCGCATGGTCGACAGGAATCACCACCCAGGCGCGCTTGATGGCATGTTGTGCATCGAGGGTGAGGCCGAACATACATATGGCATCGGCGGGTGGTGGCCTGCTTTTATTGCCACTTACTTGTGCAACTTCTTGATGCCACAGGGCAGACTGGCTAAACACGACTGTCATATTAGCTTCTGCTGCGCTAGCTGCAAAACTGATCGGGTGACCGGTAATTTGCGACAAATGGTGTAAATGATAGCGCGTAAGTTTCGTGTGTTTGTCAGCCTGGTCTGCATGATGCACTAACCATACCTTGACCGGCTGCTGCCATTTGCGCACGACTTGCTCGCCCGCAATATATTCACTATGCAGCGCCACCTCATTGAATGCCTGCTGTAAATACGCTGGGGATTGCCAGGCTTCTGCTGCGAATGCCGATGCTGCCAGCATGAGGCACGGCAACAGAAAAACCATCAGCCAATGCTTAATCATGAGGTTTCGCCACCTCGGCACGTAGCGGCGTTAATAGCGATGACAAGCCATTGTGGTCAATTTCACGCATGAGGTGCAACAAGCGACCTAGTTCGCCTGGCGGAAAACCCTCACGTGCAAACCAGTGCAGATAATGGCCCGGCAAGTCGGCGATCAGCCTGCCCTGATATTTGCCATAAGGCATTTTGAGGGTAACCAACTGCATCAGATCTTCTTTTTTCATGGGAACAATAGGGATGAGCAATACATTATTTTAAGCACAATCCACTATTTTTAAGCTTTATTTCACAACGGCCCTAAAAAAATCCCGCCGCCAGCCGTTATTCCCCTTGAGTACGTTTGAATACTTAACAATAAGAAGATTCTTTGCGTTGAATTTAACATCGCGAGAGGCCATGATGCAATACGAAATTACTAAAGAAAAAAGTGCAGAATATCTGCGACAAGCCATCCATCATATGTCGATGCAGGATGCGGCTTTTCATCCGGTCAGCTACGCGGTCTGGTATGAATATTCCTCGGGCGAACATGTGCGCCTGATTGAAGAAGTGAATGACTTGATTGAGAAAGAGAAAAGACTTAACGAAAAGAGCACTACCCACCTGTTTAACAAACATATTGCCGGTGCCGATGCCGATAGTGCCAAGGTACTGGTGGAGCGCTTCAACCAGGTGGTGACCAGTATCACCTCTTCCACAGAAAAAGCCGGGCAAGAGACCTCACAGTTTAGAAAGTCACTCGACGCCTGGTCTGATGAGATTCAACAACTGGATCCGCAGCTAGGGGCGCAATTAGGCTCTTTGCTGTCTGACACCCAACACATGCAAACCTCCATGCATGGTTTACAGCATCAACTAACCTCTAGCCTGGAAGAAATCGCTGACCTGAAAAACGAGATTATGAAAGCCAAGCAAGAGGCGATCTCGGATGGTCTGACCGGGCTGATGAACCGTAAAGGATTTGATAGCGCATTGCATCAATGCCTTGACACCGGGCCCGCTGAAGAAACATGCCTGATGATTGCCGATATTGATTTCTTTAAAAAAGTGAATGACAGCTACGGACATTTATTCGGCGATAAAGTAATTCAAGCCGTGGCCAGGATATTAAAAACCGTGTCTGGCAATTTATACACCGCTGCCCGCTACGGTGGTGAAGAATTTGTCCTGTTGCTGCCGCACACAAGTATGGATATTGCACACGAAATTGCAGAGAATATTCGTCGCCAGGTCGCCGCCATCACCATTAAAAACAATGTCACCCAGCGGCTGATTTCCAACATTACCATTTCCATGGGCGTCACCGCTTACCATCCTGGGGAATCTGCCGACAGCTTTATCACCCGTGCCGACCAGGCGCTGTATACCTCCAAGGCACAAGGCCGTAACCAGGTCACCCTGTTAAACGGAGAGCTTGCAGCCGCCTGATGGCTTTAAAGCAAATCGCGTTTCTGTTCAGGGATATCCTCATAGGGATAACGCGAATGCCCAAAGCGCATCACCAATACGGAAATCGCCAATATCAGAATGGCAGCAGACACCGCTAACATATGTGTCTCTGTCATTTCCTTCATATCCAGCAATAAATAGCGAGCCAAAGCCACCATGGCGATATAAATCGGATAACGCATGGGCAGTTTACCGGTGCCAAAATAACTGTTAATCATGGAGAACACTTCCAGATATAAAAACAGCTGCAGCAAATCACCGAGACCGACCATACCTGCGTCCCACATGCGCGCCAATTCGTGCGCCAGCGAGAAAAAAGTAGCGATGGTCACTAAGCCTAGCCCCAACCGCTCTATCCACATCAACGCCTGATGGGCGATTTTATCGGTACGATGTTCATAAGGCGGCTTCATTATTCCCCCTGATTTGTCTTTTTATGTAGCCAATGATCGAGCTGATCTAAACGCTCCGGTGTACCGATATCATGCCACAAACCCAAGTGATGTTGTCCGGTCACGCGTTGCTGTTGCATCGCAGCTTTTAACAACGGGGCCAATTTGGCCGCCTGCCCAGGGGGCACACTCTCGAATAGCACAGGATGATAGACACCTACGCCCGAAAAAGTGAGGCGATGCCCGGCAGATTCTAGCACCAGTCCGTTTTCCAGGCCAAAGTCACCACTCGCATGCTGCGGTGGATTATCCACCATGACCAGATGCGCCAATTTACCGGCTGGCAAATGCAGGCTGGCATAATCAATATCGGTAAACACATCCCCATTCACCACCAAAAACGGCTCATCCCCCAACAAAGACAAGGCATTCGCAATGCCACCTGCTGTCTCCAGAGCCTGCGGCTCAGCGCTATAACGGATATGCACCTGCCATTGCGCACCATCGCGCAATGCGGCTTCAATCTGCTGCCCCAAATGTGCATGATTAATCACTAACTCAGTAAAACCGGCCCGCGCCAATCGCTCGATATGCCACACAATCAGTGGCTTGCCACCGACCATTAGCAACGGTTTGGGCGTATGGTCGGTCAGTGGCCGCATCCTTTCGCCACGCCCTGCCGCCAGGATCATTGCCCGCATGATTTATGCTGCCTTTTCCAAGGCCAACAGCAACCTTAAAAATGGCCGCAGTTCGACATAGCGTTCGCACGCTGCCTGCAAATACTGCATCACTAGCGGCATATCCTTAAGATAGCCATCTTTACCATCACGATGATACAAACGGGCAAAAATACCCAGCACCTTGATATGGCGCTGCACGCCCATCCACTCAAAATCTTTATAAAATTCGCCAAAATCGGCAGTGACTGGTAAGCCAGCTTTTTTAGCAGACTGCCAGTAACGTACTACCCAGTCCATCAGTTCTTCTTCGTCCCAGCGGATATAGGCATCTTTGAACAAAGACGCCAGGTCGTAGGTAATGGCCCCGATGACGGCATCCTGAAAATCCAGCACACCCGGGTTATTATCCGTGGTCACCATCAGGTTGCGCGAGTGATAATCCCTGTGCACCGTCACTTGCGGTTGCTGCAAAATATTGTCGATCAGCAAGCCAAACGTCTTATCCATCACGGCCTGCTGCTCTGCCGTCAGCGTTTTACCTAAATGCTTGCTCACATACCACTCCGGGAACAATTGCAATTCGCGCATCAGCAAGGCTGCATCATATGCTGGCAACGCGTCTGGCTGTGTTGCCAGTTGCATCTTGATCAGGGCCTGGCAAGCATCGCCATATAAAGCCTTGGCGTTGTCACGATTCAGTTGCGACAGATAGGTGTCGTTACCGAGATCGCTTAGCAACAAAAAGCCTTGCGTAACGTCTTGCGCCACGATCTTGGGCACATTGAGCCCGGCGGCCAACAGTTGCTCAGCCACGCGCACAAACGGGCGACAGTCTTCCTGCGGCGGTGGCGCATCCATGGCAATCAGGGTTTGCGTCGGCAAATGCACGCGGAAATAACGCCTGAAACTGGCGTCTGCCGAAGCCGTAGTGAGTGTAAAAGGCTGATCGAGCACCTGCTGTAGCCATTGTTGTAGTTGCTGTGTTCTATCCACAAATGTTCCCAAATAATGAATCGGCCCATACTACCGGGCATTACTGTTAAAATGCGGCTGTCATTTTAAGTGAAAAATGACTTTTTAAGCATTTTCATGAATAATATAGCCCAATTGAAACGGGACATCTGGCCGTATGGTCCGGGATGCGTGCATACAAACGTCGGCCATTAGCAGGCCTTACCGAAACGATCACTCTTTGAATAATTTGCAAGCTCACTCATCCACTTTTCAGGAACGCGGCATCCGTCTGATTTTGGCGCTCACCGCCATCGGCACGCTGGCGCCTGTGCATGCGCGCGCGGATGATCAGGCTGAAGCACCACTTATAGTAGTGGCGGAAAACACCACCTTGCCCGGTGCGATTGAAATTGAAGGCGACACCTTGCAACTGCGCATGGACCGCCAAATGCGCGCCATAGGCAACGCGGTGATCCGCAAAGAAGGCCAGCAAGTCACCGGGGATGATATCCGCTACGACATCCAGAATGACGAACTGCAAGTGGACGGTAACGCGGTGATTACAGCCGGGCAAACCAAAATTACGGGCCCGATGTTGCGTATGCGCATGAGCGAAAATATTGGTGAAATGCGAGATGTCACTATTGAGTTTAAAAGCAGCCAACCGCCACCTAGCAACCAGGATAGCAGTCCACTATTGAGCGATCAGGCGATTTTGCTCAGTGACCCTAAAAGATACCTGGAAGACAACCAGTCTTACAGCACCCAAAAAACAACCAGCTCTTTTGATAATATTCGCGCCACCGCAAAACAAGTATTGTTTGAAGGCCAGAATATCAAACGCCTGAAAAAAGCCAGCTACACCTCGTGTGCCGCTGACGTAGATGACTGGTATATCAAAACCAACAATCTTGAACTCAATGACTACACACGGACTGGCGAAGCCACCAATGCATATGTTGAGTTCAAAGGCGTGCCTATTCTTTATACACCGTGGATGAGCTTCTCGTATAACAACCAGCGTAAAAGTGGCTTACTGGCACCACTGTGGGGAACCACTTCCAGAAGCGGCTTCGAGTTGCTCACCCCCTACTATATTAATATCCGGCCAGATATGGATGCGACGATCGCCACCCGCTTCCTCAGTAAACGTGGTGTGCAACTACAGGGCGAATTTCGCTATCTGGATGAAGATTACTCAGGCATCAACAACCTTGAGTACCTGGATAAAGACAGCCTGACGGATCAAACGCGTTTTTACGCCAGGCTATCGCACTTGCAACGCTTCAGCGACCATTGGTCAGGTGGTTATAACCTGGAAAAGGTCTCAGACAACACCTATTTCTCCGAGATGGCAACCAGAATTCAGGTCACTTCACGCGTGAATTTGCAACAAAGTGCATTTGTTAACTATAACAGTGAGCATGTGACGTTTAATGGCACGGTGCAGCGTTATCAAAACCTGGATGACGTCTCCTATGTTTACCAACGGTTGCCGCAGCTGACATTTTCATACAACGATGAATGGAAAGGTTTCAAAACCCAAACTGGCGCACAATACGTCAATTTCCAGACCATGGATGGCATGATTGACAAGCCTTCAGGTAGTCGTTTGAGCCTCTACCCATCCATTTCTTACCCGATGAAAAATGCTTATGGCTTCATCACGCCTAAAGTCGGGATTCAAACAACGCAATACAGCCTGAGTAACAATGTGCCCTTGGGATATTCGCAAGAATACAACCAGTTGAACCGCACATTGCCTATCGTCAGCCTGGACTCAGGTTTGTATTTTGACCGTGAAACCAGTTTATTTGACACGAACTATACGCATACCCTGGAGCCACGCGCTTACTATGTGTACATTCCATATCGCGACCAGAGCAAAATCCCGATTTTTGATACTTCACTCAACACCCTCAACCAGAACTCGATTTTCTATGAAAACCAGTTTAGTGGTGATGACCGCATCAATAATGCCAATCAAATGACAGTGGCCCTGACCAGTCGCCTGATTGATAGCGAAACCGGGATTGAACGTTTAAGCGCCACGTTGGGGCAGCGTTTTTATTTTGATGATCTGCAAGTCTCGCTGCCAAGCACGACCCCAAGTTCCCGCAAATCATCAGACATTCTCGCCGGATTTACAGCGCGTCTTTCGAGCCGCTTAAACCTGGACACGTTCTGGCAGTATGACCCGGACCGCGGCAACATGGAGCGTAATAACTACTTGCTACGCTACAATCCAGAGCCAGGTAAGTCATTCAGCTTTGGTTATCGATACACCGCCAACACACTCGAACAATTCGACACTTCAGCCCAATGGCCATTAGGCGCTGGTTGGTACGGTATCAGCCGCCTTAACTACTCGATCCGCGATGGCAACGCGGTGCAATTCCTGGGTGGATTAGAATATGATGCCGGTTGCTGGCAGGCCCGCGCAGTCATGCAACGTGTACAAACAGCGACGGCCAACGCGAACTATGCCATGTTTTTCCAACTCGAACTCGGTGGGTTGACCTCGATTGGTGCCAACCCGTTAAATGTGATCAAGCGCAATATTCCAACCTATATGCGCACCTATGATATCCCGGCAATTTACAGAGACCAGAACGCGCAATGATGAAACGTTTATCTAATTTCCTTATCTCCACGATGGTGTTTGCGCTGTACGCATCGCAATCAACAACACTATTTGCCGCAGAAAAACGTCCGATTGAAAAAATGGATCGCATCATTGCGGTGGTCGACCAATCCGTCATTACGGAACGGGAAATGCTGAACCGCATGGAATCAGTCAAGACACAAATGATTAAAAAAGGCGTTG
The DNA here is from genome assembly GCF_000800115.1 of Methylophilus sp. Q8. Classification (NCBI taxonomy): domain Bacteria; kingdom Pseudomonadati; phylum Pseudomonadota; class Betaproteobacteria; order Nitrosomonadales; family Methylophilaceae; genus Methylophilus; species Methylophilus sp. Q8. The sequence continues at coordinate 2,027,679 of NZ_JUHE01000001.1, read as the reverse complement.
AAGTGCCGCCTGACGAGGTACTGCAAAAGCAGATTCTGGAACGCCTGATCGTCGATAGCCTGCAACTGCAACTGGCCGCCCAAACCGGTATTAAAGTCGAAGATGCACAACTGGACAAAACAATTGAACGGATTGCCGAACAAAACAACCTGACCTTGCCTGCCTTTAAAAAAGCGCTGGAGGAAGACGGAACGCAGTTTTACAAGTTTCGTGAAGACATCCGCAATGACATTATTCTTGCCCGCCTGCGCGAGCGCGATGTAGACAACAAGGTGAATATTTCCGAAGCCGAAATTGACAACTATTTAACGACACAAGAGAAAGAAGGCGATCTGGATGAGTTCAATATCTCGCAAATCCTGGTTCGCCTGCCGGAAGACAGTTCGCCAGAAGACATTCAAAAAGCCAGAGCACGCACGGAACAAATTACTAAAGCGCTGGCTGAAGGCATGAGCTTTGAAAAAGCCTCTGCCAATTTTTCAGATGCGCCTAACGCGCTGGATGGCGGTAGTTTAGGCTGGCGCAGCGGTCAGCAAATGCCAGCCCAGTTTCTGGAACTGGTTAAAACATTGCAAGCGGGTGGCGTCTCACGTCCAATCCGCAGTGGTACCGGCGTACATATCCTTAAACTGAATGACAGACGCGCAGGTGCCAGCACCCTGATTGTTGAGCAAACCCATGTGCGCCACATTCTGCTAAAGCCCAATGAAGTCTTGTCTGACAAAGAAGCCAAGCAAAAAATTGACGGCATCAAGGAGCGCATAGACCATGGCACACCGTTCCAGGACATGGCACGCCAATACTCAGACGATGGCAGTGCTTCCAGTGGCGGCGACCTGGGCTGGATCAGTCCGGGTGACACCGTGCCTGTGTTTGAAAAAACCATGGCCGAGCTGGCAGTGAACGAAGTCAGTGCACCAATCCGCAGCCAGTTTGGCTGGCATGTGATTCAAGTGCTTGAACGCCGCAAACAGGATATGTCTAAAGAATCCAAACGTTTAAAAGCACGCCAGGAAATCCGTGCGCGCAAAGCCGAAGAGTCATACAACGACTGGATACACGAGCTGCGCGACAAGGCTTTCGTCGAGATGCGTCTTGAAGACAAGTTCTAAACAACCGCTGCTAAACGCATGAACCGCTTGCCACGTATTGCCATCACTGCTGGCGAACCTGCTGGTATCGGGCTGGACATCTGCGTCACACTCGCCCACACAGCCATGCCTGCCGCACTGGTGGTGTTGGCAGACCCCGTCGCACTACAGGCAAGAGCAGCGCAATTAGCGACGCCCTTAACATTGCATACATATACCGAAACGTTGCCGCCACATGCGGGCGATGGCAGCCTGTATATACTGCCGGTGCAAACGGCTGCACCCGTGGTTGCTGGTGCACTCGACCCGGCCAACAGTGCAGCGGTGTTAAGCATGCTGGACCGCGCACTGGCAGGTTGCCAATCCGGTGAATTTGATGCCATGGTCACCGCCCCCGTACACAAAGGCGTGATCAATGATGCAGGCATTGCATTTACTGGCCATACCGAATACCTGGCGGAAAAAACCCGGACGGCCCAAGTGGTGATGATGCTGGTCGGTGGTGGCATGCGCGTCGCACTGGCAACCACGCATTTACCACTGACCCAGGTCAGTGCCGCCATTACCGCCGACACACTCACCACCACCATCCGCATTCTGCATCATGACCTGGTGCATAAATTCGGCATTGCGCAACCGCGCATCTTTGTTGCCGGGCTAAACCCGCATGCAGGTGAAAACGGCTATCTGGGCATGGAAGAAATCGACACCATCAACCCGGTGCTGGATACCTTGCGTGCCGAAGGCATGCAACTCATCGGCGCCTTACCGGCCGACACTATGTTTTCACAAAAAAACCTGTCACAAGCCGATGCGTTTTTGGCCATGTACCATGACCAGGGCCTCGCTGTACTCAAACACGCCAGCTTTGGCGAAGGGGTCAATGTGACCCTGGGGCTACCCATTATCCGCACCTCTGTTGATCACGGTACCGCACTGGATATTGCAGGCAGCGGCAAAGCCGATCTCGGCAGTATGCTAAGTGCCATACAGTTGGCCATCACGCTGTCACACACACGTCACACCTCAAATACATGAAACACATCGCCAAGAAGAAATTTGGTCAGAATTTTTTAATTGACCAAGCCATTATCCAAAGCCTGATTAACGCCATCCATCCGCAGGCGGATGATCTGATGGTCGAAATTGGCCCCGGCCTGGGCGCGATGACGCAGCCCCTGATCAAGCACCTGAATCACTTGCACGTGGTTGAAATCGACCGCGACATTATTCAGTGGATGCAAGGCTTCTACCCGCCGAAGAAAATCACCATCCATAATTCAGATGTATTGAAGTTTGATTTCGCAAACATAGGCGATCGCATCCGGGTGGTTGGCAATTTGCCCTACAACATCTCCAGCCCTATCCTGTTCAAGCTGCTGGAAAACACCGCGCAAATCATCGATATGCACTTTATGTTGCAAAAAGAAGTGGTTGAGCGCATGGTGGCTGAGCCTTCCAACTCAGAATATGGCCGTTTGTCTGTCATGCTGCAATACCGCTTACAGATGGAATACATGGTCACCGTGCCGCCCGAAGCCTTCGACCCGGCGCCTAAAGTCGAATCTGCTTTTGTGCGCTGCATTCCTTATGACACCTTGCCCTATCCTGCCAGTGACGAAGCCTTATTCGCTAAAGTGGTCACGGCGGCGTTTGGTCAACGCCGCAAAACCTTGCGCAATACACTCAAAGGCTTGCTGGATGATGATGGTTTTAGCGCATTGAATATCGATTCGCAGCTACGTGCCGAGAACCTGAGCGTGGCCGAGTTTGTCGCCATCAGCAACTACCTGGCGGACCAGCATCTGGTAGGCCAGGCTTAAGCCAACTTGTGCAAAGCAGCACTGGCTTAACCTGATTTAAAGTTTAGCCTGATATAATTCTGTTTTTACTAAAACCCAAACTTTTGGAGCATGTTATGCGTTTGATTCTGCTGGGCGCCCCCGGTGCCGGTAAAGGGACACAAGCCACCTTTATTAAAGAAAAATTCAATATTCCGCAAATTTCCACTGGCGATATGTTGCGCGCAGCAGTCAAAGCAGGCACTCAATTAGGTCTGGAAGCCAAAAAATTCATGGACGCAGGCGGCCTGGTGCCAGATGAAGTGATTATCGGCCTGGTCAAAGAACGCATTAAAGATGCAGATTGTGCCAATGGTTTCCTGTTTGACGGTTTTCCTCGCACCATTCCACAAGCCGAGGCGATGAAAAACGCAGGCGTCGCCATTGATTACGTGGTGGAAATCGACGTGCCGGATGAAGCCATTGTTGAGCGCATGAGCGGCCGCCGTAGCCACCCAGCTTCTGGCCGCACTTACCATGTAAAATTCAACGCACCAAAAGTAGCAGGCAAAGACGACGTTACCGGTGAAGAACTGGTGCAGCGTGATGATGACAAAGAAGAGGTGGTACTGAAGCGTTTGCAGGTCTATCACGATCAGACCGAGCAACTGATTGGTTACTATTCTGACTGGGCAAAATCCGGTGTCAGCGGTGCGCCACAATACGTCAAGGTCAACGGCCTGGGCGAATTGAATGCGATTAAAGAAGACATTTTTAGCGCATTGAAATAACTGCGCTAAAGCAAAAAGCCCGCATGATGCGGGCTTTTTTATTGACGGTACAACAGACTAAAAATCGTAACGGATGCCACCAAAGACCTGGCGTTGACGCCCGGCCACCATGCCATCCACACGGCTGGTCAGGTACTCTTTATCTGCCAGGTTATAGGCACTGACAAAGTACGAGACACGACTGCCTACAGGCCGGTAATTCGCCGTTGCATTCAGCAACGCATAGGCCGGAATGCGCCCGGTACGGCCTGATAACACATCGGCCTCAGAACGGCCTGCACGGTAAGAAACATCCTCTTGTTGCTCGCTGACATAATCAACACCAATGCGTACATCGAATCCGACCGGATGCTCATAGCCCAGGCTCAGTGATGCCAAGTGTTTTGGCGCATACGGTAAACGATCACCACTAAACACATCTGCTGCCGCATTGGTTTTCTTGAACTTGGCCGTGATCAGATTGGTATAAGACCCGGCCAGGTAAATATTATGTGCCGAGTCATATATGTGTCCAAAGTTAATACGCCCAGCCAGCTCCACCCCGGTTTGCTGCGATTGTCCGCCATTGATAAATGAACCAGAGGTCGGGCCCGCCACCACAATATCGTCAAAAATCGTATGGAACAATGTGGTTTCAAAGGTGACGCCTTTGATATAGTTAGAGCGCGCGCCCAACTCCCAATTGGTGCTTTCCTCCGGCTTGGTATTGACCACCACGGCGGTATTGGCGCCTCCTGGCGCATGGATATCACGATCAGGGCGCGGCGGCGCAAACCCTTTGTGCACACCGGCAAACAAAGTGGTTTTTGAAATGCCATTCCAGGTTACACCGAATCCTGGCAACACTTTGCTCTGGTGATTGGTATCTTTTGACTCAACATTGTTTTGCACGGCACCTTCGGCACGCAGGATATCGGTCCTGATACGCAAATCTTCTATACGTAAACCTGGTGTAAACGTCCACTCGCCCACATAAAAAGTATTTTGTGCGTAATAGGATTTGGCCTCGACATTGGTATGAATCTGCTCGCGATGGTCGCCAAACGCCTCTGCGTATTCCTGGTTCTGGATACGGGGATCCCCACCACGGAACTGGTTGCGCTGGATATCTTCACGGTGGTAACGGAAACCAAGAACAGCATTACTTTCCACGCCGAACAGGCTATGCTGCACATCCAGCCGTGGCTCAATGCCCCAATATTCAAACTCGCGCGGACGCCAGCGTCCACCACAAAGTTCGGCATTGGCTTCGGTCGCAACACCCAGTCCTGTACAACGATCCATCACAGAGCGTCCGCCAAGGCCTCCTGGATCATTAATCTGCCGGAACGAAGCCCGCTCAGATTTTGCATAGTAGGCTTGTGTAGATAGCTTTAACTGATGGTTGATCTGGAACAGGTGCTGTAGTTGAAACGTGGTACGCTCGTGCTCAAATACATCATTTTTGCCGGTAGGCGCCTGATATTTATCTTCATGGTACTCCACCAGTCCCAGTCCGGTTTCTGTCACATGCGAGCTCTCACGGAAATAACTGGCCTTGGCAATCAAGGTATGCCGGTCAGATAAATTTAACTGCCCTTTTGCCGTGTATTCCTGAATCTCGAAATCATGATTGTCACGAATACCATCGCCTTTTTTGTGCAAGGCATCAATCATCAAACCACCGCGCTCATCACCGGCTCCGATGTTGCCATAGAGGCTGGTAAAGTCATTGTTACCCAAGGTGGCAGTGACATTGCCATGCACCTGGCCATCACTGGGTACCGGGCGCGTCACAAAATTAATCATGCCACCCACCGTTTGCGGGCCATATAGAATCTGGCCTGAGCCTTTAACTATCTCGATACGCTGCACACGCTCCAATGGCGTGGTGTAATGCGCAGCCGGATCACCATAGGGCGCCAAAAACAAAGGCATGCCGTCCTCCATCAGCAAAGTGCGGGAGGTTCGGCGCGGATCCAAGCCCCGCACGCCGATATTAACGCCCAGGCCAAAACTGTTCTCCCCCACAACATGTACCCCAGGCACATTGCTTAATGCCTCCTGAACCGAGAATGGTCGCCGTTCTTGCAGGGCTTTTTCATCAACCAGGAAATAAGACCCTGGCACCGATTCCAGGCGATCAGGCAAAATCCCTTTCACCACCACCGGTGAAATATTCAGTGTTTCATCCTGCCGTTCTTTTTCCTCGGCAAGCACTTCCATGGCGGGATTAAACGCCAGCACCGTGGCCATCAACAAACTTTTTTTCTTCATGTGTCACACCCTCTTCTGTTTCTGTTGTTATAAAAACAGGTGAAAAGGCTGCAATATTGATACCAGCATCATGACGATAAAAGTTATCCCCATGTTTTTATTGCGTAAATTATATTTATATAAATAATAATGCCATTTCCAAGGCATTGGCCAGGTACACAATAGGTTTATATCAACCCACTTTAAACGACCATGGCTGATATCAGCCAAATAGAGTTCGCATCCTACTGGCAACACCTGCCAACGCAAAACATGCCTATCAGTTCTCGGGTATAATTGTCGCTTCGTTTAGTTACTTTCAAGCCACGCACATGCAACAGCAGTATCCATTCAAAGAAGTCGAACAACAGGCACAACAACATTGGGAGTCTAACCTGAGCTTTCAGGCCAAGGCGGATAGCAACAAGCCCAAATACTACTGCTTGTCGATGTTCCCCTACCCCAGTGGCAAATTGCATATGGGGCATGTGCGCAACTACACCATTGGTGACGTCTTAAGCCGTTATCACCACATGAAAGGCTTTAACGTCTTGCAGCCTATGGGTTGGGATGCATTTGGCCTGCCAGCAGAAAATGCGGCAATTCAAAATAACGTGCCGCCTGCGCAATGGACCTACGACAACATTGCCTATATGCGCAAGCAGTTGAAATCACTGGGATTTGCCATTGACTGGGAGCGTGAGCTGGCGACTTGCCAGCCGGACTATTACAAGTGGAACCAATGGTTGTTCCTGCGTATGCTGGAAAAAGGCATTGCCTACAAAAAAACCCAGGTGGTGAACTGGGACCCGGTCGACCAGACGGTTTTGGCCAACGAGCAAGTGATTGATGGCCGCGGCTGGCGCACGGGTGCGCTTGTTGAAAAACGTGAAATCCCCGGCTATTACCTGCACATCACGGGTTATGCCCAGCAATTGCTCGATGACCTGGACAAGCTGCCAGGCTGGCCAGAGCGTGTCAAAACCATGCAAGCCAACTGGATAGGCAAGAGCGTAGGCGTGCGTTTTGCCTTTACGCATACCATCAAAAATAATGATGACCAGCTGATTGACGACGGCAAACTGTGGGTATTCACCACCCGTGCCGACACCATTATGGGCGTGACTTTCTGCGCCGTCGCTGCCGAGCATCCATTAGCGACACATGCCGCGCAAAACAATCCAGCGCTGCAAGCTTTCATTGAAAAATGCAAGCAAGGCTCCGTCATGGAAGCCGACATGGCCACCATGGAAAAAGAAGGCATGGACACCGGCCTGACCGTTGCGCACCCGATTACCGGCGAACAGGTGCCAGTGTGGGTTGGTAATTATGTACTGATGACCTACGGCGAAGGCGCCGTGATGGCTGTGCCAGCGCATGACGAGCGTGATTTTGGTTTTGCCAAAAAATATAGCCTGCCGATCAAACAAGTGATCAGTGTGGTCGACCAAAGTTTTGATTTGAGTGCCTGGCAAGAATGGTACGGCGACAAAGCCAAAGGCGTATGCATCCATTCAGGCAAATACAATGACCTGGGTTACACCCAAGCCGTGGATGCTGTGGCCGCTGACCTGGCCGAGAAGAACCTGGGCGGCAAACAAACCAACTGGCGCCTGCGCGACTGGGGTGTCTCCCGTCAGCGCTACTGGGGTTGCCCGATTCCAATCGTGCACTGCGACAGTTGTGGCGATGTACCAGTGCCGGATGACCAGCTACCGGTCAAACTTCCGGAAGACTGTGTGCCGGATGGCTCAGGCAATCCGCTCAATAAACGCGAAGACTTTCTGAACTGCGCTTGCCCTAAATGCGGCCAGCCAGCCAAGCGCGAAACCGACACCATGGATACCTTTGTCGACTCCAGCTGGTATTACGCGCGTTATGCGTCAGGCTTTAGCAATGATGCCATGGTGGACGCACAGACTAACCACTGGATGCCCGTCGACCAATATATTGGCGGCATTGAGCATGCGATTCTGCACCTGCTGTATTCACGTTTCTGGAGCAAGGTCATGCGTGACCTAGGCCTGGTGAATTATGACGAGCCGTTTGCCAACCTGCTGACGCAAGGCATGGTACTTAACCATATTTTCTCGCGCCGCACGGCCAAAGGTGGCATTGAGTACTTCGCTCCAGAAGAAGTCGAACTGGTGCAAGACACCAACGGTAAAGTGACCGGTGCCAAATTGATTAAAGATGGCTCTGCCATTGACTATCAAGGCATAGGCACTATGTCCAAATCCAAGCGCAACGGCGTCGACCCGCAATCGCTGATCGAACAATACGGCGCCGATACTGCACGCTTCTTTATGATGTTTGCCGCGCCACCGGAACAGACGCTGGAATGGTCAGATAGCGGCGTTGAAGGCTCACATCGCTTCTTGAAGCGTGTGTGGAACTTTGGCTATGCCTTATCACAAATCCAGCCAGCCGACTTGCCAAATAAACTGATCGGCGAACTGGCCAATCACAGACGCGAAATCCACACCGTGTTGAAACAAGCCAATGTTGACCTGGCAAAACTGCAATTCAACACCGTGGCATCGGCCTGTATGAAGATCCTCAACACGCTGGAAAAAGTGCAAAAAGAAGCCGAGAAAGACTGGCAAGCCGTGGCGTATGAAGGTTACAGCATCCTGTTGCGCGTGCTATCGCCGATTGCGCCACACGTGACGCAAGTTATGTGGCAAAACCTGAAACTGGGTACCGATATCCTCACAGCAAAATGGCCTGAACCAGCCAACGCAGCGCTGGTGCAAGACGAAGTCGAGTATGTGGTGCAAGTAAATGGCAAACTGCGCGGCAGCATCAGCATCCCAAAAAGCATGGCCAAAGAGCAAATTGAAGCAACTGCCGTTAATCAGGACTTTGTACAAAAATTCCTCAATGAAGGCAGCGTGAAAAAAATCATTGTGGTGCCTAACAAACTGATTAATATTGTGGTTGCCTAGCGCAAGGAGCGAACGTTGCTGCACATACTCAAGCATAGACATCTGGCTTACTGGTTTAGCGTGCTGACCCTGTCGGTCATGCTCACTGCTTGCGGCTTTCATTTACGCCAACCTTCGCCAATTGCGTTTCAAACCGTGCAAATCAAAGGCACTACCCAGATTAATACGGCACTCAAAAAAGCACTGATAGAACAAGGTATTAAAATCGTCACCGATGCTGAAGATGCCGAATTGCAACTGGAACTGCTCAAAGAAGAAAACGAACAGCGCATTCTGTCGCTGAGCGGTACCGGTGTGGTGCGAGAGTATGAACTCTACTACCGCGTGCAATACCGCACAAAACTCGCCAGCGACGCTACCTGGACCTTGCCTATCATCATGGAAGGCCGTCGCGACTATACCTACAACGATGCAAACTTGTTGGCGAAACAAGCTGAACAAAAACTACTCAGTGACAGCATGCAAACAGACGTGCTCAACGGCATTATGCGCCGCTTGTCTGCCCTGAAAAAAGCGCAATAAACATGCGCATACAGGCTGCGCAACTGGCTCAACACCTGCCGCCAAAACAGCATTTGTTTGTGTTGGCGGGTGACGAGCCACTCTCCATCACTGAAGCCATCGACCAGATTCGTGCGGCTGCCCGCCAGCACGGGGCGCAAGAACGTGCCAGCTTTACCGTAGAGCGCTATTTCAACTGGGCGCAAGTCAGCCAGTTTTTGCAAAGTTTCTCGCTGTTTGCCGAGCAACGCATTCTCGAAATCAACATTCCTACCGGCAAACCCGGCGTCGAAGGCGCTAAGGCCTTGCAGCAAGTGGCTGAATTGCCCGCTGCTGATACCACCATTATCATCACCCTGCCCGCGCCTGATCGCGACATGACCAGCAGCGCCTGGTATGAAGCCTTATTACAACACGGCGTATTGCTGGTGCTCAACCAGGTGCCACTGCCGCAACTGCCAGAATGGATTGCGCAACGCCTGGCCATGCAGCAGCAAACAGCGGATGAAACCTCACGCCGCTTTATTGCCGAGCAGGTAGAAGGTAATTTACTGGCTGCGCACCAGGAAATCCAGAAGCTGGGCTTGCTCTATCCGCCCGGCCCACTCTCTGAAGATGCCATCCGGCAATGTGTGTTAAATGTGGCACGCTTTGATGTCTCGCAACTCGGCGAAGCCATGTTGCAAGGCGACCAAAGTCGCGTGTTACGCATTATTGAAGGCCTGCGTGAAGAAGGCGAAACTGCCGTCGCCGTGATGAACCCGCTGGTGTGGTTATTCCGCCCCTTATTGCAAGTGCGGCTCGCCATGCAAAATGGCCAGGCCGTGCAGGCTGCCTTAAGCCAGGCCAGGTTATTCGGTGATCGCCAGACACTGGTTAAACGCGCATTGGAATTTTTACCGCAAAAACATATCGAAGCTGCTTTGCAGAAATTGTCAGATATAGACCGCATGGCAAAAGGCGTAGGGGATGGCGATGCCTGGCTGGAGCTGTCGCGCTTATGTAGTGGCATTGCGCGTATGGCGGCGAATAAATCCGCCAGATCTGCCGCAGCACGGTCTCGTTAAGGTTTTAAGATAGAATGATGGTTATGGACATTCAAAATTACATGAAACAACTGGGTGAGCAGGCACGTGCCGCTTCCCGTTTGATGGCAAAAGCCGACACCAACACCAAGAATCAGGCCCTGCGTAATATCGCCGCCCTGATCCGCCAGCACGAAAAAGCGCTACTGGCCGCCAACCAGCAAGACCTGGAAGCAGCCAAAGCCAACGGCATGGAAGCCGCCATGCTTGATCGTCTGGCCTTGAGTGAGAAATCAGTCGCGACCATGGCCGAAGGCCTGGAACAAATCGCCAGCCTGCCAGACCCGATTGGCGAAATGAGCAACTTCAAATACCGCCCTTCCGGCATTCAGATCGGCCAGATGCGTGTGCCACTGGGCGTCATCGGCATTATTTACGAAGCACGTCCAAATGTGACCGTCGATGCTGCTGGCTTATGCATCAAATCCGGTAACGCCTGCATTCTGCGTGGTGGCTCTGAGGCCATCCATTGCAACCAGGCGCTGGCCAAGCTCGTGCATCAAGGCCTGCAACAAGCAGGCTTGCCACAAGCCGCCGTGCTGGTGGTTGAAACCACAGACCGCGCGGCCGTGGGTGAACTCATCACCATGAAACAATATGTCGATGTCATCGTGCCACGCGGTGGCAAAGGCCTCATCGAGCGCATCAGCAACGATGCACGCATTCCAGTCATCAAACACCTGGATGGCAACTGCCACGTGTATGTGGACGACGAAGCAGATTTAGACAAAGCCGTGCGCATTCTGGAAAACTCAAAAACACAGCGCCTGGGCACCTGCAACACGGCCGAATCATTACTGGTCGCACGCAGCATTGCAAAAACCGCCCTACCAACACTGGCCGAGATGCTGATTAGCAAAGGCGTGGAAATCCGCGGCTGTGAAGAAACGCGCGCCATCGTGCCACAAGCCATTGCCGCGACTGAAGAAGACTATTACACCGAATACCTGGCTTCGATTATTTCGTGCAAGGTGGTTAGTGGCGTGGACGAAGCGATTGAACACATCAACAAATACTCCAGCCAGCACACCGAAGCGATTGTCACCGAAAACTACACCAAAGCGCGCCAGTTCCTGCGCGAGGTCGATTCCAGCAGCGTCATGGTCAACGCCTCTACCCGTTTTGCAGATGGCTTTGAATACGGCTTTGGCGCAGAAATCGGCATTTCGACCGACAAACTGCATGCACGCGGCCCGGTTGGTTTAGATGGATTAACGTCGTTAAAATATGTTGTACTAGGTGACGGCCACGTACGCGCTTAATGTCGCTTTCAGCCATTATTTGGGATGCAGCGCAAGGCGCACGGAGCGCAGGAAACGAGATAGTACACATGAGTACAGCGAGTTTTCGAGCACCGCGCAACGCCGCGATGCGCCCAAAGAATGGCTGAAATGGAACTCATAGGCATTTTTGGCGGGACTTTCAATCCTATCCACAACGGACATTTGGTGCTCGCGCAAACCGTGCTCGACACCCTGCACTGCACACAAATACGCGTTATTCCCGCTGCCGTGCCACCGCATAAAGAAACCCCCGCCGTCACAGCACAACACCGCGCCGCGATGGTGCAACTAGCGATACAAGACCGCCCGCAATTCGTGCTCGATACCTGCGAACTAGACCGCCAAGGCACTTCGTACACCATAGAAACCCTGCACCTATTGCGCCACCGCTTTCCAAGCCAGGCACTCTGCCTGATCATGGGCCAAGACAGTTACCAAAAACTACCCACCTGGCATCGCTGGTTAGAGTTATTAGACTATTGCCATATATTGGTCGTACACCGCGCAGATCGCGAAAAAACCTTATTCTTGCATCCAGAACATGAGGGTAAGTTAGTAGATATCGCAGCAGCGCTAGAGACATTTACAGCGCAAGCAAGCGGCCTGATCAGCTTTCTGCCGCTTACCCCACCAGATATTTCCTCTACGCTCATTCGTGAGCAGTTAAGTCGAAATGACGACACTATTATCACTGAAATACCGCAGCAGGTATTCAGCTACATACAGCAGAATCGTTTATATAAAACTGTCGATTAAATTCAGCAGATTGACGCATACCAATCAAATGGGTTGATAACCTATTTAAGCTGCAGACCAAGGATAGAGTGTCGTTTTGCAAGACCTGACCTCGAAGTTTTTACATCCAGCAAAACGATCTGCACCAAACATAAGTCAAAATAACGTGAATCGCATAATTTGTGGATTTGCTTCCTCTTAATAAATAACCAGACTTATTGGTTCACTTCATTAGACATTTAAAGATTCAGTAATTTCTCGTATTGACTCTTTCACAGATACTCGACTTCTAATGTTTTCTGGAAGTTTTTCAGCCGCATCAATTACTGACTGCATAAACTGTCTAATGAACGTTATCTCTTTTTCTGTGAGTACATTTTTTTTGTCATTGAAGACTTTAGAAAAAAGCCTTGATACTTTATAAGGTGCATCAGTTTTTTCTATTCGCAACTCTTTTGAAAGCAAACCTATCGCAGCAATTATATTCTCCATTATTCCAATAGAATCACTAAGGTATCTAGCCATTGTTAGATGGTAACGAGCGCTGACATTGTCTAAATGCCTAGTATGATAGTTATCACGTTTTCTTGCATGAGAGTAAGCGGCTTCAAGATAGGACTTTGCAATCCTTGCATCCTCTAAAGTATCCATCGAAAGTCTGGCAATAGCATATTGAAGCCAAAAGTGCGGATGATTTTTTGCAGACGATAAATTCTTTAATGCCTCATAAAACCTTATTAGTGACTCTCTACGCTTTTTCTCAGGAATCATGGGCTGCAACACGCTAAAAGTTACAAGATCCCTATAAATTCTGAAGTAAATTTGACCTTGCGAAGAGATATGGCTGCCAAGCTCGTGCGCTCGAATAGTTATATCAATTAAATTATCTATAACAAATGATGCATCACTAAAGTGTGTCATTGAGTACTTCGCAATAACTGAAGATCTTGGAACAACCTGCCCACCGCTTATATTTGCGATTTGAAGTACTGCATCATTATTCTTGAATTGACTCGAAAAAACAAAATTAGAATTTGTTAATTCAGAAATAATACTAGTCTTTGGGTTCTCATAGCCCAAAATTGCCAGAGTCGCCGCAGTAAGAAATACTCTTCCAACATCACTTTTCTCTTTAAAAACAGAAAAAATACTTGAGAATCTTTTTTGAATGTCTGGTGACCGAACTACATCCAGTAATAAGCTACTAAACTCTTCATTACATTGATGCCTGATATGTCTGATTTTTCTTTCATCGCCCCAAGAGTCCCTATCTCCCCATACCTTATGCGAACTTAGTAAGTTCGATATCTCTATGATGTCTTCACTCTCAATTTTATCAATTAATACCTCACTGTAATCTTGGTTCGGAAGTAGCTCAGTTAGATGATGCGTGTTTACTTCATGAAGAGTAGTTCTGGCACTGCAAATCACTTTGATGCTCTCATTAGACTTAAGCAGAAGTGTTTTTAGAGCATCAAGATGTCGAATATAGTTTTCAATAAAAATTATAGTTTTTTTCTGACTAGAAGCGACATAACTAATATCCTCGGGATGAAAGCTAACATCATCTTCGAGAAAGTAAATGTCGTATCCTTGTCGAAATAAAACACATGCGGCACCAATCATTGACATTGTCTTACCATTACCCAAATCACCTAAGACAAAAACAGCTCTGATATCCAACTGAATCAAATCAGCAATTTTTGCACACTGTTTTCTCTGGATGAAGTATGGTTCGTTAGCAATTATGGATGTATAAATTAAATTGGAGTCATAAGCGCCATATAATAGGAGTGACCAAAAGTTTGTGTCTCGAATATGATTCTGTAAAAGCTGAGGATTGAAACGGCTTAATGAAATGAGTTCATGGGAATACTCTTGCTTTTCATAGCTTTTCTCAATCTCTTTACACCTATCCCAAAAAGCTTCTGCTCCAATTGGCAACACATTGCCAAATTTAGCTTGAACAGACTTTTTTAATTTCTCTGGATCTTTTCCCTTATGTTCAATAAAAATAATCTTCTGTCTCAGTGACTCATCCTCATTCAAGATTCTAGCTATATCAATGTCATACAAAGAGTAGCCTATAAAAATTATTGTCTTAGCAGCTTCAAGCTCACGTCGAAAAATGAATGACCAATTTGACTTGCTAAACTCCTCTGTCAAGTAACTGTAGTTTGTTAATTTGAAACTAGTTTTTAATGCTTGTTTAGTTAACGACCCAATATAACCATTTATGTGAACGCAAGTAGAACTCTTTGATGTAAAGTCATTTCCGTCCAAATCGAGAGTAATTGCAGTAATTGACTTGCCCGCTTCGCGGTAAGCCATCTCAACAACATCGTCATAGTTGGTGGTAAAAATTGCTTTCCAAGGTAGCGATGCGACTGATAAGTGCTGGGGTAGTAAGTTTCTAACCTTGAAGGCTTGCTCTAACAACTCAACAGTTTTGCTTTCTCCAAAGGTTTGAATGTAAGAATCAGAAGCAATCATTAAGTCATCTGTCTCTTCTTCAGCATCAACCTTACCGGATAGTTTTTTTGCTAATGCTCTCCCAGTAGGCAACGGCTCACCAGATATTGATATTGCATCAACAGAAAAACCAGAGCCAAGAAAAAGTAGTGCATTGCCATCAATAGCATATTTGATTGCTTGTTCCAACTCCATCTCATGTACTCCTAATTATTTTTTATTAAAATTAATTGGTATTCTCAGTTATTCTAAACGATGTCATTTTTTTAAAATACTGTTAAGTGGCACTAAGCTTTTTTCCTAATATTGCACAGTTGGGGGCAAGTCTTGCAAAACAACACAAGCATCAATCCGCTTCGCTTTGCGATAATTCCACATAATTGCGGGCTGAGACGACACAGGAAACATCGAACCACGTGCTACGTGTAATTTCTCCAGACTTTATCCTTTTGACTGAAACCAGAAAATCTGCTTTGAACTACCCCATCTCTTGGTCAAATTTAGTCATCTAAAAATTCCTGCTTTAAGGCCTTTAACACAAGAGATTCTAATCTTTAAATTCGTAAAAGACGTCGCTTGTAACGATGCTTTTAGCATCTTAGTAGATAGCTATCCACAGATACAATAACCTTTTCATCGCACAAATACTTTCCATGGAAATATTTTAATAATATAATTTCCAAAAAAAATGGCGAAGATGATGACAACTGCAATCAAAGAAACAGCGATTCAACCCGATGCTGCGCATGTATTAAGCAAAGCGGTAGGCCGTGCTGCCGAGCGATTACAGCTTTCGCGGGCGATGTTGGCGACGATTCTTGGCTTGAGTCCGGCGACGATTACGCGGCTGTATGATGGCAAATACATTCTTGACCAGAAGCGTAAAGAATGGGATTTTGCGTTGTTGTTTATGCGCGTATTCCGCTCACTGGATTCGATAGTAAGCAATGATGAAACGGCGCGGGTGTGGTTGAACAACAATAACCTGGCGCTGAATGCGCGTCCGATTGAACTCATCACACAAACAGAAGGTTTGGTGCGTGTCGTACACTACCTGGACACCTCACGCGGTCTCGTCTGAGGCATTTGCCTGGCGGGGCTTGGCTTGGCGTATGGTGGAGGCACAGCATGTAGCTTCTACCATGAAGGTAGTCGATACCGCCGCTGAGCAGAATATTCTTGAAGCATTGCTCGATAACAGCAAGCCCTCTTATCCTGACACGACGGCAAAGCTGGACTATCTGTTGGCAACCCCGTTTCGTTACCCAACGCGCAAAGGCGGCTCTCGATTTAGGGGTGCAAATGACCTTGGTGTGTTTTATGGCGCGGAATCGGTAGCAACCGCAGCCGCTGAACTCGGTTACTGGCGCTGGCGGTTTCTAATGGATGCACCCGCCCTGACGCATATTGAACCTGTTGCACATACCGCATTTCAAGTGGCGCTCAAGGCGCAAGCAGTGGATTTACGCAAACCGCCCTTTGATGCAGATGCGAGTTGGTTAGATAAAACCGATTACGGCCCTACACAAGCCTTTGCACAAGTAGCGAGAGAAATTGCGTTGGGTTGCATTCTGTATCAATCCGTACGTCATCCAGAAACAGCGTGGTGTGTGGCAGTCTTAACACCAGAAGCATTCGCCGAGAATAAACCCAGGCCTGAAACACAAACCTGGTGGTTGGCAGTCGGCCAACATGAGGTTATCTGGCGCCGGGATCGTCAATCACTGACCTTCAATCCGGCTATTTGGAAGTGAACTTAGCAGGTTAATTATAGGTGTTTTATGCAAAAAACCGCTTAAATTATTGAATTAACGATATAAATACTATCTTTACAATGTATACAACCCTAAAAAACTTTGATATGTTACCGATATATCATAATAAATATGATGCGTTTGCATCAAAAATCATCGGGGTGACATTGAAAATGATGGATATGTCTGGAAAATATTTGTATACCATTCGCAGTGCGAATGGGGTGCTGGTGGAAAATCTGCAGATTTTTGGCAAGTCGCGTAACGAGGCTGACGCCAAGATTAGGCAGATGTATTGGCGCTGCGAGATTTTGAGTTGCAGCCTGGTGGCGGACTCAAGTGCGCGGGCACCGAACCTGAAAATGCAATGGTTGCGGCCTAACGCTGCGGCATGAATTAAATATGTTAAAAAAGGCGCTTGGTTTCAAGCGCCTTTTTTATTAGAACAATGGCAGGTTGCTGGCCTGCACGTTGTTTCTCACCACTCTTCTTCTCAGCAGCTTTTTCACTGGTGTATCGGCAAACGGTAAGGTTTCGTCAAACAGGGATTGCTGTGCCGGGAACATATCATCTTGCAATTGCGAGCTTTGCAAATCGAACCGGAGTTCGCAGTCTAGCCACAAATCAGACTTGGGCACGCAGCAGCATGGCAGGATTTCATCGGCGGCGATAAAGGCCAATGGCAATTCAACGTAATCGACTTCGCCATCGAGCATGCGTACGCGGCAGGCGCCACAATAACCACTCCGGCATTGGTACTCTACTTCGTGGCCGGTGCGTTCCAGGCCTTCGAGCAGGGTTTCTTGCGGGAGCAGGCTAAAGCGGCTGTGCTGGCTGCGTACGCTAATCATAAATTATAAAAAGAAATAAATGAGCGAGCGGGATAAAGTGCAAGGCGTACGGAGCGCAGAAACCGGACAACCAACGAAGTGTTGCGGTGTAGGCTAACTCGCATAGCGATGTTAAGCGAAGCGGCCGAAACCAATGTACATGTCGTACATGAGGATTTCGAGCACCGCACAACGCAGCAATTTACCCGCGCAGCCATTTATTATTACAGTTCAAAACCATTGAGGTCGTCTGCTGACACTTCAGAATCAATTTGACCAATGAGGTAGGAGCTTAATTCCACCTCTTGTGGCGCGACTTGCACCGTATCTGAAGCTAGCCAGGTGTTGATCCATGGAATCGGGTTGTTTTTGGCATTAGGGAATGCCGGTGGCAAGCCAACCGACGCCATGCGGCTATTGGTGATGTATTCCACGTATTGGCACAGGATGTCTTTATTGAGGCCAATCATGGAGCCATCTTTAAACAGGTATTCTGCCCATTGTTTTTCCTGCTCGGCGGCGGTTTTAAACATCTCAAAGCATTCTTGATGCAATTCAGTCGCAATCTCGGCGAACTCTGGGTCATCTTGCCCGGAGCGCATGATGTTGAGCATGTGCTGGGTACCGGTGAGGTGCAAGGCTTCATCACGGGCAATCAGGCGAATAATTTTGGCGTTGCCTTCCATCACCTTGCGCTCGGCAAAGGCAAATGAGCAGGCAAAGCTGACGTAAAAACGAATCGCTTCTAGGATATTGACACTCATCAGGCAACGGTAGAGCAGCTTTTTCAGCTCACGCCGTTTGACTGACTTGAGCTCGCCATTGATGATGTGCTCGCCCTCGCCCAGCTGTGAATACAGCATGGTCTGATGGATCAGCTCATCGTAATAGTGGGCAATATCGGTGGCGCGTGCGGTAATGTTTTCATTGCGCACGATGTCGTCAAACATCACGGAAGGATCATTGACGATGTTACGGATGATATGGGTATACGAACGCGAGTGGATGGTCTCGGAAAACGCCCAGGTCTCAATCCAGGTTTCAATCTCGGGCAAGGACACCAATGGTAACAGCGCGACGTTAGGACTACGGCCCTGAATCGAATCGAGCAAAGTCTGGTATTTGAGGTTGCTGATAAAAATGTGCTTTTCGTGCTCGGGCAAGCCTTGATAGTCTGCGCGATCCTGCGACACATCAACTTCTTCCGGACGCCAGAAGAAAGACAGTTGCTTCTCGATCAGCCGCTCGAATACCGGGTATTTCTGCTGGTCATAACGTGCCACGTTAACGGGCTGACCAAAGAACATGGGTTCTTTTAACTGTTCGTTGTCGATTTTGGTGAAGATGCTATAGGCCATGGCCGTGTTCCTAATGTTTAAGTATTTATTCTCAAACTGTTTTTAAAATATATTCATTACCCCACTGCAAGAAATATTGAATCAGTGAGCGAGCGGGATAAAGTGCAAGGCGTACGGCACGCAGAAACCGGAATGTACACGTAAGCACATGAGGATTCCGAGTACCGCACAACCTATTAACTTCTAAACTTGGCAATTTACCCGCGTAGCCGCTGAGTCAGTGTTTCTTTAAATTTTGCAGGCGCCGCTCGCACAACCGTCATCTTCTGCCTCTGTGCCACCTTCAGTCGCACCATCGCGCGTGTTGTGGTAGTACAGCGTTTTGATGCCCAGTTTGTAGACTTGCAGCAAGTCTTTCAACAATTGCTTCATCGGCACACGGCCACCTTCAAATCGGGTTGGGTCGTAGTTGGTGTTGGCAGAAATAGACTGGTCAACAAACTTCTGCATGATGCCCACCAGCTTGAGGTAACCCTCGTTGTTCGGCATTTTCCACAACAACTGGTACTGGTCACGCAGGCGGTCGATCTCTGGCACCACCTGGCGCAGGATGCCGTCTTTGGATTGCTTCACAGACACCAGGCCGCGCGGTGGCTCAATGCCATTGGTGGCGTTGGCAATCTGGCTGGAGGTTTCTGATGGCATCAATGCTGTCAGTGTTGAGTTGCGCAGGCCATCTTTTTGAATCTCTTGACGCAGGCTTTCCCAATCCAGCAACAGTGGCTCGCTGCATACGGCATCGAGGTCAGACTTGTAGCTATCAATCGGTAAAATACCTTTGGCGTAGGTGGTTTCATTAAACGCACCACATGGGCCAAATTCGCGCGCCAACTGCACAGAAGCTTTCAACAGGTAGAACTGAATCGCCTCGAAAGTACGGTGTGTCAGGCCTAGCGCAGTGTCGCTGGTGTAGTTCGTGCCATTTTTGGCCAGGTAATAGGCGTAGTTGATCACGCCCACGCCCAGTGAACGGCGCTTGTTAGTCGCATTCAAGGCGGCTTTCACCGGGTAATCCTGATATTCCAGCAAGGCATCCAGTGCACGTACCACTAGGTCAGCCAGGCCCTCCAGCTCATCCAGCGATTCCAGTGCGCCCAGGTTAAAGGCAGACAAGGTACACAGGGCGATTTCGCCTTCGGTGTCATTGATGTCGTTGAGTGGATTGGTCGGCAGTGCAATTTCCATGCACAGGTTAGACTGGCGCACAGGCGCCACGGCTGGGTCAAACGGGCTATGCGTGTTGCAATGGTCAACGTTCTGGATGTAGATACGGCCAGTACCGGCACGCTCCTGCATCATGAGTGAGAACAGGTCGACCGCTGGTATCGTGCGTTTGCGGATGCTGTCATCGGCTTCATATTGCGTGTACAGGCGTTCAAACTCATCCTGGTCAGCAAAGAAGGCGTCATACAGGCCTGGGGTGTCGTGCGGGGAGAACAGGGTGATGTTCTGGCTCTTGATCAGGCGTTGGTACATCAGGCGGTTTAGTTGCACGCCGTAGTCGAGGTGACGCACACGGTTTTCTTCGACGCCACGGTTGTTTTTGAGCACCAGCAATGATTCAACTTCGAGGTGCCAGATCGGGTAGAACAAGGTCGCAGCACCGCCGCGTACACCACCCTGTGAGCAGGACTTCACCGCAGACTGGAACAACTTGTAGAACGGCAGGCAACCAGTATGCTGCGCTTCGCCGCCACGAATTTCACTGCCCAGCGCGCGGATACGGCCCGCGTTGACGCCAATGCCAGCACGTTGTGACACATATTTCACAATCGCACTGGTAGTGGCATTGATGCTGTCCAGGCTGTCGCCACACTCAATCAGCACGCAAGAGCTGAACTGACGGGTCGGCGTACGCACGCCGGACATGATCGGCGTAGGCAGCGAGATCTTGAAGGTAGATACGGCATCGTAAAAGCGCTTGATGTAATCCAAACGTGCCTGGCCTTTGTAGTTGGCAAACAGGCACATGGCGACCAAAATGTACAAGAACTGTGGGCTCTCGTAGATCTTTTTGGTCACGCGGTTCTGGACCAGGTATTTACCTTCCAACTGCTTGACCGCGGCATAGGAGAAGTTCATATCGCGCCAGTGGTCAATCGTGGCATTCAGTACGTCGAACTCTTCGCGGCTGTAATCCTGCAACAGGTGCTGGTCATATTTACCCAGCGCGGTCAGGTTGGTCACATGGTTAAACAAATGCGGTGGCTCAAACTGGCCATAGGCAATTTTGCGCAGGTGAAAAATAGACAAACGCGCCGCCAGGTACTGATAATCCGGTGTTTCTTCAGAAATCAGGTCGGCTGCGGATTTGATAATCGTTTCATGAATGTCGTCAGTACGGATGCCATCATAAAACTGAATATGCGAACGTAGCTCCACCTGGGAGACCGACACATTATTCAGGCCTTGTGATGCCCAATCAATCACCCGATGAATTTTATCGAGATTGATCGGTTCCTTGCGGCCATCCCTTTTCGTGGCCTGCATGGATTCGTATTTTGACATTGATGGCTCCCAGTACAGGAAGCGAGGGGTCACAAAGCCAGGCACAATACCACCGCATCATCACGATGAAAAATGTACCCGCTCAAAGGTCAGACTAGCAATTAGTGTCGAACATTAACCAACTGCATCTGCCGAGGACACCCCGCCTCAAACGTTAACAAGAAAAAATTTCACGGCAGGTCTCCTGGCTCTCAGGTCGTCATTATTTGCTTTCGCCTTCCCGAATCTCTTCAGTGGCTTAAATGGCAGCAAACAACTCGCTAATCACAGTTGCGGGGGCAGCCCTGGCTTAATGACTCCTGCGCGGCTTCACGCACCAGGTTCCCTATTAAACGCAGAAGAAGAGTCTCTTCTGCATACCGTATGGATGCGACTATAAAACAATATCTATGGCTTTTCAATTATCCAAAACACAATATATTGATATATTTTAATTGACAGGCAGCAACTGATTGTTTTTATTAAAGAATATTTTTACAACACATTGATCGATAATTTAGCTACCATGTGAATGTTTCTCGCATAGCCGAAAAGGCCAAAAAGCCATGTGATTGGAGCGCTGTTATCGCAACACAGAATTGTCGAATTATGCGACAGTACGCCTAACGAACAAGAACAAACCTGCCATGATTGCTTTTAATATTTCTACCTTACGCATCGCAACCGCCCTCGCCTTGGTAACAACCGGGCTTGCGGCGCACGCCACCAACGGCATCAACTTGATCGGCTTCGGTGCCGAATCAACCCTGATGGGCGGTGCTGACGTGGCGGTCGCGCGTGACACCAGCGCACTCAATACCAACCCGGCCGGGCTGACGCAGATCAAAGCACCATTGCTGGATATGTTTGGCTCAGTACTGCGCACCACCGACCTGGTACACAAAGACCCCCGCAACGAAGAGCATGCGTCCAACCGCTACACCTTGCTTGGTGGTGGTGGCTATGCGCGGCCGCTGGAAAATACCCCTTGTACGGCCGGTATAGGCTTGTTCGCGCAAGGCGGCGCCGGTGGCGTGTTCGACAACCTGCGTACGCCGTTTGGCAATCGCGATGATTTGTCCTCGCTGTTTGGGATCGCCAAGATCATCCCCGGCATCGGCTGTGAAGTGACGGACAAGCTCTCTCTGGGGGCCAGCCTGAATATTGTTTATGCGAGCATAGAACAGGACTTTTTTGCGAACACTTCAGTGAGTGCTGTGCCCTTTGCTGGTTACAAACTAGAGGGCGCCTCCGCAGTGCGTACAGGCTTCAAACTAGGCATGCAATATCGTGTGACTCCAGCACTGACGCTGGCGGCCTCTTATACCGAAAAAACCGAGCTGCCAATGACCGGCGGTACACTGACAGCTGACTTCACAGACGCAGGCTTAGGCAAGGTAAAGTATGCCGATGCTTCAATCAAAGGCTTCGCCCTGCCACGCGAAGTGGCGGTAGGAATGGCGTTCAAGCCAACAGATGACTGGCTGCTGTCATTCAAACTCAACTGGCTTAACTGGGGCGATGCGATCAATGACGTCACCCTGCGCGCCACCAAACCAAATAATGCCTCAGCGCAATCTATATATGGCAGCTCGATGGGTGCCGACTGGAAAGACCAATGGGTGGTCGCGACAGGTGTCGCTTACAACTGGGATAACCGTACCACGCTTTATGCGGGTCACAATTACGGCAAAAACCCGATTCCGCGCCAGAACTCCAGCCCTTTATTGGCAGGGACCCTTGAGCATCACCTCACCTTTGGTGCCGCACGTAAGATCGACCCGCACTGGCTGATGACTGGCGGTGTCGAATGGATGCTACCTGTCAGCGTTAAATACAACAGCCAATTATTTGGCGAGTCTGAAATCCGCAATGAAGCCATTGTGCTTCACTTCATGCTGAGCCGCCGCTGGTAATGACTTAAACACAAAGCCGCCCAAGGGCGGCTTTTTCATTCGTGGCAAGGTTAAGCTGCGCGCAAGGTTTTAGCTGCTGCAACCATATTGGTCAACGCGGGTAACACTTCGGCCCATTGACGGGTTTTCAGGCCACAATCCGGGTTTACCCACAAACGCTCGGCAGGGATACGCTCGGCGGCCTTTTGCATCAACTGCACAATATGCGCCTGGGTCGGGATATTCGGCGAGTGAATGTCATAGACGCCCGGCCCGATCTCGTTCGGATAGTTGAAATCATCAAACGCATCCAGCAACTCCATGTCTGAACGTGAGGTTTCAATGGTAATCACGTCAGCATCCATGTCAGCAATCGAAGCGATGATGTCATTAAACTCCGAATAGCACATATGCGTATGAATCTGCGTTTCATCGGCAACACCATTGGCGGTGATGCGGAATGACTCTACTGCCCACTGCAAATACTCTTTCCACTGTGACTTGCGCAATGGCAAGCCCTCACGCAAGGCGGCTTCATCAATCTGGATCACATTGATACCGGCTTTTTCCAGGTCCAGCACTTCTTCACGAATCGCCAGTGCCAACTGGTAGCAGCTGACTGAACGTGGCTGGTCATCACGCACAAAAGACCAGTTGAGTATCGTCACTGGACCGGTCAACATGCCTTTCATCGGCTTGCTGGTCAGTGATTGTGCATACTTGATCCACGCTACCGTCATCGCTTGTGGACGACTGATATCCCCAAACAGGATAGGTGGTTTGACACAACGCGAGCCATACGACTGTACCCAGCCAAACTGGCTGAAGGCATATCCCTCCAACTGCTCACCAAAATATTCCACCATATCGTTACGCTCGGCTTCACCGTGCACCAGCACATCGAGGCCTAAGGCTTCCTGTTCACGTACGCTACGCTCAATTTCGGCTTTCATCGCCTGCTGGTAAGCTGCCTGATTCAACGCCCCGGCCTTGAACTGGCTGCGGGCATGGCGGATTTCTGCCGTCTGCGGGAAAGAGCCGATGGTGGTGGTCGGATACTTGGGCAAACCAAGCAAGGCGGCCTGTTTGACGGCACGTTGTACATAATGATTTTGCCGCTGACCCAGTTGCGGTGTCAGTGTTTCCAGCGCGGCTTTCACCT
This sequence comes from Methylophilus sp. Q8, assembly GCF_000800115.1. Taxonomy (NCBI): domain Bacteria; kingdom Pseudomonadati; phylum Pseudomonadota; class Betaproteobacteria; order Nitrosomonadales; family Methylophilaceae; genus Methylophilus; species Methylophilus sp. Q8. The sequence continues at coordinate 2,003,271 of NZ_JUHE01000001.1, read as the reverse complement.
GCGGCTGATGGACGCGCTTCGAGGTACGGCGTGCATCAATCGCCACCTGATTTACCGCCAAAGCCACTTTCACCGCGGCACGACCATGATTCAATGCCGTCGCCAATACCTGTAACTCATCCAGTTTCTGCTTGGCAAATGCCAGCCAGGACTTGACCTCACTATCCAATTTCACCTCATTATCAAGGTCCACCGGCACATGCAACAATGAACAAGAAGGCGCCAGCCATAAACGGTCACCCAGGCGTTCAGCGATGGGCTCCAGCCAGTCCAGGGTGGCATTCAAATCGGTTTTCCAGATATTGCGGCCATTAATCACGCCCAATGAAAGTACCTTGTGCGCAGGCAACATCGCCAGCAAAGGCAAAATCTCATGGCGCGCGTTGATGGCATCAATATGCAAGCCAGCCACCGGCAAATTCGCCACCAAGTACTGGTTATCAACCAATGGGCCAAAATAAGCCGCGAGCAGAATCTTGACACGACTACTCTTGAGTTGGTGATAAGCCAGGTTGAATGCATGCTGCCATTCAGCCTCCAGTTCAGTCACCAGAATAGGCTCGTCTATTTGTACCCACTCCACGCCCTGCGCCGCCAACGCCTCGAGCAACTCGCTATACACCACCAGCAATTGCGGCAGCAAGGCCAGGCGGTCTGAAGCATCCTTGGCCTTGCCAATCGCCAGGTAAGTCACCGGCCCGACAATGATTGGTTTAGCTTTGATATTTTGCGCCTGCGCTTCTGCCAACTGCGCCAGCAAGCGTGTCGTATCCAGCTTGAACTGTGTCTCGGCGGTGAATTCCGGCACGATATAGTGGTAGTTGGTATCAAACCATTTGGTCATCTCCCCTGCCGCCACGCCGCCGCAACACTGCGTATGCTCTTCGCCAGATTCTGCAGAACGTCCACGGGCCACACGGAAATAATTATCCAGTGGGTCGCCATGAAAAGCCTGTACACGGGCAGGCAAGTGACCGAGCGTAAAGCTCATATCCAGCACCTGGTCATAAAACGCAAAGTCACCCACCGGCGCCAGGTCCAGATGCGATTGCAACGCCCAGTTGCCCTGGCGCAAGTCTTTGCCCACTTGCTTTAATGCGTCTAATGAAGACTGTCCTTTCCAATAAGCCTCTAAAGCAAATTTCAGTTCGCGTTTTGCGCCTATGCGCGGAAATCCAAGATTGTGTGTGGTGACCATGCTAGCCTCGTCAATAATCGTTTGAGAACACGCATTCTAAAAAAGGCAAACCATGAAGTAAAATGGTATTATTTCAACAATCAATTAATTTTATTCATACATAAAAACATGATTGAACGCATCCATTTAGCGATTATTCGCGAAGTCGAACGGCAAGGCTCACTGACAGCCGCCGCTGCGCATTTATTTCTCACGCAGTCGGCGCTGAGTCACTCGATAAAAAAACTGGAACAGCAACTGGGTACTGATATCTGGCTACGAGAAGGCCGCAGCCTGCGCCTGACCCAGGCCGGACAATACTTGCTGGCAGTGGCCAACCGGCTGCTACCGCAACTATCGTTAGCAGAAGAACGCTTGCGCCAGTTTGCGCAAGGCGAGCGTGGCACCTTGCGCATCGGCATGGAGTGTCACCCGTGCTACCAGTGGCTGCTCAAAGTGGTGTCACCCTACCTGGCCGCGTGGCCGGATGTGGATGTAGATGTAAAACAGAAGTTCCAGTTTGGCGGCATAGGCGCCTTGTTTGGCTATGAGATCGATATGCTGGTCACGCCTGACCCGCTATATAAACCCGGGTTGATGTTTCAACCGGTATTTGATTACGAGCAGGTGCTGGTGGTGCATGGCCAGCATGCACTGGCCCAACTGGCGTATGTGCACCCCGAACAACTCAGCAGTGAATCCTTGATCACCTACCCGGTGGATATTGATCGGCTCGATATTTACAACCAGTTTCTGCAACCGGCAGGCATCAGCCCGCAGGTGCATAAACCGATAGAAACGACTGACATCATGCTGCAAATGGTCGCCAGTGGCCGCGGTGTCGCGGCCTTACCGCGCTGGCTGGTGGAGGAGTATCAAAGCCGTTTCAATGTAGTGCCGGTCAAGTTAGGCGAGCAAGGCATTGCCAAGCAGATTTACCTGGGCATACGCGAAACGGATGTGCAGATTGATTATGTGCAAGCGTTTATTCAGTTAGCGCAAGGTGGAAACGCTGATCAGTCCTAACTACCGCGATGAGCGCTTATTGCAGCGGCATCAACTGCTCACGCAGGCTATTGATGTCATTGGGTTCGCCGCGCACAGTGAAAAAAGTGCCTTCTTCATCTGAGCGCTCGTTCAATACCTGGCAGGTGCTATAAATTTTGCCGCGTAGCTGTTGTACGGACCAAGGCAGGAAAATCTCGGTTTCAACCAAATCCTGCTGGAAAAAATCGACAATCTTCTGCCGCAGCATCGCCACTTCATCCGGACGGCGAGCACTCATGACTATGCAATCCGGATATTTTAACCGTAGTGCGGCTTCACACTCGGCTTGCGCGGTGGCATCGCCCACGTAATCTATTTTGTTAAACACGCGAATACGCGGCACGACATCGGCATCGATTTCCTCAAGTACCTTATCCGTCACCTCAAGCTGACGCTCAAAACCAGGGTCGCTGGCATCGATCACGTGCAACAACAGCGCAGCATCCAGCGCCTCATCCAGCGTGGATTTAAAAGAAGCCACCAGGCCATGTGGCAGATTCTTGATAAAGCCCACGGTATCGCTGACCAGCACGCGCGGCACGCTTTCAGGGTACAAGGCGCGCACCGTAGTATCCAGTGTGGCAAACAACTTGTTCGCCACCAACACCTCGCTGCCAGTGAGCGCCCGCATCAAGGTAGATTTACCGGCATTGGTATAACCCACCAGCGCCACACTCGCCATCGTCTGCCGCTCCTGACGTCGCGCACGTTGCGTCCGGCGCTCGCCATCCATAATCACAATCTCTTGTTGCAACTCGGCAATGCGGTCGCGAATCTTGCGTCTATCCAGCTCGGTATGCGATTCACCTGCCCCACGACCACCCGCCCCGCTACGCTGCCGCCCCTGCGGACCCGCCAGTTTTGCTGCTTCGCGCAAACGTGGCGCCATATAACCCAGGCGTGCAATCTCCACCTGTGCACGTGCCGCACGCGAGCGGGCATTGCGGTGAAAAATCTCCAATATGACCATAGTACGGTCCATCACCTCGCAACCGACTTCAACCTCAAGGTTACGCGCCTGTGACGGCGAAATTTCATGGTCCACCAGCACCGCCTCAATATCGTAGGCAAGCGTATTGAAGGGTTGCGACTCTAGCTCCTCGGACATACTCTTCACATAATCACGAATCTCTTCGCGCTTACCCACACCCAGATACCCCGTGATATCAAAGCCTGTACGCTTCTGCACAAAAGTATGCACCACCCTGTAACCCAGTGTTTTAGCCAGTTCACGCAGCTCATTCAGCGAAGCCTCAAATTCACTATCGCTCACATTGGGTAGCTGCACAGCCGCCACTACGGCATATCGGATGGTTTCTTTGACTTCACTTTGCATTAGGGGATGGTATCTCTTGAATTGGGGAAGGCAGATAGTACCTGCAAAAGCAGAAAGCACCACTATGCATGGTGAGATAAAGTGTTAAATGAGTATAACCGTAGAAACTATTGAGGAATTTAATTGCTGAGAACGCGTAAGGGCGGACTCGTTTACAGTCCACCGCATGTTCATGTTCAACATGCTTAATTTTTCGTCGGCGTACCGCAAGCGGACTGATTATATAAAATCCCAATCATCAGACTAAATATGACAACTCATATTGTTGGCATTTAATAAAAAAGCCCATCACAACGCTGATGGGCTTTTAATCTAAATCAAATACTTATGAACGACGGCGACGGGCCAAGCCTAATACCCCTAATCCAGCAAGCAGGCTAGCACTGGTGAGTGGCTCAGGCACAGGGACATAAGGTGAAAGTGAAGCAGTGACGTCTGGTCCAGTGCCTACTAACTCAAAAGACCCTTTGTATAAACCATTAGTCGTATAGGCTGTGACTGTGCCACCGATAAAATCAAGCGCTGTTGCGCCATAAGATCCGCTAATCGCTGAGTCTGGATCCCACTTGAAGCTGAATGATTCAAAAGTGTTGAAACTTGTAAAGTCAAAACCAAATACGGCGCCACTACCAAAGAACACAGCGCTACCGCCAGCTGGCGCATTCACGGAAAATGGCGAACCGTCGATCACCAAGTAACTACCATCCGCGGTAATGGTACTACTAAAATCAAATACGATTTTAGAAATCTCGTAACTTGATCCATTAAAACCACCAGTTTCGATATTGAACCCATCAGCACCTGGTTCTGTGACAAAAATGGATCCAGCAGCAAAAGCCTGTGTGCATCCAAATGCCAAAGTTATAGCAACTGCAAATTTACTTATTTGTTTCATTTGCGCCTCCACTCAGTTGGGAATTACTAATAATAAAAATTACAACAACCCTTTTAAAACTAGTCATCGCTCTGAAACTATTTATCGTAATAATTAAATTTAGGATATTACTTTTTAAAAAGATTTGCAATTTCATTAGCATTAATCTATGTAAATGATTTACATACACACTTTGAACATTTTTTTGTTTATTGAGCATAAAACAATTATCCGAAGCTTTAGCTGCCACCCAGCGCTTTATACAGCCCCACCTGATTCTGTAATGCCTGTTGTTGTATTTGCAACGCCTGCGACTGCGCATCCAGTACACTGCGCTGCGAATCGAGCAACTCGAGGTACGTCACCAGTCCTTGATCCAGCTTACGCTTAACCAGTTGCAAGCGGCTACTTTCCAATTCACTTAAACGCGCCCTGGCAGCAGACTCTTCGGCTATCGCTGAGCGTGTGCTTAATACATCCATCACTTCTTTAAACGCGGTCTGGATAGTTTTTTCGTAATTGACTACCTCGATACGCTCACGGGTTTGTGCAAGGTTGAGGTTGGCTTTGTTGCGGCCATAGTTAAAGATCGGGATGGTCAATTGCGGGCTGAAAGACCAGTAGTTGCTGCCGGTATCAGAAAACAGTTTGGAGAACTCCGAATTGACCAGGCCGACGTTGGTGGTGAGTTGCAAGCGTGGATAAAACGCGGCTCTGGCGGCGCCGATATTGGCGTTGGCGGCTTTGAGTTGGTGCTCGGCAGCACGGATATCGGCGCGTCGGGTCAACAGGCTGGAAGGCAAGCCTGGCGTAACGTCAGCCAGTTTTAAATCCGCCAGAGGTTTGATGACTAACGGTGTACGCTGTGATGACTCGCCGAGCAGTAAATACAAGGCATTTTGCGTGGTGGCCAGTTGTCGTTGCCATTGTGCATATTGTGCCTGCACTTGCTCGACCTGGATTTGGGCGGCTTTGACATCCAGCACCTGATCCAAACCGGCCTCAAAGCGACGCTGGGTGCGATGCAAGGTCTGTTTACGGTCGTCCAGCGTTTGCTGCGCCAGCTTGAGTTGTGCGTGTAAGGTCAGCAGGTTGACGTACTGCGTGGCGATCTCAGTGATCAGGGTAGCTTGTACCGCTTGCCGATTCTCAGTCACGGCCAGGTATTGTTCCAGCGCGGATTGCGTCAGGCTTTTGACGCGGCCAAATACATCGATTTCGTAGTCAGAAATACCGACACCAACGCGGTACAACTCGGCCTCAAATGCCTGGCTGGAGCTGAACACGGTGCGACTACGGTCGTACGTCAGGTTGCCCTGTATGGTCGGCAGGCGGTCGGCTTTTTGTATGCCGTAAGTGGCCTTGGCCTCATCCATGCGCAGCACGGCCGTTTTCAGGTCACGGTTATGCGCCAACCCAACTTGTATCAGTTGCTGTAAATCGGCATCAGGGAAATAAGTTTGCCAGGTGAGCGGAGGCGCTTCAGTCACCGTGTCATTCGCTGACTGGCCTGGGTAAGCCTCAGGCACCGGCGCAGCTGGCCGGAAATACTCGGGCATCAGCGAGCAACCGCTGGCCGAGAGAATAAAACCCAGTAACAATGTGAGTCGACTTAATTTCATGCAACATCCTTGGTCGCCGCCGGTTTGTGCATCCAGCGCCCGACCACCATAAAAAATAATGGGACAAAAAAGATCGCCAGCAAGGTCGCCGTGACAATGCCGCCCAGCACACTGGTGCCGATCGCAACTTGCGCGCCCGACGCAGCGCCGGTCGAGAATGCCAATGGAATCACACCTACCCCAAAGGCCAGTGAGGTCATCACGATTGGCCGCAGACGCTCTTTGGCTGCCAGCAAACTGGCTTCAAGCAAAGGCATGCCTTGCAGCACATGCTCGCGTGCAAACTCCACGATCAGGATAGCGTTTTTGGCAGACAAACCAATCGTCGCAATCAGGCCCACCTTGAAATAAATATCATTGGGCAAACCACGGATAGTCACGCCAAGCAACGCACCCAAGACGCCTAATGGCACCACCAGCATGACGGCGAACGGAATGGCCCAGCTTTCATACAAAGCCGCCAGCACCAGGAACACAATCAGGATAGACAAACCGAACAGCATAATGGCCTGACTGCCGGATTGCTTTTCTTCAAGTGACTGCCCGGCCCATTCGAAGCCTATGCCCTTGCCCAACCCTTGTACCAGTTTTTCGATCTTCTGCATGGCTTCGCCGCTGCTATAGCCAGGCCCGGCGCCGCCATTGATATTAAATGAGGGGAAACCATTGAAACGCGTGCGTTGTGGGGTACCCATGGCCCAGTCCAGCGTCATGATGGAAGACAGCGGCACCAGGCTGCCATCGGCAGCTTTGAGGCGAATTTTCTTGATATCTTCCAGCGTCTGCCGTTGTTTGCCATCGGCTTGAATCAGCACCCGGCGCACCTGGTTGCCATAGACAAAATCACCAAGATAATTAGAACCAAGCAAAGTTGCCAGCGAATCATTGATTTCATCCAGCGAGATGCCCAGCGAATTGGCCTTGCTGCGGTTAAGCTGCATATTGACCACTGGCGTATCGTATAAACCGGCAAACAAGACATTCGCCAACTCGGGATGCTTGGTCGATTCGGCAATCAGTTGATCGCGTGCCTTCATCAGGGTTTCTATGCCAACGCTGGCACGATCTACCAGTTTCATATCAAAACCGCCCACACTGCCCAGCTCAGGCAATGGCGGCGCATTCATGGCAAAAATACTTAAATTGGGTCGTCCATAAAATTGCTGGTTAACGCGATTCACAATCGCCTGCACCTGCTGCTCGGCCTTGGGCCGCTCGGACCAATCTTTCAGCGTGATAAACAGCATGCCACTATTGGTGCTGGTGCCGTAAAAACTAAAACCGCTGACTTCAAAAATGATATCGACCGGCTCGTGTTGCTGGATATAACGGCTCATATCACCCAGCACTTCGGCGGTTTCCGCCAGTGTCGCACCTTGTGGCAACGACACCATGACCATAAAGTTACCCTGGTCTTCTTCTGGCAAGAATGCACTTGGCAGGCGCATAAACAGCCAGCCGACCAAGGTCACGATGAGTGCAAACACGCCCAGCCAGCGCAGTGGCTTGTTGAGCAAACCGCCGGTCAGGCGCGTGTAACGCTCGGTCATACACTTAAAGCTACGGTTAAACCAGACAAAAAAGCGTGCTTTAGGGCTGGTTTCATGGCGCAACAGCGTGACGCACAATGCAGGTGTCAGCGACAGCGCCAGAAAGGCCGAGAAGCTGATCGACACCGACAATGCCAGTGAAAACTGGCGGTAGATATTGCCCACCGCGCCACTAAAAAAGGCCATCGGGATAAATACCGACACCAGCACAGCGGTGATACCCACCACCGCACCACTGATTTGCGACATGGCTTTAATAGTCGCTTCGCGCGCAGACAAGCCTTCATCGACTATCAGGCGTTCGACGTTTTCCACCACCACAATCGCATCATCAACCAGGATACCAATCGCCAGCACCACGCCAAACATGGTCAGCACATTGATGGAATAACCCAGCCAGTACATCACAGCAAACGTCCCCATCAGGGCAATCGGCACCACGATGGTCGGAATCAGGGTCGCGCGCAGGTTCTGCATAAACAGGTACATGACCACGAATACCAGCAACACCGCCTCAACCAGCGTTTGAATCACCTTTTTAATCGAGATAGACACAAATGCCGAGGAGTCATACGACAACTGGAACACCACGTTTGGCGGGAAATAGGGCTGCATTTGCTCCATCGCCACTTTGACCCGCTTGATGGTTTCTACTGCATTAGAGCCCGGCGACAGTTTGATCGCCATGCCGGCGGCATTCTTGCCATTGACTTTAGAGCTATAGGTATAGTCACTGCTGCCCATTTCCACGCGCGCCACGTCCTTCACCAGCAAGGCCGAGCCATCCGCCTGGCTGCGCAGTGGCACATTGGCAAAGTCTTCTACCGTTTTCAGCGTGGCTTCGGCTTCGAGCGTCACACTCAATGGCGCACCATCCGGTACGCCACTGGCACCAACCTGGCCCAAGGTCAGACGCGTATTGTAGCTACGCAAGGCATTGGAAATTTCGCTGACGCTGACATTCAGGCCCGCCATTTTCTGCAGATCAGGCCAGATACGCATGGCGTACTCCGGGCTGAATGATTGCACCTTACCCACGCCTTGCACGCGTTTGAGCGTAGGCATGACCGTGGCAGAGGACAACTCGCCGAGGTCAATCTCACTGTAACGGTTATCTTCTGAGGTCAGTGACACAATCAGCTGAAAGCTATCCGCCGACTTTTCCACCATGATGCCGCTACGGCGCACGATTTCAGGCAAACGCACTTCCACACTTTTGAGGCGGTTTTGCACATCCACGGCCGCCAGATCAGGGTTGGTGCCCTGGCGGAAAGTCACGCTAATAGAAGCCATGCCCTGATTGCTGGTGGCAGACACATACATCAGGCCTGGCATACCATTCATCTCGCGCTCGATAATCGAGGTCACAGTTTCTTCGACCACTTTGGCCGATGCGCCAGGATAGGTTGCTGCGATATTGACCACGGGCGGCGCAATATCGGGATACTGCGCAATCGGTAACTGTTTAATGGCAATCAAACCTGCCAGCACAATCAGGATGGCAATCACCCAGGCAAAAATCGGCCTATCAATAAAAAAACGACTCATGACTTTACCTTCTTCTTTATACTTTTTTATGCTTCTTCATGCTGACTGATTTAAGGCTCTTAATTTTAAGGTGCGACGGCTTGGGTGATTTTGTCTGTGGCGCTTACCTGCTTGGGCGTCACTTTTGCGCCCGCCGTTTGCGTGGCAGCATTGGTGACCACCACTTGTTCACCTGTTTGCAGTCCATGCTCAACCACCCACTGTTTATCAATCACAGCGCCGGTTTGCACTTCGCGTGACTCCAACTCCTGTTTGGCATTGACCACCCATACCCGGCTGGAGAACTGGTCACGAATCAGCGCATCACGCGGAATCAGGATGGCATGCGGATTGGTCGCCTGGCGGATTTTCAGGCGCACATAGGCGCCTGGCATCAGTTCCTGTTGCGGGTTGTCAAAAATGGCGCGCATCACGACAGAGTCTGTCGTCTGGTTCACAGACACATCAGAAAATGACAGTTTGCCTGCACTAGGATAAGTTGAACCATCCGGCAACATCAGGGCAATCTGCAATTGACCATTGCTGCCTTTTAACTGGCCGTCGCGCAAGGCTTTGCGCAGCGCGAACACCTCAGAAGAAGACTGCGCGAAATTGACATACACCGGGTTGATTTGCTCAACCGTCGTCATGTGCGTGGCCTCGTCTTTACCCACCAGCGCGCCTTCGGTCACCAGTGCACGGCGCGCCACGCCATCAATCGGCGCCGTCACATTGGCATAAGCCACATCCAGTTTGGCGCGATTGAGTTTAGCTTGCGCGGCGGCCACTTCGGCTTTAGCCAGTTGCGCTTCAGCCTGTGCCGCGCGGTAGTCGCGCTGACTCACGGACTGGTCGCCTACCAGCGCCTGGTAGCGCTGCAATTTGTCATTGGCATTCACCAGATTGGCTTCGGTTCTGGCGAGCTCAGCATCTGCTTCTAATTTACTGGCCTGCAACTGCTCCGGGTTCAGGGCAAATAACGGTGTGCCCGCCTTCACTGTTTGCCCTTCCTGATACAGCCGCTTGGAGACAATACCAGAAACGCGCGCACGCACTTCTGCAATGCGATAGGCCTCTACACGGCCAGGTAATTCAACCTCAGCGGGGATTTCGGCGGTTTGCACGGTCACCACTTCGACCTCAGGTGCGCCAGCCGCTGCCTGAGCGGCTTCCTGCGGTTTGCTACAAGCGGAGAGTTGCAATAACAAGAATGTGGCAACAGAGGCCGTGCTGAGAGAAAAACGGGACATGAACATGCCTTTTACTATATAGACGTCAATATTCTATCCGTCCTTTAATAATTAATCAATCATGACTGATTAATTATTTTTTGGTATAATCCTCGCCATTGCTTGAGGAATGATAAGCCTAGAGATCATGGCCAGAAAAACCAAAGAAGATGCGCAAAAAACCCGCGACCAGATTCTGGATGCGGCTGAACACGTGTTTTACCGCAAAGGCTTTACCCTGACCACCATGGCAGATATTGCCGAAGCAGCCGAGTTGTCACGCGGCGCCGTTTACGGCCACTATAAAGGCAAGCTGGAAGTCGCTACCGCCATGGCGGAACGCGTGATTGAAACCGTCTCCCCGTTCCAGCTCCAACCGGCCCTTGCGGCATTAGGCAACCTCAAGCAATATTGCCTGCATGAGATCCGTAGCTATATTGAACCTAGCTCCATTCAGCGCGTCCTGTTCTTTTTATATATCGGCATTGATGATTCGCCCGAATTATTGCAATTACGTTTTGCCTGGGAGAAAAAGCGCATTACACAAATAGATTGCCTGCTCAAACAGGCGATTGCGCAAACAGAACTCTCTGCCGAAGTCGATTTCGACCTGATCAGCCTGTATTGCCAGTCCATTATTGAGGGTGTGTTCAGCATTATTTATTTTGGCAGCCTCAGTGAATCACAACGCTGGCAACGTGCGGAACAACTCTGTGAATATGGACTGCAGCGCCTGTCTATGCCACTTTTCCAGCCGTAATTTAAACGTCAAGCTACTCTGCTAGCATTGACGAGCACGCCCGCCTTCCGGCAAGATAAGGGTCGGATACATTGATGACAATAAAATTGCTCAACTTTTTTGTCTGAACAAGGTCAGTATGACCACGCACGTTCATTTTTAAACGCATCACCCCGATACACACCCCTATAAAAATAACTTAAGAAAAAAATATTGCTATGGATCATAACCTGTCTCTTATTACCACCATTGCTGCCGCATTTGCGCTGGCGCTGGTGTTTGGCCTGATCGCCGAAAAACTCAAATTGCCAGCGCTGATTGGTTATCTGTTTGCTGGCATTATCATCGGCCCGGCCACCCCCGGCTTTGTGGCGGACATAGAAATCGCCTCGCAACTGTCTGAAATCGGCGTCATGCTGCTGATGTTCGGCGTTGGCCTGCACTTTTCAGTGCAAGATTTAATGTCGGTCAAACGCATCGCCCTACCCGGCGCACTGGCGCAGATGACGCTGGCGACCCTGCTCGGCATGCTGGTGGCCCATTATTGGGGCTGGAGCATGGGGCATGGCCTGGTCTTTGGCCTGTCACTCTCCTGCGCCAGTACCGTGGTGTTACTGAAAGCGCTTGAGTCCAGGCGCATCCTGGAAAGCATGAACGGCAAAATTGCTGTCGGCTGGCTGGTGGTAGAAGACATGGTGACCGTGCTGGTGCTGGTGCTGATGCCAGCCCTGGCTGGCGTCTTGGGTGGCCAAGGCGAAGCCACCAACGCCAGTGCCATTTGGGAGACCATAGGCGTGACCTTGCTTGAAATCACCGGTTTTGTAGTGGTGATGCTGGTGATAGGCAAACGCGTATTACCCTGGTTGCTATGGTATGTGGCTGGCACCGGCTCGCGCGAACTGTTTACCCTCACCGTGATTGCCGTAGCGATTGGCGTGGCCTTTTTCGCTTCATCCCTGTTTCATGTGTCATTTGCACTAGGCGCCTTTTTTGCCGGCATGATCATGCGCGAATCAGAATATAGCCATCGTGCGGCGGAAGATTCCCTGCCTTTCCGCGATGCATTTGCCGTGCTGTTTTTTGTCGCCGTCGGCATGCTGTTTGACCCTAGCATCCTGATCAAGCAACCGGTACAGGTCCTCTCTGTGGTCGCTATTATTATCTTGGGCAAATCACTGGCAGCGGTTGCGATCGTGCTGGCGCTGCGCTATCCATTGAATACAGCACTCACCGTCGCCGCCAGCCTGGGGCAAATTGGCGAGTTCTCCTTTATCCTGGCCGGGCTTGGCGTGTCGCTCAACCTATTGTCAGCAGATGGCATGAGCCTTGTGTTGGCGGGCGCACTGATTTCAATTGCCTTGAATCCGCTGGTATTTGCCTCGATCAAACCGTTGGCAAACTGGGTGGTCAATAAATCAGATGTGGCACGACGCCTGTCTTTGCGCATGGATCCCTACAGTGAGTTGCCGATGTCCACGGAACGCAAGTTTCTTGAAGGCCAGGTGGTATTGGTCGGCTATGGCCGTGTTGGCAAGCGCATTGCACAATCGCTGACAGACTCTGCGATTCCATTTGTGGTGGCCGAGCAAAATCGCGAACTGGTGGAAAAACTGCGTAAGCAAGGCCAGCCCGCCGTGTCAGGCAATGCTGCTGACCCCATGGTATTGATACAGGCACACATCGCCAATGCGGCCATGCTGATTATTGCCACACCGGACGCCATGGATATCCGTAAAATAGTCGACATTGCCAAACAGCTCAAGCCGGACATAGAAGTGGTGATTCGTACTCACCACGAAGATGAATACCAGCGCTTGCAAAAAGACCTGGGGCAAGCCGTATTTTTCGGCGAAGAGGAACTGGCCAAAGGCATGTCTGCCCATGTGTTGCAGCGTTTCGAACGTCACGTGCTCTAAAAGGCATTAAAATCTAAATCAGGGCTGCTTCGGCAGCCTTGTTTTTTGAAACAAACACCTCGCGAAAGGCTATGATGTCATTGTATCGGCAGTCGATACGTATCGTTACATTTACGCCCAATCAAACGCAGTACAATCTTGTCAGACAAGAATAACGATATCAATATTGGTACCTATGAACACCACTTCCCTTGACGATAAATCTGGCCTTTACGCTAAATCCGGTGTATGGCTACTGGGCCTTGCCAGCCTGATGCTGGCTGGCTGCTCATCCGGCAAACCGGACAACAAACCGCCCAAAAAAACGCCAGAAGTCGGCGTGATCACCGTGCAACCTGCCAGCCAGCCAATTGTGGCCGACCTACCAGGGCGCACCAATCCGTTTATGATTTCGGAGGTCCGCCCACAAGTCGGCGGCATTATCCGCCAACGCGCATTTACAGAAGGCGCACTGGTCAAAGCGGGCCAACTGCTTTATCAAATCGAGCCTGCGCCTTACCAGGCCAGTGCCCAAAGTGCCGCCGCCGCGCTACAAAAAACAGAAGCCTCGCTGACCACGCTCAAACTCAAAGCGGATCGTTATAAAGAACTGGTCAAAATCAATGCCGTGAGCAGGCAGGATAACGATGACGCGCAAGCCGCCTTGCAACAAGGTGAAGCCGATGTGGCTGCCGCCAGGGCAGCGCTGTCCACCGCAAAAATCAACCTGGATTTCACACGCGTGGTCTCGCCGATCACTGGCTTTGTGTCTACTTCTACCGTCACACCTGGCGCGTTGGTCACCGCCAGCCAGGACACTGCACTCACCACCGTACAGCAACTGGACCCGATTTATGTCGATGTGATCCAGTCCAGCAGTGACTTGCTCAAACTCAAACGTGATATTGCCAGCGGCAAACTGAGCAGCACATCGCAAAAAGAAATTCCTGTCCGTGTCGTACTCGAAGATGGCTCCACATACGCCCACGCCGGAAAACTCAAATTTAACGGCATTAGTGTCAATACCACTTCAGGGGCGGTCACACTGCGTGCGGTGGTGCCTAACCCGGAAGGCATTTTGCTGCCCGGCATGTATGTGCATGCCCTGATTGATGTCGCCGAAGAAAAGGCAGCTATTCTGGTGCCGCAACGTGCTGTGACCAGAAATACACGTGGTGAACCCACGGTGCTACTGGTGGACAATACGCAAAAAGTGATTCAGCAAACCCTGGAAACCAGTGGCGCACAAGGTGACAACTGGCGTGTCACACACGGCCTGCAAGCCGGTGACCGCGTGATTATGGATGGGCTACAAGGCATCAGCGTAGGCAGCGAAGTGAAGGCGGTGCCCTTTGCGGCGACCAGTCATCCAGATGCAGTAACACCGGCCACGGCAACAACACCGTCTACCGTGAACCCTGCCCGCTAACCAGAAGAGAATTTAACTATGGCGTCTTTTTTTATCCAACGCCCTATCTTTGCCTGGGTGATTGCAATTGTCATCATGCTGGCGGGCATAGGCGCGATTGAGTGGCTCCCGCTGGAGCAATACCCGGATATTGCACCACCACGCGTCTCTATCAATGCCACCTATACTGGCGCTGCGGCCGACACCATTGAAAACTCGGTGACGCAAGTGATTGAGCAGTACATGAAGGGCATCGATAACCTGACCTATATGTCTGCCAGCAGTACATCTTCGGGCACTGCCAATATCAGCCTGACCTTTGATGCGGGCACCAATCCTGACGTCGCACAAATGCAGGTGCAGAATAAACTGCAACAAGCCATGCCCAGGCTGCCGCAGATTGTACAAAGCCAGGGGGTGACGGTGGCCAAAACCGGCATCGACTTCCTGATGATGATTTCACTCATGTCTGACAGCCCTACAGTGCGCGCCATTGATATCGGTGATTATATTTCGAGCAACCTGATCGACCAGATCAGCCGCCTCGATGGCGTCGGCGATGTACAGACCCTGAGCGCAGGCTATGCCATGCGCATCTGGCTGGATCCGGCCCGGCTGCAAAAATACAACCTGATCCCTTCCGATATTTCAGCGGCCGTACAAGCGCAGAATACCGAAGTCTCCTCTGGCCAGTTAGGCGCCCTGCCTTCGGTAAAGGGCCAAGGCCTGAATGCGCCCATTACCGCCCGCAGCAAACTGCAAACCGTAGAGCAATTCAACCAGATTATCGTTAAATCCGGCGCAGATGGTTATGTGGTGCATTTGTCGGATGTGGCCCGCGTTGAATTAGGCGCTGAGAGCTACACACCGGTCGCCAACCTCAACGGTAAGACCTCGGCAGCCTTTGGGGTAAAACTCGCGTCCGGTGCCAATGCACTGGCCACCGCGCAGGCCGTAAAAGACAAACTCGCTGCACTGGAGCCTTATTTTCCGCCTGAACTGAAACTCAGCATCCATATCCCTTATGACACCACGCCATTTGTGCGTATTTCCATCAAGGAAGTCGTCAAGTCGCTGGTAGAGGCCATCCTGCTGGTCGTTATCATTATGTATGTGTTTTTGCAGAACCTGCGTGCGACGCTGATTCCGGCCATTGCCGTACCGGTAGTGCTACTCGGTACCTTTGGCGTACTGGCCGCGTTTGGCTTTTCGATTAACACGCTGACTATGTTTGGCCTGGTACTGGCGATTGGTTTGCTGGTAGATGATGCCATTGTGGTGGTGGAAAACGTCGAACGTGTGATGCGTGAAGAAGGCCTGAGCCCGAAAGAAGCCACGCGTAAATCCATGGGTGAAATTACCAGCGCACTAGTCGGTATTTCGCTGGTGTTATCCGCCGTGTTTATCCCCATGGCCTTTTTTGGTGGCGCCACCGGCGTGATTTACCGCCAGTTCTCTATCACTATTGTGTCTGCCATGTTGTTATCTGTGCTGGTCGCGCTGACATTGACCCCGGCCCTTTGTGCGACCATGCTCACACCGTCAAATCATAGCCATGCGGCAACAGGTGGCCTGTTCGGCTGGTTTTTCCGCTGGTTCAACCCGGCATTTGAAGCATTTGCCAACGGCTACCAGACCATCGTCGAGAAAATCCTGCGCCAGAAGCTATTCACCATGGTGCTGTATGCCAGCATTCTGGCCTTGCTGGCTTTCCTGTTCCTGCGCTTACCCAGCTCTTTCCTGCCGACAGAAGACCAGGGTATCCTCATGGCGCAGATTCAATTGCCGGTCGGTGCCACCGATAGCAGGATGCAGCGTGTGTTGCGACAAATCGAGCATTACCTGGATGGTCAGGAAGCGGTCATTGATGAATATTTAACCATTGCCGGCCTCGGCCAGGGCGGTGGCGGTAGCCAAAACACCGGCCGCGCCTTTATCCGCCTCAAGGACTGGTCACTGCGTGGCGAAGGCCAGGACGCCGCGTCACTCGCAGACCAGATGACCAAAGCCTTGTCCAAGATCCGTGATGCCAAATTGTTTGTGAACCAGCCAGCGCCAGTGCGCGGCCTGGGTCAGGGCTCAGGCTTTACACTGGAACTCAAAGATGTCGGCGGCCTCGGGCACCAGGCACTGATGGAGGCCAGAAACCAATTTGTCCAACTGGCGGCAGACAACCCCAAACTGAACCGGGTGCGCCCAAGCGGTCTGGATGATACGCCGATGTTCAGGCTCAATATTGATGACCAGAAGACCGGCATTTACAATCTGACCACCGCCAATATCAACTCCACACTGTCTATCGCCATGGGCGGCACCTATGTGAATGACTTTATCAACAAAGGCCGCGTCAAGAAAGTCTATTTGCAGGGGGATGCGCCTTACCGCATGCAGCCTGAAGACATTGATCGCTGGTATGTACGTAATAGCACCAACGACATGGTGCCCTTCTCTGCCTTTTCCAATACCCGTTGGGTATCGGGCTCGCCCTTGCTCGAACGCTATAACGGTATTTCTTCCGTAGAAATCGTCGGCGAAGCGGCCAAAGGCACCAGCACAGGCGAAGCCATGCGTATTGCTGAAGGCATTATCAAGCAACTACCGGCAGGCATCGGCTATGAGTGGAGTGCGCAGTCCTACCAGGAAAGACTGTCAGGTTCACAGGCGCCCCTTTTGTATGCGGTGTCTGTGGTGTTTGTGTTTTTGTGCCTGGCCGCGTTATATGAAAGCTGGGCGGTGCCTTTCTCCGTCATTATGGTCGTGCCTCTGGGGATTCTGGGCGCCGTGCTGGCAACCAGTTTGCGTGGCATGACAGCCGACGTTTACTTCCAGGTGGGCCTGTTGACGACCATCGGCCTGTCAGCGAAAAACGCCATTCTGATTGTAGAGTTCGCCAAGCATCTGCAAGAGCGTGGCCAGCCTTTACTGACCGCCACCCTGGAGGCCGTGAAACTGCGCTTGCGGCCTATCCTCATGACCTCGCTCGCTTTTGTTTTTGGTGTGCTGCCGCTGGCCTTCAGTGAAGGCGCAGGCGCGGTGAGCCGCCAGGCGATTGGCACCGGCGTACTCGGCGGCATGTTGATGGCCACCTTCCTCGGCATCTTTTTTGTGCCGCTGTTTTATGTGCTGATACGTTCGCTGTTCCCTTACCAGCCTGATCCAGATGCCATCGCACATGGATAACCTTATGATAAAACCAAGCACACATACATTACTTGGCACGGCAAAACTACCAATCAAATTACTGGCCCTAATGACGCTGTCACTTGGCCTGAGCAGTTGTATTGACCTGGCGCCGTTTTACACACGGCCAGCCGCGCCGGTTCCGGCAACGCTAGGCACGGTACAAAGCGATCCCAAAGCATTTACTGATCTGCCGTGGCAATCTTTTATCAGTGATGAAAAGCTGCGCCAGGTGGTTGACCTCGCCTTAAAAAATAACCGCGACCTGCAGGTAGCTGCGTTGACCATAGAACGGTCGCGCGCCCTCTACCAGGTGCAGCGCGCCGACCTGTTTCCAACTATCGCCGCGAGCGTCACTGAAACCGCCTCCAAAGGCATGGCCAGTGCTGCCAACAATACTGCAGGCAATACCTCAGGGGCGACCACTGGCACTGCGGGCAGCAGCAATAGCAGTGGCAATATCTCGCATATTTACCGTGCAACCGTAGGCTTTAGTGCATATGAGCTGGATCTGTTCGGCCGCATACGCAACCTGAACCAGCAGGCCTTGCAAACGTTTTATGCCAATGAAGATAATCGCCACAGCACACAGATCAGCCTGATTGCCGAAGTAGCGACCGCCTGGCTAACCCTGGCGGCAGACAAAAAGCGACTCGCGATTGCCCAGCAAACCCAGCAAAGTCAGCAAGCCACTTATGATATCAACCAGAAAATGTTTGAACTGGGCGTTGCCAATGCGTTGACTTTGAAACAACTGCAGACCAGTGTCGACAGTGCACGTGTCGCAGTGGCCACCTACAATATGCAAATCAAGCAGGACATCAACGCACTCAATCTGCTGGCGGGCAGCATGGTGCCTGAACAGTGGTTGCCAGCCAGCAACTTGTCCAACGTCGTCGCGACCACAGCCTTACCTGCCGGAGTTAGCTCGCAAACCTTACAGCAACGGCCGGATGTCCGTGCGGCAGAACACTTGCTGGAAGGCGCCAATGCCAATATCGGCGCATTACGCGCGGCCTTCTTCCCCACCATCAGCCTGACCACCACGGTCGGTTCAGCCAGTACCGAATTATCCGGCCTGTTTGCCAAAAATTCCGGCATCTGGACCTTTGTGCCGCAAGTCAGCGTACCGCTGTTTAACGCAGGACGTAACCGTGCCAATTTGACCTCAGCAGAGAAAAACCGCGATATTCTGCTCGCACAATACGAAAAAACCGTGCAAACTGCGTTCCGCGAAGTGGCGGACGTGTTGGTGCAGCGTGAAGGTTTGCAAGCACAACTGGACGCCCAGCACTCACTCACCGCTGCTGCGAATGCGGCATTCCAGCTGGCTGATGTCCGCTTTAAAAATGGGGTCGACAATTACCTGGTGGTGCTGGATGCACAGCGCACGCTTTATACTGCAGAGCAATCGCTGGTCACATTGCAATTAAGTGACGCCGCTAGCCAGCTGACCTTGTATAAGGTCATGGGCGGCGGTTGGCATTAGTGAGTGCATGCATGAACATCATCGTTTTAAACATTAAAGATAAAGATAACCACCAAGTCGCGCACACTTCTTGCTTGGTGCCTAGTGATGAACACAGAAATATCCCCTGCCCAAACCATTACCTTGGCCAAAATCAGACATATCGAGGAGCTGGAGCGACTCGATAGCTGTATCGCATTTGTCGAAAAAATTGGCCAGTTGATCCACCTGATCCAGGCCGAACGTGGTGCTAGCTGCCTCTATATCGCCTCCAATGGGCGACGCTTTGCACCAGAGCGCGCTGACATCATTACGCAAAACCAGGCCATGGAAGCCAGTTTTAGAGAGGCGCTGCAACAGCACTTGCATAGAAACGCGCTGGCAGATGCCAAACAATTGACGCTGACCTCGTGGATCTTGCTAGGCCTGGACCAACTGACTTCTTTGCGGCATCAGATCACTTTGCAAAAGATCAGCTTTGCAGACTGTATCGAATCGTTTAGCCGCCTGATCGGCAGCCTGATTGCACTGATCTTTGAGATCACCGACAGCTCGGTCAATAGCAAGATTTCCACCTGTTTGCTGACGCTTTACAACCTAATCCAGGGCAAGGAATTTGCCGGGCAGGAGCGTGCAGTGGGTGCCTATATGTTTGGTTCAGGCAGCCTGCAACTGCCGCATCAGCAAAAGCTGTTTGAACTCATCGCCCAGCAAGACCGCCATTTTGATTTATTCTGCCAGTTTGGCAGTGAAGAGGTACGCCAGTCATGGCTTGCGCTGCAGGCAACCAGCTGGCACCAGCAACATCAAAAATACCGCACCAAGCTGAGCGCAGCCAAAGACCAGCAGACGCTCAGCCCCAGTAGCGCAGATGTCTGGTTTGAATTGTGCAGCCAGCGTTTAAGCGCCATGTGGCAGATTCAATGTCAGCTCATCCAAACCATGCATGAGTTGTTGGCAGGGCTGGCTAGCAAAGCCAAGAGCGACTTTGAGCAAACCCGGCAATATTTGGATGCCATCCAGGCAACACCAGCCGCTGCGCTCAACAGCACCTTTTTCAACCTGGCGATTCCAGTTGAGAATGCCTTGAATTTTCAGACGCATGATACGTCGCAGGCGTATCCGATGGCCTCCATGATTACGCTGCTGCAACAGCAGTCGCGGCAAATTGCCGAGATGGAAAGTGAGTTGTCTGATACTAAAAAGGCGCTTGCCGAACGCAAGCTGATCGAACGTGCCAAAGGCCTGTTAATGAGCACGCGCGGGCTGAATGAAATGGAAGCGTATAAAACCATGCGCAGCATTGCCATGGAGCAAAACCGCAAGATTATTGATGTCGCTGAAAACATTCTGGCGCATCACGCACAACCGGGCTAAACGCCCGTCAAATTGGTGCATCCGCACACGTATGGTGCGGACAGCACCGCGCTGAAAAGGTTGCATAAAAATGCAACCATCCAAAAAAACCAATATAGAACAATCACTTAAAAATAACGCTTCAGCTGGCACGGCAATTGCTAATTTGGCTTGAGGCTTCAGCTAACGGCGGTTGAAAATCTCGTGTGATACCAGCCTGGGATGTAGCGCGGCTGGGCAGTAAACAAGTCGAATGACTTGTGCAGTAAAAGGACAAAGGCGTCCTGAGTGTAGACAAAAAACAGTCTGCATTCAGGACGCCTTTTTGTTTTTTAACTTTCCCAATTGATTGATGATTAAGGAGCAGCAATGAGCAGTTCTGACAAAAATAATGTGACACCCACTTCAACGGTCACCGAAGTATCCACCACCGAGCAAGTAGACCAGCAGCGCCGTCACTTTTTCATGAATACCCTGGCAGGTGCATTTGGCGCGGCTGCCATGATGAACATGGTGCCCTCTGCAATTCGCAGCCAGGCTTGGGCAGCAGGCTCTGATGCCCCTGAAATCACTGAGGTAAAAGTGGGCTTTATCCCGCTGACGGACTGTGCGCCGATTATTGTCGCCTCACAAATGGGCTTCGATAAAAAATACGGCATCAAAATTGTCCCCTCCAAAGAAGCCTCATGGGCGGGTGTGCGCGACAAAATGGTGAATGGTGAGTTGCATGCAGCGCACGTGTTATACGGTCTAATTTACGGTGTGCAACTAGGCATCGGCGGCCAGCAAAAAGATATGAACATCCTGATGACACTGAACCACAACGGTCAGGGCATCACACTGGCTAACCAGCTGAAAGAAAAAGGCGTGACCAGTGGCGGGACGCTCAAGCGCCTGCTGGATAACGAAAACCGCGACTTTACTTTTGCCCAGACCTTCCCGACCGGCACACACGCCATGTGGTTGTATTACTGGCTGGCCAGTTATGGCATCAATCCGATGCAAGACGTGAAAACCATTGTGGTGCCTCCGCCACAAATGGTCGCCAACATGCGCATCGGCAATATGGACGGCTACTGCGTAGGCGAACCATGGAACGCACGCGCCATCTACGACAAGATTGGTTTTACCGTCGCCACCACCCAGGACATCTGGGCCGATCACCCGGAAAAAGTACTCGGCACCACCGCTGAGTTTGCGGCCAAAAACCCGAATACCGCACTGGCACTGACCAAAGCGATTCTGGAAGCCTGCCGCTATATCGATGCGACTAAAAACCGCCCGGAAGTGGCCAAACTGATTGCAGGCAAAGCCTACGTCAATGCGCCAGAAGAAGTGATTGAAGGCCGCTTCCTCGGCCACTACGACAATGGTATCGGCAAAAAATGGGAAGACCCGAACTACATGAAATTCTTCAATGACGGCAAGGTCAACTTCCCTTACCTGTCTGATGGCATGTGGTTCCTGACACAGCACAAACGCTGGGGCTTGTTGAAGTCTGACCCTGACTACCTGGGCATCGCGAAAAAGGTCAACCGTATCGACATTTATACCGAAGCAGCCAAATCACTGGGCATTGCGGTGCCAGATGCCATGCGTAGCAGCAAGCTGATCGATGGCGTGGTCTGGGATGGTAAGGATCCGAAAGCCTATGCCAGCAGCTTCAAGGTGAAAGCCTAACCTTTAAAGGAGAATCACCATGAATGTCGTCAGCTTGAAGAAAGAAAACATCATGCAAAAAAGCGAGGAAGCTGTCACCACAGCACCTGCGCAACCAGTTGTTGCTGTGGTTACCCCTCTCTCAACCACAGCTGCAAAAGCCACCGCGCCCAAGCGCGGGGCATGGGTGGCAACGGCTAAACGAGGATTTGAATGGCTGTTGCCGCCTGTGATTGGCTTGATGGTATTCGCAGCCATCTGGGCCACGGTAGCCGCACTGACACAAGGCTTGCCAGGCCCGGTCAAAACCTGGCAATCGGCTGTCGAGCTGTTCAGCGACCCGTTTTATATCAACAACCCAAATGACATGGGCATAGGCTGGAACATTCTGAGCTCACTGCAACGTGTGGCGACGGGTTTTGGCCTGGCTGCGATTGTCGGCATCCCGATGGGCTTTGTGATTGGCCGCTATGCCTTTATGTCCAGAATGGCGGCACCGATTATCAGCCTGCTCAAACCGGTGTCACCGCTGGCCTGGCTGCCCATTGGCCTGCTGGTATTCAAGGCGGCCAACCCTGCGGCGATCTGGGTGATCTTCATCACCGCCGTGTGGCCAATGATTATCAACACCGCCGTCGGCGTGAGCAAAGTGCCGCAAGACTATATGAATGTGGCCAAAGTGCTCAACCTGTCCGAATGGAAAGTTGTGACCAAAATTCTGCTGCCTTATGTCATGCCTTACATGATGACCGGTGTCCGCCTGTCGATTGGTGCAGCCTGGCTGGTGATTGTGGCGGCAGAAATGTTGACTGGCGGCATGGGCATCGGCTTCTGGGTGTGGGATGAGTGGAACAACCTCAATGTAGAGCACATCATCATCGCCATTTTTATTGTCGGCATTGTCGGTTTGTTACTCGAACAGTTGCTGGTGCTGGTGGCAAAACGCTACAGCTACGAATAACCCGCAGGAAAAGGATTCTTATTATGACGACCAATGTAATGCAAGACCGTTATGTCCTGATTGAAAACGTCAACATGACGTTTCACACCAAAAAAGGCAGTTTTCAGGCACTGAAAGATATCAACCTGAATATCCGTGAAGGCGAGTTTATTTCCATCATCGGCCACTCTGGCTGTGGCAAGTCTACGGTACTCAACCTGATTGCCGGGTTGCTGCAACCCAGTGAAGGCTACCTGTTTTGTGCCGGCCGTGAAATCTCCAAGCCTGGCCCTGAGCGTGCCGTGGTGTTCCAAAACCACTCTCTGCTGCCATGGCTGACCTGTTTTGAAAATGTTTACCTGGCTGTAGAACGCGTATTTGGCGATAAAGAAGGTCCGACACAACTGGCTGAGCGCACCCGTGCAGCGCTGGAACTGGTGGGTTTAAGCCACGCCATTGAAAAACGCCCAAACGAAATCTCTGGCGGCATGAAGCAACGCGTCGGCATTGCGCGCGCACTGGCCATGGAGCCTAAGGTATTGCTGCTGGACGAGCCATTCGGCGCGCTGGACGCCCTCACCCGTGCCGGTTTGCAAGACGAGCTGATGGACATTATGGCACGTTCAGGTTGCACTGCCGTGATGGTCACGCACGATGTAGACGAAGCCGTGTTGCTGTCAGACCGCATCGTTATGATGACCAACGGCCCGGCAGCGACCATAGGCGAAATCCTGGAAGTCGATTTGCCTCGTCCGCGTAAACGTCTGGAGCTGGTAGAAGACCCGGCGTATACGCATCTGCGCAGCGAAGTATTGAAGTTTTTGTATGAGCGCCACGCTAAAAAGGCGGCATAGATATAAGTAGTGCTGACGGGCGGTCACCCGCCAGCACTGCATACCTCATCGAAGTATGGTTACCCCACATAGAAAAAGGAGCAACACATGAACGCTAACTCACACCCACGCTTACGTCAAGTTTCAGTCGCGCTATTGCTGGCGGCTTTTAGCATGCAGGCGATGGCTGAAGAAGAGATCATCCCTGAATACACTTTTATGGATGCGATTAAAACTGGCAAGAATATGACCAGCTTTAGACTGCGTTATGAATATGTGGACCAGGATGGTTTACAACCAGGCACATATCCTAACAACGCGGCAAACCCCACAGCCAATAAAGAGCTGAAAGCTGCTAATGCGTTAACCCTGCGCAGCCTGATCGGCTGGCAAACTGCGCCCTACCATAACTTTAGCTTTGCTGCCCAGTTGATCAATGTGTCCAAACTGGCTGATAACTTTAACGATAGCACCAACAACACCTTGATTAACAGCGTTTCTAACCAATCAAGCAATATCGAATATGCCAAGGTTGTCGACCCTGACTACACGGGTGTCAACCAATTGTTTGTCGAGTGGACCGGCATTAAAAACACCCGCGTGCGTGCTGGTCGTCAGCAGGTAAACCTCGACAACGTACGTTTTATTGGTGATATCGCTTTCCGCCAGGTGATGCAGGTATTTGATGGCGTATCCATTTTCAACAAAACCATTCCTGACACAGAAATTTTCCTGGCGCACTTTGAGGGTGTAGAACAAATCACCACCAAATACCGCTCTGATGGCGCATTGGATATCGTCAACGCCCGTTACCGCATTTCACCCACTGAATTTTTGGTGGGCTATGCCTACCTGGATGGTTTTCAGGATTTAGGCATGGGGCGTGCCTGGTTTGGTAATGGCACTACGGCTGCGGCCAATGCAGCAGGCAAAGGAGGCGCTGCCAACCAGAATGCAGACCAGGGCAACAAAATTATCGGTGTTCGCCTGGATGGTACACACCCGTTCACCCCGAATTATCGAGCACACTACACCGCAGAATACGCCAAGCAAACAGATTACAGTGGCGGTGACTCACGCATTGATGCCCACTACTACAAACTGGGCGGCGGCTTTGGTATCGATAACTTCAATATGCGCCTTGATCAGGAATTGCTGTCCAGCAATAACGGCAAGTATGCCTTCCAGACCCCGCTGGGTACTAACCACCTCTTTCAGGGCTGGGTAGACAAATTCTTGGCAACGCCGCTTGAAGGCATTAAAGATACCTTTGTTACGGCAACTTACCGCTATGGCGACTTTGTATTTTTTGCTGACTACCACCTGATTGACTCAGACAAGGATTTTTATACTACTGGTGGCGGAAGCAGCCGCAATGGCAGCCGTTATGGTACTGAATGGAACGCGGCCGTGACCTGGAATGTGGACAAAAACTGGATGACCAAACTGGAATACGGCAAGTTTAGTGAGGACGACCACTATGCTTTATTGCCCAACTTGGCCAGCAACAACGCTGCGGCCATCCGTGGCCGTGTCCGCGACACCGAAAAATTATGGCTGACTGCCATGTATACGTTTTAACTCGATAAGGAATTGCCTATGACTTCAGCCGCAAAAGTTTATTTAGTCGGCGCCGGACCCGGCGACCCAGACCTCATTACGCTCAAAGCCGTCAAGGCTTTGCAGCAAGCTGAGGTGGTGCTGGTCGATGACCTGGTCAATCCGGCCCTGCTCGCGCATTGCCCGCAGGCACGCATCGTGCCAGTAGGCAAACGCGGCGGCTGCAAGTCTACTCCGCAGCACTTTATCAACCGCATGCTGGTTGCCCTGGCCGAGCAAGGACAAGTGGTCGTTCGCCTGAAAGGCGGCGACCCGTTTGTGTTTGGGCGTGGCGGCGAAGAAATGCTGGCATTACGCGCAGCGAATATTCCTTACGAAATTATCCCGGGCATGACCAGTGGCCTGGGCGCTTGTGCCAGCATGGAAGTACCGGTGACGCACCGTGGTTTCAACCACGGCGTGACTCTGATCACCGGCCATACCCAGGACGGCGAACCGCTGCCCTGGCAAGCGCTGGTAGAAACCAATACCACACTGGTGATTTATATGGGCATGCAGCACTTGCCTGAAATCACCCGTGGCTTAATCAATGCAGGCATGTCCGCCGACATGCCTTGCATGGTGGTAGAAAACGGCACCCGTCATCACCAACGGGCTGTGACTTCGTCATTACAGGCCATTCCCTACCTGGCCCACACCGAAGGCCTGAAAAGCCCGGCGATTATTGTCGTCGGCGAAGTAGTGAAATTAGCAAGAAACAGCCAGCAAGAACAAGACTGGCAAGAAAACGTGCAAACCTGGCTTAGCGTAGCCAATGCAGCATAACTATAAAAGGAGCGATGTTGATGATAAAACAGAAACTGGTGGTCGTTGGTAACGGCATGGCCGGCATGCGGGCAGTGGAAGAGCTGCTCAAAATTGCGCCAGACATGTATGACATTACGGTGTTTGGCGATGAGCCCTACCCTAACTATAACCGCATCATGCTGTCGCCGGTGCTGGCCAATGAGCAGACCATTGATGACATTATCCTGAATACACGCGAGTGGTATGCGGAAAATGATATTGCTTTGCACACCAGCGCCCGTATCAACAAGATTGACCGTAAAGCGCGTACCGTCACTGCCGACAATGGCACCACGGTGGCCTATGACCGTTTATTGCTGGCGACGGGTTCCAAACCATTCATTTTGCCGATTCCTGGCGCGGATCTCGACGGTGTGCTGGGCTACCGCGATATCAAAGACACCAATGATATGATTGCCGCGGCCAAGACGCACAAGCATGCCGTGGTGATCGGTGGTGGCTTGCTAGGCCTGGAAGCGGCAAACGGCCTGAAAGTACAAGGCATGGACGTCACCGTGGTACATAAAAACGAGTGGTTGCTCGAACGTCAGCTGGACAAAGTTTCCGGCAAGATGCTGCAAAAATCGCTAGAAGCGCGCGGCCTCAACTTTTTACTGCAAAAAAACACTGAGCAACTGATAGGAAAAGATGGCCGCGTCGTTGCAGTGCGCTTTACAGATAGCCAGGAAATCCCGGCTGATTTGGTGGTGATGGCGGTAGGTATCCGCCCCAACTATGCCCTGGCGGAGTCGGCAGGTATCCATTGCAACCGCGGCATTGTCGTCAATGACACCATGCAAACCTATGACCCACGCGTTTATGCCGTGGGTGAATGTGTGAGCCACCGTGGCATTGCCTACGGCCTGGTGGCGCCTTTATTTGAAATGGCCAAAGTGTGCGCCACACATTTGGCCAACTTCGGCATCGGTCTATACAAAGGCTCGGTCACTTCGACAAAACTGAAAGTGACCGGCATTGATTTGTTTTCGGCCGGTGATTTCATGGGCAGTGACGATGCCGAAGAAATTTTGCTGCACGACGCGGTCGGCGGGGTTTACAAAAAACTCGTGATCAAAGATGACACAATCATCGGTGCCGTGCTGTATGGCGATACGACGGATGGGGCCTGGTATTTCCAGCTGCTGCGCGACAGGAAGCCGATACACGAAATTCGTGATCACCTCATGTTCGGGCAGGACAGTCTGGGCAATACCGGCCACCAGGGTCAGGACAAAGTCTCCACCATGACCAACGAAATGGAAGTGTGTGGTTGCAACGGTGTCTGCAAAGGCACCATCGTCAAGGCGATCCAGGAAAAAGGCCTGTTCACCATAGACGACGTGAAGAAACAAACCAAAGCCGGTTCCAGCTGCGGCAGTTGTACCGGTCTGGTCGAACAGATTCTCGCTTCTACGCTGGGCGGTGGTTATGCACCGCCTTCCAGCAGCAAAGCGGTGTGCGGATGTACTGACTTCAACCACGAAGAGGTGCGTGATGAAATCCGCAAACATAAATACCTGAGCATCCCGAGTGCCATGAAAGGCATGGGCTGGAAAACCCCTAACGGTTGTGCGACTTGCCGTCCGGCAATGAATTACTACCTGATTTCCACCTGGCCACATGAAGCCAAGGATGATCCGCAATCACGCTTTATTAACGAGCGCGTACACGCCAATATCCAGAAAGATGGCACTTACTCGGTGATTCCGCGCATGTATGGCGGCGTGACGTCATCAGACCAGTTACGCAAAATTGCTGATGTTGCTGACAAGTACAAGGTGCCGATGGTGAAAGTCACCGGCGGCCAGCGTATTGACTTGCTCGGCGTAAAAAAAGAAGACCTGACCAATATGTGGGCCGATCTGGATATGCCATCCGGTTACGCTTACGGCAAATCTATCCGTACGGTGAAAACCTGTGTCGGCTCCGAGTTCTGCCGGTTTGGCACACAAAACTCCACCCAGCTCGGCATCGATATCGAAAAAGCCTTCGACCATATGTGGGCACCGCACAAGGTGAAATTCGCCGTGTCTGGTTGTCCGCGTAACTGCGCCGAATCAGGCATTAAAGACGTGGGCGTCATTGGCGTCGACTCCGGCTGGGAAATTTATGTCGGCGGTAACGGCGGCATTAAAACCGAAGTGGCGCATTTCTTGTGCAAAGTAAAAACCGCCGAACAGGTCATTGAGTACTCGGGGGCATTTATCCAGATCTACCGCGAAGAAGCGCGTTATCTGGATCGTACCGTGCACTGGATTGAGCGCGTCGGTCTCGATTATGTCAAAAAACGCATCCTGGAAGATGCCGAAGGCCGCA
This sequence comes from Methylophilus sp. Q8, assembly GCF_000800115.1. NCBI lineage: Bacteria > Pseudomonadati > Pseudomonadota > Betaproteobacteria > Nitrosomonadales > Methylophilaceae > Methylophilus > Methylophilus sp. Q8. Next base: position 1,974,709 of record NZ_JUHE01000001.1, on the reverse strand, counting down.
CTGCTGCCTACGAGCGCTTGCTGTATGCATTACAAGGGTCCGTCGACCCGTGGGCAGAACGCGTCAACAAGCGTGATGAACACAAAGAATTCGATACGATTACTGTTTAATTAATATGTGGCGTGCGACAATCGTTAACACACGCCCGGGAGATACAATATGCAAAAAAGCTTTTGGGAAGTCGGCCATAAACCGACATTATTTTCAGCCTTCTTTTATTTTGACCTGAGCTTTATGGTGTGGGTCATGCTGGGGCCATTGGCGGTGCAAATTGCTGCTGACCTGCAGTTAAACCCGGCGCAAAAAGGCCTGATGGTGGCGACACCAGTACTCACCGGCGCTATCCTGCGCATCGTCATGGGCGTATTAGTTGATCAGCTCAAGCCGAAAAAAGCCGGCCTGATTGGCCAGGTGATTGTGATCGCGGCCCTGCTCACCGCCTGGTTGCATGGCATTCACACTTATCAGCAAGCCTTGCTGCTAGGCATGTTCCTCGGCTTTGCCGGGGCCGCCTTTGCCGTGGCCTTGCCATTGGCCTCACGCTGGTATCCGCCAGAGCATCAAGGCACGGCTCTGGGCATTGCCGGTGCCGGTAACTCAGGCACGGCCTTGGCCGCCCTGTTTGCACCAGGCCTCGCCGTGGCATTTGGCTGGAGCAATGTATTTGGCCTGGCGCTGATTCCGCTACTGCTCGCGCTGGTCGTGTATTCCGTGTTTGCTAAAGATGCACCAGATGCGCCTGCGGCCAAGTCACTGTCACAATACCTGGCGGTGTTAAAAGACAAAGATGCCTGGTGGTTTATGTTTTTCTACAGCGTGACCTTTGGTGGTTTTGTTGGCATGGCTTCTTCACTCACCATTTACTTCCACGACCAGTATGGCCTGGATCCTGTGCATGCCGGTTACTTTACTGCGGCTTGTGTGTTTGCCGGTTCGCTGGTACGTCCATTCGGCGGTTTGCTGGCTGACCGTATCGGTGGCATCCGTTCCTTGAGCACCATGTATGTGCTGGCTGCCATTTTCCTGTTCATTTTAAGCTTTGGCATGCAAACACAAGCCGCTGGCCTGGCGGTAGTGGTGTTAGCCATGGCATCCCTGGGCATGGGCAACGGCGCCGTGTTCCAGTTGGTGCCACAACGTTTCCGCAAGGAAATCGGCGTAATGACTGGCCTGGTTGGCATGGCTGGCGGGGTGGGTGGTTTTTACCTGGCCTCCAGCCTGGGGTATTCTAAACAGATCACTGGCAGCTACCAGATTGGCCTGACCATTTTTGCAGGCCTGGCGATTGTGGCACTGGTTGGACTCTCTAGCGTGAAAAACCGCTGGCGTACGACCTGGGGTGCCGCCACCGTCACCAGTGCAAAAATTTAAACCTATTTGCGCAACCATCCACGGATACCAAGATGAAATTGAACTTCAGTGTAGGCGAAAGCAGTGTCACCGGGCCCAGACCTCGTAATGAGGACTATATTGGCCTGGTCACCCCTGCCGACGCCCAACTGGGGATCAAGGGCGCCTTGCTGGCCGTGGCGGATGGCATTAGTGGTGGCGCCGGTGGCGCTGAAGCGGCTGAAATGACGGTACGCACACTGTCGGCTGACTACTATGCCACGCCTGACACCTGGACCATACAGCATGCACTGGACAAGGTGATTCAGGCCGCCAATCGCTGGGTGCTGTCACAGGCGCGCAAGCATAGCCAGATGGCAGGCATGGCAACGACCTTATCGTTACTTGTATTGCGCGGGCAACGCTATGTGCTGGCGCATGTCGGTGATACGCGTATCTACCGCTTGCGAGAGCAATCGCTGCAATGCCTGACCACTGATCACGTCTGGGACAGACCAGACATGCGTCACGTGCTCAAGCGTGCAGTAGGGCTGGATGATCAGCTCAGCGTCGATTACGCCGAAGGCTTGCTGCAAACCGGTGATGTCTATGCCATTGTCAGTGATGGCGTGTGGGCCGCCCTCGGCGATGCCGATATACATAAAGTGTTGATGCTGTATCACACACCACAACTGATGGCAGAACACCTGACCAGCCAGGCGCTGGAACAAGGCGGGCAGGACAATGCTTCTGCCGTGGTGGTGCGCATTGACCAGGTCGGCCAGGATCACCTGACCGATATGCTGGCCGATGCCCTGAGCCTGCCCGTGCCGCGCAAGCTGGCGATTGGCGACCAGCTGGATGGCTTTACCATCACGCAAATCATCCATGATTCACGCGTCAGCCTGCTGTACCAGGTCAAAAATGCGGCAGGCCAATTGTTTGTGCTAAAAACACTGCAACCAGCCAGGGCAGACGATAAAACCAGCTGTGAAGCCCTGCTCAACGAAGAATGGCTGGCCAAACGCGTGGTATCGCAATGCGTGCCGCAAATCCTGCCACTGACACGTGAACAGCGCAGCGCGCTGTATTACGTCATGACCTGGCATGAAGGCGCGACGCTGCAGCAACGCCTTGAGGCCGGGCATCATTTCACCATGAATGGCGTTGCCAATATCGGCCAGGATTTATTGCGCGGCCTGAGCATGCTGCACCGTTTGAATATTGTGCACCGCGACATCAAACCAGCCAATATTCATATTGGTAGTGACAAGCGCCTGCGCATCCTCGACCTGGGGGTGGCACTGAGCAGCACATTACCGATGCCCGAGCAAATGGAGAATCCCGGCACACCAAGTTTTATGTCGCCTGAACTGTTTGATGGCAAAGTCGCTGACCGCCAGGCAGATATTTATGCCGCTGGTGTCACGTTGTATCACTTGCTGACCCGCAAATATCCTTATGGCGAGATCGAACCTTTCCAGTCACCACGTTTTGGCGAGCCTATCCGCCCTAGCCGCTACCGCCCGGAGATCCCGGCCTGGCTGGAAAACATTATTCTCAAGGCCATTGCCAGAAAGCCGGCTGACCGTTTTGAGACGGCGGAAGAAATGCTACTGGCGCTGGAACATGGCGAACTGAAACCGATTGTCATCCCGCGCACGCCACTGATCGCCCGTGCACGCCTGGTCAAATGGCAATGGCTGGCCGTGATTTCACTGTGTATTAACCTGTTATTGATTTATTTGTTACTGGTCTCTTAAGCCTTTGCGCTGTGAAAACCAGACTCCAATTGGAAAAGAGGAAATAATGAGTTGGACAAAAATTTGCCCGGTTAACGACATTCCTGCCCTGGGTGCACGCGTTGTGCGCCATGGCGAAGTGGATATTGGTGTGTTCCGCACTGAAGATGACCGTGTGTTTGCACTGAATAACAGCTGCCCGCACAAAGGCGGCCCGTTATCGCAAGGCATCGTCTATGGTGACAAAGTCGCCTGCCCATTACATAGCTGGAAAATCAGCCTGGTCGATGGCAAGGCAGAAGAACCTGATGTCGGCCACACCGCCTGCTATGCAGTGAAAGTAGAAGACGGCGACGTCTATCTGCAATTGAATAAGTAGCTTTAGCAATACAGACAATCTATGACCCAACAGCAACAACTCCAGAACACAAACAGCACGTTGACCGCGGAGCCAGTACAGTTTTATCCGCAACGGCGTGAAACACGCAGCACTTGCTGCTATTGCGGAGTGGGCTGTGGCGTCATTATTACCACGGAAGGAAAACAGATTGTCGACGTCAAAGGCGACCCTGAGCATCCGGCCAACTTTGGCCGCTTGTGTACCAAAGGTTCCACGCTACACCTGACTGCCAAACTGGATGCACGTGCCTTGTATCCGGAAATGCGTTTGTCTCGCGATGTACCCAGGGAAAAAGTAAGCTGGGATAGCGCACTTGATCACGTGGTCGACCGCTTTGCTGACATCATTCAAACCCACGGCCCGGATGCGGTGGCGTTTTATATCTCCGGCCAGTTACTCACCGAAGATTATTATGTGTTCAACAAGCTGGCCAAAGGCCTGATAGGCACTAACAACGTCGATACCAACTCGCGCCTGTGTATGAGTTCAGCCGTCGCCGGTTATAAAGTCACGCTGGGCGCCGATGCGCCTCCGGCCTGTTATGAAGATATCGACCATACACAATGCCTGTTTATCGCCGGGTCCAATACGGCGTTTGCGCACCCGATTGTGTTCCGCCGCATTGAAGATGCCAAGGCGAATAACCCGGACATGAAAATTGTCGTGGTAGACCCGCGCCGCACCGATACCGCACAACTGGCAGACTTGCATCTGGCGATTTTGCCCGGCACCGACGTTGCATTGTTCAACGGCCTGCTGCATGTCATGCTGTGGGAAGGCTTGCTGGATATGCAATATATCCGCGACCATACCGAAGGGTTTGAAGCGCTGAAGGAAACCGTACGCGAATACACGCCAAAAATGGTGGCAGATATTTGCGGCATCAGCGAAAAAGATATTATCCAGGCCGCCAAATGGTTTGGCGCTGGCCCTACCCTGTCCATGTACTGCATGGGGCTCAACCAGTCCATCCACGGTACAGAAAAAAACGCTGCCCTGATTAACCTGCACTTGGCTACTGGCCAGATCGGCAAACCAGGGGCTGGCCCGTTCTCACTTACCGGCCAGCCCAATGCCATGGGTGGCCGCGAAGTGGGCGGCATGGCTAATTTATTGTCTGGTCACCGTGACCTGGGCAATGCCGAACATCGTGCAGAAGTTGCCCGTTTATGGGGCGTGCCTGAGGTGCCAGCGACCCCGGGCAAAACTGCCGTAGAGATGTTCGACGCGGTGAAAAGTGGTGAAATCAAAGCAATCTGGATTGCCTGCACCAACCCAGCGCACTCCATGCCAGACTTGAATAATGTACTGGCCTCGTTGCGCAATGCCGAGCTGATCGTGTTGCAGGATGCATTTAACAACACCGACAGCAACCAGTACGCCGATGTATTTTTACCTGCCACCACCTGGGGCGAAAAAGAAGGCACCGTGACTAACTCCGAGCGCCGCATTACGCGTGTGCGCCCTGCTGCGCCCAAACCGGGCGAAGCGCGCCATGACTGGGAAGCCGTGGTCGACTTTGCCCAGCGACTGGAGCAAAAGCTAGGCAAAACCAAGGCGCTGTTTAACTATCCGGATACTGAAACCATTTTTAACGAACACCGTGAAAGCACACGTGGCCGTGACCTCGACATTACCGGCCTGAGCTACAGCATCCTGGAAACGCAAGGTCCACAACAATGGCCGTTTAAATCTGGCGCCTCCCAGGGCGAAGCGCGTTTATATACGGATGGCGTATTCCAGAAACCTGACGGTAAGGCGCACTTTATGAGTGCCGTCTACAAAGGCACCGCAGACAAGCCGGATGCGCGCCACCCTTTCCATCTGCTGACTGGCCGCCTGCGTGACCAGTGGCATGGCATGAGCCGCACCGGCATCGTGCCGCAACTGTTTAACCATGAAGAGCAGCCTGTGATCTGGATGCATGCAGACGATATGCAGCGCCGCGCATTCAAGCATGGCGATATCGTTAAAGTCAGCAACAAGCGTGGCAGCCTGGTGGTACGTGTGCAGGCGTCTGACGAAGTGCAACCGGCGCAGATTTTTATGCCCATGCACTGGAGCAGCCAGTTTATGCACGGTCTGGGCGTCAATGCGTTGATGCCGCCCGCTGTTGATAAATTTTCCAAGCAGCCAGAGCTCAAGCACACTGCAGTCAAAATTGAGAAGCTGGACCTGCCCTGGCAAATGGTGGTGATGCGCAATTGCGACGATGCGCAGCTCATTAGCAAAGTACGCAAGCTGCTGAAGTCGTTTGACTACGCCAGTTGCGGTCTATATGGCCGCGATGCCGGGATGGTCATGTTGCGCGCCTCACACCATGCAGCGCCAGACGCGGCACTGATTGCCGAACTGGATGCCCTGCTGGATATGGCAGAAGATGCGCCCATGCTGACTTATAACGATGCCAAACGTGGCATTAGCAAGCATATATTGGTGCAGCATAACCAGGTCACTGGCGTGCGACTGATTGGCGAAACACTGGCCGCGGATTGGCTGCGCGAAGTCATGAGCCAGGGCACCCTGACAGACGAACTGCGACGCTGGGCCCTGGCGCCACTCAGTGCACCGCCTGCCGGCCAGCATAGCCGCGGCAAAATCATCTGCAACTGCCTGGATGTATCGGAAAACGAAATCATGGAAACGCTGGAAATGGGTGCAGATCTGCCGACCTTGCAGAATAAACTCAAATGCGGGACCAGTTGTGGTTCATGCGTGCCGGAGCTTAAACGCCTGGTTAAATTGCATGGCAAAGTACACGCCTGATAAGGAAACCATGTCATCGACACAGTCGAAATTGATCTAGATCGCCCCTTAAGATCGATTCTGGTGCAATCCCCCTGATATGCATCATTATCGTGCATCATACTTATTCCACCCCACTGCCTTGATCTCTACTGAATGCATAAAACGCACATCAGGCAAGATATAAACCGCTATATAACAGTCACTTAAAGCATTTCAACCGCTTGCAGTGACACCTCCCTCGCCTCCTGGCATGCCAATTGCTTATTTGGCAATAAATCTCGTTTATTAACGATGAGTATTTGCAATAAGGGCATTTTCGCAGTCAGGAAATCCCTTTATGGACAACGGCGTCCATAGCTTATTTAAATGCTGCCAAAGGTGGTCGCTAGATAAGCTGTGGGCGCCTTTTTTCGTTTTTAAGTTTAGTAAATCGCAACGCATGCCTATGGAAAAACAACTGCCATCGTCATGCTTGCATCTGATGGGGAACACACGATGAATCAACTTACCCGCGTAGTAGTTGTCGGCAACGGCATGGTGGGACATTATTTTATGCAGGAACTGGTGAAACGCCACCCGGATCTGGCAGCCGCCAACCTGCAAGTCACCGTATTAGGCGAAGAACCACGCCCAGCTTATGATCGTGTGCACCTGTCCAGTTTTTTCTCGGGCAGCACCGCTGAAGATTTATCATTAGTCGAACCTGGCTTTTATGACCGCCCAGGCCTGGAACTGCGCCTGAACGCGCGCGTCAGCCATATTGACCGCCACCAGCATACCGTCACACTGACAGATAACACCATCCTCACCTACGACAAGCTAGTCTTGGCGACAGGCTCTTTCCCATTCGTGCCGTCTGTCGCTGGCCGTGATCGCGAAAACTGTTTTGTTTACCGCACCATTGAAGATCTGGAGGCCATGACGGCCGCAGGTAAATCCGCCAAGAGTGGCGTGGTGGTCGGCGGCGGCCTGCTCGGCCTGGAATGCGCCAAAGCCTTGCGCGATATGGGCCTGGACACCCACGTGGTGGAATTCGCGCCGCGCCTGATGGCCGTGCAAGTGGACGAGGCTGGCGGTAAAGTGCTGCGCAGCAAGATTGAAGAACTCGGTGTGCATGTACATACTAGCCGCAATACCACCGCGATCGTGGATGGTGCCACTGCACGCCACCGCATGGTGTTCTTTGATGAAACCTGGCTGGAAACCGACATGATCGTCTTCTCCGCCGGTATCCGTCCGCGCGACGAACTGGCACGCGACTCCGGGCTGGCCATAGGCGCACGTGGCGGTATCGCTATCGACGATTTCTCCCGTTCCAGCGACCACGATATTTACGCGATCGGCGAATGTGCCAGCTGGAACGATGAAATGTATGGCCTGGTGGCACCCGGCTACGATATGGCCCGCACCGCTTGCGCGCATTTGTCAGGTGAAACGACGTCTACCTTCCAGGGCGCGGACATGAGCACCAAACTCAAGCTGATGGGCGTCGATGTGGCCAGCGTCGGTGATGCGCATGGCAAAACGCATGGTTGCCGCAGCTACCAATACACCGATGAAGTGCGCAATATCTACAAAAAAATCGTCGTCAGCGAAGATGGTAAAAAACTGCTGGGCGCGGTGCTGATTGGCAATGCCGATGAATACGGCACGCTGCAACAGATGACGGTCAATGCCATGGCCTTGCCGGAAAACCCGGAGTTCCTGATTTTGCCTGCCAGTGATGGCAAAGAAAAACCTGGCCTGGGCGTAGATGCCCTGCCAGACAGCGCGGTGCTGTGTTCGTGTAATAACGTCAGCAAAGGTGCTATTGGTGAAGCAGTGGCCGCGGGTGCTTGCAGCATAGGCGAAATCAAGTCTTGCACCAAAGCGGGGACTGCCTGTGGTGGTTGCGTGCCTTTGGTGACACAAGTGATGAAAGCGCAGATGGTCAAGCTGGGCATGACTGTCAACAATCACCTGTGCGAACACTTCCCCTACTCACGCCAAGAGTTGTACCACCTGGTACGCGTAGAACAAATCAAGACCTTCGGCGAACTGTTGCACAAGCATGGCAAAGGCATGGGCTGCGATATCTGCAAACCGACCGCGGCCAGCATCCTCGCCTCTTGCTGGAACGATTTTATCCTCAAAAAAGATCTGGCTTCGCTGCAAGACTCGAACGACTACTTCCTGGGCAATATCCAGAAAGACGGCAGCTACTCAGTCGTGCCACGTATGCCAGGCGGTGAAGTCACCCCTGATGGCCTGATCGCTATCGGCCAGATTGCCAAGAAATACAACTTATATACCAAGGTCACCGGTGGTGCCCGTGTCGATATGTTCGGTGCCCGCGTCGAACAATTACCAAATATCTGGGAAGAGTTGATCGCTGCGGGTTTCGAGTCTGGCCATGCCTATGGCAAATCATTGCGTACCGTGAAAAGTTGCGTTGGCTCGACCTGGTGCCGCTATGGCGTGGACGACAGCGTCGGCCTGGCCGTGCAACTGGAAAATCGCTACAAAGGTCTGCGCGCGCCGCACAAAATCAAGTTCGGCGTCTCGGGTTGTACGCGTGAATGCGCCGAAGCCCAAGGCAAAGATGTGGGTTTAATCGCCACCGAAAATGGCTGGAACCTGTATGTATGCGGTAACGGCGGCATGAAACCGCGCCACGCCGAGCTGATCGCCAGCGACCTCAGTAAAGAAGAAGCGATCCGCATGATAGACCGCTTCCTGATGTTCTATATCCGCACTGCTGATCGCCTGCAACGCACCAGCACCTGGCGCGACAACCTGGAAGGTGGCCTGGACTACCTCAGAGACGTGGTGATCAATGATTCCTTGGGCCTGGGCGCCGAGCTGGAAGCGCAGATGCAACACGTGGTGGATAACTACCAGGACGAATGGAAAACCGCCGTCAATGACCCTGAAGTGCGCAAACGCTTCCGCAGTTTTGTGAATAGCGTGGCTGGCGACAACAATATTGTCTTCGTCAAGGAACGCGACCAGATGCGCCCGGCGACGGTAGAAGAAAAACAACAAGCGAAGGTGATTCCTATCCTCGCAACCACAGAGTAATCAACGGAGTACCCCATGAGTCAATTACAACAAGCAGCGTCATTGGATGATGCAATCAATCAAATCCCAGACAATGCAGGCGCGTGGCACCCGGTGTGTGCACTGGAAGACATCTGGCCCAATATGGGCGTATGTGCCTTGGTCGAGGGTCGCCAGATTGCCATTTTCCGCCTGCAGGATGATCTGCTGTACGCCATCGACAATCATGACCCACACAGCGACGCCAACGTGCTGTCACGCGGCATCGTCGGTGACTTAGGCGGCGAACGTGTCGTCGCCTCACCGATCTACAAACATCACTACCAGTTGCGTACCGGGGTCTGCGTTGAAGATGACAGTGTGCGCCTGAACACCTACGCGGTTGAAGTGCGAGATGGCGCAGTCTGGGTGCAGGTCTAGGTTACATCGGGATCAGGCACGATGGTCACGCAGGTAAAATCAGTCTGCCCCTACTGTGGTGTCGGGTGCGGCATTGTCATGGAGGTCGAAGATCAGGGCGTCACAAAGAATCAGCGCGTGATCAAGGTCTATGGTGACAAGCAGCATCCAACCAACTTTGGCCGCCTGTGCACCAAGGGCAATACCTGCATCCAGGCCATAGCTGAATCTGGTCGGCTGGACTATGCCTATGTACGTCCGGCACGCGGGCAAGAGTCTGTGCGTACCGGCATGGACGAAGCCATCAAGGAAACCGCACGCCGCCTGCGTGCTATTCTGGACGAACATGGCCCGGATGCGATTGCCTTGTATGTCTCCGGCCAGATGTCGATTGAGTCCCAATACCTCGCCAACAAACTGGTGAAGGGTTACCTCGGTAGCAACAACATTGAGTCTAACTCACGCCTGTGTATGGCCAGCGCAGGCAGTGGCTATAAATTATCGCTGGGTGCAGATGGCCCGCCAGGTTCCTACCAGGACTTTGACCAAACCGACCTGTTCTTCGTCATTGGCGCCAATATGGCCGATTGCCACCCGATTTTATTCCTGCGCATGATGGATAGAGTCAAAGCCGGTGCCAAATTGATCGTGGTTGATCCACGTCGCAATACCACCGCAGATAAAGCAAGTTTGTTTATGCAGATCAAGCCCGGCACTGATCTCGCTTTACTCAATGGTTTATTGCACTTGCTGGTCAAAAACGGCCATACCGATACCGCGTTTATTGCCGAGTTTACCGAAGGCTGGGAGGTCATGCCGGACTTTCTCGAAGCCTATTCGCCAGAAAAAGTGGCCGAAATCACAGGTATTAATGAACACGCCATCCGCCAGGCGGCTGAGTGGATAGGCAGCAGCAAAAACTGGATCAGTTGCTGGACCATGGGCCTCAACCAAAGCACCCATGGCACCTGGAACACCAATGCCATTTGTAACCTGCACCTGGCGACCGGCGCGATTTGCCGCCCGGGCAGCGGCCCGTTCTCACTGACCGGGCAACCGAATGCTATGGGTGGCCGTGAAATGGGCTATATGGGTCCGGGGCTACCAGGCCAGCGCTCAGTCTTGGTCGAGCAGGATAGACAATTCATCGAACAGCTGTGGAAAGTGCCGGAAGGCACGCTGCATACGCGTCTGGGTGGCGGCACCGTCGCCATGTTTGAGCAAATGATGGCCGGCGACATCAAAGCCTGCTGGGTGATTTGTACCAACCCGGTCGCCAGCATGGCCAACCGCAAAAACGTCATCGCCGGACTGGAAAAGGCCGAGCTGGTGATTGCCCAGGATGCGTTCCTTGATACTGAAACCAATCGCTATGCCGACATTTTGCTGCCGGGTGCCTTGTGGGCCGAAGCAGAAGGCGTGATGATTAACTCAGAACGCAATATGACGCTGATGCAGCATGCGGTGAACCCGCCAGGTGAAGCCATGGCAGACTGGCAAATCATTGCCAAAGTGGCTTGCGAAATGGGCTTTAGTGCCGGCTTCAGCTACCAGTCAGCCGCTGAAGTGTTTGCGGAAATCACCCAGGCCTCTAACCTGAAAACCGGCTATGACATCCGCGGTGTCAGCCATGAAAAATTACGCCAGCAATCCCTGCAATGGCCATGCGCGCCAGACAGCACAGAAGATCGCCATCCGATTCGCTATCTTAATAATGGCATCAGCCAGAAACTGACTATCCGTGAAGATGGTAGCCAGCCGCGTATTGCCTTTGCCACCGCCAGTGGCAAAGGCGTGTTTTTTGCCCGTCCACACATGGATCCGGCAGAGTTGCCCGATCCGGACTATCCATTTGTGCTGAACACCGGTCGCCTGCAGCACCAATGGCACACCATGACCAAAACCGGCAAAATTCCTACCTTAAACAAACTCAACCCGGGCCCGTTTGTAGAACTGCATCCAGAAGATGCAGCCGCGCTGGGTATACAAGATAAAGACGCGGTCGAAATTCGCTCGCGGCGTGGCCGTGCTGTATTACCTGCCGTAGTGACGGATCGCGTGCGTGCTGGCAACTGCTTTGCGCCTTTTCACTGGAATGATGTATTCGGCGACGACCTGACCATTAATGCCGTCACCAGTGATGCGATAGACGCCATCTCACAACAACCCGAATTCAAATTCTGCGCCGTGGCGATGACACGCGTCGCCGCGGCGACGCCGCCTGCGGAAGAAGATGCACTCATCACCATTACCGACGCAGGTGACTCGGTCAAGAATCACAAGGAACTCCCTATGAAAGATATCGATGCTTTAGCCAGGTTGCTGGGGCTTGATAAGCAAGCGGACATTATTCTGGATGCGCACGAACAACTCTACTTGCAAGGCTTTATCACCGGCTTGCGTACCGAAGAGTCGCGCCAGCTGGGTGGCGTGCCCACGCTGCCAGAAGGCGCCCCGCTGGCGCCGGCCAAACATGTGCTGATCAACGGCATCCTGGCTGGGCTGTTTGCACGTAGCTGGCTGCCTGACAACAGCAACCTGCCTACAGGCCTGCCGGATTTTTCGACCACACCAGCCGCCCCACCGGTGATGATTCTGTGGGCCTCACAAACCGGTAATGCTGAAGGCTTTGCCGAAAAATGTGCTGAGCGTATCAACGCCAGCGGGCTACAAGCCACAGTAAAACAACTGGACAGCATAACGGTGGCAGACCTGGCCACGAGCAGCCAGGTGCTCGTGCTCACCAGTACGTTTGGCGATGGTGACCCGCCTGATAACGGCAGCCATTTCTGGAACGCCCTCCAGGCGGATACCGCACCCACGCTGGAAAAAACCCGTTTTTCCGTGCTGGCATTCGGTGACTCCAATTATGACCAGTTCTGTGGCTTTGGCCGCAAGCTTGATGCACGCCTGGAAGCTTTGGGCGCGCAGTGCCTGACGCCACGTGTGGATTGCGAGCCGGACTTTGAGCAAGCTGCCAACGAATGGCTGGGCAAAGTGGTTTCCGCTTTGGCTAATCATGCCGCCAGCGTGACTCAACCCGCCATGGCACTGGCAGGCGATAGCGATGAAGCACTTGCAGAAACGGCGGTGGCAACGCCCTCAGGCTATACGCGCCAGCAGCCACTGCAAGCCCCATTGATCATCAACCAGCGACTGAATGCCGAAGGTGCAGAGAAAGAGATCCGCCAGTTTGGTTTTGACCTCAGCAATAGCGGCTTCAGTTACGAAGCAGGGGATGCCCTCGGCGTCTGGCCGACCAACTGCCCAGAACTGGTGGGCGATATGCTGAGTGCCCTCAAACTGTCACCCTCCACCATGGTGACCGTGAAAGATCACGGCGAAGTGGCGTTGGTAGATGCCCTCTCACACCACTATGAGATTGCCCGCATCACCCCTGACATGCTCAAGTTTGTGCAAGAACGCAGTTACAACAGTGCTGCACTGGCAGCACTAATGGCCGATGACAAAGCACTCAAAGACTGGCTGTGGGGTAAACAGATCATAGACTTGCTGCTGGCGTATCCGATCAAGGTCGAGGCGGGCGAATGGCTCAGCGTCTTAAAACGCCTGCAACCACGCCTTTACTCTATTTCGTCCAGCCCGAAGACCTATCCCAACCAGGTGCACCTGACGGTTTCTACCGTGCGTTACGGTAAAGATAAGGCGCGTGGCGGAGTGTGTTCAACTTTTATGGCCGACCGCGCAGGCGAAATCAGCGTGCCTATTTTTCTGCAACGCTCGACCCACTTCCGCCCGCCAAAAAATCCGGATGCGCCGTTGATTATGGTCGGCCCAGGCACCGGCATTGCACCATTTATCGCTTTTTTACAGGAACGCCAGGCCACAGGCGCGCAAGGTAAAAACTGGCTGTTCTTTGGCGAACAACACGCTGCTACAGACTTTTATTACCACGAAGAGCTGCAAGCCCTGCAACAAGCAGGCGTGTTACACCGACTGGATACGGCCTTCTCCCGCGACCAGTCGGAGAAAATCTACGTGCAACAGCGCATGCTGGAACAAGGCGAAATGTTATGGCAATGGCTGGAGCAAGGGGCTCACTTTTGCGTCTGTGGCGATGCCAGCCGCATGGCAAAAGATGTCGATGCTGCCTTGAAAACGATTATCCAGACGCATGGCAAGATGAGTGCCGAAGCGGCTGCAGACTACGTATCAAAGATGGCACAGGACAAACGCTATGTGCGGGATGTGTATTAAACGCCCCGCTTACAGGACTGCGTCAACGCAGTATTGCCATGTATAAAAGACTATCGGCCGACTAGCTTTTGCAGATGCTCCGGATAGCGCTCGCCTTTAAACTGCATGGCAGAGACCACTTCATTGATTCTTTGCAGTTCATCGCTACTCAACTCGACATCGACCGAACCAATATTCTCATTCAGTCGATGTGTTTTAGTAGTGCCGGGAATCGGCACTATCCAGGGCTTTTGTGCCAATAACCAGGCCAGGGCAATCTGTGCAGGGGTGACATTTTTCAATTCGGCCAGATAAGACAACAACTCAACCACCAAAATATTAGCTTTGCGATTTTCCTTTGAGAATCGTGGCACCACATTGCGGAAATCACCCTCGCCAAACTGGGTACGTTCATTAATTTTGCCGGTGAGAAATCCTTTCCCCAACGGACTAAAAGGCACAAAACCAATCCCCAGTTCCTCCAGGGTCGGCATAATCTCCTTTTCAGGCTCCCGCCAGAATAAGGAATACTCACTCTGCAAGGCAGCAACCGGCTGCACGGCATGCGCCCGACGTATGGTATTCACGCCCGCCTCAGACAGGCCAAAATGTTTCACTTTACCTTGCTGAATCAAGTCTTTCACCGCCCCTGCAACCTCCTCAATCGGCACTGTGTCATCCACCCGATGCTGATAAAACAAATCAATCGCATCAATCTTGAGACGTTTTAAAGAGGCTTCAGCCACTTTCCTGATGGTTTCCGGGCGGCTATCCAATCCCACTTGTTTGCCATCTTCAATTTTGAAACCAAATTTGGTGGCGATGACTACCTCGTTTTTAAATGGTGCCAGCGCCTCGCCAACCAGCTCTTCATTGTCAAACGGGCCATATACCTCGGCTGTATCAAAAAAGTTAACGCCTTTTCTGTAAGCCGCCCGGATCAACGCAATGCCGTCTTTTTTATCGACAGCGGCACCGTATCCAAAACTCAAGCCCATACAACCTAAACCTAGCGCGGAGACTTCCAAGCCGCTATTTCCTAATGTGCGTGTTTGCATGTTGTGCCTTTCTTATTCGTCAGTAATTAAAGTGCGTTTTTCAAGATGGTGGTCGCCACGTCTTTGGTGTAAATATCGGCGAGACCAAACCACTTGGCATTGGTGAGTACGATGTCTATAGTGGCTGGCAAGTGGGCCTCGGTAATGCCCAGTTGTGCTAAGCGTGTTGGCGTACCGATTTTGTTAAACCAGTTTTCCAGCGCAGCAATCCCTTGCTCGGCGGTTTTCAAACCAAAGATATTTTGCGCAAAGCGTTCAAACTGCAAAGGATTGCGGTCCTGGTACCACTTCATCCAGGCTGGTATCACCACAGACAGCCCCGCGCCATGCGGCACATTGAACAAGGCAGACAGTGCATGCTCAATCATGTGGTTGGGATAACTGTAACCAGCCGTCCCGGAATAAATCAAACCATTCAGCGCCTGTGTTGAAGCCCAGGCAAACTCTGCCCTGGCTGCATAGTTATCCGGATTCACCAGCAGAATTTCCGTGTTTTCAATCACGGTATTGATGATGGCCTCGACCAACCGCGAGTGAAACCGGGGCTGGTCAACAGCAGTAAAATAGCCCTCAATTGCGTGCGCAATAATGTCTGCAGCGGAGTACACCAGGTAATCGCGCGACACGGTTTTCATAAGTGCAGGATTTACGATAGACACTTTGGGGAACGTCAGGGGTGATTGAATCGCAAATTTTTCTTTGGTGTCTTCATTGGTGATAACGGCACCACTATTCATTTCACTGCCGGTGGCCGCCAGCGTCAGAATATCAAACACGGGCAACGCGCTATCAATACTGGCTTTGCCGATAAACAAATCCCAAACGTCGCCTGCATAAGGCACGCCCGCGGCAATCGCTTTGGCACTATCCAGCACCGAACCGCCACCCACACTTAAAATGGCATCGACCTGATGCAGGCGCGCCAGGCTGATCGCTTCACGCACTTTAGAAATGACAGGGTTGCTGACAATACCACCACACAGCACAAATTGAATGTTCTTCTCGGCCAGGCTTTTGGTCACCACATCAAACAAGCCATCACGTTTGATACGGTCACTGCCATAACAGAGCAATACTTTTTTGACCCTGGCTTCGGCCAGGTGCTGGCCAATCAGAGACTCTTTACCGACACCAAACTCGACTTTGGTTGGATTGTAATAAGTAAAATGATCCACGCGCGTTCCTTTCATCTATCCATGTGATGAGTCGCACTTTACGCGCCGGATATGCATTAAACTAGCGCATTATTAGTTTAATTATTTACAACTAAATAATGTAAATAGCAGAAAGAACAATGCCTTATGGCCCTGGATACCTTACGATCAATGACTACCTTTGTGCGGACTGTCGAACTAGGAAGTCTCAGTAAAGCGGCCGCTGCGCAGCAGATTACCCCGCAGGCAGCCAGTAAGGCCCTAGGCCAGCTGGAGGCACACCTTGGTGTCAGGCTGTTTCATCGCACCACACGTAGCATGTCACTCACCGAAGAAGGACAACGGCTATATGAATCGGCAAAACCCTCATTAATCGGGTTGGAACAGGCCCTGGAATCCACACGCCAAACCAGGGAAGGACTCGCAGGCCCGTTGCGTATCGTCGGACCGCGTACGGTTTTATTATCGGTACTTGGCCCGGTGTTAGATGAATACTCTCGCTTGTATCCCGAAGTACAACCCGACATACAGCTGGATGACCGCATCGGCAATTGGGTCGACGATCGTGTCGATGTCGGATTTCGCCTGGGCAACCCGCCGCAAGATGGCTTGGTCATGCGCAGGCTTTTTCCCATGCAGCTCGCCATCTGTGCAGCGCCAAGCTACCTGCGAAAATACGGCATTCCACATACGCTCAGCCAATTGGAAACACATCGCTGCAGCGCATTTCGCCGCCCCAGCGATGGTCGCGTGGTTCCCTGGCACGTGAAGGTTGGCGAAAATATTATTGAGCAACATGTACGCCCAGCCTTTTGCACCAATGATGAAGGCTTCGAACTCAGGGCTGTGTTGGCCGGTGAAGTGATTGGTCAACTGGCCGTACCCACGGCTGCAAGCTATATTCGCCAAGGGCGCCTGGTGCCCTTGTTACTGGAACATATCGTGGATAACCTGGGCTTGTATATTTATTACGGTAGCCGTACTGCGCAACCGGCCAGGGTGCGCTGCTTTATTGATCTGGTAATTGAAAGACTGGCAAACAGTCAAGAATTTGTATTGAGCGATGAAGCGCTATTAAAAGCGCATGCTCATATCCTTGAGCATTAATCTCTTGCAATTAAGCAAGTGCGCGCAGCACCGATTGCAGCACACCCGGAAACTTCTGCTCAATCTCATCTACCCTGAGCGCATTCATATGCTCCGTGCCTTCAATCAGGGTTTCCACCAGTCCGGCGGCGCGCAGAATCTTGAAATGATGCGACATGCTGGATTTAGGACGATTCAAGTCGAGTTCACCACAAGTCAGTTTACGGCCTGCATTGGCCAGTCGGCCGACAATCTCCAGGCGTGTCGGGTCTGACAGCGCATACATAATGTCTGTGAGCTCCACCTGATCCATATTGGGATGTTTAATTTGCCGCATATGTAAAATTTATCACAACGCTTGATATTATTCCATAGTTCGATTATATTCGAACTATGGAATTTAACAAAAGTGTTTAAGCTGCAATGAAAAAAGAACCATCTTCACAAGGCATCCCCCTCGCCTTATATGCCCTGATGGCCGGTGCTTTTGGCATCGGCACCACTGAATTTGTCATTATGGGTTTATTGCCAGAAGTCAGCCGCGACCTGCACGTCAGCATCCCGATGGCTGGTTTATTGATCAGCGGCTATGCACTGGGCGTGGCCGTGGGCGCGCCTATCATGTCTATCCTCATGGCCAAGTTTTCGCGCAAAAATTCGTTGCTGTGGCTCATGGGTATTTTCACGCTGGGTAATTTAATCTGCGCGGTGGCGCCCGATTACACCACGCTCATGATTGCACGCGTGGTCACCTCTTTCGCACATGGCACTTTTTTTGGCATAGGCGCAGTGGTCGCCACCAGCCTGGTGCCTAAAGACAAACGCGCGCTGGCGATTGCATTAATGTTTACCGGCCTGACGGTCGCCAATGTCATTGGCGTGCCTGCGGGTACCTGGTTAGGCCAGATGCTGGGCTGGCGATCCACCTTTTGGGCGGTGACCATGATAGGCCCGGTTGCGCTGGCCGCGCTCTATTGGCTGGTGCCCAGTGATCACCATGCAGAAAAGGTCAATGTGCGTGCTGAAATCAGTACCCTGTTGCAACCGCAAGTGATTGCCGGACTGCTGCTGACCATTATTGTAGATACGGGCCTGTTCGCCGTGCTCACCTACGTCGCGCCAATACTGACCGATGTCGCACATTTTTCACCCGCCGCCATTTCACCGGTATTTTTACTGTTTGGTGTGGGCATGGTCATCGGCAATATCATCGGCGCCAAACTCGCCGATATCCACCTGGATAAAACCCTGATAGGGGCATTGATGTTTATCATTGCCATCCTGGTCTCATTCTCCTTCTTTGCCCATCAGCAAATAGCGGTCGTCGCCCTGGTCGGACTGCTCGGCATTGCCGGTTTTGCAGCGGTGCCTTCATTGCAGATCAAAATCCTGGAAAAAGCCAGCGGCGCACCGACCTTGGCCTCAGCCATGAATATTGGTGCATTCAATATCGGCAATGCCGCAGGCGCATGGGTAGGTGGATTGGTGATTACGCATGGCCTGGGCCTGACCGCCATTGGCTGGATTGCCGGTTGCATCGTATGCGTGGGGCTGGCATTGGCAATCATAGAAATGCAGCTCCTTTCAAATAACGCCAACTCAACACTGGCATCTGTCGACAATTAATCAATAGGAAAACTTAGTAAAAGGATCATCATGGCCGATTTATTTTCTAGCTATCAATTAAAAGACGTCACCCTCAGAAACCGCATTGCGATTCCGCCGATGTGCCAATATATGGCAGAAGACGGCGTTGCCAATGACTGGCACAAAGCCCATTACGCCACGCTGGCACGCGGTGGCAGCGGACTGGTGATTGTCGAAGCCACCGGCGTCGCGCCAGAAGGCCGCATCACGCCTGGCTGCCTAGGATTATGGAACGATACGCAAACAGCACAACTACGTGAAATTGCCGCCTCTATCAAGGCAGCCGGCGCAGTCCCCGGCATCCAGATTGCCCATGCCGGACGTAAAGCCAGTGCCAATAAACCGTGGGAAGGCGATGACCATATCGCAGAGAATGACCCGCGCGCCTGGCAAACCATTGCGCCTTCTGCCATTGCCTTTGGTGGTGATTTACCACGTGTGCCCAACGCCATGTCGATTGATGACATCCAGCGCGTCAAGCAGGATTTTGTCGCTGCGGCAAAACGCGCGCTTGATGCAGGCTTCGAGTGGCTGGAAATCCACTTTGCGCACGGCTACCTGGGGCAAAGTTTTACCTCTGCACACTCTAACCAGCGTACCGATGCTTATGGCGGCAGCTTTGAAAACCGCTCGCGTTTTACCATCGAAACGCTGGAAGCCATTCGCGCAGTGTGGCCGGAAAACCTGCCACTCACCGCCAGGTTCGGCGTCATTGAATATGATGGCAAAGATGAAGAAACCCTGAGTGAATCGATTCAGCTGGTCAAAGCCTGGCGTGAACGCGGGCTGGACATGTTAAGTGTCAGTGTCGGGTTCACCATTCCGGAAACCAATATTCCCTGGGGCCCGGCGTTTTTAGGCCCGATTGCACAACGCGTGCGCAATGAAGCGGGCATCCCGGTTTCATCCGCCTGGGGTTTCGGCGCACCATCATTGGCAGATAACGCTATCCGCAAACAAGAATTGGACTTAGCCATGATAGGCCGCGCGCATCTGGAAAACCCGCACTGGCCCTATTTCGCCGCCAAGCAATTGGGTAAAGACGATGCCGCCTGGGTATTGCCTGCGCCTTATGCACATTGGCTAGCCAGATATAGAAGCCCGACTCTAGACTAAGCTTGCCCGGCGGGAAGCGACACTGACCGTGTCGCCGCCTGCCAGGCCTGGCTCTTGAGCAAACATTCACTTAAACGATGTATTACTTGAATAATGCATCGTCATTAGCCGCGCAAAAATTGTATTTAAGTCGCTACTATTGCGATACAGCATCCCCTCACATGCCTGAGAATAAGCTGCATTTTTCGCGCGACGCTTGACCGCCATATGTCATGACAACCCCTCCCGACCGCCGTTAATGAAAATCATTATCACAATTTAATGGCATCAACAATTACATTTACGCCAAACATGGTAAATGTTAGTTAAATACCAGATGTTTTAATGGGTATCTATTGCTTTTAATTTTGCAAGTTAGATACTGTAATCATTGTATTTTCGTTAATAGTTACCTAGGTAATTATTTTCACGATAGCCCAAACGGGTACTTGGAAACCTAAAAACAATACGTAAAATACAGTCATGAAATACGCAATTGAACTTGTATTTCATGTGACAAAAAATATCTTTTCGGGAGATGATGATGAGCGCAATCGTTAAATTTATGAAGGATGAAGATGGCGTTGTCGCCATCGAGTATGTCATTATTGCTGCGGCACTGGTCGGTGTATTGGCTGCCGTTTTTTCTGGGATGGGTACCACTCTGACCACCAAGCTACAGGCCATTGTGAACGGTATCACCACCTAGAAACAATGTAGCGTATCGGGTTCAGCCTATGATATCCATTAAAACCTCTTACCCCAACGGTGAGAGGTTTTTTTGTTTCTGAACATGACGACTTACGCAGCACTTGGATTATGGTTACTGGCCGGGGTATTGATCTACGCCTGTTACACCGACCTTAGATTTCGCAAAGTATATAACACACTGATTGTATTTGGCCTGATAAGCAGCTTGGGATTGTGGCTATTAAATGCCAGCGGGCCAGGCGGTGTGCAATGGTTACAAGGCGTGGGCTTAGCGTTCATGTGTTTTATGCCACTTTATTTGCTGAAAGGCATGGCAGCAGGCGATGTCAAGCTGGCCATGGTGGTCGGTGGCATTTTAGGTTCGGCGGCATGGATGCCAGTTGCGGTGTGTATCTATCTAGTTGGTGGAGTATTGGCGCTGGGAGTGGTGTTAATGCAAAAACGGGGCATGCAACTCATCAGAAATGTGAATGCAATCCTGTTTTTCAGGTTACACCATACGCATATCCAGCTAGGTATGGAGGATGGGACAGATGGCATCAACAGTGTAGGCAGAATGCCTTATGCACTGGCGATTGCGATAGGTACTTTGATGGGGGTGTACACACAACATATGTAGTCTGGCATTCGTGACCATTTCATTTGCAAGTTTTTTTCGAAAAAGAGAATAAAAATGAATATGCGTGCAATGACGATGCTGTTGTTTGCCTTGTTAGCAGCGATTGGAGCGGTGGTAGCGGCTTCCAAATGGTTGCAAACACGTTCGATGCAAACTGAAAAAGTAGTGGTGATGGTCAGCCCACTCAATATGGGTGAAAAAATCAATGTGGGCATGCTGAAACGCATCGATTGGCCCAAAACCAGTTTACCCGAGGGTTTCTTTGGCGAGGTCGAGAAGCTTGATGGTCGGGTGGTCAAATATAGCCTGCAAAATGGCGAGCCCGTGCTGGAATCCAAACTGGCACCGGTTGGCTCTAAAGGCGGCTTGTCTGCCGTGATTGCCGAAGGCAAGCGCGCAATCACTGTCAAAGTCAACGAAGTGGTGGGCGTGGCTGGTTTCGCGCTACCAGGCAATTACGTTGACATGATCGTCAATACCAATCAGGCCGAACGCAACGGCGACGAAGACAATATTTCCAAGATTGTACTCAAGCACATCCTCGTGCTGGCCGTGGGCGATGACGTCAATGCCAATGCCGACAAACCCAAAGTCGTCAATGCTGTCACCCTCGAAGTCACCCCGGAGCAGGCAGAAATGATAGACCTGGCACGCAGTGTCGGCAATCTCTCCCTGGTATTACGCAATCAGGCCGACCCCGGCGACGTTGCCACCCAGGGTATCACTAAAGAAGCCTTGTTATCATTGGTCCCTAAAAATACAGGACCGGTGATGCCGGTGATCAGCAAACCCAAGGCGAAAAAAATGATTGTTGCGGCAGCGGCGCCAATAGTGGTGACTAAGAAATGTACCAAGGTATTCACAGGGACGACTGAGTCACTTGAGTGTTTTTAACTCAAAAAGTAAGTGAACAATAACTCAAACAATATTGAAAACCTTAGGTTTTCAGAGGGGGTCGATCATGGATTTCTTCTCATTGAAGAGAACGCATATCGCATTTGATCACAAGTCAAAATATGCGTTGAAGTTGTCTCTCCTGGCCGCGGCGTTCATCACTGCCACGTTGCCTTCCTTGTTGATTTCTGCTGAAAAAACCAAAGCGGCAGTCATTGAAACCAATGATTACATTGGCAATGGCGATGCCAACTGTGACGGCGAGATTGCCCATCCCACCACCATGCACCTGCCGCTGGGCAAGTCTACCTTAATGAGTCTACCGGAGCCGCTGGCGACGCGCAGTGTGGGTGATGCGAGTGTGCTGCAAACCAAGCTGGTGTCATTAAAAACCCTGTATCTGCTTGGGGTGAATATAGGTACGACCAATATGATCATCAAAGGCAAGAGTGGCAAATGTACCTTTGTCGATGTGGTCGTCAATATGGATGCAGAAGGATTGCTGCAAACATTATCAGAACTGCTGCCAGAGGAAAAAAACATCAAGGTCACTGCCGCCGCAGATTCGCTCATCGTCTGGGGCTCGGTGGAGGATGCGCTGACGGCCAACCGGGTGATTGATATTGCACAGACCTTTGTCAGAAGAAGAACCATGCCGGTATTTGCCAGTGGCGATAACGCACAGATGCAAATGCAGATGCAGATGCAACAACAGCAACAATCACAGCAGCAGCTGAATAATCCGCTACTACAAGAGTTTGTAAACCCCCGCATTGTGAACATGCTTACGGTCTCAGCCCAGCAACAGGTCATGCTGGAGGTGAAAGTGGCCGAGGTGTCGAAAACCCTGCTGGATAAACTGGGCGCCAGTATCGCCCTCAGTAAAACCTCTGGTAGTTGGACTTACACGCTATTAGGTAATTTCCTGTCGACATCGGGCAGCGCCACTGGCGGCTCGATTGGCGGCTTTAAGTCAGCCAACAAAAATTTCACCCTGGATGCTGAAAAACGCGATGGCTTAATCAAAGTGCTGGCTGAGCCAACCATTATGGCCATTAGCGGCCAGGAAGGTAGCTTTCTGGCAGGTGGCCGCATTTTCATCCCGGTGGCGCAAAATGCCGGCGCGGGCAACACCATCACACTGGAAGAAAAAGAGTTTGGTGTAGGCGTGAAATTCACCCCTACCGTACTGGCGGGCGGACGCATCAATTTACGCGTGGCGCCAGAGGTCTCTGAGCTCAATCGTGAAGGCATAGGCGTGACTGCTACCGGGTTTAGCGGTACCGCCATTTTACCGGCCTTCACCACCAGAAAAGCCTCGACCACTGTGCAACTGTTTGACGGACAAAGCTTCGCTATTGGTGGCTTAATCAAAAACAATACGACGGCCAATATCAAGGCTTTCCCGATTCTGGGGGAGATTCCGATCATTGGCGCGTTATTCAGAAGCTCGGACTTTCAGAACGATAAAACCGAACTGGTATTTGTAGTGACACCGCACCTGGTGAAACCGGTGAACCCGGCAGACATTGACCTGCCTACCGGCCGCCATACAGACCCCAGCCGTAAAGAGTTTTTCCTGGGCGGCAAACTGGAAGGTAAACCGGACGGAGATGCGCCAGCCAAGACCAACGCTGACGAAAAACAACCTGCAAAAAAAACTGATGAACCAAGCGCAGACAATGCGACTGGATACGATCTTAAATAGGATGCCAAAATGAAACCGCTAAATCTATATATGTTGTTGGGGGTGGCCGTCGGTGTGTCAGCATGTCAAAGCACCATGCCACGATATGAACGCGAGTTTGGTGAAAGCGTCCGCAATACCTTGCAGGCGCAGATCATACACCCGGCTGCTGCCAATAATCCGGATCCCGTCAATGGGCTGGATGGCCGTGCCGCGCGTGACTCGATTAACAGTTACCAGAAGTCTTTCTCCAAACCGGTGCCGCAACCCAGTGTATTTAATTTCGGGGTAGGTGGCACGGGGTCGAATAACGGCACAGGCAACCAGTAGGCGTACCCAGGCAGCGTATCCGCATCATTGTCTGCCTATGGAGATCGATATGTTAATGACCAGACATTGCAAACAAAGTAAGCAGTCAGGTTCGATTGCGCTCATGGTATTGCTGTTTTTACCATTGCTGCTGGTAATGGGTGGCCTGGGCGCGGATTTAGGCAAACTATATGTGACTAAATCCGAACTGCAAAATGCAGCGGACGCCTGTGCGCTGGCTGGCGCGGCACAGTTTGATGGCTTGAGCAATGAGCAAACCAGGGCCTCCGCTGCCGGGCTGACCGTGGCACAGAATAACCGTGCCTATTTTCAGAAAAATGCGATTGCCACTGGCGAGGTAACCATTACCTTTCCGAGCACATCCAATGGCGTCAATGGCAAATACCTGCGCTGCAGCATTACGCGCAGCGGTATCAGCAACTGGATTACGCCACTATTGAACCGCATAGGCGGCAGTGTGAATGCCACTCAGGCAGTGACTGCGGTAGCCACCGCCACTACCCTGCCCTCACAAACGGCCTGTGCGATTCCAATCGGCATTTGCCAGCCGGATGTGGCAGGTAAAAATCCCGGAGACTGGCTGGCGGGCGTGGCTTCGCCGAATAACGGCAATAAAGATACCACGCTATCCGGCCATTTCCGCTGGGTAGACTTCACCAGTGGCGGTGGCGGTGCCAATGAACTGGCGGATATATTAAGCGGCAAACAATCGACCAATTGTTCAGTAAACGCATCGGCCAACCAGTATATCGGCACCCCTGGTTACAAAGCTTCATTGCGCGACGATTTCAATACCCGCTTTGGTATTAAGAAAAAAAATGAAGCCTCTTCCGGATATTTTCCGGATACCAGCGGCAAGGGCTATTACAACCCGGCCCAAACCAATCGTTATGCAGCTGATTTTTCACCAAACGCTGTGCCGAACAATACGCCCTACAGTGATATTTCGGGAATATCAATCAGCAACGCGTTTGCCTATATGCCCAGCACAGACCTGAAAGCCTACGGCACTAACCGGCGGGTTGCCATCGCACCTGTGGTCGATTGCACCACCATGAAGCTCAAGTCATTTGTCTGTATCTTTTTGCTACACCCGATGCCGACCACCAGTGGGGCCAATTTCAATATGTATCTTGAGTACCTGGGCAATGCCAGCACTTCTGTCACGCCTTGCAGCAAATCTGGCGGCCTGGTGGGCGGGGGTTCAGTGCTGGGGCCAAAAGTGGCTGCCTTGGTGGAGTGATCATGAACAATCGCACAACACATTCCGGAATCGCCGCCATCGAGTTGGCAGTGGTGCTGCCTTTCCTGATCATTGTCATGCTGGCCGGTGTCGACCTGGCAAAAACCATGTTCCAGTATAACGAGCTGGTCAAAAATGTGCGTGACGCGGGCAAATACCTGGCCGGACATACGCGGCCGATGAATTGCGCCTCTACCACCGACCCCGAGGTCCTGGCTTACAAAACAGTCATCACCGAGAGCAAAAACCTGGCCGTCTGTGGTTCGCTCACCAGTTGTTCAAAAGCCTCGGTCTCAGGACTATCCACCAGCAAAGTGCAAGTGCAATACCTGATGGTCGGCAGCGTGACCATGGTCAAAGTGGGCATCAACAGCATGAGTCTTTCTTATATCACCAAGCTGTTTTCCGGCTCACTGGCGCTGGGCAATATCTCCAGCACCTTTTATCAACCACAACTGGATACAGTCAGTACGAGCTGTAATCAATTGACATGAACACACGCAAATCACAACAAGGGGTCTATGCCATCGAGTTTGTACTGGTCTCGGGATTTCTGTTTCTGCTGCTGTTTTCGATTGTCGAACTGGGCAAGGTGCTGCACTACTACGATGCGGCCTCGCAGGCCACGCGCGCGGCCGCCCGCCTGGGCACGGTCTGTGCCCAGAATAGCAATGCCATCAAAACACAAGTCACCAGCCGCCTGCCCTTTGTCAGCAGTAGCAATGTAGTCGTGACCTATTTGCCTGGCGGATGCACGGTGGCCGATTGCAAGACCATTACCGTGGCCCTGAGCCAGGCCGTTTACACCTCGGCAGTGTTTGGTTTTAACGTGACCATGCCCAGTTTTACCACCACGCTCCCCAGAGAAAGCCTGGATAGTCAATATAACGCTAAGTGTAGTTAGGTGTTGATATGAAAATACTAATAATAAGTGAAAACAACCAAGTCATTCAAAGCCTGTCTGCCTTCCAGACGCTTTACCAGCGGGGCTTTGAATGTGTTGCCTATCAAACCAATCTGGTGAGCGCCAACCAGAAAATCGCCACCGAGCGGCCCGACGTGCTGATGATTGATGTCAGCCAGTCAGATGTCGCCGAGTTTGACCTGATTGAGCGCTACAAAACACAATACAGCCAGATGACCTTCATGTTGTTATCTGAGGAGGTCACCTCAGAAATGCTACTCAAAGGGATTCGGGCCGGTTTTTCTGAAGTGCTGGCGCTGCCACTGTCTGAGCAAAGCCTGATTGCAGCACTGGAACGTTATATGGCCAGGTCACGCGCCACACGGGGCGTCTCAACCAAAGTCATTAGCGTGATCTCCTGCAAAGGCGGTGCCGGCGCGACTTTCGTAGCGACAAATCTGGCTTACGTCATAGCCGAATATACCAACAAGCGCGTCTTGCTGATTGATGCAAACCCCTATTTTGGTGACGCCTGCATGTATTTGTCAGATGAACAAGCCAGCGCTTCACTGGCCGAACTTTGCCAGCAAATTCACCGGCTGGATTATGCCTTTCTTGATTCCTCACTGATCGAAATCACGCCGCGCCTGAAAGTGCTGGCAGCATCGGACAATCCTGCACATGCCTCAGATGTCAAACCTGAGCACCTGGAAAAGATCATTGAGGTAGCGGGTAATTATTACGATTTGATCATCCTGGATTTGGGCCGCCACATTGATGCATTGACGGTCAAGGCGATGGACCTGAGCCATCAGATACTGCCAGTGGTGCAGTTAGTGCTGCCCTATATCCGCGATGCCAATTATTTGTACCGGATTTTCAGCTCCCTGGGCTACGCCAAGGAAAAAATCTATTTCCTGGTCAATCGCTACGACAAGAATGACAAGTTAAAAATTTCAGATTTTGAGCAAGCGCTGGGCTTAAAAGTCAGTGATACCTTGCCCAACGAATATGCCCTGGTGAATCACTGTATTAATCAGGGCGAGGCCGTTTACAAACTGAATCCAAAATCAGACATGGCAAAAAAACTTAAACAACTGGCTGAAAAGTTCACCGGTGAAAAAGTGGCCTGTGCCGGATTTTTTTCTAACCTTTTTAAATAGCCGGAGGCTGCATCATGTCCCTTCGTGAAAAATTGCAATCTACCAATAGCAGCTTCAACACTCACCATCATTCGCTGGTTGAGGGTGGCCAGGATGCCAGCGGATATTCTGCGCTGAAAAGGCAGATACATACCCAGATTCTCGATCGCATCAACCTGGAAAAACTGGCGACCTTATCGGATGAGCAAATTAAAAAACAGATCAATGAACTGGTCAGCGTCATCGTCGACGAACAAAGTATCGCCCTCAACACGGCTGAAAGAGGTTCACTGGCCAGGGATATTCAATATGAAATGTTTGGCCTGGGGCCATTGGAGCCGCTGCTGAGCGACCCGGCAATCTCGGACATCCTGGTCAATGGCTACAACCAGGTCTATATAGAACGCAAAGGCATGCTGGAATTAACGCAGGTGCAATTCCAGGATAACCAGCACTTGCTCAACATCATTGAACGCATTGTCAGCCAGGTCGGCAGGCGGGTCGACGAATCCAGCCCGATGGTGGATGCCCGCCTTGCTGACGGCTCGCGAGTAAACGCCATTATCCCGCCGCTGGCACTAGATGGCCCAGTGATGTCGATTCGCCGCTTTTCGGTGAGCCCGCTGCTGACCGACGATCTGATCAAACTCAAAACCATGACGCCACAAATGGCGAACTTGATCAGCGCCTTCTCAAAATCCAAAATGAATGCGGTGATTTCGGGTGGTACCGGCAGCGGCAAAACCACCATGCTGAATCTGGTTTCCGGCTTTATCCCCAAAGAAGAACGTATTGTCACCATTGAGGACGCCGCCGAATTAAGAATGCAACAACCGCACGTGGTGAGGCTGGAAACCCGGCCGCCCAATATTGAAAACAAGGGCGAAGTGACGCAAACCGCCCTGGTACGCAATGCCTTGCGCATGCGGCCAGACCGGATCATTTTGGGCGAAGTGCGCGGTGCCGAAGCACTGGATATGTTGCAGGCAATGAATACCGGCCATGAAGGTTCGTTTGCCACCATCCATGCCAACAGCCCGCGCGATGCCCTGGCCAGGATGGAAAACATGGTGGGCATGGCTGGTGCTAATTTAACCTTGCTGGCGACCCGGCAACAAATCGCGGCCGCGATCAATGTGATTATCCAGGTCTCCCGCCTGGTGGATGGCACCCGCAAAATCGTCAGTATTCAGGAAATCACCGGCATGGAAGGTGAAACGATTGCCATGCAGGAGATTTATGGCTTCAGGCAAACCGGCGTCGATGAACAAGGCAAAGTCAGGGGCTATTTTTATGCCACCGGCGTTGTCCCTACCTTTATGCAACGGCTTAAATCCTATGGGGCTGCACTGTTAGAGTCCGACTTCGACCCGACAGTCAGGTACGAGGTGTAGCATATGAAAATCAATACACAACTCATGTTATTTGCAGTGCTTGGCTTCTTCGCCTGTTTTCTATTTTTTGAAGCGATTCTGCTGGTATGGAAAGAAAAGCATAGCGCAGAAGCCAGAAAGCTTGCCAGCCGCCTCAAAGGCGTCGCCAGCGACAATGTTTACCGCCATGAAATCAGTATTTTACGTAGCCGCATTCAAGACAGCCAAAGCCAACTGATCAAAATGATAGGCTGGTTCTTTGATATCCGGGAGCTGGATATCCTGTTGATGCAATCTGGCAAGCTATGGTCAGTCGAGCAGTTTACGCGCTATATTTTCCTGTTCTTTGTGTCAGGCTTTTTAATCGGTCTGCTGCTTGGCGTTAACTGGATGTGGTGCACACTATTGGGTGCCGGGGCGAGCTTGCTACCTTTAATGCATATCTACGTAGAGCGCAGCAAACGACTCAAACAGGTTGAGCAACAACTGCCAGATGCCATCGACTCCATGGCGCGCTCGCTGAAAGCAGGCCACTCCTTCCAAAGTGCCTTCAAGATTGTCAGTGACGAGTTCGCCGAACCACTGGCCGGAGAATTCCGCATCTCCCTTGAGGAAACCAATCTTGGTGTGCCACTAAGCGAGGCGATGTTAAACCTCAGTCGGCGCGTACCCATTACCGACCTCAAGTTTTTTGTGATTGCCATTCTGATTCAGCGCGAATCAGGCGGCAACCTTGCCCATGTATTGACCTCTATGAGCAAGATTATCCGTGACCGATTCCAGTTAATGCGTGACATCGACACACTCAGTGCCGAAGGCAGGACCTCGGCCTGGGTCATGTGGCTGATGCCGGTGATGATTGTGCCGCTAATGAGCGCCATTACGCCTTATTACGCCAAGCTCTTATTCGGCACAGAAGTGGGACTGACATTATTGAAAATCGGTTTTGTCTTGATGATATTTGCAGGTTTATGTATGCGCAAGATTATTCAAATCAAAGTGTGATTGGCGGTCTATCATGAACGAAATCATTGTTTACATCTGTGTCTTCGTTGCAGTTTTTGCCCTGGCAATGTTTATGTTTTCGCTGTTCTCGCATGACAAATATGCGCGAAGGTTAAAGTCGCTACAAACCACGCAACAAAGCGCGCAACTCAAATCAGACGCGGATGAAGAGTTCGCCTTTAAAGTGGTCAAGCTGGTCGAGCCGTTTGCCAAACTCACCTTGCCTAAAGATGGTTGGGAAACTTCGCCGCTCAAAGTGCAGTTCTTGCAGGCCGGCTGGCGCGGCGAATATGCGCCGAGTTTGTTCTTCGGCATCAAGACCATACTGACTTTTGCCATCCCGCTCTTGTTTTACCTGCTGTTTAAAGAGCAACTGTCACGTGACAACTCACTCAGCCTGGCCGTCATCCTGTTTTCAGGCGCGGCCATGGGCCTGGTGCTGCCAAAAATATACCTGGACTTTGTCATCAGCCAGCGCAAGGAGGAGATTCTGGGCGCGTTTCCAGATGCGCTGGACTTACTGGTGATCTGTATGGATGCAGGCCTCAGTTTTGATCAGGCACTCACACGCGTGTCACATGAAATAAAAATAAAATCAAAAATCCTGCACGATGAAATGGAACTGATTTTGCTAGAAGTACGCTCCGGTAAAAGCCGTGAGCGCGCACTCAGGCATTTTGTCTTGCGCGTCGGCATTGAAGACATCAACAGTTTTGCCTCCATGATTATTCAGGCCGAGCGTTATGGCACCAGTGTCAGTGAGTCACTCAAGGTCAGCTCTGAAGAGTTGCGTTTAAAAAGAAAGCAACGCGCAGAAGAAAGAGCGGCAAAGATTCCAGTCAAGTTACTGTTCCCTGTGGCTTTCTTTATGCTGCCAACCTTGCTTTTTATTCTGGCGGGTCCCGCAATCATGGAAATATTCAGCGCGATCCATCTTGGCCCCTAGCATATAAGGAGGAAACTGCGATGCATTTAACCTATATAGTGATTTTCTCTTCACTGCTGGCACTGGGATGCGCCCACCAGATCCGTGATGAAAAACAGGCCTCGTTCCAAATCAAGCCCACGACAAATATCGAACTGGTCTCCGCCAGCTCAGCCGCTGACTACGACCAGATAGGCTTGAATTACGAACGACTCAACAATACCGACATGGCGGTGGTCGCCTATCAAAAAGCGTTGCACCTGGAGCCGCAACATATTGCCAGCCTGCAACACTTGAGCGCCCTGCTCATGCGCCACAATCGCACCGATGAAGCGATTGCAGCGCTGGAACAACTGGTCAGCGTTGAACCGAGCGCCAAAAACGATAACAACCTGGGCTTTGCCTATATGCAGCAACAAAATTATGCAAAAGCGGAAAAAGCGCTTAAGGATGCGATTGCCCTGGATAGCCAGTACCTCAAAGCCCAAAATAACCTGGCGTTATTAGAAATGTCGGTGGCCGCCGGTAAAAATGAGCCGCAGGTCATCGCACAAGCGTCTGCCGCCAACCAACCGCCACCAGCCACCTTGCAGCAGAAAGGTAAATATTTATACGGTCTGGCATATCAAAGCAGCCAGCCCGCTGCACCAGCAGATGAAGTGGTCATCGTCGATGCGCAACCAGCCAAAAAGCAAGGGTCTAGTGCGTTAAGTGCAATATTGAAATTTCTCTCGCTGGCGCTACTACTCTGATCATTTGTAGCCAAACGCGTGAATGTACATCGTTTTGCAGTAGGTTGTGATTGGTATCACAAATATCACTCACAGCCCCAAGACGCTGCAAACAAAAGGCCTGTCATCAAAAGTGGCAGGCCTTTTTGTTGGTTCAGGCGCGTATGCAATCAGTCAGTATCACCAGGGCCGCTGATTACCCTTAAAAATATAGCGACTCCTGAGACGTGACAGATCGCTCAATCCTCACCCCCCTGCTGCCTGCGCTTTAATAATGGCAACACATGCTCGCCCAATCTGTAGGTTTCCTCCAGATGCGGATAGCCCGCCAGAAAAAACATTGAAATCCCAAGGTCTTGATACTCCTGTATGCGTTTCGCCACATTTTGATAGCTACCGACAATCGCGCAGCCAGGCGGAATGCCGATGTAGCCAAAACCAGACCACACATTGGGATGAATAAAGAAATCCTCAAAGCGCTTTTCTTCTTCACTCAAATAGTCATACTCATGACTCAAACGCCTTGCTGAGCGCAGTCCGGCATGAGCAGCCACCGACTTGGCAGCTTTGGTTTGAATCCCGTCATCAAAGAATCTTCTAGCCTCTGCAAAAGCTTCCTCTTCTGTGGCTCTTGCAATCACATCAATAGATAACCCAAAACGGATCTCTTCACGGCCATATTGTTTGGCTCTATTTTTGACATCCGCAATCAGGGCAGAAATTTCAGCTGGGGTTTCAGCACGCATCAAATAATAATCTGCATGCTTAGCGCCAAACTCACGGGCGGGAATAGACGAACCGGCGGTGCAGATCAGCGGTAAAGCCGCTTTTTTGTGCGCGCCCTTTCTGCCACCGCCATCGGCTGAATAATACTTGCCGCTAAAATGGAATGACTCATTATTCCAATAGCCTTTCACCACTTGCAAGAACTCATCTGCCCGTTCATAACGATCGTCATGTGGGGTGTTATCCCCCACTTGTTTTTGCACCACTTCAGAACCGCCATTGATAATATTCCACACCAATCTATTGCGGCTGGCACGTTGGTAGGTAGCCGCCATTTGCACCGCCGCCCAGGGTGAAAAATGATATGGCTGGAAGGCCGACACAAATTTCAAGCGACGCGTTTCTCTTGCCAGTAGTGAACACACTGTCCACGGCTCCTCACCACCAGGTGCATTCACCATCAGCACGCCATCAAAGCGGTTGATTTCGGCCGCACGTGCAATCTGCGATAAATAATCGATATAGCTAAAATCATCTTCAACATCAAACTCAGACACGGCACCTGTGCCCTCACCCGGCGCTCTATGCCAGTCACCGCGATTTCTCGGATCTCCTGGCAAATATTGCGTGTCCCCATGCAAAGGTAAACGCGTGAAATATAAAGTATCACTCATGTTTATTTTTCTATCCTGTTCGCGTTGCTTATAAACCAACCACTTTCGCTGCAGCCTGTTTGGCTACTTCCCGCTTGCGCACCTCTTCTCTGACGGCAGGAATAATGTAACGGCCATAATCAATCGCGTCATACAACGGGTCATAGCCACGATTGAGGAAAGTCGTCACCCCCAGATCGTAATAGGCCAAGAGCGATTCAATAATTGTGTCTGGTGTGCCGACGAGGGATGTCGAATCTGTACCACCACCGATGGCCGTAGAGGTCGCCATAAACAGGGCTTTATCATGTACATCACCTTTTTGTGCAATGGCAAGCTGGCGCTCAGCGCCGCCGCTATTGCCACGGGCACTGGTGAAAGGATTAGGTTGGTAATGTTGCTTTAATGAAGCCACAATATGATTGGCCTTTTCCCAGGCCAATGCTTCTGTCGCGCCAATAATCAGGCGTACCGACATACTTACCCGAGGGGCGGCGACCCCCGCTTTGCTGGCATATGCTTTCAGCTTATTGATCCGCGCATCAATATCTTGCAGCGGCTCAGCCCATAGCGCATATAAATCCGTGTGCTGAACAGCAACTTCATATGCCCCGTCTGAAGACCCGCCTAATGAAATTGGGATATATGGCTGTTGCACCGGTTTAATTGGCGAGAAGCCGCCTTTAATCTGAAAGTATTTACCATCAAAATCAAAAGGCTGTTCAGAGGTCCAGGTACGCTTCACAATCTCCAGGTACTCTCCCGCACGTTCATAACGTGCGGCCTTATCTACTAGATGCTCCCCGTGCTCAGGCTCGGGCGCATGACCGGTGACCGTATGCAGCCGGATTCTGCCACCCGTGGTGTGGTCCAAGGTGGCAAATGTCCTGGCCGCCAGTGTGGGCGGGACTAAGCCAGGACGATGAGCCAGCATAAAGCCCAGCTTTTCAGTGTGTGCTGCGGCATACGCTGCTAAAAATAAAGGATCGCCGCCGCCATTAGCGATGAGTACACGATCAAAATCTGCCTGTTCATGCGCTCTCGCGAGATCACGTAAATACTCAAGGTCAATTTTCCCTCTATTCGCGGCCACGGGGGCTAACTGATTTCTGGGGAACAGCCCGCCAACAAACTCTACCGGCATAAAACGCTCTCTTTCAATGTCTTATTTTGATGATTAAAGATTGATATTAAAGATCAACGATAGACGGTGAATCGTTGATTAACTCTTGGGTATAGGGCTGCTGTGGCTGGTCAAGCAAAGTATCAACTTCACCAGACTCCACCACGGCGCCATTTTTCAGGACCAGCACGCGGTCTGCAATCGAACGCACAATGCCCAGGTTATGGGTCACAAAAACAATGGATAATCCATTCCTTTGCAATGACTTGATCAGCTCTAGAATCGCTGCCTGCACTGAAACATCCAGGGCAGACGTGATCTCGTCACAAATCAGTAAACTGGGCTCACATACCAGCGCTCTTGCAATCGACACCCGTTGCAACTCACCACCAGATAACTCCTTGGGAAACCGGTCGGCTAAGCCAGGGTCCAGTGCTACGCGTATCAGTGCAGCGGTAATGATTTCATCACTGTCTTTTAGCTTGTCTGGAAAGTAATGGCGCACCGTATTTAACAGGGTTTGCCTCACCGTTTGCCTGGGATTCAATGACTGATAAGGATTTTGGAAAATGTACTGAATCTGATGGCTAATCGCTGCAGAGCGGCTTCTTGCGGCAAGTGCAAGCGACTGGCCTTTGAAATACAAACCGCCAGCCGCATTGGCGTTAAGCCCGGCAATTGCTCTCGAAATGGTGGTTTTACCTGACCCAGACTCACCGACCAACGCGAGGCACTCGCCTTTTTTCAAATGGAATGAAACGTCTTTTAACACCTGCTTACCATCGTAGCTGGCAAATAAATGCTTAACCTCTAAAAGTGGCGGTTGCGTACCCAACTGAATCACTCGTGATTTAAGCGTTTCGGTGTGATGGTTGAAGCTGAACGGATCCGTTTGCCTCGAGAGGTTGTGACACGCCACGACATGATCATCGCCAGTATCGATCTTGTCTAACGGGGGAACGATGGTTTTACATGTCAATGTCGCCAGCTTGCATCTGGGTTCAAATACGCAGCCCTTGGCCCGGGACTGCAGAGAAGGTGCATTGCCCACAATCGGCATGGGAATCGCCCGCAGGTGAATATCAGGGATTGCACTGATTAAGCCCTGGCTATAAGGATGCTGTGGATGCGAGAACACATCAGCCGCCGTCGCTTTTTCCGCAATGCGACCACCATATAAAACAATGACATGGTCTGCGATTTTTTTAACCACAGCCAAATCATGCGACACATAAATCGCGGCAACACCATAACTTTGGCATAGTTTTTTCACTGTCAGCAACACTTTGGCCTGAGTCGTCACATCGAGCGCCGTCGTGGGCTCATCCAGTACAATCACACGGGGCCTGGTAATGAAGGACAGCACTAACAACACCCGTTGTTGTTGTCCACCAGAGAGCTGGTGCGGATAGCGATTCAAAAATGCATGGTCGTGCGAGAGCTCTACGTCTTTTAAAGTATTGATGATTCTCGCCTGTTGCTGCGCGGCGGCCAATGTCGGCGCATGCGTTTTAAGCACATCCTCTAAATGCGTTTTGATCGTGATTAACGGATTTAACGCAGTAGATGGATTTTGCGGGACATAACTGACCTGCTTGCCCCTCACCCGGCGTAAAGCATTTTCGTCCAGTTTCAAGATATCCAGCCCGGCGACGTTCACCTCCCCCTGCGAGATCTTTGCCCCCTGACGGGTATGCGCCAGCAAGGCGGTTGCAATCGTGGTTTTGCCCGAGCCTGACTCCCCGACCAAGGCAAGTATTTGCCCTTCAAGCACAGAAAAACTGATCTCGGAGACAATGGTAGTGCCATCGATTAAACTCACACCGAGGTTGTTAACCTCGATGGCCACACTAGGGGTGGACTGCAGCTGTAGACGACTATGCATGTTTGTTTGACTCACTAATTCTTGAGAACTTTCTACCGAAGCCTTCAGCCAGCAAATTAGCCCCCAATGCAAAGAGTGCGATGAATAATATCGGGATCAAAATGGAGAAGGGTTGAATCTGCAGCCCGCCTTTATTTTCATTCACCATCAGCCCCCAGTCAGCCTCAGGCGGTGCAACGCCATAGCCCAGAAAACTCAGTCCGGAGAGCAATGCGACTGACCATGACAGCATGGTGCCCAGATGAATTAATAGTGGCGTTAAAATATTGGGTAAAATTTCCCGCAGCAGGATTTGGTGGTACGGGTAACCCATCATTTCTGCGACTTCGATGTACTCATGCTTTGAAATCGATAAAGCCAGCCCCCTGGTGAGCCGAATCACACCAGGAACAAACGCAATGGCGACAGTAATGGCAATTAACCATTTATCACGGCCTAGCATCGAAACCACCAGCAACACCAGAATCAAATGCGGGAACGCCAGGAAAATATCGGCGACCCAAATAATGACCTGGTCAATCCTGTGTTTGAAAAAGCCAGCAATCAACCCTAATATCACGCCGAGAAACAGGCCCAATAAGGAAGAGGCCAGCGACATCCAGACAATAGATATGCCGCCATGCAAAACCCTGGACAGGACATCCTGCCCCAGGTAGTCAGTCCCCAACAGGACACCAGTTTGCGGCAAGCTATATCTTGCTCCCACCATTTCCTGGGCTTGGTAAGGCGACAGCCATGGCCCCAAGATGGATAACAATAAAATAAATGTAGTGAGGAACAGCCCCAAATTAATTTGACTGTTACTGGTGGCAAAAAACTGTTTGATTGCGCGCATGGTGGGGCTCTTAAAAGGACTCGATTGTCATGAACTCAAGCGGTTCTGAGCTTGGGGGTTAATAGCACGGTCACCACATCAGCCAGCAGATTGATGGCCATCACGCCCGAGGCTAAAAATATAACCACAGCCTGGATCACGGGAATATCCCGAATATCCACCGCAGCATTTAAAGCACTGCCAATGCCTGGGTAGGCAAACACCACCTCGACGACCAACGCGCCTCCCAATAGCACACTAGAAATTAAGGCAATGGCTTGAATGGCAGGAATCACTGCATTGGGAATGGCATATTTCCAGATGATCTGTTTTTTATCGAGGCCTCTTAGGTGAGCAGAAATAATAAAGTCTGACTGCAGTACTTCAATGAGAGAGCCTCTGATCAAGCGCACCAAATAAGGCAGGCTGGATAAGACCAGCGTCAACATAGGCAACACCATAAACTGCAACTGACTCCAGAGGGGCTGATTGGCTTGAATTAAGGAAACTGCCGGAAACAGATTGAACACCAGGGTTGAAAGCAACATCACCAGGCCATAAGCGATAGCAAAACTGGGCACGGCTTTCACAAAGATAAGAAACGAGATTGTAAGGCGGTCCAATAAGGCATCTTTATGTAAGGCGAGATAGATACCGAGCGTGAATGCAGCCGGGATTAATACCAGCAACGTGAGGCCTAATAAAATCAGGGTATTTTTCACCTTGCCTGCAATCAGGTCGACCACAGGCATCTTGGAGTCGATTGAAATGCCGAAATCGCCCAACAGCGCCGGTTTTATCCAGTGGCCGTATTGCGCAGCCAACGATTGATCCAGCCCTAATTGATGATGCAGTGTTTGAATCGCCTCTTCAGAAGCTTCTGGCCCGAGAATGACGCGCGCAGGGTCAGAAGGGAGCGCCTGTGTGGCCACGAATACGAGGATGGAGATTGCAAACAAACCCAGAATGCTTGAAAGAGTGCGCTTGACGATCCACTTTAACAAGTTGGCAGAAACAATGCTTTTTTTGCGCACATGGCTGGGCGGCGGGCCGGTGTGTTCTGCTGCCTCAGCCAGCCCCAGGGCGATGGGGCCAGCTTTTGCAGGCAACGAGATCCGCGCAGGTGTGACAGATGAAAAATCTTTGAGCTCTAAATTTTGCATAGCGTGATTTACACCGATTGATTCAGCCATAACTTATCAAAACGCCAGGTGGGAAAATGTGAGCGTTCAGGCGTCAGACCGCCCACATGTTTAGCGGCCAAATCCAGCGTATTCACATAGGACCAAATAATAAGCCCACCTTTCTCATGCTGGATTTGCTGGGCTTCATGCACCAATGGCGTACGCTTCTCAAGGTCTTTGGTGGAAATCGCCTGCCTGAAGAGCGCATCAAACCGTTCATCGGCAAAGTGTGTTTTATTGGCGCTGGAAAGAAAGCTGTCGACGGTGGCCGCGGTGTGCAGAAAACTACCGCCAAGTTTGCTATTGCAACTGAGCTGCCAATCTGCACGCTTTGGTCCGCCAAAAGTAGCCGCATCGACCTGATTCACCTTAATATTGACCCCGATTTTCTTCGCTTGCGCGGCAAACACTTGTGCCACCGGGGAACCGCCCGCAACTGCAGAGAGCCCCGGCCCCACCGTTAACTCTACCGTTAAGCCTTCATAGCCCGCCTGCTTGATCAGTGACCGCGCCTGCTCTGGATCGTATTGACGCTGCGGGATCGCGCTATTAAAAGTGGGATCTAAAGGCGCGTAAAGGTCATTGGCGATCCGCCCTTGACCAGCAAGAGCACGATCAATGACTTCCTGGCGATCAATCATGAGTCTAAATGCCTGGCGGACACGATCATCCTGAAATGGCGGCAGGCTGAGATTCAAGTCTATGGATTGGAAGCCATGCGTTTGATTGGTAATGACCTGAATCGCCTCATGACGCTTCAAGGCTGTTATTTGCTCAGGCGCCACGCCATTGGCCATATCAATCTGGCCACTTAATAGTGCGGAAATACGTGCATATTCATCTTTAAAATCAATGATTTCCAACTCATCCAGATAAGGCTGTCCAGACTTATAGAAATTCTCGAATCGCGTAAAGACAGAACGCTGTCCCGGTACAAACTCTTTGAGCCTAAAGGGACCGGCGCCCACCGGATTGGTCACCGGATGATAGTCAACCGGGACAATGCCGCCGAAGTTCACCCAAGCATCTGGCAATGACAATAAGCCAGTGCCCCCTCTGATTGGAATCTGCACAGTGCGCTCATCCAGCTTGACCAGGTTGTCCCTGTCAATCCATTTCACATAACCGAGGTATGGTGAGGCGAGCTCAGGGTCAGACAACCGCCGGGTTGAGAAAATCAAATCATCTGCCGTGATGGTTTTACCGTGATGAAACTCCAGGTCTTTTTTCAGACGAATGGTCCACAATGTCGCATCATCATTGACTTCAACCTCTTCGGCCAAAGCCAGATCCGGTGTCATGTGCTCGCTCCACTCCCACAACTTGCTGTAGAGCGCGAAACCACGAATAATGGCACTTGCCGTGGTCGGCTTGTGTGCATCTAAATCGCCGGCCTTGCTGCCATCAATAATGCCCATGCGTAGCCTGCCACCATATTGAGGGGTGGTGGACTGTACAGATGCACGGTGGCCGGTGGCCGCTTTATCGTCCTGGCAACCAGAAAGCAAGCCGCCACCCAGGAGTAAGCTGCCGCCCAATGCCGCGCCTTGAATCAAAAAACCTCTTCTTGATAATTCGCTAGCCATTATGCTGCCTCCTGCTGGTTCAATTCAGCATCGCCAGTGCGATCACCTCGCAATGGGTAGCTTGATCGACGTACCGGTGATAACACCGGCACTTCAAAACCATGATCTAAATCTAAAAGCGGGAACAACAAATCTGCGACACGATGCGCCTCTTCGATCAATGGCCAACCAGATAAGATAAAGGCATGCGTACCATTTGCCTCAAACTCTTTAATTCTGGCCGCCACATTTTTTGCACTGCCGACGAGGGTGGTGCCCGACAACGGCGCAACGATGTTAAAGCCATGCAAAGCAGGCCCAGTCCACACATTAGGATAGATTTCGTAATCTTTGGCCTTTGGCAGATAACCTGCCCTGACCGCCTCAATATTTTTTTGTACCTGAGGATTGTCACTCTTGAAAGTTTCAAAGGTTTCGCCCGGCGGCAACTGCCTGATGATGCAATCTTTTGCATATTGCACTGAGGTGCGGTCGACTAAATATTGTGCATACTCCCAGGCCTCCTCTTCGGTTTCGCGTACGATAATTTGCAACCGGGTACCAAAAGTGAGTTTCCGGCCATGCTTTTCTGCCTCAGCGCCTACGCGTTTAAATTTCTCGCCTAAGGCAGGCGGTTTATCGGCAAAGCTGAGATAGACATCCAGCAATTTGGCTGCCTGCTCTACCCCTGGTGCTGAGGTGCCAGCCCCCCATAGCGGAATGCTAGGCAAGTGCTGGCTGAACTGGCCGCGGTTAGGTGTGACCAAGGGCGATGGCTTAGGCGCAATTTTGATATA
The DNA here is from genome assembly GCF_000800115.1 of Methylophilus sp. Q8. Lineage (NCBI taxonomy): Bacteria > Pseudomonadati > Pseudomonadota > Betaproteobacteria > Nitrosomonadales > Methylophilaceae > Methylophilus > Methylophilus sp. Q8. The sequence goes on along the minus strand of NZ_JUHE01000001.1, from coordinate 1,934,504 downwards.
TTTGCCGTCATAGCCACTACTATCGCCCGCATACACTTTGCTGAAAGCATCCCAGTACTCATAACTGAATTGGTAGCGTTCATCATGTTTGATATGAAAACCCAGTGATGGCAACACACTGTCATTACCATTAATGACGTTGTAAATCAGGCGACCACCAGAGAAGCGATCTATGGTCTGCGCAATTTGAGCCAGTTTGGCGGGGGCGATCAGGCCAGGATGCACAGCAGCGACGAACTTCATGCGTTTGGTGGTCGCCAGCATCGAGGCCGTTAAGGTATGCACCTCATCCTGCCCGGTGGCAAGCAATGCCCCGTAAAACCCTAATTTATCAATGGTGCTTGCCAACTGCTGTAAGTGCTCGAACCCAGTGTTCCAGCGACCATCGGCCTCCCATGGCACGGGACCATCGGGAGCAGTGAGATACCATAAAATTTTGACTGCCATTTGTATTCCTCTTACTAAACTAATGAATCATTCACAATCAATATTGACCTTGGCGCAACCTTAAAAACGGTATGCATAGGTCGCCTGAATCGCGAAGGGGGCTGTTGGGGTAATAAACTCGGAAGTGCCGCCAGTTAAACCCGTCACATAATTCTTTTGATTGGTGATATTCAAGAAGCGGATAGAACCATCCCATTTAGGCTGGCGGTAATATACCGTCAGATTCAGGTTATATTCATTCGGCACTTTGACTGTGCGTGCAATATTGGTATACCAGCTACTGGTCCACCAGCCTGCAAGCTCAGCGCCTAAGCCAGAAGGCAGGCGATAATCCAAAAATGCATTCACAGAGTATTTGGGAATGGCAGGCGCAGTGATAGAGCCTGGGGCCGTCGCTCTCGTTAACGAGTTGCCATCGGCAAACACGGTCGCATTGTCAGCCACAAACCCGACTGGCGAGAAGAAGCCTGAAGGGTAGGAGATATTGCTATATTTGGCATTAATCACTGATAGGTTTGCACCCGAACTCAAACGATCAGTCGCCTGGAAACGTATGGCAGATTCCAAGCCTTTCACTTCCAGGTAAGTCATTTTGCCTGTGGTATCCGGACTCAGGTCACGTGTCTGGCGATAGCCGGCCAACGAGATGAATAATTTGTTAGGAATAGGCTCAGACTTAATCCCAACTTCACGCAACTCGCTTAAGCTGTGAAAAGCCAAAGGATTCAGGGTATTGCCAGAAGGCGCCCATGTCAGCACATCGGCAAAACCACCGGTATTTAATGCATAGGAGTGATCATAGGTGTAATAAATGGTGGTGTTATCCAGCGGCTTGAAATAGGCAGAAGCTTGCACGCTAGGTAGCCAGAAGTTTTGTTCATCACTACGTTCTTGCCCTGCCGCGACCACCAAAGGATTCTTGATCTTGGCATTAATATGGGTAGTGTTTAAGCCTAAGTTAAATCCGACCCGCTGATTAATGGCGATATTTTGCTGTGTAAAAAAGGAGCTGCTGGTCCAACTGCCTTCACCGGTATACACCGCACCACCACTGGCAGGAGAGCCCCCTACTTCGGCATACAAGCCATCACCAGCCGGATACATTCTTGGCAAGTTCAAATAGCCAAAATAACTAGACAGTTGAGGCACACCTGCCGTACCAATCCAGGAGCCAGAATCACCCGTCACAGGCAAACCATATAAACCGGCTGGTGTTTTAAGTGACAGTGGTGCAGTTAAGTCATAAGGTGCGACGGTAAAACTGTTATTCGCTGCCAGTGTTTTAAAGCGCTCATGACGAATCGAAAAACCGGTATTGCTGTTGTCCTGGATGTCTAAACCAAACAAGTTGAAGTTGGTTTTTCCCCGCAACTCAAAGCGGTTATCAAAGATCTTGTCTTCAAATTGCGCCAGGAAACTCCCGATGGAGTTGGTGGTGTCTTTTGAATACTGGAAGAAGCTACTATTGACAATAGACCAGTTCGGATTGAGGTCTATGGCGATCTTTAATTGTGAGGTACCACGTTTGGCGGTGTTTTCATCATCCGGGTTTGAGAAGTCATTTCTGGAGACTGAAGTAAGGCCATTACCGGCAAGCGTTGGATCATATACCCAGCCGCGTACCGTGCCTGCTTGCCCAGAGGTCGTGAATGGCGCGGCGACTGCTGCCCCGGCGATAAACTGGCCTTGCGCATTTCGTGTACGTTGCTGCCAGCCGACGACCTGTGAGTTATAGCTGCCATTGGCGTAAACGGGTGAGTAGTATTGCGTCACCCCGCCCACCACCTTGCTAATAATCGGTGTGGCTCGGCCTGCATAATACTTACCGCTATCGATTAAATCTTGTGTCGCACGGTTCCAGCCATGCGTCACATTGAAGTCATAATAGTCATCGTAACTGGCGTTCCAATCAATACGGACGTTGTCCGTAGGCTTGAAAGCTAAAGCACCATAGACTGAATTAAAGTCGTTGCTGACATTTTTGTAATAATCATTCGATCGTTGTGGCGTAATACTGACGCGGTAAGCGACCCTGTCATTGATCGGACCAGTCGTGTCATATGTCACTTTGCCGGAAAAGTAAGAATCACCACTGGGGATCAAAGTACCGAGTTGAACATTGATTTGGCTACGTTGCTTGTCAAAATCAGGTTTTTTGCTGATGTAATTTGCATAACCGCCACTGCGCGAGCTAGGGCCAAATACTTGTGAAGGCGGCCCTGCGACAATATCGACCGACTCAAATGCATTCAGGTTGAACGGATGACGGACATTGTAAGTACGCTGGCCATCCTGGAATATTTCTGAGTTTTGACCGCGGATTAACGGCGCAATAGACACATTCTGCCCACCGTTTCTGGTGATCCCTGGTGCATACTTCACCAAATCATCCGCGGTTTTGATCGGGTCTCGCTCCAGTTGTTCTGCTGAAATCTGAGACACAGAGCGTGTGGTATCCAATACGGTTGTTTCAGTACCGTAGACTGACGAGCTAGGTCGCTTTGGTAAAACGGTTTTGATCTTTTTGCGTTTCACAACCACCGCGCCCAACTCGCTATCTGATTCTGCACTCGTATTGTCTTCTTCAATACTCTCGCTATTTAATTCGACTGACTGCTTACTTGTGGCTTCATTAATATTGGTTTCTGGTTCTTGCACCTCGGCGAATGCACTGCTTGTAGCGATAAAATTAAAAATGGTTGCACTGGTAATTAACTGCTTGAATGCGATTGAACGCCTCTTCTTGACTAACATGCTCTTCCCTTATTACGTTTTATAAAACCGACGATTGCAATTTTTCCAATTGCCTTAAATTTGATAAGGGAGATGGCAATTCACGTGCCAAGCATTTTTTAAAACGATTTACAAATCAAAAAGAATGTCTCAAAAGCATGATTAATTTTCTTCCGGTTTCAACAGGGCTTTATTACGTCGTATAAAGCTATACACATACGACGTTGAAATCTTTTTCGTCAGGTATTGCTCAAGTTCTTGTTTTAAAACCTTCGCATCTATCTCATTGTTTAATGGATACTTTTCTCTAAACCGTGTAACAAACTGAACCTCTTTCTCAGCACTCATCACCACATGATGCCGCCCGCCGCGAGATGCATGTTTTAAGGGTTTTCCATGTAAAAACCGTGAGCGCAACTGTGAAACCCAATTGTTGGAAAAGCCCAACACCTTGGCTGTTTCGTCTATGGCCATCTGATGCGCTGTTGGCAAGATAAACGCTAACGCCTGCTTGATTTGATCTACATTTTTTGACTCTTTGATAATTTGATAAGCCGTTATTTTGAGTTTTTCGTATTCTTGGTCGTCCACCATGTCACCTGCGCTTTATTATTTAGTTTTGATTTGCAATTGAAATTTCTTTTAAAAAAGTAATGTTTATTCATGCGCATTTTTTTGCCTCAGTACAAACATACTGTTTGTAAATTAACAGTTAAAACATGCTGAAATTTCATTCTCTTTGAGGTCAATCAACGACAAATTGGCCCACGGATGCTTTATCGTTAAAACATCTCAGCCAAATCATTCATTGACAAGTGATTAATTCGCAATATATATGCCAGACAACCGCGACAGTCCTTGTTTTATCTAAAATCAACATGCGTTGTAGAAGTGGGGATGTTGCTGTGTAGTCACCACTTAACGGGTGACTGATATGAAGCAGTGCTACAAAAAAACATCGCAGCACGCTTGGTCATGGAGGATATTTAAACTTAAAGCAAACACCAGATAGCAAAAAGGCCCCGAACATTGGTTCAGGGCCTTTTTATTTAAAAATGCTCATAGACTGAGCGATTTATGTCGTCACACCATATAAAAGGTTAATCACCCGACACTGACGGAATCTTATGAATACTCAAATCTGCGCCGTCAAATTCTGACTCGGCATCCAGCCGAATACCTACCGTTTTTTTGATCAGGCCATACACAATGGCGCCGCCGACCAGTGCAATGACGACGCCTGTAAGTGTGCCGATAAGTTGACTGATAAAGCTGACACCGCCCATGCCGCCTAAAGCAGAACAGCCAAAAATACCGGCCGCCAAACCGCCCCAGGCGCCGCATAGGCCGTGCAGCGGCCAGACACCCAGTACATCATCAATCTTCAGGCGGTTTTGAGTCATGGTAAATGCCCACACAAACAATGTGCCGGCAACGGCGCCGGTGACTAATGCGCCTAGCGGATGCATCACGTCAGAGCCAGCACACACGGCCACCAACCCCGCCAGAGGTCCGTTATGTACAAAACCGGGGTCATTTTTACCCAGCACCAGAGCGGCCAGTGTGCCGCCGACCAGCGCCATGAGGGAATTAACCGCCACCAGGCCTGAGATGTTTTGTATGGATTGTGCAGACATGACATTAAAACCAAACCAGCCAACCGTAAGTATCCAGGCACCTAAAGCGAGGAAAGGGATATTTGATGGCGGATAGGCATGCAGACGGCCGTCTTTGGTATAACGGCCAGTACGTGCGCCGAGCAGGATAACCGCCGCCAGTGCAATCCAGCCGCCCATGGCATGCACCACGACTGAACCGGCAAAGTCATGAAAGCCTGCGCCAAAACTGGCTTTCAACCAGTCTTGAAAACCGAAATGATTATTCCAGGCGATGCCCTCAAAAAACGGGTAGACAAAACCGACGATGAGAAAGGTGGCAGCCATTTGCGGATTGAATTTGGCGCGTTCGGCAATGCCGCCAGAGACAATCGCCGGGATAGCCGCGGCAAAGGTTAACAGGAAAAAGAATTTAACCAGGTCATAACCACTTTTCGCGGCCAATACATCGGCGCCGCTGAAAAAATTAATGCCATAGGCAATGCTGTAACCGATGAAAAAATAGGCGATGGTAGACACACAAAAATCCACCATGATTTTGACCAGGGCATTGACCTGGTTTTTTTGACGTACAGTGCCGACCTCCAAAAAGGCAAATCCGGCATGCATTGCCAGCACCATAATGGCTCCAAGCAATACAAACAAGACGTCATTCGCTGACACTAATGCTTCCATTTCGCTCTCCGACTAATAGTGGTGAAAGTTGGCGTTTTGCCTGATGGCACGCCTTATATTGAATACGCACTATTAAAATGCGCACCAATTTAATGCGCATGGCTAAAGCAAATATCAGACCATTTTTATGTGATTGATTTTAAAGGAACTTACTTTGAGGACTACGCGAAATTGCACCAAAAATGAACCAACAAAAGTGCACTGCACATTTTTGGTGCAATTTTACATGATTTCTGGCGGCTGCAACTGTTTGAGCATTTCAACCGCATCAGGATGTGCCGCCCAAAAATAATAAAACTCGCGCACAGCATTTAAAAACAGGTGACGGGTATTTTTGAGGTTAAACAACGGCAAGGTTGCATCAGCAGTGATACGAAAGGCATTCTTTTCAGACAAGGGAGCTTCTCGCAGGCGTAACAACATCAGTTTCGCCATCCGCGTGCGCAGTTCAATATCCATTTCCTGCTTGTGTTCCATAGACTTGAGCGCTTTGACATAACCATTGAGCGCCCACAACTCTGAAGTCTCAAATTTTTCAGACTGCAACGCTGGCCAGACGGACTGTAAATCGATCACGGCCGGCTGCCAGCCGATAGGGTGCAACTCAAAGCCAACCGACTCTGCATATTGCATCACGGCTTTCACATCCCCGCGCCAGAATGGGTAGAACTCACGGATAATGGTGAGCAACTCAGGCCAACGTTGTGCCGGTTTATCGTTCAGGCAATCATCAACCGCCTGGCGATAGGCCGTGCTGGTACACTCCTGATCTGCCAGCAAAGGACTTAACTCGGCCAGCAAGGCATCGCGTTGCGCCATAATGGCGGCATCCGCCCCCTTGCCATGCAATAAATTATAATAGGCTTGAATAGCGTCTGCTTCGCGACTTGAACTCATGACAGGTTGCACTGATATAGGAATATGAACTTGAAACATCATACACTGAAACATATGATCGCTTTACGGGAGAACAACAATGGCTGAATGGGCTTTATTGGCCATTTTAATTGCAGGTGCATGGTTTTGGATGGACTCTGTGGCCAAACGCGAGGCGGCTTTAAAGATTGGCCGCCAACTGGCAGAACGTTGCCACTTGCAGTTTTTAGACGAAACCGTTGCCTGCTCGCGCGTGGGCTTTGCCCGGGATGGCAATGGCCGCATGCAGTTGCAGCGTACTTACACCTTTGATGTCTCCAGCCAGGGCATAGAACGCATGGCCTGCCATTTGCAACTGCGCGGCGCACAGCTGGTGGCCTGGCATATTCCACCCTACGCTGCACAGTAATCAACATGGTGGTTGGCCGCTTTGCTCCCTCGCCCACCGGGCCACTGCACTTTGGTTCACTGGTGGCCGCGGTTGCCAGCTATTGCGATGCTAAAAGTCGTGGCGGGCAATGGCTGTTGCGCATTGAGGACGTTGATCAAACCAGGCACGTGGCGGGTGCCAGTGAAGCGATTATTCATACCCTGCAACATTACGGCTTTGTGTGGGATGGCGAGGTTGTTTATCAAAGCCAACGCAGTGAATATTACCAAACGGTATTGCAGCAACTGCGCCAGCGCAGCCTGGCCTATCCCTGCACCTGCTCACGCAAAGAGATTACCGATTCCAGCACGCTGCTCGGCATAGAAGGGGCCATTTATCCCGGCACCTGTTTGCAGCATCCCACCAAACCAGGTGCGGCCGCGGCCTGGCGCATTCAAACGGATGCCCAGACCATCAGCTTTCAGGACCTCATTCAGGGCCACCAGCAACACCATATGGCGAGTGACATTGGTGATTTTGTCGTTAAACGCGCCGATGGACTGTTTAGCTATCAATTGGCGGTGGTGATAGATGACGCCTTGCAAGGCGTGACGCATGTCGTACGTGGCGCTGATTTACTCAATTCCACAACGCGGCAAATTTACCTGCAACAATTACTCGGCTACCCCACGCCAATCTACGCCCATCTTCCATTGGTATTAAATGCCGACGGACAAAAATTGAGTAAACAGACATTGGCCACGGCATTACCTGAAGACAATCTCGTGGACACACTGGTCGCCGCACTCACTTTTCTGCAACAAGCCTTGCCGAAAAATGCACAATCGCTATCGCTGGCAAATCTATGGCAATGGGCGATAACGCACTGGCAGTTGCCAAAAATTACCAGCGCTTAACAATCAGTTTTGCCTGCAAATGGTAAAATGCCGGCATGAACCAAGATCGTAACCAAGACCAATTACACCCGTTTATTTTTGAGCAGTCTGCCGTGCGTGGCAACTGTGTGCAGCTTGACCAAAGCCTGTCGACCGCGCTTGAGCACCAGTCATTACCGCCCGCCCTGAAAAAAGCCATAGGCGAATTCACCGCCGCCAGCGTGCTGCTCACCGCGACGCTCAAAATGCAGGGCAAACTGATTTTGCAATTGCAAAGCCAGGGCGCGCTGCAATTACTGGTGGTGGAATGTACCTCAGGGCTGAATATCCGTGCCACGGCCAAAGTCGGCGCCGAACTGCATGGCGACAACTTGACCGCCTGGCTCAAACAAGGGCAATTAGTGATTACGCTGATGCCAGAAGAAGGCGAGCCCTATCAAGGCATTGTGCCGCTAGAAGGTGACAACATCGCCAGCATGCTGGAGAACTACATGTTGCGCTCACAGCAAATCGATACCCGTTTATGGTTGGCCTCAGATGGCGAGCGCGCCTCAGGCCTGCTGCTGCAAAAATTGCCGCAGCAACAAGAAAGTGACCTCGATTGCTGGAACCGTGTGCAGCACCTGGCAGGCACGGTCACCGAACAGGAGTTATTAGACCTGGACACGGTCACCCTGCTGCAGCGCCTGTTTGCAGAAGAAGATGTGCGCTTGTTCAGCGGCCGTGAAGTGCAAGCATTTTGTAGTTGCTCACAAACCAGCGTCACCAATATGCTGCAAATGCTGGGCATGGCCGAAGTACGCAGTATCATTGAAGAACAAGGCAGCGTGCAGATTCAATGTGACTTCTGCAACAAGCACTACGTGGTCGACGAGCAGGAAGCGCTGGCCTTATTTGACGAAGACGATGACCACGAGGTCACGCACTAAAAACAGTTAATCCGCCAGCAAGCGTTGGCGCTGACACTCAAACAGCGCCACCGCAGTCGCTGCTGCGGCATTCAGTGATTCCAGCGCCAATGTTCCCTGATGCGCCATCGGAATAGTGATGCAGGTATTAACGGCGGATTGCAAGGCGGCAGAAATTCCCGCGCCTTCATTACCCACCGCAAACAACACCCGCTCACGCAAGGCTTGCTCATACAGACTCTCACCCTGCATGGTCAGGGCAAGCGTGTGGCCATCAAAACTGTGCACCACCTCAACAGCATCCACGCCTTCCACCACCGGCAACACAAACTGTGCACCCTGCCCGCCACGTAAAGCCTTAGGCGACCAGGCATCCGTACAGCCCTTGCTCAGGTAAGCCACCTGCACCCCGGCCGCAGCTGCCGTGCGTAATATACTGCCCAAATTACCGGGATCCTGAATATCTTCAATCAGCAAGGCAAAATCAACCTTTTCAGGCAGCACGGGTTCCGGAATATCCACCAGCGCCATCACCCCACTGCTAGACACCACAGGCGCCAGCTCGGCAAACATCAAGGTCGGCAGCAGCATGGTATCCACATCAGACAACTGCTGAATCAAACCAGTCGCTTCCACCGTACTATGGCCTTCCGGGATAATCAGCAAGCGCGGCTCACCATAGGTCTGGCAGTATGCCTCGATTAAATGTACCCCTTCGAGCAGTGTTGACGCTGTTTTCCTGCGCTCACGAGACTGATCGAGCAGTTTGCGTAGCTGTTTGAAAACGGGATTATCGCGGGAGGTGATGTGTTTGAAGGCCATAGTGGGGATTATACGTGAATTGCTTGGGTGGCTGACTTTGGGATTGGGAAGAAAGGTTATTCTTTAGGCATTCACCACTTGCACACCGCCAAAGTTCTTTTCGCCTTATTGGCGAGTTACTTTTTTTGCTTGCCCCAAAAAAGTAACCAAAAAGAGGGCACCCAGCCATCACGGCCTGCGGCTCCCTTGCGTTGCTCAACAAAATAAGCGGTCACGAAACTCGCCCTGACAAGCCACACACTTCGTGGCTTGTTGCGGAGCTCAGGCAGTCGCTCCCTCTACTCTTATTTTGTTTCCGCTACTCAGCGTGATGGGATGGGATTTGTCTCATCTAACTTGCATTGGTTTAGTTCGGACAGTTCAAAAACCAGATTCTTTTTTCTTCAATTCGCTAATGGTTGCAGTCACTTGGTGTTCGGGGTCCCCATCTGCCGCGCCGAGCAACGCAGGGTTGGCGGGAGTCTTCGGCCATCGGCTGTCCGAGTTCCGCAGTGGCTTGCGTTTTGTGCAAGCCACCAGGGCGAGTTTCGATGGACGCCCGGCAAGCCGAGTAGCGCAAGGAACAAGCGGAAGCTGGGGTGCATTTCTTTTGGTTACTTGTTCTTTGTGCAAGCAAAGAAAAGTAACTCGCCGAAAAGGCGAAAAGAAACCTTACAACCCAATACAATCGCGAGCAAAAACTTCCCTATCAGTAGTCGACCCACATAAGAATGACCTTCTAGCACATAAGAAGCCCAGTCACACCAAAGCCCACTTCCAATTCACGTATAATCCCATCATGGCAAAAACATTAGATCTAGAACGTATCCTGCACCGTCAGGGCTTTGGCACGCGCAAGATGTGCCGCATTTTAATCATCAACGAAGAAGTCACCGTCAACGGTGAAATATGCGATGACCCGGACGCCAAATTTGCCCTGGACGATACCCTACACTTCACCGTCAATGGCGAGGCCTGGCAATACCGCGAACATAGCTACCTGCTGATGCATAAACCTGCGCATTATGAATGCACGCACAAAACTCAGTTCCATCCGACTATTTACACGCTGCTGCCTGAGCCGCTGGTGGAGCGTGGCATTCAGTGCATAGGCCGTTTGGATGAAGACACCACGGGGCTGATTCTGCTGTCGGATGATGGGCAGTTTATTCATAAAGTCAGCTCTCCCAAGCACCATGTGCCTAAAGTGTATGAAGTCACTTGCAAGCACGCCTTGAGTGCAGCCGACCTTGAACATTTGCTGGCAGGTGTCAAACTGATTGATGAGGAAGAGACCATTGCGGCACTGGCGGTGACCAGCATTTCTGCAACGGTGCTACACATGACCCTGGCGGAGGGAAAATACCACCAGGTCAAACGCATGATTGCCGCGATTGGCAACCGTGTCGAGGCATTGAAACGCATCAAAATCGGTCAACTGACATTGCCTGAAACATTGGCGGCTGGCGAGTGGCGCTGGCTGTCCGCCGAGGACTTAATCGCTGTCCAGTCTTGATTTACGCTGCAGCCTTGAATCGCATCACTTAAAAAGGAAACTTTATGACGTGGCTAACCCTGGTTATTGCTGGCTTGTTTGAAACGGCCTGGGCCATAGGATTGAAATATACGGATGGCTTCACCCGCTTCTGGCCCTCATTCTGGACCATTCTTGCCATGATTATCAGTGTCTGGTTACTAGGCCTCTGCGTCAAATCGTTGCCCGTAGGCACGGCTTATGCCGTCTGGGTGGGCATCGGTGCTGTGGGGACGGTGATTGGCGGTATCTGGCTGTTTAACGAGCCGGTATCTGCCTTGCGTATCATTAGCCTGGGCTTGATTATGGCGGGCATTATCGGTTTAAAACTCGCGACCACACAAGCATAAGCGCAGCCTTACGCCTGTCAAAAACTCACCTGGAAAAACAGTTGTATTTTTTTGTATAAATCATAAAAAACGCGGTATGATCGTTACAACATCCCTGTCAAAGGATCGAGTGCTTTGCAAATACCAGCTATTCCTGCCAATGAAATAGAGCGCTTGCATGTGTTACGCGCGCTCGCCATCCTTGATACGCAGGCAGAAGAACGTTTTGACCGGTTAACCAGAATTGCGACGCGCATGTTTAATGTACCGATTGCGCTGGTCAGCCTGGTCGATACCAATCGCCAATGGTTTAAGTCCTGCATGGGGCTGCAAGTCTCAGAAACCTCACGCGACATTTCCTTTTGTGGTCATGCGATTTTAGGTAATGACACCTTCGTCATTAATGATGCCTCCAAAGACCCCAGGTTTCTTGATAACCCGCTGGTGACGGCTGCGCCACATATTCGCTTTTATGCTGGCAGGCCAATACGCACCACCCATGGGTTTAAAGTCGGCACCTTATGCCTGATTGACTCGCAACCACGGGAGTTTCCAGCCAGGGATATAGAAGACCTCAATGATCTGGCAACCATGGTAGAGAGCGAGCTGGCGGCGATTGAACTGGCGACCATGGATGAACTGACCGACCTCAGTAATCGACGCGGCTTTATCATGCTGACGGAAAAATACCTCAATTATTTCAGCCGTCACCAATTGCATGCTTCACTGGTGTTTTTAGACCTGAATGACTTTAAGATCATCAACGACACCTATGGCCATGATGAAGGCGATCGTGCCTTGCAAACGTTTGGCAAAGCACTGAAACAAATGGGCCGCAGCTCGGATATTTTTGCGCGACTGGGTGGCGATGAATTTGTGATCTTGCTCGCCTGTACCCGTGAGCAAGAAGCGCATATTGTGACGCAAAGGCTATGCAATCATTTAGACATGATCCGGCAGCAACTGCGACAACCTTATAAAATATCATTCTCACAAGGCATCGTCGAGTTTGATCCCCAGCAACCAAAATCAGTGGATCAACTGTTGCTTGAAGGGGACACCATGATGTACCAACTGAAAAAAGCCAGTGCTGCGCTGATGGGAAAATAACCTGCGATCAAATGAGCTTGTCGCAGGCGATGCATGAATTAACTGCCCAGCAACTTCTGCGCTTTGGCTGTTGCGTTATTAGCCGAACGTTTCTTTGCACTGGCTGCATGGTGAGTTTTACCGGTCCCGGCCTGCTGTGCCACACAGGCACCACCTGCACTACCTAAGCCTGCACCAAGCACGGCCAATAAACGGCCGCCACCTAATCCACGCCCAAGAATCGCACCGCCAGCACCGCCCACCGCGCCACCCAGCATGGTATGAGGTTGAGTCTTGCCGCCGTTAGCGACCACACTGCCAACGGCACCGCCCACTGCCCCGCCTAATACTTCCCCGGCGGGGCCCAGCATCACTGCGCCAATGGCCGAACCAGCCAAACCACCGACACCACTGGCGCCGACGGCTTGATTGTTGCAACTTTGTGCCTGCACGATATGACTCATGCATAACAGGCTGGCTGATAATATCCAGATTCTCATGGCAGTGACTCCAGGATTAACGCTTCACGCGGGATGACAGGGGTTTAATCATGATGATGACCACGGCCATGATGGTGGCCATGTTTTTTGCCTTTTTTACCGCGGTAACTTCTCTGATATGGATCAGGTTCATCAATCACCTTACCGACCACCGCACCACCGGCACCACCTACCCCTGCACCGACCACGGCGCCAGTCGTGGTCCCGCTGACTTTACGGCCAACCATGGCACCCGTTGCGCCGCCAGCGGCACCACCGAGAATGGCCCCTGTACGACCAGCGCGGCCAGTCGTCGCTGCCCCACCCAGGCCACCGCCTACGGCACCGCCAATGACTTCACCCGTACTGCCACCGAGTACGCTACCAACCGCAGTGCCAGCAGCTGCGCCGACGCCGCCACCGAGACCGGTTTCCAGATTATCTGCCATCGCTGTCGTCGATAACAATGCCAACACACCCCATACCTTGCATATCTTTAAAAACTTCATCATCTTCCCTTATTTGAATTAACTACTTGCTTGAATGTTGCCTTGATTGAATTTATGTTATTTTAAACTGTCTTGTCAGTCATGACGGGCTTTATATCCTTCATCTACACACTCACATCATGTTAGCTACCCGTTTATCACTACTCTGTTCACCGCTGCTTGCACTCACCTTAATCGCTTGCTCAGCGCCTTTGCCACCGCAAGCTGAACAGGCGATTGTACGCCGTTTTGACCCGACCCAATATGTGGGTACCTGGTATGAAATTGCCAGGCTAGACAACACATTTGAAAAAGGGCTGGAACAGGTGACCGCCAGCTATAGCCTGGAAGCAGATGGCACGCTCAAAGTGATTAACCGTGGATTTAGTCCCGAGAAAAACGACTGGAGTGAAGCCATAGGCAAAGCCAAGTTCGTCGATCCCGCCAATGCAGATGGCAGCCGGACTGGCCGCCTTAAAGTGTCTTTCTTCGGCCCATTTTATGGGGATTACAACATCCTCGAAGTAGACCAGCCCTATTACAACTATGCACTGGTGAGTAGCGGTCGTGACTACTTATGGATACTGTCGCGCACCCCACAACTCACTTACCCGATCAAACAGCACCTGATGGCCAAAGCCAAAGAACTTGGATTTGCCACTGATCAGCTATTGTTCATCCGCCAGTCCAACCAGGTTGAGTACGAATCCGGTCGACATGTGATGCCCCAGCATCACTAACTCCTGCCGCGTCAATCCACTGGAGATTAACGCGCGGGAGGGCTGCCCCTCCCGCTCTGTTCATTGCGCGTCTATCTGTTTGCTTTCTGGCTGCTCACTTTCAGGCCCTGCCGCGGGCGCATCCATCACAGGATCCAACCCTGCTGGCACAGGCGCTGGCACGACTTCACCCGTGCTATAGCGCAATGCGCCTAATACCGCATACACGCCATCGGCCTGCTTGGCCAGTTTGGTGACCGTTTCCACATCCTGTTTGGAGGCCACTTCACCGCTCAACTGCACCACGCCTTGCGCATCGGCATCGACCTGAATATTGGACACATCCACACCATTGGTTTGCAAGGTGTTTTTCACATTATCAACCACGGTGTCGCTAGGCAGAAAATTGTACATGGGCTCAGCTTTGGCTAGCACACCCGCAGCCAGTGCATTGGCACTACCGCCCATTAATAATGCAATCATCGTACTCATTGCCAGATATCGGTTCATCTTATTCATGATGTTTCCTTTCTGTTGCATAAGGTGGCGAGTTGTTCAAGTTGTACAGAGGATGAATCAGTCAACACATGAAGAACAACCCGCCGCAAGAAAAAAGCAAGCTACGCACTTGGGAGAGAATATGTAGCTTGCGAGGGGGTGTTTATTAGCCTTTTACCACGATAGCGTTTTTCACAGACTTGACGCCTTCAACGCTGGCCACCAGTTGCTCGGCTTTGGATTTCAGCGCAGCCTCAGACACAAAGCCACTAATCAGCACTTCACCTTTGTGTGTTTCCACGCTGATTTTGAGGGACTTCAATGACTCCTCTTCCAGCAAGCGGGCTTTTACTTTGGTGGTAATCCAGCTATCGGACATGGCGCCTTTGATCGCTTTTTGACCAGTTTGTGTTTTGAGCTCTGCATATTCGTCGTAGCTCAAACTACCATCCTTATCATGGTCAAACGCTTTGAAATCTTGTTGCTTAACCCCTTTGTCCTGTTGCAATTCGGACCAGTTCAGTGAGTTATTGGCATTCTTGTCCAGGGTGTTAAATTCTTCCAGATAGGGTTTTTCACCGTTCTGGACTTCCTGTAGATCGAATGCGAAAGCATTTAATGTGATGGTTGTCGCCAACAGGCCGCCAAAGATTGTTGCTTGTGTGTATTTTGACATTAACATGAGCGTCTCCTTTTTCACGCGTTACACAAAACAGTTCTGCTGTCTTGTGTGGCCATATTAATGAGGTGCGCGTGTCAGGTCAGTCGTCCAACGACTGAATGTCATGTCAGAATAGGCCTACAGTGAGGCTGGGGCTGCACTCAGGCAGCAGAAGGGTCACTCTTGAGATACGGCAACAGTACGCGCGTGCTGGCGCCTTGTTGCGGAGCGCTGGTGATTTCATAATGCCCGCCAATCGACTCTACACGGTTACACATACCGCTGATACCATGGGTGCTATTGGTGAGTTTTTCCGGGTCAAAGCCGATACCGTTGTCCACGATCTCTAATTTGATATGCTGATCGTCATGCATTAAATGTACAGAGACTTCGGTCGCCTTGGCATATTTGCTGCAGTTATTTAAACTCTCTTGCACCAAACGGTAAACAATCAGGCTGACGGTCTCGTTAATCGCCATTTCCTGCTCTGGCATAATAATATCCATTTGCCACTGGTTACGTGACCTGGCTTCATCAATCAGGTTCTGCAACGACGCAATCAGGCCAAAACTCTTAATCATGGCCGGGTGCAGGTTTTGTACGATTTCGCGTTTAAAATTAATACTGCGATCCAGGTACTGATTGGTCTTTTTGAGCTTCTCGGTCACCTGCGGCAACTGATCCTTCACATGCTTGATCGCCCAGGAAATATCCATCTTGATCGCAGTCAGCAAAGAACCCAGTTCATCATGTAACTCTCGGGATAATTGATAGCGCTCATGTTCAATATTGGTTTGTGCCTGCAAGGCCTGGCCCTGCACAGCAGTGGTCAGGCGCTGAATATTGCGCTCATACTCCGCGTTCTCATCGGTCAGGCGTACATATAAATTAGCCTTCTCCGCCAGTTCGCGTAACAGGCGGCGTATCACCAGCACCACCAATGATACAAAGATCAGCGGGCAGGCCATGACAAACCAGCGCATCAGCTTGCGTGTCGTATCCCGCGTATCGGCCACTTCGTCACGGTAATCCAGCACCAGCTTTTCAAACTGGCGCGACAATACTTCAATATTACGGCTTTCCTTGATCCCGGAATCCAGCTTGACTACTGCCAATGCTTTATCAAACTGGCGCTTTTTAGCAAAATCAATGGTCACGCTCATTTCAGCAGACTTCTTCACAATACTGTTCACCAGCTCGCTCATGGTGGTTTGTATCACCGGATGTTTGACCAGGTTAGTATGGTTGAGCAATTTATTGATGTTGCGTAGATGCTGACTCATTTGCTTGGTCGCATCATCATAGGGTTTAAAGTAGTTTTCTGAGCGCGTGAGCAAATACCCGCGCTGCGCACTTTCGGCAACGGCCAGGTTGGACTGGGTTTTCCAGGTTTCGAGCAGCAACTGGTCGAGCATGGCTAATACGTCGGTTTTTTCGCGGGTGGTGACAATAAAGCGGTCATTCACCACCAGCATGGCGGCCGCCAGCATCAGACTGACAGTGAGCAAAGCCACCGTGTTACCGCCAAAGGTATCACTGATTTTTTCCAGCCGATCAAGCAAGGCGATAAGGTAGGTTCTGAATTTTTGCATGGCGGTTGAGTGAAGAGATTGAAAAATCAGGCAATCCGGCGTAACGTTTTTTGCGTGTATTGTTCACAATATATCAAACGCATCATAGCGGTGTTGCGAACTAACAGCAACGTAAAGATGTGTTGCCTTGTGAATTAATGCACTGTCAGAGAATTCTGACTTTGATATCGGTGGCTGGCCGATAGGTAGATTGCATGCCAGTTGGATAAGATGGCCACATGTTGAAAACACTTTTCGTTTAATCAACTGTCCAATCAGTCATAACGGTTTATTTGTTATGTGAGTAAGACACTGAACTACGTATGTAAAACCACGATTTAAAAAGGAGTTTCAAAATGTTTAATTTTTCAAAAGACAATGTTGAGAACACGACTGATCGCTTGGCCAAACACTCTGACCAGGCCATTGAACAAATCGCTGCGCAGGTGAAATCGACTGCCAATGAGCTGCTGGATGCCGTCAATGATACTGCGGACACCACGCAGGACAAGGCAAAAGAGCTGATTCATACCCTGAAAAGCAATATTGACCGTTTAACCAGCGAAGAAAATGCGGCAGCCCTTGCCTCCAACCTGAGCTCAAAAGCGGGCCGTGTCAAAGAGCAGGTGCAACGCGAGGTGAGCGACACTTACCACTCGATCAAAGACAAGACCGCCGATACTGTGCAGGAACATCCATTGGGCACCGTGCTGGTAGCCGCTGGTGTCGGTTTGCTGATAGGATACCTGTTAGGCACCAAACGTCGTGAATAAGCAAGGAAAGCTATGTGGGTAAACCTCTTGAAATTTGTCGCTGTTTTGTTTTTAAATCGCAAAGTGAGCGCATTGAAAGGTAGTTTTTTCAATTTGCGTCATCACGTCGCCGATTACACAGAAGACCGTGCACAACAATTGAAACAGGATTTTCTGGAGGAAACTGAACGCCTGGCCACCAGCATGGTAGGCATGCTGGTGGTGTTTAGCATGTTCATTTTTACCGGTTTACTCGGCTTGATGTGGCTGTTTTCACTGTTGTGGCAACATCCACACCGCTCTTTAATTCTTGGCCTGGCAATGCTGGTGCCCACAATTATCGGTATTATTGCTTTTATTTCTGTACGCGCCATTTGGCATAAAAAACCATTGTTTGCTGACTCGCTGGCGATGATCAGCCAGGACTGGCGCTTGTTTAGAAAAGAAATGGCGCCAGATGCGCAAACAGACCCGGCAGCTGCGCCAGACAATGATGGCGAAAAATCTGCAAGCTGAGACATAAACCCTGACTAACGAGCTTAAGAGAACCGCATGAAAAGAATTCTTTTGGTAGATGATCACAGCATTGTGCGTGATGGTTTGCGTAACCTGATCGAACTGGAAAATGATCTGCAAGTGACCGGGGAAGCCTCGTCAGGGGCAGAGGCGATCCAGCTGGTGCGCAAAAATGAATATGATGCCATGGTGCTTGATATTTCGATGCCTGACAAAAACGGGGTGGATACCTTGCATGAACTCAAACATGTGTCGCCGGACTTACCGGTACTGGTGCTCAGTGGTTATGCAGAGGATCAATACGCGTTGAACTTAATGCGTAATGGCTGCAAAGGCTATTTATCCAAAAATGCGGATTCAGATGAGATTATCCTGGCCATTCGCACCGTGTCTGCAGGCAGGCGTTACATTTCAGCCGAACTGGCTGAGCTGATGACCAACGAACTCAGTCATCCCTCAGAGAAGCAGTTGCACGAAACCTTGTCTGACAGAGAATTTCAGGTATTCGTCAAACTGGCAACCGGCCAAACGCCTACCGCCATTGCGGATGAGTTATTTATCAGTATCAAAACGGTCAGTACTTACCGCAGCCGTATCCTGGAAAAAATGGCCATGAAATCGAATGCTGACTTGACCTACTATGCCATCAAATACGGTTTGCTTAATTAAGCCAATACGATTGAATGTACGCATGAATATCATCGCCAAGCAGCCTGTGTTAACCCCTTATTTGACATCAGTCACTGGTTAAACCGTCATGTATAGATTATTGTTAGTTGAAGACTCTGCCCTGATTCGCGATGTGATCGTCGAGATGTTGCACGACTGCGACCAGCTCGACGTCAGGGACATCGCTACCACCAGCGACGAAGCCATTGATTTGCTCAATGCCAGGCAGTACGACATGATTGTGCTGGATATTGAGTTAGCCAAAGGCACCGGTTTTGATGTGGTACGCCACACACGCCAGCAAGGCTATCCGTTTAAAGCCCCTGATATCGTCATGCTGACCAATCACGGCAACAGCTACTACCGTAACCTAGCGCACAATATGGGCGTTGAGTACTTTTTCGATAAATCCCTGCAATTTGACGAGTGCATGGACGTGATCCAGCAGCACGCCAGCCACGTTTCCTAAATCATCTCATCCTAATGGTGATGGTGGACGCCATGCCCACAACAATCCGCACACGCCCAGGCCTTTGCTGTCTTCATCACAGCCGTTTTATTAAAGATCTTTGCCAGCGCTGGTCACGCGCTTGCTTATACCTGTTAGGCCTATGGCTGTCTGGTTGCGCATCTATTCCCGATGCCAAGCTGGCCCTCAATGAGATCAATACGCAAACACAACCGATTGCAGTCGTCACGGCCAAACAGGCCTTGCCACCGGGCAAAGTCGAGCAGGCCTTAAAAAAACTGTCGCCCGACGAAAGCATTCGTGCAGCACTGGCTGAACACCTGCGCGTGGAGCAGGCGATTGCGGGCAATAGCTTGTATGCCGATAACAAAGTCACCTTACTGTTTAATGGTGAACTCACCTTTAGCAATATGCGTCAGGCCCTGGCAGGGGCACAACAATATATTCATCTGGAATACTTTACGTTTGAGGATGTTGACCTCGGCGGCATCACCTTACAGGCACTGCTATTGCAAAAACTGTCACAAGGAGTCAGCGTTCACTTGATCTACGACGCAATTGGCTCAGGCGATACGCCCCCTGCACTGTTTGAGACTTTGAAAAAAGCAGGCGCCAAAATCACGGTTTTTCATCCCGTACAAGCCAGCACACTGGCGCGAATCAATCAGCGCGACCATCGTAAAATCATGATCGTTGATGGCAAGCTGGCTATCGTCGGCGGCGTCAATTTAAGCAAAACCTATCAAAGCAAAGGCTCGCTCAGATTCTTTAGCAAACAAAAACTGCCAGACCTCAATCAGGCGGACTGGCGAGATACTGATGTCATGATCACTGGCCCGGTGGTGGCCAATATCCAGCAAGCGTTTCTTGACCACTGGGATGCTGCGCAGCCATTGGACACCAGCAGTTTCTTCCCACCGCTGGCCAAACAGGGAGGACAGTTCGTACGCGTGATCACCACGCCTGCCAGCAAACGCAAAAATACTGATTCGCCATACTATCTAACCCTGATCGCCGCAATACAGCATGCAGAACACCACATCATCCTGAACTCTGCCTACTTTGTACCAACCAGCGCGCAGGAAGAGGCCTTGGTCAACGCGGCTGACCGTGGCGTCAAAGTATCGCTACTGGTGCCCAGTTTCAGTGACTCTACACTCTCCATGAATGTGCAACGCTCGCATTACAGCCACTTGCTCAAACATGGCATCGAGATTTACGAGATGCAGGATCAGGTATTACATGCCAAAATGGTGTCTATTGATAGTGTCTGGTCAGTGATTGGCAGCTCCAATCTGGACTATCGCAGTGCGGGCATCAATGCCGAGATTGATGTAGTGATTTTGGGCAATGAAACGGCCAGCATGCTTGAACGCCGTTTTCAGCAAGACTTAAAGAATGCTGAAAAAATTGAACTGGAACAGTGGCAACAACGCCCGCTCTGGCAAAAATTCAAACAGCAGTCATCGCGTATTTTTGAAGGTATCCTGTAAACGGATAAAGACACTGACATGATAGACAAGGACACCTGGGAATTACTGAGTTATGTCGTCACCGTCGTCGGCTTGCCGCTGGCGATTGTGACCTTTATGCTTGAGCAACGCAAAGAGCGTGAGAACGAAGACGAAGAGGTCTACCAGTTACTGGCAGACAACTATACCGACTTTTTAAAACTGGTGATGGCGCATCCTGACCTGCAATTACGCTCGCATAGTGAGCCTTTAGTAATGACAGCCGAGCAGGAAGAACGCAAACTGGTGCTATTCGAAATCCTGATTTCACTGTTTGAACGCGCTTATTTGCTGACCTATGACCCCGATATGCGTGGCAAGCGCTTGCGGCGCTGGATGTCATGGGAAGACTATATGCGCGAGTGGTGCCTGCGTGAAGACTTTCGCCAGCACTTGCCCAGGTTGCTGGTCGGTGAAGATGCGGATTTCGTCGCCCATATTTCGCGCATTGCACAAGAGACCCGCTCAAACCACGCTTAACGCCACCTACGATTAAAACACGCCTATTTCTTTAGCGGTGTCAGCTTAAATCCTGCCTGTTTAAACGCTTGTAACAATCCACTTTGCCCCGCCAGGTGTGCGGCGCCAACCGCAATAAATACCGGGCGCTGCCTGGCCTGATCAATACTGCGTGCAGCCATTAGCACATTGCGCTCATCCAATAACTTTACCCGCATGCGCTGCCACAAGGCGGCAGGCAAGATCCCGCGCGTCATGGCGTCATCCATATTAGCCACCTGCTCGGCATCCCCGGCCAGGTAAGCCTTCATCAGCCTTTCAAAATCGCCCTCTTTTTGCTTCTGGCTACGTTTGAGCACGGCCCGCAACATCAACAATTGCTCGTCCTGCGTCATGCCATCCATGACGCCAAAATGTTCCTGCGGACTTTCCAGACCCAGTATCTGCTTATCCAGTTCCTCCGCTTTGGCTTTAAGTAGAAAATCCTGCGCGAACGGTGTTTGTGGCTTGGGCAGATCAAATATCACCGCCAGCAACCACGGTTTCATTTTAAGCACCCTATCCATCGGCATCACATGCATATCGGCCAGGCTGGCCACCTTATCCAGCTCGGCTTCAGACAAATACTGTTTCAGGCTACCTTGTGGCAATTGCAACAAAGACGCGGGCGGTGCGTCTGCCACCTCCAGCATAAATGCATCCACCTGTTTCAGTGCCTGCAACACCGCAGGGGAGAAATCCGTGACCCGATTGTCGTCCGTGTGCATGGTCCCAAACAGGTAACTGACTTGCCCGCCTGGGGATTCCAGCTGCCAAAACAGGCTTTTTTCAGCGGCATAGCCCGGCTGGCCTAACAATAAAAATACCGCCGTCCACAACCATAACCCTTGCACCACATTCTTCATATTTTTAGTCATCCACATTGGTCACTGCCCATAGCTTGCACAGGCAATCCCTATTGCCCGCCAGCCGACATCCTCTCATAGAATGACACATCGCATGCCATTTTTGCGCGCCTGCGCCGTATGGTATGCACCCAAAGGTTGTCACTTATATGATACAGCGCTACCATGTGTTAAATAATATCAACAATATGCTCAGGGAGACTGCCATGCACCCGACCGACCAGACTGAAGATACCGACCCATATAAAACGCATTCTTTTGACGCGGTACTGGATGCGGAAATTCGTGGCATGGCGCATTTGCGCCAGGACATTCATCGTGAAAACCTCATTGGCCTGGCCTTCTCTGGTGGCGGCATCCGCAGTGCCACCCTCAACCTGGGTATCCTGCAAGGCCTGGCAAAGAAAGGCCTGCTTAATCAATTTGACTATCTGTCGACAGTGTCTGGCGGTGGTTATATCGGCGCCTGGTTTTCCAGCCTGATCAAACACAGCAATCACGTCAATACCGTACAGGCCGAACTGGTGTTATCCACACAGCCGCAAAGCCCGGTTATACGCCAGCTCACTGCCACTGAAAAAGCGATTCTCTGGTTACGCAGCTATAGCAATTACCTGACGCCCAAAACCGGTTTATTCACCGGCGACACCCTGGCGGCACTGGCACAATGGATGGCCAATACCTTACTTAACCAGGTACTCCTGCTCTGCGTGTTAATTGTGTTGATGATGTCAGTGATCTTTTTCAGTCACTCGGAAATCCATGGCACTCTGTTGCCCGCATTCACTCTGGATAGCGACCTGTTGCGGCAACTGCTTGCAAATGCAGGACAAACCGTCCCCGGCAAAGCAGGCATGGCCCTGGCGCTAATCAGCTTGGCCAGCTCATTCTACTTCAGTCGTCGCGACTGCCTCAGCACAGCCCATGCGCTTTACCCTGTGCTGGCATTCTTATGCGGGGTAGCAGGATTCATCTTGCTGTTGTGGGGAATTCCCCAGTCAAGCTGGCAACAATTATTCACAACCTATGCAGTCGATCATGAGGCCAGCCATCTCCAGCCCAACTATTGGATAGGCCTGGGCGTCCCGGTGATTTCACTGCTGATTTCTGCCGGACTGGTGGCCGCCATGGGCATAGGTGGGCGCGTAATAGAGGTGAGTACGCGTGAATGGTGGCACCGCATTGGCGGCATCAATATTGGTTTTTGTGTCATCTGGCTGGCGCTGTTTGGTTGCGCGCTCTACATCCCGGTGCTCATTCACCACTGGCTGGGCAGCCTGGGGACCACCGAGAAAAGTCTGACCGGGATTGGCTCCTGGTTGCTGGCCTTTTTCACCGCCAGGCTAGGTAAAAGCCGCGTCACCGGCACAGAGTCACCCAATAGCCTGAAAGGCACATTCACC
The DNA here is from genome assembly GCF_000800115.1 of Methylophilus sp. Q8. Taxonomy (NCBI): domain Bacteria; kingdom Pseudomonadati; phylum Pseudomonadota; class Betaproteobacteria; order Nitrosomonadales; family Methylophilaceae; genus Methylophilus; species Methylophilus sp. Q8. The sequence continues at coordinate 1,911,130 of NZ_JUHE01000001.1, read as the reverse complement.
ACCGCACTGCCCTATATTGTGGTCGCACTGATCCTGCTGGTATCCGGCTACCTGAGTTTCAGCCTATATCTTTCACCGCATCGCGGCCTGTGGTTTGCCGCAGCCTTGTTCGTCGTCGTTTTAGGTAGTTGGCGCATCGATATCAATGTGTTTTCCCTACACAACTTTTATCGCAACCGCCTGACGCGTTGTTATCTGGGCGCGACCAACAACCATCGCAAACCCAACAGTTTTACTGGCTTTGATAATAACGATGATGTCACCATGTCTGCTTTGCGCGGACAACGCCCTACCCATATTGTGAACACGGCGGTCAATATCAGCGATGGCTCGCAACTGGCCTGGCAACAACGTCAGGCGGCTTCGTTTATGTTTAGCCCTTATTACTGCGGTTTTAAATTACCCGATAACGAAGTCTGGTATGACACCCATCACTATACTGGCGAAGGCGGCCCGGAACTGGGTAGCCTGGTATCCACCAGCGGGGCAGCAGCCAGCCCGAATATGGGCTATCACACCAATCCGGTCATGGGCTTTATCATGACCATTTTCAATGCGCGTCTTGGGCGCTGGTTTGGCAACCCGCTGCATGAGAATTACTTTAACCGGCTGCTCATGCAATTTAACTGCAAACTGCGGCTGCGCAACCCGCCACAACGGCAATCACCCTTCTGGAACCTGTTTTACCTGATCAAAGAACTGATCACCAACACTGGCCCTACCTCTGGCTATTTGTATCTATCTGATGGCGGCCACTTTGAGAACCTGGGCATTTACGAGCTGGTACGCCGCCGCTGCAAACTGATCGTTGCCATTGATGCCGGTGCTGATGGTTGCTATGAATTTGAAGACCTTGGCAATGCCATCCGTAAATGCAAAGTCGATTTCGGCATCACCATCAAGCTGGACATCAACCCGTTGTTACCAGTGAATGATTGCAAATATGGCTTGTTTAAATGCGGTGCCCGCCATTTTGCGATTGGCAGCATTGACTACCTGGGCGATGGCGATCCGGCACATATGGGCTACCTGGTGTATATCAAAAGCTCGCTGACTGGTGATGAACCCAGTGATTTGATTAACTTCAAATTGCAGGAACCCAGTTTTCCGCATCACAGTACGGTAGACCAGTTTTTCAGTGAATCGCAGTTTGAAAGTTATCGCCGCCTGGGCGAACATATTGCGCAAAACCTTAAACTGCTTGCCAGTCATCCGGATAAAATAGTGGCCGAGCAGATACAAACGCTATTACCAGGCCTGCTGGATACTGCGACTTAAGCCATACAAACATACGGAGCACGCATGTCATCACTCAATATTGTATTAGGGCCCTTGCTAGGGCTGGAAGGTGAGCACGACCAAGCCACCATCTACAGTGTTTGCTTTCTCTCCGAAAACGACGTCAGCGCCGCTACCCTTGCCTATCGCATCGCCAAGCAAAGCTTGCGTAGTGAATTCACCTTGATCAGCAGCCTGGGGCGCGGCAAGTTCTGGCGCGCAGAAATCGCTATCCCGCTGACACCGCTAGACCAAGTCTGTCATTACCAAATTTTAATTGATGCGCAACCGGCCAGTTATGCACAAACGCGCAACAACCCGGTCACTGCCTGGTCATTTTTCTGCCCCGCAGCCAAGCAGCAGGTACAACTGGCATTTGCGTCATGCAATGGATTTTCATCAGACAAGGTGCGCACACAACATCCGGCGCCGATCGACTACCTGTGGCAACGTATGCAGCAACAGCAGGTCGCACATATGGCGGCTATGCCTTATACAGAAGTCGTCAATGCGCCTTATGCGGTCCTGATCATGGGTGGTGACCAGATTTATGCAGACGCCATCTTCAATGAAAAACAGCCCTTGTATGCCTGGTCACAAAAGCCATTGAAAGATCAATTGACCGCACCAGTATCTGACACGCTCAGGCAGCGTATCGATAATTTCTACTTCGACACGTATCTCAGAAGCTGGACGCAATCGGCGGCTTTGCGCTACTGTCTGGCCAGTATTCCCAGCGTCATGATGTGGGATGACCATGACATTATCGACGGCTGGGGCTCACAACCCTATCGCCTGGAAACCAGCCCGACTTACCAGGCCATGTTTGACAGTGCAAAAAAGTATTTCACACTGTTTCAATTGCGAGGGGCCAACAACCGCGCCTTGCAGCAACGCACTGCCGCACCTGCGCATTTTGGCATGACGCTGCGCTTTCGCGACTACGGCTTGCTGGTCATGGACAATCGCAGCCAGCGCACTTTGCACAATATTATGGGTAGTGGCAAACAAGACTTTATTCAGGGCTTGGCCGATTTACAGGCAGACTGGCAAGCTGGCCAGAAGTTGCTGATACTGAGTGGCGTGCCTTTTCTTTACCGGCACTTTTCCGAAAGTGATCACAATATCCGCCTCAGCATCCAGTTTGATGCCTATGACGATATGGCGGATCACTGGCGTTTTAGCACGCATTACGATGAAATGTGCAGCATTCTGCAACGCCTGCTGCAGTTTCAAGCCGAGCTGCAAACTCAAGCCCAGACCAAAGTATTTATTATTTCTGGAGATGTGCATGTCGCTGCCAGCGGCACCTATCGCGAGCAGCCTGGGCCTAACAACCAGTCAGGTCAGGGCAATCAAGCTGGTCTAGGCCACATCGTGCAATTGATTTCCTCAGGCATTGTGCATCCGCCGCCATTGAGCATGGAGCAATCAGTGATCCGGCTGGCCTCTAGCGTCACACAGCCGGATATTGACCTCGGCGGCGGTTGCGTATTGTCAGCCACGCTACGCAAAGACGCCGCCGGCAATCGTTTTTTACTTCATCGTAACTATGCCTGCATGCATGAAGGCAGCGACCACAAGGTGTGGGTCAACTGGCATTATGAAACCATCGATTTCCCGAATGCGAACGACCTGACCGCCCGTGCACAGAAACTTGACAGCCCGACCCTGGGTTATCAAGTATTGGGGCTGCCTTATTAGCGGCCTGCGCCAGGTTTTCTGGCTTTGTGCTTATAAGCAGGATTCTTGGTCTGGTTAAAGCCTTTAGGCATGGCCTTGGCCTGGAAACGGCTGCCGTCGGACTGCACAATTTGCTGCAATACCGCGGGCTGATACGCCGGCACCAAATGCTTTTTACCATTACCAATTAAATCGGCACGGCCCATTTTCTTGAGCGCTTCACGCAGCATGGGCCAGTTTTGCGGGTCATGGTAGCGGATAAACGCTTTTTGCAATTTGCGGATGGTACCAGTTTTGGCGACTGGCACGTTCTCAGAGTCAGGGGTGACTTTGCGCAAGGGGTTTTTTCCACTGTGATACATGGCGGTGGCCATCGCCATCGGCGTCGGCGTAAACGTCTGCACCTGGTCAAGGCGGAAATCATTGCGCTTGAGCCACAATGCCAGGTTAATCATATCGTCATCTGTGGTGCCAGGATGCGCAGCAATAAAGTATGGAATCAAATACTGTTTCTTGCCTGCCTCGGCACTGAATTTTTCAAACATGCGCTTGAATTCATCATAGGCGCCCATGCCTGGCTTCATCATTTTGCTCAGCACGTTTTCTTCTGAGTGCTCAGGCGCAATTTTCAAATAGCCGCCCACATGATGCTGCACCAGCTCCTTGACATATTCCGGCGATTTCACGGCGAGGTCATAACGCAAGCCTGAACCAATGAGGATTTTTTTCACGCCACGCAGATTACGCGCCTTGCGGTAAAGCTGGATCAGCGCTGAATGGTCAGTATTGAGGTTTTCGCAAACGCCAGGATAGACGCAAGACAACTTGCGGCAGTTTTTCTCGATCTCTTCAGACTTGCAAGACAAGCGGTACATATTGGCCGTCGGCCCGCCGAGGTCAGAAATCACGCCGGTAAAGCCATCCACTTTGTCGCGAATTTCTTCAATTTCGCGCAAAACAGAGTCTTCGGACCGGCTCTGGATAATACGGCCTTCGTGCTCGGTGATCGAGCAGAAAGTACAGCCGCCAAAACAGCCGCGCATGATATTGACCGAGAAACGAATCATTTCCCAAGCCGGAATATTGGCGTCTTTATAAGCCGGATGTGGTTTGCGCGCATAAGGCAAGTCGTAAACGTAATCCATCTCTTTGGTCGTGAGTGGAATCGGCGGCGCATTCAGCCACACTTCGCGGTTGCCGTGTCTTTGCACCAGCGCCCGCGCATTGCCTGGGTTAGCTTCCAGATGCAGCACGCGCGAAGCATGCGCATACATCACCGGGTCACTCACCACCTCTTCATACGATGGCATGCGGATGACCTGGCGGTCACGCGGCACTTTGCTGGCTTTCAGCGGTAAGGGCAGGCTGATGGTTGGCGCAGCCGCACTCGCTTCAGCGCCTTTTTCATCGGTCGCGCAGCTGGCATCGCCCTTGCCCATTTTCATGGCATAAGGGTCTTCGTGTTTTTCAACCACGCCAGGCCTATCCAAACGGGTGGAAGGCACCTCTAAAAAGTCATCCGGCACCTGTTTGCGGATAAACGCCGTACCACGGATATCCTGAATCTCATGCACAGGCTCACCGCGCGCAATACGATGCGACAGCTCAACAATGGCACGCTCAGCATTGCCATAGAGCAGAATATCGGCTTTAGAATCGATGAGAATAGAACGGCGTACTTTGTCCGACCAGTAATCGTAATGCGCAATACGGCGCAGGCTGGCTTCGATACTGCCAATCACCAGCGGTACATCTGCATAAGCCTCTTTACAACGCTGCGAATACACCAGCACCGCGCGATCCGGGCGTTTGTTGGCCTCAGCATTCGGCGTATAGGCATCATCAGAGCGAATTTTACGGTCTGCCGTGTAACGGTTGACCATGCTATCCATATTGCCAGCTGTCACGCCAAAATACAGATTGGGCTTACCCAACACTTTAAAGGCCGCCGCTGACTGCCAGTCAGGCTGCGCAATAATGCCAACGCGAAAGCCTTGCGCCTCAAGCAAACGACCAATCAACGCTGCACCAAAACTGGGGTGGTCAATATAGGCATCCCCGCTCACCAGAATAATGTCGCAACTATCCCAGCCCAGCGCATCCATTTCGGCGCGGCTCATCGGCAGCACAGGCGCGGTGCCAAAGCGTTTGGCCCAATACGGACGATAGCTGTTAACAGGTTTGGCTATAAGGGAGGTGTAGATTTCCACGCGGGTGACCAGCAATGCTTGAGAGTTGCGCATTTTACGCGTTAATTGATTGATTTGAAATCATTTTTCTTAAAAAAGTGAAGTGTTTTTGCCGTCACAATCACGCGAATGACTGAATTAGGTCTCGTCCGGAGAAAACATCACGCGCAAAACAAACTGTGTGCTGAATCAGACGCCCAACACTAAAAGACGGGCATTCGCCGTTAACAGGTGTATTTATGATTGCGGCGGCTGTTAAAGCCCTGTATAACCACTCTCAAGAGTGGGGTATTTTTTTACATAATAATTATTAAATTAACAATGAAGCATTACACGCTATTCAAGAAAATTCTATTACCTTTGGCAGCCTTTGGCCTGCTGATCGGGTTCATTTCATTTGCCTTTATTTTCAACCATCACCTGAATAATATTGAAGCCAAGGCCAACGAAGAAACACAAAAACTCGCCAACCTGTTAGTCACGGCCAGAACACTGGTCAGTGAACATGTGCTTTCCAGCATGGCTTTACTGAAACAATATGCCTCGGTAGAAGGTCCGCCCAATATTCATGGCGTCACCGACATGCTGGGCACGCAGGTACCCAACCTGCGCTTTGGCGACAGCCCGCAAACAGGCAGGACCATTATGGTCGACTCTGTCACCCGTATTGGCAGCGGCACTGCCACTATTTTTGTCAAACGTGGCCAACAGTTTTTGCGGATTGCCACCAATGTGAAAAAAGCCGATGGCAGCAACGCCTTCGGCACCGAGCTGAACCCGTATGGCAAGGTGATTGAAAAACTGCAGAAAAATGAAACGTTCTATGGCGTGGTTGATATTCTGGGCGAAGCCTATCTTTCACGTTACGAGCCCATGCACGACAACCAGAATCGTTTGATTGGTGCTTGGTATGTCGGTTATAAATTGGACTTCAATGCTATTGACCAGGCGATCCGCCAATGGGGATTTTTAGAAAAAGGCTTCGTCGCCATCACCGATGGCCACGGCAAGATTCGCTTTCTTACCGGCGGCATCAGCAAACAGCAAGCGCTAGAGGCGATGGAAGACAGCCAGCACCGCTGGAAAAGAGTCAGCAAAGAGGTGCCTGAATGGGACTTCCAGATCAATATCCTGTACCCCGTCAACGAAGCTTACTGGTCTGCGCTGGGCGCGCTTTCGCCTGTCATGATCATCGCCTTGATTCTGACCCTGGTGGTGTTAATGGCCGTGATCAGCGGCTTGCAGCGCTTTGTGTTGAACCCCTTGGGTGGCGAGCCAGAAACAGCAAAACTGCTGCTGATGCGCATTGAAAGCGGCGATTTCGCCGAAGACCATATTGCAGCCACACCAGATACCTTGATCGCCAACATGGTCAAAATGCGGCGCCGCTTGCGTGAAATGGTGAGCCAGATACAAGCCAGCGCCAACCGGCTCAAAGTGTCTGCGAGCGTGTTTGACCATGCACATGATGCGATTTTCATTACCGATGAACACGGCCTGATTGTGCAATGCAACCCGTCATTTAGCGTGGTCACCGGCTATGCGCAGGCCGAAGCCATAGGGCAGTCCCCTGCCGCCTTAGGTATTGCCTGCCAGCAGCCAGACTTCTTTCAAGACCTGTATGAAGGCGCACAGGCATTTCAAGAGTGGCAAGGCGAAGTGTGGAACCGCCATCATCAGGGCCACGATTACCTGGTTGAACTGGAACTGTCGCCGGTGATGAACCAGGCGGGCGAATTCCAGCATTATGTCGGCTTATTCTCGGATATCACCCGCGCCAAAGAACAGCAAAACATGCTGGAGCACCTGGCTTACCATGATGTATTAACGCAGTTGCCCAACCGCGTGCTGTTTTCCAGCCGTTTACAGCAAGCCTTGCTGGAGGCTGAGCGCCAGCAATCACTGGTGGCGATCTGCTATATAGACCTGGATGACTTTAAAATTGTAAATGACCAGTATGGCCACGAATTTGGCGATAAATTGCTGATGCAACTGGCCAGCCGGCTGACCAATATTCTTAAACCGCAAGACACGCTGGCGCGCCTGGGCGGCGATGAATTTGCCATGCTCTTGTGCGGCGGCCGTACACAAACCGAATACACGCGTTTACTCAAAAAACTGCTGGCGGCGATTGAAAAACCGTTTGCGATTGATAAATTCAAATTCTCGATTTCAGCCAGCATTGGCTACACGCTTTACCCTATAGACAACAACCCACCCGACACGCTGCTACGCCATGCGGACCATGCCATGTACCATGCCAAAACGCATGGCGGGCACCAGTTCCACCTGTTCGACCTGGCTTCTGCGCAGCAGTCGCAACAACAGCAACTACTGTTGCGAGACTTGCTGAACGGCATTCAAAACAGCCACATCAAACTGGTTTACCAGCCGCAAGTGTGCATGCAATCAGGCAAACTGTTTTGCTTTGAGGCCTTATTGCGCTGGCAACACCCACTGCGTGGCCTGCTTTACCCGAATGACTTTCTCAACGCGGTGGAACATACCAGCCTGATTATTGATATTGGCAACTGGGTGATTGAAGAAAGCCTGCGACAACTCACGGAATGGCAAGACCATGGCCTGCACACCCAGGTCTCGGTCAATATTGCCGCACAACATTTGATGCATAAACAGTTCAGCGACCACCTTAGCAGCCTGTTTAAAAAGTATCCAAGCATCAAACCGCAGCAGCTGCATATCGAGATCACCGAAAGCGCAGCCATCAGTGACTTCGCCCGCGTCAACCGTGTCATTCAACAGTGCCAGTCGCTGGGCGTGGCTTTTTCAATTGATGACTTTGGCTCCGGCTACTCGTCACTGATTTATTTGCGCCGGTTGCCGGTAGATATCATCAAAATCGACCAGTCCTTTATCCACAATATGCTCAGCAACCAGGAGGACCTGGCAGTGATTCGAGGCGTAGTCACACTATGCCGCGAGTTCGGGCGCAAAGTGGTGGCAGAGGGCGTGGAAAAAGCGGAGCAGGCCCAGATCCTGGCGGCATTAGGTTGCGATTACGCACAAGGCTTTGGCATTTCGCGTGGCATGCCGGGCAACAAGGTTATAGAATGGGCAGGCAAGCACGACCCTTACCAATTTAACTGACGTTTATGCACGAACACTACTACCCGCTGCCGGGCGGGCCAGTACTCATTCTGGACACAAAAACGCCTTTTCCGCCATTGCAGCAGGCATTGACCGAGCCCAATGGGCTGATTGCCATTGGCGGCGATTTGACCGCAAAGCGATTGCTAGCGGCCTACCGGCAAGGGATTTTCCCCTGGTTCAGCCCAGGCGAGCCTATCCTCTGGTGGAGTCCTGACCCACGTATGGTGTTGTTTCCCGAGGCACTGAATATCAGCCGTTCATTACGCAAGGTGATACAACAGCAGCCTTTTGATATCCGTTTCAATACTGATTTCAAGCGCGTGATACAAGCATGTGCGGCCACCCCTCGCCCAGGTCAGCCAGGCACCTGGATTACCGACGACATGATCGCCGCTTATCACCAACTACACCTGATGGGATATGCGCATAGCGTAGAAGCCTGGCAAGATGAACAGCTCGTGGGTGGCTGCTATGGTGTGAAAATTGGCCGCATGTTTTATGGCGAAAGCATGTTTCATCATGCCAGCAACGCCTCTAAAGTCGCGTTTGCCCATTTAGTGCAATGGTTAAACGCGCAACAAGTCGGTATGATTGATTGTCAGATGCATACACCGCTGCTGGCAAGCTTTGGTGCATATGAGATTCCCCGAGACCGATTTATCGCGCAATTGAACGCGCTGGTGCAATATGACGCTACCTAACGATGCTCCGCTACAAAAGCTGCAGTTTTATGTCACCACGGCCTATCCGTGTGGCTACCTGCCAAAAAAGCTGGCACAAAGCCTGATTGCCACCCCGCAAAACCTGGTCGATGGCCCGGTATATAGCGGCCTGATCCAGCAAGGGTTCAGACGCAGCGGTAAATTTGCCTACCGTCCGCACTGCGAACACTGCAACGCCTGCATTTCAGTGCGTTTGCCGGTCAACGCCTTTCAAATCACACGTAGCCAGCAACGCGCTTTTAAAAAACATGCTGACCTGCAAGTAACGATCGTCGAAGCCAGCTACGATGCTGAACATTTCGCGCTTTACCAGGCTTACCAGCAACAGCGCCATCACCACGGCCCGGACCATATTGCAGACCTTGAGGACGAGGCCGCGCAGTACCAGCAGTTTTTGTGTCAGAGCAATGTAGAAAGCATTATGGTTGAGTTCCGCGATGCCTATGGCGCACTCAAAATGGTCAGTGTGATCGACATCGTGATGGATGGCTTATCTGCGGTCTATACGTTTTACGATGCCACGGATAAAGCCAGCTACGGCACGTATAGCATCCTGTGGCAAATTGCCTGGGCCAAACAGCTGGGCCTGCCCTATTTGTATCTGGGCTACTGGATCGCCGACAGCCAGAAAATGGCCTATAAACAGCAGTTCCAGCCGCAGGAAAAACTGGTGGATGGCGAGTGGATAGCCAGCCCGCAGCCATAACATGAAATACACCGCGCAGTCGCTCGCCAAGCAGTTTTGTCTGGGGGGATATGTCAATGCTGTAGATGCCATGCTCTGGCGTGACACCTTCGACTATATGGCCAGACTCAAAGATGACTCTGTGTTTCAAAAAAGCCAGATTGCAACACTGTGGGCGCAATACGGCGGTGACCTGCGTGCCAAAATAAAAGACGACGCCCTGGTGCTAAAAGTACTCAAAAAGGCACTCCCTGGTTACCACGGCGAGGGCTTTACTTTATACCGTGGAGAAAGCTGGTTTTTATTTGACAACGACCAGATCGGCTTTTGCTGGACCACCTCTGAAGACATTGCAACCACTTATGCCAAAGGCCTTAATGCAGTAGAGTCTGGTGGCGTGCTGCTCAAGTGCTATGCGCCACCGGAGGCCATTCTGGCCATAGAAAACAATGTGTTTATATGTGACCCAACATACTTATTGCGTTTGAGCACCTTGGCGTTGTTTCCCAAGTTGTAGGCCTACTTGCCCTACTTGTCCCACTGGCCATAGCCTTTAAACTGGGCGTGCACTTCACGCATCTGCTCTGGCGTTAACAGCGCAGGCTCCCCAAGCTGCAATAAGCGCCAATACTGCTCGCATAGATTCTCCACCTCAATGGCTATCGCCAGTGCCTGTGCCAAGGTTTTACCTAAAGCGATCATGCCATGGTGCGCCAGCAAACAGGCTTTGCGCGCTTGCAAGGCGCTCACGGCGACATCAGATAGCGCCTGGGTGCCAAACAAGGCATAAGGCGCACAACGGATATCGTCACCGCCCACGGTGGCGATCATATAATGAAACGGCGGCACATCGCGTGCCATGCAGGCAATGGTGGTGGCAAACATGCTATGGCAATGCACCACCGCATTTACCTCCGGCCGTGCCTGCAAAATGTCGCGGTGAAAAAACCACTCACTAGAAGGCTTTTTACCAGCCTCGGCCTGTCCCGTCCAATCCATATACACCATGCTCTGTGTGCTGAGCTGTTCGGCAGGCACGCCTGAAGGCGTGATTAAAAAGCCGTCATCCAATCGCATGCTGGCATTGCCAGAACTGCCTTTGTTGAGTCCGGCTAGCGCCATCTGCTGGGCAGCCTGTAATAATTGCTGTGCGGGTGGAGCTGTGGTCATTGTTGGGGTCGTCATTTTAAGCTGCCAGTGTATGTAGCTGCGCAGGCGTCAATACACCGCGCTCAGTAATAATCCCCGTAACCAGCCTGGCGGGCGTCACATCAAACGCCGGGTTCAGCGCCGTGCTTTCGTGTGGAATCACGCGTATGCGTTGCACCTGGCCGTCTGCGCCCTGCCCTTGCATATAAGCCACCTCGTCTGCGTCGCGCATTTCAATTTCAATATCCGCACCACGTGCCAGTTGCCAATCGATGGTCGGCGTAGGCACGGCTGCATAAAAAGGCACCTTCTGGTCAAAAGCGGCCAGCGCCTTTAAATAAGTGCCAATCTTGTTGCACACGTCACCCTCACGCGTCACGCGATCCGCGCCCACAATCACCATATCCACCTGGCCATGCTGCATCAAATGTCCGCCGGCATTATCAGCAATCACCGTATGCGGTACACCATGTTGTGCCAGTTCCCAGGCGGTTAAACTCGCGCCCTGATTGCGCGGTCGCGTTTCATCTACCCAGACATGCACCTTCAGGCCCGCATCATGTGCCGCGTAAATTGGCGCCAGCGCGGTGCCACCATCCACAGTGGCCAGCCAGCCAGCGTTGCAATGGGTGAGAATATTCACGACCTGTTGCGGATTGACTGTGCTCTTGGCGGCAATAAGCGCCTTGCCATACTGGCCCAGCGCCAGGTTCTGTGTCACATCTTCATCGGCAATCGCTTGCGCCAGCTGCCAGGCCGCCATCGCGCGGGCAGACTCAGGTAAGGCCAGCAAGGCTTGCTGCATGCGTTGCGCCGCCCACGCCAGATTCACGGCTGTTGGCCGGGTAGCACACAATTGCGTGACCACATCCTGCACCTGCGCATCACTGGCGGTTTGCTGAACGCCCAGCGCGACGCCGTAAGCAGCGGCAGCACCAATCAAAGGTGCACCCCGCACTTGCATACTGCGAATGGCATGACACATTTGCGCCAGGGTAGTCACATTCACCGTCACAAACTCAAATGGTAAGCGGGTCTGATCAATCAGGCAGACGGCACCACTTTGTTGCCAGATGGTACGAAAATGTTGTTGTTTGATACGCATAAAAAGGAATCTGCTGACGAGTAGTCATTAATTGTAAAAGTTGTAAAAGGCCTTGCTTTTCCTGTAGGACAAACACCGTATTTTTCCATCCACAAAATCTGTGGATAACTTTGTGGATTGCTGTGTCTTAATTCCGTAACTTACCAATTTAAAAGGACTTTTTCCAAAAGTTCATTTTTTAATCTATTTTTTTATTCAATAAAATCAACAACTTACAACGCACCACTATAATTGAAACACTTTCGACACATTCTTAATGTGTCACTTTAAGTCATGTGCATAAATGGGCTAATTTCGGTAAAACTTGCGTAGAATTTTTGCCTATCATTTCAATGAGTTGCGAAGTTTCCAAGCCACGAATTAGGCACAATTCCTCCGCTATTCTTTTTAATTGAACAGGGCTGTTTCGTCCCTGGTGACCGATCCAAACCGGGGGAATATCGGGGGCATCCGTCTCCAACACCAGCAGTTCTAGTGGCAATTCGGCGGCCAGTTGCCGGATTTTTAATGCACGCGGCCAGGTCATGGCGCCACCGAAGCCTAACTTGAATCCCAACTGCCCGAATATCGACGCTTGCTGCATGCTGCCATTAAACGCATGGGCAATGCCGCCACTTACGCGATGCTTGCGCAGGTATTTGAGTATGCTGTCTATCGCGCTACGCACATGCAGGATAACGGGTAACTCAAATTGTTTGGCAATCTCTAGCTGTCCTTCAAACAAAGCAATCTGTTTGGCTTCATTGTCTCGCGTCAGGTAAAAATCAAGGCCGATCTCACCAATCGCCAGTAATTGATGCGCCTGTGGCCCTGCCAGTACCGCCGCCACGATCTCCTGCAATTGCTGCAAGGCGTCATCCGGCGCTTGCGCCACATACATGGGATGCCAACCCAGCGCAAAGCCAGCCTGCGGGTGTTGTGCGCACCACTGCATAATCGGTTGAAACGTTGCCTGCGTGACGGCGGGAATCACCACCGCACGCACGCCTTGTGCTTGCGCCTCTTGCCACACTTGGTCGCGATCTGCATCGAACTCGCTGGCATCAAGATGGCAATGGGTGTCTATCAACATAAAAGATTAAGGCTGCAGTTTGGCCTGGATACGCAGATCCTGACCAAACTGACGCACATCGAGAATATGCAAATCCCGCACCGCGGACATCTGCGTGAGCTCAGGCAAGGCAAACATGCCACGGGCAGTATGACCCATCAACTTAGGCGCGTAATACAGCAACAACTCATCCACCAGGCCGCTTTGCAAAAACGCACCACTCAACGTTGCCCCAGCCTCAATCAATATCTCATTGCACGGCAATGCCGTCAAAGCCTGCATAAGTACGGCAAGATCGACCTGTGTCTGTGCTGCGTTGGGCGCCAGCGAATCCGGCGCGTGCAAGGTGCGTACACCCATCACCTGCAACACCTCCAGCTTGGCCGCATCGCCTTGCGCGTAAGCCACCAGCGCATTGCCATCCTGCAACACCTTGGCATCAATCGGGATCCGTAACTGGCTATCGACAATCACGCGCAAAGGTTGTCTTGGGGTTTTGACTTCACGTACAGTCAGGGAAGAATCATCCTTCAATATGCTGGCAATGCCGGTGATAATGGCACAACTTTGCGCCCGCCAGTGATGCACGTCGCGACGGGCGGCAGCCGAAGTGATCCATTGGCTGTCGCCATTGGCCAACGCGGTCCGGCCGTCCAGGCTGGCCGCCACCTTGAGACGGACATAAGGCCGTTGCTGGGTCATGCGCAGGACAAAGCCAGGATTCAGTGCTAGCGCTTGCGCTTCGCATACCCCAACAGTCACCGCAATCCCTTGCGTCTGCAAGCGGGCAATGCCATTGCCTGCCACCAGCGGATTCGGATCCTGCATCGCCACCACCACCCGACTGACGCCAGCATTGACCAAGGCATCGGCACAGGGCGGCGTACGGCCAAAATGACTACACGGCTCCAGCGTCACATAGGCTGTCGCCCCACGTGCCTGCTCGCCAGCCGTGCGCAAGGCATGTACTTCGGCATGCGGTTCACCCGCTTTAAGATGTGCGCCCTCGCCGACCACCTGGCCATGATTGACAATCACGCAACCCACACGTGGGTTGGGGGTCGTTGTATATAGTCCGCGCGCCGCCAGTCGCAACGCGCGCGTCATCCATTCAATATCTTGTGAGCTCACTTGCATAGACTGCCATGATACAAAAAAACACGGCTCTGCGGTTTTTTGTCATCGCCTTGCGCCCGATTGCGCACAAACAGCTATGTAAATAACAGGTTAACTGTTGAATACCGTGGTGTTTGCCAGTTTTTTTGCCACTAACCTTCGCGCGCGATGGCGCTACACTGAGGCATGATTTATATTGCCGATCCCAATCCATGGCTGGCCCAGTATGCGCAACCGCTGCATACGCGCCTGACCCCGCCCACAGCAGACTTGCAGGACTTTCTGTCAGAGTACGGCCTCACGCACGGATTACCAGAGAAGGTGAGCCTGGACGCAAGCATAGACTGGCAGGATACCCTCGCGCAGGCGCTGGCACCACTCCCGGAGAGCCTGCTGGATACACTCGAAAAATCCATACTGGGTATTTTCTTTGCAAAAGGCCTGGATGCTTCTGGCTTTACCGATATGGTCGCACTGGGGGATGGCAGTAACAATATCGGCTTTGTGATTGTGCTCGACAGCCAGGCATTTAGCCAACCATCGGCAAACGCCTGGGCCAGCTGGAAAGAAAATTCAGCCTTCATTGCAGACCCGCAGGTGCAAATCAACGTAGAGATCGCAACGCCGGAAAACGACCATCGCATACAGGCACTGCGTTTTCTGCTATTGCATGAATTCGGCCACATCCTGGCAACCATGACTGACCTCTGTCCCCAGGACTGGTCATTCACCTTACCCAAGCTGGCAGGTCACTTTAGCAAACTGAGCTGGCAAACTAGTGGCAGCAAGGCGATCCGGCCAGAACAGAACTTCCCTCATCGTGAGAAGATTAGCTTCTATCGCCAACCGACCCTGCATGCCAGCCAGGCATTAGACTTATACCGGGACCTGGCGAGAACATCGTTTCCCACCTTATATGCCAGCATGGACGTGCAAGAGGACTTTGCCGAGTGCTTTGCCACCTACGTGCATACAGAATTACTAGGACAGCCTTACCACATGCAGGTGACGATAGACGGCAATCCGGTCTATCGCAGTGATGATTTCTGGGCGTCGGCCCGTGCCAGCGAAAAAAAGCGTTATATGCGCAACCTGCTTGAAGCATTGGCGCACAATAATGCAAGCCATACCTTTCAGGGGCTGGCACCCTTTCTGCGCATGAGCCTCAATGGCGCCGACTTGCGGTCGCATGCGCAATCACTACTGGTACAAGCCAATCAGGACCAGGAGAATGCCATTTTGTGGATGAACCTGGCCACCGGCTTTTTATGCCTCAAAATGCGTGACATGGGGCTGGCAATTCAGGAGCAGGCCTTGTCCTTGCAACGACTCTATCGCCGCCCGGCAAACTGTCAGCCGCCACGCGTCCGCCTGCTCATGATCATGACACCAGGTGATTTATCTGAAAACACACCGATTGATTGCCTGCTCGAAAACAGTCCGGTAGAACTCCTGTATTACTACGCATCCGTCGAGCAGCCCTTGCCATCCCCCATGCCAGCACACGACGCAGTGATGGTCGCACTCTCAGATAGTCAGGCCAACCGCGCCTTGCTACTGGCAGTACAAGCCAGCCTGCTTGACCACGCGCGGCCAGTGATTAATCCGCCACACCTGCTGCCCAACGTCAACCGTGACCAGTTAAGTGAGCTGCTACAAGGCATCTCCGGCCTGGATATGCCACGCACACACCGATTGACCCGTAGCCAGGTTGTTACGCGCTTAAGCATGCAACGTCCCGCAGAGGCATCCGACCACAATGCGCTGCCCAACTTGCCCTTGATTATCCGCCCGGTCGGCTCACAAGCCGGTAACGACCTGGCCAGAATCACACAGGCAACTGAACTAGCAGACTATTTAAAGCAAGTCCAAAGCACCGCGTTTTTTGTATCTCGCTTTGTCGATTACAGCAGCCAGGATGGCCAGTTCCGCAAATACCGCATTGCCATGCTGCGCGGCCAGCCGTTTATCTGTCATATGGCAATCTCCAGCGACTGGATGGTGCATTACGTCAATGCAGGCATGTATGACTCTGCCGACAAACGCGCCGAAGAAGGCGCGTTTATGCAAAATTTTGCCAGCTTTGCTGCACGCCACCAGTCAGCACTGGCCGCGATTTACCAGCATTTGCAACTCGACTATTTGTGTATCGATTGCGCAGAAACCAAAGACGGCAAATTGCTGGTGTTTGAAATCGACCACATTATGGCAGTCCATGCCATGGATTCTGCCAGCCTGTTCCCGTTTAAATCCGGGCAAATCGCCAAGCTACAACAGGCCTTTGAGCAATATTTATATGCATTACAGCCGCAACCTTTACTGGAGAGCGCATGATGAAACTGAGTGCCAATCAACTGAATTTTTCTGGCGGCCCGGGGGCGTTGCCCGAGAGCGTATTGCAACAACTGCATACCGCCATGCTCTGTGTACCAGAAGTCGGCCTATCAATTCTGGGCATCAGCCACCGCTCTGAATGGTTTGCGCAAGTGGTGCATGAGCTGGAAGATAATATGCGCCAACTCATGGGCTTGCCAGCATCCACGCGCGTGCTGATGATGCAAGGCGGTGCCACGCAGCAATTCTCCATGTTGCCAATGAATCTGCTGCGCAATGGGCAATCTGCCGATTATATTCACAGCGGTTACTGGAGCGGCAAGGCCATTCATGAGGCGGAGAAATCCGGCCAGTTACAACTGGCCTGGAGTGGTAAAGCGGACCAGTTTGGCCGCCTGCCCAGCGATGCCGAATTACAGCTATCAAAAGACGCGGCATATTTTCACTACATCTCCAACGAAACGGTAGAAGGCCTGCAATTTCATCGCGTGCCTGGCCGTGACGATGTGCCGCGCATCTGTGATATGTCCTCAGACCTGTTATCGGCGCCTGGGGACTTTAACCGCTACGCCATGATCTACGCTCATGCACAGAAAAACATCGGTCCGGCCGGGGTCACCATGGTGATTTTGCGGGATGACTTTATGAATAGCCTGCCAGATGATCTGCCTGGCTTTATCAACTATCACGCGCAAGCCGATGCGCACTCGATCTACAACACGCCCCCCGTGTTTGCGATTTATAGCGTCTTGCTGGTCACGCGCTGGTTACGGGACGAAATCGGTGGTTTGCATAACATCACCAAACGCAATCAGCAAAAAGCGGACTGTTTGTATCAGGTACTGGATGACCACGCCGACTTTTACCGCGGTCGTGCCGCCGTCGCTGACCGCTCGAAGATGAATGTGGTGTTTAACTTACCTAACGCCGAGATTGAGCAAGCGTTTTTGCAGGCCGCACAACAGGCAGGCTTTTCAGGCTTGAATGGTCACCGCAGCATAGGCGGTATCCGTGCATCAATTTATAACGGCCTGGAGAGTGCAGCCGCTGAACAATTGGCTGACTTTATGCAGACATTCCGTAAGCGTTATAAAGCGACAACACAAACTATAGCTCTGTCACCTGCTTACGCTTAACAGAATAGACGTTTAGTGGGAAGAAATCTGGCTATGGGTTAAGCGCCCATCCTGGTCAAAATAAATGCGCAGGGCATGGTAAACATGCATGCACTTACCAAGGTCGTACTCCAGCGCATTGGCATCTTCTAAACTGGGGCGACCCAGCAAGGCCATCACCGCTTCTTTTTTGGCGCCACGAATGAGGATATGATTTTTCAGGTCGTAGGCCATGTCACCACGTCTACACTCTTTTTGTACTGTGTTGGCCAGCTCCATCCAGCGCGTCTGGTCAAACTTGTCGCTGCCAAACACCGCCTGGTCTTTAAATGCCCACCAGGTAAAAAACACAATGGTGAGAATGACCGTAAATACCGCTAACGCAATTGCAGACAACTTGATCAGTTTCATACGCCCCCGCCTTCAAATGCAAACAACATATGAGAAACGAGCGCGCCGGATGAAGTGTCATTCATCCGCTTAGCCGCTTCTGTTAATTATCCAGGTCACGGATGGCGTTATGGAAATCATCCACATCCGAAAAGCTTCTATACACAGAAGCAAAACGGATATACGCCACCTGATCCATTTGTTTCAACTCTTGCATCACGGTTTCGCCCAGCAGGCGCGCAGGCACTTCACGCACGCCTAAACCAAGCACTTTTTGAATAATGCGGTCCAGCGCCTTATCGACATACTCAGTCGGCACCGGACGCTTGTGTAACGCACGTGTGAAAGACACGCGCAGTTTTTCACGCTTGAACTCTTCGCGGTTACCATTTTGCTTCACCACCTGCGGCAGATGCAACTCGGCCGTTTCATAGGTCGTAAAACGCTTATCGCAAGCCTGGCAGCGACGACGCCTGCGGATAGAATTTCCCTCCTCATTGAGTCGGGAATCCACCACCTGCGTATCGTCAGCACCGCAAAAAGGACATTTCATGGCTAAAAATGGCCGTAAAGATTATTTGCCGTAGACCGGGAATTTGTCGGCCAAAGCATGTACTTTGGCTTTGACTGCTGCAATCACTTCTGCATTTTCCGGATTATCCAGTACGTCAGCGATCAGGTTGGCCACTTGCTCGGCTTCAGCCTCTTTAAAGCCACGGGTGGTAATCGCTGGCGAACCGATACGGATACCGGAGGTCACGAATGGGCTCTCTGGGTCATTAGGAATCGCATTCTTGTTCACAGTAATGTGCGCCTGGCCCAGGAAAGCGTCAGCCGCTTTACCGGTCAAGCCTTTAGGACGCAGGTCTACCAGGAACACGTGTGACTCAGTGCGGCCAGAAATAATGCGCAAGCCGCGTGCCGCCAGGGTTTTAGCCATGGCACTGGCGTTTTTCAACACTTGCTCCTGATACACCTTGAACTCCGGTTGTGCGGCTTCCAGGAAAGCGGTCGCTTTACCGGCGATGACATGCATCAACGGACCACCTTGCAAGCTTGGGAATACGTTGGAGTTGATTGATTTTTCAAACTCGGCTTTGGCCATGATGATGCCGCCACGTGGACCACGCAATGTTTTGTGCGTAGTAGAAGTGACGAAATCAGCATGCGGTACCGGGTTCGGGTACACACCAGCCGCGATCAGGCCAGAGTAATGCGCCATATCGACCATGAAATAAGCACCGACTTTTTTAGCGATTTCAGCCATGCGTGCCCAGTCAAAACGCAGGGCGTACGCAGAGGCACCACCAATCAGCAGTTTTGGTTTGCACTCAATGGCAATGCGCTCCATTTCGTCGTAGTCAATTTCTTCTTTGTCGTTCAAGCCATAAGGCACGATGTTGAACAATTTACCGGACAAGTTGGCTGGTGAACCGTGGGTCAGGTGACCACCGTGCCCCAGGTTCATCCCCATTACGGTATCGCCTGGTTTCAGGATGGAGAAATACACCGCCTGGTTGGCCTGTGAACCGGAGTGCGGTTGCACGTTAGCATACTCAGCGCCGTACAGTGCTTTCAGGCGGTCAATCGCCAATTGTTCTACTTGATCAACAAACTCACAGCCACCGTAAAAACGCTTGCCCGGATAACCTTCCGCATACTTGTTAGTCAGTTGCGAGCCCTGCGCTTCCATCACGGCCGGGCTGGTGTAGTTCTCTGAGGCAATCAGTTCAATATGCTGATGTTGACGTTCGACTTCGGAAGAAATCATTGTGGCTAATGCCGGGTCTGCAACGCTTAAGTTTCTTGAAAAGCTAAACATGACGATCAAGTTTCCGTATCAATAACAATAAAGCGTAATTTTACCATGAGGCGACCATGGCATGCACCTTTAGCATCAGGCTCGCCAAGTCGGCCTGTTTTTCTGGGCTGATACGTGTGCTAGATGTGCATAGGGCCGATGCAAGAAGGCAACTGGTATTTATGTCAGGGATGGATGCGCCAGCATTGTACGCATTGCACCAAATCAGTGCACACAATCAAACAGTTGCTGATCGTGCAGCAGGCAAGAAAACCCTAAAATGAGACTATCTTATTGATTTAAATGTAATTATCAAACCTGGCACAGCTTATGCTTAGTAGTAACCGTAAGCGTATATCTCCAAAATCGCTCCCTAAACCCAACTTCGGTTGGGTTCTTTTTTTGTGGCCGCCCGCAACCGCCCATTAATGCTTGCGTGCTTTAAGTTGTTGCAGCGTCTGCTCGCAACCTGCATCCGTCACTTCCGGCGTACTACCCGGGTCAAGAAAAGGCAGAATCGCCGCAAATGGATTGATCAGCGCCAATAGCACACCTCCCGCAACGCGTGCAGCAATCGGCCCGGGACTGAGTGATACTTTCGGGTCGACAAACGGCCCGGTGACGAGGATGGGTGAACGCACCGTCAACGGTGAGAAGTTTTTCGGGCTGGCTTGCAACTTGAGGTTGAGTTGTTCCTGGCCCAGATTAATATCGCCAAGAATGTTCACGGTGGTCACCGGTGTGTCTATGATGGCGGCTTCTGGCGTTAGCACGCCCTGCTTGGCATGCCACCCCATGGCCGCACATTGCATGGGTAAGGGTTGATCGCCCTTGATCAGCACACCCACGGCTTGCGCAATATCCAGGCCTGCAGCTTCCACCACCAGGTGCGAGATTTCACCCTGGCGCACCATTAGCGCCAGCTGACCATCTAGCGATTTAAGTAACGCGGCCGTAGAGCGGCCATGGCCTTGCAACTTGGCTTTGCCGTTTAACTTACCCGAGATATAGGCTGGTGCCGGACTCGACGACTGTTTGGCTGGCGGCGTTTGCTTACCTGGCGCCTTGTTATCGGCAGGCGTCACTTTTAGCCATTGCTCCAGACGGATATCACGCACAGCCAACTGTATATCCCACTCAGGCGCAGGTGGTGGCGATAAATCGGCATTGCTGGAATCATGTGCATCAATACTCAGTGCACCTGTCAGTGTGCCTTGTGCGGTACTGGCCTCTAGTTCAGCCAGGCTTAATTTGTGTTTAATCAAGGTCAAACGCAATTTCAAAGGTGAAATCCGTTGCTTAAATGCATGACCTAAATCAACCGCATCCAGATGCACATCAATATCTGCATTCATCCGCCCGTAAGTCGTGAAATCCAGCGACTCGTCCGGGAACAGCTTGCCGGGATGCGCGTTGGCGGCCGGATTATCTTGTGTCGCCCCGAATGCGGGGGCCAAATCGGCCAGCATGAGTAGTGAGCCTTGCAACTTGCCACGCAGCATGGGCGTTTCAGGCGCAAAGTCATAGACAAACTGCCCGGATAAACGGCTATGCCCAATATGTGCCGAGGGAATATTCACCTGCCATTGGTCTATGCCTTTTTCAATATCGGCACTGACTTTAAACGAAGCGGTCCGTGGGAACGTCAGGTCAAGCAAATCGCCTACGTCAGCCAACGACGCGCCTTTGACTTCAACGTTGCCTTTCACGCGTTGCGTACCGAACAAGTCATACACCGCGCCACGAAATTGCGCATTAACCGCGCCATATTTCAACCAGCCTTGAGAATTAATAGGCGGAGACTTGCTCCCCTGGGTCGCCACTGGCAAGAAACCTTGTGTCACTAGCTCCCCTTGTATGGGCAGCTTGCGAAATTGACCATTCACTTTAACCCTGGATTCCGGCGTTGCCAGATGTTCGCCCTCCTCGGTAAAAAATGTCACGGCCAGTTGTGCATTAGTCACGGCATCGGCGACTTTTGCCTGGCCCTGATTCACCGCCAGTTGCTCAATCAGTGGAAAAGGCCGTGGCGAGCCACTATCATCCAGCTCAAACTCCCAACTCGCATGCCTGTCTGCACGGCGAAGCAGATAGGCATTCAGTTGATCCGCACGAATGGCTTCAATACGGTAAGGATCGGTTTCCTTGAGCGACCATAAATCACGATAACGCAACGCCAGGTCCAGCCCGTGTGCATCGACAAAGTAAGGCGCATCAAAGCCTTCTGGTGCCGCGAGCTTTAAGCCACCCACTTGCAGGCGGATGCCGCCCAGTAATTGCAAGCGAAACGGACGCTCAATCTCGACAGAGCGGTGCAATTTATCTTGCAGCAATTGTTGTAACGGTTGACGCAAAAACGGCCAGCCGGCGACTTCACACACGATCACGGCCAACACCAGCGCAAGCAAGCTTCCAATTAGCCACCTGATGATAGGTGCAGATTTTTTTGTTGTTATCTCGGTTTCATTCATAGCTTGTTATGATGACAATGATAGGCTGGACTGGCTAGTCCTGCATGGCTGACACGCGTGTAGGCCGATTCTGTCAAACCGGATGCGCACGGTCAGTTATAATGAGGGTAAAGATATCCTCAACTTAAACACTGGAGCCGATTGTAATGAAATGGACCGACAGCCAGCGGATCGCTGAAGAACTGTATGACAAACATCCTGACATAGACCCTAAAACCATCCGTTTCACGGATCTGATGCAATGGGTACTGGCGTTGGACGGCTTTGATGATGAGCCTGCCCATTGTGGCGAAAAAATCCTCGAAGCCATTCAACTGGCCTGGATAGAAGAGGCTGAGTAAATGACCACCTTCCTGCCAGCGTCCATTTTCAAAGCCTATGATATTCGCGGCATTGTCGGTGAGTCGCTGACGGAAGACATCGTGCGCCAGATCGGACTGGCACTGGGCACACTGGCACAAGAGCGCGGCGAGCACAGCCTCTGCGTGGGCTACGATGGACGCTTGTCGAGCCCAACCCTGGCCGCAGCATTAACGGCGGGCATCGCAGAAACAGGCACCAACGTGATTGCTCTGGGCATGGTCACCACCCCCATGCTGTATTTTGCGGCGCACTACCTGGCCCAGACCAGCAGCGGTGTCATGATCACCGGCAGCCACAACCCGCCACCCTACAATGGCCTTAAAATGGTGATTGCAGGTGAAACGCTCAGTAGCGAAGCCATTCAGGCACTCAAGCAACGCATTCTCCAGCAGCAGTTTGCCCAGCCACCACAGCCCGGCAAACAATCGTTTTATGATATTTATCCGGCTTACCAGGCGGCGATTGTGTCTGATATTCATCTGGCGCGCCCGATGCGGGTGGTCATAGACTGCGGCAATGGTGTCGCCGGCGCTTATGCACCGGCCTTGTTTAAAGCCCTTGGCTGCGAGGTCGAGCCCTTGTTTTGCGACGTGGATGGGCATTTCCCCAATCACCACCCGGACCCGGTTGAAGCGAAAAACCTGCAAGATGTGATACGCACATTACAAGCCGGTGAGGCTGAAATCGGCGTTGCCTTTGATGGCGATGGCGACCGCCTGGGCGTAGTCACCAAATCCGGCCAAATCATACGCAGCGACCGCCAGCTCATGCTATTTGTTGAGGATGTGCTGATAGAGCAGCCGGGCAGCAAAGTCGTATTTGACGTCAAATCTACGCGCCACTTATCCCCTTTTATACGCGAGCATGGCGGCAAACCGGTGATCTGGAAAACCGGCCACTCACTGATGAAAGCCAAAATCAAGGAAACCGGTGCCGCCATGGGCGGCGAGCTCTCAGGCCACCTGTTTTTTAACGATGCCAAAGCAGGCAAGCCACGCTGGTTTGGCTTTGATGACGGCCTCTACAGCGCCGCCAGATTACTCGAAATCGTCAGCCGCAGCCCTGATGCCAGCGCGGTGCTCGAAGCCCTGCCAGATAGCGTCAACACACCCGAACTGCAAATCGCCATGCAAGAAGGTGAGCCACATGCCTTTATTGCCAGCCTGCAACAGTCCGCACCATTTCCAGATGCACTTGAGGTGATCACGATTGATGGTCTGCGGGTGGAATATGCCGACGGTTTTGGCCTGATTCGCGCCTCAAACACGACGCCTGTCCTCACGCTACGCTTTGAAGCTGAGGATGAAACCGCGCTTATCCGCATTCAACAGGCGTTCAAACAGGTGTTAAGCAATACCAGGCCAGACTTGAAAATCCCGTTTTAAGCCACCATTGAATGAGCATGCACAATGCCACTCAAAAACGTTATTCACGCGGGCGCGGCCTGCTCTACACCCTCACCTGGCTGGCACTCGCCGCACTGGTGTGGGTGTTAGTCGATCGCGTACAACACCCCAACACCCTGGAGCAGATCGGCCAGCCAGAAGTCGTCAGCCTTAAACGCGGCCCTGACGGTCACTACAGTGCCGAAGCCCTGATTAACGGCGAACGTGTGCGCGTGCTGGTGGATACCGGCGCCACCGGCGTCGCCATCTCACAACATGTCGCAGATCGTTTGGGGCTAGCCAGTCGGGATGCGATCAATACACATACGGCCAACGGCAATGCCGTGTCTTACCTGGTGCGCTTGAAAACCGTGCAATTAGGCGGCGTGATCGCGCATGATGTGGCAGCGACGATTTCACCAGGCCTGGAAGGCGATGCCTTGCTCGGCATGAGCTTTCTGGGGAGGATGGATGTCAGGTTGTATCGGGGAGTGATGACGATACGAGATGGTGAGGCAACACAATAAGTTTGAAGGATTTACGTGGACAAGTGGCTTATCCACGTAAAATAAATACTAGGGTGCTTCAGCAGGGAGTGGCTTACCTTGTTTGACGATATTCACGGCCTGTGCAAAGCGTTTATGAAAGGTCGTTTCAGTTAAGGTCGTT
The DNA here is from genome assembly GCF_000800115.1 of Methylophilus sp. Q8. Classification (NCBI taxonomy): domain Bacteria; kingdom Pseudomonadati; phylum Pseudomonadota; class Betaproteobacteria; order Nitrosomonadales; family Methylophilaceae; genus Methylophilus; species Methylophilus sp. Q8. The sequence continues at coordinate 1,886,513 of NZ_JUHE01000001.1, read as the reverse complement.
GCCACGTTCACCGTTACACGGCGCTTGGTCACCACGGTGACCTTGGTGTCGTCATCTTTCACAGGCTCAACCCACGCGCCCATCACAGCCCCCCATGAAACCAAATTGACGCCACTACTCGTGAGCATATAGTGCTGATCTCTATGCTCCTCAATTGCGTCGGCTCCTTCCCATCTGAATACTGTTTTAGCAATTTCCCAGGCCTGTGCTTCGGTGACCGCATAATTCTTCGTCGTACCCTCCGCACCACTTTGTTTAACTTTGACAACATCTTGCATGGTCGAGCAACCAGAAACAGCAATCGCTAATGCCACCAAGGTGGTGCTGGCGATTTTTCTTGTGATATTCATTTTTATTCTTCCAAGTGATTAAGTAAAGATCGGTTAATCCAATCCGGCGAAACATTAGCAGATTTCAAGCAGCAAAGCCATGTTGCGCACACCTCTACTTTCTCACACCATATTCCAGTACAAAATACTGCGGATTGAGCCCAGCCAGTGGCACGCGCAGCTTGGCCAATTCAGCATCCGGGCCATGCACTTCAATACGCACCAGTGTAGAAACTTCGCCCATTTCATGCAGAATCGGGCGCAGATTGTCGAGGTGTGCCAGCAGTGCCTCCGCGTTCTCAAAGCCTTCGCGGCAATGGGCAAGATCGCCGTCAAAACTAAAGCCATAATACAAACAGCCGGGCTCACGCGATGACCACTCGACATACTTTTCACAGATGGCACGAAAAGTGGCAGTTTTGCCAGCATGGATTTCGAAGTAAGGAGAAACAGAACAGCAGGTATCTTGGGTGGCCATAACGTGATTATTATTGTTTAAAATTAATTCGCCAGCTCTGCGCCCTCAACCACGACGCGGAAAAACTGTAACGCAGCCTGGTCTTGAATCCGGATACCAGTTGCTACCGAACCGCGCTTGCCTGGCGCAATGCCGCCGGTAATCAGCATAGAGCGGGTCTGGTCCACCAAACGGCCACGGTTGTCGTATTGCAGCATGCGCACTTGCACACGCCCGACTGGCACGCTGCTATTGTTTTGTACCGCAGCGTAAACCATGCCGGTGTTATCTGCCAGCGGGCCGGAAGGCAAGTAGCGCGCCGGGTTGCGCGGCAAGTCTATGCGCATGGCGCGGCCAGCGGCTTCTTTGCCGATTTCGGAGTCTGAACTGGCGGCCAGCTGGTAATGTTGCAAGGCAAGTGCAGTTTCACCACGCCCTTCGGCAATCTGGCCTAGCAAGGCATAGCCAGGTGCAGTCGGCAGCAAGGCATTGGCTTTTTTCAAAAAAGGTTCGGCTTGCGCTTTTTTGCCATCATTAAACAAGGCAATACCGCTTTGCACATAGGGCTTGAAATAATCCGGCTGCATTTGAATCGCCTTGTCGTAAAACGCCAGCGCTTCCGTGGTGTTTTTCTTGGTCAGGGCAATATCGCCTAACAGCTCCTGAAAGCGTGCTTCATGCGGCTCAATACTGATGGCTTTTTTGGCCAGGGTTTTGGCTTTCTCGGCATCGCCTTTTTGTAGTGCCTCTTTGCCTTCATCATAGGCTTTATAGGCCTCGCGCGTGGCCATCAACTTGGCGACCTTTTGCGCATAGACGTCTTTGCCCATGTCACCGCCTGCACCCAGTTCTGCCAACGTTTTTTTGTTGTCATCCACCCGCTCTTGTGAAGGCGGATGACTGGCAAACAGGCCACTGATAAAGTCCTGCCGTTTGCCTTCACTCAGGCGCACAAACGTCTCTTGCAAGGTCACGGCTGCGGCCGGATCATAGCCGGCCAGTTTCATGTACTTCATGCCATAGTGGTCAGACTCTGATTCAGCATCGCGGCCATATTTGCTGGTAATCAGCTGACCACCCAGTTGTGCGCCACCAACAACCAGGTTGGCGTAATTAGAGTCTCTCGTGGCCAGGCCGACTGCCAGCATGGCCCCTTGCATAAACATGCCACGCTCCATGCCTTTGGCACCATGTCGCGCCGCCGCATGCACAATCTCATGGCCCAGCACGGCAGCCAGCTCTGCTTCGCTATGCAGTTCATAAAGCAAGCCACGGTTAAACGCGATTTTGCCGCCCGGCATCGCCCAGGCATTAGGCACCGAGTCATTGAGCACCACAAACTCATAGGGCAAATCGGGACGGTCTGATACGGCCGCCAGCTTTTGTCCCACCTGCTGCACATAGCGCGTCAGTTCGGCATCCAGCGTGTAATCACCACCTTGTGACTGGCGGGCAGGACTATAGTTTTGCTGACCCAGCTGAATCTCTTTGTCCTGCGAGACAAACTGGAACTCGCGCTCTTTGGTCACCGGATTGACGCCGCAGGCCAGTAGACCCACAGAAAGCAACACCGGGCAAAGAATACTTTTTTTAATCATTGTCATTCTGCTGTTTCCCCATCCAGCCGCTGCCATTCGGCCTTAAGTAATAACCGTTGGCTGCTGTCTGCCGGTGAGTTGCGGCAACTGCGAAATCTGGTGTGATACGCTGATCAGCTCCGCCAATGCCTCTTGTGCATCCAGCTGCTGCTGTGCAGCATCCTCAGTAAAGGCTTCGAGGTAAACGCGAATAGTGGCGCCTTCAGTGCCGGTGCCAGACAAACGAATCACCACACGTGAGCCGCAAGCAAACAGGATACGTAAACCCTGGCCAGTGCTGACTGAGGCGTCAACCGGATCGGTATAGCTAAAATCATCCACTGTTTTCACGGTATAGCGGCCAAACACCTGGCCTGGCAGGTTGGCAAATTGCGCCTTGATATGAGTGATGACGGCATTGGCCTGTTCGGTCGGGACGCCTTCGTAATCATGGCGCGAATAGACATTGCGGCCATACACTTGCCAGTGTTTGCGCACCAGCGATTCAACACTCTCGCCCGTCGCAGCCAGTAAATTCAGCCAACATAACACCGCCCACAAACCATCTTTTTCACGCACGTGGTCGCTACCGGTGCCAAAGCTTTCTTCACCACACAGGGTCACGCGGCCAGCATCCATCAGGTTACCGAAAAATTTCCAGCCGGTAGGTGTTTCGTAGCAGGCAATGCCGAGTTTGGCGGCCACCCTATCCACTGCACCACTGGTCGGCATGGAGCGCGCCACGCCAGACAAGCCTTTGGCGTAAGCAGGAATCAGCTTGGCATTCGCTGCAATCAGCGCCAGGCTATCAGACGGCGTGACAAAAAAATGGTTACCCAGAATCATATTGCGGTCGCCATCGCCGTCAGACGCTGCCGCAAAATCTGGCGCTTGTTCGCCATAGGCTATTTTGACCAGGTCTTCTGCATACGTCAGGTTCGGGTCCGGGTGACCTCCACCAAAGTTTTCCGACACTTCGCAATTCATCAGGCTATCCGTCGAGGCGCCCAAGCGATGAGTGAAAATTTCTTTGGCATACGGCCCGGTCACCGCATGCATGGCATCAAACTGCAAGCGATGGCCTGTCGCCAACCAGCGCTTGATGGCAGCGAAGTCAAACATGCTTTGCATGAGATCCGCGTAATCAGCCACTGAGTCAATCACCTCGACCTCAAAGCCATCCAGCGTGGTCACGCCTATGCTCGACAAATCCACTTCAGGTAAATCGATTAGTTTGTATTGTGTAATCTGTTTGCTATTGGCAAAAATGGCATCGGTGATTTTTTCCGGTGCCGGGCCGCCATTGCTGGTGTTGTATTTGATCCCGAAGTCGTCCTCTGGCCCGGCCGGGTTGTGGCTGGCCGAGAGGATGATGCCACCAAAAGTTTGGTATTTACGGATGATGTTGGACGCAGCCGGGGTGGACAGGATGCCGTGCTGGCCGACCAGCACCTTGGCAAAACCGTTGGCAGCTGCCATTTTAAGAATGACCTGGATAGCCTCTTTGTTATAGAAACGGCCGTCACCACCAAGCGTTAAGGTCGCATTGGCAGGAATCTCCAGCGTATCAAAAATACTCTGCACAAAGTTTTGCAGGTAATGGGCTTGCTGGAACACGCGTACTTTTTTACGCAAGCCGGAAGTACCAGGTTTCTGGTCAGAAAAGGGATTAGTTGCGACAGTTTGAATCGACATGCAAGCACACTCTTTTTTATTAATGGACTGCTTTGATTGTATTACAGATTCATGTCAGTTTTTTTGCTACACAGACGATTTCCTCACACTTTTTATCATTTCCCGTCCCTGCAAACTACGTAAAATCATGAGCTGCTTTTACGGATTCACTTCAGGGTGGTTTTGAAACACCGGCATATAGTGACAGTCATACAAGTACATCAAGCACGATGTACTACCAAACAACCAAAGGAGACTATCATGTGGACTAAACCAGCTGCTACTGAAATGCGTTTTGGCTTTGAAGTGACGATGTACGTCATGAACAAATAATCAGCACTTAATCTTAAGTATCAAGATTGCGCTGAACAAAAAACCGCCGGAATACGGCGGTTTTTTTATTGTCTGCCGCTGTGAGCTTAGGCAAGCTGCGACCACAACAGGTTGATACTCACTGCCATCAAGAAAACAGCAAAGATACGCTTTAACACCTTGACCGGCAAGCGCTTGGTCAACGCCACGCCTGCCGGGGCAAATAACACGCTAAGCGGTGTAATCAGCATAATAGCGGGCAAATAGAGCAGGCCAAATGTATCTGGCGCATGTGTCGCCTGTCGGGCAGCGTCTTGCAGATAACTCACCGTGCTCGCCAATGCAATCGGGAAGCCCAGTACCGCCGACGTACCAATCGCCTGTTTCACAGACACATTACGCATCGCTAGATAAGGCACCGTCAACGTGCCGCCACCGATCGACACCAGCGCAGAGATCACACCGATCAACAATGACACCAGGCTGATTTCCACCTTGCCCGGTACTTTGTGCTGGGTGGGTTTGCGATCCAGGAATAACTGGATCGCCGCAAAAAAAGTAAACGTGGCAAAAAACAGCGTCAAGTAAAACGCATCAAGGTGAATCGCCACCAGGGTTGCCAGCAAAGAGCCAATAAACGCCATCGGCACCATGGCCCAGACATACGGCCAGACGATATTCTGGTTTTTATGATGCGCCAGAATGCTGGAAAGCGAGGTAAACACAATGCAGGCCATCGAGGTCGCCAGCGCCATATGAAAAGCCGCATCAGCCGAAAAGCCCTTGGCCACCAGCATGGCATGCAACATAGGCACCAACACAATGCCGCCGCCTATCCCCAGCAAACCAGATAACACGCCAACCACCACGCCAATCAGGCAAAACAGCGCATATTGCTCAATAAAAAGTTGTATCCAGTCCATGCGACACTCATCCGTTGAAAGCGCAACAGTATAACGGCTGACTCAGCACCATTTGCATATTTTTCTTTACGCTGGCCTGCAATATTTTTTGTTACAATAATCAAATGAGCGATCAATATGTGAAAAAAGCAGGTGGCAGACGGGCGGGGGCGGGCCGTAAACCGGGCTCTGGTTTATACCAGGAAAGCACCACCGTGATGCGCGTGCCTGTCAGCCAGAAAACCGCGATTGGTGACTTGCTGGCGGTCTATGCCAAACAACAGCAACAACGGCAAAACAGGGAGAGTCTGGACAGTCCGCAAGTTTTCGCGTTTCCTGACAGTGCAGCACAACCGATGGCAGTGCCGCTCTATGCGTCCAAGGTACCCGCCGGATTTCCCTCCCCGGCCGATGACCATGTTGAGCAGCGCCTGGATCCTAGCGCATATTTGATTGACCAGGCCGACACCACTTTTTTTGTCACCATACAAGGTGAGTCGATGATAGAGGCCGGTTTGATGCCGGGCGATAAGGCGGTCGTAGATAAAGGTAAATCAGCCGTGGTCGGCGATATTGTGCTGGCAATGATAGATGGCGAGTTCACCATTAAAACGCTGGCCAAACAACAAGATGGCACACCAAAATTGTTGCCGGCAAACTCGTCTGGCCGCTATACACCCATCCTGATTCAAGCGCCCATGCAGTTTGAAGTCTGGGGTGTAGTAATAGGCTCATTCAGGCGCTTCAGGTAATAAAACAGTGCTGCGGGCAATAAAAAACCCGGCGCCTATTGAGCATGGGCAACCGGGTTTCCTGAACGCAGATGAACTTATTTGTTCATCACGTACATGGTTACTTCGAAGCCGAAACGCATTTCAGTAGCAGCTGGTTTAGTCCACATAATGATCTCCTTTTTTGATTCCCCGAACCGACCCCATGTCGGGCTCGTGTGAATGTATTATCGGCCCATGCCCCAACAATCCTGCTATTGCGGATCATGAACAACGTTTAGGGAATTTCATGAAACACCCCTCATGCAAATGAATATGCCAGCCTTGAATCAACCTGCCATCAGGGCGATGGCGCTTGTCGATGTGAATAATTTTTACGTCAGTTGCGAACGTGTGTTTAACCCCAAACTGCGTGACCGCCCGGTGGTGGTGCTCAGCAATAACGATGGTTGCATTATCTCCCGTAGCGCAGAAGCCAAAGCGCTGGACATCCCCATGGGTGCGCCGTGGTTCAAGGTACGCAAATATGCCGAGCAAGAGGGGGTGATTGCCTATTCGTCAAATTATGCTTTGTACGCAGACATGAGCAATCGTGTGATGTCGGTGCTGCGGCAGTTTAGCCCGTCACAGGAGGTATACTCAATTGACGAGTCATTTCTCGACTTGACTGCGTTTTCCAGGCGCGACCTGACCGCCTATGCACAGCAACTCAGGCAAACAGTGCTGCAATCGACGGGCTTGCCAGTGTGTGTAGGCATTGCCAGCAGCAAAACGCTGGCAAAGCTGGCGAATCATTGTGCCAAACAACACATCACGTTGAATGGCGTCTGTAACTTCAACACCATGCCAATCACATCGGTAGACGATACCTTGCGCGACATCGACGTCGGCAATGTTTGGGGCATAGGCCGCAATTTGAGCAAGCACATGCATGATGCAGACATTCATACGGCCTACGACCTCAAGGTCAGCGATGCGGCGACCATGCGCCAGCGGTTTAACGTGGTGATGGAGAAAACCGTACGCGAATTGAATGGCACGACTTGCCTTGAGTTAGAACAAATACGCGGCCCACAGCAGCAGATTCTGAGCACGCGCAGCTTTGGCCGTCCTGTGCGTGACTTGCAAAGCCTGGCTGAAGCCGTCACGCTATATACAACCCGCGCTGGCGAAAAGCTGCGCAAGCGCCGATTATATGCAGGCAGTGTCTACGTCTATATCCGCACCAGTCCGTTTCGCGATGCACAACAGCAATACGATAACAGCCTGCGCCTGCCGCTCCATATCGCCACCAACAACACCTTGCAACTAGTACAGGCAGCCCTGCTGGCGTTACGGCAGATCTACCGGCCAGGCTATGACTATATGAAAGCAGGTGTATCACTAGGCGAGTTGGTGACAGCGGAGGCGCAGCAACAAGATTTATTCCAGTCCACGGGCTCGCACGAGAAAGCAGGCCGCTTGATGCATGCCTTGGACACTATCAATCAAAAAATGGGCAGAGCCACCCTCAAACTGGCGAGCGAAGGGGTACAGCGCCAGCAACCCTGGCGCATGAAGCAGGCGCTTAAAAGCCCTGCTTACACCACCAGTTGGGACGCGCTATTAAAAGTGGACTAATCAGTCGCCAAACCTTAAGCCGTTTTGGATACAGACACCGAGCTAAAAGTGACCGCACTGATGACCAGCATGGCGCCAAGCAACTGCGCATGATTAGGGGGTACATGCTCAAACGCCGCAATAACCATGGTGGTGACCGGCACCAGGTTCATAAAAATCGCCGCTTTTGAGGGCCCAAGATGTGAAATGCTGGCATTCCAGAACAGATAAGCCAGTACTCCGCCGCCTAGCGACATCGTCAGCAGTGCAGCCCCGGCATGTATTGTCGGCACCACAACATGATCGCCATGCATGATGGCAGCAATGCTCAACGCCATCGCCCCAACGGTCATGATGCCCGCGGTATTGGCGATGCCGCCCACCTGTTTAGGCATCATTTTTTTGACCAATACGTTATAGAGCGCCCAATTTAGCGAGGCAATCAGGATATAGATATCGCCAACCGCAATCTTCAGTTGCGCGCCCGCCCCCAGCACCACGATTGCCACGCCCGCAATACCGATCGGGAATGCAAGCAGTTGCTGCGTGCTTGGCTTGTCGCGCAGAATCACATAGCCCAGCACAGCAGTGAGCAGAGGATTCAAGGCCATGATCAGGGCGCCATTGATGGCAGAAGATGTTTCCATGCCCAGAAAGAAAAACAGGTTGAATCCAAACACACCGACAACGCCCAGCGTCAGATACGCTTTCCAATGCTGCGCGGGAATCGCCTCTTTTCGCATTTGTGCAATCAAGACCATGACAGCCGCAGCCAGCACATAGCGGCTTGCGCCCGCGACATAAGGCCCCATTTCAGCAATGACCGGGCGCGCCAGATTGAAATTAGCGCCCCAGAAAATCGCTGCCATGGTGGCCATCAAATAGGTTTTGAAGTGATTCATTTAATTTTATATACCGTTCAATTTTTTTAAAGTGGCCGCATTTCAATGCCGCAACAAATCCTTATAGCCTGTGTCTGCTTCAGCCGTCAATCCCTTCCACAATAAACACCCGATATTGTGCGCCCTGGTGCCTATGCTTAACGGCCTGCTGATATTGTGGACTGTGATACCAGGCTTCGGCCGCTTTGACGGTGGGAAAGCGATGGATTAAACACCCCTCAAAGGACGGACCTTCGAGGATATTGAGCGCGCCATATTTCACCAGCGGCGTGACCGCATGCCCCTCCCTAGCGAGAGGGGCCAGGCTGGCATAAGTATCCATGGCGACCTGATCCATGGTCTGCTCACGCATCATGACCACATAGGCACTCATGATGTTTGCGCACCTTGCAGACGTTCTACAAGAGACTGTGCGGCTAAGGCAGACGACGCCGGATTTTGCCCGGTAATCAACAAACCATCCTCGACCACATAGGGTTGCCAGTCAGCGCCTTTTGAAAAAATACCGCCATGATTGGCCAGCATATCTTCGACCAGGAAAGGGACGACATTGGTTAAGCCAACGGCTTCTTCTTCAGTATTGGTGAAACCGGTGACTTTCTTGCCCGCCACCAGCGGGCGACCATCTGGCTGTTTGGCATGGCGCAACACACCAGGCGCATGACAAACCAGCGCGACAGGTTTACCTGCATGCAATGTCGACTCGATCAAGCTAATGGAGTCGCGGTCCTCTGCCAGGTCCCACAATGGCCCGTGCCCGCCTGGATAAAATACTGCATCAAAACCATTATGTGACACCGAACTTAAGGGCACGGTCGTCGCCAGGGCTTTGCCTGCTTCTGCATCGGCTTCAAAACGTTTGGTGTCCGCTGTTTGAAAAGCGGGATCATTACTTTTAGGATCCAGCGGCGGCTGGCCGCCTTTAGGCGATGCCAATGTCAATTGCGCACCCGCAGCCTTAAACGCGTAATAAGGCGCAGCCAGCTCTTCGAGCCAGAAACCAGTTTTAAGGCCAGTATTACCCAGGGTGTCATGCGAGGTGAGGACGATCAGGATGTTCATTTAAAGCTCCTTAGTGATTAAGTGATCAGGTGAGTCCATCATGAACGCTTTGATTCCATTTTTGAAATTTATTATGTATATTTTAATTATTCACCATATGAATAATTAAAATGCGCTACGACCTGAATCTATTACGAGTATTTATCGCCTTGATGGAAGAGCGCAGTGTGACACGCGCGGCTGACCGGCTTGGCATCACGCAGCCAGCATTGTCGAATGCATTGAACCGCCTGCGGGAGATACTCCAGGATCCATTATTTATCCGCGAACGTTATGGCATGCAACCGACACAGAAAGCGGAGGCATTGGCGCCAGTGATCATGGAAGCCATTGGGCAACTGGATGAAATCGTGCTGGAACAGCAAGCTTTTGACCCAGCCAGTGCCAATTTGTTATTCACCATTGCACCTAATAGTTATGTCGAATATGTGCTGATTCCGGCAGTCGTGGCCAAGCTGCGCGTACTGGCCCCTGGCATCAAGCTGCGCATTATTCCTTACGGTAATGACCTTGCTGAAACCGGGGTGATTTCAGGCAGTACAGCGCTGGTCATGGGCCGTTTTGTCGACCCGCCAGACAACCTGATTGTGCAGCACCTGATGGATGACAGGCTGGCTTGTGTGGTGCGCGCCGATCACCCGACTGTTGGCAATGAAATCACCAAGACGCAATATGAACAGCTGAAACATGTGAATGTATTGCCGCCAGGACGCATGCGCGCAGGGTTGTTTCAGGCATTAGACCGGCATGGTTTGAAACGTGAAGTGGCGGTGTCGGTCACGCATTTTCTGTCGGTACCAGAAGTGATTTCCGTCACCGATTATTGCACCACACTGCCGATCCAGATTTGCCGCCGCCTGGCAAATGACACGCGCTTAAAAATCCTGCCAACACCAGTCGACCTGGGTACTTTTCCAGTCGATATCGCCTGGCATGTCAGATACCGGCAAGATCCCGCACATCGCTGGCTGCGGTCATTAATTGAAGACGTGGCGCAAACACTTTAGCCATGCTTACGCGGCATCAATCAGGCCATGCTTCATGGCCAGCCGCACCATTTCTACGGGGCTGTTCACCGAGAGTTTTTGCTTGATCAGGGTATAGTAATTGGCCACTGTTTTCTGGCTGATTTTGAGCATATCAGCCACCTCTTCCACGCGCTTGCCTTCGGCCAACAGGCGAAACACTTCGAACTCGCGTGACGTCAATTGCTGCAAGGGATTGCTTTCGCCAATCAAGGTTTGCAAGGCGACTTTCTGCGCCACATCCTGGCTTAAAAACGTGCGGCCTTTGGCCACATCCAGCACCGCCTGCACGAGATCTTCCGCCACACCGGTTTTAGTCACATACCCTTTCACGCCGGTTTTGAGTGCCTGCGCTGCGAACGATACCGCCTCGTGCATGGAGAAAATCACGATTCTGGCTTGCGGATAGCGCTGCAAAATACGTTTTGCGGCTTCCAGGCCACCCATGCCAGGCATGGAAATATCCATCAGCATGACATCAGGCAAGATCTCGCCATAGACTTGATACGCTGATTCCCCGGTATCTGCCTCGGCCACAATCTCAATTGATTTATGGCTCTCAAGCAAGCGACGCAACCCTGAACGCACCACGGTGTGATCATCCACCAAAACCACTTTAACTGTCATGTCACTGCTTCCTGAAAACCTTCTGTTGTGTGAAAACGGACTTCGATGCGCGTCCCCTGGCCCGGTGCGCTGCTAATTTTCATACTGCCCATCAAGCCCTCAACCCGCTCTTGCATACCTGCCAGGCCATAGCCGCGACTTTGCACACTGGTATCAAACCCACGTCCATCATCCTCTATCATCAACGACAAGCCTTGCTCATCTTCCGTCACTTCTATCGTCACGCGGGTAGCAGCCGCATGCTTGCTGATATTCGTCAGGCACTCCTGCAAAATACGGTAAACCGTCACCGACACCGATTCATCATGCTGACTCAGGTGATTTGAAATCGCATTCACTACCATGATGCCGCGATTACGATCATGCCAGTGATGAATCAACTCGGCCAACGCCAGGCTCAACCCTAGCTCATCCAGCACGCGCGGGCGCAAACGCGCCAGGATATCCTGAATAGTCACCATCATTTGCCGTGTGATCTGCGCAATCGCCTGTGCGCTTTCGCGTGCCACACTGAGCTTTTTCGCCGCCACCAGCGCACTGGCATCTACATGCACCGCGGTCAGGTATTGGCCGATTTCGTCATGCAGGTCACGCGCCAGCTTTTTACGCTCTTCTTCCTGCAGATGAATAATCTGCTGCGTTAAACGGTGATTATTGCGTATGCTTTGCTCCAGCGTGCTGGCCATGCTATTGAACTTGTCACTGATTTCACTCAGCTCAATCTGCTCAAACCCAGGCAAGCGGCTTTGATATTCACCGCGCTCAATCTGGTTCAAACCATGAATAATCTGCTTCACTGGCTTAAACGTCGCGCGCACCGTCCAATAAACAAACAACAATACGCTGAGACCAAACAGGCCGACAATCGCCAGCAAACCAGAGGTGTCGTCCCAAATCTCGCGCAACTCAAAACTCGGGTCTGGTGTAATGACCAGCTCACCGATAAAGCGCCCGTTTAAAATAATATTCTTGCGTTTGGGTTCATTGAGCACGCTGGAAATATCCAGCAGGCGTACAAACCACGCCGGTGGCTCTTCACCGGTATGCTCCAATCGCGTCGAGCGGTTAGACTCACGCAAGCGGCCATTCATATCAAAAAAATCCACCTTCAAATGGCGGATATTGGTCAGCTCATCCAGCCTGAACAGATTGGTTTGACCATTTTCACTGTTATTCAACCAGCCAAAATCTGTCATGTAATGCGCAATTTCCGCATCCAGCAAATGAATCACCAGATTGGTGCTTGAATCCACCTCAGCCAATACGTCTTCGCGCGCATTCTTCACCACGGATACTGCCCAGGTCAGCAATAAGCCGAGCAATAACAAGGTAATAATCAGATTAAGTTTGAACTGAAGACTGAGAGATTTCATCATGCTGTGTGGATTTTAAAGTCGATCGCCCAAAAACTATCGGGAATTTTTCCCGATTCATACCCCTGGTATGCAGGGATACCACGCATTATAGGCGGACTAGCGAATCACCACACCCCAAGGCAAGGTGCCGACCGGGATATCCTTTAACCGCTGATTCGTTTGGGTATCAATCACAGACACGCTATGACTACGGCCATTGGCGACATACAGTTTTTTGCCATCTGGCGTCAGTGCCATATTCCACGGCCGTTGCCCCACCGCGATAGTGGCAATCACCTGACGGCTGGCAGTATCAATCACGCTGATATTATGGTCGCCGCCGTTGCTGACATAAATACGGCTGCCATCGGCATTGACCTTGACACCATTAGAGCGCAAGCCGACTTTGATATTGGCTTGCACCTTCCAGTCACTGGTGGATACAATTTCCAGCAAATTTGCCGCTTCGTTGGCGACATAAGCCCATTTGCCGTCCGGGCTGAAGCCCACGCCGCGCGGATGCTTGGTGGCAGCAATCACATGTTCGGATTTGAGTGATGTCAGATTGATCACATCCACATTATTGCTTTCTTCATTGCTCGCCAATAACCACTGCTGATCAGGCGAAAATACACAGTGCTCGGGGTTTCTGCCCTGGGTATGAATGGTGTGTTTGACCTTATTGGCCTGCAGATCTACCAGCGCCACCGCATTTTCCTCTTCCAGGCAGGCAGCCAGCAGCTTGCCATCCGGTGAAATATCTATTCCCTCAGGTTCGTCGCCGACCTTGATCAAAGCGACTTGCTTGCCTTGTTGGGTATCTACCACAGCCACCGCATTTTTATCGCGCACGACGACATACAAGTTTTGATTGCCAGGGTGTACGGCGGCTGCCTGAATTTTTTTACCGAACTGGCCCTTGGCTGGCAGGCGCTTAACCACCTCATCGGTACTGGTATCAATGACCGACACCGTGCCATCTTTTTCATTGGGCACATACGCGAAAGGTTGGGAGAACGCTGAGAAAGAGGTAGTGGCCAAAGCCGCTGTGAATAGAAGCTGTTGCAGTGCTTGTTGCATAGAGTGTCCTTCAAAAAAATCGACCAGTTGCTGCAACAACTGGCCTGAACATGGAGATATACTTTATGCAAATCAATTAAATTAAGTCATTTAAATTGATAATTGCATATTAAGCATGCTGCGACTGACCCAATAGCGGCAGCCTTCCCGATTTCATCGGGATTTACTCCCGATAAACTGACCAAACGCCCGCGGCTGCGCACCGACGGCAACCGTTGCTTTAACAAGCAGGCGTTCACTGTCGATGATGGCAATAACGTTATCCATCCAGCTGGCCACCACCACCTGCTGGTGCTCAGCATCGAAAGCAATACCTTCCGGCGTGCCCGGCACACGAATCTTGCGCATGGTTTGCCGCGTTGCCAGATCAATCACGCTCACGCTATCGTCACCCGTATTACTGACAAACAAGCGTTGCCCGTGATGGTCCGGTGTCGCGCAATACGGGTGATCGCCCGTATTCAGCGTCGCCAGTACCTGTTGAGTGCGCGTATCCATCACGCTGACCGTATTTGAATACACATTCACCACAAATAATTGCTGGCCATCTGGACTTAAACTCAAGCCAAATGGATGCTTGCCAACTTTGACCCGATGACGCGCTTTGTTGCTGTGGGTATCAATCACACTGATATCGTCACTGTCGCGATTGGCAACATACAAAGTGCTACCATCCAGACTCAATTGCAGGCCGCCCGGCGCCTGCCCGACCGGGATGTTTGCCAGTACCTGCCCGTTATCTGCAGCCACGACCAGCAAAGTATCGTGATACCAGTCAGCCACATACAAACGGTCACCCGTTTTACTCACGGCCAACCCGACTGGCGCAATCGGTAAATCAATCGTACGTATCACTTGCTGATGCTGCATATCGATGACCGACAATGAGTGGCCTTCAACATTGCTTACATACACTTTTTGCTGTTGCTGATCGACCGCCACACCAACCGGCGACTTGCCCACTGCCAGGGTATGCAGCACGGTGCGCTGCTGCATATCGACCACCGACACCGTGTGATCACCCTGGTTGGTGATATAAGCAAGCTCTGCTGCTTGCCCATGCAGAACCATACAGGCCAACCATAACCCGGCAAATATTTGAAAGTATGGGCGTGCAGACGCCATGCTGGACGCCTTCCGAAAAAACATACTTCTCCTCGCGTATGGTCTTTGAGCGATGTTCAACTATAGGTGTTTATCTGTCTTAAAACGTCAGACAGTATCCTGCAACTGGCAGGGATTTTTTCACGGAAGGGAGGCTAGGAAGCAGATACTCTTTGCGCAAAATGGGCATTAATCGCCGCCATATCCAGCGCTTGCCACATATGCAGATGATGTTTCAGCTCGTGGGCGTGCATAGCGCCATTGACCAGGTCAATCACCACGCGCTCGCGTACCACCATCAACGCTGGTACTTGTGCAACCTGAAAATTGGCCGCCAGGTCTGTGGCCACATCCATATCTACCGTAGCAAACAAGATGTGGGGCGTTTGTGCGGCTACCTCGGCAAATACCGGTGCAAAGGTCTGGCAAGGCGCACACCACTTAGCGGTAAACAGTACAACCATAAAATCATGCGCGGTTACTTGCTGGTTAAACGCGGCTTGGCTGTCTATGGGGTAAAGATTATTGACATTCATGGAGTTTCCTTGGAAGGGGCGCCTGCTGCTGGCAGGCGTTTAATCACGCTCAGGGTCCAGTGTTGCGGCCCGGCTATGCTTTGCGAACAGCCGAGTTCTGCGACCGGCACCTGCGCACTCAACACATGGCGGGTATGGTCTGCCGTTTGCACTTGCATAAACCAGCGATCCACCCACACTTCAAGCGCAACATTGCTGTGCTCAGATAAGGCCTCAGTATTAAGTTGCAGCGAAATCAGCTTGCCACCATGCGCCAGACACAAGCTATCATCACTTTCAACCAGGGCAACCGCATCTGCTTCACTGGCGGCCCGGGCCGCCACACTCCAGCAAAGCAAGCAGGCACTGAGTATCAGGCTGCTCAGGCGCACAAGGCCGATCCTATGCGTTGCAGCAAAGGTCGCACACTGGCGCATATCTTTTTGCGCCAGGCACTTTGATTGGCAGCTGCATTCTGGCGACCGTCTTTCAGGCCTTGCAAGCCGTCTTTGACAAAACTGTCGACCGCACTTTTGGCTGATTCATCATCCTGCCCGGCTGGCGGTTCATTGCCGGTAAAGGCGCGGTAATAGCGTGCTGTCCACACCACCTTGGCATTGCTGCCATCGGCCACCACCTTGATTTTGCCATTCAAGGAGCTGACAGGTAGCGCTTCCAGGTCAATGTCGCCCGACAGGCGATAAGCCACCGTCATGTCTGCGGCAGAAACCTCATCGATTTCCTGTAATAAATGCTTGCCGTTTTTGAGGGTAATTTTTTGCTGCTTGTCGTTGACTGCCTCGCAGGCCGTCACTTGTGGATGCCATTGTGCCAGTGCACAAGGCGCGCTGATACGCTTCCATACGGCATCGGCTGCCGAATTTACCTGAATGGATTCATCGGTTTTCTGCGGTGTCGGGCCATGCGCCCAGGCATTTGCACTCATTAATCCAATCAGTAATAAAGACCACTTCATTGTTGCTCCTTCTCTAAAAAACTAAACGTGTTGTTTACTTAAAATCTGTTGTTTACTTAAAATCTGTTGTTTACTTAAAATCTGTTGTTTACTTAAAACTTTTAGTGACTGCGCAGCCTGATGCCAGACCAGCGTCGCGCCAACCACTTGACCCAGCGACTACCGGAAAATGTCAGCAGCAGGTACAGCAGCCAGCAAACTATCGCCGGCACGGCCAGCCAAGGCCTGAGGTCGGTATCGGCCCAGCGCCAGGCAGTCATGCCCAAGCCAGTCGCCCAACTGCTGCTTTGCGCTGACTGCTCCAAACGCACATAATTCAGGCCAGTGGTGTTAGCCAGGCGTTGCAGGTTCTGTTCATCCAGTGCCGAGAGGTGCGCATTATTCAGCAAATCAGTCCCCGGGCCGTGACCGGCATTGCGGTCATGCTGGCCCTGCTCCATCGCCAGTACCGACAAAGTCTCAGCCATGCCAAAGTTACCGAATCGCTGTACTTCTTCCTGCTCCCAATAGCCGGAAACCGCATTCTTTTCATCCAGTTTGGGGATTTTGCTGGCGACTGGCTTGCCCATGCCGACCAGGTATCCCTGCACATCGCCAGGTTTACCGGCATAGCCGGGCATGTATTTAGGATTGGCAGGCGGCGCCTGCTGGCCATCAGTGAAAAACATCACGCGTATCTGCTTGCCTAATTCCGGTGCCTGCTCCAGAGCGTTGTACAAACCATGTGCGATAAACGAATCCGCAGCCCAGGCCATGCGCCAGTCCATGCTGGCAACCGTTTGGTCCAGCGCGGCGAAATGGGCGCAGACCTCAACCGGCTCCACCACATTCACCACATTGCGTTCGGTAAACATCCCCAGCGCCACCCGTGAACCACAAGGCAAGGCCGATAAGGTTTTGCGTATACTTTGCTTGGCTATTTGCAAACGACTGACACTTTTACCAGCCACCTGGTAATCAGGCACATTCATGCTTTGCGTGATATCCACCACGAAATACCAGTCATAGACGCGATTGGGTAGCATTAGATGTGGCCGGAACAAGATCGTGGTGAGTAATACAAACGTCACAATCAAACACACCTTGCGCCAGGCTTGCAGCCTGGAGCCTTCACCAGACCAGCCACCCGCCAACGTGTTTAAACTCGCTCGCCATGCCGTTAAAAACCACAATTGCATCAGGGCATGCCTCTAGGATTACCCGGCATGGCTGGCCAGCCACTTGGCTCTTCTTCTGCCTTGATCTGCTCATCTTCATATTGCTGCGGCCCGGACATGCCATGCGTAGTCGGCGCCAGGCGTAAGGCCAGGTGGTAGTTGTATTTCACCTCAGACCAGTCAGGCTCTACGCGCAAGGCTTTTTGGTAGCTCTCTTTGGCCAGTGCGACCAGCGGACCCGCTTCATCCCAGGCAGGCAGGCCGCGCTGTTCCAGCAAGCGGATCGCTGTGCGCAGGTAAATATTGCCGGAATTAAAATAGGCCTGTTGGCGTAACGCATCACCTTCAGGCACTTTGCTGATCAGAGCGGCAAATTCCGATAATGCCTGTTCGGGCTTAACCTGGTTGTCATAAAACACCGCATTGGCAAACAAGGCCTGCGGCGTCTGGTTTGCACCAAGCAAGGTGTTTTCAATCAATACATGCGGTTGCAGGCTGCGACGATAGACTTCAGCCTGATAGATATCTATCGCTTGCCTGATCAGCATCACCACTGAAATTAATATCAATAGCCCCGCCCATAACACGCCACGCCGCAGGACGCCTGCCAGTTTTTTATTCATGCCTGCCACCGTTTCAATTCCAATGCATACAAACACATCAAACACACCGCCGCCAGCCACGCCAGGCCATAGGCATACTGGCTTAGATCTTGCCGCGACACAGGCTCAAGATATCTGGTCGGTTTATTTTTCAGTGTAGAGATATCGCGCACCGCGGCCATCACCGCTTGCGGGTTTTCAGCTTCATACACGCGGTAAGGCACATTCAGGGTCTGGAAATATTCATGCAGGGCATACTCAGGGTAGGCATCAATATTTTCGCCTTCTGCCAGGCTTTGCTTAAGGCTGACGCCACTCTCGGAGCGTAGATAAATCCAGTACAGCGAAGCCTTCTGGCGCATAAACATGGCGCGTAACATATCCTGGGTTTTGCCATCCAGGTGCGCCCCGCCATCTGACACCAGCACCATGGCGCGTGCGCCGGTAACCGGCTGGTCAGCAAAGTAATCCAGCGCCATACCCAAACCGCGCGCCACGGCGGTAAAGCCCATACCACCGGCTTCGGTGGCATCCAGTGCCGCCTGCACAAACTCGCGGTCATTGCCCAGTGGTGCCGCCAGAATTGGGGAAGTACTGAAAGTGACCATGCCCATTAAATCATCATGCCCTTGTGCGACCAGCGTTTTAAGGACCTTGCGGGCGACTTCCATCTTGGGCACGCGTGCTTGTGCATCATCACCTTTTTTCACAAATGGCTCATTCATGCTGGCACTGCGGTCCAGCACGATCATGACATGCGCACCACGTCCTATCTTTTCGACATATTGCGATTTCAGGTAAGGTCCGGTGAGCGCCAGACTCAAGGCCAGTATCAATAGACTTAATGCCATCTTCCACAGGCGATCCAGCCAGGCTGACAGCGGGTCCCTGGGTAAACCTTGTAATGCCGGATGCGGAAAATTCATTTGTCCGCGCAATACCCATGGCAATACCGCCAAAGGCAACAACAGCAATGGCCAGAAATCCGTCAGCCCCCAGTGCTCATTAAAGCCTGAAGCCAGTAATACGGTTTGCGCGCCTTCTTCCCACATGTTCAGGAAATCTCCACCTGGCTTAAGGTTTTGGCGAGCTGTTTCAACTCACTCAGTGACAAAGTCACTGGTTGACCGGCAAAAAAAGTTTGCTGAACATTGTGGTAAAAATCCTGCAACTTGTCGCGATAAGGTGTGATGGCTGATTGGCTGGCCAGCAGCCTGGGCAAATTTTCTGCGGTGACGGCGTAACCGGCAAATTGATCGACTGCGCGACTGATCAGGCGCATGGCCTGCATACGCGTTTCATCTTGGTCTTGCTTGAACCGACGGATACCATGCCACGCCTGCCTGAACGGCATGCGTTTTTCCTGCGGAAACTGGATCCAGCCCAGATACCAGGCAAAGTAAACCAGGCCTGAACCAAACAGAAGAAACCAAGCAGCCAGTTGCCACAGTTGCTTGGAACGCGACCATTCAGGCAATGGCGCATCTGGGTAAAGTTTGACGTGCTCGGCATCAATACGCGCTGGCAGCAGACTGGAAACAATGACTTTGTCAGCAGGTATATCTATCGTCAGGCGTTGCTGGTCGCGTTTAAATTGCAGGTGCAGGTTTTTCAGCGGCAAGGTTTTCACCGTGTCACCTGCCACAAATATCTGCCAGTCGATATCGAGTTGGATCAGGCGTTCAGCTTTGCTGTCACTGTTAATCCAGTGTGCTTTCCTGAGTTCTATGGCTTCATTTTGTGCTGGCGCTGGTAGACTGGCAGGATCCAGTTCAAAGCCTGGCGGCACATGCAGCTTAATATGTTGCCGAGCAATACTGCCCAGGGTGTAATCGGCTTCACGAGTATGGCTTTCGGCGCGTGGCTTAAAATTAGCATCGTTCGCATATGATGATTGCATCACAGCCAGCCACAGCAGGCTACCTACCAGTTTCAACAACCTTTTATGTTTTTGCCCATGCATTGCATGCAATCCCATAGTCATGACATGCTCTCCATCAAATGACGACTCACTTCTTCTGCTCGCCAGCCTGGGTTTAACCACAAGGGAGCGCGCGTACCCGCGGTTAAAAATCGTGCATTGAGTGACTTTTTTTGCTGTTTTGCATGGTCGGCGATCTGCTGGTGCAACTTACGCCTCAACATCCAGCTGCGTTCTTCACCGGTTTCCATATCGCGCAGGCGTGCCCAGCCAAAGCTGGGTAAACCCGCTGTCGCGGTACGGTCGCGTAGAACAACCGGAATCACATCGTGATGCTGTCCAGCTTGCAGGGTCTGTTGCAACAAGGCATCCGGCCAGTAAAAGTCAGACAACAGGAAAACCAGCGCGCGTTGCGAACCTAGCGACATGAGCGTTTCCGGGATAGCGTTGGCACTGCGGCCATCAGCACGATTCATTGTTTCTGCCTGCTGCCAGTAACGTGTGATTTGTTGTGCCACGGCCTGCGCTGTGCCCGGTTGAAAACTGGGCAATACTTGCAATGCCAGTTGTTCGTGATCATCCGCCGCGCGCATGCCAAACGCGTCGCCTTGCCGGTTGGCAGACCAGGCCAGTGAAGAGACAAACTCTGTCACCTGCTGGCGCATATTGGCCTCGCCCTGGAAAAACATGGAGCTGGAGACATCGATAATCGCATAGACCCGTACAGCAGCGCGTTCCAGATAGGTTCTCACCAGCCATTGCCTGGGTACAGTGCGTACGCTGGCGCGGATATCGATGCGTTTCGGGTCAGGGCACGCCAGCAACGAGGCAAACCCGGCAAAGTCACTGCCATTGCCATGGTGCGTAGTGAGCGTTGCCCCGGCGTGGTATGACTTGGAGCGCCAGTTCATATTGTAAAAAAACTGGCTTGGCTCAAACGCAGCCTGAAGCTGCGACGATGATGGACTCATCTCGGAAGCATTCGCCGTGGGTACTGACAGGATAGCCATAAAGATAAAAACAGACTGCCGCCAGACTTAAGGGGCAGACACCTTGTCCAGAACCGCTTGCAATAACAGTGGCGCCAGTCGTGCGTGTTGCAGGGCATAAGCGCCATTGAAGAATACGCGATGCGTCATGACAAATGGCCACACGGCACGGATATCGTCCGGCGTTAAATAATCACGGCCTTCTATCCAGGCACGCGTGCGCGCACTGCGCATGAGCATGGCGGTACCGCGCGGGCTGGCACCGCCAGCCAGCAAGCGTGACATATCGACATCGGGTAACTGAATGCCGGCTGCTACCGGGTCTTTTAGCGCACGCCATAAATCAACGGCATACTCCTGCAATGCGATTTCGGCCCGGACTGAATTCTGTATGGTTTCCGCGACCAGGTTTAACTGGTCGTAAGGCGTTAATCCGGCGGGCAGTGTCGCAATCAGCGCATCCACATCATAAAAACGAGTATCAAACATCAATGCCCGCTGCAGGTCACGCGCATCCGGCGCCTGCACCGAAATTTCCATCAAGAAGCGATCACGTGCGGCAGCCGGGATTTCAAAGGTTTCTTCACGTTCCAGCCGGTTGCGGTCAGCAAACACGGTCAGGTGTGGGAAACGGTATTCGCGGTTAAAGGCATTCACCGAACGCTCCGCCATCAGGCGTAAAAACAGGGCATGCGCCTGCGGACGGGCACGGTTGATTTCATTAAAGAAAAATACCGCCAGGGCTTCATCGTGCTGTAATAACGGGCCCGGTTTAACCGCCGCCTGACCATGCTCATTGATATAAGCATGGTAAAGAAAATCGCTAGGCATCAAATCAATGGCGCCTTCTATCCGCTGATAACCGCCGCCCAATAGTTGGGCTGCTGCGCGTAACAGCGTGGTTTTACCTACGCCGACATCGCCTTCCAGCAACACGTGCCCACGTGAAAAAATCGCAATGGTCAGTGCGCGCGTTTGCTCCGGCATGCCCACCACCACGGTGTTAATGGCCTTTTCAAATGCTAGGGCGCGCTCACGCCAGGCGGCTAATTCAATTTTATTTTCCATACACCATCCATGATTCAGAATGAAACAGGCCACTGTCGACTGCATACAATCGACACCGGTTTGCCACATGCATTGAGGGGGCGAAACTGACACCGGAAACGATGCCAGTTTCCTAGGGGGGAATTAAGATTACTTCACGTCAAACACGAAATTACCGCTGGATTTGGCATTCGCAATGCGTTTTGCGTTGCGTGCATCCATCAATTTGATGGATTCCTCTTGCTTGTTGAGTTCTACCGGATCATGTTTCGGGTCATATTTGGAACCCGCAATTTTTTCCGGATAGCCAGGTTTGGCTTCCCAGCAGTTTCCTGGCTCTTTACAACTTTGACCGTCGTAAGCCAGCGCCTGATTTGACACCGCAAACACACTGGCAACAGCCAGTAATGCCAATACGTGTTTCATCACTTTCTCCTTAATCATAAATTAGCTGGTGTATTGTTTTCGATTAACGGATTGCCCACCAGCCTAACAATCCGATAATGGGCTTAACCGTGTGGCGCAGCGCCACCGTTTTTAAGGTTTTCTTCGGCCTGATGCCGGATCCAGGCAATCACATGCAGAATCTCGTCGACGGTCATCCTGCCTTGTTGTGGCCCCATCATGCCGGCAGCGCCACCATAAATGGTTTCAAAGATGCCTTTGTCGGTTTCGTTTTTAGGGTAAGTCCAGTAATCATCAGCCAGCGCAGGCCCTAACTTGCCTTCAGCCAGGTGACCATGGCAGCCGGAACAGGCGGTAGAGAAAATGGTGTAGCCTTTTTTAATTTCTTCCTCATTGCCACGGTACGGGTTTTCGCCGGTTGCCATGAAATGCTTGGCTTCAGGCGTGAAGGTTTCATCTTCCATCGGCGCAAGGTCCAGCACATCGCCGGACAGCGTGCCGCGGAACTCGATCGCCGGGCCATCCTTCAGTACCACTTTCGCTGGCTCAGTTTTGCTGGCACCCTGGGTTTGCGCAGAGGTGTCGTCCTTGGCGCACGCCACGGTAAAGAAAGTCGCCATGACCAGGCCGGAGAGTCCAAACGCCATCGCCAGCTGTTGTTTCACACGGCGCAACGGCATGGCCTGCGATTGAGATTGTTGAGATTCTTTCAATTCAAACTCCAAAAACTAATTAATCAAGATTGTGATTTACTGAAGGTTCAGCAGAGGAATACCTTCCTCTTTGAGAATGGCGGTGATTTCCGTCCCGTGTTTTTCAATGACGCCATTCAGGGCCTGTACCAACTCAGGGCGTTTTTTGCTCACACCCATGACCACGTCGTAATGCATGGGGATTTTTTCACCATTGGTTTTTTTGGCGTTGTCTTCCACCATCACCATGTTCAATGGCACTTCAGAGGCACGTACATAACGCGCGGCTTCCGGTGCCCACAGCATGGCCATATGCAGATGCATGTTGGCGACATCATTCACCAGGCGGGAAGGTTCAACATGCACATAGCGATTACGTGTTGACTGGAAATTCTGGATCTCGGTGAAGTAATCAAACATGTCATCAAAGCGGTTAATCTGCAGCAACATGTTTTTACCCGGGCTATCCGGCATGACGCCGATACGGAAATTCTTTTCCTTGAGGTAAGGATGGTCCCAGGAAGTGACGTCGATTTCGCGATCTACACGGGTGACAAACACGTAAGAAGAACGGTAATAAGGCTTGGTGACCAGCACACGCGGATCGTTAGGGTCAGTGCCTATCAGCACATCACATTTGCCTTCTTCCATGTCCTTTTGCAGGGTTAACGGGTTGGTCCACCAGAAATAATTGACGGGCACATTCAGTGTTTTGCCAATGACAGCGGCGATCTTGTTTTCAAAGCCTTGTTTCTGGTCATTGGAAAAAGGTAATTCGGATTTACCGGCACAGATATTCAGTGCTTCGGCAGCGAGTGTGGGCAATGCAAACACACTCAGGGTCAAGGACAAGCAAACGCTCAACCAGGTACGACTATTCTTTTTAACTTCAGCAAACATTTGTTCTCTTCTCCATTAGAGAGAACAGGATGACCGGCCATCCTTGCGTCTGACGGCCATCCTGCACACTACATCAACAGGTTTACTGTATGAATTACAGGCTAAACACCATCAGGCCACCGCCCATTTGTGTGTGGTTTTGCAGTTCTTTGAACGCACCAACCGCACCCAAACCAGCGCTAGGGTCTGTCAGGTCAAACACCAGACCAACACCTGGCCAGCCGCCTACACCGTACATGCTGCCAACGTACTGTTTACCCTTGAAGGAGTAAGTCATAGGAGATCCGATACCACCGGATGGCATTTTGAAGTTCCACAACTCTTTACCGTCTTTGTTATCCAAAGCTTTCAGGTAACCATCAAGCGTTGCGTACCAAACCAAACCGCCTTTGGTATACAAAGTACCGCCCCAAGCTGCGAATTTCTCCCACTTGGTCCATTTTGCTTTACCAGTGGTCAAGTCAAACGCACGGATCTGACCCATTTCTTTCTTGGTTGGGCCGTTAGGACCAGGGTACATCGCCAGTGTTGCACCAACGAAGAACTGACCTGCACGGTATGGCAGCATGAACGGCTCCCAATCCATACAAATGTGGTTCAGACCTGCGTACAAAGTACGGCTTTCCGGATCGTAGGAGTCAACACCCTGGTTGTGGAAGCCCATCGCTGATGGACAAATATTGGTACCTTTGTGGTCCATACGCGTTGCGAATTCAGGATCACGTACTGGTGTACCTGTTTTCAGGTCAACTTTTTTGAACACGTTTACAGCTGGGTCGACTTTTTCAGCTACTACCAGGCTACCGTTTTCGCGGTTCAGCGTGTACAAGATACCGTTACGGTCAATGTGGCTCAGCAACGGCGTCACTTTGCCGTTGACTGGTTGATCAGTCAGCACCATCTGGTTCACACCAGCAAAGTCCCACTCATCATGTGGCGTTTTTTGGTAACCCCATTTAGCCATACCGGTGTCCAGGTCACGGCCCCAGATCGTCATGGTCCACTTGTTGTCGCCAGGACGCATGGTTTCGTTCCATGGTGCCGGGTTGCCGGAACCGTAGTAGAACAGGTTCAATTTAGGGTCATAAGCATACCAACCCCAGTTTGTACCGCCACCAATTTTCCAGGCATCGCCTTCCCAGGTTTTAGTACCTAGGCCGAATTGACCGTAGTGTGGATTGTCTTTGTTGAAGTCTTTAGCCAGACGCACAGAGTCATCAGAACCGGTCGCAAATGCACGCCATTTCAGTTCACCTGTTTTCAGGTCAAAGGCGTTAACCGCGCCACGTACACCTAGCTCGGCACCTGAACAACCCATCAGGATAGTGTCTTTAGCCACGAAAGGTGCCTGTGTCAGTGTAGAACCCACTTTTGGATCACATACTTCCACTTCCCAGTTGGTTTTACCGGTTTTTGCATCCAAAGCCAGCAAATGACCATTGGCCTGTTTCTTAATAATTTGACCAGCGCCGTATGCCAGACCGCGGTCAACCACGTCACAGCACATCACTGCTTTAGTAGAAGCATCTTGCTTAGGCTTGTGTTGCCAAACAATTTTGCCTGGATCGTTCAGGTTCAGGGCGTATGTATTGTTTGGAAAAGCAGAGTGGATGTACATCATGTCACCAATGACCAATGGCGCACCTTCGTGACCATTCAGTACACCGGTGGAGAATGACCACGCAGCTTTCACATTTTTTACGTTGGATTTGTTGATTTGCGCCAGCGGGCTATTGTGTTGGCTGTAATAGCCACCAGTTGCGATTGGCCAGGCACCAGGTGTGTTAACCTGCTTGTCCAGCTCTGCATCTGCCATGGCCAGGCCAGAAAAGCTTGCAAACAAGCCCCCGACCAAAGCGCCAAGAATGGCGCTAGATGATGTTACTTTCATACTATCTCCTAATCTCTCAAGAATGAGTTTCACGTGGTGTTGCGACATCCCCCCGAATGCCGCACTGCACGACCTGAATTGTTAATAATTTGTAACAAAGGCAATAGATGAATGATTCCCTATCATTGCTTCAACAATTCATTCATGCAGACTGGTCATATACGGGAATCTTTCACGGGGCGCTGGTGCATGATGTGGTCTATAGTGGCGCAGGTTCACACAAGGCGGGAGCAAGTTGGCTACCGCCATATAGCTTCACAGCGTTTGGTCACTCAGTCATGCATTCTTATCAACGATCTATGCCAGTTATTACTGCTCTACACAAACTCGGCAAATTAAGCCGGGCCAGCCAGGACACGCTCATTGTGATGACGGGCGTGGTACTGACGTTTGTTTGTGCATCTGAATTCGACCTGGCCGAGCGCGTCAATGCCTGGTTACTGACCTATGAATATGCGCAACTGGACGAGGTCCCGCTCACCTTGTTTGTATTTGTGCTATTGAGCGTCTGGTTCAGTCAGCGCCGCATGCGGGAAATTCATGCTGAAATCCAGCGCAGAAAACACACAGAAGCCCAATTAAGCAGCAGCCAGCAACTATATAAAACGCTGTTCGATGGCGACCTGACCGGTAATGTGGTGCTGGATATTGATGGCAATATCGGCATGCACAATCGTGCATTTGACCGCATCTGCCGCCCACTGAATGATGACAAAAACGCCTGCGTACTGTTTTCATTTGATTGGCCAACCTTTGTATCGCAACTGCAATACCACCAGGAGCTCAATTTCAACAAGCTGCAAATCCGGCGACCAGATGGCCTGCCCTGCTATGTGGGCGCGCGCTTTGTCTATGTGCCGGCAGCAGAGCGCAAACCGGCACAAATTCACGGTTACCTGGTCGACATGACCGAGCAATGCCTGGTGGAACTTGACCTTGAACGCACCTTGAAAGAAAACCGTGTGCTGGCGCGTCATGCCATGCAGATGCAAGAGCAGGAGCGTAAATATATTGCCAGCGAGATTCATGACGAAACGGGTCAATATTTGACGGCGATTCGTATGGACGCACTGACCTTGCAAAAAAGTAATCCTGATCAGGCCCATGTGATTGCAGTGAGGATTGCCTCCAATACCCAGCATGTGCAGCAGTCCATACGTGCGCTGATTAAGCATCTACGGCCACCAGCACTTGATTCGTTAGGCCTGATTGGCGCGGTTGAGCGCCTGGTCAATGACTGGAAGAAACTCAATCCGTCCGTCGACTGCCACCTCACACTGGATACCAGCGAACAGACATTGAACGAAGACACCAATATTGTTGCTTTTCGCGTGGTGCAGGAAGCGCTGACCAATATTGCACGCCACGCTCATGCCAGCGAAGTGTGGATAGATATCCATATCATCAAGCGCCAAGACAAAGCCCTGCTGCAAATCGAAATCCGTGATAACGGCAAAGGCATGGATACCACGCAGGCAACCGAAGGCGTCGGCCTGGTCGGCATGCGCGAGCGCATTGAATCACTGCAAGGCAGCTTCAAACTCATGAGCGGCTTGCAGGCTGGCACCCTGATTACCGGCCTGCTGCCACTCAACACCAACAAGCAGGTGCGCCCTGCTGCATCCTTATTGTCAAACCCGGGAGTAAACGACTATGCAACCCCTTAAATGGCTAAGCCTGATTGCACTGATGATGCCGCTGGCATTGTCTGCAAAAGACCTGCAAACAGAAGAACAACCTTTTTTGCAGGCCTATAGTGGCCAGTCGCGCCAGTTTGTAGAAGAGCAACTAGGCAAACCGGTCAAAAAAGAAATGGCAGTGAAACCACACAACGCAGACCAGATTTTGCAACAACAACAGCAAGCAGCCCCTGGTGCTGGCGAACAGATTGAGATGTGGTATTACCGCGGCAAGATTCAGTATGCGCCAAACAAGTTTTTCAATACTGCCGAGCTCACCTTTGCCAACGACAAATGCGTGAACATCACCTTTGCCAATAAAAAATAAGGCGCACGCAGACCCATGGCAAAAGTAATGATCGCGGATGACCATGCCATGCTCAGGCAAGGCTTGCGCACCATGCTGGAACAGGCAAACCACCAGGTTTCTGCGGATGCGCTAAGTGGTGAAGAGGCATGCCTGCTGGTAGAGAAAAATCACCCTGACCTGCTGATCCTGGACCTGGATATGCCAGGCATCGGTGGCCTGGAAACCCTGAAGCGCATTTTGCATCGCAAACCGCAAATGCGGGTGCTGATTTTCAGCATGCATGATGACTGCATCTACGCCACGCGCGCCATTCAAGCAGGTGCACGCGGTTACGTGACCAAAACCGAACCGCCAGAAGTGGTGCTGGAAGCGGTACAGAAGATCCTCAAAGGCGGACGTTATATCAATAACGAGCTAGCGCAGAGTTTGTCCATGTATCACCTGGAAAGTCAGGAAAATCCGATCCAGAAATTATCCCCACGCGAATTTGAAGTCTTTCGTCGCATCGCCCAGGGCGAGGCGCTGGCAGCCATCGCCAAAGGCATGCATATCGGCTATAAAACAGTGGCCAATATCCAGACCAGCGTGCGGCAAAAACTGGGCGTGGAAACCACCGGCCAGGTGGTGCATATCGCCGTGCGCTTCGGCATTATCAAAGGCCTGTAATCAGGTCATTCGCCATGATTCTGATTATTGCCCGTAAAGAACTCCGCAGCCTGTTTGCCACGCCCATGGGCTGGCTGATTCTGGCCATTTTCCAGGCCATTGTCGGCACCTATTACAGCCTGAGTTTTAACCAGTATTTTGAAATCATGCGCAGTGCACAATGGCAGGTGCAGCGCATCGGCATCACCCAGTTTATGGCAGAAGGTGTGTTCGGTGTCGCCGCAATATTAATGCTGTTTGTGGTGCCACTGGTATCGATGAAACTCATTAGCGAAGAACGCAAAAACCAGACCATGGCCTTACTGATGAGCGCGCCGTTGAGCATGAGTGAGCTTATTTTAGGCAAGCTGCTGGGTATCGTCACCTATCTCAGCATATTGATTATCAGTATGGTGCTCATGATTGCCATGCTGTTACCCTGGGCAGAAATTGACCTGCCCTACTTACTCACACATGCCTTGGGACTGTGGTTGCTGGTGGTAGCCAGCAGTGCATTGGGGCTATATGTGTCCTGCCTGACGGCGAATCCGATCCTGGCAGCATTTTGCAGCATGACAGCCCTCTCCGTCTGTTTACTACTGGACAAGTTCTTTAGTGACAATCGCCAGGCGCTGTTTCATGACCTATCCCTGATGCAGCACTACCGCCAATTCTCATTGGGCATACTCAACAGCTACGACATATTATTTTTCGTGCTGTTCGCACTGTTTTTTGTGCTGCTTTCTATCCGCCGTTTACATGCTGACCGACTTTATGGCTAACCTCCGGCAACGCGCCTCAATCAAACACTGGCTGGCGAGTGCAGCACACTGGTGGCAACACCGTCTGGCGGTGCCTGCCTTGCTGCTGCTCACGCTGGCACTGGGCGCGCTCGCCTGGCAGTTCCATATCATGGCGGATACGACGCACAATCACCGCAACACCTTATCTGCAGCCAGTGTCCAGGTGCTACAACATTTACCAGGCACCATCGAAATCACCGCTTTTTGCAGTAATAGCCCTTACAAAGGGCGCTATTTCCGAAAGTCGATCACCTCGCTGCTGCAGCGTTATCAATACCTGCATGCAGACTTACGTGTGCAATTTATTGACCCAGCCACCTCGCCGAACCTGGCACGCGAGCAGCAGATCAAAAAAGAAGGCGAAATGATCATCCGCTATCGCGGCCAAGAAAAGCGCATGTATTTGCCATACACCGAAGAAGCGTTTACCAATGTATTGCTACAACTACAGCATGGTGAACGCGCCCCACTATTATTTGCCAGCGGACAGGGTGAAACCGCACTGGACAACACCTCTACCAATGGTGGCAGCCAGCTGGCACAAGCCATGCAAGCAGCCGGTTTACAGGTAGAGGCGAGCAGATCGCTGACTTATGTCGCGAGTAAAAGCAAGCCATTACCCACCCTGGTCCTGGCAGGCGCCACACAGGCTTATACACCCGCGCAGGCAGCCGCCATCAAAGCCCATCTTACTCAGGGTGGTAATCTGGTCTGGCTGGTCGACTCAGCACAAACACAAGGCCTGCAAGCGCTGGCTGATGGATTAGGCCTCGATATCAGCCCGGGCATGGTCATCGACCCGGCCAATCGCCAGTTCGATATTCCGCTGCATGCCTTGAGTACACAGCGCTATGCCGCACAAGGCCCGACCCAGGAGTTTGCCCTGCGCACCTTTTTTGAGGAGGCACATGCCATCCAGCGCATGCGCCAGCCAAATGATACATGGCGTACGCTACCACTGGTTGCGGCGGCAGAGCATGGCTGGGTCAGCGCGAGTTATCGCCCCGGGCAGTCAACAGCGCTGCCTGCGTTTAATGCCGACACAGATATGCAGGGGCCTGCCACGGTGATACTGGCCTTAGAAAAAGAACAGGCCACGGGCGAGCATCAACGTATTCTGGTCATCGGCAGCCGGCAGTTTTTTAGCAACAGTCAGTTACAGCGCGGTGGCAATCTGGCGCTCAGTATGCAAAGCCTGCAATGGGTGGTCAATAATCAGCCTAGCATCAGTTTGCCGGTCACCCCGTTAAGAGATAGCGTGATTGCCCTGCCATCGACTCAGACCTGGCTGATCTTGTTATTTAATAGCTTTCAATTTGGTTTGCCAGCCCTGTTGCTATGGGCAGGCTGGATGCGCTGGCGTAGAAAACAGCAACATTAAAGCCATCGACATGCCATTTTACGCGGATTTGGGAACAACTCGCACCCAATAAAAAACCCCGGCAAGCCGGGGTTTTCGCAAGATTGCTCGCTGAATTACAGGCCAGATAATCCTTTTTCAATCGCTTGATTATGATGTGTTGGCTGCTCAGTCGTCTCAGACACTGGCGAGGCCACGGCTGATTCCGGTTTTGCCTCAGCAGGCGCCACAGGCACTGCCGGCGCAGTCGCCGCACCACTATCCAGGGTCAGTTTGGAAAAGTCGCCGTAGAACTCCACTTTAGCGTCTTTGCGCAAGGCAGACACTTCATTCTTGATCACCGTTTGCTGATTAGAGTTCACCAGAAATTGCTGGATCACAGGTTTGGCTTTTTCCAGGTCCACCGGTTGACGGTCAACTTTGGCCAAAAACAGCAGCACCAAGGCCTGAGGGCTTTTCACCACCAGCGTATCGCCCGCTTTCAAGGTATTCAGCTTTTTCAACAGCTCCAAAGGCAGTTGCTCAGCCGCTTTACGGCTGGCATTGGCACTAAACACATAGTTATTGTCTTTTAACCATTTAGCCAAGTCATCTGCCGTTTTCGCGGCGCTAATCCCGGCCTCAATGTCGCTGGCGTGCTCATTGCCATCCTTGATGGCAAACTCCTGGATCACATACACGTTACGCTCGCTGAACAATTCAGGATGTGTGTCGTAAAACTTCTTGATGTCATCCGCAGACGGCGCTGCTTGTTTAGCCGCTACCTTTTGCATGTAAGCTTGTGCCAGCACCTGTTGTTTGGTCGCTTCCAGCACTTGCAGTACATTCGGATCACGGTCCAGTTTTTCGTCCACAGACTTCTGCTTGAGCAACTCCAGGTCGACCATTTGTTGCAATACTTTTTCAGAAGCAGCCTTGACTTGTGACTGATCCAGCTTACCCAATTTGGATAAGGCAAAATTCAATTGATGCACGGTAATTTCACTGCCGTTCACTTTGGCCACAACTTGTGACCCGGCTTTGGCCGCGTCATCATGTTTACTGCACCCGGCCATCACCAGCATCAGTGCTGGCACAATTAATGCGATTTTTTTCATCATCACCCTTTAATATTTTGGTATTTTTTGTGTTCTGTTGCGACAGTTCGCCAAACTAATTACGGCCTCCCTCAGGCCTGTCTTTAGCGGTCATTGTCAAAATTTTCAAAACACATGCTAACACACTCTTGTTACCAATATTGCCAGTGACCAGTGTATACCACCCAAACACCGAGTACGGCATTGGTGGTCACGTGGGCAAGGATTGATACCCAGAGCACCTGGAAACGACGGTATAACCAGGCATATACCAGTCCTGCCAACAGCCCGGCTAACCAGAGCTGATGTTCCACTGCAAATAATACGCTACTTACTGCAATTGCATAAGCCGTCGCGCGCGCAGGAGAGACCGACATAAAATCGGCACTATCCAGCCTGCGCATTAAATATGACCGCCAGAACAGCTCCTCAATCACCGGCACCACCAATGCCGAACCACTCCAGCGACAAATTAACCAGAAAATATCGGCGCTGCTCTGCATCGGCATGGCAACCGTATGGCTCGCCCCATGCCCACCCAGCCAGGCGGGATAAGGGGCAATCCACAGCAAAAAGACCAGCCAACCAGCCAGCAGCGCGATTAAGGCTTGGTTAAACGTGGGTGTCACACGCAGTTCGAGGTAATCGCGGCGGAAATATAACAGCAGGCACAAGGCCAATACACTGCGCAGCAAATAGGTGGGTTCTGTGCCTATACCTAACCAAGACAACGCCATTGCCAGCCACGGCTCGGCCGCCAGTAATAAGATAAACCCGGCAAACGGGTAAATACGGGCACGCTCATGCCGGGTAAACCAAGAATCAAGTAAAGCAGTCATTGCGCCAGCCGATCATCAAAAAGCACAGGCCTCGCCTAAAAAGTGGTCAAGGCGTTGCTATTGTATCAACTTTATTTTCCAGTAGCTGCGTCTGCTTACCCTGCACAATATTTTCCAGTTCTACCCGTTTGAGCTGAAAAAATGGCTCTGCGCGTAAGAAACGCTGATAAGCCCCGGCATCCGCGTACAAATTGACCAAGTCATGGCCATAGCTATACAAGCGGCCATTTTTTTCTTCACACGCTACCAATTGCTGGTGAGTAGCACTCACTTTGGTCACCAGACCTTTACGTTGTCCATCATTAGTAGCCAGATCGGCTTTCGCGACCTTGAGTTGTTGCTCAGTGGTTTCCAGGCGTTGCGCCTGCTCGGCCAACTGTGCCTGCAATTGCTGCACCTGCGCCGACAATGCATCTTTTTCCTGACCTAACTTCTGCTTATCGGACTCTAGCTGCTGGTTACGCCTGACCTGGCCCTGCAGTTTGGCCGAATGTGCTTTTTGCGAACTCTGTGCCTCACCCAGTGCTTGTGACAGGCCTTTTTTCTCCTGCTCAAACTGGGTCTGCATGGCCGATTTCTCGGTTTCCAGATCCTGCTTCATTTTCTGCATCAATATGGCCGCGCGCTTGGCGGATTTATCCTGCTTTTCGGCAGCCATGCTGTGGGTGGCATAGCCACCCATCAAACAAGCACTTACCAAGAATGACAAAATGGTTTTCATGCTGTTCCTTTAGAATCTGCCATTAAAGTCGACAAAGAACGTATCGACAGAGAATGGCAAACCAGAAATTTCGTCTGCGCTGACATATCGTGAAGACAGCCAGGCATTTTTGCCTACGCCATATTGCGCGCCCACATAAAAGCCTTTGGCATCGGTGCCCCCCAGACGGAAGTTCGAATCGGTGAACCCATCCAGCATGGCATCGGCCTCCAGGCGACGGTAGCCGCCAAACACTTGCCAATCATGCAGTTTCTTGATCATGGGGTGCCCTACCATCAGCGCAAGCTCATAACCCTCATTTTCTTTTTTGTATGTGTTACCAGTGCGGCGCTGTATTTCTTTCTCGTCAAAGCCGATGTTTTGCACATAAGCGCCATGCAAGATGACATGCACCGGATCAAACACCGCCAGATCAACCTCACCGGTGAAGTTAATCAACTGGAACTGGGAGGCCAATCCGCATAGACCGTTCGTCGAACCACATAAAGCACCATTGGTTGTGCCATCATTAATACTGAAGGTGTGGTTGCCTTTTTGCCGCCATAGCGGCACGGTACCGGCATATTGAAGGCTATCATTGACCGGATTGCGCTGACCTTCTACATTTTTAAAGTCGTAGTAAGCGACGCCCAATTTCACTTTGCTATCATTGCTGGCGGTCCACTCAATCCCGCCCTGCGCTGCATATAACCATTTGTCACCGGCCTTATTGGTATTAGAGCTCTCGACCTCTTCAATCGGGAATGCACCCACTGAGGAAAACAATTTCCAATGTCTGTTAATAGCCGGGTTCGCACGTGCCACAAAACCATCAAATGCCAGGTCAGGATCCCAAAGCAAATCTGTGCCAAATACCTGGTTACCGGTAAAGAATGGGTTAGCAAACCGCCCCCCACTCAATGTCAGCCAGTCATATGGTTTTGCTTCAAGAAAAGCGCGATCCAG
Source organism: Methylophilus sp. Q8 (assembly GCF_000800115.1). Lineage (NCBI taxonomy): Bacteria > Pseudomonadati > Pseudomonadota > Betaproteobacteria > Nitrosomonadales > Methylophilaceae > Methylophilus > Methylophilus sp. Q8. The sequence continues at coordinate 1,852,304 of NZ_JUHE01000001.1, read as the reverse complement.
CCCGAATACAAACTTGCCCTGGGAAAACCCTTCGGTCTGGTTGGGGGTGACTGGTGTTTGCAACATACCCGTGGTAAAGCGAATACCACCATCCAGCCACTCGTTAATATGTATATTCGCACCAAAAAACGCACGTACACGCTGACGCTGACGGTCCTCGGTCGTATTATTGACGACCATATTCTGCACTTCGTTATTCAAGGTACCCGGAATCGTATTGCTATCGCTAAACATATCCTCCTGATAACGTAAACGGAGGGCGCCTGTCCACTCGATGCGGTCTATCCACTCAGGAATACCTAGTCGTTCACCCGCCTTGTAATTGAGTTTTTTCATCACATCCTGCTCAATTTCAGCGCGCATTTCGTTTTTAACATGTTCAGGCACATATTGCACACGAATGGCCTTGGGCTGACCTGATACTGCCTGATCCAGTGGCTGTGGGTTCTGGGCCGCTAAGGCCTCGGCCTCTTCTTTTGCTTTTTGTCTGGCTTGCTGAGCCTGTTGCAATAAAGTATCTGCTTTTTGCTTAGAAAGCACCCCTTCTTGCACTAGCAACTCAATCAAACTCATGGTAGTTGCCCGCACCTCTTCAAGTGACTCACGTTCGCCAGCAATAACTCCTGCTGACTGTGTGCCAAATAGGCTGGCCAACACCAAAGGAATCATCCAGTTTTTTGCTTTAATATTCATTCTCTTTCCCTAATTACTAAGCGCTTTTACCGCATTGCCTGTCGCATTTTTAAGACATATTTTTTGAAGCCATACGTACGACGACTTTTCTTGGCATATCCTCAGGCGCAGATTCCTTCAAAGGCGGAATCCTGCTCAACACCTTGCGAATCAAGGCGTCTACTTCCGCGTCACCGCTGGTATCAATCAGTTCGGCATGATCAATATCTCCCTGCGCATTCAAGAACACCCTGACATCAACCTGGTACTTGATTTTGTTCAACCCATTTTCAGCATCAAGTGCCTTTTTAATCTGCGCATCGACCTTGTTGGTAAACCAGGCAAATGCAGCCATATTTTTCTTGCCCCCAATTTTTGGACCCGTGGTGACATCACCGCCTTTGTACTCATTGTTCACCGCACCAGACTGAAAAGGGCTAGGGCCATCTCCGGCCGCCCCCTCCATCTTCAGGTTTTCCGCAGGAGGCGCTTCCACAGGCTTAGGCTCTGGCTCTTTGGGCGCTTCCTTAGGTTGCTCTTTCGGCGTTTCCTTGGGCGGCTCTTTTGGCGGTGGTGGCGGTGGAGGGGGCGGCGTATCCGGCAGCAACTTCACTGTAGTGATTTGCTTTTTATGCGTAGCGCCACCTGAAAATAATTTTTTGATGCCATAAGCAGCACCCGCCAACACAGCCAGCACCAGCAACGCAATCACGATGCGTGTTGTCCATAAGCGCACGTTAGGCACTGGTGTTTCTTCTGCCACGGCATCCATTTCATGCAATGCCATGCTTATGTCCCGATCTTGCCGGTGACCAGGCCGACATTTTCAATTTGCAGGCGATTGACCAGATCAATTACACCAATCACACCGGCATAAGGTGCTTGCGCCTGGCCTTTAATCATGACGTTGAACTTTGGGTCCATGGCCTTGGCCTGGTTGAGTTGCGTTTCCAGCTCGGCCATGCTCACACCAACACCATTAATCGTCAGCGTGCCACCCTGCTGCACCTGCACGATTTTGATATCGTGTTTTTCGGTACTAGGCTTGTTAGACGGCTTGGGCAGATTCATGGTCAGGCCTTGCACGCCAGCGGTAGTCATCAGGATAAAAATCACCAGTAACACGTAAGCTAAATCCAGCATCGGCGTAATATTGATGGTGTCGTAAGGTTGGGCGTCGTTTTGTACCTGCATGGTTTACTCCACCACTTTCTTCGTCACCAGGCCAACTTCGGTGATATCCAGCCGCTTACAGATTTCCAGCACTTCGGACACCTTTTCATAATGCGCCGCAGCATCGCCTTTAAGCACCACCGGCAACTCAGGGTTGCTGCTTTTATATTCAGCCAGGCGCTGCTCCAGTTGCGCCATGTCTACCGGAAATGCATCCAGGTAGACACTGCCGTCACTGGTCACCGTGATCGCGCGCATTTGCGGCTTAGCCAATGCCGCCGAGTTCACGGTGTGTGGCATGTCGACTTTGACGCCTTGCACGGATGCGGTAGTCATGATGATAAAAATCACCAGCAATACGTACGCCAGGTCCAGCATGGGCGTAATATTGATTTCATCGTAGAGCTGGTTCTCTTCCTTGACGCCTTCTGACATCTCTCGGCCTTATTCCTTACCGTACAGTTCAGCGGTACGTGTAATGAACTCATCGACAAAAATCTGCATGGCGATGGTGATGTTTTTGACGCGGCTGGCCAGGTAGTTATAACCAAACAGGGCTGGAATCGCGACACCCAGACCGGCCACAGTGGCCAGCAACGCTGCTGCAATACCTGGCGCAATCGCGTTGACGTTGACGTCACCCGCCGCCGCAATCGCAGCAAAGGTGATCATCACACCGACGACGGTACCCAGCAGGCCGAGGAAAGGGCCTCCGGAAATCGCGATGGTGAGTAATACCATCATGCTGTTCAGGCGTTGGGTTTCACGTACCTGGTCGGCATCCACCGCTGCCTTGATGGCATCAATCGACGCGCCGCTTAACTGTACTTTGCCGTCATGTTCGCGTTTTTTAATTTCACGCAAACCGGCTTTATACAAGCCAAACAGATTGGAATTGGCATAAGTGCCGGTCTTGTCCAAGTCCAGCAGATCTTTAGCAGAGGCTTGCTGGAAGCGTTTGAGGAACAAGGCATTATCTTTATCGGTGCGGACCACCAGGCGGGCTTTGCTGATCATGACCCAGACGCTGATAGCGAACATCACCGCCAGAATGCCAATCACCACCTTGGCATCGACGGTCAGGCTATCAATCAGGATGCCCATGTAGTTGGCTTCGCCACCCTCGCCCTCTTCTTCAGCGTCGGCTGCCGTCACTTTAACGATACTGGCATCTGCCCCTTGTGATTGCGCTACCAGTGCCAACCAGGCCGCGCTACGGGCAGTGACAGCCAGTTGCAACTCGTCCACTTCGGCATTCAGATTCTGGCCCAGCGTGAAGCTAGCTGCGGCCTGTGCATCGCTGGCCGCCACTTGGCCTGCGACTTGGCCTTTGACATAAATAATGGCCTGGCCACCCTGGAACACCAGCGCAATATGCTGCCACTGGCCAGGCTTTAATTCACCCGCTTGCGTGCTGGCAGTCCCTGCCTGCAATGCCAAAGCGCTGCCTTCCAGCTTCAATGTGACGTTACCACTTTTAAAGATTTCAGCGGTTTGCGGCAGGTTGGCCGGTTTTAACCACACGGACCAAGTGCTGCCATTGGCCAACACTGGTGCCGTTGGCAAAGTGATGGTCAGCGGGCTATTGTTCAGCGTGGCACTTTCGGCAATCAGACCGGCCTTTTGCACCGTTGCATTGCCACTCGCAGTCAGCTGGCTAGGGCCGCTATCTTTAAGCAAGGCATTGTCTGAAAAAGCAAACCGCGCCAGCAGGGCCGGGTCATGGAGCGCTTGTGCATCGCTGGCTGCCTTGGCACTTTCGTTACCGGTATATAAGCTAATCGCCAGGTCTTTATTAGCGGCAGATACTTGCGGCAACACGACCCATGCCACAGCCAACTCATTCACCGCATCGTATTTTTCAAGTGAGAATTTGAGTTCCGTTTTATCATCTGCAGCGATAAAACGCAGGTCTGCGCCATCTACATTGGCACCGGTAAAATCAAAGTTGCCAGAATGCAGGCGCACCAGTACCGGTGCCTGGTTCACAGCCTCTTTAATATTGGCGGTCTCTATCGTAATTTTTTGTTGTGCAGCCCAATCTGCATTCCAGGCGGCAAACACGGATGTGGACAGGCTGAGCCCTAATAATCCAAGCAATAAACCAAGTTTTTTCTTCATAGCTTCGCTGACGAGTTAATTCGAGTGGCAAGTCTATAGAGCGAATGTTGCAGACACATTAAGATCGGACTAGTCGGACTATGCCTGCCTGACATCCTTTTTTTCGGGCATAAAAAAAGCCCGGCGAACCGGGCTTTGTCGTGCATTGCAGACGTGGATAGCCTTAAGATTGACGGCGGGCAGCGATCAAGCCAATCAGGCCCAAACCAGCCAGAATCATGCCGGATTGTGTCGGTTCTGGCACAGTGGCGGCATAGGCCAGACTACCGGTACCGGACAAACCCAACGCGGTGTCATAAGCAAAGAAAGCATCTGAAGTATCGGCATAACCAGCTACCAGGCTAAAGCCAATGGCCGGGCTGTTTGAGTCCACAGACCATTCCAGGCCAGTAAACACGCCGTCCTGGAATACGGCAGTGGCATCGGCCAATGCTGGTGTACCCAGGTTAAACAGGCTGCCACCGAAATTGAAGTTCAGGCTGCTCAGGTTGAGCAACTCAGTGCCTGATGCCAGCAAACTGGCATCATCAAAGCTGAACTGGCCCTGGTAGCTGGTGCCATTGTAATAACCGGACTCCACCTGACCTGCAAACTGCAGGGATTGAATGGCCGCCTGGGCTGGCATCACCATACTCACAGTCATTGCCAACACAGCTGCCAGCGTGATTTTTTTCATTAAATAGTTCATTGCAAAATTCCTTTAGTAAACATTAAAGTATGAAATCTCTGGCGGGTGACACTTGTTTCGCGGTCAAGCCTTTCAGGGTAACTAATGGTTTGGCGGCTGCCGGGCCTGCGGCACCGTCGGTATCAACAGTCACCTGTACGCCAGCAGTCACATCGACCAGGCCCAGGTAGCCACCGCTAAGTGCGCTATTGGCAGAAATCCCCAGTGAAGACAGCAAGGCCGTCAGCTGTAACTTGTCAGCATAAGGTGTGAAGTCAGTAATGGTGTCACCAGCGTCGCGCATGCTGCTATACACAAACACATCATTGCCAGCACCACCGGTCAGCGTATCCACACCCAGGCCACCATTGATGATGTCATCTCCGGCAGTACCTACCAGTACGTCGCGGCTGGCAGTGCCGTTGCGTGTCACGCCAGGCGTGGTCGTTGCAATCGCCAGGTCAATCAGGCGGCCGCCTTTGTCATACTGGTTCTCCAGGCCGTACAAGTTGCCGGTGATTTCATCGCCATCGGCATTGCTCAGACGACCCAGGCCACCTTCGGCTTTAGGTGACTGGATATAGTTGGCCAGGGCTTCCTGGTAGGTAATGGTGAACGGGCTATCTTCAAAGACCACGGCATTGGCTGCGAATGGGAAGCCATCGCCGCCTGCAGCAGTAAAGTCAATCGTGGTGAAAGAGAATGTGCGGCTGTTATTGACCACCACGCCACCATCAATCAGTACAGTGCCATCATCCAGCAGTACGCGTTGAATACGGTTGCCCGTGCCCTGGGTGGTTCTGGCTGTGTTACGGCTGTCATATACCACTTGCATGCCGGAGATTTGTGGGTAACGGCCATTGGCACGACCAGTCGGGCTGGTATCGCCATAGCCATGCTCCAGCAAATCTTTCAGTTGCGTGGCATTGACGGCTGGCGCGCGCTTCACCAGGTTGGTAAAAGGCAGCACATTGAAGGTATCGCCGATAGACACATTGCCCACTGTTGCAATATTGGTACGGATACCGCCACCGTTCTGGATCGCTACCTCAGTCTTGCCGGCAAAACGCATGGCGTCTGCCACCAGGTTACCGAGGCCGGTTTCAGCGTTACGTACGCCTGCCACAAAGGTACAAGGCAGTGCAGCACACGTGGTATGTGTCGGGCCGTTCAACTTCACCGCAGTGGTGCCGATGATTTGTGCGTTCAATGCAGAAATATAGTTCAGCACGGGGGTCACTACTTGCGCCTGGATCGTCGCATCGCCACCTACGCGGTCAGCATCGGCCGTCGCGCCGCTTACGCGCATCATTTTGCTCGACTCAATGCCAACAAAAGTGCCATGGGCATCATCAATGGTGAAATTCACCTGACCGACATAACGGTTACCGAAATGACTGGTGAGTACCGGCACGGTACGGCCATGTGCATCGACGGCATTCACTGGATGTGACGTATAAGTCGCTGCCACGCCACCATTGATCAGGGCATCATCAGGATCCACCATCAACTCATGGCCGCCACCGGACAACACCAGATCCACGCCGGTGAGGGCTGGGATCACCACACCGATTTCATTCGCGGCATTTTGCAAATGGCTCATCAGGATAACGGTCGTCACGCCTTGTTCGCTGCGCAGACGGTTCACTTCTGCCTGAATCAGCGGGATCAATGCTTGCAAGTTTTGCGCTTCAGTATTGCCTGCGTCATAACCAATCACATTCACGGCACCCGGGGAGGAGATATTCGGCAACAAAGGTGTGGTTGCACCCACCAGACCGATTTTATGACCGGCGGCGGTCGTGATCACTTTGGAAGGGGCAACCTTACCGCTGGCTTTTAAGGCGCTGAATTCGGCGGTGGCATTAAAGTTCAGGTTGCTGGAAAGGTAAGTGCTGCCGGATACTTTGGCAAAACGTGCAGCCACTTGCGGGCCCAGGTCGAACTCGTGATTACCAAACACCATGGCGTCAAAACCGATTTGGCGCAAGGCAATCGCATCGTAAAAATCCTGGCCGCCATCGGTGTAGCTATTGGCCAGATTGTTCAGGCTGGCGGTGAAACGCGGGCCTGGCAAGAATGCATCACCAGCATTCAACTTCAGTACAGTGCGGCCCTGGCTGGTCGCTGCGGTTTCTGCATTTTTAATCACAGACGCCAGGCGGTCGATGCCGCCGTAAAAAGAAATGGCCTGACCAGCGTTATCGCGCAGATTGCCTTGTGCAGACAGCAACCAGCTTTCCTGGTCGCCCACGTGTAACACAGTCACACCCTCGGCCCAGGCGGCACCGGCAGTCAATGCCAACGCCACGCAAGCCGTTAATTGTTTCAGTTTAAACATTACATTCTCCATGTCGTGCCGTGACGCATCACGGCACGCATTACGCTTATTGATTAACGTGATTGACGACGACGTACCAGGGCCAATACGCCCAGGCCAGCCAGCAACATGCCTACGCTGTCAGCTTCCGGCACCGGTGTCACCGCTGCGACAGTAAAAGCAGTGGTGTTAGGGATCAACGTTGCAGAAGCACTGTTATTCACGGTGTCTACGTTCCAGTTGTTAACGTTAGCCACTTGCGCTTTGTAATCAGCAAAATTGCTCAGGCCGTCACGCACACCGTTGTACTCGGCATAGTCAGGCTCGCTGGAAGCACCGGCTTTGGCAGTCAGTTCAATGGCGTTCACCCCTGCAGTCAGACCTGTGTTGGTCAAAGAACCATCTGTTGTAAATTTGCCGTTAGTAATCGCGCTCAGGAAAGTCGTTGGCGTGGTGGCGCCAGTACCCAGGTAGGCGTAAACAGTTTCGCCAGAATTGGAAATCCCCCAGTTGCTGCTGCCGCTGACAGTGACACGGGACAACACGCCGGTAGAGGCAGACAGGGTGGCTTTGTCGTAAGCGGAGAAACGCACCACAGACCCTGCGCTCACAACGTCACTGGATACCCATTGGTTGTAGCTTTCGCCTGTATTGAAAGCACTGCCTGTCCACTCGTTATCGCTGAAGTAAATAGTGGTATTGGCGGCGATATCGACAAAAGTCACAAAAGACAGGCCGTCTTCATCGGCGTTGAAGGCGGTGAACATGATGTCACCGGCATTCAGGGCCGCATTGGCTTGGCTGGACAGCAACAAAGCTGCGATTAAACTGATTTTTTTCATAAAACTATCCTCTCACTAGATATTTAAAAAACAAGGTATTGATTGATTAGGGTTTTATTGATGATTTAATTACCAGCGCACATCCCTTTGTGCATCCAGCTGGTTCACGGCTAATCCTTTCAAGGTCACCAGCGGTTTGGCAGTCGCCGCACCGGCAGTGCCGTCGGTGTCGATTTGCAATTGCACACCACCTGCCACGCTCACCCAGCGCGCCACGCCATCAGCAAATGGCTGGCTACCGGTATAAGCTATGCTTTGCAGCAATTCGCTGATCTGCAATTGATCTTCACCTGGCGTAAAGTCGGTGATGGTGTCAGTCGCATCACGCATGCTTTGATAGACAAAGGTGTCGCGTCCGGCGAGGCCGGTGATAGTGTCCGCACCCACGCCCCCCGTGATGACATCGTCACCTGACGTGCCTACCAGCGTGTCACGCTGCGCGCTACCCTGCACAGATTTCACCAGTTGCAAGCCCACAATGACCGGGTCGTGGTCAGAAGAACGGTAAGGGCTATTGCTATAGAGGTCTTGCGGTTTGAACTCGGTGTTGTAATCAATCACAAATGGTTCGTCTGCGTTGATATGCCAGTGCACCGTACCCGTGACTTGTGTGGCCAAATCGGCATTGGCCAGGGCATGGTCCAGATAGCCAGATTCGCCATCGAACACATAGGAATATCCGGCCTGCTGATTAAAGCGTGCAATCTGATCCTGCAAGCCAGCGTTTTCCAGCACCAGCACCGGGTCTTCTTTGCCATAGGCATTCAGGTCGCCAATCACCAACACATCGGGATCGTTGGCCTGGTTTTTAACGGTCTGGATAAATTGGGTTAGCTGATTGGCTTGTGCCAGGCGCTGTGGGTTATAGCAACCCTGGCCATCACCCTGATCCTGGTTTGCGCCACTGGCATCCGAGCAGCTCTTGGACTTGAGGTGATTTACCAATACCGAGAACTTCTCACCGTTGGCTGCCTGGAAAGTTTGCGCCAGCGTAGGGCGGTTATTGACGCTGTTGGCATCAGACAATGCCGCCCCTTCTGGCGTCAATCTGGCCGGTTTGTAAATCATGGCCACCTTGATCGCATCCGTACCTGTGCCGTTGGCTGGATCAGCAATCACGGCATAAGTATTGGCCCCCAACACAGCATTCAGGCCATTGACCAGGTTTTGTACCGCAGTTGTGCCGTTATTCTGGATTTCCATCAAGCCGACGACATCGGCATTTATCGCAGTCAGTGCGCGGATAATTTTTTGACGCTGGCGGTTAAACTCCACCAGGTTATTCGCGCCGCGGCAATTAGAGGCCGATACGCTATTACCCAGGCTGCATCCCTGACCGCTTTGACCACTGGCCGTGGCACCGTTGGTGAAAGTAGTGAAGTAATTGAGTACATTGAAGCTGGCCACCTTGACGTTGCCGCCTACACTGGCAGGCGCCGCTGTACGCGCATTCTCACGGCTAAACTGCACCGCTTCTGTCGGATGCAATTTGTAGTCACGCGGCCCAGGATTGGATGCAGTGATCAAGCCATGATCAATCACCCCGGTCAGGTTCTCGACAATGTCGCCAGCGCGCAAGGTATCGTCTTCGCCGATAAACGGGATCGGGTTGGGGTTTTGTACACTGCTGCCATCATCCAGCACCAGGCGGCGGCGGGCGTTTTCATCTGCCAGTTGTGCGGCAGCCGCAGAGTTGGCCGGATAAATATTGCTAGGCTTGATCATGCGGCCATCTGCAGACAAGGTCACCTGGCCATAACGTCCCTGAAAGTAATTCTGTGAAGCCGTCATTGGCGTGGTGATGCGCACCAGCATGCCCTCATAGGCCTCCAGATCGCCTTCGGTCACTTCCGGCAATGTGATGTCTGTTGGCAGAATCACATTGTTGCTGCTCAACACTTGCAAGCCGCTGATATTGATCAGCTCGGTGATGGTGTTGAATTCTGTCACGCTGGCGGTCATGCGGACTTTCTGGCCTTTGCTCACCGTCGGTGTCACACCCGAACCCAGGTAAACAAAAATACCGTCAGAGGTCTGTGGATTGCCATCGCCGCTGGCATCTTGCATGTAAAAACCATTCAAACCTGGGAATACAGCTGTCACGACACCTTCAGTGGTCACGGTCTGCCCATTGAGTGGGCTCACTGAGTCCACGCCTAAGGCGCTGCCCTGAATCTGGAAAATACGGGTAATGCTGCTGCTTTGTACATTGATGCTCACGCTACAAGTGGCTGTTTGCGCTTCGTTGTTGGCAAACTGTACGTCAACAGCATAGTTACCCGCTGGCAGGCTGCCATCCAGTTGCAAGCTCGCACTGGCTGACTGACCATCACTGCTCGCGGCGACAAAGTTGCTCAATGTAATACCGGCTGGCGCAGAGGCTGACAAGGTTGCCGCATTGACGACGCTGTCAGCATCAGACGCTTGCAGCAATACCGAACCCGCTTCACCCACTGGCAAAGTCACTGCCGGGCAAGAAGTCACAATCGGCTGATTGGTGCCCGTACCACCGCCACACACGTTCACCGCACTGCTGCTGTTACGTGGCGCAGGTGCACTTGTCACAAAATCGCTGCCGTTCTGGTTGGTATCCTGGCAGCCATTATTTTTGCGTAACAAAGCGGTGCTGCTGTTGATTGCCGAAGCAACAGCACCTTCAAAGAAATTGGCCGTGCCGTAGCCGACCAGGTCCACAATCTGTGCCAGCTGAGCCGGGCTACACACCACAGAACTACCATTACAGGCCAGGCCAGTGCTGCTATTCACCAGCACGACTTTGCCATTCGTGCCACTCATGTCGGTAGCATTATTGCCCACATCAGGCGTAGGTAATGCCAGGCCATTGGCCGCACTGCGCAAGCCCACCAGGTAATATTGACCAGGCTGTAACACGCCAGACAGCGCAGTCACACCGTTGGCAGAGAAATTACCGTTGCCAGTCGCGCTGGCATACTGCACAGACCAGCCATTGATATTCACCGCGGCTGCACCAGCATTGAATAATTCAACAAAGTCCTGGTTATAGACACTGCCCTGGCCGCCATAAAGCTGGCTAATGACCACCTCGGCATATACAGGAAGACTCAGGGAAGACAGGCCTAGCCAGGCTAGCGCCCAATGCATTTTTTTAAATTTCATTCAGGACTCCGAAGTTTTTATGACTCGATAAAATCCTGAATACTTTAGCAATCTATATTGCTGTCAATGTTAAGTTTCACACCAACACGCTAGGCAGGTCGGACTAGAAAACCACCTTAAATCAGCGGCAATTGGTACAGTTTTTGGTCAATGACCAGACCTGCCTGCTAGTCACATGCACCAAAAGCGTGCCGGATGGCTTGTCCTACATGAGATTGCGCAATGCCTGATACCGACAAAAAAGTGAGCCGCTTACAGTGTGAGCTTTAGAACCATGCATGCAAGAAAGGACACCAATGGCAAACGCTCATGAATCTTTACTCGACAAGGTCGTCGCCCTCGTGCCAAGCATTGAAGGTACAGCTCCCTTGGCGGAAATGATGCCTCCCCTCCCCGAACCACCCCAAGCAGACCCGGACATGCAATTGGTACTGGATGCATTGACCGCGCTGGGTGGCAAACCGATTGAAACCCTGTCGCCTGCTGAAGCACGCGAGCAACCGACACCGGCAGATGCCGTCAAGCGCGTGTTGCAAGAACGAGGTCAATTCCCAGCCACCGCACAGGTATCCAGCAAAGAAGTCAGCCTGCCCGGCGGGCCGCTAGGTAACATTCCTGCCCATGTCTATACCCCGGCAGGCGAAGGACCGTTTCCGGTCATTCTGTATTTTCACGGCGGTGGTTTTGTGCTTGCCGACAGCAAAACTTATGAGGCATCGATTCTTGCGCTCGCACAAGGTGTACGCGCCATCGTGGTCGCGGTCGATTATCACCTGGCACCCGAGCACCCATTCCCGACCCAGCCCGATGAAGCATTCGCAGCTTACCAATGGCTGCGACAACATGCAGGAGAATTGAATGGCGACCACCAGCGCATCGCCGTCGCCGGGGAAAGTGCTGGCGGCAATCTTGCCGTGGTGACGTCACTGATGGCGCGCGACAAGGATGTACCCCTGCCTATCCATCAATTACTGATTTATCCGCTGGTCAATAACGATACGCAGAATGCGTCCTATACGGACAATGCCCATGCCAAACCACTGAATGCCGCCATGATGCAGTGGTTTTTTCAACACGACAGCCAAGCCACAGAGGCTGATAGCGCTTATGCGTTACCAGACAAGGCAACATCCCTCAAAGCACTCCCATCCACCACCCTCATCACGGCAGAGATTGATCCTTTATATGAGGAGGGACGCGCATTTGCCGAACGGCTACAACTAGATGGTGTGCCTGTGAGTTATCGCCATTTTGATGGCGTCGCCCATGAGTTTTTTGGCATGGCCGATGTCGTCGCCAAAGCCAGGGAAGCACAAGTGTTTGCGATTGGTGAGTTACGCAAGGCCTTTGCTGGCAACGGGAAAATACATTAATGACACAGAAATAAAAACGCCCACCGGTTGGTGGGCGTTTTTACGATCAAGCGTTTAATCCTCCAAACGAATTGTTTTTACCGTCACGATAGGCGGCAACTCTTTAGGCGTGACACTTTGATTATTCATCTGATTACCCAGATTTTCAGTCATTGTATTAGCAGCCCCTGCAGAAGTACTGGAAGAGCTTAACGCTGCACCAGCCAGACTACCCGTATCTGCCACAGGAACCCCGGAAGAAGTACCTGAAACGGTAATATTGGAGCTATTCAGCACTTGTGTAGCACCTACCAACAGATTACCCGCAGCTACGCCTGCTTCACCCGCATCCAATACACCACGCGGCGCGAATAACGCAACGGTAGCATCTTCGAGTTTAGGTCCTTGCAGTGGTCCATTAGGGCCGTCAGGGTCATAAGTCTGTGCACGAATACCAGAGCCAGAAGCCACCCCTTTTACCTCGACAGTCACATCGCCGTTGGCATTGATACTGACCACACGCTCAGGCACAGACTGTGCTGCTTTTGAGCCCCGACCGGCATCAATATCACCATGATTGGACCAGATCAGAATATCGCTACCATACTGCGTAATCACTTTCGACTGGTTGACCAGGAAGTTACCGTCAGCGTAAGCGCCGATATTGCCACCTTTCTCAGTCACAACACCAATATCATGATCGAGTGAGTTGTTAGAAGCCACGCCAGCATTAATCAAGCCGCCAGGGGCAAACAGGTTAATATTGCCATTCCTGGAGGTCCTGATCTGGCTTTGATACATCAGCAGATCGCCGGAGTAGTCCTTGCCAGAGAACAAGGAGGCAATGACATCGTCACTTCTGGTGGTGCTGGCGGTCTTGATATACTCCCTACCGGCTTCCAGTAATTCAGCCTGGAATTGCCTCAAGGCAAAAATCTCTTTCCTGGTCGTATCCAGCACCAGGAATGCAGTCATGGCCTCCTGCGCAGTATACGGCTTGCCAGTCGCTGGATTTTTGCTGCCGGTGACTTCATTCATGTAAGCCTGTACACGTGCAGCGGTGGCCTGTCGATAATTAGTCAATGCAGTAGCATCGCCTTGTAGAGATGCAGGGCCGCTGCCGGTTGGGTCAATATAGGTGCTGACAAAACCATCGATATTAGTGCCCGATTTGCCCATACCTGCCAGTAAGGTAACGTTAGCGCTGTTGTCAGCCAGGTTAGGGTTCACGGTATTCGCCAAAGAGAGAATACCGCTGGTATTACCCAAATCGATAGTGCGGCCTGCCTTGATCAGTACCTCTCCTGGGCCGCTAATATCAATACGTGCCTGCTGCTTACCGTTTTCCATGACAAAATCTTTACCGGCGTGAATTTCTGACACATCATCCACATTATTATGCTGAATAGAGGCATGCAAGGTCACGTTATTACCAGCATTGATATAAACTGGTTTAGAAGATTTGATGCCATAGATATTGGTGCTACCCTTCTCAGTGGGCGTCCCAGTCATTCGAATGTCGCCATCACGTGCCACAATCACGGCTGTTGTTGAATCGTTTTGATGCACGGGTACAGCAGAAACACCAGTTTTAATACTCCCCAGGATGCTTGTAATGTTGCTGTCAATTGGACTACCTGTCGTAGGATTAAAGACGTTCAAAACAGCACTTAAATCTGCATCTGAAATCAAGATATTCGCTGTAGGGTTGATATTTCCACTTGTATTCACACCACTGACAACACTACCAGCGGCCAATAAACTCAAGTTGCCACTCGCTGCTGGGGCCAACAGCATCTTATAGGTCGTAATATCCCCTGTAAACGCAGTCACATTGACTGTACCCGGGTGGATAGCCGCCATATCATTATTGGTTAATGTCGTGTACCCCGCTGAGTTAAGGCCCGTACTCACAATCGACTGCCTGTTACTTTGCCCGACTTCAACGTTGCCTGATAAAGAAGCTACATTCAAGGCAGAGTCTGCTGAATAGGTATTAAAGAAAGTACTATTTGCAACCTGGTTCTGCGCCAATGTACTGCCTTGCACCCAAAGAGTAGGATTAAACGCGGTCTCAATCTTCAGATTGTTCTTAGCACGCACGTCCGCACTAGCATCCTGCAAGGCAATCACCGTGCCAGTCGTGCCAGATTTAAGTACGCTATCACCAGCCTCTAACGCTAATTCCCCACGACCAACGTAATACACCCCATTAGTCAAGTTACCACCTGCGGAAACAGACACATCGCCGCCGCCATTGACCAGGCTCTTACGTACCTCATTACCTTTAGCATCCAGCGTTTTGACAAACTGTGCGTTCGTTGCAGAGGAAGCTGACACGTTAGTGATATTTCCACCCGCCTGAATATTAACGTTACCACCACCTAACGCGGCAACGCCTTGCTGGAACAGGTCCGGGCGCACCCACCAGCTGGTATCCGCGCCGTTACCGCCTTGGCGCAACAACCATTGGTTGACACTTTGCGTCGTGGCCGCGCCAGTGATATTGCCAACGACATCAATGGCAATATCTCCGCCATTATTCACATAGCTGGCGGCAGTCGGTACGTTAGTGCCTACGGATGCCGGGGTAAATCCGCTCAGAGCTGCCTCCTCTTTACCCACCGTATAAATGACGGAGCCGACATTCCCCAAGGTCATATTGCCACCGGCAGCAATAATGATATTGCCCTCACCTGTACGGATGAGTTTATTACTTGCCAGCGTGAAATCACCAGTCCCTGTTTTGGTCTCAGTGATATTCGCAGCACTATAGTCAGCCCCGGCAATCAAATGAAAGTTAAACGTGTTTGCATTCGGCTGTAACACGCCTGCTGTAGTCGCGGTGTTGAAGCCATCGCTTAAAGAACCACTGAAGGTCAGATTACCATTTGAACGCAAAGTCAGGGAGCCACCGCGCCCCGGCAGCAACGCAGCAAATGAGCGCAAATTCACATCGGCTGTGCCAACCGTCATTGCGGTTGCCGTGTTGCCAGTGGTGCTACGCACCTCAATATGAGGCAACACTTTCGCGCTGCTGCCATCTTGCGTCAGTGCGTAATTGCCTGCACCAGTATTCGCATTATAGAAACTGTTGGTATCACTGATCATGCCGGCCATATTGGCAGCGGTAAATGCTGTAGCTGTATAAGTACGGCTGCCTTCAACCGTAACTTCGCTCGCGCCTTTGATCGCAGCAGTCGTGTTAAACGCCACATTCACAGTATTGGCAGTGCCCGTGGTTCCGCGCGCACCTCTTAATGTCACCGAGCCATCGTAGCCATCGACGCCCACTTTGCCATTAGCCGCGGCATCATATCCGCTAGTGTCGATCAGGGCGCCAGTATCAGCAGACACCGCATTCACAGTAGACAGACTGTTAGAGGAGAGCAGCACAGAACCACCAGACCCTGTTTGCCGGTCTCCGCTAGACTGATTGGCCTCTTGGCCACGTGCGGTGATTTGCGCAGTATTAGCCAATGTCACCAAACCATTGGCATAAATGGCCACATCACCGCCTTTGTTACCATCCGCATTAATACGTCCGGCAACTGTTGCATTACCACTATCCACACCCAGGGTAAATGTATGTGCGGTGACGGTATCCCCGGCCGCAATGGTGACATCACCACTACGCACACGAATATCACGGCTTTCATTAAAGCGGCCGCTTTCCAGCGCCTTATTCACATCACTGAAATTATCTAAACTGGCGACATCCAGCTTGAGTGAGGCGGTCTTTTGATCTTTGGCCGCCTGACCTTGCAGGGTGCCATCAGCGACCACAAAGCGACCATTCTTCGCCTCTACTTGCAAGGTACCGGCATGCCCGGCAGTGGTGCCACCTTTGAGATTCAACAACGCATTGTTTTCGATCTGAACATTGCCTTGCGCTGAGGTCAGGTGCACATTGCCTGCATCCGTCGTGGCGGAATGGGTACTATCAAAAGCAACCGTAGTCGCAGAGACATCAATCTCCCCCCCTGAAGCCACGGTCAGATTGCCGCTACGCGCCACCGCATTTACAGCACCAGCATTCAACACCAGCTTGCCACCCAATTGCATCTCGTTTGCAGACAAGTTAAGCGTTGCGCCCAAGCCTGAGATATTTACTGACTGCTGACCATTGCTCACTGTCTGCAGGCTACCAGTACTTGCAAGGAAATAGTTGGCCCCAGAGTCTGCCGTCATTACAGCACTGCTCATGGTTGTCTGGTCAGCGTTGATATTGACCGTCCCTGTACCTGTAAAACGGATATCTTTATTGGCATTCAAACTGACGCTATTAAATCCACCAATATTACTGGACACACTACCCGTGTCGCCGAAAGTAATCTGGTTGGCATTGATGGCCAGTTGCCCATTGAGGGCTACAGGTGCAGTAAATAAAGCGTTATTTGTGTTTTTAAGCACAAAATTATTGGCATTGATATTCACATTACCGGCGTCATGATGCGCAATTCCCGCAGTATTAAACGTGATATTCAGATTGTTATTGCCAAAATTAACCGCACCCAGAATATCGATGTTTTTATAGCTATTAAACGTGATCGCAGATAAGCGGCCAAAATCACCCAAGGTATCTGAGTTAATATGCGTTGCCCCGTTTACGGGCTGGTCACCAATGGCATACTGATTGGCTCCCAAAGTAACCGTCCCACCATCAGCGACCTCAATAGTGCCCGATTGATCAAAGGCATTGGTGGCATCCAGTACCATAGACCTTGCCGCAGTGACACTTGCGCCATTTTCAATGGTTAACTTGCCTGTTGTCGGCGTAGCTGTCACACCTGTTCTGGAGAAGTCGAAGTCGTTTTTGGCCGATACTGCCAACAGTGCACCATCACCACTGGTGACAAGGGTTGTAGTCCCTGTTTTGTCTTGCTTGGCGCCGGTCTTCACCACCGCACCTTGATTCACAGTGATCGCATCTTTGGAAGCAACAATCAACTCACCAGATTGCACGGCATGATCAGAGTCGTTACTGAAAGTCACATTGGAAGCAGTCGTTGTAATGGTCTGCGTCTTACCGCTTACAGAGCGGCTGCCGCCCAACAGGATAGAGTCCGCATTGATTTTACTGAGTTGATCTGCTGAGATCTGCAACACCCCGGCTTGCAGCGGATCAACCGTTGAAACCACACGAATATCGTTAGAAGAAATATCCACCAACGCCCCTTTGGCGCCTGCCACATTGCTGGTATTAATGTCCCCTTCCAGGTTAAGACCATTCCCTGCCGCTAATACTAATTGGCCAGCATCGTTTGTCAGCCTTGGGACTTCCTTACCATCCCTGATGGCATTCTTGGTTAACAAGGCATTGCCAGAACTCACCAGATACTCAGCCAGGCCTTTATAGTTTTTGGTACCGTAATCTTTGTAAAAACTATTGCCATTAACGATATTAAAACTCGTATATTGGCCGCGGCTAGTGCCATCAATCTTGGTTAAATAGCCTGAAGATAAACCGGTCCCGTCAGCTTGGGTGAGCTGCGTATTGACCTGGACATTGGCGCCGTTGGCACTGACCAGGAAAGCCCCAGGCAACAGTGCATAGTGCGCAGGCAGGAGGGTATATTTACCTGCTGCCAAGCCATTGCCCCCAGACAAGTAAATGGCCTGACCAATACCTACATCGGAGCCTGCGCTCATTAGGTAATCATAAGGTGCGTACTGATTGCCCAGCGATGGCAAGACGGCATAATAGCCAGCTTGCGACAATACGTCGACAGAGCCGCCTATACCTTGGATCCACTCATAGGCCATGGTATCGCCATTGCCAGAAATATCTACGCGTGAACCTGTCTGCAAATTCAGGTTATTGGCATTCAGCGTGACTTTTTTCTTGTCAACTGCATTCATGAAGTTGTTGATGGCGCCTTTGGTATCGGCCAGTTCACTACCACCAAGTACAGTCACAGCATAAGGAATCAAGCTACCCTCTGCAGACACTGAGGTCAGGCTACCTGGTGCCAGTGTTAAATCATGGCTAGCATTCAGGGTAATTTGCCCCAACGGCGCACGTAACACACCTGCCTGCAGAATAGAATCTGCATTTAAGGCCAAACTACCCACCGCAGATAAAGGCACAGAACTTGCGGTTTTAGCCTGGTTGCTCACTTCAATCCTGCTGCCAGCACCGGTGGCTGTGACCGTAAAATCAACAGCGGTCGCCGGATAAATTTGCGCAGCATCCAGCTGAATCAGGCCAGGTGATGAAAGCGATGCGGTGCCCTGCAATGAAGAAATCAGCCCACGCGCCCGAATATCGGATTGACTGTATAAACTCGTTTGGGCAACCTGATTGATGGCGACTGCCCCTTGTATCTCAATAAAATTTGCCCGGGCCTTGAAGATGTCTGCTCCGACAGCTAGTTGACTATTATCCATATTAACGCTGCTCTTGTTCGCCAGCACTAATGTAGAGGCACTGAGATTTGCCGAACCTGAGAAAGTCGTGGCATCCAGTGTCAGTAGCGATGGCACACTCATCGTAGTATTGGCGAAATGTATCGCATCGCCAGTCGTAGTACTGACGTTCTCCACGGTCAAGGCGACATTATTAAATCCGCCTTGGCGAATTTGTTCAGCTGAAATTTGGCCGACACCTTGCGCGGTGGTCAAAGGCATTGTAGATGAGTTCGAAGTGTTAATGAGATTGGCATTATTACCACCCGCAGTATTATTCGCAGCCATTAACTCCTTGTTGTTTGTCACGGTCAGCACCCGTGTGCCATTAACAAAATACAACGGGGGCTCGCCACCTTCTACAGCGCCGCCATCAACACCACCTAACGTAATATTCAGTGTGCCGCCCTCACCTTGACCTGACGGGGTGCCCAATAACGTTCCATCCAGCGCAACACCGTCACGTCCGCTCAATGAGATAACACCGGCACCGCCTGCCACAGACTGACGTGCATAGCCACCGGGCACAGACAAATCAACGTTACCACTGGTTCCAGACACATCGATAACTGAACCTTCTTTTGCAATCAATACCCCATTACCGGCAGCTAAAGAGATGTTGCCAGCTTTAGTCACAAAAGCTGTGCGTAAGTTGCCGTCACTGGTAGGCGGCTTGACATATTGTGCCCGCGCGCTCAGCGTGGCATTTTCACCCAGAAACAGACTCAATGTTGGATCAAAGCTCTTATTAGGCAGCGTGAAGTCACCTTTATCAGGGACGATGTTATCAATCGCCAGCTTGATATCACCACCAGGCGCGGTAATATCCCCGAGGATGGTCATCTGGCCTTTAGACGTGAGGCTGACATTACCTCTGGGCCCGGATTGGCTAGCAGGAGTATCCGTCACGATACTGGCATTCGACTGCAGCGTCAGGTCATCCCCTGCCACGACCACCATGCTGGCCGGTGTACGCATGCTACCAGCGAGTGATGTCTTCCTGACTAGTGCGTTTAAGTCACTACCGCTTTGTGCCACGCGCGCAGCGGATCCCAGAACACGAGAATGTTGCTCAGGGCGTATCGTCACCAGGCTATTGGCCTGGTCACCGATGATCACATCACCGTTCAGGCGGTCCGCATTGCTGATGGTGTAGTTTGAAAAACCACCCTGCTGGAAAAAGCCTTCTGATAGCCACAGTGTATTTTCTTGCTGCGGATTGATGCCACCCAACTGGATGTGATCCACCACCCCCGTCGCCTGCTCACCCTGTAACCTCACCGTTAAATGGCCACCCTGCGTTTGCTGCCCGTCGACCATCATGCCATAACTGTTAAAGCTGCCAGCCCCGATCTTGTTATCTGCCATGGTCACTGTAATGTCACCACCGTGTCCGGCAGTGAGTTGCCCGCGTTGATTGAGCCATGCCCCAGATGAGGCATCCATGCTAGCACCTTGCCCCATATGCAAACCACTATAAAGGGTAATGGTGTCTTGGGTGATGCTGTCATCGGTAATGATGTCACCAGTATCCTTATGAACGACAATGCTGCCAACGGTAATGTTGCCGCCATTGAGCGCAACCTTGCCCAGCATTGCACCATTGACGCCTGGTAAATCATTCGTAAACAAGCCCGCAACATCGATCTTTACGTTATTAGCCACGTTCACGTCGGCACTTTGACTGGCTGACAGTGCTACTGTGCCGGAAGGCAAACGAATATCGTTATTCACGTTTACCCCGCCACTCCCTAACACATGCAGGCTACCATTCGCCTGCATATTGAGGTCTGTATTGAGGTTGACCTGCCCAGTGGCTTTGATCACTACATGGTTGACCCCATTTGCCAGCATGGCTGTGCTTAACTCGGACGTTTGCTTTTGCTCTGTGCTCAGCTGGCTGTCTTCATTAAAGCTATCAGACAGCGGGGCAGCAGATGAGACGATATTCAAGGCGCCGGAGTTGTTATAGGTCAACTTGAAGGTGCCACCCAATGGTGTACTATGCGCCCCAGTCTCTCCGCGCTGATAAAGACCACTCACTGTGCTGGCAAGCACATCGCCCTGCAGTGCCATATTGGTTGTCGATACATTGAGGGCGCCTGCATTACCGCCCTGTTGGTAGCCCGGTTGCAAATAGCCGCTCACTGAAGCACTTTTAGCTGCGTTTTCGGTAGAGGCGCCTGCCAAACCATTTAAAGCATTGGCTGTCAGTGCCCATCGGCGGGTCTGACCCCAGCGTCCACTAGAGACAGAGTAGTAATCACTTATGCCCTGGTATGGCGTATTAGGGAGCGCCTCTGAAGCCAGCACCCATTTACCATTGATAAGTAAGCTGCTTTCACGAATCGTACCTTCAGTATAAGTAGTACTGCCTGCTGACAGGTCAATTTTGGACCCGGCTTTGCTGACCATATTCACCGCAGAAAAATTCACTTGCCCACCATTTGTAGAACGCTCAGCCACCGTTCTCGTAATGCCAGCCTTGGCTTGATCAATGACACTCTGGCTCAGCAGCTTGGTGCCTTTCCGAGCATCAAGGAACAATATTTCGCCAAACAGGGCGCCGCCCCTTAATACAGGTGAATCCCTTAACTGGTCAGAGTAAAGTTGAATCGCCAGTTGGTTGCGGCTCATGGGTGCGGTCGCATCTACACCTGACACATCAATTAACGCGTTATCCCCCAGATAAATACTGCCGCCATTGTTGTTTTGGATATCTGTTGCAGTCACGAATACATGCCCGCTGTTAGCTGTCACAGCGCCATCAATAACAATGTCCTTACCTTGAATATTGATCACTGAACCATCAAGCTCTGTTTGGGTTGTCTGCGTACCATCCAGCTTGTAAAGAGATACTGGCAGCTTCTGTGCATCCGTAATTTCCTCCTTATCATCAACGTCAATCGCCACAACAGTTTGACTATTTTTACCTAAGGTCAGCTTGCCATATTGCGGATTGATATTAAGCTCGCCACTTTTAGAGCCGATTTGTTCAGCTTTGAGGAAAATAGAGCCATTGGCTCGTACAGAGGTCTTCGCAGAAATACTACCCTGTTGGTTTACCGCTAGGCCAATCAAGCTGGCATTCCCATGATTAACAATAATGTCACCCAAGTTCGTCGCATTGCCACCAGAGCTGACCTCCACCAACAAACCTGCAAATTTGTCTAGCGTACTGAGGTAAACCGTCTTGCCTGCAGCCAAGATGGTTTGACCATCAGGTGTTTTAATCACGCCGCTGTTAGTCACATCAGGCGCCAGCAACATGACTCGGCCGCCAGTGGTAGTCGTAATGTTTGCGCCTTTGGCCACATCAATGACACCAACGGCATCGGCAAAGGAAAATACGGGCTCGGTCTTATTAGACAAAATGCCGTTCTGGTAAATCGTTTCGATATTATTGTTCTTTAAATTATCCAGTGTAGTCGCTGTCAACGAACCCACGTTGACTTGTGAACCAGCGCCGAAATATATGCCATTCTGATTGGCAATATACACATGCCCATTCGAGGTGAGTGTGCCATTAATAAAGCTTGCCCCACTACCCATGACGCGGTTTAACACACTCGAAGATGCGTTAGGCATATTGAAGTTGACCGCGGCTTGCGAACCAATATTAAAGCTATCCCAACGAATCACGGCATTCTGAATCGTTGTGTTGATATTCATGGTGTTGTTCACTGGTGTCGGGATACTCACACCGGCCGGTAAGTTATAACCGGGTTGCTGAACTGGCAATGTACTTGCATCGACCGCCAGAACAGGCGCAGATGCCCAGCTCAGACAGCCCGCTATCAGCAGCACAACACTCCTCGTTGATATGCGCCATAAAGGACGAAGCATGACTTCTACGCTGGCATCACAATCAACCACACCCGCTAAAGTCACTGTTTTTTGATGAGTACGCGCAATCTCGGCAATGGGTACCAACATGCCCAAGCGTTTGCTAAATACCAATTTGAATCGTAACTTGTTCATCATTTCACCTCGTTTACTTCAGCTAAGCGCTTATTACCAGTCAAAACCCACTTTAAAATGCAGGCGCGTATCACCACTTTCAGCCATCCCTGCTGGCTTGAGTGGCGCAGTGTGTCCATTTTCCAATGTCCAGCTTGATTGCAAGACACGCGCAAAATCCAGGCGCATAAACAAGCCGTGCGTAGCCTTCACATCCCAACCCAATCCGTATGAGGACAGGATGTATTGCTGGATTTGTGAGAACCGGTCATCGGCAAACGTCGCTGGATCACGCGTTTTAGCGTAGCCGTAATCGTAAAAAGCCAGCAGGCGCATTTCCTTCACCCATGAGCCTGCATACTTTTGCAAAGGTGGGGAGCGCAACTCCATCGTCAGGTTGGTACCCGTATCCCCCAGCGCACTGGACTCGAGGAAGCCGCGCACCGTATCCAAACCACCAATAAAGAATTGTTCGTTGGAAACCAGTGAATCGCCAGTCACTTGCCCGCCTAAAGAGCCATACCATTGCCATTGATAAGGCAAGGTATACGTGTGCTCAAGCTGCCCTCTCAAGTAAGAAAAATTCGACCGTGCCAGGTAACGTCTCTGGGCAAACTCAGCGTCATCGTTAACCAGCGCTTTGGTTGAAAAGACAAAGTTCAGGTCTAACTTGGTGGTACTCTCAGGCGTGACCAGATTACCGGTATACCCAATCAGGAAAGGCAGATAAGTAATCGGGTTATTACCCAAGTCAGCCCCCAGTCTGCGCGTACTTTCTTTAAAGTCTTTGTAATCGGCGCCCAGAGTTAAATTGTGATTGAAGGATTTAACCGGGCTGGGCATAGGGTGAATATAGCGCAGGCCATAAATGTTACCGTTACCGACCACATTCAAATCGCCTACCGCACTGATATCACTTTGAGAAACCACGCCATACATGGCCCAGTAATCTCCAGCGTAAGGAATCACATAGGTGCCTGAAAATACTTTCACCTCGTTAGCATCTTCCGGTGTCACCTGAAAACCTAGACCAATGCTGTGATCGCTTTGCCAGAGATTGTCGTATCTCAGGTTGCCGGAAAGGCGTGTCTTTGTCGTGTTCGGCGTGTACCGGTTGTTGTATTCCATGCTGGCGTGTAACGGAAACTTGTCATCCACCTTCAAATCCACCTCGACCATGCCCGGTGACTTGCCTGGACGCAGCACCGGCGCTACCACACGGTCCTGATTAATATTGACCGAGGCAATTTGTTTTTGCACCGTTGGAAAGTGCGGGACATGGCCCTCTTGGAACTCTGTGACGTTTTGCTTGATTTTGCCCAAGGAGTAATAGCGGGAGCCGACCACACTTAAACGCTCAACCTTCCCTTCCAGCACATCCAGCTTCACAACCCCACCGTTTACCTCTTGTTCTGGAATACTCACGAACACCGTCAGGTAGCCAGCCTCATGAAAGCTTTGTTCCAACGCACTACGCGCTTTTTCTACATCATCAATTGAGCGATGCTCACCGAGATAGGGATAAACAGCTTTTTCAATCTCTGTCACGCTGAGCACGGAGTTGCCATTGACCACGTATTCAAAAATATCGAACTGGTCTTTGGCGGGCACTTCTGCAGCCGCTTGTCCGGGAACCTCTGTCCCCCAACCATTCACAGGGTGCTGGGCGGACTCTGAAGCCTCCTCTGCATGCAATGCAAAAGACCACAGAACACACATACAACTCATCACACGCAGCAACAATCGCAACACCTTTCTTTTTTGGTTCAATCGCCTAAGGCACTTCCTGAGGCTTGCCATTTTGAAAGCGCCGCGTGTCACAAAGATGAAATGCGGACTAGTCCGCGGACTTGTTTGTATAGCCCATGTGAGCCATTGCAGGAGGCACTCAGATATTTGCGTATGACAACTGGTTTTTGATTGAATCAGGCAATAAAAAAGCACACCCGGTTCGGGTGTGCTTTTAATCAAACGTCGCAGCTTTTGACTGCTAGTGCTTGGAATTAGAACAATTGTTGTGCTTGGCAGTTGTTACCATTGCGTGAGCCTTTAGCAACCACTGTACCGACCGTGCAAGATGAACCGGCAAATGGGTTCAGTGTCAAACCACGTGGTACTTCAGCACAATCCAGACCAGCAAAAGCACCAACGATTTCGTTGATCACAGTCTCGCCGAATGTACCGGAAGCTGAGTTAGCAACAAAAGATTTCATTTCCATGTGGAAATCGTACAAACCTTGAGCAGCTGTGTAACGTGCGTTAGCATCTGTTGTCTGACCGGAGCCAGCTACTGGCGCTTCAGGGTGAGTGTTATCCAGCTTGATGTAACGATAGCCGTTGGATGATGTATCTGTACGCCAGTTGTTTTCCAGAGACAACACACCGATCGCAAAGCCAGCTGTAGACAACGCAGTTTTTGCGTTACCTGTACCAGAACCTTCGGTGATGATCAAGGTAGGTGTAGAGTCAGCCAAGCCTACAGGTGCCAAAGCACCGGCAATCGCAGCATCACCGTTACATGGATTACGCAGGAAAGTCGCATTGGAAGACGCTTGAGTACCTGAAGTTGGCACACGACGTGCCAGATTCAAGGCAGCTGTAGAACCTGGTACCAAGATACCCGCATCAGCAGCGGTACCACTCACGATAGAAGCATACTGCACGTGAGAAATGCTCGGTGCATTGGCTGGCAAGTAATCAGGATCAGCAGAGTTCGCTGCGGCTACGCTCGCATAGATACCTTGTGCAACTTGCATCGCACGATACAAGGAAGTTGAAGTAGCGATACCAAATGCTTGACCAACGTTAGCGTTTGACTCAACACCGTAACCATCAACGGATACACCGAACAATGCAGCTTCAACGTCAGAGAAACCACCTGCTGGTTTAACAGTTGCGCCATCAGCAGCAGTTGCTGGAGTCACAATCGCACATGAGCGGTAGCTTGCAATTGCAGTTTGACCTGGCAGAGACAAAGAACCCGTTTGAGCAACACAACCAGCGTTAGCACCCAGTTTGCCAATACGGCGCAAATTAGCAGTACCCACTGTACCGTCACCGTCAACATCGTTTGGGATATGTGGTGCGTAAGCGTTAAAAGAACCGCCATCAATCGTGTGATAAACCACAGACACTTTACCACCACGTGTACAAGCATAAGCCAGGAAGTTGCTTGCAGCTGAGTTACCTGGTCTTACTGCGGCTGTTGCTGAGCCGTTGTTGAACACGGACAGTGTGTTTGCATCACAACCAGCAGCAAAGCCTTGGAAAACGTTGTAAGTTGGTGCTGAAGCGCCAGAAATCCAGGTTTCATTCAATGCGCTATTACCACGCGCAGTATTGATTTGTGCTTGAGTGACAGGCGCAGCAAAAGCTTGACCTGCAAACAGAGTAGCGGCTACAGCCAAGCATACTTTATTAAATTTAAACATTTTTCGCTTCCTTCGATAAAAGATTTGATTAGCGGCCAGCTTGTAAACCGGCCGTTTTTCATGGCTTTTTTAATGTTGTATTAAGCCTTGCGACGACGAGCTACCAAGCCAACTACACCCAGGCCAGCCAGCAACATTGCATAGCTGTCAGCTTCTGGAACTGGCACTACGAATTCCAACAGACCACCGGATGTCATTTTGAATTGGAAGTTACCATTTAAGCCCAGTGTATTGAATGCCACTGGAGAAGCCGCTGTTGCACCTGTCAGTTGTTGCACAACAGTCATAGAGCTATCCAGGCTATCCATAGATACATGGCCTTGGCCGTTGATACGACCTGTAGAGCCGTAAGCCACAGCACGGCCAGCATAGGCCTGTGACAGGTTTGAAGTCACTAAGCTTGCACCA
Organism: Methylophilus sp. Q8; assembly: GCF_000800115.1. Lineage (NCBI taxonomy): Bacteria > Pseudomonadati > Pseudomonadota > Betaproteobacteria > Nitrosomonadales > Methylophilaceae > Methylophilus > Methylophilus sp. Q8. The sequence goes on along the minus strand of NZ_JUHE01000001.1, from coordinate 1,825,812 downwards.
TTGTCTACAGCGTTGTGGTTGTCCAACGCGTTGTTGTTGGTCATGTAGCTATTGAAGTTTGCAACTGAAGTCTGCAACTGGTTAGAGTTTGTCAGGTTAGCACCTGATTTATAGGTAGAAATAATGCCACGTGCGCCTGCACCAGTACCGGTACCATCAGCAGCATAAATCGCCCACTTGGTAGTTGAAGCTGAAGCCGTGTTCCAGAAAGAACTCCATGCATTAGCATAGTCACCACCAGCCACATCAAAAGCAAAGGTTTTAGACAAACCATCTGCAGAAATTGTGCCGTTAGTATGTGCATCAACAACCAGGCTTTGGAAGCTATCGTAACCGTAGCCCAAATCGAATGTTGCTGATGTGTTGCTGTTAAAGTCCAGCAAAGTCAGAATCAGGCTTGAGCTGCCGCTTGTTGCGAACGTCATAGCCGCGTGTGCTGGAATAGTTGCAGCGGACAGAGCCAATGCAGCAACCAATGCTTTTACTTGAAATTTCATAAACTTCTCCTTAATTTTTTGAGCAAACCGAATAGAAAGAGCAAACTACTAATACCTGAGCGAATACGATGAAACTCATCCCAAAAAATTATGCAGTCGCTACATGACAGCCTTACTTTGTAAACCTAGTCCATGTGGACTAGTCTGGCCGCGCAAAATAGCCGCATAAAAATCCTAAGTAGTTTAGAAACTCAAAATGACAGGCTTAAAGTAAAAACTAGTCCGTTCGGACTAGTTGGAGTCATTGCATGAAAGCGCTAAAAATGCGGTGGGTAATCTTTATTGCTTGCGGGTGATCAGGCCCAATTTGAGTGCTTTGCTGGCCGCCTGGCCGCGATTCTCTACATCCAGTTTGCGCAGGATGTTTTGCACGTGATTTTTAATCGTGAGCGGGCTGACTTGCATGATGTTGCCAATCTCCCAATTGGTTTTGCCTGCTTGCAGCCATTCCAGCACTTCCAGCTCTCGCTTGCTTAAAGGCTTAATACGGCCATTGCGCGCGGTGGTGGATAACACGGAAGGACATTTATTAGCAGTGACTTTAACGATCGCGCAATGCAGGTGCGGCATCAATAACTCGAGCAAATGGGCAGTTTGCGCATTCGCCGGTGAGCTTAAACGGCCAAACATGACCATGGTGGCAATGCGGCTGTGCTCGTTGCCAAAGCCATGCACGACAAAGCGCTTCAGCTCAGACGACAGCATACGTTCAGCATCGACATGCTCAACGGCATAATGGTTATATTGCTGCGCGGCGAGCTCAGTATGGTAAAACACGGGCATACCCAGCTTACTCCAGCGCGTAAAGGCTTCGCTGACCAGGCCATCTTCATCGTTGAGCACCTGGTCAAACTGGGTGTCGCCAAAATAGCGGCTGGAGGTCAGATACTCATAGTCATAACTGGCACGCTCCAAGCTACGCACACCAATAATCACCACCTCATGCGCCAACAAACACTGAAACCCTCGCTGTAGCCAGTTAAAAAGGTGTGAGCGATGCTGCAGACGCAACGACTCCTCAATCACCTCCATAAATAGCGCGCGTTGCTCTTCATTCAGTGCCAACGTCCACTGGTCGCTGGCCTGATCCATCCCTGTTATTGTTGTATCCATGTGTTAACCACATTTATATAAATGCAGCAAGTTTGCTCAGAATTTGTGACAGAAAAATGATTGGCACGTGTCAGTTGATTGATAAATTGATGACAGTGGATTAGCGGTATGACTAGAAAGGGAAATCGGCACTTTACCAACGGCCGGTTTTATTGGCACAGCTCTGTACCCACATGACAATCACATGAATGTCCAGGTAAAGCATGCCTGACAGCGCAGGGCCGATTGTCTTTGCCATGTCACATGGTTGTGGCACAATCAGTCTTATCATGAATGCGCCCGCTCACCCCTTGCGTCAAATCAGACTGGCAGCGTTGCTGGCAACTGTGATCGTGTGTGGCGTAGCGCATGCGGAGGCGCTCCCTGTTGGCACAGCCTCAACGACGCAGACATTAGCCGAACATATCCTGCTGGATAACTCCAGTGACATGGAATTAGTGATCAGTAATATTGACGCGTCGGAGACAGAAAACGAGCCTTTCGCGCCATCACCCGCCAGCCAGCCGTCCAAATGGAAAAGCGGTGCAGTCCCTTACCAAGCCGAGGTGCAAGCCGCAGCTGAGGCGACGCAGATAGATCCGGCACTGATCCATGCCGTGATTGCCACCGAATCCGGCTACAACCCCAAAGCGCTGTCACGTAAAGGCGCTTACGGCCTGATGCAAGTGCTACCAGCCACCGCACAAACCATGACCGCCATTCCTGTCAAACAATGGTCGGTGCCGCAGCAAATATTATGGGGTTCGCATTATTTAAGACGCATGCTGGATATGTTTGAAGGCAATGTTCCGCTGGCACTAGCCGCTTATAATGCCGGGCCACAAGCGGTAAAAACCCACCAGCACGCCGTGCCGCCTTTTGCCGAAACCAGACAATATATTCCCAAGGTGCTTGGCTACTATCAGGCGTTTAAAACCCGGCTCGCACCCACAGGTTACGCCAGCCAGCTCAGTAACTGATCCGCTCTAACGATTTACCCAGGCCTGCTCCAGGTCCGCCAGGGTATTAGGCTCATACACAAACAACCACTCGCGATAATGCTTGGCGCCATGAAAGCCTGATTGGGACTCCTGGTAGCCACTGCTGCGTATGGGAGCCAACAGCGACTGGCTGTGCACGCCAACAATACGGCCATCCCTGATAACTAGGGTCATACCCTGTTTGACCGCAAACGGGTCTGCATACAATTTGCGTAAATGCCGCTTGGGCACCGGAAAGCGTTTGTCTTCTATCAACGCATCCAAGCGCACCGGGTATTGCTTGACCGGCTGCGGTGTAGATTCATAATAGCGCCCAATTGCCAGCCGGTAGGCTTCGCCGGTCTCCAGCAATTGTGCCTCGTGGCTGCGCTGGGATTGCTGTTGCCACATCACTGCCGCCCCCTGCATGCCTATAGCCGCAATCACCAGCGTCACCATCACGCCGATGTAAGAAAAACCGTCTTGCCTGAACATACCCGTCGTTTACCAGTCGGTATAGGCAGAGCCATCGGCAGCCTGCCCGACTGCACTGCTGTGCAAGGTATACACCGCACCTACCACAGGCAACTCCGGCGGCGTAATCACCCAGACATCATTACGCTCGGCAATCGGATCCCAGGGTAATTTGTCCAGATAATGTTTGTCGACCAACTCCTGCAAAGTGTCCGGATACTGTCCCTGATCGGCATAATATTCGTCCAGCGCTTTGCGGGTAGTTGCCAGTTGCTGCTTGAGTGCCTGCTCCTTGGCCCGCTGCACGCCATAAAAATAACGCGGTACCGCCAGTGATAGCAGCAAGGCCAGAATCGATAGTACCACCAGCAGCTCTACCAGTGTAAAACCGCGTTGCTTACCATTGCGCATAAGCGACTCCATTGATACCGGTCTGCGTGCTTAATGAATACACATCGTAGACATCCTGGCTATAACGTGGCTGTTCCGGCGGGCTATCATAACTGCGCAGTCCCCATTGGCTGGCGGACTGCGTCAATCCCTTGTTCGCCTGGCCATTCAGCATGGGGTCTGTCGGGATACGTCGTAAAAAACGCAAACGTTCATGCTTGGGATTTTTGGCATCTTCCACGCCATCTACCAACACCTGCAAATTGGGTGGATAACCACTGGCATCGGCACTCTTTTTCACCCTGCCCTCATCCGCGGCCTTTTTGTAGGCATCAATCGCACGCCGCATCTCGCGCAAATGCTCACGTAATTGCTGCTCTTTTTGCCGCTGCACCGTCAGTTGTATCATGGGCGTGGCCACACTGGCCATGATGGCGATAATCGCCAGCGACACCATCAGTTCAATCAAGGTAAATCCGGCCGTGCGTTTCACTATATAGACCATCAAGGAATGACCTTGGGTGCCGGTAAGGTGGTCGTGCCCTGCTCGGAAATACCATTGACGTTATTAGACAAGCCCGGCATGGCTGGCGCAGGCTGCATAGACTCAGTATTGGCCGGTTGTGCATCTGGCGCAGGTAATGCAGCAGGTTCAGGCGCCGGTGCGGATTCGGGCGTGTCATTGACTGGCACATCTGCGGCATCATTCAACTCGCGCTGACGTTGCAACTGCTGTTCACGTGCCTGCTGGCCACGCGCCGGTGCATTGCTCGGCGTACTGTTTAACAAGGGTTTGTCAGAAATCACGGTATCAGTACCGCTCCAGTACTCAGAGAAGGTCGCTTCCGGCAAGGTCACATTACTGATCACTTTTGGCGTAATTGCCAACACAATTTCAGTTTTATTTTTTTCATCAATATGTCGTGAGAACAAGCGGCCCAGAATCGGGATTTCACCCAAGCCCGGCAATTTGTCGGCATTCTTACGCTCTGAATCCTGAATCAGACCCGCCAGAATCTGGGTTTCCCCGTGCTTCAGGCGCAGCATAGTAGTCGCGTTGCGGGTACCGATGTTATAGACCTTGGAGTTATTGCTCAGCGTAATCGCTTCGCCCAGTGAACTCACTTCCAGGTTAATTTTAATACTGACAAAATCGTCCAGCATCACCCGTGGTTCAACCTCTAGTTTGAGGCCAACATCAACATAAGATACGCTCTCGGACGTCCCTACATTCGCAGTGGTATTGGTAGTAATCACCGGCACCTTGTTACCCACCAGCACTTTGGCTTTCTCGTTATTTTTAACGCGGATACGCGGGTTGGACAACAGGTTCAGATCACTGTCTGTGGTCTTGAATTGCAGACTGGGGTTAGGGCTGACACCGATATCAGAAGACTTGATACGCTTGAGCGCTTCCAGCGTCAATTGACTGTCGAGAACGGTGAGTGACGAAGGATAAACGATGCCCAACTGGTTCATTTTGCCGCGCGTGATTTCCATCACCTCTATTTCCAGCATCACTTCCGGGTCGGCAATATCCTGTGCCTTGATCATTTTTTCCGCCAGCGCCAGCACTTCCGGTCTATCCCTGAGTACCAGCATGTTCAAACGCTCATCCACATAGACATCACGGACCTTCAAAATGGTGCGCAACATATCGGCGCATTGCTTGGCGCTGGTGTTGGCAAAGTAAAAATTGCGGATGAGTAAATCCTGATAATCTTTGTTCTTTTGCTGCGTGGCCGGATAAACCAGCATACTGGTCGGCGATAACACTTTTTTCTGCAAACCGTTGCTGGCCAGCACCATGTCTATGGCCTCTTCAATCGGCATTTTTTTGACGAATACCGAGGCCTTGGTTTCCGGCTTGATGTCTTTATCCAATACAAAGTTCACGCCGGTGGCACGGGACAAGGCCTCAAATACCACCTTGATATTGGCATCGCGTAGCTCCAGCGTCACTGGCTTGCTGAGTCCGGTTTGCAATTGTGGCAAGGCCGCACGCGCACGCGGCTCCATCGCAATCAGCTGTTTTTCCAGCGCCTGTGCTTCGGCATTGGTCGGCTGTTCCAGCAATATATCGCGCACCTCTTTTAAGGCCTGCTTAGGATGATCCATATGCTGCTTGACGGCTTCGAGCTGCTTGCGCAAGGCGATTTCACGCGCACTGGCATTCTCATAGGCCAATGCTTTAATATGGTGCGGATCCAGGGTCAGAATACGTGCATATACCTGCTTGGCCGTCGTAATATCCCCTCTGGCATCGGCGGCTTCTGCCTCGGCAGACAGCGCATTAATTGCCTGCTCACGCTCGCGGAACCAGCGATTACGCAGCACGGCATCAGATGGATGTTCGGCCACTTGCTGTGCCAGCTCATGCACTTTACCTTCTGGGGTGGTAGCGGTCAGCTTGGGTGGGAACAGTCCGCAAGAAGACAACACCCATGCCGACAAGCTAATCGCCACAAAGCGCGGCATCGCCGTCTGTAAAGAGGATCTCAAGTTAAAGACATTCATTGGTTTAACATTTCATCTTGATTATTATCGGTGAGCGCCTGACGTTGGCCAGCACCTGACGTTGTTTTCGTTTTACTCAACACCACCACTTTATTGAGTGGTACATAAGTGAAATAAACAGACTGCGCATCCTCCCGGTCCAGACGCCATTGCGCATTGATATTGCTTCCCAGCTTCGGTAACAACATCTTTTTCTGCTGCATTAAAATCACTGTATCGCCACCCGGCACATCCTGCATGCTGCCAACATAGGTATAAGGCAAGGGTGGCACCTCGGGCGGCGGTGGCGGTTGTGGCTTTGGCGGTGGCGGTAACCATTCATGCGCAGCAAACAAGGCATGACTCAGTTTTGCGGCTGGCAGTTGTCTCGTGAAGTACGTATTGTCGGGCGTAGATGCTAATGGGCTAATGGACGATGATGTGACCACCGGCGGCGCCAACGTCTGGCTGACTGGCGCTTGTGGTACAGGGTTTGCTGGCGTTTCTGACGCAGATCGTGCGCCATTCGTATTTGCAGCTACCACCGTCACATCAGCCGTTTCTTCTTGCGACCACTGCCAGTAGACCAAGCCTAGCGTGAGCAGCAAGGCCAGCCATAACAAAGGCTGTGGTGCCGCTTTAGACTCAAGCGCCATGTGCACGCCCTCCACGGATAAACACCGAGAATGTCAGTGTGGCATCGACGACTGGCTGTACCGTTTCATTTTTACGTAACTCCAGCCCGGTCAACGCCATCGACGGATATTGTTTCAACACATCCATCATAAATTGGCGGCAGGTCGCGTAGTCCGCCTGGATGGTAAAGCGCATATCAAACTGCTGAATGTCTTGTGTCGCGCTGCTAGCCTGGGTTGCGCTAGTAGCTTGGTGTGCCTGCCATTGATAATCCCCCACATTCAATGCAATCTGCCGCTTTTGCGCCAAGCTGGCGATATGCATCATGCGCGGAGACAAGTCAGCAAATGCAGGCAATTGCTGCCAAAGTGCCGCCAACTCCACTGGCTCGTCTGGCGCCGTTTTAACATCGATGGCCAATGTTTTTTCAGGCTTGGCTGGCGTCACCCGGTCTTGATGCAAAGGCTGAGCAACCAGCTGCCGAATCTCTTGTTCCAGTGCATCCAGCTGCGCCAGCTGACCAGATTGCTGCTGCGACAAGACTAGCCACATCACCAGCAATGCCACAGACAACAGCATGGGCACCCAGCCTAAATACCAGGCACAACGGCGCAGCAGCCATATCACGGTCATGGGTGTCACAAGACGCAATGCAGTCATGGTTGCCATCCACCCTGTATCTCGAAACTGACCGGGCGTTGCGGATGACTTTCGTTCACCTGGTGCTTTTGCAGATGCACCTGGTTGAGCGTTGGCACCGCCTGTAACTGGCTCACATATTTAAGCAAGTCCTGGTAGCTCTTGGCTTCGCCTGACAGCACAAACTGGCCGCGATTGGCATCTGGCAATAATTGCAACAAGGCGATGTCTGGCACCTGGCGCGATTCCAAGGCTTGCAACAGATCAAACCAGCGCACATTTAACTGCTGCACAATTTTTTCGGCGACCTTCTGCTGTGGCTGGCTTAATACCGCGACAGGCTGCTTGACTGCCACTTTAGTGGCTGGCTGATGTTCTGTGGCTGTCGCTCCGGCCTGTTGTTGCGTCAACTGCTGCTGGCGTTGCGCAAGGCGCTGCAACTGCGCCTCGGTCTCTGTCAGTCCCGTATACTTCACGGCGACTAACACACCCAATAGCACAACCAGCAATCCACCTGGCCAGCGCAATGCCTGCCAGGCAAACGCTGGCTGCGCAAATTCAAATTGATAGTTAGGATTAGGCCACATGCATGACCTCCGGCCACAGCGAAGTCACTTGATTCGCAGCATAGAGCAGTTGCCATGGCAACTGCCCTGCCAATTGCTGTGACAGCCGACGCCCGGTGGCAGCCACAGGCGCGCAGGCCGGTTCACTCACCCAATAGCACGGACTCGCCTGCACACCCAGCAAGGTACGTTCACGCAACAACCAGGCAGCCATGGCTTCCACCTCAGTCATGTCTGTTGTCAGGCTGGCAACATGGGTCACCTGGCCTTGTTCCAGCTGCAATAGCCTCAGCATATGTGGTTCCGCAGTCAGCACCGTGCCGCTCGCAGGCAGACGCGTGTGCGCCCATAAGGCACACACATAGGGTAGCACCGACCATTGCATGGCCTTGCTTGCCAACAGCGCATTTAAATTCAACGTTTGCAAAGCAGGCATCGCCACCAGCAAGCTGTCTTGTGGCTGCTGGATATCGGCTAACCGGAACGGCCATGCCCGTGCGGCTTCGCCATAGGTTTGCATCAATACCGCCCGCGCATAGGCCTGCTGCTCCTGCCCGGAGATATCCAGCGTTTGCAGGGATTGTGTCATGGCAGGCAGGCGCAACAGATGCACATGTTTGTCAGCAAGGTAAATTTCAATACGCTGCCAGCGGCTGGCGGGCAGTTGTGCCAGCAATGCCGGCAGCGCAGCTTGCAAGTCTGCCCCGGTCCAGCTGCTTTCTGCCGTCAGCCTGCGTGTGTGCAAGCCTGCAGGCCTGTGCTCAGCCAGTAAACGGTCTGCGGTGATCAGCACCCGCGTTAAACCTAACCAACGGAAATCAGGCAATAAACGTGACACGATTGATCTCCTGTAAACTGGTCATGCCTTCTGCCACCGCAGTGATCGCGGCTTCCCTGATGGTGCGCATGCCATTTCTGGCTGCAGCCTCCTTAAGTTGCCGGATCGGTTGCCTGGCGATAATCATCTCGCGCAGCTCATCATTGAGCACCAGCATTTCTGCCACGGCCTTACGCCCTTTATAACCCGTGCCACGACAATGGCCGCACCCTTGCGCGTGTTTGAACTGCATGCCAGCCGCCTGTGCGGAGGTCAGCCCGGAAGCCTTTAACATGTCCTCGTCCGGCACAAAAGGCTCAGCACAATGTGGGCACAAGGCACGTACCAGGCGCTGGGCAATAATGCCATTCACCGCAGATACAAAGTGATAGGGATCTACCCCCATATGCATAAAGCGGCCGATCACATCCAGCACACTGTTGGCGTGCACGGTGGAGAACACCAGGTGACCAGTCAATGCCGCCTGCACGGCAATTTGCGCCGTTTCGGCATCACGGATTTCACCGACCATGATTTTATCGGGGTCGTGGCGCAGGATGGAGCGCAGGCCACGCGCAAAGGTCAGGCCTTTTTTCTCATTGACGGGGATTTGCAGCACGCCTGGTAACTGATACTCCACCGGGTCTTCAATGGTGATGATTTTGTCAAAGCCGGTATTCACTTCAGAAATGGCGGCATAAAGAGACGTCGTTTTGCCACTGCCGGTCGGGCCGGTCACCAGTACCATGCCATACGGCTCACTGGCCAGTTTCCTGAAGCCGGCAATAACCTGCGGATCAAAGCCCAGGGCCTTGAGGCTTAGGCCCTGCGCCTGCTCGGTCAATGCCTTACGGTCCAATACGCGTAAGACGGCATCTTCACCAAAGGCACTGGGCATGATGGAGACACGGAAGTCGATCAGCCGCCCCATGGCATGCACTTTAAAGCGGCCATCCTGTGGAATCCGCCGTTCGGCAATATCCAGCTGCGCCATGACCTTGATACGTGAAATGGCCTGTTCTGCGCTGTCCAGCCCCGGGCTGTTGGCAATGCTGGCCATGACGCCGTCAATGCGGTATTTCACGGCCAGGCCGCCAGGATGCGTTTCCAGGTGGATATCACTGGCGCCGGTTTTAAGCGCGTCATATAAGGTGGAGTTGATCAGCTTGACGATGGGGTTGGCGTCTTCATGGATAGACTTGAGCGACAACTGCATGACGACTTCTTCGTCACCCTCTTGCGCCTGCTCGGTAGACAAGCCGACACCATCCATGGCACGCATGGTTTCTTCTTCACCGGCCAGGTAAGCACTGATTTCCAACCTGTGCGCCAGCCGCCATTCAAACGGCACTTGCACCGCATGCTGCACCCATAGCGGCAACTGGCGGTTAAACGGGTCAGCAAACACCAGAATCAGGGTTTGTTGCGCATCGTAAAACGCCAGGCACTCTTTCTGCTGGGCGGTGTTATAGCTGATGACATCAAAGGCTACCTGCCACTCGCGCATCTCACGCATGGTGGCCACCGGGTAATGCAACAGGCTACCCAATTGTGTGATCAGCGCTTCGTTCTCTAAAGAAAGCAACTCTTCCAGCACTTCAATCACACGGCGTTGCTGTTGTTGTGCCAGTGTTTGCGCCTGGGCAAACAGGTCTGCCGGCAAGGCGGATAAGGCGTGGTTGGGCACAGGCTGGTTCATTGGATTTGTCCCGCCAGTTCAAAGATAGGCATATAGAGCAGTAGCACCACAACCCCAATCACCAGGCCGATAAACAGCATTAACAAAGGCTCAAACAATTTGGTAAACCAGTCTATCCAGCGTGCCAGTTCTTCATCATAAAAGCTGGCGATTCTATCCATCATCTGCGCGACGTTACCGCCACGTTCGCCGACCAGCAGCATGCGCTCTCCGATCGGAGTGGTCATGCCCGCAGTTTGAAAGGCCTGTGACAGTGGCTGGCCCTCGCTGATCATGGTTTGTGCCTGTTGCAGGCTCAGGGCCAGGCTGCTGTCGAGCAAGCCGCCCAGCGAATCAATTGCGGTCATAATCGGTGTACCGCCGGCCAGCAGCATGCCCAGGGTGCGGTAAAAACGGGCCAGTTGATAAAGATGTAACTTGTCACCAATGGCGGGGATACGCCACAGCATCCGCAACATGGACTGGCGCATGGCAGGCGTTTTGAATAGCAATACCAGGCCAATCATCATGCCTGCCAGTATCACCAGCATGGTCTCGCCATGCTGTGAAATCAGCGTACCCCACTGCAACATCATTTTCGACATCCACGGCAAGTCAGCCCCGGTGCCTTCATAGACACTGCTGAACTTCGGCACCACAAACCCCATCAGAAACGCAATCACCAGGCCACCCACCACAATCAGCAGCAGGGGATAGATAGAGGCACTGATGATTTTCTTTTTAAGCAGTGAGACCTGGTTGTCGTAAGCAATATAGCGCGACAAGGCATTGCCCAGGTCACCGGTGCGCTCGGCGGCTTTGACGGTGGCGATATACAGCGGTGGGAATACGGCAGGCTGGCGCTCGAGTGCGGCAGAGAATGACTTGCCTTGCTGCAAGGACTGCAGAATGCTTTGTAATACGCTACGCGTGTGGTCCTGGCGCAAAGACAGCGCATCAATCGCTTCCACCAGGTTGAGGCCAGAATCCAGCAAAGCCAGTAACTCCTGGCTGAACAATGCTAGGGGAAATGTTTCGCGCCGGGATACTTTGGCTGCCTTTTGCGCATGCAATGACACTGGCATCAAGCCTTTGGATTTCAGTTGCGCGTACGCGTCCTGCTCATCGTCAGCCTGCAGCTCCACCATCGTGAGCGTAGAACCATTGAGCACTTTTGCCTGATAATGCATGGCAGTTTACCAGTTGGTAATATCCTGTGCTTCGTCACTACCGCCTACCTGGCCGTCCTTGCCCAGGCTGAACAAATCGTACTCGCCATGCTGACCCGGCATACGGTACTGGTACGCTTTGCCCCACGGGTCATTCGGTACTTCTTTTTTTAAATAAGGGCCGCTCCAGTGCGTGTTGTTATCGGCATTGGTCATCAATGCCTGCAAACCCTGCTCAGTGGCCGGATAGTGACCAACATCCAATCGATACTGATCCAGTGCCTGCTCCAGCGCTGCAATCTGTGCCTTCGCCGTCTTCACTTCTGATTTGCCTATCTGCTGGAAATACTTCGGCCCAACATAACCAGCAAGCAGGCCAATAATAACCATCACCACTAATAATTCTAGTAAGGTAAAACCGCGACTGTTCCGGACAGAACGACAAGGCATCGCTAACACTCCATGAAAATTTGATGACAATACTAAGCAGATTAGATTGCAGAAAAGTGGCGGCAATATGACAATCTGTCACAGTTGTAATGTTGGATTAACATCACCAGGCTGCCAGACAATGAGGTGAGCGCTCTGCCTGGGCGCTCAACACCCAGAAGAGGATAACATTTATTGAAATGTTTTTAAATTAATTAAAATATCAGCAAAGAAAAGCCGTGGCAAGCGTGAAAGCTTATTCGCCCAAAAAACCGCCGCTTTGGTGCGTCCACAATTTGGCGTAGATGCCATCGTGCGCCAGCAATTGATGGTGTGTACCTGTTTCAACAATACGGCCTTGATCAAGCACAATCAGCCTGTCCATGGCAGCAATGGTGGATAAACGATGGGCAATGGCAATCACGGTTTTACCTTCCATCAATTGTGCGAGATGATGTTGAATGGCTAATTCCACCTCGGAGTCCAGCGCGCTGGTCGCTTCGTCCAACACCAGTATTGGTGCGTTTTTCAGCATGACACGGGCAATGGCAATACGCTGGCGTTGACCGCCTGATAACTTCACACCACGCTCACCGACATGTGCATCGTAGCCGGTACGTCCCTTGGCATCGCGCAGGCTCAGAATGAAATCATGCGCCTCGGCACGCTTGGCGGCCATGATCATCTCATCATCAGTCGCATCCGGGCGGCCGTACAAAATATTCTCGCGCACAGAGCGATGCAACAAAGAAGTATCTTGTGTCACCATACCGATTTGCTGACGTAAAGAATCCTGTTTAACGCTATCAATCGCCTGCCCATCTATGCGGATATGCCCGGCCTGAATATCGTAAAAACGCATAAGCAAATTAACAATAGACGATTTACCGGCACCTGAACGCCCCACCAGTCCAACACGCTCGCCCGGTTGGATATGCAGGTCAAAATCCTGCAGTAACGGCGCTTGTTTGTCATAGGCGAAATCCACTTGCTGAAACAAGACCTCCCCTTTGGGTACACTCAGCGTGACTGCATCCGGTACATCAACCACGCGATTCTCCACTGACAAGGTATTCATGCCATCTTGCACCGTGCCGATTTGCTCATACAGCGAAGTCAGCTCCCACATTACCCAGTGCGAAATCCCGTTGAGGCGCAAGCCCATGGCCATCACGGCGGCCACTGCCCCGGCGGCGACCAGGCTTTGTGACCACAACCACAACACCATGCTGCCGCTGGCAATAATCAGGCACATGTTCAAAAAGTGATTAATGCTTTCGACACAACTCACCATACGCATTTGCCCATGGACGGTATCCAGGAACTCTTGCATGGCCGATTGCGCATAGCTCGCCTCGCGTCCTGCGTGCGAAAATAATTTCACGGTAGAAATATTGGTATAGGCATCCGTAATACGGCCAGTCATCAGCGCGCGCGCGTCAGCCTGATGCTGTGACACCTTGGCCAGTCGTGGAATAAAATAGACCAGGGCGCAAGCATAGAGCAACAGCCAGCCGAGGAAAGGCAGCACCATCCATGGATGAAAGCTACCGACGACGGTCACAATCGTGGTGAAATACAACAGCACATAGACCATGATATCAGCGAGGATAAACCAGACTTCACGTACGGCCAGCGCCGTTTGCATGACCTTGGCCGAGACGCGACCAGCAAATTCATCCTGGTAAAAACCCATGCTCTGGTTGAGCATATGCTGATGAAACTGCCAGCGCAAACGCATGGGGAAATTACCTGCCAGCGTCTGGTGCTTGATCAATGTTTGCAACACAATAACCAGCGTACTACCCATTAAAATCGACGCCACCAGCCACAAAGTGTCATGATGGGTGGTCCATAGCTGGCCAGGCGCAATCGCAGTCAACTTATCGACCACTTTGCCCATCAGTGCAAACAATAACGCTTCAAACGAACCAATACAGGCAGTGAGTATCGTCATCGCCAGGATATAGCGGCGCATGCCATATGAGCATGCCCACATAAAAGGCCAGAAACGGGTGGGGAGCTGATGCAGTATCTCGCGCGGAAATGGGGACACCAATGCTTCAAAACGGCTGAATAATCGCATGATCACTACTTGGAATAAATGGTACAAACGGCTTCGGCAACGATGCCTTCACTGCGGCCAGTAAAGCCGAGTTTTTCTGTGGTGGTTGCTTTCACATTCACCTGGTCAACCGCAACGTGACAATCAGCCGCAATATTGCTGCACATCTGTGCCGTATGCCTGCTTAATCTGGGGGCTTCACAAATCACCGTCGCATCAATATTACCAACCTGATAGCCTTTGTCATTCAGCAAAGCCACCACATGCCGCAACAACGTGCGGGAGTCGATTCCTTTAAATTGCATATCTGTCGGTGGAAAATGCTTGCCGATATCGCCCAAAGCAGCCGCGCCTAACAAAGCATCACAAATCGCATGTAGCAATACATCCGCATCAGAATGTCCGTCCAGGCCATGACTATGAGGAATATGCACGCCGCCGATAATACAGTCACGGCCAGTCACCAGCGCGTGTACATCAAAGCCGTGGCCAATTCTAAAGGGGATCATTCTGCATCCTGTTCGCTCTGCGTAGCCTGCATCAGTGCCGAGACAACGGCAACATCATGCGGATACGTAATTTTTAAATTTTTCAAACCACCCAGCACCAGCTTGGGTGCATGGCCTGCCCACTCCATTGCCTGCGCTTCGTCAGTCGGCTGGCGGTGTAAATGTGTGGCCAGCGCCTGCTGTAACATGCCGGCTTTAAACATTTGCGGCGTTTGTGCCTGCCACAATGCTTCACGCGGAACAGTCTCAGCGACATGCTGAGTCACATCAGCACGCTTCAAAGTGTCTGCCAGAGGCAAAGCCAGCAGACCACCAACGTCTGTCGGTCTAATGGCGTCAATTAAACGCTGCACCATCTCAGCATCGACACCAGGGCGTGCGGCATCATGGACTAACACCCAATCTTCGCGATCAATATATGACGCCATCGCCTGCAAACCTTGATAGACAGAAGCAGCGCGACTATCGCCACCGCAAGACAATACCTGAGTCTTATGACAGCCTTGCAACAAGTCATCCGACCAATAAGCATCTTCAGGTGCAGTCACAATAAAAATACGGCTGATGGCAGGTATCGCCTCAAAGGTATCGATAGCGTGACGCAAGATTGGTTTCCCGTTGAGTGGTAAATATTGCTTGGGCGCAACACTTTGCATACGCGAACCACTGCCGGCACTGGGAATCAGAACATGATATTGAGTCATCTTGTCATTTTATCATGCAGCCATGCACTTCTTTGGCACACCTGAAATCAAGCGGCTGATATTGCAACAAAACGTCATCCTCATGACTGCTTACCTGCTTTTGTTTAAGACGACTTAAACACTTGTTAAAAAGTCATTCTATAATCAAGCAGCGGTACCCATCATAACAATAGATCCTCGGGAGCGAATCATGAACAATACCAAGGTAATCATTAGCAGCGTCTTATTCTCCCTGTGCGCAACATTAGGCACCAGCTACGCGGACCCGCCTGCCCACGCGCCGGCACATGGCTGGAGAAAAAAACATGACCCGTACTATCGTGGCTATTCGGGCTACCAGTGGCAGCGTGACTATGGTGTGATCAGTGGAGAATGTCAGTGGCAAACCGTCGGCACGGTCACTGGTGGTGTCATCGGCGGCGCAGTAGGCGCCAGCGTCGGTGAAGGCTCAAATAAGCCGATTGCAATTATTCTCGGTTCTGTTATCGGCGCAGTCATTGGCAACCAGATCGGCAAAGCCATTGATAATAATGACAGGGGCTGTATAGGCCACGCCCTCGAACTCGGACGCATAGGGCAACGGGTTCATTGGGTAAATCCTGATAGCCGTATTGAATACAACCTCACGCCAACCGCAGACTTCATGCAAAGCAATCAAAAATGTAAATCTTACCGGCTTGAATGGATAGAACAGGGAAAACGTCAGCAAGCCAGCAATCGAGCCTGCCTAGCAGAACAAGGCCAATGGCAAACCATCAATTAAACGATCCTCTAAGCAAAAAAGCCTCTTGTTAAGAGGTTTTTTTATATTTAAGGAGGCATTTCTAATGTCCAACCCCATTTTTGTGCAATAAAAAAGGCCTCAACACGCGAGTGCTGAGGCCTTTTTAGAATAGGAGCTTGGGGATGACCTACTTTCGCATACGAAGAGTACACTATCATTGGCGCAAGTTCGTTTCACGGCCCTGTTCGAGATGGGAAGGGGTGGTTCCAAACCGCTATTGTCCCCAAACATAACTGGTAATGTTATGCATGGTGCTGAGTTTTTGCTCAGCCTGCTTTAACAAATTGGAAGAAGTAAAGGATGCAAGCGTTTTACGCTTGTTTTCAATGGGATTAGGGTATGAAACAACTTGTGTTTCTTATTTCTAGATGATTGCCAAATCATATTGCTTTGAACTACACCTTGCTTAGATTTTAGTCTAAGTTTTAAGGTTATAGGATCAAGCCTCACGAGCAATTAGTATCAGTTAGCTTAATGCATTACTGCACTTCCACACCTGACCTATCAACGTCCTGGTCTTGAACGACTCTTTAGCTGGCTTAAAGCCAGAGGCAAGTCTCATCTCGAGGCGAGTTTCACGCTTAGATGCTTTCAGCGTTTATCTCTTCCGCACTTAGCTACCCAGCTATACCATTGGCATGATAACTGGTCCACCAGAGGTGCGTCCACTCCGGTCCTCTCGTACTAGGAGCAGGTCCCCTCAAACTTGCAGCGCCCACGGCAGATAGGGACCAAACTGTCTCACGACGTTTTAAACCCAGCTCACGTACCACTTTAAATGGCGAACAGCCATACCCTTGGGACCGGCTACAGCCCCAGGATGTGATGAGCCGACATCGAGGTGCCAAACTCCCCCGTCGATATGAACTCTTGGGAGGAATCAGCCTGTTATCCCCAGAGTACCTTTTATCCGTTGAGCGATGGCCCTTCCATACAGAACCACCGGATCACTATGACCTGCTTTCGCACCTGCTCGACCTGTCCGTCTCGCAGTCAAGCAACCTTATGCCATTGCACTATCAGTACGATTTCCGACCGTACCTAGGTTACCTTCGCACTCCTCCGTTACTCTTTGGGAGGAGACCGCCCCAGTCAAACTGCCTACCATACACGGTCCCCAGTCCGGATTACGGACCTAGGTTAGAACCTCAACAACATCAGGGTGGTATTTCAAGGTTGACTCCACGAAATCTAGCGACTCCGCTTCAACGTCTCCCACCTATCCTACACAAATCTTGTCAAAGTCCAATGTAAAGCTGCAGTAAAGGTTCATGGGGTCTTTCCGTCTAGCCGCGGGGAGATTGCATCTTCACAAACATTTCAACTTCGCTGAGTCCCGAGAGGAGACAGTGTGGCCATCGTTACGCCATTCGTGCGGGTCGGAACTTACCCGACAAGGAATTTCGCTACCTTAGGACCGTTATAGTTACGGCCGCCGTTTACTGGGACTTCAATCAAGAGCTTGCACCCCATCATTTAATCTTCCAGCACCGGGCAGGCGTCACACCCTATACGTCCACTTTCGTGTTTGCAGAGTGCTGTGTTTTTATTAAACAGTCGCAGCCACCTTTTCACTGCAACCCCATCGTGCTTCGAGAGTAAATCTCTACACACTACCGGGGCGCACCTTCTCCCGAAGTTACGGTGCTAATTTGCCGAGTTCCTTCTCCCGGGTTCTCTCAAGCGCCTTAGAATTCTCATCCTGCCCACCTGTGTCGGTTTGCGGTACGGTCTTATACAACTGAAGCTTAGTGGCTTTTCTTGGAAGCATGGTATCAATCACTTCGTCTGCAAGCAGACTCGTTATCACGTCTCAGTCTTAGCTCTCCGGATTTGCCTAAAGAACCAACCTACACGCTTGAACCGGGACATCCAACACCCGGCTGACCTAACCTTCTCCGTCCCCACATCGCATTGTATAGAGGTACAGGAATATTAACCTGTTTCCCATCAGCTACGCATCTCTGCCTCACCTTAGGGGCCGACTCACCCTGCGCCGATGAACGTTGCGCAGGAAACCTTGGGCTTTCGGCGAGGGAGCTTTTCACTCCCTTTATCGCTACTCATGTCAGCATTCGCACTTCTGATACCTCCAGCATGCCTCACAGCACACCTTCGCAGGCCTACAGAACGCTCTCCTACCATGCCATATAAATATGGCATCCGAAGCTTCGGTTACGTGCTTAGCCCCGTTACATCTTCCGCGCAGGACGACTCGACCAGTGAGCTATTACGCTTTCTTTAAATGATGGCTGCTTCTAAGCCAACATCCTGGCTGTCTATGCCTTCCCACTTCGTTTTCCACTTAGCACGTCATTTGGGACCTTAGCTGTCGGTCTGGGTTGTTTCCCTCTTGACCACGGACGTTAGCACCCATGGTCTGTCTCCCGTAATTGCATTTCTCAGTATTCGGAGTTTGCAATGGTTTGGTAAGTTCTTATGAACCCCCTAGCCATAACAGTGCTCTACCCCCGAGAATGATATACGAGGCACTACCTAAATAGTTTTCGGAGAGAACCAGCTATCTCCAAGTTTGTTTAGCCTTTCACCCCTATCCACAGCTCATCCCCAAATTTTTCAACATTTGTGGGTTCGGACCTCCAGTACCTGTTACGGCACCTTCATCCTGGCCATGGATAGATCACTTGGTTTCGGGTCTACACCCAGCGACTGATTCGCCCTATTCGGACTCGATTTCTCTACGCCTCCCCTATCGGTTAAGCTTGCCACTGAATGTAAGTCGCTGACCCATTATACAAAAGGTACGCAGTCACCCCTTACGAGGCTCCCACTGTTTGTATGCATACGGTTTCAGGATCTATTTCACTCCCCTCCCGGGGTTCTTTTCGCCTTTCCCTCACGGTACTTGTTCACTATCGGTCGATATCGAGTATTTAGCCTTGGAGGATGGTCCCCCCATGTTCAGACAAGGTTTCTCGTGCCCCGCCCTACTTTTCGTTACCCTAGTTCCACAAACGGGATTTCGTATACGGGACTATCACCCACTACGGTCGGACTTTCCATTCCGTTCTACTATCGCGTCTGCTAAAAATAACAGGCTGTTCCATGTTCGCTCGCCACTACTTACGGAATCTCGGTTGATTTCTTTTCCTCGAGTTACTTAGATGTTTCAGTTCACTCGGTTCGCTTTACTCTTCCTATATATTCAGAAGAGAATGACCTTACGGCCGGGTTTCCCCATTCGGACATCTCCGGATCAAAGCTTATTTGCCAGCTCCCCGAAGCTTTTCGCAGGCTATCACGTCCTTCATCGCCTGATATCGCCAAGGCATCCACCATATGCACTTATTCACTTGACCCTATAACGTTAAAACCTAAACCCTTTTTAAATCTAGATTTCGTCGTGCATGAGACACGCGTTACAGGTAATTCTAAAGCACTATCAAACCTCGTTAGATTCGCTTAAATTATCAATCACTCAATAACCTAAACTTCTCAACTTGCGTTTAATATTTATGATTTTGCAATCAATCGATATTATTTCCGGTTAAAAAATAATATCGCCCATTGAATATAAGTTGTCATCACACAACCTATATTCCTTTACTTCTTCCATTTTGTTAAAGAGCAGTCTTAGTAGTTAAACTAATGTTTAAAAACCAGAAGCAAACATTTAATCAAACTTCAATTAATAACGCTTGCTTCTAATCTCTAATTCACAACAAAGCTTTATATATCCAAACCACAATCGGTGGTGGAGGATAACGGGATCGAACCGTTGACCCCCTGCTTGCAAAGCAGGTGCTCTCCCAGCTGAGCTAATCCCCCAATATTCGGTGGTGGGTCTGGTTGGGCTCGAACCAACGACCCCCGCCTTATCAAGACGGTGCTCTAACCAGCTGAGCTACAGACCCTAAGGCGGTTTGCCTAAATCTTTGTTGCTGCTTAATTTTAGATGACTGATAAGAGTGAATGCTTGAAGCCGAGTGATCTTCTCTAGAAAGGAGGTGATCCAGCCGCACCTTCCGATACGGCTACCTTGTTACGACTTCACCCCAGTCATGAATACTACCGTGGTAATCGTCCCCCTTGCGGTTAGACTAACTACTTCTGGTAAAACCCACTCCCATGGTGTGACGGGCGGTGTGTACAAGGCCCGGGAACGTATTCACCGCGACATGCTGATCCGCGATTACTAGCGATTCCGACTTCATGCTCTCGAGTTGCAGAGAACAATCCGGACTACGATCGGCTTTCTGAGATTAGCTCCCCCTCGCGGGTTGGCAACTCTCTGTACCGACCATTGTATTACGTGTGAAGCCCTGGCCATAAGGGCCATGAGGACTTGACGTCATCCCCACCTTCCTCCGGTTTGTCACCGGCAGTCCCATTAAAGTGCCCAACTAAATGATGGCAATTAATGGCAAGGGTTGCGCTCGTTGCGGGACTTAACCCAACATCTCACGACACGAGCTGACGACAGCCATGCAGCACCTGTGTCCACTTTCCCTTTCGGGCACCTAATGCATCTCTGCTTCGTTAGTGGCATGTCAAGGCCAGGTAAGGTTTTTCGCGTTGCATCGAATTAATCCACATAATCCACCGCTTGTGCGGGCCCCCGTCAATTCCTTTGAGTTTTAATCTTGCGACCGTACTCCCCAGGCGGTCTACTTCACGCGTTAGCTGCGTTACTCATGGATTTTACTCCACCAACAACTAGTAGACATCGTTTAGGGCGTGGACTACCAGGGTATCTAATCCTGTTTGCTCCCCACGCTTTCGTGCATGAGCGTCAATATTATCCCAGGGGGCTGCCTTCGCCATTGGTATTCCTCCACATCTCTACGCATTTCACTGCTACACGTGGAATTCTACCCCCCTCTGACATATTCTAGTCTTGTAGTTTCAAACGCAGTTCCCAAGTTGAGCTCGGGGATTTCACATCTGACTTACAAAACCGCCTGCGCACGCTTTACGCCCAGTAATTCCGATTAACGCTCGCACCCTACGTATTACCGCGGCTGCTGGCACGTAGTTAGCCGGTGCTTCTTATCAAGGTACCGTCAGCCTCACACTTTATTAGAATGTAAGTTTTCTTCCCTTGCGAAAGAGCTTTACAACCCGAAGGCCTTCTTCACTCACGCGGAATGGCTGGATCAGGCTTTCGCCCATTGTCCAAAATTCCCCACTGCTGCCTCCCGTAGGAGTCTGGACCGTGTCTCAGTTCCAGTGTGGCTGGTCGTCCTCTCAGACCAGCTACTGATCGTCGCCTTGGTAGGCCATTACCCCACCAACTAGCTAATCAGATATCGGCCGCTCTTATAACGTAAGGTCCGAAGATCCCCTACTTTCCCCCTCAGGGCGTATGCGGTATTAGCTAATCTTTCGACTAGTTATCCCCCATTACAAGGTACGTTCCGATATATTACTCACCCGTTCGCCACTAATCCCCCTAGCAAGCTAAGGTTCATCGTTCGACTTGCATGTGTAAAGCATTCCGCCAGCGTTCAATCTGAGCCAGGATCAAACTCTTCAGTTTAATTCCTAACTATTACTTTTTACCTCAATTAAGAGGCGGTATTCGATTCGCTTATATCTCAAATTCATTTCAAGGTATGTGTGTAAAAAACACTGTACATACTTGTCATAAATCTAAGTGTAAAGCATTTGTATTTTCTGAGTTTCTACGCATTAAATGCGCTTCACTCAACTACAAACACCCACACTTATCAGTCATCCTAATTTTTAAAGAACAGTCAGCTTCTAAGCCGTTTTCGTTACCGTTATTTCGTAACGAGGTGCGCATTATACAGAGGTTTT
Organism: Methylophilus sp. Q8; assembly: GCF_000800115.1. Lineage (NCBI taxonomy): Bacteria > Pseudomonadati > Pseudomonadota > Betaproteobacteria > Nitrosomonadales > Methylophilaceae > Methylophilus > Methylophilus sp. Q8. The sequence goes on along the minus strand of NZ_JUHE01000001.1, from coordinate 1,804,106 downwards.
TCGTTCGGTCAAGCATCAAAATCATTTAATTTCTAAACTCATTTTTGCTTGGTTGCGGGAACAGGATTTGAACCTGTGACCTTCGGGTTATGAGCCCGACGAGCTGCCAGACTGCTCCATCCCGCGTCCGAATCGACTAGTAAAACTTGTGTTGCGTCGAGAGGTGAGACTATAGCAAACTTACAAAAACAGTGTCAACAGTTATTTGCTAAATATATTGTAGAGCGAGGCATATTTGCCGCCAGACTGCATCAACTGTTCATGCACGCCCTCTTCAACGATTTGACCTTGGTCCATCACAATAATTCGACTGGCGTGCTGTATGGTGCTCAGGCGGTGGGCAATCATGATCGTGGTCTTGCCTAACATGAGCTGGTTGAGCGCGGCTTGCACTTTATGCTCGGACTCGTTATCCAGCGCTGAGGTCGCCTCATCCAGAATGAGGATAGGGGCATTCTTGAGCATGGCACGTGCAATCGACAGGCGCTGGCGCTGGCCACCTGACAAACGCAGGCCGCGGTCGCCGATATGCGTATCCAGCTGCTGTGGTAATTTTTCGATGAATTCCCAGGCATGCGCGGCTTTGGCAGCGGCAATCACTTCTGCTTTAGACACGCCGCGCAAGCTGCCATAAGCGATATTGTTATAAATAGTGTCGTTAAACAGCACGGTCTCCTGGCTCACCAGTGCAAACTGCTGGCGCAAATACGGCAACCCCAGTTGCTGAATCTTGATGCCATTGATGGTAATGCTGCCTTGCTGTACCTCATGAAAGCGTGGCAACAGATGCACCAGCGTAGATTTGCCGCCACCAGACATGCCTACCAGCGCAATACTTTCGCCTGCCTGAATAGTCAAGTTAAGGTTTTTCAATGCCGCATGCTGGCCATAGGGATACTTAAAAGCGACATTGTGGAATTGAATCTCTTTAACAGGCTGCTCTAGCGCTAACTCGCCCTGATTTATTTCGGCCGGCGTATCCAGCACGGCAAAAACGCTCTGGCAAGCAGTCACTGCAATTTGCACATCCTCATTCACAGAAGCAATCGCCTTCACCGGCCCAATCAGCATAAGCAAAGCACCAATAAACGCCGCGAACTCACCGGCAGTGAATTGACCTGCGGAATAATAGATGACCATGCCCAAGGCAATCGCCGCCAGCATTTCGACAAACATACTATTGAGACCGGAAATGCGTCCCAGCCTGACCATCATCTGCCGGTTGGTGGCTACAATGCGGCTAAACCGCTGGTATTCATAAGCTTCACCATTGAATACCTTGACGACACGCTGACCACTGGCGGCTTCTTCAATCACTTGCGTCATGTCTGACATACTCGCCTGCACCTGCTTGCCAGAGTTACGTAACTTGGGCGTCATTTTTTTCAGGTAGCGGGTAATGACAGGGGCCAGCATCAAGAAGACCAGCGTGAGTTTCCAATCCAGGTAGAGCATATAAGCCACAATGCCGAGAATCGTCAGGCTGTCACGAATAGATGAAATAATGACTTTGGTGACGGCACTATATAGCTGCTCGCAATCAAAGGTCATTTTAGTGGTGATGTTGGCGATGGCATGCTGGTCAAAGAAACTGGCAGGCAGTTTTAACATATGGTCAAACACATGATTGCGTACATCTTCAATCACACGCCGTCCGACAATACGCACCAGGTAATTAGACCCAAAACCGGCCAATGCCCGCACAAACAGCAAGCCGCACAGCGTGGCGGCCAGATAGATGCGCGAACTGTTTTCTGCATGACCAGCAAAACCTTCGTCAGTCACATGTTTAATAGTACTCAGAAAACCGGTATTGCTGGCAGAGAGGATGACCAGGCAACACAGCGCCGCAGCAAAGGTCAGCCAATAGGGTTTGATATAGGCCATCAGCCTGCTCAGGTATGTGTAAGTGCTGTGTGTATTATTCATTATGGTTGTTTATACCTGTCATAGCTCCACATATATTGCAGCGGGAATTGGGTGACCAATGTCTCTAACACCTGGTTAAGTTTGGTCGGTGAAGAAACCGCTTCGGGACTCACCGCTTTTAAATGTAAATCGTAGCCCTGCCCATCCGCTAGCCTTTCCGCCACCACCACAATCACGCGCGTATCGACGCGACTCAATAATTGGCTGACCAGAGTCATGGTGTACATGGGTTTACCAAAAAAACCTACCCACTCACCCTGCCCCTTGCTGGCGATTTGGTCAGGCAGAATCCCGACGGCCTGATTGGCGTACAAGGCTTTCAGCATTTGCCTGACACCTTTTAGGTTGGCGGGCGCCAGTCTCACCGCACCTTTTTGACGCCCGGCTTGCATAAACACACGCACCCACGACTGTCGGGAATCGCGATTAAGTACGGTAATCGGTTGCATGCTGGCGTAATAAATAGAGGTAATTTCAAAGCAGCCAATATGTGGTGTCAAAAACAGGATACCTTTGCCATGCGCCATGGCTTCGTCCAGGCAGGCTTTGCCATGCACATGACGTACCCATTGCAGCACCTGCGCCTGTGAACGCGACCAAATGGCTAAAGATTCAAGGATAAATTTGCCCATCTCTCGCTGATTCTGGCGTACTGCCTGTTGTAAGGCCTGCTCAGAAGGGAACAGGCCACTTTGCCTGAGGTTGCTGATTAACAGTTGATTTTGTTTAGTCGCGACGACATAAAACAAACGGCCCAGACAAGCACCCAGACGGTGTATCCACTTCAGGGATAACCAGTCCAGCAGGCTGCAGATGGCTTTTAAAAGATACTGAGTCATGCGGGCATCATCCTGCCGAAACCAGCAACGACTGCAATTTAGCCACCACAGACTGCACTGTGATGCCCAGAATATCCTGCTGCGGATCTTGAATCACGCTGGCTCGCGGTGACCATGGCCGGTAGCGCACGGGTGAGCCCGGACCAAACAGCGTGAGTGTAGTCAAACCTACAGCCGCAGCCATATGTCCAAGACCGGAGTCATTGCCGAGATAAAAATGACATTGCCTCAACAACGCATACGATTGTGGCAGCGTTAAACCACCGCAGGCGTTATACACAGGCAATGTGGCCTGCGCGATAAATTGCGTTGCAAGCGCCTGGTCAGCGCGGCCTCCCAATAACACAACGCCATCAAAATCTGCCTTGAGTGCATTAGCGACTGCCGCATAGCGCGCCACCGGCCAGATTTTGCCTGCAAAATTGGCACCGGGGCCGATCGCAAGCCAGCGCCCACTCAGTGGGAATTGTGCAGCGACGACTTGAGCATCCTGCTCACTTGCCCACAACTCAGCATTGGGCACGCAATGACCGACCAGTGTGTGCACGGCCAATAAATGCTTTTCTACTGAGTGCATATGCAGCGTGCTTGCATTGGGATACTTCTTGAATCGCCGCCTCGCGCGCAGTAAATAAACCAGAAAATCCGTGCGTAAATCCACAACGATGTCGTAACGCGTTTTCCGCAAGGCGATAATCAATTGCAGATAACCACGCCAGCCACTTTGCTTGTCGCGAACAAACAATTGTCCAATATAAGGACAAGGCGCAAACAAGGCAGAAGAACGAGGATCACAGACCAGGTCTATGCATACATCCGGGTACTGCGCATGCAGGGCGGCCAGGACCGGGGTGGTCATCACGGCGTCACCAATATTAGAGAGCGTGATCACGAGGATGCGCTTGGCGGTCATCGTCATCATCAATGGTCGGGGATCACACATGCCCCAACCCCATAGCGTGCAGTGCTGCCTGCAATTGCTGTTGCAACTGCAGTGGAGAAAAATAGCGCGTATATAAGGTATGCGCGGCCTGGCCTTGCTCACTCGCACAATGCGACCATTGCACCACCGCTTCTGATAACGCTTTTGGATTGGCTGCTTCAATTTGCCATAAGCCATGCTGCTTACTGATGTCTGCTGGATACGCAGCGCTGGCACGCGTGATCACTGGCCGCCCGCACGCCAATGCCTGAAATACCTTATTAGGCATCACCTGTGAAGCCTTTTCCGAATCACTAAACACCCCCAGCACAAGATCTGCCTGCGCAATGCGCTGCGGCAACTGGCGATAAGGCATGCTAGCCTCAAAATCCACATTATCCAAACCGACAGCCTGCTGTTGAGCGCTGGCCCTGGCAGGGCCGTCACCCAGCAACACCCAGCGGATATGCGTATGCTGGCGCGTCAATCTTGCGGCTTCTATGACGGTTTGCACCCCATGCAAGGCAATAAAGCTGCCATAAAACAACACCTCAATTGCCGCCGGGGAGCGTTCGGCTGCAATAGGCGTAAACAAGGGTTGCTCGGCGCCGACATAGACGCAGGCGGTTTTTGCAGCGGACAGCTTGAATCGCTGCATAAACATCTGCCGCTGCGGTTCGGTATCCAGCAAGACCATGTCTGCAGATTGCAGCCATTGGCTTTCGCGGTCAAGCAAGCGACGCGCTGCCAGGCCATCCGCCCTGATTTTTTGCCGCTCATAAACCTGCTTCTGCCAGGCGCTAATCAAGGGGTCGAACAACAACGGGATATTTTTTTTACGTGCCCAACGCGCAGCAGCGGCCACATCGCGGTGCCGGAAACAAGGCACCCACACCAGGTCTGCGCTGAGGCCTTTCAACTGTGCCTCAATATCTGCCAGGGCACTGATGCGCGGTGAGAAATCAATCAGTTGATAACCCAAGGCTTGCAGCAACTGCCTGCAAATGCGGTTACGCGAATAATCCAGGTCTGAACGACCCCACCAAATCACTTTAGGCATGCTTAGGTTCTGCCAAATAAGGAACCAAGCGCTGTGGGGTGAGTTGCTGCATGCAGCTGTGGTGGCTACATTGCTTGGCGTAACAGTTCTTGCATGACACCTCCAGTTGTAGCGCTAGCACTTGCTGCCCCAGTGGCTTCACGCGTAACGGGTTGGTCGGGCCACAGATCACAGTCATCGGTGTGCTGGTCGCTGCCGCCAAATGGGCGGTGCCAGTATCATTGGCAACAATGGCGGCCGCCTGTGCGCAGATGACCGGCACCTCAAGCAAACTGGTTTGCCCACATAGGTTCACCACGTGCTGTGGATGTTGGCTGGCAATGGCCAGGCACTCCTCAGCCTCATCCCGCCCGCCGAGTAAGACCACACGCATGCCCTGCTGATCATAATGCGCAACCAAATCAGCATAATGTTTAGCACCCCAGCGCTTGGTCTGGCCACTGGCATGGCTGCCGCATAAAAAAACCACAAACGATTTGTGCTGCAACGCATGCCCTGCCAACAGTTGCCCGGCAGACGCGACTGACGACGGTGGAGTATGCAACTTGGGCGCAGGTGTGCGCAAAGGGATACCCGCACAAAGCAAGGTTTGCTGCATGATTTGGAAACCGTGTGCCTGTAGCAGGCGCTGCCGCTGGTGTATGGTGTAAGGAAAACGCGGGTGATTACCCAATAACAAGGCCGGCGCCTTACCCATCAGCCTGAGCATGGTCAGCAAACCACGACTTTTATCGTTGGTTTGCAAATCGATAATCAGGTCATACTGCATCGCAGCCACTTCAGCCAGCCATTGCCGGTAGGCACGCCAGCGACCCGGCTGTTGCTGCAGGTTGACGCACCAGACCCGGCTAAACCTTGGATCATGTGTAAACAGCGATTGCCAGGCGGGCATGGTGTTCAGGTGCAACTCCGCTTGCGGAAACGCTAGCCGAATATCTTCCATGATGGCGGTACTGATGACGATATCGCCCATACCACCCCATTTGATAATAAGGATGCGCTTGATGGCCGGGTCACGCGGCAAATCGCGCACAATGGTGTGATCCAGCGTTGCGCCAAAACAATCAGCATCCCGGTATTGCATCAGTTTAGCTTGCGCCGTCATTGTTGCTCCGCTCCAGACTGGCGATAAAAGCGCAAGCCAGCAACATTAGTACCGGAAACCACCAAGGCACCAGCATAGGTTGGGTAGTATTGACCGGGAAGTAAATCACCATTAATGGCAAGGTATAAGGCCAGGCCTGATGTTGATCAGTGACTGTTGCCTGCCTGAACCAGCGGACACATAACCCCACAATCGCCACCAACCCCAAACCGCCAACCAATCCGGTTTCCGCCAGCCATTCGACATAGATGTTATGGCTATGTGTAGGATTGTGGGCAAAAGGATCATCGGCACGGCTGGCGTATTGTGCATAGGCACGCTTGTAGTTATTACTGCCTATACCGGTGACTGGATTGGCTTGCCACATATGCAAACCGGTTTCCCACAAGTTCAGTCGATAACTGAGTGCATGATTCACCCGGTCAAAGATGGATTGCTCAGCGGCAGCAATGGCCTGTGTATTCTGCAATTTATATTTGGCTAACTCTGGATTTAGAAAGCTGGAACATAGCGTCACCACTAGCGGCACTGCCAATACGGCCAGCCAGACCTTCCAGCCAGGCTGGCTGCGCCATAGCCCCAGCAGCAGCATCAGAAGATAAATATAGACATAACCACGCGCACCAGACAGCGCCACTACCACCCCGGCCCCCAGCAACATGACCCACGCCAGCCAGGCACGTTTGGCTTGCAAGTGATAAAAAATCAACGGCAGCACGGCCAGCATCAAGATTCCCTGATGCAAATCGCTAAACATGCCCGTTATACGGCCCTCCGGCGTTTTAGGCATACCCAGCACATCCACCCCAAACAGGTATTGAATAGCACTATCCAGTATCCACAGGGCAATGACCCAACTCAGCCAGCGCGCAAGTAATTGCCTGATCGCAGCCTGCTGCAATAGCATAATCAGGGCAAGTCCTGCCAGATACATCAGGCTAAACCAGGCAATAGCCGCTAATGTGGCTTTGACATCAAACGCATGCAGCAATGATAGCCACATAGGCAGCCATAGCAACAGAAACACCGCTGTCCAGCGGCACGCTGCGCGCTGCTTGCGTAAATCTGAGAACCTCGCCAGCAACAACCCCGCACCAACAATAGTCAGTAACAAGGTAGGCAGCCTTGCACCGCCGGAAAAAGGACTCCAGGCAATAATCATCACAGCCAGCAATAAGCATATGTGTGCTAAAGCCTGTGGCATGACGAGGGGCTTATTCTGATGTAAAGACGCAATGGCATGCATGGTCAACTCCCTTGTCCGGCATCGGCCATCACATCGTGATAAACCGCCAGCGTTTCCTGTTGCATCACCTGTAATGAAAAATGCGTGTTTGGCTGCACTGTTGGCGGATGAGCAAGCCAGCTCAGTGTCAGCATGGCGACTTCAGCCACGTTGCCCACCGGCACCGCCCCTTCCGGCAATAGCGCTGCCAACTGCTCCGCCACGCCACCATGCTGGTAGCCAATCACCGGCACGCCCAAACTCAATGCTTCCACTGTCGTACGCCCAAAGGCCTCTGGCTCGGTAGATAAGGAATAAACAATACTGGCCATGGCCATGATCTGTTTCACATCCTGGCGGTAGCCGGTCAAGGTGACGCACTCGGACAATCCAGCTGCGTGTATCTTCTGCTGCAAACAAGCGGCAAAGGCCTGTTTATCAGCAGCCACCTCGCCCACCAGCAAAGCGTGTACATCCCGATGTTGCTGGCAAACAATGCGCAACATATCGACAAAGTCTGCGGCGCCCTTCCAGCGTGAGACCCTGGCGGGCAACACCAGCAAACGCTTGCCACGCGTCTGCGGATATTCGGCAAACCATTCTTGTTGCCAGTTCAGATCTGGCGTACAGCCTGGCGTGTATTGCGCGGTATCCACCCCACGGTAAATCAGCTGCAATTTGCGTGCATCTACTTGGTATTCCCGCTGCGCATACGCCTGTATCGTTTTAGAAATGACAATCACCCGTTCACCACAGGTCATGATGCGGCTATACCAGCCGGGGCGATAATAACCATGCACCGTCGTCACCAGGTGCGGCCGTTGCTCAGAGGGCATGCCTTTCCAGGCCAGATACACGACCCAGGCCGGAAAGCGCGAACGCACGTGCACAATATCCACTTGTTCACGCCGCCATAGTGCACGCAATTTAGGAATCAGTAAAAAAGTCAGCAGCGATTTGCGCCCGATGGGAAAGGTAAAATGCGTACTGCCTGCGGCCTCCAGCTCAGCTACCATGCGCCCGCCCGCCGACATCACCAGCGAGCGGTGACCTTGCGAAACCAGATGCGCAGCGACCTCCAAGGTGCCCCGCTCTACCCCGCCCGATTGCAAGGCAGGTAATACTTGTAAAACCGTCAGTGTGCGCAAAACAGGAATTCAACCACTAGCTTAATCGTGATACCAGGCGACGCCTTGTAGAAGTGCTGTTGAAATAAGCCAGCAAGGCATCACTGCAACGGCTGGCTTCATTAAAACCAAGCACTGGCCGCATATATTGGCGATACAAACCATAAGGGTCATACCTGGTGACCAGTTGGCGGTCTACCAACTTTTCGATGCCACGGCTAACGCGGCCGCTGCTTTTTGCAGAGAGGCTAATCAGCCCTACCGCCACTTGTGCCGTAAGCGCTTCATATACCATGGAGACAGAATCTTCAGTCACCCAGGCGGTAGAAACACGTGCTAGGGTAGTTTGCACCCAGTCTTTGCCGGTTTCGGCAATCGGGATAATCGTCAGGTTGGTCAACCTGACGCGCTGCATGGCAGAAACAAAGCTGGCTGGCGTGCGTCTGGAGGTGGTCAGGACGAAATTGACTTCGGTATGCTTGCGTACCAAGTCATAGACTTGCGCGATCACACCCAGCTCATCCCAGTGGAAATGCTTACAAGGGCCGCCAATCATGATTAGCACATCACTGCTCTCTTTTTTAACGGGAGCAGGCTGGATATGATTGATGACACCACGCGTCTCGATAAAACTGGAGAAACCGCGGTACTGGTCGTGTTCCGGGATCAAACAGACATCGAACAATTCGGCAGGGAGGCTGGGTTGCATCATGCACACCGTTTGCCCGCCATAAACGCGCTTGGCGGCCAACATATGGCCGTGCGTGGCATGGCCAGCACCAATAATCATATCCGGTTTGGGCAAGTGTTTACCGGCGGGCCACACACCTGCAGCCAGATATAACCAGCCTGCGCCACCGCGGCCTACGGATACATCGACGACATGAACCGGCAAACGCTGCTGCATGGCATTGACCAGGCCTAAAGACTGATGCTCATGACCGGGCTTGCCGTCTAAAAGACGCCAAACCACTAGGGCATTGCTTGAACCTAGAGAATTGTTTGAACGATTTTGACTGATCATGGGCACCACCTGCATATGCCGTGCAGGTTAGAGGTGCATCATGACAAAAAGATTAAATTAAAAAGAAGGAATTATGTCGATGCACCCGCGACATAGCACGGGTGCAATATAGAAACTTATGAAAATCAGCTACTTGGCCGCGCCGAATACCTTTTTGAGCAGGCTACTGGCCTGGCCCATCGGGTCCTGACGAATCGCCGCCTCTTCTTTGGCAATCATCAGGTAAACCCCGTCGAGTGCTTTTTGCGTGACATATTGATTGATGTTGGCATCTTCTTTCTTAATCACGCCAAACTTGCTGCCCATCTCGGCATATTTGTTATAGGTATCTGCTAATTGCACATTGGCGGTGGCTTTTTGCACGATGGGCAAGAACTTAGCCGCCATATCTGTCGAAGTCGTTTTCTTGAAATATTGTGTGGCCGCATCTTGCGGGCCAGTGAGGATATTCTTGGCATCTGTCACACTCATTTGCTTGACCGAGTTGACCAATAGCGTTTTAGCTTCAGGCACGGCTTGTTCGGCTGCCCGGTTCATCTTGAGAATCAGTTCATCCGCCTGGCTGCCCATACCGACCAGTCGCATGCCTTTTTCGATTTTCTTTAATGACTCCGGCAATGGGATTTTGACCTCTTTATTCCCCATAAAACCGTCTGTGGCACCTAGCAGGCCCACTGCTTTGCTCACGCCCTGGTTAAGGGCAAGTTTCAGCCCATCGCTGGTTTCCTGTTCGCTCAGATTGCTGACCGCACTACTATTACTGCTACTACTGGTCGAGCTACCACCGACTTTTTCAACAATATCGCCCAAGCCTTTGAGGTCCAACGCTTGTGCATCTGTGATTAATAAACCGGCCAACAATACCCACGCTGTATTTTTCATGATTACGCTCTTTAACAAGTTAAATGCAGTGTACCCATAAAGCACAAAGCAAGTCCAGATGGACTTGCTTTGTATTGAGGCCTGCAGAAAAAAGATCAGGCTTTAAACGGTGAAACTTGCCAGATACGCTGCGCATAGTCAGCAATGGTGCGGTCACTGGAGAATTTCGCCATACGCGCCACATTCAAAATCGCCATACGTGACCAGGCCTCGTCATCCTGATATAAGGCAGCCACTTTTTCTTGTGTGGTGACATAAGCAGCATAATCCGCCAGTAACAAGTACTGATCCCCCTTGTGTAACAAGGTATCCACAATCGCCTGGTAGCGGCCAGGCTCTTCTACGGAGAAGAAGCCGTTACCTATCATATCTATGACTTGTTTCAGCTCATGGTTGCCATGGTAATAATCCCATGGGTTGTAGTTGCTGGCTTTCAGTTGCGCGACTTCTGGCGTAGTGAGGCCAAAAATAAAGATATTCTCGTCGCCCACTTCTTCCATAATCTCAACGTTGGCTCCATCCAGCGTACCGATGGTCAGCGCGCCATTGAGCGCCATTTTCATATTACCAGTGCCGCTGGCCTCAGTGCCTGCGGTTGAAATTTGCTCGGACAAATCAGCCCCCGGAAACAGGATTTCTGCTGCGCTCACCTCATAGTTAGGATAGAACACGACTTTCAGCTGATCATTGACTGCTGGGTCATTATTAATCATCACCGCCACATCGTTAATCAAACGGATGATCTGCTTGGCCAGCCAGTAGCCAGGCGCGGCTTTACCGGCAAAAATCACTACACGCGGCGTATGCTGGCTCACCTGCCCGCTGCGGATACGGTTATACAAGGTGATCACGTGCAGCACATTCAGCAATTGGCGCTTGTATTCATGAATACGCTTGATTTGCACATCGAACAGCGCATTGGTACTAATGGCGATGCCCGTTTTTTGCAGGATTTTGTCGGCTAGGCGCTGCTTATTGGCTTTTTTCACCTCACGGAAGGCTTTTCTAAACGCAGCATTATCGGCAAACGGCTCGATCTTTTTAATCAGGCTCAGGTCTTTCTGAAAGCCAGTACCTATATGTTTGGTTAACAAATTGGTGAGCAATGGGTTAGCCTGGTTTAGCCAGCGACGTGGCGTAATGCCATTAGTGACATTGGTAAACTTGCCCGGATAGATTTTATTAAAATCGGCAAACAAAGTGGTTTTTAACAGTTCGCTATGCAACTCGGCTACCCCGTTCACAGTATGGCTGCCGACAATCGCCAGGTGCGCCATACGCACGCGGCGGCCATGCGTCTCATCAATAATGGAGACACGTTGCAACAAGGCAGTATCGCCCGGGAAGTGCTGATTGACCATTTGCAGGAACTGATGATTAATTTCGTAAATAATCTCCAGGTGGCGTGGCAATAACTGCGCGAACAAATCTACCGACCAGGTTTCCAGCGCCTCCGGCATCAGCGTATGGTTGGTGTACGCAAACATTTTGGTGATCAATTTCCAGGCTTTGTCCCATGGCAAGTGGTAATGATCAAGCAGTTGATGCATCATTTCAGCAACAGCAATGGCAGGGTGCGTATCGTTGAGCTGAATCGCCACCTTCTCCGGCAGGGTATTCCAGTCAGCGTTATAGTTGGTAAACCGATGCAGAATATCCTGCGTAGATGCCGAGACAAAAAAGTATTGTTGTTTCAGGCGTAGCGCCTTGCCAGATTCTGACGTGTCATTCGGATACAGCACTTGCGAAATGGTCTCCGCACTATGGCGCCCTTCAACCGATTTCTCATAATTACCTTCATTAAAGTATGCCAGGTCAAACTCATTGGTTGCCTTGGCTGACCACAAACGCAGATTGTTCACCGTTTGCGTGCCATAGCCAGGCACCGGCACATCATAGGGCATGGCCACCACAGTTTCATGATCTACCCAGTGATGCTCAATACCGTGTTCGGTATGCACATGCAACACGCGGCCATAAAACTTCACCTCACACGTATGCTCTGGACGCTGCACTTCCCAAATATTTTGGTAGCGTAACCAGTTATCCGGATTTTCTTTTTGCTGGCCGTTTTCTATGGTTTGCCTGAACATGCCATAGTCATAACGGATACCGTAACCCGTCGCCGGAATATCCATGGTCGCCATGGAGTCGACAAAACACGCCGCCAAACGACCCAGGCCACCGTTACCCAAGGCAGCATCAGGCTCCAGTTCGGCCACGCCTTCCAGCCGCTGGCCAATTTCCTGCAAACCATCGCTTAGTTCCGGTGCAATGCCCAAATTAAGTGCGGCATTAGACAGCATGCGACCGATCAAAAACTCAAGTGAGAGGTAATAGACACGCTTGGTATTGGCATCACGATAGGCATCGCGCGTATTCACCCAGCGGCTCATCAAATGGTCACGTACAGTAAAGGCTGCGGTCTGGTACCAATCGCGCGTCGTCGCCCATGAATTGGACTTGCCGATGGAAAAAGTCAGGTGATTACGCAACGCCTGCGGAATCGGCAGTTGCTCAAGCAAGAACTCATCGACCGCTTGCGCTGTGTCAGATTTATCAGCTTTTTTAGGTGTTTTTTTCACATTGGCAGTCATACATCTTCCCCTGAGGTGTTGATCACAAATTTGCTTTAAATGAGCCAAAAGCAAAAAACAAGCCTACAACAAGAATATGTCAGACATAAAAAAAGCCACGAAATTCATGTTGTGGCTTTTGATTATAACGCCCGAAGATGGCGAAAATAAAAGAGTTTTACAATTTCCAGGTATAGGCCACCCCTAATGCATCCTGATACATCTTCAGGTTTGCCTCGCCGCCGCCAAAGGCAGCCGGGATCGAACCACTGCCATTGACACTGTTTTCAAAGGCATGCGTATAGGAGAACGACAGCTCGGATTGCGGGCCCAACACCCAGGTCGCACCGAGTGACACGTGATCTTTTACCACACCCGGCGCCAGGATATTGAGCAAGGTATCACCGCGGCGGATAGGCTGATCAACATGGTTAAAGCCGGCACGCAAGGTTAAAGCGGGGCTATATTGATACAGCGCTCCGACTTTATACACCTTGGCATCCTGCCAGTTAAAACCGGCCCCATTGTCATTGCCGAGGCCATTAAACAAATTCGCCTGTGAGGCATTGCCTACGGCATCTACCTCACCGTAATTAATGCGTTGAAAATCTGCCGCCAACGTCAATGCCGGCGTCACCTTCACCGCCACACCAACGCCATAAGTAGACGGGATATCAAAGTCACCCTGCTCGGCAAACAAACCTTTATATTTATCAAACTTGCTCATATAGGTGCGGCTTTGATAAGTCGCCCCCAGCGTGACAGCATCGGTGATTTCACCCAACCAGCCAATATGGACGCCTGCCCCATACGAATTGTCGTGGCCATTGTTAGTCACACGCCCTGGTGCGGCGCTGAATGTTGCATTATCAAAACCCTGCAGTCCTTTGGCTTCAAAACGCTGGTAAGCCAGGTTTAATGACGCGCCGATAATATGTTTTTCAGAAACCTTCCAGGTTGCCGTTGGCGCCACAAATACCTGAATCAAGTCTACCCCGGCACTGCCCTGGCTTTGAAACAATGGAATACCGTTTTTGTAATCGGTATTCATGCCACCATTGCCATACACACTCACGCCGAGTGTCACATCTTCAGAATACTGCTTGTTATAGCCAAACTCAGGGATTAGAAAATTCTGCGTATCGTTACCTTTGTAGGCGCCATTTGCACCTGGTGAAGGACTACCTTCCAGCTCAGACTCTCGTACTGGCCTAAACCAGGTCACACCCGCATCAATGCGGTCACCTACTTTGCCCATGCCAGCCGGGTTGGCCGCGGCAGCTAATGCATCCTGCGGCAAGGCAATGCCCACACCAGCCACGCCCTGTGAACGCACGCCATACCCATGTGCAAAATAGCCGTCGGTTGCCCAGGCGCTACCAAACGAAAACGACACCAATAACGGAAACACTGTTGCCAGACGACGTATCATGACTTTCACCTCGATTTATATGAGTTGTAGCCATAAACTCTAGCAAAGCTCCTAAATATCAATAAATAATAAATAACAATATATTTATAACTTTAAAATATAAAAAAGTCCGCCTAAGCGGACTTTTTTGAAACGACCTGATGCATTACAAAATCAGGCTGTTCATCCGCTTCACAAAACTGGCTGGATCTTCCAATTGGCCGCCTTCTGCCAACAAAGCCTGGTCAAACAACACATGCGCATAATCGGCAAACTTGGCATCGTCAGTTTCCGCGCCCAGTTTTTCTACCAGCCTATGCGTCGGGTTGATTTCCAAAACGGGTTTGCTATCCGGGGCTTTTTGTCCGGCCGCTTTTAAGATACGCGCCAGGTTACCCGACAAATCATGCTCACCAGCCACCAGGCAGGCAGGTGAATCGGTCAGGCGATGGGTCACTTTGACTTCTTTCACCGTGTCACCCAACGCAGCTTTCAGTCGCTCAACCAGGTCTTTGGCATTTTCTTCCACCTGCTTCTGCGCTTCTTTATCAGCATCATCTTCCAGCTTGCCGAGGTCCAGATCGCCTTTGGCAATCGACTGCAATTTCTTGCCGTCAAACTCAGTCAGGCTACCCAGCAACCATTCATCTACCTTGTCCGACATCAGCAACACTTCAATGCCTTTTTTGCGGAAGATTTCCAGGTGCGGTGAGTTTTTGGCAGCAGCAAACGTATCGGCCGTGATGTAGTAAATCGCCTCTTGCTCCGGCTTCATGCGGCCAATGTAATCGTTCAGCGACACGTTTTGCGTCTCAGTGTCCGCATACGTAGAGGCAAAGCGCAACAAGCCGGCGATTTTGTCTTTATTGGCAAAATCTTCGCCCGGACCTTCTTTCAATACACGGCCAAACTCGTTCCAGAACTTGGCGTAGTCTTCCGGTTTGTTTTCGGCTACGTCTTCAAGCAGGCTCAATACTTTTTTCACTGAGCCATTTTTAATCGCTTCCACATCGCGGCTGTCTTGCAGAATCTCGCGCGACACGTTCAACGGCAAATCGGCTGAGTCAATCACGCCGCGCACAAAGCGCAGGTATTGCGGCATCAGCTTTTCCGCATCTTCCAGAATAAATACACGCTTCACATACAACTTGATGCCCTGGCGGCGATCACGGTCATACAAGTCAAACGGCGCTTTGCCTGGTACATACAGCAATGAAATGTACTCTTGCTTGCCCTCTACGCGGCTATGCGTATACGCCAGCGGATTTTCGTAATCATGCGAAACGTGTTTATAAAACTCGTTATATTCCTCTTCAGTGATGTCGCTCTTGCTACGCGCCCACAACGCCGAGGCTTTATTGATGGTTTCATCTTCATCGGTAGTCACCATCTGGCCGCCTTCGCCATTCTCGCCATCTTTCCATTCGGATTTCTTCATGACGATAGGCAAAGTGATATGGTCGGAATATTTGCGGATAATGGTTTTCAGTTTCCAGTCATTGAGGAACTCATCTTCGCCTTCACGCAGATGCAAAACAACCTCAGTACCGCGACCGGCTTTTTCAGTGGTTTCAATGGTGAAATCCCCTTCACCGCCGGACTCCCATTTAATGGCTTCGGCTTCACCGGCACGGCGTGTAATCAGCGTCACTTTGTCGGCAATGATAAAGCTGGAGTAAAAGCCCACGCCAAACTGGCCAATCAGGTTGGCATCTTTGGCTTGATCACCGGTCAGGTTCTGGAAGAACTCTTTGGTACCAGATTTGGCAATGGTGCCGATGTTGTTAATCACCTCTTCGCGGCGCATGCCGATACCGTTATCGGCAATGGTCAGCGTACCTGCGTCTTTATCAAACGTGATGTTGATCTTTAACTCGCTGTCGTTTTCATACAGGCTGCCGTTAGAGATAGCCTCAAAACGCAACTTATCAGCCGCGTCCGATGCGTTGGAAATCAACTCGCGCAACACGATCTCTTTGTTGCTATAGAGCGAGTGAATCATCAATTGTAGTAATTGTTTGACCTCGGCCTGAAAGCCCATGGTCTGTTTAGATTGCGATTCTGCTGTCGCTGTCGTCATGACAATTTCTCCAAAAACGGGTTGAACACAAAAATTTACGTTTAGATGGGGAAATAAAAACCGTTTTTCAAGAGGGGAATTGTGAAAGCTGCGTCATCCGCCAACCAATCCATTATTTAAGTCCTGAATCAGCCGCCTGCGTCTGGCAGACAGTCATTAAAATCCATGCTTTTTCAGGCATTTGAGATGCATTTATTTGCATGCTTTTTGCTAGGGATTGATTAAAGCAGCATTCTTTGTTCAAAGACCCGGTCAGGAGAGCAATGTATGAATCTCTTTCACACCTTAATCGAGCAAATGCAGGTCATGAAACTGCCCCTATACGCAGTCACCCTGACCGCCGTCCCGCGTGCAGATACGCCTTTGCTACTCATGTTGCATTGGCATGGTTTTCGCAAACAGCCCACACCCGCCCTGCCGATGCTCAAACCCATCCTGCAGCCAGTCCCAGGCTCAGCCTTGCAGATCAATGACCGCTGGCGGCAGCCTGAAGTGGTCGAAGAAGCCGTACTCGACGCCGCCTGGCAATTAGGCGCCTGGGACGTGCAACGCGAAGAACATCGCGCCTGCACCTATGTCGGCGCCAGTGAACATGAAGCCCTAGCCTGCAAACAGGCGTTTGGCAAATATGACGAAGAACTCGAAAGTGAGTTGCTGGTGAGCGAAGCACCGGACCGTGACGAAATGTTGCAGTTGGGTGCCAAAGTCGGGTACATCCACTGGCAATTCCGGCCAGTCAATGGCGGTGTTTGGCAATCGACGGCAGAAGATGACACTTTGCTGGAAGATGGGCGGCGTATCCCGCCCTGCCCGATTCGGCCACTAGCACTAAAAGGGGGCAAATTGACTAAGACGGCGTTTAGATTGGGGCAGATTAATCGGATTATTTTGTTGAAGTAGATTTTGATCGGTGGATTGAAGCGTTGATAACTCTAGGCAACGTTTTGTTTCGCCTCTAGGCGAGTCACTTTCTGATGCTTGCCCCTCAGAAAGTAACCAAAGAGGAGGGCACCCAGCCATCACGGCCTTCGGCTCCCTTGCGTTGCTCAACAAAATAAGCGGTCACGAAACTCGCCCTAGCAGCTTGCACACCCCGCAAGCTGCCGCGGAGCTCAAACAGTCGATCCCTTCTCCCTTATTTTGTCTCCGCTACTCAGCGTGATGGGATGGGATTTATCTCGCCAAACTCACATTGTAGAACTCTGAACAGTTCAAAAAACAGATTGGTTTGTTAAGAGCACTAATGCTGGCACTCACTAGGTGTTCGGGGTCCCCATCTGCCGCGCCGAGCAACGCAGGGTTGGCGGGAGTTTTCGGCCATCGGCTGTTTGAGCTCCGCAACAAGCCACGTCTTGTGTGGCTTGTCAGGGCGAGTTTCGATGGACGCCCGGCAATTCGAGTAGCGCAGGATACAAGCGGAAGTTGGGGTGCATTTCTTTTGGTTACTTATTCTTTGTGCAAGCAAAGAAAAGTAACTCGCCGAAAAGGCGAAACAAAACGCCTAAATAGCACAACCACCGAAAAGAATTACCTTCTACTCTAAATCCATAAAACCACCCCCTATGGTGTCCACCTAACCCCAATAGACAACCACTGCGTCCGACTATCCCCATTAACTTGCTGCCCGACCGTGCCATCAATCTGAAACACCTCCGGCACCAGCGAGTAACGCAAGCCCATTTGGTAGAAGGGATTTTGCGTATGGTCACCAAACACTTCAGCCACGCCTTTGAATTTTCCACCCAATTTAAACTCGGAGCCGACACCCATATTAACTTTGTTACGATCTTCCTGCCGGTCGCGCAGCATGCCGACGTTGACATGCACAATCACGTCGTCGTCACGCAGTGAAAAAGAGACCGGGATATAGAAGTAAGTATTACCGAGCTGGTTGGGCCCAGGCTGAATATCCGGATGCATGACACGCCCGGCAGCAAAGCCGATGCCCCAGCCATTGGTTTCCAGCGGTTTAAATAGCGTTTTGAATTGAGCAACCCAGTCTTCAGTATGGTAGTTATCGTCATTGTTACGATAGCTGCCCCCACCCAGGGTAATTTCAAAATTCTCACCGAGGTTGCAGGCTGGCAGTGCCCATAACTCTTGTCCACCCTGATAGCTGCGCATCCAGCTTTCGAGCTGGCAACCATGGGCATTGGTCAAACGGGCATCATCGGTCACCAGCGGGCGGGCGGCATGCGCACACGGGGCGATCAAAAGTGAAAGTATCAGGAAAAATAAGCTACGCATGTAGGGTGTCTAGGGTATATTGAGTGTTGTTTTATCTTATTTTTGTGGCATGACGGTTTGATGAAATCAACCATACTCATGCGGTTTCATTTTCATATTAGTTTCACTGGCCTCTGCCAACATAACAATTTATACTGTTTGCAGCAATTGTCTGGGGAGGCAAGCATGGCGAATATTGAGGTGATTGAAACCAGTCCGAACTCGTTTTCTGTCACCGTACATGGATCGCACATCACCACGCATCAAGTCAGTGTCAAACCTGATTATGCAGGCCAGTTGCTCGATGCCACGCACAACGCTTCCGAGCTGGTGGCGGCCTCTTTCCAGTTCTTGCTCGACCGTGAATCCAATACCAGTATTTTGAGAAGCTTTGATTTAAGCGTGATTGAACGCTATTTTCCAGAATACCCCAAGGCCATTAACCGCTACCTAAAGTAACCTACCCCGTATTATCGCATGCTAAATATTACTCAAGACACCCAACTCGCTGCCGTAGATTTGGGTTCCAACAGTTTTCGTCTCGAAATCGGGCGCGTCGTTGACGGCCAGATTCTGCGCGTCGACTACTTAAAAGAAGCCGTGCGCCAAGGCGGTGACCTGGATGAAGACCGTAACCTGAAACTGCAGGCGTTTGAGCGCGGACTGAAGTGCCTGGCGCGCTTTGGCGAGCGCCTGAAAGGGTTTCCACCTGAGCACGTACGTGCCGTGGCCACGCAAACCTTGCGTGAGGCAGCCAACAGCGAAGAGTTTATCAGGCAGGCACAAAAAGTACTCGGCTATCCGATCGAGATTATTTCGGGTGTAGAAGAAGCGCGCCTGATTTATCAAGGCGTGAGCCGCATGTTGCCGCAATCAGATGAAAAGCGGCTGGTGGTGGATATCGGTGGACGCTCGACCGAGTTTATCCTCGGCCAGCATTTCAAGGCCAATGTCACGGAGTCTTTACGCTTAGGCTCTGTTGGCTGGTCGCAAAAGTATTTTTCCGATGGCCAGTTTAGCGAGCGCAACTTTGAACGCGCGGAAATTGCTGCCGAATCCATTATCGACATGATTGCCAGCCGTTACGTCGGCCAATCCGAAGTGGCGTATGGCGCTTCTGGCACGGTAGGCGCAGTAGCGGATGTATTGGCCGGTGCCGGGTTTGCCACAGATCGCATTGAACGTGCACAACTGGACTGGCTGAAACAAATACTGATCAAGGCCAAATCCGCCGACCGCCTCAATATGGAAGGCCTTAAGGACGACAGACGTGCCGTGATTGGTGGCGGGCTGGCCGTCTTGACCGCTGTGTTTGACACGCTAAAAATTGACACGCTGATGGTGGCTAATGGCGCCCTACGCCATGGCGTGCTGTACGATATGCTGAGCTCAGACAATGCCACCGAAGATTTGCGCACGGCATCGATTGTGCGACTATGCAAACGCTTTGGCGTCGAGATGGATCACGCCAACAATGTGAGCAAACTGGCTTTGTATTTTTATGGTGCCATGCAGGCCTGCGATAGCCAAAAATCGCTATTGCACTGGGCGGCGCTATGCCATGAAGTTGGCTGGGCTATTTCGCATACGGATTGCAACAAACACGGCGCGTATATTCTGGATAACACCGAACTGATGGGGTTCGCTCAAAGTGAACTACATACCATCAGCCTGCTCGTGCTCGGGCACCAGGGTAAATTACGCAAACTAGCCGCAGACTTTGATAACCAGGACCTGGTCTGTCAGTTGATGGCATTACGGTTAGCGGTGATTTTCTGCCACTCGCGCCGACTGCCAGCACTCAAACACTTGCAACTGGAACGGCATAAACAGCAATTTATACTGGCACTGTCATCACAGTGGGCCAGCCAGCACCCGCAAACGCACTACCTGTTGGAAGAAGAATGCCTGTTAT
The DNA here is from genome assembly GCF_000800115.1 of Methylophilus sp. Q8. Classification (NCBI taxonomy): domain Bacteria; kingdom Pseudomonadati; phylum Pseudomonadota; class Betaproteobacteria; order Nitrosomonadales; family Methylophilaceae; genus Methylophilus; species Methylophilus sp. Q8. Next base: position 1,783,785 of record NZ_JUHE01000001.1, on the reverse strand, counting down.
GGCAAAAACTGGGCTGGCAGCTGGAAATCCGGCACAGCTAAATCAAAATGGCCAAATAAAAAAACGGGCACTTATGCCCGTTTTTTTATTGCGTTGATTACGACTCAGTCTTTTTTCTTCTTATCGCGCTTTTCATCTTCTTCGCGCAGTTTGACAACTTTATCGCGCCACTCTTGCAATTGTTCATCTTCGATTTCCAGCTGCAAAGCCAGCGCTTCTTCCTGGCTCAATTTTTCCTTGATAAATCGCTTAGGCAACTTGCCGCCCATGCGAGACAAAATACGCTCTGCCTCATCCGCGTTCAATTGTTTTACTTTATCCAGGTACACTGGATTGACCTTGTCTTTCATAGCACTCCCTTTGATTCCCTGTTTGTCACAGGCTCGCTTTAACTGTTTTGCAAAATCCAGTCTGTGACCGGATTCCACTGCGCAATGTCGACCTCTTTCAAGCTGTTCGACAATTCAAAAATACTTAAGCCTTCCTCTGCTGCTGTCACATAAATTTGCGATGAGCGCAGCATGGAAAGCACGGCAAAGCCTGATTCATCCATAAATGCCAGCAGGCGCTCGGCTGAACGTGTGCGTGGCATCACGCGCATGCCGACCAGACCAACAAAGGTCTTATGCTTGCGCACGGCTTTCTCTTCGGCCAGCAACTCTAAAAAGTCTTGCGTGGCGCCTATATCAAACGCGGATGGCGCGATGGGCACCAACACCAGATCGGCTTCGGTCACGGCATCAGAAATCTTTTTATCCCGCAGCCCGCCTGGCGAATCAGTAATCACCCAGTCGGCTTTCTGCAAGGCAGATTTACCCAGGTCTTCGGCATTAAACACCGTCGCGACATGAGAGGGTCGGCGTGCCAACCAGTCAGCGGAAGATTGCTGCCGGTCAATATCTTCCAGCACAATTTTGTGCCCCAGTTGCGCCAGATAGCCAGCAAGATTGGTGGCCAGAGTGGTTTTGCCGCAACCGCCTTTGGTATTTGCCACCAATACCCTGCGCATCTCATACTCCCCGATTAAAGGTGTTGCATTTTGTCATGAAAAACAGCCTCTATAACACCATATTAATATGAAATATTTATGACAATTGACGTCAACAAAAAACGGTATAAACTGTTTTCACAATATCAATTCAGGAGAAACACATGGCCAGCAAACCAGTCGCCAAACCCTTGAGCGCTAACAAACCAGCTACAGCCAAAGCAGCAAGCCCAGCCAAGCCAGTCGCCACTAAAGCAGTTGCGACAACACCTGCTGCAAAACCAACGACAGCTGTAAAACCGGCAACAGCCAAACCTGCGGTCAAACCAATTGCAAAAGCAGTCGCAAAAACAGCGGTAGCTGCAAAAAAAGTGACGCCCGCTTCTGCGATTAAAGTTGTGAATAAAACCGCGACAGCCGTTGAAAAAGACAAACCTAAAGCCAGCAAGGTCAAAATGGAGCGCGACAGCTTCACCATGCCTAAAGAAGAGTACGCACAAATCGCTGCCTTGAAAAAACGCCTGGAAGGCCTGGCCAAACCAGCGAAGAAAAGCGAGCTATTAAGAGCCGGGCTTAAGTTATTATCGGCCATGGACGACGCTACCTTAAAAGCCACCCTGGCAACCGTGCCGACGATTAAAACTGGCAGGCCAAAGAAATAGCTCACACTGAATTTGGCTTAAGCCAGATCACAGCACTCAGCTTATTCAATCAAATCGGGGCTTTGCACACTATATAGTTTGTAGGGTGGCCCCGATTTTGGCAGCCGTAACCACCATACAGCACCTTTTTTAATACTGATCTGCCCATCCGGCATACCCAGGCTCTGCGCGGCCAGTTCGCCTATCCAGGGTTGGTGGCCGACCAGCATCACAGTCTCGAATGGGCTTTGCGCCAGCAACTGTAATAAAGGCTCCAACGGCCTTTCAGGCGCCAGTCGACTATCTTCCTGCCAATCATCGCCCCAATAAGCCACGGTTTCACGCGTACGCACAGCAGGACTCACCAGCACATAGGTCTGCTTTGGTAAATACTTCTTGAGCCAGCCGGCCATTTGTTTGGCCTGTTTATGCCCTTTTTTGGTCAAGGCGCGCTCAAGGTCAGAGGCGCCATGCAATAACACTTCGGCTTCGGCATGACGCCATAAAATCAAATTTTTCACTGACATCACGCGGGGCTACATGGAATGATATTGTTGCAATAACAGGTTCTGGCAAGACAGCGGTTCGGCATCCAGTGCTTGTTGTGCGACTGGCACATATTGGCCTTTTTCTGCCAATTGCCAGGCATCCTTATTATCTTGCAGGTAAAGCTGCAGGCTTTCCTGATAAATGCGGCTTTGCATGGCCGGATCTTTAATCGGCCAGGCCAGCTCTACCCGCCGCATCATATTACGGCTCATCCAGTCCGCGCTGGATAACCACATCTGCACTTGCCCATCCAGCTCAAAATAAAACACACGCGAATGCTCGAGCAAACGCCCGACGATAGAACGCACGCGGATACGGCCTTTCACGGCCGGTGAGTCCACCGGCAGTATGCAGGCACCGCGCACAATCAAGTCAATCTCAACACCAGCGCTGGCGGCCTTCATTAAAGCGGCGACCAGCGGCACATCCGTCAAGGCGTTCATTTTGGCAATCACCCTGGCCGGTTTGCCTTGCTTGGCCAGACGCTGTGCTTTCTCCAGCTGTTTGATCATGCTGTTTTGCAGGGTAAATGGCGCCACCAGCAAATGCTTCAGGGCCGGAATCGGCAACTCGCTGGTCAGGTGACGGAACACTGTTTCCATTTCGCGCGTCAGGTTAGCATCAGCGGTTAACATGCTCCAGTCTGTGTATAGACGTGTCGTTTTTGGATTGTAGTTACCGGTAGAAAGATGGCCATAACGATGAATGCTTTTACCTTCGCGACGCATGATCAACAACATCTTGGCATGAGTTTTCAAACCTACGACGCCATACACCACTTGCGCACCAACCGACTCCAAGGCTTCGGCCCAGTTAATATTTGCCTCTTCATCAAAGCGCGCTTTGAGCTCCACCACCACCAGCACTTCTTTACCGCGACGCACCGCCTCCTGCAGCAAACGCAACATGCGTGGATCTGCACCTGTGCGGTAAATCGTCATGCGGATGGCTAATACCTGATCGTCTTTGACCGCTTCTTCCAGTAGCTGGATGACAACTTCAAAGCTCTCGTATGGTTGGTGAATCAGCAGGTCTTTTTCACGCATCTGCGCCAGCAAAGAGGTATTGCGTTTGATATGTCGCGGCCAGTGCGGCTGGAAAGGCACGAACTTGAGGTGATCGCCCTTGGCCATATCTGGCAACTGGATCAAACGCCCCAGATTGACCGGCCCGTTGACGCGGTAAAGGGCGAGCGGCGGCAAATTAAACTGCTTAAGCAAAAACTCGGCAAGCCTGTCATCACACTCCTGCGTGACTTCCAGGCGCACCGCTTCACCATATTGGCGATGTGCAAGCTCTTCACGCAAGGCCGTGCGCAAATTGATCACATCATCCTCATCCACCTCAAGATCACTATTACGCGTCACACGGAACTGGGAGAAATGCAGGATACTGGCGCCTTGAAACAACACCTCCAGATTCGCGCGGATAATACTGGTCAACGACACAAAGCATTGCTCGCCTTTGCTGATAGACGGCGGCAATTGCAGCAGCCGGGGCACCACACGCGGCACACGTACAATGGCAATTTTTTCCTCATCGTCGACGGCAATGCGCACAATGAAATTCAGCGACTTATTGGCCACCTGCGGAAAAGGATGCGACGGATCCAGCGATACCGGCATCAAGAATGGCAGCACTTCACGTTTGAAGTAGTTAGAAACCCAGGTGGTTTGCTCCGGCGTACGCACACCGCCAGACACCAGGTGCACACTTTCTTTCGCCAGGGCGGGCATCAGTGCATCATTAAACAACTGATATTGTTGTGCCACCAGCGCCTGTGCCATGGTGGCGACTTGTTCGCAGGTAGAGGCAGATACCGGGCCACTGGTCACGCCTTGCTGATACGCCTCCATCTGTAATGGCATGCGCACTTCAAAGAACTCATCGAGGTTGTTAGAAACGATACATAAAAAGCGCAAACGCTCGAGTAAAGGATAGTCCTCTCGTTGCGCCAAAGACAGTACACGGGCATTAAAACTGAGAATGCTAAGATCTCTGTCAAGCAGAGCGGGCGTGGTGTTTTTCATGGCGATTATTGTATCCACTGAACCAGTGTCTATTGTGACAGTTTTGTGAAATTACACGAGCAAGCATTACAGGTCTGCCAATTGTTGCAATCGCTGCTCAGCAAATGCAGCAATCGCCAATCGCTCTTCTTCAGGCATGGTGGCAATATGCTTGACCATTAAACGTGTACGCGGATTCGCAGCCAGCAAAGCCTCGTGTCTGATTAAAAAACCCCAGTAAAGCGTTGTGAATGGACAAGCCCGATCACCGGTTTTTTGTTTTGGATCATAACGACATCCCGTACAATAATTACTCATGCGCTGAATATAGGCACCACTGGCGATATAGGGCTTGCTGGTAAAGCGGCCCCCATTGGCATATAGCGCCATGCCAGCAACATTGGGCAACTCTACCCATTCCACGGCATCGACGTAAACGGCCAAAAACCATGCTGAGACCTGTTGCGGCGACAGTTGCGCCAGTGTCGAAAACAAGCCGATCACCATCAGGCGTTGAATATGATGCGCATAGCCAGTTTGCAAGGTTTGGCCTATACACTGCGATAAACATTGCATCTGCGTCTGCCCGGTCCAGAACCAGTTTGGCAAATCCAGTGCATGCTGGAAATAGTTCGCCGATTTAAGTGTTGGCATTTCCAGCCAATACACACCGCGCACAAACTCTCGCCAACCCAACACCTGGCGAATAAACCCTTCGACACTTGCTAATGAGGCGCGGCCATCAACATACGCCTGCTCGGCAGCGGCGATGACTTCACGCGGATTGAGTAACTTGAGATTCATGGCCGAAGCGAGTAGTGAATGCCACAAATATGGCTGGTTTTGCCACATGGCATCTTGATATGGGCCAAACTGCGCTAACTTTTCCTGGACAAAATGTGTGAGCAAGGTGAGTGCTTGCTCACGCGTCACTGGCCAGGTAAAAGACGCCAGCGCACCTGGGTGATCGGCAAACCGTTCATTCACCAGGACCATGACTGCTTGCGTGATGGCATCTGGCGTAAACACCGGCGGCTGTGAAAGTGCTTGCGGGCCGAGCTTGCCCAGCGATTGACGGTTGTCATGATCAAAGTTCCAGCTGCCGCCTGCAGGTTCCTCGCCGTCCATAAGAATATGATATTTTTTACGCATGCCACGATAAAAAAACTCCATCCGCAAAGAAGTGTTTTTTTCGCTGTATTTGGCTGCCCAACGCCGGAACTGGTCGATACTACTCATGAAATGTGTATCTTGCAGCACATGTAGAGGCACTGCGTGCTGGTCAGCCACCGCTTGCAGACTTTGCCAGATGCGCCAATCACCAGGTTCGCAGACCTTGATTGCCTGTGGCTGGTACTGCTGCAATACAGTCTGCCAAACGGTCGCTAAATCAGGATAAGGATGTGCGTCTAGCTGAAAATAAACCAGTGGATAGTCTTGTGCCCGCAACCTCTCTGCAAAGTGGCGCATGGCAGATAAAAACAAGGTAATGCGCTGTCGGTGAGACCATACATGATTTGCTTCATGCATGACTTCAGCCATCACAATCAGGTCTTGCGTCGGATCAAAGTGGTCTAAGGCAGGGTTATCCAGCGTGAGCTGGTCACCGAGGATAATGACCAGGTTTCTCATATGGCGTGTTTTTGCAATGCACGACGGCAGCGCTCAGAGCAATATTTGACCTGATCCCAGTTATTCGCCCAGGCTTTTCGCCAGGTCATTGGTTTGCCACATTGCTGGCAGAGTTTTGTTGGCAGGCTACTTTTGTTGCCTTTAAAGGCAACCGTCATACCTCAAAAACGGGGATGGCTGCCGATGATTCACGGACCACCGTTTTTTGCTGGTAGCAACGGCTGGCGATTCTGCAGATATCAACAAAATCTTCAGCAACCAGTGCAGCACGGCCCAATAAGCCACCGTCAATATCCGGCATACTGAGTAAGCTGTGCGCATTTTCAGGCGCCATACTGCCGCCATAGACAATACGAATCTGCTCGGCAAACTCGCGGTCGCGTTCGGCAATCATCATACGGATAAATGCATGCATGCGTTGTGCCTGCTCAGGCGTGGCGTGCTCGCCAGTGCCAATCGCCCATACTGGCTCATAAGCGATGACCATATTGAATTTTTTGGCCAGTGCGAAGGCTTCATCATCGAGGCCATACACCACGTTCAGCATCTGGTTGCGCACAATGAGCTCGGCCATATTGCCATCGCGCTCATCCTGGGTTTCACCGACACAAAAAATAGGCGTCAGCCCGGCATGCAAGGCATTAAGCAGGCGCTTGGTGGCCACCTGGTTACTTTCAAGTTTGAGAGCACGCCGTTCAGAATGACCGATAATGGTATAGCTACAACCAAACTCGGCCACCATTTTGGCCGAAATGCAGGAGGTAAACGCGCCTTCAGTAAACTGGCTAACGTTTTGCGCACCCCAGGCAATCGAGGAGTCTTGCAGCAAGTCTTGCGCCTGATACAAGTATACATAAGGTAAACACACAGCTGTCGCTACGCCATCCAGGTCGTGCAACTCTTGCTTGAGCCTGTTCAGCAAGCCTTGATTTTCAAGCAAGCCGCCGTGCAGCTTCCAGTTACCAATGACTAATTTTTCTCGCATGATGGGATTCCTTTACTCATGCCCCCTCAATTTATAATTGCTTTTTTTTAGGCTATTTCACTCACGGTCATGTCATGCAGCTAGTAAATGGCTGCCATTTTTTCCAGTGTAATTACCTTTATCTTACTCGCTTGTCCGGCACTACCAAAGGCCTCAAAGCGTTCTTTACACAAATGCTGTGCTGCCGTGGTCGCTTCTTTGAAATATTTGCGTGGATCGAACTCCTCAGGATGCTCGACCATATAGGCACGAATCGCCGCCGTCATCGCCAAGCGAATATCAGTATCAATATTAACCTTGCGCACGCCATTTTTAATGCCTTCTACAATCTGTGACACCGGCACGCCATAGGTTTCCTTGATATTGCCGCCATAATGCCGAATTTGCTCCAGCAAGGATTGCGGCACACTGGACGAACCATGCATCACCAGATGCGTGTTAGGGATTTTGGCATGGATTTCACGAATACGTTCAATCGACAGCGTATCGTCTGAGGGCGGGCGCGTAAACTTATAAGCGCCATGGCTGGTACCAATGGCAATGGCTAGTGCATCGACTTTGGTCGCTTCGACAAACGCAGCCGCTTCATCCGGATCAGTCAGCAACTGTGACTCATCCAGTTTACCTTCTGCACCTACCCCATCTTCTTCGCCTGCCATACCGGTTTCCAATGAGCCCAGCACGCCCAGCTCGCCCTCAACCGACACGCCGACCGCATGCGCAAACTCGACCACACGTCGCGTCACTTCAACGTTGTATTCATAACTCGCAGGCGTTTTGCCATCTTCTTTAAGCGAGCCATCCATCATCACACTAGAGAAGCCACTGCGAATGGCCATCTGGCAGACCTTGGGCGAAGCGCCATGATCCTGATGCATGCAAATGGGAATATGCGGATATTGCTCAATCGCGGCTTCAACCATTTTGCGTAGAAAAGACTCCCCGGCATAACCGCGGGCCCCTGCCGAAGCTTGCAAAATGACCGGACTGTCGACTTCGTCAGCCGCCTTCATAATGGAGAGAATCTGCTCCATATTGTTAATATTAAATGCAGGCAGGCCATAGCTGTGTTCTGCGGCGTGGTCGAGTAGTTGCCTGAGCGAAATCAATGCCATGTCATACTCCTTTTATTGTGAAGCTTGCTGATGGTAATCACGCAAGCGCTGGATTTCCTGTTTAGCGCCTAACAATACCGGCACACGCTGATGACATGCCGTCGGCTGAAGGGCCAGCACATCTTCCAGCCCGTCTATGCTTGCCCCACCAGCCTGCGTCACCAGCAAACTCATGGGGTTAGCCTCGTACAATAATCTTAAGCGGCCCGCTTTGACCGGCTGCTTGCTATCGCGCGGATACAAAAACACACCACCGCGCGTCAGAATACGGTGCACATCCATCACCATACTGGCACACCAGCGCATATTAAAGTCACGCCCACGCGGCCCCTCACTGCCTTGCAGGCATTCAGTAATATAGCGCTGTACCCCGGGTTGCCAATAGCGCTGATTGCTGGCGTTAATGGCAAACTCTGAGGTTTCCTCACCAACCTGTACAGTTTGTTGCGTTAATACAAATGACTGGCTGTGCTGATCCAGCGTAAACACATGTGTGCCCTGGCCAATGGTGAGTACCAGCAAAGTGGCCGGGCCATACATGATATAGGCCGCGGCACGCTGATCTTGCCCTGGCTGCAAAAAGGCCTGATCACCCAGCGTGGCCACGCCGATATTAGGAATGACCGAGAAAATACTGCCGACGACGCCATTAATCGCCAGGTTAGAAGAGCCATCCAGAGGATCCATACTAACCAGAAATGGTGCATCCAGCGTTTCAAACAAGACCGGCGCATCTACTTCTTCTGACAATACGCCAGCCACCACTGCCGAAGCGCGCAGGTGTGCCGCGGCCACCTCGTGGCTACGAATGTCCAGCTGCATCTGTGTTTCGCCTTGCACATTGGTACTGGTCATTTTTTCCGTGACCCCTTCCAATGCCCCTTGCTTGATCAGCGCAGCAATTTCAATCCCCGCCTCGGCAATATGCCAGATCAGCACATTCAAGGCATGGTTGACAGAAACCTTCTTTAAAAACACATCCAATTGCATGGCAATCACCTTTGATGGATTAAGCGTACTTGGGCCATATGACACTGTAACTGATAGCGCCAGGGCTTGAAGTCATGATGACAGGCTGAAAACTAGCGTATTTAAAGTGAGTACGGACGACCTCCGTGCGATTGATACCTGCAAACATGCAATGTTTATGCCTGACTTTTTAAAGTAGACGCTGCTATTCCCACATTGTTCAACCTGATTTGCTTGCGGTGGGCCAAGCCTATGCTTATAAACTGCGAGTGTTAAAGCGTGATCAATTGCCCAATGGCCTGTTGTGCCGCCACAAAACCAGCGGTGGCCGTCACGCAAATACTGGAACCGTAACCTGCGCAGTTGAGGCCTGTCAGTCCTGCTGTCGATGTTTCACAAGCCTCTTCAGGTCGCTCGACCGGCTCATCTGAGTACACGGCAACAATGCCGAATTTGGCCGACTTCTTGTGATCAGAAGCCTTGGGGAAACCATAATCCCGACGTAACTGGTTGCGGACCTTCGCCAGCATGCGATCGCCCTGCACATGCGCCAGGTCAGCCAGGCGAATGCGCGTCGCATCGAGCTTGCCACCTGCACTACCGACCATCACCAACGGCAATTGCTGCTGCCTGCAATAGGCCGCCAGGGCGATTTTGGCCTTGGTATCATCCATGCAATCCACCACCATATCCGGTGCATCAACCAACAGTGAAGCGAGGTTTTCAGGTGTCACAAAATCCTCAACTTCAAGCACCTCACACAATGGATTAATCGCCGCAATGCGCTCACGCATGGCCGTCACTTTGGCCTTGCCTAGCGTATCCTCCAGCGCATGAATCTGGCGGTTGATGTTCGACTCGGCAATATTATCCAGATCCACCAAGGTCAACTTGCCCACCGCATTGCGCGCCAGGGCTTCTACCGTCCACGATCCCACACCACCAATGCCAATGACCAACACATGCGCTTGCTGCAAATTGGCCAAGCCCTGCTCGCCATACAAACGGCGCACGCCGCTAAAACGGCGCTGGCTATCCACTAACTCGTCTGCTGTCATGCTGTTTGGGTCGTTTCCAGCACGACATAAGCCAGTGCCAGGTTTTTTTCATCACTGATGCTGATATGCGACTGATAAATATGGTGTTGTTTGAGAAAGGCCTGCAGTGTTGATGACAGTTGCAACAAGGGTCTCCCTAGCGCATCGTGGGTGACTGCAATATTCTGAAAGCTGACATCGCCGCGAATGCCGGTACCTATCGCCTTGGCAAAAGCTTCTTTTGCGGCAAAGCGTTTAGCAAGAAAACGTGCCTTGAGTTTACTCGCTTCATAGTCAGACCACTCACTGGGTGCCAGAATACGTTTGGCAAAGCTGTCACCGAACTGATCGAGTGACGCCTCGATCCGTTCAACTTCGACAATATCTGTGCCTATGCCGTAAATCATCGATACTCCTGACAATACAGGTTTAGTCGCATCATTTTGGTGAAAACTCTTTCATCAGCGCCTTCATTTCACGCACCGCATTATCCCACCCCACAAACAGGGCATGCGCCACAATGGCATGACCAATATTGAGTTCCTCAAAGCCTGGCAGGCGCGCAATATGATGCACATTGTGATAATGCAAGCCATGACCGGCATTAACTACCAGACCCGCCGCTTTCGCATGTTTGAGCGCGGCGTCGATTTTCTCCAGTTCATCCAACTGATCTTTTTCTGTATCAGCATCGGCAAAGGTACCGGTATGCAACTCAATCACCGGCGCGCCCATTTTGGCAGCCGCATCAATCTGCGCCAGATCCGGCGCGATAAACAGTGACACACGTATGCCTTGATCAGACAGTTTTTTAACCGCATGCTCAACTTTGGCGTAGTGTGTGAGCACATCCAAACCGCCTTCGGTCGTGCGCTCCTCACGGCGCTCAGGCACCAGGCAAACGTCTTGCGGGTTGACCTGAATGGCGATATCGATCATCTCGCTAGTGACCGCACACTCAAGGTTCATTTTGGTTTGCAACAAAGGGCGTAAAGCAAAAATATCAGCATCCTGCATATGGCGACGGTCTTCGCGCAAATGCAAGGTAATGCTGTCTGCACCAGACTGCTCAGCGCGCAGTGCAGCTTGCACAACGCTTGGATATTTGGTGCCACGCGCCTGACGAATCGTTGCGACGTGGTCAATATTGACGCCTAGTTTTAACATAGTTCTCTTTGTAATTGGATGAATGACAATATTCTAACTGTTGATTATGGTAAACCAAATTAATCATGCGAAAAATAGAAAGATATCCTTGTTGGGGTTTACAAGACATTCTAATCATTGAGCGTTGCTTTTCGCCTTGTCGGCGAGTCACTTTCTGGTGCTTGTCCCGCAGAAAGTAACCAAAGAGGAAGACACCCAGCCATCACGGCCTACGGCTCCCTTGCGTTGCTCAACAAAATAAGCGGTCACGAAACTCGCCCTAGCAGCTTGTACACTGCACAAGCTGCCGCGGAGCTCAAACAGTCGCTCCCTTCTTCCTTATTTTGTCTCCGCTACTCAGCGTGATGGAATGGGATTGATCTCGCCAAACTCACATTGTAGAAATCTGAACGGTTCAAAAAACAGATTGGTTTGTTAAGAGCACTAATAGTTGCGCTCGCCTGGTGTTCGGGGTCCCCATCTGCCGCGCCGAGCAACGCAGGGTTGGCGGGAGTAGTCGGCAAGCAACTGTTTGAGCTCCAAAGGAGCGAGTTTTTGATTGCCGCCCGACAAGCCGAGTAGCACAGGAAACAAGCGGAAGTTGGGGTGTCTTGTTCTTTGCCTTCTTTCTTATGGACAAGCATAAGAAAGAATGGTCGTCGAGAGACGAAATAGATCGATCATAGAATAGTCTTCGCTTTGGGCAAGCAAAGAAAAGTAACTCGCCGAAAAGGCGAAACGATCCAAACTAAAACCCCTGTAAATCCACCAACAACTGCCTGGTATGCAACGGCTTCTCGCCCAAATAATGCTGCAACAAATAGCGCATCAATTGCTTGCTTTGCGACTGCGTCGTCACATTCGAGTAGTTACCCCGCGCCATTTCCAGCAGCGTTGCACCTTGTATCAACAAACCATTGCGGGTTGCCGATGGCGAGCAAGCACCATAATCTGCTTCGAAGCGATAGGTTTCATCCGCATGGATAATCTCACCGTTTTCGTCATGCGTGAGCGGTACGGCATAGCCGAGCTCCTGCAACATCTTGAGTTCAAACCGGCGCAGGATTTCGGCGAGCTGGCCATTGCTCGCATCTTGCTGCAAGGTAGACAACAACTGTATGGTTTGTGCGTAATATTCAAACAACTGTGCATGGGCGTCATCGCGCGGCAATAGGCGCAATAGCAGTTCGTTCATGTAAAAGCCACACATTAGGGCATCGCCTCTGAGGAGGGTGAGGCCTGTCATCCACTCTAATTCATGTAGCGTTTTGAGTTCGTTTTTACCTGACCAGGTACCGGCCAACTGCTGGAAAGATTGCAGCATGCCGCGCATGGCCGAGAGTGGGCGCCGTGCGCCTTTAGCCACGGCCGCAATGCGCCCCAGGTCGCGGCTGAACATTTCAACCACGAGACTGGTTTCTTTAAAGGGATAGGTGTGAAGAATAAAAACCGGTTGCTGAGATTGCTTGTGGCTTCCGGAATCGGGAGGTTTTACTGCCATATGTTGATGCCAGTAGAATCAAGTGTTACTAGAAACCCAGGCTCTTCAATGCGCGCGCATCATCGGCCCAGCCGCCCTTCACCTTGACCCAGGTTTCCAGGTAGACTTTGGAGCCAAACAGTTTTTCCATATCCTGACGCGCTTCGGTAGAAATTTGCTTGAGCTTTTCGCCACCTTTACCAATGATCATCGGCTTTTGGCTGTCTTTGTCGACAATAATGGCGGCAAAAATACGGCGCAGGTTTTTGACGGTTTCAAACTTTTCAATTTCAACCGTCACCGAGTAAGGCACTTCGTCACCCAGCAGGCGGAAGATTTTTTCACGGACCAGTTCGGCCGCCAGAAAGCGCTCATTTTTATCGGTGAGCTCATCTTCGGCATACATCGCTGGCTGCTCAGGCAAATGCTCGCGCACTGCGGACAGTAACTCATCCAGATACAGGCTCTTTTTGGCACTGACTGGAATAATGCCTGCGAAATCAAACAGCAGGTCAAAGTCCTGAATCAAGGGCAATAAATTACCTTTATCGCCCATCAGGTCTGCCTTGTTGACGACCAGCAACACCGGTTTGTTCTTTGGCAGCAGCTTGAGCACAATTTCATCAGCTTCGCCCAATTTCATCGGCTCAATCACAAACAGCACGACGTCGACTTCGGTCAGCACCTGGGTGACGGTTTTGTTAAGTGTTTTATTGAGCGCGTTGATATGTTTTTGCTGAAAGCCAGGCGTATCCACAAACAGGAACTGGGTATCGTCTGTGGTATGAATGCCCAGCAGGCGATGGCGCGTGGTCTGCGCCTTACGCGAAGTAATCGCCAGCTTCATGCCTAAAATATGATTTAGCAGTGTGGATTTACCGACATTGGGGCGACCAACGATGGCAACGGTACCACAACGAAAATCGTCTGCAGCGGGGGTAATGTCTTCTGTCATGATTGAATCTCGTCCATGGCCAATTTGGCCGCTTGTTGCTCCGCCACACGGCGGCTGGTGCCCACCCCGGTGGTGGTCAGCTTGAGTTTTTTAATAAAACACTGCACGGTGAAGCTTTGCGCATGCGCCTCGCCTTCGATAGAAACTACCTGATACTCCGGCAGGTCCATTTTCTTGCTTTGCAGATATTCTTGTAATTGCGATTTGGCGTCTTTATCAATCGCCTTGGGATCTATGGTTTGCAGCTTGTCGCGATACAGCAATGCGACCACTTGCTGGGCCGCCTCAAAGCCGCCATCCAGGTAAACCGCACCAACAATCGCCTCCAGCGCATCAGCCAGAATCGAGGGGCGGCGCCAACCGGCGCTTTTGAGCTCACCTTCGCCCAACTTGAGTGCGTCACCCAAATGCAGGTCGGCGGCAATTTCAGCCAGGCTGGCCTCGCGCACCAGCTTTGCGCGCAAACGGCTTAAATCACCCTCGGGCAAATTTGGAAATAAATTAAACAACTGGTGCGCAATAATAAAGTTGAGCACGCTATCGCCTAAAAACTCCAGACGCTCGTTATTGGTGGCAGAAAAACTGCGGTGGGTGAGCGCTTGTTGCAGTAAGGCAGGCTGCGTAAAGCTGTAGCTAATTCTTGTTTGTAATACTGGGAGTGCGTTCATTTAGGTGCGATCAAGCCAGCCATTAAGGTTTGCTGGCAGCATCAAAGTCGATCAACAATGTCATGGTATCTGTCAGTGCAATCTTTTTCTGGTAGCGCATGGCCACAACGCCGCCGCTGATGTCCAAATCGCGACCAGTCACGTCATGGATACTGTCCACCTGCATCTGGCGATCAAACGCGGTGCGCACATCGCTGTCATTTTGCAATAAAGGGTCGTGCGCAATGCGGTTCACCGTGGCCTGGATAGAATAGTACTCCATGTAAGCAGGCAACGCCTTGAGGGCTACCGTGCCCAGGATGCCAAATGCGGTCAGAATCAGCAAAAAGCCGATCAAACCGATGCCGTGTTGGTGAGCGCTCTTTGAGTCATTCATTGTGCTATCCCTCAAGAAGATGTCTTTTTCCACACGGCTCGCCGTGCACTTAACCAATACTTTGCCCGATACGGCGCCATTGGTCAAAATTAAACCAGATAAAGAATGCTCTGCCGACCAGATGTTTTTCTGCGACAAAGCCCCACACGCGGCTATCTGAGCTGTTATCACGGTTATCGCCCATGGCGAAATACTCACCTGCCGGCACAGTAATCGTTTCTCCCTGCATCAGGCGGTCACCCGCGCTACCAGGGCTATACTGGTTCATGATGTCATGAATCAATACATCATGCTTGACGTCGCCCAGCTGCTCGCTCAAGCGTGACGCAGTCACATCCACCGCGCGCGCATTGCCGCTTTCGTCATTCACATTGAGTGCATATTGATATGGTTGCACAAAATCAAGATTAATCACTTTGCCATTAATTGTTAACTGCTTGTCGCGATACTGGATTTTGTCGCCTGGCAAACCCACTACACGCTTGATGTAGTCAATCGAAGTGTCAGGCGGGTAATGAAACACAAATACATCACCACGCTTGGGCAGGCTCACCGGGTAAAACACGTTATTGATAATAGGCACGCGCAAACCGTAAGTGAATTTGTTGACCAGGATGTAATCGCCTGCCAGCAGGGTTGGCATCATGGAACCGGATGGAATCTTGAATGGTTCGACCACAAACGAGCGCACCATAAATACCAGCAAAATCACCGGGAAAAAGCTTTTACTGTATTCCACATACCATGGGTCGGCGACATCGCCCAATGCACCCGCCTGGCGTTGTTTGCGCAAGACCAGAATATCCAGCAGCCAGATCACGCCTGAGACCAGCAAAATCACCAACATAAAGATTGCAAAATACATGCTTGTTTCCTGAGTAAGCTATTGCACTAAAAGTGACTATTTATCTTCTACACGCAAGATGGCAAGGAAGGCTTCTTGTGGAATTTCCACGTTACCCACCTGCTTCATACGCTTTTTACCTTCTTTTTGTTTTTCCAGCAACTTGCGCTTACGCGTGATATCACCACCATAACATTTGGCAATCACATTTTTACGCATGGCCTTCACCGTTTCACGCGCAATAATGTTTGCACCAATCGACGCCTGAATCGCAATATCAAACATCTGGCGTGGTATCAATTCGCGCATTTTAGACACCAGTTCACGGCCGCGATACAAGCTATTGGCGCGGTGCACAATCAGGCTTAATGCATCAACACGCTCGCCGTTGACCATAATATCCAGCTTGACCAGGTCCGCAGCACGGAACTCAAGAAACTCGTAGTCCATGGAGGCATAGCCACGTGAGACTGACTTCAGCTTATCAAAGAAATCCAGCACCACCTCATTCAACGGCATCTCGTAGCTCAACATGACCTGGCGGCCCATGTATTGCATATTGCGCTGGATACCGCGCTTGTTATTACACAAGGTCATCACTGGGCCCACATAGTCTTGTGGCATCAGCAAGTTCACCACAATCATGGGCTCACGAATTTCTTCAACCCGGGAAGGCTCGGGTAAGCGTGACGGGTTTTCGATTTGTACTACTTCACCACTTCTCAGTAACAGCTCATAAATCACTGTAGGCGCAGTGGTAATCAAATCCATGTCGTACTCGCGCTCCAGGCGCTCCTGTACGATCTCCATATGCAGCAAACCCAAAAAGCCGCAACGGAAGCCAAAACCCAGCGCAGTCGAGTTTTCCGGCTCAAACTGCAAGCTGGAGTCATTCAAACTCAGTTTTTCCAGTGCAGTACGCAAGGATTCAAACTGGTTGGACTCCACCGGATACAAACCTGCAAACACCTGTGGCTTCACTTCTTTAAAGCCAGGCAATGGCGCTGCTGCAGGCTTGCCAGCTAAGGTTACCGTGTCACCAACTTTGGCTGCTGCCAACTCTTTAATGCCAGCAATAATAAAGCCCACTTCACCGGCGCTTAATTGCGTGCGCTGTACCGATTTAGGCGTAAACACACCCACTTGTTCACACAAATACTCAGCGCCAGTCGCCATCAGGCGGATCTTTTCCTTGGCCTTCAACGAACCATCCACCACGCGCACCAGCATGACTACGCCCACATAGTTATCAAACCAGGCGTCAATCACCAGGGCTTTCAACGGTGCATCAATATCACCGACTGGCGGTGGCACCTTGGCGACAACTTCTTCCAGCACGTCGCGCACGCCTTCGCCAGTTTTGGCCGAACAACGCACGGCATCCGTCGCATCGACGCCGATGACATCTTCAATTTCTTGCGAGACACGCGCCGGGTCCGCAGAGGGCAAGTCAATCTTGTTGAGGATAGGCGTCACTTCGACACCCAGATCAATCGCGGTATAGCAGTTGGCCACACTTTGCGCCTCTACGCCTTGCGAGGCATCCACCACCAGCAAAGCGCCCTCACAGGCAGACAGCGAGCGGCTCACTTCGTAGCTAAAGTCGACGTGACCGGGGGTATCAATCAGGTTGAGCTGATAAATTTCACCGTTATTGGCTTTGTATTGCAAGGCTGCGGTTTGCGCCTTGATAGTAATGCCACGCTCACGTTCGATGTCCATGCTATCGAGCACTTGCGCTTCCATTTCGCGCGCCTCCAGGCCACCGCATAATTGAATAATGCGGTCTGCCAGTGTCGATTTGCCGTGGTCAATGTGGGCAATGATCGAAAAATTACGAATATTTTTCATGTTCAGTTATGCGTTATTTACAAGCAAGAAAGGCGCTTGAAGCGCCTTTCAAATGGGGTGCATTTTACAACAAATGCATGAATATCAGTGATTTATTTTCCGTCCAGGCCCAGGCAGGCAGCGTGAATTCCCGGCCTTTAAAAAAACAAAAAGACAGGCTGCCCTGTCTTTTTGCAACATCACCACAGCTCTTACTTGATTTTAATCGGCACGTACAAGGTGTTTTCACCACGCTGCACCAATACCGCCACTGTTTTACCGGCAGCCACCGCATTAATCTGCTTGTTAAACGCATCCACGCTTTGGCTTTCATTGTTATTCAAGCCAAGAATCACATCACCGCGACGGATACCGGCTTGCGCCGCAGCACCACTGCTTTCAATCACCAGCAGGCCATTTTTACCATTAAGCTTTTTCTTCTGCAACGCAGTGAGCTCACGCAAGGTCAGGCCAATTTTATTCGCCTCAGGCTTGACCGGCTCTTTGCTGGACGCGGCCACCTCAGGTTGCTCGCTAGGCATTTCGCCCACGCCCAATTGCAGCGTTTTGTTGGCACCTTTGCGCACAATTTCCACGGGCACCACTTTGCCTGGCTTGGTGGTGGCCACCACACGTGGCAAATCACTCGAAGTCGTAATTGGCTTGCCATCAAACTTGAGAATAATATCGCCCGCTTCTAAACCGCCTTTATCCGCCGGGCTGTTTTTCTCAATGCCTGCGATCAAAGCACCGCTGGTTTGCTTGAGGCCGAACGAGTCAGCCAGGTCTTTGGTCACCTCCTGAATACCGATACCCAACCAGCCACGTGCAATGCGGCCAGTGGCTTTGAGCTGATTGGAAATATCAATGGCGACATCAATCGGGATACTGAAAGACAAGCCCATGGAACCGCCGCTTTTACTATATATCTGCGAGTTCACACCCACGACCTCACCACGCAGGTTAAACAGCGGACCACCTGAGTTACCCGGATTAATCGCGACGTCAGTTTGAATAAACGGCACATAATTCTCTTGTGGCAGTGCGCGGCCTTTGGCACTCACAATACCGGCGGTCATGGTGTTTTCAAGGCCGAACGGCGAACCAATGGCCGCCACCCACTCGCCGACTTTCAATGCGTTCGGGTCACCGACGGTCACTTTAGGCAAGCCAGTCGCTTCAATTTTAATCAGCGCCACATCGGTACGCTTATCCGCACCGATGATTTTCGCCTTGAATTCACGTTTGTCATACAGCTTGACCAACACTTCATCGGCCTCATTCACCACATGCGCATTGGTAAGAATATAGCCATCGGCACTGATAATAAAACCAGAGCCCAAGGACTGCGTTTTATAGTCCTGACCACCATCTTGGCCTTGCCCGCCAGGCATCCCGGGGATACCAAAGCGACGCAGAAACTCTTGCAGATTTTCGTCATTCGGCATACCAGGGAAGCCAATATTGCCACCATGCACTACAGAAGTAATGCTGATATTGACCACCGCCGGCCCTTGTTTTTCCGCCAATTCAGTAAAATCAGGCAAGTCTTTGGCCTCTACGGCCACCACTGGCATGGCGATTGTGACCGCACACGCTAACATCACGCCAGAAATCCATCGTTTCATCATGATTATTCCTACCATTTAATGATTAAAAAAATCTTTTACGCCATGCCATGAAACACAGCACGGGCATATTGACACTGGAAAGCGTCACCCTCATTACATGGCGACGCTGCAGAGAAATACAAGTTGTGGGGAGAGTGGTTGCGCACCATGTCATGAGGCCTGGGAACGATCAATCTTTGCAATTGAACCACTGACCAGGCATGAAATTATTTTTTAAACGTCACCTGTTGAGCGATTTGCTCAACCGTTTGCGCAGGCACTTCGCCCACGACCACCAACTGGTAGCCATTTAACACATGCGCATAGACATTGGTCGATCCCATGGTTTTCTTGCCAACACGCGGCTGCATGCCTTTGACCATCGGCTCCACAAATAGCGATACGGATGCCAGACCATCTGAGAAAATCAATTGCTGCACAGGCGCAGTCCTGCCCGGCACTTTCAACTGGATTTGATCCACTTTTTTGTAACCCGCGGGCAAATTAGCCACGACCAGATTATCCACCGTGTGTGTCAAATCGGTGGTGTCATCCATCACATAAGGTTTGGTCGCATCGATTTTGGGCTGAAACCAGTCAAGGTCTTTGGTGTGCAGCATTGCCACCTGGTTAAAACCAATCTGTTCCAGCGTATGGCCTTGCATATCGAGCATGCTCATTTTGAGCAACAAGCCATATTCAGCATCAGACCAGATCCGATACTGATAACGCAGGTTGTCATTCGGCACCATATCGATGACTTGCGCCAATCGTCCGGCAATGCGCTCCTGGCCAACAAACTTCAGTTTGTAATTTTGCTTGAGGGGATATAACTGTGTGGGCAACATGGCCGGAAACAGGTTTTGGCCGCGCCGCTTTTCAATCACGACTTTGTCATTTTTGGCATTGAAGATGACGATATCATCGCCTTCACTGAAGACTTCGCGCGGCCGCCCGTCCAGCACCACATTGCGGGTGAACTCGCGTCCGCCTTCATAAATATGGGTAATCTGCACCGAGCGTATCATCGCGCCGTTGTGATAAACAAACAGCCCCTGATAATTTAACTCGCGGGCGGCAGAAGCGGTTTTCTGCATGGTTGCCCAAAGATCTTCTTCGGCAAAAGCAGACTGGCTGATGGCAGCCAGACACAAGACAGGCAAGAGCGCTCGACGGAAATCAAACGCCCGAAGGAAATCAAACTTAGGTGACATACGGGGTAACGACAGTAAAGTTATTCGCCAGCGTTATAAGCTACATTGTGCATGTAATACGTTGCACTATTAGGTGCATAGTTGTGATGCGCGACGACATATTGATCTGTGTCATTGTCAGCAATTTGCGTCGGTGCAGCCACTTCCGGCTGATTGAACACGAACATGCCGACAAAGAAAGCGGCAGCCACGGAAGCGGCGATTGACCAGCTATATTTACTGAAACGCGGACGGATATGAGTCACCTTTTCAGACACGGTGACGGCTTGTTGCGGCGCCAGCATGGTGGGTTCATCATCAAGCTGCGCCATAATGCGGCTGGTCATATCAGACTCCACCCAGCATTCTTCACGGATCACATCGCGAATCACATGATAGTCACGCCAGGCCTGGGCAACGTCACCCGTAGATTTGGCTGCGAGAAAAATATGTTCACAGCGTTCAACATCGACTTCACCGTCGACCAATGCAGATAATTGCTGCTTCATAATAACCCCAAGTCAATCAATGTTTTTATGTTAGCATTTAACAAAAAATTTGTCATAACACCTACACACCCACTACCGTTTTATAGCAAATATCGCGCGATTACCAACGTTTATGCTGAGGCGTATCCAACAATGGTCTCAACTTCGCCGCAATCGTTTCGCGCGCCCGAAAAATACGTGAACGTACTGTGCCGATAGGACATTGCATCACGTTAGCAATGTCTTCATAACTCAAGCCTTCCAACTCGCGCAAAGTAATCGCGGTGCGTAACTCTTCAGGCAATGCGGCAATCGCATCGTTCACTGTTTGCGCAATTTCTTTTGTCATCAGCGAAGTTTCAGGCGTCTCCATCGTCCGCATGTCATCGCCTTCATCGAAGTTTTCTACATCTTCGATTTCCACATCCTGCATCACCTGTGGCTTGCGCCCCAGAGAGACCAGGTAATTTTTGGCCGTATTAATGCCAATCCGGTACAACCAGGTGTAAAACGCGCTATCACCGCGAAAGCTGTGCAATGCACGATACGCCTTGATAAACGACTCCTGCACCACGTCTTCTACCTCGGCCTGGTCACGGATCATGCGCGACAACAAGCGGCCGAGTTTACGATGGTATTTTTCTACCAACAATCCAAAGGCACGTTTATCGCCTTGTTGAGCACGTTCAACCAGCATCTGGTCAAACTCTTTATTCTCTTGCTGTTTGGCGTTCGCCGCCTGAACAGTCATATCGCGATGACTCCCTTGGGTAATTTTATGATTGGGAGTAGTATACGCTTTTGTGTTATTTTCGACGAACCCGGTGCGCGTTAACGCCTCTAAATTTGCTGTGTGTAACATCGCCTCATCCCTTATTTTTGCCTGCCACTGCAACACGCAATACAGACAATTATGTGACCCTGCACTGCCTTCCAAAGTTCCATTGATCTCAAAACAATATGAATAAAGTGTTTGATGTCCTGATTATTGGCAGCGGGCTGGCGGGGCAATCGCTGGCGTTACGATTGGCCGATCAACACCGGGTATGCATCTTAAGCAAGCGCGAACTCACCTTGAGTGCCAGCAACTGGGCACAAGGTGGCATTGCCGCCGTACACAACAGCGAAGACTCCATAGAAGCCCATATTAAAGATACCTTGGACGCGGGCGCTGGCCTGTGTGACAGCGAAGTGACGCGCATGGTGGTGACTAATGGTCGCGCCAGTATTGAGTGGTTACTAGAGCAAGGCGTAAACTTCACCCGCGAAGCCGACGATGACCGTTTACACCTGACCCGCGAAGGCGGCCACAGTCATCGACGCGTGGTACATGTGGCTGATGCGACCGGCCAGGCGGTACAAACCACACTCACAGATCGCGTACGCGAGCACCCGAATATCACTATTCTCGAACACCATATCGCGGTCGACCTGATCACCACGCACAAACTGTTCAAACAAACAGCCAACGACGGCCCCAACCGCTGCCTGGGCGCTTATGTACTCAACAACCAGACTGGCAAAGTGATCACCCTTTCTGCGCAATACACTGTCACAGCCACGGGCGGCGCGGGCAAAGTATATTTGTACACCACCAACCCTGACATCAGCACCGGCGATGGTATCGCCATGGCCTGGCGCGCAGGGTGCCGCGTGGCAAATATGGAGTTCGTGCAATTTCACCCAACCTGCCTTTATCACCCGCATGCAAAATCCTTTTTGATTTCAGAAGTATTGCGTGGTGAAGGTGGCTTATTGCTGTTGCCTGATGGCACGCGCTTTATGCCCTGGCATGATGAGCGGGCCGAACTGGCACCACGTGATGTGGTGGCGCGCGCCATCGACTTTGAAATGAAAAAACGCGGCCTGGATTGCGTCTACCTGGATATCAGCCACAAACCAGCCGAGTTTATTCAATCGCATTTCCCCAATATTTATCAGCGCTGCCTGCAATTAGGCATTGATATCAGCAAACAGCCAATTCCGGTGGTGCCAGCTGCGCACTACACCTGCGGCGGTGTGATGACCGATATGCATGGCCGCACCGACATTGACTGCCTGTATGCAATTGGCGAAACGGCGTGCACCGGCCTGCACGGGGCGAATCGCCTGGCCAGTAACTCCTTGCTCGAATGCCTGGCCTTTAGCCAAAGCTGCGCGCTTGATATAGAAAGACTAGGCTTACAGCCGACCATTTCATTGCCTGACTGGGATGAAAGCCGCGTTACCGATGCCGACGAAGAGGTGCTGATTACCCATACCTGGGATGAATTACGCCGCTTCATGTGGAACTATGTCGGTATTGTGCGCACCACCAAACGCCTGAGCCGCGCCCTGCATCGTATCCATATGTTGCGGAACGAAGTGCATGAGTTCTACAGTAACTTTAAAGTCAGCCACGACCTCATTGAACTGCGTAATTTGCTGCAAGTCGCCGAACTGATTGTGCGTTGCGCCATTGACCGCCATGAAAGTCGCGGCCTGCACTTCAGTAAAGATTATCCCGACTTGCTGCCAGAGGCGATTCCCAGCGTACTGACACCAGACAATTACACCAGCCTGCTGGATTAAGCATTGCATGATAAAAGTTTGGCTGCCAGTCAGCTTGCTTATTGCAAGCGTTTACTCATATGCATCGCCTGTACTGGTCAACGTCATTGATGGCGACACCGTCATTATTCGTGACAACACCCTCACCTACCACTTACGCCTGCTGGATATCGACGCACCTGAACGGCAGCAAGCTTTCGGCATCCAATCCAGGCGTAGCCTGAAACAGCTCTGCGAGCACGCAAACATTGCCGTCCAACTGCAAGGCCGTGATCTCTATGGCAGGACACTGGGGCATTTGTATTGCAATAACACCGATGCCAGCCAATCACAAATTGCGCTGGGCATGGCCTGGTTTAACACACGCTATTCAAAACGGTTAGAACTGGATGCATTACAACACCAGGCACTGCAACAAGGCTTGGGCTTGTGGCAAGATGCCGAGCCGATGCCGCCTTGGCAATGGCGAAAACTTTACGGACAATATTATCGTCGGCAAGAATGACACATGCAGACAATATCCTTTAGAATACTGTTTTATCAAAGAACTTTAGGACTTTAGACATGCAAGTAGCGATGAACACCGTGGTCACCATGACCTATAAACTGCAAAATAGCGATGGCGACACCTTGGAAGAAAGCAAGGATCCGGTTGCCTATCTGCATGGCGGTTATGACAACATTTTCCCGAAAGTGGAAGAAGCCATGCACGGCAAAAACGTGGGCGACGTGATAGAAGTGAGCCTGGACCCGGAAGATGCTTTTGGCGAATACGATGATGCCTTGGTGCAAATCGAACCAGCCAGCGCATTTCCTAGCAAAGACCTGAAAGTGGGCATGCAGTTTGAAGGTGAAGACGAAACCGGCGACGTGATTTTGTACACCATCACTGACATTGCAGACGGTAAAGTCGTGGTTGACGGCAACCATCCTTGGGCTGGCCAACGCCTGCTGTTTACTGCAACCATCGCCAGCGTGCGTTCAGCAAACCAGGAAGAAATTTCTCACCAGCACGTGCATGGTGCCGGTGGTCATCACCACTAAGTAGCACGCTGCTTACCTCATAAGCAGCTTATTTGGCCTGGCGCAAGACTCCTTGCGCCAGCGTTAACACCTCATCGGCAACCTCCGCCACCTCATCCCCCACATGGCTGACGTACAGCGTTGGCAAACCAAACGTTGCAATCACCTGCTTGATATAAGGCAATACTTGCTGCTTGAGCCGATCATCCAGGCCACTCAATGGCTCATCCATCAGTAGCACCGAAGGCTGACGCAGCAAAGCACGCCCGATGGCCACCCGCTGCTTTTCGCCACCAGACAACTGGCTGGGCTTGCGTTTGAGCAAGGACTGGATAGCTAGCACATCCACTACTTCGGGCAGCACGATCCTGGCCATGCCTGTGGGCATGCCATAGCGTAAATTCTGCTCTACGCTCATATGCGGAAACAAGCGTCCATCCTGGAATACCAAGCCCACTCGGCGCTGCCATGGCGGCAATTGAATCGCCTGTTTATGATCAAACCAGACATGGTCACCACTGCGGATGACGCCGGAAGACGGCATCAACAGCCCGGCAATACTATGCAATAAGGTTGTTTTTCCTGAACCCGATGCGCCCATGATCCCCAGGCATTGGCCGGGCGCCAGCGCGAAGCTTGCCTGCAGGTCAAATGTAGTGCTTGCCGCATAAGGCTGCTGTATCCGGATATCGACCGTAAACATCAGCGCTGACTCCTGAGCAGACGGTGCTCCAGCCATTGGCTTGCCAGCAAAGCGAACACAGAGACCAGCACACTCAACATCACCAGTCGTAGGGCAGCAGCATCGCCCTCGGGCGACTGGGTGAGGCTATAAATCGCCAATGGCAAGGTACGCGTTTCACCTTCGAGGTTACCGGCAAAGGTAATGGTGGCGCCAAACTCACCCAGGCTACGGCTAAATGCCAGAATACCGCCAGTGAGTACGCCGTGATAAGAAAGCGGCAGGGTAATTGAAAAAAATGTCTTGATGGGGGTAGCACCCAGCGTTTGCGCGGCCTGCTCCAATAAAGGATTTACCTGCATCAGCGCCTGGCGGATGGCACGCACCATCAGCGGAAACGCCATCACAGCAGAGGCGATTACCGCCCCCCACCAGTGGAAGGTCAGTTGTATGTGAAACTGCTCATACAACCAGC
Organism: Methylophilus sp. Q8; assembly: GCF_000800115.1. Classification (NCBI taxonomy): domain Bacteria; kingdom Pseudomonadati; phylum Pseudomonadota; class Betaproteobacteria; order Nitrosomonadales; family Methylophilaceae; genus Methylophilus; species Methylophilus sp. Q8. The sequence continues at coordinate 1,758,540 of NZ_JUHE01000001.1, read as the reverse complement.
TGCCAATCCAGCCGCGCCGTCCCAGCAACACCAGCAACATATAGCCTAGCACCACTGGCGGTAGCACCATGGGCAGGTGCACCAGCGCATCGAGCAACGCGTGCCCCCAAAAATGTTTTCTGGCCAGCAGCCAGGCCATACCAATGGCTGGCAGCAATAACACCAGCACACAGCAGGCGGCCACTTTCAGCGACAACAGCACAATGTCGATTTCAGCAGGAGACAACGACCACATAACAGTTAACAAACCACCGGCCGATTAATCGTTGAACAAGGGTTTAAAGCCGTAAGAGAGCAACAGTTTCTTAGCTTCGGCAGATTGCAGGTAATGGTAAAAAGCATTGGTTTCTGCCGCCGCCTGCGGTAATAATGCCATCGGATAGATAATCGGCACATGACTGTTTTCGGCAAACTCACCGGCCACTTTGACCTTGCTGGATGATTGCGCATCGCTGGCATAGACAATGCCCACATCACATTCATCACGCTCGACCAGGCTCAGCGTTGCCCGCACATCCTGCGTGCTCACCAGCCGCGTTTTCAGCTTGTCCCACCACCCCAGGTTAGTCAGTGACTGCTTGGCATAAATGCCTACCGGCACCGACAAGGTATCGCCCGTGCACCAATAGCCGGGGGCTTGCTGGCCAATATCAGTACTGGCGTCAGCCTTGATTGTTAACGGCTTGTTTTGCGGCGTAATCATCACCAGGCGGTTACCCAGCCATGGCTTGATCGTGGCGACCTGCACCAATTGCTTATCCTTCAGGTATTGCATCCACTTTTCATCTGCGGAAATAAACAGGTCACCTGGTGCCCTCTGCTCCAGCTGTTTGGCCAACGTGCCCGAGCCGCCATAGACAGGTACGACCTGCACGCCAGTTTGCTGTCCATATTGCTTGACCAGCACGTTCATGACATCGGTCAAACTTGCCGCAGCAAACACCTTGATTTTTTTGTCTTCCGCCTGCGCCAACACGCTGATCAGGCACAACCCCAGCCACACCCACTTTTTCATTACGTCCACCCAGTTATCAATTAATCATACATATGCGATGCTACCATCGTTATACCCACATATGCATTACGATAATTAAAAAAATCAGTCTTTCTTCAAATGCTGCGTAATCAAATGCAATTCATCCGCGGCGGCTTGCGCCGATTTTTGTAGAATCTGCTGATAGGCCAGTATCAGTGCCTGGCCAAACTCGGTCACTTGCGCGCCACCACCATGAGAACCACCCGCTGAACTCACCACCACCGCCTGGTCAAAACAGCGGTTCATCACATCAACCAACTCCCAGGCGCGGCGATACGACATACGCATCTGCTTGGCGGCCGCAGAAATTGAGCCATGCTGCGCAATATGTTGCAAAAGCTCGATCTTGCCTGGCCCGAGTGCGGTGTTGCCTTCGTGGTTGATTCTGATTTTAAGTAGAGACGCTTGCATGATCAATCTTACTCCAGCGGGATTTCTGTTTGCGCAAACGCCTCAAAAGGCGGCAACTCTGCCAGTGAGCGCAAATTCAAGTCATCCAAAAAATGTTTGGTCGTCGCATATAGTGATGGCCTGCCCGGTACTTCACGTTGCCCGACCACGTCGATCCAGTCACGTTCCTGCAGTTGGCGAATCACATTAGGATTTACAGCCACGCCACGAATTTGCTCAATATCGCCGCGCGTGACTGGTTGCCTGTAGGCAATAATCGCCAGCGTCTCCATCACTGCCCGTGAATATTTCGGCTGCCGTTCCGGGTTCAAACGCAACAGATACTCACTGTATTCGGCTTTGGCCTGAAAGCGATATCCACTGGCTACCTGCACCAGGTCCAATGTTTTTTCTACCCAGTCCGATTTCAATTCATCCAGCAGCATACGTAGCGTCGCGCGCTCCATGCGCCCGGCAAATAATTTGAGCAAATCATCGAGTGCCAACGGTTGTGGCGAAGTCAGTAACGCGACTTCCAGAATACGCTTCATCTCTTCAATGCTGTCTGGTTCACGCATGAGATTGCTTCCTAAGCCGCACTATTGGCTTGCACATAAATGGTGCCAAACGCATCTTGCTGGGTAATACGCACCAGACCCTCTTTGGCCAGCTCCAGCATGGCCAGAAAATTGACCACCAACTTGGGCACCCCGTCGGTTTCAAGGTCGAACAACTCATCAAAGCGCAGCACCTGCACGGCACCCAGCCTGCGCAGCAACAAGCTCATATGCTCACGCACAGAAAGCTCGGCACGCCCCAGCTTGTGGTGTTGATTCAACTTGGCACGTTTGAGCACATTACGCCAGGCCTCGACCAAATCATCCAGGCTCACTTCCGGCGGTTTTACCAGGCTGATCTGCTGATAATAAGCTGCCGCCACATCAATCTCCTGGCCCACTTTAGGCATCGCATCCAGCCGTTGTGCCGCCAGTTTGATCGCTTCGTATTCCATCAAGCGCCTGACCAGTTCCGCACGTGGATCCTCTTCCTCTGCCACCTCAGCCGGTTTAGGTAACAGCATGCGCGACTTAATCTCAATCAGCATGGCGGACATCAACAAATACTCGGCTGCCAGTTCCAGGTTCACCGTCTTCATCTTATCGACATAAGTCATGTACTGGACGGTCAGATCAGCCATGGGGATATCCAGAATATCCAGATTGTGCTTGCGGATCAGATATAACAACAAATCCAGCGGACCTTCAAAGGTCTCCAGATAGACTTCCAGTGCATCCGGCGGAATATACAGGTCCTGCGGCAGCGTCGAAAGCGGCTCGCCTTTGATTTTGACCGGACTGTGGGCAGTGAATTCCATGCAGGGATTGTAGCGGATTTGCTGCCTGGGATTAAAGCTTATTCTGCATAAGGATTGGCAAAGCCGAGTGTTTGCATCACCGCGATTTCCATCGCCTCCATCAACTCGGCCTGGGCATCCACCTCATGATCATAGCCATGCAAATGCAACACACCATGCACAGTCATGTGTGCATAGTGGGCCAGCAGTGGTTTGCCCTGCTCAAGTGCCTCCCTGGCAACGACGGGCGCACAAATCACAATATCGCCCATGAGCATCGGTTCCTCGGTTAAGGGAAAAGTCAGCACATTGGTTGCATAATCGCGTCCGCGATACGCCGCGTTTAACTGCCGCCCTTCTGCCTCGTCAACAATACGGATCGTCAGGCTGGTTTCTACGCGCAACGCGGCACGCACCCAACGTTTAAATTGCGCCGTAGCAGGAATATCGGCCGCGGCTGAGGCAAGTTGCAGGGAAAAATCTAATGCGGGCATAACGTCAAGTTTTCTGTAGAATATCCGTCATTATAGAAAGAAAACCCTTAAAGGAAACGGTGTGATGACAAATCGCCCCAAGTTGGTGGTTGCCAATCGCAAAATGCACGGCAATTTGCCAGACAACCAGCAATTCATGCAAAGCCTGTTGCAACAGACACGCCATCACCGCGCCCGCTATGCGGTGTGCCCGCCACATCCTTACCTGTATCAAGCCCAGCAAGTGCTGCAAAACAGCCATATTGCCTGGGGCGGGCAAAACATGAGCCGCCATGAAAAAGGCGCTTACACAGGCTCTGTGTCACCGCTCATGCTGAAGGAGTTTGGCTGCACCTATGTGATTATTGGCCATTCCGAGCGCAGGCAGCGTGGCCACGACAATGATGAAAGCTGTGGTGAACGTTTTGAAGCCGCCTTAAAGGCCGGACTGACACCGATCTTGTGTATCGGTGAAACGCTGGACGAGTATGAACAGGGTGAAACTGACCTGGTGGTGGTGCGTCAACTGAATCCGGTCATTGCGCATGTGGGCATCCAGGCGCTATCAAAAGGCGTGATTGCCTATGAACCGGTATGGGCCATCGGCACGGGCAAGGCGGCCACACCGCAACATGCGCAGGCTATTTTGTCTTTTATCCGCGGCCACATTGAATTGCTTGACGTACAAGTGGCGGAAGAGATTTCCTTATTGTATGGCGGTAGCATGAATCCAGGGAATGCCGCTCAACTGCTCAGCATGCCGGATGTCGATGGCGGTCTGATTGGCGGTGCCGCCTTGGTAGCAGAAGACTTTATCCGCATTTGCCAGATTGCAAACGAATTAACCCCACTCAAAAGCGCGGCCTGACAGGCAAGTATCGCCTTCAGCGATTATTGAAGCACAAATAAAAAAGCCGACTTTCGTCGGCTTTTCTACATCTAAGTAAGCTTGGATTTTAAGTGAATGCTAGATTTTAAATAAACCAGACTTAATTAAAACCAGATTACTCAAGTCTGAATTACTTAGCTTCTTCAGCTGGAGCTTCAGCAGGAGCAGCTTCAGCAGGTGCAGCCTCAGCAGGAGCGGCTTCAGCAGCAGGTGCCTCAGCTGGAGCTTCAGCAGCTGGAGCTTCAGCAGCAGGTGCCTCAGCAGCAGGCGCTTCTTCAGCTGGTTTTTCACCACAAGCAGTCAAAGCCAGAGCCAACAATGCAGCCAACAATGCAGAACGTGTCATCTTTATTTCCTTAGTATGTATGAGCAAAAAATTATGTACGGACAATCCCCTTGATGCAGAACCAGCCGAGTGAAAAAATTGTATCAGTAATTCATTAAAAAAAGAACGCACATTCTCTTAAAAAACATGGATTTTTTTGCGTGACAACCACATCTAGGTGTTTTTTTCACAAAAATACCCGCAAATCATTTGCTACCAATGCAATTAAGCCGCGTTTTCAGCCAGATGCACATAGCCTGACAAATACATTTCATGCAGCCATGGCAACAGGCTCACTACCGTCTCTCCCTGGCATATCGCCGGCTCCAGCTGTCGATGATTGGCGAAAGCATTCAACAAAGGCGCGCCTTCAGCGGGCGCTTGCACGCTTTCACCATTGATAAAATACTGGCCTTGCCAATGCAGCATCTGTGTCTGCAGATCCATGACGACGCCCTGTTGTGCCAGGCGTTGGGAAAACTTTTCCAGGCTGAGTTTACGATTAGGGGAAAAAACAACATATGCCTTGGGCTCAGAAAAATACTTTGCCAGAAAAGGCCCTAATTGCTCCGTTTGCCAGGGCAAGCGACGCAACATGTCTGCGACATTATTCACCATATTGACGTCCACTTCTGCCGGATCCACCACTGGTTGCAAGTCGGGATCACGGTACAAGGCATCCGGCAAGCCATTCTGGCGGCACTCATCCAGGAACTCGATCGCCAGTTCCCTGGCCGCTGGGGCCCGGAAACCAATGGAGTAGGTCATGCAGTCATCATCTTCGGCGATGCCCCAGTGCGCGACATTGGGTGGCAGGTACAGCATATCGCCGGGTTCCAGCACCCACTCTTGCTCACTGACAAAATGCGACAGGATGCGCAACGGCGCTTCAGGAATCAAACGTAAGTCCGTTTGCTGGCTGATGCGCCAGCGGCGCTTGCCTGCGCCTTGCAGCAAGAAAACGTCGTAACTATCGATATGCGGGCCAACCCCGCCTCCCGTAGGCGCGTAACTGACCATCACATCATCCAATCTGGCTGTCGGGATAAAATTAAACAGTGACAACAAGGCTTGCGCTTCCGGCAACACATGATTCATGCCCTGTACCAGCAGCGTCCAATACTGCGCTGGCAATGCCGTAAAGTCATCGTCATCAAATGGCCCTTGCCTGACTTGCCAGCCATCTCCTGTTTGCGCACGGTCGGGATCAAACTGTATTAACCTGGCGGGCACTTCACTATCACACGCGAGCCCGGCCAGCTCTTCAGGATCTAGCAAGCCCTGGAAGTCCGGCATTGCGCCACGAATCAATAATGGCTTTTTTTGCCAGTATTCCGCCATGAACTGTGCCGGTGTTAAGCCATTGAGTAAGGTCAGTGCTTGTTGCATGATTAAATTTATCTAAAAGGTAGAAAAGGCGCCGTGGTAATACTTTGGGTCAGGCGCGAAATAAAACGTTGCGACTTTTCGGCCAGTGTCAGCGCCAACAAATCGGTCCGGGCGATCAGCTTGCTGAATTCCCGCTCAAAGCTGAGATTCTGCACTTCGCCCGGCTGACTATTGGTGAGTAGCAATAACTCGCCTTGTGTATTTTTGGCATTGGTAAGCTTCCATACCGCAATCTCAATATTCCTGGCCGCATTATACAAACTCTGCGGCTCGATGCTATCGGTGAGGAAAAAAGCCGATTTATTGCCATGGGCACGAAACAGCATGGACTGTATGCCAACCACCAGTGCCAACACGCGGTCTCCGCTGTATTGCGCATTCAGGGCCAGTTTAATCGCAGCGGTATCTTGCGCACCACCCAAGGCATCGAACTGCCAGTGATGCACAGCGACCTGCTCAAACACATAGCTGGCAATTTGCTCCGGCGTCCCCAGTCCTGATTTTTGCGCCTCGGCCGGATTGCGCTTGTACATTTTGAGCATGAGCAAGCGCAAGGTACTGACGTTTTCGCTATATTCAATATCGGCCAGGCGATCGAGGTCCGTTTTAACCAGTTGATGAAAGGTATTGCGGTCTTGCCGCACAGGCACCGGCCGCCCATTAGGCGAATCGACATAACCGCCATCCGGTGTCGTGCTGCATCCGGCCAGCAGTAAGATCATCACACGCCAGCCGGAAAAACTCATGCAGGCAATACCCGCTGTGCCGGAAAGACAATCTGGAAACGACTGCCATGGCCAGGCTCGCTTTCAATCTGCAAACTGGCCTGATGGTGATGCAAAATATGTTTGACGATGGACAACCCTAAGCCGGTGCCGCCAGTGTCACGACTGCGGCCGCTGTCGACACGGTAAAAACGTTCCGTCAGGCGCGGTAAATGATGCGGCTCAATGCCTATGCCGGTATCCTGCACGCTGAATACGGCATCCTCGCCGCGCATCTGCCAGTAGATATCAATCTTGCCTTGCTCAGGGGTATAGCGCACGGCATTACTAGTCAGGTTACTCAAGGCGCTCAATAATTCGTTATAACTGCCGCGCAGATTAACTTTCGTCTCCATATGCAGCGTCACGGTATGCTGGCCCTGGCTCAAGGCTTGTGCATCTTTCTGCAACTGCTGCAGCAAGGCAGGCATGGCAATATCTGTTTCATCTTTGAGCGTGACGTTATTTTCCAAACGCGACAAGGTCAGCAAGTCTTCAATAATGCGCCGCATGCGCGTTGTTTGCGACTGCATCATGTCGAAATAAGGCTGGATATCCGGCGAGACTTCACCTTGCATATCACTAATGGTTTCGAGAAAACCGCCGATGACTGTCAGTGGCGTACGCAACTCATGCGATACATTGGCAATAAAATCGCGGCGCATGACCTCGGTCTTTTCAATGGCAGACACATCACGGCAGATCAGCAAGCGCTGCTTGCTGGCAAAGGGAATAATCTGCAATTCCAGCGTCACATCCGGGCTGCGCCAGGATTTGAGTTTAAGCGGCTCACTGTAATCTTCGGCCTGCAAATACGTGACAAACTCGGCTTGCCGCAACAAGTAATAAATTGGCTGGTTTTCATCGTGATGCCGCTTTAAGCCCAGTCGCTGAATCGCAGGCTCGTTAAACCATTCAATTTCGTTACGGTTATTCAGCACCACCACGCCATCTGGCAACGCACTGGTGGCATGACGCAACCGCTCAAGTGTGCTGCTCAGCTGGCTTTGGCTGCGCGAATGGCGGCGCATTTCATGATACAGATTAGCAAAGATGTCCTCCCAGATGCCTTTGCCGTTTGGCATGAAGTTCAGGCTGGGTTTAAGCGCCCACTGGTACAAGCGGTGCGTCCAGTATAAATGTCCGGCGAGATAGGCCAGCACACCTGCCATAAACAATAGCCAGGCAGTGTCTGCACTGGTGAACCAGCCCACCATCAGGCAACAGAACGCCCAAAACAGCAGACTCCAGAACGCTTTCCAACGAATATCTTGCACAAGCTATTCTCAACACATCAATGTCGGCGATTATACGACACATCTGTCCACAGGCAATGACAGGATGATGACAGCCGCCCAGGAGCAAATAGACCGCTTATTCAGCCATGACCGGGGCACTTCTTGCATAGGGCTTAGCCAAGGGCTCGCCCACAAACACGCCTTGCATTGGCCACTTCACGCTTTTCCAGTAGGCCTCAATCAAGGTCTCGCCTGACAGGTAATGCGCCATCACAATTTGCGGATTAGGAAACTTCTGCCAGTAGTTACAGGGCTCGGAAACCGTGCCATAACTGCCCGTCACCCCAGCATCCAGCCAGCGCGACGCTGGCATCTGGTCATTGTAGCTGGCCAGTACGCCCCCAGAGGAGGTCAGATGATCGGCAATCGCGCCGGGCAAGTAAGTATTCGTCAACATGAAATCCACCTGCTTTTGCCCGGTGAAATAAAACATGACCGAACCCTGTTTTTCAATCGACTCCTGGCTCAAGGTATGCATGGTGAGTTTCTTGGATTTAACAGTCATGCCATCCTGCGGAAAGAATGCCTCCCGCGGCTTGGAGCGCGCAACATCGCGCGTTTTGAGAAAGTAGCCATCGGCGTCATTTAAGCTGAACTCACTCAACACACCACGATCGATTAAGGCTTTGGCTGACTCTACATTGCTGATCGGCAGCAGCATGGACAAGCGGATATGGTGATCTGCCCAAGGCCGCAATGACGAGCTATTAAAATAAGGACTATCACGCCCCGGGTCACAGGTTTTACGGCACTGGTTCAAGTCCAGCCCCAGGCTCAGTGCACTGGTCAGGCTGTTACACTGCACGGCAAAGGGTGTGCGCCACACCAGGAGCAATACCTGCTGATTGGTCAGTTTGGCATCCAGTTGCGCCTTTAAAGACTCAAACTCCGGCACGGTTAATGCGTCTTTAGCATGCCTGGGTAACTCGACACCAATCAGGTTTTCTGCAGGCACTTGCCTTGCCTGCAAGTAATAACGGGCGACTTCTTCGCTCTGCGCATCATTGACGTTATAAATCACCGCCACATCTTCAGGCTTTAATAAAGAAGGCCTTAGCGGGATTCTTTTACTTACATCCACCCCGCCCGCCATGGCTTTTGTCACCAACAACACAAAACACAGTGCCATCCAGGCACTCACCTGTCCCAAACGATAACCCACACCCATCAACTCAATACTCCATTGCAATTGCAAAGATAGCCACTATGGCAAACAAACCAGCGTAAAATTCAATCATATCCCAGATTCAATTGATTGAAGAAAACGAGGCAAATAATGACGACACAAACAATTCTGATCACAGGAGCCAACCGTGGTATTGGGCTGGAGTACGTCAAGCAATATGCCGAAAGCGGCCAGCAGGTATACGCCACCGTACGCGACCCGTCCAAGGCGACAGCACTACAACAGCTAGCTGCCAAGCACACCAACATCCAGGTATTGGCGCTGGATGTGGGCGATGTGAGTGCCATTCGCGCGCTGGCTGGCCAACTGTCCGCACTCACTATCGATATTCTAATCAGCAACGCCGGCACTTACCCTGACAGCGCATTCGGCAAGACCGATCCACAAGCCTGGCTGCACGCATTCCAGGTCAATACGCTGACCACCTACTACCTCGCCGAAGCCTTTTTACCGCAACTTCGCCGCGCCAACCAGGCGAAACTCATCGCCATGACCAGCAAAATGGGCAGTATGGAAGACAACGGCAGTGGTGGTGAGTATATTTACCGCAGCAGCAAAACAGCATTGAATATGGTGGTCAAAAGTTTGTCCATTGATTTACGCGAATTTAATATCAAAGTTGCAGCCTTGCATCCGGGCTGGGTGCGTACAGATATGGGCGGGCCAAATGGCTTGATTGATACCGAAACCAGTGTGCGTGGGTTGCGTCAGGTAATTGAGGGTTTGAGCAGTGCGCAATCGGGGGAGTTTATTGCTTATGATGGGAAAGGGATTCCTTGGTGATTGGTTGTTTACATTGTTGCTTTTCGCCCTTTCGGCGAGTTACTTTTCTTTGCTTGCACAAAGAATAAGTCACCAAAAGAAATGCACCCCAGCTTCCGCTTTTTCCTTGCGCTACTCGGCTTGTCGGGTGGCAATCAAAAACTCGCTCCTTTGGATCTCAAACAGTTGCTTGCCGACTACCCCCGCCAATCCTGCGTTGCTCGGCGCGGCAGATGGGGACCAAAGAGATGCCTCCATCACATCGTTTAAGTCGCCGCTTTAACACTTAAATCTTATCGGCGGTCCATTAAACCTTATAAGGGCTGCGCTCTTCGAGTTCATCGACATAGTCCTGCATGGTGCTGGCTTCGCGGGCCAAAAAGCGCGCAACGCTCTGGTGGAAATCAGCATGGCTTAACCAGTGATAGGAGCAAGTAGTATAAGGGGTAAAACCGCGCGCCAGTTTGTGTACGCCTTGGGCGCCACCTTCAAAATAGCGTACGTTGTGGCTGATACAGAATTGTTGCGGCTGGTAGTAACACAACTCGAAGTGCAGGCACGAAATATCGCGCAAGCTGCCCCAATAGCGACCGTACAATGTGTCATCCCCCAGCACACATAAACTGGCGGCCACGTCTTCGCCATCCTGGCTGGCGATAAACAGCCTGAACTGTTCAGGCAGGTCACGACTGATGTGCTCAAAAAAAGCCAAGGATAAATAAGGACTACTGCCGTGCCGGTGATAAGTATTGCAGTAGCATTGATAAAACAAGGCGAGTTCCGCCGAACTGACCTCATGCCCGTTGAGTACACGGCAATGCACACCTTGCTGAGCGACCTTATTGCGCTCCTGGCGTATCTTTTTACGCTTGTCGCGACTAAGTGCAGCAAGAAAAGCCTCCCAATCAGCGTAGCCTGGATTTTCCCAGCGAAACTGCACACCATGGCGGCGTAAGCCACCAGCCTCGGCACAAGCTGCTGCAGACGGCTCATCAGGGAATAACACATGCAGCCCGGATAAGGCATGCGCCTGGCACAGTTCACGCATCTGCAACAGCATGGCTTTGGCCAAGGCAATGGAGTCTGGATAATCAGGGTGAATCAGGATGCGCGGCCCGGTAACGGGCGAAAACGGAATGGCTGAAATCAGTTTGGGATAGTACTGGCCACCCGCCTGTTCATAAGCATCCGCCCACGACCAGTCAAAGACATACTCACCATACGAATGGGTTTTAATATAACAAGGTGCCGCAGCAAGCAGTTGCTCACCATTTAAAACGGCCAAATGATAGGGAATCCAGCCGGTTTCGTGATCCACCGCTGCCGACAATTCGAACGCCCGCAAAAACCGGTAATCCAGCATAGGATGAGAGCCGGCTAATGCCTGCCAGGCCGTCGCTGAAATGTCCTGCAAACCACGATACCAGACAAACGATAATTGACTGATATCCATACGGGATTAAGCCGTGATCACACACAAATGAGAAAGTGAACACGCCGAGGCTGAAGTTGGCATGCAGGGAGGCATCAGAACTATGACTTAACCAGGATGTTTTTAACTAGGGCGTTTACGGATGACAGAAGCATCTTTGCCAGTGGAATTCACCGTACTATTGGCGGGAATGACTGCGGAAGCCGGTTTGGATTTATTTTTGGATTTATCTGTGTCTGAATCTGACACAATCGCTTGCTGTGACTGGCTTTTGGCTTCAGCTTCACGTTGCCGCTCGACCATTTGCGCATACGCATTTTCCAATTCATCCAGGGTAATAACACCATTACCATCAAGGTCAACATATGAAAAATGACGCGCCACCTGCGGCAAACAGAGTGTCGCTTCTTCGCGATCCAGTGAGTCATCATTGTCGCGGTTGCATTCATTAAAACGCTGGGAAATACTGTCGTGCATCACCTTGCGTTTTTGCAGCATGAGCTGGTGATCAGGGTCGGTGTTACGTGCATAATCAGACAAGGCCTTGCGTAAACGCGCACGGTCTTCAGGACTGAAGTTATGCTCAAGCGTCTTGGAGAGGCCCACGTCGTCATTATCGACGATACGATTATCCGTCAGCCGAATAGGTAGCTTCAGATCGGCAGACACAGGCGATGCCAGCAACATGGTCGTTGTTAGCAAAAAAACCTCTTTCAAATGTTTGTTCGCTTTACACATCCACATCCAAACGTAATACCTTAATTCTTGTTTCACTAAATTCTTGTTTCACTCAAAGCTTTTTGAAAAACAATCTTTTTAAAGTAGAACCAAGCACGATTAACATGACAGATATTGCCTGACTTTAAAATCAGGCTGCCTAACATAACGCAACTCTGGTCGCGGCATCAACTGATTTAACAAAAAATAGCGATTCTTTCATCGCCATGACTGTCAATTTCAGGCAGTCATCTTGCATCAGGATTGTAAATGCAATATTTCATCCCCCGCGCCATTTGTAACCAAGTTGTAACCACCCCACTTCATGCCGGATACGGCTTGGAGTATAATGATAAAGATAAGTTTTATGGCTAAGCCATTTTGACCTCTTGTGTGAGGTCATCCCGATGGCGGCCCGGCGCGTTAACAAAACGCACGCTTCTGTGTAAAAAGGTACGTATGGCAGAACAGTTAAAAAAAATATTGATGGTTGATGATGATTTGCGTATGCGCGAACTTTTACAGCGCTACCTCACTGAACAAGGATTCAATATCAAATCCGTTTCCGATGGCAAAGAGCTGGACAAAGCCATGTCTGCCGAGAGCTTTGACCTGCTGATTCTCGACCTGATGTTGCCAGGTGAAGATGGCCTGGCCATCTGCCGCCGACTGCGTGGTGCCAATCACATGACACCTATTATCATGCTGACTGCACGCGGTGACGAAGTCGACCGCATTGTTGGCCTGGAAATGGGCGCTGATGACTACCTGCCGAAACCGTTTAATCCACGTGAGTTGCTGGCCAGGATCAACGCCGTGTTGCGTCGTCACGAAATTACGCCCAAACAAGCGGTTGAAGAAAAAAGTGCGGCGTTTCAGTTTGGTGAGTTTGTCTTTGACACCAACACACGCAGCCTGACCAAAAATGGCGTACCGATTACTATTACCAGTGGCGAGTTCACCCTGTTAAAGGTGTTTACCGAACATCCGCGCCAGCCCTTGTCACGTGACCGCCTGATGCAACTGGCCCGTGGCCGCGAGCTGGATGTGTTTGACCGCAGCATAGATGTGCAAGTGTCACGCCTGCGCCGCATTATCGAACCGGATCCAGCACATCCACGCTACCTGCAAACCATGTGGGGCTTTGGCTATGTGTTTATTCCAGATGGCGAAGCGCCGCAATAAGCTGCCTGCATTGCTCTAACTCACGTGCGCCTACTGCCTCGCAGACTGTTGTCCCGCATCATGTTACTGATTGCCATCTTATTGGCGGTCAGCATCTATGCCTCGCTCAAAATCTTTGATTATTTTGACCGCGAACCGCGCGCAACCGCGGCTGCCTTACAGGCAGTCACCATCGTTAACTACACCCGCGCCTCACTGATTGCCTCGCATGAAAATCGCCGCCTGGCCTTGTTGTCAGAACTGTCCGGCCGCGAAGGCGTGCGCGTCTATGCCGCAGATTTTCTGGAAGACATTGAGCCGCTGCCCGTAGACCCGTTTATTAACCTGGTGGCACAAAAAATCCGCGAGCGTATGGGCGAAGAAACCATTATCACGGTCAACCATTACGACATTCCCGGCCTCTGGATCAGCTTTAATGTGGGGCAAGATGATTTTTGGGTGGTCATTCCAAAAATCCAGGTCGACCGCCCTTTCCCCTGGCACTGGTTGGGTTGGGCCGCCGTAGTAGGCTTGCTGTCATTGATTGGCGGCTATTTGCTGACTGCCAGAATCAACCGACCACTGACCATGCTGGTACATGCAGCCGAACGTCTGCGCAATGGCGAGCCGGCGCCAAAACTGCCAGAGGATAGTGTGGAGGAGTTGCGCGAAGTGACGCATACCTTTAACGAAATGGCCGAATCGCTGGCACGCCTGGATGCCGAACGCACATTATTACTGGCAGGCGTATCACACGATATCCGCACCCCGCTGGCACGCCTGCGCCTGGCGGTAGAAATGCTGCCAGCAGAAGCTGACTATATGAAGCATGGCATGATTGAAGATATTTCCGACATGGACAATATCATCCATCAGTTCCTGGATTTTGTACGCGGCGTGGAAGGCGAACCCACACGCATGATGGATATCAACGACCTGCTGCATGCGCTAGCTGAACGTCAGCGCCGCGCAGGCCGTGAGTTAAAAGTGTCACTGGGGCCTAAATATTTTATCCCTATCCGGCCGCTTGCCATGCAGCGTTTACTCGATAACCTGGTCGGCAACGCCTACAACTACGGCAAGGGTAAAGTGGAGGTACGCAGCCAGGTCATGGCCGACAAGATCGTGATCAGTGTGCTCGACAACGGCCCCGGTATTCCGCCTGAACATGCAGAGCGCTTGCTACGCCCGTTTGAGCGTATGGACAGCGCGCGTAATAAATACGAAGGTGGCAGCGGCCTGGGCTTGGCGATTTGCAACCGTATCGCCACCTTGCATGGCGGCCAGTTGGCACTGCTCAACCGCACTGAAGGTGGGCTGGAAGCCAGGCTTTCTTTACCCATCCTGCCGAATACCTGATTGATAGGACCCGACTTTACTCGTCGGTCGGTGTAAACCAGTTCAAGCGTGCGCGCAATTTCACCACTTCGCCAATAATGGTCAGGCTGGGCGGCTTTAACCCAGCAGCGGCGACATCTGCCGCCAAGTTTTTCAAGGTAGACTCCACCACGCGTTGCTTTTGTGTCGTGCCCTGCTGAATCACGGCGGCGGGCATATCTGGCGAAACCCCTTGTGCAATCAGCTTGGCGCAAATTTGCTCCAGCCCCACCAAGCCCATATAAATTACCACCGTTTGCTTGGGCCGCGCCATGGCCTGCCAATCCAAATCAATCGTGCCATCTTTCAGGTGGCCAGTGATAAACAAACAGGCTTGTGCATAATCCCTGTGCGTCAATGGGATACCGGCATAACTGGAAACACCATTCGCCGCCGTGATACCAGGCACCACCTGAAATGGCACGCCATGTTGCATCAGGGTTTCAATTTCTTCCCCCCCGCGACCAAAAATAAACGGGTCGCCGCCTTTGAGGCGCAACACGCGCTTGCCTTCCAATGCCAGCCTGGCTAGCAACTGGTTAATTTCCTCTTGTGGCAACGTATGCTGGTCGCGTGATTTACCGACGTAAATCAACTCGGCATCGCGTCGCACCAACTCCATCACCTCTTTACTAACCAGCTTGTCATAGACACACACGTCACACTGCTGCATCAGGCGCAACGCCCTGAAGGTCAACAAGTCAGGATCCCCCGGGCCGCCGCCCACCAGATACACTTCACCTCGCGTGGGCGCATCTTCACTCTGACTGAGCAACTCACCCAGCAAGTCACGCGCAGCCTGTTCCTGGCCGGACAATACGCGCTCGACCAACGGCCCATTCAACACACCCTCCCAAAATCGGCGGCGCGCAGGCATATTGGTAAACTTGGCCTTCACCTGCTCGCGAAACTCGCCGGCGATGGTCGCGATACGGCCATATGCCGCAGGCAGCATGGTTTCGATTTTACTGCGGATATGTCGCGCCAATACCGGCGCATTACCTTCGCTGGAAACCGCGATTACCACCGGGCTGCGATCTATAATGGAGCCCATGGTGAACGTGCATAAAGCTGGAGCATCCACCACATTCACCGGGATATTCAGGCGTTTAGCCGCAACCGAAACCGCTTCATTGACGGCCTCATCATCTGTGGCTGCAATCACCAGGCAAGCGCTCGTCAGTTGCCCAGGCTGAAATTGATCCTGCACGTATTGAATCTCACCCTGCTCGAACAACACGTGTAACTCATCGCACAATTCAGGCGAGATCACCGTGACCTGGCCTTGCGCCTTGCGCAGCATGAGCACCTTGCGCGTGGCGACATCGCCGCCACCAATGACGATACACAGGCGTTGTGCAATATTGAAAAAAATCGGTAAGGCTTGCATGCTGACAGTGTTTGAATAAAAGAACTATATTTTACCGCAGTGACCAGTTCTCCGGGGATTGATTGTTGCCTAGGGTTTCACCTGCAAATACGCTAAAATACTGTTTTTGTGAGAAATTTAGCGTTCAATGAAGCAGGAAAGCGGAAAAAAGATATTCATTAAATCGTTTGGTTGCCAGATGAATGAATACGATGCTTCGCGCATGGTTGACCTCATGCGCGAACACGATGGCATGACCCAGACCGACAATATGGAAGAAGCCGACGTGATTCTGCTCAACACTTGCTCGGTGCGCGAAAAAGCTGAAGAAAAAGTATTCAGCCATTTGGGCCGCATGATCCCGCTCAAAGAGAAAAACCCCAACCTGGTCATTGGCGTCGGCGGCTGTGTCGCCAGCCAGGAAGGCGACGCGATTATCAAGCGTGCCCCTTATGTCGACGTCGTGTTCGGACCACAAACCCTGCACCGCCTGCCAGAGCTGATCAAAGCCAAGCAGACCGAAAACAAACCGCAGGTGGATATTACCTTCCCCGAAATTGAAAAGTTTGATCACTTGCCACCACCACGTATCGAAGGGGCAACGGCTTTCTTAAGCATCATGGAAGGCTGCAGCAAATACTGCAGTTTCTGCGTCGTGCCTTACACACGCGGTGAAGAGTTCTCACGTCCATTTGAAGACATCCTGACCGAGGCGATCCAACTGGCCGAACAAGGCGTGAAAGAAATTACCCTGCTAGGCCAAAACGTGAACGCCTACCGTGTGCAATATGCAGGGATTGAAGCTGATCTGGCGATGCTGATTGAAACCGTGGCCGAGATACCGCAAATCGAGCGCATCCGCTACACGACCAGTCACCCGAACGAGATGAACGAGCGCCTGATTGCCTGCCATGCCAATGTGCCCAAACTGGCCAATCAATTACATCTACCGGTGCAAGCTGGCAGTGACCGCATCCTGATGGCGATGAAACGCAACTACACCGCGTTGCAATACAAAGGCCTGATCCGCAAACTGAAAGCAGCCAATCCAGCACTGACCATTACCAGCGACATCATCGTAGGCTTCCCTGGCGAAACAGAAAAAGACTTCCAGGCCACACTCAAACTGATGCGCGATGTCGGTTTTGATTACAGCTTCAGCTTCCTGTACAGCCCGCGTCCGGGCACACCAGCCAGCTACCTGCCTGACGAAACCCCGCAAGCGGATAAAGCCGCCTGGCTGAAGCAATTGCAAACCGAAAACGAAACCAACGGTGATGCCATCAGCCGCGCCATGCTAGGCACCGTGCAACGCGTACTGATTGACGGCCCCTCCTGGAAAGACCCTGGCTTGCTGGCGGGTAAAACGGATAATGGCCGCGTCGTGGATATCGCTGCCGATACCCGTTTTATCCATCAAATGGTTCAAGTCAAAATTACCGACGTCTACAACCCCCATCGCCTGGTTGGCGAAATTGTGAATTAAGCATGGAAATTACCTTAAGCCCCGAAGACAACCTGATGCTGGCCAACCTGTGCGGCCCGCTGGATGAAAACATCCGCCAACTCGCCAATGGTCTTGATATTGAAATCAACCGCCGTGGCAGCACCTTCTATTTGAGCGGCACGCAAACCAATATGCGGCTGGGCGCGCAAATGCTGGAAAACTTTTATGCGCGATCCAAAAAACCAATTGAGTTGGAAGATATTCAATTAGGCCTGGTCGAAATCGACAAACTCAAACCAGAAGAAGTCGCCAGCAGCGCGATGCCGGTACTGATGACACGCCGTGGCGACCTGCATGGCCGTACGCCACGCCAGGTCAGTTATTTGCAGCAAATCCAGGACCACGACATCACCTTTGGCATCGGCCCCGCAGGTACAGGTAAAACCTACCTCGCCGTCGCCAGCGCGGTGGACGCCATGACGCGCGACCGCGTAAAACGGATTGTATTAGTGCGCCCGGCCGTGGAAGCCGGTGAGCGCTTGGGCTTTTTACCCGGCGACTTAAACCAGAAAGTTGACCCTTACCTGCGCCCGTTGTATGACGCGCTGTATGACCTGGCAGGTTATGACACGGTGAATAAAATGTTCGAACGTGGCGCCATTGAAGTCGCCCCGCTCGCCTATATGCGCGGCCGTACGCTCAACCAGAGCTTTATTATTCTGGATGAAGCGCAGAACACCACGCCAGAACAGATGAAGATGTTTTTAACCCGCATCGGTTTTGGTACCAAAGCCGTGATTACGGGGGACGTCACGCAGATTGACTTGCAGCGTCACCAGAAAAGCGGCTTGGTAGAGGCACAGAAAATCCTCAAAGATGTCAAAGGCATCGCCTTTACCCAGTTTATGTCGCAGGATGTGGTAAGACACCCGTTGGTACAGAAGATTATTAATGCGTATGAGAAGTTTGAGCAGAGTGCACAGAAAAGCGACTAAGCACTTCTGATATTTAAGTGTTGTGCATTTAAGCATCAAATTGTTTCGCCTTTAGGCGAGTCACTTTCTGATGCTTGCCCCTCAGAAAGTAACCAAAGAGGAGGGCACCCAGCCATCACGGCCTTCGGCTCCCTTGCGTTGCTCAACAAAATAAGCCGGTCACGAAACTCATCCTAGCGGGCTGCAAACGACGCAGCCCACCGCGGGACTCGGACAGTCGCTCCCTCTACTCTTATTTTGTCTCCGCTACTCAGCGTGATGGAATGGGATTTATCTCGCCAAACTCACATCGCAGAAATGTGGATAGTTCAAAAACCAGATTCTTTTATTAAACCCGCTAAAGGATGGCGCTCGTAGGTTTTCGGGGTCCCCATCTGCCGCGCCGAGCAACGCAGGGTTGACGGGAGTTCTCGGCCATCGGCTGTCCGAGTTCCGCAGTGGCTTGCGTTTTGTGCAAGCCACCAGGGCGAGTTTCGATGGACGCCCGGCAAGCCGAGTAGCACAGGAAACAAGCGGAAGCTGGGGTGCACTTTCTTTTGGTTACTTATTCTTTGTGCAAGCAAAGAAAAGTAACTCGCCTACAGGCGAAAAACGATGTCACCCAAGCCCACAAAACAAAAAATCAGAAGAATGACTTTCTTTGACATTATCTAAGGAATATCAGCCTTAGCAATATTGGCTATGTCGACTCAATATATGTTGGAAACTTCTGCATAATCTGCGCAAACAACGCACTTTCCAGCCAACCGTTTAACCAAGCCCGCAATTGCGGATAAGCACTACCAGCGAACCACTCAGCATCCACAGCCGCAAACTGGCGGATAAACGGAAAAATCGCCACATCTGCCATACTGGCAGAATCACCCAATACAAAGCGATGTTGCTGCAAGGCGGCCTCCAGCAGCTGCAAAAACTGCTCCCCCTGTTGCCGATAAAACACTTGCGGTTGCTCGGGATAACGTTCGGGATATTTGTAGCGGTCCAGGGCTTTTTTAAAGTCACCATCATTCATCGCGATCAGGCGCACTATCGTGTCCCGGTCGGCGTTGAGCCAACCTTGTGGATCACACTGTGCCAACGCCCACAGCATAATATCCAGGCTTTGCTCCAACACTGTTCCCTCTGTCAGTTGCAATACAGGTACGGTGCCCTTGGGAGAAATCTGCAACAAGTGTGCAGGTTTATCTCGTAGCGACACCTCTCGTACTTCGACCCGAATTTGTGCAGCCCACAATGCCATGCGTGCACGCATGGCGTAGGGGCAACGCCGATAGGAGTAAAGGATAGGCAATGCCATTACAGCAGCGCTTTACGGCAATCCTTAATCAGCTGCGGGCCTTTATAGATTAACCCGCTATACAACTGCACCAGACTGGCGCCCGCTGCCATTTTTTCTTTGGCATCGTCGCCATTCAAAATGCCACCTACGCCAATAATAGGCAAGCTG
This sequence comes from Methylophilus sp. Q8, assembly GCF_000800115.1. NCBI lineage: Bacteria > Pseudomonadati > Pseudomonadota > Betaproteobacteria > Nitrosomonadales > Methylophilaceae > Methylophilus > Methylophilus sp. Q8. The sequence continues at coordinate 1,738,726 of NZ_JUHE01000001.1, read as the reverse complement.
CCTTGCAGCGTAGCAGCCAGGGTTTGGATCACACGTGTAGACCCAGCCTTCACTGGTGCGCCCGACAGGCCTCCAGCTTCTTCCGCATTCGGCAGACCGGCCACAGCATCACGCGCCAGCGTGGTATTGGTCGCGATGACGCCATCCATGCGGTGCTGCATTAGCAGTTCAGCAATTTCCTGCACTTGCTCAGTCGTGAGGTCCGGTGCAATCTTAAGCACCACGGGCACATATTTACCATGCACCTGTGACAGGATTTTTTGCTCAGACTTAAGTGTGGCCAGCAATTGGCCCAGCGCGTCTTTTTCTTGCAGTGCACGCAGGTTCTTGGTGTTGGGCGAAGAGATATTCACTGTGATATAGCTGGCATGGCTATACACTTTACGCATGCAGGTCAGGTAATCTTCTGCTGCCCTGTCGTTAGGCGTATCAAAATTTTTGCCTATATTGATGCCCAGAATGCCCTTAAACTTGCTGGCCTTCACATTCTGGATCAACTGATCCACGCCCAGGTTGTTAAAGCCGAAGCGGTTAATAATCGCTTGTGCTTCTGGCAAACGGAACAGGCGTGGCTTGGGGTTGCCCGGTTGCGCGCGTGGTGTAACGGTGCCGACTTCAATAAAGCCGAACCCCAGCGCAGCCATGCCGTCAATCACGGCAGCATTTTTATCCAGGCCTGCGGCCAGGCCCACCGGGTTAGGAAAAGTCAGCCCCATCACCTGCGTAGGCTGTTCTGGCAAACGGCCAGCAGCCAATGCCAGCAGCCCCAGTTTTTCAGCGCGCTTGAGCGATTGCAAGGTGAGGTCATGTGCCTGCTCTGCATCCAGTTGAAACAGCAGCGGCTTGATTAGCGGGTAAACATTCATCTGTTATTTTCCTGAAAAATCCTCAAGTAAGGCAGCACAAGCTGTATTTCAGCGCTTACTGCCTGCATCACTTTTGCGTTACATCAAAAACCATGTCAACAATAGGGTTCAAAATTATCCTCAGAATCAGTGCTTGCTAATCATGAGCTTACAGGAGGAAACCCAATGAAAATTTTGATTGATTTATTATCTACAGACTATGGTTTGATGAGTTTTATCGTGATTGCCGTTATTTTTGTAGTCATGACCTGGGCGGGCATTTACGTCTACCTCAAGGCGCGCCAACAATAAGCGCCACACGACCACTAGCAGAAACCCCGCTTTCGCGGGGTTTATCTTGTTTACAGCAGCACTTTCTCAATGCCGCCGTTATTGGCTTTCTGGATGTAATTTTCCATCCAGTTTTCACCCAGCACATGCTTGGCCATTTCCACCACGATGTAGTCGGCCTCAATACCGGTGTCGTCACCGTAACGTGACAAGCCTTGCAGGCAGCTTGGGCAAGAGGTCAAAATCTTGACAGCCTGCTCAGGTGCACCGACGGTCAGGCCCATTTTTTCCATGCCTTTTTCCAGCTCTTCCTGCTTGCGGAATTTCACCTGGGTCGCAATGTCAGGACGTGCCGCTGCAAACGTACCAGACTCACCGCAGCAACGGTCATTCAGTGCCACATCGGTGCCCATGAGCTTGTTGGTGACTTCCAACGGCTTGTAGGTTTTCATCGGCGAATGGCATGGATCGTGATACATATAACGTGTACCAGTCACGCCTTGCAAACGCATGTCTTTTTCCATCAGGTATTCGTGGATATCAAGCAGACGGCAGCCCGGGAAAATTTTCTCGAACTCGTATTTCTGCAACTGATCCATGCAGGTACCGCAAGACACAATCACCGTCTTGATGTCCAGATAGTTCAGCGTATTAGCCACGCGATGGAATAACACACGGTTATCGGCGGTGATTTCCTGGCCTTTGTCATGGTTGCCCGACGCCGTTTGCGGATAGCCGCAGCACAGGTAACCTGGCGGCAGCACCGTAATCGCGCCTACCTCATACAGCATGGCTTGTGTGGCCAGGCCCACGTTAGAGAACAAGCGCTCGGAGCCACAACCCGGGAAGTAGAACACCGCTTCTGAATCTTCAGTCACTTTCTGCGGATTACGAATGACCGGGATCATGGTGTCGTCTTCCACACCCAACATGGCGCGCGAAGTCTTGGACTGCATTTTCTTCGGCATCGGGCGATTAATAAAGTGAATCACCTGCGCTTTGATTTCAGCCTTGCCCACCGTGGCTGGCGGCGCTTTTTTATCCTTGAGCAGGCCAAACTTCTTGGCCAGGCTATTGGCGATATTAATGGCTTTATAGCCCATGCCGATCATGGTACCGCGCAAGAATTTAATGGTCGCCGGATCCTTAGCGTTCAGGTACAACATGCCCGCAGCGGTGCCTGGGTTGAATTTCTTTTTACCCTGCTCACGCAGGAAGTTACGCATCTTGACCGACACATCGCCGAAGTCGATATTGACCGGGCACGGCTTCTCGCAACGGTGGCAAACCGTACAATGGTCGGCCACATCGTTGAACTCGTCAAAATGCTTGAGTGAAATACCGCGACGCGTCTGCTCTTCATACAAGAAGGCTTCGATCAACAGCGAAGTACCCAGAATTTTGTTACGTGGCGAGTACAGCAGGTTAGCGCGCGGCACATGCGTTGAACACACCGGCTTACACTTACCGCAGCGCAAGCAGTCAGAAATATCATCGGCAATTTCGCCAATGGCAGACTGCTCCATGATGATGGACTCTTGCTCCAGCAAACCAAAGCTAGGCGTATAGGCGTTTTCCAGCCCGGAACCCATCAATAATTTGCCTTTGTTAAAGTGACCTTTCGGGTCTACCTTGTTTTTATAAGCAGCAAAGGTATCAATGGTGGCCTGGTCCAGGAACTCCATCTTGGTGATACCAATACCGTGTTCGCCGGAGATCACACCATTGAGGCCACGTGCCAGGTCCATCACGCGCGCCACGGCAGCGTGTGCGTCCTGCATCATGCCGTAGTCATCGGAGTTGACCGGGATATTGGTGTGCACGTTACCGTCACCGGCGTGCATATGCAGCGCAATAAACACGCGGCTCTTCAATACGGTTTTTTGGATTTCATCCAGCTTGTCGAGAATCTTCTGGTATTCGCGGCCGGCAAAAATATCTGCCATCGGGCGCTTGAGCTCACGCTTCCAGGACACGCGCAGATCATACGACTGCACGGCACGGAACACGTTGTCATATTGCGTAAATGCTTTGCCAAGCTCACCCAGCACGGCCACAGGTTCATCCAGCGTATTCAACAGCAAACGCCATTTGGCACGCACGTCACGCAACAATTGCAGCGCAATATTCTGCTTGGATTTCACGCCTTCAGGGTCAGCATTGCCATCCTCATCCGGCTGCAGTGGCAGATCACCTGACACAAACGCTTCCAGTGCATCGACCAGGCGCAATTTATTCTGAATCGACAATTCAATATTGATGCGCTCAATGCCGTCAGAGTATTCGCCCAGGCGTGGCAATGGAATCACCACATCCTCGTTAATTTTAAAGGCGTTGGTGTGACGCGCAATGGCCGCCGTACGTGAACGATCGAGCCAGAATTTTTTACGCGCATCTGCCGAAACAGCAATAAAGCCTTCACCGTTACGCGCATTACACATACGCACCACGGCGGACGCCACTTCACCGACGGCATTCTCGTCATCAGAGGCGATATCGCACAACAACACCATTTTCGGGCGTTGCTGACGCGCGGCTTTGGTCGCGTAACCCACGGCCTTCACATAACGCTCGTCCATGTGTTCCAGGCCAGCCATAATTACGGCCGGGTCTTGCTTGGCGGTTGCATCCAGGTAGTCTTTAATCTCGACAATCGCCGGTACCGCATGTGACACATTGCCAAAAAATTCCAGCGCAATGGTACGCACATGCTTGGGCATACGGTGCAGAATAAAGGTCGCGGAAGTAATCAGGCCATCACAACCTTCTTTTTGCACGCCAGGCAAACCAGACAGGAACTTGTCAGTCACGTCCTTACCCAGGCCAACCTTACGGAAGCTAGGCCCTGGAATCGCGAGGATTTCCGGCTCAGACAGCAGATTCTTGAAATCAATGTCGTAGCGGCTGATTTTAAAGCGCGCCATCTCGATATCATGAATCTTGCCCAGGTTATGATCCAGGCGCTCGACTTCCAGCCAGGTGGCGTCCGGCGTCACCATACGCCAGGAGGCGAGGTTATCCAGTGCAGTCCCCCATAGCACAGCTTTTTTACCACCAGCGTTCATGGCCACGTTACCGCCGATGCAGCAGGCATCAGCAGAGGTTGGATCGCAGGCAAACTCCAGCCCGGCCGCAGTGGCTGCGTCCATGGCACGGCGTGTCACCACCCCGGCGCCACACTCAATGGTGGCCACCTGGCGTGAAACACCCGGCAAAGTGCGCATTTGCACGCCAGTGTGCTGGTCCAGCTTTTCGGTATTAATAACTGCAGATAACGGCGTTAATGGCACAGCACCACCGGTATAACCCGTACCACCGCCACGCGGGATAATGGTTAAGCCCAATTCGATACACGCACGTACCAGATAGGAAATCTCGGCTTCGGTATCCGGGTTAATCACCACAAACGGATACTCGACACGCCAGTCCGTCGCGTCGGTCACATGTGACACACGTGCCAGGCCATCAAACTGTACATTGTCTTTGCGCGTAAATTTGGTCAGTTTGGCCAAGGCTTTTTTACGCAAATCGGCCGTTTGCTTGAAATCATCGGCAAATTTTTCAACCGCCTTGGTGGCCGCAGCCACCAGCTTTTGCACTTTATCGTTACCGCCGCTACGCTCATTAATCGCAGAGATGCGGTGGTACAAGGCTTCAATCAGCGCCTTGCGACGTTTTGGGTTTTCCAGCAAGTCATCTTGCAGATAAGGGTTACGTGATACCACCCAGATATCGCCCAACACCTCAAACAACATGCGTGCACTACGACCCGTCTTACGCTCTGCGCGCAAGGTATTTAAAATCTCCCAGATTTCTTCACCCAGAAACCGAATGACGATTTCGCGGTCAGAGAAGGAGGTATAGTTGTACGGGATTTCGCGTAAACGCGTGAGAGGAGTAGAATTGTGCTTTAACAAATCTGCGTTGACAGGTGCGTTCATTGATAATTTATCAAAAACAAAAGCTAATTATACCACGCCGTATTCGGCACAAACACGGTACAGCCGCCAGGGTTTTTGACTAATCAGGTTTTCAGATGTCTACATTCAAATCTAAGTTTAAAAAATGGGTAGTGCCACTGGTCGCGCTGGCCCTGTTTGCAGGGCTGGCCTTGGCTGTAATGCAAAAACCGCAAGCGCCCGAGGTCACCTTCACCACCCTGAGTGGTGAGAAAATCAGCATGGAATCGCTGCGCGGCAAAACCGTGCTGGTTAATTTCTGGGCCACAGATTGCCCGGGCTGTATCAAGGAAATGCCCGACCTGATCAACACCTACCAGCAATATAAAGACAAAAACCTGGTGGTGATTGCCGTCGCCATGCCTTACGACCCACCCGCGCAAGTCGCCAATTACACCAAAGAGAAAAACCTGCCTTTTACCGTCATGCATGATGGCTACGGCGAAATGGTGAAAGCCTTTGGCGACGTCAACCTGACGCCAACCACCTTTATTTTTGACGCGCAAGGCAAGCGCCTGCAAAAAACCATAGGCGAACTCAACTTCACCGAGTTGCGCCAGTTACTAGACAAAGAAGCCAGCTAAATGCTGTGGGTTAAGGCGTTTCACATTATTTTTGTCACCAGCTGGTTTGCCGGTTTGTTTTACCTGCCGCGCATTTATGTCAATCTGGCCATGGAGCAGGATCCGCAAGCCCAGGCCAGATTACTGCTGATGGCACATAAGCTTTATCGCTTTATGCAACCACTGATGTTGCTGGCGCTGGCTTTTGGCCTATGGCTATGGTTGGGCTATGGCTTCACAGGCGGCTGGCTGCATGCCAAGCTGACACTGGTAATTGCGCTGATTGGCTATCATCATTATTGCGGCAGACTGTTAAAACAATTCCGCGCACAGCAAAACCGCCACAGCCACGTCTGGTTCCGCTGGTTTAACGAAGTGCCGGTAATGCTATTGGTTGCCGTGGTTATTCTGGTCGTGACCAAACCATTCTAAGCGCATGCTGGACGCGCTGCTGCAATCCGAATGGCTGATACGCATGCTGGACAAGTCTGGCAAGCAAGCCGCGCACAAGCTGTTCGCACTCTTCAACATTCTCGATGACCTGCTATCCAGCCCGATGGCGCAATTGCCAACCGACACAGCAACAGCACGCAATCCGCCAGACAGATTGCAACACTACCTGACCGCCCAGGCACAACTGGCAGGCGCCAGGCTACCGGACATGCTGGCCAATCAGTTGTATTTTATGGCGCGCAGTGCCTGCCAGGAAAAACTGCTACATCCGCAATCCAGCGCCCTGCAACATGCCAGGCAAGCTGCGCAGGCACTGCTTGATGTGCAAACCAGGCGCGAAATCAACTGGCTAGCCATCCGCAACTATGGCGTGGTCATCGTGACATTATTGTTTGGCGTCATCGGCGGATACTATTGGCACATGCAGGTCACGCCAGTACCCGCGCTGCAAGCAAAAGCGCCAGAATACTCGCCGCCTGCGCACCCCCTGTCACACGAAGCCAGCCCCTCTGAAACCGCTGCCATTTACAGCCGCCTGGAAACCATGAAGCACGGCGATTGCCGCTTGCTGGAAGCGATTCAACTGCCAGAGCGACTGAAAAGTATTTATATCGAAAACATCATCAATGGCCATGTCACCACCAATCGCGATGAACAAGTGCTGGTCAACCAATTGCTGGACCAGGTGAAATGTAATTACACCCCCAAGCTAATGCTGAACTCCAAATAAAAAAGCCGTCGCAATCACGACGGCTGATCATTCACATTTGCCCAATTACTGGAATAATGTTTTCAGCTGATTCAAACCACCATCGTAAACGCCCTTAATCGTATCAGAAGCCGCTTTTTCGTCAGCCGGCGCTTTTGGCAAGAAATGACCTTCCCACACCACCACAGACTTGCCGTCGCCATTGCTGTGCACACTCACGGTAGACGCGTATTCATTCACAGGCAACACGCTATCGGTGATTTTGTAAGAATAGCTTTTAGATTTGGCATTGTAGGCAGTCAATGTTTCGTTAATTTTGCCACCATCCTGCAAGGTTAATACGCGCTTGGCACCGGCATGGTTATTTTTACCAGAGACAATTTCAGTTTTGGCCACGGCCGGATGCCAGGCGCCGAGATCGCCAAAATCAGCGACTTTTTTCCAGACCACATCGACTGGCTGATTAAGCTCCACCGACTTGACCACAAATAACGGCTCCGCCGCAAACGCGCTGCCTGCAGCCGCCAATAATGTTGCTAATACCAATGATTGTAGTTGACGCATGATGTTCTCCTGTTGTGATTGATTGTCCATAAAACTATACTATACGGTATAGTATATTTAACACGATAATTAAAACTAAATCAATAGGATTTATTCCTTGCGCCTTGGCTTACCTCTATACAAGGCGGTATAGAGTGCTATAATCAAAGCATGAATACTTTAAAGCAAAAGATTCTTCAGGTTTCCACTGACCTGTTTCAGACGCGCGGTATCAATTCCACTGGCGTGGATACGATTGTGGCCGTGGCCGGCACCACCAAAATGACGCTTTACAAGTATTTTGAGACCAAGGAAGAACTGATCCTGGCCGTGTTGCAGCAAAGCCATCAGGACTTTCAAAACTGGATGAATGAAAAACTGGGTGGCCTCGGTGGCAGCCCGAATGAAAAAATCCAGAAACTGTTTGAATTCATTGAAGAATGGGTGACTTCGCCCTCCTTCACCGGTATCGCTTTTATCAAGGCATCGGCAGAATTCCCTAACGAAGAAAACCGCATCCACCAACTGTCTTCGCAGCAATCGCGCGAATTTCGCCAATTCATCACCAAATTGGCGCAAGACGCCAATATTAAAGATGCCGAAGGCCTGGCACTGCAACTGTCCATCCTGTTTGAAGGCGCCGTACAGGCCGAACAAATCAAGCGTGGTTCCGGCGCGATCAAATCGGCCAAAAAAGCCGCCAAAACCTTAATCGACATGGCCATCAAACAATCCTGAGCCTCATCAGGCTTTCAGCACTTGCCAGCCGCCTGTCTGGCGGCAATAATAGCCTCACTTTCAATTAAAGACTTTAAGCGTTCATGAACATTCTAATTTGCGGCTCACTGGCCTATGACACCATCATGGTGTTTCCTGACCAATTTAAAAACCATATTCTGGCGGACAAAATCCACAAACTCAGCGTCGCCTTTTTGGTGCCGGAGATGCGTCGTGAATTTGGCGGTACCGCGGGCAACATCGGCTATAACCTTCAACTGCTGGAAGGCCAGCCACACATCATGGCCACCGTCGGCGATGACTTTGCGCCTTACCAAGCCTGGCTGGAACAAAACAATATTGACCCGCGGCATATCACAACAGTGGCGGGCACTTATACCGCGCAGGCGTTTATCACCACTGACATGGATGACAACCAGATCACGGCTTTTCACCCAGGTGCCATGCAGCATGCACACGCCAATAGCGTGAATGATGCGCGCGACATCAAGCTGGCAATCATTGCGCCAGATGGCCGCGATGCCATGTTTCAGCATGCCAAAGAATGCCACGATGCGGGTATTCCATTTATGTTTGACCCTGGCCAGGGCTTGCCAATGTTTAATGGCGAAGAACTGTTGCATTTTATTGAAATGGCCGACTATCTGGCGGTGAACGATTACGAGTCACAAGTCATCCAAGACAAAACAGGGCTATCATTAGAACAACTGGCGGCTAAAGTAAAAGCGCTGATTGTGACCTTGGGTAGCGAAGGCTCGCATATTTACGCTGATGGTCAACGTCATGATATTCCATGCGTTAAAGCAGAGTCTTTGGTAGACCCGACTGGCTGTGGCGATGCTTACCGTGCCGGCTTGTTATACGGCATTGTGCGCGGTTGGGACTGGAAGGCTTGTGGCCGCCTGGCATCCACCATGGGTGCCATCAAGATTGGCAGCCGCGGCGGCCAGAACCACCAGCCAAGCAGAACAGAGATTGAAAACATTTATAGCCATGCACTGGTGCAGGATGCGCTCAAAGAAGACCCATCCCTGCGCCAGACTGCCAGCTAAGCAATGTGCATTAGATATAAGTGATTTACGTTAAAGAGTGAAGTGATGTGTGTAAATACTAGGAGAGAAAAATGACAACACGCGTATTAAAATGGATGGCTGTCGCAGTAATCACCGGGGTATTGGCGGCATGCGCCAGTTCAAACTCTGGCAATGTGTATTCACGAGACGAAGCGCGTAAAGCACAAACAGTCAAAACCGGTGTGGTGGAAAGTGTACGCTCCGTGAAACTGGAAGGCACCAAGTCACCTGTCGGGACCATTGCCGGTGGCGCCATTGGCGGTATCGCGGGTAGCTCGGTCGGTGGCGGCAAAGGCAGTGCGATTGCTGCCGTGATTGGCGCAGTCGCCGGTGGCCTGGCGGGCTCTGCCGCAGAAGAAGTGGCAACGCGTAAAAATGCTTACGAAATCACAGTCAAGCTGGATGGCGGCGGTTTGGTCGCCATTGTGCAAGAGGCTGACGAGCAATTTAACGCGGGTGAGCGTGTGCGTATTGTTGAAAGTGGCGGCACCTCCCGCGTTTCTCACTAAGCGCGGAAATAGCTTCATTTAAAAGAGCGACCATGGGTCGCTCTTTTTTATTTAGCGCGAGCAGTTTAGTCACTGGCGGCGTCACACAACTGTCACACCAACGTCACCAATCGTTCATGTGACACTCCTAATATCTCGCTAAACCTCAACCAAGGAGTTGCGTGATGTTAGAACGCCATCTGCAAGAACACGGCACATACCAGGCAGAAATTCAATCGCCAGCCGACACCACCCGTAAGCCAGCCTCAACCCTGAGCGTGGCACTGGCCACCAGCGCAGAAGAGATCATGGAAGCACAACGCCTGCGCTACCAGGTATTTGCTGAAGAAATGGGCGCACAAATCAAAGGCCAGCAAGGGCTGGATGTCGATGGCTTTGATGCCTTTTGTGATCATTTACTGGTGCGCGACGATGCGACCCAGCAAGTCGTTGGCACTTACCGTATATTGAACCCGATGCAAGCCATGCTGGCAGGGGGTTACTACTCCGCTGGCGAGTTTGATTTAAGTCGTTTGGCACCCCTGGCTGATCGTACAGTGGAAGTCGGCCGCGCCTGCGTACACGCTGACTACCGTAGCGGCGGCACCATCACCATGCTATGGGCAGGCCTGGCCAAATACATGATGGCTCGCCAGTATGAGTACATGATCGGTTGCGCCAGCATCTCCATGCACGACGGTGGCCATACCGCGGCGTCCCTGTTTAACAACTTGCGTGACGACTATTTGTCGCCTGCAGAATACCGCGTGTTCCCGCACAATCCATTGCCGATTGATGCTCTGGATCAATCCCTGACCGTCGCTTGCCCGCCACTGGTCAAAGGCTATTTACGACTGGGTGCCTACATTTGCGGCGAACCGGCCTGGGACCCTGCTTTTAATACGGCAGATATGCTGGTATTGTTACCCCTGTCTCGAATGAATCCCAGATATGCTGCGCATTTCTTGAAATAACTTGCCACAAACCTCAATGATCGTTCGCGGGTGGCGCATCACCCGCATCACACTGCATGTCCTGACAGGTGTCACCTTAGCCGCCATTGTGTTGCCAGTGTGCAACCGCTGGATGCGGCTCGGCCTGATTCAATGGTGGTGCAAGCGCCTGCTGCACTGCTTTAACTTGCGCGTGACGACCAGCGGCGAGTTGCCTGATATCCGCACGCATGGCGTGTTGTTTGTGGCTAACCATATTTCCTGGTCAGACATCCATGCCATCAACAGCATCATCCCGGTACGCTTTGTCGCCAAGCTGGAGATCAGGGACTGGCCAGTCTTTGGTTACCTGGTCAGAAAGTCAGGTACCATTTTCATCAATCGTACGCGTAACCGCGATGCGGCGCGCGTGGTGAATATTTGCAGCCACGCGCTCAAATTGAATGACAATCTATGCGTGTTTCCGGAAGGGACTACCACCGAGGGTCTGAGTGTACTGCCGTTTAAAAGCAGCCTGATTCAGGCGGCTATTGAAGCCAACACCAAAATCATCCCGGTAGCGATTCATTACCCACTGCCTGATGGCCAACCGAACCTGGACGTAGCTTACGCTGGCGACACCTCGATCATCGAATCGATGAACGCCTACCTGAAAATGCAGCAACCGACGGTGCACTTGCATTTTGGTACGCCAATTGCAGCCAGCGGACAATCACGACAACAGCTGGCTCAGCAAGCACACGCGCAGATTACCGCAACATTATTTGGTTAATATGGCCGCCTGACCTAGCGCAGCCATTGCACCAGCATCCCCACCACTGCAGACGCAGCAATCACGGCAATCACATTCAGTTTAAAACGCGCCAGCGCCAACCAGGCCACGACGGCCAGGCCGATGGCTAGCCAGTCTACGCCAGGAAACCATGTGCTCTGCAAAAACACATGGTAAGCAAAAAACAGGGCTAGATTTAAAATCACGCCGACCACGGCAGCGGTAATGGCACTCAGTGGTGCCGTGAGGCGTACATTGTCACGTGTATTTTCAATCAGCGGCGCACCGCTAAAAATAAATACAAAACTGGGCAAAAAGGTGAAAAAAGTCACCACCGTCGCCGCCAAAAAACCCGCCAGCAATGGCCCATCTGCGGCCAGTGCCTGGTTAAGCCAACCACCAACAAAACCGACAAAGGTTACCACCATAATCAATGGGCCGGGCGTGGTTTCGCCCAGGGCAAGACCATCCATCATCTGCGCCGGGCTGAGCCAGTGGTAATGATCCACGGCGCCCTGATAAACGTAAGGTAAGACGGCATAGGCACCGCCAAAAGTCAGCAAGGCCGCTTTGCTGAAAAACCAGCCCATTTGCGTCAACGCCCCCTGCCAGCCGAAGTGCCACCACAAGCCAGCCATCACCAGCAGCCAGAGTATCGCCCCCGTGACTGCAATGCGCACCATGCCCAGCCAGCTAAAACGTGCATGTGCCGGTGTGGGCGTATCGTCGTCAATCAGGGCACGGCCAAAATGATGCGTGGCTGCACCATGCCCACCCACGGTAAAGAGTTTGGGAGCCAGATGTCCGCCGATAAAACCCAGGCTTGCAGCGGTCAGTACGATCAAAGGAAACGGCAATTTGAACAGGAAAATCGCCACGAATGCCAAGGCAGAAATCGCCCACATGACGCGATTTCTTAACGCGCGCGTGCCAATGCGATAAGCCGCAAACAATACAATCGCTACCACCGCCGGTTTAATGCCGTATAAAGCACCCGCCACCGTCGGCACGTGACCATAAGCCATATAGACCCAGGCCAGTAACACCAGCATAAAAAACGAAGGCAAGACAAACAGCACGCCGGCGATCACGCCGCCCCAGGTGCGATGCATGAGCCAGCCAATATAGGTGGCCAGCTGCTGCGCCTCCGGGCCAGGCAAGACCATGCAATAATTGAGCGCATGTAAAAAACGTTTTTCAGATATCCAGCGTTTTTGCTCGACCAGGTCGTGATGCATGATGGCAATTTGCCCGGCCGGACCGCCAAAACTGATCAGGCCGAGTTTGAGCCAATACCAGAAAGCCTGGCTGAGCGACACTGGTGCAGGTGATGTGTGTATGTCAGTGGAGGAAGTCATATCAGAAGAATAATGTGCGTGCATAAGGCCTCATTTCATAGGATATAGCTCACGGCTGAGCATGACCCAAGATTTGAGCAGTCCTTGGACGCAGGGCGTCTTGAAGCGGGGAGGCTGCTGAATCCCCAGTGCACACATCATAACATGTTGCGCGTGAGTGGCCATGACAGCTGTTACAAGCATGACGCCTTTAAACGACATAGGCATCTACGCCCGTTTTTAAAATCAGTAGCACCACCACCAGCATAAATACCCTGCGCACCAGCCCGGCACCATGCTTGAGTGCCAATGCAGTCCCCACTAGGCTACCCGCCACATTGGCCACGGCCATAATCAGGCCGGCCTGCCACCACACATGACCAGTTGCGGCCAGCATCAGCAGTGCGGCAAGATTGGTGGTCGCATTCAGCACTTTCGCCGAGGCTGAGGCATGCAGAAAGTCTTGTCCCAGCCAGCGCACCAGCAGAAAAATAAAGAAACTACCGGTGCCCGGCCCGAAAAAACCATCATACCAACCAATCCCTGCCCCAATCGCCAGGGCCAGCCACAAGCGTGCGCGGGCACTCTGCCGTATCGGCGCATGATGCAGGCCAAATTGCGGAGATTTTAAGGTGTAAACCAGCACCAGCAGCAATACCCAGGGCAGCAATTTGCGCAAGAACTGCGGATCCATCCAGGTCAGCGTCCACGCCCCCAGGCCAGCGCCGACAAAAGCCACTAGCGCAGCGGGGGCCAGCCAGGTCCAATCCAGCTGCACGCGATGGCTATAGCGCCAGGCAGCCACGGTGGTGCCAAACACACTGGAACATTTATTGGTGCCCAGCAATAAGGCAGGCGGCAGTGAGGTATAAGTCGAGAGCAGCGCAGGCACGGTGACCAACCCGCCACCACCGACCATCGCATCCATGACTCCAGCCAGGAAGGCGGCCGCCACGACCAGCCACAACTCCATCACAGGCGCGCCAACTACTCGCCAACCGTGCCTGCTGGCCGGTCGCGCGGATCTAAGGGCACTTGGGTAAACGCACCTGTTTCCAGCGTATAAGCCGTCAGTTGTCGTCCCCACAAACAACCGGTATCCAGCGCAATCACGCCCTCGCCCTGATACAAACCAAGGGCTGACCAATGCCCGAACAGGATGGTTTGACTGGCTTGTGCCGATTGCCGCGTAGCGACTTTGAACCAGGGTTGATAGCCAGCCGGAATATCCTGCACCTCGCCTTTGAAGGCAAACTCCATTGCCCCAGTGTCATCCAGCAAGCGCATGCGCGTCAGGGCATTGGTGATCGCGCGCAAGCGATCAATACCGGTTAAGCCATCATCCCAGGCGGCCGGGTGGTTGCCATACATCTGCTGCAAAAAGCTTAAATAATCTGTTGACTGCAACACAGTTTCAACCTCAGCCGCCAGCGCCCTGGCCTCTGGCAAAGTCCATTGCGGATAGAGCCCGGCGTGCAACATGGCAAAATCATCTTCCAGCACCATCAGCGGCTGTTGGCGTAACCAGCCGAGCAAGGCGGCGCCATCGTCGGCAGAAAACAATGCTGTCAGCGTATCAAAGCGATGCGGTGGCCGGATATGATGTGCCACAGCAATCGCATGCAGGTCATGGTTACCCAGCACCAGCCGCACATGCTCGCGGTGCCTGTATACCCAACGCAACACCTCCAGAGAGCCGGTACCGCGATTAATCAAATCGCCCACCAGCCACAGGCTGTCACGACCAGGCTGAAAGTCCACCTGCGCCAGTAAATGCATCAGGGAGTGGTAGCAGCCCTGGATATCCCCAATTGCGTATCTCGCCATGGATTCTACTTTGCCAGAAAAACGAATTCACCAATAAAAAAGCCGCTTGAATCAAGCGGCTTCTCACATTCACAGCAATTACTTCTTCAAGCTGGCAGGATCAAACTTTGCACCAGCCTGATTTGCCATATAAGCCACGGCATCTGCCACTTCATGATCACTCAGGTCAGCCGCGCCGCCGCGTGGTGGCATGCTACGAATACCTTCTGTCGCATGTTTAACCAGGGTTTCATAGCCTTGTGCAATACGTGGACCCCAGTCCCCAGCATTACCGATTTTTGGCGCACCCAATGCACCTACGCCATGACAGGCCACGCAAGTGCCTTTCACAATCTCTTCGCCACTCTTTTCAACGTGGGCGCCAGCGGCTTCAGCCACTTCAATGGTCGCCACCGGTTTGATATTGGCCACCACTTTTTGCTCGACTGCGTCCGTTTCTTCTTTGGACGGGGCGGCTTTTTCACTGCCAAACACGCCAAACAGGTAAGCCAGTAACGAAACCAGCAAAGTAAATCCAACAATGGCACCTGGAATCGCAATAATTAACTCTTTAATGCTTGAACCTTGTTTGTAATCCGACATATCCGTATCCCGTTGCGTTAGAAAAAATATCCCCGCGATTATAACGCAGAACGACTGGACAGGAAACGCGCGTGCAGGCTTTTCCATGTACCTAAAAACAAACAGCCAGGCATGTTGCCATGCCCGGCTGAATGTAGTCAGAATGACCGATTACTTCTGACGGCGACGCATGGCCGCCATCGCGACCAAACCCAGGCCCAGCATCGCTGCAGAACCTGGCTCAGGCACGGCACTGATACGGAACAAGGAAGTCGTGTTAGAACCTTCGTTGGCAAACGCCAGGAAGATAGAGCCGTCTTTTTCAAAGGCGACCAGACCTTCTGGCGCCAAATCGCCATCAGACACGATCATGTCGATAAAGCTGACCTTGGTCGGGTCGGTAATATCAAACAGGGCAATCGCGCCTTTCAGGGTTCTTTCCAGGCCTACAGCAGCAATGGTGCGGCCACCCAGTGTGAACAAATCTACGCCTTCTGGCTCCACACCTTTGTCACGGCTACGGCCATCATCGTAAATGCCACGTGCAAACGCTTCTTTATCGAGGATATCGCCACTGTCATACACCAGGTTGCCATCGGCATCACGGATGCTGAAAGAGCGTGCGCCTGCTGCGTACAGATCGCCTGGAGATGAGTCCGTATTCGATACACGGATATTGGCCAAGTCGCCAGTCGCGCCCAGTGAACTGGCAGCAGAGCGGTCACCGTCATCTTCACGGAAATCACCTTCGTTAGCTGTCACCAGGTAAGTCTTGTCAGCCACGTCATAGGTCGCAATCCCATCAGGCATGTACAAGCCCTTTACGTTAGCGCTGATAAAATTAACGCTGCCATTATTGAGCGGGTCGATACTGTTACCCGGCTGACTGAAGTCTTTCGCGCCCAGGCCCACCACTTTTGTGAAAGAGTTTGTGTTCAGGTCCAGGATACCAATCGCGTTGGCTTCTTGCAGCGTGACATAGGCTTTGCTGCCGTCAGCACTGACTGCAATATATTCCGGCTCAAAATCCATGCCGGTATTGGTGCGGATATGGCTGCCAGAAGTTGTCACACCGGCCAAAGTGGCCGTCGCAGCCACAGTGCGGCTGGTCACATCAATAATTGTGACGCTACCGACCGGGTCATTGGCAGAGGCGCCATAGACGCGTGGTACGCTGTTGCCGATACGTGAGCCATAGACATTTGGCGTGCCTTCGTTGGCGACCAGAATTTTGCTGCCATCTGGGGTGAATGTCAGCATGTCTGGCAATGCACCCACGGTGAATGTGTTGGTGCCTGCGGCCAGGCTTCTGCTGGAAGTGTTATACAACTGCACGATACCAGCATTGGTACGTGTATTGTTTTCAATGGCAAATGCAGCCATGCCATTGCTGATGCTCACGCTGTTGATACTGCCATAAGCACTGGTATCAATGCGTTGCAGCAAGCTACCGGTGTTCGCATCTAATACGTCCACCCCTTTTACGCCAGCCACCCACAAAGTGTTGGTGGTCACATCAAAGGCCGGGATTTCAGACAAATAGCCACCACCACTGTGGGCAAATGTCCACTCTTTGCTAATTTGGTACGTTGTTGCCGCTTGTGCCATGCTCATGCTACCGAACAGCAAGCCCATCATTAAAGTCATTTTTTTCATGTGTTTACCCTCTCCTCAAAACTCCAGAGAGCATAGTCACCCAACATGACAAATCCTTGACGCTGGCATGTCAGAAACATGGCAACGGACTACAAACTACAGTCTGGCATAAGCGTAGTTTTGTGGATAAACCACTTTCTCGCGCGCATCAGTCCAGATAATGTCGCAATTGTCGTCATCCATATGCACCATGCGGCCATTGCGGTCGACACAATACTCGCCGCACACAATGCGGTCTTCAATCGCATAGCCCTGGGCAATGCGCGTGTAATCAAACAAAATCGAGCGAATCACCGTGCTGTCGCGCTGGATATGGCAACCAGCGTTAATCCAGGTCGGGCCGATAATCCGGGTGTTTTTATCAATACGCGAACCGGAGCCGATATACACCGGCCCCTCAATCTGCGTGTGCTCCCAATCAATATGCACATTCAGCCCTACCCACACTCCAGGTTTGACCTGCTTGCCTGGGATCGGCATCGACGGGAAAAACCCCTGCATCATTTGCTGCATCACCAGCCAATAATCGCTCACCACGCCAATATCAATCCAGTTAAACGGATGCTGGATCGCGTAAAACGGCAGGCCACGCTGCACCAATAAAGGAAACAAATCCGAGCCAATATCAAACTCGCTGCCGGAAGGAATCAGGTCTAATACTTCAGGTTCGAAAATATAAATCCCGGTACTCGCCCAGTTGGAGCGCGCCTCTAGCTGGCTAGGCTTCTCCTGAAAAGAAATGATACGGCCTTCATTATTAGTCACCACCACGCCATAGCCAGACACCTTATCCATAGGCACCTGCATGGTCACCAGGCTCGCCAGCGCACCCTTCTCCTTGTGCTCTTTCACCGCGCGCGTAATGTCGAGGTCAATAATCGCATCACCGCACAATACAATCGTCGTGTCATCAAAAAAGCCACTAAAGTCCTGAATCTTGCGCATGCCTCCGGCAGAGCCCACCGCATGTGGCACGATCTTGCCGTCGACAATATCACCCTCAAACGAATAGCCAATATTCACGCCAAAACGATGGCCATCTTCAAAATAATCCTGAATTTTCTGGTGCAGATAACTCACATTCACCATGATATCGGCCACGCCATGCATGGCCAGATGCTCGATCAGATACGCCATCACCGGCTTACCCAACACCGGAATCATCGGTTTAGGCAATTCATACGTCAGCGGCCGGACACGTGTACCCTTCCCCGCGGCCAAAATCATGGCTTTCATAGTGCAATACCCTTAAACAATCTTAATATTTCCTCAGGCAAGCATAGCCCCGCACTATGACAATATTATTTCAGACGCGTAGTTGTGCGCAGCAGGCAAAAAGAGAAAATAGACGGCACGCGCCAAGCCAGCGCAACTTATTTGCTATAATGGCAGGATTGCGCCCGTAGCTCAGCTGGATAGAGTATTGGTTTCCGAAGCCAAGGGTCGTGGGTTCGACTCCCGCCGGGCGCACCATATAAATCAACAGATTAAGAAAATCTTCTGGAACTAAATATTTCCTGGGGTAACGCCAGGGTAACTCCCAAACAATTACTTAAGATAGTCCTTAATCAATGTTGAACTATATTCAACATTGAACGGAATCCCTCTAGGAATACTTGTATACACAAGTTTTTAAAATAAATTATCTTGTCTCACAACGGTTTCAACACTTTGCTGAGTTTCAACATTTAATAGGGCAGCAATGTGGTTCTCAATTGGAGTGTAGAGGTCTATTGAGGTATCTGCAGTCTTAAAAGTGATGATAAGGGAGTAGCGGCGCTCGCTGTTGCAATGTTCGGCAGTTGATCTAAACCTACTCCAACCACCAACCGGCTTAATACACAATAAATCCCTTCCCACCAACTCAATTGCTGGTCCGATCCATGTGTCACAGTGTAAAGATCCTGCAGAAACGCTTCGTGGACCAAGCATCCACCTTTCATCATCGGGTGTCGTACGGGGCCGCACTCGCGGATCATCACGCTCAGATGCATTTACACGCTGCTTGAATATCTCAAGAGATTCATTCTTTCTACGTAAATCAAATCTCAAGCCATGGGATTGATAGCGCTGTGGATCTATGGTGCCAGACAAACCAGGATTAGGGTCAATAAAATATGACAAGGTAATTTTTAATTGCACCTCAGTATTTTCAAGCTGTTCAAGCAGCGCCCTGGGTATAGGCAAAGTGTAATAATGACACTCATTAAATTGCCTGTTCCCATCCAGTCTGAATGGCTGGATTTCAGCTTGAGTGACTAATGCAAGGTGGTTAATTGATGAAGCAGAAGCTCTTTCATAGCTAGGCACCCCATAGCCAAAACGTCGAATAAGTTGATAGTGATAGTCTTTGTTAGGATTTGCTGCCAACTGATTTAACATATATGGCGTCCATTCGGCGCTATGAACGATCAACCCTCTAATAGTCTCGGGCCAATAATCACTATGGTCTACCATCAATTGGGCAGCCAACCTAGCTGCCTGAGCAGTGGCAGCACTTGTTGCATGTGTAGTAACTATCGGCCGCATTGCAGTATCTCGGCCCGTAGTACACAGGCTTAACGATTCTAAAGTATAAAGATCATTTCCCGCTGGATTAGCCCCACGATTCCCCGCCTCCATAACTATCTCAGGCTTTATAGGGGAATTTCTTGGCCAGCTTACGCTGGTTCTGCTGTGAGGACTGAGCGCACCTGGCGCTACTAGAGGTAAGTAATCTTCAAATCCAGGATCATGGATATCACTGAGTTCAGTGTAGCCACCTACAGTGACTACATTCCAAGCTTGGGCTGGATCTTCTATTGCATAATCATCTTGAGATCTTAATTGGCTTTTATCAATCACCTCATCAACATTTCCAGCAGAAACAAAAATTAGACGCTTTGGTGAATTTTCGTCATCTGCAATCATCGATCCCATCGCAGCCTGATCCATAGCGGCACTCCAAGCGGATGGTTTAGCACCATTTACATCACTTGTAATTGCCATGCAATATGCGCGTTGCTTATAGGGCTGAGATATTTCTGGGCGAATAATAGCCGCTTGTGTGATTGAGCCGTAAGCGCTAGGTTCATTTGGATCAAAACCATCCGGTGGCAGCAATTTTACTGACTCTAACCGATGACCTAAAACTCTTTGCGAATTATCTCCCAGCGGTGCTGTTAAATTACCATGCAGCGCAAGTCCAGCCATTTCGGTTCCGTGGTTGTGATGATCATCCACCCCCCATTCCGATTTATGTGAATGCATGTCAACTATTGAAAGAGCAGGCTCAATCAAAACATGTGCGCGGTTAACTCCTGTGTCCAACAGACAAACAGCCGGAGCATTTGCATCTGGCCATGTAACACGCTCTGCCATATCAGTTAACCATGCTAGCTGCTCACCCCTAACATCATTAATATAAAATGATGGATTATCGCTCGCCCTACGTAGCTCAGCTATTCCTCCAGTTGCGTAGGTTATCCACTCTACGGATCGTCTATTACTAAACACTGGTACAACAATCACTTCAGGAAAAAACAACCACTTGTCTGGATTACTAACTTGTAATTCATATCGATTACAGGCACCAACAACCTTTTCGACATTATCTCGCCAGCACCACAAACCCCACCAGATTGGTGCATCAGCTTCTTGAGGCAGTGTTTCCGGCTCATCGGTCCATAATGTTTCCATTCGCGCAGCACGAAAAGCCTCAATCGCTTCAACTTTTTGTTTATTTCTTGGATTACCCCCATCTGTTAGCGGCGCTGTCAAATAATCTTGCACCATCGACAGTAAAGTATCTCGAGCGTTATCTGGAATATAAAGAGCAATGATTCTTTCGTTGCTGATGCCGAGTTTTGAAGCACCACTTTTGATTTTTCTAGAACTCATGTCTAGAAGATCAGGTTGAGTTCCCGAACGCAGCTCAACCTCAATGTATGAACCAGAGGACTCTGCAAGATCAGGTGCTTCTTGCCTAATTACATCCATCACATTCAGCGCCGCGTCCAATTGTCGCTGAACGCGGTTCCCATGTTCAGCTCTTACACGATCCTCATGGCTAATTGGAGTTCTTGAGCCTTGATACTCGTGACTAACTACGAAGGGAGATATATCTATGTGAGGGAGTGTGAATGCCATCTAATTATTAATATTCTAGGCGTAATTTAATTAGGAGAATGCGCTCCGCATTTCTATTCGCTCATTGAGTCTGAATAATATATCTTCAGTCGAAACTGTGTTTCTTTCATCAAGGATAGCTGATTTAACAGCATCATCTACTGCTCGTACAATTTCAGCTTGGCTAAGTCCTTCAGCTTGAGAGATGATTTTTTTCCATGAAAGCCTCACGCCCTTCATTGGTTTCAGATTAGCCAACACCAATTGCTGTATTTGTTCCGCGTTAGGAGCTTGGAATTCAAGCACCTGGTCATACCTACGAAGCAGCGCATGATCGAGCAAAGACGGGTAGTTAGTTGAGCAAATTATCACGCTATCCGTTGAGTTTCCACCTTCGATAAATTGCAAAAAGGAATTTAAAACTCGACGCATTTCAGCCACATCATTTGTTGCGGTTCGATTTCCTCCGACGGCGTCGAATTCATCAAACAGATACACTCCGCGCCGCTTATTGGTTTCATCGAAGATCAACCTTAGTTTAGCGGCAGTTTCACCCATATATCGCGTAATTAGGCCTTCAAGGCGTATAACAAACAGCGGTAGCTGCAGTTCACCAGCCATGGCTTCTGCAGACATTGTTTTACCGGATCCAGGCGGTCCAATAAAGAGAATTCGGCGGCTAGGGGTTTTGCCATGTTCGCGAAGCCAATTTCGTTTGCGTTGTTGACGAAGCACATCACCTAGTCCAGTCAGTATTCGATCACTAAGAATCACATCCTTCAGCTTGAAGCGCGGCTCACGCAACTCGAGCAAACCTTCAATATCACCTCGCGGACTTGCAAACTTCAATGGCACTGACATGCCTCTGGATTCTTTAGAGCGTGCCTTATCTACTTCCGAGCGCATTTCTTCAGCAGTATGTCGATGACCCTGGCGCGCTTCCGATGCTGCTATCTGTAGAGCAATTGAATAGAATGCCTCATCATCACCCTCTGCACGACTTCTCAGCATTGCGATAACTTGTTTAGCATTAGACACTGACACTCTCCACCCGACTCAATAAGTATTACCCATGGTCTTTTTTTGTTGCCCTCCTGTAGAAATATCAACTTACATTAGTTAATATTTCAGTCACTTAGGCCATTTTTTACCACTTCCCTAACTGTATCAAATAATATCATGGCGACTTCTTAAGATATATTGTTTATTAACCAACCCACAACCTCAAAATATTAACCTCATGCTTTAACACTAAAATGAGCAACCACATTAATCCTGTTTCGCAGCGCAGATTTGCTGATCTCATAGATGACAGATTGTTTACAGCATTTTGGGATGGCGCGAAGCATTTTGGAACGACTGATCTTGTTCTATTTTATGACGAGAGCCTAGACGAAGATCCGGTATCCATAATGCCTCGTTTGAGGTTGATCAATGATGCAGATTTACCAGCATCTTTGCTATCAATCATAAATAAAGCTTCATCAACGGCAACAAAGCAATTGAACTCCACGGATGTCTCATTCTGGTTTATTGTGTATTTTCAGGATGGTGAAATGGTTCATGGTGCAATTAACGCAAAGTTGATTGGTCCAGGTGGGATTGCATGACCACCGATTCTTTCGCGCTTAAAGGTGAATTAAAATTAGAGAGATAAATCACCATAAAACTGATACAAAATTAAACTGTTGAATTTTAAATTATGGATAACCAACTTGAAGACTGGCCACGTCAATACTACTCAGAAGATGTAGCTCCCCCATTCCTTTTCTACGTTGTTTTCGGTAGTGATACAAATGAATTAAAACTATCTCGCACCAGACACCGATGTGACTCCATTCCGCAAGACATTCAAATTAGTGCCTACGGTACAGGAAGTTCTCCTGAAGTTTTAGATGATTTTCGACAGGGCTACCTGTGGAATGAACTATGCAAAGATCAACCAGCTCTTGCCCAATTAATTTCAGCACAGACCAAATGCGTCGTTATCAAAGGCGAAATACATGATGACTCCACGCTCAACTATTTCCGAAACACGATTGGTCTACTAACCGGACTTCTAGAAGCTGATGGAGTAGCAGTCTATGATCCACAAAGCTTCAAATGGTGGGAGCCAGGAGAGTGGCGATCAACTGTATTTGAGCCTGCAGAAGCATTACCTAGAGAACATGTCGTTATACTCGTCTCCGATGAAAGCGAGAACAAGAAATGGCTGCACACACGCGGGATGAGAAAGTTTGGTCGACCTGATTTAAGTGTTCATGGCGTCTCACCAGATCACATGGATGGTGTCATTGATTTACTTAACCGATTCATTGAGTTTCAGGCTTTTGGTGGGGTCATTCCAGAGGGGCAAGAAGTCAGGATGCAATCGCTGCCACAAGGAATGAAATGTACTCATGGAGGAAACGTAGAAGACCCAGATTTCAACAACGTTCATATCGAGATTCTTTGGCCTTGAGCCTGCCATAATTAGCTAGAACTTACTACATGACTCACCTAATGGCTACTCTCCCGAATCTAATTTCGCACCTTGCCCCTATCGCGGAACGTTATCTCACAGTATTAAGAGTTCATCCACTTGAAAGATATAACTACGCCAGGCGTAGGGCAGCCCTTTTTAAGTTATGTTTAATCAATGATCTCGTCAGCCATATGAAATTGGTTTAAATTCGCGTACAAAAGGGGGAATAAAAATGCGCAGTATTGGTAATTTTCTTTGGTTCATCTTTGGCGGCTTTTTCATGGGCCTGGCCTGGTGGTTCTTTGGTATTTTGGCGTTCATAACGATCATTGGCATCCCTTGGGGAAAAGCCTGTTTTGTCATTGGCCAATTTACCTTTTTACCATTTGGTCGAGAAGCAGTGAGTCGCAACGTGTTAAATCAGAAGGATGATATTGGTACCGGTGTACTTGGGTTTGTTGGAAACGTCATTTGGTTTATCTTTGCCGGCGCATGGTTGGCAATTGGTCATCTGATTTCTGCACTTGCTTGCTTCGTTACTATCATCGGCATTCCTTTTGGTATTCAACATCTAAAACTTGCTGCCATTTCACTCGCCCCAATTGGTAAAACAATCGTGAGTAAATAGCTTTACCAACAATCCACACTAGCATTCATGCAAACCGTTACCCTGCGTCAATTGACTCAACATTTTAGCCAGCCTGGGCGGCTGGATGCCATTTACTTGCGTCCTGGTCGTGGCCAGCCTTGTTTGCTACAAGATCAAGTGCATGCCACTGCCAACCTTGGATTACAGGGAGATCGCGCAAGTTTGCGCCAGTCATCGGCTCCGAATGGAAGTAAACGACAAGTAACATTGCTGCAAGCAGAGCATTTACCAGTGATAGCAGCGTTCACGGGTCACTTACAGATTGATCCGGCTTTGCTCAGGCGTAATTTGATTGTTTCCGGCATCAATCTGCTGGCGACAAAATCGCTATTTAAAGATCAGCCATTGCATCTGTTGATTGGTAATGTAGTGTTGGAGATAACAGGCCCTTGTGAGCCCTGCTCAAGAATGGAACAAGTGCTAGGGGCAGGCGGTTACAACGCTATGCGCGGCCATGGCGGTATAACGGCACGCATTCTGCGCGGTGGTCTGTTACATACTGGAGATACTGTACAGGTCGTTGTAGGGACTGACACTGATGCACCTCGGCAATCCACCCTATCCCTTTTCGGCAATGACTAGCGACTAGTTTCAACTGTCATTCAAACCAACGGAATCTTAATTGACCAGTGCCCACTTTCATCTTCTGGGGCGCACTATCTCAAACAGGAAGAGTGGGCTACCCACGGTTTTGTAGACACCTCACCTTGTTTGCGCCAGACCTCTTCAAACGCTTCAGGGCGCGTGCCATTCAGGTGTGAGTGCCGTCTAGCCCACCAGAATAAAATCCTATAAAAAAGGCCGATGCTTAGAGACATCGGCCTTCTTAAATATTAGATACCAGTGTATTAGATATCCGTTTTTTGCTGCGTATTTATTAACGTTGACGAGACTGACGTCTTGCCACTCCGGCGATCAGGCCCAAGCCAGCCAATAACAACGCATAGCTTTCTGGCTCAGGTACAGCAGCTAGACCAGTCAGACCGTTAAAAGTACCATTTAGAGTCGTGATATAAGTAGCAGCGCCAGTTGTGAGGTTAATCGAAAATAACTGTGAATCCAGGGTACCATCGTTCACATTAAACAAGGCATAGGCCTTGCCATTGCCAAGAACATCAAAGCCACTTGCGGACAACACACTCACACCCAGCGAGCCAACTGTCTGGATTCCACCTGCACCGGCTGGATTATTAAATCCAGTAGCCAGAAAATGTAGTGAGTCGCTAGTTGTGTTCACATAATACAATCCCGTGCTGGCTGGCGCGATGCCGGGGGTTGAATTGATGTAGGCAACGGCAGTGTAACCACTGCCAATATTTGCACCGGTGGTATTTCCCACCGCGCCGGTATTGGCATTGACCGCATAGTTATTGCCTGTGCCAGTGACTACGCGTAGCGAAGCGTTACCAGCGAAATCGGCGACTGGATTAAAGTCGACCCCGATAGACTCCCCAGTCAGAGAAGCCCCTGTGAGGTTACTCTTGAAGGTCGCTGCACCGGTAGTCGTGTCCAGTGTATACAACCTGTTTTGACTGGTCAGGCCATAAACCAGACCATCAGTCGGCCTGAGATCAACACCAAGCAATCTTTCATTCGCCCCCAGGCCCGAAATATTAATATAAGAAACGGCACCTAAATTCAAGGTATCAATCACAGCAATATTGCTGCTATTAAATCCATACAAGGTATCTGCATTAACATGGGACCCCACCAGCAGACTTGCGCCTAACACTGCCTTATAAAAAAAGCCAATCTTCATGTGAACCTCTCTTCAAAATTACTATTAAGTTATTAAAATTACATCGAAGAAATTGTGGCCCAGACCAGCCTTAACCATCAGCCCAGCCCAGATACACAACTAACGCTCCCCAGTATCAACGACAACAAAAGCCGTTTTTATGACAATCCCTTAACGGTTTATGACTGGATTTCCCTCAATACCACACATCAGCATCTATTATCGCGTTAACAAAAAACCTGTAATAACGCAACACTTACCTATCCCTGGTTAAATGCTGATTGTGAGAGCAGAAAAACTTCTCTCACCACATATATACGTAATGCATTTGCAAATGGATGCATGCCCAATGCGATTGACTGGTGATTGGGCAAAATAAATCACATCAATTGCGCAAGGGTGACGGCGACGTCGCTATTGGCGAATGACGCGCTGAAAAACGAGAGAAAGGGATGAGCGGTTATTGATAAAGAGAGGAAGGGTGAAAGTGAATAAGGGGGTCTAACACGGCATCCAGCTGTGATTGTTGCGTCGCATTAAAAAAGTTGAATACTCTTTCCGCAAGCCATGGAGAGTCTTGGTCTGCATCGCCATAAAAACCGGCATGCCCGCCCTCAGCCTGATAATCAAGATGAACAGTGCTTGATACTTCAGCTTCTGAAGGTAAGGTATCAAAGGGAACAAAAGGATCATTTTTTGCATTTAAAACCAGGGTCTCTGTTTGTATCGCCAGCAACCATGGTTTGGAGGCATTCACTTCATAATATTCGTCAGCATTCTTTGCGCCAAATAACACCGAGGTCACCGCATTATCCATATCTTGCACAGTGCTGGCTGCCTGAATACGTTTTGTATCTAAATAATCAGGAAACCGCTGAGCCATTTGCAACGCTTTTGGCTTCATCGAAGCGACAAAGTGTTTACTGTATAACCAGTAATTAACGCCCTTATCTAGACTATGAGCCGTTTCTTTCAAATCAATCGGCGCTGAGATTGAAACAGCGGCTTTGACTAAGCGAAGCGCATCACTCGGATATTGACCTAGCCATTTAAGAAGCGCATTCCCACCCAAAGACACGCCAGCCGCATAAATCTCGTTGTCAGGGAGCTTGTGATGAATGATTGAAATAAACGTATTAATCTCTTCAGCATCCCCGGCATAGTAAACACGGGGTAGTCGATTGGGCTCGCCTGAACAGCCGCGAAAATGTACCACCACGCCAAGCCATCCACGCTGCTTTGCAGAGGACATCATCACCCTGGCATAATGACTTTGAGAGCTTCCCTCCAGGCCGTGGAACAGTACCAATACAGGTTTATTTTGCGTGTTATCCAAACGTTCAGGCGGTTCGGTCCAATCGACATCCACAAAATCCCCATCCGATAACTCCCAACGCTCTCGCACATAGGTTTGCTTTGCAACCAGCGGAAAAAGAGAGGGGATGATCGTTTGCATGTGCCCGCCAATTTGCCATATCGGTGCCTTAAAATCATTGGTCGCAAGGCATGTTGATGAACATAAAAACATTGATGCTGTCATTGCCAGAATAAAATAAATAACTTTCATTTTGTATTGGCTGATGACATATCAATAAGTCTTAATCAAAAGCGTACATCCGTTTTCAGTGCGGATTTCTTTATGAAACGTGCCTGCACCAGCAAAATGATAATCACCGTTTTTACAATGAATCCCATCCAGCCAGACCTCGCCATCAAGCACAAAAGTTTCCTCATTTTTTTGATGGTCATGGTATGGAATAATGGTATTTTGTTCGAGCTTCAGCAGAAATGATTTAGCTTGGGTATCACTCTTCAAGATCTTTATCTGAATTCCCTGGTTAATTGACTTCCAATGACCTTGCTCTGAAAATACAAAAAATTGCGCGCCCCGACTTTGTGCAACGCGTTGCATCAATTTCGCCTTGATGTGACTTTTTGTATCGGGATTAGGCACCAAATCTGGCGTCGCCTGAAACAACTCAAGAAATAAATCAAAATCCAATGATTCAGGTTTGTTGGTTGTAATATCTTTATTCAAAACTGCTCACCTTTGAGTTTCTCTCTTAATAATTTTTGAGCTCTATTAATCGTTGATTTCACCGAGCCAAGCGGCATATTCATCACATCAGATATTTCTTGATGCGTTAATCCATAATAAAAAACATGGTGCAATAGTTGTCTTTGTAAGGGTTTAATTTCTGACAAAGCCTTAACAACTGCCAGCGACGCTTGCTTGTCCTGCAACCTATCGTCTGCTGACAAGTCCGTTGATTCTATTGCCCAATCGTAATTAACGACCATCTCAGGGATTGCATTGCGCTTCCTCAACGCATCGATAGCACGAGAACGGCAAATGATTAACATCCAGTTATACAAAGGACACTTGTTGAAATCGTAACGATAAATTTCCTGCCATATCTGGTAATACGTATCCTCAACCACCTCTTCAGAAGTACTTGGATCTTTTGTAATCTTCAAAGCCAAACTATAGACTTTACTAAAAGTAGCTTCGTACAAATCATTAAAAGCATCCTCGTCTCTATCTATTATTCGAGCTATTAAACCCTCGATGTCATCTATCACAATTCATTCCAAGTTTTCTTTTAAAATTTATATTGCAACAATTCATACATACGGCTAATTTCTTTAATTAGATGCAGATTTCACAAAATATAAATATGACTGCACCTTAGAGGATCATAATAGCCTAGTAAATTATTAGCGATTCAAAAATAAACTCGTAACAATTCATCTCTGTGCTATTCACTAGCCACACACTCATAAAAACTTAGCTAGAAGTTTTCTTGTGTTTCACCGCAACAACACCTATAGTCACCGCACATTTATCGATGAAAGACGCCGTATGAAAAAACTATTAGTCACTGTTCAACTGGAAATGGATGCACCTGATACTTGGAATCTGGTCGAGCACCCGGACGATGTGCAAGCAATTAAGCTTGAAGATGGGCGATTTATGTACATGAGCTTTTTGCCCATGTTTACCACAGATGCCAATGCGGGGGCAGAATGGTCTAGCGAGTGCACGGATGCATTCAGTGATGAGATTCTGGACATGGTGGCGGATGAAGAAGTGTTAATGAAGTTTGAGCCTTGAATCGCCATTCATTCTCTATTTTTTCACCAGCCGATGGTGAACTCACCACACCTCAACTGAAGCAGCCTCCCGACCTAATAAGCACTTGCGGCACTGACTGAAAAACTGCCTGGCGCCTTCAGGGGCCGGGTAGTGGTGAATGTTGGTTTTAAGAATGTATGAATCGCAGCCGCTAAACGTTCAGGCTCATCATATGGCAGCCCATGCCCGACATCAGGGATTAACTTGTATTGCAGGTCAGGGTTAAGTGCATGCAGTTCGCGGGCGGTTTCAGCAGAAACAATGCCTTCGCTGCCAAGCACTAATAAGGTCGGCACATAAATATTCCGAACCAGCTCATCAAACTCCGGGTGCGGCGGGATCAGCACATCGAAAGCACGCGGATTGGTGCGGAACCTGGCTTGAACCATATGTTCCAGCAGCTCAGATGAGCGATAGCGATATCTGGCTTTGGCTTCTTTAAACAAGTCTGTTTTGCTGGACCGCAATATCTGGCGGTGCTGTTTAACCGCCTCACGCTCATCCAGCTGTGTATTCCAGTAATACTGAGCAGTTATTCCACCATGTTGAGCAGCCATTCCAGCACAAATGAGCAACTATAAATAGCAATCTCTAAGGTGGCACACAATTTATATCGTATTGGCATATTGGTATGAATCAGTTAGCCAGTCATTGGTAGGCTAGTGATTAATTATTCTAGGCAGAAGAGAGTAGGCCTAGTTACACGCAAAAGATGGGAAATCGTAACCTTCTATTTAAAAATAGATGAAAGGTTGAAGCATCCCGAAAATCTTAATTTACAGTACTTACTTATGAGCCATTAATTGCAGCCATCACTTCTTTAAGTTTATCCGTCACAAAAGTTAACCCGGCTTCATAGCGAATTCCATTGTCCACATAGGCATTTCGTTCACCATCCATGTCTACCGTATTACCATCTACAGAGCCTTGTACTAAAGAACGGTATAGGGTATCTCCCGAATTGGTTTTCACCGCGTTTAAATGTGATTCATTAGTCTGCTGCAACAGGCCTGCATGTTGGTCTGTTGGATTTTTACCTGACATTTGCTGCATCGCAGATTGCATTGCCGCTTTAAAATCTATGTCTTTCGCTTTATATTGTGGGGTATCGGCATTTGCAATGTTAGAAGCAAGCAACTCTTGGCGCTGACTACGTATCCGTAAAGCGGCCTGCTGCAAATTCAATTCTTCATCCAACTTTTTGAGCAACATCTTTTCTCTCCCTAAAATGCTTCAACAAATGATTAGCCGTGAATATCTTTAGCAATTATTTCCGAAATCAGCTTTTTGACTTAGGTTTGAAAGTAATCAGTCGCAAGCCATTAAACACCACTATCAAACTAGCCCCCATATCCGCAAACACAGCCATCCACATAGATGCGTTGTCGAATAATGCTAAAAACAAAAATACAAACTTGATGCCTAAGGCGAGTACGATGTTCTGCCAAAGAATGGCGTGCGTTTGTTTTGAGAGTCGAATAGTTTCAGGTAGCCTACGTAAATCATCATTCATAACTAAAATATCCGCTGCTTCCATCGCGGTGTGCGTGCCAGCGGCGCCCATTGCAAAACCGATGTCTGCCCTTGCTAAAGATGGGGCGTCATTGATTCCATCACCGGTCATGGCGGTCACACCGAATTGTTTCTGAAGAGATTCAATTTCCTTCAATTTGTCTTCTGGTAAAAGATTGCCTTTTACCTCTGAAATACCCGCTTGGACACCGACCGTTCTTGCTGTGGCCGCATTATCCCCGGTCAACATAATTGGTGTGACACCAAGTGATATTAGTTCTGAAACAGCTGTTTTGGAGGAGACTTTGATCGTATCGGCAACCGCGCAAACTGCCAGCACCTTTTCGGTAGTAGCTAACAAACTGACTGTGCGACCAGTGTTTTCCAATATCGATAATTGAGCTTCAATTTCTGGAGTGCAAAGTTCAAGCTCTTCAATCCATCGATGATTACCCAGGAAATAAGTAATATCTGCTATTCGGCCTTGGACGCCTCGTCCTGCAATAGCTTTGAAGTTTTTAACCTCCTTCGCCTGCGCAGATAAGCCCTCTACAATGGCTTTGGAGACGGGATGGTCAGACCTGCTTGCCAAGCTTTTTGCAATGCCCTTCAATTCGGCTGAGTCAGCCTGCAATTCGAATACTTCGAAATTAGATAACTTAGGCTTACCTTCGGTAATCGTGCCGGTCTTGTCCAGTGCGACTGCTTTGATCTTGCGTGCCTCTTCAAGATACACGCCACCTTTGATGAGTATTCCTCTCCTCGCTGCCGCAGCAAGGCCACTCACTACAGTCACTGGGGTGGATATCACTAATGCACATGGGCAAGCGATCACCAGTAAGACCAAGGCTTTGTAGATTGACTTCATCCATGTCCATTCCAGCAAGAATGGCATCCAGAGGGCTACGATGAGTGCAAGCACAAAGACCGCCGGGGTATAGAATGCCGCGAATGCATCTACAAATCTTTGTGTAGGTGCACGGGCTCCTTGGGCCTCCTCGACTGCATTGATGATTCTGGAGATTGTGCTATTCGAAGAAAGTGCAGTGATTCGAATCTCTAGTTCTGCGGCCTGGTTGATTGTCCCTGCAAATACCTCGTCATTGGGAGATTTATCAACCGGTAAGCTTTCACCGGTAACAGGCGACTGATCTATTGCACTTTGACCAGAGATAACGATGCCATCCAGTGGAATACGCTCCCCCGGTCGAATGCGTACCTTTGAATCGATAGGGATGTCTTTGACTAATTCACGCTTCCAAGCCCCATCCGGTTGCAAAACTTCGGCATCTTCTGGCGTTAATTCCATCAAACTCTTAATCGCATTCCTGGCTCTATCCACGGCCTTGGCTTCAATAGCTTCTGCAATGGCATATAGCGCCATGACCATTGCGGCCTCTGGCCATTGACCAATGAGGAAGGCGCCTGTGACAGCAACTGTCATTAATGCATTGATGTTTAAGCGGCCATCACCGAAGGCTTTGAGGCCTTTTACGTAGACATCCAGTCCAGCGAGTATGATGGATATGCTGGCTAAAGCCATTCCAAGATATTTAATTTCTTGAATATCCGGATATGCAAACTCAAGGACTTCAGCAATCACAGCCAAGATTAGACCGCTGATTGGCCTGCCCCATGTATTCCAGAATCCTTTTGATAGCTCTGAACCACTTTCAAAACTCTCTGCATCAGAAATTAACTCTGAATTGAAACCTGCCTTTTTGATTGCCTCGACGGCAAGTTGGATGCTGTCAACGTCGGCATTAATGATTAACTCCCGCGCCCCCAGATTAAATCTTAAGCTTTTAATTCCATCAATCTTAGCGAGTGCACGCCTGATTTCAGACTCCTCTGAGGCACAGTCCATGGAAGGTATACGAAATCTTGCGGCATTATCGTCTGCAGAAACTGAGTGGAGTGATGAGTCCTCTGAGATTCCAGCTACCTTTGTTGATTCTTTATCCATGCAGTCCGGGCACGGCACATTTTCATTTATATGACTTTTAGAACTATTCACGATATTCTCCTAGATGGAATCATGAAACATGTGTTTAAGATGACCAGGCTGTTCAAACGGCAACCTGGTACAAGCGATTGATTAACCAAAACTCCAAATCAATTGATGATTTTGGCTTCGTTGAGCTCCCTTCTTGTTTCCATCCAGTCGTATGCAACTGGCAGGAAAACCAGGGTTAATGCAGTGGCGGTTAACAGACCTCCGATGACCACGACAGCAAGCGGCCTGAGGATTTCTGAGCCCACACCGGTTGCCAGTAGGAATGGAATTAGACCGAAAATCTCAACCATGGCTGTCATCATCACAGGCCTTAATCGGAGCGTTGTACCTTCTAGTACAGCTTCATCTACGGTTTTACCTTCTTCCCGGAGCCCGTTGATAAACTCCACCAAAACAATACCGTTCAGCATGGCAACCCCGAATACGGCAATGAAACCAATTGCCGCAGGCACTGACAGATACTGCCCGGCAATCGCCAGCGAGAAAATCCCGCCAATAGCTGCAAAAGGTACGTTGGCAATAATCAGCCCGGCATAGCGGAGTGAATGGAAGGCTGTATAGAGCAGCACGAATATCAAGCCAATCGTGAGCGGCACAATAATTGCCAGTTTAGACATGGCTCTTTGCTGGTTCTCAAATGCGCCGCCCCATTGAATCCAGTATCCACTTGGCAGTTTTACTTGCTGTTCGATCGCGGTCTGGGCCTCTTTAACGAAACCATCAATATCACGCCCTTGAACATCCATTTGGATGACGGCGTAACGTTGCAATTGCTCACGCCTGACGAATGAGTAGCCTTCCTCCACATCGACACTGGCTACTTGCGACAGTGGAATCAATGCACCTTGCGTTGTAGAGATAGGAATATCGTTGATCGCTCGGATATCACTGCGATATTCAGGCTGCAGCCATACCTGTATGGAAAACCGCTTTACCCCATCAATCAGGGTAGAGACTGTCTTGCCACCAATCCCTGATTGAACAATCTGCAGCACATCGTCTGCATTGATGCCATAACGGGCAATGGCCTCACGATCTACATTAATAATGAGTTGAGGTTTGCCAATATTCGCCTCCAATGCCAAATCAGCAACACCATTGACCTTGGCGATGACTGACCGTACCTCAGTAGCAATACGATCTATGGTTGCCAGATCCTCGCCATAAACTTTGGCTGAAAGTGTAGCTCTCACCCCAGAGATGAGCTCCTCTACCCGCATTTGAATCGGTTGCGTTGCGCCTACAACAGCCTCTGGCACATCCTTCTCTAATTGGTCCTGAAGCTCTTGCGCAAGTTCACCATAGGTCATCATTTTTGGCCATGCACCAACTGGCTTTAGATGCACCAATACTTCCATGTAGTTCACGTCAGCAGTTTCGCCTTTTTCAGCACGACCAATCATCGCTAGGCTACTTTGTACTTGCGGCATTTTTTTCAAACTCTTTGCAACTCGATCAGAGACTGCAATGGATTGATCCAAAGACGTTGAGGGGATGCTTGTTACGCGGAATAGAATGTCCTGTTCTTGCAGATTAGGCATAAACTCTTTACCCAAGAATGGAAACATCGCTAATGCGGCTATGAAGGCAATACCAGTTGAGCCGACGACTAACTTTTTATGTGACAAACACCACTTTAACAGTGAGACATACTTAGGCTTAATCAAGCGTATCAGCCAAGGGTCTCTCTCCTCTTTTGGTTTCAATGCCAGAGAGCACAACACAGGGATCAGTGTGAGCGTCAGAATCATTGAGCCAATCATGGCGAAAGTCATATTGATGGCGAGCGGCTTAAACAGCTTCCCTTCTAAGCCAGTCAAGGAAAAGATAGGCAGGAAAACCACAGTGATGATCAGTACACCAAAAGTGATGGGATTGATCACTTCACGTGAAGCATCCAGGACGATTTTGGATCTATCCACCTTCTGACCAGCGAAATGCGCCAAGCGTCTGAAGCAATTCTCAACAAGTACTAACGGCCCATCAATGGTCATACCCAAGCCAATGATGAGGCCGCCTAATGACATCAAATTTGCTGAGATGCCATATTTCTCCATAAAGATAAAAGCAATCAGACGACCCATAGGAATGGCGACAACCACGACCAGAGCGGAGCGAACTTCGCCAAGCAGCATGAATAATACGGCAATCACTAGTAATGCGCCTTCAATCATGGCGCGGTCTGCCATACGAATCGCTTTGTCGATAATCGCGGTGCGATCATAAACAGTTTCCAGCGTCACGCCTTTAGGCAAAGTGGCCTTAACCAGATTCAGCTTCTCTTTAGCGGCGTCAACAACTTGCTGAGCATTCTCACCAATCCTGGCAAGTACCATTCCCATCACCACTTCTTTACCATCTTGCGTCACAGCACCAAAACGAGGCCCTGCGCCTTCAACGACGTTGGCAATGTTTTCGATATAGACTGGTGTACCTTGATTCTCAGAGACGACTACACGCTTAATGTCGCTGCTGTTCTTAACCAACCCTAAACCTCGCACCAAAAACTGCTCTTGGCCAATATTGACGTACTGACCACCAACCTGATGATTATTTGTTACCAAACGGTCAATGACTTCGGAAAAGGTCAGGTCATACTTGAATAGCTTTTGTGGGTCTATTTGCACTTGGAATTGTTTCTCGTTACCTCCCCAGGATGTGATGTCATCCACTCCTGGTACAGTACGCATCACCATCCTCACATTCCAGTCATGCAATGTGCGCAGATCCATTGTGGATCGCTTGTCTGACTTCAAGGTGTACCAGAGTACCTGACCTAAACCCGAGGTATTGGGGCCAAGCGTTGGTTCACCATAGCCTGCTGGCATTCTAGAGCGAGCATCCGCTAGCTTTTCACCCACCAGAAATCGAGCTTGTTGAATATCAGTTGTGTCAGAAAAATACACACTGACATAGGACAAACCAAACAATGACACAGACCGAATTTCCTCTATACCTTTAAGGCCAGCCAGTGAACTTTCTACTGGAAAGGTAATGAGCTTTTCGACATCTTCTGAAGCAAGTCCGGGAGATTCGGTATAAACGTTCACCTGTACAGGCGTCACATCGGGGAAAGCATCTAAAGGGACTTCCTGCCATGCTTTTACGCCGAAAAAAACCACGACAATAAATGCCAGAATCACAAGTAGCTTGTATTTAAGAGCAGCATCTAATATCCAATTCAACATGCTGTTCTCCTAGTGCTCATCACTGATTTGTGATTTGAGTTGTCGAGCTTTAAGCGCGTATACACCGGTCTGAACGATACTTTCATCCTCACTCAGCCCAGTTTTAATTTCGACGTACTCGTTATATCGATCACCTAGTTCGACCGCTCTTGCTTTGAAACCGCCACCTTCGCTGACATAGACATTTGGAATGCCTTGTACCATCACGACGGAGGTATTAGGCACAACCAAGACTTCTTTGCTACCAGAATGGTCCAGCACAACCTTGGCGAACATATCAATGCGGAGTTTTTGATCTGCATTTGGGAGCTCGATACGTGCCTTCACCGTACGCGTGGTTTTGTCTACGACACTGGATAGATAACTTACTTTACCGGTAAAGACCTCATCAGGATAAGCAGTCACGGTTACACTCGCTGTTTTGCCGACCTCAAGATATCGCAAGTCTCGCTCGGGGACATCAGCATCAATCCAGACTGTGGACATATCGGCAATCGTGAAGATGGTATCTGCTGGATTAGCCAACTCACCAATGACCGCATTTTTCTCAATCACAATGCCATTGAATGGTGCTTTCAAGACGTAAGTAGAACCACTCGGCTGCCCCAGCCCGCCATACATTCTCAACCTTTCGGAGTCTGCATAAAGTGCCGATTTAGCTCGCTCCAATGCTGACTGTGATTCGATGAATTGCTTTTGTGGAACAACCTTATCCTCATACAGCTTGGATATACGGTCGAAGTTTGCTTGGGCGAGCGCTAGATCAGTTTTAGAGCTTCTGAATTGGGCACGAGCTTCACCCATCTGGATACTGTCAATTTCAGCCAAGGTCTGGCCTGTTTTGACATGGTCCCCAAGATTGGCAATGACTTTAGACAGCTTGCCTTCAATACGGGGTGTCACGTGCGCCAGCTTGTTCTGATTGGCCAGAATATTAGCCGTAAAACTGAGTTGATCCTGTATGGGTTGCTTGGTGACTTTAGCAATAGTGACACTGCTTTGCTGAATTTCTGTGCTACTCAATTTGATTAAGTCTTCGTCAGTCTTGGCCTCTGTGGCAACTGTTGAAGGTTCTGCTTTTGCTTCTGCAGCTTGGTTGCTTTTTGAGCTGCACCCGCTTAAAAGTAGCAAGAAAATGATGACTGAGCATGCCAGCGCTACGACGTATAAATTTTTGAAGAACTTTAGCATTTTGATTTCCTAGTATTGATTGGCCGCAGCGACAGGGGATAACCAGCCTGAGATGTATTCCAGCTCAATTTGCACAAGGCGAAGCTCCTTCTGAGCGTCAATAATATCCCGCTGAGCATCAACGACTTGTCGTTGAACGATTAACAACTGAGGCAGACCAATTTCACCGTTTTCAAACGCTAACTTAGATAAATTCAGGTTCTCTTCAAGCTTTGGATATACCTCGCTATTCAAGCGTCTGACGCGGTCTTTGATGTTTTCACGACGCAGCCATGCCGCCTCTACAGTCGCTTTTGCATTACGAGTACCAGAGGCCCGATTGATTTCAGATTGAGTGAGTTCAGCTGACGCCCGACCAATACCCGCTGCATTTCGGCGGAAAATAGGCAAAGGCATAGATACACCAATCGAAGAGATATTGTCGCTACCAGCCAGGCTAGCCTCGGTCGTATTGATCAGGCTCACAGTTAAGTCTGGGTAACGCATGCTCTTTTGCAGTTCTAAACGAGAACGTGCCGAAGCTTCTTTACTGGTAAGTGCCTGGATGCCTGGCCGTGTATCTAGCTTACTGAAAAGATCCTGCAGCGTATATTGCGTTTGATTTGGCGTTAACTCGCCCATGACTTCAGGAAAGTCATTTGCATTAAGCTGCAGTGTTGCAGCCAGTTGAGTTCTTGCGCGCAATAATTGCTCATTGAGGGAGATCAGCTGATTTCTTGCGCGCTCTGCGTCCACGATGGCCAGATTCCCATCAAGCAAACTATCCTCGCCGGCACTAACCCGTTTACGTGAGAGTGAGGTGTTCTGTTCGATGAGTTTGAGAATGCGCCTTTCAACGTCTATACGCTTTTGTAGCGCAAGTACGTTGATGAACTGCTCTTCTAATTGTGCATGCAAGAGCCGGTACTCTTCAGCGATATCCTGACTAATGGCCGTTTTGCTTTCTTCGGCCGCTTGTCTACGGAAGCCTTGTTGGCCTGCAATCTCAAAAGTCTGGGAAACACCAATACCATACTCACCGCGATACGGGTCTGAACCGCCTGTTTGCGCAATTCGGCGTGTTCTGGCTTCCAAACTCATCGTTGGGTTGTAATAAAGTGGACCGGATGCATCCTGAAACTCGCCGGCAGGAATACTCTGGTTGGCGATCATGCGCTTCAGATCGGGATTGTTCTGGGCAGCGATATTCCAAGCTGCGTCCAATGTTAACGGTTCCGCCTGTATAGATGGGGCTGACAAGAAAGCTATTGAAAGCAATAGCCATCTTTTAAAAGATGATTCAAACACGGGAAGACCTTTCTCGTTAGATCAATGATCAAGATGCCGAATAAAGCAGCATCTTAGAAAAATTGATTAAGCGAGTTCAGGAGGTCGGTAGAGACTTTTTAGGACAGGATTAGTGAATTGATCTTTAGATTCGATTTTGAAAATCGTTGAATCTAATTCTGGTAGTGAATTAATAATTTCACTGGTTTCAATGGCCGTCATGTGCGCAGAGATATGGCAAGCATGATTACAGAACTGCTCCGGCATTGGCACATTCCCATTATCCGAAATGGAATTGACATGCGACTTATTAATCAAGTGTACATCTTGCATTATGGCTTGAGACGTCGTGGCATCATCAAACAAAACTTCTGGCGAAAAAGCCCACCCTGATGAACTCATTACTGAGACCAGTGCAAGAAAAACCATAAATTTTTTCAGAATTTGATACATGCCCTTTCAAATCTAACAATAATTAGTCAATTAGTCAATTAGTCGTATGTAACGATTGTAAGGCATTAATGAAATTTGACAGTTCTGCAAAAATTGCAGAAGAAAAATAAAAGTCCTGCAAAAATTGCAGCATTCAGAACAGAATATTTAAATAAATTATTAATTATCAGTATGTTATGAATTGGCATCCGGCTTGCTTGTGGATAATGATATCAATAGAAAATGAGCCAAATGCTCTTAAGTACTTTCAAAACTCGGATTGCAAAATACTGTTTTCTACCAAATACACAAACAACGTGGATTTTGGCAGGTTCGTTATTTATCATGGTGACTGATAACCTTTCTCTTTTCCAAAACCTCCTAAAGACTTACCCATTCAATTTCCATAACTTACCTTTTCTAATTTCCTTAGTTATTTTCTTTTTTGCTACGATCGCAATTGTTTTCCAAATTCTTTGCATTGGAAAATCTGCCAAATGGATTTTAGCCTTGTTAATAATTGTTTCCTCCATTAATGCTTATTTTATGGATAGCTTTGGAGTGGTCATTGATCACACTATGATGGATAACGTAGCTCAAACTGATCTTAAAGAGCTGCAAGGGTTAATTAGTATCGAACTATTAATGAGATTGATTTTATTTGGATTGCTACCAGCGTATTTCGTTATTAAGTCCTTTCCAAAGGCAGGAGCATTTAATCAAGAAATCAAAGGGCGACTCAAAACTGTAGCAACTTTAAGCTTAACCACCCTAATAGTCGTGATGCCATTTACCGCGGGTTATGCGTCGTTCATTCGAGAACATAAAATTGTGAGATTTTATGCAAATCCAACTTACTCTATTTATTCTTCATACAAGTACTTGAATCAAGAAGCTAATGTTTATGAAGCACGCAATACACCTCTCAAAAAGATTGCAGAAGACGCTGTAAAAACCTCTACAACCAGCAATAAACATAAGTTAGTGATTATGGTAGTTGGTGAAACTGCCAGATTTGACAGATTCTCCCTCAATGGCTATCAACGGCTAACGAATCCCAATCTGGCTAAAGCCAATGTAATTAGTTTTGATGATGTTTCATCTTGCGGCACTTCAACAGGTGTTTCGGTTCCTTGTATGTTTTCATCCTTGGGTAAAAGACATTACGATAAGAAAGCTGCAGTGAATCAGGAAAATGTCATTGATGTGCTTGCCAGAAATGGTATCGACGTACTATGGAGAGATAACAACTCTGACTCAAAAGGGGTTGCATTGAGAGTCAAATACCAAGATTTTCAATCTACGACCTTAAATCCCATCTGCGACCCTGAGTGCAGAGATGTTGGAATGCTTGATGGTCTTGATAAGCATATTCAGTCTAAAAGTGATAAAGACATTTTGATTGTGTTACATCAAATGGGAAATCATGGCCCAGAATACTTCAGAAGGTATCCGGCTGCCTTTGAGAAATTTAGTCCTGTTTGTAAATCCAAAGAGCTAAAGGATTGCACTAAACAGGAAATCGACAATGCTTACGACAACGCAATCTTGTACACCGATTACTTTTTGTCAGAGGTCATTAAGTTTTTGAAACCCTATGAAGAAAACTATGATGTTGGAATGATGTATATAGCAGATCATGGTGAATCGCTTGGGGAATACGGAATGTATCTTCATGCAGCGCCGGTGATGATTGCTCCCAAAGAACAGACTAGAGTTCCGCTCATCGTTTGGACAGGTAATACCTCATCCTTTCCCCAAAGTCATTTAAGACAACACAAAAATGTTGCGCTTAGCCATGATGATGTTTTTTGCTCTTTACTAGTAGCATATGACTTCCGCTCGAATGTTTGTATGCCTTATGTGGAGTCAGCTAAACACCTATACAACTCATTAGATCACGATGTAATTGCAGTTGAAGATCAAGGCTCTACCAGCTAAGTTTTACCTATAGGTATTGTCCGAGTCTAATCGTTGTCATCTATTAGTCTTTTTAATACCTATAAATGCGTGCAATGATTCCTCATCAACCATCCATTATTTGATGTATGTAATCTAAATTACCTACCTCTAGAAGGTAGGTGACGTAATATAGTAAAGGCACCCATAGAACGTACCAACACACTTGTACCCCACTTGCAGCGTAACCTGGTAGCTTGGAAATTAATTTTGAGTGTGA
Source organism: Methylophilus sp. Q8 (assembly GCF_000800115.1). Classification (NCBI taxonomy): domain Bacteria; kingdom Pseudomonadati; phylum Pseudomonadota; class Betaproteobacteria; order Nitrosomonadales; family Methylophilaceae; genus Methylophilus; species Methylophilus sp. Q8. Next base: position 1,698,079 of record NZ_JUHE01000001.1, on the reverse strand, counting down.
CTTTGGGGATGTCAGTTGAAATGTCGATTTAGCGATAATCACATAAAAATCGACTTCACCGTTGTTGTATTTTGTTTTTACATTACTACTGATTTTGATTAATCCTCTGCTTCATTCAAACCATCTAATGGTTGCATTATTTCCATAATTATGGAAATATAGAATACATGGACATCAAATCAGCAGTGACGCAACTTTCTTCAATTGCCCAAGAGGCTCGCTTAGAGATATTTCGCTTGCTTGTTCAAGCGGGGGTTGAAGGGCTGCCAGCGGGAAGCATTGGAGAGAAGCTTAATATTCCGCCCAGCACTCTCTCATTTCACCTTAAAGAGCTAAGCCATGCCGGACTGATTGACTCACGCCAGGTTAGTAGATTCATTTACTACACCGCCAACTATGCCGCAATGAATGGCTTACTTGCCTACCTCACTGAAAATTGCTGTGCAGGTGTGAACGAGTGCTGTCCTGATATAACAATCTGCAATCAAGAGAAAGGAAATGAACCATGAAACGTATGCATTTGCACATCTCCGTTGATGACATCAATCAAAGTGTAGGTTTCTATAGCAATCTGTTTGGTGCTTCGCCCACAGTATCGAAACCGGATTATGCCAAGTGGATGTTAGATGATCCTCTAGTCAATTTTGCGATTAGCAAACGTGGCGCTAAAGCTGGCCTAGACCATATTGGTATTCAGGTTGAGAGTGAGTCAGAGCTTGAAGAAATCAAAGACCGCTTAGATAAGGCTGAGCTGAGCTTGCTTACTGAAGAAGGCACGACTTGCTGCTACGCTAAGTCAGATAAGCATTGGGTACAAGACCCTTCGGGGATTGCCTGGGAAACCTATCGGACCTTAGACAGTGCTCCGACATTTAGCGGCCAAGAGACAACTGAGCCTAGCGCTGCATGTTGTGTGCCCGCTGCCCAGAAAGTAGAGTTTGCTACTAGAAAGCAGTGTTGCTAAATGAATGCCATCACTCAACCAAACTCAATAAGCAGCTTTGAGCGCAACCTGACATGGTGGGTTCTTGGATGCATTCTGGTCGGGATTGGATTAGGTGAAGCCTTTCCTAAGTTCTTTCAGGCTGTTGGAAGTCTCAAGATTGCAGAAGTCAACCTGCCTGTAGCTGCCCTAATATGGTTAATGATTATCCCGATGCTGCTAAAAATCGACTTCAAGACCATGGGAGACGTCTTGGCCCACAGCAAAGGGATAGGTGTTACTTTGTTCATCAACTGGATAGTAAAGCCTTTCTCTATGGCTTTACTCGCTTGGGTATTCATTCGTCATGTTTTCGGTGACTTGTTGCCCGCAGACCAGATTGATAGTTACATAGCCGGACTGATTCTCTTAGCTGCTGCCCCATGCACGGCTATGGTTTTTGTTTGGAGCGGCTTGTGTGGCGGTGAACCCAAGTTTACGTTATCTCAGGTTGCACTCAATGACGCCATTATGCTGTTCGCTTTTGCACCACTTGTAGGGTTGTTATTAGGCCTCTCGAATATCGTTGTGCCATGGGACACGCTTTTCCTGTCTCTAGTACTCTTCATTATTGTACCTGTGGTAATCAGCCAATTTGTGCGAGAGGTAATATTGTCTGGCCGCCCAAAATCACTTGATGCATTACTTAAGCGTATTCAGCCTATTTCTTTGTCCGCTTTGCTGGCAACCTTAATTTTGCTTTTTGGTTTTCAAGGCCAGCAAATACTTGCCCAGCCCATCGTTATTGTCCTGATAGCAGTGCCTATTATTATCCAGGTGTATTTCAACTCTATGCTGGCTTACTGGCTGAATAAAAAACTTAAGGTAGCGCACTGCGTAGCTGCTCCATCCGCGCTGATTGGTGCTTCAAACTTTTTTGAGTTGGCTGTCGCAACGGCTATTGCACTCTTTGGATTTAATTCAGGCGCCGCTCTAGCTACCGTTGTAGGTGTGCTGATTGAAGTGCCTGTCATGTTGTCAGTCATCGCAATTGTGAATCGTAGCCGTCATTGGTACGAGAGTGCCTAATAATCGAAAGCTATCAATGAATATTCTATTTTTATGTACAGGTAACTCATGCCGTTCAATTTTGGCTGAGGCAACATTCAATGCTCTGGCACCAACAGGCATGAAAGCAATGAGCGCCGGAAGCCAGCCTACAGGCGAGGTGCATCCACGTTCTATTGTATTGTTAAAGCGTGAAGGCATATCTACAGAAGGCTATTATAGCAAGTCATGGGATAGCCTGCCGGTGACCCCAGACATCGTTATTACAGTTTGCAGTAATGCAGCAGGGGAAACCTGTCCGGCCTATCTGGGAAATGTCTTAAGAGCGCATTGGGGAGTGGATGATCCTGCCAAAGCAACAGGCACAGATGCTGAGATAGAAGCTTCATTCGTTCAGGCTTATTCAATACTTCGCAAGAGGATTGAGGCATTTCTTAACTTAAGTCCAGACATCTTGAATGATAAAGAGAGACTTAAGCAAGAGTTACAGCTCATTGGTAATATTTGAACGTTCCTATGGTGCTTCATGGGCCACTAATTAAAGTCTAAAACACTATATCGTTTGTTAGCAGTGCTGCTGCTAGGGACTCTATAGCGTTTTAGGTCATGAGTTAACCGCAGGTCGCGATGCTTTGTTAAATGGTATGCCGTTGATGATCACTGGCAAGTTTGTTGGTTTTGGAATTTGTGTTATCGCCTCCCGCATGGGAGTAGCCGAAGAGAAGTTCGCATCACTACGATGGGGCGTATTTCATTCATGTGACCACGCATTCCACTGCCGAGCAACTAATTGACCTCATCTTTCTAAAAATTTTTTTTAAAAGACTCTCAGCTTAAAATCTCCATGCCATTTTATGACGGCAAAGATCTTGAACTCATCACTTAAAACCATGTCATCTCTTAAATCAGACAACTGACCAGGAGAAGCCAATGCAAAACTCTACTGCATCTCATCACAACCACCCGATGGGTTCAATGAAATACTCAAAATTTGTTCTAATGATTGTGGTAGGCACAATTGTCATGTTTGGGCTAATGTATCTGAATGTTTATTCGGTTGATCATGTTTTCTTTAGTGAAACTAGAGCATACATGGCACTGATCATGGGGGCGACCATGGCATTTGTTATGCTAGCTTTCATGTGGAATATGTACCCCAACAAACAAATCAATATACTCATTCTAGGGACTAGCGTCCTCGTTTTTGGGGTGTCACTGTGGTTAGTACGAAGTCAGACTACAGTCGATGATGTTGCATACATGCGTGCGATGATTCCTCATCACTCGATTGCTATATTAACTAGTGAACGGGCAAGAATAACTGATCCTAGAGTAAGGAAATTGGCGGACGAAGTTATTGAAGCGCAGCGCAAGGAGATAGATGAAATGAAAGGTTATATAACAGACCTGAAGCGGAATCAGTAACGATTCTAGAGCATATGATTGGCCTGTGTAGCGTCTTTCAACCGACTAAAACCAACCATATACTACCCAAATCAGTTAATGCCCTGAGTGGCCTGTTGGCTTTCTAACCTTAACGTCTGCATCATTTGTACTAACTGTATTCTTACGCTCAATCGGTGGCGCTTCTCTATCCACCGCATGAGCCACAGTGCCCGCCGGATGTTTATAATTTCCTGGATTTTTGTAATCATCTCGCTTCAGTCCATCTCTGACTTTAACAGTAGTGAACATCCCACCCATATCTATGGCACCAAATGGGCCTGTGCCCATCATCATAGGCAAGGTATTTTCGGGAATAGGCATATCCATCATCTCAGCCATATCAGTCATCTCTGACATGCCTGTTTCGCCCATTGGCATGTAGTCAGGTACCAATTTCCCTATTTTCTTGATGAGGTCTCCTTGTTTCACTCCAATCAGGGTGGGGACATCATGACCCATCGCATTCATTGTGTGGTGACTCTTATGGCAGTGGAATGCCCAGTCGCCCGGCGCATCTGCAATAAATTCAATCGCCCGCATTTGACCAACCGCCACATCGGTCGTAACCTCAGGCCAACGAGCCGTTTTTGGTATCCATCCACCATCAGTGCCTGTCACTTCAAACTCATGTCCATGGATATGAATGGGATGATTGGTCATGGTTAGATTGCCCATCCGGATTCGCACGCGATCATTTTTGCCAACAACAATAGAATCGATACCTGGGAATGCTCTGCTGTTCCACGTCCAAAGATTAAAATCCAGCATGGTATTGGTTTTTGGCGTGTAACTGCCTGGTTCAATATCATATGCATTGAGCAAGAAGATAAAGTCACGGTCAACCGGCATAAAATTCGGGTCTTTAGGGTGTGTCACCCAACTTCCCATCATGCCCATTGCCATTTGCAGCATTTCATCAGCATGTGGGTGGTACATGAATGTACCAGGACGTTTTGCTTCAAATTCGTAGACAAATGTCTTACCGGGTTCAATCGCAGGTTGCGTCAAGCCAGTTACTCCATCCATGCCATTCGGTAAACGTTGACCATGCCAGTGTATACTGGTTCGCTCAGGAAGCCTGTTGGTAACATATATTCGTACTCGGTCGCCTTCCACCACCTCAATAGTTGGCCCAGGACTTTGGCCGTTATAGCCCCATAGGTGTGCTTTCATACCAGGTGCAATTTCACGCACAACAGGTTCAGCTACCAAATGAAATTCTTTAACTCCATTGTTCATACGCCATGGCAGTGTCCAGCCATTTAATGTGACCACGGGATTATAAGGTCTACCGGTCGTAGGATGTAGTGGGGGTTGAGTAGTGGCCGCATCACTAGTTACTATTTCGGGCAGCGCAGCCATTGCAACTTTGCTGACGCTAGAGATCGCAACACCCGCCATCCCGAGACCTGCATATTTAAAAAAACTTCTTCTGTTTAAACCTGGATTACTCATGCTTATTGACCTTCCATCATTTGAGGACTTGCCACTAAAGTAGCTTGTAGCGCAGCGTCAGCCACCCAAAAGTCGCGTAATGATTCAATGTATCCTTTGACGCTTTGAACTTGCGCACGGGCGTCACCAAACAACTCAAACGGACTGGTAAGCATGCCGTTATATCTGAGTAAACTCTGCTGCAGGGTTTTCTTGCGCAAAGGCACGATTTCATCGCGGATGTGTTTGGTTGTGTCATAGTAAGTTCGATACGTGTTATAGGATTCACGGATCTCTGATTGCGCATTGATGACAGTTTGTGCCGTCCGATTCACTGCCTGCATATAAATGGCTTCTGCTCTCCCTACACGGGCGGTTCCCCAATCAAAAAGTGGAATTTCAAAAGAAAGATCGATGCCTTTTTTATAAGGATCACTACGCTTACCTTCTAGCACTCTAGCCGGGCCGATTTCGAGTACATTGATAAAACGTGTGGTTTTGGTAAGTCCGAGTTGTTTAGCGACGGCCTCCGTTTCCAAACGAACCTCCTGCAAATCCAGTCTTTGATCAAATGCACTCTGCTCAAAAGGCTGTAAATCATTAATGGTCTTCGGTAAATCTGGCAGCCTCTCTTCCAAGTGAAGTTCTGTAACTGATACACCCAATAGCCGGGCCAAAGCCTCATAGGCTTTGACCTGTTTGTTTCTGGCATTGGCATAATCTAATGCAGCATCTGCGTAAAAACTTTGCTCACGCATTTGTTGTATCTGATTCCAGTTACCCACTTGAAACATTCGTTTAGCCAGCTCGGCACTAGCTTCAGCTGACTCTTTCACCTGTTCGCTGTATCGGGTGAGCTCAGCAGCAGCTACTGCATTGAAATATGCAGCTCGGGTGTGGTTTGCCAACTTAAGCACTTCCATGGCAGTAGACTTCTGAGTTTGCTCAAATCTCCGCTTTTCAATTTCCACAGCTTTTGGCATGGTAATCAAAGAAAAAATGTTAAACGTGAAGGCCTGTTCGATTTTGTACTCGCCATCATTTTTGGCATACAACATTGAAAAGCGTGGATTAGGCAATCTGCCGGCCTGTACCAAATCAGCCTCCGATATACCTAAATCATAAAAGGCAGCCTGTAAGCCTCGATTGTTCAGTAGTGCAATCTGGACAGCGGCATCCGCGTTGATTTTCTGGGATAGTAATGACTGGACACGCTCATTGATCTTTTCATGTTCCTTTTCAGATTTAGGCCAAGCAATTTCCTGTTTAAGTTGTTTCTTGGCGATCTGCTGTACATTGTCAAAACCACCGTCTTTAGTGAACGTCGCACATCCGGTTAATACGAACACCGAAGCAAGCGCTAGCAATATTCCTTTATGCTTCAATGCAGTATCATTAATGTTCATGCTGAGCTCCTTCTGTACCATGCTGATGACTATGGCCAGTACCTGAAGTAGCGGGTATAGATAACACGCCAATACCGTGACGATAAACCACTTCACCACCTAACCAAGCAGTGACACTAATACCAATCGACAGTACCAATAATTGAATTACCATAAACAGAGATACTGGTTTTTTGAAGCCGTTCTTAGCGATATCCCACACTGCGACTCCAACCAGACCTAGAGCAGTTGGGATCGCCCACACCCGATGAGTCAGCATGGCCAGATGGCCTCCTTCATCATGGTTAACAGAATTGAAAGCCAACCAGCCAAAAATAACTGCACCTATTGCACCCAATGCAGCGAGCCATAAACTCATATGAGAGGCCACCGAAAAATGTTCTGTAATGGCGTACCGGCGAGTAAGGTAGGCGATCAAACCCAGCAAAAATGCAACGAGTGTCAATGCAATCGGAAAATGCACAATTGCCGGATGTACATTGGGGATTATTTCAAACCCTGTAGTTTGGGTGGAGGGCTTTGAATCAGGCTGGTTATCTGCCGAATTTGTTTGATCCTCATGGTTATGACTCCCATGATCATGGTTGTTATGTTCACTATTAGGCTCCGTTTGCTCTGCTGAATGCGTTTCCATTGCTGGCATGTCATCATGTTGATGTTCTTGCGGCATAGACTCATTCATGGATGTTGGTGACTCTTTAGCGTGAGCTTGTGAATTCACGTGCTCATGCTGGCTATGATCATGCATAGTGGCATGATCCATATTCATTGGTTGGCCTACATTACTTTTGGCTAATTGATTTTTCTGAGAGGACTTTTCTGTGCCATGTTGCGAATGGTCCATATGGTTCATCTGCGAGTGATCCATGCCTAACAAGTCATTAGATGGCATATTGCGCATGTCATGTCCTGCGTGACCACTTGAAGTTGGTGTATTGGCATCCATCCAATCTGTACGTTTTTGTTCAGTGTCACCTTTGTAATCATCAAACGCAGACTGATATGACTGTTCGGATTGACTATCCCCGGCGGCGCTCGTCTGACCGGACAATAACAGAATGACACTTGCGGCCGATAAGATATATTTAAACCAAGAGTAAGTGATATTGACTCTTGCCCCGTGTGGTCTTTCAATGAATGCCATAACAACTTTCGTGAACTAATAGCCAGCCTGTTGTAGGCTGGCCTGGTGAGATTTAGTGTTTATGAGTACCGGATTCTGCAGAGCTGCCATTTAATTCGGTTACCATATGATAATCAGTCATCATCTGATCCATCATTTGGTTCATGATATTTTGGTGCTCGGCAAACCAGTCATCCCGCTCTTTTTCGGTCATGCCTGCTTTTTGTTTCATAGACCGGCAGGTATCCATATTCTCATGCATTAATTTCATATGGTTGTCTAAAAGTTTTTGCCGTTCGGCCCCTTTGGCTGCCTGTGCTTGTTGTTGGACTTGCTTTGCCTGGGTGACACGTTGGATAAGCTGGCGTTGAGCTTCATCCATGCCAGCATTTGCGAGTGAAAAGAAGCCTGCAGCACAAAGTGCAATCACGATCATCATACGATTCAAAGTTTGCTTATTCATCTTGAAGCCTTTCTTAAATAATTTAAGTATTTATGCCTTGAGCTTTACTTCTTATCATTTGGCATTGAAATGACAGTTACCATTTTGCGCTGGGCTTGTTGACCACAACCTGACGGCAATATTACAAACTTGTCATGCTGTCTAGTGCGAACAAAAGCTGACATCATAAAAATGCCTATATTGATAGATGTTCCATAACTGATTGATGACTAGCGCATTACATCTTTGTAATCTTTGCCAGAGCCGTTAAATCTCATGCACAATTGATAGCATTAAGCTCGGTGCAAATTGCATATGAAAATCCTGATTATTGAAGATGAAACCAAAACCGGAGACTACCTGAAACAAGGCTTGTCCGAAGCAGGATTTGTGACTGATATCATGCGCGATGGCATCGATGGCTTGCATATGGCGATGACAGAAGATTACGATTTAATTATTCTTGACGTCATGTTGCCTGGCATGGATGGCTGGCAAGTTGTGAAGACTGTGCGGCAAATCGGCAAAGAAATGCCTGTCCTCTTTCTTACCGCACGTGATCAGATTGAAGACCGTGTTAAAGGGTTGGAATTAGGTGCCGATGACTACCTGGTTAAACCATTTGATTTTTCTGAATTGCTTGCACGTGTCAGAACGCTATTAAGGCGCGGTAAAATCAAAGAGGCAGAAGTATTGGAAGCTGCCGATTTAAAGTTGGACCTATTACGCCGACGAGTCAGCCGAGCAGGTAAACGAATCGAACTTACATCCAAAGAGTTTTCATTACTGGAATTATTGCTTCGCCGCCAAGGTGAGGTACTGCCACGTTCGCTCATTGCTTCCCAAGTTTGGGATATGAATTTCGATAGCGATACCAATGTCATTGAAGTCGCCATGCGACGCCTGCGTATGAAGGTGGACGATGACTTTGAACCCAAGCTCATCCAGACCATAAGAGGGATGGGGTATGTTTTAGAAACCCCTGAAAAATGATGCGCCCGCAATCGATTACCTTTCGGCTAACTCTGTTTTTCTCGACAGCATCAACTATAGTTTTGCTTTTGATCGGGCTATTAGTTGACTCACTAGTAGAGTCACACTTTGAACATATGGACCAAACTGAGCTTGAAGGAAAGCTTCAGCTCATAAGGCATGCTTTAGCAAATGTCCACTCTGACATGGATATGACTGAATTACCCGGTAAGTTAAATGACGCGCTTGTTGGTCATGCAGGTCTATTTGCTGCCATTCTGGACGCAAAACAACACCTTGTTTTTTCAACGACAGATAAAGCATTGACCGATCACCTGATGAGCAGGTTGACATCAAAAATATCATCTCAACATTCAAAAATGGTGATATTGAATCATGATGTTCAAATGTATAGAGGCCTATCTGCATATGCCGCCACTGACATACCAGGGCAGCCAAAAATGTTAATTGGTTTGGCCACTAATATAGAACATCACCAAGAGTTCATGGCAGCATTCCATCGCAACCTGTGGTTAGCGATTTGTGCCTGTATTGTCTTAACCATTCTATTAGGCTGGTTCGCTGCTAGGCGTGGTCTTGCCCCTGTTCGTGAAATGGCGGAAGTGACCAGAGGTGTTTCTGCAAGTCATTTAGGAGAGCGTATTCCCCTTGAATCTGTTCCACTTGAGTTGAATGGGTTAGCGCTCGATTTTAATGATATGTTGGCACGGCTAGAAAGCTCCTTTAAGCGTCTTTCGGAATTCTCATCTAATCTTGCTCACGAATTACGGACTCCGATTAGTAACTTGATGACCCAAACTCAGGTCATGCTGTCACGTGAGCGTTCTGCTGACGAGTATAGGGAAATACTATATTCAAGCCTGGAGGAGTATAAACGCCTGGCTCGCATGATCTCAGACATGTTGTTATTGGCCAAAGCTGATAATGGTCAACTTGTTCCAGATACAGAATTAATTGATTTGGCGCATGAGGTAAATGAACTTTTTGCGTTTTATGAAGCGGTGGCAGAAGAGAAAAATGTGGTGCTGACTGTATTGGGAGAGGCAACCACTAAAGGCAATAAGTTGATGTTGAGAAGAGCTCTAAGCAATCTTCTTTCTAATGCGATTCGACACACTTTAAAAAATAGTGAAGTCATAGTTCGGATTGAAACCCAACCAAATTTGGTGACATTGACGGTTGAGAATTCAGGAGAGCAGATCCCGTCGGAACATATACCTTTGTTGTTCAACCGTTTCTATCGCGTAGATCCATCCCGACAGAAAACCAGCGATGGCGCAGGCTTAGGGCTGGCAATTACAAAATCAATCATCGAAGCTCATCAAGGCAAAATTCGTGTCGTTTCTGATCAACATTCGACTAGGTTCGAAATCACTTTAACCAAAGGCTAATCTAACAATCGTCGAAAATGCCTCTTGACCTTACCATTATGGAAAGCTTTAGGATGACCGTGTTCCTCAGATGCCAAGGAATATCAATGATGTGTAACATTGTATTGAAAGACCCCCATTAATTAGAGATCACAAGGATTAAATATGAAAAAAATCATTACAAGTGTGTTTGTTCTGATTGCAAGCGCAATAGCAATTCCCGGCTTTACCATGGATGATATGCCTATGTCGTCTGAAAAGGTTTCAGAAAAGGTAATCACTGGCAAGGGTAAGGTGATGTCTATCAACAAATCCACCAATCAAATTAGACTCAAACATGAGCCAATCCCAGCTTTGAATTGGCCGGCGATGAATATGGAATTTAAGGTCAAAGAGAAAGCGTTACTCGACAAAGTAAAGATAGGTGACAACGTGACATTTACACTTGCTCCATCTGGTCAAGATTACGTTATCACCAGCCTGAAACAATAACGACCCAAACACTTGTTGGAATGTAACTTGACTGCTATATTCGGCAACTATATGAAGCTGATGCGCATAACGACCATGCTGTTGATACTGATACTGGCCTCTAGTCCAGTACTGGCGTCAGTGTGCTCTGTCTCCTGCGCATTGGATCAAGCTAGACACATGCAACAGGATAAGTTTGAAATTGCCATGCCATCTATGGATGTCGGTCATTGTGAGCATATGCAGCAATCGCCACCCGTCCAGCCTTCCGACACTCAAGACTCGTCACAGCAACATAACCATTGTTCTATGGCTGGCTGCCACTTTTCAATCGCGGCCACCCTGGAGTTAGACAAACAGGATTTCATGCTGAATGTTCCTGAGCATCAGCTATTGCACTTCAATGACTTTAGACGTTCCGCAGAACTCCCTCCCCCGATAAAACCTCCGGCTTGATTTGATATTCAGGGGCCCATACGTGCCCCTTGTTTGTCATTTTGAGTATTTCAGGAGTGTTTTATGAAAATCCTATCTCTAGGTATGCGCCTACTTTGCGGCTGGTCGCTCTTTTTCACCTATTCAGTCTATGCAGAACATGCCATGCATGGAGGCTTCGCCTCAGCGAATAGTCTTTCTTTAGGCGAGGCTATTGAATTATCAATTCAAAGGCAACCATTACTGCAGTCACTAGTAGATGCTGCCAAGGCGTCCAGAACCTCTGCTATCGCAGAAGCACAACTGCCGGATCCAAAAGTAAAACTTGGCATTATCAATCTTCCGGCAACAAATCGGGATGCATTTCGATTTGACCGTGAAGAAATGACCATGACCAGTATTGGCCTAGAGCAGGAAATGGTTCCGCAGGCCAAACGTGAGGCCACAGCGCAGTATTTGAATGCTGAGGCTAGACAATATGAAACGGAGCAATTAGTCAGCCAGCGCAACATACAGAGAGAGGTTGCCATCGCTTGGCTAGACACCTACGCTGCCCAACACAAGTTTGCACTGTATCGGGAAATCATAGAAACCATGCATGCCGAGCGCAAGGCCGCACTTGGTGCAGCCAGTACCGGTGGCAAGCCATTGAGTGACATCCTTAAACTGGATGCTCAATTAGCGTCTGCCAGGGACAAATCCCTGATGGCTCAGTTGGAAGAAAGAAAAGCACGTGCAGGACTCGCACGTTGGCTGGGAAATGATGCCAAAAGACAGCTCAGCGATGAGATGCGTCTTTATACGCCCAAACGCCCGCAGCTAACCATCCTAGACCAGCGTTCAGAACTGGAAGATAACCCTCAATTACTCAATGCAAGACAACAAGAGGCTGTGGCAGTCTCTGACCTTGATCGCGCTCAACTAGGCAAGCTATCGAACTGGAGTTGGGAGGTCGGTTACGGCAAGCGTTTTGCAGGCGCAAGTGACATGGTGACTTTCCAGGTTGCCTTTGATTTGCAAACAGATAGAGCGCACCGCCAGGATCAGCGTACGGCCGAAAAACAGTTGTTGCTAGAACGGGCGCGCAAGCTAACAGAGGATCGCCGCTTAGAACTGTCAGCAGCACTGGAGGCTGCACGTGCAGACTGGGAAATCACTGAGGCTCGCGAACTCGAACATCAGCAGCGTCTCATTCCTGCTGCGGATGCCAGGCTCAAATTGCTAGAAGCTGCCTATCGTGCAGGCAAGCCTAACTTGGCAGAGGTCTGGGAAGCAAAACGAGATGTGTTGGAAATACAGATTGAGCATTTGAATATCCAGACTGAACTACAACGTGCAGCAATCAATATTGCATTCCTCTTGAATGACGAACATTTTTTCACCGCACAATCACCTGCAGGGAGTCACCCATGAAACGCTTGAACCAGATATCACTTGTCATACTGTTTGCGCTGGTCAATATGGGAATTTGGTTGTGGTGGTTGCAGTCGCATGGCTCTGCTCCCTCATCGGAAACAACACCCAAAGCTGAGACATCTGCACCAATGATCAATGGTGTAGTACAGGACGGTAGTGGCAAAACCGTTGCATATTGGTATGACCCTATGGTCCCTACGCAGAAATTTAACAAGCCAGGCAAGTCACCGTTTATGGACATGCAACTGGAACCCAAATACATGGAAGCGAATACTGAAAATGCTGGGGTCTCTATCCCAGCGCAAATTCAGCAAAATCTGGGAATACGCTTAGCAACCGCCAGTATGTCCCAATTTGGGGAAACCTTGTCGGCAGTCGGCCGCATTGAACCAAACCAGCGCGGGTACTACGTAGTACAAACCCGTGTGCCAGGCTTTGTAGAGCGCTTAAGCGTACGCGCCATCGGAGATAATGTTGTCAAAGGACAAAAAGTCGCAGAGGTATATGCGCCTGAATTATTGACCGCACAACAGGAGTATTTAGCTCTATTGGCATATCAGCCTGGTTCAGAGAATGCTAACGCCGGTGAAATGTCGTTCAATACCCGCGACCTTGCACAGGCTGCACGTAACCGTCTGAAGTTACTCGGGATGAGCGAGAGCGAAATTGTAGCCATCACCCATGCTGGCCGTGCCAATGCACGCTTCAGTGTTTATGCCCCGGCATCCGGCATCGTGACGGAATTGGGCTTGCGCGAAGGGGCACAACTGATGCCCGGCAGCAGCTTGATGCAAATCACTGACTTTTCGAATGTATGGCTAATAGCAGAAGTCCCGGAGCGGGATGTAGGCCGCGTACACCTAGGCAGCGAAGCAGACATCCAGCTACAAGGCATGCCAGGTGAAACATTAAAAGGTAAAGTCAGCTATGTTTATCCCACGCTGGATAACACATCACGCACTATGCAGGTACGCATTGAGTTGCCAAATAAACAGGGCAAGCTGCGCACCGGCATGTTTGCCAATATTATGCTGGCAGGTGCTAAGCATGAATCAATTGCTGTTCCGAGTGAGTCGGTCATCGTGACGGGCACCCGTAAAGTGGTGATCGTCAAACTGCCAACCGGGTTTAAACCGGTCGAGGTGACTACCGGAGAAGAATATGCTGGCAATACCGAAATACTTTCTGGTTTGTCAGACGGTGACCAGGTTGTGGCATCCGGTCAGTTCCTGATTGACTCGGAAGCTTCGCTCTCAGGAGTACTTGCAAAGCTCTCACAGACAACACCCTCAGAAGCAACCGAAATATCGATGAAGATGGATGGACACAACACTCCCCAGTCTGCTCAGAAAATGCCACAGGGTAGCGGCAAAGTGACGGCCATAGATCGCAAAAATAGTCAGGTTACCCTCGCGCACGATCCGATTCCTGACTTGGGTTGGCCAGCTATGACCATGGCCTTTCAGGTAAAGGATGTCATGCAGCTGGATACGCTTAAACCAGGCGACCAAGTGAGCTTCGACCTAAAGTCTGACCCGGTAACGGAACAGTACGACATCGAGCATATCCACAAACAGTCTGACCAAGCGCGTGTGATGAAGGGGCAGAAGTAACCATGCATACACCTAAACAACCATCTCACACACTTGGCGTCATCACTAGATTGATCCAGGTGTCGGCTGCCAACCCACTTCTGGTCATTCTGGTTAGCTTAATAATCACGGCCTGGGGTTTTTTTGCCATGCTACGAGCCCCTCTGGATGCCATCCCTGACTTGTCTGACACGCAAGTTATCATCCGTACGCCCTGGGCCGGCCAAGCACCACAGATTGTCGAAAACCAAATTACCTATCCGTTGACGACGACGATGCTTTCCGTACCTGGGGTGAAAACAGTACGCGGCTATTCTTTCTTTGGCGATTCATTTGTTTATATCTTGTTTAATGATGGCACAGATCAATACTGGGCCAGATCGAGGGTACTGGAATACTTAAGCCAGATATCTTCGCGCCTACCCAAAGGTGCTTCACCTAGCTTGGGTCCGGACGCAACTGGTGTGGGCTGGGTTTACGAATATGCATTGGTGGATAAATCCGGTCAGCATGATCTTGGTGAATTACGGGCCATGCAGGACTGGTTTCTCAAATTTGAGTTGAAAACCATCCCTGGCGTGGCCGAGGTAGCGACGTTAGGTGGTCTGGTTCGCCAATATCAAATACAGGTGGATCCAGATAAATTGCGTAACTACAGAATCCCATTATCGAAAGTGACTGCGGCCATTCAAAATGCCAATCAGGACACAGGTGGTGCAGTGATTGAGCTGGGCGAGGCGGAATACATGATACGGGCGCACGGTTATCTAGACACGCTAGAAGACTTCAAAGCCATTCCAATCAGTGTCTCGGAAGCGGGGACGCCGATTCTGCTAGCGGATATTGCCCGCGTGCAGCTAGGCCCAGAATTGCGCCGTGGCATAGCTGAGTTGAATGGTGAGGGGGAAGTTACAGGTGGCGTGATTGTCGTCCGTGCTGGTCAAAATGCATTACAGGTGATTGATGCCGTCAAATTAAAACTTGAAACACTAAAAAAGAGCCTGCCTGCAGGCGTCGAGGTAGTCACGACTTACGACAGGTCCCAACTAATCAAGCGTGCAGTTGATAATCTCACTCATAAGCTGATTGAAGAGTTTCTCGTCGTAGCGCTAGTATGCCTGGTGTTCTTATGGCATCTCAGGTCAGCCATGGTGGCGATTGTCGCATTGCCACTGGGTATATTGATCAGTTTTATAGTTATGGACTATCAGGGCATCAATGCCAACATCATGTCACTGGGTGGTATTGCGATTGCCATTGGCGCCATGGTCGATGCTGCCATTGTGATGATAGAGAATGCGCACCGCAAACTCGAAGAGTTTCGCATAGCAAATGGGGAGCCTGATCAGCGACAAAGAGCAGCGGTGATTATTGAGGCGGCCTGCGAAGTTGGCCCGGCTTTATTTTTCTCATTGCTGATTATTACCTTGTCATTCATTCCGGTATTTACGCTGGAAGCCCAAGAAGGAAAATTGTTTGCACCGCTGGCTTATACCAAAACCTATGCCATGGCCGCAGCAGCTGGTCTGTCAGTCACATTGATTCCCGTATTAATGACCTTTTTCATTCGTGGCAAGATACGCCCCGAAGCTGATAATCCATTAAATCGCTGGTTGATCGCCATTTACAAGCCCATGCTTTCGCAAGTACTCAAGCATCCGGTACTGACCTTGGGGGTGGCAGTACTCCTGGTCGTCATGACATTGATCCCACTCGGTAAACTGGGTAGTGAATTCATGCCTCCGCTTGATGAAGGAGATTTGCTCTACATGCCCACTGCTTTACCAGGCCTATCTGCGTCCAAAGCTTCCGAAATTTTGCAGTTAAGTGACCGCCTGATTAAGACGGTGCCTGAAGTGAAATCGGTATTCGGTAAGTCAGGTCGTGCAGAAACAGCTACTGACCCTGCGCCCCTCGAAATGCTGGAGACAACCATTCAATTCAAGCCACGTTCGGAGTGGCGTGCGGGCATGACCACCGAGAAACTGATCCATGAACTAGATACCAGATTGAAAATACCTGGCATGGCCAATGTCTGGGTGCAACCCATACGCAATCGCATTGACATGCTATCTACTGGGATCAAAAGTCCGGTAGGTATTAAAATCGGAGGAGCGGATCTGGCCACTTTGGAGAAACTCGGTCAGGAAGTAGAACGCATCATGAAAACGGTCCCCGGCGTGGGTTCGGTTATTGCTGAACGAGCTACTGGTGGACGTTATCTGGATGTGCGCATCGACAGATTGAAGGCAGCACGCTACGGTTTGAATATTACCGATGTCAACGAACTGGTTTCTAGCGCAATTGGCGGTGACAATATCGGCGAGAAGATTGATGGGCTGGCACGTTTTCCGATCAATCTGCGCTTTCCGAGGGAGGTCCGGGACTCCGCCGATAAGCTCAAAACGCTGCCTATCATTACAGAGTCAGGTGCCAGCGTACCCTTGGGAGCCATAGCAGAGGTTAGCTACACCAACGGTCCGCCGATGATCAAAAGTGAAAATGCACGCCCCAATGTCTGGGTGTATGTTGATATACAGGATAGAGACTTGGGTAGTTTTGTTAACGAAGCCAAGGCCACATTGGATAAACAATTACAACTTCCAGCTGGCTACTCACTCAACTGGTCTGGACAGTTTGAATATTTTGAACGCGCATCTAAACGACTAAGTTATGTGGTGCCCATGACCATAGGGATCATTTTCATACTGCTGTTTATGGCATTTAAACGGATAGGGCCTGCTTTGTTAATCTTAACCAGCCTGCCATTTGCTTTGGTGGGTGCCATCTGGTTTCTGTACCTGCTTGGTTACCATTTTTCTATTGCCAGTGGTGTTGGCATGATTGCCTTATCCGGTCTGGCTGCTGAATTCGGCATTATCATGTTGGTTTATCTGGATGAGGCTGTAGACCGTTACAGGCAAGCCGGAAAACTAAACAGCAAGCAAGATTGGCATGATGCCTTGATTGAAGGTGCTGCTTTGCGAGTACGCCCTAAGGCCATGACAGTGGCCGTGATCTTGGCTGGCTTGATTCCGATATTGATTGGGGACGGAACTGGCTCTGAGGCAATGAGTCGGATAGCAGCTCCTATGGTTGGAGGAATGTTAACTGCCCCATTACTGTCACTTTTTGTACTACCTGCAGCCTATATGTTGCTCATAAGAAAAACAAACTGATAAAAATAGGGCCGGAGCATGCCAGTGTGATGGCCCTAAACACTCTTCAATTCTGAAGTCATCACCCTCACAGCTCGATTAAACATTTTTAATAACAAGCATTCTTCAAGGCTAACCACATCAGGCAACGTGATCCGATAAACCGTCAATAATAGGACACTCTGGCCGATCATCTCCATGACAGCAGTCCACCAGCTTTTTTAGCTCAGATTTAATTTTCGCTAATTGTGTAATCTTTTGCTCCAAATCCTGTACATGCTTTTGGGCCAGTGCTTTTACATCACTGCTCGACCGGTCTGGGTCTCCCCATAAACCAAGTAAATCCTCTATTTGTTTAATTGAAAACCCAAGATCGCGTGCATGACGGATGAAAGTTAGCGTATGCACATCTTTCTCAGAATATTGTCTATATCCAGACAAAGTACGTGAAGCCGCTTGTAGCAAGCCAACACTTTCATAATGCCGGATCATTTTCGCAGATATTCCGGATTGTTTGGCAGCCTGACCGATGTTGAAAAACCGACTCATGATGATGGCTCCTTAATGTAACGCGAACATTCTTTTGTACTGCTTCATTTTATTATCAACTAAAACGCTTGACCTTCCAATCATTGGAAGGTCTATGCTTAAGATACTATCAACTTCAACCAAGGAGTTCATTATGCAATTACATATTGAAAATATGACGTGTGGCGGTTGTGCCCGGGGTGTCACCAAGGCCATTAAAGATGTAGACCCAGAAGCCAATATCGTGACTGACCCGCCAAATAGGTCGGTGACAGTTGAAAGCTCTGCTGCTCCAGGTCTGATAGTTTCTGCTTTGGAAAAAGCCGGCTTCCCACCTCGCCAGTAGTAAATCATCAGCCTGTTGAATTTATCAACAGGCTTTTTTATGTACATATTTCTTAAGCAACTAGCGGCTGGAAACGACGTAACCGCAAAGCATTTGCAAGTACAAATACACTCGATAAGGCCATGGCGCCAGCTGCAATGATTGGCGACAGCAATAATCCAAAGGCTGGGTACAATGCCCCAGCAGCAACCGGTATCAATGCCGTGTTATAGCTGAAGGCCCAGAACAGGTTTTGCCGAATGTTGCCTATGGTTGCCTTTGATAAGGCAATAGCGTTTGGAACGCCTTGAAGATTGCCAGAAATCAAAACCACATCGGCTGACTCCACAGCCACATCGGTTCCGGTACCGATGGCGAGGCCGACATCAGCCTCAGCCAGTGCCGGCGCATCATTGATACCATCTCCCACAAAAGCGGTATACCCGTAACTCGATTTCAAGCGACGAATTGCTTCGACTTTACCTTCAGGCATTACTTCAGCGATGACTTCGTCTATACCCAACTGATTTGCGATTGCACGGGCTGTGCGGGCATTGTCACCGGTAATCATAGCCACTTTCAGGCCTAGTTGATGCAATGCGGCTATCGCTAGTGGTGTGCTAGCTTTGATGGGATCAGCGACTGCAATAATCGCTGCCAGTTTTCCATCAATCGCCGCATATAAAGGTGACTTGCCTTCTTTGCCTAGTCGTTCAGCTGTGTTTGCAAAGTTTTCTACCCCTAGACCGAGTGCACGTATAAATCGGTCGGCACCTATCTCAATCTTCGCCCCTCCTACCGTTGCTCGAACTCCCATACCGGTAATGGATTCGAAATCGTCCAATTCCGGCAATATAATGCTCTCTTCATTAGCTGCGGCCACAATGGCACGGGCAATTGGATGTTCAGATTGAGATTCCACGGTTGCCACTTTTGCTAGAACATCACTGCGGTCAAAGCCTATTGCGACTTCTAAATCGGTCAGCACTGGACGACCTTCCGTTAACGTGCCGGTTTTATCTACGGCCACTACTTGAGCGTCTTTCAGCATTTGCAAGGCTTCGCCTTTTTTGAAAAGCACACCCAATTCAGCACCTCGGCCAGTACCGACCATAATAGAGGTTGGTGTGGCCAAGCCCATCGCACACGGGCAAGCAATGATCAATACAGCCACGGCATTGACCAGTCCATATGTCAAAGCTGGAGATGGCCCAAATATCATCCAAGCTATAAAGGTGATAACGGCTGCAAGCATAACCGCAGGCACAAACCACATAGTGACCTTATCGACGACCGCTTGAATAGGCAATTTGGAACCTTGTGCCTGTTCAACCATACGGATGATTTGTGCAAGCATGGTCTGTCCACCAATGGCTTCAGCACGCACTCTAAAAGCGCCTGTTTGGTTGATGGTTCCGCCTACAACGCGTGAACCTTGTGTTTTTTCAACTGGTATTGGTTCACCCGTGATCATTGATTCATCTACAAAGCTTTGACCATCAGTGACTGTGCCGTCCACGGGTATTCTTTCGCCTGGTTTTACTTCAATCATGTCATCTATTACTACGTCATTGATTGCAATACTTACAAAACTTCCATTACGCATCACATGCGCTTCTTTGACTTGCATTTTTGCCAATCGCTTAATCGCTTCTGATGTACGACCTTTAGCTTTCGATTCGAGATAACGACCAAGCAAAACCAATACAACAATGATCGCTGCAGCCTCGTAGTAAACATTGACTGTGCCATCAGGTAAAAGGTGAGGGATGAATGTCGCGACAACAGAATATCCAAATGCAGCCGTAGTTCCTACAGCAACAAGAGAGTTCATGTCTGGGGCTAGGCGATAAAGGGCGGGAAAGCCTTTCTGGTAGAAACGCCGTCCAGGTATGGTCAATACAATTGCTGTTAATGCGAACTGCAGGTACCAGCTCCAATCCATGCCAATTGTAGAAAGAATCAACTCATGCGCGCCCGGAATGAAGTGAGAGCCCATTTCAAGTAGAAACACGGGTAAAGCGAAGGCGGTGGCTAAGTACAGGTCGCGTTTTAGCGCTGCTCTTTCAGCATCTTTTTTGAGACTATTGGCATCGTTATCAGGCTCAAATCCTGAAGAAATCTCTTTTGCCTCATATCCGATATTAGTGATCGCGGAAATCAGTTCATTCGCTGAAACATTTCCTTTAATGGTTGCTCGTTCGGTCGCTAAGTTTACTGTGGCTTCAGAAACACCTGGCACTCCTTTGATGGCACTTTCCACGCGACCTACACAACTGGCGCATGTCATTCCTTCTACAGAGAGCTCTATCGTATTGCTTGGCACGCTATATCCCACATTTTCAACTGCGGTGATTAATTCTTTGCGATCCACTGGTTTTACCAAGTGAATATCTGCACGTTCAGTGGCTAAGTTGACTGATACACTGCCTACACCATCCACTTTTGATAATGCAGTTTCCACTCTACCTACACAACTGGCGCAGGTCATACCGTCAATGGGCAAATTGATAATGTCAGGATTTGAACTCTTGTTTTCGATGCGTTCTGTAGTCATCACGGACTCCTTGCATAGTCGTGAGTCACACTTTAAACCTTCCCATATGGGTAAGGTCAAGCCAATCCTGATAATCCTATGGTTGAGGGCTGACGGAAATATTGATCACAGGAATTACTAAAGTCGGTGAATCCACGCAGATAATTAGAAGCTCTCAATCTGACCTAAGGGGGTAAACTCATCAACATAGTTCATTCATTATTAATCTGTAGCTGCACTTCATTGGCTTCCGGATTAAGTGAGCTTATTGAATTTGTTTTTTGTTTTCTAATTTTTTCTTATAGTTGTGCATTTTGTAGGCAAAAATGGACAATCCAATGGCAAAGATGGTACCAATAATACTTAGGTAAATCGCTACATTAAGCATGGCTCACTTATCACTTTTCTTTATTTATCCCAGCCCAACCATCTGAGATCGCCTTTTTGATTTCATCAAGAGAAGCTACATTGTTAGTCTTTTCGGCCAACATTCCGAAGAAATGTGATTCAGACAATTTTGCGTAAGTCTCAGACATTTCGCGCTGGCTTTTTCTCAATAAATCGATTTCTTCTGCAGTCAGCATCCGAGAGCTATTTAGATCTCTCTTTGCTAACAATTGATGCAGTTTGCGGGTTGAGGGAGTCAAAGAGTCATTAAATTCTTCATTCTCTGAGTCACTTCTCATATTCAAGCCCTCTGTGAATTAATTGAAAATACCTGACTTTGCAGGATATTACAGGCTTTTTGCAATATCAACTCCAGCCTGAAACTACCACTAAACTCTATTGTTTATGCCTAAACTTTATTGTCCGTATACATCAACGTACATAAATCAGACGCATACCACTTTGACCTAGAAACCTGATGATCAAGAGATCATCTGACAACTAGACCTTATGCATTAAAGTGGCGCGCTCTTGTCAGGCGCAACTTCAATTTTCAAGTCTGAAAAATTGCTTATACTTACTGCGCCACAAGGAAAACAAGCGACAATTTCCAACTCGCCACCCATTGCCTCGATATGGGTCCTCAAACTAGATAAATACATATCTGCGCGTTTTTCTAATTTTGCAATTGATTGTTGCTGAACATTCAATACTTGAGCCAGCATTAGTTGAGAGAGGCCATATGCTTGCTTTAATTGATGAAGTGGCAACTCTCTTAAAAGTTGTTCTGTCATAGCTTGAGAACGCAGCTGCGATTCAGATCTCATATTTAACCGAATATCCGAGAATTCTTTAGCCATCTTTGACTCATTTCTTTTATGTGTTAACAGTATCATCGAACAACATTTCAGCTGAATTCTTGAATCGCTTGAGCTTAAACCGCTCCGCCATAATTTATGGCACTTAATATTTTCTGAACCTCAGCAAATCCAGAGGATGATTTGGCCATAACGATAGGAGCACCCCCTAACAAGGCGTGATATTGATTGAGCCAAGACTCAGCAACCGGTTCGGAACCGAAGGCATGAAGAGCCAAAGCACGAATCTGTACAAGGTTTGCAGCACTGTTAGACTCTACAATCATATTAACCTACTGGTTTAATGCGGAGGTGATTCATGAAATCCTGGTTAAGGGTTATTCGTCCTCCGACTGCTACGGTTAGTGTGATAATTTGCATCCTAATAATGTGTCCTATGCTAACTAATTGATGAGTACACTTTATTAATTTGCACGAGGCTTTCTTTCTTTGACAGACTGAAGAGGCGCCCGTCGTTTAGTTCGATCGTGACCTTTTCTGTATCATCGGTTTTGTTTTGATACACTGATTTAATTATTTCTTTTTGCCATGTCCTGGCGCCATCTAATGTGAAAGAGTTCATCAGATAAATATGGTTGATTTTTAATTCTGTGTTTTTGATCAAACTCAGTAAATCATCATCTGCACCAATAATTATTTCAATTGATTCAGAGCTTCCTTTAATGGAAGTGCAGTTTGCGTGAAACCAATAATCACAATCAACAAGATAGACGTAGCGCCAATAATTGGGATTAAGATCGCCTATATTAGTATGCGGAATATTATCCTCATCAATTGTTACTAACATTATTTCGGAATATTCGATGAATGTGTCCTTTAGATTATAGTCCTTTAGGACACATTTTGGCTATATAAGCTCCTTTATAGGGGCTTCGTATGGAAATTCAAAAAGCGCTGGGTTTAGCCATCAAAGAGATTCGAATAAGTAAAGGATTAACGCAAGAGTTTTTTAGTGACATATCAAGCAGAACTTATGTGTCAGTCCTGGAGAATGGAAAAAAGAGACCTTCCATAGAGAAGATTGATAGCTTGGCGACAGCCATGGGAATACACCCTCTGACAATACTTACACTATCGTATTTAATCTTGGATAAAGAATTAAATATTGCTGAGTTGCAAAATAAAATCTCAAGTGAGTTGGAAAAAATAAAATCAGTTTAAATCGTTAGCTTACTCAATCGTAAACGAACGTACGCGTAGGCTATCCAAGATTTTTATTTTTGGTAAGTCCTTCAGAACCCCGGAATGTTTTAGAGTTTGCCAAGGTGCAACCATGAATTTCTTAATATGATAAATACAAATACCCCATACACTTAGGATCGTGCCTAGTGCCAAAAGTATTCCCCATACGGATACGCTGGATGAACCAGTAATGGCAAACAAATTAATCCCACAAACGAAACTGATGATTACCAATATAACGAAACCAATAATAGGCGACACTTTGTCTGGTGTGACAAGAACTTTATTCTGATTCACTCTAATTTGACCAGACTTGATCAATGTTTTTACCTCTATGTCGGTTAAGTTGTATCGATTTTTGATTGCAATGATTTTAGTACGTACTACCGAATTAGCATTCAATCCGAAGCGATACTTAAACATTCTTTGATTACCCAATGCCACTCGGTCCAGCTCCTCATCTGAACGAGTCGCCATATACACCTTCATTGATACGGGTAGATTTAATTCATAGTAGTCCCGGTTGGCATTTCTTTGTTGTTCAGCAATGTTCAATTCTATATTTTGAGCTTGATTAGTCATGATGAGTGTATGCAGTATCAGAGATTAAATAATCATCCTTCGTAGTAGTCTCGTCCAGCATTACGCTGAATAGAATTAATGTTGATGCTAATCGACGTTGGCTGTTGGGTTAGTAAACTCAAAGGATCTACAGTGTTTTTGGATTCAAAATGCGCTGCTACAGCGGCCATGATATTACGTTGACGTAATGTCTCATCAGTCCACAAATGACCGTTATAAAGCTCAATCGCTAAATCAAAATCTTCAATATCAGGTTTTATCCCATCCAAGAACTTTTTGATTTCAGGATCCGTGCCAGCCTCATTTAACTTGTTATTCTGGATTAGGAGCATGATAGCTTTTGCTGCAATATCTTTCTTTAGAATAGCCCCTCTGGCAATTGATATTTGAAGCTGAATCATTCGTAAGAAAGAAATATCAATTTGAGTTTCACCTTTCATGGTGCCCTCGCCAGTCAAAAGCCAATCTATTGAGATGCCAAATTCAATTTTTAAGGCATAGAGAAATTCAGCACCAGGTTTTTTGATGCCTCTCAGAACATCACTGACAAAACCTTGCGACACTTTAACCCTTGCAGCAAATTCAGATTGGCTCAATCCAAACATAGCTAATAGCGAAGATAATCTTGTTCCAATGCTATCAAGATTAGATAAGGAAGTTGAACGTATGGCTTGATTATTCATATCAGTATAAGATATATTAATTTATCTCTAAAGAGATATAAAATACTTAATAGAGATAGGTTACTCTTTAATACGGACTTTGTCATCTCCAATATGGATGGAATTGAAATCAATTATCGGCTTCGACGTCTTGGAATAACCCAAGCGAAAATTGCACGCACCCTTGGTGTAGCCAGTGGTGTGGTGAGCAATGTAATTCATGATCGAATTACTGCTTATGCGGTAGCAAGCCATATTGCGCGATTGTTGGAGTGTGAAATAGAAGATTTATGGCCGAAGCGCTACGTGTTTAAGCCAAGAAAAAGTACAACTCAGAAGGACGCTATGAATGCATGCGTATTATTGGAAGGAGACGTGAAATGCCCTGATGAAATTGATTGATCCATTGTGGGCCCATAAAACGCAAAACCCGAGGATTCCGGCCTCGGGTTGCGAACTGCTATCAAGTAATCGACTTGAAACTGTAGTATCTGCGCCACGCGTGAAGATGTCAAGTCACGCGTGATGGGCTTTTTCATCCCTGTGATTGAAAAGATTGCGTTAAGCAGCTGTTCTCGCATTCTAAATAAAGGAGAAAATCCCTGATGCGGATTCCAATACATTTACAGCGTGAAATCTCACGGCTGTATTTTCATACCCCCGAACAATCATCTCGTGCGATTAGCCGCTCTATTGGTGTTGCAGCCAATACAGTATCCAGGCTTGTTGATGCCATTAAAAAAAGCAATAAAAGTTCTGAAGAGTTGAACGAATTAGATGATGATGCGTGGCAAGTAGCTCTGAGTCTTACACAGAGAACTAGGACAACAAAAGAAAATCCTGATTGGGCACACATACATCAGGAAATGCTTCGACCCGAAGCAACCAGAGAACAATTATGGCGGGAATGGAAAGAAAACAATCCTAACGGTATTGGATACTCTCAATTTACTGCCGGGTATAGAAAATGGATTGGTGCTCAAAGACTGGTCATGCGCCAAATTCACCGCCCTGGGGACAAAATGTTCACTGATTTCGCTGGCCAAACCATTGAAATTCGTAGCATGTCTGGAGAGGCTTCCCGTTACGCACAACTCTTTGTTGCTGTAATGGGATGTTCTAACTACACCTATCTTGAAGCCGTTTGGCAACAAACATCAGAGTGTTGGGTGAGTGCTCAAACTAATGCTTTGGAGTTTTTTGGAGGAATTCCGAATTGGATTGTCAGTGACAATCTTAAGGCTGCTGTAAGTCGACGGGAGCGTGATCGTATAACTATCAATCCTGCTTACTCGGAATTTCTCCGACACTATGGAGCAGCATCACTACCAACTAAGCCTAAATCACCTAAGCAAAATGCTAAAGCCGAAGCTGGCGTTCAGATCGCACAGCGATGGGTTTTGTTTGCCTTAAGAGATCGGATATTTTTTAGCCTAGAAGAAGCAAATCAAGAAATTCGTCGATTAAATATTGCTCTGAATGAACGCCCTTTTAAGAAAATGGAAGGGTGCAGGAAAAGTAGATTCGAAGCACTCGATTTGCCAGCCTTACGCCCGCTCTCCGAAACACGATATGTATATGCCAATTGGCGATATGCAGTTCGGGTTGGAGACGATTATCTTATCGAACACCAGAAATCTTTTTATTCAGTTCCATGGAGGTATCGTGGTGAAACAGTAGATGTCAGATTCAATGATCGGATGATTGAAGTATTCCGTAAAAATGTACGTATCGCAATTCATGCAATCATCAATGAAATTGGAGGCCTTTCCAGAATAGAAGATCATATGCCAGCCGCGCATCGTAACGTTCTTGAAGGTGAGCCTTTAGCTTTACTCAGGTGGGCGAAGAGCGTAGGCGAAAATGCAGAAAGAATGATTACCTATCATTTAACCGAACGACACGATCCAACCAACGGCATCAGGGCGGCAAGAAAAATGCGGGAGATCTCGAAGCTTTATGGAGAGGAGCGCTTTGAAGCTGTATGTACTTATGCCCTAAGCTTGAATATAACTGCACTTCGTAGCATTGAATCCATTATTAAAAATGATGCTGATTTGAGGGCTCGCCATATTGGAGCACTTTCACAGACTATAAATCGAACGGTGCACTCTGATGTTCGAGGACCAAATTATTTTGGAGAATAAGATGTCAATCGTTGAACAAACTTTATCGAACCTTCGATTACTTAAACTATCTGGAATGGCTGACACTTACAGCTTGCAACTTGATCAACCAAATTTGAATGTAAAATCGTTCGATGAAAGATTTGCCATGCTGGTTGATTACGAAATAACCAATCGGGAAACTCGACGTATTCAACGTTTTATTAAGTCAGCTGGCTTTCCGGAACGGTGTTCTTTAGAAGATCTGGATGACAGACCTAGTAGAGACTTGGATAAACAATTGATTTCAACATTGGCAACATGCGAGTGGATACATCGAAAGCAAAATTTAACCATCCGCGGCGCGACTGGTACTGGTAAAACCTGGCTTGGAACTGCTATTGGAACTCAAGCATGCAGGCTCGGCATATCGGTGATATACATACGTAGTAATCAGCTGCTTTCAGATATTGCGACAGCACTAGCTGACGGGTCACTAGCCAGTCTAAAAACTAAACTCATTAAACCGGCATTATTAGTTATTGACGATTTTGGACATGGACAAATCAATATATCCGTTGGCCATGTCCTTCTGGATATTATCGATCAACGGATGCGCTCAGGCTCTCTATTGTTTACAACTCAATATCCCTTTGAGCAATGGCATGACCTATTTCCGGATCCAACACTGGCAGACGCTATCCTGGATCGGGTAGTGCATCAGTCACATGTACTTCATTTGAAGGGGGAATCTATGCGTAAATTGCGCGCAAAGAAAAAGCTTACTGGTCAATAATACTTTGTTTAATCCAAACTGCTGCTTGATAAAGTAGAAGCGGCAGTTTGGTTCCTAAGACTAATGAAATCGATTTCTTAATCTGGTAACTTGATGCCGAGATCACTAAACACCAGATTAAGGTCATCCCTATCTAAAGGCCACATCTCCACAGTCCTGGCAGGACTATGAGATGCTAAGTAATAAATAAGCAATATGGCTGGTTGTGAAAATATGTGTCGGATTTCACGGTATTGTTTTATTTTCGGGTAGATATAGCCAACCTTATCCAAGAACGCTGAAATATCTGCAATCGGATTTTCAGGCAGTAATTCAAAATAAGTATCTACTAAAAGTTGATTTGATGGTTCCTCACCCACATTTTGGTGAATATTTGCTTGATATCTATCCTTTAATAAATCAAGGATATCGTTTTGTGGCTTGATTGCCTTCGCAATGTCTTGCATTGCCTGTTCGAAGAACTCGTCTGTTGCTTCGATCAAAGCCATACTTTTTGCAACAGTTCTTTTAACGCCTGGCTGCGCAACCGTTTTAGGCTTGTATAGCGTGTCGTGAGTCAGTTCACTATGGGCATGTTGCAGCAATGTCCTTATTTGGACCTCACAGGAAGTATTTTCTAATATTTCAATACCCGAAAATTTATTACCTTTTGTCGCGCGAAGTACGAAGTGCACCGATTGGTATGAGAATTCTAACGGTTTCTCTAAGCGCTCAGCTTCATAATCTCTGTCCTTGGAAGCATCCCAGAACAGTTTGTTTTCTGGCGCCTCAATAATTTGGCAGACCTTTTTGATGTCGCTAGTCAGTAGAACGACAAACCGCATACCGACCTTATCGGTAACATCATCGTAAGGATTTGCGTATTGCTTGCGATAGAAAGCCTTATCCACCAAAGTAGAGTCAAGCTTAAGTCTCGGTTTTACGGGAACCTTCAGAAAGTAATCGAGTTGGGTCGGAGCAATGGACGTTTTTAAAGCCTGCTCAATCGTGTATTTAATGAAATCAGCCCAAGCCTGGTAAACCGGTTTCTCCTGTTCCCAGCGCTTAAGGAACTCCTGTTCCGTCATTCTTGATCCATAATTCGACCCCGGATAATTATCTGGGTCCACTTAGGTGTTTGGCCATCTGCGGTGGGTTCGCCATCAATTACGCTCATGTTCACAAAGTCCTCAAATGTCTCTGGTGGAGCAGTCAATTTGATATTGTGGCCAAACACGATTTTGCGTTGTTTTAGTGCTGACGCCACTTCAGTTAGATCTTTGTGGATCGCATTTAATGTGAAGCTGTTTTGCACCATGTGCTGTCGATATGCGTCTTGCAATTCTGCGGTGGGAATATAAGCCTCCGAGAAAGCTGAAACTTGCACTGTCGCTGTATTATCCACTTTGAGATATGTTGTTAGTGCAGTCAGTAAATCACTTCTAGTTTCCTCATCAATATTCGCTCTCTTAATGAAGTCCTTAGTCAACGTATGAAACTGTTTTGTTTGGAATGCACTATCCGTTGGAAAAGCCAATCCTAAGAAGGTTTCGTAAAAGTACTGTGCCGCACCTTGACGATTTCCCTTTGTGGCAAGATCATCAAATAGAAATCCTTTCCATTGGGCTGACGGGTTTTCAGGACTCGGCACTGCATCAATATTCGCTTGGATGAATGCACCAATTTTGTAGAGCTTGGCCTGCGGAGTAAGAATTAAATCCTTTAAATATTGAAGTAATAGCTGTCCTTCTTCTTGCCGTTTAATAAATCCCGCATGTGGCTCAGCTTTAATCACGCACATTAAATTGCGTGCTGGATGACCGCATGTTCCCTCGATCACTACTACGATACCACCAGGAATCCCTTTGCTCTTCTGCGCTTCTGCCAAATTGGCAGTCACAGTTTGTGAAAGGTTAATAAACGCATTATCGTTGCCTGTAGTTTGAATAATTTGATTTGCTAAATCCCAAAGGCTGTTATTTAGGGTATTTTGGATTTGCATCTCAATGCCATGGGACGACTCACCTAAAGCTTCAGTAATTCGGATCTGAAGTGCGCTTTTCGCATCGTTCTCAAGATGAATAAGCTGCTGACCATAATTGGGTTCTACTATGTTGCGATTGACATCTCTTCGATGCACTTCATGGATAATGATTCTGTTGATAGTCAGATTGTGAAACATAAGCTACCCCCTGAAGTAGTCAGTCCAGCATTGAACCCTCATGCCGGAAATTCGATGTTTTTATTCAAATTTATTGTTAGTTTAGTAAAGCAATTTCTAGAGCTAAATTAGCTTACTTCAAGTTTGATTACAAGTGAATATCAGCAATGTATAGGTTTTAATAGCCTTCAATGATATAGAGTAGGCATTTGTGATATGAAATTTAATCGTCATCCTTGTTACTGCTCCACTCAACTGGAATCACTGCTTCACTCATATCGGATTTAGTGCTCAGTAGATACTGGAATTGATGCTCAGCTCATAATGGTGAACACATCCAGCTGACCTTGCCACTCGGGGCTGATAAATGTCGGGTCAGTCAGCACAATGCCTTCAATCGCAAAGCCTAAGCGGCTGGCAACCATCGCAGCAGTCATGCCGCCCATTGAGTGGCCGAGCAGATAGGGCGATTGAATGTCTAGTGTCCTGATCAGTTCAATCACATCATTGGCATGGTCTTGGTAGGTGTATCCATGCAAGGGTGCACTCGACTGACCATGGCCGCGCGCATCCGGCATGATGATGTCAAAGTGGTCTTCAAGCTCACGTGCCAATTGTGACCAGCACGCGCCACTCGCAGTGAGATCATGCAGCGCAATCAAAGTGGGCTTGTTGCCACCTGTTCTTAAATAGTGAATATTGATGCCGTTTGCCCGGCACACGGCATTCGTCCAGTTGGCTGAAATAATGTTTTTACGGGTCATGATTAAAACTTTCTGAAAGAACCGGTGACGACACCCCAGATGGCAAACTGCATTTGCCCTTGAATGAGGATGGGGGGATATTTACCTGAAGAGTTGGCGGGTAATAGTTTGGGCTTACCGTCTTTTTGTTTGGCCAGGATTTTGACCGTAAATTCGCCATCGATCATGGCGAGCACAATATCGCCTACCGCCGCAACCTTGTCTTTTTCCACAATGGCTTTATCCCCGGGCATGAGGCCAACTTCAATCATGGACTCGCCCTGAATGGTGACAAAAAAGGTTTTGTCGGCCTTGTTGATCAGGTATTCGTTGGGATCCATCGCTGAGCCAATATGATCATCGGCGGGTGATGGCAAACCTGCAGGGACTTTGGACTCAAACAGTGGCAAACTCAGGTTAATGAGGTCACCTGATAGCTGTATAAACTCGTCTACGCTATCTAGGCTCTCTTTTAACTCACTCAGCCTTTGCTTTCTGGCATAGGCTTCGAGAAAACTGGCAATAACCGGCTTTTGACTATCTGGTACGCGAATGACACTGGTATTTTCTTTATACGTGCCTGTGCCAGCCTTGCGTCCTGAGCCGGGTTTTCTAGCAGATTTTGTGGAATCATCGTTTTGCATGGTTTTTATTGTAACATTAAAATTATTTTATTGTTACAATAAAAACTACATCATGCTACGGTGTTGTTAATGCTGGCTTTTCGCCATTTTGTAGACATGTTTTGGTGGTGCACCATGCTGCCATCCATTCACTGCGTGGTTTCTTTGCCCACACGACAGTTTTTCTCAGCGTCCCACGCCCGCACATTGGTGTAGATTTCTGTATAACGGTTACGATCCCAGCCGTACATCGCTTCATAACCATGTTCAGCTGCACTGCCAGACTCTTTAAGCTTTAAATAGTCACAGTGGATAATCATCTCTCCACACAGACACATGCGTGTAGGCTTGACCAGATAGGCCTTGGTTGTGGCGTTCAAATTCACCAATTGTGCTTCAAATAGATCCAGGGCTTTGACCTCATGACAGGCCGCTAGCTGATTGCCACACGGTTCATTCGACAAGTAGGCGACGATAGGTCCAGGCATACTCACAGGCGGCCTGAATGTTTCTTTGGCATTTAACTCTTCAGCCATCGCAAAGGTGGCAAATAGCCATGACGAAAATATAAAAATGGAACGCACCTGCCAATTTAAATTGACGGCGACATAAATCACGTCAATTTAAACAATCAATTGCTGACAGATTGGTTATTATCATGTCTTAACGTTTAAAAAAGAAAAATAATATGAACAAACTGATTGGGTTGGCGCTGCTCGTCATCGGCCTCGCCATCGGATGGCAGCTCGACATGCATCTCAGTACCGTCGAAAAAGTGAATATTGCTTTTCCGCCCAGACCTGAAGTCAGGATTCAGCTCGAAACCATGACGTCTTTGATTGAGCCTGACGACCCATCGCTGGCATCATTCAAAAGTGCGTATGAATCCAAGCTGACACTCAGGGCACTGACTTGTACCCAAGCAACCCCTATCGGCCGCTTTGACTCTGTCAACGACATCAAAAAACAGGCCATAGACCGTGATTGCCTGAAAGAACAAGATGACCAGCTGCTGGCACTGATTGGGATCAAAATTG
Organism: Methylophilus sp. Q8; assembly: GCF_000800115.1. Taxonomy (NCBI): domain Bacteria; kingdom Pseudomonadati; phylum Pseudomonadota; class Betaproteobacteria; order Nitrosomonadales; family Methylophilaceae; genus Methylophilus; species Methylophilus sp. Q8. The sequence continues at coordinate 1,666,279 of NZ_JUHE01000001.1, read as the reverse complement.
TCGGTCTCCGGCTGGCACAGCCGCCATTACGCCCCCTGGTAAAACTCGGTCCACCAACAGTGATTCATGGCACTGAGAATGCCGAAATTTACACGGGAAAATCCGCCTCACAGGCAGGCGTGGTCGTACTGCGAGGCACTCGTAGTGAGTTTACTTCTGTCGAGATTCCAAGTGGCAAAAAGATTGCGAGTTTGCCAACTATCCCCGAAGCCTCTCATACCAATTACGCGATTTCGCCTAACGGCAGAGTGCTTGCCATTGCCGTTAACAATAGAGACCTGCGGTTTATTGATAACGAAACCGGACAGGATCTATGGTTAGCGAGAGATGTCGGGCAACTGTATGCCTGGCTACCAGAAATGCAAGCTATCCTGGTGCAAGACAATAAAAGTGGCCCCGGCAATGGCGGCGTAGTGCTGATCGACTTTAAAACAGGGACCAGCAAACCCTATGAGGTGCCACTGAAAAATCAGTCTTGGGCATTACACTTAAGCTCGTCGCCCTCTCGACTGCTGATTGGCTCTTATAAGGAGTTTTCACTCATTGAAAACACGCGCACCACTGAAGGGGTCAATGCATCTGTTGTCAAAGAGTTTAGAATCAAGTCGCCATCCGCCAGTGTCAGCTCACTCACGCCGACGGCTATGCTGAATGGCCAAGCCATTGTCTTTGTGACAGGCCGCGATTTCATGTTGTTTAACCTGGAAACCCGGGAAGAAAGGCTATGGGAGTCTCATGAAGTTATTGGAAACAACTATGCAAAATGGAGTGAGGAGTCTATTTTAGTGGATGGTTATGGCCAGCCAAATACCGGCACCACCAAACCGTTTATTTTCAATGTCAAAGACGCCACCTTGTCCCCCGTTGAAACGGCCGAGGGTAATCAGGGGATTATCTATGAATTAAACGGACGGACGGGATTTATGCGCAGGTCTCACCAAAAGGTTTGGGTAGGTGACGAGCTGCAAGCCGGCACGCCTGAGTCACTGGACGACATGATTACCGGACGCAAACTTGAACGACAATTGCAGGCATTGGAACAAGAGGAACGGTTATCCAAGGCCAGGCTGGAAGCATTGAAAATGGGGCAAGATATGAGCCGTGCACCCCGGCTAATGTACCCGTATGGCGCACCTACCATGTCGCAAGACATATTAATCAGAAGGCAGGTAGAACGAGGCTATTATCCCAATACCGTGCGTATGTCGCCAGCGATGTCACCTGCGGCAGAAGCACCGGCAGCAGAGGCTCCTGCCATGGCGCCTGCGCCCATGCCCAGCCCTCTGATACAAAGTGCGCCAATACAAAACTCTCCAATACAAAGCTATAGCGCGGCGGCAAATGAGCTGCGCAAGCAAGCAATCACCAATACCACATCCCGCATGTTAGGGGCTATTCCGAGTAACGCGAGAGTAGAGGCTGTCGGCGTCTATGAAGCAAAAGATCGCTCTTCAAGCGGGGTCAATGTCATGATCAAAAAATCAGACCAGCCGATTGTATTGATGCTGAGTGCTTATGAACCAGTGCGCTGGAATTTAATGAAAGAACCGGGGGCTAACTTGGTGGCGATCATTGCCAGCGGATATCACCTGCCAGAGGTCACTGGCGCGGGAACAACCAAAACGGTTATTAAGCGCGGGGAGTATGCTTACCAGCAAAATGGGACTGGCTACGCGGCCCTCAATAACGAAGCCATGCTGTGGACAGGAAAACCCATTAGCAAATTTCAAGGTATTTACGGCGGCACCGTGTTTATTGTGGGTAACTAAATAACACCTCCCCCCATTGAAAGCGCCTTTACACGGGCGCTTACAGCAGTCTACTTTGGGAAAATAGCGTCATTCAAGGCTGCGGCTAGCAACACTACTGCAGGTGCTAGCCGCAACATAGTACAACATCAAAAACTGAACACGGTATAGCCACTGCTGGATAACTGGGCAATGCTTGGCAAACCAGACGTGCCTGGCACACTGTTGTCCGTCACCAGATTGAAACCATTCACCTCAGCATCCTCGCGCGCGCCGAATACATCGGCGCATCCGCATGAAACGCCAACCGTCACATCAGAAACTGCGGCATATAGTTGATAGAGCGGATGACCGACTTTGGTCAGATGGCTGGCCCAGCGCGTGCCGGTGCCTTGAAAGTAAATAGCGACGTCTATGTTTTTTTGCTTGAAGTCGTAGGCGGCTGCTAAACCATTGAATGCGCGGCCAAGTGCCTCTTCCCCGCCGTGTGTTGGGTCTGAAAAAATAATGATAGCTGCTTTCATAGTGATCTCCTTTGATCTGGTCATGTCGTTGATTGACAGCCGAATTCTAGGCACAGAAGGCAGCAGGAAAAACTACTCAGGGAGAAATAGATTGTTTCGCCTAGCGTAAGATCACTTGGGATTTAAGGTGGGATGGCTGCGTAAATTTTCGACCATCTCGTCTATAAAGCTGCGGACTTTGGAGGAGCCTAATTTGTCTTCCCGGTGCACGACATGCACCGGCCAGGGCGCTTCTTCAAAAGTTTCAAGGATCAGTCGTAATGCCTTACTTTCTACTTCACTCCAGACCTGATATGAAAGCAGTCGCGCGATGCCTAAACCACCTGCTGCAGCGGCTAAGGCCGCATCATTGCTGGTGACGGTCAATCGCGGATCCATCCTCAGCAATAAAGGCTCGCCATTAGATGGTTCACTATGAGATTGCTCACGACTAGATCGAAAATGCCACTCGGTATGCGGTGAAACGGCGTTCGATGAGATGATGGAATGTTTTGAAAGATCAGCAGGCAACTTGGGCGTGCCGGACTTTCCGAGATAAGCTGGTGATGCGCATAACACACGCCTGACCTCCCCCACTTTGATGGCCCGTAAGCCGGAGTCTGGCAAGTGACCAATACGGATCGCCACATCCATGCCTTCATCCACCAGGTTGGTCACGCGGTCGACCAAATGCGCAATGATTTTCACCTGCGGATAGCGTTGCATATAGTCAATAATGCATGGCATGACGAACATGCGGCCGAACATCACTGGCGCCGTGATCGACAGCGTACCGCGTGGCGTGGCATTACTCTCGGCGACGGCCTCATTCGCCTCTGCGATACTCACCAGGATGGCGCGCACATGTTCGTAATACTGGCGGCCTGCGTCCGTGAAGCGCACATTGCGCGTCGTTCTTTGTAACAGCCTGGCGCCTAACTGCTCCTCTAGGGCAACCACAGCACGCGTCACCGCCGCTGGAGAAATATCCAGCTTGCGTGAGGCTGCTGCAAACCCGCCCTCTTCAGCCACGCTCGCAAACACACGCATTAAGTGAAACTGATCGATAGTATTTCTCCTGATGAAATAATGTATTGCAGCTAGCCCTGATTCTCTCATTCGCATTATTGACTAAAATTTGACCATACGTAAACAAAGCCAGGAGAAAATCATGACGACACATTTGCTTGCAGATTTCGCGTCCCCCAGCGATATCGCGTTCACCCCGGCAGTGAAAGCCAGGCAAGAACAACATGGCTCAAGAGCGGGCTATGCGAAATTCGAGAGTACGCGTGGCTGGGAGTCCCGTGTCACGCCTGTGCTTGCCGACTTTATTGCAGAGCAAACCAGCATGTATATGGCTACCGCCAATGCCCAGGGGCAACCTTATATGCAGCATCGCGGCGGCCCGCGTGGTTTTTTACATGTGCTCGACGAGCAAACACTGGCCTTTGCGGATTATGCCGGTAACAAGCAATACATCACTGCGGGTAATCTGGATGAAAACCCGAAAGCACAGCTATTTCTGATGGATTATGCCAATGCGCAGCGCATCAAAATCTGGGGAGAAGCAAAAGTCGTGACGGGCGACCATGACTTGGCGGCCCGCGTCTCTTCGCCGGATTATCAGGCAAGGGTGGAGCGTGTGATTGTGTTTACGATCAAGGCCTGGGATGCGAATTGCCCTAAACATATCCCCAAGCTTTTAAAAGTTGAGGATGTCATACCAGCGATTCAGGCGCGTGATCAAAAGATTGCCGCTTTGGAGGCGCGACTGAAAGAGTTGGAGCAGAAACTCGCGGGGTGATAAGTATGAGTTTTGTATCGGTCTGAGCTTCATGATTGAATGGCTGCGGCAGTCACAGCCATTCAATCACTTCAAGCCATTCAACAACTTCAAAGAGTGCCTAGCTGGCATCGCCTCTTAAAGCAATCGCTACATTCAAAGCTGTGAGCACGTTTTCTGCATCCAGGCTGTTTTCGCTGACTAATGCCTGATGTTCACCTGCTGGCGTGTGGATGACGATTGAATATCTGGGCGTGGCTAAAAACCACAGCACACCGCCATAAATGATTGAAAAAATACCCACCAGCGGCAAGCTGCCACTGCCGAACAACAGCGCCAGGCCACCGAATAGGCATACGCGGGCAAAACCAAGTTGCGGTTTGAGGATTCTGCGCTCTATGGTGGTCACGCTTTTAATGGCGATGGTTTTACCGTTAACAATAAAGCGACTGTTACTCACGCTGACGCCTTGATGGCTGAAATAGATTGCTTCTTCCATAGCGCATCTCCATTGTTATCAATGAATAAAATTTTAACACGAAAATATCAATAATTAACTATTAATAACAATTTAGCGGGGCTTTTTGGTGACCAGTAACCGCTATACTTGCCTTGAATAAGGTGCAAACCCTGTGCTGGCACAGACATAAAGGATAGCGATATGCATCAAAAAACGTTTCTGGCAAAAGATGGTCAGACTTACACCCTGAATCTCAACGAAACAGGCGAGGAAATTGTTGTTTTACTCGATCACGAGCAGGTCGGTGTGATTGATTTTCAGTTTAGCAAGGGCATACAAGGTGCCGAGAGCTATCTGATCACCGTGCTGGACCTGGAAAAGTGCAAACGCAAAGGCATAGGTGAAGCGTCGCTCAGGTTTCATCAAGCCGTTTTCCGCCGTCCGTTAAGGGCCAATGGCGACATTCGGGAAGGCAGGCAATCGCAAGAAAGCCAGCTGACAAAAGAAGGCAGCGGCTTTATTGGCCATATGCGCGCCAAAGGCGTGATCGAACTGATCGATTTTCACGGCGCCTTCAGTGAAGACGAGTAGCAAGCTAGCGCCTCACTCAATCAGTGGCGGTGACATCGGTGGAAAATCCGTATGCGTGACGTGAGATGCCCCTCGCACAGGCACAGCGCCACTCACCGCAGATACGCCTCGATTAATCAAGGCAGCATCCAGCGCCCGAATAACCTGCTCAATATAACTGCTATTGTGATCTTTCAGTACCTTATGCTCGCCCGTGGCAGTCTTTATCACCACAACATAGGCCGTTTTGACAAACAGCCACGTCATCACACCAAGCGCGATTAAACAACCGCCCACGACAAATAGCGCGCCTTCGGTCAGCAGAAATAATAATCCGATAGAGAGGATGAAAACCGCCAGACTTCGCGGCGGCTCAACCACGCACAGTCGTACTGAAATAATGTCACGTATGTTGTAAATATAACCGCTCGCGATAAAGCGGCTGTCGCTGATGATGACACCACCATCGCTGAAAAATACTTTTCTATCCATGGCTTGCTCCTTTAGAGCTATCTAGACGGGGGCGAGTCAGGGATGAAAGAGCTGCAATCACGAAGACACCCACGCACACTGCGTGTTACGTTGTGAATCTATACGACTCAAACGCATGCCACTGAAGTAAAAGCGCTACCAGGGAAGCACGAGCAAGAGGCTTAAAACGACAACTAAAGACAATGACTTAAGTGAGAAGACCTCAAACGACCACAAAGAGGAGAAGGTAAGACGATATCCGAGAGGGTTTCAATTGACTATACGCCCATGCAAGAGGCCATGTGCATTATTTTCATACGTTAAGATCACTGGCAGTGGCAGGTCTACCCCGCTTCAATAATGATCTACACCGTTTCAACCATAAACACACCATTTTTACCGTTTTTCTTGGCGGTATACATGGCCTTGTCCGCTTGCCGGATAAGCTCGGTGGGTTGCGTTTCCTGAGAATGCTCACTGGTGTAATAAGCAATACCAATACTGACGGTGATGTTTAAGGTCACCTGGTTAAAGTGAAATGGTTCTGAGATCGTATGCAAAATTTTTTCTGCAATTCTGGTCGCGTCAGAAACTTGACTGACCCCTTCCAGCACAATAATAAACTCGTCACCGGCATAGCGGGCAACCGTGTCAGACTGACGCGTGGACTTATCTATCCTGTTGGCAACCTCGCGCAACAGCATATCACCGACATTGTGGCCATAAGTATCATTCACCGATTTAAAGCCATCCAGGTCAACAAACAAAATAGACAGCGTAGTTTGATTGGCTTTGGCACGCTGCACCGCAATGGGCAGTATCTCTTCCAGCTTGCGCCGGTTGGGCAGACCAGTTAACGGGTCATTGCGGGCTTCGTTTTTGAGCAGGCTTTCCAATTGCTTTCTATCGGTAATATCCCTGAGAAACGAGGTAAACAGCGTTTGATCATTGATCTCCAGTACATTCACCTGCAATTCTATCGGGATACGCACGCCATCTTTCCGCATCGCTTCAAGCTCGATGCGCTTGCCCATCATGTCTGACTGTTTTTCCAGTGCAAACCGCCGCATGCCTGCCTGATGTGCCTGCTGCACCTCATTAGGAATAATCAGCTTATCCAGCTTGCGACCGATCGCCTCCTCATCGCCCCAGCCGAATATATGCTCCGCCTGCTTATTCCAGGCTTTGACAATGCCTTCTGCATCCATGCACACGTAGGCGTCGTTGGCGTTATCTAAAATGGTGCGCAGCTCTAACTCTGCATTTTGTAACAGCTGCTCCGAGGCCGCTTTTTCCTGATAGGCCGCCAGCATGGATTTGTTTGCCTGTTTAAGCTCTTCAGTACGCTGGCTGACTTTATCTTCCAGCGTTTTACGTAACAAGGTCAGCGCCGCTTCTGTTTCTTTGGCACTTTGGATATCTTTGACAATCGCCACAAAATAATCGAGTTCGCCCGCGGGGTTTAACTGCTTGGTGACAGTCAGTTCAACCCACACCGGCTCACCACTTTTTTTCACGTATCTTTTTTCAAGCTGATAACGATTTAATTTACCGGCGACTAATTGATCCAGCAGATTTAAATCAGCGTTCAAATCCTCAGGCAAAGTAATGTCCTGAAATGTCAGCGGCAATAACTCCGCCTTGGAATAATCAACGATTCGGCATAACTCTTCGTTCACTTCTAACCAACTGCCGTTTGGCTTCACCATGGCAATGCCAATGGCCGCATTTTCAAACAGGGTTTTAAACTTGCTTTCAGAGCTTTGAAGCGACTGCTTGGCTGCCAGCATGCGCTCACGGAACTGCAACTCACGCGTCGCAAGATGTGCCAGGTCATTCAGCCAGCCAACTCTTTTTCAGTAGGTTTTTTAGGTTTTTCATCAATGACACATAGTGTGCCCAGCGCATAACCTTCCAGGCTTTTGATCGGGATGCCGGCATAAAAACGGATATTGGGGGCATTCAACACCAGCGGATTCCTGGCAAAGCGCTCATCGGTCAGCGCATTCTCAACAATCAGCTGCTCACCGCTTTCAACCGCGTGCGTGCAAAAAGAAATATCGCGTGCGGTTTCTGACACCTCAACCCCGTGTTTGGACTTAAACCATTGCCGATGTTCATCCACCAGTGAAATCAGCGAGATCGGTGTATCAAGAATGGTCGAGGCAACCCTGGTAATGGTGTCGAAAAAATCTTCAGGCGCAGAGTCGAGCAGCCCTAAGGCGTAGAGTTTTTCTAATCTTCGCTGTTCATCATTCACCATTTTTGTACTCACATATTGAGCGGCATTCAATACCTGAAATAACGTCACGCCAACGATAAAATTAACGCCTTTTAGCTAAAAATTCTTTCGCAAATACTGAAAATAGCAAGAAACGCAGATCCATGCCAGCAACAGATGTAAAAAAACGGGGCAATTGCCCCGTCAGAATGGAGATCAACCATTTTTTTATAGAGAAGTAATCCACTGCACCACTTCTTTGAATTCCTCATCGCTCAATTTGCCAGCATTAGGCGGCATAGGCAACACGCCCCAATTGCCACGTCCGCCTGTTTTAATTTTTTCGATCAATGTCGCTTGCACATCCTGGCCTTTATATTTGGCAGAAACATCTTTAAATGCCGGGCCAACCTTGCGGCTATCGACATTGTGGCAAGCCAGGCAACCGCCTTTGTCTGCCAGTGCCGCACCATCAGCCCAGGCTGCTTGTGAGGCCAAACCCAGCGCTGCGACAAACAGCAAACTGGTGAGGGTGGGCACGGGTAACCATGCTTGTTTTGATTGAGTGTTCATCATGAAATCCAGTGTATTTGGTAAGAGAATTCTAATGGTCAGCGCGGGCGTCTGATGGCAAAAATCGGCATCACTTGGCATCTGCGTCATACGCTTGAAACAAGCACGGCTAGTGCTCACTCACCACAGAAATGCCTTTGAACTCGCCCTGTTTTTTAAAGCTGAGATTCATGGCTAAAGCCCCCGTCGAACACTGGTCCAGGCAAGCCCCGCAGCGGGTGCAATCACCTGACGTGACAAAAGCCGCTTTCTTCGCTACCACAGGTGCCAGCACATGTGGCTCCGGGCAGACCTTGATGCATTCAGCACAACCGTGACAAGCCGCCACCTGTGTCGCTTTGACGCGTAAACGACCCATTCGCCCCAGCTCGGAATAAAACGCACCGACCGGGCAAATATGGCTGCACCAGCCACGGCGCGTCACAAACACATCGAACAGGAAAATACTGGCCAATACCGTCGTACCTGTGACTGAACCCCACATCAGTTCGCGCTGGAACAAGGTGATCGGGTTAACCGTCTCCCAGGCCAGGGTACCGGAAAGCAGTGACAGCAGCAGCGATAACCCCAATATCGCCACACGCAGGTTTTTTGAGAGCGTGAAATTACTTTTGATATTTAACTTTTGCCGCACCCAGTAAGACAAATCCGTCACCAGGTTAATCGGGCATACCCAGCTGCAGTAAATGCGCCCGCCCAGGAGCAGATAAAACACGGCAACGATAATGACGCCAATCAGCGCCAACTTGCCCAACGGCGCACCGGCAAACAGCGATTGCAGCCAGATATAAGGATCCGTCAGGCCAATGCCGAACCAGACACTAGAGGACAGATTGCCTTGTGCAAAATAGCCGCCTGCTGGCAATTCAACAGCAAAAGCGGCAATAATCAGCAACTGAATGATACGCCGACTGAACAGCCAGCGATTGCGGTAGAGCATGGCTTGCAGACGTCGCATAGGCTTACCAGCGGCCTACCGATTGCGCACCTTCAACGCCTAAACCCAATTCACGCGGCAACACGCGTATCGCCGCCTCAGACAGCACGCAGTGTTTTTCACAGGTGCCGCAGCCGGTGCACTTACTGCTATCTACCGTAGGAATCTGCAATACACCGCGTTCGTTTTTAATCGGCTTTAACGAGATGGCTTCCCCAATAATCGGGCATACGCGCACACAAATACTGCAGGTAAGGCCTTTGTAATTGAGGCAGGTCTCATGCCCAACCAATACCGCCACGCCCATATCGGCTTTTTTAATATCGGTCAGTAATGGGCTCAATGCCCCTGTCGGGCAGGCACGTGCGCACGGGATATCCGGACACATGCGGCAAGGGTCCGTGCGGCCAACAAAATAAGGCGTGCCGGTCGGTGCCGGATCACTCCAGCTGGCCAGGTGCAAAATGTCATAGGGGCAGGCTTCTACGCACAGACCACAGCGGATACAGGCGGCATTGAACTCCAGCTCTGGCAAGGCGCCTGGTGGCCGCAACACATTGGCCGCACGTGCCGGACGTGAATCCAGCACCGCTTTTCCAAGCATGGTAACGACCGTCGCCGCGCCTAACTGGCGGAAAATCTTGCGAAAAACCTTACGCCGTTCAGGCTCGGCGATTTCGGCTGCTACAGATATTTTGTCGGCCATCGAGAATCTCCTGACGAGTGAACCTAGGTAAGTCAGACTTAGAAACAGAAGAAGACGTGTTCGCCGCATTTATAAGCAAATTGGCGCGAATAATCGGATGTATCCAGCATTGCAGCACAAACTCGCCTTTGGCATCCGCTGGCACCTGCCAGTGTACGGTGGTGCCTGGCGTTTGCACGCCCATATTCACCATGGTCCCGTCCGGGTAAGTCACATAAATACTGTGCGAAATATCAGAGCGGTTGCGAATGGTAATGGTATCGCCTGGCTGCGGGACAAAATCCACCGGTGCAAACTCATGGTCAGACAGTGTCATGGTATGAGTGGTAATGATGTGATTATTCGCACGGCTCATGGGCGCATGACCGGGCGTGCTACAGCTGGCCAGGTAAAACGCCAGCAATATGAGCAAGGCATACATGCCAATCCAGGTGGAGAGTTTGCGCGATATATTCATCATTAAGGGCACATGCGTTTTCATCTGTTTTTTTGCCATCATTCAGGATGACTACTGTGGCATCATCGGCGCTTGAATATTCAAGGCACCACCATCCAGGCTTTGGATAAACGCAATCAGGTCACTTTCTTCCAGATCGGATAATTCAAACTTCTGCATATCCTTGGAAAGACTCTCACGCTGAATGGCTTCACTTTTGTAATGTTTGATCACTGTTTTCAGGCCACGGATGGAACCATCATGCATATACGGCCCTTCAATCGACAGGTCACGTAAAGACGGGGTTTTAAACGCATGCTGCATCAAAGTCACCTGCGCGGGTACTTTGGCACCACGGCCTAAATCCTTGCTCGGCAAACCGATGTCATGAAAACTGTCGTCGGTAAACCGCCATGCGCTATGGCAAGCGGCACAATTAGCTTTATTTTTATCGTTAAACACGACAAACCCACGCTTGGCCTGCTCACTGATGGCCTGCTCGTCGCCTTCTACCCAGCGGTCAAATGGCGCCGGATTAGACACCAGCGTACGCTGGAAACTGGCCAGCGCCTGCGTGATGCGCTGCTGGTTAATACTGTCATCGCCAAAAGCCTGGGTAAACAAAGGCCTGTAACCCTGGATTTGCTGTAAACGCCCCACCAGGCTGGTGAGGTCAAAATTCATTTCATGTGCCGTGGTAATCGGCAACACAGCCTGCGCTTCGAGGGTCGCTGCACGGCCATCCCACATGAGTGCACTTAACCAGGCACTGTTTAATACCGTCGGCGTGCGACGGGCATTGTTGACGCCTTCTGCCTGCAACGGCAAGTTGCGGCCATCACTCCAGCGCTGGTCTGGTGAATGACAGGTGGCACAAGCCATCCCGCCTGACCTTGAAAGGCGCTGATCGAAAAACAGGGTTTTTCCCAGCGTGGCTTTTTCCAGGGTCAGGGGGTTAGACAGGGGTGATGGAATACTGTCTGGCCGCCTGAATTTTTCCCTCGGAGGAAGATCGGCGGACCAGGCAGTATTCACCACCATCAGCGTGCTTATGATTAGAACCCAGTTTCTAAACAACATTAAGCGTCTAAACCACATACTGATTTTTCTTTAACAACAAGCGCTAATATGCGTTACGCAATTAGCTTGCTTTACCCACGATAGGTGAGATGGTGCAGTGATACGTCATCGCATCATTATCAGCACCAAAGCACCAGACAATATCGTTGTTGAACTCTGGACGGTACACCGGCAATTCACCTTGTGTGTTGACGCAGTTACAACGGCCGCAAGTCTGTTTACCACAGCAATCGCGGTAGGCAATCAGGTAAGTCTGCTGATCACCCGGGTTGTAACAACTGGCCACCCACGAGCTTGGTGACAGGCTGCTGCCTGGTGGGCAAGAGGTCAAGGTACCGCCGCAGCAGTCACACAGGTTGCCGTCAATCGTACAATGGCGCCAGTAGTCACACGCTTTAGGATCCTTGTCCTGCGGCTTGAAGCCGCTTCTGGTCAGGTTGCCAGTGGTAGCTGCCTGCACCTCGCCACCCAGGCGTGAGCGGCGGTCTACCGGCAACAATGGTAACAAGGCAGAACCAACCAGGAAGCCACCCAGGCGGCCGATAAAGCCACGGCGGCCGGTTTTGCTGGCGGTGGTCCGTGCCAGCTTCTCAATTTTTGAGTCAAACCCAGTTTCTTTTTTCATTTCGTTTACTCTCTCCGTAATCAAGACGTGAACCAGCGCTTAATGCACTTTGTTCGCGGTCACTTGTTTAAATTTAGGTGCAGTGTTTTCATCCTTGAGGTAGTTCTGCAAGGTTGAGTGGCCATGACGGATAGTCTCAAACAGGCTTTCTACATGCTCACGGGTGTTGCACAGGCCTTTAGCCAGGATTTTGCCGTCCTGATCCAGCAACACGCCGTAAGGTACTTTTGAGACCTGGTAGCGCATGCCAATCTCGGCAGAAACCACATACAACTCACCATCCAGCGGGTGATCCTTGAGGAACTGGCGATGCTCAGCCTGGGTACCATCACTGATCAGCACCACATCTGTTTCTTCAATCGCCGCAACAGAGCGGATGATAGGCAACAGTTTCTGGCAGATCGGGCAGGATGGGCCGGTAAACATCAGCAGGCTAGGACGGCCTGGATTAATGGAGCGGCCAACCAGGACAGGCTCGCCATCGAAGGTGTTCACGTTGAAAATCGGTGAACGTTCGCCGACATCCGGACCGTGGTCTATCATCATGGCGCCCAGCGGTGCTGAACGTTCATGTAACAAGCCAATTTGACGGATCACGCCCAGCATTAATGCTGCCAATGCCAAAAACGCTCCCCACAACAGCACATTTGATGCAATCAAGATTCCACTAGTCATTTGAATTTCCTTTATAGATTTCTAATTTATGTTTGGTCGCTGGAAAGCCAACCATCAGGTCTGCCGCCATGTAAATCAGTGACAGCATGACGGCCGAAGCCAATGCAGTCAGGGCTGATTCCACGCTGATGCTCGCTATCTCCAACGGCACCGCAGCGACATACAAGCTCATTCCAGCCAGGGCCAAGGCTCTCAGCACGTGAAACATGCCGATACGGCTCATGCTGGTCGGGCGGCGCACACAACCACAATCAATGTGGGTGCGGCCACGGCCGACATTCACCGCAATGGCGAAAGAGAACAGCATGAACAACCCGGCAGCCACACAGGCGGCGACTGTGCGCAGTGACGGCACCAGCAAGGCGATTGCGCACCCCAGTTCCACCCATGGCAATAACTTGGCAAAAGGTGCAACCAGAAACCCTGGCAAAAGCTTGTAGTTGGCTACTACGCCCAGGAACTCATCCTGACTGCGGAGCTTGGGAATTGCTGCTGCTGCGAGAATCAGCGCCACAAACAGTGACGCGAATATCGCAACGGTAGGATCATTCACCATTGAGTCCATAGTGATCTCACTTATCCGCAATGAAAATCATGGAAGGCGCACGGCCCAACTCATCTAAAGAACCCACGGCTTTACCGCTGACAGCGTCAAAGGTAAACAGTGTTTTTGCCTCTTCAGACACGGCGTACAAGTATGGTTTTTCATCCTGGCTGACCGCGATCGAGTTGATCTCGTGCTTCAGTTCGATACGGCGCAAGCGCTTGCCGGAAGTCGCATCCACGACGAACACATAGCGGCTAGGCAGTTTGTGTGTCCATTTTTCGCGTTGATCTGCCAGCAAGTACAGCTCGTTACGCGCTTTGTGGTACGTGATGGTTTGCCAGCCACCTGGACGCCATTTGTCCGCTTTTTCCTTGTCGGTGAACACTTCAATTGGTTTGAGGAACTCGGCACCGGTCTCAGATAATTTAGCCTGAAAAATCTTGCCTTCGTACGTCGGCCAGGCCAGGTGGTTATTTGAATTTGAGTAATAAGGGTTATTCAGCAGATACTCTTTTTCAGTATGGAATACCTTGGTTGGCTTCTGCTTGGTAGCGCCCTTGTTGTCATAGGTGAACTGCATCAGAGAACCATCTCTACAGTGCATGAAGAAGTTCTGGTTTGCCGTTGGGAAAATATGGTAGCAATCCGGCACATTCATGATTTTCACGAAGGCTTTTTTCTCTAGGTCCACCAGACCGACACCAGGTGAAGGTGAGAACTGCTGGAACAGCAGGTGCTTGTCATCCACACTCAAGCCCGCCGTACGCTCGAATACGCCGGTCAGGAAACGGCCTTCAGGAATATCGATATCGGCAATCGGCTCATGCGTTCTGGTATCAATTAACTCCAGATAGTCATCACGCTTGCCACGTGCCACGCGGGAGTACATGGTATTGGCGATGGCTAAAAACTTGCCATCTGACGCCACCATGACGTTTGGCAATTTACCGGCATCTGTCATACCCAGTAATTTGCTGGACTTGCCATCTACCGAATAAATGGTGGAAGTCATATGGAAGTTACCTGGATCCAGCACATAGACGCGCTTGGCATCACTGGGTGGTGCAATCGAGATAGAAGTCTCGTCCTGCAACTTGGCCGTAATTTCTGAACCAAGCTGGTTTGGCGTTGCATCTGCCATGGCCAGACTGCTGGATAGCATCAGTGCTGCCAAAACCAGCCCCCCCGCCAAGCCTGTCGGCTTGGCCTGACGAATCATCGATGGATGATCGAATGTTGTCATAAATCCTCCTAATATTTTTAAATGGATAGAACTTGCTATTGCGTCTGGTGTTGCTACTGGCTTACAGCATCACCAGCATTAAAGCTGCTGAAGCGATCGCCAATAACAGGAAACCATCAACTTCAACTGCACTTTCCTGCCAACGGGCCAACCAGGCTTGAACCGACTGATCCTTAACAGGTAAGAAGTTAACTGCCACTGGCAAGCAGCGACCGATATTGAATACGGCGATCACGGCAATGCCAGCCTTGACACCACCACTGAGCAAAGCCACGCCAGTCACGATGTACAGCATCGGCGTTTGCACATAAGTAAGGTAGTTCATGCCCAGCGAGAAGCCATACAGCAGGCCAATCACAGATGAGCGGAAGCGGAAACGTGCATCATGTGGCACTTGCGCACGGCGTTGCGGATAAGGCATCTTCAAAAAGCCGAACTGGTGCAAACCGTAACCAATCGCCAGCGCTGCCAGGCCGATCACCGAGTACTGCAATGGCACGTCGGCAAACAGCAGCCAGCTGATACCACCCAGCGCGCCACCGAGCACCACAGCACCGATGGCATAGCCCACGGCATGCGTGAAAAAGGTAGGCGCCCAACGGGCAACCGAGCCGAATGAGTAGCGGCCTGCCGGTCTCAATAAACTTAAACTTGAGTAACCGCAAGGAGACCAGGTAGACAGCAAGCCGCCAACAAAGGCCAGCAACACAAACAGGCCGGTGAGTGCTACATCTACGGACAAAGTGCCATGCATGACGCGACCGGCAAACACACCGGTGGCAATCGCAGTGAGCATCATGACAAAGCGGGTGCCGGTCGATTGCGATTTTGAAAAATGATACGCATCAGGGACACAGGTCTCAGCTGCGTAAGTTTGGGACGCATGACTGATGGCAGCAGTCCCCATGTTCATACTCATATTTCCTCCTTTGGCCTGTTGGCCTAAGCTTTGTTTTGAATGAAGCATGAATATAGCGATCTTGTTTAGCGGGCTTTAGCAAAAATCGGCATATCCCTTTTGTGAACGTTTTATGAAGGCCAAGTCATGCCAGTTTTTACTATTGAGAAAAAAGCCCCTTCCTTATGAAGGACATGTCGGAGATATCTGGAAGGGGCTATAAATCGGGCACGGCTGGCCTGGCAAGCCAGCTGGCGGGCTAAGACGCGGACTACATATTCAGGCGGATATAGCCAAAAAACTTGTTTTGGGCGGTTTTATAGCCATCCGCGGCCGTGTACCAGTCATCGTTGGCATCAATCGCCACATAACTGACCCCGGCATTCCAGCCTTTCACACTACCAATGGAGAAGTCTTTATTCAGGCCAACCGAGTAATCGGTGTAATTGCCGATGTAATAGTTTTTAACCACCTGGTGGCCGACATGAAACACACAGTTGATGCCGGTATTGGCTAATGGTGTGGTGTAACTCGCCTCTACATAGTGACTACCTTTGGAGCCACCCTCGCCCATCTCGTGATTGCCTATCATGGCGTGCCCCATAGACACCGTGTTCACACCAAACCAGTCCGTGAGTGAGTGTGAGTATTTGAGATTGAACTGATGGTAATCGACAGCGATATTGGCTTCTGCCACATGCGGATGCTGGCCGACATAGTGCCGGTTTTGCGGATAGTAATACTCAATAAAGCCTGCGGTCACTGTGGCATCGTTAGCAAAGGTTTTTTTAAAGCCGCCATACAGATCGATCTCATAGGTATTGCCATAAATCGCATCTTTATTGACATTGGTATAGCCCAAGCCCAGAAACCAGCCACTATCATGTGAATAATCCACGGCCGCCTGAAACGCGCCACGGCCACGGCCATACGAAATGCCTCTGAACAAATAATCGCTATAAATGCCCACATTGCCATTGAAATGATGCGGGGATGCAGCTGGCTCAGCCTGACCGTCTTTACCCAGACCAATCACCTCTTCTGCGTGTGCCTGGCTGGTAAGCAGGGCAAATAACAAGCATGCGCCAAACTGGCGCTTTCTTTCCTCGTGCATAGATTTCCTCTCTCATCGCTCTTTGATTTTTTAGTGTTGATTAACAACCAGGCTAGAAAGAAAGGCGGGGAAATGAAGACGCGCAACCGTGTGTCGTGACTGGTGTTTTGTAACATTGTTTGTCATGATGCAAACACCACGGTCACTCGTGGATATCCCCCTGCCTAGCACTAGCGGCTAGTTGATTCATTTCAATTTGAAGCGATGTGACAATAGCGGCGATGCAGAAAGCGATGTAGCAAGAATTGGCAAAGCTGCGGAAAAATGCAGAAAAAGCATGCGTGTTTTGCCGTTTATTGCTATCCATCTGGACATTTCCGCTCTAAAGTGGCACTGACAGGCAGTTTTTCTGTCATAAAAAATAATAAAACCGGGTGTTTAAGGCCTAAAAAGCAATAAAAATAATAAAAAACAATGAATTTAGTCCGAATATTTATATAAATGGACTTTCATGGATATCCCCACCGCACTCTCTAAAGCGGTGAATATCAGGAGCGATTAAAATGGGGTTTAGAGAAACAATACTGGGGCTGGACCAGCTGGTCAGTCCTGACTTTCACCTGGTGAAACGCAATACTGGTGATGTGCTTGAACAGGCTGATGCTTTGCCGTTTTGGTCGCAGGACTATACGCAACTGAGTAAAGGTGTTTTTTCAGGGGCAGTGAACAGTGTCAGCTGTAATGGGATTCAAATTTTCACTGAAACCATGAACCGGGCGGTGGACCAGATTGCCAGTGCGCCGCAAGACTCTTATGTGATCGGGCTCACCACGGTGGTCGAAGGCGAAGCCAGTTGGGGATTGCTACCCGTGCGGGTCAACTCACTGATTACACTGGATAAAAATGCCGAGCTGTATTTCAGGACATCGACCATTTCAGAAATTACCGTGGCGGTGATTCCGGCCAAACGGCTGGAAGCCTATGCAGAGAAAATAGACTGGATGAATTTCAGCCAGGTGATGGGCGCGATCAAACCGGTGGAATTACTGCCTGCAAATGTCGCCAAACTTTTACTCAGCACCCTGCACTATGGTTTGCAATTTGGCGCCGAGCAGGAACAACAACTGGATAACCGGCAAAAATGGGAAAGCTTTGAAGAGGACCTGATGTCAGCCTGTTTGCATGCGCTATTCCACGCCAGTGAAAATACGCACCCGCATTTCGACTACCGTATCCCACGCTATATTGTGAACCGCGTCCGCAGCTCGACTTTAACCAATCCCGGCTTTCCGTTGACGATAGAGGAATTGTGTAAGGTCTTGAAAGTGAGCCGCAGAACACTCAATCACGCCTTTATCCGTGTGCTGGGCATTACGCCAGTGACCTATATGCGCAATGTGCGTTTGCAACGTATCCGCATTGAGTTGCTCAATGCCTCAAAAGATGTTTCGAGCATCGCGCATGTGGCCAGCAAGTGGGGGTTCTGGCATATGAGCCTGTTTTCACGCTATTACCGTGAACTGTTTGGCGAGTGCCCGATTGATACCTTGCAAAGAGCAAGAGGCCAAAAGTAGGCCTCTTTTTTTCACATCGCCTCAATCATCCATTCATTTAAGTGCCGGGTAACACCGCCAGCGTTGCGCGATTGCGGCGGTAAATCAACACACGTGCCACCAGTAATCCCAGCTCATATAACAGCCATAACGGGATGGCGAGCATGCACTGAGAAATGATATCGGGCGGTGTAAAAATGGCACCAATGACAAACGCACCGACAATCACATAACCACGGCTTTCTTTCAGCGTATTCAATTCGACCAGGCCCATATAGGCAATCGCCACTACGACAATCGGGGTTTGGAAAGAGACGCCAAATGCCAGCGTGATGGAGATGAGGAAGTCCAGATAATTACCGATTTCCGTCATCACTGCCACCCCCGCCGGGGCGCCGCCAATAATAAATTTGAACACGACCGGGATAACGACATAAAAGGCAAAACAGGCACCGAGCATAAACAGTGACAAACTGGCCAGTACGCCCATCACGCTAATCAATTTCTCTTTGGGATACAGGCCGGGCTGCACAAACTTCCATAACTGGTACAAGGTATGGGGCAGGCTCAGGACAAAGGCCACATACAAGGCTATTTTGAGCGGAATCATGAAAGGTGAAGTGACTGAAGTCGCAATCATCTTGCCCCCTGCAGGCAGTTGGCTGAGCAATGGCGCCACAAAAAACTGGTGCAGTTCATTGGCAAACGGCAAGGTACACATCGCTGCCAGCAACAAGCCAATCAGGACACGGATACACCGTGTACGCAATTCGTAAAAATGGCTAAGGGTATCGTGTTGTGTCATATGCATTTATTTGATAGCCACAGGCTCTGCCTGCGCAGACTCAACATAAGCCACCTCGGTGACAGGCACTGGCTTGGCAACAGGCTGCGCAATGACCATGTCTTCAATTTCGGTATGCACTTCCATCAGGCTGGCCTGCATGCTCAGCAGTTTCTGCTGCGCATCTGCTGTGGCTTTTTTCATGGTATCCAGCGCCACCTGCCGGTCAATATCCTGCTTGACCCCGGAAATGTAACGCTGCACCCGGCCATACAGCAAGCCATAGGTCCGGGCCAGCTTAGGCAACTTGTCCGGACCAATCACAATCAACGCCACCACCACGATGACGATGATTTCGGAAAAACCGACTTCAAACATGCTTGGATTGATCTTCTATCGCCGCGGGCTGTTCATTCATGGCTTCTTTAAAACTTTTGACTGCGCCACCGACATCGCCGCCCAGGTTACGCAACCGCTTGGTGCCAAACACCATGGTCACGACGGCCAACACAATGACCCAATGCCAAATACTAAAACTTCCCATTTCAAGTCTCCTTAGATTGTGCATGCAATCATCCGTCATAACGCGCACCCGGGTTAGTAAAAACTGGCATGACCTGCATGAACCTCGTACAGGCATACTAGTCCATACTGTTGCCAAGCAAACAGCCGATAGTCGTGCAGTGTTTCATTCACAACACCTGAAATCATCAAGCCTTCGAACCCCATTGTTTTGATTAGCAAAAATCATGGCACGAAGTTTGATTAGTCTTTCAGTTGGATCAGGGACAACCCTGGTCATAGCGAAAGAATAGAGAGTTAACTATGCAAAACGTATGGCGTGCCATTCAGTTTATTCCCGAATATAAAGGGAAAGTCATTGGGGTGATCCTGGTCGGTACCGCATTGGGATTTATCAATACCGCCACCCCGTATTTGTACAAGATGATTGTTGATGTTATTGCACACCTGCTGTCAGGTAGCATCACCCAGCAACAAGCCACCTGGAGTGTGACCGTATTACTCGGGATATTTTTTGCCTTGCGCCTGGGGGTGGTGATATTCGGCGCGATCCAGAACAAGCAGGCCGATGATTTGTGGCTGGATACCGTGAGCACCTTCCGCCAGCGCGTGTTCGATAACATGACGCAAAAGTCGATTGATTACTTTGAAAAAACCCGTGTCGGCGAAATCATGGATCGCTTTGGCACCATTACCAGCATCACCATGTGGCTGTCTTCGCTCACTGAAGGCACCCTCTCTGGCATCCTGCAAATGCTGTTTATCATCACCGTGCTGCTGGTCAAGGCCCCCGTCATTGGCCTGATCATGGCCGGGGTGCTGGCCATCAATTTCTGGGTGTCTTACCGCACCGTAGGCTGGACGCACCAGTATCGACGGGGCTGGCAGGCTCTGGCAGGCCGTATGACCGGATTGCTGGCAGAAATGGTCGGCAACATTGCCACCGTACGCAGCTTTGGCGGCGAACCGGCAGTGAAACAACGCTATGACACCACCCAGGCCGAATGGCGCGTGGTGCGCGACAACCTGCATAAAACCCAATGGAAATCAGAACAAGGCCTCAATGTGGTGAATACCTTTGGCGTGTTTGCCGCAGTGGCCCTCACCGTCAACGGCGCGCTCAAAGGTGCATATACCACGGGAGACATCCTGCTGGTACTGACCTTGAGCCAAAGCCTGATCAGCACTATCGGCCCGATTGCCAGACAGGTAAACCAGGCCAGTGAAATCGAGAGCAGTGCCGAGCGGTTGGTGGAACTGCTGGATGTAGAAGCAGAACACAGAGACAAACCTGACGCCATCGTGCTGGAGCAGTTGGAAACCATCACTTTTGACCAGGTCACTTTCCGTTACCCTGGCAAAGAAACCAGTGCTTTAGATCAAGTGTCGTTTCATCTCAATGCGGGCCAGACACTGGCATTGGTCGGCACCAGCGGCAGTGGCAAAACCACCATCGTCAAACTGCTGATGCGCTTTTATGACCCAACCGAAGGCCGCATCCTCATTAACGGCATAGACCTCAAGGATTACCAGCAACGCAGCATCCGTGCCGTGATGGGCGTGGTGTTGCAAGACGTGGCCCTGTTTAATGACAGCATAGGCGAGAACATTGCCTTTGCCAGACCGGGCGCGACTAACCAGGACGTGGTCGCCGCGGCGGTTGCAGCACATGCTGACGAATTTATCCAGCATCTGGATGACCAGTATGAAACACGGGTCGGTGAGCGTGGGATCAAATTGTCTGGTGGCGAAAAACAACGCGTGGCGATTGCTCGCGCCATTCTTAAAAACCCGCAACTGATTATTCTGGACGAAGCCACCAGCGCACTGGATTCTGAATCAGAACACCTGGTGCAGCAAGGCCTGGAGCAGTTGGTGTCAGGCCGCAGCTCCATCATCATCGCGCACCGTCTGAGCACGGTCATGAATGCAGACATGATCCTGGTATTGCAACACGGCCATATTATCGAAAGAGGCCATCACGCCGAGCTGCTCGCCGTGCAAGGGCTGTATGCACGACTATTTTCACTGCAATCCAAAGGGCATCTGGCCGTCGCCTGATCCTAATTTCAACCCCACTTTATGGTGATTAAAAATGAGCACTTCTTTATATCAATTATCCGTCCCGACCTTTATTAAGTTTCTCGGCAACCTGTCCTATATTCTGGACAAAGCCGCTGCGTTTGCCGCAGAAAAAAAGATAGAACAAAGCGTGCTGCTGGAAACCCGCCTCTATCCCAATATGTTTACCTTTGGCCGCCAATTGCAACGCGTGGCGGATCATGCCACCAGCTACTCTGCCAGACTGGCTGGCCTGCCACCTCCAAAATTTGACTTGCCACTGACCACCTTTGCCGAGTATCAAGCCTTGATCAAAGCATCCATCGATTTCTTGTCCGGACTGGAGGCCAGCCAGATTGATGGCCAGGAAACCAGGGAAATCTCTATCCCGCGTGGCACCGAAGTTCGCGTCGTACAAGGCCAGCCACATCTGCTGAATAATATCTTGCCCAATTTTTACTTCCACCTGACCACCGCCTACGCCATTTTGCGCAATATCGGTGTGGATGTTGGTAAACAGGATTTCTTAGGCAGAAGCTAACCATATAAACAAATAAAGTGGGCAATT
Organism: Methylophilus sp. Q8; assembly: GCF_000800115.1. Taxonomy (NCBI): domain Bacteria; kingdom Pseudomonadati; phylum Pseudomonadota; class Betaproteobacteria; order Nitrosomonadales; family Methylophilaceae; genus Methylophilus; species Methylophilus sp. Q8. The sequence continues at coordinate 1,644,258 of NZ_JUHE01000001.1, read as the reverse complement.
GCCCACTTTTATTACTTTCCCGCCAGCCGCTTACCAGGGCTGGCTTTTTTATGCTGATGTTCTCAAGTGCTGGTTAAAAAAGTCTATGCTGCGTTGCCAGGCCAGCGTAGCGGCGGCTTCGTCATAACGTGGTGTCGTATCATTATTAAACCCATGCTGGGTGCCCGCATATTGATAGGCCTGATATGCTTTACCCGCAGATTTCAGCGCCTGTTCATAAGGCGGCCAGCTGGCATTAACGCGTTCATCCTGCTCGGCAAAATGAATCAGCAACGGTGACTTGATGGCGGGCACAGCCTCCAATGGCGGCGCGCTACCGTAAAAAGGCACGGCTGCGGCCAATGTTGGTAATCGCGTCGCCAAAAGATTGCTCAGGCTGCCGCCATAGCAAAAACCAATCGCCCCCACTCGCCCATTGCTCTCAGGCAATTGTGCCAGCCAGTGAAATGCCGCCACAAAGTCCTCTTGGGTTTTTGACTGATCCAGCTTTTTAAACAACTCGCGCGCAGCATCCTCATCCCCCGGATAGCCGCCAAGCGGCGTTAACGCATCAGGCGCAAAAGCAATAAAGTTCTCCAGCGCCACGCGGCGGGCAATATCTTCGATATGCGGATTCAGTCCACGGTTCTCATGAATCACCAGGACGGCTGGCAATTGACCGCTGAGGTTGACCGGCTTGACCAGATAGCCCCTGACTTTGCCATACCCCTTGGGCGACTCGACTTCGACATACTGCGCCTGGATACGGCCATCGTTACCCGCAATGCGCTGGGCATAGGCAAACTTTGGGGTCAAGGCCTCCAGCAAGCTGACGGCCGTAAACGCACCGGCAAATCTGCCAGCTTTAGAGATAAATGTACGCCGGTCTATGTCACCGTGTACAAATTGATCAAACAACCTTAATGCTTCCGGGTGAAAGTCACTTGCAGTGTGTTTGGGATTCGTCATTTACTTTCTCCAACTCTCAATTGATATTCACAATTAGCCAATCAATCAGCTGTTGCTGGCTTCGGGCCTGTAACGCCAGCGTGGAATCAATAACAACGCCAGCAGTGAACCGATGGCAATCGCTACAGAAAGCCAAACCACAACATGGTGTTCTGCCATGTGTTCAGGATAAATTTTTAACACAGCGCCCAGGCCAATCGTATTGCCGCCAACCACTAATACTGCCGCAGCGTAATCATGAAACCGTCTGGCCTTATTCGCACCCATCGCCCATTTTGGATCCGTGTTATAGCTGGGCAATTCAACATGTGCGTTTTGCAGTCGCTCAAGCTCAGACAAAAATGCCCTCAAATTAGTGATCGCCCGCTCAGCCTTGTAGTTCAAAAATGTGAGACATGTCGACGAGACAGGGAAACCAAGTACCAGCCACTCAACGGGCAGTTGGCTGGCCCCCTCGCCTGGTTTCAGTGCTACGAGGGCGGCAAGCAAACTGACTGTGAGCGTGACATACAACGCCAGCGCTTGCTGACGTTGCGCAATTCTGGCATTGACCTCCTGGTAAGCCGCAATAAACCTGTAATTAGCATCTACAATCAGTTTGGCAGTCATGCCATATACACTTTCTCACTATTCACTCATACCAAAAAGCCCTCATGCAAGCTGTGCATGAGGGCTTTGTTTGCCAGCTTGTTAACTTAAGCCACTGCGCGCAAATTACTCGCGCCTGATTTACCACGTACCAGCGGCAACACTTCTTCACCGACACGATACGCTTCTTCCAGATGCGGTGTACTGGCCAGGATAAAGGCATCCGTACCCAGTTGCACCAACTCATCCAGTCTGGCGGCGACATTCTCATAGCTACCGACAATCCCCAAGGTCTGGCCACCGCGCAGCAAGCTGAATCCCGTCCAGATATTGGGCGACAGGATAAAGTCTTTGTAGCTGTTAATGGTTTGCGGTCTCAGGCCACGCTGGCGGCTGGCACCCACGGAATCCCCGGCGTTTTGTGCTTTGTAACGATCCAGTATCTCTTTCGGAATATTCTCAAAGCCACGGCTGACTTCACGCCACGCTTCTTCCTCGGTTGGACGCGCGACGATATCGACACGAATGGAGCACTTGATCTTGCGTCCGAGGTGATCGGTGCGCTCTTTCACCCGCGCAAATTTGTCTTTGATCAAGTCAAAAGGCTCCAGCCATGACAGGTAGTAATCCGCATGCTTGGAAGCCGAAGCCAACGCGGCGTCAGAAGAGCCGGAGAAGTATATTTCCGGGTACTCTTCTTTGGACAGCGGATCTGGCAGGCCTGCATCTTCGACCTGGTAGAACTGGCCATTATAGGAGAACGGGCCACCTGCCCAGATGCCTTTAAGCACATCCAGGAACTCAGTGGTACGGCCATAACGGTCATCATGCTTGACCGGGTCTCCCCACCACAATTGTGAAGGACCGCCACCACCGGTAATAATGTTATATAAGGCGCGGCCACCGGTTGCACGTTGCAGGCTGGCGGTCATGCGCGCAGCCACCACCGGGTTAAGAAACCCAGGCTGGAACGGAATCATGAAGCGGAAATTTTTCGTCTCGCGGGCCAGGAATGCAGAAATAACCCAAGGCTCATCCGTATTCGGGAAAGAGGGAATCAAACCGCCCTGGAAGCCGGAAATTTCAGCGGCACGTGCAATTTCTGCCAGGTAGTCGATATAGGTGAAGCCATCGTCACCACCGCCACCCAGGCCACTCAAGGTCTTGTTGTCATTGCCAGGAAACCAGTCACCACGGAAAGGATCACGCGCCCGGTGTGACCCTGGCTCGCCGTGGGTTGGAATTCTCCAAAAAACATCTATGCTCATTATTTTCTCCTTATAAGTCCTAAGCGGCTTGCTTTTGCGCAGGATTAGTTAACTGGCGGACCAGCGGCAACACATGCGTGCCTACACGATAAGCCTCTTCAAAATGCGGCACGGCGGCCAGTACAAATTGCGTCACGCCCAAATGTGCGTAAGCCGCCAAGGCGGTCGCCACTTCGTCATAGCTACCAATCAGTGAAGCTTTGGCGCCCGTATGTTGCTCAGAGAAGCCTGGCCACAACAATGGAGAGTCATCGGCGGGAATAGCAGCCTCGGTTTGATTCAGGAAACGTTTGGCATCCTCCAGCGCTTCTTCACGCGTTTCACGGGCCAGCACGTCTATGCGCAAGGCAAAGTCGACTGCCCGGCCTTGTGCAATCTGGCGATACGCGGCAATTTGCTGCGCAATGGCATCATGTTCCACAGCATCCAGCACATGCACATCTGCATGCTTTGCGGATAGCTCAAGCTGTTCTGTGCTGTTGCCACCCAAATAAATGCTTGGCACTTGACGGTCAGACAAAGGCCCTTGAAAACCGCCATCCTGCACTTCAAAAAAACGTCCGACAAAATTAAACGGGAAGGTCGTTAACACGCCTTTTGCCACGGTGATGAATTCATCAATGCGCGCCAAAATATCCTGCTTGGGGACAAAGTCACCCAATTGCTTGCGGATGCGCTCTTCCTGGCTGCCTTCAGTGATATGCCAGGCAAACCTGCCACCGGTATAGCGCTGGAAACTGACCGCGTTTTTGGCCGCATAGACGGCAGAACCGCGTGAAGCATCAAACTGGGTCAGCAATTTCAAACGCTGCGTGCTGCGTGCGACGTAGCCCGCGACAATCCACGGCTCTTCGCCATCTGGATTATCTGGAATAAAAATGCCATTAAAACCGGAAAGGTCAGCCGCTTTGGTGACCTGGTGGATGTAATCGAAATAGCTGAACGCATTGCGACGCGGGTCAGTCACGCCGTTACCGAATACGGGATAGTTGGGATCAGAGGCTTCACCGCGGCGCTGCCTGGTCGCATTGCCATAGCGCGCATCGCCTGAAGTGGGTAATTGCCAATAAAATTGATTAGCCAAAATGTTTCTCCTTCGTTGTGCAAGCAGCTGGTGCCTGCCCGTTGCAAATATGCACCTACGAAGATGTATTGGCATGTTCCGTGCCAACTGTTTTATGGGTTGGTACGGAAGTGATAAATAGTGCTATCTATATGAATATTAAAAACAATTAAACATTCAACAAATGTAGACACACCAGCAGGAAAAGCCGCAAATGCAACAGCATTGTTGCCATGCAAACATTTCCCCTACTTTAAGTGTTGTTATTACAACTACAAGATGCCTGCAGAAGATTGTGCAAGCCTGATCAACTCAAGGTAACGCAGCGCCGAGGCCCTGGCTTGCTCGGCAAAGTCAGCGTGCTGACTGGCGTAGAGAATCGCTCTGGACGCACTCAGGATAAGGCCATGTCCACCAGCCGTCTGACCAGCATGCAGAATCTTGGGCAAATCACCGCCCTGTTCGCCAATACCAGGCACCAGGAAGGGTATATCGCCGACAACCGCGCGTAACCTGGCCATCTGCTCCGGCCAGGTTGCACCTACCACCAGCAAACAGTTATTCGCCTGATTCCACTCATCAGCAATTTTTCTGGCCACGTGCAGGTATAAAGGCTCACCGTCAACCAGCAAATCCTGAAAATCACCGGCCCCCGCGTTAGATGTCCGGCACAAGAAAATCACACCTTTATCCGCATAAGCCAGAAAAGGCACCGCACTATCAAAGCCCATGTATGGATTAATCGTCACCGCATCGGCCTGATAACGCTCAAAGGCTTCTTTGGCATACTGGGCAGACGTACTGCCTATATCCCCGCGCTTGGCATCCAGAATCACGGGGATATGCGGGTAATATGTATGGATATAATCTATGGTTTCCTCAAGCGCACGCTCTGCCCCCAAGGCGGAGAAATACGCCACCTGTGGCTTGTATGCACAGACCACATCGTGCGTTGCATCAATCACGGCGCGGTTAAACGCAAAGATGTCATTGCGGCCCAAACGCGCCGGAAAGCGCTGCAAATCAGGGTCTAAGCCAACACACAACAACGACTCACTGCGTTTTTGCGACGCATTTAAATGTTCAATAAAGCGCATCCATTAATGCCTTTTAAAATAAAGCGGAAAGAAAGGCACAATCGCCACCCAAAGCCGATCCCGCTCAGGGGTCATATATATGCCAACAAAAGCAGCACGCCAGGAGAACTCAATACAGACAAATTTCATTGTTGCCCTTTTGGAAAGAGGCTGAGCGCTATGAGCGACGGCGCTCCATGGCCATTGAGGAATATTCGAAACCCAATTGAGAAAAAAACTCTGGCGCGCCCTCACGGCCAGCCCGCAATACCCACGTCACTCGCGAATTATCACCCAGCGCACTCTCTACCAGCGCCCGCCCTATCCCTTGCCGACGGTAAGGCGCTGACACAATAAGCATAGAGAGGTAACCATTGGATTGCCCATCCGTAATGGCACGAATAAAACCCACCACCTCATTATTCACAATCGCAACCGTGGCAACCTGCGAGGCAGCCACCAGCCTCCCCAACTCTGCGACTGAGCCGATACGCGTAGCCCAGCCATTGACGACTAAAAGCGCATAAACTGGAGTCAGATCAGCGTCAGTGATAGGGCGTAGCTTTATTGTCATCTGTTAGGCACAGCCAGATATGCCCCAATATCTTTAAGCACGCGTTGCTCAAGTACACCAACAGTCACTTCTATACCTGCCGCCCTGAGAATATCAACGCCTGCGCCAGCATTGCGAGGGTCAGGATCAAGCGTGGCGATGACTACCCGTTTAATGCCACTGGCTGCCAGCGTTTTCGCACACGACGGCGTTCTACCATGAAATGCACACGGCTCCAGTGTCACATAGGCCGTCAACTCAGACAGGTCACCTGACACCTTGGACAACGCCATGGCTTCTGCATGCGGCTGCCCAAGTGGCTGCGTATAGCCGCTCGCGACCACCCTGCCCTCCTTCACCAGCACACATCCGACCGGAGGATTGGGGCGACACGCAGGCCATGCCTGGCGGCCTAAGCGCAAAGCATGATGCATAAAGTATTCGCAAAACGAAGACACTATTAACCTTTCACAGGATGATTATTCTGCAAAGCTAAACTTGCCTTCAGCAACGAATTTTTCAACCGGTTTTCTAGGTGTAGGCTGCTCGCGCTCATGAAAGTCTTCTGGCAACACAGACTTGTCTGCTTGCTTACCCACGGCAATCAGGATTTCTACCTGGTAACCTTCTGGCACGCCTAATACTTCTGGCGCAGCGTCACGGTTAAAGCCACCAATCGCCCGTGTGCGCCAGCCCAGTTGATAGGCCTGGAAAGCCAGGCTGGCCCAGGCTGCGCCTGCGTCTAAAGAATGATTTTTTAATGGCGATGCTGCCGTCTCGCCCGGACGCACATGTGTCTTTTTGGAAACCAGTGCAATCAGCACAGCGGCGCGATTGACCCAGCGCTGGTTGTTCTCGTTGAGCAATGCAAACAAATCGTCCCAGTGTGCAGAGCCATTTTTAGCATAGATAAAGCGCCAGGGTTGAGAGTTATTGGCCGAAGGGGCCCAGCGCGCGGCTTCAAACAGGCTGAGCAAAGTGGCGTCATCAATCGTTTCGCCGGTGTAGGCGCGTGGTGACCAGCGGTCAATAAAGATGGGCTCTATGCTGTGTTGTGCATTTCTGCTAGCGAGTTGTGTCATGTGATTCTCCTTTGGATGGGGTTATGGTCTCAGCCGAATGATTAGCGTTCCAGCCACCGCCAATCGCGCTGACCAGTGCCACACTGGCCTGCAAACGGCGACCGTGGATGGCGATTTGATTACGTTGATTATTTAAGGTATTGGTTTGCCAGGTGATGACATTGAGGTAATCCAGCGTGCCCGCTTTGTAACGGTTGGTTGATTCCTGCAACGCATCGCTCGCCGCTTTCACGGCCGCTTGCTGAAACTCGGCTTCTTCAGTGAGCAGGCTGATCGCCACTAACTGGTCCTCTACCTCTTGAAAAGCACCCAACACCGTTTGCCGGTATTGGGCAACCGTGGCGTCATAACTGGCAATGGCTGACTGCGTTTGTGCCTTGCGCAAGCCACCATCAAACACATTAAGCGCAACCAGTGGCCCGATAGACCAGACCCGGCTAGGCGAAGAAATCAGGTTGCTGAGGGTATTGCTCTGGTAGCCGAGGCCAGCGGTCAGGTTCAGACTGGGAAAATAGGCCGTTTTTGCCACGCCAATATCAGCATTGGCAGCGGCAACACGGTGTTCGGTCGCGGCAATATCCGGGCGCCGCTCCAGCAAGGCCGCAGGCAAGCTGGCAGGGATCGCAGGCAGGGCTAGCGGTGCCTGCATCTGATAAGGATTGGCGGCAATGGTCACTTCTGCCGGTGATTTACCCAGCAGCAAGGCAATTGCATGCTCGGTTTGTGCGCGCTGCAAGCGGGTATCTGTGGCGGTCACCTGCGTGTTCTTGTGCAAGGCATCGGCCTGGTTCACATCCGTTTTAGTCGCCACGCCCGCGCGGTAGCGGTTCAGCGTCAATTGCCGTGAGCGTTCCAGTGCTTTCAGTGTGTCGTCCAATAACACTAAATGTGTATCCAGCACCCTGAGCTGAAAGTAGGCCTGCAGTAGATTGGCGACAATAGAAAGTTTCGCGACTTCGACATCCGCATTAGCGGCCTGCAATGAAGCATCACCGGATTCGATCTGTTTCCTGATGCGCCCCCAGAGGTCCGGCTCCCAGCTGGCGTTAAGCCCCAGGTTATAGGTTTCCAGAATCGGGCTGCTACCAACACGGATGGCATTGGTACTACGTTTGGCGCGCGAGGCAGAACCGTTGGCGGTGATGGTCGGCCAGAGTGGCGCCCGATTGGCTGACGATAAGGCTGAAGCACGGCGATAATTCGCTTCTGCCAATAACAAGTTCTGGTTCGCTGCCAGTGCCTGCGTCACCAGCGTATTCAGCTGTGCATCCTCATAGCTTTCCCACCAGGCGGTACGCAATGCCGTGTCGCCCGGTTGGCTGACTTTCCAGCCATTGATGGCATTGGCCTGTTTGAAAGCTTCCGGCACGGCAACCACTGGCCGCTCATACTGTGGCCAGAGCGAGCAAGCCGAGAGCAGTAATAATGGAATCAATCCGGCATGTTGAAATTGACGAGACATATCAAGCCTGTTTTAAATGCAAAGTAGGGTTATGTTGAAAGCGGCGCATAAAGGCGTGCCGCATGCGGTCTAGCGCCAGGTACACCGCAGGCGTGGTGTACAAGGTAAGCAGTTGACTGAAGACCAGCCCACCCACGACCGAAATGCCCAATGGCTGGCGGATTTCGGCACCATCACCGGAGCCTAATGCCAACGGCAATGCGCCCAGCATGGCAGCCAGTGTGGTCATTAAGATCGGGCGGAACCTGAGCAAACACGCTTCTTTGATAGAGTCATCGGGCGCATAGCCCTGCCGCTCCAGTTGCAGGGCACAATCAATCAGCATGATGGCGTTTTTCATCACGATGCCGGTGAGCAAGATGACGCCAATCAGGGCAATGATGGAAAACTCACTGTCAAACACGATCAGCGCCAGCAAAGCGCCAATACCAGCCGAGGGCAAGGTAGACAGAATAGTCAGCGGATGGATAAAACTTTCATACAGGATGCCCAACACGATATACACCGTGAGCAGGCCAGTCAGTATCAACCATGGCTGGCTGGCCAGTGAGGCTTTGAACATCTTTGCCGCACCGGAGAAGGTTGCATTGACATTGTCTGGCGCACCAGAGCGTTCAAACGCCGCCTCAATAGCGCTGGTCGCCTGTTCTAGCGAATATCCTTCTGCCACGTTAAACGAAATGGTGGCCGCCACAAACTGCCCCTGATGGTTCACCGCTAACGGCGTACTCTTGAGCTGCCAGCGACTCAGGGCCGACAGGGGCACCCGCGTATTATTCAGACCATTAAGATAGAGTTGCTCCAGCGCTTGCGGCCCTTTGGTGAATTCGGGCGACAAGGTCAGCACCACGTAATATTGGTTCAGTGGTTCATAAATCGTCGAAATCAACCGCTGACTAAAGGCGTTGTTCAGAGTCGCATCCAGCTGTGCGGCGGTGATCCCCAGTTGCGCAGCGGCGTTACGGTCTACTTGCAATTGCAATTGCAAGCCCTGCGTCTGAAAGTCCGTATTGACGTCGGTGAGCTCGGGCAGGCGATTCATCAGCCCGCGCAATTTGGGCGTGATTTTCTCCAGCGTAGGCAGGTCGTCTGCCAGCAAGGTATATTGAAATTGCGCCCCACCCTGCCGCGCGCCTATGCTGAGCTCCTGTTGCGAGGTCAGCATGAGTGACACACCAGGCACTTTCATGAGTTTTGGCCGCAGGCGTGCAACCACATCTGCCGCCGTTGTTTCACGTTCAGGCAAGGGCCGCAGGCTGGCAAACATGGTGCCGGTATTGGTTTGGCCGCCACCCGCGCCGCCGGTATATTCATAATGGGTTTTGATATCCGGGTCTTCGCTGACAATCTTCATCAGGCGGTCTATGCGCTTGCGGATTTCGGCAAAAGACAGACTTTGGTCGCCCTGGAAAGAGCCCTGCAAACGGCCCGTATCCTGTTGCGGAAAGAAGCCTTTGGGCACGATTTTATACAGATGCACATTGAGTACAATCACGCCCAGCAGCAGGATGAGCATGAGCCAACCATGGCGCAAGGTCCAGCCCAGCGTCCAGCGGTAAAACATGAATGGTGCATCGACCAGGTTAGAGAAATATCTTGCCCAGCGGCTTTGCGGCTTGGCCTCAGGTGCTTTTAAAAACTGTGCGCACAACATGGGCGTGGCGGTCAGTGACACCAGTAATGAAATCATGACTGCCACCGACAAGGTCACTGCAAACTCACGGAATAAGCGCCCCAGGATGCCATCCATAAACAGCAAGGGCACAAACACTGCGACTAGTGACACGCTCATGGCCAGCACGGTAAACCCAACTTCCTGCATGCCTTTGATTGCGGCCTCCAGCGGGGATTCGCCTTTTTCCAGATGCTGTATGGTGTTTTCGACTACCACGATGGCATCATCCACCACAAAGCTGGCCGAAATAATTAGCGCCATCAGTGACAAATTATTCAGGCTATAACCTAGCAAATAAATCACCGCCAGAGTCCCCAGCAAAGAGACCGGGATCGCAATGCTGGGAATCAGTGTCGCGCGACCATTACGCAAAAAGACAAAGGTCACCATGATGACGAGCGCAATCGAAATATACAGTGTGTGCTGCACTTCGCTGATGGATTTGCGCACCGTGGTGCTACGGTCAATAATCACTTCCAGGTCGATAGACTGTGGAATCAGTGTTTTCAATGCTGGCAGCATGGCGCGAATGGCATCCACCGTTTCAATCACATTGGCGCCCGGCTGGCTTAGCACGACCAGCATCACGGTCGGCTTGCCATTGGCGGAGCCTGCATTACGCACCTCCTGTACCGAGTCCCTGACCACGGCCACATCGGTCAAACGGATGGGCGATTGCGCCCGGTAAGCCACAATCAGGTTCTGATAATCCACCGCACGTTTGGCCTGGTCATTGACCTCAATCTGCCAGGCGTTTACCCCTGATTGCACTTGCCCTTTGGGTCGATTCTGGTTAGAAGCCGCAATCGCCGTACGCAATTGCTCCAGGCTGATGCCATATTGGTTGAGCGCGTTTGGATTCACCTCCACGCGCACCGAGCGCAGGGCACTACCGTTGATACTGACCTGGCCAACACCGCGTACCTGCGAGATTTTCTGGCCCAGGATAGAAAACGCATGGTCATACAACTGCTCTTTGGTATGCGTAGGCGAGGTCAGCGAAATCGCCAGGATAGGCGCGGCAGAGGCATTGATGCGGCGGTAGCTGGGATTGGACGGAATATTGCGTGGCAATAAAGCCCGCGCCGCATTGATGGCAGCCTGCACATCACGTGCTGCGCCATCAATATTGCGGTCCAGCTCAAACTGCAAATTAATCCGCGTGGCGCCTTGCGTGCTGGTAGAGGTCATTTCCTCAATGCCGGCAATCCTGCCAAAAGCACGCTCCAAGGGAGTTGCCACGGTAGCCGCCATGGTTTCCGGGCTGGCACCGGGCAAGTTGGCGGCCACATTAATGGTCGGATAATCGACTTGCGGTAACGCGGCGCGCGGCAGGTATTTAAATGCCAGCAGGCCTGGCAAAGCAATCGCCAGTGTCAGCAAGGCAGTCGCTACCGGGCGCCGGATAAAGAGGGTCAGCACACTCATGGCTTTTCCAACGCGGTAGTCACCGATTGCGCAATATGCACATGACGGCGCCTGAAACGGCCGGCCAAACGGTCAAACGTGAGGTAAATCACTGGCGTGGTATACAAAGTGAGCACCTGGCTGAACAACAAACCGCCGACCATGACAATGCCCAGTGGCTGCCGCAGCTCAGCACCGGTGCCGTGACTAAACATCAACGGCAAGGCACTCAACAATGCCGCCAGCGTCGTCATCAGGATAGGCCGGAAGCGTAACAACGACGCCTGGTAAATGGCGTGTGAGGGAGGGCTGCCATGCACACGTTCGGCATCCAGTGCAAAATCAATCATCATGATGGCGTTTTTTTGCACAATCCCGATCAGCAATACGATGCCGATAATGGCGATGATCGTCAGGGACTGCCCGCTCACGGATAAAGCCAGCAAGGCACCAACACTGGCCGAAGGTAAAGTGGAGAGGATAGTCAGCGGGTGCACAAAACTTTCATACAACACACCCAACACGATATACATGGTGATGAGCGCTGCAACCACCAGCAGCAATTCATTATCCAGCGCCGCCCTGAACGCATTGGCAGCCCCCTGGAAACCCAGTTGCACGGTAGAAGGCAATTCCAGTTTGGCCGTCGCAGCCTCAATGGCAGACACGGCTTCGCCCAAAGACACGCCATCCGCCACATTGAAATACACCACTGCCGCCGGAAACTGGTCCTGGCGGTGAATCAGCAAATCGCCCACACGCTCACTGAACTGAGCAATGGTAGACAAAGGCACGGCTTCGCCTGCAGCATTAGTCACATATAGTTGTGCCAGTGACTGTATGCCCACATCGGTACTGGCATGTGCCTCGAGTACGACGCGGTACTGGTTGGTCTGAGTGAAAATAGTAGACACAAAGCGCTGGCCATACGCGCTGTACAACACATCATCAATGGCCGACATACTAATGCCCAGGCGGCTGGCCGCATCACGATTGACCTCAACATACAGCTTCAACCCCGCAGACTTTTCGCTACTGGTCACCTCTTTGAGGGCTGGCAATTGTTGCAAAGTATGCACCAGTGTCGGCAAGGCCTGCTGCAAGGCCGTCGCATCCAGGCTGACGGCGGTCAGCTGGTAACTGGTCGGCCCGGTGCGGGTTTCCACGGTTAAATCCTGTACCGGTTGCATGCGCAAAGTAAAACCCTGGTCTTCAGGCACGCGTTGCTGCAAACGGTCTATGACCTGTTGAATGCGTGTTTTCCGCTGTTCCAGCGACTTGAGTTTAATCAGCAGCCGGCCTTCATTCAGGGTTTTATTGATACCGTCTACACCGACCACAGAAGAAATACTGTCCACATCATCGTCCTGCAATAGTTGCTCGACTATCGCGTGATGCTTGTCGGATACCTGCCGGAATGACCATGATTGTGGCGCTTCGATGGCTGCCTGGATCAAGCCATTATCCTGAATCGGGAAAAAGCCCTTGGGCACCCACCACACTAGCCAGAAGGTCAGCAGCAGCGTCACCAGGGTCACCGCCAGCGCCAGTGCCTGATGCGCCAATACCCAGCGTAACGAACGCGCATAGCCGTTGGTGAGTGCGGTAAACCGTTGCTCCAGCCAGCGTTGCCAGGCGGCCGTGTTGCGCGCATCGGCACGCTTTAACAAGCGCGCACTTAGCATCGGCGTCAGGGTCAATGACACAATGCCGGAAATCAGGATGGCAATCGCCAGCGTACTGGCAAACTCGCGGAACAAGCGGCCAACGATATCCTGCATAAATAACAATGGAATCAGCACCGCAATCAGCGAGAAGGTCAGTGAGATAATGGTAAAGCCGATTTCCCGCGAACCTTGCAAAGCGGCCTGCATGGGGCTGGCACCTTCCTCGATATGACGCGAGATGTTTTCTATCATCACAATCGCATCATCCACCACAAAGCCGGTGGCGATGGTGAGGGCCATCAGGGTCAGGTTGTTGACGCTAAAGCCCGCAAAATACATCACGCTAAATGTACCCAGTAGCGATAACGGTACCGCCAGGCTAGGAATCAGGGTGCCGGCCAGGGTTTTCAGGAACAGGAAAATCACCATAATCACCAGTGCAATCGCCAGCATCAACTCGAGCTGCACATCATGGATAGCATTGCGTATACTGGTGGTGCGGTCTGAAATGACCTCAATCTGGATATTGGACGCAATGGTCGCTTTCAACTCTGGTAGCAGCGCCTGTATCCTGTCGACCACCTCAATCACGTTCGCGCCCGGCTGCCGTTGTATGCTGAGCAAGATGACTGGCTTCTGGTTGACCCAGGCACCGAGATAGCGATTCTCAACATCATCCGTGACTTCTGCCACATCGCCCAAACGCACCGGCGTCCTATTGCGGATAGCGACAATTTGCGTGCGGTATTCGCTGGCCTTTTTCAACTGGCTGTTGGCATCCAGGGCAATCGACAAGTAAGTACCATCTATATTGCCTTTGGCCTGGTTGGAGTTGGCCGCAGCGATGGCGGTACGTAAGGTCTCAAAACTGATGCCATACGCTGCCAGTGCCTGCGGATAGGCACGGATACGCACCGCCGGGCGATTGCCGCCACCGACGCTCACCAGACCAACCCCACTGACCTGTGAGATTTTCTGTACCAGACGCGTTTCTACGACATCTTGCAAATCCGGCAGAGCCAGGCTTTCGTCACTGACGGCCAGGGTCAGCACCGCTGTATCGGCCGGATTGACTTTGCTGAATACCGGCGGCGCGGGCAAATCGGTAGGCAGGTAATTGGCGGCAGCGTTAATCGAGGCCTGTACGTACTGCTCTGCCTCATCCAGGCTTAAATGCAAGGCAAACTGCAAGGTAATCACCGAGCTCCCCGCCGAGCTGGAAGAAAACATCTGGCTCAGGCCGGTCATGGAGCCGAACTGCCGCTCCAGTGGTGCGGTGACTGCTGTGGCCATCACATCGGGGCTGGCACCGGGATACATGGTGACCACTTGTATGGTCGGGTAATCAACTTGCGGCAAAGCCGACTGCGGCAACAGGCGATATGCCATGAGGCCGGACAGTAACACGCCCAGCATCAACAGCAGTGTCGCCACGGGCCGCTCAATAAATAACCGTGAGGGATTCATGCGCGCTCAGCCTATGACTGGTGGCGCTTGAATTCGCCAGGCTGCTGGAATGCACCCGGCCGTTTGAACTCACCAGAGTGCTTAAATTCATTACCGCCACCAGGTTTGCCTTTACCACCGGCCACCACCACTTTGGCACCGTCACGCAATTTATCTAGGCCACTCACCACCACACGGTCCCCCACATTTAGGCCATTCAGCACGGCCACGGCATCGCCGTCACTGGGCCCGACTTTCACCAGTTGCACATGCAAGGTATTTTGCGCGTCAACCTTATAGACAAAATCACCCTGGCTGCCATGCTGGATAGCAACCGGCGGCAGCACATTCACCTGCGGCAACGTATTCAACAGCAAGCGCACATTGACGAACTGGTTGGGGAACAAGGCATTGTTATCATTGGCAAATTCGGCCTTGAGTTTAATCGTGCCGGTAGCAGGGTCAATCTGGTTATCCAGTGTCAGCAACTTGCCTTGCGCCAGCACTTGCGTATTGCCTTTGTCCAGCGCCAGTACCGGCAATCCGTGATGGGCGCGCTGATCGAGCAAACGGCTGACTTCCTGCGCCATGTTCTCGGGCAAGGTAAAGGTCACGGCGATGGGGGAAATCTGGTTGATCACGGCCAGCGTATCCGCAGTGGTGATATTGTTGCCGCCATCAATCTGCCTGAGGCCTATCCTGCCACTGATAGGCGACACGATTTTGGTATACGCTACCTGTAACTGCGCACTCTCCACCGCGCCAGTGTCGGACAGCACGGCACCTTTGTATTGCTGTACCAGTGAAGCCTGCGCATCCACCTGCTGGCCGGCAATCGAATCCTGTTTCAATAAGGTCTGGTATCTGTCCAGATCGGCCACCGCATTCGACAGCAGGGCTTTATCTTTCACTTGCTGGCCCTGAATCTGCGCCAGCTGCGCCTCGAAAGGTTTGGCATCAATCCTGGCCAGCAGATCGCCAGCTTTGACCAACTGCCCTTCACGGAAATGAATGGCGGTCAGTTGCCCATTGACACGGCTTTTCACGGCCACCGTCGCAAATGAAGTCACGTTGCCCAGCGCCTGGTGATACACATGGATGGTGCCCGGCTTGACCTGTTCTACCGAAACGAACAAGGGCTTACCGCCCTTTTTAGCTGGATTTTTATCAGTCGCTTCAGCAGGCGCCGCCCCTTTATCTGCCGGGTTGCTACGCAACTCGCTCCAGCCTTTGCCGATCCCGGCAAATAACAGCACCCCTGCCAGCCCGATTAAGATTTTTTTTTGTAATTGCATCTGAGTCACGCTTAATGAGATTTTGAATGGTGATGATTGGGCTGACCATCCCACCAATACGCCAGCACCCACTCTTGCGCACCGTAGTACTTGGGCAGCACTTGCGGGCGTTTTAAACGTTGGTGATAGATCATGTAATGCTTGGTCAGGTAGCGCCACGGAATGACGTAATGGCTATGCACCAGCACGCGGTCCAGTGCATGTGCGGCTATTTCCAGCTCATGCTGGCTATCGGCATCCAGTAGCTTCTGGATCAGCGCATCTACCACGGGCGACTTCACGCCGATCACGTTTTCCGAGCCAGGGACATCGGCGTCTTTGCTATTGAAGTTGCGCCAGAGTTCAGCGCCCGGCATGCGGCCTTCGCGCAGGGCAATCGTGGTGTAGTCATAATCAAAGTTTTTCATCTGGCTGCGCGAAGTCGCTGCATCCGATACCCGTTTGACCACCACAATGCCAAGCTTGGACATATTCAGGTAAATCGGGTCCATATAAGGCGTTTGACCACGCGTGGTAGACGACACCTCAATCACAAAAGGCTCGCCTTTGACGTTGCGCAACACCCCATCGCGGTTATGCCAACCGGCCTGGCCTAACAATTCCAGCGCCTTGGTCAGGCTTTGCCGCACACTGCCTGGCGGCTTTGTATTGGGCTGTTCCAGCATGGGGCCGAATACTTCCGCCGGTAACTGGGCGCGATAAGGTTCCAGAATCGCCAACTCCTCTGCGCCTGGTACACCCTTTGCTGCTAGCGGGCTGTAAGCGAAGTAACTATTCACACGGTTAAACTCGCTATCAAAGATCTTCTGGTTCATAAACTCGAAATCCATGGCGTAGTTCAAGGCCAACCGTACGCGCGGATCCTGGAATTTTTCGCGGCGCAGATTCACAATCCAGCCATTCATGGCGACCGGACTCTGGTGCGGGACCAGCTCTTTAAGCAGTTCACCTTCATCAAAGCGCTTGCCAATATACTGGCAGCACCAGTAACGCATTTTGTTTTCGTTCAAAAAGTCAAAGTCCCCCGCACGCAGCGCGGCGACCATGGTGTCAGTGTCTTTATAAATGCGGTAAATCACGCGTTCAAAGTTGTAACTACCCGCGCGTGAAGGCACCTGATTACCCCAATAGGCAGGATTGCGTCTATAAGCCACATCTTGCCCGCTGACGGCACGCTCGATTAAATAAGGCCCGGAAGCCACCGGGATTTCGAGGCCGATCTTGTTAAATGGCACACGGCTACCATCCGCTTTCAACCCCCACTTGGGCGAAAATATTGGCAGGCTGCCTGCCACAAACGACAAATCCCTGCCCTTGCGTTTAAATTCAAAATGCACGGTTTGTGCATCAATCACCGTCAGTGATTTAATCTCTGAGAAATAAGCCTTGAAGCGTGGATTACCTTCTTTATTGGTCAAGGTATCAAACGAATATTTGACCTCTTTGGCCGTGACCGGGTCACCGTTGGAGAACTTGGCAGACGGATTGATATGAAACGTCACGGCACTGAAATCCGGCGCCAGCTTGATGTCGTCGGCCAGCAAGCCATATTGGGTATTGATCTCATCCAGGCTGTATACCGTCAGTGTTTCAAACATCTGTTCAATCAGGCCGGGGGCTGGCTTGCCTTTAAGGCTGAATGGATTGAATTTATCAAAGCCGCTGTTCTGGCTGATCACGGCAAAACGAATCTGGCCGCCTTTGGGGGCGTCAGGATTGGCATAGTCAAAATGTTTGAAATCGGCTGGATATTTTGGCTCGCCAAACTGAGCCACGGCGTGCGCAGACAAAGCACTATCCATAGGCAGCATGACACCTGTCACAAAAGACAGCGCCATCAGCAAGGCCCAGGGCAATAAAGAGTGATTGGATCGAATATGCATATTGTTTTTATCTTGATTAAAGCGAGGCTTGCACCAGTGACTGTGTATAAGGATGCTGTGGCGTGTGTATGATTTGCTCGGTATCGCCGGACTCAATGATTTCGCCATCCTTGAGCACATACACGCGGTGCGCGAGTGCCTGGATTACGGTCAGGTCATGGCTGATGAGCAAATAACTCAGCCCAAACTTTTTCTGCAGGCTCACTAGCAATTCCAGCACCTGTTTCTGGATCGACACATCCAGCGCTGAAGTCGGCTCATCGAGAATGACGACTTTGGGTGACAGCACAAATGCGCGCGCAATCGCGATACGCTGGCGCTGGCCGCCAGAAAACTCATGCGGGTAAGAATCCAGCACCTGGGCACTGAGGCCTACTTCGGACAGCACCTGCACAATGCGTGTGTAACGCTCTTCGGCAGTCAGCGCTGGAAAATGCAACTCCAGCCCCTCGCCGACAATCTGGCGGACGGTCTGCCGCGGTGACAATGAGCCGAACGGATCCTGGAACACCACTTGCAACCTGGCGCGCATTTCGCGCTGCAAACGCTTGCTCAGTTGATACAGCGGTGCGCCATCAACTTCGATGGTGCCCGACTTGACCTTGATCAGGTTGAGCACAGCCTGCGCCAGTGTCGACTTGCCTGAGCCTGACTCGCCGACGATGCCCACAGTTTCACCTTCACGCAGCGTCACATCTGCGCCATGCAAGGCAGTAAAGCTGTGCGATTGCAACAAACCACGCCAGCCTTTGCGGGGCAATGGATACTCCACGCGCAGTTTGCGTGCCTCCAGCAAGGTTTTAGCATCACTGGCCACCGGTAACACATTGCGCTCGGGGATGCTGTTAATCAGCTTGATGGTGTAAGGATGTTGCGGCTGCGCAAACAAGGTTTGCGTATCGGCGGTTTCCACCAGGCGGCCACGCTCCATCACCGCCACCCGGTGTGCAAATTTACGCACCAGGTTGAGGTCATGCGTAATCAGCAGGATCGCCATCCCCTGCGTGCCATTTGCACGCACGTCTTCTTCCTGCAGTTCAATCAGTAATTTGACGATGCGTGCGCGGATGGTCATATCCAGTGCAGTGGTCGGCTCGTCGGCAATCAGCAGCTTGGGTTTGCATGATAAGGCCATGGCGATCATGGCGCGTTGGCGCTGGCCGCCCGATAACTGGTGCGGATAACTATTAATGTTTTTTTCCGGCTGGCGGATGCCGGTCCGTGTGAGTAATTCCAGCGTTTTCTGCGTTGCTTCAGCACGTGACAAGGCCTGATGCGCAATAATGGTTTCCACAATCTGTTCGCCAATGGTGAACAAAGGATTGAGCGCCGTCATTGGTTCCTGGAAAATCATGGCAATGTCGGCGCCACGTACACGCTGGATGTCACGCGCGGATTTTTGCAACAGGTTTTCGCCGTTAAACACGATCTTGCCACTCAATTGCGCCGCTTCGACCAGCTTTAAAATGGAGAGTGCCGTCACGGTTTTACCCGAACCAGATTCGCCTACCAGGGCCAGCCGCTCGCCGCCTTGTATGCTCAGGTTCAGTTGTTCAACCACGGTTTTCTGGTCAAAACGGGCCGAGAAATTCTCTATGGATAATAATGGCTGTGTCATTACAACGTCCCGCCTTGTCTGGCATCAGAAATGCGGGTATCCAGCGCATTACGCAGCGCCTCGCCGGTAAAAGTCAGTAACAGCAACGTCAGTACCAACACACTAAAAGAAGACAGTGCAATCCACCAGGCGTCGAGGTTTTCCTTGCCTTGTAGCAGCAGCTGCCCCAGGCTGGGCGCCGGTGCGGTCACGCCCAGGCCAAGAAAATCCAGGCTGGCCAGCGCCATAATAGCGGCGCTCATACGAAACGGTAAAAAGGTAATCACCGGTGTCAGGCTGTTAGGCAGAATATGGCGCCAGATAATTTGCGTATTGGATAAGCCCAGCGCCCTGGCAGACTTCACATATTCAAGCTGGCGATTGCGCAAAAACTCGGCGCGGACATAGTCAGACAACGTGATCCAGCCGAACAGCGACAACAAGCCAAACAGCAACAGCAAACTGTGATCAAAAATCGAGGCAAAAATAATCAGCAGGTATAACTCCGGCATGGAGCCCCAGATATCAATCAGGCGCTGTATCACCAAGTCGGTCTTGCCAGCAAAATAGCCTTGCACGGCACCAAAAAAGATACCCAACACCACACCTACCGCAGTCAGGCCCAGCGCAAACGTGACTGAGACGCGGAAGCCATAAATGAGTCTGGCCAGAATGTCATAACCGGCAATATCGGTACCTAGCAGGTTTTCATCATCCGGCTTGCCAGGATAATGCTCGGCCTTGGAAAAATAGTTGAGTGTGTCGTAGTAATAAGGGTTGAGCGGATAAATGGCAAAATTGCCCGCTTTGCTCAGTTGTGCCTTGATAAACGGGTCGTGATAGTCGGCCTTAATAGGTAAATTGCCGCCGAAAATGGATTCTGGGTACTCATTAAGCAAAGGGAAATACCATTGCTGCTCATAACGCACCACCAGCGGCCGGTCATTGGAAATTACTTCCCCGGCCAGGCTCAGCACATACAGCACGACAAATACAATAAGGCTCCAGTATCCCAGGCGATTGCGCTTGAAACGCTGCCAATTACGACGGGCAGGAGAAAGATGGGGAATAACTTGACTCATGATGACTTTGGCCTTACGAATCTTGACTATCAAACTTGATGCGGGGATCCACCAATACGTAAGCAAAATCGCCCAGCAACTTGATGAACAATCCGACTAAGGTAAACAGATATAGCGTGCCCAGTACCACCGGGTAATCACGGCTATTAATGGATTCAAATGAAAGCAGGCCCAGGCCATCCAGCGAGAACAAGGTCTCAATCAGCAGGCTGCCGGTAAAAAAAGCCATGATGAACGTAGCAGGGAAGCCGGTGATCAAGGGCAGTAAAGCATTTCTGAACACATGCTTCCACAAGACCTGGCGCTCGGACAAACCTTTGGCACGCGCCGTCAGCACATACTGGCGGCGAATTTCTTCAAGAAAGGTGTTTTTTGTCAGCAGTGTTTTGAACGCAAACGTGCTGACAACGGAAGCCGTCACCGGCAAAGTGATATGCCACAAGTAATCGGTGGTTTTGGCCAACGGGCTGAGTTCCGCCCAGTTATCCGAAGTTAAACCGCGCAGCGGAAACACGTCCCAGAACGACCCCCCGCCAAACAGTACAATCAACAGCACACCTAATACAAAACCAGGAATAGCGTACCCAAACAGCACCAGGAAACTGGTGATAAAGTCAAAACTGCTGCCGGCCCTGACCGCTTTGGCGACGCCTAATGGCACGGCGATCAGGTAGGTCAGTGTAAACGTCCAGATGCCCAGTGCCACTGAAACGCCTAATTTATCCTTAATCAGATCCCAGACACTCTGATTGCGGAAATAACTCTCTCCCAGATCGAAGTGCGCATAATTCACCAGCATCTGCCAGTAACGTTCCAGCACAGGCTTATCAAACCCATACAAAGCAGTGAGTTGTTCAACCTGCTGCGTATCGATGCCCTGCCTGCCACTGTAACTCCAACCACCTGTGCTGGAAGAACCATCAGCACCTGAGCGTGCGTCTTGTGCATCAATTTGCGCAATGGCACTATCGACCGGCCCACCGGGCACAAACTGGGTCACCAGAAAAGTGAGTGTCATCACCCCGATCAGGGTGGGTATCATCATCAGCAAGCGTTTTAACAGGTAATGCCACATATTATTTTCTAAGAGATCAAGGTTGATGACTACATCGGGTCGATGAGGTATTGCAGTTTCCGTACCAACTGTTGATTTCTTTTTCAGGCGACAATGAAATTAAACTTATTTATTTAAAATCATCAGCTTATGGATTTTTAAAGACAAAATCACGAGAGAAGTGGAACTGGGCGTGTGATGCGCTGCCAACAGCTGCGGATGGCAGCTGTTGCAGGAAACACATTTAAATCAGTGACGGGGAGAGCTAAACCAGAGTCGACTGATCAAACCATCTTTTTGCACAAACTGGTGCCAGACAAATGCGGCAACATGCAGGCTCAGCAACCCGGCCAACACATAGGCGGTCACACCATGCCAACCCATGATCTGGTGTGCCAGATCTTTATCGATAGCAAACAGCGGTTCCCAATGAAACACAAACAGGTTAAAGCCATGATTAAATGCGCTCGCTAACAAGCCTACGCCTGGCACAATCAGGATCAGCGCATAAATAAAAATATGCGCATAATGTGCCAACTGCACTTGCCAGCGGCTGCCCGGCACATGATCCGGCACGGCATGCGTGAGGCGCCAGTAGATTCTGAACAGTACCAGCGCAAATACAATGAGACCGAATGACTTGTGATAGTTGTAAATCAGTTTGCGCAGCGGCGTTTTAGGCAGGTCAGGCATCAAGAAACCAACCACTAACAGGCCAATAATTAACAGTGCCAACAACCAGTGCAGCACAATCGCGGTGTTGTTATAACGTTTTGGAGACGTACTCGTCATGATGTTTCCTTTATTAATAAATCACTGATTGTTTGCTGTATTTCAGTCATTGAGAAAAAAGTGCGCGCCGCGCCAGCCTGTAGCAAAATTCGCTGCGGCGTAAGTGCGGCATAACCAAACACCGGCATGCCCGCTGCAACCGCGGCTTTCACTCCAGTAGGGGTATCCTCAATCACCAGGCAATGTGCCGGACTCACTCCAAACATGGCGGCCGCTTTTAAATACACATCAGGTGCAGGCTTGGGTTTGGACATGTCAGTTGCACTCAATATCTTTCCGGCAAAGTAGCCTATCAGGCCGGTGAGCGTGAGCATGGTATGTACTTTTTGCGCTTCACTGTTTGAGGCCACACAAAATGGTATTGTCAATTGATTAATCAGTGCCTCAACTCCATCAACGGCCCTGACCTGTTGCGCCAGCGCCAGATCGCGTTTTACTTTATATTCCGCAACAAAGTTACTCCCCAATGCCACACCGTATTGATCATGAACCATCGTTAAGCATTGCTCCAAAGAGTGCCCAACAAACCGTTCAAGTAAATGATTGAGCGTGATGGGCACACCCGCTCGATTGAGCGCTTCTAAAAAAACCCGATTAACAATTAACTCACTATCGACTAGTACGCCGTCACAATCAAAAATAATCAGCTCAACCGCTTGCATCAAACAGCCGCTATTTCTGATAAGGATTAGAGGGGCGATTGAGGCCGAGGTTGTCACGATATGTGCCCGCGCTGTAGTCCTTGCGAAAAATGCCACGGCGCTGTAACTCGGGGACCACAAGTCGTGTGAAGTCTTCAAAACCTTGCGGCAATAAAGGCGGTACCACGTTGAAACCGTCCGCACCTTTTTCGACAAACCATTGCTCGATGAGGTCGGCCACCGTTTTCACTGAACCGATGGCTTGCAAGTGGCCGCGCGCGACGCGGAATTTGAGTACCAACTGGCGAATGGTCAGGTTCTCGCGACGCGCCAGCTCTAACTGCTGCAAGAATCTGCCCTTACCATTTTCGCTAGGCTTGTAAGGCAGGTCTGGCAAAGGCTCATCCAGGGGATATTGGCTTAAGTCATAGCCGCCAAATTCGATATGGCTGAAATCGACTGCCGCTTGCAGCTCGCCAAATTTATCCTGCGCCTCCTGGTCAGACTCGCCCACGACGACAGACAAGCCAGGAGAGATTTTGAGTTGATCCGGGTCACGGCCATATTTGGCCATGCGCCCTTTGACATCAGCATAGTATTCCTGCGCGACCTTGAGCGAAGTCGCTGAGCAATAGGTCATTTCTGCATGCTGAGCGGCAAATTCGCGCCCGGTCTCTGAATTGCCTGCCTGTACGAACACAGGGTAGCCTTGCAATGGTCGCGGAAAATCCAGCAGGCCTTCAGACCGGTAATATTTACCTTGAAAACTCACCGGATGCGCACTGTCAGCATTAAAGTACACGCCCGTTTTCTGGTCGGGATGGTCAAATGCATCATCATCCCAGCTATCCCACAAGGCTTTGGTCAGTCCAACAAACTCGGCCGCACGGGCATAGCGCTCATCATGCGCGCGGTCTTGCGCCAGGCCAAAATTGGCGGCGGTGGCACCACTAAACGACGAGACAATATTCCAACCCGCACGACCGCCACTCAAGTGATCCAGCGAGGTAAATTCCCTGGCGATATTATAGGGGTCAGAAAAATTGATATTCACCGTCGCCACCAGGCCGATATGTTGCGTAGAAGCCGCAATCGCTGACAGCAAGGTGAGTGGCTCAAACTGGTAGCTCAGGCCATTGCGACCTGTCTGCGGTGTCACTTCAGCCGACCGGCCAATAAAGTCAGCCAGAAAGAAGGTATGAAATTTGGCATCTTCTGCCAGTTTGGCGGCGCGCAACCACCAGTCAAGATTAGGGCGGCCATCATCTTTAGAGCTAGGATGACGCCACCCGGCAGGGTGGTGGCCAAAACGCTGAAAAAACACATTGAGAATAAGTTGGCGGGCGGTGCTTGCCATGATGGTCCTGATCTTGTTTAAATAAAATGGCTGCCCAAAGCAGC
This sequence comes from Methylophilus sp. Q8, assembly GCF_000800115.1. Lineage (NCBI taxonomy): Bacteria > Pseudomonadati > Pseudomonadota > Betaproteobacteria > Nitrosomonadales > Methylophilaceae > Methylophilus > Methylophilus sp. Q8. The sequence goes on along the minus strand of NZ_JUHE01000001.1, from coordinate 1,620,278 downwards.
CGGTTGAGGTGATAGGTGGTGTATGGCAGCAATGACGGCTGCCATGCGCTCGGCCACCGTCAGGTCTTGCTCAAGAAGCAATATCTGGCATGTCCGCTCAGCCAGCCAGGCCTGATGCTTCGCCAGGCTGCGACCTTCTGCCTGACCTTCGTCATACTGTGATGCCCACGTTAAAAAAGCTGGATCGACTTTGCCATAGCGGGCAACTTCGCGTTGATGCAACCGCGCCACTCGAATACTGGCGGGCAGATATAAAAATACGATAAGGTCGAATGCATTTTCAATTTCCGGTCCCCACCCCACCAGCGACCCCGACACCACCACGCCTGTTTCAGCGTTAAGATCCGTGAGGAGTAACGCTTGCCGTTGCGATGGCGGCCGCTTTTCCTGATAGGGCGGATGTGTCGGCAGCCAGTAGTAGTGATCGGTATCCAGATGCCTGAGTGATAAGGTGCGGCCAAGCGCCTGCCCCAGCGTGGTAGTACCACTGCCTGAAGCGCCCATGATGTGGATTTTCATGTTGCGTAGACGCCAGATATCAGCAGACTTATGATGCCGCTTTCAGTGCTTGAGGCGCCGCGGTATTGGCATTTTCCGGCCGGTTTAAACCCAGATTCTCACGGTAGGTTTTGCCTTCATACTCTGTGCGGAAGATACCGCGACGTTGTAACTCCGGCACCACCAGACGCGTAAAGTCTTCCAGGCCTTTGATCGAATATGGCGGGACCACATTAAAGCCATCTGCTCCTTTTTCCACAAACCATTGCTCTATGGTGTCAGCCACGCTTTTCGCCGAACCGATCGCTTGCAAATGACCACGCGCCACGCGGAATTTCAGCACCAGTTGACGAATCGTCAGGTTTTCACGGCGGGCTAATTCGAGTTGTTGCTGAAAACGGCCACGGCCATTCTCACCCGGATCATAAGCCAGGTCTGGCAATGGGCCATCGAGTGGATACTTGGATAAATCCTGCCCGCCAAACTCTAAATCCGAAAAATCGACCAATGCCTGCAACTCACCATATTTGTCCTGCGCTTCCTGATCCGTTTCAGCGACAACGACATTCAAACCAGGCGTAATTTTGAGCTGGTCTTCAGCGCGGCCATATTTGGCCATGCGTGATTTCACATCGGCATAATAAGCCTTGGCCACCTCTAAAGACGTGGCCGAGCTATAGGTCATCTCGGCTTCGCGTGCAGCAAATTCGCGACCAGTCTCAGAATTACCTGCTTGCACAAATACCGGGTAACCTTGAATCGGCCGCGGGAAATCCAGCAGGCCTTCTGACTTGAAATACTGGCCGTTAAAATTGACCGGATGGCCCGCAGCCGGATCATAAAATTGCCCGCTCTGGCGGTTAGGGTGATCAAACGCATTGTCATCCCAGCTATCCCACAACGCTTTGGTTAAGTGGATAAACTCACTGGCGCGCTCATAGCGCTCCTCATGGGTAATCGGTGCTTCTATGCCAAAGTTTTTGGCCGTGACAGGATTCAATGACGACACCACGTTCCAGCCCGCGCGGCCACCGCTCAGGTGATCAAGTGAGGTGAACTGGCGCGCCACATTGTATGGGTCAGAAAAGTTAGTATTTACTGTCGCTACCAGGCCGATATTTTTGGTCTGAGAAGCAATTGCCGACAGTAAAGTGAATGGCTCGAAGTGAAAGTTATTTGGGTTCTTGACGGACTGTTTGTCTATCACACCCGAACGACCAATAAAGTCAGCCACAAAAAAAGTATCAAACTTGGCGGCCTCGGCAATCTGGGCGGCACGTATCCACCACTGCAAATCCGGGCGCCCGTTCTCCGTCCATGTCGGGTGCAACCAGCCTGCCGGATGGTGTCCGTAACGTAACAAAAATACATTCAGGGCCAATTGCCTTTTTTTGCTCTGACTCATGATCAACACTTTCAATAAAAAGTCGGGACAAGCTGACCTTGCCCCGACTGACAGAAAAATAAAATTAAGCTGCTTTTTGCTTGAGCAGATCGGCAATAAAACGTCCGGAATATTGCTTGGCTTTTTCTACCAGGCCGGTGCGTTTCCATTGCACTTCGAGTGCACCCGGCGTGTACTCTTTGGCGCCACCGACTTGTTCAGCCAGTGACTGGAAGCGTGCAGCCTCTTCAATCAGCAGTACCAGCTGTGAGGTACCGATAATGCCCTTGCCCCAGATATTGGCGCCACCGTTGGACTCCAGCAAGGCTGGCGGTGGTGCCAGCTCAGGATGTTGATCCAGGCGCTCGGAAATAATCGACAACACGCTGCGGGTGCGGTCAAGATGGTTAGGAATCTCGCGCGCCAGCAAATAACGCTGCGCCGCCACATACAAAATCGGGAAGTTGATTTGCGCCAGTGACCACGCCGCCAGGTAAGGCGTATGCGCATGAATCACGGTGTCGGCATCGATACGGGATTCATGCAGGATGTGATCTTTCTTTTCAGAGAAAGTATCAATGCTCACGACTGGATCACGTGAACGCTCCCATGGCCATGGGAAGCGGATATTGAGCAATTTATCCTGGCCTGGGATTTTGTGCGTGATGTGGTAAGTCCAGGTCGCGGACAAGGTGCCGGTTTCTTTCAAAAAGTTGAAAGAATGCAAAGCATCGGCCTTGGCCTGCTCTACATATTTGATTAAATCTGAATCTGTCACGATTTCGCTCATGGTTTAAGTCTCCTGTTTAAATAACTTACGCGGCTTGCGCAGCTTCAAAGGTTGTAAATTCCGGTTGCTGCTTGACCAATTGCGCAGCCCGTTGCAGCGGCGCCGGATCTATCCAGTCCTGGATATCAAAGTCGTGTTTAATGTAGCCCCAGTCACGCAGGAAATTCTTCTGCACTTCCAGGCCTTTGACATACTGCTCACTCAGCGACGGCGTAAATGAAAGATGTACATTGGCACCATGCGAGGCAATCACTTCAGACACACTGGCACTCTGTGCCTCGGGGGTCAGTAGTTGCAACACCTCTTGCGGATGCGCCTTGGCCCAGATGGCAGTGCGCAACAGCACCGCCAGGTAGCGGTCTACAATATCCGGGTGTGATTGCAGAAAAGCACGATCGACCGTCACAGGTCTTGGCGTACCATTATTGACACGCACCAGTGGATCAGGATGTTCATTAATATTGATTAATTGACGATAGCCAGGCGTGTTGGCCAAACGCACACCACGTGCAAAGCGTACAAAAATGGCATCGACCTCGCCCGCGTTCAATGCCTCCAGCTCAACATGGCGGAAGCTGTTGCGCTCGGCTCTGGGGCCATCGCTCAAATCATAACTGGGCGCAGGAATATCTACCCATTTGGCATCCTGAGGGGTGAGGCCATGCAAGGCGAATGCCGTGGCAAAGCCATGTTGTGCCGCGCCGCGCTGGAAATCAATCACGGCTTGCGCATGGTCTGGAATCGCCAGCCGCTTACCTTTGAGGTCGTTGATGGTATGGATCTCGCTATCCTCACGCACAATAATGCCTTGATACTCATCCAGCCAGGTGATGCCGACCACCACCGTATCGTGACCCTGGCCTTTGGCCCAGATCGGCGGAATATTGCCACCTTCGCGGAACATGCCGGACTGCTTGTGGTGATAATGGGAATTTCTGACTTCCAGGCTTTCAGAGTCGCGCAGCGAATGTAGCTGTGTGCCTGGCCCGGCGAACTCTTGCTGCAACCATTGCTGGCGAATCGCCAGCGCGGAAGCCGTTGCTGCGCCGCAGCGTGTGTACCACAAATTGATGCGCTTACTTTGGTCGGATAAGGGTTGACTCATGGCAGCCTCTGTCGTGATGTAAATAACAGGCTTAATGGCAAACAACATGCCAACTTCCTCCATACGGCCTGGCGCCATCACCGCAACCCAGTATCTGCCTGATTTCTCATCACTATTGCAAACAAGCAGATCGCCCGCCTCAAACGAGACAACAGCATCACTACCAACATCCAACTGCTGTCATGGCAACATGAGCACACCTGTTTTGTTGCTGCTGCAACAAATATCCACGCAAATGGCTGGTATGCCATTTGCTGGCGAAAGCACACCATCTATCTACCTCATACAGGAAGCCTTATTTATGTCTGCTTTACCAGAAACCTCACTCAAGCAACTATTCACTGCCGCCCATAGCGAACACCAATTCAACCAGACTCCAGTCACCGACGACTTGATTCAACAGCTATACGACCTGGTGAAACTGGGCCCGACCGGCTTCAATGCACAACCTGCCCGATACCTGTTTATCCGTAGCCGCGAACAGAAAGCAAAACTGGCACCTCACCTCGCCTCTTCCAATCGTGAAAAAACCTTAGCAGCGCCATTGAATCTGATTGTGGCTTACGACACCCAATTCCATCATGAACTGACCGAGCAATTTCCCGCCTATGACGCACGCAGTTTTTTTGAAAAATCACCAGACTGGATCACACCCACAGCCACGCTCAATGCGGCGCTACAAGCGGGCTACCTGATTATCGCCGCCAGGGCACTGGGACTCTCCGTCGGCCCGATGTCCGGATTTAACGCAGCAGATGTCGACACCACCTTCTTTGCGGACGGTAAATACAAATCTTTCTTACTGCTCAATATTGGTTTTATTGACGTGCCCACCAGTCAAAAACGTGGCCCCAGACTCCCCTTCAAAAAAACCGTTCACATTATTTAAAAGTGTTTGTTCAGCAACATTCCGACTGGCAACTGTTTGCGTGGGATGTTGCTGACAAAACAATTTGCACTATTCAAGCCACATCATATAAAAATAATTTTTCATTAAAAATCATACAGTTAAAAACATAAAAAGTGATTGGCATGATTCATGCCCTTGAGCTTTCAACACTTTCTTAAGTGCTTCATCTCAACTCAAGGGAACATTATGAAAAGAACTAATGAGAGCATCGGCGCGCAACAGCCGAGCAATTTATGGAAACGAAGAACCGTCAAAGCCGCTGTGTTAAGCGCGTTTGCCGGTTCATTGGCACTCAATCCAGCCTGGGCCGCCGAAGAAGAAAAAGTCGTTGAAAGCCAGGAAGCACAAGCTGCAGAAACTGCTGAGAACAATGACAGTAACAAGAAATCTGAAGAAGGCCAGGCACAAGAATCTGCACTGGGTAGTGTGACAGTCACTGCGAACAGACGTAAGGAAAACGCACAAAAGATCGCCACTCCGATTACTGTGCTTAAAGGCAAAGACCTGCTGAACCAAGGCGTGGGCCGTTCTGCACAGGAAGTATTCAACTACGTGCCTAACGCCACCGCTGTCGGCCAACAACATGGTCGTCCACGCTGGTGGATTCGCGGTGTCGGTGCAGGCCAGCAACAGCAAGACATGACCAGCCCAATTGGTTTCTACCTGGATGAAGTTTATATCAGTAACGCATCAGCAACTGGCTTCCCGATTTTTGACTTGGAGCGCGTAGAAGTTCTGCGTGGTCCACAAGGTACTAAATACGGTAAAAATACCACAGGTGGTGCGGTTAACATCATCTCGCAAAAGCCTTCCCTAAAAGAAGGTAAAGCTGACGATTACATTAAGGCCGATTACGGTACGTTCAATGACAAGGTATTACAAGGTGCTTTCAACGTACCACTGATTGATGACCGCCTGGGTGCACGTATTTCTGTTTACCAGGAAGACATTGATGGCCGCTTTAATAACCAGTTCCGAGGCACTAAGGATGGCGGCCTGCAAGACGGTGCCATTCGTGGTCAGTTATTGGGCAAAATCTCCGATGATGCAGAAGCATTATTGAATGTGCACTACCGAAAATACAAAACGCAAGGCACAATCACCAACACCAATAGCTACAGAGCAGATGGTTTGTTACGTGGGAACTATGTGCCGAGCACGGGTTATAATGATGTCAGCACCAATGCAGATAACTGGACGGAAAGCTCCCAAACAGGCGGTAACTTAAACCTGAAATGGAATGTCGGCAAGCTCGCTTTGACATCAATTACCGGGTTTGAGGGTTTCAAGAACGAAGGTCTGACTGATAACGACAATACGCCTCTGGAAATTTCACGCCAGCATACGGACAGCGAGTCGCGTCAGATATCACAAGAGTTTCGCATTACTTCGCCGCGTGAAGACCAGTGGAACTGGCTGGGTGGCGTGCACTTGTTTAAAGAAACGATAGACTCCCTCACCCAGACAGGGAAACTGCCTGCAAGCCAGGTCGCAAACTCCAGCGTCGCCTCGTCTGGCCCTTCGGTCACCTACAATGATGCAAAGCTTAAACATGAAACCACAAGCTTCTCCATCTTCGGCAACACAACCTATAACTGGACGGATGATTTCGCGACTTCTGCCGGTTTGAGCTGGAGCCGCGAGAGAAAAGAATATGACTTGGTTCGCAGAGCCTCAAGCGGAACTGGTTCATTTAGTAATTTGGGACATTGGTGGGACTCTTATACCGGTAATTTTGCAGCCGCATCATTGACCTCCGGCTCCTATAATGTCAGTGACTCAGCCACCTGGGATCGCTGGAGTTATGACTTCACGCCTGAATACAAGCTGTCACCAACTGACCGTGTCTTCTTCAAATATGCGCATGGTATTAAGTCTGGCGGCTTTAACACGGCTGCGACTAACCAATTAGCATTGAATCAGGTTAAACCTGAGCAATTAGACTCTTACGAAATCGGTTACAAATCAGAATGGTTAGCGGGTCGCCTGAACTTCAATGCAACTGCGTTCTATTATGACTATCAGGACATCCAGGTAAACGTAGTTGGCCAGAATGCACAAGCAGGCGGTACCGTCTCTTACCTGCAAAACGTAGACAGTGCAAAAACCTACGGTCTGGAACTGGAAGTGCAAGCTTTGCCAACCAATGACTGGTTTGTCAGTGGTAGTCTAGGCTTACTCAGCACTAAATTTGAAGATGCCCAGATTCTGAACAATGGCGGCAACTTCGATGGCAATCGCCTGGTACGTTCACCTAATGTGACAGCTAACTTGCTAACAAACTACACATTTCATGTCGATAACGGTGCCAAAGTCGTATTGGGCGGTGATGCACGCTTCCTGTCCAAACAATACTACTATGTGACTCCACAAGGTGTAGATAGCACCGGCGTATATCGCTCAGGATTGGAGCAAGGGGCCTTCACCATTGTGAATGCGCGTATTTCGTATGTCACACCAGGTAATAAATACACAGTGACTGCCTATGCCAATAACCTGTTTGATAAGCACTACCTGCAACATTCAACACCAGCTTACAGTGCAGGCCAAAGTATCTTTGGTGACAATGTCATCCAAGGTGCGGTCAGAACTGTAGGTGTGTCTTTCGCAGCAGCGTTCTAACGTCTGTAAAAAACACCTTTGTCAGCGCCAGGGCACCTTGTGTGTTCTGGCGTTTTTTGATTGGGCCTTAAACAAAGGAGGACTGCTTGAAGTCCTATATCAATACACAAGAAAATGGGCTGCATGCGCCATCGCCGCGCGCACCTTTCTTTCAATTAAAACAACCCTTGCTACGCTGCCTTGCACTCTATGCGTACATGCCGTGGCAATTCAGTTTCACTGCCCTGCTGTTTATCCTGGTCAATGCGGGGATGGCATGGCAACTGTGGCTAGTGGGCCAGATTGTGCAATCCATCCATATTGGCGAATTTATTACGCGCAATGCGCAGGGTGTGCTTGATGTGAGCAATGCCCGTCACTGGCTGACACTGCTCATTGGTGTGGCTGTTGGCCGCGCTGTCTTGCAATATATCGGTGGCGTGATGTCACTCATTATTGGCCAGGAGTTGTTATATATCCTGCGCGAACGCATTTTGCACCAGGTACAACGTTTGGACCTGGCCTATCACTGGCAACATGGCATTGGCGAAATTGTGACGCGCACCACGCGCGATGCCGACAAGGTGCGTGACGCCCTGATTAACTTCTGGCGCCAGGTATTTGAGGCCACCATCTGGGTGCTGATCTCTGTGGCTGTCCTCAGTGCGTATCACCCACTGATTGGTTTAGGCACACTACTGCTGGTCGTTGCCGGCATGTGGCTGTTCGTCAAACACACCAACACGCTGGTGATTCTCGACCGCGAAGTCGGCAATGCTTATGACCAGGTAAACCAGGAGCTGAGTGAAGGCGTCAATGGCATCCGTGTGATTAAAGCGTTCGGGTTGGAGTCCGCCCGTACCAAACACTTTGCCAGCCTGGTCGATACTTTTGTCACCCATGCGCATACCGCACTGGCGTTTGCCGCCAAAAGAATTCCTTTACCACAGATTGTGATTGGCTTGAGCCAGGTTTGGATTCTGGCGTTTGGCGCCTATCTGGTCAGTAAAGGTAGCTTGAATATTGGCCAACTGGTGGCTGCCTTGCTCATCGCCAATGCCCTGGTGTTCCGCGTCGAAGGTATCGGCCGCGTGATGCAGGTGTTTGCTGATGCCCGTTCATCAGCCACCCGCATCTGGGAGCTGCTGGATGAAGAACCACATATTCTGCCTGGCCCGCACACACTGGCGACGCAAGCACTGGGGTTTCGTTTAACTAACGTAACAACCCAGGCACCGAATAGTGACCAGGCCATTTTGCATCATTGCAGCCTGGAAGTCAGCCCGGGTGAAACCGTGGCCATCGTCGGTGCAACCGGCGCAGGCAAGAGCTCACTGGCCGGACTACTGCCACGGTTGCTGGATGCCAAGCACGGCAGTGTAGAAGTAGGTTCAGCCTGGGCAGGCTGGCATGATGTCAAAACCTTAAATCTGCAACAGCTACGTAAATCTGTACACGTTGTGCCACAGGAAAGCTTCCTGTTTTCTGACACGCTGGCGGCCAACTTACGCCTGGCTAAACCGGATGCCACCGACGAAGAGCTGTTACAGGCGCTGCATCTCGCCGCCGCCGATGAAGTACTGGAAAAGCTCAGCGATGGCCTGCAGACAAAAATCGGCGACAGAGGCATCACGCTATCGGGTGGTCAACGCCAGCGCATCAGCCTGGCACGCGCTTTTTTATCGGCGCCATCGATACTGGTGCTGGATGACTCCACCAGCGCACTGGATGCCATTACCGAACGCAAGGTGCTGGATAACATCCGCAACTTGCGCCACAGCAGCGGCAAAAATACCACGGTGCTGATTATCGCCAGCAAACTTTCAACCATTTTACTGGCAGATCGCGTCGCAATGCTGGCTGAAGGCCGCATCATCGCCGAAGGCACGCATGAGGACCTGATACAAACACATTTCGCTTACCGCGATTTAGTTGGAGTGCAACATGGCTGAAAAATTAAGACAAGAACGCGCGCTGAATGACATCGAGCTTGAGCAGGCGCTAGCGAAAAAAAGCCTGGACCGTAATATGTTCTGGCGCTTGCTGCCATTATTGAAACAGGTCTCAGGCAAAGTAACGGCGGTTATTCTGCTTGAAGCCTTGCTGGTCGGCGTGATTTTTATCCGCCCCTGGTTTTTACGCGAGGTGATTGACCACGGTTTCATTCAATCGGCGCAAGGCATCGTCCTCAATACACCATTGCTAGTGTGGATGAGCATAGGCATGGGCCTCAGCTGGATCGTACGTTTTGGCGTGTCCGGCTTATCGCAATACCTTTCCGGCAGCGCGGCCGTGCATATCCTCAACAGTTTGCGCGTACAGGTGTTCGCACACCTGCAACAGCTAAGCATGCGCTACTTCGACCAGACCAAAGCCGGGCGCATTATCTCGCGTGCTGACCGTGATATTGATGCACTGGAGCCGCTACTGATTCAAGGCCCGCCAGAGCTTCTGTCTGCGTTGTTACGCTTTGTGGTTGCCAGCGTTGCCTTGTGGGTGATCTCACCCAAGCTGTTACTCGCCCTGGCCAGCATCGTGCCAGTGCTATTTGCCGCGACCTGGTTATTTAAACGTATCTCTGAAAAAAACTGGGCCAAAGTGGCCGAGGCCAGGGCGCGCTTTACCGCCCACCTGGTAGAAACCGTGTCTGGCGTACGCATTATCAAACAAACGGTCGTTGAGGAAGATAACGCTACCCGTTACCGCGCGTTATTGCACGACTTCAATACCATCCTGATTAAAGGCAATCTCAGATCGAGCTGGTTTTTACCGCTGACACAAGTACTGAGCACCGTAGGCATGGCCTTTTTACTCGCGACCGGCAGTTTGGGCATTGTCGAGCATGAAATGACCGTCGGCCAGATCGCGCAGAGCCTGTTTTACGTGCAGCTGTTTCTAGGCCCGCTACAAGAGTTGAATGACCTGTTTGAACGTTATTCTACGGGCGCCTCTTCAGCACAGCGCATCTTCCTGTTACTGGATACCGAGCCTGAAATTGTGGACCCGGCAACGCCACAACTGCCGACGGTGCGTGGCCATGTTGCTTTTAATAATGTGCATTTCAAATATAACCCGCAGGCTTCTCACTACGTGATTCAGGACCTGAGCCTGGACATCCCGGCCGGGCAAGTGCTGGCGATTGTCGGGCCAACCGGCCACGGCAAAAGCACGATTGTGCAGTTGCTGACACGTTTTTATGAAGTGAACGCAGGTGAAGTGCTGGTTGATGGCATCAATGTCAAAGATTACGCACAAACCAGCTTGCGACGTAAAGTCGGCCTGGTGTTGCAGGATAATGTGTTATTCAGTGGCACCGTACTGGAGAATTTGCGACTGGCCGCACCTGACGCCAGCGATGCCGAACTGATACATGCGGTCAAAGAACTGGGCGCCGATGAAATTCTAGAGCGATTGCCGCAAGGGTATGCGACGCAAGTCGGACCGTTGGGCGCGTTTCTGAGCCACGGTCAGCGGCAGTTGGTGTGTATTGTCAGGGCCTATCTGGCAAACCCGGCCATCCTGGTGCTGGACGAAGCGACCTCCGCCGTCGACCTGCAAACAGAGCGTAAAATCCAGACTGCCTTCAGGCATTTATGCGAAGGTCGTACCGCCATCATCATCGCACATCGTTTATCAACCATCCGTGATGCGGATGCCATTGCCGTGATTCGTGATGGCCAAGTGGTAGAGAAAGGCTCGCATAGCCAGCTGATTGCACTAGATGGCCATTATTCGGGCTTATACAAAGCCTACCAGGAAGCCTCTGAGGCATCCCTGGCCGCTTGATGCTGTCAAACCAACAGTTAGCCGGGAGCGGATGTTGCACAAGCAACAAAGTGTCCGCTCCCGTGCAATACAAAAACAGCTATCTTTTTGATTATTAATAGAATTAATCGCTGGCACGCTTCCTGCAATTGATTGAGTTCCCAAGTCGTATTCACTCACAATCAGGAGACAAGCATGTCCGCAGATAACAAAATTGACAGCATTTGGTACACCCGCTGCCCGGTGCCAACCCCACTCGGCCTCGCCGCACGTGAAGGCTGGTTTAGCAGCGAGTTTGTACAGGACGGCATCACCATCAACACCCTGCAGGAAACCCAGGATCCGGAACTGCTGGAGTCACATTATGACCATCGCCTGCCACACTCTTTCCGCCAGGGCGGCAACGTGCCAGCGATATGGGCCAAGGCCAGAGGCACAGACACCAAAGTCATCGGCCTCAACTGGGTAGACGAAGCACAATTGATCGTGACGCTGCCAAATTCAGGCATTACAAAAGTTGAACAACTCAAGGGCAAACGTATTGCGCTGCCTGTACATGACATCAGCATTGATCACCAGCGTGCCAGCGCTTTACGCGGCATTGTGGTGAGCCTGGAAGCCGCTGGATTGACACCGAAAGACGTAGAGCTGGTCGATATCCCAGTTGAGAAACAACCGCCAAGCATCAGCTGGGCAGCAGGCACGCGTGCTGCCTATGCCGCGGAGTACAAGGCATTAGAGAGCGGCCTCGTCGATGCCATTTATGTGAAAGGTGCCCGCGGTTATGAAAGCGCCAATGCCCATGGCGTCAGCATTATCTACGATGTTCGTCAGCATCCCGATCCTATCGTGCGATCAAACAACAGCGCACCGCGTCCAATTACTGTCGACGCAGCGTTGCTGCGCGACCGTCCTGACCTGGTAGTCCGTTTCTTGAGCCGCATTGTAGATGTGGCTGAATGGGCAGCCAAACATGAAGCTGAAACTGTGGCCTATATCGCCAAAGAATCTGGTTCAACTGACGAGTGGGTACGCAAAGCCTACGGTGACGACGTGCATCTGCATCAAGGCACCAACCTGGATGCACAAGCGATCGCCGGGCTGGAGGCCTACAAAAACTTCCTGCTAGAGTGGGGCTTCCTCAAAGGTGACTTTGACGTCAACGCCTGGATCGACCCGGCACCACTGGCAGAAGTGTTCCGCCTGAAGAAAAAAGCCGCTTAATCCACCAGCGCATATCGACAGGTATTGCCGACCGGGAATACCTGTTGTTTCACCCACACCAATAATTGACATGACACATGGTTGCCGAGATTCCCAGCCCGATCGACTTAAAGCAAACGGCAGATGCCGAGGAGTGGGCACGCACGGCATTGATCAAGCGCCCGGCGCGAACTGAATTTATTGCAGCGTTTACCGACATCGCACGACAACATGCATCACAGAAAAGCATACGTATCCTGGAGCTAGGCTCCGGCCCTGGTTTCCTGGCCGAACACCTGCTGCGTACATTTCCCCAGTGCCAATATATTGCACTGGACTTTTCACCAGCCATGCACACATTAGCCAGGCAACGGCTGGGTGTGTCTCTGGACCCCACAAAGAAACCGATTCAGTTTCTAGAGCGAGACTTTCTTGATCCGAATTGGGTGCAAGGCCTAGGCCAGTTTGACCTGATAGTCACCATGCAAGCAGTGCATGAACTACGCCACAAATCACGCACCAGTACCCTGCACACCCAAGTGAGAGGCCTGCTCAATAGTCACGGCCACTACCTGGTTTGTGACCATCATACGGATACAGGCGGCATGCACAACACCGAGCTATACATGTCCATCCTGGAACAACAATCATCTTTGGCAGAAGCTGGCTTTAACCATATAGAACTGATTCTGGAGAAAGCAGGCATGGCACTGCACCGTGCGCACTGTCATTAGGGCTGTGCGTTGATGCCAACACCAGCCTTCACAACCGAACAACCATATCAAGCAAAAGGAGTTTTATCATGACCCTCAGACTAGGTGACATCGCCCCGGACTTTACACAACAATCCAGCCAGGGCCCGATTTCTTTCCACGAATGGCTGGGCGATAGCTGGGCCATCCTGTTTTCACATCCGGCTGACTACACGCCGGTGTGCACCACCGAGCTCGGTGCCACCGCCAAACTGGCGCAGGCATTCAAACAGCGCAATGTCAAAGCCATTGCACTGTCGGTGGATCCGGTGGAATCGCATCACGGCTGGATCAAGGACATCAATGAAACACAATCCACGGATGTGCAGTTCCCCATCATTGCCGATGCCGACCGCAAGGTGTCGACCTTGTATGACCTGATCCACCCCAATGCCAGCACCACGGCCACCGTGCGTTCAGTATTTATCATCGACCCGCACAAAAAAATCCGCCTGACGCTGACTTACCCGGCCAGCACCGGGCGTAATTTTAATGAGCTATTACGCGTCATCGACTCATTGCAACTGACTGAATACCACAGCGTCGCCACCCCGGCCAACTGGGAAGACGGCCAGGATGTCGTGATTTTGCCGTCAATCACAGACCCGGTCGTGCTTGAAACCAAATTCCCCAAAGGCTACAAAACCGTCAAGCCCTACTTACGTCTGACACCACAACCGAATAAATAAGCGGTGGATACAACGGGCCGGTGTTACCTCCGGTCCGCCCCACCCGCACGTATTGCCGAGAACCTATTCATGACACGATTAACACAATTATTGATGACCGCTTTATGCTTACTCAGCCTACCGGTGCAAGCAGTCGATGCAGTGAACGTCGATACCCCGCGTGGCTCACCAATCAGTGTGGTTGCGAATTTCCCTGAAGGGAAAGGCCCTTTTCACGCAGTGATTCTGGGGCCAGGCACCGGCACCATGAAGCAAAAAATCAATGAAGTGGTGGAACGCGAACTGCTAAAGCATAACATTGCCGTGTTCCGTTTCGAGTGGGCATTCTATGTGAAAGACAAAAACGGCAAACCATCAGATACTGACCGCTCACCAGAGATTGAAGACTTTACGACCGTCGTCGCGCTCGCCAAAGCCGACAAACGCGTGGATCCCAACGCCATCATTGTCGGCGGAAAATCCCGCGGGACGGTCATCGCCTGGCAGGTTCTGCGCAACGACTCAACGCTTAAAGGCATCTTGCAACTGACACCAGTTTGCAGCAAAGAAGGCTTTACCGCCGACCAACTATACCCAGACATTGCCAACGAGCGCAGGCCCTCGCTTTGGATCGCTGGCGATGCAGATTCCGCATGCAACCCGAAAACACTTTATAGCTTTCTCTCGCGCGCCGGAGGCCCTGCCAGGGCAGCGATTGTGATTGGCGATCATGGTCTGGCAACAGAGCCAACCAGCCAACTGACAGCACAGCTATCTGCCGACTTCATATCAGCGGCGATTAAATAAAGAAATATATGCCATGCGCAAATTAAAAATTGTTGTGTTGTTTGGCGGCACCAGCGAAGAGCGAGATGTGTCTATCGCCAGTGCTGCGCAAGTGATTCCAGCACTGAGAGAAAAAGGACATGAAGTCATTGCAATGGATACGGCGACTGGCGTGCTTGGCAAGCAACAAGAGGCTAAGCTACTCACGGAAAAAGTTGCAGTGCTGCCGCCAGATGCAGATTCACTGGATCTGATCCACCATGCTCAAACACATATCCTGCCACCACAAGACCTCACCAACGTAGATGTCTATTTTTTGGCTTTGCATGGCGGCAGCGGAGAAAACGGCAGCATTCAGACCATTCTTGAATTAGCCAATATTCCATTTACCGGCAGTGGCTCGCTTGGTAGTGCCATCGCCATGGATAAAGATATCTCGAAGCGACTATATTTGAATGCAGGCATTCCGACGCCCGCATGGTGCATGACCTCGGACTACAGTCAGCAAACCTTAAATGCCTTGGGTTTACCACTGGTCGTCAAACCAAATGCACAAGGCTCTACGGTGGGTTTATCTATTATTCACGCTTATGCAGAACTCGATGCAGCGATTGATTTGGCCAGTCGTTTTGGCAATGAAATCATGCTCGAGCAATTTATTGCTGGTAGAGAATTAAGTGTTGGAGTGCTTGATAATCAAGCCCTTGGCGTCGGGGAAATCGTGCTTGAACCTCATGCCATTTTTGATTATGAATCCAAATATCAATCTGGGCAGGTCACAGAAATATTTCCTGCCGATCTTCCTCCTGCCATTTATAAACAAGCACAAGAGCTCGCGTTACGAGCGCATAAGGCGCTCAAATTACAAGACTATAGCAGGACAGACTTCAGGCTCGACTCACAAGGCAAACTCTGGTGCCTGGAGACAAATACGTTACCAGGGATGACATCCACCAGCCTGATGCCGCAATCAGCGGCCGTGATGGGAATTTCATTTGCTGAGCTTTGCGAGAGAATATGTCAGTTAACCTTAGAAAAATCATAGTCATTTAACGCGTATCCTCACTATCTTTTAACCCTGAAGACTAAATCTTTTCGTGAAAATTAGTTTCACCTTTTTTCCAATAAGCAGCCGCCTTCATTAACTCTTTAGGCTGACCTTGTTCAAGTAAAACATCCCTGACCTGCAATACAAAAGTATGTTCACCAGCAACCCAGCTAAAACCTTCACCCTCTGGCAACGACATCTCTTTAATCATATCAATTAGACTCTGATGTGAGTCGCCCCATCGAATGACTCTTGCAGTTGAACGATCAAACTCCCGACGATCATTCTCTTGCTCAATTTGAATTAAAGCAATCACATCTGCCTCTAGCGGCAACTCTTCCAAGCGGCGAGCCACCGCAGGCAAACTGGAAGAATCTGCAATCAATAAATGCCAATCAAAGCCCTTGGGAATAATTCTGGAGCTTTTAGGCCCGGCAATGATGGCCTGGTCTCCCGGCTTAGCATTCCTGGCCCAGTCCGAAGCATCACCATGTGCATGCAGCGCAAACTCAATGGCTAACTCTCGCGAGGCGGTGTCAAAACTACGTGGCGTGTAATCGCGCCTGACCGTTTCGCCTTGGCTATTGGTAAAAATAAACTTGATATGGTCATCAAACGACAGGCTGTTGAATTGCGCCAGTAATGGCCCGGTAAAAGTCACCGTGACAAATCCTTCGCTTGTGTGATCTACTTTCAACACTTCAACAGGTCTTTGTTGCAATTCAAAGCGGACTCTCTCAAACTGATGCTCTTTGATAAACATTTCCACCACACCTTATTTAGTTGATAATATCAACCATGATGATCAATAAAGTAGACATTGTCAACAATAATCCGGATGATACGCATCAGGTTTTTGAAACCATCCACCGGCTGATGCACATATTCCGCGCGCGCCAGTACCGCCTGATACAAGACAGTGGTGTCGACCTGACCCATATGCAGCATAAAGTATTAGGTTACTTTGCCCGGCACCCAGACGCGACGCTGAGTGATTTGGTAGCGGATTCTGGTAAAGATAAAGCGCAGATTGCACGGCTGATTACCGAGGTGCGCGCGAAGGGGTTATTGGATGCAAAACCTGACCCGTCGGATAAACGAGTCTCGCGACTTTCGCTCACGCCCTCTGGGGCAGAGGTTTTTGAAAGCCTGAAAAAAGCAGAAAGACAACTGTCTGATTTAGCAGTACAAGGACTCTCAGAGGAAGAGTGCAACGTGCTATTAACGCTTCTCGGCAAAATAAAAAACAATATATCCACACAGCGCGCTAACTAAAACCTCTGTCATTCATCCAAAACCACTTCGTCACCTACCCGCACGATTCCAGGGACAACTACCTGGGCATAAACACCAAACTTCAGCCCAGCAAACTGACTGATGTGCCTTAATACGCCAGGTTGCTCGGGCAACTCACCCTGGGCAAACGCCACCATTCCACAACGCTCAGTCTGTGCATTGATCAATAGACGCACTTCATTGCCTAATCGTAATTGCTTACCGACCCATGTTTCCTCCACCCGTCCGACTCCAGGCCACTGAATCACTATATTTGGACGAAACCGTGAGGAATGAACCATCGCATCAGGCAGCGCTGCTTGTAACCAGCGCAAAGAGGCCGACGTAATCAGATGGATGGGCCCGGCATCGAGATGAGAGACGTCAGCCTCCTTTGATAACGCCACAGGCTGGCCCAATGTCGCAGACAGAATTCGGTTAATCGATGGTGAGTCTCCACGTATCACCTCACCTGAAGGAAGGCGCAACTCGGGCACATCGCCACAGTAACGTGTGGAAAATCTAAATAGCCCGTCAATTTTCTTAAAACGCCGGGTATTCTTGCCACTGCCAAATTTGCCAGAAACCTCTCGAATAGCATACTGGCGATCACCGTCAACCCCTCTAGGCTCTAAGCGAAGCGAATCACACAACTCTCCCAGCATGGATTTGACTGGGTAACGCCATAATTCAGCAATAATATTCAATTTACTTTCGCCTTAATGAATTATGTTAGCAATCATCTAGAGAAACCCAGCAGCATGCATAAGTACATAGGCCTTATGAATGGAAATCAACCCAAAAACTACCATAGTGACAGCCAACGCTTTCATCACTAACACATAACCGCGACTTTCAAGCGCTGACTTGAAAAAAGCAGCAAGCAATGCCATGGCAAATTTTGATGCAATAAGTGTCAATATGGTAGTAATCACAAACACTGTACTTTCCAGCGCAGTACCTCTGAGTATATAAGCCCCGCCGACAGTAAACCAGAACAAGTAGGGGCTAGGGTTTAGCGAATTAACTTTTACCGCTTGAAGGATTGAGCTTTCTGTTGAGAGTTTTCCTGCCAAGGAGATGTCTTTAATTGCTAGTATTTTCCTGGCTAACCAAATCAAATATAACCCGCCGGCTAACCCAAGCGAAGCCACAAATAGATGAATACTTTTGAAGTTTGACAATAACCACAAAGCTGCAACGATAATTGGGCCATCCGTGATAAGTGGCGCTAAGCTTGCTCGGAACCCACTGAGCAGTCCTTTTGCTAGCGTTTGCTGAATGACAATAATTCCAAGCGGACCGGGCTTGAGCCCAGCAGCCAATCCAAACGAAAGTGCTGAAAGAAAGAATTCACTCATATCGTAGGCCTTGCGTGTTACTAAGATTAGAGTCGTGCTTAATCTTGGTGGAAGGATCGGGCGGGCATATGTGCAAGGTCTGTAAGTAGCGAGGGCAGCTTTAGCATATCGTCAAAGCATAGATGTGTTTTGGAGCGCGCATCGCCATGCTTGGAATATTGCAACGCCTTCATACCTGCAGCTATTGCTGCCTCAACACCGACCTCGCTATCTTCTACAACCACACATTGGTAAGGCTTAAAACCCATGACCTTGGCTGCATGTAGAAATAGATCAGGCTCTGGTTTCCAAGAGCCAATATCATATGAACTGAAGAGATCGTCACCAAAATAAGAAGCTAGACCACTTACCTCTAACGCCTGGCGAATTTTCAGAGAAGGTCCGCTTGAGGCAATACATTTGGGGCAGTCGATCATTTTTAGCATGTCCAACACTCCCGGCATCGGTTTCAACTCGCCTGAAAACAATTCGGCCACATGCTGGCGATAATGTTGCTCAAATATATCAGGCAGCCTCTGGCCAAGGCGGCTCTCCAAGTCGGTCAGAATGGGTGCCAGCTTTTTGCCACGGTACCGCTGCGTTAATGACTCCACCGTATCATTTAGCTGTGGCAATAGATCAAGAAACGCCTGATTGCAAAGTCCCTCGCTGTCTACCAGGGTGCCGTCCAAATCGAAAATCACACAAATACCAGTCATTCAATATCATGTCCTGCCATGATTACCCCGGAGGCAATGTACTTTCCAAATATGCCATTGAACGAGTCGGTATATTCAGGTGCTCTAAAACAAGTACACCGCCATTTGACAGCTGCCAGTCATAGAAGTCTGAAAAATCGCCTTTTGCCAGTGCCCGTATTGTTTTTGCCACGAAGCCGTGCGCAATCAGTAAAACCGTCTTGGTAGCATACAGTGTTTGCAACTGATGCAGCCCCTGCTGAACACGCATCACCACATCAGCGATTGACTCACCATTGGTGGGCCCAATAGCCCATTGCCGGGTGATGTTTCTCGCCCAAAGCTGCGGATAAAGGGTGCTCGCTTCGTTTTGAGTGAGGCCTTCAAATATGCCAACATCACGCTCAGTGAAACAATCCATGGTTTCCAACTTAAGACCGAGATGATGATTAAGAATATGGGCCGTCTGTTGAGCCCTCAACTTAGGGGAGACAATCAGCACATCTATCCTTGCAGGAAATAGCGTTTGCAAAGCTTCCGCCTGTGCCATTCCTTGCTCGGTCAGTCCAGATTCAAACGCACCTAGATAGCGATGTTCAACATTGGCAAATGTTTCCCCATGTCTGGCAACATATAAATTCATATGGAATCCAGTCAACTATCCAATCTCTGAATCTCAAGAGTGAGACTGATTTTCTCTATAAAAAATGGCCCGAGGATCAAACCCGGGCCGTGATCAAGACACTACACTGGGTATTATTATTCTTCGATTCTGAAGCCGACTTTAATCGTGACCTGAAAATGTGCGACTTTGCCATCCGCAATGTGTCCACGCGTTTCGATAACCTCAAACCAGTTAAGGTGATGTAAGGTTTTTGCCGCACGTTCAATGGCATTCTTAATGGCATCATCACTGCTGATGGGGGAAGACCCGACCAGCTCAACAACTTTATAAATATGCTCTGACATGGTTCTATCCTTGATATGGTTGAAGGATGTGTTTGACTGCCAGTTGATTATACTGGCTGCCAGACACGTCCGGGCGCATTCTGGTTAGGATTTCCCTCAATGCGGATCAGCTTGGCCGGGCCATCGCGTCGTGGCGAGTGAATCTCGTTTTCGTTATAGACGCGGACATTGCCTGGCCTCAATTCAATCGAATCACGTAATTTCACCGAACCGGGCTTGCCGCCTGGTTCGGCCGGGTCAATCACATCCCAGCCATCCATGGTCGTCACGCCAGCGACCTGGCCATAAATGGCCCAGGAAACACCGTGGTCATGCGGTTGTGTTTTTCTGGCTTCTTTAAACACGTGGCCCAGAATGGCAAAGCCTAAATCGGTATCTTCGTACAGTACGCGACGTTGTGGTTGGGCGTCATCCAGGTATTGCTGTGCGAATGCCTGATCGGATACCACATCTTGCAGATACACGCGTACACGCTCACGGCCAGCCGGACCTTTGTCCTCCAGCAAAAAGGTGCGCACCTGCTGCGCGACCGAATCAATTGTAAAAGCCATGCTTGCTCCTGAAAAAGAAAGATGGCACGTGCAAGACACGCGCCATCATGGTGTTAAGCAGCCAGTTTGCCGCCCTGTTCATTAGCCAACAGTTGTTGTAACGCCTGCTGTGCATCGGCCAATGGTCTGGTATCAATCCAGGCGTCAAAGTCAAAATCGCGGTCCAGAATGCCGTAGGTGAGCAGGAAGTTTTTCTGCTGACGGAACAGCTCAATGCGCTCTGTGGACAAATCAGGTGCCAGTGACAGGTGGAAGCCATTGCGATAAGCCGCAGCCACCCCTTCTGCCGTGCCACCAGTTTCACTCTGCAGGATTTCATGCACGCCAGCCAGGTTGGTTTTAGCCCACTCTGCGGCGCGCAAGGTCTGGGTTAAAAAGCGCACCACGTAATCGTAGTGATTTTCCAACAGGTAACGATGGACGGTAATCGGGCGTGGCGTACCGTTATTCACACGAAAACGTTTCTCAGGCAGCGCATCGAGGTCAATCCCTACGACCAAACCTTGGTCACGGGCACCGTCTTGTGCTGCCGCACCTTTAACATACACGGCATCGACTTTACCTTCGAGCAGGGCGTTAAAACTGGACTGCCAGCCGCCATAACGACGACCAGACGCGGTCACTTCGTTTTGACCGACCTCGACCAGCTGGATGTCATCCAGTGTCAGGCCAGCGGAATCCAGTGCGCCTTTATAACCATGCAGGCTGCTATGACGCGTGATGGTCCGGCCACGCTTGTTCTCAATCACATCTTTGGGGTTATACGCAGGCAACCCCAGGCGCTTGCCCTTGAGGTCTTCCGGGCGGCGGATATTGGAATCCGGGCGCACAATAATGGATTGTGATTCTTCGATCCAGGTCAGGCCGATCAAACGGGTTTCTGCTCCTTGCGCTTTTGCTGGGATCGCAAACAGGTTACCGCCTTCGCGAATCAATGTTTGCAGACCGTGGTCGTAATGGTGATGTCTGAAATCAGCACTGTCATCATCCTGCAAGGCACGCAGGCGAATATTGTCCGCAGAAAATTCTTCTTGCAGCCAGCCCAGCTTAAACGCAATGCCGGAAGCCGTTGGTACGCCACCTTGACCATTACCCGCGCAACGCGTAAACCAAAGCGTATTGTCAGGAAGTTGTTGTTGGTTACTCATAAATACATTCCTTTAGTGAATTAAATTGTTTTCATAGCGGCTCAAACGCGTTACATTCACACAAAGTGACAACCGTTGTATTCGCCATATCTGTCGGTCCATGTGATTGCCACTGTTAACGTACGCAAGCCACCTCCAGAAGCACGGCTCCCGAGGGATTCACCATCAAACGTTGCGTTTGTTTAACAGTTCATGCAGTCATCTGCACAAAATATGCCAAATGCAAAGAAACTTAAATATCCAATATAATTCAATGAGTTGCGAGCAATCAACAACAGCATCCAACATGCGTGTGTACGCTATTAAACAGCCGAGTGATGTAATTTCAACAGTTGCTTGTGTATTTCATCAATACCGTGATCAAACACGGCTAAGGCAACATTAATTTTTGAGATTGAACGCCACAGGCACAGTAACCACTGCATCCACGGGCTCACCCTTGATGGTCGGTGGATAAAACTGCCAGCGGGAGACCGCCGTCAATGCCAGCCAGGCAAGCTCTTCATTGTCGGCTTTGAGCGTGTGCGGAAATTGCACCGTGCCTTCGCGATCGATATAAAACTCTACCAATACAGTCCCCGTGACGCCTTGATCAGCCAGCTCTGGCGGATATACTGGCGATGGCGTATAGAACCGCTTTGGCGCAGCATCCAGTTGCGCAACCGTGAATATTTTTGGCTGAGAGTCTTTCAACTTATTGAGAACTCGCCGACCACTCTCGTCAATGACAGTCTCCCGGCTTTCATATTCAGAAAACTCGCGCGAGATGGTAAAAGCCGACCAGGAAGGTTGTTTATTTTTACGCGCGGGGAAAAAACTCGAAGAAGCAACGCTTGCTTTAAGCGCTTCACCAAATGCAGGCGCGCTGCTTTCAAGTAATTGTACTTGGATAGGTAAGCCTTGCGGATCAATGACAACAGCCACTTTAGCTGAACCTTTTACCCGTTGCCGCAATAAGTCCAAGGGATAGACTAATGGTGCCACCACTTTATCGACTGGTGGTTTATCGTATTGAAACTCTGGAGGCAAGTGACTACTGGCTTTGGCTGGATAAGTAAACGGCAACACTCTGCGCAGGCTTCTGTCTGACAATATAAAACTAACCTGTTCAAAAGCCCGCTCAGAAACCGGTGCACCATATACCAGCGCAGGCGTCACTTTCGCACTTCTCAATGCGCGTATTGCAGCCTTTTCGAAAGCAGGATGATTACTTCTGAGCACTTCGATAGCGCGCACACTCGCCTTTTCGGACACTTGCATCTGGGCAAGAAAGGTACCGCTATTGCCATATCTTACTAGCTCATCCGGATAGGAAATCCGCTCTGGAATATTAATTTTTACTGCTTGGAAGCCATCTCCTATGGGATTCCCCAATTTGAAGATTCCTTCATAGCGAGCATTGTTAGGCCACACTTTGGCCCCTTTACCAGTTTTATAGCCTTCCTGAAACTCTCCCTCATAGCGCCTGCCATCTGGCCAGGTTTGGACACCTTGACCATGTGGAACACTATCCACAAAATCAACCTCTGTTCGAGAGCCATGATTAATATTGTTAAACTGTTCCATGACCCCCTTACCCTGTAGTTTTCCCTGCTCAAAACGGCCAGTGTATGCATATTTATGAATACCATCGTGAAACCAGTTCAGGGTACCGTTACCATCCAGATAGCCATCTTTACAATTACCTGCCCACTCTATGGTTTCTAACGGCTGCGGTAGCCAGCTATAGGCCTTGCAACCATTGTCATCACTAATCCAGGCGGCTTTCACTTCATCTGCGCTATGACCAATTGCTGACCCAAACAGGCATAACATGGCAACGCATAGTTTTTTCATATCTCTCCCGAATTTGATAGTCATCGTCAACGTTATTAAAGCTGTTCGCCAGCCTCATAGGCGTGATATAACTCGGCATATTTACCCTGCTGCTGGATCAGTTGCGCATGCGGACCGAGTTCAGCCAATTCACCGTGATGTATCACGGCAATCAGGTCAGCATCGCGGATGGTGGCCAGGCGGTGTGCAATAATAATGGCGGTGCGGCCTTCACATAAACGCCGCAGCGCATGCTGGATACGGCGTTCGGTTTGTATGTCGACGGCCGACGTGGCTTCATCCAGAATGAGGATAGTGGGGTTGGCCAGATAAGCACGCAGCAAACACACGAGCTGGCGCTGGCCGTGGCTGAGGTGTGAGCCCATAGCACCTACTTCGGTATAGTATCCGTGTGGCAGGCGGCTAATCAGGTCATCAATGCCCAACTCGGCCGCGGCTTGCTCAAAGTCAGCCAAGCTGGCTTCAGGTTTTGCCAGGTGCAGGTTATCAATAATGCTGCCGCTAAACAGCACGTTGTCTTGCAACACTACCCCGACATGCTGACGCAAATTACGCTGGCTAAGCTGGCGGATATCGACCTGGTCAATAAGCACTTGCCCTTGCTGTACATCATAAAAACGCGTCAGCAATTGAATTAAGGTACTTTTACCGTGACCGGTTGGGCCGACAATCGCCAGCACCTGCCCGGCCGGAACCGTTAAATCCAGGTTTCGAATAACAGGCCTGGACTGATCTGGCACATAGGAAAAACCGACATTTTTAAAGCTCACCTCGCCTTTAATCGAGGCAAGTGTCTGCGCGTTAGGAGCATCAACAATTTCCGGCCTGGTATCCAGTAATAAAAACACTCGCTGGGCCGAAGCCACGCCATTGGTATAACGCTCTACAAGGTCACCAAGCTCCTGTAGCGGCCCCAGGAACATATAGACATAAAACAGGCTGGCCGCAAATTGCCCCAGGGTTAAATGGCCCAGTGTGACTTCCTCACCGCCTGCCACTAAAAGCAGCATCAGGCCCAGTATCGTCAGCACGCCGGTGAAGTGTGTGAACCAGCCCGAAGCAATATTGCTGCGCACCAGTGAATGAATAAAGGCATTGACCAGCGCGCGGTAGCGCTGCAAGTTGCTCTCTTCCTGCACGGTTTGTTTGATAATGCGCACGCCTGCCACGGTCTCGACCAGGTGCGCGGTAAAACGGGTACGGTTTTCAGCCACACGCGCAAAATGCTGGCCGGATAATTTCCGGAATAGCGTACTGGAAAGAATGAGCAAAGGAATCACCAGCGCCAGGTGGTAAAACAGCGTCGGCGACACCCACAACAATATGCCAGCGGCCATAACGAACCTGAGCAAGGCAGAAAATATCTCCGGCGGCCCTTGAATCAGCAGTGGTTCCAGGGCATCAATATCCCGATCGACCCTGGAAATGATGCGGCCAGACTTAGTACGGTCAAAGTAAGCCACGCTTAATTGCTGTACGTGACTAAACAGGTCTATACGCAACTGATTCAAAATGCGGATAGCCGCCGTGCCGGAAAAATATTGTGACAAGCCAGCCAGCACAAAACGTGCGGCCCACATACCGGCAAGGCCAAGCATGGCGACATTAATCACCTGCCAGTTCAAGCCAACCACGGCACCACGGTCAGCTGCAACCTGTGACTCATACAGCAAACCAAAATCAATGGCCTGCTGAATAAAGTAAGGGCGCAAGAACACAAAGCAAACCAGGGCCAGTTCGAGCAGCATGGCACTCACGATGTACTTGCGCACGGGTTTTAACAGTGGCAGCAGCCGCCAGAACATATTGCGGTTCAGTTGCTGCTTGGCCAGCGTTTCTTCGAGTTCAATATCAGACAAGGCCTTGATATTCGGGTTACGTTCAGCGGCCATCATCCAACCCCATCAGTGCACGATAACGTGCATTATTTTTCACCAGCGCCTGGTGTGTATCAGCAGCGATAATGCTGCCACTTGCAAGTAATAACACCTTATCTGCCAGCAAAATGGTAGATAACTTGCTGGCAATCACCAGTACGGTCGTTGCACGCCCTTGTGTTTTCAGGGCGCGGATATTGTTTAATACATTGCGCTCAGTCACCGCATCCAGCGCACTGGTGGCGTCATCCAGCACCAGGATACGCGGCTGCCCGAGCAAGGCGCGCGCCAGGCAGACACGTTGCCGCTGACCACCAGACAAAGTCACGCCACGGTCACCAATGCGGGTTTCCAGACCGTCACTCAGACTCACCAGCAGCTCTGACGCACTCGCCATTTGCAGTGCCCATTCCAGGTCGTCGTCAGTGGCTTCAGGCGCCGCCAGCCGCATATTGGCCGCCAGCGTATCCGAGAACAAAAAAGCCTCCTGCGGTACGGTATGTACCTGTTTGCGCAATTCGGCCAGTTGCAGCTCTTTGACGTCCAGCCATTGGCCATCACTTCCCGCAATTTCGACCCGGCCATGGCTGACTTCTGCCAGCCTGGGCACCAGGCCTGCCAGCGTACTTTTTCCCGATCCGGTGGTGCCCACCAGCGCCACAATTTCACCGGCTTCGATATCAAATGTGCAATCACTGAGTACCGGATTACCCCCTTCTGGCGGTAACACCGACACCTGCTCAAAGCGTAGTGATAATGGCCCGGCCGGTAAGGCCTGAGTGCCGGATGTGATATCTGGCTCGGCATCCAGCAGATCCCAGATGCGGGCCGCCGAAGAGCGTGCATCGGCGAACACCTGCATGACCCTCCCCACGCCCTCTACTCTAAACACCAGGGTATTCACCATGAGTAAAGCAGCGATCAGCTGACCAAGATTGAGCGCGTGCGTATAAACCAGGTGACAGCCAAACCCCAGCACCCAGACTTGCCCTAGCGCGACCACAAATTGCGGCAAGGGAATACGTGAGGTATAAAACGACAGGGCGGCAAACGCCTGTGTCATAAACCCCTGCACCTGTTGCTCAAAACGTTTGATACGGCTGGCTTCCAGCGCAAAGGCCTTGATCACGCGTACGCCATTGACGCCTTCGGTCAGGTCCTGGTTCACGGCATCGTAGGCTTCGCCCACGGCCCGATCGAGTTTAACCAAATGTTCGGTTTGCAACAGCAAAATACCAAACCCAACCAGGCACAACAGCAGCGGCACCAGGCCCAGCCAGAAGTCATACCAGAATAAAAATCCCATGGCGGCGCTGACCACCAATGCCGTATCTACCACCTGGCGCCAGAAGCTGATCAACGCATCTCGCAACTTGTCAGAGTCGCGCGTGGTGCGCGTCACCAGTTCGCCTGCGCCATGTTGCCAGTGATAGCTTTGATCCAGTCGCTGCACCTGAATCAAAATGCGCTCACGCAAATGGCCAATCAGGTTCTGCTGGATAATCAATGATAACCAGCCGACAAAATACAAGATCGCGGCACGTGCCAGCGCAATGCCGACAATGATCAGTAACCATTGCCAGGCCACCTCGCTATTCAAAGCGCCAGTAACCGTGCGCACAATGGCTTTGCCATGCTGCACCTCATCAATGGCACGCGCAATCAGGCCTTGCTGCAATGCCAGCAGCACATTGGCCGCCGCAAACAACCCGGTACAGAGCCAGAACCGGACCGGGGTTCGGCTATACAGCAGCAGACAGCGGATCAGCGGGTAATGATGGAGGTTAAAGGCAAAAAATACAGGCCATGGTTGCTGGCCTGACTGCGGTAATACAGGTTTGTTTTCAAGAGAGTGTTCAGTCAAAGGATTCAACTTCTATCTAAATCTTGATCTTGGCGCACAGCATCACGCTGCGACTTCTGCGCCAAGATCTATTATTGAGTGCGGTGATGGCTTATGGTGATGGTTGGTGATTACGGACGGCGCTAGCCAACCTGGCGCCATTTGAACAGGTGATTACTCGCCAGCTTAATCAGCAGAGACATCCCATAACCGAGTACGCCAATCACAAAAGTCACAATAATCAGGACATCCATCCGGGAGGCTTCCTGTGCGTTCATCATTAAATTGCCCAGTCCGGCACCAGCGGTAAACAATAATTCGCTACCGATGGTGGACAACCACGCAAACGCCAGTGCTAATGAAAAGCCGGTAAATACCTGCGGCAAGGCAGCTGGCAAGGTGATGCGGCGATAAATCTGCCAGCGGCTCAAGCGATATACCTGCCCGACCTCATTAAAGCGGCGGTCAACTTGCAACATGCCTTCAAAAGTTGAGAGCACCACCGGGTAAAACGCCGACAGGCTAACCACAATCAATTTTGAGGTATCGCCATTGCCAAACCACAATGCGAATAATGGCACCAGGCCCAGCAAAGGCACTTGGCGGATCGCATGGTAAATCGGCGTAATCAGGATGTTGGCTGTACGCGACACTGCCACCAGTGAGCCGACCAGAAAACCGGCACTGGCGCCCAGTAACAGGCCGGTAAGTGCACGCTGTACACTGGCCTGCACATTCACCAGCAACTCGCCACTTCGGCAGAGCTCGACCACACCGGCCCAAATTTGGCCCAATGAAGCAAAGGCATAAGCATGATTGGCATCCAGGCGCGACATCGCATCCCAGGCCAGAATGACCACTATCGGCAATACCCAGCCACGCCAGTCGGGAATCCATTTATAAAAAGAATTTTGCATGCGGATATCTATCTACTTATTTGCTGTTGATGAATGACTTATGCTTTGACAGCGGGTTGCCAGGGAATCAGGCGAATCTCGGCCCACTTAAAGAGCTTGTCTATGCTAAAGCCGACCAGGCCGGTGATGACGACGCCGACCATGACAACATCAAGGCGAAACATTTCGCGCCCTAATTGCATCATTTGGCCGATACCGCTATCCGCTGCGAGAAGTTCCGCCGCGACTAGGATGGTCCAGGAGCGTGAAAAAGCGATCCTGAGCCCGGTGAATACAGGCGGCGTAATGGCCGGAATAATCAGTTTGCGATACAGCGTGGTTTTGGGCAGCTGATAAATGCGCGCCACTTCAAAATAGTTTTTGGATACCCCTTTGGTCGCATCATAGGCTGCCAATGCGACGGTCAAAAAAGCGGCCTTGGTCACAATAATGACCTTGAAAATCTCATCTACGCCCAGCAACAGGATCAGGATGGGAATCAAGGCGATCGTAGGCACCTGACGCAAGCCTTGAAACAAGGGCAGCGCAAACACCTCTACCCGCGGTGAAATCGCCATCCAGATACCGAACAGCACACCAGTGAGTGCACCGAGGCCAAAGCCAGTAAGCAGGCGGAAGAAGCTGGCTTTGAGGTGCAAGGCCAGTTCGCCGTTAGCAGTGAGTTCTTCCAGCGTGGCCACCACCGCACCAGGCGAAACCAGCACATCGTCAGCGTACCAGCCCGCCGCAGCCACCCACCACCATACAAGCAGCAGCAGGATGGGCGAAATCAGGAAAGGGAAGAATTGTTTCCAATCACGTGTCATCAACTTGCTACCTCATCCAGTTTCACTCTAGTCACCTTGTTTCACTATTCGCCTTGCGTTAATACGGCCACGCGCGTGATACCGGCACGCTCAATCGCAGCCATCACCTTGGCGACTTTGCCGTAATTCACGGCCTCATCAGAACTCAAATGCAAGGTCACATCCGGGTTGTTATCATGCAATTTTTTCAGCTCAGGCTCTATCGTCTCCAGCGGATACTCCTGGCGATCGATAAACAGCTTACCAGCGGCATCCACCGACACCGTCACTGGCTTTTTCTGCTCAGGCGCTTTGGTGGCGGCCGTTTTTGGCAAATTCACCTGAATGGCGTTGTTCATCAAAGGCGCGGTCACAATAAAAGCCACCAGCAATACCAGCATGACATCGACCAATGGCGTGACGTTGATTTCACTCAATACGTCATCATCAGCATTTGTGGAAATAGCCATTATGCAGTTGCTCCTTTAAGGTTACGCACCACCGCAGAAGCCGCTGAAGAGGATGCAACAAATTCACCGGCCTTGGAGCCATCTGCCTTTTTAAAGGTGACGCGACGCGATACCTTGATTAAATCTTCAGCAAAATCATCCAGGTTGGTGCTGCTGGTTTTTAAACGACGCAGGAAAAAGTTATAAGCCAGCACCGCAGGCACAGCCACGGCAATACCAATGGCTGTCGCCACCAGGGCTTCACCAATCGGGCCTGCGACCACTTCCAGGCTGGCGGTGCCCAGTTTGCTGATGTCGGTCAGCGCGTGCATGATGCCCCAGACCGTACCCAGCAAACCAACAAACGGTGCGGTACTACCGATACTGGCCAATACAACCAGGCCTGCTTCACGTAATACGCGCTCTTTTTGAATCTGCTGGCGTAGTGCGCGCTCAAGTACTTCCTGGCGGTCACCGCTATGACGCAAATCATCGGCAGACTCCACATCCAGGTCTTTCAAGGTTTCAAAACCCACTTGGGCGACACGGTAGGCCGGGCCGTTATGGCCTTCCAGCGTGGCGGCTTCCTGCAGGCTTTTTGCACCCCAGAAGGCGGCCCTGAATTTAACGTTTTGCTTGCGGATCAGCCACACCTGGAAAGACTTGGCCAGGATAATGGTCCAGGTGACGCCAGAGGCCACCAGCAAGGTAATCAATACACCAAGCACCACTGGGGATGCACTTTGATAGGTTTCTAAACTAAACATAATATTTCCTTTTCAAATTAAAAAAATTACTGCAGCTTGAACTCAACCGGGAATGTTGCCCAACCTTCGACCGGGGTATTCCCTCGTTTTGCCGGGGTAAATGCCCAGCGCTTCGCTGCAGCAACCGCAGCATCATCCAGTACACCGTGTCCACTGGACTTCTTGACCTTCACATCTGCAGGCTTGCCGTTAGGCAACACTTTCACCCGCAATACCACCGTGCCTTCCCAGCCCTGATCCGCAGCAAAATCGGGATATTCAGGATCAGGGTTGTTCAAATGACCAACACCACCTTTAGCTTCCACCAGCGGTTCCTCTTTCACCACCACCGGCGGAGGTGGCGCTGGTTCTGGCGCCGGGTCAGCGACCACCGGGCCGCTGGTTTTTGCCGCGGTGGTGTTTTCCTGTACCACGATGTCGTTCGGCGCAATATGCTGGTCAGCGGGGGCGGTCCTTAATGCCGTTGGCTTGGCGGCCTGTGGCGGTGGGTCAGCGCGCTTGACCTGCGGTGGCGGCGGCGGAGGTGGTTTTGGCGGCTCAATGACTGGTGGCGGAATCACCTCTGGCTTCACAAACTCTACAATCACTTCATTTTTCTTCGGCTTGACGATGCTGGGTTGATGCAAGGCATTAATAAACCCAGTTACGCCCAGAATATGGGCCAGAATGACCACACCAATCAGCGCCAGCAATTTATTACGCGGAATAATCTGCTCTACGCGATTAAACTTGCTGACCAGACGCTCGGATAACTTGCCAAAATCTTCGCCAGTGGCGACCAGGTTCTTTCTGGCTTTGCTTTTATCTGTGAGTGAATCCCAAATCGTAGAATGCTCAGCGGGCGTTTTCAGTGCCGTTGTTGACATACAAACTCCTAATAAATCTAACTAATCTCGATGAAGTCGCTTAACACATCATCTTTAATGCGCTGAAACTCCGGTGAAGTACGATGGCGCGGTCTGGGTAAATCCACATCCACCACGCGTTTGATACGCCCTGGATTGGCTTCCATGACCACCACGCGATCTCCCAGGAACACCGCTTCTTCGACGTCATGCGTGACCAGGATGGAAGTCGTGCCTTCGGTTTCCCAAAGACGTTGCAATTCTTGCTGCATCTTGAGGCGAGTCAATGCATCCAGTGCGCCAAACGGTTCATCCAGTAATAACAATCTTGGCTTGAGCACCAAGGCCCTGGCAATCGCGACACGCTGTGACATGCCGCCTGAAATCTGGTGAGGAAACGCCTGGGCAAATCCAGACAGGCCAACCAGCTCAATTTGGTGTTTCACGCGCGCATCCACCTCCTGCTGTGTCAGGCCAGAAGATTCCAGTGCCAACGCCACATTCTGCTCAACGGTCAGCCACGGGAACAAACGATGCTCCTGAAACACCAAGCCTCGATCCAGTGAGGTACCTGAGACTTTGTCACCCAGCCAGACAATGCTGCCGTCGTAAGCGCTATCCAGTCCTGCAATCAGCCTGAGTAAGGTCGACTTGCCGCAGCCACTACTACCGACAATGGAAATAAATTCGCCTTTAGTCACTGCCAATGAAAAATCTGACAGCACGGTCAACGCTTTACCGTTGAGCTGGAAAGTCTTGGAAACGCCCTCTACCGCCAGCACGGCCGACGAGCTCGCCAGTGACAGATGTTGCGAACCACGCAGGCCTGACGGTCTCACCGACGCATTGTCTTCGCCGAGGCTATCTACGTGCGCTTCATTGATCACACTTAAAGCGGTTTTAGGGCGACTCATGTTTCTTCCTGTGCAAAATAACTAGAGTGCTATACGCAATCCCTGTGCCAAGTTAAAAATTAATATTTATTACTTAATAATCATAAGGTTATACACATTCCAGAGAATACCCTGTGTTGGGCAATGTTGTATATCCATCATCTGACGGCAGGCATGTGCTGGTATAGCAACAGACATAAAAAAACAGATGGCGGGAGACCATCTGTTGGAAGGGATTGCCGGGAAGCAATAAAGGTTATTGTTGTGATGCAATCCGGGACGGTGCCCAGAAAGTCTCCAGGTTCAACTCCTTTAAAGCTTTGTCGACAAAGCTTGAGTTAAGCAGTTGCTGAATATCAATATCGTTTCGAATCAGGCCAGACTCACGCGCATAAGAGGCTGCACGTTTGTAATGATCCACCAGCGCCTGGTCATAAAGCGGTGACCAACGGTCACGCCAGCTCACGCTATCATCTTCATAGTCGCGCCTGACCACACTCTCAGGCTGCACCAGGCTGGCATAATCCTTGAGGTAGGTTTCCTTGTGCGCCTCTTGCGCTGCCCAATGGTTGGCTTTAATAAATGAGGTGACGATGGCTTGAGTGAGCTCCGGATGCTCTTTGACAAAGTCATTGCGCGCCCACAAGCCGCCCATCAGTTTCCAGTCCGGTGGAGCATTTTTGGTCGACCAGATGATTTTACCCACGCCTTTATCCACCAGGTTATAGGCATCACTTAAAGAGAAGAACGCATCTACCGAGCCACTGGCCAATGCCGCAGCACCGACTTGCGGATTCACGTTCACAATCTTGAAGTCGGTCAGCTTGAAGCCGTTTTTCTGCACCAGGTTGGCAAACGGAATCTCCCACGGGCGGCCCCGGTGCAAGGCAATGCGCTTGCCTTTGAGGTCAGCAATCGTTTTTGCCGTTGAGTTGGCGGGCACCACCAAATAAGAGTTACCGCTACGTCCCCATGGGGCGACCAGTTGCACGCGCGGCTTGGAGCCGTTCAAAATAATCGGTGGCAAATCGCCATAGGCCGCAAAGTCTATGCTTTTGTTGGCAAAGGCTTCGTTGACAATCGGGCCAACCATCGCCGTGGCAGCAGGCACCCACTCCAGCTTGACGCCACGCTTGGCCAAGGTTTCATCCAGCCCGGTTTCACTGGCCAGCTCGGTGCTACCCAGATAGTGCGTCTTGCCATTGAGGTTATAAGCCACGGTGGCAATTCTCACCACTTTCGGGTCGGTTTCAGCACTGTGGGCGCCTGACACCGTCAACGCCGTCAACGCCAATGCTGAAAATACATAGTTTAAAAATCTGCTCACACCTACTCCTTATTTACGTTTAAGCCGCGAGGCTTACTTACTTGCTTCAGGCAACCGCCGCATATTGATGCAACTGCTGTTCTGCATCACGCAACGGCCTGAAATCGATCCACGCATCCAGGTCAAAATCCTTATCCAACAGGCCATGCACCAACATAAAGTTCTTTTGCTGGCGGAACAGCTCTACGCGCTCCGGGGACAAATCAGGCGCTAGTTGCAAATGGAAGTTCTCACCATAAGCCGTCGCCACGCCGTCTTCGCCCGAGCGGGTTTCGGATTCCAGAATTTCGCGCACGCCTTTGAGGTTGCTTTTGGCCCAATCTGCCGCACGCAACGTTTGATAGAGGAAACGCACCACCAGGTCATAATGATTGTCCAACAAGGACTGATGTACGGTGATCGGACGCGGAGTGCCGTTATTGACGCGGCTGGACAGCTCAGGATAGCTATCGAGATCGATCCCCACCACAGCCCCCACACGTTTCGCGGCATCCACCGCAGATGCGCCTTTTACATATACCGCATCGACCTTGCCTTCGATAAGTGCATCAAGGCCAGACCACAACTCACCTAGACCATTGGGGTTATCACGGCCATTACGATTACCACGACCAGAAGGCACCTCTACCAAAGTCACATCATCCAGCGTCAGCCCGGCAATATTCAAAGCGCCTTTATAACCATGCAGGCTCATGCCACGAGCAATACTGCTGCCGCGTACATGGCTGGCAATCGGATGCTCGATAAACGCCGGCAAGGCCAGGCGCAAGCCCTTCAATTGTTCAGGCGTGGTAATGCCACTATCCGGCCGCACCAGGATCGCTTGCCATTCATCAATCCAGGTCAAGCCAATCAGCTTGGTCGGCGCACCTTGTGCCTTGGCAGCCAGCGCCAGCAAGTTGCCACCCTCACGAATCAACGAAGGTAACTCATGATCGTAATGATGCTTGGATAACTCTTTGGGTGCTTCTTGCAACGTGGCAATGTTAATGTTGTCACGCGCGAACTCTTCATTAAGCCAGCCTAATTTATAGGCCAGGCCAGTGGCAGTCGGCACCGGGCAACGGGTAAACCAGATTTGATCGATATGTTGTGCTGTGGTCACTTGGTAGCTCCTGTGATTACAAGTCAGATGGACGCAACAAGCCTTCTTCTTTGGCCTGGTCGTAAAGCTTGGACATTTTCCATTGTTGCTTCAACACGCCTGGGCCATACTCACGGGAGCCACCCAGGGCCTCTGCCAGGGTTTGCAACTTGGCGCCCTCTTCCAGCAACAGAATAAACTCTGCCAGTTTGCGCAGACCTTGCTTACCCCATACCGTGGCACCACCATTGGCTTCAAGAATCGCCGTGTGATGTGGATTAATCGCAATCTGGTCGAGGATAAAATCGACTTCCTGCTGGCGGCGGTCAATATAAATCGGCAACTCTTTAATCAGGTTGAAGCGCTGCACTGGCACATAACGGATAGGCAATGTGCGGTGTGTTTGTGCCCAGGCACCCAGGTAGGTGGAATGTATATGCGAAATCGTGGTGACTTCCGGGCGCACCTGGAACAATTTGGTATAACGGCCAGCGCCTGCGCCACTGCCCTTGCCGGCATAGACCGTACCATCAAAGCCCACCACGGTTGCTTCAATTGGCTTGCCCTTGTTAAACGGGCCCGGGTCATTCACGATGATCAATTTGTCCTGGCCTGGTACGCGATGCACAAAGCCTACGGTACCATTGGCAGTGATACTATCCGTCTCGCGAAAGACCTCAAAAGCCAGCTTGGCTTCCGCCACAGTTTCGTTTACGTAATGATCCAGATCCAGTTCAGTATTAACAGTCACGACAGTCATTGTCAGTCCTTTCAAAATTCATGCGAAAACAACACGGACTACTTTGCAAAGACTGTGCCACTTACAACAGCTAAAATTTACCTATAATAATTAGACACTTAGAAAAAACACAGATGCCAAGCACCTGTTGCCCCGGCAACAAGTGTTGCGATTAACACAGCAAAATGTTGAATTCCCGCCCATGATCTGGCTTACCTTCAATATAACAAATATGAATATTGTTATAATTTATAGAACTTTGACTTATTAATGATCAATGTAATATAGTGACTCGCCTGTTAAATAAGGAGTCAATGATGAGCGCACAACGATGGGATATCCGTGATTCGTACACCGAACGTACTGACCATGTGATCACACACCCCAATCCGTCTGCCGTCAGCTTGTCCGTACGGGCAAGTGCACTGGTATTCAGCGATCCCAAATCGCAAAATCTGCTGTCTTTGATCGAAAGAATTGCTTCCAGCAATGCAACCGCGCTGATCATTGGCGAAACAGGGACGGGTAAAGAACTCATTGCCCGCCATATCCACTCACTGAGCAACCGCAGAAACGGCCCGTTCCAGGCCATTAATTGCGGCGCTTTCTCAGAAACCCTGGTTGAAAGCGAGTTGTTTGGCTACGAAAAAGGCGCGTTTACCGGCGCCAACACCTCCAAAGTTGGCTGGTTTGAAACCGCCAATGGCGGCACACTGTTCCTGGATGAAATCGGTGACTTGCCACAGTCAACACAGGTCAAATTATTGCGCGTGCTGCAAGAGCGTGAAGTCGTACGTGTAGGCTCCAGAAAGCCGATCCCGATTGATGTGCGCCTGATTGCGGCGACCAATGTGAACCTGGAAGAAGCCGTCAAAGCGGGACGTTTCCGCGAAGACTTGTATTACCGGATTAAAGTGGTGCCGGTTGAATTACTGCCATTGCGCGAACGTCGTGGCGATATCCTGCCGCTGGTTGAGCATTTTCTGGCCGTATATCGCAATAAGCTGAACACTTCGGACCACAAACTGGCCCCCGAAACCACTTCGCTACTGATGGAATATCCGTGGCCGGGCAATATTCGTGAACTGGAAAACGTCATTCACCGTGCGGTACTGGTGAGTACCTCCGATACGCTTTATCCAAAAGATCTGAATTTACCCAAAATCAGCTTTAACCGGCCAGAGTTTACGTCTGATGAAGACAGCGGCATCACGGCACCACTGCCAAGCCGTGTCAGCTATGAGCGCCAAAGTGCGCTCTATAAATTGGAAAATATTCTCGAAGAGCTGTTTGAACAAGCCCCGGAAAATTTATATGAGCTGATCAATGGCACCACGGTCAGCAAGGCTTATGAGCACAGTAAAAACAATCAGGTGCATACCGCCAAACTGCTGGGCATCAGCCGCAATATCCTGCGCGCCAGGTTAAAAGAACTCAACCTGATCGCATAAAAAAAGAGGGGAATATATCCCCTCTTTTTTTATGCCGAATCTTGCAAATAACCTGCTAGGCAACCAGCGTTTCCGGCAAATGCTGCTTAATCAACACCGCGGCCTGTTCTAGCGCCTGGTCGATACGCTGTTCAATCACGGCACTGTCCAATTGGTAATTCGTGAACTCTGCATCCCGGGCATAAATGGTGGTCGGGATGGTGTAAATACCAAAAAAGCTGGCCAGGCTTCTTAAGTGCGACTCCAGCACCAGCGCATGGTGATCGCTGCCTCCTGTTGCCACCAAAATAGCGACTTTACCAGTGAGTTTTTTCGGGTCGACCAGATCAAAAAAGTGCTTGAGCAAGCCAGTATAAGAAGCTTTATACACTGGCGTGCCAATGACGATAATATCGGCCTGATGCAGCTTATCGTAGGCTTGCGTCAGCGCGGGCGGAAACTGGTTAAAGGACACGGTAGGTCCCAGCTCTGCCGTCAGCTTGGAAATATCGATCACCTCACCCGGACTATGAAACTTCTGGCTGGCCTTGGTCACCACAGACTCCACCAGCGACAAGGTTCTTGAGGGTGCAGTAATATTTCCGGAGACTCCAATAATTCGTGGCATTTCGATTTTCCTGATTAAACAATGTCTTGATTTAATAGCAAATAAAATGCCAGATTTAAACCCTTCATAATCAATCACTTGAAAAATAGATGCTGCCAATTCAACAACAAACGTCGCCAAAATGTTGGTCAGGCAACACCTCTGGCTATGCCACTAGGTTTTAATTTTGCGCACATGGCGGGCGGGCGTCATTTGTTCGGCGTACATATTAATCAGGCTACGCTGAACGCCGCCATCACCGCAGAGCTGAAAATGAATCAGGTAGCGTTTACCGACCTTGATAAACTGATTGGCCGCCTGGATTTCTTCCAGCGATAGCACCGGGTTTTCACCGACGTTGGTCGCAATATCCAGTTTGCTTCCCAGCCAGTCAACGCCAATTTTTTCTGGCGTGATACCACTCTCGCTATAAGCGACTGTTTTGACTTTTGTCACCGTGACTTGCTGCTGGCAATCAGGCAACACTTCATCCATGCTGACGAGCGCAATCACTGCTGGCCTTGCCTCGGCTTTGCTGCCGGTTTTATGCGGCGGCCCAAGAATCACTTTGGCACTATCACTGGCGGCAAAGGCGAAAGCGGGCAGCAGGCATTGCACGATCATGAGCAAACATGCGAGGCGAGCGGTCGCTGGTATGGTGTGAATCGAACGCATGGCGCGCTCCCTTCATAAGGATTTTTTTATTTAAATGGGCAGACTCACGATGGCGCGTATTCATTGCTTATTGTCATAGTGAGTCAACACTCACTTATGCGCACAAAGCTGTTGCAGGCCACAACATCAAGTCCCACATAATATAGCGCATTTGATGAGTCAGCGAAGCTGATTAACGCTTGTAAACCATCGCCACGTAGGCTGATTCTGACTAATCATTTAGCAAAGTACTGATAGAGCAAGCTGGCCCGGTCTTTTAAGATGCCATCATCTTCTCTGTCTAAAATGAAAGGCCAGACCTATGCTTTATTATGCATTGCTGTTTCTTGTGATCTCTTTTATTGCCGGTTTACTGGGCTTCAGAGGCATCGAGTCTGGTGCTGCAACGATCTCCAAAGTGTTCTTCTTTATCTTCCTGCTGCTGGCGATTGGGATTGCCCTGGCGGCTGTGCTGGGGATCAGCCTGTTCGCATAAAAGCAGCAAGAATCCCCCCTCATCGCGCGCCCTGACAAATTGTCCGGGCGCGTTTTAGCTTTACGCTCATGCGCAATCGCGGCGATAATACTTTATGGTTTCAGCCCGTCGCCCTGCACACACACCAACATCTAACGATCCCCAAGCGCTCGCTGGATGGATTGCGTCTTTACCACAACGTTTCACCGCGCATGAGTTAGCGCAGATTCGCCAGGCTGGCGAACTGGCCGCCACCCTGTATAGCGGAAAATACGCTATCAACGACAGCCCCTTACTGCAACACGCCCTGGGGACTGCTGCCATTGTGGCTGAAATGAATATGGATGCAGATAGCCTGATAGCCGCCATATTACAAGCCGCGCCTGACTTGTTAAGCGACTGGTCTGATGACCTGTCCAGCCAGTTCGGGCAAACGGTGGTGTGCTTGATAGAGGGCATCGCACGTATGTCCCATATTCAGGCGCTGAGCGAAGTCGACGGGGCGCAGCCTGCTGACAACAAACACAATGACAGGGCGCAGCAGCTGGAAGCATTACGCAAAATGCTGCTGGCCATGGTGCAGGATATCCGCGTGGTACTGATCAAACTGGCAGAGCGCACGCAATTGCTTCGCCACCTCTCGGGCGCCAGCCCGGCGTGCCAGGCGCAGGTTGCGCGCGAAAACCAGAGCATCTTTGCCCCACTGGCGAATCGGCTAGGCGTGTGGCAGTTAAAATGGGAGCTAGAAGATTTATCGTTGCGTTACCTGGAGCCGCAGCTTTACAAAGAAGTGGCAAAAATGCTCGACGAGCGGCGGGTGGATCGCGAGCAATACATCACGGATGTTGTCGCACAGTTACAGCATGAGCTGACTCAAGCCGGCGTGAAGGCCGATGTCAGCGGGCGACCCAAGCATATCTCCAGCATCGTAAAAAAAATGAAGAGCAAACATCTGCAGTTTAACCAGCTGTATGACGTGCGTGCTGTGCGCATCATGGTCGATGACATCAAGGACTGCTATACCGCGCTGGGCCTGGTGCATCATCTATGGCAGCCGATTCCTGGCGAGTTTGACGACTATATCGCGCGCCCGAAAAGCAACAATTATCGCTCGCTGCATACGGCGGTGAGTGGCCCGCGCGGCCTGGCGCTGGAGGTACAAATTCGTACCTTTGAAATGCACCAGCATTCAGAGTTAGGCGTGGCAGCGCACTGGCGTTATAAAGAAGGTGCCAAATCTGATGCCAAATTCGACGAAAAAATTGCCTGGTTACGCCAGATTCTTTCCTGGAAAGACGAAGTGGCCGACCATGGCGACTTGCTGGAACAATTTAATAGTGAACTGTTTCAGGACAAGGTATATGTGCTGACACCGCAAGGCAAGGTCATTGATTTGCCGCACGGCGCCACGCCGATTGATTTTGCTTATGCCTTGCACACCGACCTCGGGCATAGAACCAAAGGCGCAAAAATCAATGGCCAGATTGTGCCACTGCACACGCGCCTGGAGAATGGGCAGCGCGTAGAAATCCTCACCGCCAAACAAGGTGCGCCCAGCCGCGACTGGCTGAATGCGTCGCTGGGCTTTTTACAAAGCCCGAGCGCACGTGCCAAGGTCAGGCACTGGTTCAAGTACCAGCACTTTGAAGAGAATGTCGCCCAGGGCCGCGCCAAGCTGGATAAAGAACTGCATAGAGCCGGGGCAGGCAGCCTGCCACTGGAACGTATCGCACAAAAACTGCAATTTCAGAAACTGGAAGATTGTCTGGCCGCGATTGGTCGCGGTGACATTAGCGAGCACCAGATTGCGATTACTATCCAGGGCGAAATAGCGCCTGCCGACACAGCACCAGCGCCACCACTGGTCAAACGCCCGACCGCCTCGCAGGTCAACCATGCAGGCGTCACCATTGAAGGCATAGGCAATGTGCAAACCACCATGGCCAGATGCTGCAAACCCGTATCGCCCGAGCCTATCGTCGGCTACCTGACGCGCAATCATAGCGTCACCATCCATCGCCAGGCTTGCACCTTTATCACACGCCTGGCAGATGTACGCCAGAACCGCCTGCTGGCGGCGCAATGGGGCGACCGTCAACCAGGACTATCAGAGGTGGATATTGTGCTGGAAGCCAATGACAGACAGGGCTTGCTGCGCGATATCAGCGAACTGTTTGCACGTGAAAAGATCAACACCACCAAGGCCAACACGCTGAGTCGCAATCATGTGGCATTGATGCAATTTACGGTAGAACTCACTGATATTGACCAGTTACAGCACTTGCTGCTGCGCTTGCAACAGGTGCCAGGTGTGATCTCGGCACAACGAAAAACCTGAAAGAGGCCCTATGTCTTACCTTGACGACCCACGTGTATATTTTGCCGCCGAACGCACCTTGCTGGCCTGGCAACGCTCGGCGATTGCCCTGATGGGGCTAGGCTTTGTGATTGAGCGTTTTGGCCTGTTTATGCAACTAGTGGCTCACGATCACCCGCTGCCACATGCACAAAGCGCGTTGTCACTGTATATCGGGGTGGGATTTATTCTCATCGGTGCCTGTACGGCCTTATTGTCTGCCGTACAGTTCCTGGTATTTTGCCAGTCGCTAAATATCCAGGAAAAACCGCGCGGCCATGTGCTGTGGTTACCGCCTGCAGTGAATCTGTTTTTGGCGGCGACAGCGATCGCCTTAAGCGGCTGGCTGATACTCACGCGCTAACAAGGCCTGCAGCTTCAGCCGCTCCCTTATTTGGGTACGTCTGTGCCTGCAGCAATATTCACCAGCACACCATCAGTGACACCATCTGGCGGGTTTTCAATCACCTGATCCTGGCTGGTCAGGCCAGACTGCACTTCCAGGGTTTTGCCAAGGTCACGTGCAATCGTAATCGTCTTTAATATCACTTTGTGATCTTGGCCCACCGTCGCTACTTTAAGCCCGTTCTGATCAAAAATCAGGGCACTGGCCGGAATACTTAAGCGGCCAGCGGCATCATTCAATGCCAGGTTCACGTTAGCAAAGCCGCCTGGCAGGAAACGGCCCGCCGCATTATCCACCAGCAACTGTACCAATGTCGTTCCAGACGACGCATTAATAGCACCCGAAGTCGACTGTATGGTCGCCTCAAACACGGCGTCCGGCGAATCTGGCACCGTAAACTGCGCTTTGCCGCCTGGCTTGATCTGGCTGACATAGTTTTGCGGCACATTGATGTATAAACGCAACTTGCGGGTATTGGACACTTCAAACAATGGCTGTGCCGTCGTACCGCTATTACCCGCATTAATCAGGGCCCCGGTATCGGTATTACGCGCCGTGACCGAACCGTCAAAAGGCGCCAGAATTTTCGCAAAGCTCTTGAGCGCAAGCAGGCGGTTCACATTGGCTTCAGCCGCTTTCACAATTGCCTGCTTGCTTTGATAGTCACCCAGCTTTTCATCGACTTCCTGCCGCGCGATCGACTGCGTTTTCAGCATATCCTGCCAGCGCTTGGCCGTGGTTTCAGCCAGGGCGACATTGGCCTGGGCACTAGCCAGGTCAGCCTTGGCCTGCAATAGCTCCTGGTCCAGGTCCGGCGTTTCGATTTCTGCCAGCAATTGCCCGTTTTTAACACTGCCGCCGATATCGACCTTCCAGCTTTTCAAATACCCGCTCACACGCGCATAAATAGGCGCGCGGGCGTAGGCCTCAAAGCGGCCAGGCAGATTCAGGCTACCCGCTTCTACGCCATGATCAGGCTGGCTGACACTCACGGTCGCCACGGCCTGTTTGTCTGTCCAGGCCTTGAGTTTTTCGTGGTTGCCCGCGCGGCTGGTCACACCAATCACCACAATCCCAATCGCGGCCAGGGCCAGCAGCAGGCCACCCAGTTTAAGTCCACGGGAAGTCCCCGTCGTCGCATTACGCATGTACATCTCCGGTAGAAACACTGACAGGGCGCGGGTAGTGCTTTTTGTGGATGGCATTAAACACCACCGGCACAAACAGCAGCGTAGCCACCGTCGCAAATAACAAGCCACCAATCACGGCACGGCCCAGCGGCGCATTTTGCTCCCCGCCCTCACCCAAGCCTAAGGCCATGGGTGTCATGCCAATCACCATCGCCAGCGCGGTCATCAACACCGGGCGGAAGCGCACAAACCCTGCATCAATCGCTGCCGCAGTGGCATCTTGCAACTCGGCCAGGCGCTCACGGGCAAAGCTGATGACCAGCACACTGTTGGCGGTCGCCACCCCCATACACATAATCGCACCGGTGAGAGCAGGCACCGATAACGGCGTATAGGTCACAAACAGCATCCAGACAATACCCGCCAATGCCGCCGGCAAGGCAGAAATAATCACAAACGGGTCGCTCCAGGATTG
Organism: Methylophilus sp. Q8; assembly: GCF_000800115.1. Taxonomy (NCBI): domain Bacteria; kingdom Pseudomonadati; phylum Pseudomonadota; class Betaproteobacteria; order Nitrosomonadales; family Methylophilaceae; genus Methylophilus; species Methylophilus sp. Q8. The sequence continues at coordinate 1,577,892 of NZ_JUHE01000001.1, read as the reverse complement.
CAGGTTAACCACAATCAGCAGGTAAATCAGCACAATCGCCCCTAGCAGGCCAAAAAACAGGCCGGTGAAGGCATGGTCCATGGTATACGCCTGCCCCAGCATGACCACACTGGCTGCCTTGGGCACCTGGTCTTTGGTCTCATCCAGAATCTTGCGGATATCGGCTGCCACGGCACCGAGATCGCGATCTTGCGTGCTGGCATGCACTTGCACCATAGGCTGGATATCATACTGGCTGACCACGGCATTGCCGACACTGCGTTTAAAGGTGGCAATCCCGCCCAGGGTCTGCAACGGGCCATCGCTACCGCTAATCGGCAAATTGGCCAGTGCATTCAGACTATCCAGTTGATATTGCGGCGTTTGCAGCACGATAGGATAAGTCACGCCATTGGCCGGGTTAAGCCAGTAAGTAGGTGAGACTTGCGAGCTACCGGCCATATTGATCACCATGCTATTGGTCACATCGCGCGTACTGATGCCGATTTCCTGCGCGCGGGTTTTATCAATGGCAATATCAAATGAAGGTCGACTGCGTGATTGCTGGATACGTGCATCGACCACGCCAGGCACCTGACGCACCTTGGCCAGTAACTGGTTGGCATAAGTAAAATCGTCAGCCAGTTTGCCACCACGTATCTGGATATCAATTGGCGCAGGCGAACCGAAGTTCAGGATCTGGCTGACAATATCGGCAGGCGGAAACGAAAAGGTGGTATCCGGAAACTGCTTAGGCAACACTTCGCGCAAGGTGCGGATATAGTCGGCCGTCGGTGCATGATGTTCCTTGAGCGCAATCTGGATATCGCCATCATGCGCGCCGGTCAGGCCGGTATTGTTATAAGTCATGTTGATACTACTGATCGGCATGCCGATATTGTCGACAATGGTCAGGATTTCATCTGCAGGAATGACCTTTTTAATCGCTGCCTGAATATTGGCAAAACGGTTGGCAGTATCTTCAATCCGCGTCCCCACCGGTACGCGCGCATGCATGAGAATTTGCCCGCTATCGACACTGGGGAAGAAATTACTGCCCAGCATGGGCAGCAATAAAAACGACAGCATGACCACCGCCATAAAACCGGCCATAAACAAACGACCATGGTCGACAGCCAATATCAGGATAGCTTTATAACCATGACGAATGCGCTCAAACCGGGCTTCAAACCACTGTTGAAAATGCACCAGCGGATTGCGGCTGACTGGTCTGTGCTCTTCATGCAGATGTGGCTTAAGCAGGTAATTCGCCATGGTCGGCACCAGCGTGCGCGACAAAATAAATGAGCTGACCATGGCAAACATCACCGCTTCAGCCATGGGCACAAACAGGTAGCGCGACACGCCTTCGAGGAAAAACATAGGCACAAACACGATACAAATACACAGCAGCGACACAAACGCTGGCGTGACGATTTGGGCTGCGCCATCGAGGATAGACTGCTCGACCGGTTTGCCCTGCTCCAGGTGCCAGTTGATGTTTTCAATGGTGACTGTCGCCTCATCCACCAGTAAACCTACCGCCAGTGCCAGGCCACCCAGGGTCATGATATTCAGCGTTTCGCCGATGGCGGACAAGCCAATAATCGCCCCCAGGATAGACAGCGGAATGGAGGTGGCGATAATCAGCGACGAACGCCAGCTGCCCAAAAACAGCAGGATCATGAGGCTGGTTAAAATCGCCGCCAGCACGCCTTCAAACACCACGCCATCAATCGCGGCACGCACAAAAATAGACTGGTCATTGATCGGCGTCGCGACCAGCGTTTCTGGCAAGCCGGGTTTGATTTCTTCCAGCTTGGCTTTGATACCGTCAACAATGGCCAGCGTCGAAATCGCGCCATTTTTGAGGATGGTCATCAGCACCGAACGGTTACCGTCCACATGCACGATGTTGGTTTGTGGCGGGTTACCGTCACGTACCTGGCCGATATCGCGCATATACACGGTGGCACCATTGACTACTTTCACCGGGATATTGGCCAGGTCTTCAATCGCCGCGGCGGCATTATTGAGGTTTAAGGTGTATTCAATGCTGCCGATTTTTTGCGTACCGATAGGCACCACCATATTATGGGCAGCCAGCGCATTCGAAATATCCTGTGCCGACAAGCCGCGGGCCTGCAATGCAGCCGGATTAAGGTCGATCTGGATTTGTCGGCTCTTGCCGCCATAAGGGAAAGGCACGCCCGCGCCGGGCACAGTCACCAGGCGGATACGCACGGCGTTCAGGCCTAGGTCAGCCAGGTTTTGCTCGGTCAGGCCTTTACCGGACAAGGCAATCTGCAAAATTGGCACCGTAGATGCGTTGTAGTTCAGGATCAGCGGCGGTGTAGTACCGGTAGGCATTTGCCGCGTCACCGTTTGCGAAATCGCCGATACCTGCGCATTGGCCGTGGCGATATTCACCCCGGCATGGAAAAAGATTTTAACGATGGCGAAGCCGTTATAGGAGTTGGCCTCGATATGTTCAATATCATTGACTGTCGTCGTCAGCGTGCGCTGGTAAAGCGTGGTAATACGGCCGGCCATATCATCCGGCGGCAAGCCGGTATATTGCCAGGCAACTGCCACCACCGGAATGCGGATTTCAGGAAAAATATCGACCGGGCTACGCATGGCAGACAGCGTGCCAAAAATCAAAATCAGCAACGCCATGACCACAAAAGTATACGGGCGCTTGAGCGCAATCCCCACTACGTTAAACATGCATGTCCTTCATCATGGCTTCTTTTTCTGGCGTGGTGATCTCAAAACCAGCATCGCGCCAGGCATCTATGCCTCCCGTCAGTGGGCGAATATTGCGGTAACCTCTGCCAATGAGTTTTTTGGCCACCTTGGCCGCCGTCACCTCATTGGGGCAAGAGCAATACAGCACGACTGGCGCATCTTCATCAATCTCCAGCACCAGTTGATCTACGTCTTCCAGCGTCACAAACTGCGCGCCTGAAATCCAGCCGTCCTCTACCAGGTGTTTGGCCCGCGTATCGAGAATCACCGGTGCAGCGCCACTATTCAACAGCGTATTTAATTCGTCGACGCTGATACGCGCCATGCGCAAACTCTTGATAAACCGTTGCCTGTCCCACCATTTGGCGGCGATAAAAGCCGTGATCAGCACCAGCACCAGCAAGGTGCCCCACTTACCCATCTCGACCAGCGTGAGCATCAGCTCATCAATGGCAGAGCTGAACAAATGCCCCAACCACAATGCGGAGCCCGCCCATAGCACGGCACCCAGGCCGTCCATCAATACGAATAACCAGTAGCGTGTGCCGGAGGAGCCTGCCAGTGCACTGGAGATAGACGCAAAGCCGGGCACGAACTTGCAGACCAGCAAGGCAGGCGGACCGAATTTCAGGTAAAGCGCTTCAGTTTGCCGGACACAGGTATCCGGCGATAAAGAGATTTTGCACAGCTTGCCCATCACGCGTTTGCCATATTTGCGGCCCGCGCGATACCAGATGGAGTCGGCCATCAGCGCGGCAACCACTGCCACCAACAACATTGCCGCAAACGAATATTGCCCATTGCCAATCAGCACGCCTGCCAGCAACAAGGTCGGGTAGGCTGGTAAAGGCAGGCCCATTTGCTCAAGAAAGACGCTGGCAAACACGATCAGCAAGCCATATTGCTGTATCAACTCAAGAACGGTATTCATAAAGGATGATTAATTCGCGACAAACATTATAAAAACAACACTACATACCCAAAGCGGCCAGCATGGCAAAGGCCATAAATAATACAAAATGCGTCATGCCTTCAATGGCATTGGTTTCACCATCATGCAAATTGATGGTCGCGACAATCAGGGTCAGGAACGTCATCACCATCTGCGTCGGCGACAAACCGACAATCAGCGGTCTGTCTTCGATCAGGGCAATGGCTTCAATCACCGGCACAGTCAGAATCACCGTCGACAAGGTGGCACCCAGTGAAATATTCACCACCGTTTGCATGCGATCATTGACCGCAGCCTTCAACGCCGTCAGTACTTCCGGGCTGGCCGCGATGATGGCAACCACAATCGCAGCCACAATCGGTGGCACGCCACTGCCGGTTAAACCGGCATCCATATGCATGCTCATTTCCTCAGACAGGAAACCGATGGTAATGATGCCAGCTAACATGTAAAGAATGGAAAATCTGACATCTGCGCTCATCGCGCCAGCCGACTGCCCGGTTTGTGCCTGATGTTGGTCGCGGTAACTGAAATAGTTACGATGGCGCCCGGTTTGCATTTTCAAAAACAGTGCATAAAACACGCTCATGGTGACGATGGTAAACATGGAATACAAACGCCAGTGCTCGGGCGGCAAAAAGGCAGGTAAGGCCATGGAGATGCCCAGCGCCGTCATGATCATGACGATGTAGGTGTTGCCGGAGTTGACGTTGTACTCCACTTCGCCATATTTGATACCACCGACAATCGCACACAAACCTAAAATACCGTTGATATCCAGCATCACCGCAGAATAAATCGCATCCCTGGCCAGCGTGGTCGACGAGGTATGGCTGAGCATCATGACAATAATCACTACTTCGATGATGACCGCGCTGATGGTCAGTATCATGGTGCCATAAGGCTCTTTGAGCCGTTCGGCCACATATTCCACCTGGAACGACAGCTGAAAGGCCAGGTTGATAATCAGCAGCACAAACAGGATAGAAATGGTCAGCGACTCGGGCTGGCCGATATGCATGACTTTGTCGGCTTGCGCCAATGCCAGATAGGCGATGATGGAAATAATCAGGGACAACAGTCCCGTTGGCGGTTTGTCGGTAAGCATGCGCTTAGATTGTGATCAATGAATAACCATCTTAACAGAGACTGTCGGGTTCTGTTGCATGTGGCCCTGCTTATCCATGCCTGATCACCACCGAACATGTCATGCCGGCGACCAGTGGCATCGCGGCTGGAATCTGGTCGAGGTGGATACGCACCGGGATGCGCTGTGCCAGGCGCACCCAGTTAAAGGTCGGGTTCACATTGGCCAGCAAACGGATATCGGTCGGGTTATCGCGGTCGGTAATGCCATGGGCAATGCTTTCGACATGGCCTTTGAGCGTGGCATGACTGCCCAGCAGCTGCACTTCGGCCGCGTCCCCCACCTGGATCATATTTAATTTATGCTCTTCAAAATAGCCATAGACCCAGAATGAGTGCTGGTCAATCACCGCCAGCTTGGCCGCGCCTACCTGGGCAAAATCACCCGGGCGTACCAGCAGGTTAGACACCCAGCCATCAACCGGCGACCGCACCACGCTACGCTCGAGATCGAGTTTAATTTTTTCCACCTGGGCCACGGCGGCCTCATATTCGGCTTTGGCAGCGAGTGCGCCCAGATCGGTATCCTCACGGTTTTCGCGTGAAATGACTTCATCATCCAGATGCGCACGGCGGGCAGATTGCTGTTTTTTCATCTCCCAGATGGACTTCTTCTGTTGGGTCACAGCGATGGCTTCTGCCAGCGCATGCTGGTAATGCATAGTGTCTATACGGAACAGCACGTCGCCTTTGTGTACATACTGGTTATCACGCACCGGCACGGCGGTCACCAACCCGGCCACATCCGGCGCGATATTCACCACATCGGCGCGCACACGGCCATCGCGCGTCCACGGGTAATCGGTATAGCGCACCCACAACTTGTATGCCAATAACCCGGCCGCCAGCGCGATTGCCAGCGTAATACAGACGCGCAGGATACCTTTTGTTGCCTTAAACCAGATACGTTGCGTTTGCATGATTCAACCTTTCAATACACCATTAGACCAAACACGGAAAACAAAGCAAAAAACAAGGAAACCCTTAACAAGGCCGGATACCACACCAATTCGTAGATCCCCCAGGCGGCCAATACTTTATCAATCAGCCAGATCGCTGCAGCGGCGAGCAAAAACGCCACAAACAAGGTGGGCACATGGGCATCCAGAAAAGCAAACTCACGCGGAATCCATGCATGCATCATGAGTCAGCCCCATTTGACGTTAAAGCCTGGTCCAGCGGCAGCTCTGCCGCGATAACCAGCCTGATAAAATGCAATTGCGTGGTGAGCTTTCGCGCTTGTGAGGGCAGGAGTGCATCGGCATACTCCCCGCCTTGCAACCAGGCCAGAAAATGATCCAACCATTGCAACACGGCTTGCTGCTGCGCCAACCCTGGCTGCTTGTAATAACTGGCGACCAACGTCAGTGTGCGGTGCACTAATTGATAAGGCTGTGCCAATATCCCCCTGGCAACCGCACGTAACGCCAACACGGCATGCCCTACCTCTAGCGCAGCACACAAGGCCTCGACCACACGCACACTTTCAGCCTCTTGTGGGCGGTGCACACTGCCGGAACGCTGGATCAAGTCGCGTGTGCGCATTTCAAAAACGGGCGCTGTCATGCTTGTATGCAGACAGGCATCGACCACTAACTTGCGCAATTGGGTAAACACGCGGGCCTTGGCCCAGGGACTCGCCGCATAATCCGTCAGGCTGAACATGATGCCGGACACCACCAGTGCCACCATCAGCGCAATAGAGTCGTTAAAATATTTGACCGGGTTATCGCCCAGCGCCTGGTTGAATCCCACCATCAAAAAGTAAGCAATGCCCAACCCTGCGCCCACCAGGGTGGTGGCTGGCCGTGCACTTAGCCAGGCGGTGAGCAAAACCGCAGGCGTAATCACGATACAGAGCATGACATAATCATGTGCCGCGGTGAGCCAGAATACATTACTGATGTACACCAGCACGATGCCCAGCAACACTCCTACTGAGAATTGACGGATAGTGGCCATTGGCGCCGGACTAGCCGCAAACAAGGTGCTTGTAATCACCCCTAGCGTCATGGCCAGGATACCGGAGGGCCAATCTATGGTCATCCAGATGGCCGCCAGGATCAGCAAGGTGAGTGCGCCACGGGTCGCAGCAATCGACACCGGCAACCAGTCAATGTGCATATGCAACTGCTCAGCGGTGAATTCACGGCTCGCCACTTTGCGCGCACGTGGCTGTGCCACTAACAATGCGTAGGTGTCCAGATAGGCAGTCAACTCTTTTGCCAGGCGCGACAGCAATTCTCCACCGGTTTCCACCTCCAGCTGATTGACCTCCGGATGTATCATCAAGTGTTGTAACTGCGCCGCCAGGCGCGTATCAAAATCATGTTGAAACGCTGCGACAGCTTGCTGCACCTGGGTGATGGCTTCAGCATGACTAGCAGGCTGCCCGTCTATTAGCACCGCGGCAGATAAGGGCTGCATCAAGACCTGCAAAGCGTCTGCTTCCTTTGACGCTGCACGGGTTTGTAAACGCTGGATCAGTCGCTGCAAGACGACATAGGTCGTAGAAACTGCCATAAATTGCACATTGAGCCGGTTGATGGTTGCACTATGTACCCGCGCATCATCCGTTTCAAACTGCGCAGACGAACGAAATGCCTCCAGCTGATAAATATCTTGCATGAACTTTAAAAACGGCTGATTGAGCCCAGCAGGTGCGCCGGTGCCCAGTAATACGCTGAAATCGCGAAATTTGCTGCGGACGACTGCCTGAATGTTTTCCCACAGGCGTTGCGGCAGCACCAGCTCACTGACCAAGGTCGCACTTAATAAACCGACGCCAATTTCAGACATGCGGGTTGAGGCGATTTGGAAGGTATGCCAAGGCGTCAGCGTCGCAGGCAAGCCGACAATACACAAAGTATAGCCAGCCAAGACAAATCCATAAGACTGGAAGTTACGATATACCAGCGAGCCTGCCGTACACATGCCTATCCAGAGCGCTGCTGCAATAAAAAACGGGAAGCGGTCTTGTGCAAACCAGGCCACCAGCAACATGGAAAACAAAATCCCGATCACGGTACCGATCAGGCGGTAATAGCTTTTGGTGATCACCATGCCGGAGCGGAAATGCATGACTATCACCACCGTCAGTAAGGCGGTTGCCGGTTGATCCATCTCCATTTTCAAGGCCACCCATAACGCCAGAAAAGCCGCCAACAGGTATTTGAACAAATAGCCGATCAGCGGAAAGTCCTGCCGGTACCAGTCTGTGCCTGCCTGTTGCAGGCACACGGCCACCAGTCGCGCTCCCTGCCTGAGCAAAGCCATACCAGCGAGTAACCGCTGTATGCAATGATTAATGTGCTGCGTGCTCAGCATCAATCACCCCTCCACCCAGCGCCAGCATCAATGCCGCATAGGCTTCCAGCCGCACCGCCTCCTGCTCCACCAGAATGCCTTTTTGTTGCAATACCAGTGCGTTGGTTTGCAGGCTCTCCACCAGGTTGCTTAACCCGGCGCGGTAATTCTTCACCGCCAATCTGTGCGCCTGCTCGTTTTTTGCCAGCGCCTGCTGCGTATTGTCGGTTTCGGTCGCCACCGTACTCAGCACGGACAACTGGTTAGAAATACCTTCCAGTGCCTTGAGAATAGTCGCGTTGTAATCCTCCACCGCCATGTCATACAGCGCCGTTTCTGCCGACAAGTTAGCCCGGCGCTTACCGCCATCAAAAATAGGCAAGGACATGGCCGGGCCTAAATTGCCGACTAAACCGGCACTGGAAAACAAGCCGGAAAACGCCAGTGCCTGAAAGCCGATATAGCCCAACAAATTGATATTCGGGTAAAACGCTGCCTTGGCACTTTGAATGTATTTTTGCGATGCTTCAACCCGCCATCTGGCAGCGACAATATCCGGGCGGCGGCCAACCAGGTTGGCAGGCAAATGATCAGGCAAACCGATACTGGCGGACAAACGCAATGTTGGGCGCTGTAGACTGTCACCCGCACCCGGCCCTTCACCACTGAGTGCTGCAATCTGATTTTTTAATAATGTCAGGTGCAACTCAATCTGCACCAACTTGTTTTGCGCCGCAGGCAATTGCGCCTCCAGGCGGCTCAGGTTTAATTGCGTATTCAGCCCGGCAGCCAGCGCTTTTTTAGCAATGGCAATCTCATGGCGCACATCATCCAGTTCCTCTTCTGCCAGGTCGCGCCATTGATATTCTGCCGCCAGCCGGATGTAGCTTTTCACCATGGCCGCCGTCAACTCAATCTTCACCTGCTGCATTTCAGCTTCACTGACATGGGTCTCATCCAGCGCCGCCAGCCAGGCTGACTTCTGCTGTTTCCATAAGTCCAGGTTGTAAGACATGTCTACCGTCGCCTGGTTGTTCCAGTTAAAGCGGCCCGCCCACGGCTTGGGGATAAAACTCAACTCGGTAAAACGTTCACGTGACGAGCTGACTTTACCGCCAACATTCGGCAAGGTCGTCGCATGTGCCTGCTCAGCCATGGCGATGGTCAAGGCGATGCGCGCTGTGGCTTTTTTCAGGTCAGGATGATCGCGCAGGCTTTTTTCGACCAGGCGGTCCAACTGCGTATCCTGATACGCCTGCCACCAATGCTCAGTCGGCCAGGCAATGGCGGAGGCATCCTCTATCGCCTTGCCCAGTGCCAGTTTATCTTGCGCCAGCGGCTGCGACGCGGGGATGATACCTTTGGAACTGATGCAGCCATTTAATAACAGGGCCAATAACCAGACACCCCAGCGAGACACTCTCAGGGGTTGGCGCGGCAATATGGCAATGATAGTCAATGGCATAAACATAAAGTATGGTTATTGATAGTATGGAATCAAACTAAATAACTAAAAAATTTTACTGGTTCAATTTACTTGATTAAATCGACCCGGCTGGCCAAGGTGGCGAGATCGCTAATCAAGGCATTTCTTTCTGGCTTGCCCAGCAGATTCATAAACTGCGTGACGCATTGCACATACACTGGCATCACTTCATCCAGTTTCTGCTGCCCGGCCACCGATAAGCGGATAAGGAATTTGCGTCTGTCATTGGTATCCATAAAACGTGACACCAGCCCTTCGCGCTCCAGGCCGTCAATAAAGCCAGTCATTGTCGCCTTGGTCACACCCGCCTTGTCAGCCAACTCTGAAGGGGAAGAAGTCAGGTCGTCCTGGCGCATGAGTAAAACCAGCACCCACCAGCGACCTTGCAACAGCCCATGCTGGGCCAGCAACGCATCCAGTGCAGATGAAATATCTGACGCTGCACGCAAGATGCTGACAAAGTCAGAAATGGCCGAAATGTCTGTGCCGGGATAGCGTGTCACAAACTTTTCCAGGCTTTTGGAGGTAGGTAATTCTTTAAGCAGCAACATAATACGGATCAATATAGTATGGAATCAAACTAAATGCAAGTGAAAAATATACTTTGCCAAGAAAATGATCAGGTCATTGTTATGATTTTTCTGGTTTAATTAAACATATCTTCAGCTTATTCAATACCTGGCATCCTATTCATCTGTGAACCTGACAAACCATTCCCTCCCGCATAGAGCGATCCCTTTTCTGTTTTTGTATATCACGCGCCGCCCCTGGTTGTTTGGCTCAGTGTTCCTCATCATCATCGGCGCCGCCAGTTCAGCGGTTGGTGTGCAATATGCCATGAAGCTGCTGGTGGATGCCATGGACAGTTCGGTACGATCCACCGCCCATGTCTGGGCGCCTTTATTCCTTTTCCTGGGATTGATCACCGTCGAGAACCTGTTGTGGCGTTTGGGTGGCTGGCAAGGTTCCCGCGCCATCGTCGCCAGCGGGGTCGATATCCGGCTAGACCTGTTCGAGCATCTGACCGGCCATTCGATGCGCTACTTCAACCAGCACTTTTCAGGCGCACTGGGCAACCGCATCACGTCTACCGCTGCGGCTACCGGTGAGATATTTGCCACAATGTTCTGGCGTATCTTACCGCCGATCACCGATTTCCTCGGTGCCATTCTCGTACTGACGACCATACGCTGGCAAATGAGTTTGGGCTTGCTGTTCTCAGTGTTGTTTGTCGCCGGCCTGCTCATCCTCTTCGGCATCCGCGGTCGCAGGATACATGACAATTACGCCAGGCGATCCTCCGATGCCAGCGGCAAAATGATCGATGTAGTGAGCAATGTGTGGACAGTGAAAGCGTTTTCCGCCCGCTATCGCGAAAAAAACAGGCTGTCGCGCGAATTGAACAGGGAAGCCAAAGCGCACCGGCGCAGCTGGATGTATGTAGAACTGGCACGTGTGATCCATGACATGTGCCTGGTCGTGACCGGTGCCGGTATGCTGGTCTGGTCCATATTACTCTGGCGCGCCGGTAGCATCAGTACCGGCGACGTGGTCATCGTCAGCACCCTTACTTTCAGGATATTGCATGGTTCGCGAGACCTTGCCCTTGCCTTGGTAGGCACTGCCCAACAATTCGGCGTCATCAATGAAACACTCAAAGTGATTGCGCAGCCACACTCGGTCAAAGACCCGGCTGAACCCTCACCACTTAAAGTCGAAAGCGGTAATATCCTGTTTGACAACGTGTCTTATACCTATCCAGATGGTCACAAAGTGTTTGATAACCTGTCATTTGAGATCAAGGCCGGTGAGAGAGTCGGCCTGGTGGGGGCTTCCGGTGCCGGGAAATCGACCTTGATCAGCCTGATTCAGCGCCTGGATGATATTCAGGGCGGTCAGATCCTGATTGACGGCCAGCGCATCGACCAGGTCTCACAAGACAGTTTACGGGCAAACATTTCCGTCGTCCCGCAAGACATTGCCCTGTTCCACCGCTCGGTGTTCGAAAATATCCGCTACGGCCGCCCAGAAGCCTCTAACGAAGAAGTGTATAGCGCGGCACGCGATGCCTATTGTGACGCCTTCATTCGCGGCTTGCCCAAAGGCTATCGCACGATCGTGGGTGAAAAAGGCATCCGCCTGTCGGGTGGACAAAGGCAACGTCTGGGCATCGCCAGGGCTTTTGTCAAAGACGCCCCAATTTTGATATTGGATGAAGCCACGTCTGCGCTGGACTCCCAGTCTGAAAAAGAAATTCAGTCAGCGTTAGCCTCGCTGATGCAAGGGCGGACCGTGTTAGCCATCGCACACCGGCTTTCTACACTGGCCTCATTCGATAGAATCATCGTGTTGAAAAATGGGGTGATTATTGAAGATGGCCCGCCAGACGTGTTGCGCGCGAATGGCGGCCCATTTGCTGAGGCATGGCAACTACAGGCTAACAGTCTTGACCCGCAGGCAACCGATAAATTGGCAACCACGGATCCTAGCTCAAAGTAAGCTGCAGCATCCATAAAAAAGCCCTGCTCAACCGAACAGGGCTTTTGGTAAGCGTTTGCTTAAGCTTTCATTGAGTTGATATCAATCACAAAGCGGTATTTCACATCACTCTTGAGCATGCGCTCGTAAGCGTCATTAATGTAGTTGGCATCGATCATCTCTACATCGCTGACGATATTATGCTTGCCACAGAAATCGAGCATTTCCTGGGTCTCGGCGATGCCACCGATCAGTGAACCGGCGACATGGCGACGCTTGGTAATCAGGTTGGCGCCATGCACTTCGACCGGATCCAGTGGTCCGACCAGCACGATGGTTTTATCGCGCTTGAGCAGGCCGATATAAGGATTGAGGTCATGCGCTACCGGCACGGTATCAATAATCAGATCAAAACTGGCCGCATGTTTGGCCATGTCATCCGCATTTTTAGAGATCAGCACTTCATGTGCGCCCAACTTGGTAGCATCCGCTGCTTTACTGGCTGAGGTGGTAATCATGACCACGTGCGCGCCCATGGCGGCGGCCAATTTCACGCCCATATGACCCAGGCCACCGAGGCCGATAATGCCCACTTTCTGGCCGGGCTGTACATCCCAGTGTTTGAGTGGTGAATACAAGGTAATACCGGCACATAACAGTGGCGCCACGGCTTTGGTGTCCAGATTCTCTGGCACGCTGACAACGAAATTTTCATCAACGGTAATACGCTCGGCATAGCCACCAAAGGTCAGGCCACCATGCTTGGTGTCTTTGGCGTTGTAGGTAAACACAGAGCCATTGCAATATTGCTCTTCACCAGCGTCACAGTCTTCGCAGTGGCGGCAGGAGTCGACCATACAGCCGACCCCAACCAGTTGCCCCAGCTTGAATTTGGTAACATGACTGCCGATACTTTTCACACGGCCGACAATTTCGTGGCCGGGCACCATGGGATACAAAGAACCACCACCCCATTCATTCCTGGCCTGGTGGATATCCGAGTGGCAAATACCACAGTACTCGATATCAATCAGGACGTCGTGTGGCCCCGCTTCGCGGCGATCAATACTCATGGGCGCGACCGGTGAGGTCGCATTTTGTACACCATAGGCGGCAGTTTTCATAGCATCTCCATCATCTATTGTTACGTGTTAACCAGCGGCAAAACATCACCACTGTATCGCTAAACAGTCTAAACAAGGTAGCCTAAAAGTGCTTGCCTGCTCTTATCAAATACTTGCCTAATCCTCTGCGATCTTGGCATATTTGACTCAAGAAACCGTGGCTTCATTGTCACAATGATAGTTTTACTGTTGAACAGTCACATATTGGCCGACCATCTGATTGGCCACAAATTCGCCGGGCGATGTGATCAATGCGCTGCGTACGGCACTCACCTCCTCCATCGGGCTTTTGCCAAACATGCGCTTGAACTCGCGGCTGAACTGTGAGGCACTCTCGTAGCCGACTTTAGTCGCAGCCAAGGTTGCATTAATACCGTCCTGCACCATGAGCAAACGGGCTTTATGCAAGCGTGTTTTTTTCAAATATTGAATCGGTGAGGTAGCCGTCACATCCCTGAATGCAGCATGAAAAGACGGCACGCTCATGGCAGACACCGCCGCCAGCGTATCGACATTGAGCTCATTGGCATATTCGGCATGAATCAACCTAAGCGCCTTGCTGATTTTGCCCATATTGTTGTGTATGCTATGTGCAGCCAAAATGGCCGACGCTTGCGAAGACTGCAGGATGCGGTAATGAATTTCGCGGATAATCGCCTGTCCGAGTACGGCGGCTTCATTTTTAGATTGCAGGCACTCCAGCAATCGCACCACGGCATTCGACAATTGCTTATCCAGCGCTGTCGAACTTATGCCACTTCTGCCGTTAATATTCATCGGCGTCGCATGCTCCACACTCAACAACAGCTCGGAAACCATAGACAGATTGATGCGGATGGAAATAGCGAGTAATGGCTCCTCGGCGGAGGCGATGGTTTCACTTTCAAACGGCAATGGCACCGACAGGATCAGGAACTGTTGCGGATTATATTGATAGACCTCACCGCCTAGATAGCCCACTTTGCGACCCTGGCAGACAAACACAATACTCGGCTCATAAAATACCGGGCTACGCGGAATGGCCCGGTTCCAGCGCATGAGCTTGACGCCATCCAGCGCGGTGAGGGTAAATCCCTCTGTCGGTGTCAGTGCCGAAAGCAGCGTAATCGTGCGGTCTTTGTCGTGCGCATGCCAGCATTCGTTACCATTCATAATATAAGTGCGATTAAAATAAATAGGCATTCATATTACTCCTAATTAGCAATAACCATCACTACCGACATAGAATTAGGCAATCATTTCATATCTTTTAACTTTTCACGGCAGATACAACTGCTTACACTGGCCCTATTGCAGTTGGATTGATTGCAATACTTTTGGAGAAAGGGATACAAATGAAAAAGAATCCACTGATCACAGGCCTGGTCAGCGCCATGTTCGCCACACTGGCCACCTCTGCCTGGGCAGATATTAACGATGTGCGCGCAAATTTGAGCAAACTGCATGTGCCGGAAGGCTTTCATGTTGAAGTCTACGCAGAAGTTCCCGGTGCGCGCCAAATGGCGCTGGGCACCAACGGCAATGTCTACGTCGGCACACGCGGCAGCAAAGTATACGCCGTGGTCGATAAAAACAAGGACCATAAAGCCGACCAGGTCGTCACTATTCTGGATGACCTGAGTGTAGGCAATGGCGTGGCCATGGTTGATGGTCATTTATATGTCGCTGAGCAACATCGCATCACGCGTTATGCCGCACCCGATTTCGATTTAACCCTGCCATTCAAGGCCATGCGTGAAGTCATTTACGACAAGTTGCCAGACAAGGCACACCACGGCTGGCGCTACCTGGCGGCAGGCCCGGACAACAAGTTATATGTCACCTTGGGTGCACCATGCAATATTTGTGACCCGGTCGGCATTGAAGCCTCGATTATTCGCATGAATCCGGATGGCAGCCAGGTAGAAACCTTTGCCAAAGGTGTGCGTAACTCGGTAGGCATGGACTTTCAGCCAGGCACCAACACCCTGTTTTTCACCGACAATGGTGTGGACCTGTTAGGTGCCGATGTGCCACACGACGAACTGAACGCAGCGCCTAAAGCCGGTTTGCATTTTGGCTTTCCTTACTACGCCGGTGGCGATGCGCGTGACCCGAACTGGAAAAACAAAACGCCGCCAGCTGACGTGACCAAACCAGTCGCCGAATTCCAGGCACACACCGCCAACCTGGGCTTTAAGTTTTATACCGGCAAACAGTTTCCAGCCGAATATCAGGGCAATGCCGTGATTGCGCAGCATGGTTCCTGGAACCGTAAAGTACCCGTCGGCTACCAGTTGGTACGCGTGACATTTGACGCCCAGCAGCAGGTCAAGGAAACCAAACCGTTTATCGACGGCTGGCTGAGTGCTGAAGGCGAAGTATGGGGCCGCCCGAATGATGTGCTGCAACTACCGGATGGCTCTTTACTGGTATCGGATGACTACAATGGCGTGATTTACCGTGTCAGCTATGATGGTAAAACACACAGCGTAGCAGCATCCCCTGCCAGCGAAGCCAACACCTTGAGCGGTTTTGTCATGCCGGAGTCTGTATTTGCCACCCCGGAAGGCGTGACTTACGTCTCTGAAATTGGTGAATTTGGCAAATTGGGCGATGGCAAAATCACACGCATTGCCGCTGACGGTACACGTAGCACCCTGGCGGATGGCTTAAACGACCCGAAAGGCCTGGATCTGTTTAATGGCCAGCTGTATGTGGCCGACATGGATCGTGTGGTACGCATTGACGCGGCTAGCGGCGCCCAAACCGTGATTGCTGCGGCCAGCGCTTTCCCGCAAAAACCAGTGTTTTTAAATGACATTGAAATCGACGGCCTGGGCAATGTATATGTGTCAGACAGTGGCGATGACCACGGCAACGGTGCAGGCATCTTTAAGATTGCGCCAGATGGCAAATTGACGCAGGTGCTTAAAGCCAAAGCAGGCATCAAGCGCCCGAATGGTTTACTGATGGATGGCCCGGATCGTTTACTGGTGGCTGATTTTGGCACTGGCAAACTATTCAGCGTGCAAATCGGTAGCAAAAAAACCAGCGTCACCTTGTTGAATCAAGGCTTTGGCGGTGCAGATGGCCTGGTCAGAGATGCCAACGGCCTGCTGTATGTGAGCGACTGGGCAGGTGGTAATGTCTGGCAACTGACTGAACCCAAAGCAACGCCACAACGCATTATTCAGGGGTATCAGTCCGCAGCAGATATCAGCCTATCGGCAGATGGCAAATCACTGTTGATTCCTGACATGAAAGCGGGCACTTTACACACCGTGCCGATTCATTAATTGCTAGTCAAAGCCCGGTGTTTCACCGGGCTTTTTTATTCCCCCAACCGTTAATCTCTATGTCACAATGCCAGGCACAGGCCTGCTATCCAGCGGCCTGAATTCGAAAAATACTTATCTTTTTTGTTTGGAGACTTTCATGAATAAACTGGTGATTGCCTTGTTGTTGTCTTGCGTCTGTATCTCTGCCAATGCGGGCCCGCAGCAGGAAAAAATGAAAACCTGTAATGCCGACGCCAAAACCAAAGCACTTGCAGGCGATGAGCGCAAAGCCTTTATGAAAGAATGTTTATCTGCAGATGGTGCCAGTGCTGGCCTGACTGCACAGCAAAACAAAATGAAAACCTGTAATGCCGATGCAAAAACCAAAGCGCTCGCTGGTGATGAACGTAAAGCGTTTATGAAATCCTGCTTGTCAGCCAAATAATTTCAGCAACACACCTCAACCATCGCCTGTTGTCCTGCAACAGGCGATTTTTTATTATTTTTTCAAATCCGTTCTAAAGTTTCTTTATATTCAGCCGTTAATTGAGTTAGCCCTTGTTGTAGCCGCTAAAACTGGCTTGCAAATACAAGGCCTCAATTGTGCTCCAATACTGGGACAGAATGGTATGAATACCACTATTAAAAGACTGGCTGGCAAACTGATCCCCGCCGTTGCTGCGCTGACGCACCAAACAGCTGCGGCCGCGCCAGCCCCTCAGGCAACCACACATACCAGTACCTCGCTTAACCACATGATGGTGACCACCAGCATCACGGCCTTCTCTATCGTTTGCATATTACTGCTATATCAATTCTGGCGTTTCTATCAACGTGCGCAGCGCCGAGAAGCCGACATTCGCCAGCAACTCTGGCGGCAGGCCAATTACGATTACCTGACGCAACTGCCTAACCGCTACCTGCTGCAAAAATGCCTGGAAGAAGCGATTATTGATTGCCAGCAATCGCAGCAACAACTGGGCTTATTACTGATTGACCTGGATGGCTTTAAGGATGTGAATGATATTGCCGGTCATGCGGTGGGGGATCGTTTGCTGCAAAACGCAGCGTTGCGCATACAGTCTTGCGCGCGCAGTGGCAACACCACAGCCAAGCTGGGCGGGGACGAGTTTGTGGTGGTCATCCCCAAGCTTCGGGATATTCAGGTGTTACACGAGATTGGCGCCAAGATTGTAGAAACCATACGCTCACCGTTTTACATTGAAGATAACCAATACTTTGTCACCGCCAGCATCGGCATTGCCGTGTTCCCCGACCACAGCAGATCCGGCGAAGAATTAATGATGTTCGCCGATCAGGCACTTTACGCCGCCAAACGTGCTGGCAAAAATCAATATCAGTTCTTTACGCAAACCATGCAACGGGAAATACGCGACCGCATTTCGCTCACGCATGACTTGCGCTCAGCTGTCGCCAACGGTGAGCTACATTTGGTTTACCAACCCATTTATCGCCTGAGCGATTTATGCCTGATTAAAGCAGAAGCGTTAATCCGTTGGCAACACCCGACACGCGGCGCCATTCCGCCTGATGTATTTATTCCACTGGCAGAAGAGTCCGGCGTGATTATCGAAATTGGCAAATGGATTTTTGATGAGGTGCTCCATGACTTATCAGCGATTGACCTGTTACGCCTGCAAGGCACGCAAATCAGCCTCAACATTTCGCCCGTACAATTTGCGCATCCACAACACCTGATGGCCTTTATCAAGCGCCTGCAACGTTCCAACATCCCATGCGAACGCTTTTGTTTCGAGATTACTGAAGGCTTGTTACTGGAACCATCCAAAGTAACGCAAGACACCTTAAAGAACGTCAAGCACGCAGGCATCAAACTCTCGATAGACGACTTTGGCACCGGCTACTCTGCGCTCGGTTACCTCAAAAAATACCAGATCGACTACGTCAAAATTGATAAGTCATTTATTAAGAATCTGGAGGTCGATAATTATGACTTCATTCTGTGCCGGTCCATCATCCAGATGGCACATGAGTTGAATATCAAACTGATTGCGGAAGGCGTGGAGAATGCCCGCCAGGAGAGCATTCTCAAAGTGATTAACTGCGACTTTATCCAGGGATTTTTACATGGCAGACCCACCATGTTCAGCTCGCTGCTGGAGCAGGTCTACCAGCAGACTGCGCACCAGCGTGTGCATAGCCTGATGAATAATGACACCAAACATTAGGGCAGAAAAAAGGGTGCGCATATGCGCACCCTGGCGACATTCACGACCAGACTAGACCAGATAGTGATCCAGCAATAATGCCGCAAACATCAGGCTAAGATAAAGAATCGAATATTTAAAGGTTGTTTTAGCCAGTGCATCTGAATAGTGACGATATAAGCTCACCACATAATACATAAAAATGAGATTCAACACGGCCGCCGATGCCAGATACAACCAGCCACTCATGCCCAGGCCATAAGGCATCATAGAAACGACAACCAGAATGACGGTATACAGCACGATATGCAGCAAGGTGAACTGCTCGCCATGTGTGACCGGCAGCATGGGCATGCCGACTTTGGCATACTCTTCACGACGGTATAAGGCCAGCGCCCAGAAGTGCGGCGGCGTCCAGGCGAAAATAATCAGGAACATCACTAGGGATTCTGGAGACACAGTATTGTTCACTGCAGCCCAGCCCAAGATGGGGGGCATGGCACCGGAGGCCCCGCCAATCACAATATTCATCGGCGTGGCCGGTTTGAGGAACACGGTATAAATCACCGCATAACCGACAAAAGTCCCTAACGTTAACCACATGGTCAGCGGGTTGACCCAGTAATACAGAATGCTTAAGCCTATACCGCCGAGTACGCTGGCAAACAGCAGTGTTTCCATCTGTGACAGTTGACCGGTTGGCAAGGGCCGTGCACGGGTTCGCGCCATCATGGCATCAATTTTATGCTCGATGAGGCAGTTAAACGCCGCCGCTGCCCCCGATGCAAAGGCAATCCCCACCGTGGCGGCCAGCAATACCGAGAGCGGCACCATGCCTGGTGTCGCCATCAACATACCGATGATGGCGGTAAACACAATCAATGCCGTCACGCGCGGCTTGCATAGCGCATAAAAACTGCGCATCCCCATGCTGGCTGAGGCCAACTGTGTCATCCATGCTGCTTGCATACTGTTCCCCTATTTTTTATATGACATTTGATGATGTATTCAACAATCTGGCATTGATGGCTACCAGCCATACGCCCAATAACGCGGCCCCTGCGTTATGTAGCACCGCCAGTACCAACGGCAGTTGCAACAACAGGTTACCGACCCCAATCGCCACCTGGCACAGTACAATCGCCAGCAGCCCCCAAGCCAGGCCACGTGAAACAGGTCGTTGCAGCAAAAATCTCACGCTCACCAGCATCCAGCTCAGCACCACGAATGCACCCAAACGATGTATCCATTGAATGGCTGTCAGCGCATTCAGGTGCAACTGTCCGCCATCGCGACTTTCACCCAAAGCACGCGTGAGGTGAAATGCCTCGCCGATATCCATGTCCGGCCACCACAAGCCATGACAGGTCGGAAAATCAGTGCAGGCCAAGGCAGCATAATTACTACTGGTCCAGCCCCCCAACAGCACTTGCGCGATCCAGATCAACAACGCGAGGCGCAACCACCATTGCTGACTGCCTGGCAATGCAATGTCCTGCTTGCTGCCATGACGAAAAGCAATCCAGCTCAGCAAAGCCAGCGTCGTCATGCCGCCAAGCAAATGCAAGGTCACGATCACCGGCTTCAATAACAAGGTCACCGTCCACATCCCCAGCAAAGCCTGCAGCACAATCAGCACCACCAAACCGGCAGATAACTGCCAGGATGTTTGAATGGCATGCCGTTGACGATACGCCAACACAGCCAAAGCCACCACCAGCAAGCCCAAACTTCCTGCCAGGTAGCGATGCGCCATCTCCTTCCAGGCTTTGGCATGCACAACGGGCTTATCGGGATACGCCTGCTGTGCCGACTGGATTGCAGACTCACTCTGCGGCACCGTCAACGCACCATAACAGCCTGGCCAATCTGGACAGCCCAAACCGGCATCTGAGAGCCGCACATACGACCCCAGCACCACCACACAAAAAGCCACAATAGCAGCCAATACACTTAACGCTTTAAACATGTACTAGCCTGCCCAGGAAGCCTTTAACAATTTCACCAGATCCTTGCGGATCCACTTAGCCTCCATCTCGGGGCCATATTGCATCATGATATTGCCCAGCGGATCGATAAAATAAACGCGTTGTGCATCCAGTGTATTCTGGCCGCCACCACTCAGCATGCTGCCTAACGCAGTCACTTGCTCAGGCGCACCATTAATAATCAATAAATCAGGATAACGGGCACGAATGGTGCTGGTGTCAGCCTGATGCGTAATCAGCACGCGCTGCACACGTATCATGTCTTTGTATAACGAGACATAAATCTGCCGCATGTCGTACAAACGCTGCATGCAAGGCGCATCACACTCGCGTGCGATCAGGGCGATATTCCATTTATCCTGCCAGAATGCCGGCAATGCTTGCTGCTGGTCGCTCACCCAATGGGTTGTATGGGCCATAGAAACGGGTGGTTGAATTAATTGACCATAACTCTTGCCGGTAGGACGCCAGTCAAACTTGATCATCGCCACCACCACCAATAGCGGCACGGTAAAAAAGATCGCCAGCAACAAAAAAATCATGCGCCCTTTGCGCTGCTGCACAGGATCCAGCACCACTAAAGGATTCGTTTCTTCATGGGTCATATTCAAGCCCGTTTCTCCACCATTTGAGTCAATCCAATCACCAGGCTAGCCACAGCAAAACCAAACCACTGGTAAGCATAACTCAGGTGCTTTTCCACTTGCCCGGCAGGCACATCCCAATGCCGCACATACCCCTCACCAACCGCTGGGGCGAGTTTGAGGATCACATTCGGGAAAATATAAGGCACATGCTGACGTAAATAAGCAAAGTCGAGCACAGGCTGCACGGGTTGCCAGGCCTGGCCAGGTTTATCCAGCCTGAAACCGACTTTGGTTTGCTGCCAGAACAAGCCCTTAATCACTTGCTCAGCCTGCGTAGTGGAAATTTTTGGCGTTTGTTGATGATCAGCAAACCCGGCGATCCAGCCACGGTTTATCCAGATCACATGTTGTTGGTCATTGAGTAAGAAAGGCGTAATGACATGAAATCCGGCTTGGCCTTGCTCCACCTGATTATCAAGAAAAAAAGCATATTGGGGCAGGTAATGCCCTTTGAATTCAACGGTCTGCAAATGCAAAGTTTCGACTTTAGCCGGGGAGTCCAAGTCTTGCGCTTGCGGCCAAACCGCATCGCCATGATGCGTCAATGCGCGGGTAATTTCCTGCTTTTGTTCTGCCTTGTGCCATTGCCACAAGCCAAGCCGGACACAACCCCAGATTGCGACTACCATGACACACACCACCAGCCAGCGCACACGAACGACATAATTTCCCAAGGGTATTTGCATTTTCCAGCTTACAGCCCATAATGTGATCAACTTAACGCGAGATCACATCATGTTCATTAAAATTGTCACCATTTTGATACTGATTGTCATTGTGGGCAGCCTGTTTTCAGCCTTGCTGTTTTTGCTCAAAGACAAGAGTGGTTCCGATCGCACCGTGAAAGCCCTGACCATGCGTATCGGCTTATCCATTTTCCTGTTTCTGGCTTTGATTCTCGCAGCACATTTCGGCTACATAGGCCATACACTTTAACAATATTACGCTTGCTAAAAAGGGCGCTCAGTGCGCCCTTTCTTCATTCATCAGAGCATATAAACAAAGATATACAGGCCCAACCACACCACATCCACAAAGTGCCAGTACCAGGCCACACCTTCAAAGCCAAAGTGATGCTCAGGCGTAAAGTGACCTTTAATACTACGCAGCCAAATCACGATCAGCATCAGGGTACCAATCGTCACATGAAAGCCGTGAAACCCGGTCAACATAAAGAACGTCGCACCATAAGCCCCTGATTTCAGCGTCAAACCCATTTCTGTATAAGCATGATGGTATTCAGCTGCCTGACAGCACAGGAAAGTCACACCGAGCGCAATGGTCAAAAACAGACCAATAATCAATTGCTTGCGGTTATTCTTGATCAAGCCCCAATGCGCCCAGGTAATGGTTGCGCCAGAACTCAGCAGCAGCAAGGTGTTAATCAGCGGCAAACCACTCCATGACATCGGATGGAATGCAGGGTTGGGCTTATAAGCCTCGCCAAGCACCGTACCGCCAGGCCCTTGTGACGGCCAGGCACTTAAAAAGTCTTTATACGGTGTAATATCCGGCGCATAGGAGGCCAGATCAGGCACCGACAGCACCCGCATATAAAACAACGCGCCAAAGAAAGCCGCAAAAAAGGCAACCTCTGAACAGATAAAGACAATCATACCGATGCGGAAAG
Organism: Methylophilus sp. Q8; assembly: GCF_000800115.1. Lineage (NCBI taxonomy): Bacteria > Pseudomonadati > Pseudomonadota > Betaproteobacteria > Nitrosomonadales > Methylophilaceae > Methylophilus > Methylophilus sp. Q8. Next base: position 1,554,956 of record NZ_JUHE01000001.1, on the reverse strand, counting down.
ATTTATCTTCCCACTTTTTATATTGCCCGGTGATGCTCTCAGTAACCACCGTGCTCAGCCACTTGAACATCATGGTCAGGATAATCGCCAGACCCAGATACATCATGTATTTGCCCGGGGTTGCGAGGTAAGACAGCGCCGGATTCTTGATGGAGCCATCCAGGCGCGTATCCGAACCGGTAACATTAAAAACAAAACCACTGGCCATAGACAGTAAGCCGACGGAAATCAGCGCCGGATATATGCTGCCATGCGGGACAAAATAGTGATTTTCTGAATGACTAGCCATGCATTAACTCCCTATCCTTTAACTTATTGCTCATAATTATTGTGTTTACTGACTTGCCGGAAAAAACGAATACGACAAGGTCATTTCTTGTACATCTTTTGGCAAATCGGCACTGACAAAAAACCGCAGTGGCAACGCCTTTACTTCCCCAGGTTTGAGTGTCTGCCTGACAAAACAAAAACACTCAATCTTCTTCAAATGTGCCGATGCTTTGCCTGGCGTCACGCTTGGAATCGCCTGTCCGGCCACTTCCTCACTGGTAATATTTTTTGCTTCAAACATCACCGTGGTCACTTGGCCAGGATGCACAACCACACTGCTTTGCTTGGGGTAAAAATTCCACCCCAGGCCCGGCATCACCGATGACACAAATTGCACAGTGACTTCACGCTTCAAATCAACAACCGCTTTGCTTGCGCTCTCAGCCGTATTGTTTGTTTTGCCATTCAAGCCCGTGACCGAACAAATCACGTCGTATAACGGGACAAGTGCAAAAGCAAACAATAATGCACCGGCAATAATCCAGACTAATTTCAACGCCAATTTTTTATTGGCTGCTACCTGCGCTTGCTCTAATGCCATAACCGTTGCAAGCGCCGCTTACTTCCAAATCGTAAACATCGAAATCAGGTACCAGATAATGGCCACTGCGGCTAACAGCCAGGCAATTTTCCGATTATTTGACTGCTTGGGATCACTCAAAATACATCAACCTTTAAACAAGCCAATCAATCACAGACTGATTGGCTTTTGCTTCAAATTTACTTCCGCTTTGTCCTTACTTAACAACAGGCTGCTCAGTAAAACTGTGGTATGGCGGTGGTGAAGGCAATGTCCACTCTAGCCCTTGTGCACCCTCCCAAACCTGGTCCGTGGCTTTCTTGCCACCTTTGACACAGCTGAGAATAATGTACACAAACAGCAGTTGTGACAGGCCCAACACAAACGCGCCTACCGTAGAAATCATGTTGAACTCGGCAAACTGCAATGCGTAGTCAGGAATACGACGCGGCATCCCGGCTAGGCCAACAAAGAATTGCGGAATAAACGTCACGTTGAATGAAATGGCGGTTAACCAGAAGTGTGTTTTACCTAACTTCTCGTTATACATATGGCCGGTCATTTTTGGCAGCCAGTAGTACACGCCCGCCATAATACCCATGATGCCACCCGCAAACAGGGTGTAGTGGAAGTGCGCCACGACGAAGTAGCTGTTGTGGTATTGCGCATCCGCAGCCACGTCAGCCAGTACCAGGCCAGTCAAGCCACCGATACCAAACAGGATAATCCAGCCGACAGTAAACAACATGGGGGTTTCAAAGCTCATGGAGCCTTTCCACATGGTGCGGATCCAGCAGTAGAACAACACGGCCAGCGGCAGAGAAATCGCCATGGTGCTATACATAAAGTACAGCAGCGCAGGCACAGGCATACCAGCAGTAAAGAAGTGATGCGCCCATACAACGACAGCCAAAGCACCAATAGACCACAATGAATAGACTTGTGCTTTATAGCCATACATTGGTTTGCGGCTGAAAGTTTGCAGAATCTGAGGAATGAAACCCCACACCGGCAACAACAGAATATAAACCTCTGGGTGACCAAAGAACCAGAACAAATGCTGGAACATGATTGGGTCACCGCCACCGGCAGCATCAAAGAAGTGGGTACCAAAGTGACGGTCGGTCAGCAACATGGTTACTGCACCAGCCAACACTGGAATCGTCGCAATCAGCAAGAATGCTGTAATCAACCAGCCCCAGGCGAACATCGGCATTTTCATTAAAGTCATGCCAGGTGCGCGCATATTGTAAATCGTCACAATAATATTAATAGAACCTAATACTGACGAAATACCCAGCAAGTGCACGGCAAAAATAGCAAAGTCGACGCCAATCCCACCTTGCACAGACAATGGCGGATAAAAGGTCCAGCCAGTTGCCAATGCACCGTCACCAACGCCAAACAACGCCAACGTGAATGGCAGCGTTAACAGGATGGCTGAAGGTGGCAGAATCCAGAAGCCCCAGTTATTTAAGCGCGGCAAAGCCATATCAGGCGCGCCGATTTGCAAAGGCAGCATCCAGTTGGCGAAACCCGTCGCTGCAGGCATCAATGCCGCAAAAATCATGATCAGCGCATGTACGCCAATTAGCTGGTTAAAAAACTCAGGGTTCATTAATTGCAAACCCGGCTTGAACAGTTCGGCACGGATGCCTAAAATCATCGAACCGCCGACCAGAAACATCACCAGTGAAAAGGTTAAATACATGGTGCCGATATCTTTATGGTTGGTCGTCGTTAACCAGCGCATAATCCCGGTCGGATGGTCGTCGTGATGCTCATCATGATGTGCTACGGTTGTAGTACTCATAGTGCTCTCCTAAAATCGCTCAAATATTATTCGCGTGCAGCTTTAACTTGCGCTGGCTGCACCAGTGCATCCACAGCCGCCGTATTACCCAGCGCATTGCGCTCGTAGGTAATCACTGCAGCAATTTCCGTATCGTTCAATGTGGCCTTCCAGGCAGGCATCACGCCTTTACCATTCAGCACACGGTCCAGATGACTGTCTTTTTGATATTTGCCATCTGCGCCAAAAATCGGGCCGGTGGCGATTTTGCTGCCGGTGAGTGCCGGGAAAGCCGGAGGCAACCCTGCACCCGTCACCTGATGGCATACCGCACAGTTTTTCTCGTAGACCACTTTACCCTGAGCGACCAGTTCGTCTTTGGTCATTTCTTTGACATCATTCGCGGCTTTTTGCTCATCCTGTTTTTTGTTCGCCCATTGCGCGAACTCCTCTTTGGACACTGCATTCACCACCACCGGCATATAACCATGGCCTTTACCGCACAGCTCTTTACATTGGCCACGATACACGCCCGCCTTTTCAACCTGCACCCAGGTTTCACGGATAAAGCCAGGCACAGCCACACGTGAAGAACCAAACTGCGGCACCCACCAGTTGTGTAACACGTCAGAAGCCGTCATCAGAATGCGTACTTTTTCGCCAACCGGCAGTACCAGCGGGTTATCCACTTCCAGAAGGTAATGCTCACCCTTATCGGCTTCGTTATGCATTTGGTCATTGCTGGTAGCCAGGTTGCTCACGAACTTGATGCCTTTGGCATCGCCATCCAAGTATTCATATTGCCAGCGCCACTGTGAACCGGTGATCTTAATCACCATGGTCGACTGGTCACGTGTATCTTCCATCATCACCACACTGTGGTAAGCCGGAATTCCCATGATGACAAAGTCAATCAGCAGCAAAATCGCAAATGGAATCAGCGTCCAGAAAATTTCAACCGCAGTTGAAGGCGCCTTATCGGCCACAGGTTTGTAGCCCTTGCTGTGACGGTGAGTCACAATGGAGTAAATCATAATAGCCAGCACTGCCACAAAGATGACGGCAGTAATCAGCATAAATTTGTTGTGTACGTGTAAGGTATCCAAAGCCATCGGCGTGACCGGCTCTGGAAAATTCCAGGTGAAGTCAGCACGTGCACTTAAAGACAAGAACAATGCAAACGCACCAACCCCGAGTTTCTTCATCCCTTGCATCTAATCGCTCCAAAATCCAGTTATTTAGTTTTCAGAAGTACCCGCTTGAGATGAGACGCCACTTGTTCGCGTTGCGCGTTGTCCATGGTATCTCGACCAAACTCAACCTCTTGATGATGGGACCCAATCCACAGTGACGTTTTACCGTTCTCACCTTCCCTGAGCGTTATCCGGGTCCAATAGGATTGAAAGCGAACGTGTTTTATTTCTCCCAACACACTTTGCTCGATTTCAACCTGATCCTGAACGAAAGTAATTTTTTCGTAATCACTGCTGTGACGCAATACCACCACAAACGCCAGAACCACCAACACTAATTCCAAGCCAGCAAACGGCAACACCATCCAGGCACCTACATGCAAAAAAGCTAAAGCAATCAGCCCCGAAAACACCACCAGACTCAATAACAACTTGCATACACTTTCTGTAGAAGCGGATGCATTCGGCCTTGTGATGCATTGTGTTTCGCAAATAGATAACATGCTTGCCAACCCAAATTTAGCCTGTAGCAACTAAATTACGTTTAGTTACAAATTTGTTACATGTTGTAAATTAGCACAAGACCAACTTAGTGACAAGACAAAAAATCGGGATTACCCCTGTCATCAATGTAAATTTATGACGAGTTGGGGTTAAAGCGACGCGGTCAAAAAAGCGCACAAAATACTGGGCCAGACTAGTCCAGCTGGCATTCTGAATGGTGCCGGAGCAACAAAGAATCGATGAGGATGAGTAGCGAAAAAATGTTGTTGCGTATCACCCAAGCAGCTACTTTTTTGGGGGAGACTTTGCACGCCACCACCAGTCAAACATGTTTGAATCAAAAAAACATGACGACTGCATGCAAAAGTTTTTTGTGGTAGATTCTTAATCGTATCCCGACGTCATCGCGCGATCTTGCCGACACCAGATTAGCGACAGATAAGGCGCAGCAAGCCATTGGGACCGTTTTTTGTGTGAATGAATTAGCAATGCAAGTAGTTGTGGCAAGCCATCATCAATCGCTTTTCAGCTTTAAAGATCGGTCATGCAATCTGCAAGCACCGATTGATGGCAGCCATCATTTTTAAAGGGGCTAAACACATGAACATTAACCATATACCCGCCACAAAAGTCCGTGCTGACGACGGTATTTCCATCCGCCAAGTTGGTACCAACATCATTCTAGACTGGCTGCATGCAGGCGTAACCGACATCCACCTCGGTGGCCGCGCCAGTCTTTTTTACGGTATCATTTTTGCCGCCATCGGCGTGATCATACATACCGTTTTTGCTGACAATTACTGGCTACTGGCCGGGGTATCGACCGGCTTCTTTTTGCTAGGCCCATTCCTGGCCGTCGGGCTATATGACTTAAGCAGACGCATAGAATCCGGCGAACGACCTTCACTTCGCCCGACCCTCACCGCCTGGCTACCCAACCTGCTCAATATCACCCTGTTCACAGGGCTACTGATTTTTGTTTTTCTCAGCTGGGTGCGTCTTTCAATGAGTATATTCGCCCATTACTTTCATGATGCACTGCCCACTTTTGCGGATGTAGTTATCAACGTATTCACCTTCAAGCAACCCACCTTCCTGTTCGTTTACTTTTCTGCCGGTGCCGTGTTTGCCGCTTTTATTTTCAGCATCAGCGTCATCGCCATGCCCCTCATGCTAGACCGCAATGCCAGCGCCTGGACCGCAGCCATCACCAGCCTGCGCACCTGCGCACATAATCCGGTGCCCATGATACTGTGGGCTTTTTGTATCGTGGTGCTCGTGGGTTTTGGCCTGGCGACCAACTTTCTAGGCTTGATTCTCACCATGCCGGTGGTCGGACATGCCAGTTGGCACGTCTATCGTGACCTCATCGCTATTAAAAATTAATGCAGGCCTGGTAACAGGCAATCCCAAAGCAACCGCAGAGCCTTATTAAAAAAGCCTAGATGAAAATCTAGGCCTTTAAAATCCTTACCATTTTGAGCCTTTCCCACATTACCGGAGAGCTCTACAATTTCTTAAACCACCCCATCTAATTTATTGCGCAATCGCCTTAGCTTTCAAACGCGCCTGAGCCCTTGCGCATTTCTTAATCAAATCGATAGCTGCCGTGGCTTGCTCCCCTTCGGTTAACTCTCTTTTGATCACATCCGTCAGTAACAGATTTTTTAAGAAATCATCTTCAATCTTTGAAGTAGGGCTTAGCTTTTTGAGTTCCTTCTTGATGGTTAATAGCACAGCCTCTGTAGTCAGCAATGCGCCGATTGAATATTTGCTAGTCGCTTGTTGCTGTTGATAAAAGGCCGTCATGCTGGACTGAGTGAAACCTTCTCGGCTCAAGTTACCAAAGCACTCAATTAGCTGTGTATTTTTTGCGGTGGTTTGAAGTAGGTCGACTTCAAATATCAGTGACTTATCAATTGGCTTATCAAAGTGAATTTTGTAAAACTGCCAGGCGGCACCATTGGTTAATACTACCCATTCAATGCCATGATTTGCTCCGTAATCGATAGCTTGTTTAACATGGTTTTCTTTTAGATCGATGTTAATTGCTTTGACCTCAACCAAGAATCTGACGTCGTCGCCGACTTTAACAGCCAAATCAACATAGGTACCACGTATTGCGAACTCTGTTGTGATCTCAATGTATTTTTTATAACCAAGCAGCTCTGCAAGCATGTCCGCAAGAATCACGACTGTATCCGATTCGCTTATGTCTCGATTTTTGGCATCGGCCAGGATAGTTTGGTACCGCTTCAGGTTTAACGTCAAACGCTCAACGACTTTCTTTGGTAGTGCCATACATCTCCCCTTATCACAAACGATTATTAAAAGTTAGTCCTTATCTTTCACAGTGAATGCTTGAAGCGAATAGTAATAAAACCCGCAACGAGAGCAGGCTTATAACGAAATGATTTTAATGGCAGTGATATCCGCCGGTTTTTCTGTCGTGGTGGCAGCCGTTTTTATCGGTACCGCCAGAGTGAGCATAACAATTTACAGAAGAAAAAAGAATTACCGTAACGAGTACAAGATACTTCATTCACCACCCCTTTCAAGCACAATTAAAATATAGTTCTAATTAGAGAAATTGCTTGTTCAAGTAGCTTACTTTGCGAATGGAAGTTTATCAATAACGTTGCAGGGGGTCGAGTCTCTCCTTTCGCACCATTATCTAATATGCCTGATTTTGATTCAGGTACACGCACTTATTGGCACCATAGACTGGCTTGAACAACAGCTGCGGTCTTCACTATTTAGTTGAACTGGGCAACCCTAATTGAACGGGCACAAGAAATACTGATTTACAGGGTAGATTATCTATCAATGCTGGTTTGAACTGCCATGAACGAACGGCTGATATTACGAAATCATTAAACTTCTCATTCGACGAATTGATTATAAATGTATCAATTGGCGCACCACTTTCGTCAATCAGAATTGCAACATCTACTTCAGCCGGGAGATAGACCCTCAACTCGCTTGGATACTTGATTGTCTTCCCCTTAGTGAACTTTGGATGAGTCCATTGTTTTTTGGCATCCCCAATTGTGGGCAGATTAGGTGAATTTGGAAAAATAGCTTGAGAAACCTCAAAATAGTCTTGAAGCTCTTCTACAGTCGGTATTTCTATCAATCTATTTTGATACCACTCCTTGTATTCATTTGCAATTTCTCTAACTTTCTCAATATCTTGCCCAGCATTAGCAATATTAGTTGCGAAGAAAGTAATTATCCAAACAAGTAAGCATAATGATTTAATCATGGTATTGAGTGATGAAAATTATAGAAACATACGTGTTTAATCAGCTCGAAAGTCGCGAATAGACTCTAAAAACATTCTATCAACCATTAACCAACCTAGTCGATTCCAGTTCTCACAGCACTCTACATTGATGCTATCGTGGGGTATAGATAAAACTCCAACCAACGCTGGTGGCGCTCCGATTTACTTTGATTGTGTAAAAGATGTCATTTCATTAGCCACAGCCTCAAAAGTGTTTTGCGCTACTAGTCTGGCTTGAATTTTGGTTTCTTTTATACGGCGACTAAGATCGGCGTTACTAACCACCTGCACACGCGCATCATCACGCCTTTGCCTGGTTTTAGATAATGTTATTTCTGGATAGGTGGCAAGGAGATCGCCTTCTCTTTACCTTAAATTCGGCACTTAATCCGCCACCATTGCCCACCATTTAGGTGCATACAAGCCGCGCTCATCATAGAGCTTATATGGTTTATCGACCGATTTTCGACGGCTTGGGACTATTGCGGGCACAAAAAAGCCCGTAAGTCATTGATTTACGGGCTAAATTGGACTGCTGTGTACTATTACATGGTGCCGGGAGCCGGAATCGAACCGGCACGCCTTGCGGCGCTGGATTTTGAGTCCAGTGCGTCTACCAGTTCCGCCATCCCGGCATGGGATATAATGTTGGACATCTCAAAGACAGCTATTATAACCATAATTTTGATTTATGAAAACTCTAGATTTCGATTTTTATCTTCCCGCACACTTAATTGCGCAACATCCTCTACCCAACCGTTCAGAAAGTCGCCTGCTAGAAGTCAATGCCATACAACAGACTATCCAGGACAGTTATTTCCGCCAGATTGCCGACCATTTTGAGGCGGGCGATGTGCTCGTTCTCAATGACACAAAAGTCATCAAAGCCAGACTGTTTGGGCAAAAAGCCACTGGCGGCCAGATTGAGGTGATGATAGACCGTGTGTTGTCTGAGCAAGAGGCTTATGCGCAAATCAAGTCCTCACGCTCGCCCAAAGCGGGCAGTTTACTGCATTTGTCGGGCGATTATCAGGCAGAGGTATTAGGCAGGCAGGCCGATATGTTTCATATCCGCCTGCTGGGCAATGAGTCCTGGTATGACTTTCTGGAGCAATATGGCCAGTTGCCGTTGCCGCCTTACATTGAGCACAAGGCGGATGCCGCAGATGATACGCGTTACCAAACCGTGTTTGCCAGGCATGCGGGGGCGGTGGCTGCACCGACGGCTGGCCTGCATTTTGATGAGGCCTTATTACAGGCGCTAATCAACAAAGGCGTGCATGTGCGCTACGTGACGCTACATGTGGGCGCGGGTACTTTCCAGCCAGTGAAAGTGGACAATATTGCCGAGCATCATATGCATAGCGAGGTTTACCATTTGCCTGAGGAAACGATTAGCACGATTCTCAACGCGCGCGCCAGTGGCAAGCGCGTCACAGCGGTAGGCACAACCTCGCTGCGCACACTGGAGAGTGCGGCGCATGTGGGTAAGCTATTTGCGCATCATGGTGACACCAACATTTTCATTACGCCTGGTTTTGAGTTCAAGCTGGTGGATAGGCTGATTACCAACTTTCACCTGCCGAAAAGCACTTTGATGATGCTGGTCTCCGCATTTGGTGGCTATGATTTGATGCGCAAGGCTTATGCACATGCGATTGACCAGTCTTACCGTTTTTTCAGTTATGGCGATGCCATGCTGATTACGCGTGTACAGTCAGCAAAATCTTAAACTTGCACGTTAAAATAGAGTCTATTCATCACCCATAAAAACAGGATCACGGCGTTATGCAACCCATCACCACCACCTTGAGCAGCCTGGCACTATTTTGCCTAACACTCACCGCCCATGCTGAGATTTTGCCCGAGGCAGAAGTCGGCGTAAAAATCCCCCTGGTTAAAAAACCGACTACACGCCCGATGGCCGTGGCTTATTTGCCCAGCAATCAACACTACTACATTGCCGATGGTGGATTGGCGCCGATGGGCAGCGAATTTGAAGCGCCGATCTCAAAATCTGAGGTGCACGCTTTTACGGCGGATGGCAACTATGTCAACTCGGCCAAACCTGGCTATGACAATCGCTCGCTCTATTACAACCCGAATTCTGGCAAGCTGGAAACCATTACCTATAATATTTCCAGCGCGGTAGGCTTTTCACCTAACACGGGCATTTACAGCCTGGATGTGGGTGATAAAGGCGAGCTGTTAGGGACTTCGGGCGACGTCGCCCAGTTCAACCCGGCCTTTGGCGATGCAGGCACCATGCCCAGCTACGACTCAGTGAGCAAACACTATTATGCCAAACAGGATAGAGGCAACCTGGTATTTGTCGTCGATGCCAAACAACGCGAAAAACTGCAGGAAATCAAACTCGACTTTGCCAAAGCACAAGTGGCGCACGACGATGTCAGCGACCACTATATTGCCTTTACAGGCGTCGCTGGCAATGAGTTGGCGTTACTGGATGTCGACCACAAAGCCGTATTGATTTTTGACTTGAATGGTCAGTTTGTCGGTAAAAGTGCGCTGCCTGCCACCATGAAGCTACGTTCACAAAATCACTTCAACGGCCTGGGCTATACCAACGGCATGATGTTTATCTACCACGAGCCAGAAGGTGAGTTTGGTACCTACTATGGCTTTAAAATCGTCAAATAAATTTGAACGCCAATAATAAAAAACCGCGCCTAGGCGCGGTTTTTTATTATCTGTTTGATTCGGTTATTGACTGGCAACATTCAGCTTGGGTGTATCTAAAGCAGGCGCATAATGCCAGTGATTACGCCAGGCACCCACCACCAGGTTCGGGTAATCAGGCTTGCCCAGGCTACCGTTATAACGACCAAGCGCGCGGTAATAATCACCACGTTCAATGTCCAGATAATGGCGCAAAATAGTACAGCCGTAACGCAGGTTTAAACGCATATCAAACAGATTGTGTTCGTTGACTCCAATCGACTTCACCCAGAATGGCATCACCTGCATATATCCGCGAGCACCCACGCTGGAGACCGCATATTTTTTAAAGCCGCTTTCGACGTGAATCAGGCCCAATACCAATTGCGGATCCAGCCCTGCACGTGTGGCTTCGTAGTGCACAGACTTAAGGAAATCTTCACGGTATTGCGCATCAGGCATACGCTTGGCCAGGCGGGCAGACATATCCTGCAACCATTGCTGGGCTGACAGTTCGTTATCAAATAACAATCTTGGCGCAGCGAGGTCGCTGACAGACTTTTGCATCAGCGCCTTAACGCTATTGGCAAGCGGCTCCTCTTTCTGGTTGCCCGCAAAAGACGGCGCAGACCATGCACACAGGCCGGCCAGCAACAAGGCAAACAAAAAGAAGAATGCTTTTTTCATTGCGTCTATTGTAATCAAATTCATCCCGCCACAGGCGCTAAACAGAGGGATGAAATCCCTCTAATTACTGACCAAGTTTGTCACGCAAAAAGGTCACACAATCAGTCACTTGCAAGTTCTGTGCCTCAGCGTCAGTACGGCCCTTATATTCGACTTTACCTTCAGCCAAACCACGGTCACCAATCACCACGCGGTGCGGAATGCCCATGAGGTCACTTTCGGCGAACATGACGCCTGGGCGCTCACCACGGTCATCCAGCAGCACATCCACACCCGCTTGTTGCAACTGGGCGTAGAGGTCATATGCGGCTTGCTTGACTGCGTCACTCTTGTCGAGGCCAATCGGGCAAATGACCACGGCAAACGGCGCCATACTCAGCGGGAAAATAATGCCTTTGTCATCGTTGCCCTGCTCAATCGCTGCACCGACGATACGTGACACACCGATGCCATAACAGCCCATTTCCATCACTTGCGTCTGACCATTTTCGTCCAGGTAAGTCGCCTGCATGGCTTCGGAATATTTGGTACGCAACTGGAAAATATGGCCAACTTCGATGCCGCGACACAAATCCAAAGTACCTTTGCCATCCGGGCTGGCATCGCCGGTCACCACGTTGCGGATATCCGCAACGATGGCTGGCTCTGGCAAATCGCGGCCAAAATTCACACCCGCCAGGTGAAACTTAGGTTTATTGGCGCCACAAACGAAATCACTCATGAGTGCCACGGTTCTATCGGCCACTACGCGCACATTGGCATTAACGCCAACCGGGCCAATGAAGCCAGGTGGGCAACTCAAGTTGGCACGGATTTCTTCTTCAGTCGCCAGGCGGAAATCGTTCACGCCATCAATCTTGCCAAATTTCACTTCATTCAGCTGATGGTCGCCACGCAACAGGGCCAGCGTAAACACATCACCCACCATCAGCGCAACAGATTTAACGGTTTTGCTCACTGGCACATCCAGCAATTTGGCGACGTCTTCGCAGCTCGTTTGCTTGGGCGTATCAACCTCGCGCATGCTTTCGCTGGCGGCCGCACGGCTACCGGTAGCAACCGCCTCGGCCAACTCGACGTTGGCGGCGTAGTCAGACTGCTCGCAATACGCCAGCGCATCTTCACCGCTGTCTGCCAGCACGTGAAACTCTTGTGAACCATCACCACCAATGGCGCCAGAGTCGGCCTTCACGGCACGGAACTTTAAGCCCAGGCGCGTAAATACATTGCTGTAAGCCGTGTGCATGCTGTTGTAGGTATTCACCAGACAGTCTGCACTGGTATGGAAGGAGTAGGCATCTTTCATCAAAAACTCGCGCGCGCGCATCACACCAAAACGTGGGCGGATCTCGTCACGGAACTTGGTCTGGATCTGGTAGAAATTCAAAGGCAACTGCTTGTAGCTGCTGATTTCCTTACGCGCGATGTCAGTAATCACTTCCTCATGCGTCGGGCCAAAGCAGAAATCACGCTCATGACGATCCTGGATTTTCAGCATTTGTGGGCCAAACACCGCCCAGCGGCCGGTTTCCTCCCACAACTCTTTTGGCTGCACCGCTGGCATCAGCAACTCCAGCGCGCCAGCCTTGTTCATCTCATCACGCACGATGTTTTCTACCTTGCGCAGTACACGCAAACCCAGCGGCATCCAGCTATACAAACCGCTGCCCAGCTTTTTGATCAGCCCGGCACGCACCATGAGTTTGTGGCTGATCAGCTCGGCGTCGGAAGGGGCTTCTTTTTGGGTAGCAATGAAAAATTGTGAGGCGCGCATAAGAGTAAATTAAATTGAAATCTAAAGGCAGGATTTTAGCCTTAAACCATGGCTTAGTCAGTAACAAACCGTAAGCTACACCCGATATTCACAAGCAATCAAGCGCAGCTTAACCGTGCCCAGACTCAATAATTTACATTTATGCAAAACTAATATACATTCATGACTGATCACTTGCAGGCGTATACGCAATCCCTGTTGTGATCTGCAACATGCCTCAGAAGTCCTTGGATGTATTATTCAAACAATAGAAAGGCTTTGCTATGTTGTCACGTCCTCATCGCATGCATGCAATACTCGCTACCGCCACTTGCCTGGTTTCCTTATCCCTGAGTCCACACGCCAATGCAGCGCTGGTCGGCTATACATCTGATGGTGCCGACTTGTTTTATAGCAGCATTAGCGATGTTACATGGACAAAAGATGCCAATTTGCTTTCCACCATGATCACCAGTAATGGTTATAGCACAGTAGTGGATGCCATCATCGCCGCCAATACCGGGGTCAGTTTCGGCAGCACCCCCTACACCCTTTCAAGCACAGATTTCAGCAATGTCGGCGAAACCTCATGGTGGGGTGCGCAGGCTTTTGTACATTATCTGAATACCATCAGTTATGCCGGCAGTGATGCATGGCGACTACCGACGGTGACCGATATCGGTAATGATGGCTGCAACTGGAGCGAGGGCGGCACCGACTGCGGCTACAGATCTGCTACCAACGGCACTGCCGCTGGTGATGAATTTGCAGAGCTTTATTATAAAGAGCTCGGACTCGAGCCCTACGGCGGCCCTCGTAGCTCAAACTATGGCATAAGCGCCCCATTCAGCCAGGTGCAATCGTTTTACTGGACGGGTACTGAAGTAGTCAATTCCGTGGATGGCGCGTTTGAGTTTTTCGCTACTTATGGCTACCAGGAGGTGTATACCAAAGAACCTACCTTCTGGTTTGCCTGGGCGGTGACACCAGGCTCCATCATCCCGGTGGATGTGCCTAGCACAGTGCCTGAACCTTATAGTGCAGCTTTGTTACTGGCAGGCATCAGCTTGTTGCTGGCGCGGCCACGTCAATTCGGACTCACGCTTACTCGCCGTTAACTGGCTCAGCTTTATCATTACGCTCAAGGATGGGGCTGTCTTGAGGGATGTAGCCGGCTTTCCAGGTGGCCATTGGTACAATGGTCGCCGGATAGCCGTTATCGTAAAACCAGCTGTCTACGGCGTACTCCGCCTGACTGCTGTCTTCTTTAATCACAGCAGCGCTATGCGGCCAGCCGGTCAAAAAGAACTTGCGTGTACGTGTATCTAAAATCTGGTGAAATTGCATCAGGCCAGCCTGCTGCATCAACCGCATATAGGTAGTGCTATTGATGGCTTCGTCGTTGCAATCCTGCTGATGCAGGTAGTCGCTGTTATTGAACGTGCCGGCACGATCAGCGGCAGTGCCTGTCTTGGTGCCGACAATATCCTCCAGCACACCAATGGCTTGCGCGATGGCTGCGCGCTCAACTTCGGCTGTTTGCGGGGATGGGGTAAATAGCCTGGTGACGTTGTCCCATTCAGCTGGCGTCAGGCTAAGTACATCAGAACGTGTGCATCCTCCACCCTGGCAGACTTCAAAAGACCCTAGCGAGGGAGTGCTATGGTAAATACGGTTGATATCGTTAAGGTCTGCGTAAGCCGGTAGAGTAAAACTAAAGAATAAGCACGCGATTAGGTAACTCATTACGCGGAACAGCTTCTGGCGGAAAATGTGTTGCCAGCTGCTCGCCAATCGCTTGTATGCCATACACCACGCCTGCTTCAAACTGCCCACTTCTGAACATCCCTTCCATGTGCTGGCAAATGTGCTGCCAACCAGCCTCTCCTACATGCCGGTGTATGCCGCGGTCGGCCACAATTTCAACATCATGGTCAGCCAGCAGCAGGTAAATCAACACGCCATTGTTATGCTCGGTATCCCAAATATTGAAATGGCCGAATAAATTGATCGCACGTTGCCTTGGCGCCAATCTCCGCAGGATAGCATAGGTGGGTAAACCAGACTCGATCACCACCCGGATTTCACCCGCATGATGATGCTCGCTTTGTGCAATGGCCAATTCAATCTGCTTGAGTGAATGCTGCGGAAACAAGGCTTTAACATGCCTAGGATGACTCCAGGCATGTTTGAACCAGCGTTTGAACGGGTGTACAGGTTTCATACGACTCTCAATATTGATTACCAGTCACCGGAGGCACCACCGCCACCAAAGCCACCGCCGCCGCCACTGAAAATGTCCGGGCCACGGCTACCACCGGAGTAACCGCCAAAGCCACCAGGATACGCGCCATAGGATCCGCCACCACGCCCGCCCATGGCCAGCGTGAACACAAATGCTGCCAAACCGATCAGCCCCATAATCAAGGCTGTCGCGCCTAACCAACCCGCCAAGCCACCCAGCAAACCGCCGGTCACCAGGCTACCAGGAAAATCACCCAGCATGCCCTTGAAGATGGCGCCGCCGATAATCGCAGCAAACATCAGGATAGGCAGCATACTCATCCAGTCATCCGCATGTGCCTGGCGCGTTTGCTTGGTGGGCGCAGGTAACTGCTCGCCTTGAATCAGCTTGATCAAGGTATCCGTCGCCAGATTCAAGCCCTGGTAAAACTGGCCTTGTTTGAACGCAGGTGCAATTTGCTCGCTGATGATACGCTTGGCAATCGCATCTGGAATCGCGCCTTCGAGGCCATAACCAACCTCAATACGCATTTTCCTATCGTTTTTGGCGACGATAATAATCACGCCGTCATCCTGCTTTTCGCGGCCCACTTTCCAGGCATCGGCCAGGCGGATACCAAACTGCGAAATTTCTTCTGGCTGCGTGCTAGGCAATAACAGCACAGCCACTTGGGAACCAGACTGCTGTGAGAACTGGCTAAGCTTCTGACTCAGGGCGGCTTGCTCCTCAGCGGACAAGGTCTGTGTCAAATCCGTCACTGCGCTTTGCAGTGGCGGAATATCGACCAGACCATCGGCTGCCTGGCTGCTTGCGATACCAAACAGCACGCAGCAGACAAGCAGGAGGGATTTCCAGCAAGCGGTCATGTTAGCGATTACTTACCATCACCAAAGTCAATTTTAGGCGCCGTTGAAATCGCTTTTTCATTTTCAACCGTAAATGATGGCTTAGGCTGATAACCAAACATCATGGCGGTCAAATTATTAGGGAAACTACGTACAGACACGTTGTACTGCTTCACAGACTCAATATAACGGTTACGTGCGACTGTTACACGGTTCTCAGTGCCTTCAAGCTGGGCCTGCAAATCGCGGAAACTGGCATCCGCTTTCAGGTTAGGATAGTTTTCAGACACCACCATCAGACGCGACAAGGCACTGGTCAGCTGGCCTTGTGCCGCCTGGAATTTGGCAAACGCATCCGGGTCATTCAGCAACTCAGGCGTGACCTGCATACTACCCACTTTGGCACGTGCCTCGGTCACTTCAGTCAGCACTTTTTCTTCATGGCTGGCATAGCCTTTCACGGTGGACACCAGGTTAGGCACCAAATCTGCACGGCGCTGATACTGGTTCAATACCTCAGACCAGTTGGCCTTGGTTTCTTCATCCAGACTTTGAAACTGGTTATAACCACAGCCAGACAGGCTCAGGGTAGCTACCAGCAATAGCATATTTAATAATCGACGCATGTCAGACTCCAGTCAAAAAACATAAATTCATCATAAAACCACATCTACTTTATAGATGCGGGCTAAAAAACATTTCTTCAAGCAGCCACGGCTGCATGCCTGGCCAGCAACAAACACATATCCTGCCAGACTTCACGCTTTAACAAGGGATTTTCCAGCATGGCCTGTGGGTGATGAGTAATCACCACCAGCATGTCGCCATAAGTCAATATCTGACCACGAACAGCCGCTATTTCCGCATGATTTGTCGCTAAAAACTGATTTGCCTGCTCCAGACCAAACAATACACAAAAGCGGCTGTTCACTTGTGTCAACTGTAACGGCTGTTGGTAAAGCGATACCTCCTCAAGCGGCAGTTGCAAGGCACGCCAAATGTTTTGCAACAACTGCTGACTCGGCGCATCACTGGCGTGCGGGCAATAAAGCAGCCACGGCGTTTGCACCAACGGCTCAGCGGCCGCTTCCGGCAAATTGGGCTCGCTCAATTCAGGCGATGCATCCAGTGGCGCTTGAAGCCTCTCCGCGAGGGATGCTTCAATATTCAGCCCTTCTGTTTCATCTTCTACAACAGGCGCAGAGACTGGCGCGGCGGTGGCTTCTATAGCAGCTTCCAGCGTGACAACGGGTTCTGCAATAGTCACTGGCGACAAGTTTGCAGGCGCAGGCGAGCGTGCTCGCCAAACGGGCAGCAACTCCAATTCCCGCAACATGTCTTCACGGCTTAAACTCACCAGGCACTCCTGTTCATAATGCCAACCCCATTAATACAGCATCTTCGCGGCCAGTTTTGGTGGGATAGTAATTGCGGCGCACGCCCATCTCACAAAATCCCATAGATTCATACAAGGCAATCGCCTTGGTATTGCTGACGCGCACCTCAAGAAACATATTAGCCGCTTGATGACGCTGCGAAACATCGACCATATGCGCCAACAAAGTACGTCCAAGGCCCTGGCCCTGAAATGGCTTTGCAATGCTGAGATTGAGCAAATGCGCCTCGTCCAGCACCATCATCACCAAAGCATAGCCAACAATATCCTCGGCAATCTCCATCACCCAGGCACTATACCCGGCATTGAGTGAATCGTTGAAGTTTCCCAATGTCCATGGATGACTATAAATCGTCGGCTCAATCCGGCTAATCGCAGCCAGGTCGTCATAAGACATCGGGCGGAACGTGACGTGCTGTTGTGGCAAGGCGCTCATATCAGTTACAGCGTTTGCCCTTGCGCACGCTCAGCGGCCGTCAAGGCGACACGGTTACGTATATACAATGGTGCGGCTTCATGCGCAGCCTGGGTATGGCCCGCTGCAAACAATGGCTGTGCCAACGTCAGCATCGCGCTAGCTTTAGGCATCAATTCCGGACGCACACTCACCAGTTGGCCGCTATATTTTTCTGACAACACTTGCTCAAACACACGCCAGCCAGACCCTGCGCCCAGCCAGTCAGTACCTTCAACAGCAGGCACATCTTGCGGCTTGCATACCATAGGCGGCAAAACCTCTTGCCAGCCATCGGCTTGTCGCACAAATGCCGCATGATAAACCTCACCCATGCGCGCATCCAGGCATACCAGCACCTTTTCAGCCTGCGCCTCTTGCCAGGCAGTTTCTGCCACCGCCAGCACTGAGCTGATGCCGACCACTGGCAGGTGGGCACCAAATGCCAGTCCCTGCGTCACACCGACAGCCACACGCACGCCAGTAAAAGCACCAGGGCCAGTGCCATAGACAATGCCATCTAAAGCATTCAGCTGGATATTTGCCTGCGTCAACAAACGCTGAATTTCAGGCAGGATACGTTGCGATGCCGCAGGGCCGGTGACTTCATCAAACGTGCATAAGCCAGCCTCCGTTTGCAAGGCCAGTGACAGTGTTTCGGTGGAGGATTCGAGTGAGAGTAAATTCATCATAGCGGCAACCAAGGCGTTATTTTGCCACAAGCAAGGCCGCTCAGGCAGCGATTACTGCAGATAGTACTCCCTTGAGCTAAGGTTAAACCGCATGTTAAAATAAACAATAATCAATCTCATTATCAAGTTGATTACTAATTATAATTTTTACGAAGAGGACAACACATGTATCGTCATTTATTTACCAGCCTGGCGTTGATCGCCACCATGAGTTTTGCCGGGCAGGCAGCAGCGTTAACTACCCCATACACCGAAACCTTCACAGACGGTCTTTCCGGCTGGACGACCGGCAGCAACCCTAACCAGATCGTTGCCAGCGGTGGCGCGGATGGTGGTGCCTATCTCAGCACAACCGCCAGCCCGACGGCCAGCGCCTTTGGCTCGGTAGCCGTGTTATTCCGTTGCGAGAGCGCAGCTTGTAGCGATGGCGCCTTCCAAGGTGACTGGCGTGACGACCTGGTATTTAGCTGGTACTTCCGCCACGATGCCGATATCGCCCTGCAAGCCTATGCCCGTATTGCCGCCCCGTCCAACAACCCTGGCGCCAGCGCGATTGTTTCCACCTGGGTAGAGCCTAACACCTGGACGCGCATCGACCTGGTCATTGACCCATCCAACCCGGCATTCACCAGCTTCTCAGGCCAATCATTTGATGCGGTATTTGATGAGGTAGGTCGCGTTCAGCTTGGCATCAGCCTGCCAGCAGGCTTCAGTGGCAGCAACCTGCGTTTTGACCTGGACGGCGTGAGCATTTCTACGGTACCAGAACCGGAAACCTACGCGCTGATGGGCGCTGGTTTATTGTTGATGGGGGCTGCTAGCCGTCGCCAGCGCAAACAATAACTAGTGTGATCTGAAAAGGCGTTGCCTCCAGCGAATATGCTGAGGGGTGACGCTTTTTTTGTTGTTTGATGTGTGTATAAGGTTATTCTTTAGTCCAGCATTGCTGGGGACCTTCTGAAGTTTCTTTTCGCCTTGCTGGCGAGTTACTTTTTTTGCTTGCCCCAAAAAAGTAACAAAAAAGAGGGCACCCAGCCATCACGGCCTTCGGCTCCCTTGCGTTGCTCAACAAAATAAGCGGTCACGAAACTCGCCCTAGCAGCTTGTACACTGCACAAGCTGCCGCGGAGCTCAAACAGTCGCTCCCTTCTTCCTTATTTTGTCTCCGCTACTCAGCGTGATGGAATGGGATTGATCTCGCCAAACTCACATTGTAGAAATCTGAACGGTTCAAAAAACAGATTGGTTTGTTAAGAGCACTAATAGTTGCGCTCGCCTGGTGTTCGGGGTCCCCATCTGCCGCGCCGAGCAACGCAGGGTTGGCGGGAGTTGTCGGCAAGCAACTGTTTGAGCTCCAAAGGAGCGAGTTTTTGATTGCCGCCCGACAAGCCGAGTAGCACAGGAAATAAGCGGAAGTTGGGGTGTCTTGTTCTTTGCCTTCTTTCTTATGGACAAGCATAAGAAAGAATGGTCGCCGAGAGGCGAAATAGATCGATCATAGAATAGTCTTCGCTTTGGGCAAGCAAAGAAAAGTAACTCGCCGAAAAGGCGAAACAAAACACTAACCAAAACACAAACCTAAGAATGACCTTCTTAGCCCATCCACACCACGCTAGTAACTATGCCTATCCTCAGGAAAGCTCCCCGCCTTCACCGCCTCAACATAATCCACCACCGCCTGCTGCACACTCCCCGCCTGCTGCAGGAAGTTCTGTGCGAACCTTGGCGCTTTGTAGTCTTGTGGGGCTTTATCTGCCGGACCAGTATATATTCCCAATAAATCCTGCAATACCAGCACCTGGCCACTACAGCCAGCGCCTGCGCCTATGCCTATCGTTGGCACACCAATGTGCTGTGTGATATGCGCAGCCACCGCCGCAGGCACCATCTCGAATAGCACCATATCCACCCCGGCCCGCACCATGGCCTGGGCATCGGCCAGCATAATTTGCGCGCTTTCTTCAGTCTTGCCCTGAATTTTATAGCCACCCAGCTTTTCGACTGACTGCGGCGTAAAGCCCAGATGCGCACATACTGGCACGCCATTTTCGACCAGGTAACGTGCGGTCTCAACCATGTTGCCACCGCCTTCGATCTTGACGATATGCGCACCTGCCGCGACTAATGTCAGCGCATTAGTGAGTGCTGTGGTTTTATCATGCTCATAACTGCCTGCCGGCATGTCACTCATGATCACAGTGGCTGGCGCGCCTTTAGCCACCAGGCGGGTGTGGTAAATCATGTCCTGCATGGTGACGTCCAGCGTATTGGCAGCGCCTTGTACAACCATGCCCAGGGAGTCCCCCACCAGCAAGACATCCACACCAGCCAATGCCAGCAATTTGGCAAAGGTGGCGTCATAGCAAGTGAGCATGGCAATTTTTTCGCCCGCACCAGCTTTTGTGAGAAGGGTATTCAGCATCTGTTTCCGCCATCAATCTGCCAACACGGGCCGATAATGGTGGCCCATACCGCCAGGTTGAATTAAAAATTGGGGTTAAAGTATTCGCGGCTGCTCTTAATCTGGCCAATACGCTCGATCAGCAAGTTAAATGCTTCCGGGTCTTTAATAATATTGAGCTTTTCGTTATTCACAATCAGCAAAGGTGAGGCATCGTAGCCGTGAAAAAATTCACTATAAGCCTCGGCCAGGCGGGCAATATACTCACGCGGCATATCTTGCTCGTAGCTGATATTGCGCTCCTCGATGCGATCCATTAAGGCGTCCACCGGAGTTTGCAGATACACCACCAGATCTGGCTTGGGCGCTTTGAGTTGCAGGTGCTGGTAAATCTGGTGATACAGAGAATACTCTTCATCATCCAGGTTCAGGCGTGCAAACAGCGGGTCTTTTTCGAGAAAGAAATCAGACACCGTGGGCTGGCCAAACATATCGCGCTGTGCCATATCTTCAATCTGGCGCGAACGCTGAAACAGGAAGAATAACTGCGTTGGCAAAGCATAACGCTGTGCATCCTGATAAAAGCGGGTCAAAAACGGATTAGCCTCAGCCTTTTCAGACAGTAGCTCGACTGAAAACTGATCGGCCAGCATCCGGGCCAATGTGGTTTTGCCACTGCCTATCGGACCTTCAATAACGACATAAGGAAAGCGGGTAAACATGGTGATTGCTCGTTCAGCGGATTCAATTCGGATTCAGTTTGCGCACGTCATCGTGCTTGTGTTTTGCTGTCCATTCTACAACAGTCTTTCCTTGTGGCAGCATAAAGTCGGGCACAATTTCAGCCAGCGGCAAAATGACAAAGCCACGCTCATGCATGCGCGGATGCGGTAATTTCAACAGCTCGGTATCTAGCTGTATGCCCTCATAATCCAGCAAGTCGAGGTCCAAAATGCGAGGCGCATTGGGAAACGGGCGCTCACGGCCAAACGTCTGCTCAATATCCAGCAATAACTGCATCAACTGCGGCGCTGGCATCTCGGTCGCCACCTGCACCACCGCATTGATAAAGTCAGGCTGGTTATCGTAGCCCACCGGTGCCGTCGCATACAGGCTGGAGGCTTGCATCAAGGTCAATCCTGGCGTACTGGCCAACACCGTAATCGCTTTGCTGACCTGTGTTTCTGGCTGCTGCAAATTACTGCCCAGCGCAATCAACGCAATGGCCATTAAGCCAAGTCTCCGCCCACAGGCTTTTTCTTGCGTGGTTTGCGGCGGCGTTTTTTAGGGCCGCTTTCCGGTAATAACATCTCGGTACGTTCATCGGTACCAGCATCGGCAAAGCGCGTCCACCAGTCGCCCAGCTCCTGTGGTAATTCACCGGAAGCACAGCGTAATAGCAAGAAGTCATACCCCGCGCGGTATTTGGGGTTGGTCAACAAGGCATAAGGGCGCTTGCCAGAGCGCTGCTCAAAGCGCGGCTGCATCACCCAGATTTCTTTCATGGTCGCAGTATAACGATTGTGAATCGCCATTTTCTCGGCCTGCTTGTCGATCACTTCATTCATCGCCTCATGCAAGGCAGGAATCATATGCTCGCCACGCTTCTGGTTCTCTTGCCAGGCTTGCAGCACCTCGTGCCACAGCAAGGTAGCGAACAAAAAGCTAGGGTTAGAGGACTTGCCAGACAAAATGCGCTCATCGGTATTTTTAAGCGCCAGCATGACAAATTTTTCGCCAAGTGGCTGCTCGAGCACTACATCCAGCAAAGGCAACAAACCGTGGTGCAACTGCTGCGCACGTAAAGCGTTAATGCTCTCGATGGCGTGACCGGACAAGAACAGTTTTAACATCTCGTCAAATAAGCGGCTGGGTGGCACATCCTCCAGCAGATCAGCCAATTTGCGTATTGGTGCTTCTGTAGAACGTTCCAGCTTCAAGCCCAGCTTGGCCGACAAGCGCACCGCGCGCAACATGCGCACCGGGTCTTCCTGATAACGCGTGACAGGATCGCCAATCATGCGCAAGGTTTTGGCGCGCACATCAGCCACACCATGATGAAAATCCAGCACTTCCTGACGCTTGGGGTCGTAATACAAGGCATTGGCGGTGAAGTCACGGCGCACCGAATCTTCCTCAATACTGCCAAACACGTTGTCACGGATGATGCGGCCGCTATCGTTGGTTTCAGCGTCACCATCGCTTAAGTGATGACCACGGAAAGTAGAGACTTCTATCGTCTCATGCCCCCATAACACATGTACCAGCCGGAAACGACGACCGATAATGCGCGAGCGTCGAAACACCTTATGCACCTGCTCAGGCGTGGCATTGGTTGCCACGTCAAAGTCTTTAGGCGGGTGATTAAGCAGCAAATCGCGCACGGCACCACCGACGATATAGGCCTGGAAACCGGCCTTCTGCAGTTGGTCGCAGGTCTTCAGTGCGGCCTGGCTAATATGCTTCTGGTTGATCTTATGCTTGCCTACCTGGATGACTTGCGCCGCAGGCAGTTGAGTGTGGGTATTCGCGCTGGCACGACGACGGAATACTTTTTGCAGTAATTGTTTAATCATTCGTTTTTTTGCATTTCAAGCGCCGGCCAGGGCCACGCTATAGTTTATGTTGGTTATTCCACAATACGTCCGGCACACCTGCCTGCCGGTTAAGCGTGCGACAGAGGACAAACAGTAAATCAGACAATCGGTTCAGGTATTGCAAGGCCACAGCGGTGACCGGCGATTGCGCATGCAGTGCATGCAACACGCGCTCGGCACGCCGACAAACCGTACGTGCCAAATGACACACGGCGGCTGCACGGCTGCCACCCGGCAAAATAAATTCTTTTAACGGACTAAGCGCTTCGTTCCAGGCATCCAGCGTCAGTTCTAAAAACGTGACCCGACCCGCCTGTATAAAGTGATGCCCAGGCATACACAACTCACCACCCAGGTCGAACAAATCATGCTGAATCGCCAGCAAGCTGTCACGCACATCGTCCGCCAGGTCTTCTACCAGCAACATACCGAGCACGGCATTCAGCTCATCGACATCGCCCATGGCCTCCACGCGCAAGTCAGATTTTGCCACGCGCGAGCCATCGCCCAGCCCGGTTGTGCCGCTATCGCCAGTACGCGTGTAAATCTTGCTCAGCCGGTTGGCCATGCCTGACACCTGTCTAAAATCCGATATAATCCCCCCATTATAAATCATACCGTGCCATTTCGATGTGCCCAGCGATTGCAGTCAATGCCCCCATTGGGGTGATGGATTCCGGGGTCGGCGGCCTCAGCGTGCTAAAACACCTCACCCGCCAACTGCCACACGAGCATTTCATCTACTTTGCTGACAGCGCCCACGCGCCTTACGGCAACAAAACCGCCGCAGAAATTCAGCAACGCTGCACAATCGTCGCCGATATATTAATTGCCAAAGGCGCCAAAGCCCTAGTTGTCGCCTGCAACACCGCCACCGCAGCCGCCATTGGTAGCATGCGCCAACATTACACACTACCCATTATCGGCATGGAACCCGCCGTCAAACCTGCGGCGGCTGCCAGCAACAACGGCATCATCGGCGTACTCGCCACCACCGGCACTCTGCAAAGCGCACAATTTGCAGCCCTGCTCGAACATTACGGCCAAAACGTGCAAGTCATCACACAAGCCTGCGTTGGCCTGGTGGAATGCATAGAACAAGGCCAACTCGACACCCCACAGACGCTCGCACTACTGCAACAATACTGCAAACCACTCATGGCCGCAGGAGCGGATACCATTGTGTTGGGCTGCACGCACTACCCGTTTGTGCGTAAATATATTCAAGAGACCGTCGGGCCTGATGTCACCTTGATTGATACCGGCGCTGCCGTGGCGAAGCGTTTGCAACAGGTGTTAGAGCAAAGACAAATGCTTAATGCAGCAACGGAAGCTGGCGATTATGTGTTTTTAACGAGCGGGACGGAGGAAACTCAGCGAGTGATGCAGCAATTATGGGCGATCACCGCCTAGACTGCAGCGCTGAACCGATATGCGTTAGAAAGTAACTCTTTAGAGCGCTTAGCTTTGGCGGAGTGATTTGGCGATGCCTTTCGCCTTGTCGGCGAGTCACTTTCTGATGCTTGCCCCTCAGAAAGTAACCAAAGAAGAGGGCACCCAGCCATCACGGCCTACGGCTCCCTTGCGTTGCTCAACAAAATAAGACGGTCACGAAACTCAACCTTGCAGCTCACACAAAACGTGAGCTGCTGCGGGATTCGAACAGTCGCTCCCTCTACTCTTATTTTGTCTCCGCTACTCAGCGTGATGAATGGGATTTGTCTCGCCAAACTCACATTGGCGAAGTTTGGACGGTTCAAAAACCAAATTCGTTTATTAAAACTACCAACCATTGCGCTCACCTGGTGTTCGGGGACCCCATCTGCCGCGCCGAGCAACGCAGGGTTGGCGGGGGTAGTCGGCAAGCAACTGTTTGAGCTCCGTAGGAGCGAGTTTTTGATTGCCGCCCGACAAGCCGAGTAGCACAGGATACAAGCGGAAGCTGGGGTGCATTTCTTTTGGTTACTTGTTCTTTGTGCAAGCAAAGAAAAGTAACTCGCCTAAAGGCGAAACAAAACACTCATCAAAGCACAAACCTTAAGAGTGACCTTTTACAAAACATCCAATAAAGCCAGAACGCTGTTCCGCGCGACAATCAATCCAATAAGCACAGGCTATTCAACCATCCAAAGAATATTTTTCAAACTCGCCCAATTCACGTGCAAAACCCACAAACAAAAAACCCACGCAATGCGTGGGTTTTTCTACTTAATGGTGATGCACCTGCGTCCCCGGCTTCAACTTATATTTAGCCCCGCAATACGGACAAGACACTTGCCCCGTTTTCGCCACATCCAAAAACACCCTTGGATGTGCATCCCACAAAGGCGTATCTTTGGTTGGGCAATGCAATGGCAAGTCTTTGCCGTCTACTTCAAACTCTTTGACATCAGACATTCAAACTCTCCAGCAAACAGGCGCGTAATTGATTAAACCAATGTCAACCAATGTGCGTACTTGGCATTTTTGCCTTTCACCACATCGAAATACAGGCTTTGCAGTTTTTCGGTGATCGGGCCACGAGTGCCTTCGCCAATCGCACGGTTATCCAGTTCACGGATAGGTGTGACTTCAGCAGCGGTGCCGGTAAAGAAGGCTTCGTCAGCACTGTAAACTTCGTCACGCGTAATGCGTTTTTCGATCACTTCCAGGCCCAACTCTACTTTTGCCAGGTGGATGATGGTGTCGCGGGTGATGCCTTCCAGCGCGGAGGTCAGGTCTGGTGTATACAGCTTGCCGTTACGGATGATGAAAATGTTTTCACCGGAACCTTCAGCGACGAAACCGTCTACGTCCAGCAACAAGGCTTCCTGGTAACCGTCTTGTGCGGCTTCCTGGTGAGCCAGGATGCTGTTCATGTAGTTGCCGTTGGCCTTGGCCTTACACATGGTGATGTTGACGTGATGACGTGCAAATGAAGACGTCTTCACGCGGATACCTTTGGTGATGGCTTCTTCACCCATGTATGCACCCCAACTCCAGGCGCCGACGATGACGTGCGTGGACAGGGTTTTGGCGGAGATACCCATCGCTTCTGCACCGTAGAACGCCATTGGGCGCAGGTAGGCAGATTCAAGCTTGTTTTCACGCACAGCGGCTTTTTGCGCTTCAGAGATAGTCTCTTTATCAAACGGCATTTTCATGCCCAGGATATGCGCGCTGCGGAACAAGCGGTCGGTATGCTCTTTCAGGCGAAAAATAGCGGTGCCTTTGTCAGTTTTGTAGGCGCGCACGCCTTCAAACACGCCCATGCCATAGTGCAAAGTGTGGGTTAACACGTGGGTAGTGGCATCACGCCAGTTGACCATTTTGCCGTCGTACCAGATAACGCCGTCACGGTCTGCCATCGAACTCGGTATTGCCATTTAAACTCGCCCTTAATCCGTCAGTCATCAAAAACCAGTATTGTAAACTAATCTGCGCCCTTTTCGCCTATGCTAGAATCCATTTCAATGATGATTTACAAGGATTTTTTGCATGCAACTGCGTTTTAAGTGGGTTTACCTGGCCTTCGTACTGCTGGCCACACTATTGACCGCTTGCCAGCAAGGCGGTTCTGCCAGTTTTATCGGCACCGATTTGACCGGCACCCAGTTTGGCAAGCCGCTGTCACTGACCGACCATACCGGCAAGTTGCGCAGCATGAATGACTTTAAAGGCAAGGTGGTAGTGCTATTCTTTGGTTACACGCATTGTCCGGATGTATGCCCGACCACCATGTCTGACCTGAAAAAAACCATGCAATTACTGGGAGAAAAGTCCAACGACGTGCAGGTGCTGTTTGTCACAGTCGACCCGGCACGTGACACACAGGAAGTGCTGGCGCAGTTTGTGCCGGGCTTTGACCCGCGATTTATCGGCTTGCGCGGCACAGAAGCCGAAGTCGCCGCCAACCTGAGTGAATACAAAGTGTATGCCGCCAAAGTCAGCGAGCCGGGCAAATCCGGCTACACCATGGACCACAGCGCAGGCCTGTATGTCTTTGATAAAACCGGCGCACCGCGTATCTACCTCGGTTATGGCGAAAAACCGGAAAATATTGCCCATGATTTACAGTTGTTGCTGTAAGCCTTGAATGCTGTCAGGAACCCCTCCCTCCAACCACATCAAGAACGATTTTCATTTAGATTTTTATTTAAAATACCATTTAAAATCAAATAGTTACGTTAATATTTTTAATTGCATCATTTCTGTTTTCCTGTATGATGGCTGCATCAAAAATGCACACAGGAGCCGACAATGAAAGGCGATAAAAAAATTATAGACATTTTGAATGACCTGCTGGCGGGCGAATTATCCGCCACCGACCAATACCTCATTCACGGTGAAATGTATGCTGACATGGGCCTGAGCGTGATCTCGGAGCGCATTCTGCATGAGTCCTTACATGAACGTGAGCATGCTCGCGCACTAATCCAACGCATTCTGTTCCTCGAAGGCAAACCCAACCTGGCCAAGCGCGATGCGCTCAACATTGGCAAAGACGTGAAGTCCATGCTGGAGTCTGACCTGGCGCTGGAATATACCGTGGTCAAACACCTGAAAAAAGCCATTGAGGCTTGTGAGCAAGCACAGGACTTCGTCAGCCGCGAAATGCTGCTGGTGCAGCTGGATGACACCGAAATGGATCATGCTTACTGGCTCGAAAAACAACTGAGCCTGATCAAACTGGTCGGCATGGAAAACTACTGCCAAAGCCAAATGAATAACAGCCCGGCGGCAGGATAAGGAGTTCGCATGAAAGGCGATAAACAAATCATCGTCACCTTAAACAAGGTGCTTAAAAATCAACTGACCTCAATTAACCAGTACTTTTTACATGCGCGCATGTTTAAAAAATGGGGTTTGGAAAAACTCAACGATTACCAATACAAGCAATCCATCCGCGTGATGAAAGAAGCCGATGAAGTGATTGAGCGCATTTTGTTTCTGGATGGTCTGCCCAACTTGCAAAACCTGGGCAAGTTGCTGATTGGCGAAGACGTGGTGGAGTGCCTGCAAGGCGACCTCAGCTTCGAAAAAGAAGTGCAACACCCGCAACTGGTAGAAGCCATTGCTGAAGCAGAAAAACTGCAAGACTACGTGACGCGCGATTTGCTGACCGAGTTGCTGGAAGCCTGCGAAGAAGCCGTCGACTGGCTGGAAACCCAGCAACGCCTGATCACAGACGTGACCTTGCCAAATTACCTGCAATCGCAGATTGAGTCCGACTAACCCCCGGCCTGCATATAAGCTGTTGAATTAAGCCGCGAAAGCGGCTTTTTTCTTGGCTGTCAGGAACCAATTTAACCTTGACAAACTCTCAATAAATGATAATAATTATCATTAGTAATCCTAGAGAGGCAATATGTACGTTTGCGTGTGTAATGCAGTCACTGAGCGTCAAGTTCACCAGGCGGTGAGAAATGGTGCAAAAACCGTGAAGCATTTGAAAGAACAATTAGGCGTTGGAGCGGAATGCGGCAAATGTGCCAGCTGCGCGAAGGCCTGCCTGAAAGAAGCGCACGCAGAACAGCATCCTGGCCTGGTTAAAAAACTGATTCAGTTAACACCCGTACAATTGGGCGCTGCCTGATTCATCCAGTTTCAAAAAAAGGGGCTTCGGCCCCTTTTTATTTCACCAAACATGCTTTGCTGCTAGCCGCATTGCCTACTACAATCTGCGCTTGTCCATCATTCCCTCATAGGCATGGCAAACCCCTCAAACACCAAATTAGACTGGCGCACATTAGTTCTACTATTGCTACCGCCGCTGTTCTGGGCCGGTAACTTTATCGCCGGGCGCGCTGTCAGCGCCGATGTCCCGCCAGTGGCGTTATCACTGATCCGCTGGGGGCTTGCCACACTCTGCCTGCTACCGTTTGCACTCAAGCCTTTTTTACGTGATCGCACCCACTACCTGGCTTATCGCTGGCACGTGCTGGGCACAGCTGTTACTGGCGTTGCCACCTTTAACTTGCTGGTATATTGGGGCTTGCACACGACCAGCGCCACCAATGGCATTATCCTTAATTCATTTATTCCATTCCTGGTGGCAATTTTTGGCTTTCTGCTTTATCGGCAACATTTGCCGGGCAATCAATTATTCGGGCTACTGGTTTCACTCGCTGGTGTACTCACCGTCGTGTCTCACGGCGATTTGCAGGTACTACTCACACTGGCCTTTGCACCCGGCGACATAATTATCTTTTTAGCCATGATTTGCTGGGCACTATTCACTGTGTGGCTGAAACAGATTCCTGCCACGATAGACCGCAGCGGACTGATGCTCTGCCAGGTGCTCATCGCTTTAGCATTGCTGCTACCGCTCTATGTTTGGGAAAGCCAAACCACCACTGCCCATATCGAGCACGCGCAGACCATATGGACGCTGCTATATATCGGCATTTTCCCGTCAGTGATTGCCTTTCTAGCCTATGCAAAAGCGGTCAGTCTGGTGGGCTCGGTGCGTGCCAGTGTCTTTATTCATGCCATGCCGATTTTTGGCTCGCTGCTTTCCAGCCTGCTGTTAAAAGAGCCTTTTCATGGCTATCAACTGCTGGGCATGCTGACCATCTTTTGCGGTATCTGGCTAGCAAACAGGCAGGCAAACACATCCCCCACCAAACTTTAAACATTGAAAAAGGTCTGTTTTTATAGACCAGCTTTGACAGCCTATTTACCCATGAGGAGAAATGAAATGTCGATCACGCTTAATCCGGCTCTCGACCTGGTTTTGGAAAGAGAAGTCGATGTATCCCCAGCGGAAATCTGGCAGGCGTGGACAACGCCTGAGCACCTTAAAACCTGGTTCTGTCCACGCCCCTGGAAAACAGTAGACTGCGAAATCGACCTGCGGCCAGGCGGAGTCTTCCGCACCACGATGCAATCTCCGGAAGGGCAGAGTTTCCCTAACAGAGGCTGCTATCTGGAGGTCATCCCCAACCAGAAACTGACTTGGACTAATGCCCTTGAAGCCGACTTCAGGCCGGTAAAAATTCCCGAGCAAACGCCTGGACATGAGTGTGCTGAACTGATGATGACGGCCAGCATTGTATTGACGCCTACAGCTCGCGGGACGTTATATACAGCGTACGCCTTGCATGCAGATGCCACGTCTAAACAACGTCACGAAGCCATGGGATTTCAGGAGGGTTGGGGAATCGTACTCGACCAGCTAGTGGCCGAAATCAAAAAAGCCAGGTAAACGGCAATACACTCAGGCCATACGATGCAATATTGGCGACAGCGCTTTTAAATCCTTCTCGGCCTGCACATAGCGTGGGAACAGGCTGGCCTGTACGGCATAAAACCTGGCCGAATGGTTCATTTCTTTCAAATGTGCCATTTCGTGGCAAACGACATATTGAATGACATGGGGCGGCGCTTGAATCAAGCGCCAGTTCAAGCGGATTTGCTTGCGGCTATTGCAACTGCCCCAGCGCGACTTGGCATTGGAAAGACCAACGGCGCTGACTTTCTCGCCCATTTGCGCGGCGATAAGTTCCACCCTACGCGTAAAATCCGGTAGCGCTTGTTGCGCGTACCATTGCAATACTTTGCGCGCAACAAGCGCTGGCTGGTCGATCTGCGGCGACCTGACCAGCAATTGATTGCCTTGCAGTGTCACCGCTTTATTGGTGGCATGATGTTGTAGCGTCAACACGATATCCTGGCCCATAAATAACAGCGGTTCGCCATCCTGCCATTGCATGGGCGCGACCTGATTGGCTTCACGCAAGGCCAGCTTTTGCTGTATCCAGCCGGATTTTTCTAATAGGACTTGCTGCAGCTGCGTGGCTGAAATACGTTTTGGGGCGTGTACCACCAGGCCATTGGCGGTAATTTTAAGGCCGATGGTTCTGCGTGCGCGCAGGTCGAGCAGGTATTGGATGCTTTGCCCATTAGGCAATTGCAAGCGTTGCTCAATCACAGGTTCAGCATCTCGGCTTCAATCCAGTCTTCAACCTGTTTATTGACCGCATCTGGCTTGAGGCCTTTGGTATCAATCGGCTGGCCGATGACCACCTGGATCACACCTGGATATTTAAGGATGGAATTTTTGCGCCAGAAGCGCCCGGCATTATGTGCGACCGGCACTACGGTGGTTTCGCTATGCGATGCCAGCCAGGCGCCACCGATATGATATTTACCACGATGGCCAGGTGCTGTACGCGTACCTTCCGGGAAAATCACCACACTTAACCCTTGCCGCAAACGGTCTTTGCCATTGTTGACCAGTTTTTTCAATGCCTCGCGGCCAGCACTGCGGTCAATGGGGATCGCATCCAGTGCCCAGAATGCCCAGCCCAGAAAAGGGATCATCAGCAACTCTTTTTTCATCACCCAGATTTGCGGCGGAAAAATACACTGCAAGCCTATGGTCTCCCAGGCGGACTGATGTTTAGCCAGAATGATATGCGCGCTGGCAGGAATATGCTCATGCCCGGTGACGGCATAACGCAAATTGCACGTCACCTTGAGCCACCACAACACGCTATACGCCCAGCCACTGACCCAACGTGAGCGCGTCACTGCCGGTAGCGGCATCAGCAAAATCGCCAGTAATGAAAATGGAATCGTCAGTGCAAACAACCCCACATAAAACAGCAAGGCGCGCACATACAACACGGCTTTTTGCATTATTTGTCACCTGCAATAATGTCTTGAACAGCAGCCGCCAGATCGGCAACAACGATGGTACTCTCGGGGACGTCAGCCAGGTTATAGGTTTCTTCGCCCTTACCCGTGCGCACCAGGTAGGGCTGGCAACCGGCTTTGGCAAACGCCTGCAAGTCTCGCAACGCATCGCCCACGCCAGGCACCCTGGTCAGCTCGACATTAAAACGGCGGCTGATCTCCTCCAGCATACCGGTATTGGGCTTGCGGCAATCGCAATGATCGTCGGCGGCATGCGGGCAGTAAAACACGGCATCAATGCGGCCGCCCACTTGCGCCAGCGCTTTATGCATTTTGTCGTGAATGGCATTCAGCGTGGCCATATCGAAATAGCCACGCGCAATGCCGGATTGATTGGTCGCCACGGCTACGCGATAACCATGCTGATTGAGCCGCGCAATCGCTTCCAGGCTGCCAGAAATCGGAATCCACTCGTTGGGATTCTTGATAAAGGTCGCGCTGTCGCGGTTAATCACGCCGTCACGGTCAAGAATGACTAATTTCATGCATAAACTCCTGACGGCAAGAGGTTAACTGGCCAACTTGGACAAGTCAGCGACACGATTCATGGCCTGATGCAAGGTCGCTAGCAAGCCCAGACGATTGGCTTTTAATGCCGGATCATCTGCATTCACCATCACGGCATCAAAGAACGTATCAACGGGGGCCTTCAACACCGCCAGCGCTTGTAAAGAACCCGTGTAATCGCCAGTTTCAAACAGCTGATCCGCTTTAGGCTTGGTCGCTGCCAGCGCCTGATGCAAGGCTTGCTCAGCTGGCTCTTGCAACAATTCAGCCTTCACTTCGGCTTTCACGTCGCCTTCTACCTTCTTCAGGATATTAGACACACGCTTGTTGGCAGCCGCCAGCGCAGGCGCTTCGGCCAGGTTGGCAAACGCCTGTACTGCACTCAAACGACGAGGCACTTCAGCCAACTGATTCGGGGACAATGACAATACCGCATCGACTTCTTGCGCACTCGCGCCCTGGTCACGCAGGTTCACCGCCAAGCGGTCAAAACAGAAGGCTTTGATAGCTTCAGCCACTTCTTGGCTACCATTAAACACACTCAGGGTTTGTGCAATCAACTGGTCAAAGGCCAATGGCAAATCGGTTTCCATCAGCATGCGCAAAATCCCCAGTGCCTGCCTACGCAAGGCAAACGGATCCTTATCACCCGTCGGTTTTTCACCGATGCTGAACAGGCCAACCAGCGTTTCCAGTTTATCGGCCAAAGCCACGACCACACCGACCTGGCTACGCGGCAATTCGTCACCGGCAAAGCGTGGACGGTAATGGTCTTCAATCGCATAGGCCACATCATCGGCCAGGCCTTCATGCTGGGCGTAGTAACGGCCCATAATGCCCTGCAACTCGGGGAACTCACCGACCATATCGGTCAGCAAGTCAATCTTGGACAAGCGTGCGGCTTGCGCCACTTTGGCGACAAAACCGTCACCACCAATCTGCTGGGCAATGGCAGAAGCAATCGCCACCACGCGCTCATTACGCTCACCTTGTGAACCGAGCTTGTTGTGATAAACCACCTTACCCAGGCCTGGCAAACGGCTTTCCAGCGTCTTTTTACGGTCCTGGTCGAAGAAGAACTTGGCATCCGCCAGGCGCGGACGTACCACACGCTCATTACCGCCGATGACCTTGCTGGCATCGGCTGGATTGATGTTAGAGACGATTAAAAATTTATTCGTCAGTTTGCCACTCGCATCCAGCAACGGAAAGTATTTCTGGTTGGCCTTCATGGTCAGGATCAGGCACTCTTGCGGCACTGCCAGGAACTCTTCTTCAAACTGGCCCAGCAACACATTAGGACGTTCCACCAGCGCAGTGACTTCATCCAATAAGGCATCGTCCTCGATCGGCTTCAGGCCCTGTTTGTCAGCCGCAGCTTGTAGCTGCTTTACAATTTCGGCACGACGCGCATCAAAACTGGCAATCACCGCCCCTTCGTCCGCCAATTGCTGGGCATAGGTATCGGCAGAGGTGAGCGTGACCACAGGCTGCTTCGCCTCGAAGCGATGCCCTTGTGTAGTGTTGCCCGCAGATAATCCTAATACCGAGATCGCCACGACTTCGTTGCCATGCAAGGCTACCAGGCCATGTGCCGGACGCACAAAATTCACGCTCTGCCAGCCATCATTGATTTGATAGGTCATGACTTTAGGAATAGGCAATTTTGCCAACGCCTCATCAATGGCCTTTTGCAAACCCTCGGACAATGTTGCCCCAGCTTGCGTAGCATCCAGGAACAGGATATCGGCCTTGCCGTCGTGCTCTTTGCGCAGCTTGGCAACTGCGCTTTCATCCTCACCCAATGCCTGCAATTTCTTCAGCAAAGCAGGCGTCGCGTTGCCATTGGCATCCAGGCCCACGGTGGCGGGCATCAGTTTTTGCGCGACTTGCTTGTCTGCTGCTTTGGCAGACACATGGGTGATATGCGCCGCTAAACGACGCGGGGAGGCAAACGTTGTGACCGTACCATCCACCAGCAAACCAGAGGCCGTTAAGCTTTCAGCCAGCACGCCACTGAAAGATTCGCCCAGTTTTTTCAATACTTTTGGTGGCAGCTCTTCTACAAATAATTCAACTAACAGGTTGCGGGTACTCATGCGGCGGCTTTCTTGTTTTGTTCTGCTTGTTCGCTCTTAATCTTGGCGATGACTTCATCAGCCCAGGCTTTAGGCGCCATCGGGAAGCCCAGTCGGGCGCGGCTATCGAGGTAACTGGCGGCCACAGCGCGGGCCAGGTTACGGATACGGCCAATATAAGCCGCACGTTCGGTAACGGAAATGGCTCCACGCGCATCCAGCAGGTTAAAGGTATGCGCCGCTTTCAATACTTGCTCGTAAGCAGGCAAAGCGAGCTTTACTTCCATCAGGTGCTTGGCCTGTTTTTCATAAGCATTAAACGCGGTGAACAGAAAGTCAGCATCCGAGTGCTCAAAGTTATACGTCGACTGCTCAACCTCATTTTGGTGGAACACATCCCCATACTTCACACCAGGCGAGTATTCGAGGTCATAAACGTTTTCTACGCCTTGCAAATACATGGCCAAGCGCTCCAGGCCATAAGTGATCTCACCGGTAATCGGCTTACAGTTAATGCCGCCTACTTGCTGGAAGTAGGTAAACTGCGTCACTTCCATACCATTGAGCCAGACTTCCCAGCCCAGGCCCCAGGCGCCCAACGTCGGGTTTTCCCAGTCATCTTCGACAAAGCGGATATCGTTTTCCTGCAGGTTAAAACCGAGTGCTTCCAGTGAACCCAGATAGAGTTCGAGGATATTGGCCGGCGCAGGTTTCAACACCACCTGGTATTGGTAGTAATGTTGCAGGCGGTTCGGGTTCTCACCATAACGGCCATCTTTCGGGCGGCGGCTGGGCTGCACATAGGCAGCTTTCCAGGGCTCAGGCCCCAGTGCGCGTAAAAAAGTTGCCGTGTGGCTGGTGCCTGCGCCGACTTCCATATCGTAAGGTTGCAACAAAGTGCAGCCTTGTTTGTCCCAGTATTCCTGAAGCTTTAAAATAATTTGTTGAAAGGTCAGCACCATCGCGCCTGATCCGGTTGATTGTAAAACGAATATTTTACCTGATTCAGACAGGGTTAAGAAATCGCATTGCAGCGCCGTTGAAAGAGTTGGATGGTTTTTTTACGGTTTTTTGCGATTGTGGCATCACGCAAAGTTTGATAGATTAGACACATGAAATCCTACCGCACATGGGTATTGTTGCTGACGTTATGGTTTGCCTTACTGCAAACCATTGCGCCGCTGTTGCACGCCCATGCCGCAGGCGACACCGCTGCTGATGATGGGCCGCATATGCATATGGTAGATATTCCGGCCCTGCATGCCGAAGCTCAGGATGCCAAGCATCCGTTTCACTGGCATATGCATTCCAGCAAATCGCATGGCCAGATCATAGGCCTGGGCCAGGCGATCAGTGAAAGCAACACACTATTATCACTCATTGATGCCTACGCCAGCCTCTGGCTAGCGGCCCTGCTGCCTGCCCTGTTTTTGCTATCGTTATGCCTGCTGGTACCACGTCACCAATACCAGCGACAGCAAGTCGACTGGTCACGACTTCAATCCCCGCTTACCCGCCACAGCCCTCGCGGCCCACCTCACGCCTGAACTTAAGTCTGCTGCAGCGGTTGGCATCTGCCATCCGTTTGCCTGTTTTGTTCAGGAGAATCTATGTTTCATTTATATCAGGGAGTGCTTCACTCCCGGTTAATCGCATGCTGCGTATGGCTGATGATGGGCTATGCAACACCTGCCATAGCCGAAAGTATGGCCAATCTGGCCAGCGATCACGAGGATACCGTTTCAGCCAACCCGCGTTTAAGCCTGCATGAAGTATTGCAGCAGGTAGTCGCTATCCACCCGCAACAGTCTTTGCTGGCCGCCCACCAGCAAATGGTGCAGGCACGCCGAACCATGGCCAATAGCTGGTTGCCACAAGCCCCTTCTGTCGGCTTTTCACATCAAAACGATGCCCTCATGAGCAATCGTGACGAGCGTGAGTGGCAGGCGCAAATGCAGATCCCTATCTGGTTACCCGGCCAGCGCCAGGCGCGCAGCCAGGTCGCCAGCCTGGCTGACGACAGCCTGTCACAAGACCGCGCTGGCTTGCAGCAACTGGCCGCAGATCTGTTACGCAATGCTGTGTGGGATATCGCTTTGCGCCGCAATGACGTGAGCCTGGTGGAAAACCGCCGCGAGACCATGCGCAGCATTGCCGAAGACGTGCAAAAACGCTTTAAGGCCGGTGAAGTAGCCAGGCTGGACGTGATGCAGGCCGAACAGGAAACCTTGCAAGCCGAACGCCAGCGCGTAACCGCGCATGCCGAACTCATGCATGCGCAGTTCCGCTATCAGCAACTCACCGGGCTGAGTGAAATGCCTGCCAAACTGGAAGAACCGTTGTCTACGCGTGAAGACTATGCCGACTCGCCTTACTGGCAAGCCGCACAAGCCAGGCTCAAGCTGGCTGAAAGCCAGCGTGACTTAACAGCGATTGAACAACGGCAAAACCCGCAACTCACGCTCAGCACACGTACCATCCAGGGCGGCTTTGATTATGCCTATAACTCGAGCATGGGCGTGGCCATTAATATTCCGCTGCAAAGTGAAGTGCAGCGCGCACCACTGTTAGCCAATGCGGAGCAAAACATAGGCGACGCGCGCACCCAGCTGGAGACCTTGCGCCGCCAGCTAGAAAACAACCTGCACGAAGCCGAGCATAACCTGCATGTCAGCCGTCAGGAACTCACCCTGATTCAACAGCAACAAGCCATCGCCAGCGAAAATGCAGCCCTGGCACGCAAAGCCTATCGTTTAGGCGAACTCGATCTCAACCAATTATTACGCCTGCAATTACTGGCCTTTGAAGCTGACCGCAGCTTGAGCAGCCAGCAGCTACAAGTGCAATCGAATATTGCCAAATACAACCAGGCCGTAGGAGTCCTGCCATGAAAAGAATTCTGTTTTTAATTAGCGCGCTTTGCCTGTCGTTGAACACATCGGCAGCCACCCTGTTACTGCTCTCACCGGCACAACTGAAACAAATGCAAGTGCAGTGGGGACATTTGCAAGCGCAGCAAGAAGGTTTATCCGCCAATTACCCGGCAGAAGTGGTGTTGCCACCAACGCAAACCCGCGTGGTCACAGCGCCACAGGGTGGTCTGATCACCAAACTTACCGTCAGCGTAGGCGATACTGTCAAACAAGGACAGGTCATCGGCCAGCTGAGCAGTCCGGATTTAGTGGCCTTGCAAAGCAACTATTTGCAGAGCGACACCCAGGCCAGGTTGCACGAACAAGCCCTCAAACGCGATCAGGAATTGTTCAAGGATGGCATCATCGCCCAGCGCCGTATGCAGGAAACGCAAAGCGCCTATGAAACCAGCCAGGCATTGATGCATGAGCGCCAGCAAACCTTGAAACTGGCAGGCATGAGCGAGGCGCAGATCAAGCAACTGGCGCAAAAACGTAGCATGCAGAACGGTATGGCCATCGTCGCGCCGATCAGCGGGCAGATTATGGAACAGCAGCAGCAAGTCGGCGCGCGCGTAGACATGGCAATGCCGATCTTCACCATCAGCAACCCGAAACCTTTGTGGCTGATGATACAAGTGCCAATTGTGCAAGCGCAGCAACTGAGCCCCGGTGCCACGGTACGTTTACCCAAGCAAAACCTGACCGCGAAAGTCGACACTGTATTAAGGCAATTGAATAAAAATAACCAGACCACACAAGTACGAGCCTCTATCAGCCAGGGGGTAGAACAACTATCTGTTGGGCAAATAGTTGATGTTGCGTTGGTTGCACAAGCG
The DNA here is from genome assembly GCF_000800115.1 of Methylophilus sp. Q8. Lineage (NCBI taxonomy): Bacteria > Pseudomonadati > Pseudomonadota > Betaproteobacteria > Nitrosomonadales > Methylophilaceae > Methylophilus > Methylophilus sp. Q8. Next base: position 1,516,567 of record NZ_JUHE01000001.1, on the reverse strand, counting down.
ACACAAGGCAGTTTTGCCGTGCCCAGAAGTGCTGTCGCCAGACAAGGTGAACGGGCGGTGGTTTTTGTGCAGCAAAGCAAAGGCATTGCGGTCACACCGGTCAAGGTTTTGCTAGAGCAGGATCAGCAATTAACGGTACAAGCGGATTTGCGCGGCAATGAAACCATCGCCGTACAAGGCGTGGCGGCACTCAAAGGCCATTGGCTGGGCATGGGTGGAGAATAAGCATGTTACATTGGCTAATTGAAACTTCACTCAAACAACGCGTGCTTATCTGCGTTTTCGCGATTGGTTTGTTGTTTGCTGGCTGGACCGCCTATCAAACTATCCCGATTGACGCTTTTCCAGACGTCTCGTCGACCCAGGTAAAAATCATCATCAAATCTCCGGGCATGACGCCGGAAGAAGTCGAGACGAGGATTACCGCACCGATTGAAGTCGAGATGCTGGGTATCCCCAAACAGACCAGTTTGCGCGCAGTGGCCAAATATGCGCTGACCGATATCACGATCGACTTTGAAGATGGCACCGACATCTACTGGGCACGGCAGCAAGTCACCGAGCGGCTGAATAACGCCTGGGCAAACCTGCCAGCCGAGATTTCCGGCGGCATCGCGCCCATGACCACGCCACTGGGCGAGATGTTCATGTTCACCATTGAATCAGACAAGCTCAGCTTGCAGGAAAAACGCTCCCTGCTGGACTGGGTCATCCGCCCGCGCCTGCGTACTGTGCCCGGTGTCGCCGATGTGAATGCGCTGGGTGGCTTGGTCCGTAGTTTTGAAATCGTGCCCGACAATGCCAAATTGCAGGCGCGTGGCATCGCGCTCAGTGAGTTGCAACAGGCCATTAGTGATAATAACCGCAACGACGGGGCAGGACGCCTTAAAGATGGTGAAGAATCCCTGCTGGTGCGCGCTGAAGGTGCTTTCAAGACCCTGGAGGATGTGCGCAATACCGTATTGCATGGCCGCCTGGGCAGCCCGGTACGCATTGCTGATGTCGCTGAAGTGCGCATCGGTGAGTTAACGCGTTATGGTGCGGTCAGCCGCAATGGCAAAGGTGAGGCGGTGGAAGGCCTGGTATTAGGCTTGCGTGGCGCCAACGCCCGGCAAGTGGTGGAAGGTGTGCGCGCCAAGCTGGCGGAAATGGCACCTGCCCTGCCCCAAGGTGTCAAAATCGAAGTATTTTACGACCGCGGCAACCTCGTCGAGCAGGCCGTGCACACCGTCAATAAAGCGCTGATGGAAGCAGTCGTGCTGGTGCTGGTATTACTGGTATTATTCCTGGGCAACCTGCGTGCCGCGCTCACCGTGGCCTGCGTGCTACCCTTATCCATGCTGGCGACGTTTTGGCTGATGCAGCGATACGGCCTATCGGCCAACCTGATGTCATTAGGCGGCCTGGCGATTGCCATCGGTATGCTGGTCGACTCGGCCGTAGTGGTGGTGGAAAATATCGTCGAGCATTTGGCTCACGCGCCAGCCACAAAAGAGCATAGCAAACTCGACATCATTCTCGCCGCCATGCGTGAAGTCAGCATCCCGGTCAGTGCAGGTATCGTGATTATCATCACCGTATTTGTCCCTCTGCTCACCTTGCAAGGGCTGGAAGGCAAACTGTTCGCGCCGGTTGCGCTGAGCATTATGTTTGCGCTGGGCTCATCGCTGCTGCTGTCACTGACCATCATCCCGGTACTGGCATCGTTCCTGATACAGGATCATGCCGCTGAAGACCCGTGGCTGATCCGCCATCTCAATCGCTGGTACGCCCGTACCCTGGCCACGGCCATGCAGCATAAACGCCCCGTACTCATAGTGGCAGTTATCCTGCTGGCATTGACGGTGGTGGTATATCCGCTCATCGGCAAAACCTTTATGCCCACCATGGACGAAGGTGACGTCATTATCGGCACAGAGAAACTGCCATCCATTGCGTTATCACAAAGCGTCGCCACCGACAGCCACTTACAGCAAACCCTGTTGCAACAAGTACCGGAAATCCAGGGCGTATACTCTCGGGCGGGCTCAGATGAGCTCGGACTGGACCCGATGGGTATCAACCAGAGCGATAACTTCCTGGTGCTCAAACCCCGCGATCAATGGCAGGTGCCTGACAAAGCAACATTGATTGAGAAGCTACGTCAGGTTATGCACGGCATCCCCGGCCTGGATTACAACTTCACGCAACCAATCGAAATGCGCGTCAATGAAATGATCCTCGGCGTGCGTGGCGACCTGGCGCTGAAGATCTTTGGCACCGACCTCAAAACACTGGACCAGAAAGCACAGGAGATCATCAAAGTGCTGGAATCTGTGCCCGGTAACCAGGATGTCTATACGCCACAGAACAGTGGTGTGCAATACCTGCAAATCAAGATAGACCGTGTGGCAGCAGGTAGATTGGGACTGAGCGTCGCCGACATCAACGCCCTGCTACAAAGCCAGCTCGAAGGCAAACTGCTGGGCATCGTGCTCGAAGGCAACCGCCGCACGCCGATACTGCTGCGTGGTAGCCAGGTGGTACGTGAATCCGCTTCAGACTTCAGCCAACTCATGCTCACGCTGCCACAAGGCGGCACCGTGCCACTTTCCAGCGTCGCAACAGTCGTGCGTGAAGAAGGTCCGGTCAAAATCGACCGTGAACGCGGCAACCGCATGGTCGTCGTCACCGCCAACGTCAAAGACCGCGACCTGGTGAGCTTTGTCGAAGAAGCCAAACAGAAAGTCACACAACAGGTCAAACTCCCCGAAGGCTACTGGCTGGTATGGGGCGGCCAGTTCGAGAACCAGCAACGGGCTGCGGCGCGCCTCAGCATCGTTATCCCGATCGCGATTGTGCTGATTGCCCTGCTGCTATTCATGACCTTTGGCTCATTCCCCAAAGCGCTGCTGGTACTCGCGAATATCCCGTTCGCCATGATAGGTGGTGTGTTTGCCTTGTGGTTATCGGGTGAATACCTCTCAGTGCCCGCCTCCGTTGGCTTTATTGCTTTGCTAGGCATTGCTGTGCTCAATGGTGTAGTGATGGTCAGCCATTTTCAGCAATTAGCCGAACAAGGCATGGATACCAGCAAGATTGCCTATGAAGGCGCCAAACGCCGATTGCGGCCAGTGCTGATGACCGCCAGCATTACCGCGTTTGGCCTGATTCCGCTATTGTTTGCCACGGGGCCGGGGGCGGAGATTCAACGGCCATTGGCGATTGTGGTGATTGGGGGATTGATTACAGCAACGTTCTTGACGTTGTTTGTATTGCCGATTTTGTATCAACACTTTTTTGGTAAAGAGAGTGGATTAAATGAGAAAGTAATTCTTTGGAGCTTTAGAATGGAGCGTTAAACAAACACCTTTTTCGCCTGTTGGCGAGTCACTTTCTGGTGCTTGTCCCCCAGAAAGTAACCAAAGAGGACGACACCCAGCCATCACGGCCTAAAGGCTCCCTTGCGTTGCTCAACAAAATAAGCCGGTCACGAAACTCAACCTGGCAGCTCACACAAAACGTGAGCCGCTGCGGGATTCGGACAGTCGCTCCCTCTACTCTTATTTTGTCTCCGCTACTCAGCGTGATGAATGGGATTTATCTCGCCAAACTCACAGCGTAACAATTTGAACGGTTGGATAGTCCAACCATCGTGGCGCTCACTGGTTTTCGGGTCCCCATCTGCCGCGCCGAGCAACGCAGGGTTGGCGGGGGTAGTCGGCAAGCAACTGTTTGAGCTCCGTAGGAGCGAGTTTTTGATTGCCGCCCGACAAGCCGAGTAGCACAGGATACAAGCGGAAGCTGGGGTGCATTTCTTTTGGTTACTTGTTCTTTGTGCAAGCAAAGAAAAGTAACTCGCCAATAAGGCGAAAAGAAACCTTCCCTACACGCACAAACCTAACAATTACCGTCTAAATCCAATCCACAACAAGCCACCCACACTCAACACCAGAAACGCCCAGTTGCCCCAAAAAACATAAGGCGTCTGCCCCCTATAGCTCTGCGCTTCACCGGTCAAAATTACTGCCTGATCATGTGCGGCATGCTGCAGTACCTTGCCATTTTTATCGATAATCGCCGTCGCCCCGGTATTGGTACTACGCAATACCATACGCCCGGTTTCCAGCGCACGCACCTGGCTAAATTGCATATGCTGGTCCGCCGCAAACGACTGTCCGTACCAGGCATCGTTGCTGATATTCACCAGCAACTCGGCTTGCGGCAGTTGCTGGGCAATCTCTTCACCAAACACGTCTTCGTAGCAAATATTGACGCCAACTTTTTGCCCGGCAATCAGCAATGGCTGCTTTGAAGTGCCGCGTGATAAATCACTCAGTGGCATATGCAACCAGTCACGGTAAATCCAGCCGAAGACGCTTTTGAGCGGAATAAATTCACCGAAGGGCACCAGGTGGCTTTTGGAATAGGCTTGCGTTGGTGACGTACCGAGGCTGATCGCGCTATTAAAATACTCGCCTTGCCTGGACTCGACCACGCCCACCAGCAAATCGCCTTGCTGGTCGAGCGCATGTTGTTTAAGTGCATCCAGATACACTGGCGCCAACTGTTCGAGCAACACCGGTAAAGCGGTTTCCGGCAAGACAATCAATTGCGCTTTGGCTTGCTGCACCATGTCGAAATATTGGCGCAAGGTCTGCTCAGCATGCTCGGGCGACCATTTGATAGTTTGGCTGATATTGCCTTGCAATAAAGCGACGCTGACTGGCTGACCCACAGCTTGGGTCCACGGCACCTGCGTGAGTGCGCTGCCACCGATGAGCAACGCGGCGAGGATAACCGCTGAGCGTAGACGTTGCTGAGTGGTGGCCAAGGCAAGTACACATGCGGCCAACAGCATCACCAATGCTGAGAGGCCATAGACACCCAGCACAGGTAGAAAACCTGCCAATGGACTGTCTGGTGCCTGACTATAGCCCAGCGTTAACCAGGGGAAACCGGTAAAAATCCAGCTGCGCACCCAGTCTGACAAGGCCCACAATAGCGGCGCAGCCCATAACAAATGGCCTAAGCGCTTGGCCAGATAGCCTGCAACTGCCGGGAACAAGGCCATAAACGCACACAGGCACAAGGTGCAGAATCCGGCAAACCACCAGGGCATGCCACCAAAGGTATGCAGGCTGATATAAATCCAGTAGATACCAAGCCCATATAGACCGAGACCAAAGGCCAGACCCAGTTTAAATACTTGTGCAGGTGTTGCGGCTTGCTGCCATAAACCCAGCAAAACGGCCAGGGTTAACCAGGGTAGCCAGAACAGTCCATAAGGTGCAAAACCAAGCACCGTGAGTGCACCGATCAAAAGTGCCAGCGCGGCACGTTGCCACAACGGGGCATGGCTTGCCCAGGCTTGAACAGAGCTCAATGCAAGCCTTTCACCGGCTGGATATCCGCCATGGACAGCCAGGCGGAGAAATCAGCCGACTGCATGACTTGCCATTCAATCATTCTGGCGATGGCAATCGGGTCATGCGGATCAATGACTTGCGTGGGACGCGCCGGATGACACATGAGCACGGGTGGCAGGTCTTTTTCAGAGATGAGCAGTTGTTTGAGCTGCCTGGCCCAATATAGCCAACGTGCCTGATAGGCCGCCGCATCGCCCTGAAAATCGTAGACGCCCAGCAATACAGGCGAAACGCGGAACCCGGCGGCCTTGGCAAGCTGTTTTAATTTTTCTGCGCCTAGCCAATGGATCATTCGAGCCTTGAGGCCACTACCTACCGGGGGGCTTGATATGCGCAACCATGGTCGTTTGGCTGGAGCCAAGTGGCCGTATCGATGTTGCAAAATGGTGATTAGTGCCTCGCGGATGACAGGCAGCTGATGCACGTGTAAATGGCCGTCAATATAATCTGGTGGCGTATGCAACGCATCTTCAAAAGCATCCAGCTGTTGCTTGATATTCGCCATCACCTTTTGTGTGCTGAGCAATCCAGTCAAGCTAAGCAACACCAGCACAGGGTGAGAGGCACGCATGGTGCGTGAAAACTGGGTGAAATCGAGGTGCAAGCCTAGATCAGCTTTGGTACGCAATTGCGGGGTGAGCTGCCGGGCACTGTCAGGCCAGCGTGGACTCAACGTCATGCAAGAAGTGGCTGTCAATATACCGCGCTCAATCAGCGTCAAAATGGCAGCATCAATCGCAGCCGATTGTGCATAGTCATCGGCACAAATAATCACCTTAGCCATGTAACACCTTAATCATGCTGAAAAGCCCAGAAGCGGCTCAGCAGCCAAGTACTGACTGCGATCAACACCATGACCACGCCAAGCGCAAACCAGAATGGCAACGGCGTGTAAGTCAGAGCCAGCCACAACAAGGCCTGGTTGCCAAAAAAACCGAGCAAAGCCACTGCCAGAAACTTGAAAAATGCGGCAAGATGACTTGCCTGTGTGCCACGAAACGACCAGCGGCGATGCCCGATATAACTCACAGGGAAGGCGCATAAAAAACCTAGCCAGTTGGCCTCGGCAGGCTGCCAGCCCCAGGCGTGCGTCAACAATGCCACGATGTAATGCACGCCTGCAGCCAACGCACCCACACTGACAAACCCTAATACCGAGGCACGCATCTTAACCTCAGGGCTGGTGACCGGACGCAGTCGGTGCAACGACTTCAGCCACAATGTAAGGCGGACGACCTTTGACTTCGTCATAGACACGGGCAAGGTATTCGCCCAGCACGCCAATAAATAACAACTGCACCCCGGCGAAAAACATCATGCTGGCCACCACGGTCGGCCAGCCAGGCACAGACTCATGGAAAAATAAGGCATCCACCACCACCACTGCACCATAGGCAAATGCCAGCAAGGCCAATGTGGCACCGGTTAAGCTAGCCAAGCGTAACGGCAAGACCGAGAAACTGGTGATGCCTGTCCAGGCCAACGCAATCAATTTGAGTTTTGAATAAGCACTCTCCCCGTGCAAGCGCGGCAAGGGTGTGTAAGGAATACCGATAGACTTATAACCCACCCAGGCGTAAATCCCTTTCATAAAGCGGTTACGCTCGGGCAAGGCACATAAGGCATCGACCACTTTACGGTTCATCAAGCGGAAATCCCCGGCATCACGCGGAATTTCTACATGAGTACTGGCGCTCATCATGCGGTAAAACAGGCGCGAACCCCATAGTTTGAAGGAGGATTCCTGCTCACGGTCCTGGCGCACGGCATACACCATATCGTAGCCTTCACGCCATTTTTCCAGCATGGTCAACATCAGTTCAGAAGCATGCTGGCCATCGGCATCCATGCAAATCACCACATCGCCTTTGGCATAGCTCAAGCCAGCGCTAATCGCGTTTTCTTTGCCAAAGTTACGCGAAAACCTGACCAGGGTCACATGGCAATCATCGACCAGCGATTGCACAACCTGTGCGGTTTGGTCACGGCTGCCATCATCGACCACCACCATATCCCAATGCGGTGACATCTGCTGTAGCACGCCGCGGATATTTTGCAGCGTATGTGCAATGTTTTTTTCTTCATTGTAAGCAGGCACCATCACCGTGATATGCGGTTGGGCGGTGAGGCGGTGAGAGTCAACTGTGGTCATGGCAATCAGATTAGCAGGTTCGATACGGTTATTGTAGCGGATTGCTACTAGTTTTTGGCCGGCGTGGCCAGGCGATCAGCGCCTTGTAAGTGGCGACGGTCTTTAATCACCGCCAGCCACATGCCCTGCCGCTGTACGCCGCCAATCAGCTTGCCCTTCATGACTTCGTGGCAATGCATATTGGTCGTGGATAAAAAGAAATCTGCTTCATCCCAACGACGGGTCACACTAAAGCGGCCATCGAGATAGGGTTCAATTTGTGGTGTATCGACACAGGCCGCCACCCAGTAAGGTTTGGTGCGCGCAGGCAAATGCATCTCGGTGAGCTGATCAGTCGCCACACGTAAGGCGCTGGACCAGTAATCGCCTTCCCACTTAAATTGCGCCTGGGTTTGATCACCAGCCAGGCGGTTGAGTCTGGCGTATTGGTATGGATGCAATTGCACAATATCGACCAAGGTCACCAGCATCAGGCCGCCAATCACGCCAGCCCAAATGGCCTGATAGGCGACTCTTGCGTGCAGATGACTGTGCGCCAATGCCTGCCATACGGCCACAATCGCCCAGGCGGAGAAGATCGCTAACAAAGGCAATAAAAAGGTAAAGTGGCGTACGCCGTTATACAAAGCAGGCCGGTCATCCATCACAAAGACGAGTGGGAACAAGATACCCACCAACAGGGTATACATGACCATACGCGTGCGCTGGTCAGCCAGCCGCAAGGCCTGGCGGCCAGCGAACCACAGCAAAGGCAGGCTAAAAATACCTAACAAAGCCGCCTCAGGTAATTTAACCGCCAGATACTGAAACAGATAACTGCGCGGCACTTCGCTGATGTTGTAGACCACGCCATTGGCAATGGTCTGCATATTAAAGTCAAAATGTGAGAAGGACTTGGCGGCTTCCAGCAAATTGTCCGGCTCAATCACACTCCACGGCCAGCACATGGCCATGAATACAAATGCCAGCACGGCGGCCGGCAGCAAAACAACCACCATGCGCAGCAAGCGTGACCATATCGGCGTGCGTTCATATTTGTGGTCGAGCAACACACGCACAAGCACAAGCAACACCAGATAGATCACGGCAAAAGCGCCGCCAACCCGCAAGCCTAATGCGCCGCCGACTGCGAACCCAAGCAAGACAATGGCTTTGCCACTGACATTTTCCATATCGCGCACCACCAGTGCTGTGGCATAGAGCGCCCACAACATGCAGGTGGCAAACGGTACATCTTTGGTATGGGTAAACATGGTGCCAGACCACGATACGGTGAGGAACAGCAGAGTCATGGCCAGCAACGCCAGGCGCTCGCCACCCAGCAAATGTGCGAATCTGGACACGCCGTAAAAACCCAGCAAACCAAACAAGGCCGAGAGCAAGTGACGTATATCCCAGATCATGATCGGAATATACGGGTCCAGCGCAGCGGCAATAATGTCAAACAAGCCGCCGTACAGGTAGAGATTTCGGTAGTGAAAAGCGTCCTGGTCTTTAAAACCGGACTGATACCAGTCGAGCAGCATCTGGCCGTAAGTATGCTGTACATACTCGTCGTTACTGATGCCGTGCTGGCGGAAAGTGAGGGCTACCCAAATAATTAATGCCAGCCAAAAGAAACGTATCAAGCAACGATACGTAGCAGCTGAGCAAGCTTGGGTAAAAAGGTGTTTCATGGGCTATTTAATCGTGAAAAATCAACACGCGCAAGCGTATCACGACACCCTGCCTGAGGATAGAGCGCGACCCCTGTCACGCTCAAATAAATCTTGGCCAGGCGAAAGCGGCTTAATTGCCAGGATCAGTATGCACGGAGAAGCGATAGCCGGAACCACGCACGGTCTGGATCATTTCCTCATGCTTGGAAGCTACCAGCGCATTGCGCAGGCGGCGAATATGCACATCGACCGTACGGTCTTCGACAAACACGCGGTCACCCCATACCTTATCCAACAGCTGTGTGCGGCTATGCACGCGCTCAGGATTGGTCATAAAGAAGTGCAGCAATTTAAACTCGGTCGGGCCCAGCGGGATATGCACATTATGGCCAGTCACGCGGTGTGTGGTCGGGTCCAGGTGCAAACCGGCGATTTCAATCGGATCATCAGTCATTTGCGGTGCGCGTCTGCGCAACACGGCTTTGATACGCGCATTCAACTCACGCGGGCTGAATGGCTTGGTCACATAATCATCTGCGCCTACTTCCAGGCCGCGTACTTTATCAAACTCGTCGCCACGTGCAGTCAGCATGATAATCGGTACTTCTTTAGTCAGGCTGTCAGATTTCAGGCGGCGGGCAAACTCAATGCCACTCATGCCAGGCAACATCCAGTCCAGCAAAATCAGGTCTGGCATGGTTTCACGTAACAACATTTGTGCATGTTCGACGCTGGTGGCACGGATAGCGTGATGCCCCGCCTGTTTGATATTTAACGCCAGCAATTCCTGAATCGCCGGTTCGTCTTCTACCACCAAAATATTCGCTGCTGCCATGACGCTCCCTTTAAGCAATATGAGATCAAAGTATTGATTGAATGCTCGCCAGTTTATGAATGAATTATGACATTTTAATGACAACATCACATAAATTTAATTTTGCTGTTATTGCCTTTTAGGCCAAATTGTAACAAGATGTAACGGCAGAAAATAAAGGGGTTTTTAATCTTGCTTAATCTTTCCAAAGAACACATCACCGCTGGCAGCCATTTCAATCGCTGGCTGGTACCACCGGCAGCACTGGCAGTACATCTCTCTATCGGCATGGCTTATGGCTTTAGCGTATTCTGGAAACCGCTGGGCAATGCGCTCACTGGGCCAGATGGCAAACCAGTGGCCGCCTGCGCCGCAGGGGCAAGCACCTTTGCCGATAAACTGGCAGGCACCGCCAAAGCGCTGACCGCTACTGACTGCAACTGGACCCAGTTTGACCTGGGCTGGATGTATACCTTGTTTTTCGTCCTGCTGGGCTGCTCTGCGGCCGTCTGGGGTGGCTGGCTAGAGCGTGCAGGTCCGCGCAAGGCAGGCCTAGTTGCCATGCTTTGCTGGTGTGGCGGCTTGCTGATCTCTGCCCTCGGTGTTTATCAACACCAGCTATGGATGATGTGGCTGGGCAGCGGTGTCATTGGTGGCATCGGCCTCGGGCTGGGCTATATTTCCCCCGTCTCCACCCTGATCAAATGGTTTCCTGATCGCCGCGGCATGGCCACAGGCCTGGCGATCATGGGCTTTGGCGGCGGCGCCATGATAGGCTCACCACTGGCAACTAAACTCATGAGCATATTCGCGACGCCCACCGCCCCCGGTGTGTGGCAAACCTTCGTCGTACTGGCCGTGATTTACGCCGTCTTTATGACTTGTGGCTCACTGGGCTATCGCGTACCGGCCGCCAACTGGAAGCCTGCTGGCTGGACACCGCCAGACACTCAACACAACCGCCTGGTTGCCACCCGTCATGTGCACCTGAAAAATGCGCACAAAACGCCGCAATTCTGGTTGCTGTGGCTGATTCTGTGTATGAATGTGTCTGCTGCCATCGGCATTATAGGTGCCGCAGCGCCCATGTTGCAGGAAACGTTTGGCGGGGTACTGATCGGCCAGCCTGCACTTGGGTTTGCCGACATCAAGGCAGATGAAGCGCTGACCGCTGCAGCCGCAGCGGTAGGCGCAGGTTTTGTCGGGCTGATTTCACTGTTTAACATTTTCGGCCGTATCGGCTGGGCCACCTCGTCAGACAAACTGGGGCGCCAAACGACCTATTTCATCTTTTTTGTACTCGGCATCATGATGTATGTCTGCGGCACTTATGCGGCCAATCATCACCAACTGGCCTTGTTCCTGCTGGTGTTCTGCATCATTGCCTCCATGTATGGCGGCGGCTTTGCTACCATTCCGGCCTACCTGGCTGACTTGTTCGGTACGCAGTTTGTAGGCGCTATCCACGGCCGCCTGCTTACTGCCTGGTCAACCGCAGGCATTCTGGGCCCGGTCATCGTCAACTACCTGCATGACGTGCGACTGGAGGCCAACGTCCCCTATGCCGATATTTATGCGCCGATATTTATGACGTTAGCGGCCTTACTCGGCGTCGGCTTTGTGGCCAACTTGCTGGTCAGACCGGTGGCTGACAAATACTTCATGTCAGACAGCGAATTGGCAGCAGAGCAAAGTGGTGGCAAAAACACCACCCAGCAGGCGGTGAACATCAAGCAGGATGACCAGAAAACACCTGCCATTCTGGTCAAACTGGCGTGGCTTGCTGTCCTGATTCCCATCAGTTATGGCATCTGGATGACGGTACAAAAAGCCTGGTCACTATTCGCATAATCCGTAACGTAGCCGTTTGGGTTAAAATAGCGGTTTATGTTTTAACCCACGGACGCACAAGTGAACAAAATTGCTCAAAACCTGGACGGTAACGGTAAAAAAATCGGTATCGTCCTCTCCCGTTTTAATGAAAACATTGGCGCAGGCTTGTTGCAAGCCTGCGAACAGGAACTGCTCAAACTGGGCGTCAACGCTGAAGACATCACCCTCGCCACCGTACCAGGTGCGCTGGAAACCCCGCTGGTGCTATTGCACATGGCCATGACTGAAAAGTACGATGCCTTGATCGCGCTGGGTGCCATTATCCGCGGTGAGACCTACCACTTTGAAGTAGTTTCCAATGAGTCTGCACGTGGCATTTCAGAAGTACAACGCGATACAGGCGTGCCAGTTGCCAATGCAATTCTCACCACAGAAAACGATGAGCAAGCTGAAGTACGCGTAGCGGTAAAAGGCGCAGAAGCCGCCCAAGCTGCCATTGAAATGGCGAACTTAGTGAGCGCACTATGAGTGAAGATAAAGCAGCGGTGAGCCAGGAAAAAGCTGCGCCAGCCAAAAGCAAAGGCAGCAAAAACCGCCGCAAATCACGCGAGCTGGCACTGAAAGCGCTCTACCGCAACCGCATGAATGCCGGTGATGTGAAGCAACTGCGCCTGGACAGCCTGGATGACCCGGATTACTTCAAGGCCGACGAGACGTACTTCAAGCAATTGCTCACTGGCGTGCTCGATCACACGACCGACATTGATGCCATGATCAGCCAGTTTATTGACCGCCAGCTGGAAGAACTGAGCCCGATCGAACATGCCATTTTGCGCATCTCCGGCTATGAGCTGATGTTTGATGTCAGCATTCCTTACCGCGTTGCGATCAATGAAGGTGTTGAGCTGGCTAAAGCTTATGGCGGTATTGATGGTCATAAATACATCAATGGCGTACTGGATAAAATTGCTGCGCAGGTCAGACCGCACGAATTTAAGCGCTAGACGCCTAACCGTAGTGACCAGACATAAAAAAGCCCTGCATACAGGGCTTTTTTATTGCGCAGCGTATGAGCACGGGCTGTTATTCAGAATAGACGTGGTAGCCATTGCGCCCGGCGCCTTTGGCTTCATACATGGCGATATCGGCCTGTTTCATCCACTCAGTCACCGTCACCTGCGTACCTGCAGCACACACAGCCACCCCAATACTGACGCCAATATGAATACTGCGTTCATTCACTTGCACTGGCAGTACAAAGCTATTCAGGATTTTTTGCGCCACATGCTCAGCATCATCACGCTGCGTGAGTTCTGGCAGCAACATCACGAACTCGTCCCCGCCCAGCCTGGACACCGTATCACCTTGCCGCAAACTGCCCTGCAGTCGCGTGGAGACCTCTTTTAAAATCACATCGCCTACATCATGGCCAAGCGTATCGTTAATCTGCTTGAAATGGTCAATATCCAGGAACAGTAATGCCGCAGCCTGCTTCGCATGCGGCAAGCGCGCATGCACCTGATGCAACCTGCTGAGCAACATCCGGCGATTGGGCAAGCCGGTCAGCGCATCAAAATAGGCCTCTTGTGTGACTTCATCATACTGATGCTTACGTGCCGTAATATCTTCGATCTGGGCAATAAAATATTGCGGCGCATCCTCATCATCGCGAAAAATAGACACCGACAATTGCACCCACACCACGGCTTGATCGAGGCGGATATAACGTTTCTCCATCTGATAGGCGTTTATTTTGCCATCTAGCAGTTGCTGCACATATTCCAGATCCTTAGCCAGATCATCAGCATGGGTGATTTCCTGGAATGTCGTCGCCACGAGGGCCTCGTTGGTATAGCCTACAATGTTGCACAATGCCTGGTTCACCTTGGTAAAGCGCCCCTCCAGTGACACGATGGCCATACCAATCGGCGCAAACTCCATAATCTCGCGAAAACTTTTTTCACTGGCACGCAGGGCAGACTCTGTCTTCTTACGGCTGCTGATATCATCAAATACCACCACAGCACCACTGACTTTACCGTCACGGATGATCGGCACCGAGGTTACATCCATATAAATGGGCTGGCCGCCACATCGCCAGAACACTTCATCTGAGGTCTTGATCGCTTGCCCACTGCGCATCACCTGGCACAGTACGCAATCCTGCTCAGCATGGGGCGACTCATCCGCCTTCTTATAATGTAACAGGGCATGTGCACTCTTACCCAACAACGCGCCCTGCTCCCAGCCCAGCAAACGCCGCGCCTCCGGATTGGTAAACGTGATCAGGCCATGCATATCTGTGACGTAAATGCCCTCCCCCAGGGTATCTGTAATCTCTTGGAACCTGACAGCACTTTCCTTGAGTGCCAGCGTTTTTTCATTCACTTGCGCCAGCACCCTGGCCGTGAAACCGGTGCCGATCAGCAGGATAGACCCCACCAGCCCGATACAAAAAATCCCGACTGCCAGCATGCTCCAGCTTTGCCAGCCCCGATGTTGGGCATAATAGCGATGAGACGGTGAAATATTGAGCCGATAATGCTTGGTGCCAAACTTGAAGTCACGGCTAAATACCACATCAGACTGCGCATCCGTCACAGCGGCATATACAACGGCCTGACTTTCCATCTCCACCAGTTGCACATTCAACAATGATGCTGTCCGCGCAAATAAGGCGCCAAAAAAGTCCTTATTCACCAGCACCGTTTGCACCACTCCATCGTAGCGATATCCATGCACGGGATACATCAACAGCAAGCCAGTTTCATGCCCCGAATACAGGTATAACTGGATAGGGGCAGTCACCACCGCAGTATTTTGCTTGAAGGCCTGCAAAATGGTCATTTTGCGATTATCGAGTGCAGCCAAATCAAAGCCGACCACCCGCTGCGTCTGCGCTGTGGTTGGTTCAATATAAGTCAGTGGAAAATAATAAGGCCGTATTTTTGCCGTGAGCCATTGCTCAGCCGGGCCTGGCTCACGGATATCAAAACCGGGGGACTCTGCCTGCATCCGGGCCACAAAGCTGGCACGTTCGGCCTGACGAATCTTGGGCACCCATTCAATGGCATAAATCATCGGGTATTTATCCAGCGTCACTTTGACAAAGCTACGGAAATCCGCCTGACTAATGTCTGACTGCTGATAGGTAAACAAGGCGCTGATTTGTGCCAGCACAGCCTCTTGCGATTCCAGCCGCACACGTAATTGCTCGGATAATTGGCTGGCCATGCCATCAAATTCGGTCAACGACTCCTTACGCTCCCATTTGCTGGCCGTGACAAAGGCTAATACCAGTAAAGCAAACAATATGAGCATAGGCACTGCCACGGTTTGCAAGCGCCTTCTCCACAATGGCCGCGGCTGGCCGAGGAAGACCAGCGTGAATGGCAGCATCACAATCAGGCCAAGGAAGTCTCCTACCCACCATGATACCCAGCTTGCCAATACACTGTGCTGGTCGAGTAACCCCAGCATAAACAGCCCCGTCACAGATAAGCTGGCGCTCACCAGGCAGATTAACGGCGCATACAACAAAAAACGCACGACATCACTGGGAGCATCCAGCGTGGTGGGATAAGTAATGATCCGGCGCAGCCATGTCCCGCCACACCAGGCCTGTACGGATGAAGCCACGGCAATCAACATTGCCACCGCTAGTCCGAGCTGACTCCAGTGATGGCTGGCCGTATAGCCGACCCATAAATTCAGTAGTAATGATCCGCAAAAAATGGCGGGTAAGGCACGCTGCCCGATCAGATAAGTCACCGCAATGGCGATACCGGCGGGCGGGAAAATAGCGGAGGCATAACCAGGAGGCACTGCCAGCATCAAGCCCAGCTTGCCGGTGATGATATAAATCAACACCAAGGCCAAGCTAAAAAGAATGCCTTTGCTGTGAGTAGAGGGTCGTGGAAACATCAATAACAATATTCAAACACGGTGCGTGCAAATGTGTCGCTGAATAAAAACATACGTGTATTCAGTCAGCAGCTTAACACTGCGGCGTACTCAAGCATGACAGAAATTAAGTAACAAAACGCCGCTTATTTGCCCCATACAGCTGTTTGCAAAAAAAGATCAGGCCAACAACGATAGGGTGTGGAGCTGTAAACCATGCGCGTCCCAGCGGGCACACACGGCATCATCATGCCAGTCACCCAATACGATACGCTCACAGACATGGCCATCAATCTGCACAGGGTGACGCCCCGGCCTATGTGTATGGCCATGCAACAAGATATCCGGGTAATCATACTGGCGCAGCAAAGCCAGCACAGCCGCTGCATTCACATCCATAATATCCATGGGTTGCGTGGTTTGGGCGTGCATCGCCTTGTTTTGTGTACTTTGCTGACGCGCCTGTTCGGCAAAGGCCAGTCGGGCGGCGAGCGGCTGTGACAGAAAAGCCTGCTGCCATTGCGGCGTGCGTACCTGACTACGGAACTGTTGATAAGCCACATCATCACTACACAAGGCATCACCATGGCTCAAAAGAATGCGTGTTTCGCCTAATGTCAGCAAGGTTGGATCAGACAACAATTGCAAGCCACTGGCTTGCGCAAAACCTTGGCCAATTAAGAAATCACGGTTGCCATGCATAAAGTATAACCTCACGCCCTGATCCGAGAGCGCGCGTAACGCTTGCACAATCGGTACAAACTCCGCGCCATGCTGCGGGTCAGCGAGAATATCATCGCCCACCCACACTTCAACAAAATCACCGAGGATATACAGCGCTTCAGCCGTCGTAACTTCCGTCCGCAGCCAATGCAAAAAAGCCTGCGTTACCGCAGGCCTTTGCGCACATAAGTGCAGATCAGAAATGATCCATGTGGTCATGCCTTAGGCAACCACAACGGCTTTTTCAATGATCACTGGTTCCACTGGCACATCCTGGTGGCCAGCGCGATTGGTCGTTGGTACGGCTTTGATCTTGTCGATCACGTCCATGCCTTCAACCACTTTACCGAAGACACAGTAACCCCAACCCTGGCTGGTCGGTGCAGTAAAGTTGAGGAAGTCGTTATCTTTCACGTTGATAAAGAATTGTGCAGACGCTGAGTCCGGCACCATGGTACGTGCCATGGCCAAGGTATATTTGTCGTTAGACAAGCCATTGTCAGCCTCGTTTTTGATGGTTGCGTCTGTCGCTTTTTGCTTCATGTTGGTGTCAAAACCGCCACCCTGGATCATGAAGTCGTTAATCACGCGATGAAAAATCACGCCATCATAAAACCCTTTTTCAACGTAGCTCAAAAAGTTAGCCACGGTAATCGGGGCTTTTTCTGCGTTGAGTTCAATCGTAATATCGCCAAAATTGGTAGTCAGTTTGACCAAAATATTCTCCGTTTATTGAGGATGATGATAGTTATTTGCTAACCGTTACTTGCTAGTCACTATCGTTGCACGTTTAATGATGACCGACCGAATCGGCACATCTGAAAAGCCACGTTGGTTGCCAGTAGGCAAATTGCTGATTTTAAACACCACGTCCATGCCAGACACCACTTTACCAAACACACAGTAACCGATTCTGTCTGGTTCTGGACTGCTGTAATCCAGAAACTGGTTGTCAGCGACATTGACAAAAAATTGCGCAGTGGCTGAGTTAGGATCTTGCGTACGCGCCATGGCGATGGTGCCGGTCTGATTGACCAGGCCATTACCCGCCTCATTGATAACCGGTGCGCGGGTTGGTTTTTCTGTCAGCTCGCGATCAAAGCCGCCGCCCTGAATCATGAAACGGCCAATCACACGGTGAAAAATGGTATTGGTATAAAAACCGTCTTTCACATATTGCAAAAAGTTTTCCACCGTTTTAGGCGCTTTGTCCGCATACACCTCAACCGCAAAATTACCCTGATTGGTTTCAAACAGTACTTGCGTTGCCGCATTCGCCACACCCACTGCGGCTAACAAGCAACACCCTAATACCCAAGACAACACACGCATCACGCTGATCCTTCGTACAAAATTTTCCATTCACCATTCTCCTGCACCCAGTATTGTCGTTTTTTCATGACATTACGTAATGCAGCGCTCACATATTCCTGCTCAAAGTCTACGACCACCATGTTGCGCTTGGAGTTCGGATAAGTGAACATGCTCACCTCAGACAGATTGACGCTCACCTTGGGCTTGGCCGCCTGAATCTGGCGCTTGTAACTCGTCCATCTGGACAAATCACCTTCAGAATAGAAGAAGTCGCTGGTGTAATGAGACAGGTAAGCATCGGTATTTTGCGAAGCCCAGTCTTTACGCCACTGTTCGATCGCAGATTTAAGATCTGCTTTGTGACGGTCCTGATGACGCACAGAATCTGGATTCACCCACTGAAAATTGACACCAATCACGACTGGCGTATTGCCCGCCTGTAACACTTCCTGCAGGGCTTTCATGTCAGGGTTGGACAACACCACACAACCATCACTGGCGCGTGGCGGACGGCTGTAAGTATCCCTGGGCGTGCCATGTATCCAGATACCGGAACCAGTCTTGCGCTCGTAACTGTCAATCTCATTCGGATAATTGAGCGGATACGCTGCATCGCCATACAAGTCCGGCAAGGGGCGATTGAGTTTACGCGAGGCAAAATAAACGCCTATTGGCGTCCGCTTGTCACCCTGGTCTTTTTTGCCGATACCGTTTTTACCGATAGTGACATAATAATCAGCGACATAGCGCAACACATCGCCCTGCCCCTTTTCATAGACATACAGACGTGAGCGCGCGGTATCGACAAACAGGATGTGGCTTTGCTTTTCTGACAACTCCACCAGCATATTGGGCTGGGTCAAGCCACGGTTACGGTCAAAATAATTGCGGATACGGATTTCAGCTTCTTCTTTGAAATCCTGAATGCGGGTGACATCTGCCGTATTAGCATCACCAAAATTATTTAAAATCCTGGCTTTGGCAGAAAGCAAATCGCCATGAATCAGATGGGCAAGGGCAAAGTTGGGAGAGATCGTCAGCAACTGGTCAACATAATCCAGCGCCTGTTGCAAACGGCCTTCTTTAATCGATTGCAGAGTTTGCACCAACATGCGTTCAACCGCATTGGTGTTTTTATTTTGGACGAACAAACGCGCAGTTAACGCTTCATGGTTAACCGCGGTTGCATTCCAAGGCAATAACGCAGCACTGACAAACGCAATATAGCAGTACTTTCTTAAACTCCTCATACCGATATTATACATTTGTTTAATTAAAATCTTGCGCGCCTAACCAGCCAAATTCGCCCCTTATTTAGCGATTTTAAAGGCGTGCCGTCGAACAGCGCACGCTTTAATTTAGCTTAGAACAACTTTAGAACTTACCGACGCGCTCTTGCTGAATTAACCAGCGACCGCCTTCTTTCACCAGATTCAGCGTTTTGTTCGAGTTTGCATCCAGGCCAGTGGCTTTATAGGCCTGACGGAAGGTCACCTTGGCTGCACTGTCACTCTCGACTTTGACTGCCAGATTACTCAGCTTGACTGAAATCTTGCTTGGGCGGCTGACGCGATCACGACGGGTAGACTCCCACTGCTTGCGTGATTCGCCTGCTGGTGTTTTAAAGTCTTTGGCGTAGCTATCCAGATACTTGTCTACATTTTGTGCTGCCCACGCATCCGCCCAGGCATTCACAGCATCCAGCACGATACGCTCCTGATGGTCAGTTGCCGGTTTCGCTTCTACCGGCTTGGATTCAACCACTGTTGGTTTTTTGGTCTCAGCGACGACAGGTGGTGTGACCGTTGACGGCGGCGATGGCTGCGCTGCAGAAGGCGGATTCACTACCGCAGTATTGACTGGCGGCGGGGTCACCGCAGGCGTAGTGGCTGCTGGCGCAGGCGGTACAGCCGTTGCAGTACGCGCCACAGTACGCTTGCCACCAAACAAATCAGTAATCATGGCCAGCTTGCTTTGCGCACGACTATTGGAGGTGTCTAGCTTCAACGCCTTGTCGTAAGCTTCTGAGGCCAGGCGCGCATAAATATCACCCAGATTCTCATGCGCAGTGGCGTAGCTAGGATGCGTTTTGATCGCAGATTCCAGCGCTTTTCTGGCTTTATCATACTGACCTTGATCCGCATACAGCACGGCCAGATTGTTATAAGGCTCAGGCAAGTTAGGGTATTTTTCAGTGAGTTCGGTAAATGACTTGATCGCCTCATCGCGCTTACCCAGCTCTACCAGAATCACGCCGCGCATAAACATGGCTTCAGCGTTTTTAGGGTTGGCAGACAGATAATTATTCACACGCTCCAAAGCGGCCGCCTGGTTGCCCTGCTCGGACAACTGGTTGATCTCACGTAGTTCCACATTGGTTTGGCCCGCAAAAGTAGAATGAGACAAGGCGACCTGGCTTAAAAGGACAGCCAACACCAGCAAAGATTTTTTTAATGTTGCGTTCATGAGTTTATTACCTGAGCAATCGTTGATTTTTAGCAGTATGTTATACTTGGATTGTACAAGAGACAGTGCGTATTTAGGTGATTATTACACGATGATTCAGCACCAATTTGTGTCCTGCGTGGTTTACCTGACAACAAACAATCAAGCAATGGCAACCCTCGCCGACGCAAAAACAAAAAGCACCACACGTGTTAACATAAATTAAACACTACAATATTTCTGCTAATTTTATCACGCATTAATCCTTTTTACATTTCGTTAGCATGTTAAAACTACACAACACCCTTTCCCGCAGCAAGCAAGTCTTCCAGCCCATCACAGAAAAAACCGTCAGCATGTACGTCTGCGGCATGACCGTATATGACTTTTGCCATCTGGGCCACGCACGCGTCATGGTGGTGTTTGACATGGTGGCACGCTGGTTTCGCACCAGCGGCTATAAAGTGACTTACGTACGCAATATCACCGATATTGACGACAAAATCATCAAACGTGCCAATGAAAACAACGAAAGCATCCAAAGCCTGACGCAGCGTTTTATTACCGCAATGGATGAAGACTCGGCCAAACTCGGCATTATCCGCCCCGACATTGAGCCACGCGCCACCGAGCACGTGCAAGGCATGCTGGACATGATTAGCCAGCTCATAGAAAAAGGCTTTGCCTACCAGGCCAGCAATGGCGATGTGTTTTACAAAGTGCGTAGTTTCAACGACTACGGCAAACTGTCCGGCAAATCACTGGAGGACCTGCGCGCAGGCGAACGCGTCGATGTCGACACCTTCAAGCAAGATCCGCTGGACTTCGTATTATGGAAATCGGTGAAGCCGGGCGAACCTTACTGGGAATCGCCCTGGGGGAATGGCCGCCCGGGCTGGCATATTGAATGCTCAGTCATGAGCGCGGCACACCTTGGTGCGCACTTTGACATCCATGGCGGCGGCCAGGACTTGCAGTTCCCGCACCACGAAAACGAAATCGCCCAATCCGAAGCCACCCATGGCTGCACCATGGCCAACTACTGGATGCACAACGGCTTTATCCGCGTTGATGACGAAAAAATGTCCAAATCCCTGGGCAACTTCTTCACCATCCGTGAAGTGCTGGAAAAATATGACCCGGAAGTCGTGCGCTTCTTCATTCTGCGCGCACATTACCGCAGCCCGCTCAACTACTCCGACAAACACCTGGACGACGCCAAAGCCTCTTTGACGCGCCTGTATACCGCATTGCGTGGCATAGACGCTGCTGACAGCGCCATCAACTGGGATCAGCCACAGGCCGCCAAATTCAAGGCCGCCATGGACGACGACTTCAATACCCCAGAAGCCATCGCCGTCTTATTTGAACTCGCCAACGATTTAAACAAAGACAAATCCGCCGCTACTGCCGCATTATTGAAACAATTGGCTGCGATTATCGGCCTGTTGCAACGTGACCCGGAAAGTTTTATGCAAGGCGAAAGCGACGGCACGCTCGACGTCGAAAGCCTGATCGCAGCGCGCATTGCTGCCAAAACAGCCAAAAATTACGCTGAAGCTGACCGTATCCGCAAAGAGCTGGCCGATGCAGGCATCGTATTGGAAGACTCTGCGCAAGGTACTACTTGGCGCCGTGCATAATTGAAAGGCCTCAATATGCGCTTTCCAAAACACATAGCGTTATTGCTCATCGCACTGACAACCACAATCAATGCTGAAGAAATAAGTTATCAGCATTCGATTGCGATGGACATTCCGGCGTTTTTAGAAAAAGTCGATACGTTACATGTCATGACGCATACAAGTAAATTCAGCATTTTTCCTGTATCGCGCCACAACGCGGCATATATTACGACACCCCAGGTCCCAGGCGCGGACCCCATCTCATCATTGGTTGGGGCGCTGATTGCAACCAGCATCATCAACAGTCAAAACTCAAAAGAAAATGACGCAACAGCCAGGTTTACTGCAGAGCTCAGCGCAATACTGCAAACAATAGACATTAGTCAGGAGTTTAGTTTAGCGTTAAAACGCACGTTATCGGAACGACTTACACTTGCGCAATTCGAGTTTGAAAGTGTAGAGTCTAGAAATACACTCAATCAGGCAGGATTACTTGTCAGAATCAAACAAAACTACATCCTAACCTTCGAAAACCGCATCTACTTTGATAGCAAGCTTCAATCGCTTTGCTTTGAAACCAGCCCCCGCTTATGGATGAAAGATAAAGTCAATCCGTTCTATTTATCCGAGATCAAATACATCTCTCATCAGGTCATCAGCCAGGACAAAAGCCTGTTAAAAACAAGTTGGACGCAAAACGATGGTGAGCGCCTGAAGCAATCCATCAGAGATGGCGTACAAGCATCTGTTGACATGTTCACCCAAGACTTTCTGGACAAGACTTGGAAAACCGGGCCGGAATCCATTGCCAGAGAAGTTTCTTTTATTGACACGCATTCCGGTAAAACAACCAAAAACAATTTATTTCCGTTGGTGGAAACATCCGACCGGATTGCTGGCCGGATGTTTGCACACGATGCTGCTCAACTCATTTCAATCCCTAAATCACAAATCATTAGTCAAGCAGCGCCTTAATTACTTCAAATTACCGCCAAAAAAGGCGTTACCAAGACTATCAATCCCTCGATCCACATTGGTACTCACAGCGGTAGTGACATTCTGAAAGCCGGGCGCTTGATCCCAAGGCTCAGAAATAGGCATGTTGCTCACATCATCCACGTACCACTTGAGTTCGTTTGTATTTAAATCAACTAAAGAACCCTTGTACTTGAAATCAGCCATTGGGGCACCGGTAGGCATAAATCCATAATAGTTTCTAATCGTACCAACCCGTTCGACGGCCAACAGCAACACATAATCAACATCATTCGATTTCAAGCTACGGAAGTCGTACTCCGCATATTGAACAGTCTCAGACTTACCGGAAAACTTCTGCATCTTTTGTAAATCGATCGTCTGATCAATCTTTTTAACCTGAAATCCTCTAGCCTGCAATTGCGCCACAAATTCGCTATCCATTGCTTGCACCTTGGATGTATCAAGCTTTTCCAGATGCGTCACCAGCGACTTTGCGTTACCACGATTAATAGCTATATCCAGCAAACCCATATTACCCGTCATAAATGCATCCGGTTTTGGTACTGTTGTTTTCGCCAGTCCAATCACCGGTTTACGGTTCTCCCAGAAATGATTATCCAAAGCAACGGGCTTTTGTACTGTCGCACACCCGACAAGCCCAAGCATCAATACTATCGAAACTACTCTTCTCATTTTTCTTCCATTTTTATTAAGATTAATCGACCGTCAAAACTTGCTTACCTGTTAAGTTTTAACAATTAAAGGTTACCACAGCACTAGCAGTAATTTAAAACCGTGCTACCTACATGTGTGCTTATCACCCCAACTGAAAACGTTTTCCGTCACAATTCTCTTGTAAAATATCAAGCTGCTTAAAAACTAAATCCATGTGAGAAATCGAATGCCCGTCAAACTGTCTGCCCCTGCTGCCGAAACGTTATTGCCCGTCAAAGGCGTACAACTGGGTTTTGCCCAGGCGCATATTCGCAAACCCAACCGCAAAGATGTGCTGGTCATCACCGTGCCTGAGGGCAGCAGTGTCTCTGGCGTGTTTACGCTTAACCGCTTTTGTGCGGCGCCCGTGACGGTCTGCAAACAGCATTTGCAGCATAACAAACGCATCCGCGCGCTGTTGGTGAATACCGGCTGTGCCAACGCAGGCACTGGCCAGCAAGGCCTGGACGATGCCCGCGCCAGCTGTATCGGCGTCGCACAAGCACTCAACATCAGCCCAGAACAGGTATTACCCTTCTCCACCGGCGTCATCCTGGAAACCCTGCCAATGGAAAGACTGCTGGCAGGCATCGCCCCGGCTGTCGACAACTTGCAAGAAAACAACTGGTTAAATGCTGCGGAAGCAATTATGACCACCGACATTGTGGCCAAAGGTACCTCACGTCAATTAATCATTGACGGCAAACCAGTCACAATTACCGGCATCAGCAAAGGTTCCGGCATGATCCACCCCAATATGGCCACCATGCTGGGGTATATCGCCACCGATGCCGCCATTAGCCAGGTCGCACTCGACAGCATCATCCAGCACGCTGTGAATAAATCATTTAACTGCATCACGGTCGATGGCGACACCAGCACCAACGACAGCCTGATCCTGATGGCCACCGGCCAGGCAGGCAACGCAGTCATCAGCGAGCAAAGCGCTGATTTTGTAGCCTTGCGTGATGCGCTGACCGAAGTCGCAACAGAACTGGCACAAGCCATTGTGCGCGACGGTGAAGGCGCCACCAAGTTTATGACTATCCAGGTTGAAGCGGGTAAAAATGAAGAAGAGTGCCGCAAAGTCGCTTACGCCATCGCCCACTCGCCGCTGATTAAAACCGCCTTTTTCGCCTCAGATCCAAATCTGGGCCGCATCTTGGCCGCAATTGGCTACGCGGGCATTGATGACCTGGACGTGAACACCATGCAGCTATATCTGGGTGATGTATTGGTCGCCGAAAAAGGCGGTCGTGCAGCGAGCTATGCTGAAGAACAAGGCGCAGCCGTGATGAAGGAAAGTGATATTCTGGTACGCGTGGTGTTGAATCGCGGCGATGCTGATGCCACGGTGTGGACCTGCGACTTTTCTTATGATTATGTGAAGATTAATGCGGATTACAGATCGTAATACGCAGGGATGAACATGTTTTGAGTTCATCAAATGTACGAAGAAGCCACCTTAACGCTTAGCCAGTTTTGGTGGCTTTTTTATTTCGCCTTGATGGCGAGTTACTTTTTTTGCTTGCCCCAAAAAAGTAACCAAAAAGAGGGCACCCAGCCATCACGGCCTTCGGCTTCCTTGCGTTGCTCGACAAAACAAGCGGTCACGAAACTCGCCCTAGCAGCTTGCACACGACGCAAGCTGCCGCGGAGCTCAAACAGTCGCTCCCTTCTCTCTTGTTTTGTCTCCGCTACTCAGCGTGATGGGATGGGATTTATCTCGCCAAACTCACATTGTAGAAATCTGAACGGTTCAAAAAAAACAGATTGGTTTGTTAAGGGCAATAATGGTGGGGCTCATTAGGTGTTCGGAGTCCCCATCTGCCGCGCCGAGCAACGCAGGATTGACGGGAGTTCTCGGCCATCGGCTGTTTGAGCTCCGCAACAAGCCACGTCTTGTGTGGCTTGTCAGGGCGAGTTTCGATGGACGCCCGGCAAACCGAGTAGCGCAAGGAACAAGCGGCAGCTGGGGTGCACTTTCTTTTGGTTACTTGTTCTTTGTGCAAGCAAAGAAAAGTAACTCGCCGAGAAGGCGAAAAGCAGCCTTACCAATAAACGTAGAAAGAATGACCTTATTATCAATCATCCCCAACAACCCTACCCCGCCCTTGCTTCACCACTCCACGTTGCATCTTCCCCGCTACCCGCCGTTTCTTCGATGCCAGCGTCGGCCGTGTCGCATAGCGCACCGCATGCACGTGGCTAGCCGCACGTACAACCTCATGCAACCGTGCAATTGCATCCCGTTTATTGGCCTCTTGCGTACGGTATTGCTGCGCTTTGATCACCAGCACACCTTCCGCCGTGATGCGTTGGTCTTTGCTATGCAACAACCGTGCTTTAATCACTTCACTCAGGCTAGAGCTGTGAATATCAAAGCGCAGATGGATGGCTGAAGAGACTTTATTGACGTTTTGACCACCCGCCCCTTGTGCACGTATGGCGCTGAGTGTGTACTCGTGGGCGGCGATCGTGATCATGCTTGCAGGGCGTTGTTGATGTAAGTAAAAAAGTCATCCACTTCTTGCTGCACGCGGGTGCGCCTGAAGGGTGGCAGGCTTTGCCAGATACGGCGCCCATAAGGTTTATCGACCAGGCGCGGATCGCAAATCATCAGCACACCGAAATCCTGCTCATCGCGAATCAGGCGCCCGGCACCTTGCTTGAGTGTGATCACGGCATAAGGCAATTGATAGTCCATAAAAGCATTTTTGCCTTCGGCGTTCATTTTTTCGATACGCGCCGAGAGTACCGGGTCATCCGGTGGTGCAAACGGCAATTTGTCGATGATGACGCATGACAGCGCTTCACCGCGCACATCGACGCCTTCCCAGAAGCTTTGCGAGCCGACCAGCACGGCGTTGCCGTGGGCGCGGAATCTATCCAGCAATTCGGTGCGGTTACTCTCGCCTTGCATAAGCAGCGGATAGTCCATGCCTTGCTCTTCAAATGCCTGTTTAAGCAGCGCATGCACTTCGCGCATGGCTTTGAGCGAGGTGCACAACACAAAGGCACGACCGCGGCTGGCTTGCAATACTGGCAAACTCATGGCCGCGACTGCCGCCGTGTACGCGCTGCTGTTGGGCTCAGGCATGCCGGAGGGCACGTAGAGCAAGGCCTGCTGGCCATAATCAAACGGGCTTTGCCAATGTTTGGTCTGTGCCGCCAGCAAGCCCATCTGGCCTTGGTAGTGGGTAAAGTCACTTTTCACCGCCAGCGTCGCGGAAGTAAAAATCCAGGCGCGCGGCTGCGCATTGAGTTGCTTGCCAAAACCATCGGCCACACTGAGTGGCGTCGCGTGTAATTGCACACTTTGGCTGAATACTTCGACCCAGCGTACCAGATTGGCATGATTACCTTTTAACCAGGCCTCAAGCAAGGCCAACAGCGCCTCGCCACGTTGCCAGCATTTTTCGAGCAAAGGATCTCGCCCTGCTTGTGTTTCGAGCACTGCGGTCAGGGTGCTCAACGTTTCCAGCAACCGTTGGTAAGCATCATCAAAGTTCTTTAATGATTGCGCTTTCTGCACCGGCATGCGCGCACCTTCAAACTGGAATACCAACCTGAAATCACGGCAGGCCTTCTCCAGTGGCGGCACAGCCTCACTCAGCGGCACGCAGTCTTTGGCCAGCGTCAGGTAAGCCATCTGGCTATCACGCGCCAGGTCCATCAATTGTGAGGTGGAAATATCTTCACCAAAAAACAGGCCGGCGACTTCCGGCAATTGGTGCGCTTCGTCAAACACCACGGTATTGGCGCTAGGCAATAACTCGGCGACGCCTTCATCACGCAACATGACATCGGCAAAAAACAGGTGGTGATTGACCACCACCACATCGGCGGCGAGAGCTTGCTTGCGCGCCTCCATCACAAAACATTGTTTGTAAAACTGGCAATCCTGACCCACGCAGTTATCACGTGTCGAGGTGACTTGTTGCCACACCGTGGCTTGCTCGGGCACTTCAACCAGTTCGGCTTTATCGCCACTTGTACTGTGCTCGGCAAAGCTTTGCAAGATGGGAATGTATTGCGCATCTTCGCGCGATTGGAAACGACCTTCCTGGCTGGCGCGTTGCAAGTGATAATGGCAGATATAGTTGGCGCGGCCTTTAAGCATGGCCACCGTCACTGGCACTTTAAGTGCTTCGCGCACCGCGGGCAGGTCGCGTTGATACAGTTGGTCTTGAAGGGTTTTGGTGCCGGTAGAAATAATCACCTTACCACCAGACAATAAGGCAGGTACCAAGTAAGCATACGTTTTACCGGTACCTGTTCCCGCTTCGGCCACTAATTGCTGTTGTTGTTCAATGGCTTCAGCAATCGCTTGTGCCATTTCCTGCTGTTGCGGACGGCTGCGGAAATCAGGCATGGCTTGCGCCAAACACCCATTCTCTAAAAACGCGGAACTGAC
The DNA here is from genome assembly GCF_000800115.1 of Methylophilus sp. Q8. NCBI lineage: Bacteria > Pseudomonadati > Pseudomonadota > Betaproteobacteria > Nitrosomonadales > Methylophilaceae > Methylophilus > Methylophilus sp. Q8. The sequence goes on along the minus strand of NZ_JUHE01000001.1, from coordinate 1,488,583 downwards.
CTGTTGCTGTAAAGACATACGCTAATTATCCCACGAGCCAGAATAAATCAGACAAGCATTTTTCAAGAAATACATCGATTAAAAGCAGCCACAACAGCAGCAAAAAGGCTAAAAAACTTGCGCATGCTGTTAAAGTATGGCAAGGTTTAGGCCGTAGTCACTTCTGTGTCACCAAAAATCCTCTTATCCAAGCCTTTGATTGTGATGAATAAATCATTTATTCGGCTGGCTGCTTTACTGGTCAGCATGCTGTTATGCCAATGCAAAAGTGTCGCCGCGCCCGGCGATGATAAGCGCTGGCAAAACGCTTACAGCTACTCGCAAGAGCAAGTGATGGAAAGCCAGTCCGGCATTGCGGGTTCCTGGTCAGAAAAAGTGGAAGAAATCATGATTCGCGCCCTGAGCCTGACTGGCGTTGACTATAAATATGGCGGCCGCAGCCCGGAAACCGGCTTTGATTGCAGTGGCTTCGTGCAATATGTATTTAAACACGCTGCCCAGATTTCCCTGCCGCCCTCGGCACGCACCATTAGCGAAATGGGCAATACCGTCAAACGCGAAGAATTACAGCCCGGCGACCTGGTATTTTTCAACACATTGAAATCGGCGTTTTCGCATGTCGGCATCTACGTCGGCAACAATCAGTTTATTCACGCCCCGAGAGCGGGCGCCAAAGTGCGTATCGAAAACATGGACGAACGCTACTGGAGCACACGCTATAACGGCGCCAAGCGCATGGAAGTAGAAGCGTCAAAATAACGCTTCTCTGCACAGCACGCGTTTACTCACTACCTTTACTCGCCAGTACCTTTCACTGGCGTATCACTATGCCCCAGCGAGCGCGCCGGATCGATGAGGTCGCGGATTAATTGCTTCAGTTCTTTGGCCTCGGGAAAACGTCCGGCTTCTTTGCGGGAAAAAATCACGGCGCCATCACAGCGCACTTCAAGAACACCGCCGGTCCCCGGCACCAGGCTCACGGACTTTAAATCCGTATCAAACGTCGTCAACAACTCCTGCGCCAGCCAGGCGGCGCGCAACAACCAACGGCACTGTGTACAAAACTCAATTTCTACGATAGGCTTTTGCATATTTCACCCTAAACATTTATTTGCGTGAAGAGTATAGTCAATTTTATTGAAATAGCGGAAAATGAACTTAACAGCGTTCTGTCCACTCTCTGCAAACAGGCTGTCATCAACAGATGCAACTTGACTCTTATTAAAGTAATATTCTTCGCTTAATTGATCACACAAGGCATGGTATGCGTTCCAAATTAGAAAAATTCAGCTTGCTGGGTGCAGGCGTGTTTGTAGGTATCCTGGTGAGTATCAACATTTCCGCCTGGGCAGACAGAACCTCCGTGTCGCAACTGCCTATCGATGAGTTGCGTGTATTTGCCGAAGTGTTCGCTAAAGTTAAATCTGACTACGTTGAACCGGTAGAAGACAAGAAACTGATCAACGAGGCATTGTCCGGCATGTTGCAAGGCCTGGACCCGCACTCTACGTTTATGGATGCCGATGCTTACAAAGAACTGCAGGCAGGCACACAAGGTGAGTTTGGCGGCCTGGGCATTGAAGTTGCCATGGAAGACGGCCTGGTCAAAGTAGTGACACCGATTGAAGATAGCCCTGCCTACAAAGCAGGCCTGAAGTCTGGTGACCTGATCATGAAACTGGATGACACCCAGGTGCGTGGCCTGACACTTAACGATGCAGTGAAACGCATGCGCGGCACACCGGATACCAAAATCGTGTTGACGGTGATTCGCAAAGGCGAAGACAAACCACTCACTTTCACCTTGACCCGCGCCATTATCAAATCACAAAGCGTGAAAAACAAATGGATTGAACAAGGCTATGGCTATGTCCGCATCACACAGTTTCAGGAACGCACCGGTGAAGACCTGGCCAAAGCGCTGAAAAGCTTGCAGACTGAAAACAAAACGCCACTGAAAGGCTTGGTACTCGACCTGCGTAACAATCCTGGTGGCTTGCTGGATGCAGCCGTTGGTGTATCGGCCGCATTTTTACCTAAAGATGACCTGGTGGTGTACACAGAAGGCCGTGTAGTCGATTCCAAAATGCGCCTGAATGCAACGCCGATGGATTATGCGCGTCGCGGCAAATCAGATTACCTGAAAGACTTGCCTGAAGAGTTCAAGTCTGTACCTATCGTGGTGCTGATTAACGCCGGTTCGGCTTCTGCGTCTGAAATTGTGGCCGGTGCCTTGCAAGACCATAAGCGCGCCACCATCATGGGTATCCAGAGCTTTGGTAAGGGTTCAGTACAAACCATTCTGCCGATGAATAACGGCAGCGCCATCAAACTGACGACAGCACGTTACTTTACCCCTAACGGCCGTTCGATTCAGGCCAAAGGTATTGTGCCGGATATCACGGTAGATGACGGTTCTGATCCAAGCCTGAGCTTGCATGAAGCCGACCTGAAACGCCACCTGTCTAACCCGACCGATGCCAAAGGCAATGTGGACAGCAAAGCAGCGGATGAAGCAAAATCTCGTGCAGCCGCTGAAAAGCTGAAAGAAGAGAAGCATGCTGAAACACGCGGCCCGATTGAACCAGCCAGCAAAGATGACTTCCAGTTCACGCAAGCCATGAACTTGTTAAAAGGCTTGCCAGTTCAGAAGTCGCAAGAACCTGCTAAAGTAAGCACAGCCAAACCATGATGCCTGTTCTGCTTACCAGCCAACAAGTTTGGTAAGCAGAAGCCACTCTAAGGAAGCGTACATGTTGACTTTACCACCATTGAGCCTACCTCCACTAAGCTTGGATAAAGCCATCAATGTGCTGGATATGAGCCTGCGCACGGTGTTTAGCCCGGCCATTGCCAGTCGACCTTATCCGGCAGCCGACATCGGCGCTGACTCGACACTCACGGAGAGTGAACGCAAACATGCGGCAGCACTGATGCGCATCAATCATGTCGGTGAAGTCTGTGCGCAAGCACTGTATAGCGGCCAGGCACTGGTGTCGCGTGACCCAGCCAATGTGGAAGCCTTGAAACAAGCCTCACGGGATGAAGTCGACCATTTGGCCTGGTGTGAACAGCGCATGCAGGAATTGGGTGGCCGCAAGAGCCTGTTGAATCCTCTGTGGTTTGGCGCCAGCTTTGGCCTGGGAATTACGGCAGGCCTGCTGGGCGACAAATGGAACCTGGGCTTTTTGGCAGAAACTGAACATCAGGTCTCAACACATTTGCAGAGCCATTTGCAGGAACTGCCCGCACAAGACCATGCTTCGCGCGCCATTGTCGCTCAGATGAAAGAAGACGAAGAGCACCACGCGCAAACAGCCGAACAATTGGGCGGTGCCGCCTTACCTGCCCCGGTCAAACTGGCGATGCGCTTGGCCTCAAAAGTGATGACCCGCACGGCGTATCACTTGTAAGATTTGTAGTAACCTAGAGTCAACCATGCAAAAATTTAGTGACAACCTCCTCACACTGGACAATGCCGATCACGTGAAACGCATTGAACTGTATGATGAAAACAACCAGCCAGTTGGTGTGCTTGAAAACAAGCCAGGCACCCAGGGCTCCATCAAAGTCTATCATCACCTGTTCAAGGTGTTTGGTGAGATCAATACCGATGCGGCGGTAGAAGGCCTGGCGCTTTACGCCGAGCACACCGAGGATGCCGAAGACCACCCGGGAAAACACCCGAATATTGATCGCCTGCTCAATGTACTGGATAAAGAGCAAACGCTTTCAATCAAGCTTGTGACCGAATAAGCCCGCACAAGCAGCCATAAAAAAGCCTCCAATGATTGGAGGCTTTTTTACTATCTGGCAAGGTCAATGTACCCGCGCACCAGACATCATGCACTTTGCAAATGGCGTGTAATAGGCGGGTGGTAAATAAACTCCAGCAAATGCCCCACACTGTCCAGGCAATAAAATCCGCGCGAACCATCGCGATGACTTTTTGGCGCCTCGGTAATCCGCACCCCATGGGCGACCATATGCGCATACCAGTCATCCACGGCCTGCGCATCTGTCAGCACAAAGCCGATATGATCCAGTCGCTGCAATGGGTCTGCTTTGTAATCTACGCGATGCAAGGCAAACACATCGCCATGATTGCTTAAATAAATATTGTCCGGATCAGGCTGCCACTCAATGTGCATACCGACAATCCGCGTATAAAAATCAATCGCAGACTCAAGCTCTTTGATAAACAAGGCCACATGGCGAATGCCTACCATGCCTTTAGGAATGCTCATGCGACTCCGTTACTCAAAACTTGGCGCTTTGATTTCATAACCGTGCGTAATCTCACACGCCTTTTGCAGCATGATGCTGGCAGAGCAATACTTCTCGGCAGATAGTTTCACTGCACGCTCCACCTGTGACTCATTCAAGCCTTCACCGGTCACCACAAAATGCACGTGAATTTTGGTGAACACCTTAGGCACCGTGTCGGCACGCTCCGCCTGAATTTCTGCTACGCAGTCGACAATCGGCTGACGGGACTTTTTCAATATAGTCACCACATCAAACGACGTACACGCGCCCATGCCGATCAGCAGCATTTCCATTGGGCGCATGCCAATATTGCGGCCGCCATTTTCAGGCGCGCCGTCTAATACCACGGCATGACCCGTTTCGGATTCACCGACAAAACTGACACCATCTATCCATTTCACTTGGACTTGCATTTAGACTCTCATTTCACAAGTATAAAAACGTACCCGACAACGGGAAAAATTTTCAGTTTCTAAGCCAGACTAGGCGCAAGTTCAAAAAAAGATCGCGCGGCATACATCACGTATGTAAGCGAGATTTGTTGAACTTGCAACAACGTATGGCGACGAAACTGGAGATTTTTTATTTCACGCCCAGCAGTTCAACATCAAATACTAGGGCCGAATTTGGTGGAATCACGCCACCTGCGCCACGTGCGCCATAGCCCATGTCCGAAGGAATAATCAGCGTACGCTTGCCGCCGACTTTCATGCCTTGCACACCGACATCCCAACCCTCGATGACCTGGCTGGCACCTAAAAAGAAATTGAATGGCGAATTACGGTCCAGGCTGCTGTCGAACTTTTGGCCTTTGTGGTCTTCTTTGCTGGCGTCATACAGCCAGCCGGTGTAATGCACGGTGACGTTAAAACCGACTTCAGCTTCGCGACCAGAACCGACCACCGTATCAATTTTTTGTAATTCAGTCACATTGGCAGACATTTGTGCAGATTCCTTCGTATTTGACGAGTTAGATTGCGCTTGGCAACCTGTCATGGCCAGCAGCAATACGCTGAGACCGATTAGTTTGATTGCAGATTTCACTTGTTTACTCCCAGAAAACGACCATTATTTTACGCGTTTTTAACCACAAATTATCAGACACAGGCTAACGGCCTTCAATCAATTGTTTAAGCAAGGCATCTTGTACCGCGCGTACTGCAGAAGCACGTGCGTGATTGGCAATCACCACCAGCACATAACGCTTACCCGCCATATCCTGCACATACCCCGCAATGCTGCTCACCCCTTCCAGCGAGCCGGTTTTGAGGTAAGCCATGCCTTTGCTACTCCCCTCTGCCAAGCGTTTTTTGGTGGTACCATCCAGACCCAGTATGGGCATAGATGCCATAAGTACCGGCATCACCGGGCGCTGGTAGGCTGTGACGAGTAAATGTGCCAAATGTTCCGCACTGATACGCTCATTGCGCGACAAGCCAGAACCATTTTCCAGCACCAGCTCGGGAAACGTCAAACCACTCTGGCGCAAAACCTGTTTCAGTGCCAGTGCCGCACCCGCCTCATCTGCCGGGGTAAATCCGGCCTCCAGCGCGATCGTCAACAGCAGTTGGCGCGCCATCACATTGTTGCTCCACTTATTGATATCGCGCACCACGCTATCCAGCGGTGGCGATGACCATGTGGTCACCAGCGTGGCGACGTCGGTGACCGGTGCCAGTAACACCTGCCCATTAAACTGCCCACCCAGCTGCGCCCACAATTTTTTAAAACTGAAAAACACGTATTGCGTGTCATTGAGTACACTGAGTTCCAGATAGCGCTCATCACACTGCTCGGGCAAAGTGCCGCTAAAGGCCACCGTGACGCCATCAGCCTGCGGCGTCACGCTATAGCGCAAATCGCCACGCCAATCATTGCACGCGCCTTTACGGATTTGCATGGTGTTGATTACACGGATTTGCGGTAACTCGAATTCTTGCGAGATTTGTACCACTGGCTTATTGGCCTGACTAGAGACCGCAAAACGGAAACTGGTATTGCGGCCATTCAGTAATAAGGCGCTCGGATTAGCGTTATAGGCACGCCATGGCTCATCATCGAGCACGGGCCGCTGGCTGACTTCAGGCGCATATACCGACAAATCCAGGATGAGATTGCCTTTGATCTGGCGGATGCCTTGCTGTTGCACCTGCTGCAATAAACGCCAGAACTCTGCGATATTCAGCGCCGGATCGCCAGCACCCTTGATGATTAAATCGCCATCCAAGACCCCCTGAGTCAGCGTACCAGTGCGATAAACGTCAGTTTTCCAACGGTAGGCAGGTGTCAGTGCTTCCAGCGCCGCATAGGTGGTCACCAATTTCATCACACTGGCCGGGTTCATGGCTTTGGTCGCATTGTGGCTAATCAGCGGCGCAGTACCATCCAGCGGTTGCACCACAATGGCCACGCTATCGGCGGGTAATTGTGCTTTGCTTAATGCCTCCTGCAAGTTGATTGGTAAGGCGGCCTGGGCCAAAGCCACCCAACAACTGCACACAACCAGTAACCAGCGCATTTACATGCTCTCCTCAACGGCAGCACGTGTCGTTTGTATCAGGTGGTGGATATCTTGTGCTGTCATGCAGTAAGGCGGCATCCAGTACACGGTGTTACCAATCGGCCGTAATAGCAAGCCATGTTTGAGCGCCGCGGCATAGCAGTCGCGCGCAAACTGTGGATTTTTTGTAGTGACTTCAAACGCCGTGATCATGCCACGCTGGCGCACATGATGCATGCTAAAACCATAGCCTTCAACGCCAGCCAGCAATGCCTGCGCTGTCACACGGTTATGCGCCAGCACATCAGATGCCTCAAATAATTGCAATGTCGCCAGTGCAGCACTGCACGCCAGCGGGTTACCCGTATAGCTATGGCTATGCAAAAAACCTTTTACCGTCTGGTCGTGATAAAAGGCCTGATAGACTTTATCAGTCGTCAGCACTACCGACAACGGCAAATAACCGCCGGTAATGCCTTTTGAGAGACAAATAAAATCCGCAATATCACTCACGCGCTCACCCGCTTGCTCACATGCAAACAAGGTGCCGGTGCGGCCAAAACCGACGGCGATTTCGTCGGCGATGATATGCACCTGGTAACAGCTGCAAATTTCACGCGCCCGCTGCAAATAGACCGGGTGATACATTGCCATGCCCGCAGCACCTTGTACCAGCGGCTCAATAATAAACGCGGCTAATTCGGCATGATGCTCAGCAACATAGGCTTCCAGCGCTTCAGCACAACGTAAAGCGTAAGCCTCGTCTGACTCGCTTGCTTCAGCCAAACGACTATCCGGACTCGGCATTTGCGCCGATTGCAGAATCAATGGCGCATAGGTATCTTTAAAAATCGCTACATCAGTGACACTAAGCGCTCCCAAGGTCTCGCCGTGGTAACTGTTTTGCAGGCTGATAAATTTGGTTTTTTGCGGCTGCCCGATATTGCGCCAGTAATGAAAACTCATCTTCAGTGCAATTTCGGTAGCACTGGCGCCGTCTGAGCCATAAAACGCGTGGCCCAAGCCGGTTAACGCGGCAAGTTTTTCTGACAACTCAACGACGGGCGCATGTGTAAACCCGGCCAGCATCACGTGCTCCAACTGATCAAGCTGCGCTTTGATCGCATCTTTAATCACCGGCTGATTATGCCCAAACAGATTCACCCACCAGCTACTCACCGCATCCAGATAAGCTTTGCCTTCGCTATCGAACAGCCATGCACTTTCGCCGCGGGCGATAGGCACCAGCGGGTAACGTTCGTGGTGTTTCATTTGCGTGCAAGGATGCCAGACGGCTTGCAGGGAGCGAGACAGAAGAAGTTGATTTGATAAAGGCTGGCTATTATTTTTCAAGAGCTTTGAGTTCCATGACTTGAGCGGCAGTAGGTAACACCATGTGCATGCGACTAATGATAATCATTTTCCCGCTGGTGTTTGATCGCAAGAATGAGTACTTTATGTTCCAGCCTGTCGTAATGGTAGCTGGCCACATATCCAGTCCTTCCGTGAGAAATCACTAGCTCTCTCAATGCAAGTCCGACTAAACGGCCGGCCAACGGGTGGTCTGCAAGCATTGCTATCGCACTTTTGATAATTTCAAATACGTCCAAGGCCGCTTCTGGATCTTTTTCAAACAGAAAAAGACTTAATCTGAGAAGGTCACTTTGTGACTCTAACGAGTATTCAAGTGCGGCTTTAGCAACCATTATTTCTTATCTCTTACCGGGATAAGCGCTGGCAGTGGTTCACCCTTGAGCTTTGCATAGATGTAAGCATGCACATCCTCTGCAGCGTAAGAAATACCAGTTTCTTTGTAATGTTTGAGCGAAGCTTCTGCACGCGCCAAAAATGCTTGATCTTCTTCGATGCGCTGAGCCTCCGTCGCGATCGCATCCACCATGAATGCATGCGCACTTTTGCCACTCGCTTCTGCAAGTTTCGCCACGCGCTCTTTAAGTTCTTCCGAAAGCTTTAAACTGGTTGTAGCCATTGCAGGGCCTTTCATATACAAAAGTGTTACCAAGGTAACACCTCAACCTTCACCTGTCAAACGCCGCTTTGTGATATAGTTCGCATCTTATTGATTTATATGCATAATCCATGCAAAAAACCCGCAAACATCTCGAACTGCTCGCCCCGGCCAAAAATGCCGATTACGGTATTGAAGCCATTAATCACGGCGCCGATGCGGTCTATATCGGCGGCCCGGCCTTTGGTGCGCGCGCCAAGGCGCCGAATACGGTGCAGGACATTGCGCGCCTGGTGCAGCATGCGCATAAATTCCATGCCGAAGTGTTTGTCGCACTGAATACCATCTTTCACGATAACGAGCTTGAAGGCGTGCGCCAGTTGGTGCACCAATTGTACGATAGCGGCGTCGACGCCCTGATCGTGCAGGATATGGGCTTGCTGGAACTGGATTTACCACCTATCCAACTACATGCCAGTACCCAAACCGATATCCGCACCGTTGAAAAAGCACAGTTTTTAGATCAGGTAGGTTTTAGCCAGATTGTGCTGGCGCGTGAGCTGGATATTGCCACGGTGAGAAAAATCGCAGACGCGACCACTGCCAATCTTGAATACTTTATCCACGGTGCACTTTGCGTCGCATTTAGTGGCCAGTGCTTTATCAGCCACGCGCATACCGGCCGCAGTGCAAACCGTGGTGAATGCTCGCAGGAATGCCGTTTGCCTTATACGCTGGAAGACCAGAAAGGCCGCATCATCGGCAAAGACAAACATTATTTGTCGATGAAAGATAACGACCAGAGTGCCAATCTGCGCGCCCTGATCGCAGCGGGCTTAAGCAGCTTCAAGATTGAAGGACGCTACAAAGACCTGCCTTATGTCAAAAATGCCACTGCGCATTACCGCCAGTTGCTGGACGAAATTCTGGAAGAGATGCCGCAATATGCTAAATCTTCCGCCGGTCACGCTACTTACACCTTCACGCCGCAGCCGGAAAAAACCTTTAACCGTAGTGCCACCGATTATTTTGCCAATGGCCGCCAGGCGGATATTGGTGCGTTTGATACTCCAAAATTCTCGGGAGAAACATTGGGTACAGTACGCAAAGTCGGTAAAGATTTTATCGATGTTGCCACCGATATTGCATTGCACAATGGCGACGGCGTCTGCTTTTTTGATGTGCATAAAGAGCTGGTCGGCTTGCGTGTGAACACAGTGCAGGCGCTGGACAAATACACGTACCGCCTGTTTCCAAACGAAATGCCAGCGGATATCCGCAACAATACACAACTGTATCGCAACCGCGACCATGCGTTTATGCGCCTGCTGGAAAAAGACTCAGCCACACGCAAAATCGCACTGGATGCCGTGTTTTATGAAACCAAAGATGGCTTTGCACTCACACTGAATGACGAACAAGGCTTTAGCGCCACGGCTCAATACGATGCCGAGAAACAGCTTGCTAACGACACGCAAAAAGCCGAAGCCTCGCTCAGGGAGAATCTAGCCAAACTAGGCAATACCGACTTTGTTGCCAGAGAAATCAGCCTGGAGCTCACTCAATTCTGGTTCTTGCCTGCCTCTGTGGTCAATCAATTACGCCGCGATGCTGTTGAACAACTGCTGGAAATAAGAACCATGGGCTATGAGCGCCCGCCACTACGCGCTGCAGCCGAACCATCAGCCATTTACCCGCAAGATAGCCTGAGCTACCTGGCCAACGTCTACAACCAGAAAGCACGCGACTTTTATCACAAGCACGGTGTCAAACTGATCGCCAGCGCTTATGAAGCCAATGAAGAACTGGACGAAGTGCCGGTCATGATCACCAAACACTGTTTGCGCTTTAGCCATGGCTTGTGCCCTAAAGAGGCTAAAGGCGTGATTGGCGTACAAGGCACTGTCACGGCGGAGCCAATGACGCTTATCAGCGGCAACGATCGCTATACGCTCAAATTTGACTGCAAACCATGCGAAATGCATGTGATGGGCAAAGTGCGCAAACATATCCTGCAGATTGCACCACCACAGCCGATTACCTTCTTCGAAAAACGCCCAGCCTAAATGCATCGCCTTGGTCATTTGCCAAGGCTATTGTTTTCAGGCAAGCTTTGAGCACCTTAACATTCTTACCGGCCATGACTGAATACGCCTACCTGCTCAAAGTCGCAATTGCCCTCATCGCCATTGTCAATCCGATTGGCAGCCTGCCGATCTTTATCAGCGCCACCAGCGGCTGGAGCAAGGCTGAACGGGCGCGCACCGCACGCACGGTAGCGATCACCGTCATGATTGTATTAGGTGTCTCCGCTTTTATTGGTGACCTGATTCTGGATTTCTTCGGCATCACCATTCCCTCGTTTCAAGTCGGCGGCGGCATCTTACTCCTGCTGATTTCGATCTCGATGATGCATGGCAAACAAAGCGGCACACGCCAAACCGCCGAAGAAGCACAAGACTTGAGCGAGCGTGAGGTAATTGCAATTGTGCCGCTCAGCATCCCGCTACTGGCCGGGCCAGGGGCTATTTCCAGCATGATTCTTACCGCGCAACAGCATCCCGGCTTTTGGGGGCACATCAGCCTGATGCTACCGATTGCCCTCATTGCACTATTTATCTGGGGATTACTGCAGCTCGCCGATGGTATTACACACTACCTCGGCACCATAGGTATCAATATTGTTACGCGCTTGATGGGGCTGATTCTGGCGGCAATGTCGGTGGAATTTATCGCGCATGGCTTGACCGGGTTGTTTCCGCAACTTGCCGGAGCCGCATAGAAAATCAGTCATACACAGCGAAATTAACCCTCCCCCAATCAATCACTTAGCGGTAAAATAGCGCTTTTAACGAAACCTGCGTATTTTGAATTCCACCGTTTCAACTCCATCGAAATCCTCCCAGCAATGGAAGCCTAACGTCACCGTGGCTGCCATCATTGAACAAGACGGCAAGTTTTTGCTGGTTGAAGAAACCACCGACCGTGGTAACCGCTTTAACCAACCTGCCGGGCACCTGGAAGAAAATGAGACGATTATCGCTGCGGCGATCCGTGAAACGCTGGAAGAAACCGCTTACGACTTCACGCCTGAAGCATTGGTGGGCATTTATCACTGGCAGCATCCGCTCAACGGTATTACCTATTTGCGCTTTGCCTTTACTGGCAAGCTGGGCGCGCATTACCCAGCGCAGGCATTGGACGATGGCATACTCCGCACGGTGTGGAAATCTGAAGCCGAGATCGCCGCCGAAGGCGAGCTGATGCGTAGTCCGCAAGTGTTATTGTGTGTGCAGGATTACCTGGCAGGTAAACGTTATTCTTTAGACATTTTGAAGCATTTGGGCCAAGCATTATGAGTAAGCCACATGTCATCGTCGGATTGTCCGGCGGCGTAGATTCCTCCGTCACGGCCTTGTTGTTGAAACAACAAGGCTACCAGGTCACCGGTTTGTTTATGAAAAACTGGGAAGACGATGATACTGACGAATACTGTTCTTCACGCCAGGATTTGATTGATGCCGTGTCTGCGGCTGACAAGATCGGTATCGACATCGAAACCGTGAATTTTAGTGCCGAGTATAAAGAGCGAGTATTCGCTAACTTTTTACAGGAATACCAGGCTGGCCGCACGCCTAACCCGGATATTCTGTGTAATGCCGAAATCAAATTCAAGGCATTTCTGGATCATGCCATGGGTATGGGGGCAGATTTGATCGCCACCGGCCACTATGCGCAAGTACGTGAAAACCCGATTCAACCTGGCAACTTTCAACTGCTCAAAGCCGATGACGGCAGTAAAGACCAAAGTTACTTTTTGTCGCGCCTGAATCAGGCACAGCTTTCAAAAACATTGTTCCCGCTGGGCAAACACCTTAAACGTGAAGTACGCGAAATTGCCCGTGAACATGGCCTGGCCAATGCAGAAAAAAAGGATTCCACCGGTATTTGCTTTATTGGCGAACGTCCGTTCCAGGAGTTTTTGCAACGCTATTTACCACGCCATCCTGGCATCATGCGCACGCCTGAAGGCAAAGTGGTTGGTGAACACGAAGGCTTGATGTATTACACCATCGGCCAGCGCCAGGGCCTTAAAATTGGCGGTAGCCGCGAGAGCAATGGCGAGCCATGGTTTGTTGCCGCCAAGCATATGGCGGATAACGAATTGATTGTCGTACAAGGTCATGATCACCCATTGCTACAAAGCGATGGCTTGAAAGCAGGCCAATTACACTGGATCAGCGGTGAAGAGCCTCAAACTAACTGGGTATATGCGGCCAAAACTCGTTATCGCCAACCTGATGCGCCTTGTGAAGTGGATGCGGTGAATGCTGAAGAAGCCACCATTCGCTTTGGCCAGCACCAGTGGGCAATCACCCCAGGCCAGAGCGTGGTAGTGTACGAAAGCAATGTCTGCCTGGGCGGCGGCATTATTACCGGTGCCATTTAACCCATTCGCAAGGCATGGTTATTGCTTCTGCTTGCATAATATAATCAAAATGAACGCCAAGTGACGAGGAATGACACCTAATGGCCTACGTATTAAAAAATAAAGAAGGTGCAATTATTGCGGCAAGCCCAGATACGCAAGTGGCCGCGGACTGGGTTGCAATTGATAATGCAGATACCGAATATCTGTGTTTTCTGGATGATGAGCTAAAAAAACATCACACCTTCCGTGAAAGTGATATCCAGCTGGCACGCGTGCTGGAAGACTTAATCAGCATATTGATTGACCGCAGCCTGATCAGCTTTACTGACTTCCCTAGCCCTGCGCAAAAACGCCTGAATGAACGGCAAACCCTGCGTCATAAAAACAACCTGCAATTGCTGGCTGACGACGACATACCACCGCTGTAATCCCTATGCGCGTACAGGAATTGTCTGATTAAGCAGAGAATCCCTGCAACAATACTGTACGCCCCGCCCTTCTGCCTGATATCTATACATGTAGCGCTTTGTTTACAAGCGCAGACAGCTTCACCATCTATAAAAGTGTCCACTCACTTATACCCTGCCTCAGCAATCGACAAAGCTTTTAATTCAGCATGATTGCTCACCCATGTCGCATAACCTCAATGCCTACTGCCACCCACAGTTGAAATTGACAATCATTCTCATTATCAATTAGCATATAGATTCCCAAAGGATTTATAAAATAATGAGGAGAGGTTCACATGACACGCATTCACGGCGTACTGATTTCACTGGCATGCATATTTGCCGCGAAAAGAAGCAGGGGGCAGCGATGAGCCCCTGGTTGAAACGTATACGAAACACATCGCTACTGACATGCCTGCTCTCAGGCACCGCGTGGGGTGGTTACTATCCTATGTACGCGAGTTGGCCACAGCCTAATGGCATAGGCTCAGACATCACGCTGACCTACAGCTTCAGCAATCTGTTCGACGGCGGCGTAATCAGCACCAATGGCCAATCGCTTTCAGTAGACATCATGCGCAGCGCATTTGAACAGGCGTTTGCTGACTATGCTGCAGTCTTGCCCATTCACTTTATTGAAGTTGCTGACGCCGGCGGCCCATTGCCGGAAACCGGGCAATACGACCCCACAGGCTTGGCAGATATCCGTATCGGTGTCGTCCCTTACATCAGCGATGCAAATGCCTACGCTTATTTTCCACAAAATACAGCGGTCAATGGACTGGCTGGCGATGTCGTCTTTAATGGCCAGCGTTTTGGCCTGGGCTGGACGCAAACAATTTTCTATTCAGTTGCCCAACATGAACTTGGGCACTCTTTAGGCATGGGCCATTATATCAATGCAGATGAGTCGCCTGACGACACAATAGCAAATGCTGCATATACGGGCCCCATTTTCCCATTAGATAGCATGATGATCACGGCACTCCAAAATGTATATGGCGCAGGGCTTGGTTCAGTCACACCACTGTCAGCGGTGCCTGAACCGAACACCTTGGCATTACTGATGGCCGGACTGTCACTGTTAATACTTGGCCGACGAGAAAGAAAGCCCACATGAAATCATTACACAAAGTACTCACGGCAGCAGGCTTGCTGCTCGCCCTGCCCGCACATGCCTTGACCATAGAGTTTGACTATACTTATGACACCAGAGGCTTTTTTACCGACCTGACGACAGGCACGCCGATGACTGAACGCAGGGCCTTACTAGAGCAAGCTGCGTCATTCTATAGTGGCTTTACAGACGCCCTGACCGCCATTACACCACAAGCCGGCGATAGCTGGTCGGTGCAAATCACGCATCCAAGCTTAGGCGGCCCATTGATCACACTGAGCAATATCGATATTGCTGCGGACACCTTGCGTATTTATGTCGGCGGCTCAAACTCTGCGCCCGGCGTTCTGGGCTTTGCCAACACAGGATTCAATCTGACAGCCAGTGGTTCTGATACCTTTATTGATGCAGTCACCACGCGTGGACAAGAAAATACAATTGGATCAACGGCAACAGATTATGGAGTTTGGGGCGGAATGATCTGGTTCAATGCTGCCAATGACTGGTATTTTGGCAGCGATACCAGCGGCCTGACCGCTGGCCACCCAGACTTCCTGACCACAGCAACACATGAACTTGGGCACATTCTGGGTTACGGCGAAGCAGACTCCTGGCTGGCACAAATTGATAGCGGCTACTTCACCGGAGCCGCCTCCGTGGCTGCTTACGGCAGCGCCGTGCCACTTGATCAATATGGCAGTCATTGGGCCAATGGCACCATGAGCTCCTATCAGGGCGTGGCACAGGAAACATTGATGGATCCAAGCACAACGCCAGGCACCCGTGAACTACCAACCCTATTAGATTATGCCGCCTTCAAAGATATTGGCTGGCAGGTCAATGTAACCACTGTGCCTGAACCTGATACTTACGCCCTGCTACTGACAGGGTTGGCTTTGATCGGTTTATCAGCGCGTCGCCGGGCAGTTTAAGTTCGCCATCCGTAAAAAAGCCCCAGAATTTTTCTGGGGCTTTTTCTTACCAGCTCATTTGCAAGATTAATACATGAGTTCAGCAAAGAACTTCACATTACGACCGGGGCCAAGAATACCAGAGCCTCCCATGGCATTGTCAAATCGATATTGATTGTTAGTCAAATTCTCACCAATCAGCCGCAAAGTCACATTCGGCGATGCTCGCCAGTTAACACCCGCATTCCATAATACATAACCGTTCTGTATACCATAGGTATAAGGGGACGAAGCGCTGCCGTCCCCTGACAAAATCACATCACGATCTGATATCTTACGGAAAGTCAGATTGGCATCAATACTGCTCGTAATTTCTTTACCGATATTGATATTCAATGCATTGCCAGGCACGGTATACAAAGGCACAGCCGTTAATCCATTGTTCAACTCACCCGAGATCTTTGAGTAAGATCCTCGCATAAACCACCCTTGGTATTGCAGGAAGCTCTCAAACTCTATGCCATTACGCCGCTCCCAGCCATCCTGCGTATATTTTCCTTGCGCGGTATCATAGCGCATTGAAGTAAATAAATTCGCAGTATAGATATGGTAAAAGTTAAGTTTGCTACTCAGAAAAACATTCGTCCCCCATAGCCTTGGGTTCTGATAACTGATACCTGCCTCAGTGGATTCGGAATTCTGCAAATTATATAAATCACCACAGATTGTTGACGGTGTTTGTGGAAACAGGCATCTGCTGCCAAAACCACCAGCAGTAAAATACTCATCTAACAAAGGCGGCCTGAAACCTTGCGCATAATTACTATAAATCGTCAATTTTTCAGGGCTATTACGGCGGAACAGGTCATAAGCGAGACCCAGACTAAAAGTCTCCGCAGTAAACTCTATTTTGTCTGACTGGCCAAATTGAGCCAGCCTCTTTTTCGTGAGTGCGCCAGTGACCTCCACCTCATAATCATCTCGCCGGTAACCGGGTTTAATATTGAGCTGCCCCCATTGTATATTTGGCTGCAGATAAAACGCCTTATAGGACCGATTACCTGATGGCGCAGTGAGGTTTTGCCCTCCGGGATAACTATTCACCTGGACAGATGAATTACTGTTCTCATAGAACCTTGACACTTCGCGCTCGCGACTATTGTATTGCCAGCCAGCCAGAAGGCTCAGCTCCACATTCTCAGTTTTGGCAATGATAGCGGTATTACTCAAGTCTATCGTTCTGGTTTTGTAATTGTAGTAATCATTCAGGTCACCCGGACAAATTGTTTTATTACTGGGATTAGGTGTAAAAATGATGCCATTACAGAAACTATTGCTGGGGTTAATGTTGGACCAGCCAGGTTTCAGAAGATCGTGTAAGTTTGTATAGCCCCCGGCAAACACTGCCTTCAGATTAAGCAAGGGATTGTCCGGCGTGTAATTTAAAGTTTCGGTCCAACTGAAATCATCAGTCGCGCGACGCACATATCCAAAAAACCCTGGTTGGCCGCCAGTGGCATCGTAAGGCTGCATACCAGTGTCAGTAAATTTCACCAGAGAGGTAATCATTTCCAGATCATCTGTAGGAAAGATTGAAACTTTAAGCAACTGCGAGATGGACTCAATGGCAGAATTGTCGAGCTTAGTTTTGTCTGCCAGGGTGATATTATTGGATTGACGGTTAGAGTAATTGTAAAGAATATCTATACGCTCATGAGGGCGTGCATAAAGCATGTATGAGCGCGAATATTCATCATTATTATTGCCATAGCCGAATTTGGCTTTAGCACCAACGGTTTGCCCCGGCCGCAAAAAGTCGGCAGCATTTTTTGTCTGCGCAATAATGGTGCCGCCCAGGGCACCAGAGCCACTGGAAATTTGAGGCCCACGTTGCACTTCAATACTTCTAAGCAGCTCTGGCTCAATAAAAGTCCCTCCCATTCGGTACTTCTCAAAAGCCTTCGGTGCGCCATCTACTTTAACCACAACATCTTCGTTATCCGCAAAGCCACGTATACTGAAAGTCATGCCGCTGGCACGTGGTCCGCCAGAGGTAGAAACGCCAGGCACGGATCGCACTGCCTCAAAAATATTACTGAACTGTGAGCGTTGTAATTGTTCCGAGGTAATTGTTGTGATGGATTGCGTTGAGTTAATCCCAGAATCCTCTTTTACTCTGACGTCTTTGACGGACACTTCAGGTAAGGTATCAACATCGTCCAACTCCGCTTTTTTATTCTGTTTAGGCGTGACTGCCTGTTGTTCGAGATTTTCTGAAGAGTTCTCAACTTTGTCAGACTCTTTATCTTTCACAGCATCTTCTGCTGCTAGCACCTGATGCTGCAGCGAAAATACCAACACTAAACAGACCAGACCGCATTGGCAAACAGCGTAAGTGTTTTTTATTATCAATCGCCAGTAATCGTTGAGACGTGTCATCATAAAGCGTTCACTACTTCATTCATAAGCGGTATATAAAAACAAAGGGGCTTTATCAGCCCCTTTGTTGTCATCGCACTAAGCTAAATTAGGCTTTTTTTGCAGAGCGGCGCGCAGCAAATGCCATCAGGCCCAAGCCCAACGCCATCATGCTGAATGCTTCTGGTTCTGGAACAGGTGTCACAGTTGGCACAGAAACAGTAGCCAATGCCAACTGATCCAAGCTCATGCTTGAGCTAGAAGCGTTGAATTTAAAGGTATACAAGGACGAAGCTGTGACATTGCTCCATTTCCAGTAGTACTCACCTTCATCCACAGTACCGAATGAACTGTTAGTGGTACCTAAAAGCTGAGTCACTGCCGTCGCAGAAGTACCGTTTAATGTTGCAGTCAATGAAGGCATCACACCAAATGCAGCCACACGCAGGTAAACATCAAAAACACCACTAGTGGCGCCAGTTAACGTTGCTGTGAAGGCAGTTGGAGATGAGAAGCTGTAAATATTCTGGCTGCCGGTAATAAAGCTTGTACCAGACGTTTCGGTCAGCGTGGCAGTGGCGCCAGTCAATGCAACGTCAGGTGTATTGTCTTGCTTGACGAAAGGATCTACATAAGAAAATACATTCCACTCTGCATATTGCGCAGTAGTGGCGCTACCCCAAGGGGTTGCTGAATCCCATTTTTCCGTCGTCGCAAAAGCAGAACTGCTGAATGCCATACCCAAAGCGATAATTAACGCTGAAACTTTCATAATTTAATTCTCCTCAACGAGCGCTTGTTCCCCTTCCTCTCGAAGGCCATCGCGCTACCTCTAAAATTAAGTCTCACGGACCCACACCGTTGAGTATTTCAATCTCCATGCTGATATTCGCATGGTTGTAAAACTGAAATGGAGAGAATAAATTCTGCTTATTTTTCTACGATGGCGTCAAAGTCGACCACAAAGCGGTACTGCTTGCCGCAATCGATAATCACTTCTTTTTGCCCACGTTTTAACAAGCGAATATCCACCTTGATGCTGCCAAAACCATCATGAGCAATCAGCTCATCCAGTAATTCGAGCAATCTTTTTTTAACCGGCGCATTGACAGCTTGCATAGAATTTATTCATCATTGTCTTGTTTATTTTTAAATGATAACAATTATCATTTAGTTTATCAATAATAAATTGCCAAAGTACACGCGTAAAGAATAGTTAATGGTAAAAATGGGAATTTCAGAGAAAAACAAAACCGGAACAATGGCTTAGGCGAATAGCGTCTCACCCTGTGACTATCGTCAGGAACAAGACCGTGAATGAGAGGAAAAACGAAGCAGAATACCCGCATTGATAGCAGGCACTCTGTCATGAAGCCAGGTTAGGGCTGTGGCATGGTTTGTTTGAAGCTAGGGCGTTTCACCAGCACGCCATAATGCTTGGCCAGGTTGGGAAACTTCTCTTGCCAGTATTTACCTTCCCACTGGACACTCTTAAAACGCAAATCCAGGTAACCCAGGGCGGTGCCCAGCGCAATATCGGCCAAGCTGAAGGTTTCGTTGACACACCACTTCTTTTTGAGCAAATCTTCATCCAGCGCGGTCAAACCAGCGGTCACCTTGGCAAACTGCTTTTCAATCCAGCCAGCAGACTGTTGTGCCTCTGGTTTGCGTTGTTCCAGCATCACAGCGACCGCCGCATCACAGATGCCATCCGCCAATGCTTCCCAGCGGCGTACTTTAATTTTGGCTGAATGATCTTGTGGAATCAGGTGCGCCACCGGCGTACGGTGATCCAGGTATTCAACAATGACGCGCGAGTCATACAAGGCATCGCCATCATCCAGCACCAGCACTGGCACTTTACCTAAGGGGTTATGCTGGCTCACCGGGCAATCCGGCGCCGATAACACCACCTCGGTTAAGGTCAAATCGACATGTTTTTCGATGGCCACAATACGCACTTTGCGCGCGTAAGGACTGTTTACCGTATATAAAAGCTGCATAGTGTGATGTGAGCCAGAAGATTGATACTTTTAACCGAAAAAAATACCCCATCACGAAAAGCTTATGCTTAAAAAACGCTGGTCTTATCGCATGTCTTGGGGCGCTTTTATTATAATAGCTTTTAGCATGGGCTTAGAATGTCACATGCATATTTTTTAACCTTGCTGGCAACCAGATGACCACATTCCCGCTTTACCAACACTTACCCGATTATCTCGACCAGACCATCATCGCTGAACAGGTACAAGCGACCCTGGCAGAAGACATCGGTAACGGCGACCTGACAGCCGCCCTGATCCCGGCTGGCACACAAGCCTCAGCGACCATCATTAGCCGCGAAGACGCCGTCATTTGTGGCTGTGCCTGGCTCGCACAGTGCTTTGATCAGTTGGACCCGGCAATACAACTGACCTGGCTGGTAAAGGATGGTGAGCGTGTGCAAGCCAATCAGCCGCTGGTCAATATTCAGGGGGATGCGCGCGCCATGCTGAGTGCAGAACGGCCAGCCCTTAATTTCCTGCAAACCTTATCGGCCGTGGCAACACATACCCGTCGCTATGTAGATGCCATTGCTGGTTTACCGGCACAGATTCTCGATACGCGAAAAACGCTGCCCGGCTTACGCCTGGCGCAAAAGTACGCCGTGCTCACCGGCGGTGGCGCCAACCAGCGACTGGCCTTGTACGATGGTATTTTAATCAAGGAAAACCATATCGCTGCCGCGGGCTCAATCACCGCCGTGTTACAAGCCGCGTTTGCATTACGGCAGACTGAGAATATCCAGATTGAGGTGGAAAACCTGGATGAACTGCAACAAGCGCTGGCTGCTGGTGCCACCAGCATTTTGCTGGATAACTTTACGCTGGAAGCGCTGCGTCAAGCCGTCGCAATGAACCAGAAACGCGCTTTGCTCGAGGCCTCGGGCAATGTGGATTTGACGACGGTGCGGGCGATTGCAGAAACAGGCGTGGACAGAATTTCGATTGGTGCGTTGACTAAAAATATACAGGCAGTGGACTTAAGTATGCGGATTCAGATGAAGCTATAGATCAGTTTAAAAGTAATTCTTTGAGCAAACGGCACAGGCCGTGATGCTTCAAGCAGAAACTCTTTCGCCTCTCGGCGAGTCACTTTCTGATGCTTGCCCCTCAGAAAGTAACCAAAGAGGAGGGCACCCAGCCATCACGGCCTTGCGGCTCCCTTGCGTTGCTCAACAAAATAAGACGGTCACGAAACTCGCCCTAGCAGCTTGCACACTGCGCAAGCTGCCGCGGTGCTCAAACAGTCGCTCCCTCTACTCTTATTTTGTCTCCGCTACTCAGCGTGATGGAATGGGATTTATCTCACCAAACTCACATCGCATAAATGCGGACGATTCAAAAACCAGATTCTTTTGTTAAACCTTCTAAACGATGGCGCTCATTTGGTGTTCGGGGTCCCCATCTGCCGCGCCGAGCAACGCAGGGTTGACGGGAGTTTTCGGCAAGCAACTGTTTGAGCTCCGTAGGAGCGAGTTTTTGATTGCCGCCCGGCAAACCGAGTAGCGCAAGGAAAAAGCGGAAGCTGGGGTGTCTTGTTCTTTGCCTTCTTTCTTATGGACAAGCATAAGAAAGAATGGTCGCCGAAAAGGCGAAATAGATAGTTCATCAAACAACCTTTGCTTTGGGCAAGCAAAGAAAAGTAACTCGCCAACAAGGCGAAAAGAGTCCTCACATAATCTGAAAAAAGAATACTTTTTCTCTGCATGATCACTTACCCCAAAGTGACCATTCCTGCCACTTTTCCATGGCATGATTTTTGCACCATAGGCTGGTACTCCTGCCCAAACATGACATGAATAGCCCAGCCCCATTTAATCTACCCAAAACCTTGGAAAGCCTGCGTCTGGGTGATTTGCTGCGCATGCTGGTTTCGGATGGCTGTATCGACAAGGCATGGGCAGAGAAACTGCATCAGGACCGCAAGCGGGACAGCTCCAAGATCCACCCGATTGTAATTGTGGCTGAACAAAAATGGCCAGACCAGCAGCAGCCGTCACAATTACTGACGGTGGAGAGCCTAAGCCGCTATGTGGCGGATAAGGCCGAAGTCCCTTACTACCATATTGACCCGCTGAAACTCGATTTCAGTGCCGCCGCGCAGATTGTGTCGCAAGCCTATGCCGAGCGTTTGCGCATCATGCCCATCACGGTCAAGGATGGCATCGCGACCATTGCCACCGCTGACCCGTTTCACCAGGAGTGGCTACACGACCTGGAGCGCCTGCTCAAATTGCGCATACAGGTGGTGATGGTGAATCCGCTGGACTTGCAGCGCTATTTGCCCGAGATATACCAACTCTCTGCCGCGATTCAATCTGCCAACGCGGCCAAGGCCGGGCAAATTGTCGGCGTACAAAACTTTGAACAATTGATCGAGCTGGGCAAGGACCGCCAGCTGGATGCCAATGAGCAACATGTAGTGAATATCGTCGACTGGTTGTTTAAATATGCGTTTGAGCAACGTGCCAGTGATATCCACCTCGAACCGCGCCGCAATATGGGCTTGATGCGCTTTCGTATTGATGGCGTATTGCATCAGGTGTACCAGTTGCCCAGCAATATCATGAACGCGATTACCAGCCGTATTAAACTGCTGGGCCGCATGGACATGGTGGAAAAACGCCGCCCGCAGGATGGGCGCGTCAAAACGGTCAGTGGGGATGGCAAGGAAATCGAATTACGTTTATCGACCATGCCCACTGCGTTTGGCGAGAAGCTGGTGATGCGGATTTTCAAACCGGATATTCTGGTACAAGACTTCCAGCTACTTGGCTTTTCTAAACGCCAGAGTGAACAATGGGCGCAATGGACGCGTCAACCGAATGGCATCATTCTGGTCACCGGGCCGACGGGTTCTGGTAAAACCACCACGCTCTACACCACGCTGAAACAACTGGCGACCGATGAAGTGAATGTGTGTACGGTGGAAGACCCGATTGAGATGATTGAACCTGCTTTCAACCAAATGCAGGTGACGCAAAATATTGGGTTGGGCTTTGCCGAAGGCATACGCACCCTGATGCGGCAGGACCCAGACATTATTATGGTGGGCGAGATTCGCGACCAGGAAACCGCGGATATGGCGATTCAGGCTGCACTGACTGGCCACCTGGTGTTATCCACCCTGCACACTAACGATGCCCCTTCTGCCGTGACCCGTTTACTGGACCTGGGCGTGCCGGCCTACCTGATTCACTCCAGCTTGCTTGGCATCATGGCACAACGCCTGGTGCGCTCGCTATGCCCGCATTGCAAAACCGAAACTGAGATTTCAGACGATGAATGGGCCAGCGTCACGCGCCCGTTTAAAGCCAAAAAACCGGCAAAAGTCATGAAGGCAGTGGGGTGTCAGGAGTGCCGGAAAACCGGCTACCGTGGCCGCACCGGCATTTATGAAATGTTGACCCTTACACCGGCCTTGCGCAAACTGATTACCCCGGAAACGGACTTGTTGCAGTTGCGGCAAGCAGCCACCCAGGCAGGCCTGCAACCATTGATGTTAAATGGGGCAGAAAAAGTGGCAGCGGGCCTGACCACGGTTGAAGAAGTGCTTAAAGTCGCCCCACCGATTGAAATGGACTAGCAGTCCTATCCCAAACAATCCACTACTATTGATAACGCAGGGCTTCAATCGGATTTAAGCGGGCCGCTTTTCTGGCCGGATAAAAGCCGAAAAACACACCAATACTGGCGGCGACGCTAAACGCAATCAATACTGATGCGCTTGAGATAATCACCTCGGCCTGCGTGAACACACTCACCAGCACCGCGCCCGTCACACCAATGACGATGCCGATCAGGCAACCAACGATGGAGATCATGATGGCCTCCAGCAAAAACTGCATCAGAATATCTGTTTCCCTCGCCCCAATAGCCATGCGGATACCAATTTCACGCGTACGCTCAGTCACGGACACCAACATAATATTCATAATGCCGATGCCACCGACCAGTAAAGATACTGAAGCAATCGCCCCTAACAGCAAAGACATGGTGCGCGCAGTTTCGGCCGCCGAATTAGCAATCGCCGTCAGGTTACGTACCGAGAAATCGCTGTCGGCACCTTCGCGAATATTGTGACGCTGGTTGAGCAAACCATTCAGCGCCTCTTCTACCATACTCATGACATTATCAGACTCGGCCTGCACCATGATCTGCCGCACCGTGCCGGGCAACTGGTTACCAAATAATTTTCGCTGCGCCGTCGTCAGCGGCACAATAATAGTGTCATCCTGGTCACGCCCGTCCAGCGTTTGACCTTTGCTATCAAGTACGCCAAGCACAACAAATGGGCGCTGGTTAATACGGATTGTTTTGCCGATGGGGTCAACATCCTCTTCTTCGCCAAACAGGTTTTGCACCACGGTTTTACCCAGTAAGGCAACGCGTGTGGCAGAGCGGGTGTCCGAAGCTGAAAACGGATAGCCAGCCGACAATCCCCAGCCACGGATGTCCATATACTCTGCCGTGGTGCCAATAATATCGGTATTCCAGTTATTGCTGGCATAGACGACTTGCCCTTTGCCCATGGTCACTGGCGCGACGCCGACCACGCCATACAGCTCACCAATCGCATTCGCATCGCGCACATTGAGCGAAGGCGCATTGCCGGTTGCGGTGCGGGCCCCGCCCATTCTTGGTGGGCCGGAAAGTACCACGAACAAATGGCTGCCCATGGCGCTGATAGAACGTTTGACCGAGGCCTCAGCCCCTTGCCCGATCGCCATCATCAGCACCACCGCACCCACACCGATCACCATCCCCAGCATGGTCAGAAACGTGCGTAAGCGATTAGCGCCCATGGCATGCCAGGCTTCCCCCAGCATGGCGCTAAACATACTCACTCCCGGCGACACTTGATGCACTACCGGTATCTTGTACTATCTTGCCATCCAGAAACCGCACCTGCCGCTTGGCATGTTCGGCAATATCGGTTTCGTGTGTGACCAGCACAATGGTGATACCTTCCTGGTTGAGGCTGTCAAAAATGGCCATGATTTCTTCACTGGTGGTACTGTCCAAGTTACCAGTGGGCTCATCAGCCAGAATCAAGCGTGGCTGATTCACCAAAGCACGGGCAATAGCGACCCGTTGCTGCTGCCCGCCAGAAATCTGGTTGGGATGGGAATGCATATGTTTGCTCAGCCCCACTTTTTCCAGCAATACCCTGGCACGTGCATGACGCTCTTCTTTACTCACACCGGCGTAAACCAGCGGCAAGGCCACGTTATCCAGCAAACTGGCGCGTGCCAGCAGGTTAAAGCCCTGAAACACAAAACCTATCGTTTGATTACGCACCTTTGGCACCTGATCCGCAGCCATGGTCGCCACCGCGTAGCCATCCAGCACATAGCTGCCTGCCGTAGGCATATCGAGACAACCCAGAATATTCATAAAGGTCGATTTTCCAGAGCCGGAAGGGCCCATGATGGCGACATAATCCCCAGCCAACACCTGCAAGTTGACGTCCTTTAATACCGGAAAATCCCCTGCCGCCGTTTGATAGGCTTTGTAGAGATGATGTACCTCAATCACAGACTTTTGCATGCGTTTAGAACATTCTCGGCCCACGCGGGCCATTATTATTCCCCTGCCCTTTATTGGCAGCGTTGTCACTTTGCAACTCGCTGACAATCACCTTATCACCCGCAGCCAGGCCCTCACCAGACACCGCGGTTGAGCGACCATCGGTAATGCCGGTATGCACGCGTATCATCACTGCTTGGCCAGCCCTCAATACATAAATTTTGCCCATGGCCCCACCCATTGCTGCGCTAGTAGATGGGCCTTGCCCTTCGCCTTTAGCGCCATGTTTGCGCCAGCCACGCTTGCCTTCACCGCCACCCGCCTCTGGTACTGACCGATCGGGCTGCGCAGAGGCACTCAGTTTGGGTTTATAGCGCAAGGCGGCATTTGGTACCAGCAAAGCATGCCGGGCTTTATCCACGATAATATTCACGTAGGCAGTCATGCCAGGCAGCAAGGTTAGATCCTGGTTATCAACCGACACCACCACGTTATAGGTCACCACATTCGAGGTATTGGTTGAATTCAAACGCAGTTGTTTCACCACGCCTTCAAAGCTGCGGTCAGGGAAAGCATCGACATTAAAATTCACTTTCTGCCCTTCTTTAATCTTACCGATATCCGCCTCGGCAAAACTGGTGTCAATCTGCATATTGGCCAAGTCTTGTGCAATTTGGATCAAGGTCGGCGTCTGGAAACTGGCAGCGACCGTTTGCCCTACATCGACCACCCGGTTGACAACAACACCAGATACCGGCGAGCGGATAATACTGAAATTGAGGTTGGTCACATCGCGTGCCAGCAAGCCGCGGGCAGTTTCCAGTTGTGCCCTGGCTGACTTCAATACCTGCACGGCGGTATCCAGCTCCTGCTTGGACACATACTCCTGCGCATATAACTGGCGCATACGTTTTTCATTGGCAATCGCCAGTTCCACCGCAGCCTCATTATTCCTGACGCTGCCTTTAGATTGCGCAATCTGCGCATTGAATAAAGTACTATCCAGCTCTAGCAGCACCTGGTCTTTTTTAACCACATCATTAAAATCAACATACATTTTTCTCACAATACCTGAGACCTGAGTACCAACGCTGATCAGGCTAACCGGGTTGAGCGTACCATTCGCCGATACCGTTTGCTCAACATGCCCTTGTGTCACTTCATCCAGGCGGTATAAATCTTCCGGCTTCGGTTGGTGGGTCTGCTTGTAATACCAATAGGCTACCGCGGCTATCGCGATTAACAGCAATACCACCAGTATGTTTTTGATGCGTTTCATAAATACGTGTCCGTTTTAGTGAGAGGTCGCGTGAGCGCCTGGCAGTGACTGAATCATGGCATGGTCAAGCTCGCCAATGGCTTGTGCCAGGGTGGCACGTGCGATATTGGCATTCAGTCCAGCCTGGATGTTTTGCTGACGTGCCAACGCCAGTGCGCTTTGCGCATTGAGTGTATCAATGATATTGCCGACACCGGCCTTATACCGCCCTAGCGCCACCCGATACGATTGCTCGGCACTTTCCAGCAGGGTTTTACTGGCTGTCATCGCTTGCAATGCGGTGCGCAAGTTTTGATAGGCACTCCACACATCCAGCGAAATCTGCAAACGTAAACGGTCACGCTGGGCAAGCCGCAGGTCAGCCGTCGCTTCGGCCGCGCGTATGCGGTAGGTGGGCGCGTAGCCGGCAAACAGTGGAATAGAAACGGTGACGCCCAATGTGGTTGCGCTATTGGCTGCATACTGTGAGCCATCTTGCAGATTATTGGAAACACCCATGCTGATGGTCGGTTTGCTGGCCGCTTGACTGGCAGCAATGCTGGCCTCGGCCGCGCGTACCTGTGCTTCACTGGCCATCAAATCCGGGCGGCGCTGCCCGGCCTGCTCAATCAATGCGCTGACATCGTCAAGAATGCTGGGCGGTGCGTCATTCATACTAGCGGCTAACTTCACTGGCCGGTTGGCAGGCGATCCCATCAGGTTCACCAATGCACCATAAGCGACGCGGAGTGTGCCTTCTATGGTAATGCGTTGCAACGTGAGCTGGGCATAGGCAGTTTGCGCCTGCAATTTATCGGCGGGCGTCGCCACACCAGCCTGGTAACGCGCATTGGCCGCTTTAAAACTTTCCTCTGCTGCACGCTCTGCCTGTTGGGCAGCTGTCAGTGCCGCAATATTGGCCTGTACCTGGTAGTAGGCAATAATGGTATTCAGCAACACGCTTTGTACCGTACTGCTCTGGGTAGCACTGGCAGCTAGCAGTAACTGGCGCGCATTCTCTACATTGGCTTTACGGTTGCCGAAGTCATACAAAAGATAGCTCGCCACCACACTGTTAGCGATATTCAGGTTGGGATTACCGCGCGTTGCAGATTCAGGGCTGAGCACGCCCATATTGCTGGAGACGGTATTGGTCACACTGGGTAAATAGGCCGATTTAGCCACACCCAATTGCGCTGCCTGCACACGGGCGCTGGCCCATACTTCGCTGGTCTGCGGGTTATGGCACAAACTGATGTCGACCACATCGGCCAGCGTCAGTGGCTGCTGCAGATCTACAGGGCTACAGTCAGCGGCATTGCCGCGATACTCACCCGGGATTTTTGGCAGCGTGTGTACTTGTGTGTCCAGCGGATCACCATCATCGTACCAAAGCGACTCCTGCGCATACACCATGCCCGGCAGCAACATTAAACATAAATATTTGCGCATGCGATCACTCGAAATCAACAAGACAGCGCCACAGAGTAAGATTCATAAATCATCACGGATATCAGCAGATGTGCCATCTTAAATGAAGCCGCTGCGCGACTAAAGAGAGCGATACATTTTGATACTTTTATACAAAGTAAAAACAGGCAGGATTTGGGGGGAGTATACGGAGATCATGCCAGCTGGCATCCGCATTCAGCGAGATTTGCGTTTAAGTGGCGCCGAACGCCCATGTATCATTTGTGATAACAAATGCTGGCCAGACAGCCGTGACACCACAACCACTGCCAGCACATGTATCACAATCAGACCAAGCAAACCCAGACTAAGCACAGCATGCAGATCTACCGGCCAGTCTTCGCCCCATAAGGCATCTGTACGGCTGAGCCAGCCAGTCAGGGCGAGCGCGGCAATCAGTAACCAGATCAGGTAGACTGACCATTGCCCCAAGGGATTGTGCCCTTGATGAGGGCTAAGATGTCCTTGCCGCATCTCGGCGATATGCGTGCGTATAGCACGCCAGCGCGGCAGATAAAAACGCGCGCTGCTGAGCCTGGTGCAACAGCCTAGCGCGATACGCACAGCCACAATGCCCAGCACCGTATAGCCGACTGAACGATGTATCCAGTCGGTTTCATACCAGGCATAGCTCATCAACCACAAAGCAATCACGCCAGCGGCCACCAGCCAGTGACTAAGCCGCAGCCACCAGGGCCACAAGATATCCGCGCGTGCTTGCATGAAAATATTAGTCTTTGAGGCCAATCGCTTTCACAATCGCCAGCGTTTTCATATCAAAATAAATCTCGACCTTTTTACCCTCTTTGCTACGGCCATAAATTTCATAACAGTTACCATCAATCTTGAATTTCTTAATGGTATAACCCTCGGCTTCCATCGCCTCTTTCAGCGTATCTTCAGAAGCCCACTCTTCTTTAGGGTAGGATTTGCAGTCTGCCGCGGCAAACGCGCTCGTGGCTGAGATAGAGAGTGTTGCAGCCAATACTATGCGGATGAATAATGTATTCACGTTACTTCCTTTCAATCATTAAAACAGGGCTACTTTGTGTAGCGCTTTTAAATTGGCAACCCCGGTCAATGCCATGGTCATTTCCAGTTCATCACGTAGTGTGCGGATGACTTTAGCGACACCCAGCGCCCCTTCTGCTGCCAACCCCCAGACATAAGGCCGCCCGATACAGACTGCATCTGCACCCAATGCCAGCGCTTTAAATACATCTTGCCCACTACGTATACCGCTATCGACAATCAGTTTGCATTGTCCGCCGACAGCATCCGCAATCGCAGGCAATACGTCCACCACGGTGGGCGTCGTATCCAGTACGCGCCCACCGTGGTTGGAAATAACTAGCCCCTCACAGCCAAGGCCTGCGGCCTGTATGGCGTCTTCGACATGCATCAGGCCCTTAAGTAAGAACGGCACGGGGCATTGCTCACGCAACCAGGCGACATCCTCCCAATCAGGGGCTTGCGACATCCAGCCATCAAACACCTGGCTTTGCCCAGGCCCAATCGCCTTAGGCGTCAAGGGTTGGCTCAAATTAACAGCAGCAATACCTTCGGGCAAATCCATCACCGCCTGCTTGACTGGCGCATCTACAGTAAACACCACGACGCTATATCCGGCAGCCAGGGCTTTTTGCAGCAAGGCCAATGTGCGCGGACGGCCACCCTGCCAATACAACTGAAACCATAATGGTTGCTGTGCCTGCGTAATAATCTCTTCAAGTGGCTGGCTAGCCAGGCTGCTCACCAGCATTTGCCCCTGCTGGGCATTACACGCCACCGCAGTGCCTACTTCGCCGTCAGCATGAAACAACTTTTGATAGGCCACCGGCGCCAGCATAATCGGGTGCTCCCAACGCTCACCAAACAGCTCGCAACGGGTATTAGGATGGTTTAAAGTCGCCAGCGGTCGCGGGTAAAGCTTGATCGACTGCCAGCCTTGCACATTCGCCAGGCTCTGCTGCCCGCTGCCTGCATCAGATTGTAAATAATGCCAGATATCAGCAGGCAATCCAGATTGCGCTTGTTGCGCGTAGTGTTGCAATAAGGGAAGTGCTTGCATGCGTGTTTATAAAGCCCACTGCCGTAAAAGATTGTGATAAATCCCAGTGAGCTGAACCACTTCAGCCGTTTCACCATGCTGCTGACGCAGCCTGACCAACGCCATATCCATATCAAACAACATGCGCCGGTGTGCGGCGTCACGCACCATGCTCTGGATAAACATAAAACTGGCCAAGCGCTCGCCACGCGTGACAGGCGTCACCGCGTGCACTGAGCTGGAAGGGTAAATCACAATAGACCCGGCCTTGAGCTTGATGCGCTGATCGCCAAACACATCCTGCACCACCAGTTCGCCGCCATCGTACTCATCCGGATCATTAAAAAACAAGGTGGCAGAGACATCTGCCCGCACGCGCGCACTGCCATCCGGCATGCTACGCATCGCACTATCCACATGAAAGCCATAGTGATTGTTTTGCCCCGCATAACGGTTCACAAACGGTGGCAGAATTTTGTCCGGCAAGGCCGCCGAAAAAAATAAAGGATCGCGATGCAATGCCTGCAACACGATCCCTCGAATGTTTGCCAGCAACGGATCCTGTTCGGCCAGTTGCTGGTTATTTTTGACCTGTGCTGCCTGCGCCCCGGCGGTATTGCGACCATCTATCCATTGCGCCTGTTTAAGCAGGCCTCGGATGGTAGTCAGTTCTTCTTTCAGCAATACATCCGGTAACGTCAGCAGCAAATCAACTCCTAGAATTTATACTCGGTTGTCAGGATTGCCTGACGGCGGTTACCTGGTACAGAGAAAGGCCCGTTATCGTAAATATCGCCATAATACACTTTGTTAAATACGTTTTTAACATTCAAGCGAACAGCCCACTTTTTCTCTTCGTAGGCAACCATCGCGTCCCAACGAGTATAGCCTGGCGCCACATTTGGACTAAATTTTCCGTTTACGAAATTCGTTCCTGCTCCGCCGCTTGGATTATAGCCGTAACGCTCACCTTTCGACTCAAAACCACCGCCAACTTTCCAATTACCTGCAAACGCATAAGTAGTCCACAGGTTGGCTGTCATCGGCGGCGTATTTCGAGCACGCTGACCTTTATATCCTGCAAAAGCCGGAGTAATCACACCTGTCGTTGCATTGACGTTCTCTGCCACTTCAAGAATTTTTGCATCCATAAAAGCCAGGCCCGCAAAAATATCCCAGTTCTCGGTCACTTTACCAGTCAACTCAAGCTCCAAACCGTCTGTACGTCTTCTCTTCGTCAGAATAGTTGACGTTGACTGCAAATCAGTGTTGCGCTCCCAGTCTTTTACTGTGTGGTACAAAGCAGTTCTAAATGCCAGATCACCATCTAAGAACAGCCATTTAGCACCTAACTCTGTTGTTCTACTACGCTCAGGTGGCTGAGGGGTAACAGTCAGTTGATACAAGTCCGCCGTAGGGCTGAACGAGTCACTCCAGCTCAAATAGTAGTGTACATCAGGTGTTTGATGCCAAGAAATACCACTACGATAGCTGTTCTCACCATAGCTCAATTTTGGTGAAGTAGCGCTACTGTAATCAGCGCGCATTTCATCCCGACGAATACCAAACAAGAAATTCCAATCAGGGATGAACTCGATCGAGTCTTGGGCATAAACAGCATAGTTATCTGCATTGAACTTGGTCGGATTGCCAGTCACATTACTTTGGGTATATAACGGATTAGCGGTAGTACCAATATTAGCCAGGTTCTGACGATATTGATCCTCTTTTAAATACTCAACGCCAGCAAGCAACTGATGCTCCATGCCAGACAATTTAAATTTTGTACTGAAATCAGATTGCAAATTCAGTGTATCGTAATCCAATTTGGCTGCTTGGTTACCACCCAAGAATAAGGTTCCATCGGTTGGCACCGCATTTGCTGCTGTTCCTTGCGGAGTTTTGGCCCAATAGGCACGCTTATAGCTGCCGCTTCTCAATTGCGTACGCAACTGGGTATCATCAGTAAATTTGTGCGTAAAAATACCTGTGGTGATATGAACATCACTGTCATCAAAGTTTTTTGATCCACCATAGAAAGTTTTGTCATCTTGCACGCCTGTTGCTACGGTTCGATCTACTGGTCGTTTATTTACAAAACCAATACCAAAATCTGGCACATCACGAGTTCTTGTGGTGACATGATTTAAGAAAAATTCGTTTTCAGTCCCAATCCCTGCACCGAAGCTGATGGCAATACCCGAGCGGTCAAACTCAGGATGATCCCCAGTTGCCGGGTTTGTTCGATAAGTCTCATCATGACGATCCATCACATTGACACGAATCGCCGCTGTTTCTGTTAACTTTTTATTAAAGTCGCCAGTAAACTGATGATAGTCATATTGCCCTACACTACCTGTAATTGTATTTTTGTCATTTAACTCAGCCATTTTGGTAACTTGATTGATCACGCCACCCGCCTGGCCGCGACCAAACAACATCGCTGCAGAACCACGTAATACGTCAACTTGCTCGAGGTTAAACGTCTCACGGTAATACTGAGCAGTATCACGCATGTTATCCAAATAGATATCACCAAAGGTATAAAAACCACGCAAATTAAAGTTATCGCCGCCTCGGCCACCTTCAGCCGCATTAAAGCTTAAACCCGACACATTACGTAATGCTTCGCGCAACGACCCGACTTGCTGATCATGCATCAACTCTTTAGTTACGGTAGTGACCGCTTGAGGAATATCATGCGGATCCTGATAAGTTTTACCTACGCGGGTTTTTGTCGCTTGATAGCCTTTGTTTGGCGTATCTTGCACACGTTGTGACTTAACCTTCACTTCGGTCATCGTTTGCGCAGCATCTGCCTTTTTTTCTTCGTCAGCCGCCATTGCAACTGCTGGTAGCGCCATCATCAGCGCTAATGTCATGGTTTTTTTGTTAAAGCCGGATGGCATAATCTTTCCCTAATTCACTCTTGTGTTATTTGGATTGCTGGCTACTGGAAACAACCGTCGTTGGCTTGCAAATTGGTTAATCGCTAATGATAACAATTCTCATTTTTGAAATCAATCAAAAGTAGCTTGCTAGTATATTGATATAAATGACAAAACCTGCAAATAAGCAGGTTTTTTTGCCAGCAGTCAACGAACCAGCCGCTTTAGCTTTTGCGGCGAAATGGAAGACTCACGGACAATCACCTGGGATACTTTCCTGGCTTTACGCTTTTTCCACCAGAGATAAACACCTGTCACAGAAAGCATTGCAACCACCAGCCCCATGACTGAAATAAGGATGCGGCCTGGCAAGCCGAGAATCCGGCCAGAATGCAGCGGAAACTGTGCTTGCACGATCACATCGCCAACACCACCCTGCCAAGGAATACGCTTGCCAACATAGTGTGCATCCAGCCCATCGTAATACAACCGCTTATGCCCAGCGCCTGCCACGCCATGATCGGCATCAGGGTGATAAAAATCCACATTAAATAATTGGTAAGCCGCGCTATATGAAATACGCCCAGCAGGCTCTTGCCAACCTTGCGCACGCGCGTCATTGATTGCTAGATCCAGCACCTTTTCATAATCCACCTTCGGCGGCAATTGTTGCGGCCCGGGTAAACGTGGACGCATATCCGAAGGCGTAGGTGTCAGCGTGAAAGCAGACTGCATGACGGGCATAAATACTTCTCGCCGCAAATTCAGCGCAAACGCCGAAAATGCCAGAATAATCAGCAACAGCCATGTCCATAAGCCAAATGCGCGATGCATATCAAAATAACGTTTATGCGTACTGCTGTTCCAGCGCATTTTCCAGGCTGGCCACCAGCGCTGCAAAAATGTTGCTTGATGGCTATGTCGCTGTGCTTTATTCAGCTTGGTTTTAGGCTTATTGGCAGACTTGGGCAAGGTCAGGTAAAAACCTACAAAACTATCCATCAGCCAAATGATCGCAACGCCACCTAACAACCAGATGCCCCAGCGGTCTATGCCCCACATTTCGGGCAGGTGCAGGCTGTAATGCAATTTATACAGAAAAGAGACCGCATTGGTGCGATCCACAGGCCATACTGCGCCCCATTCACGCTTGCCCAACTCTTCACCAGTCACGGGGTCGATAAACACCTGGTTAAACGTGACTGGCGCAAGGCCATTGGGAGGGTTCGGTAGCGGCCGCACACCAATCGCCAGCGTATGCCCCGGTTCCACCGCCAGCGGAATAGAACTGACCTGCACTTGTGGATAGCGCTCGGCCACCTGTTTTGCAAGTGCTAGTGTCGATTGATGCAACCCTTGTGACTCACTATGCATCCATGCGGGGTTCAGCCACTCGTCTAACTCGTGATCCCAGGAAATCACTGCGCCAGTCAGGCCGGCAAGCAATAAGAATAGGGCGCTTGCCAGGCCTAGCCAGCGATGCAACAACAAGAAATAAGCGCGCATACCATTAAAAATCATTGATCGAATTGTAGAGATACATCTATAGTTTTTTAAATGCATGAGGGTAAATCCGCCAATACCGACCCTCGACAACAATTAAAAACCAAGCACTTGAAAAAGTGCCTGGGTACAAAAATCACTTGAGTATTAAAATACGCTTGTCACCAACAATCATGCTTCCTAAGGCTCGCCACAGCTCAAACACCCACATCCGCCTGGAGGCTGACGTTAAAGCTAATATGTCCATGTAAGTGTCGCTAATGCACTCATCGGCGCAGCGTAATATGCCTGACCCGAATAGGCATATCTCAAGCTTGTTAAATACTTCTCATTGGTCACGTTATACAAGTTGAGTGCAGTATGCCAATGCTCGTCAATCTTATAATTCGCCGACAAATTGAGTGTGGCGTAGCTATCCTGTTTATAGCGGAATGTGCCGACAGGGTCGCCATTGCCATCAGAGAGGTCGATATCGACATGTGTATCACTCTGCCAATAGACGTTTGCGCCTAACTTCAGATTCTGAATAGATGGGACTTTATATACCGCAGCCACATGGGCCTGATTGCGAGGTGTAAATGGATTCACATTCTGATTATTGGCACCTTTGAGACTCATCAAACGTGTATAGCCAGCATTCACACTAAGCGAGTCAGACAACTCACCGGAGGCATCAAACTCAAAGCCTTTGCTAGTCGCCTGTATGCCTTTATAGGTGGTCACTCCCCCAAGCATACCAGCCGGTTGTGGCTGATTCTCCTGTTCTGTTTTAAACAATGCAAAAGTACTGTTGAGACGACCATTGAACCACTCACTCTTCACACCCGCCTCATAGTTCTTGCCTTCTAACGGCGCCAAAACCCCTCCGTTAACACTACGTTCAACCTGAGGTTTGTAAATACCGGCATAGCTGGCATAAACCGAGTGGTCATCATTCAGGTCATACACTGCCCCAGCATAAGGAGTAACTTTATTATTCGCCTTTGAGGCCTGTGGATCACCGAAACTGACACCTTCCAGGTTATAGCTGACCAAACTGGCGCCTGCAGTGACCTTTAATGCATCTGTCGGATTAAACTTGGCAGCCGCATATGAGTTAATGGTACGCATCGTAAAGTCCGCCGACTTGTTTTCAGCATCAAAGGTAGGTAGCGGAAAATCACCCGCATTTTCAAAGCTACTTAGCGACGTTCCAATCGGGCCAAACCTTGAGAAATCTCTCACAGCAGCCTTACTCCAGGTGGTGCCAAACACCATTTCATGCTTGCGACCTGCGAGGTCGAATGGGCCATTGGCATAAAAATCAGCTACATTATCCTCGGTCCGGGTGCGATACATTCCCGGGTAGCTTTTCAAGCCAAGCCCTGTCGCACGATCTTCGTTACCATAGATATAATGCAACCTGGAATCGGAATCGATTTGCCTGTGCGTTAATTGTCCTTTAGCTTTCCAGCCATTGGAGAAATTATGCGTTAGCTCAGCAAAAGTAATATTGGTATCAACATCCCAGTAACTCCAGCTTGGCGCAGTTGAGTCTGAGCGCTTGTAATGGCGCTTGCTGCCATCCACATACAGCAAAGGCAAGCTACCCCAGTTATTACCGCTGGAGTTATTTTGATGATAAGTGTGACCAACAGCCATACTAGTGTTATCTGACAAATCAGCCTCAATCACACCATAAATAACGTTTCTCTCGTTGCTGTATCTATCCAGGTATGAATTTTTTTCTTGATGCGCCATCACCAAACGCGCTCGCACACTGCCATCAGCATTGAGTGCTCCTGAAACATCGGCATCCAAGCGCCTGTTATCCCATGTGCCTAGTGAAGCATCCACCTTGGCTTTAAACTCTGTTGTCGGGCGTTTGCGAATAAAGTTAATCGTGGCAGACGGATTACCCATGGCCGTTAATAAACCATTCGCCCCGCGCAACACTTCAATACGGTCATACAAGGCCACATCGAGATCGCCGTATTGTGTGCCATAGGTGATCGGGATACTCAATCCATCCACTTGAAAATTAGTGATATTGAAGCCACGTGCCGTGTATTCGCTACGGTCGGTCTCAAACTGTTCAACGCGCACACCCGTCGCCAATGACAATGCATCATTGACGGTCAGTACACGAAAATCATCCATCAACTCTCGCGTAATCACCGAGATAGATTGAGGTGTATCCCGAATGCTTGTATTCAAGCGGGTCGCGCTTGAAGTGGAGTTAACCGTATATGATTTCGTTTTTTCTGAAGACTGATTTTTTTCGGCTTTGGAAGTCACTTTTACTTCAGGTAGAGACTCTACCTCTTCTTTGCGCCCAGATTCTTCTGCAAAACTTAAGTAAGGAATAGCAAGCAGAAGCGCTGCTACCAGGCTGCGGTGACGGAATGAATAGACTGTTTGCGGATGACGCACGAGATTCCCCTGTATTGAACTGCTGGCTACAGGAGTGAGGACTCGTTGGCTTGCACTAAAGCATTAAATGATAACAATTCTCATTAATTTAATCAAGCCAACGTCATTATTTATCGCACAATTTGCAACGATGCAGCAGCTACCTGCTTCAAACTGGGCGCCACAATCACCTCACCAGTCTCGGTCACGGCGCTGGCCAATCTGACCTCATACAAGGCCTCAAGCAATGGCAGAGTGACATGCGGCGTTTGATAGTCGCCCACCATGGCGCCATGTTTGATAAAGATCAGGCGCTCAAACCCTTGCAAGGCTTGGTTAATATCATGCAGGATGGCCAAAATGGCGTGACCGCGTTTGGAGGCGAAGGTATAAATCGCTTCCATCAAGCTAAACTGTAAACCCGGGTCCAATGCGGCCAACGGCTCATCCACCAGCAACAAGCCCTGTTCAACGTCCCACAACTGGGCAAACACCCTGGCCATTTGCACGCGCGCTTTTTCACCGCCGGATAAGGTATCAAAGCGGCGGCCAAGCAGATGTACCGCAGAAGCCTGTTCGGCCGCCTGCTGCACAATGCTGCTTAACTGCGGGTCATAAGTGCGTGCCACACGACCGAGGCCAATAACCAAATCAACCGGCAAGCCAAAGGCGACCTCATGCGACTGCGGCAAAATGGCCCGGCGACGGCTGAGCTCTGCCAGTGACCAGTCATGCAGGGACCGTTGTTCAAACTGTGCCTGCCCGCTGGCAGGCGTTAATTCACGCGCCAGCAGCTTGAGCAAGGTAGACTTACCCGCGCCACTGGGGCCTAAAATGGCAACTTGCTCTCCCGGCTGAATAGACAGGGTGAACGGGCCAAATTGACGTTTACCAAGCGCGACGGTGACCTGGTTAAATGACAGCAACGCGGTTGCAGACGTGTGCAAATGTGACATGCCTAACTCCCTCTACGCATTCTGGCCAACAGGATGAGGAAAAAAGGCGCGCCTAGCAATGCGGTAAAAATACCGACCGGGATTTCAGCCGGAATGGCCACGGTTCTGGCAGCAGTATCCGCCAGCAGCAGCAAAATGGCGCCGACCAACATGGCCAGTGGTGCCAGGCGGCGCTGATCTGGCCCAACCAGCAAACGCACTATGTGCGGCGCGACCAGGCCGATAAAACCAATCATGCCGCACCAGGCCACCGCGAATCCACACAAGACGGCCACCAGCATAATGACACGCACCCGTAACGCGCGCACATTAACGCCCACATGCGCGGCTGCGGCCTCACCCAGTGCCAATGCATTCATCGTATGCGTCAAGCGACGCAATGCCCAGAAAGCCAATATAAGCGCAAGCAGCAATGCCGTGGTTAATGCCCAGTTTGCACCAGCCAATGAGCCCAGTGTCCAGAAAGTCAAACTGCGCAATTGCTCGTCTGTGGCCAGATAGGTGCATAAGCCGATCACTGCCGCCGCCAGGGCGTTCAGTGCAATGCCGGTCAATAACAATCCGGCGATCGAATCTGCTGTTAGCCAGCGTGCCACGCTATCTAAAATAAAGCAGACGGCGACTGCGCCAGCAAAAGCCGTTGCCGGTAGCAACCAGTAACGCAAGGCAACCGGGACTTCAATGCCACTGCCCGCCAATAGCACAATGGTCAGTGCGGCAGCACAGGCGGCGCCGCTCGTCACGCCCAGCAAGCCCGGATCAGCCAGCGGATTACGAAACAAGCCTTGCGTGAGCGCGCCAGATAATGCCAAGGCCGCGCCTATCATCACGGCAAACAAGATGCGTGGTAGCCGTAAATGCCACAAGACATAAGCCCCGCCTGACAGCGGCTCATCGTCGCCTTGCAATATCGCCAACCAATCACTCCAGGTGATGGTGACTGCGCCCATGGTAGCAGCCGCCCATACGCCCAAGATCAATAGCAGCATGAGCAACCATGCCGGCCGGTGTGTGAGCTGTTGAGAGAAAAACAAACGTGATTTGACCATGCGGGATGGCGATGCAATTGAAAGTGTCATAGTGATTGGTCATGCCTGTTACAGGCACAACCTTCCTTGTGGAGAGCTAGCCTTGCATGGCTTTGGTGAGCACTTGATCCAATGCCGAAACGGCTTGCGGCAAGCGTGGGCCAAAGCCCAACATAAACATGGCTTCGAGTGCGACCACGCGACGTTTTTGACCGGCGGTTGTCTGAGCCAGACCGGGTAACTTCAAGACCCCATCCACGCCGCCGACCACACTCATGCCCTGCTCTGTCAGCAAGATGATATCCGGCTGGGCGGCAATGACCGCCTCTGGTGTCAATGGCTTAAAACCCTCGAAGCCTTCGATGGCATTACGCGCACCGACATAGGCAATCATGGCATCCGCACTGCTGCCTTTACCACCCACCATTACCTGCCCTGGGCTATGCGATAAGATAAACAACACGCGAGGAGCTGGTGTTTTGCGCGCGATGATAGGCGCACGTGCGCGCTGCCAATCCTGTTTTAACTGGTTTTCGAGCTGGCTGGCTTGCGCACCACGGTCAATCAATGCACCTACGCGCTGGATGCGTTCAACCACACCCTCGAATCTATCATTGGCAGACAACACGGTCACCGGCACGCCTGCCGTGCCAATCTGCCTTAACACGGTTGGTGGCCCGGCATCTTCACTGGCCAATACCAGCGTCGGACTCAAAGCCAAAATGCCTTCGCTGGATAATGCCCTGGCATAGCCCACACTAGGCAGCTTGGTCGCCGCCTGCGGATACAGCGAGGTCGTATCGACCCCTACCAGCTCTTTTTCGGCACCCAAGGCATAAATGATTTCAGTCAGCCCGCCACCCACACTGACAATGCGACGGGCGACTTTTTTGCCAGGCTCATTCGCGAATGCAAGCTGCGGCAAAGAAACTGCCGCCGCCACAGCGCCCAATTGGGCTAAAAAACGACGGCGAGGCAGCGGTTTGACAGTTTGTTCTAAGTCATCAAGAGTCAACATACAGATTAAGCCTTTGGTAAACGATCGATCAGTGCTGCCCAGGCGCCAGCCTCGGGCTTGCCAGCCACACGATCAGCAGCAAACAATGCAATTAAGGCGCCAGACTGGTCCAATAAAGTAAGCGCTGAGAACATGCCTTGCACACTAGACTGAACCACCACCCATGCAGACGCAATATGATCTTCGCGCAAATGCAAGTTGAAGCCAGGATCCAGTACATTCAGCCATGGCCCCATGACGACAACTTTATCTACGGCACCTTGATGCGCTTGCGTGACACCAGCATTACCCACCAGGATACATACTGAAACAGCCTCAGTCGCCGCATTTTCCAGCAATGTTCTGGCTGCATTGACGGGCACAGCTAGTACCGACTCAGCGCGCATTTGCTGCAAATAAGGCAGCGCGCCGCCCTGGCTTTGCGCCAGCAGCGTATGCAGGTCACGGGCATCATTCACCGCATCCCAGGCGGCCAGGAATGCAGGGAAATCTGCCTCCACTCCTGCGACTGGCAGTGACTGCACAGTGATTCCAGGCTGCTGATTCGCATCGGCATAGTGATCAACGAGCGCCAGATAAGCAGACAAATCGCTATGCGGCCGTAAAAACACTTTATGCACCGCAGTCCCTGTCGCATCATAAAACTGCAGGCTACGTTGCACGCCTTTTTCACCAGATTCCTCTACCACAAACCCATGCTGCCACTGCGCAAAATGGCAATGCAAATCAATATGCACGCCACGCACACTGGCGCCAGTCACCGCAGCGTAGCGGCCTTCTTTCTCATGCACACAGGAGGCATTCCGTGTGAGCGCCATCACCTCGCCCAAAGATTCCAGAGCCGTCAGCACCTCAGCCCAACGCGGTTGTAACCGTGTTGCCCGCATCAAAGTGGTAGCTTCCGCACCAATATGTGCGGCAATCAGCTCCCCTTCAGAAATATGCAAGTTTTCCGCAATCTCACGATGACGCGCGAGACCAGCCTTCCGTGCCAGTGCAAACTGTTCGCGAATAGCGGCTAAAGGGTCATTCGTTAACGGCAAATTCATGATCAGGCCAATTGATCCATCTTTTGCTGTGTGGCCTTGTCCGGAGACGCGTGGCCCTGATCATTGCGGTGCGTGACTTGCGTCAAGTCCTGGCCATTCAAATGATAGGCTTTGGCAAACCCGGACACATAGCTGCCATGCGCAGGCGTTAATTCAATCAGGTGAAAGTCAGTCAGCTTGCTGATCACATCCATAAACTTGCCAAATTTGTCAAAGAACAAGCCCATGACAAGGTCGAATTTGGCATCATCCCTGGCCACTTCTTGAGCAGCGCATTGAAATACCAGACGTTTTCTAGCGAACAAATGCGCCGCTTCTTTTTCTGCTTCAATAAACATCATGGAGCAACGGCCGGTGTCGCGCAGGTTGGCACAATGCGTCGCCAATTCACTCACGTAGACATAGAATTTATGCTCATGCGCCACATAGGCAGCATAACTGGCCTCTGGCAAACCTTGTGCGTTGGTAGTGGCCAGCTGGATTGATTGAAACTGGCCCTGAAATGCCGCGGCTTCCGCGCCTATGGCTTGCAACTTTTCGGTATCGCTCATCTACTTCTTCTCCTTAGATTCATGAAACAAGGCATTGTTTATTTTTGCTTGCACAATGCTTGCTGAAAATACGCTTCTTCAAAATGCGCTGATTTGGGCTATGGTCGCCATCTCATCCATGAATGAGTGACATATCAATTAATGATATTCTATATGATAATCATTCTTATTCACAACAAAGAATTAATGAATCATGCATGCAGCGCAAACGAGGGTAAGAAAAAAAGAAAAGATGCTCACTATCAGCGCTAGCGACCTGATGTGAAATATGAAGCACTAGCAGGCGGGCGCCTGATCATTAAAACGAATGCAGAATGGCCACCCGGAAGCGAGCACAGGTCGCTCACCAAGAGGTGGTTAGCGACGTGAAAACAGCGGGTATATCCAGTAGAAAAACACCGCAACCAGCACAGGAATCGCGATAGCAGCATTGGCCAGGTATTCGCGCGCATCATCGACGACCAGGGCGAAGATCAAGCCAGCCATTGAGACCACAGCGATCAGCAACGGCCAGAAAAAGATTTGCGAAAGTTGTTTATTCGGCATAAATAGATGTGTCACCATTATTCACCTCACTTGTAGGTTAAGCGTATTTGAAATGCCTAACCCACAGCAGTCCTGCGTTTAATAGGCCTCACTTAGCGTAATTCTCGAACGGATATCCGGCACATATTGATGCCGCTTTTTCCACCACAGCATCAAACCGGTCCACAACACAATAATCGTGATCACATCCAGCACGGCCCATAACCATTTCAAGGTCATGCCGCCGTAATCGCCAAAATGCAGCGGCTGCGACACCAGCAAGGCCACCAGGTACCACGGCAAGTCGCGACTATCGGTCAAGGTTGCCGTACGCGCATCCACCAGCACAGGCTTAAACAAACGCTTGGTAATAGGGGAATCGCCACGCATGAAAATACCGTAATGATGCGGGCTGGCATAGGCCGTACCGGGGAAGGCAATAAAGCCCAATTGCATGTCTGGTTCAGTTTGTTGTGCCACTTGTACAGACGCCTGCAATGAGGCAAAGCGATCAGGTGGCGGCAAGTTTTTATAAGGCGCGATCATTTGCGACATCTGGTCAAACTGCCAGTACTTAATCAGCAAGTCTGACCAGGCATTAATCACGCCGGTGGCAGCGACCACCAAGGCCCAACTGAGAATGACTATCCCGAGGAAATTATGTACATCCAGCCGCTTGAGCTTTTTGCCAC
Organism: Methylophilus sp. Q8; assembly: GCF_000800115.1. NCBI lineage: Bacteria > Pseudomonadati > Pseudomonadota > Betaproteobacteria > Nitrosomonadales > Methylophilaceae > Methylophilus > Methylophilus sp. Q8. The sequence goes on along the minus strand of NZ_JUHE01000001.1, from coordinate 1,445,568 downwards.
GCTGGCGGCGAATCTCACCAAATGCCAGCTTGCGCATAAATGGCGCATACAGCACGACGCCAGAGATAATCGCCACCAATAGCAAAAAGCCCATCAAACCTAGAAACAGCATGCCGGGCAGGCCAGCGAACAAGTCGACATGCAACTTGAACATGACGTACATAAAGCCCTCTTCCACTGGCGGTTCGCCAAGCACTTGCGCGGTACGTGCATCCAGCACCACCTGCTTGAAACCACTTTCGGCTGTCGCAGTTTTGGCCATGCTGATGACCCATTGCAGCGGCTCATCCTCTTCACGGTACATATACAAAGGCACCATGCCTGGCTGCTTGGTCTTGGCCGCCGCGAGCAAGGCATCCATACTGGCCAGCGGCCCCTGATGCGCAATCTGTGGCGTTTCGATATGATTGCCCAGCCAGTCACCAATCTCGTGGTGGAAGATCAGTGGCAGGCCGGTCAGGCACAGCAATAACATAAACACCGTGCAGACCAGGCTGGACCATTTATGCACCCACGCCCAGGTACGGATAGAGGACTGCGTCGACATAGAAATACTCAGTTTGCTGGCTTATGGTTGCGGCTGGCTAACAAAACCCACTTTTTTCATGCCAGCCGTTTGCGCCTTTGCCAGCACCTCAGCCAACACTTGATAGCGTGTGTTTTTATCAGCGCGAATCTGCAATTCCGGCTGTTGTTGCTTGGCCGCTTCATCTGTCATACGTGCAGATAAATCAGCCACTGACACTTCGCTGTCATTCCAGAAAATTTTACCATCCACATCGACTGCCAGGTCAATCACTTCTGGTTTTTCTTCCAGCGGTTGCGAGGTCGCTTGCGGCAAATCAATCTTGACCGCATGCGTCAGCAATGGCGCAGTAATAATAAAGATCACCAACAGCACCAGCATCACATCCACCAACGGCGTGGTATTGATTTCACTCATGGGTTGAGTGTGTTCACCGGCGCTAAATGGATTTTGCCCCATCATACATTGCCACCTTTGTTCGCTACTTTGGCATGCAGTTCAGTCACATTTGCTGGTTTGCCGCCTGCCTTAATCACCAATGGCGCGCCGGTCGTCAGCAAAGTATGCAAGTCTTGCGCAAAACTCTCCAGCTCGGCCATGATGCCGCGATTAGCCTTGATAAACGCGTTATAAGCCAGCACAGCAGGAATCGCCACCGCCAGACCAATCGCCGTCATGATCAACGCTTCACCCACCGGACCGGCCACTTTATCAATGGTGGCAACGCCAGATTGACCGATCGCTGTTAAAGCGTGGTAAATGCCCCACACCGTACCAAACAAACCGACAAACGGTGCCACGCTGCCAACCGAAGCCAACACTGACAGGCCACTCTCTAATGCCGCTTGTTCTTGCGACAGAGTGCGACGCAATTGGCGCGCAATAAATTCATCCTGGCTACAAGCCGCGCCTAATGACTGGCTGGCATATTGCTGGTGATGCTGGGTAGATTCGGCTGCCGTCACTGCCAGGCGAAACGCCGGCGATTGCAACTGTGGCTCTTGCAAGGCTTCTTGCAAGGTTGCCTTACGCCAGAATTGACGCACATAAGCAGACACATCGCGCTTGCGCTTGAATACTTGCCAGGTTTTAACCAGAATAAAATACCAGCTCAGCACCGACATCGTCAGTAAAATCAGTGCCACTAAAACCGACACCACACCGCCTTCGGTGATAAAAGCCAAACCACTTGTTGATTGCATCAAAATTCCCTTTCACTTGAAACTTAACTTAATTCTTGAAACTTACTTACTCTTGAAACTTGCCTATTCTTGCGTCAGCGAGAATGACAGCGGTACATTGACATAAGCACTCAATGCTTTGCCACCCTTACGCGCTGGCTCAAAACGCCATTGCTTAACTGCGGTAACTGCCGCCTTGTCCAAGCGCTCAAAACCACTGCTACTAATCACGTCGACCGACTCCGGGCGACCCTCCACAGAGACCAGCACCTTCATCAGCACTTTGCCTTCTTCACCTGCACGCTGGGAGAGTCTAGGATATTCGGGTCTAGGGTTATTCAGGTAAGCGACGCCAAATTTGGGCGGCTCTTCTTTTTCTTCCACCACCTCTCGCTTGGGAGGCGGAGAGACGACTGGCGCAGGCTTGCTAGGCGCGGCTGCCACAGGCACCTCCAGCGGCGGTGCAGAAGGCTGTGTGCTGGCCTCAAAACGGGGCTGGTCTGGCGTTGTTTCCACAATGCGTTCCACCACGGGTGCCGGTCGTTCTATCGGCTTCACCGGCGTTTCTTTAGGTTTAACCACAGGCTTCACAACAGGCTGCTGCTTGATGATAGGCACCACTTCCGGCGCAGGCGCTTCTTCTTTCTTGGCCGGCAATGTAATCAGGGAAACCGTCATTGGCTCCGGCTTTGGCTCAATAACAATCGGCTCCTGATATAACAGCAGCGAGGCAATAACTGCGGCATGCAGGGCAACCACCAGCAGCATGCCCAAGCCATGCCAGTCCTGGCGCTTATCGCGTTGTAGCCAATCTTCGGTGGCCAGCACAGACCAGCGGAAAATTCCGGCCAACTCACCCAGTTGCCGACGATGCAGGCTAAACTCAGGCAGTTGAGACGCTGACGCGCGCGCGGGCTTCAATGACAGCCCCTGCAAAGACTCACGTTGCATCATTCGCATACTCCTCCGGCAAAACCACAAAAGGCAACGCTAGGTTGCCAGTATTACATACACATTTCACGCAAAAACCTCTACTAATCTTGTTGCACCTGTGCTGGCGCTAGCGCATGACACTTGGTCAACAGCAATTTATTCTGCTTGGTACGGGTCAACTGATAAGTTTCGCCACCATGCATAATGGCCAATACTCCGGCATCGCCCAACAATTGACTTGCCTCAATGGTCGGCATGCGACGCAAAGAAACACTCGCCGCATTTTGCGCTTTACCCAATGATGATTGCAAGCGATTGGTCATGCATTAACACCCAGTCTAAAAAAAGGCCGACTTATATGCAAAAGCATTGCGGCATAGGATTTCAAGGAACACCCTTACCAGGGATAGGTTGGCGCATAACATCACGCCGAATTTGAGCAATGACATGTTGGGGTTAGGAGCACTGCTCAAATGCTTTACCGGCCAAACCTGATCAGGGCCTGACCAGCGAAAAATTAAACGCGGTTTGAGTAATACTCAACCACTTGTTGCACATCCACCGGGAACGGCACATCTTCAATAGATGGCAAATGCCCGATTTTTGCGGTTGCAGATGCTGCTTCTACTGACAACCACTCAGGAATCGTCAGGCTTGGGGTTGCCAATGCATCGACCACCATCGGGATCTTGCGGCTTTTCTCTTTCACAGCCACCACATCACCGACTTGCAAACGAATAGACGCAATGTTGGCTGATTTACCGTTGAGCAACACATGACCATGGTTCACCAGTTGGCGTGCGGCAATCCCTGTCGGCGCAAAACCAGCCCTGAACACGACGTTATCCAAACGACGTTCCAGCAAAGACATCAACTTTTCACCCGTTGGCTCGCTGCCTTTACGGGCTTCGAGGATCAAACGGCGCATTTGCTTTTCGCTCAAGCCATAGTTAAAACGAATCTTCTGCTTTTCCACCAACTTGACTGCAAAGTCAGAACGGCGGCGGCGAGATGCCTGCTGGCCATGCTGACCTGGTGGATTAGGACGATTTTCAATCGACTTACGTGACAATCCGGGCAGTTCAACGCCCAATGCGCGCATAATCTTCAGTCTGGGTCCTGTGGTTCTTGCCATGAATCTATAGCCTTTCTTGATTTATCTTTATTACTATTCTTTAAATTTGCCGTCAGCAGCCTGCTATTGCAGCGTGGCCGACTGCTCTACAAAATCAGTCACTGCCTGCTGTAGCGCAAATTCCTGATGCGCCTGCAGCAACGCTTGCCAATCCTGCAACAATTGCTTGGCCGCAGATTGAATCAAACCGCTTTCCGCATACTCAGGTGCTGTCAGCGTCTGCGCTAAACTGCAACCCAGCAACGCCAGATCCTCAGAAGGATTCACGGCATAACGTGTGGCGACACAACTCAGCGAGACCAACACAGCACTGGCCGTTGGCAAATCCGGATCAAACAAATGACTGGCTGGCGCTGCGTAATTCACTTGCATTGCAATGACTTTCATTTAATCGTTTATGCAAATGATAATGTTTCTCATTTATGATGTCAACTATTGTTTGCAATCCACAGCTCAGCCAATCCGACAATTAGGCATACACCCAACATTTCGGCGATATCACCCTCCTCGATTGATCGACAATCTTGACCAAATTAGTAAAGCAAGCTAATGTATAGGGTTCAACATTTATTAGCCGAAAAATCAAGGTTTTATGGACGCTTCAGCCCACTCCGCGACAGACACCCACGCCAAATCCATGACAGGTGCGGACATCGTTGTCTCCTGCCTGAATGAAGAGAAAGTCAAATTCGTATTTGGCTATCCAGGTGGCGCGGTCTTGCACATTTACGACGCACTCTATAAACAGAATGGTTTCAAACACATTCTGGTGCGCCACGAACAGGCGGCCGTTCATGCGGCAGATGCCTATTCACGTGCAACCGGCGACGTCGGCGTCGCACTGGTCACCAGCGGCCCGGGGGCGACCAATGCCGTCACCGGCATTGCCACGGCGTATATGGATTCAATCCCACTGGTAGTCATCAGTGGTCAGGTACCCGTGCCTGCTATCGGCATGGATGCTTTTCAGGAAGTAGACATGGTGGGTGCAACACGCCCCTGTGTAAAACACAACTTTCTGGTGAAGCACGTAAAAGATATTGCGCCAACGATTAAAAAAGCGTTTTACATTGCCAAAACCGGCCGTCCAGGTCCGGTCGTGGTGGATATTCCTAAAGATATCACTGCGCACGTGGCTGACTTTATCTACCCAAAAACGGTAGAAATGCGTTCCTACAACCCGATTTTAAAAGGTCACAGCGGCCAGATCAAAAAAGCGGTCAAATTGCTGCTGGGTGCCAAACGGCCGATGATTTACACCGGCGGCGGCCTGGTATTGGGTAACGGTGCGGCTGAGCTGGTCAAGCTGGCCAGAGCGCTCAACTTCCCGGTCACCAACACCTTAATGGGTTTGGGCGGCTATCCGGCGACAGACAGGCAGTTTGTGGGCATGCTGGGCATGCACGGCACTTATGAAGCCAATATGTCCATGCAGCACTGTGACGTGTTGCTGGCTGTTGGCGCGCGCTTTGATGACCGTGTCATCGGCAACCCGAAACACTTCTCCAGCCAGAAGCGCACCATCATTCATATTGACGTTGACCCATCCAGCATTTCCAAGCGCGTGAAGGTTGACGTGCCTATCGTCGGTGATGTGCAGTCTGTCCTGTCCGACATGAATGAAATCCTGGCCCAGGAAGAAAACCAGACCACGGATACCGCTGACTGGTGGACACAGATTAACGAATGGCGCGGCGTGCAATCGCTGGATTACGCCTATTCAGATACCGTGATCAAACCACAATACGTGGTGCAAAAACTATGGGAAGTGACCAAAGGCGAAGCCTATGTGACTTCTGACGTCGGCCAGCACCAGATGTGGGCAGCGCAATACTATAAATTTGACAAACCACGTCGCTGGATCAACTCCGGCGGCCTGGGCACCATGGGCGTGGGCTTACCATACGCCATGGGCTGTCAGTTTGCCGATAAAAACGCACAGGTGGCCTGTATCACCGGTGAAGGCAGTATCCAGATGAATATCCAGGAACTGTCGACCTGTGCCCAATACGGCCTGCCGATCAAGGTGATTCTGCTCAACAACCGCTACTTGGGCATGGTGCGTCAGTGGCAAGAGTTCTTCTACGAGAACCGCTACTCCGAGTCCTACATGGACAGCCTGCCGGACTTCGTCAAACTGGCTGAATCTTATGGCCACGTTGGCATGCAAATCACCAATCCGGCTGACGTAGAAGGTGCGCTCAAAGAAGCGTTTGATAAAAAAGACAAGTTTGTATTTATGAACTTTTTAACCGACCAAACCGAAAACGTCTTCCCTATGGTTGAAAACGGCAAGGGCTTATCCGAAATGGTGTTAAGCCCACGCACGGCCAGCCGCCTGAAAGGGGAAGAATAATGCGTCATATCATTTCACTGCTGATGGAAAACGAAGCAGGCGCCCTGTCACGCGTGGCAGGCCTGTTTTCCGCACGCGGTTACAACATTGAATCACTCACGGTGGCGGTCACTGAAGACCCCACCCTGTCACGCATGACCATTGTGACGACAGGCTCTGATGATGTGATTGAACAAATTATCAAGCAACTCAACAAGTTGATTGACGTGGTCAAAGTGCTGGACCTCAACGATGGCAAGCACATTGAGCGCGAACTGATGCTGGTCAAGGTCAAAGCCACCGGCGTCCATAAAGACGAAATGAAGCGCATGTGCGACATTTTCCGCGGCCGTATTATCGATGTGGCCGACAATAGTTACACCATTGAGCTTACCGGCTCTTGCAGCAAACTGGATGCGTTTATTGAAGCCATCGACCGCAGTGCGATTCTGGAAACCGTGCGTACCGGCGCGTCCGGCATTGGTCGCGGCGACCGCATCCTCAAAGTTTAATCGACAGTATTTCTACACAATTACCTAAGCATTTGTATTGAAAGGCAAAAGCAGACATGAACGTTTATTACGACAAAGACGCCGACTTAAGCATCATTAAAGGCAAAAAAGTGACTATCGTGGGCTACGGCTCCCAAGGCCACGCGCACGCAGCTAACCTGCGCGACAGCGGCGTCAACGTCACCATCGGTTTGCGTAAAGGCGGCGGCTCATGGGCTAAAGCTGAAGGCGCTGGCCACACAACACTCGAAATCGCTGCAGCAGTTAAAGAAGCTGATGTTGTGATGGTATTGCTGCCAGACGAAACCATGGCAGAAATTTTCCACGCCGAAATCGCACCTAACTTGAAAAAAGGTGCAGCATTGGCATTCGCCCACGGCTTTAACATTCACTACAACCAAATCGTGCCACGCGCCGATCTGGACGTGATCATGATCGCCCCTAAAGGCCCAGGCCACACTGTACGCTCCGAATACCTCAAAGGCGGCGGCGTTCCTTCACTGATCGCGGTTTACCAAAACACTTCTGGCAAAGCCAAAGACATCGCTTTGTCATACGCGGCAGCTAACGGCGGCACCAAAGGTGGCGTGATCGAGACTGACTTCCGCGAAGAAACAGAAACTGACTTGTTCGGCGAACAAGCTGTACTGTGTGGTGGTGCGGTTGAACTGGTTAAAGCCGGTTTCGAAACATTGGTTGAAGCTGGTTATGCGCCAGAAATGGCCTACTTCGAGTGCTTGCACGAGTTGAAACTGATTGTTGACCTGATGTACGAAGGCGGCATCGCCAACATGAACTACTCCATCTCCAACAACGCGGAGTATGGTGAGTACGTGACTGGCCCACAAGTGATCAACAGCCAGTCTAAAGATGCAATGCGTCAATGCCTGGCCAACATCCAGAACGGCAACTACGCTAAACAGTTCATCCTGGAAGGCCGCACTAACTATCCAGAAATGACTGCACGCCGTCGTTTGAACGCTGCTCACCCAATCGAGCAAGTCGGTAACAAACTGCGCGCCATGATGCCTTGGATCGCTAAAAACAAACTGGTTGATCAATCCAAAAACTAATTTTGGAATTTAACCAAGCCGAAAACTGTTTAATTTAACAGTCATAGGCAAAAAGCACAGGCCGATATATCGCCTGTGCTTTTTTATTTGTAGAATCACGAATAAATACAAGATAAAAAACCAGCTCTTGCAACAAACAAGAACTGCTCAATAAGGGATAGAAGTGAAACTCGCCATTCTGCTGCAATACATCGCCCCCAAACAATTACTCACCGCTGCCGCCGGCAAACTGGCGCACTGGCAAGCAGGTGGCCTGACCACGGCCTTTATCGGCTGGTTTGTGCGCAAATACCATGTCAATATGGAAGAAGCGCTCAATGGTGATATTGCCAGCTACCCCTCATTTAACCTGTTCTTTACCCGCCCACTGAAACCAGGTGTCCGCCCGTTGGCAGACAATGCTTTTGTGTGCCCGGTAGATGGCGCGATCAGCCAGTTTGGCAAAGTTGAACAAGGCCAGATATTCCAGGCCAAAGGTCACCATTACACGGCACAGGCTTTAGTCGGCGGCGATGCAAATTTAGCGGCCAACTTTGCCAACGGCAGTTTTGCCTGCCTGTATTTAAGCCCGAAAGACTATCACCGCATCCATATGCCTTGCGATGGCAAACTACTGAGCATGACTTACGTGCCTGGCGATTTATTCTCGGTGAATCCACTGACTGCGGCCAATGTACCTGGCCTGTTTGCGCGTAATGAGCGCGTGGTGTGTACGTTTGAATCCGCCCAGCATGGCAAGTTTGTATTGGTGCTGGTAGGCGCCACCATTGTCGGCAGCATGGCCACCGTCTGGCACGATACCAAAGACCGCATTATCAACCCGCCACGCCCTGGCAAAGTGGTGCATTGGGATTACAAAGACCGCAATATCACCTTAAAACAAGGCGAAGAAATGGGCCGCTTCCTGCTGGGCTCTACGGTAGTGATGCTGTTTGAAAAAGACGTACTCACCTTTAATGCAAGTTGGCACCCAGGCAAACCGATACGCCTGGGCGAAGCAATGGGCAAATAATTTCCCTTAGAAACATACAAAAAAGCGGAGTTTAAACTCCGCTTTTTTTATTACCCATTAAGACTTTTGCTGACTACCTCAAATACATCACCGGACAGATTAGGCGTGGCCAATACGGCTTCCAGCGCCGCTTTCATTTGAACCTGCAATGCAGGTGTGTAGCGCTTCCACTCGCGCAATGGTGTCACCATGCGCGCGGCAATTTGCGGGTTAATGGTATTCAGCTCGATAATCGCATCACGTAAGAAAGCATAACCTTTGCCGCTAGGGTCATGGAACTTGACCGGGTTATTAATCGCAAACGCGGTATACAGTGAGCGCACGCGATTCGGGTTCTTGATATTGAAATCCGGATGCTTGCGTAACATGGCCAGGTCATCAAAAATCGCCTCGCGATTAGCCAAGGCTTGCAATGAGAACCACTTATCCACCACCAGCGGATAAGCCTCAAATTCCTGGTAGAAATCCGAGAATGCTTCCGCGCGTTGCGGCTGCGTGCTGTCGCTCAGGCAAGCCAATGCGGCGACACGGTCAGTCATATTATCAGCGGCGTCATAGTGCGCCTTGGCGCGTGCAGCGCAGCCAGTGCCGTTGGTCACAGTGAGAATTTCCAGCACGGCACTTTGCAAGGCACGGCGGCCCATGGCTTCAGGCGTTACCGAGAATGTGCCGGGGTTGCTGTTCGCGTCGTATAGCGCCGCTAACGTATCTTTATGGGCACGTTTAATCTGCGTCAGGATGCTGGTGCGCGCGGCATCAATTGCCGCCGGGTCGACCACGGGCAGATACTGCCCAATCACGCCTATCATCGGCAAACTCAACGCACGTGCCAGCAAGGCTTTATCGCCCCGCCCATTTAAACCTTGCTCAATCAAGCGGCCAAAATCAGCGACAAACTGGGCAATATCGGCTTGCGGGTCTGCCATCACGCGTTGAATGGTACGCAAAGCCAATGTTTGGCCCGCCTCCCATTTGTTAAAGCCGTCAGTGTCATGCACTTGCAGCAAGCGCAGGTCATCATCACTTAAATCCGTTTCCAGCTTCACTGGCGCCGAGAAGCCGCGCAAAATGGAAGGCACTGGCTTGGCGGCAATCCCAGCGAAAGTGTATGATTGTTCACGTGCGGTCATTTCCAGCACTTGTGTCGACAGAATCTGCTTACCCGAGGCATCCAGCAAGCCAACCGCAATCGGGATATGCAAAGGCTGTTTATCGCTCTGCCCTGGGGTATCCAGCTGAGATTGTTTAAACGTCAGCGTATAGGTCTTCTGCGCTGCATCGTAATGGCTGCTGGCTTGTAGTGTTGGTGTGCCCGCCTGCTTATACCAGCGGAAAAACTGCGACAAGTCGCGACCAGAGGCATCCGCCATGCATTGCACAAAATCATCGCAAGTCACGGCATGACCATCATAGCGGTCAAAATATAAATCCGTCGCTTTGCGGAACGTCTCCGCGCCCAGCAAAGTATGCTGCATGCGAATCAGCTCAGCGCCTTTTTCATAAATGGTTTTAGTGTAAAAGTTGCTGATTTCAATAAACTGGTCCGGCTGCACCGAGTGCGCCAGCGGGCTGCCATCTTCAGCAAACTGCAAGCGGCGCAAGCCGTTCACATCGTCAATGCGTTGTACCGCACGCGAGTTCATATCCGCGCTGAACTCCTGATCACGGAACACGGTAAAGCCTTCTTTGAGTGACAGTTGGAACCAGTCACGGCAAGTCACACGGTTACCCGTCCAGTTATGGAAATACTCGTGAGCAATCACGCCTTCCACACTCATAAAATCGCTATCGGTCGCGGTTTCCTGATGCGCCAGCACCAGCGCCGTATTGAAAATATTGAGCGAGGTGTTTTCCATCGCCCCCATATTAAAATCGCTCACCGCGACAATATTGAACAGGTCGAGCTGATACTCGCGACCATATACTTTCTCATCCCACTTCATCGATTTTTTCAGTGATTCCATCGCGTGGTCACACTGCTTTTCATCGCCAGCGCGCACATAAATATGCAAATCCACCTTGCGACCAGTCATGGTCGTAAACGTATCCGCCACGCGCTCCAGATCGCCCGCCACCAGCGCAAACAAATAACAAGGTTTAGGGAAAGGGTCATGCCAGACACGGAAATGACGGCCATCAGGCAAACCGCCCTCTTCCTGCAAATTACCGTTAGAGAGCAACACCGGATACGACTTGGCATCTGCCTCAATACGCACGGTAAACACACTCAGCACATCAGGGCGATCTTGATAGTACGTAATCCGCCTGAAGCCTTCCGCCTCGCATTGCGTGCAATAGTTGCCCTGTGATTGATACAAACCTTCCAGCGCCGTATTCGCCGCCGGGTCAATCTCGCTGACGATGGTTAATGTGAATTCATTACCTGGATTCACTATCGTCATTTGACCATCAGCCACGGTGTAACCATCAAATGGCTGACCATTAATCAAAACAGAAACGATTGTTTGGTCATCACCATCCAACACCAGATCATTTGAAACACCCGCCGGGTTTTTCACATACTTCACTTCAGACGTGACAATGGTTTTACCCGGCAACAGGTTAAAACTCAGATTCACCTGCGCAGCGTTATAAGGCGCAGGTGTGTAGTCTTTGAGGTAAATGGTTTTTGGTGCAACAGCGTTTTCGGTTCGCATTTGGATAACCTGAGAATAGGAAATATAAAGGATTATATTTGAGAGTTGGCTCAGGCCAATTGGTTTAATGCAATTGCATGCAAATGTTGCTACGAAATATCATGAATCGGGCAGCAGCTGCCCAGTTTGGCTAGGCAACGCTGCTATTTGGTAATTTCAATCTCATCCACAATGCCATCATTTACAACGAATTCAGACACCGGTTGGCCACTCTTATAAAGCAATGCCGCATTGGCGTCAGTCGCTGGCACAGTGATGCGGGAATTATTGATCATAAAAACGGTAAAGTACTTATTAGCATTCTTGTCGAAATGCTCCCATACCGAAAATACATCTTCCAGATATAGGCCAACAATACTTAAACCATCCAGCGTTAAATCAGTTTTATTCAGATTGTTCATTCCATTCACTTCAGAAACTTGATTTGGTGACAGTAAAGCCGCACCCCTTTTAGCTACGGGAGATATCCTTAGTTCTTGTATGTGACACAGCCTTTAATATGCCTATACCGGTGAGTATCACTGAAGCAATCACGATATACAAATGCGGCACACCCGCTTCAACTAGCGCCCATGCAATCCCGCCAATCAGAATAGCGAACCCGATAAGATACAGAACGAACGATGACATACAGCCTCCTCAATTAATTTAAATTTTTAGTAGTTAAATGATAATTTCTGAGAAAGATAGCGGTATCAGACAGTTGCTGAAAACAGTGTAGGAAAAGTGGAGATTCGTTAAAAATAGAATTGATATGCTTCGCTAGATTAGGGTGCTGGCACTTTGAAAGATAGATGCTTTTTGGTGCAACAGCATTCTCAGTTCACATGAAAAAGACCTTACATTAAAAATTGATAAATACTATAAGTTTGAGAGCTACAATATGAGATTGGGTTTAATTAGAAAGCATCATTTTGATGTGGTAAATCTATAAAACTAACTTATAGAAATAAATATCCACATATCAGCTCTATCAAAATAATTTAACAATAAATTTTATATTGAGGCTCACGTGCATATTGATAAGGCCATAGCGTTAGCGATTGATAATATTCAAAAAGAAGGGTTGACTGACATTTTTCCAGACCCCTTCGAAATAGGCTTATTAAAAAATGAACTTTTCCGACGCTGGTTATCCACGCAAGTAAAATCAAGAATTATCTCGAATACATTAAATGGCTTAAAAATTCACTCTATTAGTCATGTCTTTTTTCCAAAAAAGGACGCATACGACTTTCGGAGGGCAGCACTAATTCAGCCAGTTGATACAATCGCATACTTAGCTCTGGTGTTGATGTATGCTGATATTATTGAAAAACATCGAATAGAGAAGAAACATAAGGTTGTTTTTTCCTATCGATTTAAACCCAATGCAGGTTACCTATTTGACTCAAAGTATAACTACACCTCATTTCAAGCACATGTTACTGAGCGTCAAAAAAGTCGAAGAGTTAAAGTATTGGTCAAATGTGATATATCCAACTTTTATGACCGTTTAAACCTTCATCGCCTTGAGTCAACGTTACTAAGCCTACCAATCGATAATAAGCTAGTTAAGCTTACCAATGAGCTATTACTATTTTGGGCCAACAGAGACTCATACAGCCTACCAATTGGTGGTAATGCAAGTCGAGTATTGGCAGAAGCTGCATTAATTTCAGTAGACGACTATTTACGATCGCTAGATATTCAATTTTGTAGGTTTGTTGATGACTATAGGCTATTCGCTCCTGACGCAAAAACTGCACATTCTTGGCTCAGTGTTCTTGTAGAAAGGCTCTATCTAGAAGGGCTAACTGTAAACCCTGCAAAAACAGTTATTGAAGATGTATCCAAAAAAACCAAATCCACAGCTGTAATTTCCGAAGAAGCTAGACAAGTTGCGAATGAGTTGCGACAAGGCAGAATTATTGTTGGTTACTCAGGAACAATTCCAACAAAATTTAGGGAGCTATCTGAGCGCGAAATCAATGAATTAAAAGATGTTACGACAGAAGAGTTAGAGTCAAAAATCACTTCGAACCAAATTTTACAACCAGATGATGTTAGAAAATTCCTTCGAATAGTTGTAGCAAGTGGAGACTACAGCAAGCTGTCGTTATATCAATCTTTAGTCGAGAAGTTTCCTCAATTTACGCCTCTATTTGTTGATCTGTTAATTAAGAAAGAATCTCTGATTCCACCTGCTCTTAAAGAATCCATCAAGTCTTACTTTTCTGAAACTCTGGTTCACGGTATAAAGTATCCAGAATATATATTAGTGTCTTTGGTTAGACTTCTTGGTTCAAAGGGATTTTCGAATACCAGCGCACTAATGGAGTTCTTCCGAAGCCTTAAAAGAAATTCGGGAGCTTACGTAGGCAGGGCAGTATTAGATGCTTTATCATCGAATATATCAAGAACTGATGTTTTGGAAATCAGACAATATTACCCAAGAGCAGATCTGTGGGAAAAAAGAGCAATAATTAAAATTGTAGACTCTGTCCTATCTGAAGAGGAGAAGCGTCCTTGGCTGAAGAACGTCAAAGTTCACTCATCAGAAGATTATTTTGCTATTGAGTCCTTTGATCCCAAAAAAGATAAGAAGGATAAGAAGTAGGATTATTCAAAATAGATAACCACTTAATGAATCAATTTATTCACTAGGCTTTCTTCACGAATTCCGACTTCAATTTCATAGCACCAAAGCCATCAATTTTGCAGTCGATATCGTGATCGCCATCGACCAGGCGGATGTTTTTCACTTTAGTACCGACCTTGACGACTGATGAAGAACCTTTAACCTTCAGGTCTTTAATCACAGTAATGGTATCGCCATCTTGCAGCACGTTGCCGTTGGCATCGCGCACGACTTTCACTTCGTCTGAATCTGTTGCTGCAACCTTGCTCCATTCATGTGCGCATTCCGGGCAGATGTAGTTATCACCGTCTTCGTAGGTGTATTCGGATTGGCATTGTGGGCAGGCTGGTAATGTAGACATACGGACTTTCTTGGTGCAAACAATAAAACCATATATTTTACAGGGTTATTATTGAATACCCTAGTTCGCTTGTCGCGCAAAGAGATTTCGCAATATCAGATATAAAAAAACCGCCTCATTGGGCGGCATTTAAACCTGATCGTAAATGCTTGAACGGTGACCGACCTTAATCACCAACACCACCAACCTATCGTCGTGAATCTCATAGACAATGCGGTAGAGCCCTTGCCTGACACGGTAGCAATCATGCCCCGTGAGTTTGATGCAGCCATCTGCACGAGGATCTTCTGCCAAGGTATTAATACGGCTGAGTATACGTGCCACATCCGGCTTGGGGATGGCACGCAGGTCTTTGGCAACCGAGGCTTTAAAACTAATACTATATTTTGCCATCTTGCTTTAAAGCATTGAGCATCGCTTCGTAGCTTATCTCTGGCTCGTTCGCGCGCTGATTGATGGCATCCAGATCCTCTTGGTCTTCACGCATTAACAGTCTCACAGCCTCATCTACCAGTTCAGAAAGTGAGCTGTGATTGGTGGCTGCTTTTAAGCGCAAAGCTTGATGAATAGCTGGGTCAAAATATACGGTTGAACGCTTGGACAATTCGGCCATTTGAGTTCTCCTCTGAATGAGTTTTCAGACATTATAGCATCATAACGTTATAACGCCATTTAGGCGTGAACGTAAAAAAACCGCTTCACTAGGAAGCGGTTTTTTATAGCGACTGTTCTAAATTACAGAACAGATTTCACTGTGTTCACAACATTCTCAACTGTGAAGCCGAAGTGTTTGAACAGTGCGCCGCCTGGTGCGGATTCGCCGAAGGTATCGATACCAACAACTGCACCTTCAATACCTACATACTTACGCCAGAAGTCTGGGTGAGCAGCTTCAACAGCCACGCGTTTAACGCCTGGAGTCAATACGCTGTCTTTGTAAGCTTGGTCTTGACGGTCGAATACGTTAGTGGATGGCATGGAAACCACACGCACTTTAGTACCAGCAGCGTTCAATTCAGCAGCCGCTTGAATGGCCAGATCCAACTCGGAACCGTTAGCAATGATGATGACATCAGCTTTACCAGCGACGTCAGAGAATACATAGCCACCTTTACGGATCAGGTCGAAGTCTTTAGCGTCGTGCTTGATGCCTGGCACAGCTTGACGGCTCAATACCAAGCTGGTTGGGCCTTCAGTACGCTCTACTGCAGCAACCCATGCAACGGTTGTTTCTGTAGAGTCAGCTGGGCGCCATACATCCATACGAGGAATCATACGCAGACCAGAAGTGTTTTCTACTGGTTGGTGTGTAGGACCATCTTCACCTTGACCGATAGAGTCATGGGTCAATACGTAAACCACACGTTGATGCATCAACGCAGACATACGCATGCCGTTTTTCATGTAGTCAGAGAACATGTGGAAAGTACCGCCGTATGGCAACAAGCCACCGTGCAATGCCATACCGTTCATGATGGCAGACATACCGAACTCACGTACACCGTAAGAGATGTAGTTGCCTGGCTCTTTACCACTCACGTGTTTGAAGTCTTTAGATGCTGTCAGGTTAGAACCTGTCAAGTCAGCTGAACCGCCCAGGAATTCTGGCAAGATTGGAGCCAAAGCAGTAATTGCTTTTTGTGAAGCTTGACGAGTAGCCAATTTCTCAGCTTTTTCGTTAGTTTCAGCAATGATTGCGTCAGTCAATGCTTTCCAGTTAGCTGGCAATTCACCTGCCATACGGCGTTTGAATTCAGCAGCTTCAGCTGGGAATGCAGCTGCGTAAGCAGCAAATTTAGCGTCCCAAGCAGATTCGCGCTCAGCACCTTTAGCTTTTTGATCCCAGCCAGCGTATACGTCAGCAGGAATAACAAACGGCTCGTGTGGCCAGCCGATTTCAGCACGTGTTGCAGCAACTTCTGCGTCGCCCAGTGCGGAACCGTGGCAGTCGTGTGAACCGGATTTGTTTGGTGAACCTTTACCGATGATGGTTTTACAGCAGATCAGTGATGGTTTGTCAGTCACTGATTTAGCTTCGTCGATTGCTTTTTGAATCGCAGCTTGGTCGTGACCATCTACTGAAACAACGTGCCAGCCGTATGCTTTGAAGCGGCCTACGGTGTCGTCTGTGTACCAGCCTTCGATGTGGCCGTCGATAGAAATACCGTTGTCATCCCAGAAAGCAACCAATTTGCCCAGGCCCCAAGTACCAGCCAGTGCACATGCTTCGTGAGAAACGCCTTCCATCATACAACCGTCGCCCAGGAACACGTATGTGTAGTGGTCAACGATGTTGTGGCCTGGCTTGTTGAATTGGTCAGCCAGCAGTTTTTCTGCCATCGCGAAACCAACGCCGTTAGCAATACCTTGGCCCAATGGACCTGTAGTGGTTTCAATGCCTGGTGCGTAGCCGTACTCAGGGTGGCCAGCACAGCGGGAGTGCAATTGACGGAAAGTCTTGATATCTTCAATACCTAAATCGTAACCGGTCAGGTGCAGCAAGGAGTAGATCAACATAGAGCCATGGCCGTTGGACAATACGAAACGGTCACGGTTAGCCCATTGTGGGTTAGTTGGGTTGTGGCTCAGATTGTGGTTCCACAATACTTCAGCAATTTCAGCCATGCCCATAGGTGCGCCTGGGTGGCCGGAGTTTGCTTTTTGTACAGCGTCCATGCTCAGAGCACGGATGGCGTTGCACAAGTCGACACGAGTTGCCATTGTTTTCTCCCTAGAGTGAAAGTGAGCGGTCTTACACAAAAAGCTGCAAAACCTTGATTGAATTCTTTAAAAAGCCCGGAAAACCTGCCTTTTACGGAAAGGCTAGATTATTCACTAGAACCCGTTTTTCTTCAAGCGTTAATCACCTTTTTCTCATGATGGTTTTGCTATGGCTGACCTATGAAAAAGGTCATTCTAGTGCCTGCAAGGGTAGCTTTCAGGGAGGCTTTCCCCTACCATGACAAAACATTGATAGCAAAGGAAGTAATGATGTCTGACGAACGAATTATCATGCGTGTAGGTGAAGCACTGGTCGCTGGCGGCCCACCCGGCACAGCTGCCGAACCTGAAGTCGCCATTGGCGAAATGAATGGCCCTATGGGCACGGCATTTGCCAACCTGCTGGGTGACCAGGTCAAAGGTCATACCCGTGTGCTGGCGATTATGAATACCGACATTATGGTGCGCCCGGCGACCCTGATGGTGAGCAAGGTGACGGTGAAAGACCCACGTTATACCAATATCTTGATGGGTACGGTGCAAGGCGCGATTGCCAACGGCGTGCTGGATGCGGTGCGTAGCGGCGATATCCCGAAAGAAAAAGCCAATGACCTCGGTATTATCGTGTCAGTCTGGTTAAGCCCGGCAATTCTGGAACAAGAGAAAATCGACCACAAAGCCCTGTTTGATATTCACCGCGAAGCCACTTTCAAAGCGATTCAGAAAGCCTTGCGCAATGAGCCCAGCATCGACTGGCTACTGGAAAACCAGGAGAAAATCGTACATAAGTACTACCAGATGGGCTTAGATGGAAAGATCTAAAAGCACGGCAAAATATAAAAGCCTGCCAAGATTTAAATAATAAAAAAGGATGCCCAGGCATCCTTTTTTATTAAGCTCACTTTAGCGCTTTAACGCAGTGATCACCGCTTCAATCGCTTTGCAATTGCCACGCGCATCATCAAACGTCAGCAAAGGCGCTTTGCCGTAAAGCACGCAGTCACTAAAGTGCTCAATCTCTAAATTAAAGTGGTTGGCTTTAGGCAACACGATAGTTTCTGATTTACCCCCTGCTTCCCAGCTAATCACCGGGTCATCACCTGGGTACGCCCACATATTGTGGCACTTGATCCAGCCTTTATCGCCTATGAGCTCATATTCGGCTTTGCGGCCACGTTCAAAGCTGACGTCAAAGTTGCCAAAACGCGCGCGACCTTGCGCATCAGGCCCAAAATCGAGCACGCCGCTGGCCACCACATCAGCACCATGTTCATTCAGCTTGCCATACGCCACCACATGTTGCGGTTCGGCAGGCACATTATCTTTACCAAAACACCAGCGCAAAGCGTGTATCGCATAAGGCCCAATATCCCACATGGCACCACCACCGTTTGCCATATCACGGTTGATACGGTACATACGCGACGGTGCCATCAGGAACGAAAAACTGGCGCGGCAGGACAATACATCACCGATCAGGCCGGAAGCCACCAGCTCGGCCACTTTGGCATGCTGCGGATGAAAGCGGTACATAAAGCCTTCCATCACCGTCAGGCCTTTGGCTTTGGCCGCAGATTCAATGGTATCGATATCGGCCAGATTGGTGGTCATCGGTTTTTCAATCAGCACATGTTTGCCCGCCTGAATCGCCTTGAGCGCCCATTCGGCATGCTCCTCGTTAGCCATCGGGCAATACACCGCTTCAACATTACTATCCGCCAGCAGGCTATCCATGTCGTCATAGCAAGCGACACCGCCGAGGTTGGGCGCATACTTATCCAGCGTCGCTTTGGCTGCCCCGGCGCGGCGGCTGGCAACCGCCACCAGTTGCGAATTCGCGGCCTCAACAATGGCGGGCAGTAAGCGCTCATTGACCCGCGCAGCCCCGAGAATGCCCCATTTAAGTTGTTTTTGCATGCTTGAACCCTTTCCAGGCGCTGATCGAAGACCGTCATTCTAACGCCAGTTTGTGAATACTGCTGCTTTTGTACATGCCGCTAAGCCGCCTGGCTCAGGCTTTCGGGGCCAAACACTTCGCGATGAATGTGCTGTGGTGGG
Source organism: Methylophilus sp. Q8 (assembly GCF_000800115.1). Classification (NCBI taxonomy): domain Bacteria; kingdom Pseudomonadati; phylum Pseudomonadota; class Betaproteobacteria; order Nitrosomonadales; family Methylophilaceae; genus Methylophilus; species Methylophilus sp. Q8. The sequence continues at coordinate 1,426,444 of NZ_JUHE01000001.1, read as the reverse complement.
ACACCCAGCGCCAGCAATGCCTGCCATTGTTCGATCATAAACGGCAGCGGGCCACACAGATAATACTCAGCATTGAGTGCGGCATTGAATGGCCACTCAGCCACACGCATACGTCCGGCCTGTACTAGACGCTCTGCCGCAAAGCCCGGCTTGTCTTCAATATACAAGGCCAAATTCAGTGCCGGCAGTTGCTCAGTGCTGGCAATCAGCTCATCCAGATGTGGTACATGCTGTAAGCTGCGGCCAGCATGTAAAAACCAGATATCGCGTGTGGATTGGTCACGCACCATCGTCTTCAACATCGACAACATGGGCGTGATACCAACACCAGCCGAAATCAGCACCAATGGCTGCTTTGCCTTGAGGTCGGGCGTGAATTCACCATAAGGATGGCTGATCAACAATTGCCCGCCCACTGCTGCCTGCTGATGTAGCCAGTTAGACACCGTACCCTGTGGCGTGTGTGTATCGCCTGCTTCACGTTTGACACTGATGCGGTAGCCCGCGTTTTGTTCGGCATCTGACAAGCTGTATTGGCGGATCTGGCGCAAACCATCAGGCAAGGTAACAGCGACGCTGATATATTGCCCGGCCTTGAACGCGGGCAATGCCTGATCTTCGGCCGCTAACTGAATCGACAGAATACCGTCTGCGGTTGGGTTGACCTCAGTGATATGCGCAGCTATCCATTGGTCTGCCGCATAGCCGGTGCTTTGATACAACCTGGCTTCGGCGGCAATAAATTCCCCGGCCAACAACCAGTAAGCCTCATCCCAGGCCGCGATCAGGGGTGGCGTGGCGGCTTCACCCAACACCTCGGCAATCGCCCCCAGCAAATGACGCCCCACAATCGGGTAATGCGCTGGCTTGATGCCTACCGCAGCATGTTTGTGCACTATGCGGTCGATCACTGGCTGCAGCACATGGGCCTGGTCAATATTGGCCGCATAAGCAAATACCGCCGCGGCCAGCGATTGCTGCTGGCTACCATTGGCCTGATTGCCCATATTGAACAAATGCTTCAACTCAGGATGCGCGTTAAACATATTGTGGTAAAACGTGGTGGTAATCGCCAAACCATGCGCTTGCAACACGGGCACACTGGCTTGGATATACGGACGGGCGGCACTGGATAACATAAACACTCCTTTAACTAGCATTTAAAATGAAACATTTAATGTAAAAAAATGGCCTTTTAAAAAAGACCGCTCACGCAAATCACTACAATCTATGCCGCATGGGCTTTGTGCATAAAAATAATTTTGTCCCTGGTATTGTTGTTGACGATATCCAGCAGGCGATGTTGATTCATGTGGGTATAAAAAGATTCCAACCCCGTCTGCAAAGCATCTTTGAGCAGGCAATTGCCATGAAACTGGCACACCGGCTTCTCGCAATTAATCAACTCAGTCGTATTCTCAAGCTCGCGCAAAATATTGCCTATGCGCAAATTGAGTGAGTCTGGATTCAGTTCCAGCCCGCCATTGCGGCCACGTGTCGCCTTGATCCAGCCCAGTTTATTCAGGCGTGTAATCACTTTAATCAGGTGATTGCGCGGTAAATCAAACGTCGTAGCGATCTCGTCTATGGTCACCTGCTGACCAAAGCGTGACTGCGACAAATACATGAGTACGCGCAGGCCAATATCGGTAAATTTGTTGAGTTGCATGCCTGCATTCTAAATATGTTTCATTTACAATGCAACTTTAAATTGCTATGCTGATATGCATTGCCAGTCTCCAAGGAGCATCCATATGCAGCCGCTGATTCAAATTTCCCCACCTAGCCACAAGCGCCCCGCACAAGGATTTGCGCTATGGAACCTCGGATTTCGGCCATTTTTCCTGCTGGCGGCAGGCTTTGCCGCCCTGTCTATGCTAGTCTGGATGGCAAACTATTTTCAGCTGTATGCCCAGCCATTGGCCACCATTTCACCTTCGCAGTGGCATGCCCATGAAATGCTGTATGGCTTTGCTTTTGCCGTGATTGCCGGTTTTTTGCTAACAGCGGTCAAAAACTGGACCGGCATACAGACCCTGCATGGCCGCCCGCTACTAGGTCTCGCCGCGTGCTGGGTCATTGCCCGTAGTGCGATGTTGATTGCCCCAGGCCAGGTGCTTTTGGCAGCAATATTCGATTTACTCTTTAACGCATGGCTCATCGCCGCAGTCGCCCAGCCGATTATCAAGGTCAAGCAATGGCGGCAACTTGGCGTGCTGTCGAAAATCATTTTTCTCACGGCAGGCAATGCTGCTTTTTATAGCCAGGCACTAGGCTGGACCACCAATGGCGCACACGCTGCATTATGGATAGGCCTGCTGCTCAATGTCAGCCTGATTATGGTCATCAGCCGCCGCATCTTGCCAATGTTTATCGAACGCGGCGTCAAAGAAGAAGTCCTGCTGAAAAATTCAACTTGGATAGACCGATTGCTTATGGTGTGCCTGGCAACCTTGCTGATCAATATCTTGACCGTTAATGCCGGAATAGTTAATGCAGTGTTAGGACTCACTATCAGTTTGAGTGCCGGGTTTAGATTATGGCGCTGGCATACGCCAGGTATCTGGCAAGTACCGTTGCTATGGAGTTTTTATTGTGGATTGTGGTTAATCAATCTGGGATTCCTACTTTATGCCGCCAGCTTTTTCGCGCACAGCATTTCCGTCATTCTGGCTATCCACTGCTGGGCCATTGGCGGCATCGGCGTGATTACATTAGCCATGATGGCACGCGTCTCATTAGGTCACACCGGCCGCAATATCCACACGCCACCACGCAGCGTGATCTGCGTATTTGGCCTGGTGATTTTCGCCACCCTGAGCCGGGTGCTCCTGCCCATCGTGCTGCCTGAGTTTTACCGCCTATCCGTGATGCTGGCCGCCGGCGGCTGGATCGCCGCATTTACGCTATTTGCGATCGTCTATTGGCCGATACTTAGTCAACCACGTATTGATGGGACGCCCGGTTAAGACTTATTCTTTCCACTTAATAGAACAACCGATACTTGCGATCTGCTCCTGTGGCCCTTTCCCTGTTTCTGCCACCAGCCTCATGGCATTAAACAGCTCGCGCGTACTTTCAGGCGCGGTTTCCTTGCGGCTTTCATCAAAGCGGCCACGATATTGCAGCTCGAAGTTTTTATTAAAGCCGAAGAAGTCAGGCGTACAGACCGCACCATAAGCTTGCGCCACAGTTTGCCGCTCATCCCACAAATAAGGGAAAGGAAACTGCATCTCGGTGGCAATTTTTTGCATGTTTTCAAAGCTATCTTCAGGATATTCGAAGTCATCGTTACTCGAAATAGCCACGGTATTGATACCCAAGGTTTGCAGCTCGCGTACATCAGCAATCAGCCGCGGCAATATGGCTTTGACATAAGGGCAATGATTGCAGATAAACATCACCAACAAGCCGTTTGAACCCATGCTATCGCTAATGCTGACCGCCTTTTTATCGGTGCTAAACAGATTAAACAGAGGGGCTTTCCAGCCAAAATCACATACGGGTGGGCTAATACTTGCCATCAGAATACTCCTGCCATTAAATTCAAAGCAATATGGTACGTGATTAAGGCGCCGAGGTGAATCTTGTGGGCAGCGCGCCCGCATCGCCATGCGTACCACGCTAGCGCCATAAATAGTGGCATTTTGGTTACAATGCCAGTCATGAGTAATTTACGATTTCATAGCCCGACTGCATTGATTGTCGGCCAGCAAGCCCCACTCAGTGAAAACGCTATGGCACATGCAGTGAGGGTCATGCGGCTGAAAGTGGGCGATACACTTAACCTGTTTTGCGGCGATGGTTTTGACTACCAGTGCGCGCTGACCAGCATAGAGAAAAAGTCCGCACAGGTTGAGGTGTTGAGCAGAAGCGAAGTGAATAACGAATCACCACTCAATATTCGTTTGCTGCAAGGCATTTCCAGCGGCGACCGTATGGATTACACCATCCAGAAAGCAGTAGAGCTCGGTGTGACCGAGATTTACCCGCTCAGCACAGAGCGTTGCGTGACCAAGCTCAGCGGCGACCGTGCCGAGAAACGCACTGAGCACTGGCAAGGCGTAGCCATCGCGGCATGCGAGCAAAGCGGCCGCGCTATTGTGCCGCTGGTGCATGCGCCAGTCACGCTAGCGCAATGGTTAAGCCAGCATGCCACGCCAGATTGCCTAAATTTATTACTCAATCCGGTAGGTGCCAAACGGCTGGCAGTTTTAAACAAACCTGAGCACGCCATTCATTTGCTGATTGGCCCTGAAGGTGGCTTGAGCCCTGCTGAAATTGAACTCGCCACACAACACCACTTCCAATCTATCGTCCTCGGCCCCAGAATTTTACGCACCGAAACCGCCGCACTCACTGCCATCGCCAGCATGCAGTCACTGTGGGGCGATTTTTAATGTGGTTTTATTTGGGAGTTTTTACCACTGTCATCGCAATTATCATCCGCCTGCATCAGAAAACGTCCCTGCATTCAGCCTTGCAGGACCGGGATAAAAGCCTTATCCCGGTTCATGGAAAATACAAATACAACTGGTCCGATGCAACTGATAAAGCGCCAGCGACTGGTCGTCTCGAAATTCCCTGTTCATCCTCATTACAGTTTTCTGCCAGACTTGAAAGAGGCTTTGATAAGTGGGCAAAATTTACAGGATTATCTTATGAATGCCAGACTGGAGAAAAAAGCTTTGATGAGCGCATTTATCTGAGCTGCATTACCCAGGAAGATGCAGACCTGATTGGCCAACAACCAGAACTCTCACAAAAAATCATTCTTGCACTCCAAACAGATGCGAACAATATTTCATTTCATCCTGGCAGCGAATTAATTTGTGATGGGCAGCATCTTTTTTTGAAGCTCTCTTATCCCGCCAAGGATCGGCCTGCTAAAGACAATTTTATTGATGAGAAACTACCCGCTCTACAATCCCTGGCGAACGCATTAAGGCAGCAAAAAGAGTTAGACCCTCACTTCTGGAAAGTGCCTAACCAGCGCAACGCAGCCATTACCTTGGCCCTCAGTTCAGCACTGGCTGTTGTAGGAGGACTGGAATTTATCCGTTTCTTTGGTTTTCACGACAACGAATTACTCCACCCATGGGATTTGGCCCCTTATGCCATAACTACCGCACTCATAGGTGCAATACTCATCATTATTTTTTGCCTGACTTCAATCACGGTTTCTGCCCGCCGACACCTGATACTCGCTGAAATATGTATGTTTGGTTTTCCTGGACTGGCCTTTGCGTGTTACGGCTGGATGTACGATGCCAATATTCGGCTTGACCACGGCCCCTACGAGACCCGTGTACTCCATGTAACAGATAAATATTCCGTGACGCATCGCGTAAAGAATGGCAAATACCATACATATCATTTGGTTGTTAGCCCGAACCAACCACCCTTACCGGATAATCTCAGTATTTCAGGTCAATTTTATAATCACATAGAAAAAAATGATTCAGTAAAGGTCAGCATCAAAAGTGGTTTTTTGCATCAACCATGGCTTAAAAAAATCGAGAAAATGAATCCGCCTGCAATAGAAGGTGACTTTTAATGACTCTTTTAGACTCTTTAATCAGGTAGCATCGCCCCATGTTCCAAGTCATGTTACAAATGGCGCTATTGATCGCTGCCGGGATGCTCTGGCAACGCATGGCGCCTGACCATATGTCAGCGCTTGCACACCGCCGCGCGCTGACCGACCTGGTGTTTTACATATTGCTACCTGCATTGGTGCTGGATATCTTATGGCAGGCACCATTTGATGCCAGCACACTCAGCATTGCGCTCACCGCGCTCAGCCGCCTCACAGTGGCCGCCTTGTGCATGTGGCTGACACTACACCTCTTGCAGCGCGTCATGACTGTTTCACGCGCGCAACAAGGCGCATTGATGCTGGCGGCCACGTTTCCCAACGCGACTTATCTAGGGCTCCCCGTGACCAGCGAAGTACTTGGCGACTGGACGCATGAAATCGTACTTAAATTTGATCTGTTCGCCTGTACGCCGGTATTGCTGACGCTGGGCATGCTGATGGCGCAAACCTATGGCCAATCTGAACACAAATCGCACCCGATCAGGGAGTTAATGCGCGTGCCTCCGCTGTGGGCATTACTGCTGGCGACCGTTTTGAACGTGAGCCATGTGCCGCAACCCGTCATGATCGGCCATGCGCTGCACACGCTGGCTGGCGGCGTGGTGCCGTTGATGCTGATCGCCCTCGGCATGAGCATCCGTTGGGATACCTTTAAACTCAAATTGATTCCCTTATTGCTGCCTGTGTGCGTGATCGGTTTGCTGATTGCACCATTGGCGGCGCAATATACCGCCATCGCCCTGGGTCTGCATGGCGACCAGCTCACAGCCTGCATTCTGCTCGCCGCCATGCCTACCATGGTGTTTGGCATTGTCATTTGCGAACGCTACCGGCTGGACGGCGCCCTGTACGCCGCAGCCGTGTTCATGAGCACCCTGCTCAGCATCGGCAGCCTGTCACTCTGGTTTGCCATCTTGCAGCCATAAATTCAATATTATTTCGCGCATCAACACGTGAAATCTCGCATTTCATGTGAATTTTTATGATGCATGCTGTCATACGTCATATGACGAGTTGTCAGCAGCAGCGACTGTTTTTAAGATGCTACTAACCCGCCACGCTTTCGCTTTGTGTTATTTGGGATTATCAGACGATTATGCCGAAAACCACGACCAACCAATATATTGCGCAGCAGCCTGCGCCACCCGAGACGCTCACCCGCCTGCTCGCTGAAACCGGCGTGACCATTAATGGCAATGCGCCATGGGATATTCAGGTCTATGAAGAAAGTGTTTACCGCGACGTATTGACCAAAGGCACGCTTGGCCTTGGGCAGGCTTTTATCGAAGGCCGCTGGGACTGCAAGCGCCTGGACGAATTCTTTCACCGCGTGATGCGTGCCGACATTGATGAAAAAATGGGCGGCATGGCCAAACTGACCTTGCTGGGCGAAGTGATCCGCCACACGCTGTTTAACTTGCAGGCCCCTCACCGTGCCTACCAGGTGGCGCAACAACATTACGATATTGGCAATGATGTGTTTGAAGCCATGCTGGATAGCAGCATGAGCTACTCCTGTGCCTACTGGCAGCACGCCAACACCCTGGAAGAAGCGCAATTTAACAAGCTGGACATGATCTGCCAAAAACTTGATTTGCAACCCGGCGACCGCGTTCTCGAAATCGGTTGCGGCTGGGGCGGCCTCGCCAAACACATGGCCAAGCACTATGGCGTACAAGTCGTGGGGATCACTGTATCGGTCGAGCAACAAACCGTGGCCAAAGAACGTTGTGCCGGATTACCAGTGGATATCCAATTAAAGGATTACCGCGAACTGCACGGCCAATTCGACAAGATCGTATCCGTGGGCATGTTCGAGCATGTCGGGCAAAAAAATTACGCCATGTATTTTGAAACGGCGCACCGACTGCTTAAGGATAACGGGCTGTTTTTACTGCACACCATAGGCAACCACAGAACTGCCTTGCATACCGATGCCTGGATAGACCGCTATATTTTCCCCAATGGCAAAGTGCCTTCGGCCAGCGAAATCAGCCAGGCCCTTGAGCAAAAATTCCTGATCGAAGACTGGCATAATTTCGGACCCGATTATGACCGTACGCTGATGGCCTGGTGGGACAAATTCAATCGTGCCTGGCCGGAACTGCAGTTTAAATATGATGAAAGTTTTTACCGGATGTGGAAATACTACCTGATGTGTTGCGCAGGCTATTTCCGCGCCCGGCAAGGGCAACTCTGGCAACTGGTATTGAGCAAACGGCAGAGCAACCGTATGTACCGCTCAATGCGCCCGGCGCCAGCAAGTTGATGTTGACGTAGTCTCTCTGTTCTTGACCTCATATGACGGCTGTTGCCGTCATTTTTTTGTGCGTTGAATGCATGCACCAATGCACTCAGATAAAACCTCCACCTCACCTCCACTTTATTTGCAATAAAAACCATTTTTAATTATTATTTTGCATAATCATTATGAATAAACAATAAATGCTCGGATCAAACATCAGAGATTTGCGTAAATCGCAAAATCTAACCTTGCAGCAACTGGCTTCGCGTATGGGCACAGACGCAAGTAATTTGTCACGCATTGAACGTGGCGAAATTGGTATTTCAGAAGTTCTGCTACGCGCAGCGGCACAGGCATTGAACACCACACCCGGCCGCCTGTATGACGCCAACCTGACACCCGTCTCACTGACCAACACGCCACCGGCCATTCTTTCCAGTGCCAATAGCAAAGACTTTGTGCACTGGTTCCGTTCGGCAGCGCCGTATATCCACGCCTTTGGCGGCAGCACGTTTGTGATTGCCTTTGGTGGCGAAGTGGTCAGCGAGCAGCAATTTGTCGCACTCTCACATGACCTTAACCTGTTAGCCAGCCTAGAAGTGAGGCTGGTGCTGGTGCATGGCGCCCGGCCACAAATCGAGCAGCGCCTCAAGCGGGATAACCTGACACCTAAACTGCACAACGGCCTGCGCATTACTGACGATGCGGCCATGGAGGCAGTGAAAGAAGCCAATGGCGCCATCCGCGTCGAAATTGAAGCCTTACTGTCGATGGGCATTGCCAACTCGCCGATGGCGGGCAGTGATATCCGCGTCGCCAGTGGCAACTTTGTTACGGCAAAACCATTAGGCGTGCGCGATGGTGTAGACCTGCAACATACCGGAGAAGTACGCAAGATAGATGCTATTGGCATCCAAAAGCGGCTAGATGACGGCGAATTGGTGCTTTTATCCCCCATGGGCTACTCACCCACCGGTGAAACCTTCAACCTGACACTGGAAGATGTGGCGGTCAGCGCGGCCAGTGCGCTGGATGCCGAAAAACTGATCTTCCTGATGGACTCAGAAGGTGTGCATAACCTGCGCGGCGAACTGTTACGTGAAATGACTTCGGCCAAAGCCAAAAACCTGCTGCGTAATGTGCAGGAGAGCGATGTGCCTATTCATTACTCGGAAGACGTCAATTACTACCTGCCTGCCGCCGTGCGCGCCTGCGAGCATGGCGTGACCAGGACGCACCTGATCTCGCGCCATATCGATGGCGCCATTATTCAGGAGCTGTTTACGCGGCAAGGCATAGGCACCATGATTACCGAACTGCCGCTGGAAACCATGCGCCAGGCCAATATTGATGATGTCGGCGGCATCCTGATGCTGATTGAGCCATTGGAGAACGAAGGTATCCTGGTGCGGCGCGGGCGCGAACGCATCGAGATGGAAATTAATTATTTCTACGTGATGGAACACGATAACCGCGTCATTGGTTGTGCTGCGCTGTATCCGTTTGCCCAGGAAAAAATGGTGGAATTTGCCTGCCTGGCGATAGACCCGACCTATCGTGGCGGTGGCCGTGGTGACAAATTATTTAACTATTGCCAGGAGCAAGCCAGCCAAAAAGGCTTTAAAAGGTTATTTTGCCTGACCACGCGCACTGAACACTGGTTTCTGGAGCGCGGTTTTACCGAGCAAAATGTTGACCAATTACCGCACGAAAAACAAAAACTCTATAATTTTCAAAGAAAATCCAAAGTTTTCATCAAATCGTTATGAGTTTTTAGCTAAAATTCTGCCTGTACCCGATTGACTGCAATCGCCTGATGATTGAATGAAAGTTTGACCTATGCAAACCTCGACCTCCAGCCAAAAAGCGCAAACCCTGTCTGAAGCGCTACCGTATATCAAACGCTTTTTTGATAAAACCATCGTCATTAAATACGGCGGTAATGCCATGACTGACGAACGACTGAAAGAGTGCTTCGCACAAGACGTGGTGCTACTCAAACTGGTCGGCATGAACCCGGTGGTGGTGCATGGCGGCGGCCCGCAAATTAATGAAATGCTGGATAAGCTGGGCAAAAAAGGCGAGTTCATCCAGGGCATGCGCGTGACTGATGAAGAAACCATGGACGTGGTGGAAATGGTACTCGGCGGCCAGGTGAACAAAGAGATCGTGAACCTGATTAACCGCCATGGCGGCAAAGCCGTCGGCCTGACCGGGCAGGATGGTAACTTTATCCATGCACACAAGCTGCTGATGGAAGACCTCAAAGATCCAAGCAAGATGATTGACGTTGGCCAGGTTGGCGAAATTTCTGCCATAGACCCGAGTATTATCAACTTTCTCGATAGTGGCGACTTTATTCCTGTGGTGGCGCCGATTGGGGTCGGCCGTGATGGCGAAACCTATAACATCAACGCCGATGTGGTGGCGGGCAAACTGGCAGAAATTCTCAATGCAGAAAAACTGATTTTGCTGACCAACACACCTGGCGTGCTGGATAAAAATGGTCAATTGCTGACCGGCCTGACGCCCAAACAAATTGACGACCTGGTAGAAGACGGCACCTTAAGTGGCGGCATGCTGCCAAAAATCAGCTCAGCGCTGGATGCTGCGCGCAGTGGCGTTAAATCGGTGCATATTATTGATGGCCGCGTAGAACACGCGTTATTACTGGAAGTGTTGACCGATGAAGGCGTCGGCACATTAATCAAAGCCAAGTAAGCGCCTACTTACGTACTAACAAATCAAGCATTGCAATATATGTCGCGCAGGGTGTGGATTTTCGATCTGGATGACACCCTGCACAATGCCTCTGCGAATATTTTCCCGGTCATGAATCAATCCATGACGCGTTACATCATGCAGACGCTGGATATGGAAGAAGCGGCCGCGCACCAGTTACGCCAGCATTACTGGCGCGTTTATGGCGCCACCCTCAAAGGCCTGATGCGTCATCATGGTGTCAATCCCCATCATTTCCTGTCCGAAACGCACGCCTTTTTGACTGACGACATGGTGCAAACCACCAAGCAATTACGTCAATTGATTCAGCGCTTGCCAGGGCGCAAATGTATTTTCACCAATGCCCCGCGCGCGTATGCCCTGCATGTGCTGGAGGTGCTGGGTATTGCCGATTGTTTTTCATTGGTATTCAGCGTCGAATCCAGCCGTTTCCATGCCAAACCCAGCGTCCGTGGTTTTCGCCTGTTATTGCGGCAACTGCAATGCCGTGCCGCAGACTGCACCCTGTTTGAAGACAGCCTGCCCGCCCTGATGACGGCCAAACGACTCGGCATGCGCACCGTGTGGATCAGCCGTCGATTGCACAAACCAAACTTTGTGCAATATAGGTTGCCGCATGTGTTGGCACTCACTCACAGTGCATTGAAAAAAGCACCCTATGCATTCCCGTGCTGAGCGAATACAGTTAAAATAGCGGTCAAAATAACAACATCAGCATGGGGTTGGGTCCCGAAATCATTATGGCAACCATCAATAAAGAAGTACGCGCAAACCGCAAACAGCAAATTCTGGAAACACTGGCAGGCATGCTGCAAACACCGCGCGGTGAAAAAATCACGACCGCCGCGCTGGCAGCCAAACTGGATGTGTCAGAGGCAGCGTTATATCGCCACTTTGCCAACAAAGCCAAAATGTTTGAAGGCCTGATTGAGTTTATTGAAGGCGCGCTGTTTGGCGTGATGAATAAAATCACCACCGATGAAACCGACGGCCTCAAGCAAGTGCAACTGATGTTGCAAACCATGCTCAAGTTTGCCGAACGCAACCCGGGCATGTCACGCGTGCTGATAGGCGATGCGCTGGTCAATGAAGACGACGCCTTGCAAGCCCGCATCAACCAGTTACTGGACCGCCTCGAAGCCAGCCTGAAGCAGTCACTGCGTATTGCTGAGGCACAAGGCAATAAAATCACCGATGCTGGCATCGCCGCCAACACCATGATCAGTTTTGTACTTGGCCGCTGGCATGCCTTTGCCAAAAGCGGCTTCAAGCGTAAACCCAGCGACAACCTTGAACAGCACGTCACACAACTGATTACCGGCTGTTTGCAATAAACGATAGTAAGAAAGCGTTATAGATGGAAACCACTGTTTTTGGCATGAATGAAGCCCAGCTGACCGAGTTTGGCATGAGCTGGGGCCTTGCCGGCCTCATTCTGTTCATCGTTTTTATTGTCGGCAACCTGGCCTGGAAATCCAAAGCGGGTAAAACCGGGACATTCGCCTTGTTTCTCGCGCTCACATTAGGCATGGTGGGCTTCCTGGCCAAGCTGGTGATTCAGCACTACCTGAATATCCACTAGTCTCACAGCTAAACAGGTCACCGCCAGCCATGCCGTGGCTCACCTGATTAACGCTTTATTACGTGAATGACGCCAATGGACTATTGCGGCGTTTGCCGCAGTCCGCTACTCTAAGCCATACATAGTGATAAATACTTGCGTGATATGGACAACTCCCCTCCCAACGACAGTGACATCTACAAAACGTTACTCGAATCGACCAAGGCCATCCCGTGGAAGATAGACTGGACTAGCAAGCAATTCAGCTACATCGGCCCGCAAATCGAGCCATTGCTGGGCTGGGCACCATCGAGCTGGCAATCAGTTGAAGACTGGGTTAACCGTATTCATGAAGAAGACCGTGAACGTGTGTTTAACTTTTGCGTACAGCAATCGCTGCAAGGCCTGGATCATGAAGCGGATTACCGCGCACTGACGGCCACTGGTGATTTTGTCTGGATACGTGATGTCGTGCATGTCATACGGACGCCTAGCGGTGAGCCCGAAGCGCTCATCGGCTTTATGTTTGATATCAGTGAACGCAAAAAGACCGAAGAACAATTGCTGATCATGCAAAGAAAACTGGAAGAGCTTTCTTACAAAGACGGCTTGACTGGTGTCGCCAATCGCCGCATGTTTGATACGGTGCTGGAACGCGAATGGCTGGAAGCCAGACAACACCAGCAGCCGTTATCACTGATCATGATTGATATCGACTACTTCAAGCAGTTCAATGATTTTTACGGACATCTGCAAGGCGATGAAGTGCTCAAGCAGGTGGCTCAGACACTGGCGCAGGCTGGTGTGCGTGCCAAGGATTTTTTTGCCCGTTTTGGCGGTGAAGAATTCGCGCTGATTCTGCCAGAGACCAATGACGTCTCGGCCAGCAAAATTGCCGAGCGTTGCCGTAACCTGGTGTTCAAAGAGCAAATCCCGCATGCAAAATCAGAAGTCAGCCAGATACTGACGATTAGTGTTGGTGCGGGCAGCATCACCCCCAGCCAAACCGATGACCTCAAAACATTTGTTGAATCTGTAGATGCCCTGATGTATCAAGCCAAACGCAATGGCAGGAATCGGATTGAGGTAAAAAGCATTTGAAGCAGGCCTGATGGCACTAATGCAGCGCGGCCTGAATGGCGTGTATACGCGCCTCGGCCACAGATTGCTTGATATGGGCAGGGGAACTGCATTGTTTGGCGATGGCACCTGCATCTACAGTGAGTGCCGCTTGCAAGGCAATGGTCAGATGCGCGGCATCTTCGAGGGGGCATTCCTCCAACCCCAAGCGCCCGCGGCTATCGCACTCACAAGCGAGCAAAAAATCCTCGAAACGTGGGCGTTGGCGGAAAGCATCGAGCTCTTCGAGAAACTGCAATAAAGTACTGGCTTTCATTTGCCGGGCGGCGTGCAATTTACCATGATATTTGGCCACGACCAGTGCCAGATCCTTGCAATCATTCGGCACCCGCAGGCGGGCAACCACTTCGCGAATGAGGTCCACACTGCGCAACTCATGGCCGATATGGCGCGGCAATACCTCTACAGGTGTTGTGCCCTTGCCCAAATCATGGGTCAGTGCAGCAAACCTGACTGGCAAGCTGTAGCCTTGCTTGGCGGCATAATCAATCACCATCATGACGTGAATGCCGGTATCGATTTCCGGGTGATAGGTAGCCGTTTGCGGCACTCCCCACAAGCGGTCAAGCTCAGGCAAGATAATCTTCAACGCGCCGCAGTCACGCAACATCTCAAACATACGGCTAGGCTGTTTTTCCATCAGACCTTTGGCGATTTCCTGCCACACACGCTCAGGCACTAGCGCGTCAACTTCACCGGCAGCCACCATATCGCGCATCAGGAACAAGGTTTCCGGCGCGACAGTAAACTCGGTAAACCGCGCTAAAAAACGGGCTGCACGCAGGATGCGCACCGGATCTTCACCAAAAGCATCGGTAACGTGTCGAAGGACTTTTTTCTGGATATCCAATTGGCCGCTAAAAGGGTCTATCAGGCTGCCATCTTCGGCTTGTGCGATGGCATTGATCGTAAAATCGCGTCGCGCGAGATCTTCTTCCAACGTCACTTCAGGGTCAGAATAAACACTAAATCCCTTGTAGCCCTTGCCGGTTTTACGCTCGGTACGTGCAAGCGCGTACTCTTGCTGAGTCTTGGGGTGCAGGAACACCGGGAAGTCTTTGCCAACGGCGCGATAGCCTGCAGCCAGCATTTGTTCAGGGGTGGCACCGACGACCACATAATCACGGTCTTTCACCGGCAAGCCAAGCAGACTATCGCGGACCGCGCCGCCTACCTGGTAAATCTGCATGCCTGGTTAGCGCCTGGCGTTAATGACACGACCGGCAGCGGCACGAAACTGGTCATAAGCGCCGCGCGGATTGTTCTTCACCAGGTAACCCGAGATTACCGCAAACATATCCGTAGGCACCACACACAGTTCATTCGCCATCGGTTGCTGGCAAACATTATCCACCTGCATGGATTTCACATTGTCGCGCGATAGGAGTTTGATCGGTAGCAGCTGCATAAAACTGCCCTGCAACAAGGACATATTCAGGCTCAGGCCAATAATAGGACGCTGTACGTTAATCGTCTTCATCACCGCTTCCATGATTTGCTGCAAGGTCATGATGGCCGGGCCACCGAGCTCATAGGTTTTGCCATACGTTGCGGGTTCATCCACAGCATTGACCATGGCAGCGGCGACATCTTCTACCCAGATTGGCTGAAACTTGGCTTGCGGCATGGCGAGCGCCAGCACCGGAATGGCCTGTATCAGTTTGGCGAATAAATTAATAAAGCGGTCGCGGGTCCCAAAAATAACCGATGGCCTGAAAATGGTGACATGCAGTTTTTTACTGAACTCCAATACGGCCTGATCGCCAGCCGCTTTGCTGCGTAAATACTCACTCGGCGCATTCACAGAAGCTTGCAAGGCACTCATATGCAACAAGCGTGGAATGCCTAATTCTTCGCATAATTGCGCGACACGGCGTGGAAACTGGTGATGCATTTTTTCAAAGCCGTTGTCGCTGGTCTGATGCAAAATACCGATCAGGTTAATCACCACATCATTGCCCTGCAATTGCGCCTTCAGCGCGGCCTGGTCGTGGATATCGCTTTCAACCACTTGCACATTGGGCAACAGGATCAGGTGCTTGGCCTGTTCGCGACGACGCGTCAGTACTTTGACTTGATAGCCTGCCTGGTCTAACCTGGCAACTACACTACTGCCTACAAAACCGCTACCACCTAATACAGTCACTGTCTTCATCATGCTTATTCCTGATCCGTCTTGCGATTAGCCCTATTGTACCAAAATCCAGATGCAAGCTACTCCTGCTCCGAAATGCTGATAGTGGTGGTCACGTTTTCAACGTCACCCGTACCGCGGGCAGGGATGGTGCCCAAACGTTTTTTAAGTGTCAGCATGGGCAGGCCCAGCCGCGGGGCGTACATATGCGCATTGGCCAACACTTTTTTCACATAATTGCGTGTTTCACTAAACGGGATGGTTTCTGCGTAAATGGCGCCTTCCAAAGGGGCATTGGCAGCCCAGCGCCTGGCGCGGCTGGGGCCTGCATTATAAGCCGCCGTCGCCATCACTTCCTGGCCGTTAAAGGTATCCAGTGTATAGCGCATATAATAAGTACCCAGATTCACATTGGTATCAATGTCGTGCAGCATGCCATCGTTATAGCTGCTCCAGCCGAGTTTTTTAGCGATCCATTTGGCGGTAGCAGGCATTACCTGCATCAGGCCACCTGCCCCCACCGATGACTTGGCGTAGTGCATAAAACGGCTTTCCTGGCGGATAATGCCATAGACCCAGGCTTCGTCAATGGCGCGGCTGCGCGAAGCTTTTTGCAAATAATCGCGATACGGTGTCGGGTAGCGTAATTCAAAATTATGCGTACGACTGGTTTTGTCAGCCGCCAGCACAGCGAGGTCATACCAGCCCTTTAACAAACCATATTGTGCGGCAACAATGCGCGTAGGGTCATCCAGCGCTTCCAGCAGATACATCCACTCCAGCCGCGCCTCATAGCGGGCCTCTACATCGAACAGGGCCTCCATGCGTTTCACTGCGGGTTGTTTGGCGAACTGGCGAACTTCTTCATCACTGGGCTGGTAAGTCACCATCGGCTCACTGACCACCGGCCCCAAATCTTCCGCCGCCAGCCAGCCATAAAAATGACGCTCCTGTGAGAGCTTGGCCAGTATCTGGTTGGCATCCGCCACCTGACCTTTGGCGATCAAGGCGCGTGCTTTCCAATAACGCCATGTGGATTCCTCAGCCAAGACGGCTGGCATGTCATTGATGACTTTCAGCACCGTGCCCCAGTCTTGCTGGCGCAAGGCAGTGCGTGCATACCACTCCCATTGCTCACTGCTTAACAACGTGGCATTGACTTTGCCAAAGCCTTGCAATGCCTCTGACTCATGCTTGCGCGCGGCTTCGAGTGCCATATAGGCCTGAGCCAGTTGCTTTTCTTCGTTATCGAGCAAACCGCTGTATTTCTGGTAGCTGGTTTTAGCCACGCCAAGATCCGCCTTGGCCTGGCGATGAATCGCATACATGTACAGCGCACGCGCATAGGGCGAGCGCTCTTGAATGCCGCCTTTTTTCAGGGCTTGGGCAGGATTCTGCGCCATGTCATCAATCTGTTTCAGCAATCCTGCATCAGTTTTGCTGCTACGTTTGGCCAACACTTTGGCCAAACCGGTTTTATTGCTAAACAAGGCGTCACGATACAAGGTCAGCAATAGCTTTTCATCCAGCACGCCCACTTGCTGCAAGGCTTCCAGCATGCCCTGGCAGTCTGCGGGCAAGTCCTTGCCCGCCAGCAACAGTTTCTTGCCATCTTCATAGGCATTGGGGTCATCCAGCGCAATGCCTGCCTGTACCTGGTAACACTGGTTACCCACATCATTGATGCTGTAATACATCGGCATTTGCGCACGCATCTCGATAAACTGGTCCCAGAACTGCACGCGGCCCAGCCGTTTGAGCCACAGCTCGCGTACGCGCTGCGACAACAAGGACTCATTGTTTTCCTGTAAAAATGCCTGTACCTGGGTGTAAGACAGCTGGTCCATGGTCAGGATCATTTGCCAGTATTGCAGGTAGGGCAATAAGGGTGAACGACGCTGCCTGAGGGTTTCAGTAGCCTCAGCGAGTTGCGACAGATTGCGGGTTTGATAGGCCTGCTTGGCCTGAAGATAGACATCGCCATCTCCAGCGAAGACTGACTTGGCCAAACCGAGCAAACAGGCGCCAAAAATAAGGAGGGAAGTGAGTCTAGTCTTCATGTGTCAACGATCACGTACACAACGTGATGACAATTAAATTCTGGCCAAGCGACTCAGAAAGAAAAACAGCAACAGTAGCAGCAATAGCACAAAGCCACTGCGCCAGACGGTTTTGAGCCAGCGCCAATAACGTGGCTGGCCAGTTTGCCATCCTAACAGTACCAGCACCAGCGTACTGATCACCAGTACTGTAAATAAAATACGTATCCACCACATATGAATCAGGCAGGCAGCAAAGGGGCCGGACTAAAATAGTCGCGTTGTTTAAGAAAGCCAACCGGCGCCTGTGCATCATTGTCAAAGGTGCAATATTCCCAGGCGCTTTCATCTGCCAGCAAAGCGCGTAACAACTGGTTATTCAGCGCATGGCCAGATTTAAAGGCCGTAAACTGGCCAATAATCGGGTAGCCCAGAATATACAGGTCGCCAATCGCATCTAGCACCTTGTGTTTGGCGAACTCGTCGTCATAGCGCAAGCCACCGCCATTGAGGACTTTATATTCATCCAGCACAATCGCATTATCCAGGCTGCCACCTTTCGCTAAACCATTCGCGCGCAGGTATTCCACCTCGTGCATAAAACCAAACGTGCGGGCACGGCTGATTTCGTCGACGTAACTCTGGCTATCGTAATCAATGGTCACGGTTTTGCCGGAGAACTCGAACACAGGGTGTGCAAAATCAATGGTAAATTCGGCTTTAAAGCCATGGTGCGGCGTAAATTTTGCCCATTTATCGCCATCGGTCACTTCAATCGGCTTGAGGATGCGCACAAATTTCTTCGGCACTTCCAGTTCTTGCAAACCTGCAGTCTGCAGCAAATAGATAAACGGCCCTGAACTGCCATCCATGATGGGCACTTCAGCGGCCGTCAGTTCTATCAGCACGTTATCTACCCCCAAACCGGCGAGGGCAGACATCAAATGCTCCACGGTTGCAACGCGCGCACCTGAAAACTCTAGGGCGGAGCTCAGGCGAGTGTCATTCACTGCCGTCGGGGCGACCCGCATGGCAGGCGTATCGGGCAAATCGACACGCTGGAACACCACTCCGTGATCAGCGGGCGCAGGTTTGAGCGTCAGCGTGACTTTCTCACCGCTGTGCAGCCCAACGCCCGTGGCGCTGATCGATTGTTTAAGCGTGCGTTGCTTTAACATGGTTTTCTCTGTGTTAATGAATCACTATTATTATAAGCCAATCCGTCACCAGCCATTTAATCACATGGCGAGATTGCACCCAGCCTTTGCTGGTCTGGCAATCCAACCCTGACGATTAATCAGCCTGTTTACGCAAAAACGCAGGGATATCATATTCTTCAATCCCGGAGTTTTTCATGGCTTCAACCTGTGCACGACGGCTGTTGCTGGTAAATACCGCTGGCTCATCTTCTTCCACCACAGTGTTGAAGATCGGCTGGTTGGTCGTACCATCACGCAGCGTGGTCATGACTTTGAGCTCAGGTTTGGCCTGACGTTTGCCCAGTGAACCATTCAAACCGGTGGCCACCATGGTCACGCGCAGGTTGTCACCCATGCTTTCGTCCATCACATTACCCACGATCACGGTCGCATCTTCAGCAGTGAACTCTTTGATGGTATTCATCACATCATAGTATTCACGCATTTTGAAGCTGCCACTGGCGCTGATGTTGACCAATACACCACGGGCGTTTGCCAGATTCACGTCTTCCAGCAATGGGCTAGCCACCGCTTGTTCGGCGGCGATACGCGCACGGTTAGGGCCGCTGGCTTCAGCAGAACCCATCATTGCCATGCCCATTTCAGACATCACGGTGCGTACGTCAGCAAAGTCAACGTTAACCATGCCTGGGCAATTGATAATTTCAGCAATGCCAGACACCGCGTTGTGCAACACATCGTTCGCTGCGCGATAGGCTTCCACCACGGTCACGTCTTCACCCAATACATCCATCAGCTTTTCGTTAGGGATAACGATAAGAGAGTCAACATACTGTGAAAGTTCTTCCAGGCCTTCTTGAGCCACTTTGGCACGTTTGCCTTCAAATGCAAAAGGTTTGGTCACCACGGCCACAGTCAGGATACCCATTTCACGGGCCACTTCGGCAATAATTGGTGCCGCACCGGTACCAGTACCGCCACCCATACCTGCAGTAATAAACAACATGTCAGCACCATCAATGGTTTCTGCAATGCTGTCGCGGTCTTCCAAAGCAGCTTCGCGGCCGATTTCCGGCTTGGCGCCAGCGCCCAGACCTTTGGTGATATCAGAACCAATTTGCAGCACGACTTTGGCATGGCTCTTCTTCAGTGCCTGCATGTCGGTGTTGGCGCAAATAAACTCAACGCCAGTCACGCTCTTGGTCATCATGTGCTCAACGGCGTTACCACCGCAACCACCGACACCAATTACCTTGATCACGGCGCCGTCATTCTCTTTGTCAAAAATCTCAATCATACTAACCCTCCATTGCCTATTATTTGAGTGATTGGTTTGCCCCGCACACTCGCCCTAAAACAGTTTAAAAAAACAACAAAACCCTAAAAATTACCGGTAAACCAACTCTTCATCCGCTCCAGCAATCTGCCAACTGAGCCAGATTGCAAATTACCCACCATTTGTTTTTCTACCTGCTGCTTGGCCATCAGCAACAAGCCTATGCCGGTGGCATAACGCGGATTGCCCACCACTTCGGACAATCCTTCCACGCCCCTGGGCACGCCCAGGCGCACCGGGGTATGGAAAATTTCTTCACCCAACTCAACCATGCCGCGCATCTGTGCCGCGCCGCCAGTAATGACGATGCCGGAGGCAATCATGGATTCCATGCCGCTGCGGCGCAGCTCTTGCTGCACAAACTCATAAATCTCTTCCACCCGGTCTTCAATCACCTCGGTCAAGGCCTGGCAAGACAACTGGCGTGGCTCACGGCCGTCCACCGCCGGCACTTCCACCACTTCACGCGGGTCAGCCAACTGGCGCAAGGCACAGCCATGCTTGACCTTGATTTCTTCTGCTGACTGCGTCGGCGTACGCAAGGCCACGGCGATGTCATTAGTGATCTGGTCACCGGCAATCGGGATCACCGCCGTATGACGAATGGCACCATTCTTGAACACAGCCAAATCAGTCGTACCGCCACCAATATCCACCAGGCACACGCCCAGTTCTTTTTCATCATCAGTGAGCACAGACTCACTCGACGCTAACGGTTGCAAAATCAGGTCACTCACTTCGAGCCCGCAGCGCTTGATGCACTTGACGATGTTCTGTGCCGCCGCAATGGCGCCAGTGACGATATGCACACGCACTTCGAGGCGGATGCCGCTCATGCCCAGTGGCTCGCGTACATCTTCCTGGCCGTCGATAATGAATTCCTGGGTCAGGATATGCAGAATCTGCTGGTCAGCAGGCAGGGCAATCGCGCGGGCGGTTTCCACCACGCGGTCGATATCCATCTGCGACACTTCGCTCTCTTTAATCTTCACCATGCCATGTGAATTCAGGCTCTTGATATGGCTGCCAGCAATGCCTGAGTACACGGTATTAATTTTACAATCCGCCATCAGCTCGACTTCTTCAATCGCACGCTGAATCGCCTGCATGGTGGAGTCAATATTCACCACCACGCCTTTTTTCAAGCCACGGGAAGCATGTTGCCCGACACCAATTACCTTCAATGTGCCTTCTGGCAAAATCTCGGCCGCAATCGCAACAATCTTCGAGGTGCCGATATCCAGCCCCACGATTAAATTTTTATCTTCTCTGACTCTACTCATGTCTTTTCCTTGAACTTCTTTCTGGCAGTCTTATTCTCAGGCGCCACTGCGCGGCATGCGCAAGGCAAAGCCGTTGGGGTAACGCAAATCGGCATAACGCCAGTCACTTTCCGCGATACTTGCCTGCTGGCGATACGCCGACACAAACTGTTGTAATCGCTGCTTGGCCGCTTCACGGCCCAGCATCATTTGTCGACCATCCACGGTCTTGATCTCCCAGGCACGGCGTGAAGACAAACTCAACTGCTGAATCTGCAGGGGGGTATCCGTCAGCATCTGGGCAAAACTGGCATAGCCTTGTGCCACTTCTTTGATCGCATCGCCTGGGCCGTAAAAAGTCGGTAATTGTTCATCAGACGCGGCCTGGAACAACTCACCATGACGGTTGACCAGTGCCACGCCGCCCCAGCGGCCCAAGGCCTGATGTTCTTCTATCTGCACGACGATGGTGTCCGGCCACTGGCGACGCACACTCACCTTGCGTGCCCAGGGCAACTTTTCAAATGCGGCGCGTGTGCGCTGCAAATCCAGTGTGTAGAAGTTACCTTTGAGGTACTTGCTGACGATCAACTGAATCTGCTCATGATTGACGTGATCCAGGTTGCCTTCAACCTGTACCTGCTTGACCGGGAAGATAGGCAAATGCAGCACCACAAACAACATGGCGTAAAGCAGCATCACCACTGCCAGTGAAAACAGCAGGTTGGCGATCCAGTTCAGCAATGTTGGTCTATCCCACATCGTCGTAGTCGTCCTCTTTACACTTCACGCAACGTTTGTTGCAAAATACGAATCACCAGTGCCTCAAAGTCCATGCCAGCAGCCTTGGCCGCCATCGGCACCAGGCTGTGATCCGTCATACCCGGGCTGGTATTCACTTCCAGGAAATAGTGCTTACCAGACTCATCCATCAGAAAGTCGACACGGCCCCAGCCACGGCAACCCAGTACGTTAAAAGCCTGCAAGGCTTCGGCCTGGATTTGCTTTTCCTGTTCGGCAGACAGGCCGCTTGGGCAGCGATACTCGGTGTCATCACGCAAGTACTTGGCTTCGTAATCGTAATATTCGTTTTTAGGCACGATGCGCACGATAGGCAGTGCAGTCTCACCCAGGATGCCGACGGTATATTCCCCGCCACCGACAAACTGCTCGGCAATCACCAGCGGGTCTGACTGTTTGGCCAGGTGATAAGCCGCCATTAAATCGCCCGCCTGTTTAACTTTGCTTACACCAATGCTGGAGCCTTCGTTGGCCGGTTTTACAAACAGCGGCAAGCCAAGCGCAGTGACTACATTTTCAGCGTGCGTGCTGTCGTCCATCAGCACATAGTTAGGCGTGGTGACGCCAGCAGCCGTCCACAACAACTTGGTGCGCCATTTATCCATGCCCAGCGCAGAGGCCATGACGCCGCTGCCGGTGTAAGGAATATCCATCAGTTCCAGCGCACCTTGAATCGTGCCGTCTTCACCGTAGCGGCCATGCAAGGCGATAAAGGCGCGGTCAAACGCTTTCAAGGCAGACAGGTCCTGGCTGGCCGGATCAAACGCATGCGCATCCACGCCCTGACGTTGCAATGCCGCCAAGACAGCAGAACCACTTTTGAGCGACACTTCACGCTCGCCAGAACGGCCGCCAAACAGTACCGCGACCTTGCCAAATGACTGTTGACTCACACTCATACTTTTAAAACACCTTCCCCAATCACTTTCACTTCCTGTATTAACGCAATCCCTTGCTGTTCAAGCACCGTGGTTTTAACGTGCTCAATCAAGGTTTCAATGTCAGCCGCTGTCGCCTGACCCAAATTCACAATAAAGTTGGCATGCTTTTCAGACACCTGCGCCCCACCAATGGTGGTGCCTTTGAGCCCTGATGCTTCTATCAACCTGGCAGCAAAATCACCCTCAGGATTCCTGAAGGTTGACCCTGCGCTAGGCATATTCAGTGGCTGGCTCGCCAGGCGTTTTGCCAGCAACTGCTTGATCTGTTCGGCAGACGCTTTACCATCGCCTGCGGGTACCGCAAACCAGCCGCCCAGAAACCACTCATCTGCCGCCGGATGCACCACATGGCGATAACTAGGTTGATATTCCGTACGTGATCGCACTTGCACATCACCACGACGATTAATCGTTTTTACCTGATCTACCCATTGCCAGGTTTCACCACCATAACAACCAGCATTCATCGCCAGCGCGCCGCCTACGGTGCCTGGAATGCCTGCCATAAACTCCGCACCTGCTTTATTGTGACTGGCAGCAAAACGGGCCAATTTAGCGCAAGTCACACCGGCATCGGCGTACACACGCTCACCCTGCATCTCCAGCGCTTGTAGTGCCTGATGCATCACCACCACCGTGCCGCGCACACCGCCATCACGCACCAGCAAGTTGCTACCCAGACCAATAAAAGTCAGTGGTTCGCCGGCTGGCAACTGCTGTAAAAACTGTTGCAAATGTTCTACGCTATCAGCCAGCACCAGGCGGTCTGCCGGTCCACCGACGCGCCAGCTGGTATAGCGGGCCAATGGCTCGTTATTCAGCACTTGCAGGCCAGTCGCTTTTAATCCTGAGGCGCTCATACGCTAGCCAACTCCCTGGTTTTCGCTGCAACGCTACCAATATTGCCAGCGCCCATCACCACCACCACATCACCCGGCTGCACACTTTCCAGAATGGTGGCTGGCAGTTCATCAGTGGTTTCGACGAAACGCGGCTCGACCTTGCCATTGACGCGAATGGCGCGAATCAGGCTACGCGTATCCGCGGCCACAATCGGTGCTTCTCCTGCCGAGTACACCTCTGTCAGCAACAAGGCATCAACGGTGGACAACACTTTAACGAAATCTTCAAAGCAGTCACGCGTACGCGTGTAACGATGCGGCTGGAACGCCAGCACCAGGCGCCGGTCTGGAAAAGCCCCACGCGCCGCCGCAATCACTGCCTGCATCTCAATCGGGTGATGGCCGTAGTCATCCACCAGGGTAAAGTGACCGCCATTGGCCGGGATCTCGCCATAGCGTTCAAAACGACGACCAACGCCACGGAACTCTGCCAAGGCTTTCAAAATGGCGGCATCCGGCACATTTAACTCAGTGGCAATCGCAATCGCGGCCAGCGCGTTCAATACATAATGATGTCCGGGCAAGTTCAGTGTCACTTCGTTACGCACGGTCACGCCATTTTTACGCACTAGCGTGAAATGCATCTTGCCGTTATCGGCCACAATATTCTCGGCGCGAATCGCAGCCTCTTCATGTGTGCCATAAGTGGTGACCGGACGGGTCACGCGCGGCAGGATTTCACGCACATTGGCATCATCAATACATAACACTGCCATGCCCCAGAACGGAATCTGCTGCAAAAATTCAACAAACGCGGTTTTGAGCTTTTCAAAACTGTGTTCATAGGTGTCCATATGGTCCTGATCGATATTGGTCACCACCGCCATGATCGGTGTCAGGTGCAAGAAGGACGCATCAGATTCGTCGGCTTCCACCACGATCCACTCGCCGGTACCCAGGCGTGCATTGGCGCTGGCTGCCTCCAGTTTGCCGCCGATGACAAAGGTCGGGTCCATATCTGCCTCTGCCAAGATGCTGGCAATCAGGCTGGTGGTCGTGGTTTTGCCATGCGTACCGGCGATGGCAATGCCTTGCTTGAAGCGCATGAGTTCTGCCAGCATCACTGCGCGTGGAATCACTGGCACCTTACGCGCACGTGCGGCGATGATTTCCGGGTTTTCTTCGTTAATGGCACTGGAGACCACTACTACGTCGGCATCATTCAGATGCTCGGTCGCGTGCCCCTGAAACACCGTTGCGCCAAAACCTTGCAAACGTTTGGTGGTCGCATTGCTGGCCAGGTCAGAGCCACTGACTTCAAAGTCCAGGTTCAACAACACCTCGGCAATGCCGCTCATGCCTGAGCCGCCGATACCGATAAAATGTATTTTTTTAACTTTATGTTTCATGCTGAACCCGGTGTTCCTTTTTTATTGCCTGTCGCCAGCTGCTGGCAAATTTGTGCAACCTGTTGCGTGGCTTGCGGCCTGGCCAGCGCCCGTGCTTTCTGTGCCATCGCCAGGCAAGCCGGTCTATCCAGCGTTTGCAAAGTCGCCGCTAATTGCGCAACATCCATATCACACTGCTGTATCAGCAAAGCGGCACCCGCCTGCTGCAGATAAGCCGCGTTTGTCGTCTGGTGGTCATCCACCGCAAACGGGAACGGCACCAGGATGCTGGCGGCACCGACATTAGCCAGTTCCGCCACCGTCAATGCCCCAGCGCGGCAAACCACCAAATCCGCCCAAGCATACACTTCAGCCATATCGTGGATAAAGGCACGGCAATCTGCCGCTACACCAGCATCGGCATAAGCCTTTTTCAACGCTTCAAACTGTTTTTCACCAGCCTGGTGAATGATCTGCGGACGCGCATTGACAGGTAATTGCGCAAATGCCTGTGGCAACAAGGTATTCAACGCCACTGCACCCAGGCTGCCGCCTACCACTAACACGCGCAACACGCCATGATGCTCGGCAAAACGTTGTTCCGGTGTGGGCAATGTCGTAATGCCTTCACGTACAGGATTACCTACCATCTCGCCTTTAGTGCCCAAAGCCCCCGGGAAACCAGTCAATACACGGTGAGCGATCTTGGCCAGCACTTTATTGGTCAGCCCTGCAATTGAGTTTTGCTCATGAATCACCAGCGGCACACCAGCCAACCTGGCCATCACACCGCCAGGGAACGCTGCAAAGCCACCCATGCCCAGCACCACATCCGGCTGATGTTGACGGATGGCTTGTCTGGCTTGTGCAAAGGCGCGCACCAGCTTCACGGGCAAAGTCAGCCAGCCCAGCAAGCCTTTGCCACGCACGCCGCGCATGGTCATCATGGCCTTGTCATAAGGCTTGTCGGCAATCAGGCGGTTTTCCATACCGCCTTCAGTGGCCAGCCAGACGATTTTCCAGCCTTGCGCATGCAGCGCGTCGGCCACCGCCATGGCTGGGTAAACATGCCCACCGGTGCCACCGGCCATCACCATCAATGTGTATGAACGGCTCATCAGTTCAAGCCTTTCTGCAAGCGACGGTTCTCGAAATCGATACGCAGCAGCACCGACAGCGCAATGCAATTCGCCAGGATGCCGCTGCCGCCGTAAGACAACAATGGCAAAGTCAGCCCTTTGGTCGGCAGCAGGCCCATGTTCACGCCCATATTGATAAAGCCTTGCACGCCCATCCACACACCAATGCCTTGCGCAAGCAAGGCAGAGTAATAACGTTCGTTAGCCACGGCTTCTTTGGCGATACTGAAGGCGCGGATCACCAGCCAGGCAAACAGCAACACCACTACCAGCACGCCGACATACCCCAGCTCTTCAGCCACCACCGCCAACAGGAAGTCGGTATGCGCTTCTGGCAAGTACAATAATTTTTCTACGCTGCCACCGAGCCCTACACCCCAGAACTCGCCACGACCAAACGCGATCAACGCATGTGACAACTGGTAACCGGTATCAAACGGGTCATCAAACGGATTCAAGAAGCCTTTCATACGCTCCAAACGGTAGGGCTCCATCACCACCAGGCCGATCACAGCCAATGGCAATGCACCCAGCATGGCCAGGAACACCTTGAGGTTGACGCCGCCCAGCCACATGATGGAGAACGCGATGGAGGCGGTGACGGCAAAGGCACCGAAATCCGGCTCCTTCAGCAGCAACACACCAACAAATACCATCACGCCCAGCATGGGCAAGAATCCTTTTTTAAAGCTATGCATGCTGCCGGCTTTGCGTACAGCGTAATCGGAGGCATACATGGCGATAAACAGCTTCATGAGTTCTGAAGGTTGCAGATTCATAACGAGCAAGGAAATCCAGCGACGGCTACCGTTGACCACTTTGCCGATGCCTGGAATCAGCACCATGATCAGCAAGACGATGCCCATAATGAACAGGTAAGGCGACATCTTTTGCCACCAGGCCATAGGCACCTGGAACACAATCACGGCCGCCACCAGGCCGACCACGATATACAAGGCCTGACGCATCAGGAAATAGGTGCTGTTATGGCCAAACATCTTGCTTGAATCTGCGTAAGCAATTGAGGCGGAATACACCATGACCATGCCAAACGCCAGCAATGACAACACCACCCACAACAGCGACACATCGTAGCTGGGGGAGTTATAACGCTCGCGGTTCATCATCAATGGCCCAAGCATGCGGCCTCCATGGCTTTCACAGCTTCAACGAACACTTCGGCTCGATGTTCGTAATTGCGGAACATATCAAAGCTGGCGCAAGCCGGTGATAACAGGACTGCGTCGCCTTCTTCGGCCAGGGTTTTGGCAATATGGACAGCGGCGGTTAAATCAACCGCATCGACGACTGGCAATTGCAGGTTATGCAAGACTTGCTGGATTTTTGGCGCATCGCGACCGATGAGCACCACGGCTCTGGCGTGATGCAAAATCGCTTCACGCAAAGGCGTAAAGTCCTGGCCCTTGCCATCACCACCGGCGATCAATACTACTTTTTGCGGCTTGCCCTGCTTGAGCATGCCACTAATCGCAGCGCAGGTCGCGCCGACATTGGTGCCTTTAGAATCATCATAAAAATCGACATCCTCGATATTCGCCACCCACTCTACGCGGTGCGGCAAGCCTGCAAATGCCTGCACCGTATGCAGGATAGAGACTTTGTCGATGCCGATCGCTTGCGTCAGTGCAATGGCTGCCAGCGCGTTGGCAATATTATGTTTACCGCGAATCTGCAAGCTGTCAGCTTCAATGTAATGACGGTTGCCCGCGCATAACCAGCCCGCGTCGTTGAGGCCGTAATCATTGATCGACGGTGCCGGATTCACACCAAACGACACCTGTGGCAACTGACCGGCCAAGGCTGCACTGGCAGGGTCATCACGATTCACCACAGCAATGCGCGCGTGCTGGTAAATGCGTGCCTTGGCTTGCGCGTAGCCTTCCATGCCGTCATAGCGATCCATATGATCTTCAGACAGGTTGAGGATAGTCGCCGCATCTATTTGCAGCTGATGGATCCCTTCCAGCTGGAAGCTGGATAACTCCAGCACATAAACATCAGGTGCCGTCATCTGCAAGGTATCCAACACTGGCAAACCGATATTGCCGGCAACAATGGTATTCAATCCAGCCTGCTTGCAGATTTCACCCACCAGTGACGTGACGGTCGTTTTACCGTTGGAACCGGTAATCGCGATCACCTTGGCATAAGGGGCACGGAAGCGCGCAAACAACTCAACGTCGCCGACCACATGCTTGCCCTGTGCCATTAGCTGTGCAATGACTGGCTCGTTGAGTGAGACGCCAGGACTAGCCACAATCAAATCCATGCTGGATAACAAGGCATGATTAAAAGGTCCCAGGTGGCACTCCACCTCCGGAAACTCTGCATGCAAACGATCCTGCCCGGCCGGGTGCAGACGTGAGTCGAACATCACTACATCTGCACCCATATGGCGCAGCCAGCGCAAAGCCGAGAAGCCGGTGTCACCCAGTCCCAGTACTGCAATCCGCTGTTGTTCAAACTGTTTTTTCATGTTCACGCCTGACGATGCATTCCGTGTCTTATCGCAATTTCAAGGTGGATAACCCCACCAGCACCAACATCATGGTAATAATCCAGAAACGCACGACGACTTGCGTCTCTTTCCAGCCTTTTTGCTCGTAGTGATGATGCAAAGGCGCCATCAGAAAAATACGCTTGCCGGTACCTGTCATCTTCTTGGTATATTTGAAATACAGCACCTGTGCCGCCACCGAGAAGGTTTCAATCACAAACACACCGCCCATGATGAACAGTACGATCTCCTGGCGCACAATCACCGCCACTACACCTAGTGCAGCACCCAGTGCCAGCGCGCCGACATCGCCCATAAACACTTCTGCCGGATAAGCGTTAAACCACAAAAAGCCCAAGCCGGCACCCGCCATGGCCGCGCAAAATACCATCAATTCACTGGCGCCGGCGACATAAGGAATCCCCAGGTATTTGGAAAACACTGCGTGACCAGCCACATAAGAGAAAATCGCTAGCGCACTGCCGACCATCACGGTTGGCAAGGTCGCCAGGCCATCCAGGCCGTCGGTCAGGTTCACGGCGTTGCTGCTGCCGACAATCACCAGGTAAGTCAGCACGATGAAGCCCACTGCGCCCAAAGGAAACACCAGGTGCTTGAAGAAAGGCACGATCAGCGTCGTTTCTACCGGCGTTGTCGCCGTTGCATACAGGAAACCGGCGACACCAAAACCCACCAGGCTTTGCCAGAAGTATTTTTCTTTGGCAGACAAACCCTTAGGATTTTTGTAGACCACTTTGCGGTAGTCATCGACCCAGCCCACCGCGCCAAAACCCAGCGTGGTAATCAGTACCACCCAGATAAAGCGGTTATGCAAATTACCCCATAGCAAAGTCGACACTGAAATCGCCACCAGAATCAGAGCACCACCCATGGTTGGTGTACCTGCCTTGACCAGGTGTGTTTGTGGACCATCATCACGTACCGCCTGGCCGACCTTGTACTCGGTCAGCTTGCGGATCATGGCCGGGCCAACCAGGAATGAGATCGCCAGCGCCGTCAGCGTCGCCAGGACGGCACGGAAGGTGATGTAATTAAATACATGAAACCCGTGTACATCCGATGCCAGCCATTTCGTCAGTTCTAATAACATATGTTCCCTATTTCCCCACTAATTCAGTGGCTTGCGATTCCACCAACGATTCCACTAGCGCATTCACCACACGCTCCATTTGCATAAAGCGCGAGCCTTTTACCAACACCACATCATCGGCGGTGGTCTCTGCCTGCAAGGCAGAAACCAAGGCTTCTATCGAAGCAAAATGGTGTGCTTGCGCACCGAACGCCTGCACTGCGGCCTGCGTGAATTGACCTAGTGCATACAATTTGCCAATCCCTTGCTGTTTGGCATAACGACCGATCTGCGCATGCATGGCTTCTGCATCTGCCCCCAGCTCGCCCATATCACCCATCACAAACACCGTATTTGAACCGGCATTTTTCAATACATCCAGCGCCGCCTGCATGGAATCCGGGTTGGCGTTATACGTGTCATCGATCACTTTGGCGCCGTTGGCAGCCGTTTTCACTTGCAAACGCCCTTTGACCCCGGCAAAGCCTTGCAACCCTTGAGTAACATCGGCCAGGCTGGCGCCTGCGGCTAAACTAGCAGCGGCAGCGGCCAATGCATTCATGATGTTGTGCACGCCCGGCACTGCCAGTGTTAACGTGATGCTGTTCCCCTGATAATGCAGCTTGAAGCCAGCCTCAGCATCCAGCACTTCACCACGAACATCGGCGGCGGCGTGCAAGCCAAAACTCAGCACACGACGCCCTGCGTTCAAACCACGCCAGTCGTCTGCAAACTCACTGTCCGCATTAATCACGGCAATACCGTCATGGCTCAAGCCTGCAAAAATCTCACCTTTGGCTTTGGCAATGTTTGCACGCGAACCCAATTCGCCAATATGCGCCGTCCCGGCGTTGTTAATCACCGCCACATTCGGGCGTGCCAGGCGGGTCAAGTAATCGATCTCACCTAAATGATTCATACCCATTTCAATCACGGCACAGCGATGATTTGCACGCAAACGCAACAAGGTCAGCGGCATACCGATATCGTTATTAAAATTACCGGCCGTGGCCAATACTTTGTCAGCGCCGCCCACATGCACTTGCATAATGGCGGCAATCATTTCCTTGGTAGTGGTCTTGCCATTACTGCCGGTGACCGCAATCAGCGGTAAGGCCAACTGCTGGCGCCACCAACTGGCTAACTGCCCCAAAGCCAGACGGGTATCTTTGACCAGCACTGTTGGCAAACCACCATCGACAGGCTTGCTCACCAGCGCAGCGACGGCACCTTGCGTCGCCACTTGCGGCAAGAAATCATGACCATCAAACTTTTCACCTGGCAAGGCAACGAACAACTGCCCGGCTTGCACGCGACGGCTATCGGTATCAACAGAGCTCACAGTGACATCCACGCCATGCCCGTTCACCGCCTGTAAGCGGCCTTGCAATACTTCAGCAATGGTTTGCAGTGCGATCATGCCTGTGCCTTCTGATTCAAAGCGTTCTGATTCAATACGTTTTTTTTCAACGCGCTTTGCACCCAAGCGGCATCGCTAAATGGATAGCGTATGCCCTGGATCTCCTGATAATCTTCATGGCCTTTACCGGCAATCAGCACCACATCGCCCTTGCCAGCCTGGCTAATGGCGAGAGCAATGGCTTTGGCCCTGTCGGTTTCCACGGTCACTTCACGCGCCATGCCTTCGGCAATCGCCGCAATAATCGCGTAAGGATTTTCACTGCGTGGATTGTCATTGGTCACCATCACGCTATCCGCCAACGTGTCGGCAATACGGCCCATTTCGCTACGCTTGCCGCTGTCACGGTCACCACCGCAGCCAAACACGCAGCTCAATTTGCCGCGCGCCTGAATACGCAAGGTATGCAATGCTTTTTCCAGGGCATCTGGCGTATGCGCATAGTCAACCACCACCAATGGCAAATCACCGCCACCAAACATCTGCATGCGTCCTGCCACCGGCACCAGGCCAGATACCGCTTGCAGCGCTGCTGGCAAAGCCACGTCCTGCGCTAATAAACAAGTCAGCACAGCCAAGGCGTTGTAGACATTGAACTGCCCCAGGGCATGCAACTGAATATCGCCGCTGCCTTGTGCCGTACGCACCTGAATTTCAAAACCAGTGGCATGCATGGTGACGGCGGTTGCGCACACATCCGCCTCCTGATGCAGGCCATAACTCAATACTTTTTTACCTTGCTTACGCAGGTCTTCAATCAATGCCAGGCCAAATGCATCATCAGCATTCACTACAGCAGCCGACAGGGTTTGCCAGTCAAACAGTTTGCGTTTGGCCGCCTGGTAGGCTTCCATGGTCAGGTGATAATCAAGATGATCACGCGTGATATTGGTGAGCACCGCGACATCAAAGGCTACGCCATTGACACGGCCTTGATCCAGACCGTGAGAAGACACTTCCATGGCCACCGTGCGCACATCATCCAGCACAAAATTCGCCAGCACTTTTTGCAGCTCTACCGGGCCGGGTGTGGTATTTTGCGTCGGCTGCAAATCGTCCAGCGCGCCATTACCCAATGTGCCAATCACAGCAGACTTTTGTTGCAGGAAACGGTAAGCCTGGGCCAGCCAGTGCGTAACCGTTGTTTTGCCGTTGGTGCCGGTCACCCCTATGCACCACATTTGTTCGGACGGGTCTTTATAAAACTGGCTGGCAATATGTCCAACCTGGGACTTGAGATCGGCAATAGCAATATTGTGTACATTCCAGGATGGATTCCAGTCGAAACCCTGACTATCCCAGATCACGGTATTGGCGCCTTTGGCAATCGCATCTTCAATATAGTCGCGGCCATCGCTGTGCTGTCCCGGGTAAGCCAGGAACAAGCCATGCTTTTCCACCTGACGGCTATCTGCGGTGATGCCATGTACCGGCGCTGGAATAATATATTTACTCACATCGCCTCCTTCACTTCAGCCGCATCAGCCGGGGTGGTCGCTGGAATAGCATTGCCATCTTGCGGCACCACCAGCATACGCAGCACATCATTCATGACCGCACTAAACACCGGCGCAGCCACACTGCCGCCGTAATATTCACCATTGCTGGGCTCGTCTATCATCACCGCCATAATCAGGCGCGGATTGGAGGCAGGCACCATGCCAACAAAAGAACCCACATATTTATCATGCTCGTAGCCATGATCACCCAACTTATGCGCGGTGCCGGTTTTGCCAGCGACGCGATAACCCGTCACTTGTGCTTTTAATGCTGTGCCGCCTGGCTGCACGACCAGCTCCAGCATATCCTTAACTGCGTTGGCCACTTTGGCAGAAAACACCGGACGGCCGACCGGCGGCTCAGACAGCTTGGTCAAGGTCACCGGCAACAACTCACCTTCATTGGCAAACACCGTGTATGCACGCGCCAATTGCAACAAGGTCACGCTAATGCCGTGACCATAGGACATCGTCGCCTGCTCAATCGGGCGCCAGGTTTTGTAGTCGCGCACTTTACCGGAGGCCTCACCAGGAAAACCAATCTTGGTGGCAGAGCCAAAGCCCAGTTGTACATAGGTGTTCCACAACTGTTCGCGATTTAAATCGAGCGCCATTTTGGCCGAGCCGACGTTGGAGGATTTCTGGATCACTTGTGACACGGTCAGCACCTGGTTAGGGTGCGCGTCATGAATGGTGGCCGTGCCGATACGCAGGTAGCCTGGCGCAGTCTGGATTTTGGTATCTGGCTGATAAGGGCCAAACTCCATCGCCGCCGCCGCAGTGACCGGCTTCATGGTCGAACCCGGTTCAAAAATATTAACGATGGCGGAGTTGCGCAACTTGCTGGCCACATTGACTGGATTGTTCGGGTTGTAAGTCGGAATATTTACCAACGCCAGCACTTCACCGGTTTTGGCATCCAGCACCACAGCCGCCGCCGCTTTGGCTTTGTGTTTTTCAACCGCCCGTGACAACTCTCTATGCACCACATATTGCACAGTACGATCTATGCTCAGCACCAGGTCCTGGCCATCGTGCGGCAACTTTACCGCGACCAGGTCTTCTACCACATGGCCTTTGCGGTCACGCACAAAGTCACGCTTACCTGCGCTGCCAGACAATACGTGGTTACGGTAAAGCTCCATGCCCTCAACGCCAGTGTCATCCACGCCGGTAAAACCGACGATATGCGCCGTCACTTCTGCCGCCGGGTAGAAGCGTTTGTATTCCTTTTGACTGAATACGCCGGGCACTTTCATCGCCATCACCTGTTTTGCCACATCGGGCGCCACTCTCCGTTTGATATAAACAAATTCTTTTTTCTTTTTTTGCAGCTTTTGTTGCAATTCCTTGGCTGGCATATCCAGCAGCTTGGCCATTTGCTTTAACTGCACCGCCGTCACCTGCACGTCAGTCGGGTTTGCCCATACTGACTCCACCGGCAAACTGATCGCCAATGGCTTGAAATTACGGTCATAAATCTTGCCGCGATGCGGCATCAACACCACTTTGCGTCGCGAAAACGCTTCACCTTTTTTAATCAGGTAGTCTTTATGCAAGGTTTGCAGGTAAAACCCGCGCCCCAGCAGCAAGACAAAACTCAACAGCAGCAACACCAGCAGCGTTCTTCTGCGCCAGGCCGGCAATTTCACCAGCTTGTGTTGACTCTCTTTAAGCAGCATGACCATTCACTCGCAATGATTCCGGTTATGGCGCAGGCGGCACATCAACCATGATCACTTGTGTCTGCTGCATGCTCGGGCTATGCATATGCAAACGCGTGGTCGCAAAATCTTCCAGCCGCGAATGCATGGCCCAGGTGCTTTGCTCGATCTGCAACTGGTCATATTCCGTCATATATTGCTTGGTCAACACTTCTTGCCTGTCCAGCTCAAAATACAATTTGCGCGCCTTGTATTGCGCCGTCACCACGCCCAAAGCCATGGCAATCGTCAACGCAAACAAAATCAAATTGAGCCGGATCATACTTAAATCACTTACTGCACATAGTTATTGAACATGTGTGCGCTCGGCCACGCGCAGCACCGCACTACGCGCACGTACATTCGCCGACACTTCAGCAGCACCTGGCTTGGTCGCACGCCCGACGGACAACATGCGCGGCTGCGGCAACTCACTGGCACGCACTGGCAAACCCGCAGGCAGGTTATCTCTATCCACTTCTGACTGGATAAAGCGCTTGACGATACGATCTTCCAGCGAGTGAAAGCTAATCACCGCCAACCGACCTTGCGGACGCAGCAGCTGCAGGCAATCTGGCAGCACTAGCGAGAGTTCCTCAAGCTCTTGATTGACGAAAATCCGTAGAGCTTGAAATGTGCGCGTTGCAGGGTTCTGGCCCGGCTCATTCTTGGGGATGGCGCCTGCCACGATCTTGGCAAGTTGCCCTGTAGTGGTGATGGCATGCCCATCTTCGCGCTCTTTAACAATCGCCCTTGCAACCTGCTTAGCAAACCGTTCTTCACCATAATCTCTAATCACCTCAGCCAATTGTTTTTCAGACATCGTCGCCAGCCACTCTGCGGCGGTTCTGCCCCGACTTTGATCC
Source organism: Methylophilus sp. Q8 (assembly GCF_000800115.1). Taxonomy (NCBI): domain Bacteria; kingdom Pseudomonadati; phylum Pseudomonadota; class Betaproteobacteria; order Nitrosomonadales; family Methylophilaceae; genus Methylophilus; species Methylophilus sp. Q8. Next base: position 1,391,019 of record NZ_JUHE01000001.1, on the reverse strand, counting down.
ATGCGCATATCCAGCGGTCCGTCAAAACGGAAACTGAAACCACGCACACCCTCATCAATTTGCGGCGACGAAATGCCCAGGTCGAGCAATATTCCGTCTACCGCCTGCACATCCCTCTCAGCCAACACTGCCGCCATGGCGGAAAAATGCGCATGCACCATCGTAAAACGCGCATCGGCAATCGTTTGCCCATGCGCCACTGCCGCCAGATCGCGATCCAAGCCGATCAAGCGCCCTTTGCTACCTAATTTGGAAAGAATAAGTCGGCTATGCCCGCCACGCCCGAAGGTACCATCGACATACACGCCATCGGCCTGCACGTTCAGCGCATCCACCGCCTCATGTAACAACACGGTGATATGACTGGCGGCGACTGGTGACACTGACGTTTCCGTCAAGGACGCGGGCGCTGACTTCGCGCCCCGCGTCATAGCGAGAATCCTTCTAGCTCTTGCGGTATCTGCAACTGGTCGGTCGCCATCAGACTCTCCAGCTGCTGATCCCATGCTGCCAGATCCCACAACTCAAAATGACTGCCTTGCCCGACCATCATCACGTCTTTATCGAGTTTGGCAAACTTGCGCAGTACGGCATTCACCAGCAAACGACCGGCGGAATCCAGATGCATCACATCTGCCTGACCGACGATCATGCGCTGAATACCACTGGTTTGAGGATTAAAACTGGACAAACTGGTCAGCTTGGTTTCAATCGGCTCCCAAGCTGTTTTTGGATACAGAATCAGACAACGGTGCGGATGGGCCGTGAGCACAACTTCGCCCTGCCCGCCAGCCGTCAGGGCGTCACGATGCTTGGCCGGCACACTGAGCCGCCCCTTTGCATCCAAACTTAACTGTACCGCCCCGCGAAACATGGAATATTGTCCTTACCAACCTGTTTTGATTAAAAGTGGGATAAATTTCCCACAATTCAACACAAAATCACCCTTTTGCACACTATAGATAAAAAAAAAGTGCTTGGCAAGCACTTTGGGAGAAAAAATCTCTTTTAAAGACAAAGACTTAGAGCATTTTAACAAAGCAATTTAAATCAAGAGATTGGCGCAATTAACACATAAAATTGTTTAATAAAAATAGCTATCTCATTGAAAATATTGAATAATTAAAAAATGTTATTTTTTGCTGATTTTTTTAGCATCAAAAAAAGTCCGGCATGGTCGAATAAAACATACCAACCAGCACCCAACCATCCAATACATATATGTCCAGCAGATTGAAATTTTTAATCATAGGCGCAGGCATTTTACTGGCCATGGAGTGGCGCGCATGGTGGTACACCTTGACGCCGACACCAGACTACAGCCACGGCAAAGTGCTGCTGTACGCCACCGACTGGTGCCCTTACTGCGAAAAGACCAGGGCATTACTGCAACAACGGCAGATTAGCTATCAGGAAGTCAACATTGAAAGGTCTGCCGAAGCGCAGGCTCAATACCAGCGGCTGGCAGGCAAAGGCGTGCCGGTGTTGCTGATTGCAGGGGAAGTGGTGCGAGGGTATAACGAACAGCGCATCAGCGCAGCGCTGGATCAATGGCAAGCGCGCCAGGCGCAGACCATGCTTCAGCCAAACATGATGAAGGAAAAATAAAGCCAACCGGTAAGCCGGGTTCTGTATCCACTTGCGCGGCGACAGTCATTCATCTAGGCGTGCAATTGCTCACACGCTCAAGCTATCTACCCGCTGGCAGCGCGAGCCACGCCTTATTACTTGCGTAAAATGCCAGCCTATTTGATATTGCTGCAGATGGAGGTTACCGCGTTTCACCGTAACTTAATACGCTCGTCTCTGTGGCCCTATTCCTCACCTTATACTGTTACCAGCTTTCAGCGTACGGCCGTTAGCCGTCATCCCGCTCTGTGCAGCCCGGACTTTCCTCCCCCTGTTTGCACAGGCGGCGACTGTCTGGTTGGCTTCATGGCTATTTTACCACGCGGACCACTAGACCTATAATATTGAAAAAACATTCCCCTCTCCATTAATCATGACCACAACAGAAAAGTCCGGCCAGCTAGACCCTTCCTGGCAAACCCACATCGGCGCCGAATTCGACAAGCCTTATATGCAAACACTGAAAACGTTTTTGCAGCAGGAAAAAGTCGCCGGCAAAACCATCTTTCCGCCGGGGCCACTCATCTTCAATGCGTTTAACCATACCCCGTTCGACAAAGTGCGTGTGGTGATTATCGGGCAAGACCCTTACCATGGCCCGGGGCAAGCGCATGGCCTAAGTTTTTCAGTACCGCCAGGCGTCGCTTTGCCGCCTTCGCTGATGAATATTTTCAAGGAGATTCAGGCGGATTTAGGCGTACGCATGAGCGGGAGCGGCGACCTGACTGCCTGGGCAGATCAGGGCGTATTACTATTGAACGCTACACTGACGGTACAACTGGCCAATGCTGGCTCGCACCAGAACCGGGGCTGGGAGCAATTTACCGATGCCGCCATTGCCGCGCTCAACCAGCATAGGGAAGGCTTAGTGTTTGTATTGTGGGGCAGTTATGCCCAAAAGAAAGGGGCCATGATAGACCCCAATAAACATCTGGTTTTAAAATCCGTACACCCTTCACCACTGTCGGCGCACCGGGGATTTTTTGGCAATCACCAGTTTTCCAACATCAACCAGTTCCTAAGCAGCAAAGGGCAGACGCCGATTAACTGGCAACTATAAATCCGGGCAAGCACCGCCAACTAAGGCTTAACAACCAGCGCGTTTTTGACGGATTTCACGCCACTGACACTGGTGGCAATCTTTTCAGCACGCGCCTTCTGCTCGGCGTTATCGACAAACCCACTCAAAATCACCACATTATCTTTGGTTTCGACACTGACTTTAAAGCTGCTAAAGTTTTTCTCTACCAGGTATTTGGACTTAATTTTGGTCGTAATGGCACTGTCAGTCGCCGCCTGTTTATTTTCAGCGCTATCCACCTTGGATTTATAAGCGGCAAACTCGTCCAGATCCAGGCTGCCATTATGGTTTGTATCCGCTTTGGCAAAAGAGCCGGTGTGGAAATCCTTATCCTTGGCAGCCTCTTTCTTAGATAACTTGCCATTACCATCCGCATCTACCGCTTTAAAGGCTTGTGCATACGGCGCTTGCTCACCGCGCATTTCGTCTATCGTCACCGCAAATGCCTGCGCACTGAATATCACACCAGACATCACACCGAATCCTGCAATCAACCACTTGTTGTTCATCGCTTACCCTCCAATGTTTTAAAGTGTTACACCAGCTTCCATGCAATGGTTTGTCCGGCACGCAATGGCACTAGCACATCATCCGCAAACGGAATGCTTTCAGGCACCAGCCAGCTTTCCTTGCGCAATGTGATGGTGTCAGTGTTGCGCGGCAAACCGTAAAAATCTGCCCCATAAAAACTGGCGAAGCCTTCCAGCTTATCCAGCGCACCCGCCTCTTCAAATGCTTCGGCATACAACTCAATCGCCGCATGGGCAGTATACATGCCCGCACAACCGCAACTCGCCTCTTTGGCGGATTTAGGATGCGGCGCACTGTCAGTGCCCAGGAAAAATCTGGATGAGCCTGAAATCGCCGCTTTCACCAAGGCTTCACGATGTGTTTCACGCTTGAGTACTGGCAAGCAGTAATGATGCGGGCGGATACCACCAGTAAACATGGCATTACGATTCATCAGCAAATGGTGCGCGGTAATGGTCGCGGCCAGGTTGGCCGGGCCTGCGGCCACAAATTCAGCCGCGTCTTTGGTGGTGATATGCTCGAACACCACTTTGAGGCCAGGGAAGTCCTTTAACAACGGTTGCAAATGTCGCTCGATAAATACCTTCTCACGGTCAAACACATCCACATCGCCATCGGTCACTTCGCCGTGGATCAGCAAGGGCATGCCCTGCTTTTCCATCTCTGCCAATGCGCCTGCACATTTGGCCAGGCTGGTCACGCCAGAGTCACTATTGGTGGTCGCGCCAGCCGGATACAACTTCACCGCCTGCACCACACCACTCGCGCGGGCCGCCGCAATTTCTTGCGCCGGTGTATTGTCAGTTAAATACAAAGTCATCAGCGGCTCAAATGCAAGCCCGGCAGGCAGCGCCTGTTTGATGCGTTGATAATAAGCCAGCGCCAGGTCGGCTGTCGTCACCGGTGGCCGCAAATTGGGCATAACGATGGCGCGGGCAAATTGTTTCGCCGTGTCTGGCAATACAGACTGCAGGCCAGTGCCGTCCCTCAGGTGCAAATGCCAGTCATCCGGGCGGGTCAGGGTGATTTCAGTGGTCATACTCTGTTACCTTTTAATCTGGGCTTGCCGCTTTAAGCGCAAGCGCTGCTTCATATAATTCGTTTTTCTTCTGGCCTGTAATATCGGTTGCCAGCGCCACCGCCTGCTTGAGTGGCAACTCCTGCAATAGACGCTGCAATATCCTTAATGTCTCTTCATCCAGGCCATCGGGCTTTTCCTGCAGATCAGGATGCACCAGCACCACAAACTCGCCGCGCTGCTGATTGGTATCTGCATTTAACCAGTCTACCGCGTCTGTCAACAGGCAGGTATGGATGGTTTCAAAGGTCTTGGTCAGCTCGCGCGCCAGCGTCAGTTGCCGCGCACCACCTAACACATCATGCAAATCTTGCACGCACTCGACAATGCGGTGTGGCGCCTCGTAAAACACCAGCGTAGACGGAATTGCCTTAAGCAACTGCAAGCGCTTGCGGCGCTGTGAACCACTTGCCGGCAAAAAACCTTCAAAATAAAAACCAGGCTGGGTAATGCCTGCGGCTGACAACGCCGCAATGATCGCACTCACACCGGGGATAGGTACCACCTTCACGCCCGCCTGTCGCACCACTTGCACGACTACTGCACCAGGATCGCTGACTGCTGGCGTACCGGCGTCAGTAATCAGCGCGATGGATTCACCTGCCAGCAAGCGTTTCACCAGGCCTTGCGCCGACTGCTGCTCGTTATGCTCATGCACTGCCAGTAAAGGCTTGCTGATACCGAAATGCCGCAACAAACCGACACTGTGGCGGGTATCTTCGGCCGCGATCGCATCGACCTGCTGTAAGGTGGTGAGTGCGCGCTGGGTGATATCCCCCAGATTGCCGATGGGCGTTGCCACCACATATAATGTACCAATCTCGTTCATGCACGTATTTTATGCCATCGCGCCAGTTTCGCTAAGCACTAAAGCAGGCTGCGTGATGCGACAAAAGCCAAAGCCATCATGAAACTCAACGCTAATAATCAAGGACTGGCCGCAGAGGTGGCGGCTGTGCATTTCTTGCAGCAGCAAGGCCTGGTGCTATTGGCGCAAAACTATAGTTGCCGCTTTGGTGAGATTGATTTGATCATGCGCGATCAACACACCCTGGTTTTTGTTGAAGTGCGCTTACGCAGCCACCAGGCATTTGCCAGTGCGGCCGACAGCATAGACCATCGCAAACAACAAAAACTCATCCGCGCTGCCCAGCATTACTTACAAATAAACGACCTCAACACGCCGTGCCGCTTCGATGCGATCCTGTTTGACAACCCCCAATACCGCGCGCCGAATTGGATTCGTAATGCAATCGACACATAAAAAGCGTAGAATTTTATTTATCCTCTGCTGTCACACCCAACATCTTTAAGTTTTTCTCGTAGATCAAGGAAGTTTCATGACCCAACAAATTTTCACCAGAAAAGTCTCTGCTATTGCATTGTTATTGATCAGCACGCAGTTGAGTGGCTGTTTTCCTGCAGTCGTGGGCGGCGCAGCAGCCGGTGGCGCGATGGCAGCAGATCGTCGTACGTCTGGCATTTATGTCGAAGATGAAAATATCGAATTAAAAACACTGAAGCGCTTGTCGCAATACATGGACAAAGCATCGCATATCAATGTCACCAGCTACAACCGCATTGTGCTGCTGTCTGGCGAGGTACCGAACGACGCCCAGTTCACACAGGCAGAAACGCTGACGCGTGAAATCTCCAATGTGCGCAACATTCACAACGGGTTGACCGTTGCCCCAGCCTCTTCCATTGGTGACCGCAGCAATGACACGTATATCACCACTAAAGTGAAAGCGCGTTTCGTCAGTGAGCGCCTGTTCCCAGCCAATGTGGTGAAAGTGGTCACGGAAGCCAGCGTGGTTTACCTGATGGGCATTGTCTCTGAGAAAGAAGCTACCGACGCGGTAGAAATTGCCAGAACGACAGAAGGCGTGACTAAAGTCGTCAAAGTATTTGAATACACCAATTAATTGTTAACTTCGCTTTAAGGAATCTGCATGGAAAATCAGGAAATTATTATTCAGGGCATTACATTGGCCGGAAAGCCTTTTCGCCCGAGTGACTGGGTGGACCGCATGTGCAGTACCTACGCCACGTTTGGCGACGACAAAAAGTTGCGCTATTCGCCTTACCTGAAGCCAAAACTGGTCAATAACGTGCGCAGCTTGTCGGTAGACATGAAGTTGAAAGACGTCAATCCGGCAGGGTTTGAGCAACTGATTCAGTTTGCCAAAGAGAATCAGCTCAGCGTGATTAACCCGGCAGGGGAAGCAGTGACTATCTAGTTTTAAACGTTATTTAGGCGCTGACGCGGCCTCCTTAAGCAGGTTTTCCAACCATTGCCTGCTTAAGGCGCCGCGTTTTACTTTGTACAGCGAACCATCCGGTGCATAAATATAAGTCGTCGGCAGCACCTCAGGGCTTGATATCGCCACTTTTTGCGCATCCGCGAGCACAATCGGGTAAGAAATCAGCATGTCGTCCGCATATTTTTGCACGCTTTGCACGGACTCATACTTTACAGCCACCCCCAGCACCATCACCCCCTCTTTGGCATGGGCATCATAAAAAGTCACCAACTGCGGCATTTCTTCAAGACATGGCGGGCACCAGGGCGCCCAGTAATTCACTACCAGCCACCGGCCTTTGTACTGCGAAAGCTGATGACTGTGACCTGCCATATCCTGCATGTGCCAGTTAGCCAAGGGCACGGCGGCCAGACTATTCATCATCAGGCATATGCCCAACACAACCTTTAATAGATGAAATAACATGCTGCAGCCCTTGTTTTTAATCAAAACGCTCCCCATACTGAATAGCATAGACGGAAAAAACTTGATTATGCGGGAAAACTGTTGCTATACTAGTTGTTATCTCGTTTGGTAATTTCATCTTTCAGCAAATTACTAATTCAAACAAAATTTAGCCACACTTTCAAAAAAATTCTGTTTAAATCCAGTCTACATTTGATTTAAATTCTTCACCAATCTTAAGAGGCAATAATGAGCGACAACATTACCCATTTAAGCGACGCCAGCTTTGAACAAGAAGTACTGCAATCCACAGTGCCAGTATTGGTTGATTATTGGGCAGAATGGTGCGGCCCTTGTAAAATGATTGCGCCGATTCTGGATGACATCAGCAAAGAATATGCTGGTCGCCTGAAAGTGGCAAAACTGAACATTGATGATAACCAGAATACGCCGCCAAAATACGGCATTCGTGGTATCCCAACCCTGATGTTGTTTAAAAACGGCAATGTGGAAGCGACTAAAGTCGGTGCATTGTCCAAGTCTCAACTCAGCGCGTTTATCGACAGCAACATTTAATCTACTTACCCGGTTTCCAGTCTGCGAAACCGGGTTTTCTTTTCAATCTCTCCGCCGTTTCTCAGTCTAGCGAGTTACTCAATGCACTTATCCGACCTCAAACATCTCCCCGTGACCGAACTGGTCGACATGGCCATTGCCAATGACATTGAAAATGCCAGCCGCATGCGCAAGCAAGATCTTATTTTTGCGATCCTTAAAAACAAGGCCAAAAAAGGCGACAGCATTTTTGGTGATGGCACGCTGGAGGTATTACCAGACGGGTTCGGCTTTTTGCGCTCCCCGGATACTTCATACCTGGCGGGCCCGGACGATATTTACGTATCTCCGTCGCAAATACGCCGCTTTAACCTGCACACAGGTGACAGCATTCAAGGCGAAATTCGTACGCCTAAAGATGGTGAGCGCTATTTTGCCTTGGTGAAAGTGGATAGCGTCAATAATGAAGCGCCGGAAAATACCAAACACAAAATCCTGTTTGAGAACCTGACGCCACTGTTCCCAACCATACCACTGACACTGGAACGCGAAATCCGCGGTGAAGAAAACATTACCAGCCGCGTGATCGATATGATTGCGCCGATTGGTAAAGGTCAACGTGCGCTGCTGGTTGCCAGCCCGAAAAGCGGTAAAACTGTCATGCTGCAAAACATTGCCCATGCGATTACCGCCAACCATCCTGACTGTATCATGATCGTGTTACTGATTGATGAGCGTCCGGAAGAAGTGACAGAAATGACACGCTCTGTACGCGGCGAAGTGGTGGCATCCACCTTTGATGAACCAGCGACCCGCCACGTGCAAGTGGCCGAGATGGTGCTGGAAAAAGCCAAACGCCTGGTAGAACACAAAAAAGACGTGGTGATTCTGCTGGATTCGATTACTCGTCTGGCACGTGCTTACAACACGGTGATTCCTTCTTCTGGCAAAGTATTAACCGGTGGTGTGGATGCTAATGCCCTGCAAAAACCAAAGCGTTTCTTTGGTGCGGCACGTAACGTCGAAGAAGGGGGTTCACTGACCATTATCGCCACTGCGCTGGTAGATACTGGGTCGCGCATGGATGACGTGATTTACGAGGAATTTAAAGGTACCGGCAACATGGAAATCCATCTGGATAGACGCATGGCCGAAAAACGTACTTACCCTGCCATTAACGTCAACAAGTCTGGCACCCGTCGCGAAGAGCTGCTGCTGGACAAAGACGTACTGCAAAAAATCTGGGTATTGCGCAAACTGCTCTACCCGATGGACGACCTCGAGGCGATGGAATTCTTGCTCGACAAAATCAAGGCGACCAAGAGCAATAACGACTTCTTCGACAGTATGCGTAGAGGCTAGCGCCACCTCGGATGCAATTATTTATCGATCTGCTATTGATAAATCAATAAAAATCATAGATAATCGCGCGTTTACTGCAACTGCTTAAAGATTAGAGAGAAAGCATGAAAGCTGATATTCACCCAAATTACCCGGAAATCAACGTCACATGTAGCTGTGGCAACAAATTCCAAACTCGTTCTACGACAGGCAAAGACCTGAACATTGAAGTATGTTCACAGTGCCACCCGTTCTACACTGGCAAACAGAAGATCGTGGATACTGCTGGTCGCGTTGAGAAATTCCGCCAAAAATACGGCATGTAATTTCGGCGAATATGGTCCAGAAAGGCAGCATGGCTGCCTTTTTTGTTTTTATAGCTAGGCATTTCAGGGGTAATATCACACTCTGATCATGCGTTCATCCCGCGACCCACACCCAACCATGCAGTTTTATATTGATCACGATTGGCAAGAAAACATGGCCACCCCACGCGCCAAAGTGGGGGAGCGCGCCAAAACGCATCTGCTGATTTTGCTATGCGCCATCTGGCTGTGTGTGGGTTTGATTGGCCACTCGCCGTGGAAACCGTTTGAATCGCAATCGGCCAGCATTATTCAAAGCCTGATCGATCACCCTTTTCTGTCTGCTAACAGTTGGACACACGGCCACTGGATTGCGCCAGTCTCAGCCGGACACCCCTTACTGGAAACGCCACCATTATTTTACTGGGCAGCCACCGGCTTTGCCCATTTACTCTCACCCTTGCTACCAACGCACGACGCTGCCAGGCTCAGTGTAGGTCTATGGATGCTGCTGACCCTGATCATGACCGGGCTGAGTGGTCGCGAATTATGGAATCTGGGGGTAGGTCGTCAAACCAACTTTATTTTTATCGGCTGCCTGGGATTGGTCGTCAGCGCCCATACCATGATGCCTGCCGTTGCGGCACTCAGCGGCATCACCATGGCTTTTTACGCCCTGGCCCTGGTGATGCGCAAACCGATACGCGCCATGTGGTTACTTTGCACCGGCCTGTTAATCGCCTTTTTGGCAGGTGGCGTGGTGCCTGCTCTCACGATTATGTTATCTGTGCTTGGCCTGTTATTTGTCCCCGCCATTCGCCAGCACAAACCCACTTACCGGGCCATGTTAACAGGCACCTTGCTTGCCATGCCCGGGATCTGGCTATGGTGCTGGTTATGCCAGCAATGGGCGCCTGGCCTGTGGCACGCGTGGTGGCAATCGCAATGGCAATTCCAGCTGCCTGGCAATCATGGCTACTTTTTAAGAACACTGGCCTGGTATGCCTGGCCAGCCCTGCCGTTCGCCATGTGGGGCGTTTGGCGATTCAGGCACTCCGTGCTGACCACTTACCGCTTTCAGCTCGGGCTGATTTTCTTCGGCATTGCCTTTATATTGATCGGCTTCATGAGCGACCGCAGTGAAGTAAGCGCATTACCTCTACTGGTGCCATTGACCGTATTGGCTGCAGGCAGCATCGAAACCCTTAAACGCGGCGCCGCGGGTGCTTTAAACTGGTTTGGCCTGATTTTGTTTGGCATCCTGATTGCCATTGCCTGGCTGGGCTGGTGGGCCATGCTCAACGGCTCGCCAGTGAAGCTCTACCAGCGCCTGAGTTACCTGTCAGGACTGGAAACCATCCATTTCAGCCTGTTATACGGCGCGATTGCCGTTGCGGTGACCTTGATCTGGCTGTCAATTGTGTTGCGTGCCAAGCACTCCAACCGTTCCAGCGCCACCAACTGGGCCATCGGCATGACCTGTGCCTGGACAGTGTTTATGAGCTTATGGCTGCCAATGATAGAAGCTGCACGCACTTACCAGCCACTGTTTGAAGACCTGCGCAAGCACCTGCCTGCGCATTACAATTGCATCCACGCACAAAATATCGGTGCGTCACAAGAAGACTTGCTGCACTATCATTCTGGCATACGCTTGCATGCAGGCACACACCTAAAAGACCACGAGCAAGCCAAGTCTACGCAGTGCGATTTGTATTTGATTGAAGACCAGCCGGGCAAGCGCCATATATTGCCTGGTGAAGAGTGGCGTGTGATCTGGGAAGGCGAACAAACCCGCCAGAACCGGGAATCTTTCAGGCTATTGCAGCGCCACTAAAAGTTCTGGGGATTGCTGGGCCAGCGGTTCAGCAACAGAAAGCCCCCGGCATAAGGCGCATTCTGAAAAGGAATTATGCCTGCACGTGTTGCTGGATCGCGGCAATCACTCGCGGATGCAGCCCCTGCCCTTGATGTTGCTGCACATGCGCAACCAGTGAGTTAATCATCACGGAATTCCAGAATTTCTTCAGGTGGCTGGCAATCTCCAGCTTGGCCTCTTCCACGTCTGGATTCGCTTCAAAAAAGTCGCCAATCTGGTTGGCCATCTTGATTAATTTTTCCACTTCCATAGGCTTACACTCTTTCTAGCGAAACGCACGCGCATCTAATTCTGACAGTGCACCGCTATACACGACGCACTGCCCGGCTTTGGCAAAGCCAACCAGCAAAAAACCATATTCCTGCGCCAAATTGACTGCCAACGCAGTGGGGGCAGACAGCGCGATCAGTACCTGCCCGCCACACATCGCAACTTTTTGCACCATTTCGTAGCTGGCCCGGCTGGTCGTCAACACCCAGTGCTGCGCCCAGAAGGTCGAAAAATCGCAGCCCTGGCGCAACAGGCTGCCAACCAGCTTATCCAGTGCATTATGCCTGCCGACATCTTCACGCACACACACCACCTGCCCACTGGCATCAGCAATCGCACTCGCATGCGTAGCGCCCGTCAGTTGCTGCAAGGGTTGCTGTGATTTCAATCCGGCCAGCGCCGCATCAATGGCCGACAATGACACCGTCACCAATGGCCCAGTCGCCGACATCGGCTGTTTAAACACTTGCTGCAAACTCTCTGCACCACACAAACCACACCCTGTGCGCCCGGTTAAATTACGGCGCTGCGCCTTGAGCAGGGCAAACTGCTCTGTGGCCAATTCAATATGTAACTCTATGCCCTGTAATGGCCCGTTCGCATGAAACAAGGCTTTAGCATCTATGCCATAAATCTGGCTACGATGACTGATAATGCCTTCAGTAAACGAAAAACCATAGGCAAAATCCTCAAGATCAGCCGGGGTCGCCAGCATGACCACATGCGAAATACCGTTATACACCAGCGCAATCGGCACCTCTTCTGCCACCGCATCCGGCAGGGCAGACGACACCCCTTCGCGCCAGCGGGTCACATGCAATGTACTCACCGCCTGTTCAGCCGCAATGGCTTGCCATTCACTACTCGCAGGCAGCGGACAACCTTTTACATCAACTTCAACTGTCATCAAGAAACAACCGTGTGCGGATCCATCCCCGACAATTCAATTTGCGTGTCGCTAAACGAACGGTAATGTTGCTGCCAATCCGACAGCTGATTGACTTTAGACACTTGCACCGCCGTCACCTTGTATTCCGGGCAATTGGTCGCCCAGTCGGAGTTGTCTGTGGTAATCACATTTGCGCCGGATTCAGGATGATGGAACGTGGTATACACCACACCAGGCTGTACGCGCTCGGTAATCTTGGCACGCAACACCGTTTGTCCGGCACGACTGCTGATGCCTACCCAGTCGCCTTCGGCAATACCGCGATCTTCAGCATCGTGCGGATGAATTTCAATCAGATCCTCATGGTGCCAGGCCACGTTTTCTGTGCGGCGTGTTTGCGCGCCCACATTGTATTGCGACAGAATACGGCCAGTGGTCAGAATCAGCGGATATTTCTGGTTCACGCGCTCTGTGGTTGGCACATATTGGGTAATAAAGAACTTGCCCTTACCACGCACAAACTCATCGACGTGCATGGTTGGCGTACCACTAGGCGCTTCGTCATTACATGGCCACTGGATGCTGCCCAGTTCATCAAGTTTTTTGAAGCTGACACCGGTAAAGGTCGGCGTCAAGGCAGCAATCTCGTCCATGATTTCGCTGGCATGCGCATAATGCATGGGGTAACCCAAGGCTTCTGAGAATTTGGCAGTAATTTCCCAATCTTCCATCCCGGCCTCATGCTGACCATGGTCTCTGAGACCATTCTTAGGCGTCATCACTTTACGCACAGGCGAAATACGACGCTCGGCATTGGTAAAAGTGCCGTTCTTCTCAAGGAAAGACGCGCCAGGGAAAAATACGTGAGCAAACTTGGCCGTTTCGTTGAGGAACAAGTCCTGCACAATCACGCACTCCATACTTTCCAGCGCATGGGTCACATGCTGGGTATCCGGATCAGACTGGGCAATATCTTCACCCACGCAATACACGGCTTTAAAGCTGCCTTCTGCAGCTAAATCCAGCATATTGGGGATACGCAAGCCAGGATCTGCACTCAGCGTCACGCCCCAGGCCTGCTCAAATTGCGCACGTGTGGCGTCATCAGACACATGGCGGTAGCCAGGAAATTCATGTGGCATGGAACCCATGTCACAAGAGCCTTGCACATTGTTTTGACCACGCAATGGGTTGACGCCTACGCCTTCGCGGCCAATGTTGGCTGTTGCCATGGCGAGGTTAGCAATACCCATCACGGTGGTAGAGCCCTGGCTATGCTCGGTGACACCCAGGCCGTAGTAGATCGCAGCATTGCCGCCCGTGGCATATAAACGTGCAGCCTCACGCACCTCATTGGCAGGCACACCCAATTCCTTTTCCAAGGCTTCTGGTGAGTTTTCCGGCTTGGCCGCAAAGTCACGCCAGGCAATATACGAATCCCACTCACAACGTGTTTTGACGAAGTCTTCCTGCACTAGACCTTCAGTCACAATCACATGAGAAATGGCAGAAATCATGGCCACATTGGTGCCAGGACGCAGTTTCAAATGGTAATCCGCACGCACATGTGCCGAGTTAGACACCAGGTCAATTTCTCGTGGATCGACCACAATCAGCTTGGCCCCTTCACGCAAGCGGCGTTTCATCAAGGAGCCAAAGACCGGGTGACCGTCGGTTGGGTTCGCTCCCATGACAAAAATCACGTCAGACTGCATAACTGAATCAAAGGTCTGCGTACCGGCAGACTCACCCAGGGTTTGCTTCAAGCCATAACCAGTGGGGCTGTGGCAGACGCGTGCGCAGGTATCTACGTTATTACTACCAAATACGGCCCGGATCAGCTTTTGTGTCACGTAGACTTCTTCGTTGGTACAACGGCTGGAAGTAATCCCCCCGACCGCCTCTTTACCATATTGCTTTTGAATACGCTGGATTTCACTGGCGGCATAATTTATCGCCTCATCCCAGCCGACTTTTTGCCATGCGTCATGAATACTCTTGCGGATCATGGGTGTGGTAATACGGTCAGCGTGCGTCGCGTAGCCCCAGGCAAAGCGGCCTTTGACACAGCTATGCCCGTGGTTGGCACCCCCTTCTTTGGTCGGCGTCATACGCACCACTTGCTCGCCTTTCATTTCGGCGTCAAAGCTGCAACCCACGCCGCAATAAGCGCATGTGGTGGTGATTTTGTGTTCTGGCGTACCGGCGTCAATCACGGTTTTTTCCATCAGCGTCGCGGTAGGGCAAGCTTGGACGCAAGCACCGCAAGACACGCATTCTGACTCCAGAAAGTCTTTGCCGCCGGCAGAGACCTTGCTATCAAAGCCGCGGCCCTGGATGGTCAGTGCGAATGTCCCTTGTGTTTCTTCGCACGCACGCACGCAGCGTGAACAGACAATACATTTAGAAGCATCAAATGTGAAATAGGGATTGGACTCATCCTTGGCCTGACCGAGGTGATTCTCACCATCATAGCCATAACGCACTTCGCGCAAACCTACCGCGCCCGCCATATCTTGCAGCTCGCAATCACCGTTAGCAGTACAGGTCAGGCAATCCAGCGGATGGTCTGAAATATAGAGTTCCATGACACCACGGCGCACATCGGCCAGTTTAGGCGTCTGCGTTTTCACCTTGAGCCCAGGCGCCACAGGCGTGGTACAAGACGCCGGGTAACCGCGGCGGCCTTCGATCTCGACCAGGCATAAACGGCAAGAGCCAAATGGCTCCAATGAGTCAGTCGCGCACAACTTAGGCACGGTCACACCGCCCAGTTGCGCGGCATGCATGATAGAAGTCCCATCAGGCACGGTCACATCTATGCCGTCAATATTCAGCGTCACCATGGTGGTGCCGTCAGACTTGGGCGTGCCGTAATCGGTATCCGCATCGTATTTAAGTGCTTGCGGCTGTGAAGAGGAGTATTTGATGTCATCCATAATGTCATCCTTCGCCGCCCTTAGGCAGCAGCTTCTTTATTGCTTAGACCAAAGTCTTCAGGGAAATGATTCAGGGCGCTCAACACCGGGTAAGGCGTCATGCCCCCCAATGCACACAAGGAACCATTCAGCATGGTGTCGGACAAGTCACGCAGTAACTGCACATTTTGCGGGTGGTTCTTGCCCAGCACAATTTTGTCCATCACCTCTACGCCGCGCGTAGAGCCTATACGGCACGGCGTACATTTGCCGCAACTTTCAATGGCACAAAACTCAAAGGCATAACGTGCCATGTTGGCCATATCGACACTGTCATCAAACGCCACAATACCGCCATGGCCCAGCACGGCCCAAATCTTGGTAAACGCTTCATAATCCAGCGGCGTATCAAACTGGCTCTCCGGCAAATAAGCCCCCAATGGGCCACCTACCTGTACGGCGCGAATAGGCCGACCCGAGGCAGAACCGCCACCATAGTCATACAATAGCTCACGTAAAGTGGCACCAAACGCCAGCTCGACCAGACCGGTTTGTTTTAAATTGCCGGCCAGTTGAATAGGCAAAGTACCACGTGAACGGCCCATGCCGTAATCGGCATAATATTGCGCGCCTTTATCCAGAATAATTGGCACGGTCGCCAGTGAAATCACATTATTAACAATGGTCGGCTTGCCAAACAAGCCTTCAATCGCAGGTAATGGTGGTTTAAATCTGACCAGGCCACGCTTGCCTTCCAGGCTTTCCAACAAGGAGGTTTCTTCGCCGCAGACATAGGCACCCGCGGCACGACGCACTTCGAGATGAAAAGTATGGCCCGAGCCCAGAATATTTTCGCCCAGGTAGCCCGCTAAATTCGCTTTACGGATGGCCTCATTCAGTGTTTTCAGCGCATGCGGATATTCGCTGCGCAAATAGATATAACCTTGGGTAGCCCCCACTGCAATCGCGGCAATGGTCATGCCCTCAATGAGCACAAAAGGATCATCTTCCATGATCATCCGGTCAGAATAGGTGCCCGAGTCGCCTTCGTCAGCGTTACAAACAACATATTTCTGCTCTGCCGGGGCATTGAGTACGGTATTCCACTTGATGCCGGTGGGGAAAGCCGCACCACCACGACCTCGCAAACCAGAGTCGGTGACTGCTTTAACAATATCGGCACCTGACATGGCCAGGGCATTTTTGAGGCCTTTGTAACCATCATGCGCCAGGTAATCTTCCAGCGAAAGCGGATCGGTAATGCCCACGCGGGCGAAGGTTAAACGTTGCTGTTTTTTCAGCCAGGCCAGTTCATCGGTCAACCCTAAATATAAAGGATGCGCTTTGGCTTTGTCAGCGAGTGCATTGGTAAACTCTGCATTAAACAAGCCAGCCACGTCTGAGGGCTGCACCGGACCAAAGGCGACGCGGCCTTGCGCGGTTTCAACTTCCACCAGTGGCTCTAACCAAAACAAGCCACGTGAACCGTTGCGCACTAATGTCATCTCGACACCCCGTGACTGCGCTTCTTGCATGATTTTTTTAGCCGTACGCTCGGCGCCCAGGGAAAGTGCGGTGGAGTCTATGGGCACATATACCTTAACCATGGCACACCTCGCTAATCAATGCGGTGACCTTGTCGGCACTCATGCGACCATACACTTCATCATCCAGCATCACTGCCGGTGAACAGCCACAGTTACCCAGGCAATACACTGGCAACAAAGTGAGATTACCGTCAGCCGTGGTTTGGTGATAATCCACACCTAGTTTCGCTTTTAGCTCGGCTTCCAGCTTGGCAGACCCCATAGACTGACAGGACTCGGCACAACACACTTGCAGCACGTGCTTGCCGATGGGATGGGTACGGAAATGATGATAAAAACTGACGACACCGTGGACTTCGGCCACAGACAGGGCCAGCGCTTTGGCAATTTCCGGATATACGGCTTCCGGCACATAGCCAATATCGTCCTGAATCGCATGCAACAAAGGCATCAGCCCACCCGGCACATGCTGGTGTGCTTGAATATGCGCCTGTATCTGCGCGTGTTGCTCGTGGCTTAATGTGTTATCCAAACCGACCTCACATTTAACTGGTTACAATTTAGTTACATTCTATCACCCTCGAATCATATCCTCTATTTATGCCTTGTGAAAGCCTAAAAAGGGCATAAAATACGAATTACTTTAGACCTTAATATAGTCATGCAAACAACGGCCACCATTCCTACACAATTGATCGACCAGTTTGGTCGGCGGGTGGACTATATCCGCCTGTCGATCACCGATCGTTGTGATTTCCGTTGCCAATACTGCATGGCAGAAGACATGACGTTTCTGCCACGCGATGCTGTGTTATCACTCGAAGAATGTGCACGCCTCGTTAAACTGTTTGTCCGTATGGGCGTGCGTAAAGTTCGCATCACCGGTGGTGAACCGCTGGTACGCAAAAATGCCATGTGGCTGTTTGAGGAAATTGGTCATTTGCCCGGCCTGGATGAGTGTGTACTCACCACCAATGGCAGCCAGCTGGATAAATATGCCACGGCGCTGAAAACCGCTGGCGTCAAACGCATCAATATCTCCATCGATAGCCTGCAGGCAGACCGTTTTAAAACCATCACCCGTGTGGGCGAATTATCAAAAGTGCTCACCGGACTGGACGCAGCCAGGTCTGCAGGCTTTGACAATATCAAAATCAACACCGTGCTGATGCGTGGCATCAACGACGATGAAGCCGAAGCCCTGGTCAACTTTGCGATTGAAAAACAGGTCGATATCAGCTTTATTGAAGAAATGCCACTAGGGGCAGTGGCGCATGATCGCGAACAAAGTTGCGTCAGCAACACCGAGACGCTTTCCCTGCTAAAAAGTAAGTTCTCACTCACGCCGAGCACCCACAGGACAGGCGGCCCTGCACGTTATTGGCAAGTCAATGGCCAACCAACAAAGATTGGCTTTATCTCACCGCATAGCCACAATTTTTGCGAGAGTTGCAACCGCGTGCGCATTACCTGCCAGGGTGAGTTGTTCCTATGCCTGGGCCAAGACCATCAAGTCAATTTGCTGCCGTTACTGCGCGCGCATCCTGACAACGACCAACCTTTGGTTGATGCCATTTTGCATGGTATGCGTATCAAGCCTCAAGGGCACGATTTCGATTTACGGCGGGCAGCCCCTGCGGTCGTGCGCTTTATGTCGCATACGGGTGGTTAATGCAAATTACCGCAGTCATTCTGGCCGGCGGGCGCGGCACGCGCATGGGCGGTGCCGATAAAGGCCTGGTGAATTATCAAGACAAGCCCTTGGTCGCACACGTGCTGGAACGCATACAGCCGCAGGTGGATCATGTCATCATCAATGCCAACCGCCATGTAGAGCAGTACCAGGAATTTGGCGTCCCGGTGGTCACCGATGCCAACAATCAGTTTGATGGCCCACTGGCAGGCATGCAAGCAGGCATGCATCATGCCACGACAGATTGGATACTCAGCGTCCCCTGCGACTCACCACTGTTGCCGCTGGATTTAGTCAGTCGACTGCGTCGCGCCATCAGCGAGGCCTCGGCAATTAATCACACCCACGCCCTGCTGGCCATTGCGCGCAGCGCCAGTGGCACGCACCCAGTGTTTTGCCTGATGCCACGCCAATTGAGCGTCGACCTCGATGCTTTTCTGCAACAAGGCCAGCGCAAAGTGAGTGCCTGGCAAGCCCAGCATCCCCATGTATTCGTGAGCTTTGAAGATGAGCAAGCGTTTACTAACATCAACCACCACCCCTCTTAGCCTTAGCCATCATGACTAACCAAGCCCTTTTGCAACAACTGGCCAGCAATCCTTCCTGCGCAGATGACTATGACCCTAATGCCATGTCTGTGACGCAAGCACGCCAGTATATCCAGCAATTTTTATCGCCCGTGCAAGACAGTGAAACCATTAGCATCAAGCAAGCGCTGGGGCGCACGCTATCAACGTCTGTGACATCTGGCCTCAATGTGCCTGGCCATGACAATTCGGCCATGGACGGCTTTGCGTTCCGCCATGCAGAGGCGACGCAACCACTAAAAATCGTGGGCACCGCATTTGCAGGTAATCCATTTACCGGTGAGTTAGCCGCAGGCGGCTGCGTCAAAATCATGACAGGTGCGGTGATTCCATCTGGCGTGGATACCGTCGTCATGCAAGAGCACACCACCACTGAAAGTGAGATGGTCACAGTGCTCAAAATCCCGGCCCAAGGTGCCAATATTCGCCTGACAGGGGAAGACATCACGATTGGTCAAACCGTGCTGGCGCGCGGCCATCAAATACAACCGGCCGATATGGGGCTACTGGCCTCGCTGGGCATTGCAGAAGTCCAGGTGTACCGCCGCTTGAAAGTGGCTTTTTTCAGCACCGGCGATGAGCTGGTCAGTGTCGGTCAGCCACTACAGGCGGGCCAGATTTACGACAGTAATCGTTATAGCGTATGGGGCATGTTGCAAGCACTAGGGGTAGACGTGCATGACC
Source organism: Methylophilus sp. Q8 (assembly GCF_000800115.1). NCBI lineage: Bacteria > Pseudomonadati > Pseudomonadota > Betaproteobacteria > Nitrosomonadales > Methylophilaceae > Methylophilus > Methylophilus sp. Q8. The sequence goes on along the minus strand of NZ_JUHE01000001.1, from coordinate 1,371,324 downwards.
TGGGCAATGTCGCCGATGACCCAGATGCATTGGAAAAAACATTGCTACAAGCGGCTGCCGAACATGATGTGGTGATTACCAGTGGCGGCGTATCGGTAGGCGAAGCTGACTTTATGAAGCAATTGCTGGCAAAACACGGCCAGGTATTATTCTGGAAAATCAATATGAAACCGGGCCGCCCACTGGCCTACGGCAAAATCGGCCAATCACATTACTTTGGCTTACCCGGCAATCCAGTGTCTACCATGGTGACCTTTTACCAGTTTGTACAAGCAGCCCTCAAAAACCTGATGGGTTCGAACACCTTTAGCCAGCCCTCATTCAAGGTCGAGTGTGTCAGCGCGATTAAAAAAGCGCCCGGCCGTACCGAGTTCCAGCGTGGCATCTTATTTAAAGCAGGCGAAGACTGGAAGGTTAAAACCACCGGTGAGCAAGGCTCGGGGATTTTGAGCAGCATGAGCCAGGCCAATTGCTTTATTGTGCTGGATGACAAAACCAGCACACTGGCAGCAGGCACGCTGGTTGAGGTGCAACCTTTCAGCGGCATTCGCTAAGCCGCCCGACCCACACAAGCTGGCATGAATCATAAAAAATAGCTTATAGTGTCGGGTCGCAGCGGGGGTTAATCATAAGGGTGTTGGCGTGCAAGCCGTGTTAAAAGAGTCTAAACAGTTCAGTCATGTATTAGAGTGGTGCTTGATTGCTTCACTGCTTATCCATGCCGCGATCATGTTTACCATGCCCAAGCCAGACTATGACCTGCCACCGCCCAAAAAGCAGGAAATCCGCATTGAGTTGGTGAAAGAGCAGCCACCTGCACCAGCGCTGCCAGTCGCCGAGCCGGAGCCTACCCCCGTAAAACCTGAACCACCCAAGCCACAATCGGTAAAGAGCGAGCCCAAACCGGTTGAGCACAAGCCGGTGGAACAAAAACCAGTCGCGCCGCAAAAACCATCCCCAACCCCGGAGCCTCCCACAGAGACACCGCGCCAGGTCGTTGAGTCCCCAGCCCCGGCAGTGATTACAGCCAAACCAACTGTTAGCGAAGCAAAGTCTGAGATGGTGGCGCCTCCAGCGCCGCCTGCACCGGCACCTGAGGCGGTCAAAGCCAGTGGGCCGAGCGAAGGCGATATTGAGGCTGCGCGCAATGCGTTTAAAGAGGCTGCGCAACGTGAAATTCAAAAGAACCTGCGCTATCCAAGAATTGCGCTGGAGCGCGGTATTGAAGGGGTGACCAACCTGCACATTACCTTTGACGACCATGGCAACGTGACTAGCATTGAAGTGGTGGAGTCTAGCGGCAACAAGGCCATCGATGAAGCTGCCATTGCCACCATCAAGAAGTCGCAGTTAAAGTCGCTGTTTAACGATTTATTGCGCGGCAGGCTGAAATCAACCAATGTGCCGGTCAGCTTCAAGCTGGCAAGTTAAGCGGCCATGTTTTTCAAACGCACGTCCTTAGGCACCTCAGCCAGAGCCCACGACAAGCCACTCAGGCACTTACTGCTGTTTCATGACCTGTACTTTATTGCACTGATCGTGTTGGCAGTTGCCAGCGGCGGCTACGGTATTTATCTGTGGGACAAAGCCTCCAAGCAATCGCAACGCATTAACTTTGTCATTCAGGAAATCTACCTGGTGCGCGGCGACCTGTATCGTCAAACCAAAGAGTTATTTGATGCATTTTTCTTGCAGGAAGAGAATGCATTACATGAATACAACCAATACACTACCTCCATCCTGGATCACCTGGAGCGCCTGCAAAATGTCGCCATCGATCAGGAAGAGCGCGATGCGCTGATGGACATAGAACTGAAATACCGCAACCTGGTCAATGAAGCACCGGCCTTGTTTTATCGTTATCAGAATAACCCTGATCGCAAAGCGCAAAAGTCCATTTACCAGGATATTGAAACCGGCATTTTCAGACACTATGAAGAGGTTTCCAAGCGTGCCGAAAACTTGCTGTTTGTGAAACAGGGAGAAATCAAGCAACGCCTGGACGAGGCCAGAAGCAACTCGATTGCGGTGCTCTCATTACCACTGCTACTGGCCTGCATCCTGATTGTGTATTCACGCCGGATTCTGAAAAACTCCATCGTCCGGCCAATTAACGACATCATGCAAGCCACCAATGCCATCAGTACCGGCAACCTGAGCCATCAGGTACCGGAGGCCGGTGCAGAGGAACTGGCGGTGCTGTCGAGAGAAATTAATAAAATGGCCGAAGATCTGGCGGCCAGTCGTGACGCACTGGTTAAAAGCGAAAAACAGGCAGCACTTGGCCTGCTGGTGCCCATGCTGGCGCATAACATCCGCAATCCGCTGGCCAGCATACGTGCGACCGCACAAGTCATTGATGACCCCTTGCTGGATAAAGACACGCTGGAGTCGATTCAAGGCATTATCCATACGGTGGACAGGCTGGAGCGCTGGACAGGCAGCCTGCTGTCTTACCTGCACCCGATCAAACCCATGCTCAACCAGTTGCTGCTTTCCTCTATTGTGCAGGGTGCCATCACCACCTTGCAGCCAAAACTCAATGAAAAGCAGATTAGGGTCATTGAAAACAGCACAACGATCAAACGCCTGGTGCTCACAGACGAACATTTACTGGAACAAATGCTGTACAACCTGCTTCTAAATGCTTCAGAGGCTTCACCGCGAGGCACAGAAATACAGTTAACGTGCAGATTGGCTAATAACCTGCTCACCATCACCATTATCGACCAGGGGCCGGGCATGCCATTCAAGCCGGAGCCCCATGCGCTGACGCCGGGCCCGACCACCAAACGTTTTGGCACCGGCCTGGGCATTCCATTTGCGTTCAAGGTATGCGAGGAGCTGGGCGGTGCCATGGCCTTTGACAGCGAGCCTGGCCAAGGCACGCACATTACCATCACGTTACCGCAATAACGGACTAGACCTGCGGCTGACATGAGAATTTTCGTTTTGTGCTTGCTTAATTTTGTATTTTTATCAACAATGTGATTAAGTGATTGTCATGACTACTATGTTGAATTCACCTGTTCCAGAACTCATCTTACCGGCCACTTCTGGCCTCCAATTTAATAGCAAAGACTATTTGGGTAAGTTTCTCGTTCTCTATTTTTACCCCAAAGATGCCACGCCCGGCTGTACTACGCAGGGCATGCAGTTTCGCGATATGCATGAGCAGTTTGCTGCAGCCAATGCCGTGGTCTTTGGCATTTCACGCGACAGCCTGAAATCACACGAAAATTTCAAAGCCAAGTACACGTTTCCGTTTGAGCTGATTTCTGACAGCGAAGAAATCGCCTGTCAGGCATTCAACGTGATTAAAATGAAGAACATGTACGGCAAACAGGTACGAGGCATTGAACGCAGTACATTTCTGGTCAACCCACAAGGCATCATTGTGCGCGAATGGCGTGGTGTCAAAGTGGATGGTCATGCCGCCGAGGTATACGCCAGTATTCAGTCTTCCCACTCATAAAAGTGATTTTCTATGGCCCGTGCTGCACACACCAAGTTGTTTGTTCTTGATACCAACGTTCTGATGCACGACCCGTCGTCGCTATTCAGATTTGAAGAGCACGATGTCTATTTGCCAATGGTGACATTGGAGGAACTAGACAATAACAAGAAGGGACTGACTGAAGTCGCCCGTAACGCCCGTCAGGCCAGCCGTTTTCTGGAAGAAATCATCGGCAGCATAGACACTGACAAACTGGAAGAAGGCTGCCCACTGGGTATTCAGGGTAATCGCCACCTGACCGGCAAGCTGTTCTTCCAGATGGAGCATGTGCCGACTGACCTGCCAGGCCTGGCAGGCAGCAAGGCAGATAACCAGATCATCAGCGTCGCCCTGTCCCTGAAAAAGCAGTTTTCCAAACGCAATGTCATCCTGGTCAGCAAGGATATCAATATCCGCATTAAAGCCCGCGCCATGGGCGTGCCGGCTGAAGATTACTTTAACGATAAAGTACTGGAAGACAGCGACATGCTGTATACCGGCCTGCGCGAATTACCGGAAGACTTCTGGGAAGCCCACAGCAAAGATATGCACTCCTGGCAAGAAGCCGGCCGCATGTTTTATAAAATCAGCGGCCCTATCGTCAAGTCACTGCTAATCAACGAGTTTTTGTTTTATGAGTACCACAAACCGTTCCATGCCATTGTGCGTAAAATTGAAGACAATTCAGCCGTGCTCGAAGTGGTGCATGACCACGCCAACCCTAAACACAGTGTCTGGGGCATTACGGCACGCAATCGTGAACAAAACTTCGCCTTGAACTTGCTGATGGATCCTGACATAGATTTTGTCACGCTGCTAGGCCAGGCCGGTACCGGCAAAACCCTGTTGACCCTGGCGGCGGCACTGACGCAAACATTGGATAAAAAACGCTATTCCGAGATCATCATGACCCGCGTCACCGTGCCGGTGGGGGAAGATATCGGCTTCTTGCCAGGCACCGAAGAAGAGAAAATGGCGCCATGGATGGGCGCCCTGGAAGACAACCTTGATGTATTGAACAAAACAGATGAGGATGTGGGCGAATGGGGGCGTGCTGCCACCCAGGACTTAATCCGCACCCGCATTAAAATCAAATCGTTGAACTTCATGCGCGGCCGTACTTTCCTCAATAAATTTTTAATTATCGACGAGGCGCAAAACCTGACGCCGAAACAAATGAAAACCTTGATTACACGTGCAGGCCCTGGCACTAAAGTCGTGTGCCTAGGCAATATCGCCCAGATCGATACGCCTTATCTGACTGAAGGTAGCTCTGGCCTGACTTACGTGGTCGATCGTTTCAAAAACTGGTCACATAATGGCCATATCACGCTGGTTCGTGGCGAACGCTCACGCCTGGCAGATTTTGCAGCCGAGGTCCTGTAGACGTAGTCTGCTTGAATGTGATGGTTAAAGGCTTTTATACCTTACTGATTGCCCAGTTCTTATCGGCAATCGCTGATAATGCACTCTTGTTTGCAGCGATTGCGCTGCTGGCTCAGCTCAACGCACCGAGCTGGCATGAACCGCTGCTACGAGAGTTCTTTGTCATTTCCTACATCGTGCTGGCACCGTTTGTCGGCCCGTTTGCCGATGCACTCCCTAAGGGCCGCGTAATGTTCTTGAGTAACGGCTTGAAGTTTATCGGCTGTTTAATGGCCCTGGTCGGCGTCCCACCATTGTATGCCTATGCCATGGTCGGCGTCGGCGCAGCGGCCTACTCTCCAGCAAAATACGGCATCCTGACCGAGATGCTACCGTCGAAGTTGCTGATCAAGGCCAACGCCTGGATGGAAGGCACAACCGTGACTGCCATCATCCTCGGCCCGGTTTTAGGCTCTACGCTGTCGATCAACAATCCATACATAGGCATTGCCTGCATCATGCTGCTGTATTTGCTGGCCGCAGGCTTTAACTATTACATCCCTAAAGTACCCATCGACCATAAAGTGGCACAAAAAACATTGCGCTTTTTGCTCAAGGACTTCTGGCATGCGTTTGTGACCCTATGGAAAGACCCGCAAGGCCAGGTATCGCTGGCAGTGACAACACTGTTTTGGGGCGCAGGCGCAACACTGCAATTTGTGGTGTTGCAATGGGCTGATGTCAGGCTCGGATTCTCACAACAGCAAGCCACCTATTTGATTGCAATTCTGGCCGTCGGCATTGCTGTTGGCTCCATCATCGCTTCGCGTTATGTCGAGCTGGAAAATGCCGTTAAAGTCTTGCCTGCCGGCATTTACATGGGTATTTTGGTCATCAGCATGATAGTGATCCACAGCCCTATCCTGGCCGGCATTCTGCTGTTTGTGATTGGCGTGCTCTCTGGTTATTTCCTGGTGCCACTTAACTCGTTGCTACAACATCGCGGGCATCATCTGCTTGGCGCAGGCCATTCAATAGCGGTGCAAAACTTTAACGAGAACATAGGCATTTTGCTATTGCTAGGCGCCTACACCTGGATGGTGGGGGCAAAGCTGGAGATCAACACAATCGTTGCTATTTTCGGCGTGTTTATCATCGTCAGCATGTCGTTGATCACCCTGGTGTATCGCAAACAAATCCGGCAATAAGCAGATTGAGTTTACCCAATAAAAAAGGCGCCTGAAGCGCCTTTTTTATTGCCATGCCATTAGTGCAGTTTTACATGCGGCTCAGTACGTCTTGAAATAATACGCCCGATGGTATGCACAATCACGGCAAAAATACCGTGTAATGCCATCAAATGCATCTTATACAAAGAGCGATACATCACGCGCGCAAACAGGCCCTGAATGTACATACTGCCGCCTGCAACGGTGCCCATCAGGCTGCCAACAGTCGAGTATTTACCCAGGTTCACCAATGAACCGTAATCGGTATAGTGGAATTCAGGCAATTGTGCTTTACCAGCCACGCGCGCCTTGACTGTTTTCACCAGTAAAGAAGACTGTTGGTGCGCCGCCTGAGCACGTGGCGGCACAGTGGTGTCATGGCCTAACCATGGACAAGCTGCGCAGTCACCGAAAGCAAAAATGTTCTCGTCACGCGTGCTTTGCAGATGCTGATTGACCACCAACTGGTTAATCCGGTTGGTTTCCAGGCCATCGATATCTTTCAGGAAATCTGGTGCCTTGATACCAGCTGCCCACACCACAAGTTCTGCCGGAATGGTGCGGCCACTATGCGTAGTAATGCCTTTTTCAGAAACCTCGGTCACGCGCTCACCGGTAAACACATTGACACGCAGCTTACGCAACTCTACGTCTACCGCATAAGATAGCTTTGCCGGCAATGCAGGCAAGATACGGTCGCTGGCTTCGATCAAGGAAATTTTGACGTCACGGTCCGCATCAATTTTGTCCAGGCCGTAAGCGGCCAACTCACGCGTTGTATTATGTAATTCTGCCGCCAACTCAACACCTGTCGCACCCGCGCCAACAATGGCCACTTCCAGTTGGCCAGGCTTTAATGCCTCAGGCTGGGTTTGCGCACGCAATAAAGCGTTATGCAAATAGCGATGGAATTTCTGCGCTTGCGCTTGTGTGTCCAGCGCCATTGAAAACTCGCGCGCGCCCTTAATGCCGAAATCATTGGTCGTGCTACCCACGGCAATAATCAAGGTATCGTATTTGAACGAACGACGCGCAATAATTTCATTACCATCTTCATCATGCACCGGCGCCAGCAACACTTCACGTGTGCTACGGTTGAGGCCATCCATACGGCCCAGACGAAATTTAAAATGATGCCAGTGTGCCTGCGCCAGGTACTCCAACTCATGACGGTCAGGGTCCATGCTGCCCGCTGCAATTTCATGCAGCAATGGTTTCCATACATGGGTTCTGGTGGCATCAATCAGCGTAATTCTGGCCTTTTTCTTCTTGCCCAGAGAGTCACCCAGTTTGGTCGCCAACTCAAGGCCACCTGCACCGCCACCTACAATGATGACATGGTGTAAATCATTTTCGTCTGTCACGCTCTATCCTTCAATAAAAAAGCGCGCCTGCCGTACTGCCAAGCGCGCACAACAACTTAATTATACCGTTATTCGTTACCAGTAATTTTGGCATGACTACGAATAAACGCGATAACTTTCAACACATCATCCGGTTTCAAACCATCATCTGGCGCCATCAAACCAAAACCTTTAGCACCCATACCACCATTGGTACCATGCCAAATCGTTTCAAACATTCCTTTGTTGGTTGCATTTTTGGAATAACGGAAATTTTCACCAATCAAACCAGGACCAACTGCGCCTTCACCATGCCCACCGTGGCAAGCTACACAAGAATACAGGTTAAATCTTTTTTTACCCTCTTTAATCGCTTCTTCGTTGCCGATGTAAGGGTTTTTACCCGTCGCCAAAAACTCTTTTGCTGCTGGTGTATCAAACATTTTCACGTCAATTGCCAGCGGCTGACCATCTTGTGTTGCCACAAACTGAATCGCCTTGATGTCACCACCAGCATCCGCTGCAGCACCAGATTGACCACCGTTATTACAGGCTGCCAGCATTGCGGCGAGCAGTGTAGTTAAAAGCATACTTCTCATGATTACCCCCATCTTTCCTAAGATCCATGTTCTTTGAAATAAAACGGTTTTTAATTGTTTTTTATAATCAAACCGACTGCATTTATTGTGCCACAAAAACAAAAAACGGTCACCTCAGTGACCGTTTTTATTCGTAACGAATTACTCGTTACCTGTCATGCCTACGTTGCTATTGCTACGAATGAAAGCAATCACTTTCAGCACTTCATCTGGTTTGATACCATCATCTGGAGCCATCAAGCCAAAGCCTTTAGCACCCATACCACCGTTAGTACCGTGCCAGATAGTTTCAAACATACCTTTGTTCGTTGCGTTTTTCGCGTAACGGAAGTTTGAACCGATCAAGCCTGGACCTACTGCGCCTTCACCTTTACCACCGTGACAGGCCACGCAAGAGTACAGATTGAAAATCTTTTTGCCTTTTTTAATCGCTTCATCGTTACCGATGTAAGGGTTTTTACCTGTAGCTAAAAACTCTTTTGAAGCGTCTGTATCAAACATTGCTTTATCGATACTGATGGTTGAGCCGTCTTGAGTAGCTGAAAAAGTGATATCAGCCATCGCACCTGTGGCAAATGCCATCAAGGAAATCAACAATGCTGATTTAAATGTGTTGCCTAACATGTTTTCTCCTAATCCTAAACAAAATGAGCGACGTTAACATCAAGACCCAACCAACATTAACGTATGCTCATTTAACGAATCGTTCCAGAAACGGTTGACGAATATTTCCGAAATTAATTACAGAATATTTCACTTAGCCATCTCAAAACAAGGCCACGATTCTACTGCGTTTCTTTTACCTTGTCATTAGCAACTGCCTGTTTTTAAAACTTTTTCACTATGTGTGTTACTTTTTATACACACTGTCGCCTTCAACCACTGGCACCGTTGGAATACCGTAATCTTTCAGGATTGCATCGATCTTATCTTTGTTGCGCTCCAGAGCTTCGTTGATCATCTTGATGCGGTCTTTATCTTTCATGCGCACAGCCACAGAAATATTCCAGTATTCCTTACCTTTAAGGTTCACCTTGTTGTATTCAGGAATCAGGCGTACTTCTAAAGGCACTTTAGAATGCTTGGCAAAATAGCCAGCAATTGGGCCCCACATCACAGCAACATCAATATCACCTTTCACCAGATCATCAATAATGAAGCTGGTTGGCAAATTCAAATCACGCTGCAAGCGATAAGGACGTGCATTGGTCATCAAATCGTAATCGTTCAAAGGAATCGTTGCCGGGCTTTTATCAACAATGCCGATAATGCCTTTTTTCAAATCCGGTGAATCCCAGTTGTTAATGTCATAGTTACTGTCTTTACGCCAAACGAACACATGGCCGGAGCGATAGTAAGGTTTGGATGTTCTCAAACCATCAAAATCAGAAGTCATGCCGATAATCACATCACATCGCATGGCGTTGATCGTATTACGCAAGAAGCCCTGGCGATTATAGGCATATTGAAAGGTCAATTTTTTACCGAGATCATCTGCCAGTACTTTGGCAATCTTGTCTTCGAAGCCTTCCAGCTTGATATTGGAGTAAGGCATATTGTCCGGGTCTGAGCAGACTTTAAATTCGGACTCATCCGCGACACGGCGCACTTCACCTATACGGCCTTCGTCCGGATTTAGAGAGGGGATGTCAATCTCTTCAGCAAACACCACACTTTGTGTGGCAAACATCATCGCAAACGCACCCAGAATATTCCATGTAATTCTCATTTTGACTTCATCCTTTTTTGTGATTGTTTCCTGTCGTTTTTGGAGCCTGGCTTCGCTCAAAAGTTCTACCAATCAACGACAAAGTGAATCATCTTAGCGTGAATGCGTTTTCATTTGTAGCCAAAACACATTTAATTTTATTGCGATACTTTTGAATCATGATATTCATGAAAAAAAACACCCTGCCGAAGCAGGGTGTTAGAGGAGTCAACGTATTACTACGTGTAACTTAAGACAAGCTCAAATTACAGTGAGAAAACGTTCAGTGCACCGCCGCCAGGAGCAGCGTTGTACTTAGTCAACTCTTTGTAACCACCAGCAGCACCCAGTGCGTCTGTGTCGTTGGTCATACCCAAGTTCATCGCAACACCAGCCCAACCGCCGATACCGGACAGTACGCCAACGTATTGTTTACCCTTGTTGCCATATGTGAATGCATTACCAATCACGCCGGAACCAACTTGGAATTTCCACAGTTCTTTACCGTTTTGTGCATCAACAGCTTTGAACCAACGATCCAAAGTACCGTAGAACACGATGTTAGAAGCTGTAGTCAGAGCACCGCCCCATGCAGAGAACTTCTCTTTGTTGTACCAAACTTTTTTGTTGGTCATTGGATCATAAGCGCCGAAGCCACCCATTACGCCGTCTGGACCTGCAAACATGGTCAATGTAGCACCAACCCATGGTTGACCAGCAACGTATTTGGACTCAACTGGCTCGTATGTCATACATACGTGGTTCAATGGTGTGTACACCAAACCAGTTTTTGGAGAGTAAGCAGCAGGCTGTTGGTCTTTAGTACCCAAAGCAGCTGGGCAAACACCCTTAGCGTTGTAGTCTTGGTGAGTAGAAGCAGTTGCCAATTTGTTTGGCACACCTGTTTTCAGGTCAACATCAGTTGCCCAGTTAACGAATGGGTGTACTTTTTCAGCTGCAACCAATGAACCGTTATGAGCGTTCCATGTGTAGATGAAACCGTTACGGTCATGGTGCCATGCGTAAGTTTTGCCACCTTTGTCGAACAGGATTACTTCGTTAATACCATCGTAGTCCCACTCATCGTGTGGAGTCATTTGCATGCCCCATTTAGCCACACCAGTGTCCAAATCACGAGCGAAAATTGTCATAGACCATTTGTTGTCGCCTGGACGTACATCTGGGTTCCATACGGATGGGTTACCAGTACCGTAGTAAACCAGGTTTGTACGTGCATCATATGGCCACCAGCCCCATACGGAACCGCCACCATGTTGCCAGCCGTCTTTAACAGCTTGTGGTTTCAACCAAGTACGTGTACCCAGTTCTTTTTCACCAATTTTCAGGCTGTCGTTAGCCAATTTTTTGAAAGAACCACCTTGTTTGTTACCGCCGTTTACATCTTCGTAAACTGACAGAGCATTGTAGGATGGGTTTTCTTTGTTGAAGTCAGCACCGATCAATACTTCGCTGTCTGGACCTGTAGAGAATGCTTTCCATGCCAGAGAGCCGTCTTTCAGGTTGTATGCAGCGATAAAGCAACGTACGCCGAACTCAGCACCTGAGCAACCGGTCAATACTTTGTCTTTGATTACGTGTGGAGCGTTAGTGTTAGTTGCACCAACTTTTGGATCAGTGTTCTTAACGTCCCATACTTTAGCACCGGTTTTTGCATCTAAAGCAACCAACATACCGTCGTTTTGTTGCAGATAGATTTTGCCGTCGCCGTAGCCCAGACCACGAGAAACGTTGTCACAGCACAGAACTGCTTGAACGCTTGGGTCTTGTTTAGGGAAATAGGACCAAACGATTTTTTGATTGTCGTTCAGATCCAGAGCGTATACGTTGTTTGGGAAAGCTGTGTGAACGTACATCATGTTGCCCACAACCACTGGTGAACCTTCATGACCACGGTTTACACCAGTAGCGAATGTCCAAGCTGCTTTCAGGTTTTTAACGTTACCCTTGTTGATTTGTGCCAAGGCGCTGTAACCGTTGTTGTTGTGTTGACCACGTGGATGTGCCCAGTTGTTGGCATCTTTCAACGCGGCTTCTTGGTCAGCTGCTGCGAAAGCAACCAATGGCAATGCTGCTACCAGACCCAAGGCCAGTTTGATTTTGTTAACTTGCATATTGATCTCCAAAGTTAGAACTAAGGGTTTAATATTAAGTACACGTTAAATTCTGCCACCACTAGGATTGGCAAACCAAATCTCCCGCATACTTTTCACTCCAGAGACAAGGGAAAAACTCCTGAAACACCTTAGAATTTATCACTTGCCGCATGTGAGGATTGCAATATAGAACAATTTGTTTTCAATTGCAACAGTTTGGTTACAAATCGGTTACAAATATTTCGAAATATTTTTTGTTATTTTTAAGCAAGCTTGTCATAAAATAAATTACCATTAAAAATCATACAGTTAAGAAAATAATTTATGAGCGCCCTCTATCTTTATCCTGAATGCCAGCCGTTTACAAATAGCCATATTGCAGTCAGCCCGTTACATTCAATCTATATTGAACAATGCGGCAACCCGCATGGCGTACCCGTTATTTTTCTACATGGCGGCCCCGGCAGTGGCTGCAATCCAGGACAAAGACGCTTTTTTGACCCCGCGCATTACCACATCATTTTGCTTGATCAACGCGGATGTGGTCGCAGCCTGCCAGCTGGGGAGACCATAGACAATACGACGCAAGAGCTGGTGACAGATATAGAGGCGATACGCCAGCACTTGAATATTGATCGCTGGCATGTCTTTGGAGGCTCATGGGGGAGCACGCTGGCATTAGCCTATGCAAACAGCCATCCTGACACAGTGATCAGCCTGACTTTGCGTGGCATTTTTTTGAGCAGGCAGCATGAGATAGCCTGGTTTTTGGGCCAGGTAGCGCTTTTCTTCCCGGAGGCCTGGCAGACACTGCTGGCACCGGTGCCCACCAGCCATCAGGAAAATGTCCTGGATTACTATGCCACACAGGTGTTTGACGCTGACACTACCATCAGTATTCCAGCAGCCATCCGCTGGAACGCATTTGAATCCAGCATTATGAGCCTGATCCCTAAAGCAGACAGTGCAGAGGTCAATGGCGCCGTTGAACTGGCACGGGCGCGGGTACAAATTCATTACATTCAACATTTATGCTTTGTCGATGGCGATCAAATGTTACAAGCAGCCGCGCAGCAACTGCAATCCATCCCGACGACCATTGTGCAAGGTCGTTATGACATGGTGTGCCCACCACAAACTGCCTGGGAATTAAGCAAAGTACTGCCACACGCGACCTTGGTCATGGTGCCGGACGCCGGTCATTCAGCGATGGAGGCTGGTACGTGCCAGGCTTTATTGAATGCGACGGAACAATACAAGCAACTCAGCCCCTAACAATCATCCCCAATGAAAGCGGAGTGCATGCCTGCGTTATGGACGACATTACAAACACAGTGGCACGGCCTGAAGCAGCAATTATCGGCCTATAGCTACTGCACGCCGCTGTTCGTGATAAAAACAACCTGGCAAGGTGTGGCCAAGCACAGGTTAATGGGACTTTCTGCCGCACTCTCCTTTTACGCCCTGTTCGCACTGATTCCGCTGATCGTGCTGATTTTCTTTTTAATCAGCCACCTGGTGTATTCGTCTGATTACGCCATTGTGAAATTGGCCATTCTGACCAGCAATCTGCTGCCAGAATTCAGCCAGCGCATCATGATAGAAGTGTATGAAAATACGCGCACCAAAGCCGCCTGGGGCGCGGTTGGCTTTTTTGTGTTGCTATGGACTATCACACCACTGGCAACACATATGCGCGCCAGCTTTCACCTGATTGCCAGCCGCAATGACGTGCCCTCTTTCTGGCATAAGAAATTACGCGATGTCGTCGCCGTGCTGGGTGTATTGCTGGTGTTCTTCCTGTTTACCGCCGCCGGTTTTGTGCTGGAGTCTATTATTGTTTTCTTAGCCAACCATTTGCCATCCGCATCGATCAATGTGGTCGGCTCACTACTGTCGCTTACTTTAACCACTTTATTGATTGCAGGTTTTTACCACACCTTTTGCCCACTCAATGTGCACTGGCGCCACTTGCTGTTATCCGCCCTGCTCACCGCCACCTTGTGGATGCTGATGCGCCCGGCCTTTGGTTTGTTTTTAAGTGTGAACAAAAACTTTGGCGCCGTGTTCGGCAGCATGAAGGCCATGTTTGTCTCCATCAGCTGGCTTTATCTTAATTTTGCCGTGTTTCTGGTGGGCATAGAGTTAATGGTCACACTGAGGCAAAAAGACGTCTTGCTGCTGAAAGGCCTGTTTGAAGATATCCCCAACCAGCAACACTACTTGCAGGCGCTAATGGGCAAATACGGTAAAACCTATGCGCAAGGCAGTTATGTGCTGAAAGAGGGGGATACCAGCCATCACTACTATATGGTGGTCGATGGCAGCTTGCATTTGACGCAAAAACACACTGACGGCAGCGAGAAGACACTGCGCATCTTGCAGTATGGTGATTTTTTTGGTGACATCGCCCTGTTCTCGGCGCAACCCGTAACGGCCAGCGCCGTGGTCGTCTCGCCAGAAGCATCAGTGATTGAAATTTATGCCGACTGCATGGAGAACCTGTTGCAGGAAGACCCGCATATTGCTGTGCGCCTGCTAAAACAACTCTCCCATCATGCGCAGGTAAAGAACACATTTGTATCATCAAGCGCCGTATAAACAGCCCAGTGCCTGAATAAACAACATAGATCAGCCGCGTTTTGCGCTAAATCAAGTCACACAACCATTGCAGAATTGTAAGATGTGTTACAAAATTGTAACTATCCTTGGAATTTTGCACGATGGCCATCCCACTTTCGCAAGAAATCAATACGCTGATACAACAGTTGAATCACGGACAATTTACTGCCGTCATTCAGCGGGCACGCCCATTGGCGGCGCAGCATCCGCGAGAGTTTGTCTTACACCACCTGCTGGCACTGGCGCTGGATCAGACTCAGCAGTACCCGGAGGCAGCAAGTGCATACGAAACAGCGTTGCAACTCAACCCGAAAGCCGCAGAACTGTGGTTTAACTATGCCATTGTACAAACCCAGCTTGATGCATTAGCCGCCGCCGAACAGGCTTACCGCAAAGCCATTGCGCTGAATCCGCAGTTTTTTGAAGCACATGGCAACCTGGGCACGGTGCTGCAAAAACAGGGCAAACTGGATGAAGCGATGGCCAGCTATCAACAGGGATTGCGCATCCAGCCACAAGATGCGCGCGGCCATTTCAACCTGGGCACGGTATTGCGTGACAAAGGACAACTGCAGTCCGCTGTGCAAAGCTACGAGCGCGCGATCGCACTCTTCCCCAATTACACTGACGCCTATAACAACCTCGGCGAAACCTGGCGCGACCAGGGCGATATGACCAGGGCGGTACAACATTACCAGCAGGCGCTGCAACGCAATCCACAACACCCGGGTGCCAACTACAATATGGGCGAGTTTTTATACTTGGCCAAGCGATTTGAAGAGGCGATTCCGCACTTTCAGGCCTCGCAATTGGATGACTGGCAATCCAGGGTACTTTACTGCTTATACCGTGCCGAGAAGTTCGAAGCCTTCAAGCAGTTACGCGATGACATTATTAAGCAAGGGCCACATACCGCACCGTTTATTGCGACTCTATCCACACATTACAGCCTCAACCACGACCAGGCGGACCCTTACCAGTTTTGTCCGGATGGCTTGTCGTTTGTTTATCACCGCAACCTGCCAGAGCTGGCACCGGGCAGCCCGTTACTAGCAGAATTACTGGCCAATATTGCGCAGGCCGATATCGCCGAGCGTAAGCAAGCGCGCCTGACCAATGGCAAACAGTCTGCCGGCAATTTATTCAAGCGGCCTGAAGCGGCCTTCAGGGCGCTGGGCGAGTTGGTTAAACGTGAGTTCCGCCATTACCAGGCCCAATTCAGCCAGGCTGATTGTGCCTTGATCACCCACTTCCCAGAGTCACTGGAATTCACCAGCTCCTGGTACGTCAACATGCAAAAAGGCGGCCATCTGGATGCCCATATTCATGAAATCGGCTGGCTCAGTGGCGCCGTTTATCTCGCTATGCCAGAAACAGAAGATCCGCAGGAAGGTGCTTTTGAGTATGGCACACATGGCGACCAATACCCGCAATTACATGACAATTTCCCAACGCGTTTTATCAAACCAGCCGTCGGCGATATTGTGTTATTTCCGTCATCGCTGTTCCACAGAACCATCCCCTTCCACGCCGAAGCAGAGCGCATTTGCGTGGCATTTGACTTGAAACCTGCCGCACACCTGCCAACCGCACGCAGCCAGTATTAAGCCAAGCGGCACATCCAACGTTTATCACAGCCACGATGCTGTGGCTGACTTATCAAACTGATACAGAATTTATCAAAATTGCTGATTGTAGATTCCATGGCGCAAGGTATGATACTTGATGAGGAATGGCTATTTAAACCGGCCCAGAAACAGGGCTTGCAACTGATGCAACCATCCGGAAAGATTGCGTTGCAATCCACCTCATCGCGTGTCACCTCAACCAACTCTGATGGAGTCAGCTCAATATGATTTCAGTGCGCCGGACATGCTTATTACTCCCCTTGCTCGGCATGGGTGCCAGCGGTCTGTCCCAGGCGGGGGCTGAACAGGTCCGCGAAACCAAGAGTGAGTTACTGTTTAATCTGGCGCTACTGAGCCAAATGCCCAACCGCCAGCCGCAAGACACTTATGCGATTTGTGCATTTGAAGAAGATATCGGCCATTTGAAGGCCACCGCGCTGGAATCGCAAAAATTACAGAATTTGCAGATATTTTTGGTCACTGTAAAAGCACCAACCGACGTCAAGCGCTGCAATCTGTTATATATTCAAGACTATGGCTCACAAAAGCCGCTAGAATTACAACAAATCATTCAGAAAGAATCCGTATTGACCGTGGTGTATAACGGTAATAAATTTTCTGAGTATGGGCATGTAGAAATCAATGAGCAGGATAAGCATTACCAGTTCGCCTTGCATCTGACCTCGGCAAAACAGGCCGGCATTGTATTTGACACGCGACTGATGAAACTGGCGACCAATATCATTAATTAATTTGAGTATGTTAAGACTATTACCTCACCTCAAAATTGCACACAAACTGCTGCTCACCGAACTGGTGATGACCTTAAGTATGTTGCTGGTGTTTATTGTCTTTGCGTTTGGTAGCCATTACCACAGCCTGCGCTCCCACCTGATTCGCGACATCCTGGTGCAAATGAATGTGGTGGCAAACTCGATCGGCCCCGCCGTCATGTTTGGCGAGGTAAGTTCAGCAGCCAAAACACTAGAGCCACTCACAGACAACCAGAATATCCGCAGTGTCGTCATTCTTAACCAGCAACAAAAACCGCTGCAAAGCCTGCATCCACAGCACCCCCAAAGCCCGGCGGGCTGGCAATGGTTATATCCCTACTTTGGTGACATGGAAGTGACCACGCCAATTGTAGTCAATGAAAAAACCGTGGGCAGCTTGCATGCCACCATCAAACAAGAGCAAATTGTCGATGTATTAATTGGCTTTGCCTGGTCGAATGCCATTGCCGTACTGGCGGCGGCCTTGGTCGGCTGCCTGATTATGTGGCGATTGAACCGCAATATTGTGGACCCGATTCATGCACTGCAAAGCTTTGTCAGCAAGATCACACGCAACCACCATTACGACCAGCGCATCAAGGTAACCAGCGCCGATGAAATTGGCATGCTGAGCCATGATATTAACAATATGCTGGAAAGCATTCGCCAGCGAGACGCCCAGTTACAGGCCGAACTGGAACATCGCAAAGTTATTGAAGAAAAACTGCAGTTTTTAGCCCATTACGATAAAAATACCCAGCTGCTGAATCGCCATGCATTTGAAGAAGCGATCACACGTAAAATCACCGCCACGCCAGATGACCGCAAACATATTTACCTGCTGCTGCTAGATCTGGATCGCTTCAAAATCGTCAATGATGCCTTTGGTCACAATACCGGCGACAAACTGCTGCAACAAGTGGCTCACAGGCTGCGCGGCAACATGTCGCAAGAAGACGCTATTTTCCGCCTGGGCGGTGACGAATTTGCCATATTGCTGGATGCGCCCGGACGCACGCTGATCGAGCAGGTCTGCAAACGCATTATCCAAACCATTTCTGCGCAGTTTATCGTCGACGACCATGAAATTCATATTGGTGTCAGCATCGGAATTGCGCTGTTACGGCCGGGTTTTGACTCGAAAACGGAAGTCATGAAAAATGCGGATGTGGCGCTTTATCAGGCCAAAGATGCCGGACGCAATACCTTCCGCTTTTACAGTGAATCTGATGAAGCCAACACCTCCGAGTTGCGCAACCTGCGTGAAGAGTTGCACTTCGCCCAGCAAAACCAGGAGCTGGAGCTGTATTACCAGCCGATCATCCACACACAACTGCTGAAAACCATTGGTTTTGAAGCACTGCTCAGATGGCGTCACCCGACTAAAGGCCTGCTGACGCCAGACCAGTTTATTCACCTGGCAGAAGGCTCCGGGCTCATCATCAGTATTGGCGCCTGGGTCATTCACCAGTCACTCAAGCAACTGGCGATGTGGCAGGAAATGTTCGACCGTGACTTGTTCATGAACGTGAACATTTCCTCGCGCCAACTGGATGATGACAGCTTATCGGACACCATACGCCATGCGCTGGACTTTTACCACGTGTCACCACGCACGCTCAATCTGGAAATCACAGAGTCTATGGTGATGCGCAATATTGAGTCGGCCAAGCAAGTTCTTTATTCACTCAAACAATTGGGCATAGGCATTGCCATTGACGACTTTGGTATCGGCCATTCGTCCATGAACTACCTCAAGCAATTGCCGGTCGATATCCTCAAAATTGACAAGCAGTTTACGGCGGGCATCCCGCAAGACAAAGTCGATATCGCCATTGTCGACGCCCTGGTCGCCCTGGCGGTCAGCCTTAATTTGAAAGTGGTTGCTGAAGGCGTAGAAAGCGCGATCCAGTTTGAATACCTGCAATACAAACTCTGCCACCATGTGCAGGGCTATTTATTTAGCGCCGCCTTGTCCGCCAGCCAAACCACGGCCTTCATGGCCGAGTTTCCGGAAAGTATTCCGAGCGTTTTTCGTAAAATTGCAGGGTCAGAAGTCTAAAAAATACAGGCATCGACAGTCAAAAATAGTCGGATTTAGCCGTTATATAAAAATAAACAATAAAAAGCCATCAGGGAGATATATGCTACGTTTAAAACCATCTTACTTACTCATCGGCTTGCTATTCTCAGGCTACCAATTATCCAGCCAGGCTGCCGGCTTTGCGCTGTTTGAACAAGGTGCAAGTGGCCTGGGCAACGCCTACGCCGGTGCTTCTGCCGTCGCCGAAGATGCGAGTACTGTCTTCTTCAACCCGGCCGGGATGACTTATCTGGAAGGCCGTCAGATCGTCGGTGCCTTGCATTTAATAAAGACCAATGGCGATTTTGACAATAAGAACAGTACACCCACCGGGCCAGAAGGTGGGAATCTAGGTAGCCTAGCTGCCATCCCCAACCTGTTTTACAAACAAGACATCAACGAACAACTCAAGTTTGGTTTAGGTATCAGCACGCCGTTTGGCCTCAAAACTGAATATGACAAAAACTGGCTCGGGCGTTTCCATGCCCTAAAATCAGAACTCAAAACGGTCAACATTAATCCGTCATTGGCTTGGAAACTAAACGATCAATGGTCATTTGGCTTTGGCGTCTCTGCCATGTGGGCACAAGCCGAACTTACCAGCGCAGTTAATTTAGGCGCAGCAGAATCCTCCATTAACAACAAAGGCAAAGATTGGGGCTTCGGCTATAACTTGGGAGCGATTTATCAAATCACGCCTGATACCCGATTAGGCCTGGCATTTCGCTCCAAAGTCGAGCAACACTTAAAAGGTGATGCACGCTCACCTTTTACTGCATTAAACGGAGTTCCTGGCCGGACCCTGAATACAGATATCACTGCGGATTTAACCTTGCCAGAAACATTGTCTTTCAGCAGTTTTAGCCGCCTGGATGAGCGCTGGGATTTACTGGCGGATGTGACCTGGACGCGCTGGAGCCAATTTAAGACACTCACGATCATGCGTGACAATGGCTCCAATACAGAGGTAGGCTCAACCCAAGAACACTGGAACAACACGCTGCGCTATTCTCTGGGCGTAAACTATCGTTACACAGACACCTTAAAACTGCGCACCGGTGTTGCTTATGATGAAGAGGCCATTGATAATAATCATAGAACCGCACGCATTCCTGGCAATGACCGCATCTGGCTGTCTTTTGGCGCCAGCTGGCAATATAGTCCGCAGACTAAATTTGATGTAGGCTATGCGCATCTTTTTATTAAAGAAGCCAGAATTTACGATGATCAACGGACCGCTGTACCTAGCAGAGGCCTGATTGCTGGCAAATATGATGGCAGCGCTGATATTCTCAGCATGCAATTCACACACCAGTTCTAATCCGCGCCAGGACTGAAAACACCCCTATCCAGCCGTGATTGCTGATGGCATCACGGCTGTCTCGCATGACATCTTACAAGCGCATATTTCACCTTGTAAGTTTCGTGTAAGCCGCTTGTCATTTAAACTTCATCTACCAGATTGAAAATGCCTGTCTTGAAACAACCCGAAACATCGCTTTTTAGGATAGAAGATGACCATAGCGCACTTTTTCAAACTGGCATTACTGCCGCTGGCAATTAGCCAGGCATTCGCAGCCCAGGCAGACCAATCCAGCACGACTTCACAAGAATCCCCTTCTTTGGTGTCACGTTTTATGAACGAGGACAACCCGTTCCGCATCAATTTCGACCTGGGTGATCATCCTTCTTACTTCCAGGTGTACGGTCTGGTCGATATCGGCCTGACCCATATCAATCACTCTTTGCCAGAGAACTATGAGTTAGCGAATAACTTTTATCCTTATTCGGGCGCAAAAAAAACCGACAGAACAACCTCCAGAACCAACTGGGTGAATGGTGGCTGGCAAGGCTCACGTCTGGGCTTTAAAGGCGAAGTCGCCAAGCTGCAAGCATGGGATCATGACTTTAAATTTATCTACCAATTGGAAGCGGGTTTTAATACGCTGGACATGAAACTGCATGATGCGGCACAAACCCTGGCAGATAACTCTGGTACCAATGCCAACTCCAGCGTCAGCGCAAACTCTTCCATGAACGGTGAATTATTTACCCGCCAAGCCTGGGCAGGGATTGATGGCGGCTCATTAGGTAAATTGACCTATGGTACGCAGTACAACCCGTTTTTTGAGATCACAGTGACCTATGATCCTAACGGTAAAGCAGACAGTTTTTCACCATTGGGTGAAAGCGGCACTGTCGGCGGTGGCGGTGGCGTGTCTGAAAACTCACGCATGAAAAACTCTCTCAAATATGCGAACACTTACGAGTTGGAGAGCCATGACAAAATCAACTATGCCGTCATCAACCAGTTCGGTAACTCAGCGGGCACCTCGCACGGCAATGGTTACACCACACAACTGGGCTACGAAAGCAGTGCGTTCGGCGTGCAGTTGGCCTACGATAGATTCTTCGATTCAGTGAAGTCTGGGATTGCCGGAGCTGGCAATCCTTTGGCGAATGACACCATTGCGGTGTCCCTGTATAACACGCAAGCTGTATTGCTCACTGGTAAATGGTTACCAACGAAAGATTTGAAAATCATCGGTGGTGTGGAATGGTATCAATTACAACCGTCATCCTCGCGCTCCATTGATTATCACTCTATCTATGATCAAACCGTTTTTGGCGGCGTGGCAAACTCTGCATTGAAACCAGGCTACAAGCAGGATAACCATGTGTATTACCTGGGTGCCAACTTTGACTTTGCGCAGCGCATGCCTGCACTGGCTGGCCTGACAACGTCCATCGGCTATTACCTGACCAAGGCGGATGCTATTGACGGCCCTACCGTATCCACCAACTCGCAGGGTAAGATCGATACCTGGACGGCGATGCTGGACTATAAACTGAATAAGCGTTTCGATACTTATCTGGCTTATACCACCAACCACTTTTCAGGCGATAAATATCCAAGCGCCTCGAATTATACGAACGTGACCAGCTACGGTGCCGGTTTGCGCATGAAGTTCTAAAGCAAGCGTTGAAATAAAAAAGCTCAAGCATCATGCTTGAGCTTTTTTATACGTGCTACGCGATCAAGCGTGATCTTTGCGTCTGCGCGCCAACATGCCTACCACACCCAAACCCACCAGCAACATGCCGTAAGACTCAGGCTCTGGTACCGGCGTTACCACCAGGCCGGTGATTTCTGTCGGTTTAAACATGCCAGTAACGTTCACCTGGGTATTGGTATTCCAGCTATTGGCAATCACGTTACCGTTGATCGCCGTAAAGCCGCCAGTGATATCCGCCAGTGGCGCCAGTATGGTACCAGTTGCACCAGAACCGGTACTCAATGCCGTGGCTTCATAAAAGTTATAAACCACATTAAAGCCATAGCTGGCAAAGTCCGTACCCGTGCCGCCATTAAAGGTCAAGCCACTGCCGGAAATATTCAGGATAATGGTTTGGCCTGCTGAAAAACCACTAAAAGTTGTATTGTTTCTGGAGTTGAAAAAACTGCCATCAATATCAAAAATCTGCGCACTGCTATTGTTGCTGGCGGTGAGTTGCAAGCCGCTATAGTTGTAAGTCGCTGTTCCAGTATTCACCAGGTTATTCAGGCTGGCAGACAGGTTGAGCAAATAAGTGCGCTCATTGGTGAAATTGATAGGGTCGCTATCAGTATAAGCGCCAGTAAAACCAAAACTGGAAGTGCTGGTAGTACCACCCACATCAATGTTACCGTTCTTCACGCTGCCGTTGTTATAGGTCAGATTATTGCCAACCACCAGCGAATTACCAGCGACCGCTTTGTTGAGCTCATTCACCGCATAGCCAGTCACATTAAAGTTACCGCCCACTGCTACCGCACCTTCAACATCACTATAGCTGCTGGTAAAGTTGTTAAACACGAATACATTAAACTGGCCAGCTACGCCAAAATCCAGCACATCAGCCGAGGCAGCCATGCTTTGCATTGCAAGTGTGGCAATAACCGCACTTTTGAACATCCAATTCATACATCACCCTTTGATAGTCAAATAATCGTCATCATAAATAATGTTTTATGATCGTATAAGTGACTTATAACACTTTTACTTCTCGCACCAGATAGCCCATTCGGGTAACCTAAGCCGTGCGGTAGTCAACGCGGCTACCTGGCAATGGCAGCTTCGCGCGATTGCTGCACCAGCATTTGCTCAAATGCATCCGCTGGCACGGGGGGGGAATAGAAAAAACCTTGTGCGTAATCGCAATGAATATCCATCAGCAAGTCACGTTGTAGCGCTGTCTCTACGCCTTCAGCAATCACTTTCAGGCCGAGCTTATGCGCCATCACAATAATCGCTTCGCACAACACATAGCTTTCATTACCCGCATTGAGGTTGCGTGTGAATGACTGGTCGATTTTGAGATAGTCGATATCGAACTTGCTCAGATAGGAGAGCGAAGAGTAGCCCGTGCCAAAGTCGTCAATCGCCACCTGAATGCCCATGTCTCTAAACTGCAACAGACGCTCTTCGACCACCGGATCCGGATTGAGCAATAAGCCCTCAGTAATTTCCACGACGATACGCTTACCTTCTACGCCCATCGCGCGCAATGCATGCACCCAATCACTTTGCACGTTGAGTTGCTCAACAAATTGCACCGGTGATTTATTAACACTGATGGCAAAGTCATCGCCCATCAAGGGTTGCCATTGCATGGCGTGTTGCGCAGCGCGATGAAAAATCCAGTCACCCATGGCAATAATGTCACCGGTTTCTTCTGCCACCGGGATAAACAAGGCCGGGCTAATCAGGCCACGCTCAGGGTGCTGCCAGCGCATCAGTGCTTCTGCTTTGACGATTTTGCCATTATGCAAACTGACAATCGGCTGGTAGTAATCACGCAATTCGCCATTGTCCAAAGCCATGCGTAAATCACGCGCCAGATTCACGCGTTGCGAGAGTGCCTCACGAATCGCTAATGAGAAGAAACGCAGGCTATTACGGCCGCGGCTTTTTGCGTCGTACATGGCCTGGTCTGCGTGCTGTATTATCTCTTCGGCATGCAATGCGTCTTCAGGATATTGGCTAATGCCGATACTGACCGTGACAAACACGCGCTCACCGCCCAGAATATACGCCTTGGAAATCTCCTGCATCAGCTGATTACCCAAGCCCTGCAGATCGGCATGCAAGCCTTCTGGCACAATAATCGCAAACTCATCGCCGCCCAGCCTGGCCACGGTGGCTGGCAACGATACGCACTGGCGAATACGCTGGCCAACCTCCATCAATAGCTCGTCACCACGCCGATGGCCAAGGCTGTCATTCACCTCTTTAAATCTATCCAGATCCAGCAATAGCAGGCTCAATCGCTGTTGCCTTGTCGCAGCCGCAGCAATCGCCTCTTTGATTTGATGATGAAAATAGTGGCGGTTAGGTAACTGGGTCAGGCTGTCATAATTCGCCTGCCGCCAGATCGCAGCTTCAGCCTGTTTTTTATCAGTAATATCAATGTGTGTGCCGCGCATCATAGCTGGCTCACCCGCAGGCGTACGTGAAATCAAGCGGCCACGATCCACAATCCAGATCCAATGCCCCGCTTTATGCTGCATGCGGATATCGCACTCATAAAATTCGATCTCCCCCTGTAAATGACGCGCTACCAGCGTCATGGAGGTTTGCCAGTCATCGGGGTGCGTTAAGCGTTTCGCTGTTTCAAGATTATGTGGCACCAGCTCTTCCAGGGTATAGCCAAGTATCTCTGCCCAGCGCTCATTAAACTGGAACATCCCCGTTTGTACATCCCACTCCCAGGTTCCGGCACGGGTGGCGTCAATAATGTTGGTGAGGCGCAAGCGCTCAAGCTCCAGCTCTTCGCGCTTGCTTTCTATTTCGGCGGTTTTTCTTTTCACGGCGACCCGCAACATGAAAATCAGCAACAGCAACGTTAAGCCGACCACCAGCAATAATGCTAATGTCAAAATCACCTGCTTGGAGTACACCCCGCGTTGCAGAGAACTGCCTTTCCATTTAGATTCCAGCGCCGTCATTTCAGCCGGACTAATGGCAGCGGCACCACGCTCAAGCAAGCGCAGTGTGCGCACGTCGCCCTTTCTGACGGCGCGGTGAAATTGCCCTTGATACAAGGTAAACGCGCGCAGAATCTGGCTATCTGCATTCATGCGATACAAGTAATAATGCGCCGGATAATCATCCATGCAGACGATTTTGACTTGCCCACTTAACGTGGCCTGGATGATTTCTTCATAATTGTTGTAGAGGCGAAACGATTTCACGCCCGCTTCTTTTAATTTGAAGATGCAGCCATCGCCTTTTTGTACACCGACAGTAAATCCACTCAGCACCTCAGGGGATGCCAGACCGCTCAGACTTTCGTGCGCATAAATGCCCACCGGCAGCGTGGCATAAGCCTTGGTAAAGGTGTACCGTTGTTCGCGTTCGGCGTCGCGAAAAATCATCTCGATCACATCAGCATGCCCACTCAGCAATTGCTGCTGCGCCTGCTCCCAGGCGGTCGATACCAGCGTCACCTTCACGCCGGTTTTCTGCTCCCACAACTTCCAGAAATCAGCCACGATGCCTACCGTGTTACCGTTGGCATCCTTAAACAAATAAGGCGGGTAATTATCATCGCTAATCACAGTAATCGCCTCTGCCCGGGCATCGCGCGCAGGCAGGCTGGCAAACAGCATAGCACTGTAACCCAGCAGGCAAAGCAAGGTCATGACGCGACGATAGAAGTGTCGTGTAAACATGGCTGCAAACTTATTCATGGGTAATCAGATGTAGACCCTGAGATTAGTTAAAAAGGCTGAGTCAAGAAAAGCTTAACAATACTATCGACAGAATAATACAAACATTTACGGCAATTGTCTTTTTGTACAACGTGATGCTGACGATATTTACCACAAAAATCTTTTTGCACTGGCACCAGATTGGTGCTTGCAGGAATACTGATCAATAAAAAAGCGCAGGAAAACGCCTGCGCTTGTATCTACCACAGCCTTTAAATAGCCACTACACGTCTGGCGCACCGGCCTTGATCTTGGCAATCCAGTCTTCTACCTGAATAAATCCGGCGTCTTGCGCTTTTTTGGCATCTTCGTCGGAAATCACATCCTGCACGAACTCCAGGCGCTTCCACTCTGCCAATGGCGTCTGGCACTCCGCCATAGGCACATAACGCGAGCTGCTATCACGGGTATAGCGGTGAATATAGCGCGGACAGTTTTGCCATAGCTCGGACAACGTCACTTTCACCACAAACTCGGCTTCTTGATACATGGCAAGCAAAGCAGGCTCATTAGACACGCTGCTCACGCCTTGCAAGCGAATACGGTGCGGGCGCTCGAACGAAATAAACAGCATGCCAATCTCTGCATTCTCGACCATATTGCCAACAGACAGCTGCATACCGTTGCCATCATAAATCGGGAAAATCAGCGTTTTGTCGTCGATCACGCGCACAAAACCGGTAAACCCACCTTTATATGACACGGTAGGTCGCCCGTTGTGGTCCACCGTGGATAAAAAGAACATATCCAGCGACTCTATAAATCCTTTGGCATCTTCATCAATCTCGGTCTTGCAGGCGATTTCTTCAATGCGGTCTGCCAGCTTTCTGGTGCCTTGCTGGTCCTGCACCTTGCGGTGTGTTTCTCCAAACAAACGACTCATATTTCCCCCTACGGCTTTATTCAATGATTCTATTCATGATGTGTAAACGCTGGCTACCACGCTGCGCTTAATGCCTAGCTGGCTAAACGCGTGACCCAGACGGCACCATTGTAGGACGTCCATGCAATGCTGTCATTAAAACACCCGGATCAGGCGAAAACTCCACAACCGCTGTGTTTTTTCCGGATGATCCAGCGTCGACCAGGCGGTCCCCATCTGCAAAGTATAATACTGGCTGGCATCGTAATGCACCTGCGGTGTAAGCCGATAACGCCAGGTGCCGCCAGTGCTGATTTCCTGATTAAGCTCCAGACCCAGTGTCAGCCGCGGTGAGACATCATAAAACACCGTATTGTTCAGCAAATAGTCTACTTGTGCACTGCGGTTAATATTGTGTACACGCAAGCCCAGCATACTTAACGACGACCACTGGTCTGCCCACTGCCGGGCATGGATGTATGTCGCGTCCGCAGACAAGGCTTTGGTATGCTTATTCACATCGACAAATGCTTGCCAGCCATTGGCTGTGCCTTGCGCATAGTCGACCCCCAGTGTTTGCTGGATCGCCACTTTATAGCGCTCATGGCTGGCATCCTGAAACGGCAGCTCGACCTCAATCGCCAGGTCATCCGCCAGTCCATACTCCAACTCTGGTGCCCAGCTAAAATCACCGTTATAAGGGTTATAGTCACCTAGCGCATTGATCTCCATTTCTCCCTGCCTGACACCCAATGGACGCACCAGGTCATACACCATGGGTTCGGGAATCCTTAACAAGCGGTCACTGTGCGCTGCGTCAGGTTCAATAAACGCAAGCTCGGGCATGATTTCTGAAGCATTAAGCCGTGGGATGATGGCGAGGTGAAGCGACAAAACAACAACGGTATGAGCGCATTTCATTAATACATTTACGTCAATAAAAATACCATACTAACACGCTGGGCGCGTGTAACAAATGCTGGTTTACTTCCAGACGCTGTAAGTATTCCTGCCGCTATGCTTGGCCTGATAAAGTGCCATGTCGGCTTGCTTAAGCAATTGCTTTAAGGTGACATCGGATGCAGGATCATACAAAGTGAGTCCAATACTCAAATGCACGGCGATTTCTCTATCATTAATCAGCATAGGTACATTGAAAATATCCCGTAATTTGGTCGCGACTCTGACCAACCCTTGCTCAGACATTTGGTCTTTGACCACAATCACAAACTCATCACCACCAAGACGACTCACAGTATCCATATCGCGCATATTGGACTTCAACCTGGCCGCCACCGCTTTAATGACCTCATCGCCCACATCATGGCCATACTGGTCGTTAATGGCTTTAAAATGATCCACATCCAGTGCCATGAGGCCGAATCGCTTGTGATCGCGTTTGGCTTCTGAGTGTGCATAGTTCAAACGACTTTCAAGCAAGCGGCGATTCGGCAAACCGGTCAGGCTGTCCATGAGCGCCCCTTCTGACAAATAATAGCGTTCCTGGGCGAAGAAGTAGGCAACACCGCCGACCAACAGGCTTAACAATACACTCAACACCATGCCAAGGCTGCGACTAGGCAGATGATGGCTATTTTTATTCTCGATGGCCCATTCCCACTTGCCATTGGGCACCTCACTTTGCTGAATAAAAATGTTCTTTTGATCAAATAACGCCGCATCGCCATGAAACACGCGCTTCTGCTCTACCGTCCTGATTGCAAATGAAAACTGAGGATTTTGCACCGTCTGAAAAGCCGCCTGCAAAAAGCTATGGGTATCAATCACCGTCGACATAATGCCCCAGTAATGGCCATCGACAAAAATCGGGAAGCGATAAATCATGCCGTTACCACCCTGTATCAAATCCAGCGGGCCATCCAGCACCCCCTCATGAGACTCAATCGCCAGCTTCACTTTGGGCCATTGCGAGGCAACCTCACGATAATCGATACCGATGATCTGCTCATTGCCCTTTTCAGGGTAGACATAAGTCAGTTTGTAATTCACGGCCACTGCCAGGTTCCTGACATGATGGGCGTTGGACCAGAGGTCGGCTAAGATCGCCTGCATCTTGTCCTGCTTCAGCTCATTGCGATAGACCTTGATAAAACTGGACAGGCCATTAGAAATAAATAGCAGGGAATTTAATTCGCGATCCAGCTCGGCACGCAGCAAACTGCCATAAGAGGCTGCCTCCAGATAGGCTTCCCCCTCCGCTTTCTGGCGTTGGTAATCCAGCAGAAAATGCCAAAACAAAAAAGCCAACATTGCCGCAAACGCTGCAATCAGTTGGCTTTTAAATGTTTGGCTAAGTTTTGGGCGCACTGGCTCACTTCACAAAAGGTTCCATGTTGCATTCTACGCCAGGCGTATGCCACTCTTTTTGAGAAAGAACAATAGGTTTACTCTTTAATCATTCAAAATGATTCACGCGATCACTATCTCCTCGAAAAGTGTTATCACACAACTGGTCGTACATTAAAAATCAACGAAACCAATCGCAAACGCCATCATAATCAAGACAGCGATCAATACAGTCAGCGCACGGCCTGGATCCATGCCCCAACTCACGCGGTAGAAACCGGTACGAAAAGCATGGATTAAAGCGAGCGTGAAAATCACTATCAGCAGCGTACCCAGCATGTCGTTCTCCTGCAATCAAACGCTTACTGACAGCACGCAGTCAGCAAAGACATATGAATGGTTGAAGCGAGAAATAGTTAACTCTATTGCAGCTTCATTATGCAGCATGGCATAAAGAAAAACGATGAGATTTATACTGAATATTTTGTAGGAATGCGCCTGCGTGCTTAATGATTAACTACTTGAATCAACGTACGTAGAATTTTTAAAGTGGCACCACTTATCGCTTACCCTCCAGAGAATGTGAGTAACAGCAATGCCAACAGCAATAAACCAAAGCCGCCGCTTGGAAAATAGCCCCAGTTTGCACTATGCGGCCAAGCTGGCAAGGCGCCAATCAGCGCCACAACGAGGATAACAATCAGGACAGTGCTGAACATCATACGCTCCAGTCATTGATTCAAACCGGCCTCAACAGCAGGCCTGAATACCAAGGGTCAGAATACCAAGATTAATAATACCTAGGATAAGCAATACTCAAGATGAGTAAGGCTTCATCATGCCGTCATGGCAATACACTGACCATGACACTGCGGCTGAAATTGCTGTAGGAATGAATAAGGCACGTTTTTTTGCATCCTTGATATAGCTTGTTTTTCCTACAACAAGTACATCTGGCGCTGATAAAGACAATTGCTTTATTTCTGTAGACTCTTTGCACATCATGAAATGGGGTGAATGACATGGATACAGCTGCGTTCAGCTTAAGCGTTCCCTTGTGGGAGATTGTGATTCGAGGATCCATCGTCTATTGGTTCCTGTTTCTTATCTTCAGATCCATCTTGCGCCGGGATATGGGCAGCGTCGGTGTCGGTGATTTCTTATTTGTGGTCATTGTGGCCGATGCCTCTCAAAACGCGATGAGCGGGGATGCTAAATCGATCATGGACGGCCTGGTACTGATCAGCGTATTGGTTTGCTGGAATATCTTGATTGACTGGCTCAGCTACAAAAATAAATGGATCAGGCGCGTGATGGAAGCACCACCATTGGTGCTGGTTCGTAACGGAGTGCTGCAAACACGTGCCATGCGTCGCGAATTTATTACCAAAGACGATATCCTGGCCAAGCTACGTGAAGATGGCATTGAGCATATTTCAGCAGTCAAACAAATGCAATTAGAGTCAGATGGTCAGCTCAGTATTATTCACGACGATAAGTAACAATGACATTCTTCACATTAACGTTTATTCTCGCGTTGTAAAAGTAACGCAGCTTCATGCGTCTCTCACAGCATCAAGATCGATATTCAAATAACACTAACGAAAAAAACTATGCTTATCACTCTTGCACTCTGCGCCCATTCGATCACCTCCAGGTTGCATACGCCTATCCCATAATGCCGATTGGCCAATAGACACGATAGCGATGAAACTGACGTTTGGGAGGAGGCATCAAATGGATCACGTATTAAAGAAAAGCTGGCGTAACAAAAAAATTGTGACTGGCATTACGGTGCTGCTGATTGCGATCACCGCCTCGATTTCCATCTTCTTGTCTTTAATTATTGCCCATAACCAGGCGGTTTCCAAAGAAACGAAACACCTGCGGGAAATTACCTCTGGTGTATTGATGCGCATGAGTACGACACGCCAGCAGTTTGCCAATGTCGTGAATTACTTTTCGTCAGTGGCCGAAAAAGATGCTTGCCTGCCGCAACAGGTACAAAAAATGCAGGAATTCAATGTATCAGGATTCTTTCTGCAAGGCGTTGCACATATCCGCGACAATAAAATCGCCTGTTCCTCCATCTCAGAACTGCTGGATGGCATGGTGCTAGGCAAGCCCTACCGGACCGAGCCGGATGGTACCAAAGTGTGGTCCAACATCAAGATCGCTGACTGGCAAGACCGGCATTTGGTGATTTTCGAGAAATCAGGCTGGGCCATCATGTTTGTGCCCAGTCACGCGATCGAGGCACTAGACAACTCGGAGGTTGCCATCGGCGTATTCAGCATCCAGTCACACCGGCTGTATACCGGCAAGGGCGAGATCGCCACTGCCTGGCTAGAAAGATACCAAGGGAAGCAAGCACTTACTTTTATTGACCAAGAGCGGCAGATGCTGGTGTATATCGCACCCAACCAGCTGAATGTCACGGCAGTGGTCGCCGCCATCCCCCTTAAGGACATCAACGATGATATCGTGACTTTTATTCAAATCCTGATTCCGCTAGCCATCATTGTCGGCTTGTTATTGGGTGGGTTATTTGTCTATATGCAGCGCACCAGGTACTCGACTAAATCCGCTATTTTGCGCGCGTTGGCGAACGATGAGTTTTACCTAGAATATCAGCCTATCATGCATTTGCATCACAACACTTGCGTGGGCGCTGAAGCATTGATTCGATGGCGAACGCCGGATAATACATTTATCAGTCCAGATACGTTTATCCCTGCTGCCGAAGCGGCTGGCGTCATTTGCCAAATCACACAACGCGTATTTGAGCTGGTAGCGAAAGATATGCGCAACGCTTTTAATACCCATCCGGACTTTCATGTCGGCATTAATATCTCCTCGCACGACATCCGGTCAGGCGACTTATTATCGCTGATTCAAACCCTGATCAAATCCAGCGGGGCGACGGGCAATCAAATCCTGATTGAGGTCACTGAACGGGGGTTTCTTGATGACGATGAAGCGCTGACGACAATCAAGGATATCCGGAGTTGCGGCGTACGGGTGGCTATCGATGACTTTGGGACCGGCTACTCAAGCCTGTCTTACCTGACCAAGTTCCAACTCGATTACCTCAAAATTGATAAGACTTTTGTGGACTCTGTAGGTACCGATGCGGTCACCAGCCATGTTGCTTTTCATATTATTGAAATGGCAAAAACGCTACAACTGGATATGGTGGCCGAGGGCGTAGAAACAGCAGCGCAGGCGAAAATTCTGCACGAACGTGGCGTCAAATATGTACAAGGCTGGTTGTTCTCAAAATCACTCAAGCGAAAAGATTTTTACGCCTATTTGGACAAACACCCGCCGACAGCAGAATGAATGTTGTCTATTAAATATATCATTTAACGTAAGTAAGCACCCACACTACAGGTGGTTATTTTTGAGACTGCCTGATCTCAACCAGCGTCTGTGCAAGTTGAGATTTTAAATTTTCGTCGTCCCCAGCCACAGTCAGCCCTTTCTCGGCGACCGTCTCTGCCTGTGCAATGTGCTTCTGTGCCAGCAGCACATTGGCCAAATTATTATAGGCTGCCGCTGAAGCGGGATGCACCTCAATCATATGCTGAAAGGTTACTGCTGCCAGGGGTAAATCATTAGCAGCATAGGCGGCGTTGCCCAAGCCCATCAACAGCACCTGATGATCAGGCCACTCGCTTACGGCTGCTTGATAGGCTTGTTTTCGCGCCGCAACAGAGGCATTTTTCTCGTAAGCTACCAAGGCTTTGGCGACCTCATCTGCGCTAACGCTGGCGGGCAATTTGCCTGGTGGCAATGCCACAAATGCCCAATGCTCGCTACGTGCCCAAGTGCGCTGAAATGCACTTAAGGACATTTCAAAGCGCTCATAAGTACCAGATCGCAACCACAACAATTCCTTATCAAGATCATAGCCAACCACCACGGCATAGTGCCACGAGGGGACCCATGAAAAACCAAGATTCTGCATGACCACCACCACATTGCCAGCGGCGACTTCTTGCATCACCGCATCCAGTTGCGGCGGGATTTTTACCGAAACCGCACCGTGCCGTCGGGCTGCCGCCATCATTTCAATCTGCAAACTGCCTTGGCGGCTGGGCATATATACCTCTGGTGTCAGCTGGTCTGGTGTCACTTGAATATTGGCTGCACTCAACGCAGTTGCCAATGCGGCTGGGCCGCACTGGTATTGTGCCTGCGGGAAAAAAGGCGTGCTCGTCAGTTCAGCGTGACGGGGCAATTGCATATTGTGCGTGGCTTCACGCACCCCGGTCGCAGCACAAGCATTCAACAGGCACAAAAAAGCCAGCAGGCTTACTCGGCGCAGACTGGCTTTGATAAGTGTTAAATGGATGAAAGTTAAATGCATATCCAGATAAGAATGTATTAACGTACTGAACGTGTGAATGGGAATATTTTTGTAAATCCTAAAATATCCGTCAGCAGCAACACGAAAAACACCAGCACAATGGCACCAATGATGCCACCGCCAGCAGGCGCTTTATCAAGCTGAGAAGCCATATTGCTGGCTTCGTCATCAGTCAATGCAGCCACACGTGACTTGGCTTCCACAGGATCGATCCCACGCTTGACCAACTCAGACTGCACTTCATCGCGTGAAAGCATATCCACAATTTTGGCCCTGTCCTGCGCACCCTTGGCCGATATTGTAGACTCGGCGACTTGCTCAGTGCCAATCATGGCGGCCTGTACGGCTTGCATAGATCCTGTAAATAAGAGCGAAGCTGCTAAAAAAGCACTCAAAAAACGTTTAGCCATGATCATGATTTAATTTCCTTTATAGAGAAAATGAATTGGGCACATTACAACCATAAAACTACAACCGGCCCGTGAGTGCAAGAATAAGCAATATCAGTACGACCAAACCAAGGCCACCGCTTGGGTAATAGCCCCAACCAGAGCTATAAGGCCAGGCAGGCAAGGCACCGATTAAAGCCAGAATCAAAATGACCAGCAACAGGGTTCTCAGCATCGTATGTGCTCCTCGAGCAAAAGATTGCCGGCTACGCGGGCAATCAGCGTGTTGGTATTAAATGCGTGAGGCTCCATCATGCAGGCACCCGGCACCCAATACCATGTCACGACGGCTGAATTTACTGTAGGAATAGTCTTATAATCTGAACCTGACAGTGAGTGATTCGGTGAGCGTCTTAAGCAAATTGTTGGTCATAAAAAAGCCCGCTATCCGCGGGCTATGGTGGCAAAAGCACATACGCTGCGCGCAGCTATGACTTGAAAAACTGAATCGGAATCATACGCTTCTGGTCATCTATACAGATACCATCACCAATCACATACACGCTACCCAATAAGCCATCACCTTCTATGTTGGCTTTAAAGTCGCAATTGAGTACCGCTTTCTGATTGGCAACCAGAAAACTCTTGCCCGAGTATGCCCGGCGTACCACGGCATCAACAGCTTGTGCGTCAGCGGCACCCGCTCTTGCTACCGGCGCTGCTGCGCTGGTTGCTGTCCACTTACCGGCCAGCTTGCCATAAGGTGACTCTTCAAACTCAATATCGCCATCATTGCTAATGTCGTTGATCAGAATACTGCCGACATACACCGTGCCATCCGGGCCGATTAATTGCGCCTTATTTTTATAAACACCCAGCTTCACCATATTAACTGAGCACCCTGACAACACCAAAACTACAGCGAACAATACACCTAAATTTTTCATGCACCAGACTCCATACCCAGCATTTCGTGACCCCATGTCACTCATGGCCTTTATGGTACCGCATCCGAAAAAAAACGGCTTGCCAATCAATCACCAAATACTGGCCTCAAATAAAAAAGCCCACCAATAAATTCGATGGGCTTAGGCGTTAAAAACAAACAACGCTTATGATCGGCGGCGGCGAGCAACCAAACCCAACACACCCAAACCAGCCAGCAAGCTTGCACCAGTCATTGGCTCCGGCACCACGGATGACGTATAAGGTGAAAGCCCTGCTGCCACATCCGGCCCAGTACCAACCAATTCAAACGTACCCTTATAAAGGCCATTGGTTGTAAACGCAGTCACGGTTCCACCGATGAAATCCGCCCCTGTGGCACCATAAGCGCCGTTAATCGCTGAATCTGGATCCCATTGAAAGTTAAAAGATTCAAATGAATTGAAGCTCGTAAAGTCAAATCCGAACACTGCACCGCTGCCAAAGAAAGTCGCGGTACCGCCAGCAGGTGCGCCAATCGAACTAGGTGAGCCATCAATGACCAGATGGCTCGCATCGCTAGTCACGGTAGTCGTGAAATCGAATACAAGTTTAGTAATGTCGTAACTGGACCCGTTAAATGCCGCAGTATGAATGTTAAATCCATCACTGCCTGGCTCAACCACAAAAATAGAAGCCGCCGCAAATGCCTGCGAGCATCCGACTGCCATGGACATGGCTACTGCAAGTTTACTCAGTTGTTTCATTTGTTTCTCCACTCAGTTTAATAATAAAAAATAACGCCAAAGAACCCTGCACTTACTCATACCTGATAGATATTACAGGCTTTGATAATAATTGTAAATTTACTTTAAATTATAAACAAATACATTTACATAAATAATAGATAATCTCGCACCATTCACAACTTGCCCCTCTCTGGCCCTCACACGAAAACACAGCAGGCACGCAAAGAGTTTTCTCATTCAACCGTGCAATGCGTTACTATCACTTACAATTTAATTTGCATAAAAGAATGTATTTTCGGGAGAGAGCGGATGCGACTGAATCGCTCAACCACATCCAGTTTCAGCATGATCAAACAATGCTTTTTACTCATCGCAACATGCCTGTCATTGTCACTACCAGCACAAGAAATATTGCCTGGCAGCCTGTATGCCGCAGACAATTTGCAACGGTTGCAACTTTCAGCCCAAGAAGCAGAGTGGATAAAGCAGCATCGGAATATACGCGTTGCCGTGAGAAACGGCTGGATGCCGATTGAGTTTCAGTTGGAGAATCAAAAGCACAAAGGCGTTTCGATTCAATATCTGCAAAAAATTAGCCAGCTCACGGGCTTAAAATTCACCCTCGTCGATTACCACGACAATATCACCAGCAATGAGGTCTCGCTCGTCACCGGTATCCGTGGCAAGCATACGCCTACTGGCTTCAACCTGCTGGCCACGCCTTACCTGGAAACGCCTAATGCCATTTATGTCGCGTCTCACAACAAGCTGTATCAGAGCGAGATTCAACTGGACCAGCTTTCCCACAAAACCGTAGCCGTCTTCAGAAATGGGCCTTTATCTCAAAAGCTCAGGGAGTTGATCCCCGGCGTCAAAATCAAACTGGTCGATATTGCAGATGAAGCCTTTGAATACCTGGACGCTGGCCTGATAGATGCCTATGTCGGCAATGAACTGGTGCTTGACTACCATCTGGACTTCCACAAAATCAAGGCCATCAGAAAAAGTGGCATCACTGCTATCACCAGCACAGTATTTATGGCGGCCAGCGATACCGACCCCATGCTACGCAGTATTTTGAATAAAGCGACCCTGCAGATTGGCACCAATCCGCCGGACATCCTGGAAGTGTGGCGCAGATCACCCGAGAATCCACTCACACCATACCTGGTCTCCGCCCTGTCCTTTTTTGCCGTACTGTTGCTGATTCAACTACTTAAACTGTACCAGGCCAACAAAAAACAAGCCGTGGCGGCACAACACGCCATCTGGTTCCAGGCTAACCATGACTTTCTGACCAAGCTGCCGAACCGGTTTCAACTCAAGCATGAGCTTGACCAGGCACTACAGGTAGCAACACATCACCCCAACAAGCTGGGGGTGATGATTATTGACCTGGACAATTTCAAGGAAATTAATGATACGGCGGGCCATGCCGTGGGCGATGAGGTACTGATTAAAGTAGCGGCGCGTATCCAGTCCATTATCTTGCCGCCCAACCTCACAGCCCGATTTGGTGGGGATGAGTTCTTAATCGTGATTCAACAGGAGGCCAGTGAGGAGAGGCTGCGCCAGCTTTGTACGCAGCTGATGACGGCGATGGCACCGCCATTTACGATTCAGCAAAAATCTTTTGTAGTTTCCATCAGCATTGGTGTCTCGCTGTTTCCAGACAACAGCCTGCAGGCAGAAGAACTGATCATGTTTGCGGACCAGGCGCTTTACCAGGCCAAGCGCACGGGCAAGAACAAATTCATTCTGTTTAACGAAGGCATGCACGATGCTTTTACCAAAAAAACGCATCTCAGCAATGAGTTGCGCTATGCCGTACAGAAAAATCAGCTACATCTGCAATATCAGCCGATTTTCAATTTAACTGATTTACGCTGTGAAAAAGTAGAAGCGCTGTTACGCTGGCAGCATCCTGAATTTGGCACCCTTTCACCAGAAGTCTTTATCAGTATCGCCGAAGAGAACGGCTATATTATTGAGCTTGGCGAATGGGTGTTCCAGCAAACTATCAGGGACTTTGAGCAGATTAAGCAGCGCTTTGGTC
Organism: Methylophilus sp. Q8; assembly: GCF_000800115.1. NCBI lineage: Bacteria > Pseudomonadati > Pseudomonadota > Betaproteobacteria > Nitrosomonadales > Methylophilaceae > Methylophilus > Methylophilus sp. Q8. The sequence continues at coordinate 1,333,951 of NZ_JUHE01000001.1, read as the reverse complement.
CGGTAGAAATCTGCATCAATATTTCACCTTTGCAATTCTCGCAGTCCGCGCCCATTCACCATTTCATCTCCAGCCTGGCCGCCCGCAGTATTTCTGGCGACCACTTTTGCTTTGAAATCACTGAAGGGCTGCTGTTAGAGCCCTCCAGCAACGTGGTTGAAACCCTGAACAGCATGCATGAGCACGGCATCAAACTGGCGATTGACGACTTTGGCACTGGCTATTCTTCGTTGGCCTACCTCAATAAATTCAAAATTGATTATGTCAAAATTGATAAATCGTTTATCAAGAATATTACAGTGAACCTGAATGATCAGGCCTTATGCAAAACCATTATCTTTATGGGTAAACAGCTGAATATCAGGCTGATTGCCGAAGGCGTTGAAACACTGGAGCAGGAACACATACTGAAAGAAATGGGTTGCCAGTACTCACAAGGCTATTACCGCGCGCGGCCATCTGATCTGGAGGATTTATAAGCCCATCAATAAAAAAGACTCGAGGCCTGAACCTGGAGTCTTTGATCAATCACAAGTACGCTGATAACAGACTAGAAGCTCTGCTCGCGGGAAGCGTGCAGCTTATCCAACTCACTATTATTTTCTGCCGCGTGACACTCCAAAATGTCGACATCACCCTTGCTAAACGTGAGCCGCTCAACCGTGTTGATATTGCCAGCAAATTTATTGTCGAGCTCGCCACATTTTTTGGCACGATGGTTCACAAAACTCAAATAATCTTTTTTCCTGGCCTCCAGTTGCGCAGCAGGAATAGAACTATCGTTCATAAATGTGGTGTAAGCACTTCTTAATCTCAGCTCAGAAACACTCCAGATATTAAAAACCAGCATTTTTCTTGAGGTATCCTTTTGCTGCACAGGCTCGACCACTGGCAGTGCCTGGCTGGCATGTATTTCTACCACGGGGGCTTGCATCGGCTCAGGCTCTATTGCTTCAGTTTTTTTAGATTTCTTGCTGCTTGGTTTAGGTGAGGATTTTGCTGGCGCCGCTGGCGTGGCACTCACCTCGTTTTGGGCCGCGCTTGCGCTTGTAATTTCTGGCACATCGGCTTCGGCGGCAGAGGCATTCGTTTCAGGCCCGGCTTCTGACACCACTTGCGTCTGCATGCGCATTTCGTGGCTGGAGTAGGCGGTATTCCCATCCTCCTTGGATAGCAGGCCGAACAGAATCACCACAATCAGACCAATGAGAATGAGATTAACTTTGCCAAAATCGACTGAACCGCGCTCAGCACCTGACGACTTCTCAGAGCGTGTTTCGTCTGCCGCCGACCGAGATACTTGGTCGAGGGATGCATGTGTATTTCCAGAATGAAGCATATCTCTCATAAATACTGTTGTAGGTGTGCTAATACCAATCTTCCGCTCAATGTCGAACAATGCACTAAAAATGCTCAAGATTCAAGAAGTCCAAATATTTTAAGGATACTGGCTTAAACCCTGGTCACACGGGATTTTTCTGACACAAAGGGCATCGACATCGGATTCGCGAAAATACGTGTCACTTTTGCCGCTGGCTGGCCATGCCCCTCGGCAGCCATTGCAGAGGGGTTATGCATATCCTCGCGCAATAAAGCATCCATAAAATGCCCTTTTTCAGCTTTGTGTGCACGCTGACCAGCCCTGTTACTCACCGCATCCACCACCAACACATGGCTGGCAACCATGGGGCCCTCAGCATGCATATCGCTTGGTGGATTGGATCCAATCGAGACCACGGTCATAAACATCCCGATAAACATAATTACCAGCGCGGCGGAAACCGCTCCTGCCGTGATCGCGATCAAAGACATAGCACTGGTCGCACCTGGCACTGGATTGGGTTTTTTCATGATGAACAGCCTCCCGGTTTTTAGATTTTGGTCAAATCAATACAGGTGCCATCATGCCGTACTGCACAGCGTCGCCCTATCCCACTCGCGCTGAATCTGTTGTAGGAATTATCGGACATAGCCCAACCATGAACCGCGAACCATGAACCGCCAGCAATAAACCAGAAGCGCCGCCATCACCACGATCGTTTTATAATGAACATCGTTATGCAATACAGACGTATTTTCACAAGGAAAAACCATGGACTTCAATGTGCTTTCTGCCTTCTATCTGGTACCGCTATTTATCTCGGCAATCGGCGGCTTAATTGAATTCAAAAACTGTGAATTTGATACGCCCAGGCATGCATTGAGCAAAGCATTCTTTTTGGCGTTCAGAAGCATGGTGCCCGTGCTGAATATTTTCTCGGCGATTTTGTACCTGATTACTTGCGGCACCTTTACCTGGAAGAAAACCGGCGCCTGGAAGAAGTCTGTGGCTTCAAAGAAATCATAAAGGAAAAAGAGTCATGTTTAAATATTGGTTGTTTTTGTTCGCGGCGATTCTCAGCGAAGTGACCGCGACCTCATCACTCAAAGCCAGCGCGGGCTTTACCAAAGCGATTCCCTCCGTGATTGTGGTGGTCGGTTATGCTTTGTCCTTCTACTTTTTATCGCTGGTATTAAAAGCCATCCCTATCGGCATTGCTTACGCGGTATGGGCAGGCCTGGGCATCGTGCTGCTGGCCGTGGTGGGCCGCGTATTCTTTGACCAAACGCTGGATACCCCTGCCCTGATCGGCATCGCGCTGATTCTGGCTGGAGTCATCATCATGAATGTGTTCTCAAAAGCAGTGGCGCACTAACGCTCAATCAAGCCCTTTGCCTTGAATATAGGTAGGCAACCCATCGATGCTGGTGTGGTTTTTTGCCTGCCAATAGTCCGCAATCCCGGCCTCACCTTTAGCCGCAGCCCAATCATTAAGCTGCTCGCGCTCCCCCACATAATCCATATAAGGCACTGACATGCCACAAGAGGTTTGTACCAGCTCAATATTCAGTACGAATATTTGCCGTGCGCCGGGCAAGGGATCAAGTTGACTAATCAATGTATCCCACTCAGGGTCATGTTTATGGATGACCGTGGCCTGACCGTATACGCGCAGAATTAATGGATCCCCTGACAACGCCATAAACATGATTGTCATTCTGGCATTCTGCTGCACATGGGCGGCAGTTTCATTGCCGCTCCCTGTTACGTTCAGCCATATCAGCTGATGCGGCGAAAGCACTTTAAGCGTGTGCATGCCTTTGGGAGAAATATTCACCCGTCCTTGATCCACCGCGGTGCCAACAAAAAACACTTTCTGCTCGGCAATAAACTGCGTATGTGCCTCACTTAATGCTTGAAACTGCTTACCCATCGCCACTCCCGAATATCATATGCGTTTATTATATGATCAGCTCGCGACTGTTGCATTCACCAGCCTCACAACGAGCGGCCTCACCAATTGCAAAAAGACAAATGCGCTCGGCATCGCCAGTGCATAGGCTTTGATAACCCTGATGAAATAATGCCCATTCACACCGGTATTGATGGCAACAATCACCATACACATCAACAAGGCCATGACAGCAGACATATAAAAAGCAAATACAACCGGTGTATATTTACGTGGTAGTTTGTAACGCATATTCATGTCCTCCGTTCTATTCAACGCAATAGATTCATCAATTCTGCGGCTAAAAACATACATAAGCCAAAAATAGTATGGTTAAGCAGGCTTTTCAGGCTATTCATGAATGGCTGCGGCATTTTACTAAATGCGATGCCAGCGCCCATGCCTGGCTGCATAATCAACAGTGGGAAAACAACCGTGAGCATTCCAACCGCCAGCGCTGCGCCAATTTCCGGCTCGCGCATCCACTGCTCACCACAAACCAGTAGCAATAGCTCAGCGATCAATATGCCGATGGCATAATGCACGGCCACGCCTATACCCCATTCGTGAGTCAATGCTGGTGATTTGCCAATATTGTCATGCACGAATTTCATCTGTGTGAAATGTCCGAACCAGCGGCCAAGATAGGCAAAATTGAGTGTTTTTAACCCCAATTGTTTCTGCCCCCATAACCAGCCATCAAACAACATAGTCGCTAGCAGGCCGACTAGCACCCCATTGTATAAAATAGTCACTTTCATATCGCTCCCTTTATTGACGAATGCATACCGTGTAACGCACTATACAAGTTCAAGTTAACTTGAGGTCAAGCCTGAAATGAACATTTCTGAAGTCGTGAAAAAGACAGGAATAAAAGCGTCGACGCTCAGGTATTACGAAGAAATAGGATTAATCAAATCCTTGGGCAGAAGAGGCCTGCAAAGATATTTCTCAGCGGATGTAATGGATCAACTGGCCCTGATCTCCCTGGCCAAATGTGCTGATTTCTCCTTGCAAGAAATCAGCACCATGTTTGCCGCAAACCAACAACACCTGGTGGATCGCAATAAGCTATTGGATAAAGCGGCACATATCGACGAGACCATTCAACGACTCACCATCATGAGCAACTGCCTCAAGCATGCCGCTGTGTGTCAAGCGCCCTCACACTTGGAATGCCCATCCTTCAGAAGGCTGATGAAAGCAGCCATCAAAGGCAGGCTGACTGGCAGCGATTAAAGCACACAATATCCATAAACTATCTTGACCAGAGCTAGACCGGACTAGCCGTACAATTTGCAGCAAGCTAACAGGCACAGTCCTACAAAATGCAGCATAATAAGCACACTCGTCATGCGATAAATCGTTGGCATCCGGTCATGTTCAGTGCTGTACCTGCCGATTGCCACATTCAAATAATCAACGCATTAGAACAGGATTGAACGTGGTCAATAAAACAAGAGAAAGTGCCATTAAGACTCTGGAGTTCAATCCGCATGATCTTGCCTGTGAAGAGCTGCGCCACGTTTATCGAGGCAAAAACAGTGGCAAGCTGATTGTATTGTTTAGTGGACTGGTGGCTGCTGCCATGCTGGCCTGGGACATCGGCGGCGTCTATGCAGGCGCATGGTACGCCTGGCTGCTGGTTGCACATGCTTGGCACTGGTGGCTGGGGCGCCTGGACTTTCTCTCGGCCAATGTCAGCATTGAACTGGCACGCATCAACCGTCATGTCATGGCCGCAGGCATGGCCGGGCTGGGCTGGGGTGCGCTCTCTATCGCACTGCCGCTATTGGGTCGCTCAAGCAAAGCCGCTATTCTGATCATTATGCTCATCGCGGTCATCGTGGCACTGCCGCGTCTGGTCGTGTTCCTGCCGATTTTCTTTGCTTTTGCGATTGGCGTCTATGCGCCCCTGCTGCTGGCGACACCGTTTCTGGATTTCGAGACCTTACATATGGTGCTGGTCATCCTGGTGGTAGTGGGTGCAACACTGTGGGCATCGGCAAGCGAAGTACGCAAAATTCTGATTGATGTCTTGCTCAAACAAATATCGTCGGAACAGGCCTCCTGGGAAGATCGCCTGACCGGCATTGGCAACCGCCGAAGTTTTGATGCCAACATGGCAACCACTTGGGCACAGGCCTCCCGCGCCAAAGTACCGCTGTCATTAATGATGGTGGATGTGGATTTCTTCAAGAAATTCAATGACAGCTATGGTCACCAGGCAGGGGATGAATGCCTGAGGCAAGTTGCATCAGCGCTAGATAGTTGCGCGCGCAGAACAGGCGACTCAATCACCCGTTACGGTGGCGAAGAATTTGCGGTGGTGCTGTTTCACACCCCCTTAAACGAAGCACGCAATATCAGCGACAGCATGCTGACGGCCGTTCAGAAGCTCAATATCCGGCACGAACAATCCACGCATGAAATCGTCACCATTTCGATGGGCATTGCAACCATCGTGCCAACGATGGAAAACAGCATGCAACAACTGATAGAAGAAGCGGATAAAGCCCTTTATCGCGCCAAGGAAAATGGGCGCAATCGCGCCGAATGGCAAATATTAAGCCCGACAAAAGAAGTCTAAAGGGCTTGCATGCCCTCGAATGTTACAAAGACTTTTACATCTCTGTCATATTTTGTCATCCCTAGACAAAAATTGTAAACAAGGCCAATGCATTTTCGGCCAAGACATAGTAAATTATTTTCAACAAAAATCACTAAAAATCAAACAGTTATAAAAAAACAATTTAAATAATGCTCATACCAGTTGTAAAGTGGGCACATTAGTTGCTATAAAAATTACATAAATGTTTTTTTGGGTAAAGCAATGAAGCCTGACCCGCTGCAGCAATCATTTCAGTCGCTCTTTAGAAGTTGGTTTTGTCATTTGTAAAATTAATTTGGGTCTATGCCGACAACTTAAAGTCAAAGCAAGCCCAAAAAAATACTCGGGGAATCAAAATGCACAACACGATTAAAGTAGTCATTTCAAAATTTTTGCGCGACGAAGAAGGTGCCAGCGCCATTGAGTACGCACTGCTTGCAGCGATGGTAGCCATTGCCCTGGTCACTTTCGTGAAGCCGATTAACGGCCTCATTTCCGACATTTTTACCCAGATTTCAACAGCACTCACTCCATAATCACTGCGAACATCAGGCAATTGCACACTGAATGCAGCCTATGCCTATCGCAGAAACAATCATCATTGTCTGGTGCCTGGGGATCGGCCTGGCGGATTTGTATGCAAGGCGTATCCCAAACATCTTAACGCTTGGGTTAGGCTTGATCGCCATAGGCTGGTTGCTGATCACCGGGCAAGCCATGCTTGGCGCAAACTGGCAATCTGTCGCGCTTGGTGTCGTCGCCAGCCTGCTACTGACATTGCCAGCTTATGCTGCACGCATGCTGGGCGCCGGTGATGTCAAATGCTTGCTGGTCATTGCTTTACTTGGCCCGTGGCACACGATGCTGCTCACCTTCGTGATTGCAGCCATGCTGGCAAGCGTATTCGGCCTGGTGTACATGCTATTCATTCGATTAAGGACAAACCAAGCAATCCCCAAACGGTGGATGCCTTTTGGGGCCGCCTTAAGCGCGGGACTACTCTGTGTCATAGGAATGGTGAAATGATAAAACCAATCAATAAAATTTTCCGCCTGCCACGATTGGGCACACAAACAGGATCGGTTGCGATTGAGTTTGTGATGCTGTTTCTTATTTTCTTTGCGCTGTTCTACGCCATGGTGAATTACGCCATTGTGATGCTCATGCAATCTGCGTTTGTGCATGCGGTGGAAGAAGGCGCGCGGGCGGCGATTGCAGTGGATCGTCTGGCATATGCCAATAATTCGGCTTATCTCAGCAATGGCGTAGATCCAAGAGTCAGAACGGTGGTTGGCAATTCACTGAACTGGCTGCCTGCCAAGCCAAAAGATAAAGTACTGGGTTCCGCTAACAGCAAAGTGCAATTGTCTATGAATGGCAACCAGCTGACTGTTCGCGTGGTGTATAGCAGTTATGCCAATGACCCCCTGATCCCCATGCTGACCTTACCTGTGATTGGCCAGATCCCCAGGGTACCTGCCGATCTGGCGGGCACAGCAGTGATCGAACTTTAAAAAAGACACCACACGGAGGATGACATCATGAACAGTACATTCCTGCGTATATTAGCGGCATTGATGGTGATCGCCGCCATCGTTACCGGCTATCTCGGTTATCGGATCAGCAACAAAAAACCTGCGGAGTCATTAACCGTTGTCGTGCCCTCGTACTCACACGTGTTGGCCACAAACGATATTGCCGCCGGGCACGTGCTGACTGCTGAAGACCTCAAAGTAGCTACCACGCAGCAACATGACAAGCAGGCCTTCAGTGATCCACAACACCTGATAGGTAAAGCAACCACCAGCACAATCATGAAAGATACACCATTCAAAACCTCCCACTTTCCTGCCAAGAATGTATTTGGCCAGGGACTTGCGCCTGATGAGCGTGCAGTTGCCATCAAGGTCAATGAAGTGATCGGGGTCGGTGGTTTTATCAAGCCGGGGGATCGTGTAGACGTGCTGCTGTATTTGCACAGAGACCAGGAAACCGGGCAAGTGAGTTCCAGCCAAGTGGTGCTGACCAATGTGAAAGTGCTGGCCTATGGTACACAGACGGGAGAGCCTGAACCCATCCCACAGGAAGAAGTCGCTCAAGCAACACCAAACAAGCTGGGGCTGAGCAATAGCCGGATCGACAGCAAAAATAGCCGGGACAGTCGTTCTGCCATTCTGGCGGTACACGCACAAGATACGTCAAAACTGATGCTGGCAGATAGCACGGGCATATTGCGTTTAGCCCTGCGCGGCGAATCACTGCCTGGGACAGATGCATCAGCGACGACAACTAACCAGTTTGTCCGCCTTGGCGAAGTTTCCCAGCCTGCAGGGATAGCGCCCGCCACTCCGGTTAGCACCACAGCGGAGACCACCAAAGTTGCCGTGAAACAGCATACGCCTGCCACAAAACGGCAACGCATTATTGTTCATCGCGGTGAGCAGGTAGACGTTGTCAACGTGAAAAAATAACAATAAGAAAGCCAAGGATACATCATGCAAACAATGAAATATGCCTGGTCAATGCTGCTGAGTTGCCTATGCAGCCTGGCGCTGCTTGCCCAGGCCGAGGAGCCCAATGAGCTGAGCCTGGTTGTCGGGACCCAGCAGGTGTATGTGCATGCCAAAGCGGTCAAACGTGTCGCGGTAGGTAACCCGGACATTGCGAATATCACTATGCTGACATCGCGCAATCTCATGATTACAGGTAAACAGCCGGGCGCGACCGAGATTTCAATCTGGGAGAGCGAACAGGCGGCAGCGCCCGCCAAGCAGATCAAGGTCAGCGTGAGCATTAGCACGGCGATTGAAAAGCAAAGGCTGCAATTTTCCAAATCGATCAAACTATTACCGGCAGGCAGCCAGGTAGCGATTGCTGGCGATGCAGACTCCTTGGAAGAACACGCATTAGCACGCCAGGCGATAGATAAAAAGGCCGAGGCGCCCATGGACGCCACTTCAAGCAACTTTGATAACCAGGTGCAGATTGATATCAAAGTGATAGAAGTCAGCCGCCAGAATATGATGCGCGCCGGATTTTTCCTGGGTAAGAATAGTCGCAACTCCACCATCGCCATCGGCACGCCGGGAAACCTGAGTGGCGTACAAACTGGGGATAACAGCTTTACGCTGAATAGTGCCTCAGGCTTTCTAGCCAATGCCAGCGCATTCAATTTTGTGGCCGGGAATGCAAGCCGGGGCTTGCTCGGCACACTGAGCATTCTCGAGGCCAATGGCTTTGCGTATACGCTGGCAGAACCCAGTTTGACCGCATTCTCTGGTCAAAGTGCAAGCTTCCTGGCGGGTGGCGAGTTTCCGGTCCCCATCCGCGCTGGCGCCGGGGGCGATAGCACCGTCACCATACGCTACAAAGAATACGGGGTGCGCCTCATGCTCACGCCCACGGTGCTGGATGCAAACAGAATATTCCTTAAGGTGTCGCCTGAAGTCAGTGAAATCGACTTCTCCAATGCGGTGCAAAGTGGCGGTGTAGCCGTACCAGGGCTGCGTGTGCGCAGGACGGACACCAGCGTTGCCTTAGGGGATGGCGAAAGTTTTGTGCTTAGCGGGCTGGTTAGCCGCAATACGCTGCAAAACGTGGACAAATTGCCAGGCCTGGGAAATTTACCAATTATCGGTGCCTTTTTCCGATCGACCCGCTTCGAACGTGAAGATAAGGAATTGTTGATGATCGTGACCCCACACCTGGTGCGCCCCATTGCCAAAGATGCAGCCATGCCCGTATTGCCGGGCGGCAACCTGCGTGACTACAACCCCAGTTTCAGTGACTTGTTTTTCCAAAAAGGGCCCCAGCCAGATGCTGGCATCCCTGCCACCGGTTTTTCGAGGTAATCGAGATGAGTGAACGCAACTGCTATATTGCCATCACCCAGACCCAGGAATGCCTGCAATGGTTAAGCCAATCACTCAAGGATGAAGGGGATGTAATTCCCGGCGACTCTCCTGCAACAGAGCGCATAGTACAACTCTCGGATGCGGTGGGGGCTACCACCATCTTTATACAGCTGAATCCCGCCGACTATCGGCAAGAGGCCCAGTTGATTGAAGGCATTATTGCAGCCAAACCATTCTTGCCGGTGATCGTCGTCGCAGATTCTTTTGACCAGAATTTGCTATTAACTGTAATGCGCCTGGGTGCGCGCGACTTTATCAAGACCGATACCCGTGCCAGCGAAGTGGTGGCTGAAGTTAAACGCCTGACCCCTCGCGATGCGGCATTGCATGCACCGCAAGCAGATCATGGCGGCAAAATCACTGCCGTGATCAGTGCGCGACCTGGCAGTGATTCACCGATGCTGGCCCTGCACCTGGCCCTGGCCGTGCAAGAGACGGAACCTACCCTGCTGCTTGACCTCGGCGTCCCGCACGGAGATGCCATGTTATACCTGGGGCTGACCTCGTCCTACAGTTTTATTGATGCCATTCGCAGCCTGCGCAGAATCGACTCCACACTGATCCAGACCGGCTTTGGCCGACATAAAAGTGGCCTCACCGTACTCTCAATGCCGGAAGACCCCTGGGCAGGCGCACAATTCACGGCAGCAGATGTCTGCGTGCTGTTACGGAGTTTGCGTCGACACTTCCCCAGAATCATCGTCAATCTTGGTGGCATGGTCGGCTCGGATTTCCTGCTGCTGTTATTAGGCAATGTCGATCAAGTACTGCTGCTAGTCGAACAAAGTGTGCCTAGCTGCCGGCAAAACATGCAACTGATCAAACATCTGCGAGAAGAAAAAGTCGCGTTGAGTGGCGCAGGTGTCGTGGTAGACCATTACCTGTCAAAAATGCCGCCTGATGCCGAGAGTATTGCCCAGTCTTTTGGCCTGCCGCTGCTGGCCACCCTATCCTCGTCAGGCATGGCACGCCTGGCCACCATGAATTCAGGGGAAAGCATGTTTGAGCTGTCGCCAAATGACCCATACAGCGTCAGTGTACGCAAACTGGCCGACAAACTACTGGACGCCCCTGTCTCTGCCTCAGAGAAAAAGGACGGTCTGCTTCACAAACTGATTTCTGCGATCACGCCTCTGCGTGAAAAGCACTAGAGGGGCAATGATGAACCTGCAGCTACGTGGATTTGATTATGGCCTGAAACAGGCACAAGACTATCAGGAGCTCAAGTTTCAACTCCATCAGCACCTGATTGCAGAAATTGAACGTGACCATATCGGCCTGCTGGACCTCGCCCGCAGTGACATCGCAGACTATGTGCGGGAGAAGGTGATCAGCTATGTCGCCGAGCGGCATCTGCCCATCAGTGGCTACGACCTGGACAACCTGGTCGAAGAAGTCGTCGATGAGCTGGCGGGCTTTGGCCCGCTGGAAAGCCTGATCAAGGATGACCGTATTAACGATATTCTGGTGAACGGCCCTAAAAAGATTTTTGTAGAACGGGATGGACGACTCGAAACCACCTCGTTGCGCTTCATTGATAACGAACATGTATTACGTGTGATTCGCCGCATTCTCGCGCACTTGGGCCGTCGTATTGATGAAGCCAGCCCCATGGTGGATGCCCGCTTGCCGGATGGCAGCCGGGTCAATGCCATTATTCCGCCACTGGCGCTTGATGGCCCTTGCCTGTCTATTCGTAAATTCCGCAAGCAACCCTTGCTGTCCGGTGATTTGCTGCAATACGGCACCTTAGACAACGATATGCTGGCGTTTTTGACCGCCGCTGTTGAGCGTCGCTGCAACCTGATTGTCAGTGGCGGGACCGGCGCCGGTAAAACAACCTTATTGAATGTCTTAAGCCGCTTTATTCCCCACAGCGAGCGTATCGTCACCATTGAAGATGCCGCAGAGCTGCAACTGGAACACGAACACGTGGTCAGGCTGGAAACCCGGCCATCGAATATCGACGACCATGGTGAAATCACTGCACGTGAACTGGTGAAAAACTCTTTACGCATGCGGCCAGACCGCATCGTACTGGGCGAAGTGCGCGGCGAAGAAGTGATGGATGTGCTGCAGGCAATGAATACCGGCCATGACGGATGTATGAGTACCGTGCATGCCAACAGTCCGGAAGACGCCATGTTGCGTTTCGAAATGCTGGCGGGATTAGCCAAATTTCATGGCACAGAAGCCACCTTGCGCAAAATGATCGCCGCCGGGATTGAGCTGGTGGTGCAAATTGCCCGCATGCCCAACGGGCAACGCAAAGTGATCTCGATTACCGAGATTGCAGGGGTACGGGATGGTCATTTCGTGCTGAATGAACTCTATGCTTATGACGCCAACACCGGGTATTTTGCACACCCGATGGTCCGCCCCTGCAATAAAAAGTTACAAGACCTGGCGTTCAGGAAACTGTGATGAATACACTGGCCATCTCGTTCATTGTCGGCGCCATAGGCATGCTGCTACTCGCCGCATGGATGCTCAGGCACAGCAAACAGAAACGTTTGCGCGAACGCATGATGCTGCATTTCAGAGAGGTGCTACCGTATGGCAGTACCGTCTCCGGCGTCGCACCCGGCGACCAGCAAAGTTACTGGCACCTGCTTAAGGTGCGCGCCTCTATCTATGCCGGGTTCGAGCTGCAAAAGAAGCATGTTGTTGGTATCCCGGTCGCCTTCATGTTCACCGGCATGGTGGGGTGGCTCATCTATGGTTTTGTGGGCGCCGTGCTGATCTTCAGTGCCGCGATCTTTGTGTTCGGTTTTCTGCTGCCATACAGCCGCTTGCATCGGCGACGGGCACAAACGGTTGCCCAGATCCCCCTGTTTATTGATCAGGTATTGCGCAGCCTCAGTACCGGCCGCAGCCTGGAAAGCGCCATGCGTTTTGCCGCAAGCGAGGCACTGACACCATTACGTGACGTGGTGGATCGCGTGGTGCGCGCAGCGGACCTGGGCGCAGATATGATCGAAAGCCTGTCAGAGGCAGCCAAGCTACATAATTTGCGTGAACTGAACCTGATTGCGCTGGCCATGCGCATCAGCAATCACCACGGCAGCAGCCCGCGTGACATGCTGGAGAGCGTGGTAAAAATGGTGCGTCAGCAGGAGCTGGCGCGGCGGGAACTGGCCGCCATGACCGGCGAAACCAGAATGTCGGCCTGGGTGCTGGGAGTGACGCCGCTGGTCATCGCTGGCTACATCATGTTAACCAACCCCAACTACCTGAACATGTTACTTGAGGATGCCTCAGGGCAAACCATGATAGTGACCGCCATGGTATTTCAAGGGCTGGGGGCACTCATCCTTTGGCGCATGCTACGGAGTGTTTGACGATGAATCTGGCCTGGTCGATCTCTATTATCCTGATGTTACTGGCGGCGGGGCTATTTCTTTACACGGCCCAAAAAAATAGCCACCCAAGACATATCCAGCGACGTTTTCGCGAAGCCTTGCATCAGGAAGGCATTCATATCTCTGCCCAATTAGGATCACTCGACCTTGAAGAGGCCTTGCAAAACATGCTGGACAAGGTTTCACGCAGCGAAATGGAAGAAATGCAGCGTTTGCTGCTACAGGCAGGCTGGCCGGGGGCCAAGGCAAAATGTACGTTCTTGCTAATCGCATGGGGACTGCCCACGGTACTTGGTGCCTTTTCTGCCATGTATGCCATATTGAACCAGGACAGCCTGATCAATGTGCTGTTTCATTTGCTTTTTGTGTTTGCAGCCACCTTTGTGCTCATTCGCCGCTCGCTGCGCTGGAAAGCGCAAAGCCGGCGTGATGCCATCCGCAAAGAGGTGGTGCCGTTTTTGCATCTGCTGCGCATGTTGTTTGAGGCAGGCCTGTCCATGGAGCATATTCTGCTGGTCATCGAGCAGCAGGGCAAAGACCTGATTCCCAACCTTGCCGAAGAGCTCGGCCTGGTAATCAAACGTATACAAACGGGTCAAGACAGGTCGGATGCGCTGGCCGAAATGGCCGCGCCATTAGAAGTGATGGAGTTGAACGACACGATTGCCATGCTTAAGCAGGTCACGCGTTATGGCGGTAATATCAGAGACTCACTGACTGAATATACCGCATTGATCGAGCAACGCCAGGTCTCGGAGTTGCGCGAATATGTCAGCAAACTCTCGGCAAAAATGACCGTGGTCATGATTCTGTTCTTGTTTCCAGCACTGATGATTTTCCTGGCCGGGCCAGGATTTATCGGGCTGGCGAAAGCATTGAAAGGAGCAAACGGCTTATGAAATCGATCACCATCATGATGGTATTGGCAGGACTTTGGCTGCATGGCTTGCCACATGCGCTCGCTGCTGATACCGATACAAAAGCGCTGCGACAGATCAAAGTCCCAGCCAATAAGGCTTGCACAGAAGTCTCTGCTGAAGAGACCACAAAGCTCGGATTCATTCAGCAGATGCTGGCAGAAGGCAAACCGCACGCGGCACTTGCCCATCTGGAAGCGGCCAACATTAAAAATGAACAGGCAGCTTTGCTGCGTGCCCATGGCTTACGCCAAACCGGGCGCGCCTTGCAGGCCCAGGTCATTTATGAGCAGTTAACCACCAGTTGCGTTTCCGGGTACGCCTATCGCGGCCTGGGGCTGATTGCCAGCAATGCCGGTCATTTGCAAGAGTCACTGCGCTATTTGCAGGCAGCCAGTAATGCGCTACCAACGGAACATACCATCCGTAATGATCATGGCTACGTCCTGATGCAATCGGGCGCAACGGAACCGGCTTTGCACGAGTTTTTAACCGCAGTGGAGCTTGCACCGGACTACCGGCAGGCGGCCCATAACCTCATCCTGCTGCTTTACCAGCAAGGCGACACCGCCAGGGCCGAGGCTTTTGCCAGGCAATTTGGCGTCGACGCCGAAGAAATGCAGCAGCTTAAGAAAATGACACCGGAAAACCGTCGGGCAGGCCCTTAAACCGCAAGGAGTGCATCATGAAACGATTTATTACGCTCACCCTCTACGGCTTTTTCAGCGTCACCCATGCCATGGCGGAAGACAACCAGGCCATCGTTCAGCCACCTGCACGCGCGCTATCGCCGACGCAACAATGGCTGGAACTGCAACGCTCTGGCAAAGCGGCCTCGCCCCAAGCCCAGCCGGTCTCTGGCGAGGTGATGGATAAAGTGCATAGCCGCTACATCAAGAGCTTTGAGAAACCCATCCCAGAGTATTATGAGCATGCAATGCCCACCACCCGCTAGCGCGCAATCCCAGCGCGGAGCGATCGGCCTTGCCGGCGGTTTGCTGCTATTGATGGCATTGCTGTTCACTGCCCTGGTGGTAGACAGTGGCCGCCTGTGGATGCAGCAAAAGCAATTGCAATCGATTGCAGATATGTCTGCCATCCATGCCTCACGCTATCTTGGCTGCCAGGCCAATCTGCAAAATATCGTACAAATGGCGCAACAAGCAGCGGTGAATAATGGCTACGGCGGACAACTTGCCAGCAATCCTAACCAAGTCCTGCTTGGCAGGCTGGATACCGTACAAGGCATACGGCAATTTACGGCTGATGGCAGTCATCAGGCGATTTATGTCAGGGCGACAAAAGAAGTCGCTAAAAGCCTGGTCGCCGGTGGGCTAATGGGTGGCACCATGCTCTTGCGGGCGGAAGCGGTGTCAGTGTCCGATCCGCCATTAGCCGTGTTTAGTGTAGGCAGTTTTACAACCAGCCTCAGCAGCCAGCAATCCGTGCTGTTGAACGGGCTGCTCGGAGGCATGCTGGGTGGGCCACTCAACCTGGATGCAGTGACCTATCGAGGCATCGCAGCCACCAAAATCACGCTGCACGATATCCTGGCCGTGTCCGGCCAAGCCGGTACGCTGGAGGATTTACTCAATACCAATATGCAAATTGGCGATCTACTCGATCTGCTCGCCAGTGCGGCAGGCCAGAGTGGGGCGGCAAATCTGCAAGCGGTCTCGGCCATGCAGAGTATCGCGGCGATTGCGATCAAAAATGTCCCCATCAAGCTGGGGGATGTGCTGGCGGTGACCACACCTGACACCAATGCCGCGGCTGCTGTTGCCCTGAATGCATTATCCATGATTACCACAGCCGCCATGATTGCCAATGGCACCAATGCGATCAGCCTGCCTTTAACACTCAACCTGGCCTCTATCACCAATATCAACGCGCAAGTGACGGTCATTGAACCGCCCCAACTGAGTGTAGGCCCGGCAGCGGGCAGTGGCAACCTATGTGCTATCGCGCGAACGGCGCAAATCAGGGCCAGGGTTGGCGTTCTGGTCAACATTCCACTGTTGGCACGCATAGACCTGGCGTTGAATACCGAAGTCGCACAAGGCTCTGCCGGGCTGCGTACCATACAGCAAAATGATGGCGTATCAGAGGTTGAAATAGACGCCAGCCCCGGCATCGCAGCGCTCACGCTCACCAACAATGCCGGTACGGGGCCAGCAAGAGTGTCCACCTTGTTGAGTATTCCTATTGCAGATATCGGCTTAAACCTACCTATTCAACCGGCCAATGCCCAAACGCTTCAATATTCAGTAGCGAATCCGGTGGAGAATCACTTACCCCAAATGCAGTCAGTCTCCAGCCCGGTGGGCAGCAGCCTGGAAAACGCCCTGTCAAAATCGAACGCACTCAATGTGACCATTTTGAGTGTACTGAATCTGGGATTGGTGAATAATGTGATTTCCACGCTGGTCAGCCCGCTGTTGGCGGAGATCGGGCGTGTATTGTTAGACCCGCTACTGAATTTACTAGGCATCCAGGTGGGTGGCATGGATGTCACCCTCGAGGATTTGCAATATCGTCAAGCCAAGCCTTTGGCCATGTAGCGACGGCCTGGCTGTCTATCCCCCCTTGACTTAACCGCAGGAGAATCAAGTGACCCATCGCAAAGTATTAATTGCTGGTGCAACAGGCCTGGTAGGCTCGCATATCTTGCAGCGCCTGTTACAAGACGATACGGTCTCAGAAATCCATCTGCTGTCCAGACGCGATCTCGCGCTCCAACATCCCAAGCTCCACCTGCATCAAGTAGACTTCAAGCAATTACCCCCACTGCCGCCGCTAGATGAAATTTATCTGGCACTTGGCACCACGATCAAACAAGCTGGTAGCCGGGCAGCTTTTGAAGCCATAGATCTGGACGCAAATGTGGCCGTGGCAAACGCCGGACTCACCGCTGGCGCAAAACGACTCGGCTTGGTGAGCGCCATGGGGGCAGATGTTGATTCAATGCTCTTTTATAACCGCATTAAAGGCGAGCTCGAAGCTGAGCTCTCCACGCTGCCCTTTGAAACCTTGGTGATCGCGCGCCCCTCTTTTTTGCTAGGTGACCGTGACGCGTTAAAGCAGCCGCAACGACATGCTGAAAAACTCGGTATTCTTATTTTCAAACTGTTAGCACCGCTCTTACCCATACACCTGCGCGCTGTAGAGGCCTCTAAAGTGGCGGCATGCCTGGTGACGCACGTGCCTGCTGTGTCAGGTGAGAAAATCATCCTCTCTGGAGAGCTGCAAAATGATGGATAAAAAAAACCAACAGATGAGAGAAATCAAGGGATCAGGGCCACCGGAATGCCCGGCTGAATATGTGATGATCGCGCTCAGTGAATGCAGCTTATTGCGCCATCACCGACTGAATCAAACTTCGATTTTCTGAAGAGACGTCCAGAAACTCCAGATTGGTTCTAAAGCCCTTCATGCCACACAGCGAAGAGAACGTCACCCGGCAATTAAACCGGTAATTACGCAGTGCCGACCCGACAAATACCGGCACATGCACATTGCATATCTGCCCGGGTTTATATTGCTTGTCGGCAAAGAGGCTCATTCCCATCAAAGAGATATCGTGCGTAAACACGATATATTGACAGCCGGTACTATCGACTAACTGAGATTTCTTGTGCCACGAGCGACGATTCTTGTCTATTGAGGTATTGTGCAAACTACTGGAAGACATGGACTAACTATGACTGACTTAATTGCCCGGCATTATATGATAGACACCTGTTGAAAAACCGGGATTGCCAAGCCAGGTAAATCAACTTTACGCATCCTATCCCGTCATAACAAATACAACGAGAAATGCATTAAAGTAAGGCATGACGCATCGAGCATTTCATCATGCCAGGTCATTTTAAGCACATAAAAACCACTACATACTTAGTCTAAAAAATGAATAACTCTCTGACTCATATTTTTGCAACCGCCATTGTTGCGCTCTCTGTCATTGCAAACGCTCGTTTAGCTGCCGAAGAAATGCCGCAACCCTCGACCATCAGGCTGCCTGGCATTTACCATGTATGGGGCAAAGAGACGAAAGACATGCCCTCGATTACTTTTGACGAACTAGAAGAATGCATGAGTTCTGATGTCACGATCAGGCAGCGATTTGATAGCTTCCAACTCGAAACAAAACAAATGAACGAAGAAGTGTTAAAAGCCGAGAATAGTGTGCAGGAAAACCAGCATGCCCGGCTAACTTTGGAAAAAGAGGCAAGTGCGGTGCAGTCAGAGATTGCAGCAATGAATGCGCTGAATGATCAGTTCTCTCAAAGAAAACAAGCGCTCTCTGTGCAAACGCGCCAAAGAGTGGATGCGCCAACGGCAAAGAAAATCAATCAACAGGTCGACCAATTCAATAAAGACATTGCTAAATTTAATGCTGACTCATCCGTATTAAAAGAAAAAACGCAGCAATTAAAAGCAAAACAGCAGCAATTTAATGACAATTTAGAAGGCTTAAAAAACCAGTTAGACCAATTAAATAGCAAAACCAGTGCGTTTAACGAACGCAAAAAATCTTTCGATAGTACGCTTCTCGCTTTTAAAGACAAATGCACAGGTGCACATAAGCTCGAAAAGTAAAAAGGCACCTCCGAAGAGATGCCTTTTCTAGCACTGAATCAATATGCAGTTAATCGAATGCGGATAGGGAATGTTTTACCCCGTTTAAAATAAGTCACCTCAGTTTAAACGGTCCTAGTGGCAAAGCATGCCCTGACTGAATAATGCCGGGAAGCGCCTATCTTTCATATGGGAAATTTTCCCGAATGTGCCGGGAAGGCGCTTCGTATCAACGCGAAAAACTTTAAGGTGCGTGAATCACATTCACCACTTTCAACCGCCTGGATTCGCCATTCGGGAATGGCCAGTCAATTTCCTGGCCGACTTTTAACCCGAGTAAAGCAGTGCCCACCGGTGAAAATACAGAAATCTTTCCCAGTTTAAAATCAGCTTCGTCTGGAAAGCATAACTCAACTTCTCTTTTTAAATCGTTGCTTTTATCCAGGTAAATCACACGTGAGTTCATCCTCACGACATCCACAGGCACTTGATCCGCTGCAACGACAATCGCCCTGCCTAGCTCATCCCGTAACAATTCATCATTCGCCAGCGTCGATAAGCGCGCATAGTCCTGATCCGACAATATTAAGTTTTCAGATTCCATATTTTCCAACCATACAAAATGCTAATCATCCCCAAGGGCAAGCGGACAGAATAATAGCTACAGCTGGAAAAAATAAGCCTGTGCAATAGAACATCACTGTTTCCTATATGACTACAATCACTCTATGTTGCAGCGATCAAGCATCATAAAAGAACTGCTTTTTCAATCCAAGTCGGATGGCGACGCTTTATCCCAATAAGGTTCTGCACCAAATCGCTCAGATAAATAGTCAATGAAGACGCGGGTTTTCAAAGGTAAATTCCGCTTGGGCAAATACAATGCGTAGACATGTTGTTCTACAGGAATGTATTCAGACAAGACCGATTTCAGACGTTTGGCTTGCAGGTCCTTACCGATAATAAACGTTGGTAATAGCGCCAAACCAAAGCCACCCAATACGACCTGCGACAATGCCTCATCGTCATTAATCCGCAACCTGCCAGAGACATTGACGGCAACCTCGCCTTGCGGCCCGTTAAAGCGCCACAAGCCTTTATCTCCCGAGTGAATATAATCCAGGCAATTATGATTGACTAAATCCTGCGGGATGACGGGAATGCCATGGCGCTCGAAGTATTTGGGGGTTGCGCACAGGTTTCGTCGAATCGGTGCCAGCTTTCTCGCCACCAGGCTTTGCGGCAAATCCCTGGTGATTGCAATCACCACGTCATAGCCCTCTTCAGTCAAATCCACGAAGCGATCGGTAATCGTCATGTCGATTTCCAATTGCGGATATCGATCCATAAACTCAGCAATGGCAGGCGCAATATGCAAGGTGCCAAAAGCCACTGAAGCGGCTACTTTAAGCACGCCGCGCGGTTGTGCATTCAGGCTTTCAATCATTTGCTGTGCTTCTTCGGCTTCATAACTGATGCGGGTGCAATAGTCATAAAAGCCAGTGCCAATTTCGGTCAAGCTGAGATGCCGGGTACTGCGGTTAAGTAAACTGGCGCCTAAGGCATGCTCTAACTTCGCGACCGCCTTGCTCACGGAGGATTTGGTCATGCCCAGCTTCCTGGCTGCAGCGGAGAAGCTTTGCTCATTGACTACATGCGCAAAAATGATCATCAGGTTTAAATCATACATCAGCTGATTGTATCCCAATAAGAAACAGTTATATGCAATCTGAAGGACTAATTTTATCCATAGAAATGTATAACATACGACTTAGATGAAGGTTAAAAATGAAGCATAAACAAGGATGTTGAGCCATGTATAAAACATTTTCCAATACCAGATTATTCGTGATGACTTATCTTGTCCTGATATTGCCAACCTATTTGGCTGATGCTGGCGCTGTTGCAAACGACTCCATACTTTATGTATTGTCCATGGTCGGAATATGGGGAATCTGCTTGATCAGAGGCACCATTATCGGCAAAAACTGGTTGGTGCTCATCCCGTCTGTCGCCTTTGTATTCGACCTGACACCAGCCCTGGCAGCGATTTCATTCGTGCCTTATTTGTATCACTTGCTGGCCATACTCTTAGGGGCAGCATCTCCATCAGTCGCCGTCACTCATACCGACACTTATAAAATGAGATGAATCAGGTTTAGAAATCTGAATGGATACCGTAACTGCCGCGCTCCTGAGCCCTTCAATGAGCGCGTGAAAATCGCGTACCTTACGCCAAGCCGACAGATCGGCCAACGATCTAACTCCAAATGACCATCAATTAGTCACCTCAATCCCCCTCTGACCAGCCCCCTCTTGCATTACTCCAAAAAAGTTTATACACTACATACAGACCTGTCTGCCTACAATGGCGACCTATCCTAATTTAAGCGTTTCGCATTAGGTTTAGTCAGGCAGCCTTAGTGGTGTGGCGAATTAAAACAAAGATTTCAAGGGGAAATAAAAATGAATGAAGATAAACATGCAGGCAATGTGATTTTACTGAGGACAGCTTGCATTACATTGCTATTGGGTTTAGTGCTTGCATGGTGCCTGGTGATGACCCGTGGCATGAAAATTCCTTACATGCTCAATATATTTACCAGCACCGAAAATCTGCTATCTGGCCATTTAGACTACTTAATGATGACCATGTTGTTATTAGGTTTTTATGCCTCAAAAATCAGCTTGCCCAAGTTTGTCCTGTGGCCAATGGCATTAGGTTCCATCGGCAATCCAACGGCATTTCTCGTGTTAGCGATTGCCCCCAAAATTCATTCATTGCCTTATATTGTGTTTCTCTATACGACATTATCGTTAACCACCTTTGGGTTTGGCATGGCTGCGATTAAAACGCTTAGATACTCTCTGAAGTAAGCTTAACGCTAGCGTAAAGCAATAGCATTTGGGCGCATACTCACCATGGGCATCAATCTTAAGAACTCGTATACACAATATGGTTTGATCGCCAGAATTCTGCATTGGACCAGTGTAGCGATGCTGTTAACCATCATCGTGGTGGCTAGCCAGTTCACAGACAAGGCTACCAACGCTGACAAACTGACACTAATCTCCCTGCACTCTTCAATCGGCATTCTGCTGCTGATATTGATGCTTGCCAGGCTGACATGGCGAAACCTGAACCCAAATCCTATTCATTCTTACAGTATCAAAACCTGGCAAAAGCTGGTGGCGATTTCCCTGCACAGATCTATATACCTCATCATCATGACACAATGCTTTTTAGGGATATTGATGCTGCTAAGCAGCGGCGAACCATTGCATTTTTTCGACATATTCGAATTACCGCCATTACTTGAAAAAGCGCACCCCATTCACCAAACCTTATTAGGCTTTCATTATTTAATTTCGGTGATGATTTACCCGCTATTTGCAGTCCATATTACTGCGGCCATTTATCATCAAATCTTTGGCTTAATAGAAGAGCATTCATAGAAAATCCTATCAGGGCAGCTTCTATCAATAGCGGCCACTATGAGGCGAGGCGAGCACTACAGTTTGCCATTCTCGCCCTGATAAATACCAACACGCACACCAAGCCAACACTCTCCACCGGAATGACCGCCCAAGCTTTATTGCCAGCGGTAACCATTCGCTCAATACGTATCGTTAGCTGACACACACCCATCTGATGCAATTAAATTATCAGATGGTTGCATTATTTCCATATTTATGGAAATATAGAATACATGGACATTAAATCAGCAGTGACGCAGCTTTCATCAATCGCTCAAGAGGCACGCCTGGAGATATTTCGCCTGCTTGTTCAAGCAGGCATTGAGGGGCTACCAGCGGGCAGCATTGGTGAGAAACTCCACATTCCGCCCAGCACGCTTTCGTTCCACCTCAAAGAGCTTAGCCATGCCGGACTGATTCACTCGCGCCAGGTCAGCAGATTTATTTACTACACGGCCAACTATGCCGCAATGAATGGTTTACTTGCGTATCTCACTGAAAATTGCTGTGCCGGTGTCACTGAATGCTGCCCCGATGTCACAAGCTGCAATCCCGAGAAAGGGAATGAATAATGAAACGTATGCATTTGCATGTCTCCGTTGACGATATCAATCAGAGTGTCGGCTTCTATAGCAAGCTCTTTGGCGCGTCTCCAACCGTCTCTAAACCCGACTATGCCAAGTGGATGCTGGATGACCCGTTAGTCAATTTTGCTATCAGCAAACGTGGTGCCAAAGCTGGCTTAGACCATATTGGCATTCAGGTTGAGCATGAATCTGAGCTTGAGGAAATCAAAGCGCGCTTAGAAAAAGCCGAGCTTAGCCTGGTGACTGAAGAAGGCACGACTTGCTGCTATGCAAAGTCTGACAAGCATTGGGTGCAAGACCCCTCTGGAATTGCCTGGGAAACCTATCGCACATTAGCCAGTGCGCCCACCTTTAGCGGGCAAGAAGCATCAGCGCCTGGTGCTGCCTGTTGCATTCCGGCTGCGCAAAAGATTGAAATAGCTACCCGTAAGAAGTGCTGCTAATGAATCAGATCACGCAAACCAGCCCGATGAGCAACTTTGAACGCAACCTGACATGGTGGGTGCTTGGCTGCATCGTAACCGGCATCGCATTAGGTCAGGTGTTTCCTGGCTTCTTCCAAACTGTGGGCAGTCTCAAAATCGCTGAAGTGAATCTCCCGGTAGCTGTCCTGATATGGCTAATGATTATCCCGATGCTGCTAAAGATTGACTTCAAGACCATGGGTGATGTCCTGGCGCACAGCAAGGGCATAGGCGTGACATTGTTCATCAACTGGATAGTGAAGCCTTTCTCCATGGCCTTGCTTGCATGGCTATTTATTCGCCACTTGTTTGGTGACTTATTACCCGCGGCGCAAATTGACAGCTACATCGCTGGCCTGATTCTGTTAGCGGCTGCCCCATGCACGGCGATGGTGTTTGTCTGGAGTGGACTATGCGGCGGCGAGCCTAAGTTCACACTCTCTCAGGTAGCACTTAATGATGCCATTATGCTGTTTGCCTTCGCGCCACTGGTCGCATTATTGTTGGGGCTATCCAGTATCGTCGTCCCCTGGAACACGCTCTTTTTGTCTCTGCTGCTCTTCGTTGTCGTCCCTGTGGTGATCAGCCAGTTTATGCGTGAAGTGATATTGTCAGGCCGTCAGCAAGCGCTGGACACATTACTCAAACGCATCCAGCCTGTTTCCCTGTCCGCATTACTGGCAACGCTGGTCTTGCTGTTTGGTTTCCAGGGTCAGCAGATTATTGCGCAACCCTTCGTGATCGCCTTGTTAGCAGTGCCTATCACCATTCAGGTGTATTTCAACGCCATGCTGGCGTACTGGCTAAATAAGAAACTGAAGGTGGCTCACTGTGTCGCCGCCCCATCGGCACTGATTGGCGCTTCAAACTTCTTTGAGCTGGCGGTAGCAACGGCTATCGCGCTGTTTGGGTTCAACTCAGGTGCGGCGCTCGCCACCGTGGTCGGTGTACTCATTGAAGTGCCCGTCATGTTGTCTGTGGTCGCAATCGTCAATCGTAGCCGTGATTGGTACGAGAACGCCTAATTATCGAAAGCATGCAATGAATATCCTATTTTTATGTACAGGTAACTCCTGCCGCTCCATCCTGGCTGAAGCAACATTCAATGCATTAGCGCCAGACAGCATGCAAGCCATGAGCGCAGGCAGCCAGCCTACTGGTGAAGTGCATCCGCGCTCTATCGCCCTGCTCAAGCGTGAGGGCATAGCCACAGAGGGCTATTACAGCAAGTCATGGGACAACCTACCAGTGACACCAGACATTGTTATTACAGTCTGCAGCAATGCGGCAGGGGAAACCTGCCCGGCATACCTTGGTAACGTACTAAGGGCGCATTGGGGCGTTGATGACCCCGCCAAAGCAACTGGTACAGACACTGAAATAGACGCTGCATTCACCAAGGCATATTCGACTCTACGCACAAGGATTGAGGCATTCCTGAGCCTGAGTCCTGACTGCCTAAATAATAAAGAAAAACTAAAGCAGGCATTACAGCTGATTGGTCATATTTGAGCGGTCTGAAAACGCACTCACCAAGAGTTGAGGCTCCTGGTGAGTGTCATGATCCTAGTTCAGAATCCCGGCTCAGAATCTTAGTTCAGAAAATTAGATACCTTGCTTACAAAGTCGGCATGAAATTGGAACAGTGAACCGTGAGCAGAGTCTGGATATAACACTAATTGCGCATTTGGTAAGTGTTGATACATGGCAATTGAGTTGGCCGTATCTAACATCGTGTCATTTGAGCCCTGAACAACTAGCACCGGTTGCTTGATGGATTTCAATAAATTAAATTCCGAATCAGGTGTGTTTGCCCAAGTAATCAATGCTTTGGCATGTGAGTTCATATCTTCTTTTGAGATTTCCGGGTCACGATCTTTGCGAACGCTGGATCGAGCTATGAAGGCTTTGCCTGCGGCCTGACTTTGCGCTGTCTGAGTGAAAAATAGATACAGTCTTGGATCACCATTATTCTGTGCAAATGCCTCCCCAAGCACTTTCAATAAATGATCTCCACCGCCTTTATTTGAAGTACCGACCAGGACTACCTTGCGGATTTTATCCGGGTGAGCCGCAGCAAGCTCTTGAGCAATAAAACCACCCATTGAGAAGCCCAGCAAATCAACCTGCTTATACCCCAGAGCATCAATAAATGCGTCTGCATCTTTGGTCATTTGATCAATGCTGTCGGCTACTTTTCCAGTACTGTGACCCATACCCGTGTTATTAAATACAATCACCTGATGTGTCTTAGCCAAGCCATCGACAACTGCAGGATCCCAATAATCCATTGTGCCGGTGAAGTGCTGCAAAAATACAATTGGCGTCCCTGTCTTTTTACCAAAACTTCTGTATGAGAATTTGACTCCATTCGCCTCAACGGTTTGATTGGGAGCTGTTGCCAGGCCCACATTGGCCACACCAGCAGTCGCTTCTGTCATACCCAAAGTCAGCAATGAGTTGAAAATCAGCGCTTTACTAATCAGGTTCTTAAACTTGTTCATTTCTATATCTCCTAAAGAAAAATTAATTATTTACCTATCGGTAAAAAATAATCTACAGAGAGATATTGCACTTGTCAACATATTTATGTACCATTTGGTATATAAATTATTGGAGGCAATATTATGAGTACTGAAATTGCTAAACGGCAACGTGGAAGACCAAGAACCTTCGATAAGGAAAAAGCACTTCACATCGTGCTAGATCTGTTTCGCAAGAAAGGATTTGATAACACTTCAGTAGATGACATCGCTTCTGCCCTGGATTTGAAAAAGCCGAGCCTGTATGCCGCATTCGGGAATAAAGAGCAATTATTCCTGAATGTATTACATGCATACGTGAGCGGACCTACCGCCTATTTCCATGAAGTGTTTAATGAGAAGACGACGAAAGAGCTTGTCAGAAAGCTACTTTTAAAATCGATAGAGGTGCTTTTTTATTTTGATAAGCCGAGTGGATGCCTGGTCGTCATGAGCACAGCCAGCCAAGAGCTGGAGCGGATTGGTATCCAGCAGAAACTTATCTATAACCTGCAACAACATCAACATAAATTAGCTGAGCGATTTGAAAGTGCCCGAAAAACAGGCGAGCTTAGAAAAGATATTCATGCAGATCAACTGGCTTTGTATGTCGTCACGATACACAAGGGGCTCTCTCTCCAAGCGATTAACGGCTCAACCGAAACTGAGTTAATTGGCTTGGTGCAACAGGTGATAGATTTTTGGCCAACAGCATCATGAATACTTCATCGAATACGATTGTAAATGATCAAATAGGCCAATTAAGGCCGTGGCTGATCTTCCATATTGCGAGCCTGGCTACTTTCCTGGTTTCAATTGATACCACTGTCCTTTATGTGGCCTTTCACAGCATTGCCAAGAGCTTTCCGGATGCCAGCGCGACTAGCATCTCATGGGTAATGAATGCTTACACACTGGTCTACGCGACATGCCTGATACCCGCCGGTGGATTAGCTGACCGCTTTGGCCGTAAAAGAGTATTTATGTATGGCGTCGCCGCATTTATTTTGGCTTCGGTGTTATGCGGATTGTCTCCCAATGTACATACTTTAATTTTAGCCAGGATGCTGCAGGCAATGGGGGCATCCCTGCTCGGCCCAGCGGCTTTGTCGTTAATCTTGGAAGCATTTTCCAAAGAGAAACGTGCCATCGTAGTGGGGGCCTGGGGTGCCATAGGCGCATTAGCTGCAGCACTTGGCCCAGCTTTTGGTGCCTGGATTGTAGACAGCTTTGGTTGGGAGTGGGCGTTCTACATCAATTTGCCAATAGGTTTGTATTGCCTGATCAGAGGCCGAAGACATTTGATCGAATCCAGCAACCCTGTCGCCAAGGTGAGATTTGATCTGGTGGGCGTGGTATTCATTATTGGCGCAATTGCTTTGATCGTTAGTAGCTTGATTGAGTACAAGCTATATATCAATCAACTGATTTTTCCAGCAGCTTTGCTGACTGCAGGCGTATTTCTGCTCGCAGTGTTTGTATATTGGTGCAAGCGAGCGTCGAATCCGCTCGTTGATCTCAACCTTTTTAAAAGTAACACTTATCGTGCAGTGAATATTGCTGCATTTTTCTTTTCCATCGCTTTCGCAACGATGTTTTTCTCATTTTTCTTCCTCATGACCAAAATCTGGGGTTACAGCTTGCCGCAAGCCGGATTAGCCATGATGACGGGACCTGCAACTGTGGTACCCACAGCTCTCCTCGGTGGTAGAGCCGCGTCTAAATATGGTCACAAAGTGGTACTCACTTTAGGTTGTATTATTTTCTCCATGAGTTCCCTTTGGTATTTATATGCGATCACAGCGACACCTGATTATTTATGGGCATGCTTACCTGGGCAGATCATTTCAGGCATTGGTGTGGGTCTTGTGATGCCGTCTTTATCTGGTGCAGCGGTACATGATTTACCGCAAAAGGATTATGCCATTGGTAGCGCAATTAACCAGGCAGTGAGACAGGTTGGGACTGTGTTTGGTGTGGCAATCACCGTTGCAATTTTGGTAAAAACGTCTGTCGTATTAAATGACTTTCATCACTTATACGTCATCCAATTCTTATTGGTGATTATTTCTGCAGCGCTAGTCACCCAAGTTAATACAAAAAAGTAATCATAAACCCTCGTTTGGCGCAGAGCCACGGGGGTTGCAATGAGAGTTAAGTGATAGATCAAGACTCAATATGCACCATGTTCAAACCTTCGTCTTGTGAAGGTGGCTCAAAAAAATTAGTCACATGGTAGAACACCGCTTCATTATCAAACTGCGCGCGTTCTGGCTGTTCCGTTCTGCGCTTGGCTATGTGCAACAGGCATTGCTCATTACTTAAATCCAGATAAATCAGCGCATGATTGCATTCAGCCTCACTACACAGTTGATTAAACCAGGCTCTTTGGTTAATCGTATTGGCTGGAAAGTCCATCACAACATTCGTGCCGGTTTTAAGAATGGATTGCACATGCAATTTCACAAAAGGTTTTATCCGGGCGGAGTGCGTCATATAGTCATCAAATGAATAAATTTGATCCGGATAATGTGCAGACAACCAATCATCTTCTGATATCAATACAGCGTTTTTCTCTAGCGCAAGCGTCTTGGATTTTGTCGTTTTTCCAGCG
The DNA here is from genome assembly GCF_000800115.1 of Methylophilus sp. Q8. NCBI lineage: Bacteria > Pseudomonadati > Pseudomonadota > Betaproteobacteria > Nitrosomonadales > Methylophilaceae > Methylophilus > Methylophilus sp. Q8. The sequence goes on along the minus strand of NZ_JUHE01000001.1, from coordinate 1,305,633 downwards.
CCCATCTTTCCACAAAAGAAAGTTAACGTTCCTTTCTGATTCACAGCTTATCCTTGGGTTTTGATGAACATGAATACTAACACCCAGAAACAAAAAAGACCCAAGGCGTTAACCTTGAGTCTCTTAGGATGCATTGCCTACCTAACGCGTCGAGTACTTACAATACCCAAAACTACAGGTGAGTGAATGACGGGCGCATCAATGCCCTTTACCACTCGGAAGAATATCGGTATTAAAACCAAGCACCTTACCCGCCCAGATAAATACCACCCACACCAGCACACCAAAAGGCAAATAGCCTGCAAATCCCAACAGTGGCATTTCAGCATAAATATGAATCACATTCACATAAGGAATATCGTAGACCCAGTAATTCGGGTTGGTGACCGGTAATGCCGGATGCGCGCTGCCGTAGTTCCAAACCTCCCAGAAAAATCCGTTAAACAATGAGCTGATCGCCATCAAAAGAACCGGACTCCAATTGCCGTTGGCGACATCGGTAAATGGGGTCCAGATACCACGCATCATCAATATGCCAGCGATACCTATTAATGGCGCAATCCACATGGCCCAAAACAACGGGTAAGGCCAGAACGGCACGGCGGCAAACAACACAAAACTCAGGTATAACATTGGCTTTGCCGGCAGGGCCAGTTTGGGGCCTTGCGCATAGCGCCCTGCAATTTTAGGAAAAGCATTCAGCAAGGTATACCACTCAAAAATGGCAGGCCAAACAGTGGTGTAGGCAAAAATAAAAATCCACACAATCTTGGCATGGCTTAAACCAGGGATGTCAGTATTAGGGTAATACCAGTTACCTAAGGCAAAATAATCGAAATATTCAAAGAAATACCAGCCAAAAATCGATACAACCGCACTAATCAGAAATGTTTTAGGACGACTTGCAAACAGCGAGTAACCACCAGAATAGCGGTATGCCAAGCCATCAAGCACAAAGATAAATCCCCACCACATCGGCGTAAAGGCGTAATACACCAAATCACCAAACGGTGTGGTGCGCGTCCACATCAACCACCAGAAAAACACTGTGACAACCGCCCCCACCCAAAACCACCAAGGCAACGCCCGCAGTGTAGGCCGCGGAGACGGGGCGGCCGGTTTAAAGCCGAACCATTGCGGGAATATTAAAAAAGCAGCAAATGCCGCTTCGAGCAGGGCAACCGCAATAAAAACAATCAGATTAAACCCCGGCGGCTCTGCCACAAACTGGGGTGGAAAAACGCCAAAACCTGGCGGTAGATGCGTAGTTGGATAAGCAAACCAGGACGCGGCTAACGGAATCAATAGCATCGCCACAACGGTCATCACCAACGCAGAACGTGTTGTAGTTGAAAACATAATTTCCCCTTTTGATTTACAAACGATTTGTGCTCAATCATGAGCACTTATAAATATTACATAGTCACCGCCACTGGCGAGACCATTTATTGTCGTACATATGCACTTCGGTCAAATTCATAAACTGGGACATGTTTCTGCCTTAAGGCCCAAATGCAAGTAATGGATACCATCGCTGATTTCTGAACGATGGTTCGAGAGGAGCGATGAGAGGCAAGATAGCGCAATCAATTGTTTTTATTTTTTGCTTAACGTCCTATAAGGAAAATCAAAAAAACTTTCAAAATAAATGTAAGGACTGCCTATTCCAACTGACTAATGCTGGCACTACAAGGTTATTGATTCATTTTTATTGATTGTTACTTTTAGGAGATGTTATGAAAACTACTAACAAATTGGCTACTGCCGCACTTTTGGGTCTTTTTACAGCTTCAGTGATGACGGCCTCTCCAGCATTTGCAGGAGAAGATGCTAAGTCTAGCTGTAACGGCAAAGATAATGCCAAGATGGAAAAAGCCAATTGCAAAACGGCAGATGGCAAAGAGAAACATGCGTGTAAGGGCAAAAATTCATGCAAAGGCCAGGGCGGTGATGGCAAAAATGCATGCAAAGGTCACGGCTCCTGCGCAACAGACGGCAGTAAATAACTGAGCAATTATTTCAATCAGCACCAAGAAAGCAGGGAGAGTTACCCTGCTTTCTTGCGGAGGCCTTTTCTTAAATGTGCTTAGTTAATTCATCATTTTCGCTCGGTTTCGGGCTCGGGCTTAGGCCACAGCATTATTCTTATATTTTTGAACATCAGCCCAAGCTTGACTGGTTTGAGGTGATTTCCGAAAACTTTATGGATACCGACGGCAAACCAAAACGCAACCTGGCGCGCATCAAGGAACTTTATCCAGTGGTGATGCATGGGGTTTCCATGTCGATTGGCAGTGTGGATCCGCTGAATTCCGAGTATCTTACAAAGCTGAAAGCACTGATGGACTGGCTGAACCCCGCCTGGATTTCAGATCATCTGTGCTGGACTGGCGTCGCGCACAAGAATACGCACGACTTGCTACCGCTGCCTTACACCGAAGAATCGCTGAAGCACATTGTTCGCCGTATTCAACAGGTACAAGACCGGCTGGGGCGCAGAGTCGCCTTGGAAAACCCCTCGACTTATCTGGAGTTTAAGCACTCCACCATACCAGAAGCAGAGTTTATTGCGGCCATGGCCAAAGAGGCTGATTGCCACTTGCTGCTGGATATAAATAATGTGTATGTGACCTGCTTTAACCACAGACTGGACCCGCAAAACTACCTGGATGCGCTGCCTTTGGGCCGGGTGATACAGATGCATCTTTCAGGGCATAGCAATAAAGGGCATTACATTGTGGATACCCATGATGACCATGTCATTGATGAGGTGTGGAACCTGTACAAGTATGCGGTCAACCGCGCCGGACGCGTTCCGAACACCATGATTGAATGGGACGACCATATCCCCGAATTTCCGGTGTTGTATGCGGAACTGGACAAAGCCAGGGAAGCTGCCCAACATGCGACCGAATTTACTCTACCGCACATTGCACAAGCTGACAGCGTGATTTTTATTGAGAAAAATGTCACTCTGCCAGAGGCACAAACGCATATGCAACAGGCGGTGATGCTTGGCGACCGCTTTGATAGCGTCCCTGATCAGTGGATACGGGCCAAGAATGCATTTGCGCCACATGAGCAGCTATCGGTGTACGCAAATGCTTACCGCTACCGCTTGTATGATGTGGTTGCGGAAGACTACCCGGTATTAATGCATTACCTGACCGAACAAAGATTCTCTGCACTCATTGGGGCATTTGTGGGCGAAGTGTTGCCGGATCACTTTAACATTGGCCGCTTTGCGCTGAAACTACCAGCATTTATTCAAAAAACCTTGCCCAACGATGCCTTTGCGCATGCCTTGTGCCAGCTGGAAACCGCTGTTGCACAAATGACTGATCCCACAGAAACCGCAGCACTCCATGAAGCGGATATTCAAGGATTGACTGCCGAGACACTTCTGGACCTCACACTTTATCCTCGGCAAGCGCTGGCCCTGATGCAGTTTGATCAGCAGGTGAATGCCTATTACCAGGCCGTCATGGATGACCATAGGCCTGTGGTGCCAGTGAGTGAGGCCGTTTACCTGGCCGTGTTCAGGCATGAGGACGTGGTCTGGCGTATGGAGCTGGAGGCACAGGAGTTTGGGTTACTCTCCAAACTATTTGATGGCGCCACCATCGGTGAGACACTTTCTGACGTACATGAAACCGAGCAACACAAGATCACGGCATATTTTTCAAAATGGATGCGAAACGGCTTATTGGCATCGCATCACTACGAGTATCTATAAAGGGGAAAACACATGAACGCTCTTATGAACATATTGATCTGGTGGCCTAAAACAATTGCCTCGCATTTTGAATGGGTGGGCCCATTGATCGCGCGCATCGTCGTCGGATACACCTTTATGCTGACCGGTTGGGGTAAACTCACGAATCTGCCCGCCATCATAGAAAACTTCAAAAGCTGGGGCATTCCTTATCCGGAATTGCTGACGCCCTTTGTCGCAGGTTGGGAATTCCTGGGCGGATTGGGCTTAATACTGGGGCTGATGACCAGAATCTGCGGCGGCGCACTTGCCACGGTGATGGTCGTGGCGATTATTTCAGCCCGGCTGGCTGACATTGACTCTGTGGAAACCCTGCTGGGTTTTGAAGAGGCGACCTACTTTGCAGTATTTACCTGGCTTGCCATTGGTGGTGCAGGTAAGGTTTCTATCGATTATTTCTTAGAGCGTTTGAATCGAAAAAAGTGACCGTGTGTTTTATGTGTATTTAACACCCATTGGCCTCCATGCCTAGCCAACATAATGGCAAACGGTTACTACCGGAATTAGCTATGGTAAGGAGAGCGCGATAATTAGAATTAGAATTCGAATGCCAAACCAAAACTAATGTAATTGATATTGGAACTTCGGGTAATAGGGCTATTGCTCGCTTCATTTCCTAAAAATATCTTCTCGGCATAACCCACCAAATATGTTTTAGGGCATAGCATATAAGCTCCCCATAAGCCGACCTCGGAATTCAACACGCCTTGGTCAGGATGATAGCTTACATGACCAAACCTATGTGAGAAGCGATCTTTCAGGCCATAGTATGTTTCCATTGCGCGTTGGTCCGCTAAGGTGCGCTGCGCAAAAATGCCAAGATTGAGTTTCTCGTGTTCACCGCCATAAATACCGGCAAATATTCTAAAGTCTATTTGCGAACCACGTGAAGTATCGATGTCCTTTCTGTATCTCACAATCACATCTACGGGCATAGGGCCGATATTATCTTCATATTGAAGAAAGGCGCCGTAAGACATACTGGGATTAATTGAAAGAAACTTCAGCCCATTCGAAAATCCATTTTGGGTCCTGCCATCCTCATAAGCCAATTGTGCACCATAAGATAATGTGTCATTGATTGGCTTGCTGATCCCGGTTTCAAGCATGCCCTCCGTTGTGCGCAGAAACAGTGACTCTTTTGTTAAAGACAACACCGGAATAATACTTGGAGTACTTCGATCAGAGCCTAAATAGGCGGGCCCATATTGCACGACTGCCCCTACCATATTCGGTTCATGAGATTGCTCATCTGCAATAGCCACATCTGAGACTGCAGGCATTAAAAACAGCGCAATCCAGCTCAGCATTTGAGGCGTTGATGGCATTTGTTGCACGAACAGTGTTCTACTCAAAGCTTTAAACTTTCTTTCTCAAACGAACAATGATCACTGTTCCCGATGCATTTGCGGCAGACTCAATATTGATACTAGCGCCGTGCAATGCAATGACTTCTTTGACGATAGACAGGCCTAAACCACTACCTTCCTGAGAGTTGTCGATGACCCGATGGAAGCGTTCAAACACCATATCGCGTTCGGCTTCAGGAATACCTATGCCATTATCTTCAACCCTAAGCTCAATCGTATTTTCCAGCTCGGTTAGCAAAAGCGTCACCCTGCCACCATTCGGAGTGTATCGAATGGCGTTATCCAGCAAGTTAAGCAACATGACTTTTAGCCTTGACTTGTCTCCGACAATCTCGAAGTCCGGGATGGCGTGATAGGCGTGCGATTCGAAACCAAGGTCAATATTCTTGCGCAACGCGAAATGAATGACTTCCACACAACTGTCCTGCGCCAAGGCAAGCAGATCGACTGGTTTGAGTTCAATCAGATTGGCGGCTTCCGGTTGATTGTGTGAAAGTCTGAGTAACTGATTGACCAGGTGAGTAAGCTTAAACACGCTGTCACCGATCATGGACAGAGGGCGTTGGCTGCTCTCCTGTTTCAAGGCAAGCTCTACCTGAGCTTGAATACCGGCAATCGGTGTTCTGAGTTGATGCGCGGCATCTGCAATAAATTGATTTTGCGCCAGGATGGCATTCCTTAATCTTCCCATCAGCAGGTTGATGGACTTAATAAGTACCATGGCTTCCTCGGGGACGTTCTTTAACATCACCGGGTCAAGTTGTGTACTTGAGCGCTTGGATATTTCGTCATTAAGCTCATTCAATGGCGCCAACCCTTGTGTGACCCCCCAAAACAGCATTGCTCCACAAACCAGCATAAGCATCAGTTGTGGCAGGATGATCGCAAGTAAAATACGGTTATGCAGGTTGCTGCGTTTGTTGAGTGTTTCTGCAATGACAACGAAATAGGGGTGTGATTGATGTGCGTTATCCTGATAAGTACTTTTTAACGTCAGCATACGCACGCGCTGATGGTTGATTTCTGCATGTTTAAAACATTTGCTTTTTGACGCATGCCTGACTTTAAGTGGTAACTTCAGGTTGCCACTGAGAAACGCGGTACTTGAGTTATAAATAGCATAGTAAGTTTTATCGTATTGATTCGAAAACAGCACGCCTTCTGTTTCGTCACTCATCCGAAACGATTCAGGGTTCTTCCCTGACTCTTTAATCATGGCAATCACATCATTGGCCATATCTTCCAAGCTGTCATCAAACGATTGATTCACAAAATGGATGCCAACTTTATAAAGAATCGTGGTATCCAGCGGAATCAGTACAAACATGGGAATGATGACCCATAAAAGTAACTGTCGGCGCAATGTATAGCGGCTATTCAGGCGAAGCAAGTTAGCCATGCGACAGTTGCTCCAGCATGTAGCCTAAGCCCCTGACATTGGAGATAGTGACATCGCACTCACCAAGCTTTTTACGCAAGCGGTGCACATAGACCTCGATGGCATTCGTGCCTATGTCATGGTCCCAGTTGCATAAACTTTCAATGAGCGCATCTTTGGTCACAACCTTACCGTGTTTAATCGACATCGTTTCCAGTAGTGAGAACTCCCTGGGGGAGAGGGCAAGCTTTTCGCCTTTCACAAACGCCATACGCTCCTTGGTATCTAGCTCTAACTCCCCTATCGAGATTTTGGATGAAAAGTGTGTATGGACTCTGCGAATCTGCGCCCGGATACGGGCAGTTAACTCTGGCAACCTGAAGGGTTTGATCAGGTAATCATCTGCACCCATATCAAATGCCCGCACGATATCTTCAGAATCATCATTGGCAGTGAGCACAATGACCGGAACTGATTGCTTACCATTACGTAAGCGTTTGATGAATTCAAAACCGTTGACAAACGGTAGGCCCAGATCCAATAGCACAAGATCATAAATTTGCATTTGTGCAGCTGAAATACCGTCCCTGCCGTTGCGAAACCAGTCGACGGCATAAGTTGCACTGACAAGAGATTGCACCAATGCATCACCCAGTACCACATCATCCTCTACCAACAGTATTCGCACGGATTTCTGCCCAATTTAAAGACTTCCGCTAGCTTGCACCAGACAGACTTACAGATTACTTACAGTGGAATGACAGAGAAATGACTGTAAGTGTTTAGTAAGAATTTGACTTCATGATGAGCACAGATCGAAACCATTGAGTTCATTTTCAGGAGACTGGCATGCAGGCAGCAGTTAAAAAATCAGGCAAGCCAAGCTGGTTTTTTGCTTATTCATACTGGGACAGTGTTCCTGTACTCGCTGGCATTTTGCATTTTGTTTGCCTGATTACTTTTTTTGTCAGTTTTGATCATTTGCCGTGGCAACTGAACGTCTTATTTGGCTTGTTATATGCCGTTAGCATCTCCTGGAACATCAACGGCATCGCCCATAACTTTATTCACAACCCATATTTCAAATCTGAAATATTCAACCGTTCTTTTAGCTTGATGGAATCCATCACCCTGCTGTTCTCACAAACTTTTTATGATGCCGTGCATAAAAGGCATCACATTGGTAACAGTGATTTGCCGGGTGAAAATGGCAACACCATAGACTGGTTATCCATCTATCGTTATGGACACAATCATCAGCCCGAAGGCGTATGGGCGTATACCTTCAAAAGCTATTTCCGCGATGAGCCGCAGAAAATCTACCAGGAGATTCACAAACGCAATCCCTTCCTGGCTCATTTTGGTGTGTTTGAAATCATCGTTGTGATCGCGCTGGTCATCACCGGTTGCTGGTTGAACTGGCGCTTCATGCTATTCCTAGCCCCGTTTTACTACTTTGGCCATAGCCTCTCCTCTTTGAATGGCTATTACGAACATTGGCGCGGCAATCCCAATTTACCCATCGCCTGGGGCGTCAGTTGCTATAACCGATTTTATAACTGGTTATGGTTTAACAACGGCTACCACGCCGAGCACCACTATAGGCCCAAACATCACTGGACGCAGATGAAGGCTTTGCATCTGCAAATTGCCGAACAACAAAAAGCGGCTGGTGTACATGTGATTGATTGGTCGCATGGCCTTGGCTTTATGCAATCGAAATAACGGGGGAAAGTGGAATGTTATTTATTGTCGACTTTGATGGCACGATTTCCAGGAGTGACACCATTGATGCCTTGCTAGAAAAGTTTGCCGATAACCGTTGGCAGCAGTATGAGCAGGACTGGCTGGCAGGAAAAATCGATGCAGTTGAGTGTATGAGCCGTCAATTGGCCCTGGTCAAGGCTGACAACATTGCGCTGGAGAGTTTTTTCCGCTCGATTGAGCTGGACAGTAGCTTTCGCAACTTTCATGCGTTTGCCAAACAGTTTGCCCATATGGTGATTGCGAGTGATGGCTTGGACCATGCAATTAAGGTCTCCATGCAACACTCCAGCTTCCCCGAGTTGCCGGTGTTCGCCAACCATCTGCAATTTGATCCGCAGGGCATCCAAATGACTTTCCCTAATCGTCAGCCGAATTGTGCTGGCGGCAATGGCAACTGCAAGTGTGCAGTCGCGAAAGCGCAGCAGGCATTTCCGACTGAAAAAGTGGTACTGATTGGCGATGGCAAGTCTGATGCTTGCCTGGCCGGAAAAGCCGACGTCGTGTTTGCCAAAGGCAAGCTGGTGACGCATTGCGCCAACAATCACATTCCATTCATTCCTTTTTCTACTTTTGATGACGTCCTGGCCACGATCAAAACCTGGCCTGAATGTCATGTTCACCTTTCTCATCAAACCGCATAACTGAGGTCGCTTTAGTATGGACACCAAAATCATTGAAATTCTTGATAAAAACAACAAGTATTGTTCACATGGGGATACTGTTAACTATGCTGACCCGCCCAAGGTATTTGAAAGTTGCGATGGCAGTTTTTTGTATGACGAACAGGGTATTCGTTACCTGGACTGGCAGATGTGGTATTCAGCGGTCAACTTTGGTTACAAGAATGAACGGATTGCGAATGTATTGAGAAAACAGATCGATACATTGCCACAACTGGCCAGCCAATACCTGCATAAAGAAAAAGTAGAACTGGCAGAAATCATCTGCCGCTACATGGAAGAAAAGTACGGCGTCAAAGGCCGCGTGCACTTTAACGTTGGCGGCGCTCAGGCGGTTGAAGATTCTCTCAAAGTGGTGCGCAACCACACCGGCAAAACGCACCAGTTCGCTTTTATGGGTGGCTACCACGGCCGTACGCTAGGCGCCTCTGCGATCACCTCCAGTTACCGCTATCGCCGCCGGTTTGGCAACTTTGCTGATCGCGCGCACTTTGTGCCATATCCTTACTGTTTCCGCTGCCCCTACGACATGAAGGTAGAGAGCTGCGACACCTATTGCCATAAGGAATTCGAGAAGCTATTTGACACAGAATACCAGTCATTCTGGGATGAGAAATCGAAGCAATGTGAGTTTGGTGCATTTTATATCGAGCCTATGCAGGGCACCGGTGGTTACATCATTCCACCTGATGGCTATATGCAGAAACTGCAGGAGTCACTCAAAAAACGCAATGTCCTGCTAGTCGCGGATGAGATCCAGATGGGTGTGTACCGCACCGGGAAATTATGGTCCTGGGAGAACTTTGGCATCGTGCCTGACATTTTCGTCTTTGGTAAAGCCATCACCAATGGTTTAAACCCACTATCTGGCATTTGGGCACGCGAAGAATTGATCTCACCAGAGAAGTTTCCACCAGGCTCAACCCACTCTACCTTCGCCTCTAACCCGCTAGGCACGGCAGTGGCATTGGAAGTCCTGAAAATGACGCAGGAATCAGATTTTGAGCCGCATGTGCGTGAGCGCGGTGCTTACTTCCTCAAACGGTTACATGAGCTCAAATCGCGCTGGAAATGTATAGGTGATGTCAGTGGACTGGGCTTGGCATTGCGTATCGAGTTATGCAAGAGCGATGGTTTTACCGCCAGCCGTGCATTGGCAGACCGCATGTTCAACGAAGGCCTGAAAGGCGATGTGATGATTGATGGTAAGCCACATGGCCTGGTACTGGATATCGGTGGCTACGAGAAGAATGTGATTACGCTGGCACCTTCACTGATGATTTCCGAGCAGGAAATTGACCTTGGCATACAACTGTTTGAGGCTTTACTCAAACGTTGCGGTGCTGAATAAGATTCACGCATGGAAATTGTGGCATACGACTTTGATGGCAGCCTGACCTTGCAGCAAGCTTTGCTGCAGGCAGATGGTATTCATTTATCGTTACAACCTATGCGTCAATTTGAACACTCTGTACGCTTGTGGGCATCATGCGCCACTTTTAAAAAAATGGCGCATGCATTACGCCCGCCTTCAAGCAAGCCGCGATTCAGCTTGATCGGATCAGGAGACTACCACCACGTGTCTCTCGCCTTGATAGACCAGTGCCAGGGACCACTCACCGTGGTGTTATTTGATAACCATCCAGACTGGATGCAACCACCGCAAAAATTCCATTGTGGCACTTGGGTATACAGCCTAGCCAGGCTTCCACAGGTGCAGCGTATTGTCATTATTGGTCTTGAGAGTGGTGACATTGAAGGGGATCACTTCAAGCAAGGCGATATGGAGAGCTATCAGCAAGGAAAAATTGTGTTGCTACCTTATCAACCAGTGCAAGTAAATGCATTCTCAGCAAAACTCAGAAGTAGTCTTCAGCAGGATCTTTTGGCTGGTATTGCTGAGGTGCTGACACACATCCCGACGGACAACATATATATCAGCGTAGACAAGGATTGTCTGCGGACAGAGGATGCCAGAACTAACTGGGAACAAGGCAGTATGCCGTTAAGCACTGTCACAGCGATTATTCAGGCACTCAGCGCACGTAAACAGATTGTTGGCGCCGATACGGTAGGTGACTTCTCTCCCGTGCGCTTCCACTCCCCTCTGAAGTGGATTGCATCTTATTTTGATAGGCGCGAAAACCCGCATGAACAACGGCAAGTGGCCAGCCTCATTAATGCGACGACAAATGCCCGGTTAATTCAGGCATTAATGGGGAAAGCCACATGATGAGTATGTACGGTCTATTTGCGGCAGCAGTGTTACTAGATACGTTGGGCACGACACTTTTCAAGCTTGGCGCTAATCGGTCTGCACTCCTGAGAACGACTCCAGCAGTGGGGTTTGATTGGCACACAGTGCGGTCATTTTTCAGTCATTGGCAAATTCCACTTGGATTAGCCGTCTACGTTGTCGAATACGTCATTTGGATTGCCTACTTGTCATCCTCATCGCTTAGCCGTGCTTTCCCGATGTACAGCATCACAATTGTCTTGATCTTGATTGTATCCAGATTTCTTTTAAAAGAGCAGGTAGGTAAAAACCGCTGGCTGGGGGCCGCCCTGATTGTGTGTGGTGTGTTGATGCTGGGAGGCAATGAGTAATGACGTTACAGCAGATGATCGGTGAGAATGGTTTCTGCCTGGGGCACTCTGAGCATGCCGTGTTGCTGGTGCATGGATTGACCGGCACACCTGCCGAGATGAAGCATTATGGCAAGCAAATCGCCCGTAAAGGGTTATCTGTCGTTTGCCCAGTGCTGGCTGGTCATTGTGCATCCGTCAATGAATTAAGCCAGACCAATTGGCAGCAATGGCTGGCTTCGATTGAAGAAGTATTCCTCGAAATGCGTAAGCACTACAAAAGCGTATTCGTGTCAGGGCTATCCATGGGCGCCCTTATTGCCCTGTTACTCGCCGCAAAATATCCATCAGAAGTGGCTGGTGTGATTCTGTTGTCTGTCACCTTTTTTTATGACGGCTGGAACATCCCTGCTTTTAAACAGCGTTTCTTACTACCACTGGTGTTGTACTCACCGCTGCGCTATTTCATGCAATGGGAAGAAACCTCACCGTACGGCATTAAGTGTGAACGTACACGTGCCATGGTAGCGGCTGTGCTGGAAAACAAAGATGTGCGCACTTCTGAAAAAATCGGCTATTTCAAAACGCCGGCAACGGTGATTTTTCAAAGCGTGAAGCTGATTAGTGCCGCCCGTAAAAGTCTTCCGCATGTTTCTTCACCAGTGTTGATTGTGCATTCCACAGAAGATGACATGGCCAGCCTCAAAAATGCCTACGTGGTGGAAAAAGAAGTCTCAAGTCCTCGCATTGACACTTTTTATATTGGCGATACCTACCATGTGGTGACGCTGGATAAGCGCAAGGATGATATTGCAAAACGTAGTGCGGAATTCTGTTTGTCAGTGATCAAAGAAAAATTCAGTTAAGGAAGTCATATGAATAATACATTTGAAGTTGTGAGCAAGCTGATTGCCAACAAGTTGGAGATCGATCAGCAATCGATTACTCGTCAAAGTAAATTGATTGAACTCGGGCTGGATTCGCTGGATATTTTCGACATTATTTTTCAAGCCGAAGATCAATATGGCATTAAAGTGCCCAACCCTTCTGAAGAAGTTGTGACCGTCGATGATGTGGTGAAAATGCTTGATGAGCTATTAGCTGCAGGTGCATCAGCATAATGAGCATGCCAAGAAGAGTGGTGATCACCGGCGCAGGCATCGTCTCACCACTTGGTAATGACCTTTTATCCTTTCAGCGGAATCTGCTGTCCGGCAACTCTGGCATTGATCACCTCAATGCGGATTTCTGTGAACAATTGGAGACGCGCATCGCTGCACAATGCCAGTTTAATGGAGAGCAGTATTTCACTCGCCAGGAATTAGCGTTGCTGGATCGTGTCAGTCAATTTGCGCTGTATGCGACAGAGCAAGCGGTGAAACAATCCGGCCTGGATTTACTGAGCGTGAATCCCGCCAGTATCGGTTGCTTTATTGGTACCGGCATGGGAGGAGCCAGTGCCACAGAGGGCGGCTATACCAGGTTATTCAAAGAAGGCATGAATCGTTTAAAACCCTTCACGGTGCTCATGGCCATGAATAGTGCCGCGGCTTCGCAGATTGCGACCAAATATGGCGTGGCTGGGCCAAACATCACCATTTCTACAGCGTGCTCCTCTGCGGCAGTCGCGATTGGTGAAGCGGCCAAACAAATCGCATTTGGCCGCTGTGAACTAGCGATTGCTGGTGGCAGTGAAGCATTGTTGACCTTCGGTACTATCAAGGCATGGGAAGCATTGCGCACGTTGGCACAAGAGGATCCACAAGACCCCGCTACTTCTTGCAAACCATTTTCAGCCAATAGAAGCGGATTAGTACTCGGTGAGGGGGCAGCTACATTCGTGCTAGAAACCTACGAGCATGCCGTGCAGCGTGGGGCAACAATCCTGGCCGAAATTGCAGGCTATGGCTCGTCAAATGATTTTAGTCATATGACCCAGCCCTCAGTACAGGGGCAGGCATTGTCCATGCAAAATGCGTTACGCGATGCGAACTTACGTGCAGATCAGATTGGTTATATCAACGCACACGGTACTGGCACGCAACTCAACGATATCACGGAAACCAGGGCAATCAAACAGGTATTCGGTTCGTCAGCGATACGTATTCCTGTCAGCTCCACCAAGTCCATGCACGGACATTTAATGGGCGCCGCCGCTGCCGTTGAGCTGGTTGCTTCGCTGGTTGCCCTGCATACCAATACTTTGCCACCGACTATGCATCTTGATGCACCTGATCCCGAGTGTGACTTGAATTATGTCGCCAATACGGCACAAGAAGTGACATCGCTTGAATATGTCATGAGTAATTCATTTGCCTTCGGCGGCACGAGTGGCGTACTTATTTTAAGGAAAATTTAAATCATGCAAACGGCTTTATATATTCAATCCGATCCCGATATCCATCAACAAACCTCACTGTTTGATGTGGAGGTGGGTTACAGCGCGGCCAAGTTTCCTGAGGAAATCTGGAAAAGTCTGATGAAGGATGACCTGGAAGGTTATCGCCTGCACCTGGCGTTTGATTCAGCGAACGTACAAGGGTTTAAAACCGGCTATCTCGCAATCAAGAAAAACCAAGTGGTGGTGTGTTTGGCACCATTTTTCATTACAGATTACCACCTGGATACGACGGTACAAGGTAAGTTGAAATCGTTATTGCAGAAAGTCCGCGAAAAAATACCCTTTTTGATGCGCATAAAGATTTTGTGCGTGGGTTCACCTATTACCGATGCATGCAAAATGACCATGCATCCCGAGTACCCTTATGATCCGGATATCTTACAGGTACTCAATGAGCAGCTACAGAAGATTGCCTCGAAATCAGGTGCCTCTGTCATTGCCTTTAAAGATGTATTGGCGAAAGACTTGCAGAAGTATGGCGCAAAGCTGAACCAGTTGGGTTACAGCACAGTTAAAAATATGCCAGTGGCAGTCAACCGCATAGATTTTGCCACCCTTGAGGATTACTACGCCAGCTTAAGCTACGCGACACGTAAAGACCTCAGGCGCAAAATCAAGAAAAGCGCGCATATAGAAATCAAAGAATATCAGGGGATGCCGCCCAATATTGAGGAAATTCATGCCTTGTATCTGGAAACGTATGAGCGCAGTGATCTCAAATTTGAAAAGCTGACCAGTACTTTTTTTGAATTCACCGCTGGCTTAATGCCACAAAATACACGCTTTGTTTTGTACTACAGTGACCAGCGATTAATCGCTTTCAATATGCTGCTACATAACGAGCACACCTTGATGGACAAATATATTGGTATGCACCAACCGCTAGCGGCTGACAATAACATTTACTTCCTGAGCTGGATGTACAACATAGAAATGTGCCTCAGAGATGGCCTGACAAGGTTTCAAAGCGGCCAGGCTTCCTATGAAGTCAAAAAGAAATTAGGGGCTAGCCTGGAAGATACCTATATTCTGTTCAAACATACCAATCGACTACTCAATCAACCACTGGCTTGCCTGGCAAAATTTCTTGCATATGAAAACTTCGATGCAAACCTTTAACTCCATTAAATCCTGGCAAGTGGCCTGCCTGTATTTGGTGCTGATTGCCTGTGATACGTTCAGTCAAATTCTGTTTAAAGCCGCATCTATAGACATTGGCCCGGCTTCGCTGAGTAGCTGGGCCAGTTTTTTTAGCTTTATTGAAGCGTTACTCTACCAGCCTGCCCTAGCTGCTGGTTTGTTACTGTTGGTGATTGCTTTTTGTTGCTGGATGCTGCTGATTTCACATGCGGACTTATCAAAAGCACATTTGATTTCCTGCACAGCTTACGCGACCGTACCACTCTGTTCAGTCTTCATATTTTCTGACTATTTAAGCAACCATCAACTTTTAGGCATATTTTTGATTACGCTTGGGGCCGCTATATCGTCAATTGAGACATCAACATCAGTTGAGTGACGCCAGAACTCAAACTCATAACACGATGATGCAGGGCCATCAGTTGATTACAATCTCGTCAGATACTGCGTAATTTCTAAGATTTTTGTTTTTCATCAGCATGACATTTTTGCCACTACACATATTGGAATCGAGCTCGTAAGCAATCATTACCGTGCAGAATAAATCATCATGCGTTAAGGCTGCATGCTGGTAAGGTTTAATGTCGTTCAAATCGTAATCAAAGTTCTCACCTGTCCACAAGATCACTGGCACATGGGTTTGCTCTTTAGGGGCCAGCATATATGGGGCAGCATGCAAGTAAAATCCATGCTCGCCCAGCGACTCACCATGGTCTGCAACATATAGCATGGCGGTTTCATATTGATGGTCATATTTCTTCAGAAAGTGGATGACTTCTGATAAAAAATAATCCGTGTACAAAATGGCATTGTCATAAGCATTATCGATTTCTTGTTTTGTACAATCTCTCAACTCTCCCGTTTGGCAGGCCGGTTTAAATCGCTCGAACTCTTTAGGATACCGACGATAGTACTCAGGGCCATGGTTACCCATTTGATGCAGGACAATCAGCATGTCTCTATCTTTGTTTGCATCAATATATGTCTCCAGCTTGCTCAGCATGCCAACATCTCGACACTCACCATGGCAAATTGGGTTCATGGTCGGTGATTTAAAATCCTCATAGCGAATACGCGTAGCTACCCCTTTGGAGTCAGAGTTGTTGTCCCGCCAAAGCACGGCAATGCCATGCTTGTTAAGAACATCGAGTAAATTCTCTTGTGCAAGCGCCTTCTTTTTTTCGTAATCTTTACGGCCTAATGAAGAAAACATACAAGGGACTGAAACCGAGGTCGATGTACCACAGGATGTGACGTTACTAAAACTCAGGATATTTTCTTTAGCCAGCAGTGGATTGGTTAAGCGTGAATAACCATTTAAAGAGAACCTATCTGCACGCGTAGTCTCGCCTACGACCATGATGATCAACTCTCTTTTACTGGTAGAGAGGCCTAAACTTTTAGTATCCCCAGCCACCATCACTAAAGGCTGATGATTGCGCTGGATGAAGGAATGCTGGGTTGTATATTTAATAGCAGAGTACGCAGCATATGTTGGGTTTGCGTAGAACCTCACAATCTTGTGCTCTCGAATAAAGCATGTGTAATCTGCTGTAAATGGAATGATTAATAGGACAATGGCTAATAAGCAGAACGTCATAGCCTTTAACCTGGAACCTAACTCCATGTTGAAGTTCGCTGGTCGTGGACAAAACTTAATCACCAATAGCGCAGGAAGAATGCCTAATAAAATAGTTCTCACTACCAGACTTGAAGTAACCAGGCCGGTCAATTCACCCTGGTCTGTTTGCATCACGTTATCAATCATTACAGTGTCTATGATGACCCCTAAATGATCCATGTAATATGCAGACTGTGCGGCAATGATTAACATGAGTGCCAGCACCCAGCGAGTCCATCGGCCATGGCTGACAACTAAGAAAAACATCGCGGTTAATGCTGTGAAGAACAGAAATAGCGATGTTAGAAAAGGCAGATTTCTGATAGTGAACGGGTAGATATCCAGAATGCCATTGAACAGGCGGTAATTGCCTGTCAGCATAATAAAAACCGTTACCAGCAGAATGGTTGCGACCTGTTTAGATATCCCAAAGTTACTTTGGGATATGCGCATTAGATTTAATGGTGACATACACCCCCCGATATCACTAAAACCTATGTCTACATAATTAGTGCATTAATATTATTAAATGCATTCTGACAATTAACGTAATTTAATGCAATTCTATTTATTGTTATTTATTGCCGCGAAGTTGTATCCAATTAAATATGCTTATTATGGTGATGGGTCGCATCTGTCAACTCACATCATCAAATCACGATAAAACATCATCACGGTGGATAAACTTTATCGAAACTGAATACTTTTGATTAACTGATTACTAGAGTCATAGTAGTAAGCTTCGTATGATATTTTTTTCAATGCGTAGACTTTTTCAATGACAATTTTGTGGGCACTGACCTCCTGCGCTCGCACATAGTCCTGCCTGATTTGGTCTAGATCCGTTAACCGAATAATGCTTTCGAACTCAAACCCTTCGCTGTATTTAAACTCAATCGAATAGATCAAATCATCCCAATTAAAAGATGCATCGTAGCCTTTTGACACCCGGACAACATGAAAACTGGGGTTATGGGCTTCATGAATGCTAATGAGGGCACTATTTAACAAAATGACGCCTGAGAATACCATCGCACCATAGCCTATCTTGCTAAAGATACTGATTGATATTTTGGGTAGTACATATTTCATTAAATATGTAGCTGCAACTGCCGCGACAGCAACTAACATGCCGATATAGAACGCCTTAAGCGTAAAGAGGCCGAAGGACGCGTACAGGCATATTTTCACTAAATGTAGAATAATCTCATTTGCCGCACGCGTAGCAACGATTTCCTCTTTGCTCAATCCATACCTGAGATACACTGCATTGAATAAAACGCCCACTGCGCCTGTTAAGGCAGAAATGAACCCTGCTAGAAATCCAATTAACTTGAGAAAATGGTTAGAAAATGGAGACGCAGTTTTACTAGGAACTGATGTCTTTTTGAATATGTAAGGCAAATTAGAGACAAGAAAAACTGCCATGCATAACTCTATATAAATAGGCGACAAATAACTCAGCAGCCAAGCCCCAACCAAGACGCCGACTAACGCAAACGGCAAAAAATGTCTGACAATATGCCAATTAATTTGCCTGAAAAATAAATAAAGCTTAGTGACTGAACTAACCGATGTGCCGATTGAAAGCGCTACCGGAACCTGAGCGGCTGGCAATGCATATCCCAAGATAGGGATTAATAAAAGCCCAGCACCTCCCCCACAAATCATACTTAAGGCAAAGGCAAAGAAAGCAACGACCAAAATATTCAAATAGATCATGACGACCTCACCTGAATAAGCTGCCTGCTACTCGTCCCCTTAAGGCAAAAATTTACGACACAACTTTTGCGACTAAAACGCTGCCCGCTCGTCTGCACATCATCCATCAATAGAACTTTCATAAATTGCCCTCAATGAATTTTGGGGCTTAATCAAGTTTAGAAGCTAAACTGAATTACACGATGGTCATGCTACTTAGTAAACCTTATGTGAACCTTAGGCATATAAGTGTTATGTGAAAAGATTAAAGTAGCTTTTGGAGTATCTTGAAGAGGAGATCATGACTTGAGATTGCTCAACCCCCTCTAAACTAGCGGAATGCTGAAGAATTGAAAGCTGAATCGCTGCTTTCTGTTCGACATGGATAAAAACACGGCTCGCATTTCTGCAAGCCGTGTTTTATATGTTGCCAGGGGATCGAGCCCACGACAAACGGATTAAAAATCCGCCTACCTGATCAAAAGATACCCAAAACCAGTAACTACTGAATGACACCCAACTGTTTGAACAAGCCATAGGTGTCAATCACATCCCAGTGTTCGGCCAGCTTACCATTCTCGATACGAAAGATATCTACAGCATGAATACTGTAATGCTTGCCTGTAGATGGGATACCTAACCAGTCGCCTTGCTGGGTACCAGAATAAACACCATAGGCCCACACGGTATCGCCTTCACTCACAATTTTCTCCAGCCGATATTGCCAGTCCGGCACAGCTTTAAACCAGTCGGCAAAGAATTGTTTAAAACCTGACAACCCCTGCGGCACGATGGGGTTGTGCTGGATATAGTTATCATGCAAGTACTCTTGCAAATTCGTTAAATCTTTTTTTACAAATACCTCATTAGCAAAATTGGCTAGTAATTGTTTGTTCTGTTGCGATAAATCCTGGGCCATAGCAGACGCTCCATAAATAAACGATAAATAAAAAATAAATGCGCTCAGCATCACTTTCAATAACTTCATAAACACTCCTTTTCAAACAAATCATAAAATGGAGTTGCGCATATTATTCCCAATAGTTACTATTAGTAAGTAGGAACCTACAAGTAACTAATGAACTTAATTCCGAGTACATCATGAGTGATCAAGAAAAAAATGAATTAAACATTTCGACTAGCTGGAACGCATATAACGAGCAATGCCCGACCCGCCTGATGTTGAACAGAATTGCTGATAAATGGGCAGTATTGCTTTTAGGATTACTCGAGCGGGAAACCAAGCGATTTAGTACTTTGCAGCGTGAAACTGGCGGGATTTCGCAAAAAATGCTGACACAGACACTGCGCAGCCTGGAACGTGATGGCTTGATACAACGGACTGTTTATGCCTCAGTGCCACCAAAAGTGGAATACAGCATCACACCGCTCGGTTTCACACTGGTGGCACCCTTGGCCGCCATTCGGGTCTGGTCTGAAACACATATTGAGGAAGTCCTGGCAGCGCAGTCTGCTTACGATAAGGCTCAAGACTCAGAACAGCAGCGACCAAACGTGCGTAAGATCGTATTTAACTAAGATCCAATCTCAAAACAAAAAAGACCCAAGGCGTTAACCTTGAGTCTCTCATGTGTACTGTCCACCAAACAATCTTGTACTAACGCTCAGTTACTTCCGCCTGATTCAGAGGCAATTACCACGCCAAGCAAACATAACGGCCAAAAATCTCAATCGGCATCACACCATCAGTCAATCAGCCTCTGGTTGCCTGCCAATGACCCGAGATGCGCACCTAGAGCAGAATTTTAGAGTTCAGATGAAGATAGAATTGTATGTCTATTGAAAAACATGAATAGATACAAAACAATAGAAGTATTGATTAGTAAAACCATTAACTTGAAATGAGTGTATTGGTGGAATAAAGCGTAAACCTCATACGGGATAAGCACACCTATACTGGCAATACCCAAAGTCCTTCCCCATGGGCGTTGATTCCATAACCCAATAGACTCAGAAAATTTGATTACAGAATACATCAATGCGCACACGCAAACAGCGGCGAGTTCGCCTCCACTAAAATTCTCAGCCACCTTGAGCAGCAGACTCACGTAATGACCTTGAGGATCGAGATGGAGTCTGCCGACGAGTGTTTCCGCTAAATCATAGGCATTAAGATGAAAATCCAAAATAAAAACGAGCAGGGCAACCAACATGAGCATGGCCTTACCGCCCTCAAACAATGCAATCACCCGAATGCCTAACCTATTTGCAAGTTTCAACCTAACCCCTTTACCGAATTCGACTCTAGCCACGTTCATCTTAAATTAGAACCAGCTATAACGATAGCTGCGTCTGAAGAAATCCCAACTCCCACGCAAAACCAATATAACGGCCAACGATCACAACCGGGATTACCATCGTATCAGCTAGCCCGTGATTAATTGCCTACGGCTCAAAGCGTGCGATTATGGACACCAGCTGTGGCTGGCAAGTATGTGAATCTCAGATTGAAAATAAAACGTCTTAGTTTGATAATATGATTTAACAAATCACTAGATTATTGCTGCTATGTACATTTTGAAATTAGTTAGATATTTTTTATTCGTATTAACTTTCTGGAGTTTTGGGAACATAGCGATGGCTGAAGGCAGTGCGGTTATCACGTTAGAACAACTAAACCAGATGTTTCAAGAAATGCGGGCAAATCCTGCGTACAAGAAAGGGAGTATTGACGGTAAGTTACTTTGGGGGTATTTCTTTACTGACCCTAGTCCCAAGAAACTTGAGCCGGTTGCTGACTACTTAACAAAAAACGGGTATCGCTATGTCAATATTTACCCAACTGACGACAAATCAACCTTTTTTCTTCATATGGAAAGAGTCGAACACCACACACCTGAATCACTCAATGTTCGTAACCATGAGTTCTACAAGCTCGCAGAGAAATATCATATTGAATCATATGATGGAATGGATGTTGGCCCAACTAATTAAGGCCTTCTTATCGATAAACCCCACTCCCACGCCAAGCCAACATAACGGCCCACGATTGCCACCGGGATTCGTCGTATCAGCCAGCCACTGACTGATTGGCTATGGCTCAAGGCGTGTGAGTATACGCAGTGTTTTTGAGCTGCAAATTTAGTGAGTTTTCGGAGTATGGCCTCATTCCCAGAACTGGGAATTAATTGTCATTTTGGCTAACGCCGCCATATCAACTCTCTTTAAATTCATTTTGGCATATAAACTTGGAGTATTTACTCACCAATATAACCAGCTTTCGAAAGCTTGCTAATAAAGTCATGAGTGAAGTAATTCAGCGGAGTGTTTGAGCCTTCAAGATTTGGTCCGGCTAGTGTATATCTCTCTTCCATACCTTTACCAATCTGAAGCATTTCACCGTTGCCACTAGCACTATACTGCAATGGGTTGTAAGCCAGCTCTAGATAAATAGTATTTTCAGATGTATTTTTAACATGTCGAATCATAACCTGAATTAAGCCATCGCGTTTTTTCTGCGCTATCTGCTGCGCCATAAATGTTCTGGTGGCAACAGATGAATTCAAGTTAACAAATTGGTCAGCTTCAGTATGTTGTTCGTTTTGAATTTCCGACTTTAAGTACTCTGAAACCTTTTGTGATGCTTCCAGCAGGGTAGCATTAGCATTTTTGCCAGTGGGGTCGCTATAGGAGGAGTTAAAACCTTCGCCTGCTACTATTAACACTCCAAGCTTGCTTTTATCAGGATTATTTACTTTTTCTGGTAATGATGAACATGCGGGAATAATTAAAGCAGTAGCTATTAGAAGCGTTTTGAGCGACATGATTATTATTCTTTTGTGTTGGGAGATGCGCAAACTTATATCAGCCATGTTGCAAATGTGTGATTTCAGACTATCAAAAAATTAACCTGAGTAATAAATGCTTCATTAAAAGACACTAGGTAGTTTACCTCACCCCAAAACAAAAAAGACCCAAAGGCGTTAACCTTGAGTCTCTCTATAAATGGCGGCCCCTCTGTGAGTCGAACACAGCACCAACGGATTAGTTATTTTGGGCTATGCCTTATAGCAAATTAATCTGCTACCATCCCGTGCGAGAATAATTCTCAACTATAAGCGAATTCTAATAAGACAGTATTCATAAGGAGAGGGTATTAAAAATGATAATAAATAAAAAGAAACTATTGACCTGTGTTAACTTTTTGGCGTTTAACATATTAATAATGTTCTCTGTTCCTGCATTCTCACTACCAATTGTGCATACAGTAGACTTTATCAGCGACTCAGATCGAACTGGTTTCAACGGTTTTGAAGAGTTTACTGAAGACATAGTCTTCAACACAACATCACACACAGAAAATGGTATTAGGGTTGAGCGTGTTGAAGGGGATATAGCAGATATCTGGACCTCTCTGGGCTCTACAGAAAGAACGGGCTTTGAAGGTGTGCGCTCCTGGTACCCTGAACCTGTTTTAGTTTATCCTCTTTTTACAGGTTACGACAAAATTACTCTTAGCTCTGGAGCTTCTTTCGAATCAATCGGGATGTTAGTTGGCTCTGGTTATGGAGGCTATTGCTTGCCGAATGAGTGTGATTATTTTGCAACAAAAATTATTCTTCACTATGAACTGCTATACCAAGGAGTCAGTGTTTCTAACGGGACGCTAGCTCATCACCCTAATGCTCATTATGTAGGCTTTTCTGGTGGCGGATTCGATGAAGTTAGAATTTGGGATCGGGCAATTGATGGATTATGGGAGCAGAGTGCTCTATTAATAGATTCTATTGAAGTTATTTCTTCCGGAGTTTCCTCTGTACCTGAGCCTAAAACATACGCCTTAGTTATATTGGGGCTTGGATTTTTGACTGTAACTACTCGAAGAAAAACTCAAAAAAAGAATATTTGAAACTTTAATATCAAATGGCCCTGTAAATGCAGGGCTTTTTATTTTTATCTACAAAACAAAAAAGACCCACGGCGTTAACCTTGAGTCTATCAATAAATGGTGGCCCCCCTGTGAATCGAACACGACGGAGTTAATGTTTACATGTAACATCTAGAAATAAAACTTGAATTCACACATAACGACCATGACTTTTCAGTTATCTCCTTCTGTACCTTGGTTGCTCATACGAATAATATTAGTAACCGCTCTGTCCTCTATTACCGGTTGTGCACACAACTCTGGATCAACAAATTGCCCTGACAATAATCTAGTTGATCAAGCATTCAGCTTTGGCGACTCTGGAGAAAATCAAGATATAGAGATACTTAAGGTTTATTACGGTATTCCTGGCTGCCCTCCCAACTATGATTCAGAAAAGCTTTTATTTAATGGTAAACCTCTACAAGTTACCAATATAGTTGGCGGCCCAGCACGTAGGGCTTGGATACTCACTGTTGAGTGGAGAGTAAAAAATACCAATACTGAGTACAAAGAGTCAGTAGATCTGAAAAGTCGCTTACCTACAGATATGACTAACCATAAGATCCACTTTTGGATAAAGGGTAGTCAATTATTTGTATTTTTAATCACGCCAGAGAAACGACCAAAAAATACACCTCCTAACGGACCAAGAATGACTCAACACCTTAAGACCATAACCGTTTTCCCCGATCAGCATTATTAACTCGCCAACGATTGCCACCGGGATTACCCGTCGTATCAGCCAACCCCTGATTGTATGGCTGTGGCTCAAGGCGAGCGACTATGGGAAGGGTTTGGGGCTTTAGGAGGTAAGTTTCTGGAGAAAAGTGGACTTGACGATCTGACGAAACCGATGCTGCCCGCTAAGCCATATGGAGAGTCGAAAGGTAAAAAAGTCGTCGAGTGCGTCGGGTGATTTTGATAACTAAGTTAGTGTTAATAGACTCTCACGAATCCGGAGGCCGCACGCCGGAAGAGGACCCTGCTTGACCGAAGGGTTAGACCGAGAATTCATGATCGAAGAATGCACTCGTAATCAGACTCGACATTAACTAAGACTTCGCAATCACAATAACCGCCGTGCTCTTTAAGCCAAGGAATTACAGTTGCGGGCTCAAACTTTCGGTCCCCCAGAAAGTCTAAAGTTTTACTCAAAGTGTGATCGCACCCTGCCTTTAGCTCAGAGTCCAAGTGAACGAATAGTGCCTTTAAGTCGCTTACGCTCAACTCCATAGAGCTCACAAGCATTTCTTGTTCTTTGGCTTTGAATGATTCCTTAAGCACTTTTTTTCGTTCCAGATCAGGCATGGCTGCGGTCTAACGTTTGAATTAAGGAGCGCCGTTAGACGTCTCGCTTGATTGATGGGTAGGGTTTGTTTGCATGACGAAAAATGAGATACAAAGCCCATGGCAAAACAACTGGAAACAATAAATTTGCTACCACTCCTGCGATGGCATTGAATTGGAGTAAACGATAGCCTTCGTATGCAAATAGCCAACTAAGTACACCGTATGACACAAGACCTCCGAAAAACCAATAAAGCCGCCTTTGTTTTGATAGGTTAGCAGATGTTGCAATCAGAAAGAACGGAGCCAGAGAAACCAAAAGAAAAACGAGACCTATAAGCAACGTGACATAAGGATTGAGCATTTGTATTCCCTAACGTTTGAAGTAAGGGGCTGGCGACAACCTGGGCTCAACCCTCGTTATTAATAAACATTCCATAAAAGAACCCTTTCGCCAGTCCCGCTTGAATGATGCGATTGTGCTTTCATCATTGCAAGTTACTTTCTCGGGTTAGTTCTCCCATGCCAACTGAGGAAAATTTGCTACCTTTCTTTTCGACTGGCATGTCAATGTTATTCACAATACGTGTCCAGTGGACGATCATGTGATTAGGATCAGAAAGAGTCATTGCAAATGACCACGTTTCTACCCACGTACCGTCTTCATCAATTCCAGACTCAATAGAAATCGCAATTGCATTTGTAGCAGAGCGGACAAATTTAAAGCGCCCAGGATTGATAGTGGATTTGATTTTTTTCCCGTTCTTGGTACGAACGACTTGCTCAACAGATATTGAGTTTCCATGAATATCAAATGTGAACTCTACGTCACATTCATCATCTGGCCAAAGCCCAGGGTCATAAAGGCACTTTACAACACCAAACCAATTGCCTTCATAGGTTGCGTCACGAAGATCACTCGCTTTTAGTTGAGTCTCAGACATTGCCAAGGAGGTTTGCGCTATAGCTGGGGAGATGAGCGATAGTAGCGATAAAACAATGGTGCGGATTAATAAGCTCACTCTTCGACTCCCAATGAGAATATTGGAGTTGAGACCTGCGCTAAAAAATTACTTTTACTACAGCTATGCATTTACAGTCTGATCCATCACTGGTGAATATCCCCGCTTTAGTAATGAAGATTGTAACCAATGATTTCCATAGCGCCCACACACAAACGCGTATGCAATTAATGTAATCGACGAAATTAAACTGATTGAAGTACTCTTAATGTGTTCCGCGTACTCTGAAAATAAATAGAGAAGCAAGCTAACTATTAATAACACAAAAAAGTGAACCCACATTTTCTTTACTAAGAACCAAAATGGTCCGAGCAAAAAAGCTAGCCAAGAAAATCCGAGCGTCACCTTAGCCACTTTGCCAGACGGATGCCTGAATATTATTAGTTGCTTCGCCATTTGTTATTTTTCTTTATTAGTAATGATCCACTACTGTACTGAATTTGCATTTATTATGCAAAAAGTCCAAGGCGTCAATCTTGAGTTTTGATGATTCCGCTTAATCCATTAGCGAGACTATTGCTCGGTTGAACTTTCTATTGAACAGCACCATAAAAACAAAGGGCTACGAATTAACGTAACCCTTTGTTTTTATGGTGGCCCCTCTGTGAGTCGAACACAGCACCAACGGATTATGAGTCCGCTGCTCTAACCAAGCATGAGCTAAGGGGCCGGAAAGCGTGGGATTATAAACTAATCCTGACCGTTTTCGAGGAAGCTGCGCAGACGTTCGGAGCGCGTTGGGTGGCGCAACTTGCGTAGTGCTTTTGCTTCAATCTGACGGATACGTTCACGCGTCACGTCAAACTGTTTGCCCACTTCTTCCAGGGTGTGGTCGGTGTTCATTTCAATACCAAAGCGCATGCGCAGTACTTTGGCTTCGCGCGGGGTCAGTGACTCCAGCACTTCACTGGTGGCGTCGCGCAGGCTGGCGTAAACCGCTGCGTCCATTGGCGCCAGTGTGGTGTTGTCTTCAATAAAGTCGCCCAAGTGGCTGTCTTCATCGTCACCAATCGGCGTTTCCATCGAAATTGGCTCTTTGCTGATTTTGAGGATTTTGCGGATTTTTTCTTCCGGCATTTCCATTTTTTCAGCCAAGGTTGCCGGATCAGGTTCCAGACCGGTTTCTTGCAGAATCTGGCGGCTGATGCGGTTCATCTTGTTGATGGTTTCGATCATGTGCACCGGAATACGGATGGTACGCGCCTGGTCAGCGATCGAACGCGTGATGGCCTGACGGATCCACCATGTTGCATAGGTAGAAAATTTGTAACCACGACGGTATTCAAATTTATCCACGGCTTTCATCAGGCCGATGTTGCCTTCCTGAATCAAATCAAGGAATTGCAAGCCACGGTTGGTGTATTTTTTGGCGATAGAAATCACCAGACGCAGGTTGGCCTCAATCATTTCGCGTTTAGCGCGACGGGCACGTGCTTCACCGGTGGTCATTTGTTTGTTGATTTCGCGCAACTCTTTAATTGGCAAGCCAACTCGGTTCTGCAGGTTTTGCAGGCGCTCTTGCTGGTCGAGAATCGAGTGTCTGAAACGGCTCAAACGCTCTGCATAGGCGGGCTTACCAGCAAGTTCGCCATCTAACCAGCTGAGGTTGATTTCGTTACCGACAAAGCTTTTGATAAATTGCTGACGCGGCATGTTGGCTTTTTCAACGCAGAAATCCATGATTTTGCGTTCATGCGTGCGCACTTCTTCTACCATGTTGCGCACCTGGTCACACAGGGCTTCTACTTGCTTGGCAGAGAAACGGAAAGCCGTCAGTTCGTCCAGCACCTGTTGATGCAGGGTTTTGTACTCAGCATCATTGGTACCTTTGGCTTCACGAATGCTGTTCATTTGCGTATTCGCAGCGCGAATGACGGCAAAGCGAGACAGGACTTCATCTTTGAGTCTGGCCAGCGCTTCGGCAGACAAGGCGGATGCTTTAGCATCGCCATCTTCGTCGTCCTCTTCCTCTTCTTCGTCAGCAGCTTCCTCTTCTTCTGCGTCAGCCACTGCCAAAGCATCATCCAGGCCGAGATCACTGTCAATCAAACCGTCTACCAGTTCATCGACGCTCATCTCGTCTTTTTCGACTTTATCTACCATATCCAGCAACTGGGCGATGGTGGTCGGACAGGCGGCAATCGCATGCACCATGTGCTTGAGGCCATCTTCGATACGCTTGGCGATCTCGATTTCACCCTCACGTGTCAGCAGGTCAACCGTGCCCATTTCACGCATATACATACGCACAGGGTCAGTCGTACGACCGAACTCTGAGTCTACCGTCGCCAGCGCTTGCTCGGCTTCTTCGGCAGCATCTTCGTCAGTCACCGCTGGAGGCGCATCAGACATCAGCAAGACTTCGGCATCCGGCGCTTCTTCATAGACCTGGATACCCATGTCATTGATCATGCCGATAATGCTCTCGATCTGCTCGGAGTCTTGCACATCATCCGGCAGGTGATCGTTAATTTCGGCGTAGGTCAAATAACCACGTTCTTTACCCAGAACAATCAGGGTTTTCAGGCGGGTACGGCGTGCCTCGGCATCCATTGCCTGGGTGGCGGGGTCTTTGTGTGTTTCGACTTCGTTAATTCCGAGCTCTTTGTCTAAACTTTTATCTGCTTTGGGTCTGGCCATGGCCGATTCCACCTCTAAAATGATTGATGCCGAGTGTTGGCTACCGCTACTGTCACATCACTCGATTTAACATTACGGGAAACCCTTTATTTTACCAGATTTTTGCATGTTTTTTAAGCATGCCCACACGGTTTTTAGGGAATTGCTGACTAGCGCTTGCTGGTTAACTGCCGCAGGGCCTCACGCTCTGCGTCCGACAGCGTAGAAAATGGCTTTTCAGTCAGCCGCCCTAACAAGGACTTTTCACGCGCAATGACTGCCATGTCTGATAATTGGGTACACGCCCCCTCAAATTCAAGCGTGAAGTCCAGCGTTTCGTCCAATAAAGACAACTCACGTTGCAATTGGTGTCGCAAAACCTCAGAAATATACGGGGTGATCATTTGCAGCAATACCACTGGCCGCGCCTCTGGCTTGGCGACAGCAGCCCTCAACACCACACGCAACATCTGCTCTTCATCGCCTTCGCCGACAATCTCCGCCATCAACTCTGGCTTAGCCCATTGCGGCCGCATCAGCAACATCAAGGCCAGGCGCACATACAGTGATAATGGTGTGCGCGAACGCTGGCGCACAGGCTTTTGTTTGGTTTTAACCGGATCTGGCAACTTGAGCATGCGTTGCATTTCGCCGCCGGCCAAGCCGGTCATCTCGGCTACTTTTTTGCGCAATAACATGGCATAACGGGGCGCCTGAATTTGCTTGAGAATAGGCTCGGCATCATTCAGAAACTGCAGCTTGTCCTCTTGCGAAGCCATCGGGTTATGCTCGCTCAAATGCTGAATAATGTATTGCGACAGCGGCATCGCCTTATCCATTTCAGCTTCAAATGCCTCTTTACCAAATTCACGCACAAAACTATCCGGGTCATGTTCGGCAGGCAAAAATAGAAAGCGCAACTTGAGACCATCTTTAATCGCAGGCAAAGCGTTCATCACTGCGCGCCAGGCAGCCGTGCGCCCGGCTTTATCGCCATCAAAACTGAATACAATTTCATCGGTCTGCCGCATCAGCTTGGCAATATGAAACGGGGTGGTTGCTGTACCCAGCGCCGCGACGGCATATTCAATGCCATATTGCGCCAGCGCCACTACATCCATATACCCTTCAACCACCAGCACGCGGCCTGCATCACGGATGGCGCGACGTGCCATAAACAAGCCATATAATTCATGGCCTTTTTGAAACAGCGGTGTTTCCGGCGAGTTGTAATACTTTGGCGTATCCTCGGGGTTAATCACGCGGCCACCAAAGCCAATTACTTCGCCTTTTTGGTTGTGGATGGGGAAAATAATACGGTCACGAAAGCGGTCGTAACGGCGCCCTTGCTCATTCTGCACCACCAACCCGGCCGTCTCCAGTGCTTCAGCCTCATATTGCGGAAACACCGTTTGCAGATTTTGCCAGCCAGCCGGGGCATAACCAACCTGGAACTTGGCCGCAACCTGACCACTTAAACCGCGGTTTTTCAGGTAATCAATCGCGCGTGGTGATTTTTTCAATTCTGCTTTGTAATAGTTGGCGGCTTGTTGCAAGGTCTCTTGCAAACTCAATAACACCGCCTTTGAGGGTGACGCTGGTTGATTAGGGTCGCGCTGTTCTTGCGGCACAATCATGCCAATCTGTTTGGCCAGGTCGTGTATGGCCTCAACAAAACTAAGGCCGTTATACTCCATCAAAAAGCTCAAGGCTGAGCCGTGCGCACCACAACCAAAACAATGGTAAAACTGCTTGGTCGGGCTGACGGTAAAACTGGGGGATTTTTCGTTATGGAATGGGCAGCAGGCCGAATAATTGGCCCCGGCTTTTTTCAGCGGTACTGCCTTGTCGATGACTTCGACAATATCTACGCGATTGAGCAGTTCTTGAATAAAACTTTCGGGGATCATAGATGCAAGTATCGCTTATGCGCACTAAAAAAACAAAGGGCGCCAAATGCGCCCCGTTGTTTATGCGGTTAAAGACCGATTAACCTAAGGCAGCCTTGATCAGGCCAGAGACTTTCGCCATATCTGCCTTACCTGCGACCAGCGGCTTCACCGCACCCACTACTTTACCCATGTCTTTGGCACCCGCAGCCCCCGTCTCAGCAATAACCTTGGCGATGATGGCGTTGATTTCACCCTCAGACAATTGCGCTGGCAGATACGCCTGCAATACAGTAACTTCAAATTTTTCCTGATCCGCCAGGTCGTGGCGGTTAGCACCTTCAAACGCAGCAATCGAATCACGGCGCTGCTTGAGCATTTTCTCAATCGCCGTAATCACGGCATCATCATCCAGCTCAATACGCTCGTCGACTTCGCGTTGCTTGATCGCCGCTTGCAACAAACGAATCACACCCAGCTTTTGCATGTCTTTCGCACGCATGGCGGTTTTCATGTCTTCGGAGATTTGTGCTTTCAGGCTCATAGAAATATCTTTATCTGAATGGAGGCTTAAATATGGGCTGTATAAATAGCTAAAGGTTGCGGAAACCCACAACCTTCGCATCATCGGTTAACCTGAAAGCGGCTAACCGTTCACTTCCACTAAAAATTAGTAGAGTTTTGTCGGCAACTGTTGGTTGCGCAGACGACGGTACTGACGTTTAACCGCGGCAGCGGCTTTACGTTTACGTTCCCAAGTTGGCTTCTCGTAGAACTCGCGTGCACGCAAGTCGTTCAACAAACCGGTTTTTTCAATCAAACGCTTGAAGCGGCGCATTGCAACGTCAAACGGTTCGTTCTCTTTCACACGAATAGCGGTCATGTAAATCCCTATCCTTCAAAAATGGTTGGCAAATCGTGCATGCGGATTGATGCAGCACTGAAAACCGCGTATTCTATCGCGCTTATTTGGATTTATCAATCATTTCCGCAAAATATTGTCTGCGAGAAAGCACGTATGTTGGTATTGGGCATTGAATCTTCTTGTGATGAAACCGGGGTAGCGTTGTATGACACGCGCCGCGGCCTGCTGGCGCACGCCCTGCATTCACAAGTAGACATGCATGCCGCTTATGGTGGCGTGGTGCCAGAACTCGCTTCACGCGACCATATCCGTCGTGCGTTGCCACTGACCCAACAAGTCCTGGCAGAGGCCGATAAAACCCTGCAAGACATAGAAGGCATCGCTTATACACAAGGTCCTGGCCTGGCGGGTGCCTTGCTGGTAGGCACCAGCATTGCGCAATCACTGGCCATGGCGCTCAATGTACCCACCATCGGCGTGCACCACCTGGAGGGCCATTTGCTGGCGCCCATGCTGGAAGAAAATCCGCCAGCCTTCCCATTTGTTGCCTTGCTGGTTTCAGGTGGCCACAGCCAACTGATGCGCGTAGACGGTATCGGCCAATATGAACTCTTAGGTGATACGCTGGATGACGCCGCTGGCGAAGCATTCGACAAAACCGCTAAATTACTTGGGTTAGGTTATCCCGGCGGACCGGCCGTCTCCAAACTAGCCGACCAGGGCAAACCACATTTTCAACTACCGCGCCCCATGCTCAACAGCCCGGATTTGAACTTCAGCTTTAGCGGCCTCAAAACAGCGGTGCTCACGCTGGTGAACAACCAGCCACAACTGGATGATGACACCGTCAAAGATATTGCCTGGGAGTTTCAGGAATCTGTCACCGAGATTCTGGTGCACAAGTGCCTGAAAGCACTCAAGCAAACCAAGCTCAAACGGCTGGTAGTCTCGGGCGGCGTGGGTGCCAACAAGCGCCTGCGCATCAGGCTTAACGAAGCCGCCAGCAAGCGCGACATCAGCGTCAGTTACCCACGGCTGGAGTTCTGCACCGACAATGGTGCCATGATTGCGTTTGCCGGTGCCATGCGCTTACACGCCATGCAAGCAGTGAAACAAGATTACAGCTTCAGCATCCGCCCACGCTGGGATTTATCGGAGCTCAAAGCCCCCGCCTAAATATGGTTGGCTATTTCTTGCCGAAGCGGCTTTCAGTGCCTGCCAGCAACTTCTCAATATTGCCCTGGTGACGAATAATCAGAAACGCCGTCATCACGACAACCACCGCAACATATACCGGATAAGGCGACAAAAATTGCCAGGCGATAATTGGAGACAACACGGCAGCGACCAAGGCAGACAATGAAGAAATTCGACTGATTAAGAACACTGCCAGCCAGACCGCCACCACACTTAACGCCAACCAGCCAGAAAAGGCAATCATCACGCCCAACGCTGTCGCCACGCCTTTACCGCCTTTGAACTTATGGTAAATCGGGTACAAATGCCCAATAAATACCGCCAGACCCACCAATGCGACCACATCCATTAACATCCCGGCTTGCAATGCCAACCAGGTCGGCAACCAGCCTTTAAAAGCATCACCCAGCAAAGTCAGAATCGCAGCAGATTTCTTACCGCTACGCGCCACATTGGTCGCGCCGATATTACCACTGCCCACCGTGCGTGGATCAGGCAGGCGATACAGCTTGCTGATGATAATGCCAAAGGCAATCGACCCAATCAGATAAGCCGCCACAACCCACACCAGCGCCTCAATATCAAACCCAATTTCGTTCATGCTTTAAATTCCACTGAAATGCAGCCGCTTATGCCAGCCACTGCACGATGTTGTATGATGCCGAATCATACTGGATTCCGGCCTGCGCGGAAATAACAACAAGGGTGCACCTCAATGGATATTATCTTTCTCGAACAAGTCAAAGTGCAAACCAAACTCGGCGTTCCCGAGTGGGAGCGCGCGGTCGCACAGACCATCATTCTGGATATTGAAATTGGCTATGACTTTAGCAAGGCTTGCCAGAGCGATGCGATTGAAGACACCATTGATTACGGGCAAGTAGCTGCTCGCATCCGCGAGACTTTGGCGGAACATAGCTTTAAACTCGTTGAAGCGTTGGGTGAGCATGTTTGCCAGCTGATTCTGCAGGAATTTAAAGCGCAGAATGTGAAGTTAAAAGTGAGTAAACCGGGGATATTGCCGGGGTTGAAGGCTTTAGGGATTCAAATTTACCGTGCAGCATAAACTCAAAGCTCCTTTCGCCTTTAGGCGAGTCACTTTCTGGTGCTTGTCCCCCAAAAAGTAACCAAAGAGGAAGACACCCAGCCATCACGGCCTTACGGCTCCCTTGCGTTGCTCAACAAAATAAGCGGTCACGAAACTCATCCTAGCGGGCTGCACAATACGCAGCCCACCGCGGGATTCGAACAGTCGCTCCCTCTACTCTTATTTTGCCTCCGCTACTCAGCGTGATGGAATGGGATTTGTCTCATCTAACTTGCATTGGTTTAGTTCGGACGATTCAAAAACTAGATTCTTTTGTTAAACCTTCTAAACGATGGCGCTCACTTGGTGTTCGGGGCCCCCATCTGCCGCGCCGAGCAACGCAGGGTTGACGGGGGTCTTCGGCAAGCAACTGTTTGAGCTCCAAAGGAGCGAGTTTTTGATTGCCGCCCGGCAAACCGAGTAGCACAGGAAACAAGCGGAAGCTGGGGTGCACTTTCTTTTGGTTACTTATTCTTTGTGCAAGCAAAGAAAAGTAACTCGCCGAAAAGGCGAAATAAACCATTCATCAAAGCACGACTCACTCAGCCTCTAGGATGATGCACCTTATGCAATTGCTGCAATCTCTCCCTAGCCACATGCGTATAAATCTGCGTCGTAGAAATATCCGCATGCCCCAGCAACATCTGCACTACACGCAAATCCGCGCCATGATTGAG
The DNA here is from genome assembly GCF_000800115.1 of Methylophilus sp. Q8. Lineage (NCBI taxonomy): Bacteria > Pseudomonadati > Pseudomonadota > Betaproteobacteria > Nitrosomonadales > Methylophilaceae > Methylophilus > Methylophilus sp. Q8. The sequence continues at coordinate 1,271,680 of NZ_JUHE01000001.1, read as the reverse complement.
CAAATGCGTGGCAAACGCATGGCGCAGCACATGCGGGCTGATATGTTGAGAGATACCGGCTTGCACTGCATAACGCTGAATAATGTGCCAGAATGCATGCCGCGTCATGGCCGCGCCGCGTGTGGTGACGAATACCGCATCACTCAGGCTGCCTTTTAATATCTCAGGCCGCGCGATCGCTAGGTAGCGGTCTATCCATTCTGCCGCTTCTTGCCCCATCGGCACCAGGCGCGTCTTGCTGCCCTTGCCCGTCACACGCACCACACCATCCTGCGTACTGACTTCGGCAATACTCACATTCACCAACTCGGAGACACGTAAACCACTGGCATATAACAATTCCAGCATGGCACGATCGCGCAGACCCAACGGTGTATTCACATCCGGCGCATGCAGCAAATCTTCCACCTGCGACTCACTCAAGGTCTTGGGCAGTGATTTTGGCATTTTTGGCGCTTCGATATGCAGCGTCGGATCTTGCTTGATCAGGTTAGCCAGTAAGGCATAGCGGTAAAACCGGCGTAGGGTTGCAATCAAGCGATTGATACTGCGAACTTTGACTAACGGAAAGCGATGGGCGAGGTATTCCTGAACATGGTGTGATTGCACACCCCACAGCACTAACGATTGCTTGCCACACCACTCGGCAAAGCCCTTTAAATCATTGCGATAGCTTGATAGGGTGTTGGCTGACAAGCCATCTTCCAGCCATAGCTGGTCGATAAAAACATCAATTTCAGGAAAATGCGCTGTGACTGCCACAGCATTCTTTTTTTGCCGCATGTGATCGCTTATTTGCGTCGCTGCTCATGCGCCAACAACCAGCGCTTGATCTCCAAGCCACCGTCTATGCCTTGCATAAAGCCACCCAGGCCATTGCTAGCCACGATGCGGTGACAAGGATTAAACAAAGGCAAAGGGTTGGCGCCACAGGCATTCGCAACTGCACGCGGACCAGACTTTACCGCAGCGGCTAACTGGCCATAGGTGCGCGTTTCACCGACGGGAATTTCACGCATGGCTTGCCATACGCCTTGCTGAAATGGGGTGCCACGATGACTGGCAATCGGCTGCCAATCATGGCCGGGGTTGTCGAGATAGGCCGCCACCTGATCAGCCACCGCTTGTGCACGCAGATTCGGCCGGGCCTTGACCGGTAAGGCATGCAACAAAAACTGCAAGGTTTCGCCTGCCTCATCACAGCGTACGCCGACGAAGCCGAATGGCGCCGGGACTAAGGCATCAAGTTCATCATAAAGACTCTTCATCACGCTATTAAACTGCAATCTTGCCCAGGCTGCAACCAAGTGCAGCGGCAGCAGGTAATAAAAAAGCCCAGATCGAAATCCGGGCTTTTTGGTGCAACGTTTAAATTAACCGTTGTTTGCAGCGATGTCTTTCTCGCGCGCAACCAATTTCTCTTTAATACGTGCAGATTTACCTGAACGCTCACGCAAGTAGTACAGTTTAGCGCGGCGAACATCACCACGGCGTTTCACTTCGATAGAAGCGATTTGTGGAGAGTAAGTCTGGAATGTACGCTCAACACCTTCACCTGAAGAGATTTTACGCACGATGAATGAGGAGTTCAGGCCTCTGTTACGCTTGGCGATTACAACGCCTTCGTAAGCCTGCACACGTTTACGTGTACCTTCAACCACGTTTACACCAACGATCACTGTGTCGCCTGGCGCAAAGCTAGGGATGGTTTTGTTCAAACGAGCAATTTCTTCTTGCTCTAACATTTTGATAATGTCTGCCATATTGGTTCCTTTTAATTGTAAAGAGCTCGTTCCTACTCTACATCCTTGAGTAGCCTAGCCTCTTCTTTCGTCAACAGCCTTTCGGCCAATAAATCCGGGCGTTTCGCCCTTGTTAGCAGTAGCGATTGCTGTAATCGCCATTGTCTAATCTTTTCATGATGCCCGGAAAGTAATACTTCGGGCACCTTCAATCCTGCAAATTCTTCCGGGCGCGTGTAGTGCGGATAATCCAGCAGGCCATTCACAAACGAATCTTCCTGCGCCGAATCAGCATCACCCAACGCGCCTGGTAACTGCCGAATGATCGCATCCAGCAGCACCATGGCGGGTAACTCACCACCACTTAATACATAGTCGCCAATGGAGACTTCTTCATCCACCAGTGTATCCAGCACACGCTGGTCTACGCCTTCATAGCGACTGGCTAACAACACCAGCCCCTGACATTCTTTTAGCTGCAACACCTTTTCATGCGTCAGCGGTTTACCGCGTGGTGACAAATGGATCACCCTGGGTGACAATCCTTGTGCCTGCAACCGCGCTTTAGCATCCCCAATCGCAGCAGTCAGCGGCTCAGCCAGCATCACCATGCCAGGGCCACCACCATAAGGCCTATCATCGACCGTATGATGCACATCCTGCGTATATTGGCGAGGATTGGTCAGCGTTAACTGATACAAGCCACGTTGCCTGGCACGGCTGGTAATGCCATATTCCGTCAGTGCCGCGAACATCTCAGGAAACAAACTGATGACTTCAATCTGCATCATGAGAGCCACCTTCTTTAAAAATCAGCATCCCAATCTACCAGCACAGTGCCTGCTTGCAAATCCACCTCGGGCACCGCTTCACTGGTAAACGGAATCAAGCGCTCACGGTACTCCTGCTGCAACTTGCCATCTTTACCTTTAACGCTGGTTGGCTGCGCTTCACGGACCACAAGCACATCATTCGCGCCAGTTTCAAACACCTGCGTAATGTTGCCAAAAGCCACACCTTGCGTATTGGTCACACTCAATCCAATCAAGTCTGACCAGTAATACTCACCTTCTTCAGGCTCAGGCAGCGACTCACGCGGTACGGCGATTTGCTGCCCTTTCAAGGCAAATGCTGCATCGCGATCAGCCACACCGGCCAGCTTGATCAGCAATACATCATTGTGAAGCTTGGCTTGTTCAACCGTTGCTTCACGCCAATTCGGCGCTTTACCCACCCACCAGGCATCGTAATCCAGCAGGCCGTCCAGATACTCAGTATCAGGCACCACTTTCACCCAGCCATAAACGCCATATGGGGCGACGATGCGCCCCATTACGACCATGTTTTCAAACGCCATCTGAATTAAGGCGCTAAAAACAATTACTCAGCAGCTGGTGTTTCAGCAGCAGCGGCTTCTGCGGCAGCAGCTGCATCAGCCTCTGCTTTGGCTTTAGCATCGGCTTCCGCTTTAGCGGCAGCTTCTGCAGCGGCGGCGTCAGCTTCAGCTTTCAACTTGGCAGCAGCTTCAGCGATTGCTTTTTCTTTAGCAGCTTCAGCTTTGGCAACTTCTTTCGCTTTAACAGCAGCCATACCTTCAGCGCCTTTAGCGTGGAATTTTACCAAACGTGCCACGGTCTCAGACAGTTGTGCACCGTTGTCCACCCAGTATTGTGTACGTGCTTCATCGATACGCAAGCCTTCAGCGCCAGCGCGTGCAGATGGATTGTAGAAACCAACGCGCTCGATAAAACGACCGTCACGACGGTTGCGCGAATCTGCTACAACCAGGCTGTAGAACGGGTTCTTTTTGGAGCCACCACGTGATAAACGAATAACGACCATAATCTTGTTCTCTTAAAATTGAATTTCTTTGCAGAAAGGCGCGGATTATACTTGATATTATCAAAGCATGGCAAGTGTTTTTCACGCACCAGAAGATGCGCCTACATACGGTGTAGGATCAGCCACTCCGGCTTGCGCGAACCCTGCTTTGCGGAAACGACAGGAATCACACACCCCACAGGCCGCGCCCTGCTGATTGGCCTGATAGCAGGAGACGGTTAACCCGTAATCCAGCCCGAGCGCATGGCCGCTGCGAATAATATCCGCTTTGGTCATCTCTATTAATGGCGCATGCACCGTAATCGTCTGGCCCTCTACTGCCGCCTTGGTCGCCAAGTTGGCCATTTGCTGGAAAGCTTTGACATATTCACCCCGGCAATCCGGGTAGCCTGAATAATCCAGCGCATTGACGCCGATAAAAATATCGCGTGCCTGCAATACCTCTGCCCAGGCCAGCGCCAACGATAACATAATAGTGTTGCGCGCAGGCACATAAGTTACGGGAATACCTTGTGTTTCCTGCTCTGGCACAGCGATATTGCTGTCAGTGAGCGCCGAACCACCAAACAGCGACAAATCCAGCTGCACAGTTTTATGTTCGGTGGCACCCAGTGCAACCGCCACGCGTTGCGCCGCCACCAATTCGACATTATGGCGCTGGTGATAATCCAGGCTCAGGCAATAACAGTCATAGCCTTGTGATTTGGCAATCGCCAGCACCGTGCTGGAATCCAGCCCGCCGGATAACAAAATCACGGCTTTGGGTTTATGTGTTGCAAGCAAGCTTAAACTCCTTGTTTCTCGCCCCAGAGGATTTTGTGCAATTGCAATTGCATGCGCACCTTGAGGTGATCCTGCAAAATCCAGCTGGCCAGCGTTTCGCCACTGACATCATGAAAACTCGGGGAAAATAATTGGTCACAGTCCGCTGGAAACGGCCGGGTTTGCAACATCTGCTTGGCCCAGTCGAAATCTTCGCGACTGCAAATCACCCACTTCACTTCGTCCCCCGCTTTGAGCAAAGCCAGGTTTTCCCAACGGTTTTTGTCCACTTCACCAGAACCAGGCGTTTTAATGTCCATGATCACTTTGACGCGCGGATCGACTGGCGCAATATCCATGGCACCACTGGTCTCCAATGACACCTGGTAACCGGCATCACTCAAGCGAGTCAATAATTCAATACATGGCTTTTGCGCCAATGGCTCGCCGCCCGTCACACAGACATAAGGCGTCCCATAAGCCGCAATCTGCTGCATGATGTCATCCAGCGTCATATTGTTGCCACCTTTAAACGCATACTCGGTATCACAATAGCCACAACGTAGCGGACAACCAGTCAGGCGGATAAAAATAGTAGGCAGGCCAACGCGCGAGCTTTCGCCCTGCAAGGAATAGAAAATCTCGAAAATTCTGAGTGTGGTCATGGGGATATAAAAAGTAAACGGGCAGATATTGCTATCTGCCCGCTATTATCGCCGAACTCGCGAAATTCTGCTATTTGATACTTTCCAGCACTTTCAAACGTTTTTGCGCACTTGGCGTCACTTCTGCTGACGGATAAGTGGCAATCAGGTCTTTCAAAGTCTTTTTGGCAGCCGGAATCTGGCCTAATTGAATCTGGCTGTTAGCCAAACTCAACATGGCATTAGGCGCCAAGGCATGCGCAGCATAACTATCTAAAAACTTTTGCTGCGTCGCAGCAGAAGATTTGTAGCTCTTGAGCGCAAACTGGGTGTAGCCCATGCCATACAGCGCATCCGGCACCAGCTTGCTGCCTGCATGGCTTTTCAAAAAGGCATCATAAGCATTAAACGCCTCTTTGTACTTGCCAGCCTGATTTAAAGACTCCGCTTCAGCAAACGCATTGGCTTCCTGCTGTGACACATCTGCTTTCGCATCTGCCGCACTGCCGCCGCCATTACCGTTAGATGATGACACTGGCAATTGCCCACTGCTGACTGACTGCGCCAACGTTTCCAGCTTGCGCACACGCGTATCAAGATCAGTGTATGCAGCCCCTTGCTTGTTACGCATATCCTCCAGCTGATGCGTCACAAGCTCAAGATCTCCCTTGAGCTGTGCCACATCCTGCCTCATCTGCTCCAGCTGGTTTTGCATATCCAGCAAGCCCTTACCGTTAATCAGGGCTTCCAGGCTTTGCACACGCCGGTCCAGCGATTGCTGGGTACGCGTCAGGTCAGTGATGGCTTTTTGTTGCGCATCATGGTCAGTTGTTTGCTTGTTTTCCAGCTCAAAGATCCGCTTCCGGGCCTCGGTATCGTCAAACAAGGCTGCCTGGCTGACAGTCGACACTGTCAGGCCCAGGGTAATCAAAGCAACAGAGAGTCGCAAATTACTGACCTGCATAGACGATGTCTACGCGACGGTCTTGCTGGAAGCAACCGTCATCAGCACAATTCTGCTTGGAACGCTCTTCACCGTAGCTCACGGTTTCGATTTGGCTATCGCTCACGCCCAATACATTCAGCGCGTTTTTAACCGCCACTGAACGACGCTGACCCAATGCCAGGTTGTACTCGTGTGTACCGCGCTCATCTGTGTTGCCTTGCAGCACCACTTTAGTTTGCGGGTGAGCAACCAGGTATTTAGCGTGGTTAGCTACCAGGCCTTTGTACTCTTCACGAATCGCATCGCTGTCATAATCAAAGAACACTTGACGTTTAGCCAACTCAGCAGCGCTCAACTCATCTTTGCTGCTGTCAACATCAACGGTTTTGATATTGATTTTGTCTGTGCTGGCAGAGCTGTCAGCACCAGTGTTGCTTTGTGATTTGGCAATTGGGCGAGTCACGCTGGAATCTTCCACTTTTGCCGGGTTCATCGGGGTGCTTTTACAAGCAGTCAACACCAATGCAAGTGCTGCAACTGTCCAAATTGTCTTGTTCATACTTTCTCCTTAAAATGAGTGACTAAATAGATTGACCACGGATAGACTACTTGGGCGCTGCTTGTGCAGGTCCCCATGCAGGTTCACGAATATCTCCACCCGCTTCTGACAAACGCTGCCTGACCAGACCATCAACAGTGACGGTCGCCAGCGTGCCTTTGCCGCCAACACGGGTTGCATACATAATGGTACGCGAATTAGGGGCAAAGCTGGGCGATTCATCTTGCGAGCCAGTGCTGAGCACTTTGACATCACCGCTGCCCAGATCCTGCACCGCCACCTTGAATGCACCGCCATCATTGCGGATATAGGTCAGGTATTTACCATCTGGCGAAAAGCGCGGACCATCATTATAGCTGCCTTCAAAGGTCACCCGTGAAGCCGAGCCACCGGACGCGGACACTTTATACACTTGCGGGCGCCCGCCACGATCAGAAGTGAAGTATATCCATTGCCCATCCGGTGAGAATGCAGGCGATGTATCAATCGCACTACTTTTAGTCACTTGCTGCAAATTGGAACCATCGGCAGAAATGGTATAAATCTGTGAGTTAGCACCATAGGTCAATACGACAGCCAGCTTGCTGCCATCGGGCGACCAGGCTGGCGCACTATTATTGCCTTTAAAATTGGCAACGATTTTACGCTCACCAGTGTACAGGGATTGCACAAATACGATGGGTTTCTTTTTCTCAAATGACACATAGGCCATTTTGCTGCCATCAGGCGACCAGGAAGGTGAAATAATCGGCTCATTGGATGACACCAGCGTTTGCGCATTAAAGCCATCGTAGTCTGCAATCTGCAAAGTGAAACGCTTACCGACCTTGGTTACATAGGCGATACGTGTCGAAAATGCCCCTGGCTGGCCGGTGAATTTTTCATAGATCTGGTCAGCAATCAAATGCGCCACATGGCGGTACTGGCTGGGCGAGACGGTGTAAGTCAGTTGCAGCAAAGCGGTTTGGCGCAACACATCCATCACTTGCACAGACACTTTTAAGTTACCGCCCGCTTGCTGCACTTCACCCAAGCTTAGGCCTTGCGCTTTCAATGCTGTCCAGTCAGTGTATTTAATTTGCGCAGCATTGGTTGGCAACGCAGGCATGCCGCTGGTATTGATAATGCGGAACATGCCGCTGCCGCGCAAGTCGTTGCTGATAATGTCATGCAAGCGGCTGCCAGATTGGGCGCTACCGGATTCAGCCATAGGCAGAATCGCGATCGGGATCTGGATCGCGCTACCGCCACTGATCTCGAGTTCTAATGCCGCCTGTGCCGGCAGCGCGAACATCCAGAGCAGTACGCCAGCACCGATGGTATGAGACAAAAAATGGATCAATCCATTTTTGAGGTTTTGCATGGTCACAGTTTTATTCATTTTAGTTTGCTTATATACAAGAATTATAACGAAAAGCTTGTTCAGCGTCATTGCTCTATTAGCTACGCGGCCTAAACTTCAAACGTATCTGATCCACCATTTTCTTGCGCGCGGCCGGATCATCAGGCATATCAAACGGTTTTGCCGCCAGGATGGCACGGATCACCGCATCATCGCATACCGCATCGCCAGAACCTTTGACCAGCTTGGGCATACCAGATATATCACCCGAATTGGTCATTTGTATGTCAACCAGCAACTCTGGATTAGTCACTGGACACAAGCCAGAGTTAACAGTGCTGCGAATTTTTCGGCTCATCAGCCCCATGTAATAGTTAAGCACAGAAGGGTCAACCGCACCCGCTGCCGCTGATTGCTGTGCATCCATATCCTGTTGACGCATGGCGTCCTGAATCTTTTTCAGTTTGTCCTCTTCCTCTTGCTTACGCAGCGCTTCCTGAATTTTCTTCAGCTTTTCTTCCTGCTTCTTCTGCTCAAGCTCTTTCTTTTTCTCTTCGTCTAAGAGGCGTTTTTTCTCATCTTCCCGTTTTTTGAGTGCAATTTCCGCTTCTTGTTCCGCTTGTTTGACTTGCGGCTCCGGCGGGGCCACTTTTTCTGGCGGCTTAGGCTCGGGTGGTTTGGGTTCTGGCTTGGGCTCGGGTGGCGGAGGAGTAGGCTCCACAGGTTTTGTGGCCGGCTTGGATGGCTGTTTGCTGGGTAAACTATCCCACAATGTGGCCTCCATCACGCTCGGATTGACGTGCACGGCTTTCCAGTCGACCATGAAAATCATGCCCAGGAATAGCAGTACATGCATCAGCACAGACAGCATGGCTGCGCGTTTGCGTATGACCTGATCTTGTGGCGACAATACGATCTTCATCTGTTTTAAATCACTAACCGCTTACTTTTCGTTTTGAAACAACAAGCCAACCTGGTTCACTTGCGCCTGTTTCAATAAATCCATGACTGACACCACTTCACCATAAGGCGTGTTTTTGTCAGCAGACACGACCACAGGCTTTTCCGCCTCTGCCAACCGCTGGCGGATCAATGCCAGCATATCATCGCGCTGCATTTCCTTGCCATCCATGAGGACGGTGCCCTCTTTTTGTACAGTGACCACAATCGGGTCGCCACTTTGCTTAAGCGCCTGGCCAACTTTGGGTAGCTCCACCATGCCAGGATTGGTCATCGGGGCGGTCACCATAAAAATCACCAGTAACACCAACGTCACGTCGATGTAAGGCACGACGTTAATCTGGTTCATCATGCGCCGTTTACGCGTTCTGCTCATCGTGGCTCCAATCAGGCTCTACGTTGCAAAATGTTGGTAAATTCTTCGATAAAGCTCTCGTAGCGCACGGACAGACGGTCAACCCCTGCTGCAAAGCGGTTATAGGCAATCACGGCAGGAATCGCTGCAAACAGGCCGATCGCCGTCGCCACCAGCGCTTCAGCAATGCCTGGCGCCACCTGGCTCAGCGTGGCTTGCGCCACATTAGACAAACCACGGAACGCGTTCATAATGCCCCATACCGTGCCAAACAGGCCAATGTAAGGGCTGACGGAACCGACTGACGCAAGGAATGGTAAATGCGAATCCAGGTAATCCAGTTCACGGTTATACGAGGCACGCATGGCGCGGCGTGTGGCTTCCATCACGTCACTCACTTCGGTATCTTTTTGCTGTTTGTAACGGATAAACTCCTTGAGGCCCGCCTGGAAAATACTGGCCATGCCCTGGGGTGTTTTTCTGCCTGCAGTAATGCGCTCATACAATTCGTTCAAGTCACCACCGGACCAGAACTGCGCCTCAAACTGGTCTACATTTTCATTGGCAGCCTTCAATGAAAATACTTTAATGAAGATATACCACCAGGAGACCAGTGAGGTCAGCAGCAGGATCAGCATCACCAGTTGGACTGGCAAACTGGCCCCACTCACCAGGGTAAAAATCGACATATCGTTCGCTACATTCATGAAGACTCCAGTGCAATTTTGAGCCGGGCCGGAATACCCGTTGGTTTAAATGAATCCGCATCCACGCAGGCCACCTTGACCTGCGCCTCTATTAAAATCGTTTCGCCACACTTGATCTGCTGCTGGCAGCTAAAACTGCCACGCTTCATCTCGATCAAGCGTGATACTACCTGTAACTGGTCATCCAGCCTGGCTGGTTTTTTAAATTGCAGTTGCATGCTGTGTACCACAAACAGCACCTGCTCTTGTTGCTTTAACGCAGCCTGGGCAAAACCCGCAACGCGCAACCATTCTGTCCGTGCGCGCTCCATAAAGTTCAGGTAGCGGCTGTGATAGACCACACCACCCGCATCGGTATCTTCGTAATACACACGCACCGGCCACACAAACATATTATTGCCCAGCGCTTTGCCAAAGCTCGCCAGAGGTCATACTGGCAGGCGCTTTCAAGCCAAAATGTTGATAAGTCATCAAAGTGGCGACACGCCCGCGCGGAGTACGCATGATATAGCCTTGCTGGATCAAATAAGGTTCCAGCACATCTTCAATCGTATCGCGCTCTTCACCAATGGCCGCCGCCAGGTTATCCAGTCCCACCGGCCCTCCACCAAATTTTTCAACCACAGCCTGCAACAGTTTACGGTCCATCACGTCCAGTCCCTGCTGATCGACATCCAGCATTTTCAACGCTGCATCTGCCACTTTATCCGTCACCACGCCATCAGACTTCACCTGCGCGTAATCGCGCACGCGGCGTAGCAAACGGTTGGCAATACGTGGCGTGCCACGTGCGCGGCGCGCAATTTCAGAAGCGCCCGCCTGCTGCATCTCGACTTCAAGCAAGTTGGCAGAACGGCTGACAATCTTGGCCAATTCGTCATGGCTGTAAAATTCCAGCCGTGCAACGATACCAAAACGATCACGCAAGGGATTGGTCAGCATACCGGCACGCGTGGTGGCACCCACCAGCGTAAAGGGCGGCAAATCCAGGCGCACACTACGCGCGGCCGGACCTTCGCCGATCATGATATCCAGCCGGTAATCTTCCATGGCTGGGTACAAAATCTCTTCAACCACCGGGCTTAGGCGGTGGATTTCGTCAATAAACAGGACATCGTTAGGTTCAAGATTGGTCAGCAACGCGGCCAGATCGCCAGCACGCTCCAGCACGGGGCCAGAGGTCATGCGTAGATTGACGCCCATTTCTTTGGCAATAATATGAGCAAGCGTGGTTTTACCGAGACCGGGCGGGCCAAACAGCAGCACATGATCCAGCGCTTCCTGGCGGCCACGGGCGGCATTGATAAAAATTTCGAGTTGACCGCGCGCTTTTTCCTGCCCCACATACTCATCCAGCATCTTGGGGCGCAATGCACGTTCCAGCGCCTCTTCTTGGGTGCTGGCAGTGGCAGGAGCGACGAGTCTATCAGTTTCAATCATGGGTGGTCGGTAATGAAGTGCAAAGCAAATTTAATCAACAAAAAACCTCATTGCCGGTCGCGTATTGCCAGTCACTTGGAGAAGTTATTTTTTGTCATGATACCATGCGGCGTTTGACTATTACAGACCATGGCTATTGACCGCGATGCCTCACTTGGCCAGATACTTCAAAGCCTGGCGTATACCATCGCTGACACTGATGCCTGGCTCCAACAATTTGACGGTCGCAGAGGCTTCACGCTCGTTATAACCCAGCGCCACCAGCGCATTGAGAATATCGTCCGTGGCCGCTTTAGCCGAAGGCTGCGCCGAAGTAGAGCCAGTCACGACAAACTTGTCTTTGAGCTCCAGCAGCAAACGCTCGGCGGTTTTTTTGCCGATGCCAGGAATACGCGTGAGTAATGAGACTTCTTGCTGGCTGACGGCCAGCATTAAATCATTGACGCTGACGCCACTGAGAATAGACAGCGCAGACTTGGCACCAATACCGTTCACCTTCAGCAATTGCTTGAAGGTATTTTTTTCCTGCTCGCTGCCAAACCCATACAGTAATTGCGCATCTTCACGCACCACCATATGCGTCAATATTTGCACCGGCTGGCCCAGCTCAGGCAAGTTGTAGAAAGTGCTCATGGGCACCTCCACCTCATAGCCGACGCCATTGCAATCAATCACAATCAGGGGTGGCGACTTTTCCAGCAAACGGCCTTGCAAACGCGCAATCATATTAATCTTCCATTTCTGACTCTTAAACCAGTGGTGGCCAATGCGCCCAGGCCCTGCCCACCATGCGCATGACAGATGGCACACGCTAATGCGTCTGCTGAATCCGGACTGGGGGTTGCAGGTAATTTGAGCAAGCGTTTGACCATCTCTTGCACTTGCTCTTTTTGTGCATGGCCATTACCGACCACAGCCTGCTTCACCTGCAACGCCGTATATTCGGCCACCGGCAATTGCCGGATCACGGCTGCTGAAATCGCCGCGCCACGCGCCTGTCCCAGCAACAAGGTCGATTGCGGGTTGACGTTCACAAAGACTTTTTCAATCGCCACTTGTGTCGGCTGATAGGTGGCGATCACCTCAAACAACCCATCCAGGATCACTTTGAGGCGCTCCGGCAAGGCTTCTTTTTCCGGCTCGCCCTCTGCACTCTTTTTAGCAGAAGCCGTTTTAATCACACCGCTGGTGACATACGACAACTTGCCATCCACCGCTTCGATCACCCCAAAGCCGGTCACTCTTAAGCCGGGGTCTATGCCCAATATGCGGTGCACGGCCATTAGCAAGCTGTTGACCACATGCCAGCGAACAGCACCAGTTAAACCTCTTCAATCACGGCAGAAGTGTACACATCCTGCACGTCATCCAGGTCTTCCAGCATATCGAGGATTTTTTGCATTTTGACTGCATCATCACCGGTAAAAACCACTTCATTGAGTGATTTCATTGTGACTTGCGCCATCACTGCTTTCAGCCCAGCCGCTTCCAGCGCCTCTTTCACGGTGACAAAGTCGTTTGGTGCAGTGACCACTTCAATACTGCCGTCTTCATCTGCAATCACATCTTCTGCGCCTGCTTCGAGCGCGACTTCCATCACTGCATCTTCGGAGACTCCTGGCTCAAACACCAATTGGCCACAGTGCTTGAACATAAACGCCACGCTGCCATCGGTGCCCAAATTGCCACCATGCTTGGTTAAGGCGTGACGCACGTCCATGACGGCGCGCTGGCGGTTATCGGTCAGGCAATCAATAATGATGGCGGCACCATTGATGCCATAACCTTCATAACGAATCTCTTCATAACTCACGCCTTCCAGTTCGCCCGTACCTTTTTTAATGGCACGCGTGATATTGTCTGAAGGCATATTCTCTTCTTTAGCCGCTGCCACCGCCGCACGCAAACGTGGATTCATGGCAGTATCGCCGCCGCCCATACGTGCAGAAACCGTGATTTCCTTGATCAGCTTGGTAAAGATTTTGCCGCGTTTGGCGTCCTGACGGCCTTTACGGTGCTGAATATTGGCCCATTTACTATGCCCAGCCATAGTGCTTCCTTGTATTTTTTAACAACGTTGTTGAGGTAATTTAAGCCGCTGATTTTACCACAGCCGCCCGATCACCAAACGACCGTCGCACACAACAAAAAAGGCCTGACAATGTCAGACCTTTTATAAAGTCGGCTGCAATTATTGGCTTTTGCCGTAACCGGGTCGCATCATGAGGATGGAAATCAGGCTGAGCGAAAAGATAATCAACGCCATCCCTATCATTTCCAGATGATCCGGCACTTCGTTCAACTGTATCCAGGCCGCAATCACGCCGATCACCGGCGCCAGCATGGAGGCCATACTTGCCACGCCAGCGGGTAACCGTTGCAAGGCAAACAGCCACAATAACCAAGCCAGCGCGCCACATAACACCACATTAAACAATACCGCACCGATCAAATAAGGCGACCAGTCTATCGCTGGCGCAGGCACCAGCCAGGCGATCAGCACCATTGGCAAGGAACCCAGCAACATCGGCCATGCGGTCAGGTTGATCAAGTCCAAGCTTGGATGGCGCCTGTGCAACTGCTTGGTCATGATGGCAGACAACGCCCATGACACGCCAGACAACACTGCCAGCAACATACTAAAACTATCCGCGCGGATATGTAGCGGATCGAAAATAAACAGCATACCCAGCACTGCAGCAATCACCGCCAGCCATTGCCAACCGTGCACACGTTCGCCCAGCATCGGCCAGGCAAACAGCAAGGTCCAGAACGGCATGGTATAGGTCAGCACGGCCGTTTTGCCCGCGCCGCCCTCTACCAGCGCCCACATAAGCACACCGGTAAAACCGACATTCTGCAAAATGCCCAACAGCAGCATGGTCGGAAACTCGGTCAAGCCCATGGGGCGGCGCGTCACATACAACACCAGGAACAACACCAGCGCACCAAAAAACGTACGCATGGCCGCAAACTGGAACGGCCCGGCATATTGCAGCGCACTCTTCATCACCACCCAGTTATAGCCCCAGATGATGGTGAGTACCAGCAGCGCGGTCAGCGCTTGCGAACGTTGTTTGATCAGTTGATCCATGAGCCTTGTTCCATCGAAGTATGTTCCCTGTGTATTAATTCCAGATATGTGTCACAGCCAGCCACTGGCCATCTGCTTGTTTCTGGAAAACAACCTGTACATTGCCGCCAAACTGCTGCTTGACACCATCTTCGCCGATCAAGGCACCTGCCCAATTACCGGTTTGTGTTGCCAGCGTGTCAGTCACCACCGCTTCTTTCATGGTCAGCGCATGTTCAATCACGCCAGCCTCAATCAAGCCACCGAAAAACTCGGCCACTGCCTGGCGGCCTTTGACTACTTGACCGGCGGGTGCTGGCATCACAATCGCGTCATTGGCATACAAGGCCGCAATCGCCTGGGCATTTTTGCTGTTAAACGCAGCGTCAAATTGCTGGTTCAATGCGATTAAAGTATCTACAACAGTTGCCATGGTGAAACTCCTTCATTAAAAATTGAATTTACTGATTAAAATCCCAGGCAGACATCCCGTGGTCTATCACACCTAAAATCGCTTGCAAATCATTGCGTTGCTGCTCACTTAAGCCCTGCATGCACAACCGTAAGCGTGTGTAGTAATCCGGCATCACGGCATCCAGTTTGGCCTGGCCTGCCGCTGTGAGCCGGATTTTGACACTCCGCCGGTCTTCAGGCACAGAGATACGCTGTACCAGGCCGCCCTGCTCCAGGCCGTCGAGCAAACCGGTCATGGTTGCACGCGTCACGCCCAGCTTTTCCGCCAACACCGATGGCGTAGACGTCAGGTCAGCTTCGCGCATAAGTAAAATCAGCACCCACCAACGGCCTTGCAGCAAATCATGCTTGCTCAGGCAGGCGTCCAGCGCCACGGACAAATCAGTCGCCACCCGCAGCAGCATTAAAAAGCTGGCAATGGCCGTCACATCTGCTGCGGGGTACCGTTGGGCAAACCGCTGCAAAATTTCTTGGGTAGGGAGATCTCTAAGTTGCAACATAATTAGCTACATTATAGTTAGCTAGCTAATTATGTCAAGGGGTCAAATTCAAGTGAAACAAATATGTTACTAATTACCACATCGGTGTATATTAACTATCCGTGCCCGATGAAAGGAGGAAGTGATGAAGACGCTTCAACAAGTACTCTCTCATAAAACACACCAAGGCATCATCAGTATTGCGCCCAACCGACCGGTGTACGATGCATTGGTCATCCTGGCGGAATACCAGATCGGTGCACTGGCGGTGATCAAGGATGGCGAACTGGTCGGCATTTTCTCTGAACGAGACTATGCACGCGAAGTGATCCTCAAAGGCCGCTCATCCAAAACCACCACCATCAGCGAAGTCATGACCGAGAAGGTGATTACCGGCAAACCGGCAGAGATGGTGGAATCGGCCATGAGCACCATGCTGGAAAAACGCATCCGCCACCTGCCTGTGGTCGACAATGGAAAAATGCTGGGCATGCTGTCAATTGGCGACATCCTCAAAGAAACCATCAGCTACCAGCAAGAGCTTATCAAGCAACTGGAAAGTTATATCCATAGCTGATTTGCCAGCTGCCATAACATAGCAAAAAAGGGAGCACTGCTCCCCTTTGGTTTTATATGGCGTCGATCACTGATTAACTCAAATACCTGGCGACCATTGCATTATGCAAGGCCGTGGCGGCAATTGGCAATTTCACGAAATGGCCGCTGCCTGCGGCTTGCTGTACGGGTTCACCCCGTTTATCGAACAACTGCTCAACCACAATATCGCGATTACCACTGGGGTGGATTAATTGCAATCTATCACCCACGGAAAATTTATTACGTGCCTGAATCGAGGCAAGACCGCGCTCGACATCGTAATCCACGACATCACCGACATATAAACTTCGGTTGGCGCTGGAATGCCCTTGTACGTAATTCTGGTGCTCGGCAGTATGGTGACGCTGGTAAAAACCATCGGTATAACCACGGTTAGCCAGGTTTTCCAGCTCGCCCAGCAAGCGCCAGTCAAACGGGCGCCCCGCCACGGCATCATCAATCGCCTGACGATAGTTCTGGCTGGTGCGAGCCACGTAGTAACGTGACTTGGTGCGGCCTTCAATCTTGAGCGAATCCACGCCCAGCGCAATCAGTTTTTCCACATGTTCAATCGCGCGTAGATCTTTACTGTTCATGATATAGGTGCCGTGCTCGTCTTCCATGATAGGCAGCAACTCGCCTGGACGACCTTTTTCCTCAATCAGGTAGACCTGCTCGGCCGCCGGATGCCGCGTTAATGAGCCACAAGAAGATAAACTGGATTTCTCCAATTCCGCCTGAAAATCAAACTCCTTCAAGCGGATCACGCCTGCTGCATCCGGCTGCGCATCGTGCACTTTGTAATCCCAACGGCAACTGTTAGTACAGGTGCCCTGATTCGGGTCACGCGAGTTGAAATAGCCAGACAGCAAACAACGGCCGGAATAGGCAATACACAACGCACCGTGTACAAACACTTCCAGTTCCATCTCCGGGCATTCCTGGCGGATTTCGGCAATTTCATCGAGGGATAATTCACGTGACAGAATCACGCGCGTCAGCCCCATACGCTGCCAGAATTTGACCGAGGCGTAATTGACTGCGTTGGCCTGCACAGATAGATGAATAGGCATCTCCGGCCATTGCTCGCGCACCATCATGATCAAGCCTGGGTCAGCCATAATCAGCGCATCCGGCTGCATGGCGATCACTGGCGCCATGTCGCGCATATAGGTTTTGACCTTGGCGTTGTGCGGCGAAATATTGCTGGCGACAAAAAACTTTTTACCACGCGCATGCGCCTCCTGAATGCCAATGGCCAGATTCTGCATCGAGAAATCATTTTCACGCACCCGCAGGCTGTAGCGCGGCTGACCGGCATACACCGCATCCGCACCATAATCAAAGGCCGTACGCATGCGATCGAGATCGCCCGCAGGGGCTAATAACTCAGGAGACTTCATTACCGTATTTCCATTTCAACACGCAGTGTTTGCATTTACTCACCGATAATTTTCACCAGCACACGCTTATTACGACGGCCATCAAATTCACCGTAAAAAATCTGTTCCCAAGGGCCAAAATCCAGCTGGCCTTCAGTAATCGCCACCACCACCTCGCGCCCCATGATCTGGCGCTTGATATGCGCATCGGCATTATCCTCGCCGGTATCATTGTGACGGTAGCCACTCACAGGTTCATGCGGCGCCAGTTTTTCCAGCCACACTTTGTAGTCATGGTGCAGACCGCGCTCGTCGTCGTTAATAAATACACTGGCAGAAATATGCATGGCGTTGATCAACACCAGACCTTCTCTAACGCCACTCTCGCGTACACACGCCACCACATCCTGCGTAATATTCTTGAAGTCCATACGCGCTGAAATGTTAAACCACAGCTCTTTACGAAAACTTTTCATTTTGTCCCCTTTCCTAAAGCGGTTATTTTAGCACTGCGATTAAACAGTCATTTGCCATAAAACAAAAAAGGCCTCTAAAAGAGGCCTGATCTGCAACATTTCATCTAGCTGTGGACATCCAACGTTTGCGTGAAGATTTTACCTTCATTATCGGTGGCCACTACCTCCAGCTTGCCCGGCGCGTCTGGAATAAAACTGAATTTCATATAAGGATCCTCACTGGTTCCCACACCAACATCCACCGTCATCACTTCTTTACCATTGTAGGTAAAGGTCGTTTTATTGATGTAAAACGCAGGCACATAGCCTTGCGAGACCAGGTCGCGCTGCAAGCCGGTACGCATCACGTGGCGAATATTGAAGGTTGCCGTGGCTGGTTCACCAAACTTGGGCGCATCTACGTTCAATTTAATTTTGCCGGCGGCCGCGCGCACCTCGGCTTCATTATTATCCACGGTACCGCCACAGCCACCCGCGGCGCGAATTTCACGCTTGCCCATATACAGCTTGCCATCGGCCGTTTCACCAATCAATCTGACAAAAGAATCCGTTTCCTGGCGGATACGGGTTGCCATCTGAAAGCCGTTCAGCATGTCGGTTAAATGGTAGGTCGAAGCCAATTGAATCGGGTTGGCATCGACAATGACATACAGTTTCTTCAGCACCACACCATTAGCCGCTGCCTTGTCATAGATAAACGTCACCGGCACTTGCGCACCGCTCTCGGCGCGGCGCGGCGCTTCAATTTTAAGAAAGTCGACTTCCTGAATATCGCGCTTGGGAAAGAACGCCTCTTTGACCACCGCCCATAACTTTGGATCGGCCTCCGCCTGCGCCAAACCGGTCAACCCAAAGGCCAACACACCTAACATCATCACCCATGTTTTCTTCATACATTTCCCCATCTGCTGATTATTGATTTCATTTGCATGAAAAGGATTTTCTTATGCTTTAACCATCAGAATATGTGATGCACATCACACTCGTGATCAAATCTTGCTTGGGTCACCTGAAGGTCGCATCTCGTAGTTCGGGTCTGCATATTCGGAAAAATTTAATTCCACGCCATTGCCCGCCGGGTCGCGCATATTGATCTGGCGGATACCATTGGCCAGGATGCGTGTGGTATAAGTCACGCCCCGCGCCTGCAAATTGGCTTCCATCGCATCCATATCATTACAGTTGAATGAAACATGGTCATAGACGCCATGCACATGCAGTTGCGGTGGCTCAGCGGTTTTATATTCTGCCAGGTGCACCACGGCCTGCTTGCCAATATACAACCAGTAGCCATATGTCGTGCTGGCCACCCGCTTACCAACCGTCAAGCCCAGCACGTCGCAATAAAAATCGCGCAACAGATGCATGGTGTCGCGGTCGGTCCGAAAGTTGACGTGATCAATTCCTGTCAATGGCATGATTTTCCAATCTATTTAGTGCCGTATCAAAAAGTGTGTGCAAAGCGTCTGCGCAATATAGTACAAAAATCAGTGTCCTTCAAATTGACACAGGGCAAACGTTTGGACGCCGCTGGCCTGCAAATGTTGCATGCCGGACAAAGCAGGCAAGTCAATAACGAAGCCGGCATGCTCTACCACACCACCCAGTTGACGAATCAAGCCAACCGCGGCCAGCGCCGTGCCGCCAGTTGCAATCAAATCATCAATCAGCAACACACGTTCACCGGCAACAATCGCATCGGCATGCAACTCCAGCGCATCTTCACCATACTCAAGCGCGTAAGACTGCCGAATGACACTGGCTGGCAATTTACCTGGCTTACGCACCGGCACAAACCCCAGCTTCAATCGATTGGCAAGGGCGGCACCTACAATAAACCCGCGCGCCTCAATGCCGACTACCTTATCCAGCACGACATCCGCATAATGCAAGGCCAGCGCATCAATCGTAGCATTAAATGCCAGCGGATCCTTGAGCAAGGTCGTGATATCGCGAAACTGGATGCCTGCTTTCGGATAATCGGCAATCGTCCTAATGTGCGCACTCAAATTAATCATACGGTTACCGCCAATAAAAAACGCGCCCACCCAAGGCAGACGCGTTTAAAGAGTTCGTGTGAGTTGTCACACAAGCCAGCCAGGCTTAGCTGCCAGCTGCGTTTTGCTGACGTACGCGAATATGTAATTCGCGCAATTGTTTCTCGTCGACCTCGTTCGGCGCATTGGTCATCAGACATTGCGCGCGCTGGGTTTTCGGGAAAGCAATCACGTCACGGATAGACTCGGCACCTGCCATCAAAGTCACCAGGCGATCTAGGCCAAAAGCCAGACCACCGTGCGGAGGTGCCCCGTACTGCAATGCATCCAGCAAGAAGCCGAACTTCTCTTGCGCTTCTTCCTTGCTGATTTTCAATGCATCAAACACTTTAGACTGAATGTCTTGTTTGTGGATACGCACAGAACCGCCGCCCACTTCCCAGCCGTTTAACACCATGTCATAGGCTTTAGACAAGCAAGCGCCTGGATTGCTGACCAGCAAATCTTCATGGCCATCTTTAGGCGCAGTGAACGGGTGATGCAAGGCCACCCAACGGTCACCGTCTTCATCGTGCTCGAACATCGGGAAATCCACCACCCACAATGGCGCCCACTGACGACCATCGACATGGCCTTTTTCGTGGCCGACCTTGGTACGCAAGGCACCCAGCGCTTCGTTGACGATTTTGGCTTTATCGGCACCAAAGAATACGATGTCGCCGTTTTGTGCGCCTGTGCGCTCAATAATGGCTTGCAGCGCATTGACGTGAATATTTTTCACAATTGGGCTTTGCAGGCCTTCTTCGTTCAGTTTAGTGATGTCATTGATCTTGATATAAGCCAGGCCTTTGGCACCGTAGATTTTGACAAACTCGGTGTAGGCATCAATTTCAGAACGACTGATCGCAGCGCCGTTAGGGACGCGAATCGCTGCCACACGGCCACCCGCCATATTGGCGGCACCAGCAAATACTTTAAAGTCGACATCTTTCATCACATCGCTGAGCTCTGTGATTTCCAGTGTCACGCGCATGTCTGGTTTATCTGAACCGTAACGGTTCATCGCTTCAGAGAAAGGCATGCGTGGGAATTTGGCAGGCAGATCAACATCCTGAATTTTTTTCAGCATGCGACGGATCATCTCTTCGACGATATCCATGATTTCATTTTCTTCCAGGAAGGAAGTTTCAATATCGACCTGGGTGAATTCTGGCTGACGGTCCGCACGCAAATCTTCGTCACGGAAACATTTTGTGATCTGGAAGTAACGGTCAAAACCGGACACCATCAACAATTGTTTAAACAATTGTGGCGATTGCGGCAAGGCAAAGAACATGCCGTGATGTACGCGGGATGGCACCAGGTAATCACGCGCACCCTCAGGTGTCGAACGCGTCAGCATGGGTGTTTCAACTTCGATAAAACCGTTATCATCCAGATAGTCACGCAGATTTTTCGCCACCTTGTAACGCAACATAAGGTTTTTCTGCATGGCAGGGCGACGCAGGTCGATATAACGATGCTCCAGACGCACAGTCTCGGTCAGGTTGTCGTCATCCAGCATGAATGGTGGCGTCAATGAAGCGTTCAACACTTCAATTTCAGTCGCCAGCATCTCGACTTCACCGGTAGGCAAGTTCGGGTTAACGGTGCCTTCAGGGCGCGCGCGCACTTTACACACCACACGCAAGACAAACTCGCTACGTACGGTTTCAGCAATGGCGAATGCGTCTTTGGTATCCGGGTCAATCACAATTTGCGCCAGGCCTTCGCGATCACGCAAATCAATAAAAATCACGCCCCCGTGGTCGCGACGACGGTGGGCCCAGCCACACAGTGTCACGGTTTGTCCGATATGTTCGCGGTTCAGGTGACCGCAATAATGTGTACGCATCATAATAATTTTATAAAGTTAAAGTGGTGTTGCGGTTAATGATGTTTAGGCAAGGGCGCCACTGTACCCATGCTGATGATGTATTTCAAGGCCTGATCCACACTCATATCGAGGGCGACCACATCAGACTTGGGTAGCATCAGGAAAAAACCTGAGGTCGGGTTAGGTGTAGTCGGCACATACACACTCACATACTCGCCCTGCAAGTGATTCGCCACATCGCCACCCGGCGTACCGGTCAGAAAGGCAATGGTCCACACACCCTGGCGTGGATACTGAATCAACAATGCCTGGCGGAATGCATTGCCGGAATCCGAGAACAGCGTGTCAGACACTTGCTTGACGCTGGAATAAATGGATTTAACGACTGGCACGCGGATCAGCAAGCCTTCCCACAACTCGATCAACTGCTGGCCGAAGATATTGGTTGCCACCAGGCCAGTCGCCAGCACAATCGCCACGGTCAATATGACACCAAAGCCCGGAATATCCACACCAAGCAAGGCTTCCGGGCGCCAGGCAACCGGCAGCAACAGCAAACTTTGGTCCAGTGTTTGCACTAAAGTTTTGAGCACCCACACCGTAATAAATAATGGGACCAGTACCAGCAAACCTGTAATGAAATATTTTTTCATGCGTCTTGTTTTTTAATGGCAGGCACAACCTGGGTTGCACTTGGCAGCCTCGGTCGTTGTGGCAGATTCTGTGGATTTACTGCTGCTTGTTGCCGGCTTGTTTTTGAAATCGGTCGCGTACCAGCCACTACCGGTCAGTTGAAAATTAGGAGCAGACACCTGCTTGCTAAATGTCTCTTGCGCACACTTGGGGCACGCCTCAACAGAAGGCGCGGACACTTTGCGCATCAGCTCTTGCTGGTAACCACACGCGGTACATTGAAAATCGTAGATAGGCATTTGTTAACACAACCTGAAGGGCAACTTGCTGGAAAAATTTCACCAAGTGCAAATTATACCTGATTCGCGTTACAAATCACCAAAAGCACAGCGATGTATTTGAATTGAAAAGACTTTAAGGAGCACGATATGCAACAACTCTCACTCAAATTACCATTTATGCTGACTATGCTGTTTTTTCTGGGATTAGCCAGCCGCGACCTCAACATACATCACCCTATGCTGACACTTGGTAAACAAGCACAACCGGGCAAAATGGTGACATTACACCTGGCGGATTTGCTATATGCCGAACCGACACTCAAAATCAGAAAAGTGGAGTAGCCGCTGCGCTAAAAGCGCAGTGATTTAGAGCTGCGCGTCGTAAGCCGCCTGGTCAAGCAAAGACGCCACTCCACTGGCATCAGGCGCCAGCTTGAATAACCAGGTAGCGTACGGATGATCGTTGATCTTCTCCGGCGAAGACAGTGCTTCTTCATTAATGGCCTGCACCACACCGGACAAAGGCGCATAAATATCCGAGCCTGTTTTGACCGACTCAATCAAGCCACACACACTGAATTGTTCCACGGACTGGCCGACTTTTGGCGGATCCACAAACACCACATCACCCAGCATATTCTGTGCGTAATCAGTGATCCCGACCAACCATGCCCCATCTTCGGACTGAGCAGCCCATGTGTGGTCTTTAGAAAAGAAGTATTTCAAGCCTGCTGACATATGATTTAAAAATCAAAAGTTTAGTAGATAATTATTGTGCCACAGTCTGCGAAACGCGCCAAAACTTATTCAGGTAAGTCAAAAAGCGGTTTAATTTTTTACACGAAAAAATTGCGATAAGTGATTGACTCTGAATAATAACTGGGCAATAATTAGTCGGGTTTTCGGAAGGTTGATTATGAGTTTTTACAAGCATTGCCTTAAAGTGTTGCTAATGTGTTCCATCGCTTTTGCACCTGCGGGTCAAGCCATAGCAAAGTCACCTTCTAAAAAACAGACCGTTTCTGCCGCCAAGAGCAAGAAATACAGCACGCGATCCTCACAATACCGCGTCAACCCGGAAAAAACCAAATCCATGCGCCCGGTTAAACTGCATGCGCATGCCAGAAAATCAGCCAGACCTGCGATTGATGCAGAAATGTTTGATTCTTTCGAAGGTAAATCCGGTAGCCATGGCAATCTGTCCATCGCCTCCACCAAAGCGCTGGTGATGAACCAGAACACGCACGAAATCATTTATTCCAAAAATCTGGATACGCCGACACCCATCGCCTCAGTGACTAAACTGATGACCGCCATGGTCGTGTTGGATGCAAAACTGAATCTGAATGACCAGGTCTCGATTACTGAAATGGACGTGGATTACCTGAAAGGCACCTCTTCACGCCTGCCGGTTGGCACGACCATGACGCGTGAAGACATGCTGAACCTGGCATTGATCGCTTCAGAAAATCGCGCCGCCTCTGCACTGGCCACCAACTACCCGGGTGGCAAGGCACGCTTTATTCAAGACATGAATGCCAAGGCGGCCAGCCTGGGTATGATGAACACCCATTTTGAAGACTCTACCGGCCTCACCAGCAATAACGTGTCTACGGCCATGGACCTGGCAAAAATGGTACACGCGGCGTATCAATACCCCTTGATTCGTCAAATCACGACGACTTCTGACTACGACCTGAATGTCGGCAGCAGACGCCAGCCTATACACTTCCACAACACCAATGCGCTGGTACGTGAAAGCACAAACAGCAGCTGGGAAATTGGCTTATCAAAAACAGGTTATATCAGCGAAGCTGGACGCTGCCTGGTGATGCAGGCGACCATTGCTGGCGAGCCGCTGATTCTGGTGTTGCTGGATTCCGTTGGCAAACTGACCCGTATCGGCGATGCCAGACGCATCAAAAAATGGATGGAACATAACTACAGCACCCTGACCTCACACAACGACGGTGGCATTGTGCTGACCGGGCTGTCAATGAGCAAAACGCTTGGCGACGAAGCCAATTAACAGTCAACCAAATACAATAAAAAACCTGCGAGATTCGCAGGTTTTTTATTTGTCAGTGCATTTTATTTAGCGCCACCACAGACGGCTAATGTTCAGCGCCATCAAACTCAGGATCATAGCCCTCAGTAATCGCTGCTTTTTGCTTATGCTCTTTCCACTGCTTGCGTAGCACGTCTTTTTTCTCAGGGCTCAAACTCTGAAACTGCTGATAACGCTTACGCGCATTTTCACGCTCATACGGCGTCATGCGGCTCCATTTCACCAATTGATGCTGAATGCGCTGCTGTTTCTGCGCATCCATCTTGGGGTATTCTTTGGCAATATCCAGCATTTTCTCGCGCTGCCATGGGCGTAGCGTATCCCACTCACCACCCAAAGGCGATAACACGGCGCGCTGCTGATCGGTCAGGTGTGACCACGTCACATTGGCAGCAGGATCAGCAGGTGACAGATCATTCTTGATCGCACCGATATCCGCCATCGCCAGCCAGCGCTGGCCAGAATCATGATCAGCCGCACTGGCATG
Source organism: Methylophilus sp. Q8 (assembly GCF_000800115.1). Lineage (NCBI taxonomy): Bacteria > Pseudomonadati > Pseudomonadota > Betaproteobacteria > Nitrosomonadales > Methylophilaceae > Methylophilus > Methylophilus sp. Q8. Next base: position 1,246,558 of record NZ_JUHE01000001.1, on the reverse strand, counting down.
CATCGACAAGCCACCGCTTCCACACACCGCTAATACTATCCACCCTAATAAAACAGAATGATTTCGCATCATTTCTCATTGTTCCATTGACACATTATTTTCTTCATCCCGCCAAGTTTTGCTTTCAATCCAGCTGGCCACTCAAATATTTTCTGAATATTGCCAGGCGTCGAATCCGCTATCGACAAAAGCCTCGACAGGCAAATCATCGCTCAGCAACATCGCATCATCATTATTGCTGGCGGACAGGACAAATAGCCCGACTGCAAAAAATACAGACAAGGCCGCCATACCGGCCATCCGCGGATGGCCGAAAGAGGCCCAGGACAAGGCATCTGCCCAAGCATGCCCAGACTGGCTTGATTGGGCAAATTTCGCCAATGCAGCCTGTCGCGCTTCTGCCAGGCGAGCTTCTACCTCAGCCGACAAAGGCCGATCATCTTGCTTCAGCCACTCAACACCTTCGCGCAGAGGGGTAGGCAAGTCGTCTTCTGGATGACGTTGTTTCCTCATGGCTTTACTCCTTCTTTTGTAACTTGCGGGTTCCGATCCCGGCTTGCTCTAACAATGTAGATAACGCACTGACCGCTCTTGAGCAATGCGTTTTAACACTTCCTTCTGAACACCCCATGACCGATGCCGTTTCAGCAACATCCAACTCTTCCCAATAACGCAGCACGAATGCTTCTCGTTGACGTAAAGGTAATTTTGCCAATGCCTTTTCGATCAGGGCCATGATTTGCGACCGCTCCAATTGATCAGAAGGGTCACCGTCAGCACTTTCCACCTCTATGGTTTCCAGCGGATCATAATCTTCGTCATCAGACTGGCCGAAAGACGAAAACAGCGTGGTCCACAGGTTACGCACCTTCTGCCGACGCCAGTAATCCCGCATGGTATTTTGCAGGATACGCTGGAACAACATGGGGTATTCTTCAACCGGTTTGCTGGCATATTTATCAGCCAGTTTTAACATGGCGTCCTGCACAATATCCAACGCAGCATGGTCATCACGCACCGCATACGCGGTTTGCCTGAATGCCCGCTTTTCAACCTGTCGTAAAAAATCCGATATTTCTTGCGCACTCGCCACTACAAATCCTCTTCCCCGAGATCACCAGTGTTTGCCACTGACGCACGTGCTTTTTTCGCGATATTGTTGTGAATTATGAGATGTCATCACAGAAATATGCACCGTTTTATCTCCCTGTCGCTTGCGAGTATATCAGTTTTAAATTTATTTACTGTTAGAATAAGCCCGATAGCAGCGAAAGTTCGGCCACCCTTTATGACGACCAAAAAAATAAATTCTATCACCCTGCTCGATCCGTCGCACACACGTCACGCCTGCGCCGCCAGCCGCGCGACCACGGAGTCAGTTGCATGACGGCAGCCACGATCACCACCCTCGAAAAAACACCAGACAGCCAGCACCTGCGGCTTTACAGCCTGTTCCGCCTGGGCGCCTCAGGCATGCTGTTCGGCAGCCAGCTCTGGCCCTACTTTAGAAACGCCCCCTCAGAGCCTTCACTCTCATTCTGGTTACTGTTGATTTTCTTTTTGTACGCGATTGCCGTCAGCGTCAGCTTTGAATCACTGCAATGCAAGCGCGGCCTGCCATTAAAAATCCAGACCAGCCTGGATATTGTGTTTTTAGTGCTGATGATGCACTTTTTGCCAGGCAACCAGAGTGGCATCGGACTATTGCTGATTGTGAACATTATTTTTGCCGGCCTGATCAGTGATGGCCGTTTTGCCCTGTTTTATGCAGCCATTGCCACCATCGGCATCTTGCTCGAAAACACCTTCCAGATCATCCACCGCAACCTGCCACTCAATGATTTCAGTAATGCGGTCGTCCTCTCCTTAAGCTGCTTCGCCACCGCCTGGCTGGCGCAAACATTGACTGCGCGCATGCAACGCAGCGAAAACCTCGCAACGCAGCGCGGCCAGGATATTGAATACCTGGCCAAAACCAATGCGCTGATTACACAAGAGATGCCGAACGGCGTATTAGTGATTGACCAGCACCAACAGCTCAAGCACTACAACCAGCAAGCGTGCAAACTGTTAGGGCTGGAAGAGATGACGCTGCAAGCCGCCATACAGCTGCAAACCCCGCTCGCAGAGCTGATGCCTGCCGTGATGCAATTACTGCAATCCTCCCCCGCCAGCAAGCTCGCCGCGACAGACGCGACCAAACTCGGCATCAATAACCGCGACCTTGGTATACGCTTTCACCCCATTTCTGAAAGCATTGATAATGGTGTGGTGATTTTTATTGAAGACTGGTCACAAATCCAGACACAGGCACATCAGGTGAAACTGGCGGCATTAGGCAGGCTGACCGCCAATATCGCGCACGAAATCCGCAATCCACTCAGCGCAATCAGCCATGCGACACAATTGATGCAGGAAGACTCGCAGCAACCTGGCACGCAGCGTATGCTGCAAATCATTTCTGACAACGTGCAACGGCTGGATCAAATTATCAAGGACGTGCTGGAACTCAACCGCCGTGACCGCACCAATCAGGAGCAGCTCAATATCAACCACTTTGTGCAAGAGTTCTACCAGCAATTCTGCGCCGTGGAAAAGATAGACCTCAGCAACTTTACGCTGGATCTACCAGCCAAAGAGAGCGCGATCGTGTTTGACCGCAGGCATATCAACCAGATTTTGTGGAATTTATGTAAAAATGGCTGGCGGCATAGCCAGCAACATGCCCAAAGTTTGCAACTCAAGGTAGTGAGCGATAAAAGTGGTCAATTCATTCACGTGCACGTGAAAGATGACGGCAGCGGCCTCGACCCCAAAATACAGCCGCATTTGTTTGAACCATTCATGACCACAGAAAAAACCGGCACCGGCCTGGGTTTGTTTATCGCCCGCGAACTGGCCGAAGCCAATGGCGCAAAATTAAATTACACCAGTAGTGCCAATGGCACGCAATTTTCACTGACAGTTAAAAAGGCAATCGTTTAAATGGCAAACTCTTATCGCTGCCTGGTCGTCGATGACGAGACTGATATCCGCGAACTCGTGGTACTGACCCTGGAACGCATGGGCATACAGGCAGAAAGTGCCAGCTCGGTGACGGACGCAAAACACATGCTGAATTCATTCAGCTATGACCTGTGCCTGACAGATATGCGGCTGCCAGATGGCCTCGGGCTGGAGCTGGTGCAATATATCAATGCGCAATTCCCTGGCCTGCCAGTCGCAGTAATTACCGCTTACGGCAGTGCAGAAAATGCGGTTTCTGCCTTAAAAGCGGGCGCCTATGATTACATCACCAAGCCGATTTCGCTTAAACAATTACGCCCACTGGTAGAGTCTGCGCTCAAGCTGTCTTCACAAAAAGAATCGCAGGGTGCCAATACGGTAGACCTGATTGGCGCGTCACCCGCCATGGCTTACGTGCGCACCATGATCGCCAAACTGGCGCGTAGCCAGGCACCCGTTTATATCAGCGGCGAATCCGGCAGCGGGAAAGAACTGGCTGCCAGGCTGATTCATCTCAACAGCTCGCGCAAGGATCAATCCTTTATCGCGGTGAACTGCGGCGCCATTCCCGAGAACCTGATGGAAAGCGAGTTCTTTGGTTATAAAAAAGGTTCGTTTACCGGGGCCATCCAGGATACGCTAGGCTTGTTCCAGGCGGCCAACGGCGGCACGCTGTTCCTCGACGAAGTCGCAGATTTACCGCTGGCCATGCAAGTAAAACTGCTGCGTGCAATCCAGGAGAAAAAAGTACGCGTAGTCGGTAGTACCAGTGAAGAAGCGGTGGATGTGCGCATTATTTCCGCCACACACAAAAACCTGAATGCCATGATGGAAAAAGGCGAATTCCGCCAGGACTTATACTACCGCCTGAACGTCATTCAACTCAAAATGCCGTCCTTGCGCGAGCGGCCGGAAGATATCCCCGAGCTGACTGAACGTTTGCTAGGCAAGTTGTGCCTGATGCAGGGTATTGGCATCCCCGGCATTGCAGACGAAGCCAAAGTCTACATTCAGCAATTACCTTTTCATGGCAATGTGCGTGAACTTGAAAATATGCTGGAACGTGCGCTGGCATTATGTGACGGCGTCACCATTACGGTTGAAGACTTGTCACTGGATGAAATGCCTGCCAGTCTCAGCGACAAGCCGGTGCTACCCTGGAATGCCCCCAGCCTGGAAGAACCCAGCCAGCCAATCCCGGCCATTCTCGCCGCGACCCCACCACGCGAAAATCAGCCAACGGCGCAAGCAACCCCAAGCAGTAGCACCATGTTGCCTATGGATATCAGCTTGTCTGATTACCTGGAAGATATTGAAAAACGCACTATTTTGCAGGCGCTGGAAAAAACCAATAACAACAAAACGGCAGCAGCTAAATTATTAGGCATCAGCTTCCGTACCCTGCGCTATCGCTTGTCCAAACTCGGGCTATCCAAAGAACAGGATGCCGACCTGGACGATGCCGAAGGCGACGAGGAATAAAATAGCCAATAAAAAAGGGCGACTGCATAGTCGCCCTTTTTAACATCTGTTTGATTAACTCAACACAATCGCCAGATAGGCCAGGTAGAACAAGCCATTCACCAGCAAATGCCACACCAGCAAGCCGCCTTTGGCAATGCGGTAACGTACCCAGATTGCCGCCAGCAAAGTAATCAGGATGCCCAAGGCCACTTCCTGCCTTGGTGCCCAGTCAGTCAGCATGATGCCGATGGCCGGTAACAACGTACCCTGAAACACCATGGCGCCAGTGATATTGCCAAATGCCAGGGTATCTTTACCCTTGCGTATCCACAAAATGCTATTCACTTTCTCTGGTAACTCGGTCGCAATCGGGATAATCAGCAAAGACAGCAGCAAAGCTGACACGCCTAAAATCGCCGCAGCCGTTTCGACCTCGTTGATAAAGCCTTTGGCACCTGCGATCAACAGGCCCAGACCAATCAGCAATTGCAGCACGATCGTCACCATATTGGTCGGCAAACCAAGCCTGGATAACATCATGACGTCTTCAGCCTCAGTCGCATGCCCCTCTTCTACCAGGCCTTTGGAGGCTTTAATCGTCATCAGCACATACACAAAGTAGGTCAGAATCATCAGAATGCTGATGCCGTAACGCACCAACGCTTCGGTGTGCGGAATAAACATGGCGATGGTGGCAAAAATAAAGGCCAGAATAAAGAAGTTGAGGTCCCGAATCAGGCCAGTACGCTCAGGGCGGATATGCCCATGCGCACCACGACGCTTCAACACCGAGAACGCCATTAAGCTGATAGACAGCGTCGCCAGCATCAGCGGTGCGCCCAAGATGGCGCCGACACCGATATCGTGCCCGGCATGACTGTCGCCGGTCGATGAGGTGTAGGAGAAAATGGCCAGCAACGGCACCAGCGTCTCTGGCAATGCCGTGCCCACGGCGGCAAAAATAGAGCCGGTCACCCCTTCGGAAATACCCAGCCGCTCACCCAAATGTTCCAGGGCATTGGTAAAGACTTCAGCCGCCACCAAAATCAGCAGCAACATTAGCAATAATTGTAGAAAAACCATGACTGTTCCTGTCTGGCGGTAATCGATCTCGCATGCGGCCACCGCCTGCCCCGCATGTGCATGACAAACGTGTGCATGCGGGCGGAATCATAACGCAATTCGCCCAAATTCACCTACAATGTTCGCATGTCGCAAACACCTGCCTCTGCTATTCACATTGACTCCGCTGGCCTCGCCAGCCCGGTGCAATATATATTGTCGCCCAACCAGGATGAACGGCCACAGCCTGCCGAAGTGGATATGATCGTCATCCACAATATCAGCCTGCCGCCCGACCAGTATGGCGGCCCGGGCATTATGCAATTGTTCACCAACCAGTTAGACCCGCAGGAACACCCTTATTACGCCGAGATTGCACACCTCAAGGTCTCGTCACACTTTCTCATACGCCGCACAGGTGAGTTATTACAATTTGTGAGTTGTAACCAGCGCGCCTGGCATGCCGGACTCTCACAATGGCAGGGCCGCGAACGTTGCAATGACTTTTCAATCGGCATAGAACTCGAAGGCAGTGACATTGAGGTGTTTGAAGATGTGCAATACATCACCTTGCAAGCACTGATCAATGCCTTGCGACAACGCTATGCCATCAGGCACATTGTCGGGCATTCAGATATTGCGCCGGGACGCAAAACCGACCCCGGCCCATTCTTTGATTGGCAACGAATCACATAAGAAACAGACCGAAGCGAGCCAACGCTTAACTTGAGCGTTAATTATCGCTAAAAAACCTGTCACTACAGATTAAGCTTTGGCCGTGGCTGTTTCAGATATACGTGGCTTATTTTCCAGGCTCACCGCCATCACCCCGGCCAGCACCAGCGCAGTGCCCAAGCCCTGTATCCAGGAGAGTGACTCGCCCAGAAACAGGTAAGCCAGCACAATCGTCGACACCGGCCCAATCGCGCTGATCAATGCCGCCTTGCGGCTACCGAGCTGGTGTATGCCCATATTCATCAGTACCGAAGGCAATACCGTCGCAATCAGCGCCATCAAAAAAGCCAGCGCATATACTGCGTTAGGCAACATCGTCGCATGGTCAAATGAGCCACTGGTGCCAAAATGGACGGCACTGGCAAGCGCCGCCAAACTCATGGTCATCGCAGTAAACCGGCTAGCGCCCAACTTGGGGATCAATTGCCCACTCACCAGTAAATAACCCGCATACACAATAGCGCTCAGCAATACCAGCCACGCGCCATACAGTGTATCGGCAGAATCCAGCCCGGCCAGCTCAACATCATGCCAGACCACCAGCACCACACCCGCATAACTGGTCACCATGGCAAACCACTCGCGACGGGTAATGTGATGTTTGAGAAATACCGCACTCATGGCCACCACCAGCGTTGGATACAGAAACAGAATCACCCGCTCCAGCCCCGCCGACACATAGCGCAGACCTTCAAAGTTCAGCCACATCGAACCATAACCACCGACCACCGCGAGCAACAGCAACGTCACCCAGTCTTTACCAGTCATGGACATAGGCACGCCTTGACGCATCGTCCACCAGCCTAACCCGGCAAAGAACGGAATAGCGAACGCCATCCGCAAAGCGATCAAAGTCGCGGCATCAAGATGATAAGCGTAAGCCAGCTTGACCATAATCGCTTTCGACGAAAAGGCCACGGACGATACCAGCACCAGCATGGCACCGTAATACGGATGGGTAGAATCTTTCATATGAGCCCTGAATCAATGGGGCTCACCGGGAAGGGTATGACAAGATCAACCGCGGAGAGCCCGCGGTTGCAAAAGAATTACGACAAGCAGCAACCGCAGCACGATGTGGCGACTAGCCACAATGCCTTTCGGTTCATCACCACAACAGTAGATTGGAGGAATTGCTTGTTCATAAGGTTATGGAATTTACGTGGGTTTGCGGGAATGGTCAAGGGAGTTATTTGTGTTCGACTAAGTAAACACTCTTTTTCGCCTCTAGGCGAGTCACTTTCTGATGCTTGTCCCCCAGAAAGTAACCAAAGAGGAAGACACCCAGCCATCACGGCCTGCGGCTCCCTTGCGTTGCTCAACAAAATAGCCGGTCACGAAACTCAACCTGGCAGCTCACAAACCCCGTGAGCTGCTGCGGGATTCAAACAGTCGCTCCCTCTACTCTTATTTTGTCTCCGCTACTCAGCGTGATGGAATGGGATTGATCTCACCAAACTGACATTGTCGAAATCTGAACGGTTCAAAAAAACAGATTAGTTTATTAAGGACACAAATGGCGGCATTCGCCTGGTGTTCGGGGTCCCCATCTGCCGCGCCGAGCAACGCAGGATTGACGGGAGTTCTCGGCCATCGGCTGTTTGAGCTCCGCAACAAGCCACGTTTTATGTGGCTTGTCAGGGTGACAACTAACGAAGTGTTGCGGCGTAGGCTAACATTGCGTAGCAATGTTAAACGTAGTGGCCGTAGCCAATTTCGATGGACGCCCGGCAAACCGAGTAGCACAGGATAAAAGCGGAAGCTGGGGTGCATTTCTTTTGGTTACTTGTTCTTTGTGCAAGCAAAGAAAAGTAACTCGCCGAAAAGGCGAAATAGATCACCCATAAAATAACCAAACAATTTCTTACTAAGGGGCTCTGCGCTACAGCGAGGCTAAGCAAAGTAACTCACTGGCAGAGCGAGAAGAAAAAAGAAACCTCCCAACCAACCCGCCAAAGAATTACTTTCCCAGCCTAATCCAGCAATCCATTAAACGATCAAATTCTTTTGTAAAGTGATCAACTGCATATTCTCCACCTTCGCCTGCCACATCTCCGGCAGATAAGGAAAAGGCTTTAATTCCCCCGTCGCCTGGTACCCAAGCCGCTGGTAAAACGCAATCAGCGCCTGCCTCACACTAACCACAGCCATTTGACTGGCACGCGCTCGCCAGCGCTCAACTGACAATTGCTCAGCGGCGAGAATCATTTTTTTACCATAGCCTCGATTCTGTGCCGTTGGCTCTACCGCAATCATGCCCAGATGTGCGACTTGTTCATCCGCATGCCATTCTGCACACAGCGTGACCATCAGCGTTTCGGCGACCCAGCCAGTCAGGATCACGGCATCATGACGATTTAACAATGCCAGTACATCGCCGGTCGTCGTGCGTTTGCCATCCAGCAGATCCGCCTCCGTGGTCCAGCCTGCCCGGCTGCTTTCGCCGCGATAAGCACGATTGACCAGTGCCGAAATGGCATCGGCATCCTGCACTTGGGCAGGTTTGATGATTAATTCAGTCATGGTGGTTTATTGCGCTAATTTTTCGATTCGATGTTGTACCACCAGGCTACCTATCATGTCGCCTTCCACATTCACCGCAGTACGTACAGTATCCAGCAAGCGGTCTATCGGTAATAAAATGGCAATGGCCTCTGCGGGCAAGCCCACGCTTTGCAATACCATGACCATGGTGACCATACCCGCACTCGGGATACCCGGTGCGCCCATGGCGGCGATCATGGTGGTAAAGCACACCACCAGTTGCTGCCCAAGTGACAAGTCAATACCAGCCAGTTGTGCGACAAACAAGGCAGCCGCGGCTTCGTATAATGCGGTCCCATCCATATTCACGGTGGCACCCAGCGGCACCACAAAACCTGCAATTTCGGGTTTCACCTGCATATTTTCTGTCGCGCAACGCATGGTCACCGGCATGGTGGCATTACTCGAACTGGTGGCAAACGCCGTGAGCAGGGACTCACGCGCCCGCTGTAAAAACCACCACGGACGTTTGCCGGTAAGCAGGAATAACAAGAGTGGCAGCACGACCAGACCATGAAACAAGGTGGTCCCTGTGACCACCAGCATAAACTTGGTCAAACTGGCAAACAGGCTCACATCCTGCGTGGCGACCAGTTTGAATAGCAATGCGGCAATGCCAAAAGGTGCCAGGCGCATAATCCAGTTGATCATCTGCATCGCCACCGCCATGCCTTCTTCAAATACAGCCAGCAAGTGTGGGTAACGCTCGGCAGATACTACCAGCGCAATCCCCAGCAACAAGGCAAAAGCCACAATGGCCAGGATATTGCCCTCAGCCAGCGCTTTGAACGGGTTCATAAAGATGCCGTGCAGAAATTGCGTGAAAAACTCAGGCAAGGTGAGCTGCTTGGTTTCAAACTGCTGCAGGGCATCGGCAAACATATTGAGGTGTAAACCTGCTCCAGGCTGGAAAAGATGGCTGGCACCCAAGCCGATAACGACTGCAATGATGGTAGTCGTGGCAAAAAACAATAGCGTGGTTTTCCAGACAATATCAATTTGACTATGTTTACGTAGATTGGCGATGCCGGTGACGATGGCACAAAATACCAGCGGGATCATCACCATTTTGAGCAGGTCGATAAACAGGGTGCCGACCAGGTTGGCGGCATATAAAGCGTTATCAACTTGTTTGCCATGTGCAAAAAGGCCAAGTACGACCGCGGCGGTGGCGGCGAAAAAGATTTGTCCATTGAGTCCAATGCTTTTCATTTACACGACATCCTTAAAAATAATTACATTGTGCAAAACCACCAACACGTATAAAGTTTACATACGTTAATATTCATGTCGGAAGATGAAATACCTTGCTGACAATCCTAAATCCAGAAAGCTTAATCACGCTCATGGCTAATATAGAAATAAAGATAATGATGCTAATAAAAAACTACGCGATCACTTTTGCCGGATTAATTTTTCTTGCATCTTGCGCCAGTACGGGTAGTGATATTAAAGCAACTTCAGAAGTAAAACGCGGCCCCTTGGGCAATATCAATCAACTCATGATTGTTCGGCCTGAACAAAATCGCAAAGACATTTTGAATCATCAAGCCTATGCAGTCGCAGTAGAACTGCAACAGCAGTTGAATCACGCAGGCATTCCAGTCAGTGAATATACGGTCAAAGGATATGAAATAAATAACTTATCCAAATTGATGGAAGCATCTCAACGGCATAAACCTAGCCATATTCTCTCCATTACGTTGGAATCAGGTAAAGTCGCTGCCGCAAAGTATTTACAAAACTACACCGTAGATATCTGGATACGCCCTGCCACTGAATCAAGCGCTGTATGGCATTACCGCGCCGAAGTGTATGCACCGACAAGCACCAATCAAGAGGTTGCTGCACATGCGATCAAACAAATGCAAGCAGACCACCTGATCGAGTAAAAAGGCTGCGCAGAGGCAGCTAATAGCTAAGCCGCTTTTTCAAACACCGCTGCAAAAAAACCATCTGTGCCATGCAGATGCGGCAGTAACTTCAGATATTCACCGGTATCTAACACGATATTCTGCTGCGCCAGCACTTCATTGGCAGGCACTAATTTAAATTCTGGATGCGCTTGTAAAAACGCTTCGGCAATGGCTTCGTTTTCGTCACGCAACAAACTGCATGTGGCATATACCACACGGCCGCCTGCTTTACACAGTTTGGCGGCACGGGCGAGGATATTGGTTTGCTTGACGTTTAACTCGGCAACATCTTCTTCCGCCTGACGCCACTTCAGATCAGGGTTACGGCGCAAGGTACCCAGGCCACTACATGGCGCATCGACCAACACGCGGTCAAACTTGCCGTTGAGACGTTTGAGTTTCAAGTCGTTTTCGTTGTTGATGAGTTGCGCTTGCAGGTTAGACAAGCCACTACGCTTGAGGCGTTGACCCAGGTTATTCAGGCGTTTTTCAGACACATCAAACGCATATAAACGGCCAGTGTTTTTCATGAGTGCGCCAAGTGCCAGGGTTTTACCCCCTGCACCTGCACATAAATCGGCCACCATTTGCCCGCGTTTAGGTGCGACCAGGTAGCTCAACAACTGACTGCCTTCGTCCTGCACTTCAATTTTGCCTTCGGTGAACAGGATGTGTTTGCCGATATTGAGACGTGCGCCCATGCGGATGCCCACAGGTGAATAAGGGGTTGGGGCGATGACGTTATCTTTCACTGTGTTTTCTGCCAGCATGCGCGCCAGCACTTCTTCACGGTTGGACTTGATGGTATTCACGCGTAAATCGAGGCTCGCTTGCTCAAACATGCTGCGGCAAATGGTCATGGCTTCAGCCTCGCCATATTGCTCGACCAGCTTGTTCCAGAACCAGTCGCGTACATCGGCCAGCACAGCTGGCGCAAAGCCTTCACTGTTTTTGCTTTTAATGGCCACTGCCCATTCTTTTTGGCGCTCATCCAGCATCTCATCTAAGTCACGAATGCTTTTGCCTTCAATCTTGAGCCACCAGGCAATAATCAGTTTACGCGTATCTTCCTGCTCGTCTGTCTCACTGACAGAGACTTCGCGCAGGTAACGATAACGGCGCAAGACACCATAAGCGGTTTCAGCCACCCATGCACGGTCTTTGGTACCTAACTCACGATGTTGGCGAAAAAATTCGCTGAGCTTGGCATCGGCCGGACTTTCGAACTTCAGTATGTCGTTTAACAACATCGCCGTCTGGCGCATCAGGGATTGGTTCATCAGAATCTTTCAAATACTTACATTATTCGGTGATCAACCGCGTGGCGACTTGCTCAATCACCATGCCGTTTTTCTCCAGCTTTTTAATTTTGACCGGCACATAGCGATAATCGCTGGCCAGCCATAGTTCTACTTTTTCGTCGGTATCGCCACGTGTGTGCACAATGTGCACCGTCTGAATGGTCTGGTCAGCAATCACCAGGCTATCTTCGCCTTCAAACGTATATTCATATTCACCAACGCGCCGGCCATTGGTCAGCGTCACATGCATTTCTTGCAACGGCGGCACAAACATAAACTGGTACATAAAACTGAGGATATCTTGCGTATTGACGCGCAAATCCCGGCGCTGCTCACCCTTGGCTGTTTTCAGGGTAATCACATTGGTTTCCCAGTCAAACACAGCTTCATAAGTTTTACTGGCGCGGCTGCCAAAGGCATAGCGATACAATTGCGGCTTCAAACCGCCTGGGCCCACTTCGCCTGAGCTTTGCTGCTCTAGCGAGGGATATAGCAATTTTAACAGACCGCGCCCTTCCACCAGCCAACGCAAACGATAAGTGGCCGATGTATCGCGAACATACTCAATTTCTGCACTGCCCGCGGGCCGCTCTTCGCCGTTCACAAACACCACAAAGTCAGTCCTCACATGCTGGTAAGGCGGCGGCTGTGCATCATCCGGCACAGCCTCAGGGTGATCCATTTCATGCCAGGCATTGATTTCTGCCAAGCTGGTTTGCGTATCCTCCTCACTGATGGCTGGCGACTCAGCATCGGCCAATGGCGCCTGCGGCGCATCTGTCACAGTGGCCGATTCAGCTGCTGGCGTTGGCGTCACAGCGGGAGCCTGCGCAGGCGGCGGTGCAGCTTGCTTTTTGGGTGAGTTGAGCGGCGACACAGGCTTTGCCAACGCAGTAGAGACAGGCGGTGCGGGAGGCGGTAATAATCGTGCCTGCAATACAGAAGGCGCACGCACTTCATTATCAAACCAGTTGCGCCAATTCACTTCACTAAACGCAAACACATGCAGTAATAACGACAAGCAGAGTGCCAGCACCAGTGGCCATGAAACATGCTGTTGAATCCAGTGTCGCAGAGCTGATGCTTGCATCACGCGCTTTCTCTCGCTGCAGAACCTGTTACTGACCGGTGATACTGGTGATCACCTGTTCCATGCGTTTACCATCATCCTGAATCACCAGCTTCACTGGCAAGTAATTCTTATCCTTGGCCAGATACAGGGTTTTCTCACCATCTGCATCTGTCAGTTTAATCACATTAAACGTCCCCGCCTCAGTCTGCAATGGCGTGGTTTCCTCAGTCACCACAAACGTATGTGGTGCCAGTTTTTTACCGTTGGCGACAGAAAAACTCACCTGCTTGTCCTTAGGCGGTTGCCACATCCAGCAATACATCACACTTAATAAATCCTGCGTGCCCTTGGATAACTTATCTGTCGCTTGTTCATCTTTAATCTGCATCTTAAGCACTTTCTTTGACCAGTCAAAATCACTGATCAGTGCTTTATCTGGGTGCTTGGACTGACGAGACTCAAAACGATTGGGGCGCAAGGCATTGGCAATCACCTGGCCCTGGCTGGAGAGTGTGCGCTCACCCATGAGCTTATAGATTCCTTTACCCTCAGCCAGCGATGCGATTTGATAACGGTTGCCTGTTACACTCAACTGGTCTTTGACCGTGCCGATGGTGATGCCCTGTTGCAGCAAGTCATATTTGAGCGTCAACTGCTTGGGCGCCGCTGACAATGCAGGCGATACCAACAGCAGCATCGTGACTAACAGACTGGCCGCGATGCGCTTGTGATTGCTGAAAAGCAGCATTACACCATCACGCATTACACGACCACGGTTGGTGCTTCACCTGCTTGTTGCTCACGAATCTGGCCAATGCGGTACACCGTCTCGCCCGCGCCAGCCAGCACAGCTTGCGCCTGCTCTGCATGCTCAGCCGCCACAATCACTGCCATGCCGATACCACAGTTAAATGTGCGGTACATTTCAATCGGCTCAATATTGCCTTGTGCCTGTAACCACTGGAACAACGGTGGCAAGGTCCAGCTGGATTTTTGCACTTCTGCCGTCAAGCCAGCTGGCAACACGCGCGGAATATTTTCGGTAATACCGCCACCCGTGATATGCGCCATGCCTTTTACTGGCAGGGTGTCCAGCAACTTGAGAATAGACTTCACATACAACTTGGTTGGTGCCATGACCACGTCTTTAAAGCGACGACCATGAAAATCGGATTCCATATCGATACCGGATTTTTCAATCAGCTTGCGAATCAGCGAATAGCCATTGGAGTGCGCACCGCTGGAAGCCAGGCCTAACACCACATCACCGGCTTTGATGGTAGAACCATCGATGATATTGGCTTTATCGACACAACCGACGGCGAACCCAGCCAGGTCGTATTCACCAGCCGGATACATGCCTGGCATTTCAGCCGTTTCACCGCCCACCAGCGCACAACCTGACTCTTCACAGCCGAGGGCAATCCCTTTAATCACCGCGGCAGCGGTGCCAACTTCGAGTTTGCCACAGGCAAAATAATCGAGGAAAAACAGCGGCTCAGCGCCTTGCACCAGGATATCGTTCACGCTCATGGCCACCAGATCGATACCCACGGTATCATGCTTATCCAGCTGGAAAGCCAGTTTCAGCTTGGTACCCACGCCATCGGTGCCGGACACCAGTACTGGCTCCTTGAATTTTTTGGGCATGGCGAACAGCGAGCCAAAACCGCCAATGCCGCCCATCACTTCCGGGCGCATGGTGCGCTTGGCAAACGGCTTGATTTGCTCGACCAAGGCATCACCAGCCTCCATATCGACACCAGCATCACGGTAGGTGAGTGAAGTTTTATCAGAAGAAGTCGTCAAGATACTCTCGTTTCTTTCAATGCGATTAATCAGGTGAACCACTGTAAGCAGCGCAGATGTTTATAACAAAGCGCGATACAGCGTTGAAATTCAGTATAATTTTAAAATAATCATTATTTTAACGCATCTTGCCGCTTCGACCTATGCCGGATTGTGCGGATGCGTCACACACGCCCATGTCAGACCAGGATCATCAGAAATCTGTCGCCACTCAATTTGTCAGCGATCATCGCTGGTGGCTTGTGACGGCGGTCTTCATCTACCTGTTTTACCTGCTGGAACCTATCCTGACCCCGTTTCTGGCGGCGGCGGTCATTGCCTATATGCTGGATCCGCTGGTAGACCGCCTGAGTGAAACCGGCATTAAGGGTTGGCAAATTGGCCGCACACTGGCAACGCTGCTGGTGATGCTGGGCGTCATCCTGGTCGTCACCGGCCTGCTGCTCATTATCATCCCCTTGCTACAACAGCAATCTATGCTGATCGCTCAACGCCTGCCGCTGCTGCTCGATCACTTTCACCAGCAAGTCGAGCCCTGGCTGCTGCAACGATTTGGCATCCACCTCGACATGAATCACGCCGACGTGCAAAAGCTGATCACCGAGCACTGGCAAACCGCAGGCAGCATGATAGGCACCTTTCTGCTCAACGCTGGCCAGAAAAGCCTGAGCCTGATTGGTATCTTTGCCAATATCTGCTTGTTACCGGTAGTGCTGTTTTATTTCTTGCGCGACTGGGATGACATGGTGGCCGAGATCGGCGAATTGATTCCGCGCGACTGGGTCGGCAGGGCCAAAAGCATGTCGGTTGAAATCGATCGTGTCGTTGCCGAATTCTTGCGCGGCCAATTGTCGGTCATGCTGTCATTGTGTGTGTTTTACAGTGTCAGCTTATGGTTGGCTGGCCTGGATATGGCACTTTCTATCGGCATGATTGCCGGCTTGCTGAGTTTTGTGCCCTACCTGGGGTTTGCGCTGGCGTTTGTGTTGGCGGTGGTACTGGCCTTATTGCAGTTTGCCTCGTTGCCAGAAGTCGTGCCAGTGTTACTGGTGTTTGGTGTCGGCCAGTTGGTAGAAAGCTTTATCCTCACCCCGATTCTGGTCGGTGACCGCATCGGCCTGCATCCCGTCATTGTCATTCTGGCCTTGATGGCAGGCGGCCAGTTATTTGGTTTTGCGGGCGTATTGCTGGCATTACCTGTCAGCGCCGCCATTGCTGTGGGGGTGCGCCACACCAAACAAAGTTATTTGCGTAGCGAAGCTTATTTGAGCAGCCAACCGCAAATTATTCAAACCCTGGACGAGTGATTCCAGACACCTGAAACGACCGCCGTGAAACAACTGTTGCTCAACATTCAACCACCGGCTGCGCCGAGTTTTGATAACTATATCGTTGGCCAAAACCAGGAAGCACTTGCCAGTGTGCATGCCGTCCTGGCTGGCCAGGCCACCACCCGCTTTATTTACCTGTGGGGAGAATCCGGCAGTGGTAAAAGCCATTTACTGCTTGCCGCGCAAGACATGGGCGCACACATTGCAGATGATGTGCACACACTCGATGAGGAATCACAAATTGTGCTGTTTGATACCTACAACCAGATCAAGGCCGAAGGCGGCGTATTAGTCACCGCGGGCAACCATGCGCCTACACAAATGGGCTTGCGTGACGACCTGGCCACGCGGCTGGCCTGGGGACTGGTCTACCAGTTACATCCGCTCAGTGACGATGAAAAAGCCGATGCCCTGCGCGCGCATGCCCGCGATCGCGGCATGAAACTGCCAGACGAAGTGATTGCTTACTGCTTGCGCTATCTGCGCCGCGACTTGCCAACCTTGATGGCGGTGCTGGAGGCGTTGGATGAATGGTCACTAACGGCTAAAAAAGCGGTCACCGTGCAGTCACTGAAAAAGATGCTGCAAGACGTGTTCTAAGCGCCTTTATTCTGACCCAAAACTGTAGCGGTTTTTGCCGTTTTTCTTCGAGTCATACATCGCCTTATCCGCCACATGCAGCAGCTGTTTCACATGCTTGCCATGGTGCGGATACTCGGCGATACCGATACTGACACCGATCTCCAACGGGATACCGCGTACTACCACCGGCTGCGCAAACAATCTGATCAGGCGCTCTGCTAACTGCGTCAATTCGTGGCGATATAAATAACTGCCAACCACCAGCACAAACTCGTCCCCGCCTTGGCGCGCCAGAAAGTCAGATTGCCTGAGTACTTTTTTAAACATATCAGCCACTTCTATCAGCAACGCATCGCCTACGCCGTGCCCATATTTATCATTCACCAGCTTAAAGCCATCAAGATCCATAAAAAGCACCGCAAACTGCTTGGAGGTATGCCTGGCCAATTGATACGTATTGGCCAGATGCACATCGACACTGCGACGATTAGGCAAGCCGGTCAGCAAGTCGTGATCCGCCTGATGGCTGGCTTGTTTGGCGACGGCCTGATTTTCCAGCACTTGTTCCAGCAAATGCGTCGTACTGCGATAAGAGAATAGCAAGACACCAATAATCAGCACCCCCAGTAGAATCGCGCCCACCACAGAGGCAAACATGCGCTTGCGGATTTCCTGCTCAAAGCTTTCCCTCATTCGCTGCAACTTGCCATCAATCGCGTCCAGCTGATCATCAATCAGCTTCATCACCTCACGCCCCTTGTCCTTGCTCAGCGACAAATGTGGCGAAAACTCGCCTGCATGCAATTGCACCTGGATACTCTGGTCCATGACGTCAAATTTCTGATGCACCAGCTGTTTGACTCTTTCCAGCTCAGGCCGTATCTCAGTCACATCGAGCGATTGCTTATCCAGCTTTGCCATCACTTGCCTGGTCTCGATACGGCCCTGCTCCAAGGTATCCAGAAACAAGGTATGGCCTGTGAGCAAGTAGCCGCGCTGTCCGCTTTCAGCATTAGTGATGGCTTTGCCCAGCGCCACAATGTCATAGCGCTGCCGGTCGACCAGGTCTTTTTGTTCTGAATAATAGACAAGCTGATACATGGCAATAAACAGCCACACCATTGAAACGCACAACAGTGCAGTAGCAATGATTAACGGGATAATTATTCGTCGCTTGTAATTAAACATACGATGTTTATATCGTCATTTTTTTGCGCAGATTAAATCGAAGCCGAATAAAATCTATGATACGACTAGTCTGATTATAATAAAATAGAGTTTTGATAGATAACCACTATCCACGAGACCTTTATGTTACGCATTACCGAAATCAAACTGCCGCTGGTACAAGCTGAAACCCTCAAACATCAGGATGACCAGATTAAGGCGGCGATCCTCAAACGACTGGAAATTCCTGAAAGTGAATTAATCAGTTTTGAGATTTTTAAACGCGGTGTAGATGCGCGAAAATCGCATGCGATCTTGTATGTGTATAACATTGATGCCGAAGTCAAAAACGAGGCGAAAATTTTAGCCAAGTTTAAAAAAGACCCACATATCAAACCTGCGCCGGATACCACTTATCAATTCGTCACGACCGCGCCCGAAAAGGCTGTAGAAAACACGCATAGACCGGTAGTGGTTGGCTTTGGTCCCGCCGGCATTTTTGCTGCGCTGATTCTCGCCCAGGCGGGATTCAAACCGATTGTGCTAGAACGTGGCAAGGAAGTCCGCCAACGTACCAAAGACACCTGGGGATTATGGCGTAAACGCGAATTGAACCCAGAATCCAACGTGCAGTTTGGTGAAGGCGGCGCCGGTACATTCTCTGACGGCAAACTCTACAGCCAGATTAAAGACACCAAACATTACGGCCGCAAAGTGCTGCAGGAATTTGTTAAAGCTGGCGCGCCAGAAGAAATTCTCTACATCAGCCATCCACACATCGGTACCTTCAAGCTGGTAAGCATGGTGGAAGAAATGCGTAGCACTATCATCAGCCTGGGCGGAGAAATCCGCTTTAGCCAGCGCCTGACCGATATTGATGTCAAAGACCAACAGGTACAGGGTGTCACCGTACATACCGGTGAATACCTGCCAACCAACCACCTGGTACTGGCCGTGGGCCACAGCGCCCGTGACACTTTTGAAATGGTGCATGAAAAAGGCATTTATATCGAAGCCAAGCCGTTCTCGATTGGCTTCCGTATCGAACATCCGCAAAGCCTGATTGACCGTGCGCGCTACGGCAAAAGTTATAGCGACGATATTCTGCAAAAGCTGGGCGCCGCGGACTACAAACTGGTACACCATGCCAAAAATGGCCGTAGCGTGTATAGTTTTTGCATGTGTCCAGGTGGCACCGTCGTCGCGGCCACTTCTGAACCTAATCGCGTCGTGACTAACGGCATGAGTCAATACAGCCGTAACGAGCGCAATGCGAATGCAGGCATTGTGGTCGGCATTACCCCGGAAGTGGATTACCCCGATCATCCATTAGCCGGCATTGAATTACAGCGTCAACTGGAAAGTCAGGCGTTTGTGCTGGGTGGCAGCAACTATTCCGCACCCGGGCAATTGATTGGTGATTTCCTGGCGAATAAGCCGTCTACCGCATTTGGTGAAGTGACACCGTCTTACACCCCTGGCGTACATCTCACCAACCTTGAGTCTGCGCTACCCACTTTCGCAATTGAAGCCATTCGCGAGGCAATTCCAGCCTTTGCCAAACAGATTCCAAACTTCGATCTGAAAGATGGCATTCTGACGGGCGTGGAAACACGTACGTCCAGTCCTATCCGTATCAAGCGAGATGATGAAAGTCTGCAAAGTATCAATACCAAAGGTTTGTTCCCATGTGGTGAAGGCGCGGGCTATGCCGGTGGTATTTTGTCCGCCGCGGTGGATGGTATCAAAGTCGCCGAAGCGGTTTCATTGTCTTTAGTTTCCTGATCCGTTTTCCAAGTCACCCAAAATAAAAAAACCTGCCGAAGCAGGTTTTTTATTGCGACTACACTTACTGGCGAATCAGGTAATCAAACGCACCCAGCGCTGCATTAGACCCTTCACCCATGGCAATCACAATTTGCTTGTAAGGGATCGTAGTCACATCCCCCGCCGCAAACACGCCTGGCAATGAAGTGGCATTATGGTTGTTAATTTCAATTTCACCATATTTGCTCAGGTTCACGCTGCCTTTTAACCAGTCACTATTCGGCACCAGGCCAATCTGGATAAACACGCCTTCCAGTGCGACATGCTTGCTCTCGCCGCTGACGCGATCCAGGTAAGTCAAGCCGTTGACACGTGTACCATCACCGGTGATTTCAGTGGTTTGCGCGCTGGTTAAAATAGTCACGTTTTGCAGTGAACGCAACTTGCGTTGCAGCACGGCATCGGCTTTAAGCTCGGTGTCAAATTGCAGCAAGGTGACATGCCCGACCACACCGGCCAGGTCAATCGCTGCCTCAACACCAGAGTTACCGCCACCGACTACCGCCACGTGCTTGCCTTTAAACAAAGGGCCATCACAATGCGGGCAATACGCCACACCCTTGTTTTTGTATTCCACTTCACCAGGCACGTTGAGGTTTTTCCAACGTGCACCCGTGGCCAGAATCACAGACTTGCTACGCAGGGTCGCGCCACTTTCCAGCTTCACTTCAATCAGGCCAGCATGTTTGTTGTCCTTTTGTGGCTCACTCAGACCAACCGCACGTTGCAAGGGCATGATATCCACGTCATAGGTTTTCACGTGCTCTTCAAGGGCTGCCACCAGTTTTGGCCCTTCGGTTTCTTTCACAGAAATAAAGTTTTCAATCGCCAGTGTGTCATTAACCTGACCACCAAAACGGTCAGCGACGATGCCGGTACGTATGCCTTTACGGGCGGCATAAATCGCAGCTGAAGCACCCGCCGGGCCACCGCCAACCACCAGTACATCAAACGGTTCTCTGGCGCTGATTTTCTCAGCTTCTTTTGCGACTGCACCAGTATCGACTTTGGCCAGAAACTCTTCCACCAGCATACGGCCAGAGGCAAACATCTCGCCATTCAAGAAGGTGGCAGGCACCGCCATCACGTTACGCGCATTCACTTCGTCCTGATACAAGCCGCCATCAATCACCGTCACATTGATGCGCGGGTTAAACACCGTCATCAAAGTGGTTGCCTGCACCACGTCCGGGCAGTTATGGCAAGACAAGCTCATATAGACTTCAAAGTTCAAATCGCTGTCGAGCGCCTTGATCTGGTCGAGCACATCCTGCTCCACTTTGGGCGGATGGCCGCCAGTCCATAACAGAGCCAGCACCAGTGAAGTGAACTCATGGCCTAATGGAATCGCCGCAAAACGCACGCCACGGGTCTCGCCCTCTTTAGCAATCACGAAAGAAGGTTTACGGGCATCATCACCGGTTTCGTCCAGGCTGACTTTGTCTGACAACGCAGCAATTTCTTGCAACAGCTCGCGCATTTTTGCAGCATTGTCGCTGTTGTCCAGGGATGCGATCAGACGGATAGGCTGACGCAGCATGCCCAGGTAGGTTTGCAGTTGTGTCTTTAAGGTATCGTCTAACATTTTTTATTCTCCAAATTCACGCGCTTGTCTAAACCTTGCGGCAACAACAAGCCGTGGCCATCTCGTATGGCGATCAAACATGGTTGGGGGAAGCTCGCTCAGGTAAAACCACCGCCATATTAAAGACAACCGGGTGACTTTACCTGAGCGCCCTGCTTGCGCAGGGCTGTGCTCAAGTCATCTCAAAGAGATTTAGATCTTACCTACCAAGTCCAAAGATGGTGTCAATGTTGCAGCACCGTCGTTCCATTTGGCTGGGCAAACCTGGCCTGGGTGAGCAGCGGTGTATTGCGCTGCTTTCAACTTACGCAAGGTTTCTTTTACATCACGGGCGATTTCGTTGCTATGTACTTCAGCAGTTTTGATCACGCCATCAGCGTTGATCACGAATGTACCGCGCAATGCCAGACCTTCTTCATCAATATGCACGTCAAATGCACGTGTCAATTGGTGTGTCGGGTCGCCAACCAATGGGAATTTTGCTTTGCCCACTGCTGGTGAAGTCTCGTGCCAAACCTTGTGGGAGAAATGCGTATCGGTGGTCACGATGTACACTTCAGCACCAGCCTTCTGGAATTCTGCGTAGTTGTCAGCTGCATCTTCAACTTCTGTTGGGCAGTTGAAAGTGAACGCTGCTGGCATAAAAATCAACACAGACCATTTGCCTTTCAAAGACTCTTCAGTCACTTCGATAAATTTACCGTTGTGGAATGCTTGCGCCTTGAATGGTTGTACTTGTGTGTTAATCAATGACATTTAGTTCTCCTTTATGATCTATTAAACAGGACTTAATTAAAATTTGCTGTGTTTCAACAGCGAATGGATGCATTTTAAGCAACCACATACCATATGTAAAATTGATTATTCTAATTTTATTGATAAATATTATTAATCAATAAAATTGACGATTAAAAATCAGGCCGACACCGTGACCTGACCATGACCTTCATAACCCAGGTTATCTTGCCAGTTTACCGCAATCACATCGCCCAGCTTGGCTTCTTGTATATAAAAGGTAAAGTAAGGGTTACGCGCAATGCCGGTACCGGTCTGCGCGTCAACAATCACCTGCCCATTCAGCACCACC
Source organism: Methylophilus sp. Q8 (assembly GCF_000800115.1). Taxonomy (NCBI): domain Bacteria; kingdom Pseudomonadati; phylum Pseudomonadota; class Betaproteobacteria; order Nitrosomonadales; family Methylophilaceae; genus Methylophilus; species Methylophilus sp. Q8. Next base: position 1,224,070 of record NZ_JUHE01000001.1, on the reverse strand, counting down.
TGCATGAGCTGCATAAAATGCGCAGGCAGCAACTGGCCATCATCGTTTTTACTGCGGCCAGTACGCATGGGATGCAGAATAATAATCTTTAGTTCAGTGACTGGCTTGCCTGGCGAACGCTCATCCATCAACCGTGCACGCATTTTCATGCTGCTGGCAAACGGCTCTTCACGTTCGCTGCCGGCACAGCCATCTTCCAGCACAATCACCTGGCGTCGCTGTTGCTGAAACTGCCCATTTGCCTGCTGCGCCAATGCAATCACCTCTCCCGACTGCGCCAGTTTGATGCGCGTCACCAGCTTGGGCAACACCTGCTTCCCCAGTTCAAAACTGGCAATCAGCGGGGTCGGGTTAGCATCCGCCAGCAAGCGCAAACTGCTCACGCCGCCTGCAGCCTGCTTGCTCGTCAACTCAACCTGCACCACCGCACCATTTTCGGCTTTCTGTGGCGCGTCAATCTGCAAATCAGCCGACACCGGCACGGCGCTCGCTTGCAGCGCTGCCATCACTTGCGCTGTCTGCTTGGCCTCAAAGGCTTGCGTAAACCAGGTAGCTGCCTCGAGTTTGCGTGCAACCAGCCAAAACGGCATGGTGGCTAACGCTAACCCTGCTTTCAACCACACCCGTCTTTGCATACTGTTATCCATTTTTATCATCCCCCTGCTCCAGTTTGAGTTGCAGCCTCAGCGTTTTCAATCGCGCCTCTACTTTGGATTGCAGATAAAAATCGCCATCTTTGGCTTTGCTGGCGATCTCAAACTGGTCAATCGCGCGCGGCAAATCATATTTACGCACATAGCTTTCGCCCAATGCCTGATGCCGTAACATCTGCTTGCCTTGTCCTTGATAAGCCGCTGCCAGCCAGTCATACAACTTGGGATCATCGGGAAAAGTATCCAGTTGCTTTTGAATAAAGGTCACAGCCAGCGCCCATTGATTACTACGTATTAATGACTCGGCCTGCCCTTGTGCCAGGATTCTATGTTTGGGGTACTGCTGCAAGCCCTGCACAAATTGCGCCTGTGCCTGCGGCACCTGGCCTAACTTGGCCAAAGTCAGCGCCTTTAAGGTCACCAGGTAAGGACTCACCATACCATGCTGCACCAGCCAGTCGACCTCCCCCTGCGCATTTTTGGCCTGATTGGCCCGCAGCCAGGCATAAGCCAGGCCATAATGCTCTGCCAGTTCGTTCTGATAACGGCCTTCGCTAATGTTATTCTGAAACTCCTCCACCATTTGTTGCGGCGCCCCCTGAAAAGCGCGGATTTTCGCCCGCATCAGGAAAAAAATCAGGCTTTCGTTAATCTGCTTGTAAGGCAGATTTTGCACACGGTTACCAATGTCGGCAATACGCTCACTGGTCAAAGGGTGTGTACGCAAATAGCTGGGCATACTGCCGCCATCAGAAAAGCGTGTCGCACGCTGCATGGTGGTAAAAAAGGCCGGCATAGCGCGCACATCAAATCCGGCGTCCTGCAAAATGGTCAGACCCACCCGGTCGGCCTCGCGCTCATGCTCACGCGTGTAATCCAGTTGCTTTTGGATGCCGGCGGCAGAGGCAGCCGTCATCGCACCCATCCCCACCTGCGGATTCGAACGCGCGATCAATAAGGCCAACGCCGTCGCTGCGATATTTTTAAACATATCGTACTTTTGTGACGCCAGCATGCGTGCCAGGTGATGCTGGGTGACATGACCGATCTCGTGCCCCAGCACACTGGCCAACTCTGACTCACTGTTCGAAGCCATAAACAAACCGGTATGTACACCAATCACGCCACCAGGCATGGCAAACGCGTTAATGGTTTTATCCTGTACCACAAAAAAGTAAAACTTCTGCTGGCGATCGGGGCTGCTCTCGCCCAATCGTGACCCTAATGCTTGCAGATAATCAGTGACTTCTGCGTCATCCAGCACATCCTCACTGGTCGCCACCTGCTTGAGAATCTGGTGCGCAATCTTTTCTTCATCACGCAATGACAATACAGTTTGCGAAGCATCGCCCAGCTCCGGCAACTGATTAGATGAATCTGACGGCAAACTCAAGTCAAGATCATCCGGCTCATACGGCTTACCCGAAAACACGCCTGTTGCATAATTAGCCAGTAAGGTCGCCCCCGGCATCAACAACAGGCCGCACAACAGCAATCCACGCACCACGTGGCGGCCACCCTGTTGATAAGCATGTTTAATGTCTTTAAAAGCCATGAATCCCAGCGTTCGAAATTGCACCGCCCGATCACAGGCCTGTGCCAACTACCCAAACTTGTTATGATAACGACTTCATCGCTTGAGTTCACCCTTTTTCATCCTAGCCAACCCATGACAAAACCAACATCAGGACTCACCCATTTCAATGCCCAAGGCCATGCCCACATGGTGGATATCGGCGACAAAGCCCATACCAAGCGCATCGCCATTGCCGAAGGCCACATCACCATGCAAGCCACTACTTTGCAAACCATCCTGCAAGGCAACGCAAAAAAAGGCGACGTGCTCGGCATCGCCCGTATTGCAGCAATCCAGGCCAGCAAAAAAACCAGCGACCTGATTCCACTATGTCACCCACTCAGCCTAAGCCGGGTAGATGTCAGTTTTATGGCGGATGAAACACAACACAGCATTAGCTGCCGCGTGCAATGTGAAACTACCGGGCAGACAGGGGTCGAAATGGAAGCATTGACTGCTGTGCAAGTGGGACTGCTAACGATTTATGATATGTGCAAGGCGATTGACAGAGGCATGACCATACAAGGGGTGAGAGTCCTGGAGAAGCATGGCGGGAAGAGTGGGGATTGGGTAGCCGTTTAAACGAAAACCTATCCAAGTAAATACAAAAGAATTAAGTTTTAAAGCGACACTGACCGTATCGAGGCATTTCTTTCGCCTCTAGGCGAGTCACTTTCTGATGCTTGCCCCTCAGAAAGTAACCGAAGAGGAGGGCACCCAGCCATCACGGCCTTACGGCTTCCTTGCGTTGCTCAACAAAATAAGCCGGTCACGAAACTCATCCTAGCGGGCTGCACACTACGCAGCCCACCGCGGGATTCGGACAGCCGCTCCCTCTCCTCTTATTTTGTCTCCGCTACTCAGCGTGATGGGATGGGATTTATCTCGCCAAACTCACATTGTAGAAATCTGAACGGTTCAAAAAAAACAGATTGGTTTGTTAAGGGCAATAATGGTGGGGCTCATTAGGTGTTCGGAGTCCCCATCTGCCGCGCCGAGCAACGCAGGATTGACGGGAGTTCTCGGCCATCGGCTGTTTGAGCTCCGCAACAAGCCACGTCTTGTGTGGCTTGTCAGGGCGAGTTTCGATGGACGCCCGACAAGCCGAGTAGCGCAAGGAACAAGCGGAAGCTGGGGTGCACTTTCTTTTGGTTACTTGTTCTTTGTGCAAGCAAAGAAAAGTAACTCGCCGAAAGGGCGAAACAAAGCGCCTCATCAATGCACAACCCTAAAAATCAAAAGAATCACTTTCCCAGCCTAATCCAACAACGCCGCAATCCGCCGCGCGCACTCCGGTGCCATAGTCACCCCATACCGAAAATGCCCGGTATTCAGGTACAAATTCTCAATCTGCGGGTGTCGCCCAATACTAGGAATATTATGCGGTGTCCCCGGACGCAAGCCACTCCAGTGTTTGATAATCGGCTGTCCCTGCAAGGCAGGTAAGATAGCCTCAGCCTTTTGCAGCATTTCCTGTCGCATACTGTCGGTCACGCCTGTATCAAAACCAACATCCTCCAGGCTGCTACCCGCCAGTAAATGACCATCCTGCCGTTGCAGCATATAGAACCCATCGCGGTAAAGAATATGCGGCAGCAGACCAGGCGCCATGTGATACAACAGCATTTGCCCGCGCATAGGTTTGATATCGAGACTGGAGGCCGTTTGCTTGAGTAGTTCAAAACTCCAGGCACCAGAGGTGACGACAAAAACATCGGCAGACAAGGTTTCACCAGTAGTGGTTTGCCAGCTGGTGATGGATGCGTGACCTTCTTGCAATGGCATCAATTGGGTCTGCTCGCGCAGCGTGACGCCATGCTTGATCAGCCAGGCTTTGAGGGATTGCAGCAGGCGTGGATTACGGATTTGCACAACTTCGGGAATCAATAGATCAGCGCCCTGTAACACGTATTCAAGGCCAAACCGTTCACACCAGTCTATGGCTGGTTGCAGGTCAAACGGTGGCTGAATCAGCATACCACTACGGGTACATTCGGGGTCTATACCGGTTTCGGCGTACAACTCGGCGCTCACTGCCGGATAGGCACGCGCACCAGCCAACGCCAGTTCATTCACGACGTCCTGGTAAAACCAAGGCAATAGAGGAAACGCTATGCCAGCCCCCGCCCAAGAGGATTCGCCTGAGGTTTGCGCCGCAATGATGTTGCGCTCAACCAGCGTGACCGTATGGCCTTGCTTGCGCAACTGCATGGCGGTCAGGCACCCGACAATACCGCCACCCACCACCACGACTGAACTGTTAGCCATAAGATTTTTTCTGAAATAGCATGAAAAGCCTGGCAGGACGATGTGTGACCTGCCAGGACACGAGGCGTGTATTGTCTTACGGTTTGCGTCCGGAAATCAAATAGACTTCCATTGCGATGAGGGCTGCATTACTGCCCAGCAACACCAGGATATCGCCTTCATTCAGCATAATGTCATCCCTGGGCGCGATTGGCTCGGGCATATTCGGGCGACGTAACTGCTTGACCTCGACGGCAAAATCACCGAACGGAATATGGTCCAGGCGCAGGCCGTGTGCATAAAAGTTCTTATACACTTCCACCGAGTGCAACTGTGGTAACGAGGCAGTGGCGGTATCAGCATCGCTGACGCCGCGGAAGTAGCCCTTGAACATTTTATAGCGCTCTTCACGGAACAGGCGGATGCGTTTGACGACACGGTTAAGGGGGACGCCTAAGGTCACCAGTGCATGCGAAGCCAGCATCAGGCTGCCTTCAAGGATTTCCGGCACCACTTCTGCGGCACCGGCATCTCGCAGTGCATCCATGTCACTATCATCATGCGTGCGCACAATCACCGGCAGGTTGGGATTCCGCTCCTGAATCACATGCAAGACCTTCATGGTACCGCGGATTTCAGCATAACTGATGATGACGGCTTTTGCCCTGGCCAAGCCAGCGGCTTCCAGCACCGAGCGCCGCCCGGCATCACCGTAAATCACATTCTCACCAGCAGAAGCGGCTTCCTGCACACGGCTGGCATCCATATCCAGCGCGACATACGGGATATTTTCTTCGCGCAAAAAACGCCCCAGGTATTGGCCGCTACGACCATAGCCGCAAATAATCACGTGATCACGCAGATCCTGGCTATGCTCCTGTATGGTATCCACCACTTTGATGCTGTTGCGGCTGTAGCTTTTGACCAGCGCACGCGCAATGCGGCCGTTTTTTTGAATAATAAACGGCGCCACCAGCATGGAGAGCACGGCCACAGACAACACCAGTTGCAAGGAGTCGCCATCAATCAAATTGGTTTGTAAACCCAGCGCCAGTACCACAAAACTAAACTCGCCGGCCTGGCCGAGGATGATGCCGGTACGCACGCCCACGCCCATTTCAAAGCCATAGAACCTGGTCAGCAAGGCGATCAGGCCAATCTTGAAGACCAGGAACAATATCAGCAAGACAGCAATCAGCCCCACATGCTGGACGAGCACAGAGACGTCCAGCAACATGCCGACACTGATAAAAAACAGGCCCAGTAAAATATCGCGGAAAGGGGCAATATCAGATTCCACCTGGTAGCGATACTTGGTTTCTGAAATCAGCATACCCGCCACAAACGCCCCCAGGGCATACGACAAGCCAACAAAGTTAGTGGCCGCTGCCATTAACAAGGTCACCATCAATACATTGAGTACAAACAGCTCACGTGAACGCTGCTTGGCAACCAGCTCAAACCAGAAGTTGAGGATGTTTTTACCAAACTTGAACAAGAAAAACAGCAGGATTGAGGACTTGAACAAAGTCAGTCCCAATACATCCAGCCAGTTATCGCTGTGTGAGCCTAAGGTCTGGATCAGCACCAGAATCGGGATCACTGCCAAATCCTGGAACAGTAGCACGCCGATACTTAGGCGGCCATGTCTGGAGTTTAAATCGACACGTTCCATCAGGATTTTGGACACAATGGCGGTCGAAGACATGGTGATGGCGGCACCAATAATGAACGCCGAGGTCAGGCTCAGCCCCGCCAGCTTGCCCAGTACCAGACTGGCCAGCAAAGTCAGTACTACCTGGCCGCCACCCAAGCCGAACAGGGTTTTACGCATGGCATAGAGTTTAGGCAGGCTGAACTCGAGGCCGATACTAAACATCAGGAACACAATACCGAACTCGGCCACCTGGCGGCCAGTTTCTTCATCTTCCAGCAAGCCTAGGGCGTGCGGGCCGAGCACAATACCGATCATGAAGTAAGCCAGCATCGCTGGCAAACCCAGGATGCGGAATAAGCCGACGGCAAAGACCGAGCTGGTAAGCAACAATAATAAATGGATCAGGGAATCAAACATGCAAAAATTCTAAAGCATTAATGTCAAGCCGTGCAGATGAATGTCTGCCAGCAAACCATATATTATGACGTATCGTCAGTGATGTAACCTGAAACAGTCGCGTTTCAGGATGATGCATCCTGCCACAAAACACTATTTTATGCAAAAAATGTGCCCGCTAATAAAAAATCCGTAAAAAAGCTGTGTTTCGCTTTCTTGCCGGGGGCGTCACTTGCTATACTAACCCGCCATGAACACAGCAAAATCAGGTGTCCACCTCGTGAAAAGTCCAGACATCGTGACGCGTGCACGAGGCATACTGCTGCACGAGGCAGATGAAATCCGCCAACTGGCCGACCGTATCGGCAGCGAGTTCGAAGCCGCTGTCAGCATGATTCTGGCCTGTCGCGGCCGCATTGTCGTCACTGGCATGGGTAAATCCGGCCATATCGGCGGCAAAATTGCGGCTACCCTGGCCAGCACGGGTACCCCTGCGTTCTTTATGCATCCGGCGGAAGCCAGCCATGGCGACCTGGGCATGATCACAGCTGAAGATGTCGTGATTGCGCTATCCAATTCCGGCGAAAGTGATGAAATCATCAATATTTTGCCCGCCATTCGCCGCATCGGTGCGCGTATTCTGAGCATTACCGGTAGCGAAAATTCCACGCTATCGCGCGAGTCAGATGTACATTTAAGTGCTGCAGTTAGCCACGAAGCGTGCCCACTGGGGCTGGCACCCACGGCCAGCACGACGGCCGCACTGGCCTTGGGCGATGCGTTGGCGCTCTGCGTTCTCGACTTGCGCGAATTCACTGCCGAGGACTTTGCGCGGTCACATCCTGGCGGCAGTCTGGGCAGACGGCTGCTGGTGAGAATTAAAGATGTCATGCGTACGGGGGATGCGATCCCCGCTATCAGCGAGCATGGCACCGTACAGGAAGCGATTGCACAGATTTCGAGCAAAGGCATGGGATTTACAGCGATTGTCGATAGCGCACAACACCCGATCGGCGTATTCACCGACGGCGATTTGCGTCGCTTGTTTATGCAAGGTGCAACCGATACGCAACAATCTATCAAAACGGTCATGAATACGCAGCCACGTTTATTGGGCATGCAACAAATGGCGGTTGAAGCAGTCAACCTGATGGAGCAATATAAAATTAACGGGTTTATGGCAGTGAACGAGCAGCAGCAATTAGTGGGCGCATTTAACATGCATGATTTACTCAAGGCAAAAATCGTTTAGGTTCACTGACGCCCTGGAACGCCCACATGCTTAAACACCCCATCTTATTGCCGATTGCGTTAATGCTGTTTTTAGCGCTGCTGACATTCTGGATTAACCAGACGGTACAGGAACAGGCGCTGAGCTTGAGCCGCTTAAGTCGTCACGATCCGGACTACATGCTCTATAACTTTGTCAGCACGCGTACCGACGCCACTGGCAATACCAAATACGTGTTAGCTGCGGCAGAAATGCGCCATTTTCCGGATAACGACTATACCGAATTACAGCGCCCGCGTTTCACCCAGTTTGGGCAGGATAAACCTTACACGCAAATTCATGGCCAGCACGGCAAAGTCTCAACCAATGGTAAACTGGTCGAGTTTAGCAAGCAGGTCAAGGTCATACGCCAGGGCACGCTGGCCAAGCCTGAAATGCAGTTGCAAACCGAACATTTAACGCTGGAGCCGGATACAGACCTCGCTTACACCGATTTGCCGGTCACGATCCGTCAGCTACCAGCGACGGTGATCACAGGCACCGGCATGCGTTTTGATAACAAAGCAGGCACCATGCAATTATTTAACCGGGTGCATGTACATTATGTACGCGTACCCGCAGTCGCAAAAACTGCAAGCCCGGCAGCGAAGGCGAAAACAGGCAAACACAAGGGTCGTTGATTCTGGAGAAATGAGTTGAACACGCACAAGCCATTATTTTATGCCACCTGCTTGACCTTATGGGCACTGCTATCGTGGTCAACCAGCGTGCTGGCTGAAGAGTCTGACCGTGACCAGCCGATTGAGCTGGAAGCGGATACCGTGACCGTGAATGATGCCAAAAAAATCAGCATTTATACCGGCAATGTGATCCTCAACCAGGGCACCCTGCAAATCAAAGCCGACAAAATGATTGTGCGTGAAGACCAGGATGGCTTTCAGCACAGCACCTGTACCGGCAACCCGACCACATTCAAGCAAAAACGCACTGGCAAAGACGAATGGATGCAAGGCAGCGGACAGCGTATTGAATACAACGCGCGCATGGACAAGGTACAGCTATACACCAACGCCTGGGTCAAACGTGGTGAAGACCTGGTCACCGGTGACTACATCAGTTATGACGCCAATGCAGAGTACGCCGAAGTCATTGGCGGCACCAAGGCTAACCCCAATGGTACCGCCGGTAGCCGTGTCAAAGCGACTATCCAGCCCAAGAACAAAACCACGCCGCCTGTGATTGATAACAAGCCAACCTCGCAGCAAGGGCTGCGCATGAACCGCTCGCTGCAAATCAAAGTGGAACCGGCACCCGCCGACACCACTAATGAGCCTACGAAAGCGCAACCTTAAAGACCGGCCTTATGCAGACAACAGTTTCACCAGATCATAACCATTTACGTGTCAGCCACCTGAAAAAAGCCTATCAGGGACGCACCGTGGTTAAAAACACCACACTTGAGCTACGCAGCGGCGAAGTGATTGGTTTGCTCGGCCCGAATGGTGCTGGCAAAACCACCAGCTTTTATATGATTGTTGGCCTGGTCGCACTGGACGACGGCAGCATTACGCTGAATGGCGCAGATGTCAGCCGCGCGCCCATGCACGAGCGCGCCCGCATGGGCCTGGCTTACCTGCCACAAGAAGCATCCATTTTTCGTAAAATGACGGTGACTGATAATATTTTATCAATTCTGGAAACCCGCCCTTACACGGAAGAAGAGCGTGAAGCGCGGCTGGAGTCTTTACTGGATCAATTACATATCCAGCATATCCGTCACAGCCAGGCCGTCAGCCTGTCGGGCGGCGAGCGCCGCCGCGTAGAGATTGCGCGCTGCCTGGCCACAGACCCGAAATTCATCCTGCTGGATGAGCCATTTGCCGGGATTGACCCGATTGCGGTGATTGAGATCCAGAAAATTATCCGCTACCTGAGCAGCCAGAATATTGGCATTTTGATTACAGACCACAACGTGCGTGAAACCCTGGATATTTGTGACCGGGCGTATATCGTTAATGAAGGCGCTGTGTTTGCCGCAGGCACGCCAGACGAAATCATTCAGAACGAAGGCGTACGTGAAGTCTATCTGGGCAAGAATTTTAGGCTGTAACCTGATATGAAGCAAAACCTGCAATTACGCATCTCACAAAACCTGGCGCTCACCCCGCAACTTCAGCAGTCCATCCGCCTGTTGCAGTTGTCCACGCTGGAGTTAAGCCAGGAGCTGGAAACCATCCTGCAGGAAAATCCGCTGCTGGAAATGGCTGACGGCGAAGAAGGAGAATTTGAAGATAACTCGCCATTGGCCACCAGCTCGACAGACACAGAGCAGGTGGATGCAAGTTCATTTGATGTCGCTACCCAAAACGACCTCACTCCTCCTGCAGAGAGTCTGCGTGATGAACCACGTGACGAAACGAGCGGCACTGAAGGCGAACAACCGAATCTGAATGAAGAATTCACGCCGCCCGAGTTTGAAGATGACTACGAAGAGTTTGGCAGTGCCAGCAACTGGGACGAAGCGGGCCGCAACAACCTCGATGATGAAGATAGTGACTTCTCTCGCCAGGACGCCAACAATATCAGTCTGCGCGAGCACCTGATCAACCAGATGCAGTTGGCACATCTATCCAAGCGTGACATGGATCTGGTGAAATTTTTGCTCGACAGCATTAACGATGATGGTTATTTAGAGCAGGATTTACAAGAGATTGTCGACCTGTTGCCGCCAGAGCTGGAAATTGAGTTACTGGAGCTGGAAACCGCACTGAAATTGATCCAGAACCTGGATCCGATCGGCGTCGGCGCACGTGACCTGCGTGAATGCATCTTGCTACAACTGCAAGTACTGCCGCCTGAGACACCTTATTTGCGTATTGCGATGGCGATTGCCAAAGATCACCTGGCATTGCTCGCCAACAAAGACTTTGTCAAATTGCGCAAGGTACTCACTTGCGACGAAGCCGCGCTCAAAGGCGCGCAACACCTGATTCGCCAGCAAAATCCCAAGCCAGGCAACGAGTTTGCGACCTTTAGCCATGACCACTTTATCCAGCACGATGTCGTGGTCAAAAAAATCAAAGGCATCTGGATGGCATCGCTCAATGATGGCGTGATCCCCAAATTGCGTATCAATCAGTTGTATGCAGATATCCTCAAGCGCAACCGTGAAAGCTCCGGCCAATATCTGCAGAGCCAGATGCAGGAAGCCAAATGGATGATTAAAAATATCCAGCAACGCTTTTCTACCATCTTGCGTGTGTCGCAAGCGATTGTGGACAGACAGCGCAATTTCTTTGAACATGGTGAAATTGCCATGCGGCCCCTGGTATTGCGCGAAATTGCCGAAGAGCTCGACTTGCATGAAAGCACGGTTTCTCGCGTGACAACGCATAAGTATATGCTCACGCCACGCGGTGTATTTGAACTTAAATACTTTTTTGGCAGCTCAGTTGCCACCGATGCGGGCGGCTCATGCTCTGCAACCGCCATTCGCGCCCTGATCAAACAAATGGTCGCTGAAGAGAACCAGAAAAAACCATTGTCCGACAATCAAATCACCGATACGCTGGCGCAGCAAGGCATTGTGGTTGCGCGCCGCACCATTGCCAAATACCGCGAATCGCTGAATATTCCACCGGCCAACTTACGCAAATCGCTGTAAACCAAAAAGGCCGCAAATGCGGCCTTTTTTAATCAGTAACACATGTTTACTGGATGGTGATTTTGGCAAACTTGCGCTTGCCGACTTGTGCCACCACGGTCACCCCTTTTGCCAGTGACAGGTTTTTATCATCAACTTTTACGCTATCCAGCTTCACGCCGCCTTGTTGCACGGCGCGCATGGCTTCACTGGTGCTTTCCACCAGACCCGCCTGCTTGAGCAACTGGCTGATACTGATGCTATCACCGTCAATCGCCACTGCCACCTCAGGCACATCATCAGGAATCCCGCCTTTGGCACGGGTCTGGAAGTCTTGCAGGGCCTTTTCAGCCGCCGCCTGGCCGTGGAAACGGGCGACGATCTCCTGCGCAAAACCGACCTTGATATTACGCGGATTGTCGCCAGCAGCCACTTGTGCTTTCCACTGGGCGATAGTTTCCAGGGTGGCAAATGACAGCAAGTCGATGTAACGCCACATCAGTTCATCAGAAACCGACATGATTTTGGCAAAAATCGTCTCAGGCGCTTCGCTGATACCAATATAGTTACCCAAAGACTTGGACATTTTATTCACGCCGTCCAGGCCTTCCAGCAACGGCATCATCAACACGCATTGCTGCGATTGGCCAGCCTGCTTTTGCAATTCACGGCCCATTAGCAGGTTAAATTTCTGGTCTGTGCCGCCCAGTTCCAAATCGGCCTGCAAAGCCACAGAGTCATAGCCCTGCAATAAGGGATACAAGAATTCATGAATCGCGATTGGCTGGTTGCCTTTGAAGCGCTTGGAGAAGTCATCGCGCTCCAGCATACGGGCGACCGTATGGCTGGCTGCCAGCTTGATCATGCCCGCGGCACCGAGGTCGCTTAACCACTTGGAGTTAAACACAATCTCGGTTTTGGCCGGGTCCAGAATCTTGAATACCTGCTCGGAATAGGTATCAGCATTCGCCTTCACCTGTTCAACCGTTAACGGCGGGCGCGTGGTACTTTTACCCGTCGGGTCACCAATCATGCCGGTAAAGTCACCGATCAGGAATTGAATCTGGTGCCCCAGATCCTGCAACTGGCGCAATTTGTTAATCAGCACGGTGTGCCCCAGATGCAAATCAGGCGCAGTGGGGTCAAAACCCGCTTTCACACGCAAGGGTTTGCCAGTTTTCAGCTTTTCAATCAGTTCTTGCTCGATTAATAGCTCATCGGCACCGCGTTTGATAATCGCCAGTGCATTCACAATCTCTGGACTCAGTGCTTCAGTCGTCACTGAAGCTTGGTTTACGTCTGTCATAAAGGTTCTTTTTTTGAGGCGCGCGTTGCGCGCACTTCGTCATGAAAGTAAAACAGCTATTTTAACGTAATCCCATGCATTTCTGTAAGCCAGGCATGAGCAGTGTTACACTTATGCCTTATGAATTTTTCTGCCCCACCCACTCAAACGCGCCTGTTTATCGGCCTGATGTCTGGTACCAGTCTGGATGGGGTGGACGCCGTCCTGGTCGCGCAACAAGGCGAGCACCTGCAGCAACAAAGCCAGTATTTCCTGCCTTATCCGGCAGATATCAGGCAAATCCTGCTGGATCTGCATACACCAGCCGTCAACGAATTACATACTGCCGCTATAGTGTCCAATCAGCTGGCCGACCTCTATGCAGCGGCAGTGCAAGGCTTATTGCAAACAGCCAATGTATCGGCAGAAGCCGTGACGGCGATTGGCTGCCATGGGCAAACCATACGCCACTGTCCTGATCTGGCCAACGGCCAGGCCTATACCTTGCAACTGGGTAACCATGCACGCCTGGCGGAACGCACTGGCATCACCGTAGTCGGCGACTTTCGCAGCCGCGACATTGCGGCTGGCGGACAAGGTGCACCATTAGTGCCCGCCTTTCACCAGGCAGTCTTTGCGGCACCTGACACACATCGCGTCATTTTGAATATTGGCGGCATCGCCAACCTGAGCGACTTACCGGTGAGCGGCAAGGTGATTGGCTTTGATTCCGGCCCCGGCAACTTACTTATGGACTCATGGACCCTGCAGCACACAGGCCAGAGCTATGATGCTGGTGGCGCCTGGGCAGTACGTGGCGACGTCAATCCAGCCTTGCTGGACGCTTTGCTCGCTGACCCGTATTTTGCATTGCCCATCCCGAAAAGCACTGGCCGCGACCTGTTTAACCAGGCCTGGCTCCATGCACACCTGCAAGCCCATGCTGACACACCACAGAATGTCGCGCGTACGCTGCTGGAACTGACTGCAGTGACGATCGCCAATGCCTTGAAACAGCATTGCAGCGGTGCTGCAGAAATCTATGTCTGCGGCGGCGGTGCGCACAACATTGCCTTGATAGACAGATTGCAAACCCTGTGCGGGCGACCAGTGCAACACACGGATAGCCTGGGAATTGGCGTCGACTGGGTGGAAGCCGTTGCTTTTGCCTGGCTGGCGCAACGTTGCGTGGATCATCAACCCGGCAACCTGCCTGCCGTCACCGGCGCAGCAGGGCCACGGGTATTAGGCGCGATTTATCCGAATTAGGACTAAGACACCCTAAAGCAGTGCGAATGCACTCAATGTTTGATTTAAACTGGTGCAGGATTGAAGACGATTTTTTAACTTTTCCACCCTCATTTCCGCGCAAGCCCCCATATTCAAAAACGATTGCGTATAATTTAGACAACCTTGACTTAAACAGAGTACGTTATGGCTACCAAAGCGACCATTACATTTGACAACGACAGTACCGCAATTGAATTGCCCGTCTTAAAGGGCAGCTTGGGCACGGATGTAATCGATATCCGTAACTTGGGCAAACATGGTTACTTCACATTTGACCCCGGCTTTATGTCTACGGCTTCTTGCAACTCCGGCATCACCTTTATTGATGGTGAACAAGGGTTGCTGTATTACCGTGGCTACCCGATTGAACAGCTGGCAGAAAACTGTAACTTCCTCGAAGTTTCGCACTTACTGCTCAATGGCGAACTGCCGGACCTGCAACAACGTGAAGCATTCGTCGACACCATCAGCCAGCACACCATGCTGCACGACCAGATGAGCAACGTGTTTCGCGGTTTCCGCCGCGATGCCCACCCGATGGCAGTCATGATTGCGGTCGTGGGTGCCATGGCTGCGTTTTATCCCGACAATAACAATGTGGCCGACCCGGAATCTCGCCGGGTGGCCGCCATGCGTCTACTAGCCAAAGTACCGACGATTGCCGCCTGGAGCTACAAGTACAATGTAGGCGAGCCATTTATGTACCCCCAAAACAAGCTGGGATACGCAGAAAACTTTATGCATATGATGTTCGCGACCCCTTGCGAAGAGTATGTACCCAACCCGATCCTGGCACGTGCATTTGAGCGTATCCTGATTCTGCATGCAGATCACGAGCAAAACGCATCTACCTCTACCGTACGCCTGGTTGGCTCCAGCGGCGCCAACCCGTTTGCCTGTATCGCGGCCGGGATTGCCTCTTTGTGGGGCCCATCCCATGGCGGTGCCAACGAAGCAACATTGAACATGCTGGAAGAGATTGGCGACGTCAGCCGTATTGGTGAATTCATCAAGCGCGCCAAAGACAAAACTGACAGCTTCCGCCTCATGGGCTTTGGTCATCGCGTCTATCGCAACATGGACCCGCGCGCCTCCATCATGCGTAAAACCTGCCATGAAGTATTGAATGAACTGGGTCTGCACGATGACCCTATGTTCAAACTGGCGATGGAACTGGAAAAAATCGCGCTGGAAGACGAATACTTCGTCTCACGCAAACTGTATCCGAATGTCGACTTCTACAGCGGTATCGTCATGCGTGCCATGGGCATTCCAAACTCCATGTTTACCGCCATATTTGCGCTAGCGCGCACCGCTGGCTGGATTTCGCAATGGAGCGAGATGAATGCCGACCCGGAGCAAAAAATTGGCCGCCCACGCCAATTGTATGTCGGCTCTGAACGCAGGGAGTTTGTACCGCTGCACCAACGCTAGCCACAGACTGAATCACGCCTGCAAAAACAAAAGCCCGACATCAATAGATTGTCGGGCTTTTCATATTCTCCGATCCTGATCGTTTCCGCTAACGCAACACACCAAGGTCATGGAGCTGTTTTGTCAGTGCATCCGCCAACTCACGATAACCTTCTGCATTCGGATGCACTTGATCGGCAAGCAGCCGGCCATCTGACAAGACAGCAGACACTGCGTGAGGCACTAATAGTGCGCCAGTTGCCTCGGCCGCGCGTGCATAGAGCGGGTGATCACTGAGCGGGCCAGCCAGACTCACTTCCGGCATGGCAATCAATATAGCGGCTGCATCCGCCTGCTGTACTAAATGTACGATACTTTTCAGGTTTTCCTCGACACGCGCTGGCGCCATTTGCCGCAAGAAATCATTGCCACCCAGCTCAATAATGACCAATCGAGGTCTATGCTGCACCAATAAGCCCGGCAAGCGTGACAAACCACCGCTGGAAACATCCCCAGCAATACCAGCATTGATGACCTGCCAGCCGGTCTTGCGTGCCAGCAGTGTCGGATAATCCTGCGTACCATGCTCGGCGCCTGTACCGTAGCTAATGCTATCGCCCAGCACAAGTACAGTCGCGCCAGCCGGGATAGCCTGCACCTCTGCTGCATGCTTGGTACAGCCCAGGCTGATAGCCATACTCGTGACAAGTATCAGCCGGCATAAAAAAAGCCAAGCACCCGCTTGGCTTTTCTCAATCATAAAACGCATGACTGAATGCAGTCGTTAAACCGAGAACGAGCTACCACAACCACAAGTGGTGGTCGCATTCGGGTTGCGGATCACAAACTGTGAACCTTGCAGGCTATCGGTGTAATCAATCTCGGCACCGGCCAGATATTGCAAGCTCATCGGGTCAATCAGCAACGTGACGCCATCTTTATCGACTTGCGTATCATCATCGTTTACTTCTTCTTCAAACGTAAAGCCGTATTGGAAACCGGAGCAGCCACCACCGCTGACGAATACACGCAGTTTCAGGTCTGGCGTGCCTTCTTCATCAATCAGTTCTTTCACTTTTTTGGCGGCATTGTCGGTAAACACCAACGGTACGGGCATTTCAAGGGTAGCTTCTGCGGTCATCATAGACTCCTGTCAAATTCTCAATAACAATATGGCGACGAAAGTTTTAATTTCAAGTCGCTTCCGGGACGGCAGCCTCAGATGGCTCCCCCAGGTAAATCAGTTTTCCTTCAATCACCGCGCCGGTGTGCATTTCAAGTGATTTATAGTACAAGTCACCCACGATTCTGGCCTTGCTTTGTAACTCAATAAACACTGAAGAGCGCACCGGGCCGCGTATCATGCCATTCAAAACAATTTTAGAAGCCTCGACGGCGCCTGTCACGGCCCCATTTTCACTGATAATCAGTGTGCTGGGATGCTCACGTTTTTCAATCACATTCCCGGCAATCAAGCCATCGACTCTTAACCCGCCCGCAAATTGCATATTGCCATTAATCTGTGTTTCATGGCCGATCAAGGTATCAATATGACTGTCGATTTGAACGCTTTTTTTGAAAAACATGCTACTTCCTGTTCCGAATTAACTTAAATGGCGATGGCCATTGAGCATCAGCCATATCATGCAGGTGGCTAACGCTTGGTCATATTCTTGTAAAACACCAATTCTTCTTTCAGTTTGATGCTTTCATCCTGCTGCGCCGTCAGGGTTTTGGCCAGGTTGTTACTGGTAGCCAGCTCCACTTGCAACTCCCGCTGCGAAGCAATCAGTTTTTTCTGTAATTCAATATTTTCGGTGGTCACTTGCCGCAAACGCTGACGTATATGCTCACCATCATCATCATGCACCACCCAGTAGGCCAAGGCAAAGCCGATCACGACATAAGTCACCGCCAGCATGCTTTGAAAATACCAGGGCCGATGTGAGCGTACTGCCACCTGCTTGGCGGTCAGGCCAAAATGGTTTCTCAGTCTTCTGCGTATCGGCCTGATCATTATGGCAACAATGGCAGCACTTGCAAACCAGCATCCGGCGCCAGGTTAAACATCAAATTCATATTCTGCACGGCCTGACCAGATGCGCCTTTGACCAGATTGTCCTGCACGACAACGATTGTGACATAATCGCCTGCCTGTGGGTATAGCGCCATCCGCAAAACATTGGCACCACGTACGGAGCGGGTTTCAGGCAGAGAGCCTGCAGGCATCACATCCACAAAAGTGGCGCCCTGGTAACGCTGCTCATAGACTTGCTGCAACACTTGCTGCTTGCCCTGTGCGTTGAGTTTTACATGCAAAGTGGTCAGCATGCCACGAATCATGGGAATCAAATGCGGCACGAATATAAGGTTGACCGCGTCGTTACCTGACAGTTTCTTTAACTGGGCCAGAATCTCAGGATGGTGCCTGTGCCCGGCCACGCCGTAGGCTTTCAGGTTATCACTGGACTCAGAGAACAAGGTGCCCACTTCGGCTTTTCTACCAGCACCGGAGACACCAGACTTGGCATCCGCAATGATAGGTACGGAGAAATCAATCCAGCCCTGCTCCAGTAGCGGCGCCAAACCAAGCAATACCGTGGTCGGGTAGCAACCAGGATTACCGATGACGTCTGCCTGCTGCACGTCAGCGGCATACAACTCAGGCAAGCCATAGACAGCATCTTTCAGTACGTCAGTACAGCTATGCGGCAATTTGTACCACTTTTCGAATTCAGCAGCATCCTGCAGACGAAAGTCAGCAGCCAGATCGATGACCTTCACCCCAGCTGCCACCAGCGCAGGCGTTTGTGCCATGGCAACGCCATGCGGCGTGGCAAAAAAGACGACATTACATTGCGTCAGATCGACCGTGGCCGGATCGCTAAACTTAAGATCAACCACGCCACGCAAGCTGGGAAACATATCGGCGACCGGCAGACCTGCCTCGCCCCTGGAGGTAATCACTTGCAATTGCACATCAGGATGTCTTGCTAACAAACGCAGCAACTCAACACCGGTATAACCCGTTCCACCTACAATGCCAACTTTGATTTTTTCCATATCTTTAAACCAGATGCGCGTTCGATGACGACCCATGCATAAAAAGTAAAACAATATAAATGAAAAAGGCCGCCAATGCGACCTTTTTGCACAACAGGTTTGTAACAAACGTTGGAAATTAACGTTTGGAGAACTGCTTACGACGACGCGCTTTACGCAGGCCGACTTTCTTACGTTCAACTTCACGTGCATCACGTGTTACGAAACCAGCGTGAGACAATGCGCTCTTCAAAGCTGCATCATAGTCAATCAACGCACGGGTAATGCCATGACGTACTGCACCCGCTTGACCGGATTCACCACCACCATGCACATTGACCAGAATGTCAAAGCTTGCTGTGTTGTTAGTCAATTCCAGCGGTTGACGCAAAATCATGCGAGAAGTTTCGCGTGAAAAGTATGTGTCAACGGGCTTATCGTTGACCACGATGTTGCCACTGCCGGACTTCAGGAACACACGTGCCACTGAACTTTTGCGGCGGCCTGTGCCGTAGTTGTATTTACCGATCATGTTTTATCCTAATCGTCTTAAATTAGATGGTTAATGGTTGCGGTTGCTGCGCAATGTGCTCGTGCTTGTCGCCCGCATACACTTTCATTTTTTTGATCATGGCATAGCCCAAAGGACCTTTTGGCAACATGCCTTTCACAGCTTTCTCCAACGCACGACCTGGGAAACGGTCTTGCATTTTTGAGAATGAAGTCGTAGTGATACCGCCTGGGTAACCGGAGTGGCGGTGATACAGCTTGTCACCCGCTTTGTTACCAGTTACTTTAATTTTGTCCGCATTGACTACAATGATGTAGTCGCCTGTATCCACGTGTGGTGTGTAAATAGCTTTATGCTTACCACGCAGGCGATGAGCGATTGCGCTGGCCAAACGACCCAATACCAAGTCTGTGGCGTCAATCACGAACCAGTCACGTTGTACTTCATGCGATTTTGCTGAAAAAGTTTTCATTTTATAACTACCGAGTTATAGCGTATAAATTAAGAGGGCGGATTATATGCCAGCATAAGAAAGCTTGTCAACGAAATATTCTAAAATAATCGTAACCAGCCTGATGGAATCAGGTTGCTGACTGAGGCAAGCTATTTTGTGGCTTTTTTGCCATCAATTAGGCAAATTACTTGATATAAAACGTGCTTTTATCACAAACAAGCCTTGTTTTTTCAAGGATAATTGCAATCGGATGCTATATTAGCTCAAGTTTTGACTTTCTGCATCCGTTTACTTCAGATTGATTTAAACCACAGTCACTTAATTAAACAGCAGCAACACTACTAAAAATAATTTTAGATGCTTTCAGGCATATACCAGGTTAAATCACTCCGTTTTCGCGCTGCCACTGGCTGGCGAGGGCTTTGTGCTTCCGTGCTGTTTGCGTTTACATCGTTGCTACAAGCCGCTGAATTTGGCGCACTCACGATTGAATCTGCGCCAGGCCAGCCATTATTGGCCCAGCTACCGCTGAGTCATGTTCAGGCAGACACAGATATCAGTTGCTTCAGCCTGAGCCAATCTTCCAAACAACCAGCGCCAGAAACCAGCCCTGTTCACCTCGAATACACGACCCTGGGTAGCCAGCAGGGCGTATTGATGCTGTGGTCTGACGCTGCCATTGCCAGCCCGCTGACACTGACCTTGACTGATCGCTGCCAGCACACGCGGCAGACTGTGACCATTCAGCCCGACAATACGGTTTCAATCGCTATTGCAGCTGCGCCACCCATCAGCAACACGACTCCTGAGCCCATTGCAGTGATTTCACCAGAAGTGGTTGAAACACCGCCCGCGCCGCCTGCCATCCCAGTAGAAGCTTATACGGCACTGCAGGCGCAAATTAACGATTTGCAGCAAAACTTCAAACAATTACAGACGAAATCTGATGTCCTGTATGCCAGCAACCTGGCGCAGGCGGACATCCTGGCGACACTAAAAACCCAGCTTACTCACCTGCAAAACGAGAATCATCTATTACGTACACTGGTCATTGCCTTGGGGCTCGCGCTGATTGCCAGCGGTTTTTTCTTTGCTGACTGGCTACGCCGCCACGCCGCCGTGCCAAAGGTGATTAAGTCACGCCGTACAGCTAAACAAAGTGACGCTGCATCTATACCTACCGATGGCACATCGGGACCGGCGACGCGTCCACTGAGTGGCAAACCTTTTTCAGCCACCGTCTTACCGACTCAGCAGGCAAGCGACACACATGGCTTGAATACGCCAACACAGCCGCCTGCAACGACCAAAACAAGCAGCCGCTTAAAATCAGTGCCCATGCATGCCAACGATGATACGGTGATGCCACACGGCGTGCCTCTGAAGGTGAGCTCGCAGCAAAGTACACAGGCGGTGATGCAAGATGCCTCGCGATTATTCACACATGGCCGGGTCAATCAGGCGATTGATCATTTGCAGCAGCATTTGGCCAAGCATCCGAAATCATCTCCCTGGATGTGGCTATATTTGCTGGATCTGCTGTCAAAAGAAGGCAAGCAGCAAGAATTTGATATTGTTGCCGGCGAATGCCGCAAGCATTTCAACCTCAACGTAGAGCACGCGCCGGACTTGAAGCAACAAGGCATTGAGTCCTTCCCGCGCGTCATGAAAGCCTTGCAACAAGCCTGGGGCACACCGCAGGTGATTGCCTTGATTGACGACCTGGTTTACAACACGCGACTGGTGCCACGCATGGGTTTTGAGCGCAGCGTCTTTGAAGACCTGATGTTGTTGAAAGAAATTGCCTGCCAGACACAGAACCTGCCAGCGGTGCCGCCTGCGCCAAAAGCGGCTGACCATGAAGAACCGATCAATGGCAACTTGCGTGAGTTGCAGCAGCTGTCAGAAGATCTTTATATTCTGGCGCCGGTTGAACACACGCCCTTCCAATACTGGACAGACTTCACCTTTGAGTTGGACGAACCTTCAACATTACGCAAGTCCGCCTAAACCGTAACTGACTGCCAGCCCGGCGGTCAATGCCGCACCAATCCAGAAATTCTCCAGAAACGCCTTGAAGCAATCGCTAGGCTGCCGGTGACGAATCAACCTGTATTGCCGCCACAGCTGCGCAGCCGCCACTCCCCAGCCAAGCCAGAATGGCCAGCCTAGCGCCAGCACTTGCGCCACATAGCCCACAATCAGCAGCATGGCAACAAAGCAGCCCATAATCGCCAGCACATCAAAACGCCCGAAAGTGATGGCGGAAGAGCGGATGCCGATTTTGAGGTCATCTTCGCGGTCAACCATGGCATAGGCCGTGTCATAAGCCACCGACCAGAAAACATTCGCCAACAATAGCCACCAGGCGACTGCAGGCACCTGACCCTGCAAGGCAACAAAGGTCATCGGGATGCCAAAACCGAAGGCAATGCCCAGATAGGCTTGTGGAATGGCGAAAAAGCGTTTGGTATAAGGATAACTGACGGCGAGAAACAATGCAGGCACAGACCACAACACGACTTGCCAGCCCAGTGTACAAACCAGCGCAAACGCCAGTAACGACAATCCGATGGCGACCAGGTAAGCCTCTTTGACGGAGATTTCACCGGTCGCCAGCGGCCGCTTGTTTGTGCGTGCGACCGCGCCATCCCAATGCCGGTCGGCAATATCATTTAATGCACAGCCTGCCGACCGCATCAACACTGTCCCCAGCACAAATACACAGGCAACCCACCACTGTGGCTGCCCCTGCCCCGCAAGCAGTAGCCCCCACAGCGTAGGCCACAATAACAGCCAGATACCGATAGGCTTATCCAGCCGCGTCAGCCGGTAATAAGCATGCCATTTGGCGAGAAGTTGCATAAAAAGGATTCCTGATAAGGATTAACGACCAGGCGGCTGGGCGCAGGACGGTAAAAACACTTCAGTCACCAGCAAACGATAATGCCGCAGGCAAAACAACGAGCGCCTGGCCCATAGCACCTGCCGCGTTTGCTCAGGAAAATGACGGTAAAAAGCTTTGTACAGCGGGTGCGCAGACGACAGTTTTCGGTAGTGTAAACGACCACGCTGCACACTGGCATTGGCAAACAGTGCCGCACCCAACGGCACACGCCCGATGTGGCGCAATTGGCACCATGCCCCTCGCAAGTCCTTACGGGCAATAACGCTGTGTGCAAATACCTGCGGCTGCCCCTGCCCCATCAGCATGACTTCGCGCACCCAGGCATGGGTGGCCGCAGGCAATCGTAACACTGCCTGCTCATCGACGTTAGGCTTGCGCCAGCCTTGAGACAATACCTTGACTGAGAAATCCGGATATTGACGCTTTAATCGAGCGGTTAACGAGCCACGTTCCTGCAACCAGGGCCGCAACGGTAGCCGACCAACCACATGTGCTTGCCAGCCATAATCTTGCCTGTCATGCATGCGGTGCATAGCAGCTAGTGTGGTAGCGGAAATGTTTTAGGCAACCACACCCACAACTGCCCTTGCTGGCGCATCGCGCCTGCCAGCTTGCCCGCAGACTCGCCCTCACCCCAATAGACATCTGCACGTACGCCACCTTTGATAGCGCCACCAGTATCTTGCGCCTGCATCAGCTGCTGCAAAGGCGCCTCCGAATTTGGGTAAGTCGTGGCCAGGTAGACTGGCGCCCCCAGTGGAATATAAAACGGGTCAACCGCGATACTACGGGCGGCACTTAACGGGACGCCCAGCGCACCTAGCGGACCAGACAAACCTGCAGGCAATAATTTAAAAAACACATAGCTAGGATTCGCATCCAGCAATGCGCGCAATTGGTCAGGATGTTGTTGCCCCCAGGTTTTAATCCCTTGCATGGAGGCTTCACTTGCCACCATCTCGCCACGCTCGACTAACAGCTTGCCGATGGATTGATATGGATGCCCGTTTTGATCAGCGTAGCCCACCGGCAATCGCTCGCCGTTTTCAAGCTCGACAATGCCTGAACCTTGCACCTGCAGGAAAAACGCTTCAACAGCATCATTGACCCATAACAGTTCATTGCCCGCCAGTGGCGATTGCGTTTGCTCAATATCTGCCCGAGTGTAATAAGGGATGAGTGACGGCCCTTGCAAGCGGCCTCGCACGCGCTTGTATTTGAGCTCAGGAAACAGCCCGGACAAGTTCACTGTAATCAGGTCAGCAGGTGTTTTATAAAGTGGCACCGGGTAGCGAGCGCTGGCAGTGCGGGCACCTTTTAATACCGGCTGGTAATAGCCGGTCATCAAACCTTGCGGCGCACCTTCTGGCTGCTGTGTCTGATACACATTAAAATATTGCTGCCAATAAGCCTGGATAGCGACGGCATCATCGGCCTTAACCAACAAAGCCACGGCACAGACGGCTTGCCAGTCAGCTTTGTTTTTGAGCCCCTGGCAGCCTTGCATCCAGGCTCGCCAGCTGGTGACCCAATCCTCTTTGGCCAGCCCAGGCAAATCAGTCCAACTGGCTGCCTTTAACAAAGCATAAGGTTGCGTCGGCACATTGGTCGCCGCCGGTTTTTCAGGCGCAGGTGCCACAGCGGGCTTGCCTGGCGTAGTTGGCTTAATGACTGGCGGCTTGGTCGCGGGCGGTACACTTTGACAACCCGCCAGAAAAAATAGGGAGGCCAGCAAAATGGCCTGGCAGAATTTAAAAGTATGGTTGGTGGCTATCACTGTTTAGCTTTTTGCAACGTTTATATTTGGCAATTTCGACATTTGACGCATGCATGCGCCGTATTAAGCGAGTGGTATCAATACAGTTAGTGCAAACCGGCCGCCTGATGTAACCAAAAGGTCGGGATGTCCACTTCAAACCAGTGACCATCTACCGCAACCATTTGATACGTGCCAAACATTTCACCGCTAGGCGTGCTGAACATGACACTACTGGTATAGCTATACTCAGCCTCAGGTGCCAGTAGCGGCTGGTCGCCCACCACACCCAGGCCTTTCACTTCGCGCACTTGCTGCATGGCATCAGTAATGACCCAATGGCGGCTAATGAGTTGCACCGGCGTCTTGCCGGTATTGCGGATGGTGATGGTGTAGGCATACACATATTGCCCCGCCTCGGGTGATGATTGCGCAGTCAAATACTCGGTCACCACCGAGACTTCGCATGCATATAAGCCAGTATCCGTCATGATTAACCTATCATGCCCGTGGTTGGTGAGCTCGGGCTGGCAGAGTACAGCTTTTTCGCCATACGACCAGCCAGGAATGACTCGCGACCGGCTTCAACCGCTTTTTTCATGGCGCTGGCCATCAGCACCGGGTCACGCGCCGCAGCAATCGCAGTATTCATCAGCACCCCGGCACAGCCCAGCTCCATGGCAATCGCCGCATCAGAGGCACAACCGACACCGGCATCGACCAGCACCGGGATCTTGGCGCTCTCAATAATGATCTGCAAGTTCCACGGGTTTAAAATCCCCATGCCGGAACCAATCAGCGAGGCCAGCGGCATCACCGCCACACAGCCGATATCTTCCAGTTGCTTGGCAATAATCGGGTCATCCGAGGTATACACCATCACCTCAAAACCTTCTTTCACCAAGGTTTTGGCAGCGGCAATCGTTTCGGTCACGTTGGGATACAAGGTATTCGGGTCACCCAGCACCTCCAGCTTGACCAGTCTATGGTCATCCAGCAACTCGCGCGCCAGGCGCAATGTACGTACTGCATCATCAGCGCTATAGCAGCCAGCCGTATTCGGCAAATAGGTAAACTCACTGGGCGGCAAATAATCCAGCAAAGAGGGTTCGTTAGCATTTTGGCCAATATTGGTCCGGCGGATGGCCACGGTGACAATTTCTGCACCACTGGCATCAATGGCTGCACGCGTCTGCGTGAAATCCTTATATTTGCCGGTGCCCACCAACAGGCGGGACTGATAAGACTTACCGGCGATTACCAAAGCGTCATTCATATTCAAAAACTCTCTATTCAATGCGTTCAACTCAATCATTTATATCAGCAGTCGGCGACTAGCCGCCGCCAACAGCGCCCACGATTTCCAGTTTATCGTCCGCCTGCAATTGCACCTCGGCAAATTGGCTACGCGGCACAATATCGCCATTGCGCTCGATGGCAATGCGCTTGCCAGTAAGCTGCATATGCTCTACCAGCGCCAGCACACTCATGGCTTCTGCAGGCAGTGGCGTAGCCTTACCGTTGACAAAAATTTGCATGCTGCTCTTCATTTTTGATTGATCAAGCCGATATTTTACGAAAAATCAGCACATTTGGCTTTCAGTTTTTCATGTGCGATCTTTTTTTCAGGCGCCATTCAAGCCCTGTCATCCTAACAGGATTGGTATGCGTTAAGGTCATTAAACATGGCACCATGTTTGCTTGTATGTTGTAGCAATACAAATATGTCGTAAGAAATTGACAAGTTTGGTCATCACGGCGGATATCACATTGCTGTACAAGGAACTTTTTGTTAATTTTGGCGCCACATGCACGACGAACACAATTCGTCGTTTTGTGCCCCGAATATTGGAAATCCCAAAAGGAATATTGAAATGCAAATCGCACAGTCACACCAGGCAAGTCCGTCCAAAATTTTTTTAGTGGACGAAATTTATGCACCAAGCTTGAATACCTCCGCCGCCAATCTGGCAGATGCAAAAGCGGCCATTGAAGCACAGCAACACACGAAAGCAATTAACGAGTTACACCGCTTTCTGGAATCCAGCTGCGACTGCGTTTAATCACGCATCTTTAGCTGGCGCAAGACCCGGTAGCGGGTCACGATTTCTGGCTCAATGCAGAAACTGCATTGAGTGTCATACACTGATCTTATTCAGCCTGTAGCGGCCCTTGCTCCCTCCAAACCTCAGACTTCAGGCAAGGCGACAAATATTAAAGATAGAAAACAAAAAAGATGGCGACCAGCGCCATCTTTTTGTTTATGCATCCGACTTATCTATGCATGCTACGGGCACCACGACTGGCGCCCGGCAAAGCACCTACTCAATCGCCAGTTGCGGACGACCAGCTTCTGGCCAATCCAGGTGGAAGAACTGACCACGCGGCTGGTCTTTACGCTCATAAGTATGTGCGCCAAAGTAGTCACGCTGACCTTGCAACAGGTTTGCTGGCAAATCTGCACTTCTGTAACCATCATAATAAGCCAACGCGGCCGCAAAGCCTTGCGCCGGGATACCATTGGTCACCGCCAGCGCAATCACTTTACGCCAGCCAGCCTGGCCTTCATTCATCGCATTGGTGAAGTATGGATCCAGCATCAGGTTTTTCAGGCGTGAGTTCAATGCATAGGCATCAGTGATTTTTTGCAGGAAACGCGCGCGGATGATACAACCGCCACGCCAGATCTGGGCAATTTCACCGAAGTTGAGTTTCCAGTTGTAAGCCACTTGTGCCTTGTCGATGAGCTGGAAGCCTTGTGCATAGGCGCAAATTTTGGAGCAATACAAGGCATTCTTGATCGCCTCAATAATGGCTGCTTTGTCTTTCTCTTGCACAATCGCCGGGCCCTTGAGGATCTTGCTCGCTTCTACGCGCTCTTCTTTCAGGCTGGACAAGGCGCGCGCATATACCGCAGCGGCAATCGCATTCGCAGGCGCACCCAATTCCAGTGCGTTGGCGGCGGTCCATTGACCAGTGCCTTTCTGGCCTGCCGTATCCAGGATCTGGTCAACCAGGAAGCCTTTACCGGCAGGATCTTTTTGTTGCAGGATATCAGCGGTGATTTCAATCAGGAAGCTGGACAATTCCCCTTTGTTCCACTCGGCAAACACTTTACCGATTTCGTCTGCTGGCATGCCCAGCAAGTTCTTCATCAACCAGTAGGCTTCGCAAATCAACTGCATATCGATGTATTCAATGCCGTTGTGCACCATTTTCACATAATGGCCAGCACCGTCCGGGCCGATATACTCGGCACAAGAGAAACCACCCTCTACCGGCTTGCCTGGTGTGCCACCTTCTAAAGGTGCACCGGTCGCAGGGTCGACTTTAGCAGCGATATCGCGCCAGATCGGCTCCAGGCTAGACCAGGCCTTGCGTGTGCCGGATGGCATCAGGGAAGGACCAAAACGGGCGCCGGTTTCACCACCGGAAACACCAGAACCAATAAACTCGATACCCTTGGCAGCCAGCTCTTTTTCACGACGGATAGTATCCGTCCACAAGGCATTACCGCCATCAATAATAATGTCACCCTGCTCCAGGAAAGGCAGCAAAGCGTTAATCGTTACGTCCGTCGCACTACCGGCTTTCACCAGCAGCACAATTTTACGAGGACGCTTGATGCTTAATACAAAAGAAGCCAGATCGGCATGTCCTACCACGCGCTCGTGCGAAGGCTCATTCTTTTTGCATTCCTCGATGAAGTTCAGCATTTTTTTGGGGTCACGGTTATAGACCGCAATGGTATAGCCGTGATCCGCAATGTTAAGTGCCAGGTTTTGGCCCATCACTGCCAAGCCCACCAATCCAATATCCGCATTTTTTATAGTCATAGTTATCTCTAATAAATGGTTAATTTAGTTGAAAAAAAAGCACAGGCTTTTGACCTGTGCTTGGACTAGGGTATGTATTGAATACCGCATGCTCGTTGTTTTGAAATTCGCAACTGGCATGACATATTCAGCACCATAGTTTTCTTTCACTCAAGTTTGCTAGCAATCACTTACTTGAGTACGTTTCCGAACATTTGCAAGGTCAACTGATACCCGAGGTTGACCAGTTGCGCATCGTAACGTTCCCCTTCATCGCGCATAAAGGCATGTTGGCCATTAAACTCATGCCAGGTGTAATGCAAACCAGGCAAGGCCGCAAAGCGGTTATAGAGTTCGGCGCGCTTGTCGCCCGGAATGTGTGGATCCTGCTTGCCCCAGATCATCAGCAGCTCCCCTTTGATCTCGCTGACGCGCTCCATGCTGTGCTGGCCTGGTTTGTTTGGAATAATATTGGTATGCAAGTCGGTGGCATAGAAACAGGCGGTGGCTTTGACTTCTGGCTGCAGAGCGGCACGGAAAGCCAGGTGGCCACCGATACAGAAACCAGCAGCACCCAAATTGCCGTCATACCAGGCTTGTGCATTCAGGTAATCAATCATGGCACGGTTGTCAGTGTCATAGGCTTGTACGTCTTTAGCCATCTTGTCCGCATTGCCTTTATCGCGGCCGGCGTCGTCATAACCCAGCACGGTGCCAATCGGATTTAATTCATGGAACACTTCTGGGACTAGCACGGCATAACCATGGCCAGCTAAAAAGCGTGCAGCACGCTCAATCGGGCCGGTTTGCTGAAAGATTTCGGAGTAAAACAAAACCGCAGGCACCTTGCCATCGTGTTTTGGACGATGCACATAAGTACGCATCACTCCGGTTGGAGTGTTCAAATCGACGATTTCGCTTGTAATCAGCATGGTAAATCCTTAAGACAATCAAAAATATCGGCTATTCTAGCGCTGTTTGCACGGCTTTTCACTGGGTTTATGGGCCGGAATGAGAATTTTTTGCATTTTTGAATCAAAAACAGATTGTAATCACGACCCGTCATCCTAATACCGGGAGTTCATATGCGCTTATTGCCTTACCTCTGTATCTTAACGACCTGCTGGCTGCTGGCACAGACAGCGCATGCCCAGCCTGACCTGGACCTGGTTTACCACCTGAAAGCCTCAGTGGTGAAAGTGCACGCCTTGACCAATAGCGGTGGCCATGGCGTCGGCAGTGGCGTCGTGGTTGATAAAGATACGGTCGCCACCAACTGCCATGTGGTCGCGAATAGCAACGGCATTAGCATTTCGAAGTTTGGCGACAGTATGAGTCCGGTCGAGATGATTGCCGACTGGCGACATGATATTTGCCTGCTGAAATTCAAATATCTTGAATTACCAGCAGTCAAACTCGCTTCAGCCGCCTCGCTGCATTATGGGGATGACGTGTTTTCGATTGGCTTTCCAGGCGGCCCACCAAAACCACAAACCATCGCAGGCAAGGTGCGTGCCTTATACCCTTACGACGGCAGCCTCATTGTACGCACGGATGCTGCTTTTATTATGGGCTCCAGTGGCAGCCCAACCTTCAACCAGGCAGGCGAGCTGGTATCTCTGAGCACGTTCAAAAGCCCGGGTAAGGATGCTTATTTTTACAGTGTGCCTGTAGAGTGGATAAAAAACCTGATGCAACAGCGCGCCGCAACCACCACCGTGCCGGATGCCACCGCCTTTTGGGATTTGCCTGCGGATGCACGCCCTTATTTGATGCAAGTGGTACAGCCTTATCAAACCGGGGATTGGCAAGCATTAGAAGGCATTGCGCGCGCATGGCTGGCCCAGGAGCCGCAATCGGCAGAAGCCAGTTTTTACCTGGGCAGTGCACTGCATGGCCAAGGCCAGGCTGCCGCTGCGCAACAAGCCTATGAACGTGCGGTTAGCTTGCAGCCAGCGCATCTTGATGCCTGGAGCGGTCTGGCTATCCTGGCGCAACAAACGCAACAACCCACACTACTAAGCAATGCCGAGCAGCATATCCAGCAACTGGACAGCCAGGCCTGGCCGGACATTCAACAGCGCCTGCAACAGCTGCACTAATGATTTGCAGCGATTTGCACTAGCGATCTACACCAGCATGATCAAGCCTGCCCGCTCTGATAGAATACGTTTTTTTGATGTTTACCAGATTGCATAATCCATGACCTCTCGCAACCAGCAATTGTTTGAAAAATCCCAGCAACTGATTCCAGGCGGCGTCAACTCGCCAGTACGCGCGTTTCGCAGCGTTGGCGGCACGCCCATCTTTTTTAAAAAAGGCCTGGGCTCCAAACTGTGGGATGTCGATGGCAAGGAATATATCGACTACATCAACTCCTGGGGCCCCATGATCCTGGGGCATGCGCATCCTGAAGTCATCGCCGCCGTGCAGCAAGCGGCTGCCAACAGCCTGAGCTTCGGCGCACCCACCGGCCTTGAACTGGAAATGGCCGAGCTGCTCAACGCGCTGGTGCCTAGCATGGAACAAGTACGCCTGGTCAGCAGCGGCACCGAAGCCACCATGAGTGCCATCCGCGTTGCACGCGGTTTTACCAAACGCAGCAAAATCATCAAATTTGAAGGCTGTTATCACGGCCACGCCGATGCTTTATTAGTAAAAGCAGGCTCTGGCTTGCTGACCTTTGGCGAACCCAGCTCGGCTGGCGTACCCGCAGAAGTGGCTGCCCACACCTTGACGCTGGATTACAACAACACGCAAATGCTGAAAGACACCTTCGCCAGCATCGGCGATGAAATCGCCTGCGTGATTCTGGAGCCCGTTGTTGGCAACATGAACCTGATCGTGCCACATCAGGAATTCTTGCAAACCCTGCGTGAACTGTGCACCCAGCACGGCACCGTGTTGATTTTTGACGAAGTGATGACCGGTTTTCGCGTGGCCCTGGGCGGCGCACAAGCCTTGTATGGCATCACACCCGACATGACAACACTGGGCAAAGTCATCGGCGGCGGCTTGCCAGTCGGCGCTTTTGGTGGCCGCAAAGACATTATGGGTGTATTAGCGCCATTAGGCCCGGTCTATCAGGCGGGCACGCTCTCAGGCAATCCGGTGGCGGTCACTGCCGGCCTGACCACTTTAAAACTGGTTCAAGCCCCTGGTTTTTATGAAAAACTGACCGCACAAACAACCAAGCTCACCGCAGGCCTGACCCAGGCAGCGCAGGCCGCTGGCGTGACATTTAGCGCACAGAGTGTCGGCGGTATGTTTGGCCTGTACTTCAGTGCCAGCCACCCAAGCAGCTATGCAGAGATGATGCAGGCAGACAAAAACGCCTTTAACAAATTCTTTCACAGCATGCTGGACAGCGGCATTTACCTCGGCCCATCGGCCTTTGAAGCTGGTTTTGTTTCAGCAGCGCATACCGATGCAGATATCGCGCAAACAGTACAGGCGGCGGCGATCGCTTTCGCAAGCCTGTAATCCCTCCTGATCATGCGGCACGCTCATCCGCCGGTGTGCCGCGTGATGCAAATAAAACCAGCTGACCACACAAAAGAACAAGCCCCACATTGGGCACTTAAATAAGACACCTCAAATGCGCGCCTTATTTCACGGCGCCAATCCGCAAAAACCCACTTTCCTCAATTAAAACAGCGCACATCTCATACACGGCGTGCGCAACTGCCGCCGTAAAAACCGCCAAACTTCTGTCTCTGCTGCCATTTTTCACAGGTAAATAAAAACCATTCTCAATTAAGATAAAAAAATAGATTTATCCGTTATTTAACGCAGGCTAAACAATTGAAATTGCTAAACTTTAACGGTATCATTGAAGGTTCCTCCAAATGTTTTGTAAGTGAAGAATCTGGCAATGGACATGCAGTCTGACAACAACGTGATGAGTGCTTCTCAAGATACCGCAACCGCTCTGGACGACCAGTTTGGTTTAGCTCCCCAATCTCAGGGTTTATACGACAGACGCCACGAAAAGGATAGCTGTGGCGTGGGCTTTGTTGCCCATATCAAAGGGCAGAAAAGCCACGATATCGTCGCCAAGGGCCTACAACTGCTGGACAACCTGACGCACCGCGGCGCGACCGGTTACGACCCGAAACTGGGTGACGGCGCTGGTTTGCTGATGCAAATGCCTGACACCTTCATGCGTGAAGAAGCCGCCAAATTGGGCATGACCCTGCCAGCCACAGGCCAATACGCCGTGGGCCAGGCTTTCTTGCCACAAAATGCAGATAACCGCGCCAAGTGCGAAGCCATTTTTGCGCAAATCATCGCTGAAGAAAACCAAACACTGCTGGGCTGGCGCGATGTGCCTGTCGACAACAGCAATATCGCTGATGCAGCGCGCGCCGTTGAGCCGGTGATGCGTCAGGTATTTATTGCCAGCACGACCACTGACAGCACCGTCTTTGAACGCAAATGTTTTGTCATCCGCAAGCGTATTGAGCATGCAATTCGCGCACTCAACCTGCAAGACAAAGCACAGTTTTACATGCCGTCTTTCTCTTCCCGCACCATTGTCTATAAAGGCATGTTGCTGGCAAACGAAGTGGGTATCTACTATACCGACCTGAAAGATGCACGCGTGGTCTCGGCTTTGGCCCTGGTACACCAGCGCTTCTCTACCAACACGTTCCCAGCCTGGGATTTGGCCCACCCATTCCGCATGATTGCGCACAACGGTGAAATCAATACCGTACAAGGCAACGTTAACTGGATGGCGGCACGCCACGAAACCATGAAATCCGCCGTATTGGGCGAAGATCTGGAAAAACTGTGGCCACTGATTGCCGAAGGCCAGTCTGACTCCGCCTGTTTTGACAACTGTCTGGAGTTGCTGGTCGCCGGTGGTTACAGCCTGCCGCATGCCATGATGATGCTGATCCCGGAAGCCTGGGCTGGCAATCCATTGATGGATGAAGACCGTCGAGCCTTCTACGAATACCACGCTGCGCTGATGGAGCCATGGGATGGCCCGGCTGCCGTGGCGTTCACCGATGGCAAAATGATTGGTGCGACCCTGGATCGTAACGGTTTGCGTCCGGCACGCTACTTGGTCACTGAAGACGACATCGTGATGATGGCGTCTGAAATGGGCGTGATCACTTTCCCGCAAGAAAAAATCGTTAAAAAATGGCGCTTGCAGCCGGGCAAAATGTTGCTCATCGACATGGAGCAAGGTCGCATCATTGACGACGAAGAAGTGAAAACTGAATTGGCGCAAGCCAAGCCTTACCGTCAATGGATTGAGCAAACGCGCTTCCACCTGACCGAGCTGCCGAATGTAGGTAGCGGAGAAGTCAGCCTGAACTCTGACTTGCTGGATACACAACAGGCGTTTGGTTACTCACAGGAAGACCTGAAGTTTGTGCTGCAACCTATGCTGGACAACGGTGAAGAGGGCTCAGGCTCCATGGGTAACGACGCGGCGCTGCCAGTGTTGTCCAACAAAGCCAAAACCTTGTACAACTACTTCAAGCAGTTGTTTGCACAAGTGACCAACCCGCCAATTGACCCGATTCGTGAAGAATTGGTGATGTCGCTGGTGACATTTATCGGCCCTAAACCGAACCTGTTGGCGGTTGACGAAACCAACCCACCATTGCGCCTGGAAAGTGGCCAACCGGTATTGAGCCTGGACGGCCTGGAAAAACTCAAACAGATCGAGTCCCTGACCAAAGGCCAGTTCAAGTCCATCGTACTGGACCTGACTTATGATGCAGCCCTTAGTAAAGCAGGCATGAAACAGGCCCTGGACATCTTGCATGACCAGGCCGAAAAAGCCGTGCATGACGGCTACAACGTACTGATCCTGTCTGACCGCAGTGTGTCTGCCAGCCGTATCGCCATTCCAGCCTTGCTGGCCTGTTCTGCAACGCATGAATTCCTGGTTAAAGCGGGCTTGCGCACTAGCACTGGCTTAGTGATCGACACTGGTTCTGCACGTGAAGTACACCACTTTGCCCTGTTGGCAGGTTACGGCGCCGAAGCAGTGTGCCCATGGCTGGTATATGAAACCATGAAGACCATGACCAGTGATGTTGAAAAAGCGGGCAAGAACTTCGTGAAGGCAATCGGTAAAGGCTTGTACAAAGTGATGTCCAAAATGGGCATCTCGACCTACCAGTCTTATTGTGGCGCACAGATTTTCGAAGCGATTGGCTTGAACAGCCAGTTCGTTAACGACTACTTCACCGGCACCGTCAGCCAGATTGAAGGTATCGGCCTGGAACAGGTTGCCGAAGAAACCGTACGCTTGCATAGCCAGGCCTTTGGTAGCGACCCGGTATTGTCCAACGCCCTGGAAGCCGGCGGCGAATATGCCTTCCGTGTGCGTGGCGAAGAGCACTTGTGGACACCGCAATCCATCAGCAAGCTGCAAAATGCTACCCGCACCGGCCAATACGACACCTATAAAGAGTATGCTGCACTGATTAACGACCAGACCCGCCGTCACATGACCTTGCGCGGCCTGTTTGAAATCAAATCAGCTGGTAAAGCGATTCCATTAGATCAGGTTGAACCTGCCAAAGACATCGTCAAACGCTTTGCGACTGGCGCCATGTCACTGGGCTCAATCTCTACCGAAGCACATGCCACACTGGCAGTGGCGATGAATCGTATTGGCGGTAAGTCCAACACCGGCGAAGGTGGTGAAGACGTTAAACGCTTTATTCCAGTACAAATAGATTCCAGCATTGCTAAAGTGCTGGGTAGTGACCTGATTGAAGCCGATGTGGCCTTGAAAGCGGGCGACTCCATGCGCTCACGCATCAAGCAAGTGGCTTCTGGCCGTTTTGGCGTGACTGCTGAATACCTGAGCAGCGCCGACCAGATTCAGATCAAGATGGCACAAGGTGCCAAACCAGGTGAAGGTGGTCAACTACCAGGCCATAAAGTATCGCCGTACATTGCGAAACTGCGTTTCTCAGTACCTGGCGTAGGCTTAATTTCCCCACCGCCTCACCACGATATTTATTCGATTGAAGATTTGGCGCAGCTGATTCACGACCTGAAAAACGCCAATCCTAAAGCGTCTATCTCTGTGAAACTGGTGTCTGAAACAGGTATCGGTACCGTGGCGGCCGGTGTAGCCAAAGCCAAGTCCGACCACATTGTGGTCGCAGGCCATGACGGTGGTACCGGTGCTTCCCCTATTTCATCAATCAAACATGCTGGTACACCATGGGAACTCGGCCTGGCCGAAACCCAGCAGACTCTGGTATTGAACCAGTTGCGTGGCCGTGTCGTGCTGCAAGTCGATGGCCAGATGAAAACCGGCCGTGACGTACTGATCGGCGCCTTGCTGGGTGCAGATGAGTTTGGTTTTGCTACCGCACCACTGGTGGTTGAAGGCTGTATCATGATGCGTAAGTGTCACCTGAATACTTGCCCAGTTGGCGTGGCGACACAAGACCCTGAACTGCGTAAGAAATTTACCGGTCAACCAGAACACGTGGTGAACTACTTTTTCTTCGTTGCAGAAGAGTTACGTGAGCTGATGGCCAGCATCGGTATTGCCAAGTTTGAAGACCTGATTGGCCGTGCTGACTTACTGGACATGAAAGCCGGGATTGAGCACTGGAAAATCAACGGTCTGGACTTCAGCAAGGTATTCCACTTGCCAGAAATGCCAGCCAGCGTGTCACGCAAAAACAATGACGTGCAAGATCACGGCCTGGTCAAAGCCCTGGACAATCAACTGATTGAACTGGCAAAACCAGCATTGGAAAAAGGCGAAAAAGTCAACATTGCGTTGCCTATCGTCAACACCAACCGTACCGTGGGCACCATGCTGTCACACGAAGTCGCCAGCCGTTATGGTCATGCAGGCTTGCCTGACGACACCATCAGCGTCAAATTCACCGGCACCTCCGGCCAGAGTTTTGCGGCGTTTCTGGCCCAGGGCATTACGTTTGAATTGACCGGCGAAGGCAACGACTACGTGGGTAAAGGTTTGTGTGGTGGTCGCATCATCATCAAGCCACCAGCGACTTTCCGCGGTTTGTCTTACGAGAACATTATTGTCGGTAATACCGTCATGTACGGTGCAACCACCGGCCAAAGCTTCTTGAGCGGCGTCGCAGGCGAGCGCTTCTGCGTCCGTAACTCCGGCGCAACGGCAGTGGTTGAGGGCGTGGGTAACCACGGCTGTGAATACATGACTGGCGGTACTGTGCTGGTCCTGGGTCCAACCGGCCAGAACTTTGCAGCGGGGATGAGCGGCGGTATTGCCTATGTTTACGACATTGATGGCAAATTTGCCCAACGTTGCAATATGAGCATGGTGTCATTGGACAAAGTGGAAGCCGCTGAAGCCGATGTCGGTAAAGTGCAGCACCTGGGCCAGCCTGATGAAGTGATTCTGAAAGGCTTGATCGAGCAGCACCTGGCGCTGACCGGTAGTCCGCGGGCAAAAGAACTTCTGGCTGACTGGCCAGCCTCACGTGCGAAATTCGTCAAAGTATTCCCTAACGAATACAAACGCGCACTGACCGAGATGGCTGCAGCTTCTGCCAAACAAGCCGCTTAATCGTTTTTGTTAATTGTATGCCCCGCCTCGCGCGGGGCCTTGTTAAGGTTGCGTCTGTACAAAGCAACAGGGAAGAGATGATTTCACATGGGTAAAGTCACAGGTTTCATGGAATTTGACCGCCTGGCAGAAGAGAATCTGCCGGTCAAAGATCGCGTCAAAAACTATAAAGAGTTCGTCCTGCATTTGACAGACGACCAGGCCAAACAGCAGGGTGCGCGCTGCATGGATTGCGGCATTCCTTTCTGTACCACCGGCTGTCCAATCAACAACATCATTCCAGACTGGAATGACCTGGTGTATCACCAGGACTGGCGTAGTGCGATTGATGTATTGCACTCCACCAACAACTTCCCTGATTTTACAGGCCGTATTTGTCCGGCACCTTGTGAAGCAGCCTGTACCTTAAACATCAATAATGACGCCGTAGGCATTAAATCTATCGAGCACGCGATTATTGATAAAGCCTGGGAAAACGGCTGGGTCACACCGCAAATCAACCCCAACAAAACCGGCAAAACAATTGCTGTGGTAGGTTCAGGCCCTGCAGGCCTGGCAGCAGCACAGCAACTGGCTCGTGCGGGCCACAGCGTGACCGTGCTTGAGAAAAACGACCGTATCGGCGGCTTGCTGCGTTACGGCATCCCAGACTTCAAACTGGACAAATCGAATATTGACCGTCGCGTTGCACAAATGGAAGCCGAAGGCGTGACCTTCAAAGTGAACCAGAACGTAGGCGAGAACGTCAGCGCAGCGGACCTCGAACGTGACTTCGACGCCGTGATCCTGGCCGGTGGCGCAGAGTTGCCACGTGACCTGCCAGTACCAGGCCGCGAACTGGATGGCGTGCATTTCGCCATGGACTTTTTGACACCGAACAACAAAATGGTCGCCGGTGATACCGTGCCTAACCAGATCAAAGCCACCGGTAAACATGTCATCGTCATCGGCGGCGGTGATACCGGCTCCGACTGCGTAGGTACCTCCAACCGTCATGGTGCCGCCAGCGTCACACAATTCGAGTTGATGCCACAGCCACCAGAAAAAGAAAACAAATCACTGGTGTGGCCAAACTGGCCACTCAAAATGCGCACCTCCAGTTCACACGAAGAAGGCGCAGACCGCGACTGGTCTATCACCACCAAAGAACTGATTGGTGAAAATGGTAAACTGACCGCGCTCAAAGGCGCACGCGTAGAGTGGAAAGACGGCAAAATGGTCGACGTACCAGGTTCTGAATTCACCATTCCAGCGGACTTGGTATTTTTGGCCATGGGCTTTGTCTCACCAGTACAAAAAGTACTGGACGCCTTTGGTGTCGAAAAAGACAATCGTGGTAATGCCAAAGCCACCACCGATGGCGAAGGCTGTTACAAAACCAGCAAAGCCAAAGTGTTTGCTGCTGGCGATATCCGTCGCGGCCAATCTCTGGTGGTATGGGCGATCCGCGAAGGCCGTCAGTGCGCACGCGAAGTCGATGCTTTCTTGATGGGTAGCTCGACGTTGCCACGTTAATTCAGCAAAATGGCCCCCTCAAAAACGCCGATGAATGTCATCGGCGTTTTTTATTTGTCATATCGCAAAAAAACACCATTCTTTCGGGTGAAATAGCAGCTTGGCCTTTATAATCATGCTTTTACATATTGTTGACCTGCCTCATCACAGATAAGGCAATTGCTATCCAATGACTCAACTCCAAAACGATACTTTTTTACGCGCACTGATGCGCCAACCCACAGAATACACGCCGGTCTGGATGATGCGTCAGGCCGGGCGCTATTTGCCGGAGTACCGTGAGAGCCGGAAAACCGCAGGCAGCTTTATGCAGTTATGCCAAAGCCCGGCATTTGCCACTGAAGTCACACTGCAACCGCTGGATCGCTACCCGCAATTAGATGCGGCCATCCTGTTTAGTGACATCCTGACCGTACCGGATGCCATGGGATTGGGCTTGTATTTTGAAGAGGGTGAAGGCCCGAAATTTGAGCGCACTTTACAAGCGGAGGAAGATATCCTCAAGCTTGAAGTGCCGGATATGGCCAAACTGCAATATGTGTTTGACGCGGTCAGCAGCATCCGCAAAGCACTCAATGGCCGCGTTCCGCTGATCGGCTTTTCCGGCAGCCCTTGGACCCTGGCGACTTATATGGTCGAAGGCAAAGGCGGTACCGACTTCCTCAATACCAAAAAGATGGGTTATGCCAGACCGGAGCTGTTGCATCGCATTCTGGAAATCACGGCACAAACCGTGATCCAGTACCTGAATGCCCAAATTGCCGCAGGCGCTCAAGCCGTGATGATTTTTGACTCCTGGGGCGGCGCACTGTCACATGACGCTTATATCGAATTTTCGCTTAACTATATGCAGAAAATCGTCGCTGGACTGACCAAAACCGCGGAAGGTAAAACCGTGCCCAGTATCGTCTTTACCAAAGGCGGCGGTTTGTGGCTGGAGCAACAAGCGGCCATTGGTGCAGATGTGTTAGGCCTGGACTGGACCGTCGATCTCGCGCAAGCACGCCAACGTGTTGGTAACCAGGTTGCGCTACAAGGCAATATGGATCCAGCCATTCTGCTGAGCTCAACAGCCGCGATTGAAAAAGAAGTCGCCCGCATTCTGGCCAGCTATGGCAATGGTCATGGCCACATTTTCAACCTGGGCCATGGCATTACACAGTGGACGCCACCTGAACATGCCGCATGCATGCTGGAAACCCTGCGCAAGCTCAGCCCGCAATACCATCTTTAATACAACTAAGGGCTGCGTCATGCAGCCCTTAATGCTTACATCTGAGCGCAAGCACTAGCGATCTGTGCCGGGCTGATGCGCCATAAATAATGATCGCGTACTTTGGCTTGCGGCGCGACCTTTGCCAATAAGGCCAGATGTGCCGCGCTCCCCGGATCACCCGCGACCCAAAGTGACTGATTCGCCTGCAAACGGCATATTTGCTGCGCCAACTGCTGCTCGTTCAACAGATTTTCTGCCGCGACCTGAGGATTAAAACGCTTGGCTTCAAGCAATTCTTTTTCCCAGCTGTCATCCAACACCTCCTGCGCAGCCGCCTGCCAATTAGTCACAACCCAGGCCGATTTGGATAAATGCAAATAAAACGGCAAATCGAACTGATATTTACCCAGCATCACTAACTGATCGCCTGCATGGGTGAGTGATTGCACTTGCATTGCCAATTGATAAGAAGCCACCTTTTTTGCGTGCTGAATCACCGTCATAATCGCAATGACACAGGCCACAATGGCCACAGCCAGCGTCAGCCACAAACTACGGCGCTTGAATACAGAGTCCTGACAGGCCTGTACCATCAATAGCGCAGTAAGGGTCGCCAGCGCTGGCAATACCGGCATGATATAACCCAACGGCTTGGAGACCGGAATAGAAAAGAACAACAGAATAAAGCCCAGCCAGCACAGCATCAGCAAGCCCACGTCACGTTGCACAGGTGTCCACATCCGTAAGGCCGGTTTACGGAATCTGAGCAACCATAATGACGAAGGCAATGTGAGCAACAAGAGTGCCGGTAAATAAAACCAGAACGGCTCCTGATTGTTAAAATTTGATCCGGCAAAACGCTGAAAATGATGATGAATGAAAAAGTAATCCAGAAAGCCTTTGAATTGAGATTCCATCAACAAAAACCAGGGGCTGACCAGTAATAAAAACACCGCGACTGCTGGCCACCAGAAGAAATGCTTGATGTAAGCTAAGCGCCTGCTTGCCAGCAACCAGCAAAAAACAACGGCTGCAGGCAATACAACGCCGATCAAGCCTTTGGCGAGAATCCCACCTACCGCAAAAAACATGGTCAGCATTAAATGGTGCTCTGCTGGCCGCTCTCTATCTATGCTCCAAACAAACTCCGCTGCAGACAGGATGGTGAGCGAAATCATACAAGCGACCAGCATATCCAGATTGGCAAACTGCGCACTGGCAAAAAAGAATGGTTGTGTGACCAGCACCACAAAAGCCATCACCGCCGTTCTTTTATTTAAATACAGGAACAAGAACCTGAATAATGCAATGGCCATCACAATGGATGACAGCAGCGGCGCTACACGGCTACAGAGGAGGTGAGGGCCGCAGATGTTGAGGCTAGCAGCAGTGAGCCAGTAAAATAGCGGCGGTTTATGAAAATAAGGTAACCCATCCAGATGCGGCACTAACCAGTCACCGGATGTCAGCATTTCCCAGGCAATGCCTACATAGCGTCCTTCATCCGGCAACGCCAGCGGCCTGAACACGGCGGCGACACCTAACCAAAGAATTGTAACTCCCAACCAGACCAGGTGACTGGAACTGACCCACTGCTTTAACCGACCTTGCGACATGCCCACCCGCTTTTTTTAATAGATTGATCCCTGTATTGCTGACGGATAAAGCGCTCCCTATTCGTTGGAAGTCATTAGCATTTAAGTCAACAATAGCAACCATTTAGCAAACAGCATGCCGACAATATAGTTATTAATAATCAAACAGTTATATCAAACCAAATAAGAATCCCTGCATCTTTTGCAGACCACTAATGCCTTTAATCAGTGGCCAATGCATTTTTTGCAGAACTTGCGAGGTATTCGCAAATAGCAGAGACAAAAAAAGCCTGCAATCGCAGGCTTTTTAATGAACAGGCAGATTTACTTTAAAGACATGCGCGACATGGTCTCATCTTTATCAATAAATTTATGTTTAAGCGCGCCAACTACATGCACGATAAACACAACCAGTAGGATATTGGCGAATAGCTCGTGAGACTCTTTGAACGCATCGCGCAAGTCTGCATTATCCAAACCACCAAATACCTCTAGCCCAAACCACTTCAAGCCAAATTTACTGTAAAGCGTCATTAACACACCACTCAACGGCAGGCCTACCATCAACAGATACAGCAAATGGTGCGCACCTGTTGCCACTTTGCGCTCCAGCGCAGAATAGCTGGCCAGCATTGCTGGAGGCGTGTGGCTGATACGCCAGTAGACCCGGAACAGGATCAGCCACAGCAAGGTAAACCCTAGCGATTTGTGCAAATTGAAATACAAGGTTCTGGCGCTGGCGGGTTCGTCCATCTGCCAGGTGTAAATGCCAAGATCAAACAAGTCAAAAGCGGTTTGCTTGGGGCCATCCTTGGGCAACTCACCCATGTACCAGCCGAGGGCGAACATAGCGATGATCGCCAACCCGATCAGCCAATGCAAAATAACGGCAACTTTGGTATATCGTTGCGTGGAACTCATGTTTTCTCCTTGAAATTACGTGTGACAGCAGTCACTTTGTCATCATGAATGATTTGATTATGATGTATGAAACATTCATGGGCAGTCGTCATGTTATCAAAAATCAAGCTATTGTGTGCCGGTGTTACATTCGGTTTTGTAACGTTTTGTAGTCATGTGCAGGCAGACACATTTGAGTTGCAAAAAGTTGCCGAAGGCGTGTATGTCCATCATGGTCAACATCTGGATATCGACGACGGCTACCAGGGCGACATTTGTAACCTGGGCGTCGTGGTTGGTCGCGATGCCATTGCTGTGATTGATAGCGGTGGCAGCAAACACACTGGCGAGCAATTACTGCAAGCCATCAAAACCATCAGCCCGCTGCCGATACGTTATGTCATCAACACGCACGTGCACCCTGATCACACCTACGGCAATGCCGCTTTTCAAAACGGCGCTACCCACTTTGTCGGCCATGAAAAACTGGCGAATACTATGCTGTTACGTAAGGAACAGTATGAAAAACTCAATGCACGGCTGCTCGGTGAGGCAGGCAAAGCCAGCGCAACCATCACACCAGATACCGCCGTGCATGATCAACTCACGCTGGATTTAGGTGGCCGCAGTTTGCAACTGCAAGCACAAAAAGTTGCCCACACCCACACTGACTTAACCGTACTCGATACGAAAACCAACACCTTGTTTACTGGCGACTTGCTATTCGCGCAACGCACCCCTGTCGTTGAAGGGGATATCAAAGGCCTGATTGCGGCCCTTGAACATGTGAACCAGTCGCATTATGCACTGATTGTCCCCGGGCATGGTCTGGAAAGCGCAGATCAACCAACCATTATTGGCAACGAGCTACGCTACCTCAACTTGCTGCTGGCTGACGTCCGCAACAGCATTAAAAAAGGCATCAGCATGGAACAAACCATGGATTCCGCAGCGGCCGCTGAACACGACAAATGGCAATTGTTCGATATTGCCAACCGGCGCAATGTGAATGTGATCTACCCGCAGCTGGAGTGGGAGTAGGCTAGCTGGTTACAAATACTTCTTCGCCAGCGCGACCTGTTGTTTGAGGCCCAGACTCACCAGCCTGGGGGCCAGTCCATTCAGCCAGGCAAACAAGCTTTGCGGTTGGCCGATAAAGAGCTCCTGCTTATCTTTCTGCAATGCCTGCACAATTTTATCTGCTACGTCTTGCGGGCTATCCACGGCCTGGCCAGAGGCCTGCCACATGGCGTTGGTGCGGTCATCATTCATGGGAGTGGCAATGGCGCGCGGTGCAATGTAAGTGATGCCAATATTGGTATCCACCAACTCACGGCGCAATGCCTGACTAAACCCATGAATGGCAAATTTGCTCGCGCAATAGGTAGCAAAATGCGGGAAGCCCAGCGAGCCAAAAATAGAACCAACAAACGCCAAATGGCCTCGGCCACGTTTTAAAAAATAAGCAACAAACTCACGACTTAAAACCAGGGTCGCCGTGACATTGGTATGCACCATATTATCGATGCTAACCTCGGTTTGCTCGGCAAACTCGGTGAATTCGATAATCCCGGCATTGTTAATCAGCAAATCCACATGCCCCATCTCGCGCAAAGACTGTTTTAATACTTGGCTGGCCATATTGGGTTGAGCCAGATCGGTGACAATAATATGTGACTTGCCACCCTGTGCCGCGACTCTTTTTTGCAGCGCATGCAACTTGACCGGATCCCGCCCGACCAGTCCGACGACAGCACCTTGCGCAGCAAGTGCGAGGGCGAGCTTGGTCCCGAGGCCACCAGTTGCGCCAGTCAACACCACATGCAGATTACGTAACTCCATCGCCGACTCCTAAGCTGCTGCCACCAGCGGTTGACTGGCTGCCGCCTGTGCCGCCACATGCTTGAAAATCTCACCATACAAACGGTAAAAGCGTTTCGCCGCATGAATAATGATTTGCTGATCCTCAGGCTTGGTCACCCGGTTCATCAGCCCCTCATAAAAGGTCACGTGGCTGAGATCTAGCGAGCCATGTGAAAGCAGGTAGCTAAAGGCTTTTTTCGGCAGATTGAGGGCCTGCATGATTTCTTCACCGGCTTGTGTAGCCACGGCGGTGCTGGTGCCTTCCAGCACCAATACCATGCCAAAAAAGCCTAAGGGATTCACGCGATTGATCATGTCATAAGCATAAGCCACCATCATCTCTGTTTCATGACTGGCGGCATCGGCAGCCGTCGCGCTATGGCGCACAGACTCTTTATCACCGCCGCAA
The DNA here is from genome assembly GCF_000800115.1 of Methylophilus sp. Q8. Taxonomy (NCBI): domain Bacteria; kingdom Pseudomonadati; phylum Pseudomonadota; class Betaproteobacteria; order Nitrosomonadales; family Methylophilaceae; genus Methylophilus; species Methylophilus sp. Q8. The sequence goes on along the minus strand of NZ_JUHE01000001.1, from coordinate 1,180,144 downwards.
GCAGCAATATCATTGAGCACCCACTCCTGATGCCCCATTTCTTCTTCGATATATTCGCCAATCGCTGTACGCAACCACTCGTATTCTCCACTAAGTCGGCCACCACAGGCCATGAGCAATGGGGTCGTATGTTTGACATGGTGATAAGCCTGGGTGAGGAAGGCACGGTAGATGTCCAGAGTGATATTACCTTGCGCACCTTGCACAATCAGCGGCAACGTCATCAAGGTGTTACGCTCCTGCTCGGTCGCGCTTAATAATTGCTGATAAAAAGTCATTTAAATTCCTTCGTAAATCGCATGGATTTCAGCAGCATAAGCAGCGGCAATCGCATCGCGTTTCAAGCGGCCATTGGCCGTGAGCTGTCCGTTATGCGGGCTAAATGGCTGGTGAGCAAACACCACATCTCCCACCTGTGCATAGTCAGGCAGCTGTTGATTCGCCTCTGCAATCGCCTGCGCCACTTGCTCTGTGGTGAACGGCGGCTGCGGCACCACAATCGCCACATTAAACGGCCGCGCTTCTCCAAATACACACACCTGCTGCAATGCTGGCTGGTGTATTAATGTGCTCTCCACCCACTCAGGCGAAACATTGCGCCCAAACGAGGTAATAAACATATTCTTTTTGCGGCCTGACAGATACACATAACCCTCAGCATCCTGATAAGCCAGATCGCCAGTGGCCAGATAACCTTCCTCGTCCAGCATCGGCGCGGCAATACCACCCTCGGGCCGGGTGTAGCCATCATACAAAGCGCCTTTCACCCAAAGCTCGCCTGTCAGATCCACCCGTAGCTGCACATGTGGCAAGGGCTTGCCTATACTGCCTGGCTTGTGTGATTGTGGCGTATTGAGTGCAACAACCGACGCACACTCTGACAAGCCATAGCCTTCAAACACCGGCAATCCTAACGCGTGGGCTTGCAGGATCAACGCCGGCACCACCTTGGCGCCACCGACTGCGACAAATCGCAACGATGCCAGCGGCGCCTGGCCTGATTGCACATACATCACCAGCGCACGCAGCAACTCAGGAATCAGGATCGCAGTCGTCGCCCGGCTATCTTGCAGGCCTTGATACAAGCGGCTGATGTCAAACTGACTACCAGTAAAGCCAACTGCGTGGCACGGATATACCACCACCGTTGCGCCAGAAATCAGGCTGGCATAGACGCCCGCCACGTTTTCCAGCAACGTGGCCAGCGGCAACACGCAGAAATGGCGATCAGCTGCGCCCGGCACGATCAGACTGGCAATAGCACTGGCGACCTGCCCCATCGTCTGTGCAGACAGGCAAACCCCTTTAGGCGCACCGGTTGTACCAGAGGTATAGGTGATTTTATCGGCAGCGGCGGCGCGATCATGGGCATGAATACGCAAGACTGTCACCGCTTTACCTGCCACCTGCCATTCAGCGACCACAACACTGTCAGGGTATAGTTGCTGCCAGGAAGCTGGCATATCAGTCAAGATCAGGCTAACACCAGCATCCTTAATCGCATGCTGTTTTTGTGTCGCAGAAAAGAACGCCGGCAGTGGCACGTTGCTCCAGCTAGCAGCCAACACCGCTAAATCCAATACAATCCAGGCCGGACTATTATCCAGCGCCAGCGCCACAGTGGCACGGTTGGTCAGCGCGCGCAAGGCGCCCGACACGCGCGCCATCTCCGCCGCCAGTTCACTATAAGTCAGCTGCGCAGACGGCCCTTCTAGGGCGATCCGGTTCGGATTTTGTGTTGCCTGGGCATAAATCTGTTGCAATATCATGATGATTTGCGCTTATAAAGGATCAGCCACGCCACGAATCGCCACAATCTGCGGTGTATGCTTGTAATAACTGCCCCATTTTGCGCACTCCTCTGCGCTCAATCGTTCAGGGCTCGCCATAGCCAGCGGAAACAAATCGACACCGCCTTTAATCAGGCCATTTTGCAGGCTATGATGCGCGGTCGCCACGCCCCACGGCAAATTCATGCTCAAACTATGTTGAATCACATGCGCAATCAGCACACCGGCATTGCGCGGATTCGCCACCGCCAGATTGCCTATGCAGGTAATTTCTTCGCGGCGTATATTTCTGCCGAGTTGGCGCGACATCAATTGCTCAATCGGCTCATCCAGATATTGCTCCAGAAACAAACGCTCTTGTGCCGCATTACGCAAACCAAACGCGGCCATTAAAACACCGTTGGCATCACGCAAGGCCACCAGTTGTGGCATAAAGTGACTCACCTGCGCGCCGTACACCTGCTTAAATACCGCCGCAATAAAGGCTTCCACCTCCTGGCGGCACGGCGCACCCCGCTCAACCAAATGACCTGTAATCTCATTCACTTGATACCTTTTCGCTTGGGCAAAGTTCCTCAATTCATAAGCAGATGATGCATGGTAAAACGGTGTATTTGACTCTGAATGCAGCATGCCATTTCTTTCACTGACAACAATCTTGTCAAGCTAATTGCAAACACCATGCCAGAGACAATTATTCATAATAATCATGAAGTTATAAATATGCACTTCTGCCACACTCTGCACTTTTTGCAGATAGATTGCCATACATTTAATTCATACCCTGCATTTTTTGCAGACACCTTAAAATGAAATCATTTTCATTACCGTTGGAAAATAGAAATTTTCCAAACAAAATCAGCAGGTTAACTCATAACACATCAGGCTGATTATAAAGTGGCACATCAATTGCATTTATGGTCGGAGATTTTGAAAAGATGGTGTACCCTCACAATTGTCCGGCTATCAACTATTTTCAAAAAATAACAACCCGTTGCATTTGGCAATCAACACAAAATAGACATGATAAAAAGTCCCTGGTTACCTCAGCCAACTCTGGCGGCACTGTGGTGCGTTTGGATCGCATTAGCGATTGCCATCGTCTGGCTGGCGAATGCAACCGCTCTAGATCTGGCGCTGGCTGACCAGCAATTTGACTTTACACAGCACAGTTTCACTCAAAAGCATGCGTTTTTTTATGAAACAGTGATGCATGTGTATGCAAAACATCTGTTTACCGTGATCTGGTTAGCCCTGTTATTGCTGGCCTGGCTGCCTAAGCGCCTGTTAGGCCATCGCCTTTCGACAGACACCCGTTACAAACTACGCTGGATCGTCTTGCTGGCTTTGCTCAATGCGATTGTCGTCTCCTGCCTCAAACACCAAATGCCGCATGCCTGCCCCTGGGATATCGTACGCTACGGCGGCAGCGCGCCATGGGTGCCTACTTTCACCAGTCATCCGGCGCTAGAAGCTGGTCATTGCTTTCCGGCAGGACACACGACCAGCGGCGTATGGCTGTCTGCACTCGGCCTGCTATGGTTACCGCAAGCCCCTCGCAAAGCCTTATTGGTGACTATTGCCGGGCTTGCGGTCGGCTTCGCCTTGGGCTGGGCGCAACAAATCCGCGGCGCCCACTTTTTATCGCACACCCTGACCTCGCTTTGGCTCATGTGCGGCTGGTTATTAATGGTATTCACTTTTTCCAAGAGTCGTATTGAATGAAAATATTCGCAATGTTTACCCGCACGCTACGCGCGCTGTTCACCCCGCAAATCTGCCTGATCTGGGGCGCGAGCCTGTGGCTGATGCTCACCAGCAACCATGCCTTATTCGAACATCTGCTCAACCTCTATCCATGGAACGCGCATAACGCTGGCTTTATCATCAGCATCAGTCTGTTTTTTACCTTTAGCATTACCTTATGGCTGATGCTGCTTAGTCATGGCAAGTCAGCACGCTGGGTGTTGTCCATCATCCTGCTGTCTGCCGCCTGGGCCGCTTATTACATGGATGAGTTTGGTGTCATTATTGACCACGTCATGCTGGACAATGCAGCGAAAACCGACACCCAGGAAGTCATGGGGCTGTTGTCATGGGGATTTTTAATCAAGATATTGCTGCTAGGCGTGATCCCCGCATTTATCCTGATCAAAAAAGTGCCAGCCCGTTTTTTCCAGCGCGATCCGATCAGCGTCCGCCTCAAGCAGATTGCCCTGCTACTGTTAGGCATGATCCTGGTGGTGATTCCATGCAGCGCCGATTACGCCACGTTTGTACGTGAGCATAAAATGGTGCGCATGTATGCCAACCCAACATTCTTCCACTACTCAGTGGTGAAATGGACCTCGAAAAAACTGTTTACGCGCAGCATCACCGGCCTGCAAAAGACCGCGGCTGATGTGGTCAATGTGGAAGCGGACCAGCACCATGAACTGATCATTATGGTGGTAGGTGAAACTGCCCGCTTCGACCGTTTTTCTCTCAATGGGTATGCCCGTGAAACCAACCCCAGACTCAGCAAAGAAGCCGTGGTGAGTTTTAAACAAGTCTCCTCGTGTGGCACATCTACCGGCGTCTCTGTGCCGTGCATGTTTTCAATGCTGACCAGAAAGCAGTATGACGAAGACAAGGCCTTGCATATGGAGAACGCGTTGGATGTGTTAAACCGTGAAGGCGTCAAGGTGTTATGGCGTGATAATAACTCCGACTCCAAAGGCGTCGCCTTGCGCGTGCCTTACGAGGATTTTCGCTCACCCGCCCATAACCCGGTGTGTGACGACAATGAATGCCGTGATATCGGCATGCTGAGCGGATTGGACAAATTTGTTGAAAAAAACAAAGATCATGACATCCTGATCGTATTACACCAGATGGGCAATCATGGTCCCGAATACTACCGCCGCTATCCGGATGAATTCAAAAAATTCACGCCCATTTGCAAAACTGGCCGTTTGTCAGAGTGCTCGCAACAAGAGATTGATAACTCGTACGACAACGCGATTTTGTATACCGATTACTTCTTGTCAGAAGTTATTCAGTTTCTGAAGAAATATGACAGTAATCGTGAGACCGCCATGCTGTATGTTGCAGATCATGGTGAATCCCTGGGTGAGCATGGCATATACCTGCACGCAGCACCCTATATGATTGCACCCAAAGAACAAACCCACGTACCGGCAATTTTATGGGTGGGCCAGCATTTCGACTATCAACTGCCGCAAATCACGCCCTACGCTGAGTATCCCCTCAGCCATGACGATGTGTTTTGCACCTTGCTCACAGCCTATGAACTGAAGTCCGAAATATGCCACGCCGAGTTTGGCTGGCTGGCACAAAACCGCGAGCTACAAGAGGAACAGCGCAAACACTTGCACCAAATCAAAGCAAGCACTCACTAATTACCACTATCACAGCGCAGGCTTGGTGGCTCACTCTGGATTTTATTGGCAGTGAGCCACACCACAGCGCGTACACGCTCATCCAATTTACAGGCCTCAATATAGCCAACAGCACTCTCGGTATAGGCCACATAGCGAATCATGGCCTCTTGTGACTCCACGGTATAAGGCGGCTGAACACCCTGAAAATACAGCCCGTTCCAGTAACCAAGCTGGGCCTTGGGGCTACTATGTAACACCTGCTGAGAAAAGCGCTGACGTAACGGATGCTCAGTAGACAAATTAGCTGGGTGCAAGGGCTTACCCTGATTGCCATACAGTTTTTTGCGCCAGTAAATAGACGCAAGATCATTGACCGTTATGGGTACGCTATAGTTAGGCTGTGCCGACACAATCACCGCAATGACCGGCTCCTCTGCCATCACCAACGACGGCAGGAAACCAGCCAAGAATATCCAGTACCTCAACATGTAAAACTGCATTTAATACATCATCGCAAATGAAGCCGCGAACCCACGCGGCACATCGTTATATTCACCACTACCGCCAATGACTTCAAATTTTAGCAATTGATTGGGCTTGAGGCGTTTAGTGAGCCCAAGCATCCAACGCTCAGCATTCTGGGCAGTGGGTTGACGTAAACTCTCCAGACGGGTAATCCAGTACCAATCATCCTTAATCAAAAAAGCACTTTGTAAATACGCTCCACTGCCCGCGCTCTGGCCACGCTCTGCTTTGCGAGTGTAGGCTTCACCACTCAGCTCCCAGCGATCAATTTCCAGTAAAAAATCCAGGCCAACGATTCGATATCTTGATCCACCAGATTTCTCATCGCGATACCCTGAATAATTCAAGCCTATGGTATTGAGGCCAGCATTCTCGTCGGTAAAATTAAAAACATTATTGATCGAAACTCTGGCGCCATGCGCATCGCGATACTGTGCTGCACCACGGCTTTCTGGTTGTGCATTCATGAGTGCGGTATACACTTGATAGTCTAGTGAACGCTCTTTAAATGCAATGTTCCCAAAGAACTGTGCACCGCTGGTAAAGCTTGGAAATAACTCAGTGGTTGCAAGCGGCCTGCTGGCTGTCCAGACCAAAGGAGAGGCGTGCAGTTGATTCCAGCGACCTAACGGTGTCAAGAAACGACCAATCCGCACATTGCTGTTTTCGTTCAAATTGACATCGAAATACAGACGTTCCGGATTGATATAGGCATCACGAAAATCCACCCCCTGCGAGTGTGTATAACTTGCGGGATCTTCCAGGTCCAGTTCGCCAAAAAACTTGATCCTGGTATTCTTGTCCCAAGTCACGATCATGCTCAGTTCATTCCAGGTCAGCCGTGTAGATTCTGTACGTGGAATACGCAAGTCAGCACTGGTATAACCACCCACGCGGAACCCTTGCCAGAAAGAGGATTCCTCCTCTGCCAGTAACGGCTTGCACAACATGCAGAGGCTGATTACACTGACTGCACAACGCAGTAAAATAGTGAACATAAACACTTTCCGATCAAGCAAGTACAACGCCGATAATTAAGTCCGTATTTTCTCATACTCCATGCCTAAACATGCGCCTTTAACCATTCGTAAAATGCTGCTTATCGCATTTTTACTGGCAGGATTACTACCTGCATTATTGGTTAGCGTGCTGAGTTTCTATCAAGCGCGCACGGCATTGCGCACTGAAATCAAACACGATCTGCAAACGACCGGGCAAGCTGTGGGTGAACACATCGACAGGGTACTTTTCGAGCGTGTACAAAACGTGCGTAGCTGGAGTCAGCTGGCCATCATGCAAGACATGCAAATCGGTGATATCGACAAGCGTTTGTCCATTTTCCTCGAAGAAACACGCAATAGTTATGCAACACAATACATTTCAATAGACGTCGTCGACCTGCAATCAAGTATCGTCGCTTCCAGCAATCCCCGCCGGATCAGTCAGCGATTATCCAGTCCCCCCATTTGGTTTTCGTTTAAGGACACGACACAACCAATGACGATCTATCGGTTACAGAATGACCAACTGATGATTTCTACCCCAGTCATTTCCAATGTCACGTTGCAGCCAATTGGCCATTTGATTGCTACATTTAACTGGGCAGTGATTCATGACTTGCTTAATCATGCGGCGCAACACTCAACAGAGTTGGCTTTAGCAGATGAAAACAAGCACTTACTGGCGCAATCCAGCAACTGGTCGCAACTACGACACAGCCTGCATGCCCACATTGCGATACAAAGCACACTACCCATCTATGGCTGGGAGGTGCAATTGAATAAAGCGCATGATGTAGCTGTGGCTCCCGTGCATCGACTGGGTGTGACCTTTTTAATCCTCTTGATCCTGGTGCTAGTATTTTCACTGATTCTGGTCACGCCTATTACAAAAAGTTTTACACAACCCTTGGATGAATTGCTACGTTTTATCAAGCAATTACGCCTACCTGATGCCGCACCTCCCAAGCTCAGTGGCCCGGCAGAAGTACAGGCATTAAACCAGGCATTTACAAAAATGGCAGCTGACCTGCAATCTTCTGAACAACAACTGACGCGTGCCGCCAAACTGGCCGTCGTCGGTGAAATGGCCGCGGCCATGAGTCATGAAGTAAGAACACCATTGGGCATCATGCGCTCGTCGGCTGATGTGCTGCTTAGGGAAGCGCAACTGAGTGAAGATGGTCGCGAGGTACTCGGGTTTATTATTTCAGAAACCGAACGCCTGAATAAACTGGTCAGCGCCCTGATTGACGCTGCCCGCCCACGGCTGCCGAATAAAATCCCGCTGGACCTGCAAGTGCATTTACAACATGTCGTTGCCATGCTGCAAAAACCGGCGCAGGCAAAGCAAATTACCCTCACACTACAAGCCGCGCAGCCGGTCATCATTGAGGCAGATCAGGATCAGATGACACAAGTGCTGGTCAACTTGCTCATGAATGCGATTCAGATTTTGCCGGACGGTGGAAACATTCAGCTGCAACTATCAGCAGATGCAAAGTGTGCCCATATTGCGGTGGCAGATGATGGCCCTGGTGTCCCGCCTGCACAGCAAGGGCATTTATTTGAAGCCTTTTTTACCCAACGCGCTGGCGGCGTTGGCCTCGGGCTAGCCGTGGTGAAGCAAATCATCGAAGCGCACGATGGTACAATCAACTACAGCACCAGTCCCTGGCAAGGGGCCCAATTTAACTTATCACTTCCGTTAGCGACTGTATAACCATGTCCACCCCGCAACACACTATTTTGGCTGTCGATGACGAACCGCATATGCGCAGACTGCTGGAAATCAGCCTGCGCCAGGCGGGCTACCGGGCGCTGTCTGCGGGCAATGGCCGCGAAGCGCTGGAACTCATACAGCAACAGCAAATTGACCTGGTGGTGAGCGACCTGCATATGCCTGGCATGAGTGGTTTGCAATTGCTGAGTGCCATCCGCAAACAATATGAACAGTTGCCATTTATCATGGTGACGGCGCAAGGTGAAATCAAAACGGCTGTTGAAGCCATGAAACTGGGCGCCAGCGATTATATTCTGCGGCCGTTTGAACTAGAAACCCTGGAAATCGCTATCCAGAAAGCGCTGGCGGTGAATCGTATCCAGATCGAAAACACGTTTCTAAAGGAAAGCAGCCAACCGCCTGTCACCGGCCTCATCGGCAACAGTCCGCCCATGCAATCGCTCAAGCAAATGATTCAGCAAGTGGCGCCAGAACGGGCGACGGTATTTATTGTCGGTGAAACCGGCACCGGTAAAGAGCTGGTGGCCAAAGCATTGCACGACGCCTCCTCGCGCAAATCAGAATTATTCGTGGCGGTGAACTGTGCGGCGATCCCGGTCGATATTCTGGAATCTGAATTGTTCGGGCACGAGAAAGGCGCATTTACCGGCGCAGTAAAAGAGCGGGTCGGTAAATTCGAACTGGCCAATGGCGGCACCCTGTTCCTGGATGAAATCACAGAAATGCCTATCCAGTTACAGTCGAAACTTTTGCGCGTGCTACAGGAAAACGTCGTCGAAAAACTGGGTGGTAACCGGCAGATTGCGCTGGACGTGCGCGTCGTCGCCGCCACCAACCGTGACCCCTTGCAAGCGGTCAAGGAAGGCAAGCTACGCGAAGATGTCTATTACCGTCTGAATGTGATTCAACTGCAGATTCCGCCGCTGCGTGAGCGTGGCGAAGATGTCAGCCTGCTGGCTGACTATTTTCTAGGCAAACGCCAAAGCCAGCTTAGCGAAAGTGCGCGCTTGAGCTTGCAGCAATATCGATGGCCAGGCAATGTGCGCGAACTGGAAAATATTCTGGAACGTGCCGCGATTCTGGCTGGCAGCCAGACGATACAACAGCAACATTTTCCCGCCGATATTGCACAACAGCTGATACCGGTAAACACAGAGTCCAGTGCATTGGCCGCCGACAATAATAACCTGTCTATTCCACGCGCGACAGAGGCGATTGAACGTCGCCTGATCCTGCAAGCCCTTGATGATTGCCAGGGCAACAAAACCAAGGCAGCCAAGCTATTAGAGATCAGCGAGCGCTCACTCTGGAATAAATTAAACCAATACGGTTTACGCTAGCGGCTTAGCGATAGCGACCCCGTTGTCGTCGCCCAAAGATAAGCATCCATGGCCAAAATACCATAAGTGTTTTCTGGCGTAAAACGTATGGCCTCACCAATGGCGCTGCCCGCCGCGACAAACAATGGCATCAAGTGGTCTTCACTCGGATGCGCCTGACTCCCTTGTGGACACTCAGCACGGTAATTGAACATGTGTTGCCATTGTTGCGTTTGAATACGTTCAGCCATCCAGTCGGTAAAAGGCAACACATAGGGCAAAGGGGCGGCATTTCTGTCAGCCGTAAAAAAGTCTGACAAATTATGCGTGATGGCGCCTGAGGCCAGAATCAGCACATTTTGCTCATGCAGGCCTTGTAACGCACGCCCAAGCGCAAACTGTTCAGCTGGCGTGCTACGACTTTGAATCGACAACTGCGTCACCGGAATATCTGCCGCCGGGTACATCAGCATCAGCGGCACCCATGCCCCATGATCCAGCCCGCGCTGTGGATGTGCTTGCACCGCAATATCCTGTGCTTGCAACAATGCCGCTACCTGTTGTGCCAATGCTGGTGCGCCCGGTGCCGGGTATTGCTTTGCATACAACGCTGGCGGAAAGCCGGCAAAATCATGAATGGTTTCCGGCTGGCTCGCCAGGCTGACTGTCGGTACGCGCGTATCCCAGTGGGCGGAGACGACCAGGATGGCATCCGGCCTAGGCAAGGCGGCGGCCACCTCGGCCAGCATCTCGCCGGTGTTACCCGGTTCGATCGCCAGCGTTGGTGCACCATGTGACACAAACAAGGTCGTCATATGAATACACTCCGCCTATATTAACGGCGACGGTTATCCAGGCTAAACGCACCCGCGCCAAATGCCACCACCATCAGTAAGCCACCAACAATGGTCAGGTTTTTCAGGAACATGATCTGCTGCATTTGATCGGCCAGGTTATTGTGGAACATAAATGCCGTGGCGACAGTAAACACGGCAATGCCGGCCGCGGCCAAACGCGTCTTGTAACCCACCAGCAAAGCAATACCAAGCACCAGCTCTACAAACAAGGCAATCGCATACGCTACCTCAGGCAATGGCGCGCCTACACTTTGAATATAGCCAATAGTGCCAGCCGGATTCGCTGCCTTACTCAAGCCACTGATAATAAAAATCTGTGATAACAAAATACGACCAGCCACACTGGCTGCGGATTGGATTGCGTTCATGTTGTACTCCTTGTTGTGGTTGTGCGATGCGATGATCAGCCGCACATCGCACATTTCCCTGAGAAAATGTGTACTGCCGTTATTTGGCTGATGAATGGCATTGTATTCCTGAAACAAAAAAATGATAATCCCACGCATAATAGTAAAACTGTCTCACATAGGTTGACAATCAATGGCTTCATTAGAGGAAATGCACTTTTTTGTGGAGGTGGTCAAACACGGCAATTTCACCAGTGCGGCGCACGCGCTTGGCATCTCCAAGCAGCTGGTGAGCCGCCGCATCATCGCGCTGGAGGCCAGATTAGGCGTGCGCTTGTTGTTGCGCACGACCCGCAAACTGTCGCCAACAGAAACCGGCAAAGTGTTTTTCCAGCGCGCGCAACAAATCCTGCAAGCTATTCACGATGCTGAACTAGAAATCAGTAATCGCTCAGACGAGTTGCGTGGACTGCTTAAAATTTCTGTGCCGCTGTCTTATGCCAACTTGCGGCTGGCGCCTGCCCTCACTGCGTTTATGCAACAACATCCCCTGGTGGATGTCTGGCTGGATGCAGATAACCGGCATGTGGATATGATTAGCGAAGGCTATGATATGGTGATACGCGTCACCGACCAGCCCGAAGAGGGCATGGTGGCACGTAAACTGGAAGATGCGGCAATGCGCTATTGCTGCAGCCCGGACTACATCGCACGCTATGGCGTACCCACTTCGCCGCAGTCGCTCTCCAAGCATGCCTGCTTAACGCACCGGGCCAGCGAGTGGCTGTTTAGCGAAAACGACCAGATACACCGTATCCCGATTCAGGCGCGCTTAAAATCAAACCACGGAGAAGTATTGCGTGATGCCGCCGTCGCCGGACTTGGCATTACCGGCTTACCGGCCTTTTATGTACTGGAAGATTTACAACAGGGGCGCCTGGTTGAGGTATTAGCAGAATATCGCATGCAGCGCGCGGGCATTTATGCCATGTATCCCTATCACAAGCAGGTGTCAGCTAATGCACTGGCCTTGATCGAGCATTTGCGCCACTGGTTTCAAGCAACGGCTGCCTGAGTCGCTGGCAGCCGCAATGACAAAACCTTATTCCATTAACACCACGTGCTTGCCGCCATCCACACTATAGCCACCAGGGCCAAATGCGATGATCACCAACAAACCGCCAATAATCGTGGTGTTTTTCAGAAACATAATGACCTGCACCGGATCAGCCATATTGCTGTGAAACATCAATGCGGTGATAAAGGTAAAAATGGCAATCCCTGCTGCGGCCAATTGCGCTTTAAAGCCAACCAGTAAAGCAATGCCCAAGCCTAACTCGACTATCAGTGCCACCACATAAGCCACTTGCGGTAAGGGCAGGTGCGCACTTTCTATATAAGCAATAGTGCCTGCCGGATCCATGATCTTGGCAATGCCACTAATAATAAAAATCAGAGACAACAAAACCCGCCCTGCAAAACTGACCCAACGCTGCCGTACATTCATACTGATCGCTCCTTATCATGTTTGAACGCGTTGCCTATCGCCCGATGGACGCTACAGGCATCGGTATGATGCATGCCGGTGACAAACTGCTGCCGCATTGATTTACCCAGCGACTCAGCCCCGCTTCTGACTACCGGTGTATCACATATGTTACTCTGCACCATTCTGCGCAGAAACACCAGCATGATTTGACATTTAAAAATAACAGTGTTAAGTTAACGATGTTATTTTTATAAACAAAACCGCTGAATGCCTCCCAAGGTTAAAACTGACGCTGAAAAACAGACCGTGCGCATCGCCATTATGGATGCGGCGAGAGAGCTGTTTATTCACCAGGGTGTAGAAGCCGTCACCATGCGTGCCGTGGCACAACGCGTGGGCTATTCAGCCACCAGCCTTTACCTTTATTTTAGCGATAAAGAGCAGCTACTAAGAGCGGTGGTGGATGCGGATGTGATCAAACTGGCGCAGGCCTTAAAATCCACGCTCAGCATCAGCGATCCGCTACAGCGCTTTGTGCAATTCGGGCAACATTATGTGCAATTTGCACTGACCAACCCCAACCATTACCGCATGATGATGATGACCCAGCATCCTCCTTGCGACCCGGCATTTTCCAGTATTGAACAAAACAACCCTGAGCAGGATGCGTATTCACAACTGATAGGCGTGGTGACCAGCGCCTGGCATGCAGGTGTGTTCAAGCCCACCCTGACCGACCCGGCACTGATCGCACAAACGGTATGGGCAGCCATGCATGGCTTATGTGCACTACAAATCAACCTGGCAGATGATGCCTGGATCAATTGGCGCCCCCTTGAGTCCCGTATGCAAGCCATGTTGGAGATGTGCCTGCATGGACTAATGAAAGAATCTCCGCATGCATAAATCATTCATTATTGTCAGCAGCACCAGCCTTGCCTTACTGGTAAGCGCCTGCCACCAGGCACCTGAAGAAGCCGCAGCACCGCGCCCGGTCTGGGTCATGTCCGTCGGCAACAGCGACACGCACGCTGCAGCCAGTTATACCGGCGAAGTCAAGTCACGCTACGAGTCCAATATCGGCTTTCGCATTGCAGGCAAGATTACTGCCCGTGCAGTCAACGTCGGAGAGCTGGTAAAAAAAGGCCAGCTGATCGCGCAGCTAGACCCGAATGACTCCCGTTTAAATGCACAGGCGGCCAATGCCGAAGTGCAGACCGCTCAGGCCAACCTGGCATTGGCACAAGCTGAACTGGCACGGCGTCAGCAGTTATATAGCCAAACCTTTATTTCAAAATCTGCACTGGATAGTTACGAAACCCAGGTGAAGACAGCCCAGGCACGCCTGGCACAAACCCAGTCGCAAGCCGCAGTCAGCCAGCACCAGACTGGCTACACGCAACTGCTAGCCGACCGTTCCGGCGTCATCGGCATGATTCAGGCCGAGCCAGGCCAAGTAGTGGCGGCCGGACAAACCATTGCGCAAATTTATGATTTGCAGACGCTGGAAATTCTGATTGCAGTGCCTGAAACACTGATAGATAGCCTGCATGTGGGCGATAGCGCGCGCGTCAGCCTGAATGATGTGCCGCAAACGTACCAAGGGCGCATCCGTGAAATCTCCCCTGCGGCCAATAGCCAAACCCACGCGTTTGACCTGCGTATTCAATTGCTCAATAGCGATCAGCGCATCAAACTGGGCATGACGGCACAAGTGCGCTTTGAGCAAGCCACGACAGCGCAAACCTTAATCGTTCCCAGCACCGCCGTCACTCGCCATGGCGAGCAGGCCAGTGTGTGGGTGATTGACGCCAAGCACCAGGCTCATCTGCGCCAGGTGACTACAGGCACACTCACAGAAAGCGGCATCGAGATTACCAGCGGCCTGCAGGCACAGGAGACCATCGCCACCATCGGCATCCATACGTTGACCGAAGGCATGCTGGTGCAACCTGTCACGCCCGGCCAAGAGGTATTGCGCTAATGAGCACGCCACACCACAGTGACGAAGCACAAGCCACGCAAGACTTTAACCTGTCGACCTGGGCGCTTAAAAACCAGGCACTGGTGCTATATTTTATTGTACTGACCTTGTTAGGCGGTATTTTCGCCTACACACACCTGGGCCAGTCCGAAGACCCACCGTTTACCTTTAAAGTCATGCTGATTCGCAGCAGCTGGCCTGGCGCCTCAGCCCAGGAAGTCGAGCAGCAAGTCACGGACAAAATCGAGAAAAAGCTGCAAGAAATCCCGTCTATCGACTACACCAGCAGCTACTCCCGGCCCGGCGAATCAGTGGTGTTTATCGTCATTCGCGACAATACGTTTTCGGAGAAAATCCCGGACCTGTGGTATCAGGTACGCAAGAAAATCGGTGATATCCGCCACACTTTCCCCAGCGACCTGCAAAGCCTGACCTTTAATGACGAATTCAGCGACGTCTACGGCACCATGTACGCCATCACCGCTGACGGCCTCAATCCACAACAATTAAAACGACAAGCTGAATGGGTACGCGCGCGCCTGCTCAAATTACCCGACGTGGAGAAAGTCGATTTATTTGGCGAACAGCCACAAAAAATCATCATTGAAATTTCCAACCAGAAACTGACCTCCCTGGGCATCAGTCCGGCGCAATTAGCGCAACTACTGCAACAGCAAAACGCAGTCACAGGCGCAGGTACCTTCGACACAGGTCCGGAAAGAATCCGGCTGGATGTAAGTGGCCGCTTACAAACCCTGGAAGACCTGCGAAAATTCCCGATTCGCGCAGGCAACCAGAACCTGACCCTGGGAGATATCGCCACCATCAGACATGGTTATGCCAATCCGCCTGCGCAGCGTATCCACTTTAACGGCACTTCCGCCTTGCTGATTGGCGTCAGCATGCAACAGGGCGGTGATGTGATTGCCCTGGGCAAAGCCATGCAGCAAACCATCACCAGCGTACAAAAGCAGTTACCCATCGGTGTGCAATTACAACTGGTCACCTCGCAACCAGACATCGTGCAACACTCGGTACATGACTTTGTACGCTCGCTCAGCGAAGCGCTGATTATCGTGCTGGCCGTGAGCCTGCTCTCGCTAGGCTGGCGCACCGGCATTGTAGTCGCAGTGGCGATTCCCATTGTGCTGGCAGGCACTTTCCTGCTCATGGATTGGCTGGACATCGGCCTACACAAAATCTCGCTGGGCGCGCTGATTCTGGCACTTGGCCTGCTAGTGGATGACGCGATTATCGCGGTCGAAATGATGGCCGCCAAAATGGAGCAAGGCTGGGACCGCATGCAAGCGGCATCGTTTGCCTACACCTCCACCGCCATGCCCATGCTGACCGGCACACTGGTCACGGTAGCGGGCTTCTTGCCGATTGCCACCGCCGTATCGTCAACGGGCGAATACACACGTTCTATTTTCCAGGTCTCGGCTATTGCACTGACACTGTCCTGGATCGCCGCGGTGATTGTGATTCCCTTTTTGGGCTATCACTTGCTACCCAAGGCCAAGCACGCCGCCAGCGAAGCAAGTGCTCACCATCCGGCATCGCTCTATGAAACAAGGTTTTATCTGCGACTGCAAAGCATCGTCGCCTGGTGCGTGCAGCACAAGGGCAGCGTCATTCTGGTCACCATTGCCCTGTTTGTGGTGGCCATGTTGAGCTTCGGCAAGGTGCAGCAACAGTTCTTCCCGGACTCCACCCGGCTTGAGGTTGTGGTTGATTTACGCCTGGCCGAAAACGCCAGCGACCAGTCTACTGATGCTGCCGTCAGCCAACTGGAACAATGGCTGCAAAACTGGCAGAAACAGCATGGCGCACTGCAAAACGTGGTGTCTTATGTGGGCTCAGGCGCCCCACGCTACTACCTGCCGCTGGATGTACAGTTGCCACATCGCGCCTTTGCCCAGCTAGTGATTCTGACCAATAGCCTGGCGCAGCGCGAAGCCCTGCGCAATGACCTGCTGGCACTGTTTGAACACGATTTTCCGCAATTACGCGGCTCTGTGCTACGCCTGGAAAATGGTCCGCCGGTGGGCTTCCCGGTACAGTTCCGGGTGGATGGGCAAAACCTGCCAGCCATCCGCGACGTTGCACACAAGATTGCCGATGCCATGCGCGCCAACCCGCATTTGCGTAACGTGCAACTGGGCTGGGAAGAGCCGAGCAAAGTGATTCATGTCGATATCGACCAGCACAAAGCCAGGTTGCTGGGCGTGAATTCGACAGACATTGCGCAATTGCTGAATACGCAATACTTCGAGCAAGTGGTCAGCGAGTTCAGGGAAGGCAACGAGCGCATAGACCTGGTCATGCGCAGCAGCAATGAACAGCATGCCCAGCTATCACAACTGGCGCAATTAACGGTGTTAAGCCAGCGTGGCGAGCGCGTACCACTGGCACAGGTGGGCAATATCCACCATGGTTTTGAAGAGGGCGTGATCTGGCGGCGCAACCGTGTGCCTTCGCTCACCGTACGTGCGCATTTACGCGGCAATATGCAGGCGCCGGTGGTGTCTACTCAAATTCAACAAGCGATTGCGCCCATTTTGGAAAAGCTTCCTCCCGGGGTCACGGTTGAAACTGGTGGTGCGATTGAAGAGGCGGCCAAGGGCGCCACATCGGTGGCCAAGGGCGCACCGCTGTTTTTGGCCGTGGTGTTTACCTTGCTCATGTTGCAGTTACGCAGCATTTCCAATGTCATCTTGGTGGTGCTCACTGCGCCGCTGGGCATGATAGGCATCACCTTTGCCCTGCTCATTTTCAATATGCCGTTTGGCTTTGTCGCTATGCTGGGCAGCATTGCGTTGTCAGGCATGATCATGCGCAACTCGGTGATCCTGGTCGACCAGATCAAGCAAGATATTGCCGAAGGCGCCTCGCTGGAACAAGCGGTAGTGCAATCCACCGTGCGTCGCTTCCGGCCGATTGTACTGACGGCAGCCGCGGCTATCCTGGCCATGATTCCGCTCACACGCAGCGTGTTTTTTGGCCCGATGGCGGTAGCGATTATGGGCGGGCTGGCAGCAGCGACCATCCTGACCATTTTGTTTGTGCCCGCACTGTATACATTCTGGGCTGGATTCACGGCAAGAACCATGCAATCACGGCGCAATAAACTATAATACGGCTATCAATTATCGACCATTGGGATTCAAGACATGACAGATCAGGCAACCGCACGTTTTAACATGATTGAGCAACAGATTCGCACCTGGGAGGTGCTGGACCCGCAAGTATTGGCGACGTTAAACAATATGCCACGCGAAGCCTTTGTCCCGGAAGCCTATCGCGGACTGGCGTTTGCCGATATCGAGATCCCATTGGCACATGGTCAGCAAATGCTCAGCCCTAAAGTGGAAGGCCGTTTTTTGCAGGCGCTGCAACTGCAAGCCAAAGATAAAGTGTTGCTGGTAGGCGCAGGCAGTGGCTACCTGGCAGCACTGATGGCACAGCATTGCGCACAAGTGACTGCGCTGGAAATCTTCCCCGAGTTATGCGCACAAGCGACGCAATCGCTGACCAAACAAGGTATTCAAAACGTGCAGGTGATTGAGTTAGACGGCCACAACGGTTACGAATCACAAGCCCCTTACGACGCGATTGTGTTTACTGCGTCCAGCCCGGTTGAGCCAGAAGGTGTGCGCTACCAGCTCAGCATCGGCGGCCGCTTGTTGATCGTATTGGGTCAGGCGCCAGTGATGCAAGCCACCCTGATTCAACGCTTGGCAGAGCATAGTTACAAACAGGATGTACTGTTTGAAACCAGCCTGGCAGAAATGCAAAATGCGCCACAGGCACAGGCATTCAGCTTTTAAACCTCTCAGCCATTACACCCAAGACGCCGATGACCTTCAGCCGCCCTGCTCACTGGATATTGCTCCTAAGCAGCCTTTGGCTGGGGCCATGGGCAGCAGCAGCCCCGCAAAGCCTGTTTGATGTTTATCTGCAAGCCAAGCAAAACGACCCGCAACTGGCTGCGGCTGGTCATGGCAACCTGGCGGCACAAGAGCTGATTGAGCAAGCCAAGGCAGGCTACCGCCCCAACGTGGCGCTCAGTGCCAGCACCACTGCCAATCACACCGACCTAAAGTACAACACTGCCAATGTACCGCTGCCAGCAGGCGTCAACCGTTTTGAAGGCTATGCCGCCAAAGTGGAAGCGCGGCAGCCCATCTACCGCAAAGAAAATCTTGAGCGCATAGACTTAAGCAAGGTGCAGGTCAGCGTCACCGACAAGCAGCTACACCTGACCCAGCAACAACTGATGCTGCGCACCACACAGGCCTATTTTGATGTGCTGCAGGCACAAGACCGCATCGAATTGCTGGCCGCGCAAAAACAGGCCATCCAGCAACAGCTGCAACAGGCCAAAGCCAGCTTTGAGGCCGGGATCACGACTGTCACCGACTTACACGAAGCGCAGGCGCGCTACGACCTGATCGTGGCCCAGGAAATTGCGGCAGAAAATGAGCAAGCTGTGGCGCAGCATAGCCTGCAAGCCATCATAGGCAACCCGCCACAAACGCTGGCAAAAGTGCGTGACGACCTGCAAATCACACCTGCCCTCAAGCCCATGCAAGACTGGCAAACTGTGACTGCCGCCAGCAACCTGAATATTCAGATCCAGCAGGCACAGATTGAAATCAGTGACCGCAATATCAGCATCGCCCAATCCGGACACTATCCGACCCTGGATGCGGTCGCCAGCTACACCGACAGCCACTACAACGGTAGCCAAAACCGCTTTGGGACAGACCTGCAAAATGCGGTGATAGGCGTAGAACTCAACGTGCCGATTTATCTGGGTGGCGCGGTAGACTCTCGCATCAGGCAGGCGGCGTATAACAAGCAGAAGGCACAGGATGACCTCGAAAACGTCCACCGCCAGACCATGTTGGAAACACAACGTGCTTACCTGGGATTGAGTAGCAGCATTGCACAAATCAAGGCACTGGAACAGGCCTTGCAAAGCAGCCAAAGCCAGTTAGACGCCACCAAGCTCGGCTATGAAGTCGGCATCCGCACCAGCGTAGACCTGCTTAATGCCAGACAACAACACTTTAGCGCTAAACGTGATTTATTACAGGCCCGCTACAACTACCTGGTCAGCATCATCCGCCTAAAAACAGCGAGTGGCATCGTTTCTGAAGCCGACTTACAAGATATTGACCAGCAACTGATAAAAAATAACTTAGATAATTAATCTCTAAAAATCACATTTTCTCGAAATTAAAAGCTATTTTTTGCCGGGACATGTGCCATTAAATATTTAAATCGTTGACCATCTACATCAGAGAAATCACACCAATTAGCTGTGTATGATCCCTGGATATTAATTGCATCCTTCCTACCTTTAGTTGTACCCTCTTTTGCACTTTCATGCCATGAAAGCTCGCCAGTGATTAACCGCCCTTCATTAACCCTATAATCCGCATCTACAGTATGGTTTCTTTTAGTTGCGTTCCAGTAAGTGGGGTCATTCGTAAGCAAGATCGCGTACCCTTCTGCTCCTGGATTAGATGCTACGTAACTCTCAATGCGTGAAATATCCTTAAGAAAATCATATCGCCCAAGATCCTGAGCACAATGGTTTCTTAAGCTAAAAACCTCCTCACCAACTTTAATACCAGCACCTCTTGTTTTGTACTTGAGCTCGATAGCAATGTGCTTTTCTGCATCCAGCACAAGAAGATCCAAATGGACCCTACGATCATTCGCCACTTGCTTTTCAAGGCGAATAGATGCCTTATGATTTTGGAGCTTGATCTCCCAAGCTAGCGCGTGCTGGAAGTCTGCCTCGGAGTGAAAGATTGGACGACCTTTAGACAAAGACTCAAGAACTTCTTTAACATCCATAATCTCACCTATATATTTGAAGTTGGATATTAAATTACTTGATATCATAAATCGAGTAGTGCGCTGCTGAGCTGCTCTTCAATTTTGACAATCAATCAGCGATAAACATCAAGTTCCAGTCCTTTTTGTTGCTGGGCTTAAATTTCTTTAATTGGATAGATCAAGGGCTAAGCGAATGCAAACACCTACCGCCAACAACAATGCCATTTGGATGCTCATTGATGTGCAAACGCGGCTGTGTTCCGTGATGCCAGAAGCCGCCATGGCAACGGTGATCAAGAATATTCAACGCTTGCTGCAAGGGGCACAATTACTGAATATCCCGTTCTGGGTCACCGAGCAATACCCGGAAAAGCTTGGCGAGACCTTGCCAGATCTGCAATCATTACTGCCTGAATACACACCTCGCACAGCCAAACTCGCCTTCTCCGCCTGGCATGAACCCGCCTTGCAGGAATCCTCCATCAGCGTTGCGCCACAAGTCGTGCTCTTCGGGCTAGAAACCCATATCTGCGTGTTGCAGACAGCACTCGATGCACTCGCCGCAGGCAAGCAAGTATTTATTGTAGAAGACGCCGTGATTTCGCGCGATGAAGCCAATCGCAACAATGCCATCGAACGCCTGCGCGCGGCAGGTTGCATCATCACCAATACCGAATCCATGCTGTTTGAACCCATGCAGAGCGCCACACATGCACAATTCAAAGCGATCTCTGCGCTGATTCGTTAATACTGCCGGTACTTCATATGACTCAAATCGAATGGAATGACTTTACCAAAGTGGAGTTAAGAGTGGGGCGCGTGATTGCCGCCGAAGTGTTTGCCGAAGCACACAAACCTGCTTATAAACTGCAGATAGACTTTGGCCCAGAGATTGGCGTACGCAAATCCAGTGCTCAAATCACAGCGCTTTACAGTCCGGAAAGTTTAATCGGCAAACAAGTGGTCGCCGTGGTGAATTTCCCGCCCAAACAAATCGGGCCCTTGATGTCAGAGTGCCTGGTGACAGGTTTTCATGATACCGAAGGGCGCGTCACGTTATGCGTACCCGAGCATGATGTACCCCTAGGTACAAAACTATTGTGACCGCTGCCATCAAGGAAAAAGTTACCATGCATATCCGTGAAGCCACCCTTGCTGACTTTGACCATATCTGGCCGATCTTTCAGGAAATTGTCGCGGCAGGCGACACCTACGCCTACCCGCGCGAGACCACGCGCGAGCAAGCCATTAATCTGTGGCTGGAAACGCCCAGAAAAACCTTTGTTGCTGAGGAGAATAATGAGATTCTCGGCACCTACTACATCAAAACCAACCAGCAAGGCCCTGGTGATCATGTGTGTAATTGTGGCTATATGGTTTCGTCCAAAGCGCGTGGCCGCGGCCTGGCCACCACCATGTGTGAACATTCGCAACAGGTTGCGAAATCACTGGGCTATTTCGCCATGCAATTTAATTTTGTCGCCTCAACCAATGAAGGTGCCGTAAGGTTATGGAGCAAATTAGGATTTGAAACAGTAGGCAGATTGCCTAAAGCGTTTAATCATCCAAGCAAGGGATTAGTAGATGCCTTGGTAATGTATAAGTGGTTAGCGAACACCTAGACAACCAATTACTCAACCTACAAGACTGTAAATATATCCGCTCATACAAGGTACTAGACCATGCTCTTTGAAAAACCAAACTTTAAAAGACCAATATCTCTAGATCTAATTGGAGCATTATTTTTACTTGTAATATTCACTGCATTTCTAACTTACGGCGCATGTGTAATTTCCGACATCCTCCGTCGAGACAACACAAATACAGAAATAACACTTTTCGATTTGTTTAGTCTTTTGGCACAAATAGCGACAGCATGTGCTTTTGGTTTAGCATGTTTCCAATATCGAAATAGTATTATCCAACAAAGGCAAATGAGTATTGCTGCAGAAGCCAAATCACAGCTAGACAAAATGATTGCTGTTATTGACAGTATTCAAGTTGGGGAAGAAACATCTTTAAACAATCTGAACAAGTCCATCACCTTGCTTTCGAATTTGGCAATAAATTTTAACGAGCTATTTAAAGCAATGCATGAAGATATCCAGCGAGCGATTGTCAGAATGCAATGGCAGGATATGTACTTTAACCATTTATGTCATTCATTAAGGGAAATTAATCCGATAGCACTCTTAAAAAATATAACATCGATTGACTCACTGACATTGAGTCGTGCGATATTAAACGCCCAGAATGCAGCCGAAGATCCAAACGTTATTGCCGTCTTTAAGGATTATGTTTTTATCGATAAGCTTTTCAACAGCCCCGAAATAAAAGAGAAATTCTCTCTTAAAGGGAAAATAGAGTCGCTTGATTCTTTTGTATTTCACTACTTGAATGATAAAAATCTAAATGATTTACTATATGGGCTAATGTCAAGAGTTGATATCCGAGCATACGCCCCATTACTTGCAATAGCGGAACCAAACAAATGGTCATTAGATCCACCAGTGAGATAGAGACTCGAGCCCCTAAGGCTGCACTAAGATTCTCACATCGGAATAATATGCACCTTCGCATGCGTCACACCTGTTTGTGACGAAATAGCATTCACGCACTCCTCCACTTCGGCAATCTTGCCTTTCAATATCACCGTCTCCATGCAGTGATCATGATCCAAATGTACATGCTGTGCAGTAATAATCACGTGATGGTGTGCATGCTGTAACTGGTTCACGCGACTGGCGAGTTGGCGCTCATGGTGGTTATAGACGTAACTGAGCGATGCAACGCAATCAGCCTGGGCGTGGTTATTGTTTTGCATCACGTCCTCATCAAGGGCTTTGCGCACCAGGTCACGAAAGGCTTCTGAGCGATTAACATAAGCTTTGACGGCGACCAGTTGGTCAAAGGCGTCGGCCAGGTCGTCCTCAACAGAAATCGTGATGCGTCGCATGGGCTAAGTCCTCGCTAAAACTGATAGGTCAATGTGAGTCGTGCAGCTCTGGGTTCTACCGGGTGAAAGTGAATGTCATTGACCGGTGCAGCCTCGCCTTTGAGTTGCGACTCATAGTAATAGTCGATATCGCTGGCCTTGCGGTCAAACAGGTTAAACACATCCAGTGTCAGGCTGGTGCGTTGATTATACCGGTAGCCGATGCGGGCATAGGTAAGGAACGTGGCGTTTGAGCGCACAGAATTATCTTCTATCAGTGCCCTGGGGCCAAAGTAGCGTAATTGCATGCTGCCAAACCAGTTGCCCCAGTTTGTCACTGTCGCCCCCAGGGAGGCCACTTTGTTGATTGCGCCGGGGATGTATTGCCCTGCTGGGTCG
Source organism: Methylophilus sp. Q8 (assembly GCF_000800115.1). Classification (NCBI taxonomy): domain Bacteria; kingdom Pseudomonadati; phylum Pseudomonadota; class Betaproteobacteria; order Nitrosomonadales; family Methylophilaceae; genus Methylophilus; species Methylophilus sp. Q8. Next base: position 1,156,521 of record NZ_JUHE01000001.1, on the reverse strand, counting down.
TGGTCTCTGAAGCGGGCTTTGGAGAGTGCAATATCCATATCGAGCAATAGCCAGTCGTTGACGACATAATGGTTATTCCACTCAACACCATAGCGGCGGCTGGCGCGGCTGGGTTCGGTTTCACCGGCATCGCCAACAAATAACAATTCGGAGTCCATATCCAATTGCCAGATGGCCAAAGAGCTTTGCAAGCCAGGCACCCACTCGCTTCTGACACCGATCTCGCTACCACGAGTGCTCACCAAAGGGGTAACAGGCAAGGCAGCAGAACCATCTAGCAGGCGGGTTTGCGTGGCAGCGCGCGCATCGTTGCTATGAAAACCTTTGCCAATATTGTAGAAAAATTCTGTATTCGCCCACGGCCCGAAAATGACCGAAAACTTGGGTGAAGCAATGCCATCGCCGACATGACCCGCGTTACCTGCCAGGCTGCTTTTGACATCGAACTGGTAGCGATCATAACGTAAGCCTGCCACCGTGCGTAACTTCTCATGCCACCATAGCGTGTTTTCAGCATAAACACCGGCACTGCTTTCCTCTACTTTATCTGACCGTATTTGGGACAAACGCTGCGTTTGCGCCGTCTTGTAGAGCGCCACTGGTGACAACTTGTCATACCGTGTTTGCAAGCCCAGTTTATTGTCCATCGCCATCCCGGCAATTTCACCTAGCCAAGACTTGCTGAGGTTGAGGCCCAGCATGGTGCGCTGTTCACTTTGGTCAGTCTGGTCACCATTGACGGGATCACTTAGAAAATAGGTAAAGTTGCCGAATAAATCAAGCTTGGAGCGGACGGCATAGGCATTGATTTGCCAGCCACCATGCTGATCACGGTGGTGCTTGGCAAACGACAGGCTGTAACGTGACGAGTCGCCGCCATCACTCGGATCAATCGCATCAAAACGCCCAATTTGACCGCTGCGTACAGCACGCAATGGAATCTGGTCGGTCGAATTCCAGCGGTTTTTATACGCCATTGCAGTCAGCGTCATGCCATCACGTGCATCACCTTCGCTGTAACGCAGCAAGCCATTGTATTTCCTGACGCCTTCTGCCACCTGCCAGGGGCCATCATAGTGATTGACATCCAGCGCATAGAGTAAATGGCCTTGTTGCACAGCCACCGAGTTTGCCAGCAGCATGCGCTGGTAATCGTAGCTCCCCACCGTTAGGCTGGCGATGCCCTGTGGCAACTGATTCAGCAAATGCAAATGCGCCGCGCCCGCCGATGAAAAATCGCCTTCCTCTGCCGAGTAAGGGCCTTTTTTGTAGTGCAAATGGCTGACCAGCTCGGGAATCAGGAAATTCAAATCGGTATAGCCGTGGCCGTGCGCATGGGTGCGCATATTGACCGGCATCTCGTCCATATAGGTGGCAAAGTCTGTGCCGTGGTCGAGGTTAAAACCACGCAGGTAAAACTGATTGGCTTTGCCGCTGCCGCTATGCTGGGTCACGATCATGCCGGGCACGAATTCAAGTATCTCGCCAATGCGCGCAATTGGCCGGTTCTTAATCAGGCTAGCGTTGACTTTACCTTCACTGGCAGCATCTGATGAACCAACAGCGTTGTCGTAATGCGCGCGCACCTGGATTTCCTCCAAGTCTATAGACTCATTAGCCAGCGTGGGTACGCTGGCAAACAGCCCTGCCATTGCCATGGCAATCTTTGAATATTTTGTCATCGGTGTACTTACCCTCTATCGTATGATCTTTTTTTTATTATTCATACGATGGCATTATGAAGCAGTGGACCACAATGACCTATACGTATATTGACGCAAACATATTTTTACCCGCTATTTCATGACAGGAAGGCACAAAAAAGCCCGCTGACGCGGGCTTTTTTAACAACAGACGACTTATTCAGCCGCTGGTGCTTCTTCTCTTGCAGGTGGATCGATCAACGCTTTCATGCTCAAACGCACTTTACCTTTGTCATCCAGCTCAACCACTTTCACTTTCACGATGTCACCTTCTTTGAGGTAATCGCTCACCGCTTTGACGCGCTCGTGGGCAATTTGTGAAATGTGTACCAGGCCATCTTTACCTGGCAACAAAGTCACGACAGCACCGAAGTCCAGAATCTTGACCACTGGGCCTTCGTAGATCTGGCCGACTTCAACTTCAGCCGTGATTTGTGCAATACGGCGTTGGGCTTCAGCACCTTCATCCGCATTGGTACATGCAATTTTCACGGTACCGTCATCTTCGATGTCGATGCTGGTGTTGGTTTCTTTGGTCAGTGCTTGAATCACTGCGCCACCTTTACCGATCACGTCACGGATTTTGTCCGGATTGATCTTCATGCTGATGATGCGTGGTGCAAACTGTGACATTTCGGTGTTAACACCTGACACAGCCTCTTTCATCAGGCCCAGGATGTGCGCGCGGCCTTCTTTGGCTTGTGCCAGTGCCACTTGCATGATTTGTGCCGTGATACCGGTGATTTTGATGTCCATTTGCAGGGCGGTCACGCCTTTGTCGGTACCAGCCACTTTAAAGTCCATATCACCCAGGTGGTCTTCGTCACCCAGAATGTCGGTCAGTACAGCAACACGGTTGCCTTCTTTGATCAGGCCCATTGCCACGCCAGCGACGTGTGCAGTCAATGGCACACCAGCATCCAGCAGGGACAAGCAACCACCACAGACAGACGCCATGGAGCTGGAACCGTTAGACTCAGTGATCTCTGACACCACACGCATGGTGTAGTCAAAGTCTTCTTTTTTAGGCAATACTGCTTTCAAAGCACGTTTAGCCAGGTTACCGTGGCCGATTTCGCGGCGCTTAGGTGTACCCACACGGCCTGTTTCACCAGTTGCGTAAGGAGGCATGTTGTAGTGCAACATAAAGCGGTCAGTGTACTCACCAGACAGTGCGTCAATGATTTGCTCATCACGGCCAGTACCCAATGTAGCGACTACCAGCGCTTGTGTTTCACCGCGTGTAAACAGGGCGGAACCGTGTGTACGTGGCAATACGCCTGAGCGGATGGTGATCGGGCGCACAGTGCGTGTGTCGCGGCCGTCAATGCGTGGCTCGCCATTCAGGATCTGGCTACGTACGGTTTTAGCTTCCAGTTTAAAGAACTCGTCTTTAATCTTGTTGGCTTCCAGCGTAGAAGTTTCTTCCGTAATCAAAGTACCCATGACACGTGACTTGATTTCATCCAGTGTGGAAGAACGCTCACCTTTAGATTTGATCTTGAACGCAGCATTGATGTCGTCAGCAGCAATCGCAGCCACTTTTTCGATCAACGCAGTGTCTGGCTCTGGCGGTGTCCAGTCCCAGGCATCTTTACCAGCTTCGGCAGCCATTTCGTTGATGGCCTTGATCACTGGCTGCATTTGCTCGTGACCAAACACTACGGCACCCAGCATCACTTCTTCAGACAGCTCTTTGGCTTCAGATTCAACCATCATCACCGCAGATTCAGTTGCACCAACCACCAGGTCCAATGCGGAGTCTTTCAGCAATGAAACATCAGGGTTTAATACGTATTCACCATTGATATAACCTACTCGTGCCGCACCTAATGGGCCGTAGAAAGGAATACCAGACAACGCCAGCGCAGCAGATGCTCCGATCACAGCCGGGATATCGGAATCAATTTCCGGATCCAGTGACAGCACCGTCGCCACTACCTGCACTTCGTTATAGAAGGCATCAGGGAACAGCGGGCGCAATGGACGGTCGATCAAACGTGCAGTCAGTGTTTCTTTTTCAGAAGGACGGCCTTCGCGCTTGAAGAAACCACCAGGAATACGGCCAGCCGCATAAGTCTTCTCTTGGTAATCCACGGTCAATGGGAAGAAATCCTGACCCTCTTTCACTTCTCGCTTGGCAGTCACAGCCACCAGCACAACGGTATCCCCGTAGCTGACGATCACTGCAGCATCAGATTGGCGTGCAATTTCACCTGTTTCCAATGTCAGGGTATGCGCACCAAACGGGATGCTTCTTTTAGTAATTTCAAACATATTTTTCCTTTTCTCTACCATGGCTATTCACTACCTAATAGCCAATCTCAATAATGAAAATACAGCATTCGCTTACTGCGTTTGGGCGCTCTTCATTGGGTTGCCCGACACGCGACGGCTGTATTTCCCGATTTGTGGTGACTTCCATCAACACGCTGCACCTGCTTATCCAGTTGCAACGCACTCACAGAAGCCACCGCGTTTTGGTGATTTTTAAAGCAAAAAAGCCGAGGCAATCACCATGCCATCGGCTTTTATTTCGTTAAAAGTGAACAGTGTTAAGTGTCACACTTCAACCAAATTATTTACGCAGGTTCAAGCGCTCGATCAGCGTTTGATAGCGGCTAACGTCTTTACCTTTGAGGTAGTCCAGCAAACGACGACGCTGGCTAACCATGGCCAACAGACCACGACGTGAGTGGTTGTCTTTTTTGTTGGATTTGAAGTGCTCAGTCAGATAAGTGATACGGTTAGTCAACAAAGCCACTTGTACTTCCGGGCTTGCGGTATCACCTTCACTGCGTTGGTATTCTTTAATGATTTTTGCGGATTGTTCTGCGGTAACAGCCATCTTTTTTCCTTTGAGTTAGCGTCAATGTCGCGGCAGCCAAGCAACCTATTTGCCTTACCACGCCGACATTCAAATTACACGAACCGCGCATTATATCGGCAAGTCTCTGCCTTGCATAGTCTTTTATAGGATTAAGCTGCTGTTTTTATGAATTAATTTCTGACTCATGGCCTAGATACAAGCTATAAGAAATCATCATAAAAACCTGCCTGGGCTGGCACCGCGCCACGAATGCCGCAAATCGAGGCGGCAAACCAGGCCGCACGTGTCAGCATGGTTTGCCGCGACCAACCGGCCAGCAATCCACGGATAACCACTGCCGTATACGCATCCCCCGCCCCCACGCTATCAACAAAAGGCGATTGCAATTTCATCGGCGGCGCCCTAAAACCATTACCATAAGCATCCAGCCAGAAACTGCCCTGCTCGCCACAGGTGACAAACACCTCACTCAAACCGAACACCATTAGTAACTGCCGCGCCAGGTCGTTAATATCTGACGACACAGGCAAGCCCACCAGCGCGCACACCTCCGGCAACTCTTCATGATTAATCTTCAGGATATCTGCAGCCTGCAATACCTGGCGCAGGCTGTGCGCGTCATACCATGGCGCACGCAAGTTAATGTCACAAAAAACCGTGGCTGTACACATCTTTAGCCATTGGTCGGCCAGCGCTTGCATAGGCGCATGCCGCAATGCCAGCGAGCCGATATACACCAGGCGTGGCGGATGCTGCTTGGTTAAGGCTTGCACCGGCGGCCACTGCAAGTCATCGTAGGCTTGCTGATCCAGAATTTCAAAGCGGTGACCGTGTGCGCCCAAATGCACCATGACCTGCCCGCTGGGCAAACTATCAGACTGTTGCACGCCAGCAATCGACAAGCCGCAATCCTGCATCTCGGCGACAATACGCTCGCCCAGCGCATCTTTGCCCACCGAAGTCAGCAAATGCACCTCCAGCCCAAAGGCATGGCAATGCCTGGCGACGTTATAAGGCGCGCCGCCTATAATGGTTTGCTCGGGAAACACATCCCCCAGCACTTCACCCAAAATCATGATGGCATTCGACATACGCTTCATCCTACTTTCTACACTCACCCAATACCATTAACCAGCCCTCACTTTTGTGACTCACCCTGGCGCAGATTGTTTCAATAAACTGCCAAACCGGCCACACTGAGCATGATTCAACCAGCTCGCAAGCGGCATAAAATAACCCATGTGCAGCATATCAGGATTTTTTTTATCTTTTGTGTGCATTCTCGGCGATCTTTGCTATAATGCGCGTCTTGCGATTCGGGACATGCCCAAATTGCTGTTGGCCAGATAGCTCAGTCGGTAGAGCAGAGGATTGAAAATCCTCGTGTCGGCAGTTCGATTCTGCCTCTGGCCACCACTTCCTTACCTGCCTCTCGGCGCACTTCTTTTTCTGGGTTTGTTGATGTCATTAAAACACTTAACACCGGATGAGTTACACCCATTACTAAATGATCCATCATTGCTGCTTGTTGATATCCGCAATGATCACGAGCTGGTTTCCGGCATTTTGCCCGGCGCACTGCATGTGCCTTTAGGCAACCTGACCGCCGTATTCGACCAGTTTCCCCAAGACAAAAAAATTGTGTTTTATTGCCGTAGCGGCGTGCGCTCGGTGTCTGCAGGCGAATTTGCGCTGGCGCAAGGCCGCACCGATGTTTCACACCTGGCAGGCGGCATCCTGGCTTGGGCGCGTGCAGGCCTTCCCATACAAGCGGCTTAATTTATTTTCAGGAAAGCTCATGCAATTTGATAAAGATCTTGATGCCCGCAACTTGAACTGCCCATTGCCCATCCTGCGCTGCAAAAAGGCCCTGAATGAGTTGACCGCCGAACAAGTACTCAAAATCACCGCCACAGATCCTGGCTCCAAAAAAGACTTTGACGCTTTTTGCCGCCAAACTGGCCATACCTTGCTGGACATGCAGGAAGCCGAAGGCGTGTTCACCTTCTGGATCCGCAAACGCAGCGCTTAAGCCCGCGCCTCGTTTCAAATCAAAACGTTTAAATAAAAAGCCCGCAATTGCGGGCTTTTTCACGACAAAGCGATTGGCTTATTTCGCCTGTTCAAGGCTACCCATGGCTTTCGGGAAAGTGACCACGCCCCACGGCATGTTTTTCACTTCCACTTGCTTAGTCACTTCCAGCTTCTCCGCATCAATCACAAATACGGCGTCAGACTTGCCACACGCTAACAGGATATTTTTGTTGTCTGGCGTAAAGCTGAAATGCCAGCAGCGGTTACCGGTCGGCACTTCTTTTACCTTCTCAAAGGTTTTGGCATCAAACACTTGCAGCAATTTGGCTTTATTGGTGGCCACAAAAATGCGCTCGCCTTTGCTGTCGTAAGCAATGCCATAAGGTGTGTCAGCCGTATCCACAGTGCGCACCACATTAAAGTCTTTATCCATCACCATAAATTTGTTACCAAACTCCAGCGTCGCCAGATAGGTATTGCCATCAGGCGACACTTTAATACCACGTGGGCGATCACCATATTCATGGGTACTCACGGTTTTAACCAATTCGCCGCTCTCAATGTTATGCACAGTCACGGTGTTATCTGCTTCATTGGTAATCACCAACTGCTTGCCATCTACTGAAAACTCCAGGCCTTCCGTTTCCGGGCCGCCGGTAATTTCACGGATTTTTTCGCCTTTGCTCAAATCCACCACTGCAATTTTGGCCGGAATTTTTTCATCATCGTCGTCATCGTCTTCTTCATGCTTTTCACCTGGTTTAGGTGGCGGACCTGCTTTGGCGCTTGGCTCAGACGACACATAAGCAAAGTTACCGCTAATACGCACGAACTCAGGGTTTTTACCCACCTCAATTTGCTTCACAACCTCGCCGGTGGCCGTATCAATAACAGAAACACTGCCATTCTCACGCGTGGCAACGACTAACTGCTTGCCATCGTCCGTCACCGCCAGGCCGCGTGGTCCTTGTGCCTTGACGTCAATTTGCCTGGTGACCTGCATGGTTGCCAGATCAATCACGCTAACGCCAGCATCCTGGGTAGACACGTAAGCCACGGCGCCAGATGCAGCGCTTTCAGCCGCCAGGGCTGCCGCCTCAGTGGACGCTTCCTGCTTGTTACAGGCCGCCACGCTGGCGACCAAAGCCAGCAACAGCAAGCTCATGCGCGTGCGACGCGCCATTGATGAATTCAACATTGCATTTATCTCCTGATTTTTTTATTAAAGCTTATGGTTGCAGCAAGAATCATACTTGCCGACAAACCGTGGCCCACGACTATTTTTCACATCATCACCGCCAACAAAGGCTGCAAACAGCCACCATGTTGGCTATTTATAACCAACTACCCTAAAAACAAGCGATACGCAGGGTTCTGACTTTCATCCCAGTAAGGGTAACCCAGTTGCTGCAAAAACTGCTCAAAAGCCGTTTTATCTTCTGGTGGCACCTGCATCCCCACCAGCACGCGGCCAAAATCGGCGCCATGATTGCGGTAGTGAAACAAACTGATGTTCCAGTTGTGACCCATAGATTCGAGAAAGTTCATTAATGCGCCCGGCTTCTCCGGAAACTCAAAGCGGTAAACCACTTCGTTTTGCGCTTGCGGCGCATGCCCACCGACCAGGTGGCGCAAATGCAGCTTGGCCATTTCGTTATCGCTCAAATTCAGCGTTGGCAAGCCCGCAGCCTCCAATGTGCTGGCGATCTCAGTCGCCTCCGCCGGGTTATGCACGGCCAGGCCAACAAAAATATGCGCCTGCTTGTTATCAGAAAAACGGTAATTGAATTCAGTGATATTCCGGCTACCCAATTGGCGACAAAAAGCTTTAAACGCCCCCGGCGTTTCAGGAATCGTCACGGCAAACACGGCTTCGCGATGCTCACCCAGCTCGGCGCGCTCAGCGATAAAGCGCAGACGGTCAAAATTCATATTGGCGCCAGAAGCGACGGCAATCATGGTTTTGCCTTGCAACTGGTGTTTTTCACTGTAGGCTTTCAAGCCAGCTAAGGCCAAGGCACCGGCAGGTTCAAGAATGCTGCGCGTGTCTTCAAACACATCTTTAATCGCGGCACACACCTCATCATTATCGACCACAATCATCTCGTCAACATACTGCTGCACCAGGGCAAAGGTATGCTCGCCCACCTGCTTCACCGCGGCGCCATCAGCAAACAAACCGACTTGCTCCAGCATCACGCGCTGTCCAAGTTTAACTGACTCCGTCATCGCTTCGGCATCTTGCGCCTCGACGCCAATGACTTTGATTTCTGGGCGCACGGCTTTGATATACGCCGCGATACCCGCCAGTAAACCGCCGCCACCAACGCAGCAGAAAATCGCTTCTATCGGCTCCGGGTGATCCTGCACAATTTCCAGCGCAATCGTGCCCTGACCGGCAATCACGTCCGGGTCATCATAAGGGTGCACAAAGGTCAGGCCTTCGCTTTGCTCTACTTTGAGGGCATGCGCATAGGCATCAGAATAACTATCGCCAAACAGCACCACCTCGGCCCCGCGCGAACGCACCGCATTGACCTTGATCGCCGGGGTTGTCGTCGGCATCACAATCACGGCACGGCAGCCCATTTTTTGCGCACTCAGCGCCACACCTTGCGCATGGTTGCCGGCACTGGCACAAATCACACCACGTGCCAGTGCATCGGGCGATAAATTGGCCATTTTGTTATAAGCACCTCGCAGCTTGAATGAAAACACCGGCTGCATATCTTCACGCTTCAATAACACCCGATTTTTAAAGCGCGCAGACAGGTTAGGCATCTCATCCAAAGGCGTGTGTCTGGCCACAGCATAGACTTGGGAGTGTTCGATTTTTTCGCGGTAATTGATGGTCATGAAAGGCGTTAAGATTTTAAAACCGCAGGGTTGCAGTGTATGATAGAGAATTGTTTGTATTATAAAGAATTAATCAAGGATTGAAGCAAATGGCAATGGATAAAGCACAACAAGACGCACTGAAACTGGAAGTAGCGAAAGCCGCTGTGACTTATGTAAAAGATGGCATTATCGGCGTGGGCACAGGCTCAACCGCCAATTTCTTTATTGATGAACTAGCCAAAGTAAAACATAAAATTACCGGCGCGGTGGCCAGCTCAGAAGCGACGGCACAACGCTTGCGTGCCCACGGCATCGAAGTATTTGACTTGAACAGCGTCGACAGCCTGGATATTTATGTAGACGGTGCCGATGAAATCACCGAACACATGCATATGCTCAAAGGTGGTGGTGGTGCGTTGACCCGTGAAAAAATCGTGGCTGCCGTAGCGAAATCCTTTATCTGTATCTGCGACGAAAGCAAATTCGTACCAGTATTAGGCAAGTTCCCGCTGCCGGTAGAAGTGTTGCCAATGGCTCGCAGCCATGTCGCTCGCGAACTGGTCAAACTGGGCGGCCAACCACAGTTGCGTGACTTCACCACAGATAACGGCAACCTGATCCTGGACGTACACGGCCTGACCATTAGCGACCCGATCGCACTGGAAGCCAAAATCAACGCCATCGTTGGCGTCGTCACCAACGGCCTGTTTGCAGCCCGCCCAGCTAACGTCTTGTTGCTGGCCACACCAAACGGTGTCAAGACACTGACAAAGTAATTGCAAAATTATCATGAAGTTGTCATATTGTGCTGGTAATCTGCACCGGCACAATAATTAGGAAAATTTGTCATGCAATTTGAACATACCTCTAAGCAATACGATGTTGAACTGGAATCAGTACGTGCCAAGGTTCTGGAAATGGGGGGACTGGTTGAGCAGCAGATTGTGAATGCGCTGGAGGCACTCACCAGTGCCGATGTGAATCTGGCTAAGGATGTAATGGAGCGTGACACGCGCGTCAATGCACTCGAAGTACAAGTCGACGAAGATTGCAGCCATATCATTGCCCGCAGACAACCTGCTGCACGTGATTTGCGCATGATCATGATGATGGTCAAAACCATCACCGACCTCGAGCGTATTGGCGACGAGGCCACCAAAATTGCCCGTACGGCACAGCGCATCTACGAACAAGACCGCATGTACAAACCACGTTTTAACGAGATTAAAACCATGGTCGGAATTGTGCGTGAAATGCTGCGCACCTCATTAGACTCTTTCGCCCGCCTGGACGTGAGCCAGACGGTTGAAGTGGCCAAGCAGGATGAGCAAGTGGACGAGCAATTCCGCGCCGCCATGCGTCAGCTGATCACGTTTATGCTGGAAGATCCACGCACCATTTCCATGTCACTGGAAGTGCTGTTTGTAGCGAAAGCGATTGAGCGTATTGGCGACCATGCCAAAAACATTTCTGAATACGTCGTCTATATGGTGAAAGGCAAAGATGTACGCCACACCAGCCTGGAAGACATTCAGCGCGAAACGCAATCCTAAAATGGATTTAAAACAAAAAAGCACTCCCAGGAGTGCTTTTTTTAATCGCGGCTATCAAGCTGATGCATTAAGCGCTGGGCGGCACGTAACCACTCGCGACATCGGCACCATCGCCAAAGAAGTACTTTTCAGTCTGTTCAGCCAAATACTTTCTGGCGCTGGCATCAGCCAGGCTCAAACGGTTTTCGTTAACCAGCATGGTTTGCTGCTTCAACCAGCCTGCCCAGGCCTCTTTGGAGACGTGCATATAAATCCTTTTGCCCAACTCACCGGGATAAGGCGGGAAATCCATGCCCTCAAGCTCTTTGCCCAGTTTCACACATTGCACCAATCTTGCCATGTTCGTTCCTCACTACACTGCTAAAAGCGCTATCATAGCGCATGTTAAAATCTGATGTCGCATTTTAGAGATAATCCATGCAAAACAATCAATCATCTAGCCACCAGGAAAGCCCGTTTAAAGGCAAAACTGGTTTTCGTCGCTTAATCAATGCTTTTGGCTACTCCATGGATGGCTTTAAAGCCGCCTACCAACATGAAGATGCCTTCCGCCAGGAGGTCTGGCTGTCACTGGTATTGATTCCACTGGCATTTTATCTCGAAGCAGAAGCCTTGCACCGTATCCTGATGGTCGGCAGTGTACTGTTGGTGATGATTGTCGAGTTACTGAACTCAGCCGTGGAGGCCGTGGTTGATCGTGTGTCCATTGAACGCCACGCATTGGCCAAGCGCGCCAAGGATATTGGCAGCGCGGCCGTATTACTGGCACTGATTAACCTGGGCGTAGTATGGGGCTTGATCCTGCTAGCTTAGCTTAATGTCACTCAATAATAGGTGCACCAATAAAAAAGGTTGGCATTGCCAACCTTTTTTATTCATCAATTTACCTTAGAAATCAGCCCTGGCACCAACCAGGATAGACCGTGCGCCTGCTGGCGAAATATCCTTGAGGAAAGATGCGTGTTCGCGAATCTCATCATTGAGCAGGTTATTGGCTTTGGCAAATAACTCGACGTGATATTTCACAGGCAACTTGTACGCAACCAGAGCACTCAGGTTGGTGTAACCGTTGGTTTTCAACTCGTTCTCAGCCACATCGTTTTGCTTAAAGGCATGCAACACATCTACACGCGCATTCCAGCCTCCCAGATGGTAATCCAGGCCGCCACCCAGGCGCAAAGGTGAGATACGCGGCAGATAGTCATTATTGCGCGTGTCTTTGGCATGCACATAGTCACCACGCAACTTCAGCGCCCACTCATCATTCAAGGCAAACTTGCCTTCCAGCTCCACGCCTTTAAATAGGGCTGGGACAGCTCTAAATTCAGCTTCAGGCAACAATTCGCCATCAACCAGCACCGAGTTGCCTGTATTAAACACGCCAATGAAATTTTGGAACTTGGTCGCATAAGCGCCCAAAGTGACGCTGTTGCCTCCCGACTTCCATTTCAGTTGCGCATCTATGCCATTCGAACGCTCTTTTTTAAGCTGCGTGCTACCCACCTCAAATTGGCCAGTGGCAATATGCGCTCCGTTGGCATACAACTCAAAATAACTTGGCGCACGTTCGTTATGTGACAGGTTGAACGTGGCGTTCCAACTGTCATTAATGGCATACAGCCCTCCCAAGGCAAAGCTGCTAGGATTAAAACTTTTATTTTGCCCTGTGCCAAAATTAGCACTATCCGCCGAATTAACGGTTGTTTCACCCGTACGGCCACCAAACGTCAGCTTGTGCTGATTAATCGCATACTCTTCATACACATACACAGACTGATCTTGCGTGGTCACACTCGGCACAAAGGCCTCTTCGCCCAGGGCCTGGAAACGCGTATTCTGGAACTGGTAACCCAACACGCCATTAATCCCGGCAAAAGAAGCATGCGTCGCTTCCAGGCTACCCTGGACACCGCGGTTCTTAAACGTAGTGCCGACCACGCCATCTTCCAGTTCAACGTGCTGATAGTCTGTATGCGCCATACGCAGCTTGAGTTTTTGTAAGGGCCCTTTTAAATCACGCACCTCACCCGCTAACTCCAGGCGTTTGTTTTGCATGTCAATGCGCACATTGTCTTCTGCCACCGTGCCATAGTTATTATTGGAGTCTGCATAAGACACGCCGAGGTAACCGGTATCAAAGGTCCAGGCCGCGCCTAATGCACCGCCATTAGCGAGCGCATCGCTATTATTCAGTTTGCCATTGCCTTTGCTATCCCGCGCCGTGCCGTCTGCACGACTTTTACGTTTTGAAACCGCATAACCAGGAATCTCCAGGTCACTGGTTTCGCGGCTGTAAACATCTGCATGCAGCGCAAATACGCCGTTACCGACATCCATCACTGCCGCCCCGTTACGGGTATTATCCGGCCCGCCAAACCGCGCCTCCGCACGACCGGTATAGCCATCGAGTGACTCTTTGGGAATACGGTGGTCAATCGCATTCACCACACCACCCATGGCGCTACCGCCGTAAAGCAAAGCCGCAGGGCCGCGCACCACGTCAATTTGTTCAATAATCAGCGGATCAATACCAACGGCATGGTCAAAACTCAGGGAGGACGCATCCAGCACGCCCACACCGTTTTGCATGATACGTACACGCTCGCCATCCATGCCGCGGATAATCGGGCGTGAAGCATTGGGGCCAAACTGTGTTGAAGTAACGCCTGGAATGCCATTAAGCGTTTCACCCAATGTACCCTGTCGGCGCAAACTTAATTCGCGACCACCAATCACCGACACCGGGACGACCATATCATCCGAGGCTACACCTAAAGGATTACCCGTGACCGGGACTTGATCAAGATCGATGTTTGAAGTGTTATCTGCAGCGAAGACAGGGGTGGTTAATGCGGCCATCATCGCTAGCCATAGCGGTTTTTGACGCCAGGAATGTGGCGCCATGCTGTTGATCATATTCATTGTTATTTCCAGACACGATAGAGACAGTGCGCGTTGCACTGTACTCAGAATAAATAAGCGCCAGAGATGGCTAATGCCAATCCAGGAGCGCGATTAATATCAGGCGGGAATAATGAAAGGTGGGGCGCGCGCAGAATAAACGGCGACGCAACTGGTCACGACCGCGAACACCGCGGCGATTGGAGGCGTAAACCCGTTGAGCGGAGGCAAACTCCACTGCGGCGTTTGTGTCAGCGCAGCTGCAGCATGTGCCAGGCTGATACACAAGGTACAAGGTTCATTGCCTTGTTTTTTGTCAGGCTGAGACTGTTGCGTCAGCTCTTTGATATGGCTGATTTCGTGCGTGGCAATGCCGGTTTGCGCAATGGCAAACAGCACCGACAACAGGAAATAGACATAAAAACGCTTTAACATATTGAATATATTAACATATATTTATGACAATTGAGTGAACGGTCACGCCTAATGCAGCCATGCCGCGAGGATAGACTCCACGGCATTGGCGTTTTGCGCGGGCACATAACCGCCTTCCAGCATCCACAGCATACGTCCTTGCGCATAGGTATCCGCCAGCTGTTTAATACGGGTAGCGATTCTGCCATAGCCTTCATCAGAATATTGCAACGCGCCCAAACGATCACCAGCATGCGCATCCAGTCCGGCTGACACCAGAATGAGTTGCGGGCGGAACTGCCGCATGGCAGGTGCCAACTGCTGCTCTAATGCATGCAACAGAATGTGTTCGTTACTCCCCGGTGGCACGTCCACATTCATCGTATAACCAACCCCGGCCCCAATACCTTGCTCAGAGGGACGGCCACTGCCAGGATACAAGGGATGCTGATGGGTGCTGAAATAAAAAACGCTGTTATCTGCCTCAAAAATCGCCTGGGTGCCATTGCCATGATGCACGTCGATATCGACAATTAAAATGCGTTGAATGCCATAACGTTGTTGCGCATAACGCGCGGCGACGGCGATATGATTGGTCAGGCAAAATCCCATGCCACGCTCGCGGGTGGCATGATGCCCGGGCGGCCGTACCAGGGCAAATGCCGCCGCTGACTGCTGTGTCATCAGCGCATCGATACCGGCTATCCCGGCACCGGAAGCCAATGCTGCCACGGCTACCGAATGCTGTGAGATCACGGTGTCACCGGTGCTAAGCAATTGATGCGCTCCGGCATGGACGCGAGCCTGTTCGGCATCCAGTAAATCCAGATAGGCGGCACTGTGCACACGCAATAAGTCTGCGCGCGTAGCCGCAGCAAACGCAGGCCAGCGTAAAAACGGCCGCAATGACGCACTATGCTGCAATCGCTCCACAATCGCACTGACGCGGCGCGCTTGCTCCGGGTGATCGGGCCCAGGATCATGCGCTTCAAAACGTGTGTCGTACAGTATGCTAATAGTCGTCTTGGCCGGGACGGCGGATACGTCACCTTGCGCGACGGCTGCAGGCAAACAAGGCAGCAAGAGACTCAACACAAGCGGAGTAAGGCATCGCTTCATGGATACTGGCCCAATAGACTAAGCCTATGATTGTAGAAACTTGCCGCGGCAGTGGCAAGTCAGCTGGTCAGCTTATAGATTGACGACGCGCTTCGGCGCGACGCGACCATCACGCTGCTGAAAACCAACCCCAAGAAACAGGCCAGCTTCACTGTAAATGCGCAGCTCACCTGCCGGAATACTGCCTGACACCCACACCGGATTGCCCTGTTTAAAATAATAAGCCGCATCTTCTTGCAGCAGGATTTTGGGTAAAGCCGTGATCGCCGTATCTACCGGCAGCAGCAAGGCATCGCGCTGTTCAGCGGTCATCTGCTCCAGTGCTTCAATGCTCACTGTATGCGCAATTTGATAAGTGGCGGTCGCCGTGCGGCGTAAAGCCGTTAAATGCGCCCCTGCCTGCAAGAATTTACCAATATCCTCACCCAGGGTGCGAATATAAGTGCCCTTGCTACAGCACACTTCAATCTCTGCACTGTTATCCGCACAACCCAGCACGCGTAGCGCATGAATAGTCACTTGGCGTGGCGCACGCTCCAGCTCGACACCATCGCGCGCGTATTCATATAAAGGCTTACCGTTCACTTTAAGTGCCGAATACATGGGCGGCACCTGGGTAATTTCACCCATAAATTGCGGCAACACACGCTCAACATCTTCGCGCGTGATATGACAGTCCACCTGGCTGATCACGTCACCTTCTTTATCGCCAGTCGTTGTGGTGACACCAAACTTGACTGTGGCGACATAGGTTTTATTTTCATCGGTTAAATGCTGTGCAAACTTGGTTGCCTCGCCCAGGCAAATCGGCAAGACACCGGTTGCCAGAGGATCCAGCGTGCCGGTATGCCCGGCTTTTTGCGCCTGATATAACCATTTGACCTTTTGCAAGGCCTGGTTGGAGGAAAAGCCATATGGCTTGTCGAGCAATAACACGCCACTGATGGCGCGTTTAATGCGTTTGATTTGCATAGCTGAAGAGGATAAAAATTAGTCTTGCGGAGGCGTATCGGACAAAGCTTGATTGATCAGCTTATCCATATGCATGCCGCGGTCTATGGATTCGTCATAGACAAAATGCAATTGTGGCACAGTGCGTATCATCATGCGCTTACCCAATTGCGAACGCAGGAAACCAGCCGCTTTTTCCAGACCAGCCTGCAAGCCTTTACTATTTTTTTGCGCCGTATAAAAAACTTTGGCGTGCGCCATGTCACCAGTCACCTCGACGCCAGTCAAGGTGACCATCTGCACGCGCGGATCTTTGACCTCGAACATGAGCAAATCCGCCAGTTCACGGCGCATTTGCTCAGAGATTCTGTCATTGCGGGAAAATGCCTTGGCCATTACAGCGTTCTAGCCACTTCAACGACTTCGTAGACTTCCAGGATATCGCCCACTTCGATCTCGTTGTAGTTCTTGAGAGAGAGACCGCACTCGAAGTTGTTTTTGACTTCTTTAACGTCATCTTTAAAGCGTTTCAGCGAATCCAGCTCACCCGTGTGAATAATCACATTGTTGCGCAACACGCGTACTTTGGAGTTACGTTTAACCATACCATCCTGTACGTAACAACCAGCCACAGCACCCACTTTAGAAATACGGTAAACCTCACGGATTTCTACCGTACCAATCATTTGCTCTTTCTGCTCAGGCGCCAACATGCCACCCAGGGCCGCCTTGATTTCATCGACCGCTTCGTAAATGATGTTGTAGTAACGCAAGTCTACATCCAGGTTCTCGACCAGCTTACGGGCACCGGCATCAGCACGCACGTTAAAGCCAATCAACACCGCTTTGGACGCCGCAGCCAGGTTCACATCAGACTCGCTGATCGCACCCACCGCAGTATGAATAATATTGACGCGCACTTCGCTGGTAGACAGTTTCTGCAAGCTGGTGGTCAAGGCTTCGAAAGAACCCTGAACATCTGACTTGATAATCAGGTTCAGTGTTTGCACTGCGCCTTCACCCATATTTTCAAAAATATTTTCCAGCTTGGCTGCATGCTGTTTAGCCAGTTTCACATCACGGAACTTGCCTTGACGGAACAATGCAATTTCACGTGCCTTACGTTCGTCATTCAACACAATCGTCTCTTCACCGGCACTCGGTACATCAGACAAACCAAGCACTTCTACCGGAATAGAAGGACCTGCTTCTTTAATGTCATTGCCGTTCTCATCCAACATGGCACGTACGCGACCATAAGCAGTACCCGCCAGCAACATATCGCCGCGGCGTAATATGCCGGACTGTACCAATACGGTAGTCACAGGGCCACGGCCTTTATCCAGGCGACCTTCAATCACCAGGCCGGTGGCCGGGGTGTTTTGTGGTGCCATCAATTCAAGTACTTCAGCCTGTAACAACACAGCTTCTAATAACTCATCAATCCCTTTACCGGTTTTGGCGGACACTTCACGGAACATGGCTTCACCACCATATTCTTCCGGCACCACTTCATGTGTAATCAGTTCACTTTTGACGCGCTCTGGCTGCGCTTCTGGTTTATCGACCTTGTTGATCGCGACCACGATAGGCACGTTACCTGCCTTGGCATGGTGAATCGCTTCAATGGTTTGCGGCATTACGCCATCATCGGCAGACACCACCAGAATCACAATATCAGTCGCTTTGGCGCCGCGTGCACGCATGGCGGTAAAGGCCTCGTGACCCGGGGTATCGAGGAAAGTGACCATGCCACGCGGGGTTTCTACGTGATAAGCGCCGATATGCTGTGTAATGCCACCGGCCTCGCCAGATGCAACACGGCTGCGACGAATATAGTCCAGCAACGAGGTTTTACCATGGTCAACGTGACCCATGACGGTAACGACAGGTGGACGCGCTTGCATCACGGCTTCAACCGTTTCGGTTTCTTCCAGGAAGCTTTCCGGATCGTTAGCGGCGGCAGCTTGTGCCTTATGGCCCATTTCTTCAACCAGAATGATCGCGGTGTCTTGATCCAAGACCTGGTTGATGGTCACCATCATGCCCATTTTCATCAAGGCCTTAATCACTTCGGCAGCCTTCACTGACATCTTATGTGCTAAATCAGCCACTGAAATCGTTTCAGGCACCATGACTTCTTTGATCAAGGGCTCAGTTGGCGCATTGAATGCGTGCTGATCATCTTTGCTTGATTTGTGGTGCTTGCCTTTAGGGGTACGCCAACCTTGGGCGCCACCAGCAGGGGCATCACCACGGGTTTTAATGCCACGTTTTTTATTTTCGTTGTCAGTCCAATCGCGGTTATCGGTCTTGGCTTTCTTGTCTTTGCTTTCAGGCTTGTCAGCGACTTTATTGGCTGGCTTGTGCAATGTACCTTCAGACAATTTGGTCGCGGCCGGTTTGTTTTTAGCCGCTTCTGCTTCAGCCTGACGTTTGGCCTCTTCTTCAGCACGACGCAGGGTCAATGCCTGCTTACGCTTCACATCCTCAGCTTGCAGGGCAGCCAATTTGGCAGCGCGCACAGCTTCATTCTCGCGCAAGGCAATTTCTTGTGCAGAAAGCACAGCCGCTTTTTTCACGACCACTGGGGCTTCAGCCACAGGCGCAGCCTCAGCAACAGGCGCTTCAACTGGCTCAGGTTCCGGCTCTGGTAACACTTCAGGCACTTCTTCCACCACAGGCGCTTCGACAACCACTTCTTCAATTTCTGGTGGCAGCTCTTCCAACACCTCAGGCAAAACACTTTCAGCTTCATCGTACGCAGCATCTACCGGCTGGTCATAGCCAAGCTCCGGGCGCTCCAGCACGCGTTTTTTGCGTACTTCTACCTGAATGGTGCGTGCTTTACCTGAACTATCGAGTTTTTTGATCTCGGTGTTTTGTTTGCGGGTTAAAGTGATTTTATTTTTGGGGGCATTCGCCGCACCATGCTCTTTACGCAAGTAATCCAGCAAGGCAGCCTTGTCACCTTCTTCCAAAAAATCATCCACAGACGTTTTATTAACGCCTGCGCTTTTCAGTTGCTCGATGAGCAGAGTCGTTGGAAGACCCAGCTCTGCGGCAAATTGTGCGACGGTTGAAAGTGCCATGTACTGCTCCAGTTCAATTACTTTATTTTTTAATTAAGATGTATGCATGATGTCTTAACCGCATAGGTTACTTAAACCAAGGTGCACGTGCGGTCATAATCAATGACTTGGCACGCTCTTCATCTATTCCTGTCAACTCGACCAACTCATCGACGGCCAGCTCAGCCAGATCTTCACTGGTATGGATTTCGCTCGCAGCCAGTTTGTGGGCTGTATCTGCATCCATGCCGTCCAGTGTCATCAAGTCGTTGGTGTCTTCTTCGACCTTCTCTTCTTTGGCAATGGCCTCTGTCAGCAAAGCCGCACGTGCACGCGAGCGCAACTCGTTGATGGTATCTTCATCAAATGCTTCGATTTCAGACATTTCAGCCAATGGCACATAAGCGATTTCTTCCAGCGTGCTAAAGCCCTCTTGTACCAGGATATCAGCCACTTCTTCATCCACGTCCAGCTTTTCAATAAACAGCTGGCTGATCTTGGCGTATTCATCCTGGCTCTTCTGTGCAGCTGCTTCTTCAGTCAGAATATTCAAATTCCAACCGGTTAACTCTGAAGCCAGGCGTACGTTTTGACCGTTACGGCCAATGGCGACGGCCAACTGCTCTTCATTCACAACCACATCCATGCTGTGCGCATCTTCATCAACCACGATGGAGGTCACTTCAGCCGGGGCCAGTGCATTGATCACAAACTGCGCCGGGTCCATACTCCACAACACGATATCTACACGCTCACCACCGAGCTCAGACGTGACTGCCTGTACGCGTGAACCACGCATACCAACGCAAGTACCAACTGGATCCAGGCGTTGATCATTGGTTTTAACCGCAATTTTAGAGCGCAAGCCCGGGTCACGTGCCGCAGAGCGAATCTCTAATAAACCTTCTTCAATTTCCGGCACTTCCAGCTCAAACAAGCGCTTGAGGAAATCTGGCGCCACGCGTGACAGTATCAGTTGCGGGCCACGGCCACCGCGATCGACGCGAGACAGATAAGCACGCACACGGTCACCGACACGCAGGTTTTCTTTCTGGATCATGGCTTCGCGAGGCAACAGGCACTCAATACGACCAACTTCGATGATCGCATTGCCTTTTTCCATACGCTTGATCACGCCAGTCACCAGGCTCTCACCGCGGGCCAGGAAATCCTGAATCATTTGCTCGCGCTCAGCTTCGCGCACTTTCTGCAAAATCACTTGCTTGGCAGCTTGTGCCCCGATACGGCCAAAGGAGATCGACTCTAATGGCTCTTCGTAGTAATCACCAATCTGTCTGCTGGCTGCACGCTCATCCTCTTCATCGAATTGGTAAGCAGAGCTTTCCAGCAGGTCGTATTCCACATATTGCCAACGTCTAAAGGTTGCGTACTCACCGGTTTCGCGGTCAATTTCAACGCGGATATCAGCACCTTCTTCATGGTTCTTTTTCGTTGCCGAAGCCAATGCCAGTTCCAAGGCAGTAAAAATCACCTCTTTATCCACATTTTTTTCATGTGCAAGGGCATCAACCAACAACAATAATTCACGACTCATCGTAATCTCCAACTCACCGTACGGATTAGCTATAACAAATTAATCAAAGACAGGGCTCAAACGAGCCTTATCAATATTATCCAGCGACAATCTATAGATCCAGCCATCGCACTCAACTACTACCTTACCTTCTTCGACCCCTTGCAACAGCCCCAGAAATGTTTTTCTTGGCAGGCTGGTTTTTGTCGCTTTAGGGCCATCGTCCTGAATACCAATGCGCAATTTGATTTGCGCACGCTCACCGGCAAAGCGCAAAAAATCCGCCTCTTTGCTCAGCACACGATCCAAACCGGCAGAGGACACTTCAAGACGGTCATAATCAATATCCAGCTCGACAGTCAATACATTACCGAGCTGATTGCTGACCAACACGCAATCATCAATCGTCACACTGTCTTTATTGTCTTTTGGCGTGAGTTTGTCGATAAACACGCGCAGCAACTTGCCACGATTGGCTGTTTCAAAGTCAACCAACTCATACCCCAACTGGGTAACCGTCTTTTCAACCACCGAATGCAGGTTTTGCATACGCGCCCTTAATTCAAAACGTTACGTCCGAAAACAAAAAATGGGCGTAACGCCCATCTATCATTTCGATTATACCAAATTTCCTTTTAAATTCAAAGCTGGACATGCGATGCCTAGCAAGCAACGTAACGCAGCAAATCACCAGGAATTCACCCTCATTTTTTAATAGCCCACTTGGGTCAATGACAGCGGCCCGCGAGTCTTTTACTATGCTTAAAACGAGGGAGAAGACTCTAATTAACAACCGCCCAAGCGGTGCAAACAATAAGCAGTACAGATTTCATGGCAGTCTATTTTGAGCATATCTAAATAGACTTTAACCCGGTGCTTGCACCGGGTTTTTTTCTGCCCGCAAAATGCAAAGTATTGATTTCCAGAATGAGCAGTTTTTTACAAGCGGAGCATCTCTGCCTGCGTTGTATCTACCGATGTGACTATGCGATGCATCGCCTTCAGATATTTTGAGGCAATAAAAAAGGCCTCAACACGCGAGTGCTGAGGCCTTTTTAGAATAGGAGCTTGGGGATGACCTACTTTCGCATACGAAGAGTACACTATCATTGGCGCAAGTTCGTTTCACGGCCCTGTTCGAGATGGGAAGGGGTGGTTCCAAACCGCTATTGTCCCCAAACATAACTGGTAATGTTATGCATGGTGCTGAGTTTTTGCTCAGCCTGCTTTAACAAATTGGAAGAAGTAAAGGATGCAAGCGTTTTACGCTTGTTTTCAATGGGATTAGGGTATGAAACAACTTGTGTTTCTTATTTCTAGATGATTGCCAAATCATATTGCTTTGAACTACACCTTGCTTAGATTTTAGTCTAAGTTTTAAGGTTATAGGATCAAGCCTCACGAGCAATTAGTATCAGTTAGCTTAATGCATTACTGCACTTCCACACCTGACCTATCAACGTCCTGGTCTTGAACGACTCTTTAGCTGGCTTAAAGCCAGAGGCAAGTCTCATCTCGAGGCGAGTTTCACGCTTAGATGCTTTCAGCGTTTATCTCTTCCGCACTTAGCTACCCAGCTATACCATTGGCATGATAACTGGTCCACCAGAGGTGCGTCCACTCCGGTCCTCTCGTACTAGGAGCAGGTCCCCTCAAACTTGCAGCGCCCACGGCAGATAGGGACCAAACTGTCTCACGACGTTTTAAACCCAGCTCACGTACCACTTTAAATGGCGAACAGCCATACCCTTGGGACCGGCTACAGCCCCAGGATGTGATGAGCCGACATCGAGGTGCCAAACTCCCCCGTCGATATGAACTCTTGGGAGGAATCAGCCTGTTATCCCCAGAGTACCTTTTATCCGTTGAGCGATGGCCCTTCCATACAGAACCACCGGATCACTATGACCTGCTTTCGCACCTGCTCGACCTGTCCGTCTCGCAGTCAAGCAACCTTATGCCATTGCACTATCAGTACGATTTCCGACCGTACCTAGGTTACCTTCGCACTCCTCCGTTACTCTTTGGGAGGAGACCGCCCCAGTCAAACTGCCTACCATACACGGTCCCCAGTCCGGATTACGGACCTAGGTTAGAACCTCAACAACATCAGGGTGGTATTTCAAGGTTGACTCCACGAAATCTAGCGACTCCGCTTCAACGTCTCCCACCTATCCTACACAAATCTTGTCAAAGTCCAATGTAAAGCTGCAGTAAAGGTTCATGGGGTCTTTCCGTCTAGCCGCGGGGAGATTGCATCTTCACAAACATTTCAACTTCGCTGAGTCCCGAGAGGAGACAGTGTGGCCATCGTTACGCCATTCGTGCGGGTCGGAACTTACCCGACAAGGAATTTCGCTACCTTAGGACCGTTATAGTTACGGCCGCCGTTTACTGGGACTTCAATCAAGAGCTTGCACCCCATCATTTAATCTTCCAGCACCGGGCAGGCGTCACACCCTATACGTCCACTTTCGTGTTTGCAGAGTGCTGTGTTTTTATTAAACAGTCGCAGCCACCTTTTCACTGCAACCCCATCGTGCTTCGAGAGTAAATCTCTACACACTACCGGGGCGCACCTTCTCCCGAAGTTACGGTGCTAATTTGCCGAGTTCCTTCTCCCGGGTTCTCTCAAGCGCCTTAGAATTCTCATCCTGCCCACCTGTGTCGGTTTGCGGTACGGTCTTATACAACTGAAGCTTAGTGGCTTTTCTTGGAAGCATGGTATCAATCACTTCGTCTGCAAGCAGACTCGTTATCACGTCTCAGTCTTAGCTCTCCGGATTTGCCTAAAGAACCAACCTACACGCTTGAACCGGGACATCCAACACCCGGCTGACCTAACCTTCTCCGTCCCCACATCGCATTGTATAGAGGTACAGGAATATTAACCTGTTTCCCATCAGCTACGCATCTCTGCCTCACCTTAGGGGCCGACTCACCCTGCGCCGATGAACGTTGCGCAGGAAACCTTGGGCTTTCGGCGAGGGAGCTTTTCACTCCCTTTATCGCTACTCATGTCAGCATTCGCACTTCTGATACCTCCAGCATGCCTCACAGCACACCTTCGCAGGCCTACAGAACGCTCTCCTACCATGCCATATAAATATGGCATCCGAAGCTTCGGTTACGTGCTTAGCCCCGTTACATCTTCCGCGCAGGACGACTCGACCAGTGAGCTATTACGCTTTCTTTAAATGATGGCTGCTTCTAAGCCAACATCCTGGCTGTCTATGCCTTCCCACTTCGTTTTCCACTTAGCACGTCATTTGGGACCTTAGCTGTCGGTCTGGGTTGTTTCCCTCTTGACCACGGACGTTAGCACCCATGGTCTGTCTCCCGTAATTGCATTTCTCAGTATTCGGAGTTTGCAATGGTTTGGTAAGTTCTTATGAACCCCCTAGCCATAACAGTGCTCTACCCCCGAGAATGATATACGAGGCACTACCTAAATAGTTTTCGGAGAGAACCAGCTATCTCCAAGTTTGTTTAGCCTTTCACCCCTATCCACAGCTCATCCCCAAATTTTTCAACATTTGTGGGTTCGGACCTCCAGTACCTGTTACGGCACCTTCATCCTGGCCATGGATAGATCACTTGGTTTCGGGTCTACACCCAGCGACTGATTCGCCCTATTCGGACTCGATTTCTCTACGCCTCCCCTATCGGTTAAGCTTGCCACTGAATGTAAGTCGCTGACCCATTATACAAAAGGTACGCAGTCACCCCTTACGAGGCTCCCACTGTTTGTATGCATACGGTTTCAGGATCTATTTCACTCCCCTCCCGGGGTTCTTTTCGCCTTTCCCTCACGGTACTTGTTCACTATCGGTCGATATCGAGTATTTAGCCTTGGAGGATGGTCCCCCCATGTTCAGACAAGGTTTCTCGTGCCCCGCCCTACTTTTCGTTACCCTAGTTCCACAAACGGGATTTCGTATACGGGACTATCACCCACTACGGTCGGACTTTCCATTCCGTTCTACTATCGCGTCTGCTAAAAATAACAGGCTGTTCCATGTTCGCTCGCCACTACTTACGGAATCTCGGTTGATTTCTTTTCCTCGAGTTACTTAGATGTTTCAGTTCACTCGGTTCGCTTTACTCTTCCTATATATTCAGAAGAGAATGACCTTACGGCCGGGTTTCCCCATTCGGACATCTCCGGATCAAAGCTTATTTGCCAGCTCCCCGAAGCTTTTCGCAGGCTATCACGTCCTTCATCGCCTGATATCGCCAAGGCATC
Organism: Methylophilus sp. Q8; assembly: GCF_000800115.1. NCBI lineage: Bacteria > Pseudomonadati > Pseudomonadota > Betaproteobacteria > Nitrosomonadales > Methylophilaceae > Methylophilus > Methylophilus sp. Q8. The sequence goes on along the minus strand of NZ_JUHE01000001.1, from coordinate 1,131,327 downwards.
CACCATATGCACTTATTCACTTGACCCTATAACGTTAAAACCTAAACCCTTTTTAAATCTAGATTTCGTCGTGCATGAGACACGCGTTACAGGTAATTCTAAAGCACTATCAAACCTCGTTAGATTCGCTTAAATTATCAATCACTCAATAACCTAAACTTCTCAACTTGCGTTTAATATTTATGATTTTGCAATCAATCGATATTATTTCCGGTTAAAAAATAATATCGCCCATTGAATATAAGTTGTCATCACACAACCTATATTCCTTTACTTCTTCCATTTTGTTAAAGAGCAGTCTTAGTAGTTAAACTAATGTTTAAAAACCAGAAGCAAACATTTAATCAAACTTCAATTAATAACGCTTGCTTCTAATCTCTAATTCACAACAAAGCTTTATATATCCAAACCACAATCGGTGGTGGAGGATAACGGGATCGAACCGTTGACCCCCTGCTTGCAAAGCAGGTGCTCTCCCAGCTGAGCTAATCCCCCAATATTCGGTGGTGGGTCTGGTTGGGCTCGAACCAACGACCCCCGCCTTATCAAGACGGTGCTCTAACCAGCTGAGCTACAGACCCTAAGGCGGTTTGCCTAAATCTTTGTTGCTGCTTAATTTTAGATGACTGATAAGAGTGAATGCTTGAAGCCGAGTGATCTTCTCTAGAAAGGAGGTGATCCAGCCGCACCTTCCGATACGGCTACCTTGTTACGACTTCACCCCAGTCATGAATACTACCGTGGTAATCGTCCCCCTTGCGGTTAGACTAACTACTTCTGGTAAAACCCACTCCCATGGTGTGACGGGCGGTGTGTACAAGGCCCGGGAACGTATTCACCGCGACATGCTGATCCGCGATTACTAGCGATTCCGACTTCATGCTCTCGAGTTGCAGAGAACAATCCGGACTACGATCGGCTTTCTGAGATTAGCTCCCCCTCGCGGGTTGGCAACTCTCTGTACCGACCATTGTATTACGTGTGAAGCCCTGGCCATAAGGGCCATGAGGACTTGACGTCATCCCCACCTTCCTCCGGTTTGTCACCGGCAGTCCCATTAAAGTGCCCAACTAAATGATGGCAATTAATGGCAAGGGTTGCGCTCGTTGCGGGACTTAACCCAACATCTCACGACACGAGCTGACGACAGCCATGCAGCACCTGTGTCCACTTTCCCTTTCGGGCACCTAATGCATCTCTGCTTCGTTAGTGGCATGTCAAGGCCAGGTAAGGTTTTTCGCGTTGCATCGAATTAATCCACATAATCCACCGCTTGTGCGGGCCCCCGTCAATTCCTTTGAGTTTTAATCTTGCGACCGTACTCCCCAGGCGGTCTACTTCACGCGTTAGCTGCGTTACTCATGGATTTTACTCCACCAACAACTAGTAGACATCGTTTAGGGCGTGGACTACCAGGGTATCTAATCCTGTTTGCTCCCCACGCTTTCGTGCATGAGCGTCAATATTATCCCAGGGGGCTGCCTTCGCCATTGGTATTCCTCCACATCTCTACGCATTTCACTGCTACACGTGGAATTCTACCCCCCTCTGACATATTCTAGTCTTGTAGTTTCAAACGCAGTTCCCAAGTTGAGCTCGGGGATTTCACATCTGACTTACAAAACCGCCTGCGCACGCTTTACGCCCAGTAATTCCGATTAACGCTCGCACCCTACGTATTACCGCGGCTGCTGGCACGTAGTTAGCCGGTGCTTCTTATCAAGGTACCGTCAGCCTCACACTTTATTAGAATGTAAGTTTTCTTCCCTTGCGAAAGAGCTTTACAACCCGAAGGCCTTCTTCACTCACGCGGAATGGCTGGATCAGGCTTTCGCCCATTGTCCAAAATTCCCCACTGCTGCCTCCCGTAGGAGTCTGGACCGTGTCTCAGTTCCAGTGTGGCTGGTCGTCCTCTCAGACCAGCTACTGATCGTCGCCTTGGTAGGCCATTACCCCACCAACTAGCTAATCAGATATCGGCCGCTCTTATAACGTAAGGTCCGAAGATCCCCTACTTTCCCCCTCAGGGCGTATGCGGTATTAGCTAATCTTTCGACTAGTTATCCCCCATTACAAGGTACGTTCCGATATATTACTCACCCGTTCGCCACTAATCCCCCTAGCAAGCTAAGGTTCATCGTTCGACTTGCATGTGTAAAGCATTCCGCCAGCGTTCAATCTGAGCCAGGATCAAACTCTTCAGTTTAATTCCTAACTATTACTTTTTACCTCAATTAAGAGGCGGTATTCGATTCGCTTATATCTCAAATTCATTTCAAGGTATGTGTGTAAAAAACACTGTACATACTTGTCATAAATCTAAGTGTAAAGCATTTGTATTTTCTGAGTTTCTACGCATTAAATGCGCTTCACTCAACTACAAACACCCACACTTATCAGTCATCCTAATTTTTAAAGAACAGTCAGCTTCTAAGCCGTTTTCGTTACCGTTATTTCGTAACGAGGTGCGCATTATACAGAGGTTTTTTACTTCGTCAACAACTTTTATTTCGTTATTAACAGGCCTCTTTAAGATGTCACTTTTTACTTCTTTGCTTCAATTTAACTTATCGTTTTCTTGAAGCGAGCCGCGCATTTTACAGCGCTGGAGATTTTCGTCAAGCAAAAAATTAAACAATTTCTACTGAGAAAATCACTGGCTTACACTAATAAGCAAAAGCCCTCGACCAAATTGGCCGAGGGCTTGTATAGGGAGCTTGGGGATGACCTACTTTCGCATACGAAGAGTACACTATCATTGGCGCAAGTTCGTTTCACGGCCCTGTTCGAGATGGGAAGGGGTGGTTCCAAACCGCTATTGTCCCCAAACATAACTGGTAATGTTATGCATGGTGCTGAGTTTTTGCTCAGCCTGCTTTAACAAATTGGAAGAAGTAAAGGATGCAAGCGTTTTACGCTTGTTTTCAATGGGATTAGGGTATGAAACAACTTGTGTTTCTTATTTCTAGATGATTGCCAAATCATATTGCTTTGAACTACACCTTGCTTAGATTTTAGTCTAAGTTTTAAGGTTATAGGATCAAGCCTCACGAGCAATTAGTATCAGTTAGCTTAATGCATTACTGCACTTCCACACCTGACCTATCAACGTCCTGGTCTTGAACGACTCTTTAGCTGGCTTAAAGCCAGAGGCAAGTCTCATCTCGAGGCGAGTTTCACGCTTAGATGCTTTCAGCGTTTATCTCTTCCGCACTTAGCTACCCAGCTATACCATTGGCATGATAACTGGTCCACCAGAGGTGCGTCCACTCCGGTCCTCTCGTACTAGGAGCAGGTCCCCTCAAACTTGCAGCGCCCACGGCAGATAGGGACCAAACTGTCTCACGACGTTTTAAACCCAGCTCACGTACCACTTTAAATGGCGAACAGCCATACCCTTGGGACCGGCTACAGCCCCAGGATGTGATGAGCCGACATCGAGGTGCCAAACTCCCCCGTCGATATGAACTCTTGGGAGGAATCAGCCTGTTATCCCCAGAGTACCTTTTATCCGTTGAGCGATGGCCCTTCCATACAGAACCACCGGATCACTATGACCTGCTTTCGCACCTGCTCGACCTGTCCGTCTCGCAGTCAAGCAACCTTATGCCATTGCACTATCAGTACGATTTCCGACCGTACCTAGGTTACCTTCGCACTCCTCCGTTACTCTTTGGGAGGAGACCGCCCCAGTCAAACTGCCTACCATACACGGTCCCCAGTCCGGATTACGGACCTAGGTTAGAACCTCAACAACATCAGGGTGGTATTTCAAGGTTGACTCCACGAAATCTAGCGACTCCGCTTCAACGTCTCCCACCTATCCTACACAAATCTTGTCAAAGTCCAATGTAAAGCTGCAGTAAAGGTTCATGGGGTCTTTCCGTCTAGCCGCGGGGAGATTGCATCTTCACAAACATTTCAACTTCGCTGAGTCCCGAGAGGAGACAGTGTGGCCATCGTTACGCCATTCGTGCGGGTCGGAACTTACCCGACAAGGAATTTCGCTACCTTAGGACCGTTATAGTTACGGCCGCCGTTTACTGGGACTTCAATCAAGAGCTTGCACCCCATCATTTAATCTTCCAGCACCGGGCAGGCGTCACACCCTATACGTCCACTTTCGTGTTTGCAGAGTGCTGTGTTTTTATTAAACAGTCGCAGCCACCTTTTCACTGCAACCCCATCGTGCTTCGAGAGTAAATCTCTACACACTACCGGGGCGCACCTTCTCCCGAAGTTACGGTGCTAATTTGCCGAGTTCCTTCTCCCGGGTTCTCTCAAGCGCCTTAGAATTCTCATCCTGCCCACCTGTGTCGGTTTGCGGTACGGTCTTATACAACTGAAGCTTAGTGGCTTTTCTTGGAAGCATGGTATCAATCACTTCGTCTGCAAGCAGACTCGTTATCACGTCTCAGTCTTAGCTCTCCGGATTTGCCTAAAGAACCAACCTACACGCTTGAACCGGGACATCCAACACCCGGCTGACCTAACCTTCTCCGTCCCCACATCGCATTGTATAGAGGTACAGGAATATTAACCTGTTTCCCATCAGCTACGCATCTCTGCCTCACCTTAGGGGCCGACTCACCCTGCGCCGATGAACGTTGCGCAGGAAACCTTGGGCTTTCGGCGAGGGAGCTTTTCACTCCCTTTATCGCTACTCATGTCAGCATTCGCACTTCTGATACCTCCAGCATGCCTCACAGCACACCTTCGCAGGCCTACAGAACGCTCTCCTACCATGCCATATAAATATGGCATCCGAAGCTTCGGTTACGTGCTTAGCCCCGTTACATCTTCCGCGCAGGACGACTCGACCAGTGAGCTATTACGCTTTCTTTAAATGATGGCTGCTTCTAAGCCAACATCCTGGCTGTCTATGCCTTCCCACTTCGTTTTCCACTTAGCACGTCATTTGGGACCTTAGCTGTCGGTCTGGGTTGTTTCCCTCTTGACCACGGACGTTAGCACCCATGGTCTGTCTCCCGTAATTGCATTTCTCAGTATTCGGAGTTTGCAATGGTTTGGTAAGTTCTTATGAACCCCCTAGCCATAACAGTGCTCTACCCCCGAGAATGATATACGAGGCACTACCTAAATAGTTTTCGGAGAGAACCAGCTATCTCCAAGTTTGTTTAGCCTTTCACCCCTATCCACAGCTCATCCCCAAATTTTTCAACATTTGTGGGTTCGGACCTCCAGTACCTGTTACGGCACCTTCATCCTGGCCATGGATAGATCACTTGGTTTCGGGTCTACACCCAGCGACTGATTCGCCCTATTCGGACTCGATTTCTCTACGCCTCCCCTATCGGTTAAGCTTGCCACTGAATGTAAGTCGCTGACCCATTATACAAAAGGTACGCAGTCACCCCTTACGAGGCTCCCACTGTTTGTATGCATACGGTTTCAGGATCTATTTCACTCCCCTCCCGGGGTTCTTTTCGCCTTTCCCTCACGGTACTTGTTCACTATCGGTCGATATCGAGTATTTAGCCTTGGAGGATGGTCCCCCCATGTTCAGACAAGGTTTCTCGTGCCCCGCCCTACTTTTCGTTACCCTAGTTCCACAAACGGGATTTCGTATACGGGACTATCACCCACTACGGTCGGACTTTCCATTCCGTTCTACTATCGCGTCTGCTAAAAATAACAGGCTGTTCCATGTTCGCTCGCCACTACTTACGGAATCTCGGTTGATTTCTTTTCCTCGAGTTACTTAGATGTTTCAGTTCACTCGGTTCGCTTTACTCTTCCTATATATTCAGAAGAGAATGACCTTACGGCCGGGTTTCCCCATTCGGACATCTCCGGATCAAAGCTTATTTGCCAGCTCCCCGAAGCTTTTCGCAGGCTATCACGTCCTTCATCGCCTGATATCGCCAAGGCATCCACCATATGCACTTATTCACTTGACCCTATAACGTTAAAACCTAAACCCTTTTTAAATCTAGATTTCGTCGTGCATGAGACACGCGTTACAGGTAATTCTAAAGCACTATCAAACCTCGTTAGATTCGCTTAAATTATCAATCACTCAATAACCTAAACTTCTCAACTTGCGTTTAATATTTATGATTTTGCAATCAATCGATATTATTTCCGGTTAAAAAATAATATCGCCCATTGAATATAAGTTGTCATCACACAACCTATATTCCTTTACTTCTTCCATTTTGTTAAAGAGCAGTCTTAGTAGTTAAACTAATGTTTAAAAACCAGAAGCAAACATTTAATCAAACTTCAATTAATAACGCTTGCTTCTAATCTCTAATTCACAACAAAGCTTTATATATCCAAACCACAATCGGTGGTGGAGGATAACGGGATCGAACCGTTGACCCCCTGCTTGCAAAGCAGGTGCTCTCCCAGCTGAGCTAATCCCCCAATATTCGGTGGTGGGTCTGGTTGGGCTCGAACCAACGACCCCCGCCTTATCAAGACGGTGCTCTAACCAGCTGAGCTACAGACCCTAAGGCGGTTTGCCTAAATCTTTGTTGCTGCTTAATTTTAGATGACTGATAAGAGTGAATGCTTGAAGCCGAGTGATCTTCTCTAGAAAGGAGGTGATCCAGCCGCACCTTCCGATACGGCTACCTTGTTACGACTTCACCCCAGTCATGAATACTACCGTGGTAATCGTCCCCCTTGCGGTTAGACTAACTACTTCTGGTAAAACCCACTCCCATGGTGTGACGGGCGGTGTGTACAAGGCCCGGGAACGTATTCACCGCGACATGCTGATCCGCGATTACTAGCGATTCCGACTTCATGCTCTCGAGTTGCAGAGAACAATCCGGACTACGATCGGCTTTCTGAGATTAGCTCCCCCTCGCGGGTTGGCAACTCTCTGTACCGACCATTGTATTACGTGTGAAGCCCTGGCCATAAGGGCCATGAGGACTTGACGTCATCCCCACCTTCCTCCGGTTTGTCACCGGCAGTCCCATTAAAGTGCCCAACTAAATGATGGCAATTAATGGCAAGGGTTGCGCTCGTTGCGGGACTTAACCCAACATCTCACGACACGAGCTGACGACAGCCATGCAGCACCTGTGTCCACTTTCCCTTTCGGGCACCTAATGCATCTCTGCTTCGTTAGTGGCATGTCAAGGCCAGGTAAGGTTTTTCGCGTTGCATCGAATTAATCCACATAATCCACCGCTTGTGCGGGCCCCCGTCAATTCCTTTGAGTTTTAATCTTGCGACCGTACTCCCCAGGCGGTCTACTTCACGCGTTAGCTGCGTTACTCATGGATTTTACTCCACCAACAACTAGTAGACATCGTTTAGGGCGTGGACTACCAGGGTATCTAATCCTGTTTGCTCCCCACGCTTTCGTGCATGAGCGTCAATATTATCCCAGGGGGCTGCCTTCGCCATTGGTATTCCTCCACATCTCTACGCATTTCACTGCTACACGTGGAATTCTACCCCCCTCTGACATATTCTAGTCTTGTAGTTTCAAACGCAGTTCCCAAGTTGAGCTCGGGGATTTCACATCTGACTTACAAAACCGCCTGCGCACGCTTTACGCCCAGTAATTCCGATTAACGCTCGCACCCTACGTATTACCGCGGCTGCTGGCACGTAGTTAGCCGGTGCTTCTTATCAAGGTACCGTCAGCCTCACACTTTATTAGAATGTAAGTTTTCTTCCCTTGCGAAAGAGCTTTACAACCCGAAGGCCTTCTTCACTCACGCGGAATGGCTGGATCAGGCTTTCGCCCATTGTCCAAAATTCCCCACTGCTGCCTCCCGTAGGAGTCTGGACCGTGTCTCAGTTCCAGTGTGGCTGGTCGTCCTCTCAGACCAGCTACTGATCGTCGCCTTGGTAGGCCATTACCCCACCAACTAGCTAATCAGATATCGGCCGCTCTTATAACGTAAGGTCCGAAGATCCCCTACTTTCCCCCTCAGGGCGTATGCGGTATTAGCTAATCTTTCGACTAGTTATCCCCCATTACAAGGTACGTTCCGATATATTACTCACCCGTTCGCCACTAATCCCCCTAGCAAGCTAAGGTTCATCGTTCGACTTGCATGTGTAAAGCATTCCGCCAGCGTTCAATCTGAGCCAGGATCAAACTCTTCAGTTTAATTCCTAACTATTACTTTTTACCTCAATTAAGAGGCGGTATTCGATTCGCTTATATCTCAAATTCATTTCAAGGTATGTGTGTAAAAAACACTGTACATACTTGTCATAAATCTAAGTGTAAAGCATTTGTATTTTCTGAGTTTCTACGCATTAAATGCGCTTCACTCAACTACAAACACCCACACTTATCAGTCATCCTAATTTTTAAAGAACAGTCAGCTTCTAAGCCGTTTTCGTTACCGTTATTTCGTAACGAGGTGCGCATTATACAGAGGTTTTTTACTTCGTCAACAGCAATTTAAACACTCGTTTCAAATTACTATCAACTCACCCCGCTAAAGGCACTTCCTGATAACTAAACATGTCGTTTCGTTTAAGGAAGCCGCGCATTCTACAGCGATGGGGATTGCGGTCAACCCCCCATTCGCCACTATTACAATTCTGTTACAAATTGATGATTATTTCTTGAAAGCTGCTTTGAGTCGCAACCAGGTTTGCGTCAAGACATTGCCATCCAGATGATAATGCTTATGCAAAGGCTGCTTCACTTCCCAACTGACTTTAAGCCCCGCCGGGAAGGTGACGAAGTCACCCTTGCCAAAACTCGCAGGTGCGCCACCTATCGGGGTGACCACACATTCGCCTTCTAATATATATGCCTGCTCTTGCTCATGGAATGTCCAGTCAAAAACAGACACCTCTTTTTGCCAGGTGGGCCACTTGGCAACACCAAGCTCCTTTAATTGTGTTTCGGCAGGATTATGTTGAACTTGAATTTGCATCTTGCTGCTCCTTAGACTGAAGCGCGCATTTTATAGGAAGCGATGCTGTAGTACGCATGGTTTTCGATAGTAAAATAGAATTTTTACAAAATCAGAGTGCATGATGCGTATCAGCCCGGCGAAGGCGATTGAACTGTTAAAGCGTGGTGAGGTGGTCGCCATCCCTACAGAAACGGTATATGGATTGGCGGCTGATGCACGCAACGAATTGGCGATTGCCAAAATATATGCGACGAAACAGCGCCCGGCCAATAACCCGCTGATTGTCCATATTGCCAGCGCGGCGCAAGTAACTGACTGGGCAAGTGAGTTTCCGCCATTGGCGCAACAACTGGCACAAGCATTCTGGCCAGGACCGTTGACATTAGTATTACCAGCGCGCGCTGAGGTATCGCAAACCGTACGTGCTGGCGAACCAACCGTGGCCTTGCGCGTGCCGGCACACCCTGTGGCGCTTGCCCTGCTACACGACAGCGGCCTGGGGCTGGCTGCCCCGTCTGCCAATAAATATACACAGTTAAGCCCCACTACGGCCGAGCATGTGGAGTCAGGCCTGGGCCATGATATTCCGGTATTAGATGGCGGTGCCTGCCAGGTGGGAATCGAGTCAACCATTGTCAGCGTGCACGGAGACGAATGGCAATTATTGCGCCCAGGCATGATAGAAACTGCGGCGATCGCCGCGATTGCAGGCAAACCGGCCACCCAGCAAGCGGCGCAAACGCCGAAGGTCCCCGGACAGCATTTGCTGCATTATTCGCCACGCACGCCGTGCCTGCTATTTGCATCAATCCCAGCCATGTTGCGCTATGCCCAAACCAGACCAGCCGCCGCTGCTTTATTATTTGGCAATGCTGAACAAGTGACAGATAAAGATGTTTATCTGCCGAAAGACCCTGCGCAGGCGGCAGAACAACTCTACGCCGCACTACATACACTGGACGCCGCACAAGCGGAGGTTATCCTGATTGAATCGCCACCCGCCACTCCAGAATGGGACGCCTTGCGTGACCGCTTGCAGCGTGCGGCCTACCATCCACACGACCAAAACGATTGAGTCTGTGAGGCATGACTGGCACAATATGGTGCATATTTATTTATAGCCTCTTATTAGAACAAGATACACACAATGAAAAACACCTATCAACATTTGATGATCGCTGCCGTCTCTGCCTTGTTATTTGGCTGCGCCAGCTTTGAGTTTCCCAGCATGTTTGACAAAGGCACCAAGGAAGTGCCGCGTTACGGCAAAGAAGCTATTCATTACCAATGCGAGAATTATCAGTCTTTTGGCCTGAAACTATCCGCAAACGGTGACGAAGCCTGGGTCATGCTGCCTGACCATGAAATTGGCCTGGCGAGAGATGCGAGTGATAAGCAGCTTTATCACTACGGCACCATGGATTTGCGCCTGAACGGCGAGCAAACCACGCTGGATGACAGCGATCATTTGCATCTCAAAAACTGTAAACCTGCTGAGACCAAAAAGTAAGTAGCTTTTGGCACAAAAAAAGCCCTGCAAAAGCAGGGCAAATACATCGGAGGGGAAAACCGAGTCTGTTAAATGCTGACCAAGCCGCCAAACAGGCCAAGCACGGTACCTAAAATTGGACCGACCAATGGAATCGCTGACAGCGTACTGACCAAGCCGTTGACAGTACCGCCGGTAGAACCGGTCGCACCGCCCAGCAAACCACCCAACAACGGAATGCCACCCAGCAAACCGGACAGGTCGAAGCCCGCACCGCCAGAAACCGCTTCAACTTCAACCTTTTTCAAGCTTTGAATTGCCATTTACTTCTCCTCATTTGCGTTATTAATGTACCCCGTCTAACCCATGCAGCCCTTGACGACTGCACCGTTAACCAGCGCCCACCATCACCTTGATTCAAGGTAATCCAGGCGGTGACATCCCTGCATAACAGCAACATCACAGCGACACCATATTAACTAATATTAACAATTACGTAAACAAGTTAATAATATTGATCAAGGTTCAACAATGGCCCACAAACCAACATTGCCCATATTGGCAGCAAGCTTCAATCTGGCTGCACGCAAAGCCGCCAGCGACTTGATATGCTGCTGCCTGGCACCGGAGACCGCATTTTGCGCATTCAACAACTCAATCATATTGCCCACCCCGGCCTGATAACGCCCTTGCGCGACCTTGAATGCCTCTTGTGCGTGACGTATAAGCTCCTCCGTCGCACGCAGATTTTCACGCTCTGACATCAAGGCGTGATAGCTTTTCCAGACCTCCAGCGAGACCTGCTGCATGATGCGATTCAGCTCAGCCACGCGGGTTTGACGCTCAGCCTCGGCGGACTGTACCTGATAACTGCGCGAAAACCCTTCAAATAAAGGCATATTCAGCTGCAAGCCGATGGTGGCCGTCGTTGAATAGACATTACTGGCCGGAAAGTTTGCCAGTTGCTGATAACCCATCTGATCCGAACGACTCAATTCAGTATTGAAGTTTAGTGTTGGCAAGCCTTCTGCCCGCACGCCTTTAATATTTTCTTCGGCAGCCAGCACTTTTGCTTTCGCGGCAAGAATAGCCGGATGCGATTCTGTGGCCTGCTGGATCAGCACATCCACCCGGTTAAGAAAATCCGCCTGTTCCAGCGGTTGGCTGCGTTTTAACAACTGAAAGGGGGTGTTGGCCATTAAACCCATGGCGGCAGACAAAGTGCCGTGGGCATTTTTCAGGTCGCCTTCGGCTTTAATTCTGTCCAGCCTGGCTTGGGCGTAAGCCGTTTGCGCCTGTAACTGGTCGGTGAGCAAACCCACACCTGCCTTGAATTTGGCTGTCGCAGCTGCCAGACTCTCCTTGGCCAATGACTCCGCATCCTCAAAAGCGGTCAAGGTAGCCTGCGTGGTCAAATTGTCAAAATAGGCCTGGGCCGCAGTGATAAATACCTCTTGTAAAGCAGCATCATGCGCAGCATTGGCGGCGTTTAATAGGGCCTGCGCCTGCCCCAGCTTGGCAGCGCGCTGCCCCAGGTCCGCTAGCAACCAGCTCAAGCGCAAACTGGCCGTGCGATTGGTGATGTTATTGTCCTGGTCAAGCGAAGAAAATAATGAGTTTTCAACGTGATTTCTCACTTTGGCCGCACCTGCCGTGACATTGACGCGCGGTAAATAATTGGACTTTTGTACCGCCACTTGCGCGGCCTGCGCTTTAGCAATGGACCAGGCCTCCGCGCTACGTGGACTATTACACAAAGCCTGCTCAACCACATCAAGCAGTGTCAGCGGCCGTTGCGGCAAGGCCGCGGCACAGGGGGCCAATTCAGATTCAGCCGCCGTCGTGAGCATTTCTTTGGCCGGGCTACCGGCGACACGCCCCTGAAACTCGGTAAAGTCGGTCAGCTGCAACGCCATGGCGCTGGCTGGCAGCAAGACTCCCAACGCCCAACATAATGACAACGCCAGGCGCAGAGATACATTCATGCGCCTGCCACCGCCGTCATATGGACTTTGCCCGCCGCCATCACAATCACGCGCTTGGCTGAAGCGATGGTCTCCGGCCGGTGCGCGATAATCACGCGTGTCATATCGAGCGCCTGTATGGCCTGGTTGACCATCGATTCACGCGCCACATCCAGGTGACTGGTCGCTTCGTCGAGGAACAGGATTTTGGGCCTTTTATATAGTGCGCGCGCCAGCAGGATACGTTGTTTTTGTCCGCCAGACAGCGCTGCGCCCATATCGCCGATCAGGGTATTAAAGCCCATGGGCATGGCGGCAATTTCTTCATAGACTGCCGCCTTGCGCGCGCACTCTTCCACCCACGCCAGATCAACCTGCTGATCGAAAAACGCAATATTGTCAGCAATCGAGCCTGCAAACAGCGCATCGTCCTGCATCACCGTACCGACCATATTGCGCAGATGCGACAAGCCCAATTTGGACAACGGTTGCCCGCCCACCAATATCTGCCCCTCTTTAAAAGGGCGCAGCCCGAGCATAATGCTCATCAAAGTTGACTTACCGCAACCGGAAGGGCCGACAATGGCCACCGACTCCCCTTCTGCAATCTCCAGGTCAACACCATCCAGCACCCAGGGCTCGCCATCGGCATAACGGTAACGCAGGCCCTGAATCACAATATTGGCAGGCAATTTCCCAATCTCCTGCTTGCTCATGGTATCCACAACTTCAGGCTCTTGCTCGGCCAGGGCAATATCCGCCAGGCGCTCACCTTGCAAATGCAACATACGCATCTCAACCATGCGGTCAATCAGGCCGCTCACACGCGTCACAAACTGGTCTTTATAGGCAATAAAAGCCAGCAAAACCCCAATCGTGAACGCACCATCCATCACCAGTTTGGCCCCCAGCCAGATAATGAGGATACGTTCCACACCGAACAACAAACCATTCAGCAAACGATACATCACCTGCAACTTTTGCGTACGTAAGTCAGCATTCACTTGCTCGACAAACAAGCCTAACCAGCTATTCCTGCGCTCATCTAATCGCTGAAATAATTTAAGCGCACGCACACCGCGCACGGTTTCAATAAAATGGGTTTGCTGTTTGGCGGCATGCACAATTTGCTCTTCGGTCGCATTGCGCAAGGGCCGGAACCAGGCCCAGCGCCCGAGGCCATACAACAGCATGGCACCGATGGCGATCCAGGCCATGGTCGGGCTATACAAAAACATCATGGCCAAGGTCGCCACCGTCAAGACACCATCCAGGATGGCTTCGACAAAGGTGCTGGTCAGCGTATGCTGGATTTGATCAATAGCGCCAAAGCGCGACACCACATCCCCCAGATGCCGCTTTTCAAAAAAGTCGACCGGCAAGCGGATCAAGTGCGCAAATAAATTGGCCCGCCATTGCACATTGAGCGTGGTAGACATATGCATGATGACCCAGGCGCGCACCGTGCTAATGGCCTGCTGCATAAAAACCAGTAGGCCAAAGCCAAGTGCCAGCGTGGTGAGCAAATCCCGGTCTGCCGACACCAGCGCATGGTCAACGACCCATTGCATATAAAACGGCGACACCAGCGCAAACACCTCCAACGCCAGCGCTAACAGCAACACCTGCCCAAGCGAACGGTAAAGACCGGTGACATGCCCCATCATGTCGCGCAATTTCACGCTTTGCTTAAAGGTCACCTGCTTGAAACCAGGATTCGGCCACAACTCCAATGCCACGCCAGTGAATGCGGCAGAGACTTCATCAAAGCTCAATTTGCGTATGCCCATGGCCGGGTCATGAATCACCACATGGCGCGCACCCACCTCTTTCAACACCACAAAGTGGTTGAAATTCCAGTGCAAAATGCACGGCCGACGCAAATCTTTAAGATCTTCGAGCTCCAGCTTGACCGGGCGCGTAGTAAAACCCACGGCTTGCGCCATGCCCATCAAGTGGCTGAGAGTCGTGCCTTTGATTGAGATAAGGAACAATCGGCGCATGGTCGCCAGATCGGTACGAAAACCATGGTAATTCGACACCATAACCAGGCAGGCCAAGCCGCACTCGCTGGCCTCGGTTTGTAGCGTGATGGGCAGTGTACGCCCCAAGCCAAACGACAGCTGACTAAGAAAAGACATGACTCACTTTCATTTCCATGGCTACAGCTTGCCAGTCAAACTGATTAATGGCTCCAGCACCCACTCATACAAGCGCCGACGCTCGAGCATGACGTCAGCATCCAGCAACATGCCTGGCTGCAAAGGCTGCTTGACGCCATAAGCGACGATGGCTTGCTGGTCTAGCACGACTGAAATACGGTAATAAGGCTCGTTGTTTTGATTATTGCCAGACGGATTGCCCATGGTAAAAATCTCACTGGCTGGCAACGCCGTCCTGGAGACTGACACCACTCGACCGATGGCCTGGCCAAATTTCTGGTAGGGGTACGCCTGGTAACGCAAACGCACCGGCACACCAGGCCGCACAAACCCCACGGCACGGCTGGGCGCAAACAACTGTGCTTCCAGCCTGGCACCGCGCGGCACAATACTCAGCAGCGGCCGGCTACCTTCGACCGCCATCCCGACACTGGCAACCACTGCCGTTGCCGTGCCGGACTCGGGCGCGCGAATCACCAGGCGGCGCTTGGCTTCGCTTTCTGTCAGCTGTTGATTGACACTGGACACACTGCGCTCCAGCTGCGCAATCTGGTTTTGATGCTTGGCGCGTACGCTGGACAACTCATCCTGACGGGCAAGCACATCGCGTTGCATGCGTACCTGCTCGCGTGCCATGGACTCTAACCGCGAAGACTGCTCTATCCAGTCTTCTTGTTTTTGCTGCGTTTGCTCACGTGAAATATAGTTTTTTTCCAGCAACCCCTGGTAGCGTTGGTAGGCCTCTTCGCTCAATGTCACGCGCGTCTGCTGCGCTTTATATTGTGCTGCCAGCCGGGTCAGCTCTTCCTGGATACCTAGCAGGCGTGACTGCAATGCCTGTTGTTCGTCATGCTGTTGCAGCCGGGTTTTGACGATCTCATCCCGTAAAGATTGCCGTTGTTGCGTGTGTTGCGCACTGATGGATGCCTGCACAGAGCCCTGCCCATCAGAGTAACGCTCACTGGACAATACAAACAGAATATCGCCTTGTTTGACCAACTGCCCTTCCTGCACTTTTCTTTCAACCACTAGCCCTAATTGCGGCGCATAGACTTTCAGCAAGCCAGTTTCTGGCACCAACTGCCCCATGACCGTACTGCGCTTGGTATACGTCGCACACGCCATAAACAGCACCACAATCACCGCAAAAACGATGGCCAGACCGGTAAGCAACAGGTAACTGACAGGACGCACCAGTAGGATAGTGCCCAGCCAATGGTTTTTTTGTGCGTTGAGCGCAGCGTGACGGAATAAAGGCTGATTGGCCATGACGGTAGATGCCAGCAATGGCGATTACACTCGGTAAATTTGGATAATATTTATTAACAAACCATCGGATTATAGGGGTCAGGCAAATTTAATGTCAATCTATGTTAAGAAAAACATCGACCAGAAACCAGGAAGCGCACATGCTGATTGCAAGGCAGGCGAACAGCACCCTGCGGATAAACCAGCATTATAAATATGCACAAAATAAATCAAGCCATTGATTTATATCATTTAATTTTGTGGCACACATTCTGCAATAAGACACTCTGTAACGTGACCTCATCCCGCCTGTGCGCGACGAAGATTACTTATATCCATTGATAAATACATGACTAACACAGAGTGAATACATGAAAAACAAACCAACATCTCACCGCCTGCGCCAGATCTCGCTATTGACCAGCCTGGCACTCCTCAGCAACCAGGCATTTGCCGAAGCCACCATACAGCGCAATGACAACCAGTTTATTAATATTGGTATTGCCTCGCGTGTCAGCTTTAGTTCGATTAAAGACGCCGCCCCCAGTGGTAAAGACCGTTCTAATGACTTTGAAGTAGAAGAAGCGCGTTTATACACCAACGGCAAACTGCACGAAAACGTCTCGTTTGAATTTAACTTTGCCCGCAATACGGCAGACGACAAAATAGAGTTACTGGATGGTCACCTGGGCCTGGAATTCAACAATTACGCCAACTTCTGGATTGGCCGCTTTTTGCCAGCCGCCAGCCGCGCTTCTGCCGTTGCGCCCATGTATTCGACCACCTTTGACTTCCCGATTGCCGAGCAAGGCTCTTACCAGTTTGGCGGCCGTGACAATGGCGCCGTGTTCTTTGGTTCAGACAGCAGCAATGCCTTTAAATACTATGTCTCGGCGACCAATGGCCGCCAAGGCGGTTCTAACCAGGCTGACAACCTGTCTTACGCGACGCGTTTACAATATAACTTCTGGGATACTGAGCCTGGCTTTTACAATTTATCCAGCTACGACGGCAAAAAGTCCATCCTGTCGGTTGGCGGTTCGTATCGCTACCAGAAAGATGGCACCGGCACCATTTTGAATAAAGGCGATTCCAAGTATTGGAACCTGGATGCGCGTCTGGAAAAACCGTTGAGTAATGGCGCCGTGCTTGGCGCGGAGGCCTCATATTACAACTACGATAACGACAATACCGGTGACACCGTATTGCCAGAAGCCAAAGGCTTTTTCATCAACGGCAGCTATACGTTTGCTGACAAAGTGGGCATAGGCAAATTCCAGCCTAAAGTGATTTACCAGGAATTTAACAATGACACCACTGGCCTGGACCGCAAACGTATTGATGTGGGTGTGGGCTATTTAATCGACGGCGACAGCAACAAGCGTATTGATGTGTTCTACTTCAGGGAGAATCGCAACAACTTGCCGGATATTGACGGCATTAAAGCCATTTTCCATGTGGCACATTTCTTTTAAGCCTTTGTTCAGGCAATAAAAAACGGCCTGCAAGGCCGTTTTTTTATACCGCTGCAATACTTATTTGCCAGCTTTTCTTCTGGCGGCAAAGCCTACCAGGCCTAAACCAGCCATCAACAAACCATAAGACTCTGGCTCAGGCACAGTGGTCACGGACAGGTTTTTAACACCCCAGCCCTCATCTCCCAACCCTTGTGGAATGGCGCTGGCATAGCTGAAAGTCAGGTTGTTGCTACCTAACACCAAAGTCACTGGCAGTGTAATGGTCAACGAGCCGCCGTTATTAAAACCGTTGTAGACATAATTTGACACGTAGCTTGCGTCACCTTGAGTAATCGTGATCGGGCCGCCATCACCACCCAGGTTAAAGCTCGCAGAAAACACAGCGCTACCGTTCACTGACAGGGTGAAATAGTCTTCGTAATTGTTATCAGGAAACCCATCCAGCGTTGCGTAACCAATCAGGTCAAATGAAACGGTCGCAGCCGTCGCAGCCGCATTAAATGAATAGTCTACAGCGTCCGGACTACTCAATGCGGTACCATCAAAGTCATAAGCCATGGCCACCGGCGTCATGAAGGACGTGATTGCAATAAATGAAAAAGCACCAGCAAGTTGTTTTAGCATCGAAAGCTCCCAAAATATTTACAGTTAGTTTTATATAATTGCAACAAATATGTTACACAACTTATTGCTAAATTGTAACTACCTGAATGGGTCATGCCTTAAGACAGCATTACTTGTACAAAAATCAGTCACGTCGAATGGGTGATGCATTAATGGCCACCCAAATAAGAGTCGCTGAGCGCCTGGCTACTGGCAATCGTCTGTGCATCGCCATGATGGGTGATATGACCACTTTCAAGCACATAAGCATAGTTGGCATAACGCAATGCCACGGCGGCATTCTGCTCGGCCAGTAGAAAACTCAGGCCTTGCGTCTGCTGTAGCTGATGCACAATCTCAAAAATTTCTTCGACAATCTGTGGTGCCAGGCCCATAGACGGCTCATCGAGCAAAATCAGCTTCGGGTTAGCCATCAAAGCACGGCCGATGGCGACCATCTGCTGTTCGCCGCCGGAGGTATATCCCGCATAGTTTTTGCGTAGCAATTTGAGGCGCGGGAAAAAGGCATAGAGCCTTTCCAGATCCTGTGCCAATGCCTTACTTGATGGCCGGCGGATAAATGCGCCAGTGAGCAGGTTTTCTTCCACGGTTAAATGCCCGAAGCAATGCCTGCCCTCCAGCACCTGTACCAGTCCCTGTGCCACCAACTGACGTGGTGTGGCTTGGGTGATCTCCTTGCCGCCATAGACAATCTTGCCTTGCACGATTTCTCCGCGTTGCGCCGGTGCCAGGCCTGAAATCGCTTTCAGGATGGTGCTTTTACCGGCGCCATTGGCACCCAGCAACGCAACAATAGACTGCGGCCCGACTTGCAGTGAGATATGTTTGATGGCAAAAATGACCTTTTCATAGATCACTTCAATATCATCCAGTTGCAACAGCGGCTCACTCGCCAGATTTAATTTTTCATGTGCTTGTGACATCACAATCTCCTCAATTCGATCGCGTCGGCAATCTATGCACAGCGCCCACGACATCAAACTGCACATGCACACCGCCTAAGCGATGTGCATGTCTGTTTTAAACGTTGCCAAGCAATTTATTTGGCAGCGACCTCTTCTTTGCTGCAATCACGCGGGGTGATGCCTTTTTCCTTGGCATACTCGTGTGAAGACTTTTCAATAATCGGGCGCAACAACTGGCGGTCAGCCTGTACCCACTCTGAAATCACTTTCCACTTGCTGCCATCCCATTGCTGGAAGCGCACCGCGCCGCCGCCTTCATGGTCAGCGCAACTGAGTTTCAGCGGCTGCACCAGGCCCAAGGCACCCAGCTCTTTCAAACGTGCATCATCCAGCTTGATATTCTCGAAGCCCCAGCGCACCTCTTCACCGGTCAGTGGACGCTTGCCGAACTTGGCTTGCGCTACACGTACGGCTTCGACGTTGAGAATGCCATTAACCACACCCAGGTTGTAATACACATTGCCGAAACGTTTAGGATCTTGCAGATTGCCTTTACCGGCCTTGATTACATACTGATTGATCCCTTGCAATACCGGGAAGCTGGTACCGGAAGGATGCGTAGTAATTGAGATAAAACCTTTGGCAGCATTGCCTGCAGGCGCCGCGTCGTCTTCCGAGTTACTCCAGATGTTGCCGATAATATGGTCAGCCGGGAAACCGGTTTTCTGCGCGGTTTTCAACGCCACCGGGTTCATCACGCCCCAGCCACGCAAAATCACCCAGTCCGGTTTGATACGGCGGATACTCAGCCATTGTGATTGCTGCTCATTGCCCGGATGCGGCACTTCAAGCAGGGTCAGCTCGAAGCCGTATTTCTTGGCCAATAATTCCAGGATCGGGCTGGTTTCCTTGCCGTAAGGCGAGCCATGGTACAGCGTGACGATCTTCTTGCCCTTGAGTTTGTCCAGGCCGCCGGATTGCTGGGCGATGTAGTTCACAATCGCCGACACTTCACTGTAAGGGTTGAGTTGCAGCGGGAAAGCATAAGGGAATACGCTGCCATCGGTGGAGTCGGTACGGCCATGGTTAATGGTGATCAAAGGCAATTTGTCAGCGGTGGAGCGCTCCAGCGTCGCATAGGCAATCCCCACTGACAGCGGATTGGTCGCTGCAGCTGGCGCGCCGTTCAGGCCTTTTTTCAGGCGCTCGTAGCACTCCACGCCTTTTTCCACCACATATTCGGTTTCGCATTCACTCCAGGTGAATTTCACACCATTGACGCCACCGTCTTTGGCATTGACGTATTGCAGGTAGTCAATAAAGCCGCCAAAGAAACCGGATCCCCCTGCCGCATAGGGGCCGATACGGTAACTTTGTAAGGGAAAATATTGCTCATTGGCCGCTTGCACTTGCGTAGTCACACTGCTGACCGCCAATCCTAATGCCAGCCACAGCCAGCGATGTTTACCGAGAAATTTCACTCTAAAACTCCTTATTAAAAATATGAAAACAGTTACTAATCGTTTTTAGTTATATAAAAATGTCTAATAGGCACGTTCAACACATAAAAATCTCCTTAATGAAATGAACGACCTAGAAACGCAGTGGCCACACGCGCAAGCGTTGCTTGATGGTTTGCCAGACCTTGGCCAAACCATTGGGCTCTTTGATCAGGAAAAAGATAATCAGCGCGCCGAAAATCATTTTCTGAAAATTTTCCAGTTGACCAGGGTCTATCGCCCCCGCCAGCAGGCCGGATGACAGGTTGGAAAGCAGGATAGGGAATAACACGATAAACGCTGCGCCGAGGAAATTGCCGAGGATACTGCCCATGCCACCGATGATAATAATGAACAGGATCTGGAATGAGCGCGACAAGTCAAATCCATGTGGTTCAACGGTGCCCAGGTAAGTGAATGCCCACAGCGCACCGGCAATACCGAGGTAAAACGAGCTGATGGCAAATGCTAGCAGCTTTGTTTTTGGCACCGAAATCCCGATGACGGCGGCGGCGGTATCCATATCGCGTACTGCCATCCACTTTCTGCCCAGCTCACCGCTGACGATGGTTTTGGCCAGCAAGCCCAACGCCAGCACCACGGTCAATGTCAGCAAGTAACGGCCGACAGGGGAGCTCAAATCAACGCCGAATATTTGTAATGGAGGTGCAGTGATCACGCCGGAAGAGGAGTGATTGGAAAACCAGGGGAAATTGGTAAACACCCACAGCACAAAAAACTGCGCGGCCAGGGTAGAGACAATCAGGTAAAAACCCTTGATGCGCAAACTGGGGAAACCAAACAACAGGCCAACACTGCCTGCGGCCAAACCGCCCACGATCAGGCTGGCCAGCAATGGCAAGCCCTCAATGCGCAAATGCGCGTTGTAGGTGGCAAAAGCGCCCACTGCCATAAACGCGGCAGAGCCCAATGACAACTGCCCGGCATAGCCGGTGAGCAGGTTCAGGCCCAGGCCTGCCAGCGATAGCACCAGAAATGGAATGAGGATGGCGCTAAACCAATAATCGTTGCCGATAAAAGGCACCACAAAGAAGGCGAATGCCAGCAACGCCGCAAATGCCCAGCGCTCCTGCTTGAGCCGGAAAAAACGCTTATCCAGCCGGTAATCGATGATGAACTGTCCAGATTCTTGATACAACATATGGCTTACACCCGTGCCCTATTTACACTCGTTCAATGGCTTTGTCGCCAAACAGCCCATACGGCCTGACCAGCAGAAACAGCATGGCCAGCATATAAGGGAACCAGTTTTCAATACCGCCGCCGATTAGCGGGCCGATAAAGACTTCGGCCAATTTTTCAGAAGCGCCGACAATCAGGCCGCCAACGATGGCGCCTTCAATCGAGGTAAAGCCACCAATAATCAGCACTGGCAGCGCCTTCAATACAATCAGCGACAGCGAAAATTGCACACCCACACGCGCACCCCACAACATGCCAGCCACCAGGCCGACAAATCCAGCCACCGCCCATACAATGAGCCATAGGCGCTGCAGGTGTATGCCCACCGCCAATGCGGCCAACTGGTCGTCAGCCACGGCACGCAAGGCAATGCCCACCCGGGTTTTATTAAACAAAAGGCCCAGCAACACCACCAAGCCACCAGCAATCGCCGCGGCAAACAAATCAAACTGCGACAGCAAGATGCCAAAAACCTCATACGGCTCATCGTCAATGCCGATATCCAGCGCATGCACTTGCGCGCCCCATACGGCTTGCGCCAGGCCTTCGACGATATAGCTCAGCCCCAGTGTTGCCATAAACAAGGTGATGGGCGAGCGATTAACCAGTTTGCGCAAGACCAGCAGCTCTATGAGCCAGGCCAGCACACCCATGGTGATCAGCGTGATCACAAACGCGCCCCAGAATGGCACACCACGTTCCAGCAAGCTGACAAAGGTCAATGCGGCGAACAGCACCATGGAACCCTGGGCAAAGTTGAATACGCCGGAAGCTTTGTAAATCAGCACAAAGCCGATCGCCACCAGCGAATACATGACACCGGCCAGCAAGCCACCCGTCAACACCTCAAAAAAGAAACTCATGTTTTATCCTTAAGCGGCCTGGCCGTGTTTGGTACCCAGATAGGCGGCGATGACCTCGGGGTTGACGCGCACTTCGTCCGGCGTGCCGTCACCGATCTTCTTGCCGTAATCGAGCACCACCACATGATCCGACAGCGACATCACCACGCCGATATCATGCTCAATAAGGACAATCGTGGTGCCAAACTCGCGTCGGGTCTCGACAATAAAGCGGCTCATCTCGGCCTTTTCGTCCGTATTCATGCCGGCCATCGGCTCGTCCAGCAGTAATAATTCAGGCTCGGCAGCCAGTGCGCGCGCCAGCTCTACCCGCTTTTGCAAACCATAGGGCAAGGCGCCGACAATGCTATTGCGCCAGGGCTGCAATTTGAGGAAGGCAATCACCCGTTCTGCTTTTTGACGCTGGCGCAGCGTGTCTGCCGGGGCACGACCCACATTGAACACTTGCTCCAGCCAACTGCTTTTCACTTTGAGGTTGGTGCCGGTTAATACGTTATCCAGCACCGACATGCCCTTGAACAAGGCAATGTTCTGAAATGTGCGCGCGACGCCACGCTTGGCCGCCCATTGCGGATGCATGGTGGTGCGCGATTCGCCCTGGTAAGTAATGCGCCCCTCATCGGCTTTGTAAACGCCGTTAATCACATTCAGCAATGAGCTTTTACCGGCACCATTGGGCCCGATCAGCGCGCATATCTCGCCTTTCTTTACAGCGAAGCTGATGTTGGTGATGGCTTTCACGCCCTTGAACGACAGTGAAATACGGTCCAGGGCAAGTAATGGTGATGCAGCTGTCATAGCGCGGCTCTCAGTGCTTTTAAACCAAAATAATCTTCAAGCGCATGCTGCTGACGCGGAATCACTTGAATCTGGCTAATCTGCCATGGCAACTCTTCCGGCCAATCACGCACCTGGATGCCAATGACCTGGAAAAACTGCGCAGCCTCTGCCGATAACGGCTCCCCCACCAATAAGGGCACCCGTGTACGCCGCAAGCCAAGCACATCCTGCAAAGGCAAGATCACCAGCCACTGTGCCAGCGTGGCGAGCACTGGCACGCGTTGTTGCGATAGCCGCAATGCCCACGCCACGAAGGAAAATTGCCAGCTGTTTGGCAGCGGCCAGCGTGACTGTGTCAGTGTATATAGCCGCTGATAGGTCGCCGCAGTCCCCGCCACCAGCGTCGGCCCCAATTCGCGCCTGTCGGTATCCCTGGTCGCCAGGTTTTCCGGAAAATTCAACGTAAACCCGGCCAGCAACCAGGGGGACAGTAAATACCTGGCATGGCCGCTGGCCGCAAACGCACGGGCTGCCAGCGCTTGCTCCTGGTCAGTCAACGCCTCATGTGCCACCAGTTGACGGCCATTGTTCAATAGCTCGGCATGGCTTAATTCGCGATACTCCAATTGATACTGCGCACTTAAGCGATAAAAGCGAAAGGCAATATCATTAGCCGCTGCGGTGATAGGTAAATCGGGGATATCTCCTGCCACAACCTGGTCGTAAGCGCACAACGCCGGATGCTGGTAAGCCGCCAGGCCACGGGCATCGGCATAAATCACCAGTTGCACATCCGGTTTGGCCTCAAACACCTGGTCCACTTGCGCTTGCCCTTCGGCAAACACAAACTTCGGCCGCAGCGTATGCAACAAATCCAGCAACTGTGGTTGCGGATAAGCAGCATCTAGCGGCGCAGAGACACCGCCCAGATAATGCGCAGCTAAAGATAACAACAAGGCCTCTGGCCGCGGCTCACTGAGCAACACCAGCGTATCGCCCTTGCCGAATCCCTTGTGCTGCAAAAAGCGGGCGGCGAGCAATACCGCGCGGTGCACAGACTGCCAGCTACTTTCCTGCCAGATCCCTAGTTGTTTGTGACGAATCGCCACGCCAGCAGGCCGCTGCACTGCCTGCGATGCTAGCCAGTTCGGTAATGTATCAGCGGCCATAAGACGATTTCTTTTCGAGATTGATCAAGCAGCTTTGGCCAGTTTTTTGGCTTCGAGCGCATGTACCAGCGGCAACACTTTCTCGCCAAAGTAAGCCACTTCTTCCTGAAAATGCAAAAAGCCGGACAGGATCAGATCCACGCCCACTGCTTTCAAGGCGACAATGCGCTCAGCAATTTGCTGCGGCGTGCCGATCAGGTTGGTTTTAAAGCCATCGTTGTATTGCACCAAGTCTTCAAAGGTCGACTTTGCCCAATTACCCTCTTTCTCCGGGCTGGAGGCACCGGCATTCTTGACCTCATGGCCAAACGCATTGACCGCGTCAGGGTTGGCCTTGGCGATGATTTCTGCCAGCACCGCTTTGGCTTCTTCTTCGGTATCTCGCGCAATCACAAAGGCATTGACGCCGATTTTGACCTGATGATTGTTGGCCGCAGCCTTGGCACGGATATCATCCACCTGCGCCTTGATGCCTTCGACCGTATTACCATTAGTGAAATACCAGTCAGAGACACTGGCCGCCATATCGCGCGCCGCACGTGAGCTGCCGCCCTGGAAGATTTCAGGATGGGGTTGTTGCAATGGTTTTGGTTTCAGGCTGTAGTTGCTGAAACGGTAAAAGTCGCCACGGTAAGTGAAGTTATCCTTTGTCCAGATACCTTTGAGCGCCTCGATAAACTCTTTGGAACGGCGATAGCGCTCGTCATGATCCAGCCAATGCTCGCCAATGGCCGTGAATTCGCCACGGAACCAGCCAGAGACGATATTGACCGCTACACGGCCTTCGGTCAGGATATCAATCGTCGCCAGTTGCTTGGCTGCCAGCACCGGATTCCACGGACCAGGCAAAATAGCCGCAATCACTTTCAATTTGGTGGTCGCTGCCAGCAAGGCATGCGAAAAAGACACCGACTCATGCTGGAACTCGGCGCCATAACCGGCGGTAAAACGGATCTGGCTCAAGGCATATTCAAACCCGGCATTCTCGGCAATTTGTGCCAGCTTGCGGTTGTAGTCGATATCCCAGCTGGTGCGCTGTTCGATATTGCTAACCACCAGGCCACCGCTAACGTTAGGCACCCAGTAGGCAAATTTAATATTTTCTGTACTCATCATCGCTCTCCAAATAATGTTCGGCAAATCATTGCGTGGCTTATACCGCCAGCAAACGGTCTTTATTCACAAGCTCTCTATGCTTGAGCAATGGCAAGGCACGCTCCACCGCCAATGCAATACGGGCAGTGACCGCCTCGTTTTTCACCTGGTAGTTTTCAAAATCTGCTTCGGTGGCATAGACACCAATCGGCAAGGTCAGCGCCTGAAAGAAGCTGAACAATGGGCGCAACTCATGATCAATGATCAAGGCATGGCGCTCGCTGCCACCGGTCGCCGCCAGCAATACCGGCACATCGACCAAGGCCTCATAATCGACCAGGTCAAACAAGTGTTTGAATAAGCCGGTATAAGACGCGCGGTAGACCGGCGTCGCCACGACCAGCAGGTCAGCCGTTTCAATGGCCTGGATATCTTTTTGCACTTTCACTGGCAGCGCTTTGGGGTCGTAAGAAGCGACCAGGCTGCTGCCTATTTCACTTAACTCGATCACATGCAGATCAATAGGCAATTGCTGCCCCAGTTTTTGGGTGATTGCTTCCACCAGCGCAGCGGTTCTGGAAGGCAACTTATAGCTGCCGGAAACGGCAGTGACTTTTAACGGACGGCTCATCATGACTCCTAATTAAGGTTGCTGCTGCCGCTTTGTGTGTTCAATCGCAGGCAGGCCAGCTCACCAATACTATTAGCAGCATCCATGCCAGATTAAATTAATTATAAATATCAAATACTTATGATGTTTTTTATGATTTTCAACGTGTTGAATTCAGGCTAGTTTTGCTGATGCACTGCTGATATATCAGCAACTTTTCTCAAAATGCAGCAGGCAGGTCGAGCTCAAATAACCTTGTGGCAACGTGCGATTGCTGATTAATCAGCAGGCATTCAGCAGAAAACTGTTTCTGTAGAGGCGTGCAACAACCCATAATCCAACCTTATCGTTTAAATTCAATCACTTAACAATTGGCATATTAAATGCAATGCAGTAAGGCAACGCGCAGCCGCTTTTTAATGGAAACACTGCGCCTTTATTCCCAACCTTTACTTTGACAAGGATTCAATATGACTGCACATGCAAGCAAGATTGCGCATTTGCCCGAGCACCCGCCGCGCCAACCGGCGCACGTGATCACCAGTGACGCCGAAGCGATTGCCGTGGCCAAACAAGTCGCGAGTGAAATCGCCAAAGAAGCCGCTACGCGTGACAAAGAAAGACGCCTGCCGCGCAAGGAACTGGATTTATTCTCCAGCAGCGGCTTGTGGGGCATTACTGTGCCGAAAGAATATGGCGGCGCGTTTGTGTCGAACAAAACCCTGGCCGAAGTCATTGCTACGGTGGCAGAAGCCGATCCCAGCATCGGGCAGATTCCGCAAAACCACTTGTATATGGTGGAAGGCCTGCGCCTGGACGGCACGGACTTCCAGAAAAAGTTTTTTTATGAGCTGGTGCTGCAAGGCGTACGCTTTGGCAATGCGTTTTCTGAAATCGGCACCCGCAGTGTCAATGATGTCAAAACCAAACTGACACCTACCAACAGCGGCTACTTCTTAAACGGCAAAAAATTCTATTCTTCTGGCGCTTTGCTGGCTGACTGGGTACCGGTAGTGGCCAAGGATGAGCACGACAATACCGTGGTGGCTTTTGTACCGGCCGGGGCAGAAGGCCTGACCATCATTGATGACTGGTCCAGTTTTGGTCAACGCACGACGGCCAGCGGTACCACCCTGCTGGAAAATATCTTTGTGCCCAGCGAGTATGTGTTGCCACACCATTTGGCGTTCGACCGCCCGACGGCCATGGGTCCGGTAGCACAAATTATCCAGGCCGCGGTAGATACCGGCATTGCGCGCGCCGCGTTCAAGGATACGCTGCATTTTGTCCGCAACCATACCCGCCCGTGGATTGATACTGACCTGGAGCATGGTTACGAAGATCCACATACCATTAAAGACATTGGCGATTTGCAGATTCGTTTACACGCGACTGAAGCTTTGTTGGCGCGCGCCGGGGAATACATAGACGAAGCGCAACGCAACCCGAACGAAGACACCGTGGCAGAAGCCTCCATTGCCGTGGCCGAAGCCAAGGTATTGAGTACCGAAACCGCGCTGCTGGCAGGTAGCAAACTGTTTGAACTGGCCGGTACACGTTCTACGCTGGGTGAGTACAACCTGGACCGCCACTGGCGCAATGCCCGTACCCATACCCTGCATGACCCGGTACGCTGGAAGTATCATGCCGTGGGCAATTACAGCCTGAATAACGTGAAACCGCCGCGTCATCCGTGGATTTAAGCATAGACTTAAACTAGCTGCAGTAAAAACAAAGCCCTCACATGGAGGGCTTTGTTGTATTGATCAATCGTTGATTTAACCAGTATATACCATGGCTGCATCGAGCAATGTGCTTTGTTGCCGAACAGGGCGCACAGGCTGACGTGGATAGGTCACCTGCAATTGCCGCTCACGGTAAACAATCATATCGGCAATCGTAATCATCTTTAAGCCGTGCTGTTTGGCAAAGCGCAGCAAGTCTGGTCGCCTGGCCATGCTACCGTCATCATTGACGATTTCGCACAACACCCCCACCGGTTGCAAACCGGCCATCGCGGCCAGGTCATGCGCAGCTTCGGTATGACCTGGCCGCTCCAGCACGCCGCCTAAGCGTGCACGCAAGGGGAAAATATGCCCGGGCCGATGAAAGTCGCTGGCCTGGCTGGACGGGTCTGCCAATGCCCGCAAAGTCAGTGCACGGTCAGCGGCTGAAATACCACTGGTCGTGCCATATTTGTAATCGACACTGACGGTAAACGCTGTCCTGAACGGGTCGGCGTTATGCGTCACCATCTGCGGTAAATCCAGCGCCTGCAAACGCTGTTCTTGCATGGCCACACACACCAGGCCACTGCTATATTTCACTAAAAAAGCCATTTGCTCGGTAGTGATTTTTTCAGCGGCAATAATCAGATCACCTTCATTTTCACGATCGGTATCATCAACAACGATAACAAATTCACCATTGGCAATGGCTTCTACCGCATCGGCGACGGCATCAAATGGTGGTAACGGAGGTTGCATAGTTATTCCTGCCTGCATTCTTATACGCTGAGCTTTAACAAGCGCGCAGCATTCTGATAAAACACTTTTTCCAGCACCGCATCTTTAAAACCCAAGGCGGCAAAGTCGTCTATGGTTTGCTTCATCGGCCTGAAAGGATAAGAGGTGCCGAACAGTAACTGATCCCCCAGAAACTGGTTCGCCGCCTGTACATATAATTCGGCGCCAGGCTGGAAAATATACATATCGGGCACCAGGTACAGGTTTGGATAACGGAACGCCGCACCGACAATGTCATTCACATACGGGTAATAACCGTGGAAACAAATAATGTTGAGGTTGGGATATTTTCTGGCCAGCCTGGCCACCGCATTCGGGTGCGCGTAGTCCAGGTCTGGCGTGGTGGGGCCGGACATCACGCACACGGGTACGCCATGCTGCTGGCAAGCCGCGTAGACCGGGTCAAAAATGGGGTCGTCGACCTGGCGTGCCGGTTTGCCAAAACCGGGTTCGATATTAATGGCCTTGAAGCCGTAATGGTTGATGGCTTTTTCAATCGCGGCCAAGGCACTGTCTACGCCACGGCTTTCAATATCCACCGAACCCAGGCCCACCAGTTTGGGACTGTGTTTGACCAGGTCGGCAATCTGCTGGTCGTCTATGGTCAGGTCTGGCGTCTCACGCCCCACCACCACGGCAATATCAATCCCGGCCTGGTCGATCTCCTGCAAATAGCCTTCTACCGTATATGAGCGGCGAAAATGCTCGGGTTCAAGCGAACCCACACGCTGGTTGAGCCATTTGGCAGTGTCATAAGCAGGGGTGTTGGGCGTAGCGCCAAAAAAGTCATGCAGAAACGCAGGACGGTTGCGTAGATCGATAATTTTTTGTTTCATAAACTTTCTTTAGTATGCGTTAGGCGTAGAAACTCGGTGTGGGGTACTGACCATTAAGTGCCCAATCACCTAAATCCTTGAGTTTGTAGTCCACCGGGTCATGCAGGGTATACACGCGCAAATTGCGCCAGAAGCGGTCCATGCGCAGCTTGGCGGTGGTGGCGCGGGCGCCAGCCACTTCAAACACGCGGGTAGTGACATCCAACCCGGCACGCGTTGCGTTGACCTTGGCCGAGAACACTGCCAGCGCCAGTTCGCCACGGGTCAGCTCATCGAGACCCAAGGTTTGCTGCCAGGCGTGATCGAGTAAGCCTGCCGCATGATCTGCCAGCACGGCCGACGCATGCAAGCTGGCCCAGAACTCGCCGTAATGCAGCAAGGTAAACGGGTCTTCGTGTATGGTCTGCGCCAGAGAGCCTGACCAGACCCGGCTGCTGCTACGCGTATATTTCGCACCTTCTGCCAGCGCGCCTTCGGCAATGCCGAGATAAATATTGGTAAAAATCAGTTGCGCTACCAATGAACGCAGGCTGGCAAATGGCGAGCTCAACGGGCCAGGGTTCATCAGCAATTCGCTGTCTTCCACCCGCAGCTGGTTAAATTCAGCGCTGCCACTGTCTGTCTGCCGTTGGCCGATATTGTCCCAATCGCCATTGAGCTGGATACCGCTACGATCAGTTGGCACCGCGGCCACCAGAAACTTGCCTGTGCCTTCTTCAATCGCAGACACAATCAGGTAGTCAGAATCCATGGAGCCGGAGCAAAAGCTCTTTTGCCCGGTAAACACATAGCCAGCTGCTCCTTTGCGTGCCACGGTGCGGTTATCCAAAGGGTTCAAGGCATTGCCCCACCACAGGTTTTGCGCGGCAGTCAGCTTGAAATAGTGCTGCCATTGCACCTCACTGCCATATAGGCGGATCGAAGTCAGCATCAAAAACTGGAAAGCGAATACCTGTGCGATCGAGCTGTCCACACGCGCGATCTGGCGAATAATGCTGTAGATTTCCTGCCAGCTGCCGCCTAGGCCGCCATAGGTTTTCGGTATCAGCAACTTCAACAGCCCGCTATCTCGTACCGCCTGACGCTGTTCATACGGTGTACCGCCCGCGGCATCGCGCTCAATCGCGGTTTCTGCCAGATAGTCGCAAAGCTGTTTGGCCCGCTCGCGTGGCGTGCCACCAAACACAATGCCATGTGATGCCTCAACGTCGTCCAGGCGTGAATTCAGTGCCAGAGTCATCATCCCTCCTATGCCGCATGCTTGACCGGTTTGGCCGCACCAAACGGCCCCGTCATATTGGTATTGATACTGACTTCGGCGCTGGCCTGCTGGTTAACAGGCAATAAGGGAAACAGCAATTCAGCCACGCGATAAGACTCCTCCAGATGTGGATAGCCAGAGAAAATAAAATAATCAATGCCAAGCGCCTGATACTCTTTAATCCTGTCAGCCACCTCTTGTGGATTACCCACCAGCGCCGTGCCCGCCCCGCCGCGCACCAGCCCCACCCCGGCCCACAAGTTGGGTGAGACCTCGAGTTTGTCACGCCGGCCATGATGTAACTCGGTCATCCGTTTTTGCGCCACCGAATCAAAATTGGCGACAGCGGCCTGTGCCGCAGCAATAGTGTCATCGGTCACGTGCGAAATCAGTTCTTCAGCCGCTTGCCAGGCTTGTTCACTGGTCTCACGCACAATCACATGCAAGCGGATACCGAAACGGATGCTACGGCCTTGTGCTGCAGCCGCCGCACGAATGACCCTGATTTTTTCGGCCACAGCTGCTGGCGGCTCGCCCCAGGTCAAATGCACATCAATATGCTTGCTACTGAGCTGAATCGCCGCCTCAGAGGCCCCGCCAATAAACAGCGGCGGATAAGGCTTTTGCAGGCTGCCGGTCGGTAAACTCGCACCTTTGACGCGTAAATACTCGCCTTCATAATCGACGGCGTCTTCAGTCAATACCGACCGCCAGATAGACAGGAATTCTTCTGCCTCGGCATAGCGGGCATCATGATCCAGGAAGCTGCCTTCCGCCTGCTGTTCTACCGGGTCACCGCCCGCCACCACATTAATCAGTAAACGCCCGCCGGAAATACGATCCAGCGTCGATGCCATGCGCGCAGATACCACCGGTGAAATAAAGCCGGGCCGCGTCGCGACCAAAAATTTGAGCTGTTTGGTTTCATTGATCAAGGCCGAGGAAATCACCCAGGCATCCTCGCAAGAGCGCCCGGAGGGCACCAGCACCCCGCCGTAACCCAGGCGGTCTGCCGCCTGTGCAATCTGCTTTAAATAAGAGAGTGTTGCCGGTCTGGCACCTGTGCTGGTGCCAAGATAACGCTGGTCACCGTGCGTGGGTAAAAACCAGAATATTTCCATGTTGTGTGTTTCCTTCTATTCATGCTGCATACATGGAAAGCCTAGTGCAAAGAGCATGCCACAAATAAAAATCATTAAATTCAGTTACTTACAAAGACACCGAACGCTGTTGCTGAATAATCAGCATATTTTCTGCGGGTGCTGCTGTATCAGCAGCATGTGTGCTGATTATTCAGCAACAGGGTGACGGAGATCGCTGTCCGGCAAAAAACGATGCGGCCGGAAAACCATTCAAAATTTTCTCAACCATATGATTTATAAGAATTATTTTTTCATTTACCCGACAATTTCTGCCATAGCAGTAGTGATTCACGGCCCCTGCCGGAGTTGGCACAAATCATGCTGAACTATTAAGCATATGCAACCAGATGGATATTACTTTTGAATATAAATACTTTTGCAATCCCGCCAACGGCACGCCTCAATGAAGGCCAGCATGCATTGGCGGTAGCCAAACAACTGGCAGAATCGTTTTCGCTGACCGCCGTGGAACGTGATCATCAGGGCGGTACGCCAAAACTGGAACGGGATGCGATCCGCAACAGCGGCCTGCTGTCATTGATCATCCCACGCCAGTACGGCGGCTACGGTGCCAACTGGCAAGAGACGCTGCAAGTGGTCAGAGAGTTTGCCAAAGTAGACAGCTCGATTGCGCATGTCTATGGCTTTCAACATCTGATGCTGGCAACGGTACGACTCTTCTCCCGGCCCGACCAATGGGAACGCTGGTACGAGCAAACCGCGCAATCCAACTGGTTTTGGGGCAATGCGCTCAATCCGCTGGATGAACGTACGCTGTGCAAAAGTTATGACCATTGGCATGAATTCTCAGGCAAAAAAAGCTTTTGCTCGGGCGCCATGGACTCCGAGATGCTGATTGCTTCCGCCATTAAAAAGACGGATGGTCAGTTGGTGATTGCCGCCATCCCAACCCTGCGTACCGGCGTGACCATCCTCGATGACTGGGACAATATCGGCCAACGCCAAACCGACAGTGGCAGCGTGAACTTTGAAAAAGTCAGGGTGGAGGAAAACGAGCTACTCACCGAGCCCGGGCCACTCAGCAACCCGTTTGCCTGCTTGCGGCCGCTGATCGCGCAACTCATATTAACCAATATCTACCTCGGTATTGCCGAAGGCGCTTTTAACGACGCGCAACACTACACCTTGCGCGAAGCCCGGCCGTGGAAGAATGCCAATGTTGATATCACCAGCCAGGACCCGTACATCCTCGCCCATTACGGTGAATTTTGGGTCGGCCTGGAAGCAACGCGTGCACTGACTAACCAGGCGGCAGAAAAACTGGATATCGCCTGGGCCAAGGGCCTGGCACTCACCGAGGAAGATCGCGGCTTGCTGGCGACCAGCATCAGTGCCGCCAAGGTCCTGGCAACCCGCACCGGGCTGGATATCACCAGCCGGATGTTTGAAGTGGCAGGGTCACGCGCGACGCATGCCGGACTGCGGCTGGACCGGCACTGGCGCAATTTGAGAACGCATACGCTGCACGATCCACTAGATTACAAAATTAAGGAGCTGGGTGAATGGGCGCTGACTGGTAGCTTCCCTAACCCTACATTTTACTCATGAATATTATGGACAAATTTATCGAGAATCTGGATCAGGCGGGTGAATTGGACTACGGCGAGAATGAGAAGAAGCTACTCACGCTGCCCAACTCCCGCGCGCTCACCACGTCTATTCGTGCCACCGCACAAGTGTTTGAGGATCCTAAATCCATTGCCTTGCTCAGTCGTATCCAGCAAATTGCGCCCAGCGACGCGAATGTACTCATCATCGGCGAGACCGGTACCGGCAAAGAACTGATTGCACGCCATGTGCATGCCTTAAGCAAGCGCAAAGGCAAACCCTTTGTCGCCGTCAACTGCGGCGCCTTTTCTGACACCCTGGTCGAAAGCGAATTGTTTGGGCATGAAAAAGGCGCTTTTACCGGTGCATTTGTCGCCAAGGCCGGCTGGTTTGAAGCCGCCAACGGCGGTACGCTGTTTTTAGATGAAATCGGCGACTTGCCGCTGAGCATCCAGGTCAAACTGCTGCGCGTGTTACAAGAGCGCGAAGTGGTGCGCCTGGGCGCCAGAAAATCAACGCCAATTGACGTCCGCCTGGTCGCCGCCACCAATGTCCGCCTGGAAGAAGCCGTACAGGCCGGTAATTTCCGCGAAGACCTGTTTTACCGCCTGCGTGTCGCCCACCTGGAATTGCCTACCTTAAGAAACCGGCCAGGCGATATCTTGCCGCTGGCCGAGTATTTTGTCAGCGAATATACACGCCGCCTGGGTTACGCAGAGATCCGCCTGGATGACTCGGCCAAACAGAAACTGGTGCAACACAGCTGGCCTGGTAATATCCGCGAACTGGAGAACGTGATTCACCACTCGCTGCTGATTTGCCGCAACAACCTGGTGCGTAGTGAAGACTTACATTTATCCTCCATCTCGCTGCATAGACCCAAGCAAGAGCACTCGCCGCAGGCCGGCAGTCATGCACCCGACTTACTGGAAGAAGCCTTGCAGCAACTGTTTGAATCTGGCAAACCCCAGCTTTACGATTATTTTGAAGATGCCCTGGTGCGCGCCGCCTACCACCACTGCCATCATAACCAGGTGCAAACCGCCAAACTGCTGGGCTTAAGCCGCAATGTGTTGCGCGCCAAGTTGATTAAAATGGGAGCTATCAATGCCCTCAAGTAACCTTGCGCTCAAACCTGCTGTCACTTCTTTGCAGGCGTTGATCACGCCCAAAGCCAGCGCCAACCTGCCCACTGAATACGGCACATACCGCTTGCATGCCTTTGAGGATAACAGAACTGGCATTGAGCATATTGCGCTGGTGCTCGGTGATGTGGCAGGCCACACCAGCGTACTCACACGCTTGCACTCCGAGTGCCTGACCGGCGACGTATTCGGCTCACAACGTTGTGATTGTGGCGAGCAATTCAAGCAGGCACAGCGCCTGATACAGCAGCAAGGACGAGGGGTGATTTTGTATTTACGCGGGCATGAAGGGCGCGGCATCGGGCTCGCCAATAAAATCCGCGCGTATGCACTGCAAGAACAAGGGTTGGACACCGTGGAAGCCAATCTTGCCTTGAATTTACCAGTAGACCAGCGCGAATACGATATAGCAGCGGCCATGTTACAGCATTTGCAGGTGGCATCCATACGCTTACTGAGCAATAACCCGGACAAATCACAGTCGCTCGCTGCCGATGGCATCATTGTGGAAACAATCGTCCCACTGGAAATCCCTAGCCATCCCCATAATGCAGAGTACCTAGCGACCAAGAAGCATAAGCTCGGCCACCAACTCGCCTTGGTTTCCGGGACGGGCGCCAGCACTTAAACAAGCATGCAGAATATTACTGCCCGGACCCGATCTGTTTGAAATAACTACTCAACACAAACTCATAATGTTCCGGGCGTATATGAAACAGTGAATGATCACAGCAGATGCCATTAGATAAATAAGACACTCTTTTCATCACTAACAATGGCATGCCTATGCTTATCTCTAAGAGCCGGGCATATTTTTCGTCCGCCAATTGCGCTGTAATCGCTAAATCAGCTCTGGCAACTTGCAGACCGGTAATCGCCTCAATGGCCTTATAGCTCGGTTGCTGCTCAATCGACTCCCAACTGATAGCACTCACCTCTGCAAGCAAATAGCTGGTTCCCAAAGCGATCGGCTGACCATCGACAAGATGCAAGCGTTCAATCCGCAGGCCTTTATTCATGCCTGCGCCAAACACATTGCTGATGGCTTCTGGGATATCGGCAAGCTGACGTGAAAGCAGCCGCATTTCAGGTTTAAGGCCCTGAATCACCAGCGACTCATAAAAGCTACGCAGTGTATCCAACCCATGACGTAATTGCTTGTTAGAAACGTAAGTGCCTTTGCCTTGCTTGCGTTCAACGATTTTCTCTTCAACCAGTTGATCCAAAGCAAGCCTGACCGTAATTCGACTGACCTCAAATCGCCTGACTAACTCCGCTTCAGAGGGTAACTTTCCAGAAGGTTCATACAAACCACTGCTGATTTCTTCGCGTAGCAATGATGAAATCTGCAAATACAAAGAGGTTGGATTTTCACGAACAAGAGTGAAGGGTGTCTGTTTCAAGGTTAAGTCCATCTCAGTGTGCATGAATGACGCTTATCAAACGCATGCCTGCTATTGGGTGATCGCAACGGTAGATAAAAGCGATAGATAAATAAGTTATAAGAATATATTTTTTTATTCTTTGTGCCAACTTGTATTAACTTGTATTATTCGTGCAAATTTTACATAGTTGATCGCTCATGGCAACTCAAAATAATTTATCGGCTGTGCAACCAGCACCACCGCAAAGGCGCGCCGCATCATTATCAATTGATAATATCAGTTTTTCCTATCCAAACGGGCATGCGGTATTTAATGCATTTTCGCTACATGCTCAACCCGGTGAGTTTGTCTCATTGCTTGGCCCCTCCGGTTGTGGCAAAACCACGCTTCTAAACCTGCTTTCAGGCTTCCAGCAACCGACATCAGGCACCATCAGCATCAACCATCAACCTGTTCGCCCAGAAATGCCAGAACTCGGCTATGTTTTTCAATCTCCACAGCTGTTCCCCTGGTTGACGGCACTTGAGAACGTACGCTTCGGGCTCAGAATGCAAAATCAACTTGGCCAGAAAGAGCAGACCGAGAAGGCGATGCACTACCTCTCACTGGTTGGATTAGACAAGTCAGCAGGCAAACTGCCTTACCAGCTTTCAGGCGGGATGCAGCAACGGGTTTCTCTGGCACGTGCACTGGCTCTGGAACCAGCGTTGCTATTGATGGATGAGCCTTTCGCCGCACTGGATGCCATCACACGCAGCCACCTCAATGAAGAGACCTTGCGCTTGTGGTCTGAACTAGGGCAAACCGTACTATTCATTACCCATGATATTGATGAAGCCATCTTTCTGGCGGATCGCGTGGTGGTACTCGGCATTGCGCCGCAAGGAATCCATAGCGAACAGGCGATTGATATTCCCCGCCCAAGAACCAGCATCCACACACGCAAACTGCCAAGCTTTATAGAGCACCGGACGACATTGATGGGCACGATAGCGGATGTCATCCATACAAACTTAAGTGTTTCCAATATCAACGCATAACCAGAAAGTATCAAAAATGATCCAAAAACTCATCACTACATCTTTCATCATGCTCGCCGTTCTGGGCGTATCGACTGTTGCTGCGTTCGCAGAAGATAAACCACTGCGTATCGGCTGGGTGTATGCCATGGCAAACGCACCAGCCGTCATTGCCGATAAGAAAGGATTTTATGCTGCCGAAGGGCTCAATGTAGATATCAAATCTTTTAATGATGGCCCCTTGCTGCAACAGGCCGTGGCTGCTGGCGACTTGGATATCGCTTATGTGGGCTCACCCCCTGTCTACCACTGGTTTTCACGCGGGCTGGAAAGCAAGATTCTGGCACAAGTTAATTATGGGCAAGCGGCAATCATTGCCAACGCGAAAAGCCCCATCAATACGGTGAGTGACCTACGTGGAAAAAAACTGGCTGGTGTTGCCAAGGGCAGCGGCATGGATGTACTTCTGCGTGGCTACGTCTTGAAAGAAAAAGCCAAGCTGGATCCTGAACAGGATGTGTCCATTATCAACATGCCAGCCGCCAATATGAACGCTGCACTTGAGCATAATGAAGTAGACGCAGCCTTCTCATGGGAACCGTTTGTGAGCCAGTCATTATTGCGCGGCTCAAGCAAGCTGGTGTTGGATGTGAATAAAGAATTGCCGCAATATCCCTGGTATGTGGTGATTTCTTTACCCAGCACGCTGAAAAACCGCCCCGAAGACGTGACTAAGTTACTGCGGGCACACTTAAAAGCAATCGCATTTTTGCAGTCGCATCCAGAAGAGTCGAATCAAATCATTGCTCAGGAATTCAAACTTGAAAACACACCAGGTGTAAACGGCAAGACCGTCAAGCCAGAAGATATTGTGCAAGAGGCCCGTAAACGCATGGGTTGGTCAGCCCGCCTGGATACAAAAGACTTGCTGTTTATTCAACGCTTAATGGATTACTCATTATCACTGGGCTTCATTAATAAACCGCTGAAAGTGGAGCAGGTCGTAGACACCACGTTTCTGCAAAAAGCTGAGCAGTCTTTGAAGTAATTCACAATGTCACTTAAATCAGATTTTAATTGGGGCTGGCTGTCATTACCTTTCCTGCTCATCGCCTGGAGCATCATCGCCAGCTTTTATCCTTCGTACATCTTGCCGCAACCATGGGATGTGGCCAGAGAAGCTCTACGCTGGATCAATGATGGCAGTCTTTGGCGGCATTTAGAAGCCAGTGTGTATGAAGAGCTCGGCGGCTTTGCCCTGGCAACCGTCATAGCAATCCTGCTTGGCGCGTTAGCCGGGCTATCCAACCGGTTCCGTGATTTTATATCGCCGCTGAATAGCCTGTTTATGGCCATTCCGCCTGTGGCCTGGGCGCCATTAACCATGATCATTTTTGGTTTGGGGTACTGGTCCATCGTGATGGTGATTTTCATCGCTGCAGTCTTCCCCATGGCCATCACCATACAGGAAGGCATACAAAGCATACGTGGTGGCGAAGTACGCGCTGCGCGCACGTTGGGGGCCAGCACCACACAAATCATTTTGCATGTATATGTGCCCGCCTCTTTGCCTTTCGTCACGGCAGCACTCCGCATCGGCTTCAGCCAGGCATGGCGTGCCTTGGTTGCGGCTGAAATGATAGGGGCATCCAAAGGCATAGGCTGGATGGTTTCCATGGGCGGCCAGATTGGCAATAGCAGCCAGGTTTTACTAGGCATTGTCATCATTGGGCTGATTGCGTGGCTGATGGAAACGTTTGTATTCAAACGCTTGGAAAAACACTACCAAACCTGGCGTGTTAACTAAAGAGACAGGGTATGAAAACTTTTGATCCTAAAAATGAAGCAGGGCATTATATTGCGCCACAAGGACTCTATGAGCGCAATAAAAGTAAACCATTCCTTGGTAGCATCACGGCTAACCGCCGTGAAATTATTGCAGGTGAATGGACCGAATTGATACTGACTTATGAAGTCGGTGCCTCTGGCTTGGCAGATGGCGCCTGGCTTAAACTCGCTTTCAAGTTTTACTCTGATTGGGCATTGTTTCAAACCAGTGACCCAGCGGGTGCAAATTACATTTCAGCTGAATATCATGCGGGAGAATTAGTAGCGGGACAAAGCCCTGCCACCGTGCAAAGCCTGAAGGTGAGGTTTGACCAGAAGGGACATGAAAGACCCTTCCAGAAAACGGTCATCGTCGATATTGTCGATGGCTATTTAAATCCCGGCGACCGCATCACCATTCGATTGGGTGATCGTCGCCAGGGGGGGCCTGGCACACGTGTTCAAAGCTTTGTTGAAAAAGACTTCCAATTCAGGCTCTTTATTGACCCGCTAGGCAGCTCAAAATTTGCCGAAGTACCAGGAGATGTATTACTCGACATTGTCCCCGGCGAGCCATCCACGCTGCAGGTTGTAACGCCACGCCTGGTGAACCGCGAAGAACCTTTCGATATTATCGTACGTGCTGATGATGCCTGGGGCAATACTTGCCGCAACTTACCGCTCACAGGCCTTTTGAAGCTTCATGGGCCAAATGATGCAGTACAGGACCTTCCATTTACCTTGGCAGAGCAAGGGTGGGCAATTGTGCGTCACAGCAATATCAAACTGAATCAGCCAGGTGAATGGACAATAGTCGCACAAGTGCAAGATTCACCAGCAACAGCAGCCAAAGCCTATGTCAATATTTCAGCTGAAGCAGGCACCTTGCGCCCATTGTATGCAGACTTGCACGTACACTCGGATGATACAGTAGGCAC
Organism: Methylophilus sp. Q8; assembly: GCF_000800115.1. Classification (NCBI taxonomy): domain Bacteria; kingdom Pseudomonadati; phylum Pseudomonadota; class Betaproteobacteria; order Nitrosomonadales; family Methylophilaceae; genus Methylophilus; species Methylophilus sp. Q8. Next base: position 1,091,724 of record NZ_JUHE01000001.1, on the reverse strand, counting down.
CAATGACACCTTGTACAACCTTAGCTATGGTCGCGACGTGGCTGGGTTAGATGTATTGGGTTACACCGCCAATGATTTCAATATCACTGAACAGCGCTGGGACAAGGCCGTTGAACTCATCCATAATCTCAATGAACCCGGTAAATTCGTATGCTATCCTGGCACTGAATGGTGCGGTAACTCCTGCGCCGGTGGAGACCGTAATATCGTATTTTTACGCGATAGCAAACCACTCTTCCCTTTTGATCATCATGGCCGCCTGGTGCGCTCATTCGAATGGAATGAGTTTACACATGGCACACTCAAACCAGGTGCCTGGCCAGTAGATGATTTGTATGCCGCCTATGCGCATGACCCCGAAGGCCATCTGATGATGTCCCATGTAGGTGGTCGGCGATGCAACCTCGACTGGCACCATCCTGAACTGGAACGATTGATAGAAGTAAGTTCGGCCTGGGGGCAGTTTCACTGGGTTTACGCAGAAGCACTTCAACGCGGCTACCGTGTAGGTGCTGCCGCCAACAGCGATGAACACCAGGGACGTTGCGGTGGTGGGGTGCCTGCAACGGCGGTTTTTGGTTCACGAGGCGGCCTCACAGGCGTACTTGCCAAGCAATTTGACCGGGAAGGCGTAGCCAAAGCCTTGCGTGCAAGACATACCTTTGCCACGACTGGCGAACGTAGTTTTGCCAGCTTGAGCCAGGGTGCACACCTCATGGGAGATGCTTACCCATTGGATGAGACTATCCCACTCCAATATCAATTACTTGGTGACCAAGGGTGGGAGGAAATTAGCCTGTATGACGGCGACCAAGTTATCTGGATGCGCAATTTGCATGAAGAGTTGGGCTTTGCAAACAATCGTATCCGTATCAGACTGGGCGGTGCCAGAATCAAGGATCGTTACCGCGGCGCCTATTGGACTGGAGAGATTCAAATCACCGGCGCGTTGATCAATGACTTCACCGCATTTGGGCTCGATCATCCAGAGCAAGTTTGCTGGCGCGAAAATGCAACCACGCTTGGATTTCGTACGGATACCAACGGCGACAGCGACAGCATAGAGCTGCAGGTTTCAACCTTAAGGGGTTGCAAAATTACGCTGAAGTCACGCATTGATAGTTATATCAAGGTTGGGGACCCATTAGAACCTCAGCCTTATGTCCACGCGCCAACCGTCGTTTTGGAGCTGGATGGAGATACCTTGCTCAACAATCAAACCATCGCAAAGGAGTTACCCGGCGCAGAATTAAAAGTATCGATTGAGCGTATCACTGATCAGGCGTTACCACGCGATGTCTCTGGAAAGATTGATTTGCCATCGCTGCACTTGGCAACCCATCGTGAACACCCGCTTTTTATTACCGCTAGACAACGCGATCAATCCAGAATCTGGACCTCGGCATTATTCTTATACTAAATCATCATGCTGTCACTCTAATGCTCTGGTCATCGCCAAGTGTTTGAATGTGACAAAGAAAAACGCCTAAACTAAAAAGCCCCATTAAATTAATGGGGCTTTTTGATATATAACGTTCGACTCTAGAATGGAATATCGTCGTCAAAATCGTCAAAATTACCGGCTGGCTTGCTCGCTGGGGCAGGCTGGAATGCATTACGGTTACCACCGCCCGCATTATTACCGCCACCCATGGCTGGCTGACGCGCAGGTGCCTGGTTGTAATCGTCCATGCCGCCACCGCCCTGTTCCATATCGCCGCCTTCATAAGGCGCGCTGCCACCTTCGCGGCCAGTACCCAGCATTTGCATCTGGTCAGCCACAATCTCGGTACTGTAACGGGTGACGCCATCTTTTTCCCATTTACGGGTTTGCAAACGGCCTTCAACATACACCGGACGGCCTTTTTTCAGGTATTCACCGGCGATTTCGGCTAAACGGCGATACATGACAATGTTGTGCCATTCGGTTTTTTCCTGGCGTACGCCGGATTTGTCTTTCCAGTTTTCGGTGGTGGCGATGCTGAAGTTAGCCACGGCTTCGCCGTTTGGCATATAGCGCACTTCCGGGTCACGCCCCAGATTACCCATCAAAATCACTTTATTGACTGATGCCATGGTGTCACTACTCCCCTATTCTATTCATGATTGCTTGCGACAATGCCGCCTGAAATTCTTTGCTGCGCTGATTTTCCAATTTTACCATGAGCATGGTTTCTGAAGGAATGGCGACCACTTCATACACGCCTTCCATGGCACGGATATCCTGCACCAGGATGGCGGCTTGCTCGTCATTATACCCTTCTTGTATATGGAACATTTTTGTTTTGACACTAGGCGGTGCCTGCATGCCAAGCGCCAGACCAAACCAGATCACCATCAAGGCGGCACAGAAGACAAATACGGTGGGGCTGCCATAGCTGTGTGATAACCAGCCGCCCAGGGCTGCACCCAAAAACATGCCAAACGATTGCGCGGTATTGTGGATACCCATCGCCGTACCTTTAGAAGCTACGGGGGCCATTTTTGAGATCAGCGACGGCAAAGAGGCTTCGAGCACATTAAATGCAACAAAGTATGAGAACAGCGTCGCCACAATGCCCCATAAGCTATTCAGGCTGAACATAAATGCAATCTGTGTCAGCAACATGAGGCCGACTGCACTGATAAACACCGGTTTCAGTTTGGCTTTTTTCTCGGCATAAATAATGGCAGGCACCATGAGGATAAATGACAGCACCAACACCGGCAGGTAGATTTTCCAGTGCGTATTTTCATTCATGCCCGTGCTGTGCTTAATGGCAAACGGCACCACCATAAACATGGCCATTTGTGCGCCATGCAGACAAAAAGTGCCAAAGTTCAGGCGCAATAATTGGGTGTCACGCAGCACTTCACGAATCTTGGCAGGTGCGGCTTGCGCATCGGAGTGAAAGTGCGCATGCAAGGGCTCTGGCACAGCAAACTTCACCACGCCAATGGCTAAAATAGATAACACGGCGGTTAACCAGAAAATGCCTGACACCCCTATCCATTGATTTAAAATCGGCCCTGCCACCAACGACACAGCAAATGTGACGCCGATGGTGGCGCCTATCATGGCCATGGCTTGTGTACGGTGTTCTTCACGTGTGGAGTCTGCCACCAGCGCGGTGACCACGGCAGAAATCGCGCCCGCACCCTGAATCGCACGGCCCACAATCACCATGTAAATATCTTGCGCGGTGGCGGCAAACACACTGCCCACCGCAAACATGATCAAGCCCAGGTAAATCAGCTTTTTGCGGCCAAAACGGTCAGATGCCATGCCAAATGGCAACTGAAAAATCACCTGCATAAAGCCATAGGCGCCAAGTGCCAGACCGATGAGTGCGTGGTTATCCCCGCCCTGCAAAGTTTCAGCATAAATCGCAAAAATAGGCAGTATCAAAAACATGCCCAACATACGCAGCCCGTAGATAGACGCCAAGGCCGCAGTGGCACGCGTTTCTATTCGGGTCATTTTTTCGGAGAACTGCATGAATCTGTAAGAAAACTTGGCTTAATTTTGAATAATTGCGTATATTATCAGGTTGGCTGTCTGTTCGTGAAAGTATCATGGAATTTATCAAAATTCGCGGGGCGCGCACCCATAATCTGAAGAACATCAATCTGGATATTCCGCGCAACCAACTGGTGGTGGTGACCGGCCTCTCCGGCTCCGGAAAATCTTCACTGGCCTTTGATACGCTCTACGCAGAAGGGCAGCGCCGCTATGTCGAAAGTTTATCCGCCTATGCCCGCCAGTTTCTGGCACGCATGGACAAACCTGATGTCGACCTGATTGAAGGCTTATCGCCGGCGATTTCCATCGAACAAAAATCCACCTCGCACAACCCGCGTTCTACCGTGGGCACCGTGACTGAAATTCATGACTACCTGCGTTTGCTCTATGCACGTGCCGGGGACCCTGAGTGTCCGGATCATGGCATCAAACTCGAAGCGCAAACCGTCAGCCAGATGGTGGACAGCATCCTCAAATTGCCCGAAGACACCAAATTGATGATTCTGGCTCCTGTGGTGTCTAACCGCAAAGGCGAGCAGCTCGATTTATTCGATACCCTCAAAGCACAAGGTTTTGTACGTTTGCGTATTGATGGCAAGGTCTACGAAATGGACAGCCTGCCGCAACTGGCCAAAACGACCAAACACAGTGTGGACGTGGTAGTGGACCGACTCAAAGTGCGCGAAGATATGAAACAGCGTATTGCTGAGTCATTCGAAACCGCCCTGAGACTGGCCGATGGCAAAGCGATTGCCCTGGAAATGGATAATGAAAAAGAACATCTGTTTTCAGCCAAGTTTTCCTGCCCGGTATGTGATTACTCACTGGTCGAGCTAGAGCCACGTTTATTCAGCTTTAACAACCCCATGGGTGCCTGCCCCAAATGTGACGGCCTCGGCCAGGTCACGTTTTTTGACCCCAAGCGCGTGGTGGCTTTTCCGCATTTGTCACTCGCCAGCGGCGCCATTAAAGGCTGGGACAAACGCAATCAGTTTTACTTCCAGATGCTGGCCAGCCTGAGCCAGCATTACAGCTTTGACCTGGAAGCGCCGTTTGAGAATCTGCCGGAAGACACCCAGCAAATTCTGCTGTTTGGCTCTGGCCGCGAACAAATCACCTTTAAATACCTCAATGAACGCGGTACATTTTTCAGCAAGTCGCACACCTTTGAGGGCATTATCAACAACCTGCAACGGCGCTACCGCGAAAGTGATTCAACGGCAGTACGTGACGAACTGGCCAAATACATCAACGCGACCAGCTGCCCGGATTGCGCGGGCACACGTTTGCGCCGTGAAGCGCGTCACGTCAAAGTCGGTGACCGCAACATCCACCAGATTTGCGAAGTGCCGCTAAAACAGGCGCTACACTTTTTTGAAACGCTGCAACTCAGCGGCCAAAAGCTGGCCATTGCCGACAAAATCGTCAAAGAGATCGAGAACCGCCTGAAATTCCTGACCAATGTCGGCCTGGATTATTTGTCATTGTCGCGCTCGGCAGAAACCTTGTCTGGTGGCGAAGCGCAGCGTATCCGCCTGGCCTCACAAATCGGTAGCGGCCTCACCGGCGTGATGTATGTGCTAGACGAGCCTTCGATTGGCTTGCACCAGCGTGATAACGACCGCTTACTGGAAACCCTGAAGCGCCTGCGCGACATCGGCAATAGCGTCATTGTGGTCGAACATGATCAAGATGCGATTCAACTGGCTGATTTTGTTGTCGACATTGGCCCTGGGGCTGGTGAGCATGGCGGCAATATTGTTTCTTTTGGCACGCCAGCGGAAATTGAAGCGGATCCCAATTCGCTGACCGGGCAATATATCAGCGGTAAAAAACAGATCACCTTTAAATTGCCGCGCACCCAACCTGACCCTGCGCGTTGGATCAAACTGAACAATGCCACCGGCAATAACCTGAAAAATGTCAGCGTCGAAATCCCGGTGGGACTGCTCACGTGCGTCACCGGCGTCTCCGGTAGTGGCAAATCCACGCTGATCAACGACACGCTCTATCGCGTGGTGGCAACACATTTGTATGGCAGCACCACCGAAGCTGCGCCGCATGAAAGCATTGACGGCCTGGAGTTCTTTGACAAGGTGGTTGATGTTGACCAAAGCCCGATCGGCCGCACCCCGCGTTCCAATCCGGCCACGTATACCGGCCTGTTCACCCCTATTCGCGATTTGTTTGCCAGCGTGCCTGAAAGCCGTGCGCGTGGTTATGGCCCTGGCCGCTATTCATTCAACGTCAAAGGTGGTCGCTGCGAGGCGTGCCAGGGCGATGGTGTACTGCGCGTTGAAATGCATTTTTTGCCGGACGTGTATGTGCCGTGCGATGTGTGCAAAGGCCAGCGCTATAACCGTGAAACACTGGAAATTCAGTTTAAAGGCAAAAATATCCACCAGGTGTTGGCCATGACCGTGGAGCAGGCGCACCAGTTCTTTAATGCGCAACCGGTCATAGAACGCAAACTGAAAACCCTGCTGGATGTGGGCCTGGGCTATATTACGCTGGGGCAATCGGCCACCACACTATCTGGTGGTGAGGCGCAACGGGTCAAGTTGTCACTGGAGCTGAGCAAGCGCGATACTGGCCGTACACTGTATATTCTGGACGAACCAACCACTGGTTTGCATTTTGCCGATATCCAATTATTGCTGGATGTGATTCACAGACTGCGCGACTCCGGCAATACAGTGGTGATTATTGAGCACAACCTGGATGTGATTAAAACGGCTGACTGGCTGATTGACATGGGGCCTGAGGGCGGTGATGGTGGCGGTGTGGTAGTTGGCGTAGGTGCGCCTGAGGAACTGGCAAAAAATACGGCCAGTTATACTGGCCGTTACCTCATACCCTTATTAAAACATCTCGCTGTCAAGGGCTAGGTCAACATGCAACCGGTCCCCGAGATGCGCTGTCATTTGACAGTGCATCCAATACGGATGTGGTAAAGCCACATACATATATTTATATAAAACATTGTATGTGGCGGTATGAGGGTTTAATAGCTTAAACAAGCCCTTAAAATCAGGGTAATTTCACCAATCGCATGCGCGCCTGTATGGTGCCAGCGTGACGACTCAGGTAACGTGTGCTGCGATGTACATCATAAAAGCGTGGATTCGGGATCATGGCCGCCAACCTGGCAGCCTCTGCTGGTCCAAGTGATCTGGCATTCCCATGAAAGTAATGACGCGAGGCCGCTTCGGCACCAAACACACCATCGCCCCACTCAATCACATTAAGATAAATTTCCAGAATACGGCGCTTGGTCAATAACTTTTCTAGCATAAAGGTGATGACCGCCTCTTGCGCTTTGCGCCACGGCGTCCGGTGGCCGGATAAAAACAAGTTTTTGGCCAATTGCTGGCTGATGGTGGAACCACCCGCAACAATTTTGCCTTTTTTCAGGTTTTTCTCGAACGCAGTTTCTATGCCCACCCAGTCAAATCCTTCGTGGTCGACAAACTTGCTATCTTCGGCTGCAATCACAGCGCGCTTTAAGTGGTTGCTGATTTTTGCATAGGGCACCCATTGCTGCTGCAACTTTGCATCAGGGTGACTTTCCTGCATGACTTCGAGGCGTGCTTCCATAAACGCGGTGGAGGTCGGGTTATGCTCAATCCACCATACAATATGCAATAGCGCCCACACCTGGTACAGGCAAACCCACAGCAGCAAGAGGCCAAAAAACAGTTTAATGGCTTGTTTCATTGTGAGAAACCTAGGACTGACGCAAAGACTGGATCACAGAAGCAGTGTCTGGTCGCAAACCATGCCAGAGATAAAACGCTTCGGCCGCCTGTTCTACCAGCATGCCCAAGCCATCTGCCACGCGCGCGCCTGCTGCACGCGCCTGCTGCATAAATGGCGTGTCTCTGCCATACATCATGTCGTAGGCCAGCGTATGTTGCTGGAATACCAGTGCTGGAATTTGCAACACACTATCGTTTAACCCGGCTGAGGTAGCATTAATCACCACGTCATAGCCTTGCGATAAGTCGGCAAATGTCTGCACCTGCAATTTCACCTGCACATGCGCAGCGTCTACGGCAAAACGATCTGCCATGGCCTGCGCTTTATCCAGGCTGCGATTAGCAACGGTCAGTTGCAAGGGCTGCTGTTCAAGCAAAGGCAACACCACGCCTTGCGCAGCACCACCAGCACCAAGCAACAATATGGTTTTACCAGCCAGGCGCGTTTGCTGATGTTTGAGGATGTCGTTGACCAGGCCGCAGCCGTCCGTATTGTCACCAAGCAACTGCGAAGCTTTGAAGCTTAAAGTATTCACCGCACCTGCCGCCTGCGCCCGCGCAGATAAATCCTGGCAGGCATCAAAAGCCTCAAACTTAAATGGCACCGTCACATTGGCGCCCACATAACCGTCGGCTTGCAAGCGCGCAATCGTTGCAGCAAAGCCATCCAAAGGCGCCAGCACCTTCTCGTAAACGATGGATTTATTGAATTGCTGTGCAAAGGCCTGGTGGATCAATGGCGATTTGCTATGTTCGATTGGATGACCAATCACTGCATACTTTTCAACGGTCATACGCGGCAAAGCTTCATTTGTCTAAAGTGATTGATACAGCGTTAATTAGTCCACGGCAGGCCAGCATGCTTCCAGCCGTTAATCAAGGTTCTTTGCTTCAGCGCATTGGCCTCGCCTTCAAAGCCTTCAATCATATTGTAAGCATTGCTATAGCCCAATTGCTGTGCCAGCAGAGCCGCATTATGGCTGCGTCCGCCCGTACGGCACATAAAAATCACGGTGCGAGATTTATCCACTTGCGCTTGCAATTGTGCAGCAAACTCGGCATTTGCCACCATGCCAGGATAAAACGCCCACTCGACATGGGTTGCTACCGGCACGCGCCCGACCAATTCCAACTCCGCACGTGAGCGTACATCGACCAACACCGCTTCGCTATTCTGGCTAATCAATGCATAGGCCTCTTGTGGTGTCACCGCACCTGCATATGACAAGCCGGTTTGTGAGGCGCGGACATGGGCCTGAGTTAAGATATTTTCTACGCTTTCCAAATCACACCTTCATTCATTCACACAAGGACTAAAACGGCGAGTATACCCGCGAAAGCAAGTCAAAATCACAATGCACAATTTTGGTGCTCAATTTGTTGCATTGCACACAAATAGTGCATGATGTTTTTATAATTTTATGTAAGATACCCCTTAACCATGCAAAATGGTTATTTTGGCGTGGCATGCTTCCTGCTAATATTACACATTGAGATTTCCTGGGATTCGGTCATCCGGCTGAATCCCAACTATCCATTGTTTGACACTTGCTCACGTTCCGGGACATCCGCAACATGCCCCGCTTTTTGCGTGTGCAACTTAAAAATTTAGACCTTGATCATTGAGGAGAATGTAATGTCCGTTGCAAACGTAATGAAATTGGTTGCAGAAAACGACATCAAATTTGTCGATTTCCGTTTTACCGACACCAGAGGTAAAGAGCAGCACGTGACTGTGCCAGTTTCTCACTTCGACGAAGATAAATTTACTGAAGGCCATGCATTTGACGGCTCTTCCATCGCTGGATGGAAAGGCATTCAAGCCTCTGACATGCAACTGATGCCTGATGCAAGCACCGCATACATTGACCCGTTTTTTGACGAGCCAACATTGGTTTTAACCTGTGATGTTGTTGACCCTACAGATGGTAAAGGTTACGACCGCGACCCACGTAGCTTGGCGAAACGCGCTGAAGCCTACCTGAAATCCAGCGGCCTGGGCGACACAGCCTACTTCGGTCCTGAGCCAGAGTTCTTCATTTTTGACAGCGTACAATGGGATGCCACCATGGGTGGTAGCTTCGTTAAGATCAACTCCGAAGAAGCAGCCTGGTCATCAGGTGAAAAATTCGAAGGCGGCAACACAGGCCACCGTCCAGGCGTTAAAGGTGGCTACTTCCCAGTACCACCAGTCGACTCACTGCACGACATCCGTTCTGCCATGGTATTGACACTGGAAGAGCTGGGCGTGCCAGTTGAAGTGCACCACCATGAAGTGGCGACTGCTGGTCAATGTGAAATCGGTACTAAATTTGCAACACTGACACAACGTGCTGACTGGACGCAAATCCTGAAATACGTAGTGACCAACACCGCGCACGCTTACGGTAAAACTGCAACCTTTATGCCTAAACCAATGTTTGGCGATAACGGTTCTGGTATGCACGTGCATCAATCCGTATGGAAAGATGGCAAAAACCTGTTTGCAGGTAACGGCTATGCTGGTTTGAGCGATTTCGCCCTGTACTACATCGGCGGCATCATCAAACACGCGCGCGCATTGAACGCGATCACTAACCCAGGCACTAACTCATACAAGCGCCTGGTGCCACATTACGAAGCACCGGTAAAACTGGCTTACTCTGCTAAAAACCGTTCTGCTGCGATCCGTATCCCATTCGTACATTCAGACAAAGCACGTCGTGTTGAAGCTCGCTTCCCAGACCCGATTGCCAACCCATACCTGGCTTTCTCAGCTTTGCTGATGGCTGGCCTGGATGGCGTTCAGAACAAAATTCACCCAGGTGAACCAGCGACAAAAGACTTGTACCATCTGCCACCAGAAGAAGATGCATTGATTCCAACCGTGTGTTCTTCATTGGAGCAAGCGCTTGAGTACCTGGACAAAGACCGCGAGTTCCTGACACGCGGTGGTGTGTTCACTGATGACTGGATTGACTCTTACATTGCATTAAAAATGGAAGAAGTTACCAAATTGCGTCAAACACCACACCCTGTTGAGTTTGGTTTGTACTACTCCTGCTAATCGCAAGAGACGCACCAAAACAGGGCAGCTTAGGCTGCCCTGTTTTTTTATGCACACTCAGCATCGCCAACCTTTTGCAGTAAACACACGTTGATAACCTCAACAATCTACTCTAAACTATTGCCATGAAAAGACTTTTTTACGTTCTCGCTTTTGTACTGGCATCAAGCAGCTGCCTGGCGGATATCTACAAGTATACGGACAGCAATGGTGTGACCACTTACACCAATATCAAGCCAGAAGGTCACAGCAAAGCAGAATTGGTCATTAGCGGCCCAAAAACGGCGGAGCCACCACCCGTTGCGCGTGAAAAAAAACCTAGCGCAAAAGCCCCCTCTCCGGCTAATTTCCCCAAAGTGGATAACCAGACGCAAAACCAGCGCGACCAAAAACGCCGCGAATTGCTCATGAGTGAATTAGAGCAAGAAAAACAAGCACTTGAACATGCAAAACAGCTCTACGAAGAGGCGCAAAATACGCCCGAAGTCTATAAAGGCGCCAATGGAAAAACCTTTAGAAACGTCGCAAAATACGATGAAAAACTACATGTGATTGAAGCCGAAATTCAGGCCCATGAGCGTAACATCGAGCTACTCAACAAAGAACTTAATCTGTAAACGCACCATTTTGGGAATTCTTTAAACCATTTTTGACACCTGAGTTAGAATTGGCTTGGCTTTTGCTTTAAAACAGGGCGTGATTCACTCTTTTTAACAAGCTTAGGATATGGTTCAAAAATCTCCCCACGGGTTTAGCGGTTTAGAGCACATTGCAACAGCAGTGATTCTGCTCAATAACCAGCTGGAAGTAACCTATGCAAACTCGAGTGCAGAGATACTGTTCGCGTTTAGCGCCAACCAAATTCACGGCCTGCACATTCACGATGTATTCGTGAATTGCGAGATTCTGCAAATGGCAGTCACCAATGCCATACAAACTCAAGGTCCCTTTCGGGAACACGAGTTCACGCTGACCACACAACGCGGGCACACCACGGCGGTCACTTGTACCGTCACACCCATTTCAACCACGTTCAACCAAACGCCAGAGGACATGCTGATCCTGGAGTTTGTGCAAATGGACCAGCAATTGCGCATTGCGCGCGAAGAGCGCATGCTGATTCAACAGCAAGCCAACTCAGAGTTGTTGCGCAATCTGGCACACGAAATCCGCAACCCCTTGGGTGGTTTGCGCGGCGCAGCGCAATTGCTTGAATTCGAGCTGCCACAAGCTAGCCTGAAAGAATACACGCAAGTCATTATTAAAGAGGCGGATCGCCTGCACAGCTTGATGGATAGGCTGCTGGCGCCCCATCGCGTACCCAAATACGAGCCGACCAACATTCATGAAGTATTGGAACGCGTACGCAGTTTATTGCTGGCGGAATCCCCCAATCATATCCGCGTCATTCGCGATTATGATACCAGCCTGCCCGAGCTAATAGGCGACCGCGAAAAGTTGATTCAGGCGGTGCTGAACATCGCCCGCAACGCCGCGCAAGCCATGCAACAAAGCCAGACGGAAAGCGCAAGCATTACCTTCCGCACGCGTGCAGAACGCCAGATTACGCTGGCCAGGAAACGCTACCGCGTTGGTATCCATCTTGAAATTATTGATAACGGCCCTGGCATCCCGGCAGGCATTAAAGAACGTATTTTTTACCCTCTGGTTTCGGGTCGCGAAGGCGGCACAGGCCTGGGGCTAGCGTTGGCGCAAACATTTATTACGCAGCACCATGGCATGATAGATTGCGATTCACAGCCAGGCAAAACAACCTTTCATATATTGCTACCGATTGAAAGTACGCAATTAAAATCATCAGCATAATAATTGACGAGAAATAGCTATGAAACCAATCTGGATCTTAGACGACGACAAATCCATCCGCTGGGTGTTTGAAAAAGCACTGGCACGCACAGACTTTGATTTCAAAACCTTCTCGTCCCCTGCAGAAGCACTGAATGCCTTAAACCGCGAGCAACCACAAGTGATTGTCAGCGACATTCGCATGCCTAACGGCTCCGGGCTGGACTTTCTGTCAGAGGTAAAACAGCGCTTTCCGGATATCCCCGTCATTATCATGACTGCTTACTCCGACCTGGAAAGTGCAGTGGCGGCATTTCAGGGTGGCGCCTTTGAATATCTGGCCAAGCCTTTTGATGTCGACCAAGCCATTGAAATTATCAAACGTGCGGTTGAAGAGAGCATGCGCCAATCGGTTGAAGCCGTCGAAGACACCGGCCCATCGCCAGAAATTATCGGTCAGGCACCAGCCATGCAAGAGGTGTTCCGCGCCATTGGTCGCTTGAGCCGCTCACATTCAACGGTACTCATCAATGGTGAGTCTGGCAGCGGTAAAGAGTTGGTCGCCAGCGCGCTGCACAGACATAGCCCACGTGCAGACAAACCATTTATCGCGATTAACACCGCAGCGATCCCTAAAGATTTGCTGGAATCCGAATTGTTTGGCCACGAACGCGGCGCGTTTACCGGCGCCGCAGCGGCCAGAAGAGGGCGCTTTGAGCAGGCAGACAACGGCACCTTATTTCTGGATGAAATCGGCGACATGCCTGCAGACTTGCAAACACGCTTATTGCGCGTGCTATCCGATGGCCAGTTCTATCGGGTCGGCGGCCACCAGCCAATCAAGGTCAATGTACGCGTCATTGCGGCCACGCACCAGGATCTGGAAGAGCGCGTTAAACAAGGCCTGTTCCGTGAAGACTTGTTTCACCGCTTAAACGTCATCCGCCTGCGCCTGCCGCCTTTGCGCGAGCGCAGGGAAGACATCCCCTTGCTGACCAAGCATTTTCTCGCCCACAGCGCTCAACAGCTGGGTGTAGAGCCTAAACAATTATCCCAAGCGGCCATCAAATACCTGATGTCAGTGAATTGGAGCGGTAACGTCCGCCAACTGGAAAACGTCTGTCACTGGCTCACTGTCATGGCACCCGGCCAGAACGTAGACGTGAATGACCTGCCACCAGAACTGAAAGAAGATACCGGCAAGCACAACACGGGCGGCTCCTGGCAAGAAGCATTAGCGCAAGAAGTTACAGATGCGCTCAATCGAGGCGAAACCAATATCCTGGATGCAAAAACCAAGGAGTTTGAACGCATCCTTATCACGCGAGCCTTGGCCCATACCGATGGCCGTCGCATTGAAGCGGCCAATCAGCTAGGCATGGGACGCAATACGCTGACGCGCAAAATCCAGGAATTAGGGATAGACGATTAAATTAGATATGCACCTGCTGGCTACGCCATAGTGGGAATGAGCTGTGTTTCTGCGCATCAATACTGCTGACAAAAAAGACTTGCGCCAAGCGTGAGTCTTTTAAGGTTTTGCCAAAGAAGTTATTTGCGGCATGAAAGTGACGGCCTTCATACAAAATCAAAGTGTTATACACATTATTGATGCGTACGATTTCATCGAACATGCTGTGATAAGCGGTATCCATCTTCACTGTCCCGTCTGCAAAGCGCTTATCGTTTACCTTTAACGCTTTCTCATAGGCATCTTGATCAAAACTTTTATTTGGCCTGAACAGTGAGGTGCCTGAATCGAGTGGCGCATCTGGACTTAAATACAATACGGCTGCAAACACCGCATTACCATCAGTGTGAATTACACCTCTACCATAATCTTCACTCACACTCTGAAAGTTGGTCGAAATTGCCCAGCGCATATGCTCATATTCTGAGTTATGAAATAACGAGATGATTTTTGTGCTCAGCTTCTCAAATAAAGGCTTATTAATGACGGATAAATCTTTTGTGCGAGCCCCTGGAAATACGTAAGGTACATCTTTCAATTGATGGCGATATTGGTATTTCTGATTCAGCGCAAAAGTCCTTACTGCGTCTGGGTCTTCATAAAAATTTTCAACGATCGTAACAGGATACAAATTCATAATTTATTAACCACTATCAGCAGATAAGCTTTTATTGAGATAAAAAAACGGCAACCGAAGTTGCCGTTTTTCTGACTTTTAATTTAAGCAGTTAAACTGCAATTAAACTAGAAGAACAGGATCGCACCCAGAGAGATGGTTTTTGCTTTAACATCTGTATCTGCAACAGTACGATTGTTTGTTTCGTCTTTAGCAACAGAGTATTCAGCAACCAAGTTCAGGTGTTTTGTCAGAGGGTGGTAAGCACCAACTGTCCACATGTTAGCTTTAACGTCGCTGAATGTGTCAGCACCGTTACCGTCCAATGTAGATTCACCGTAAGAAGCAGCCAACTTAGTACCTACGCCTGGAACAGTGTAAGAACCTTGTACGTACCATTGGTCAGAGTCACGACGTTTGCCGTTAGCATCGAAACCACCAGCAAACTGAACTGTTTGGCCGATACCTTTACCTTGGCCGTAGTAACCAACCAGACCGAAGTCAGCAAATTTCAGGCTAGTACCGATATCCCATGCGTAAGCACGCTCGCTACCGAAGTTAGTACCTGCAGTTGTTGTAGTTGTCACTACACCAGTACCCAGATCTGCAACTGATGCAGTTGTTGAAGCACCAGCTAAACCTTCAACCTTTTGGCTGATAGCAGATGCCCAAACTTTACCAGCTACATCACCTGTCCACTCGTAAGAAGCTTTACCTTCGTACGCAGTTTGTGAACCAGCACGGTCAGTAGAACCAACACCGCCGTTAGCAGCGATTGCGTTCCAGCCTTGTGTCAAACCAGCTGTGAATTGGAAACCGTTCCAGTTTGGTGAGGTGTAAGCAACTTGTGCTTTCCAGTCAGCATACATGAAACCACGGCCGATACGACCCAAAGTTGTTGTGTTGCCAGCCAAAGAGCCAGCAGCAGAACCAACGCCCAACAGAGTTTGGTCGTTCAAGATAGCGTCTGAAGCGTAAATGCCCAGATCTTTACCCAGCTTGATAGAACCCCATGAAGCATCACCGAAAGTCAAGAATGCTTGACGGTTTTCTTGTTGTGAAGATTGCTTACCAGCTTGTGTTGTAGAAGCACCTGGGTTGATGCTGATTGTGAAACCAACATCCAGGTCGTTCTGACGTGTTTTACCAGAAACGCTCAGGTAGTTTGGCAGCAAACCTGTAGTGATGTTAGCTACGCTGTCACCATTTTTGTACTCGCCAGCAGCAGAGTCATCACCGCTGAAGCTAGTGTGAGTGTAGTAAGCGTTTACAACGCCACCGATGTCCAGAGTCCAGTCACCAGCTGGGATAGTGATGCCAGCTTGTGCGCCAGTAGCGGCAGCGAACAGAGCTGCTGCAACTGCAACGTTCAATTTTGTATTCATACGAATCTCCAAAAATGTTGTTTTCACAACTTGTGTAAGGATATTGCTTTTTAAGATGAGCGCAAAAACGCTCATACTCGAGAACTCCTGCGGAATCACTTAAAGCATTTCCAACAAGGTCAGAGCAATTTTTGCAAATGCAGGGCTTTGGGCGCAAGTGAATACGTCAAATTGCTTAGCGCAAGTTTGATTTGTTGCAGAATTGCAACAGTCTGACTAGTTCTGGAAATTGCAAGGTTATGAAAAGGAGCGGTTTTACTAGGCTGTTCAAACTGAATTTATCTAAAAGTTTCTGCTAGGATAGCAATGTTTAACAGTGTCTTTTGCTGTCCATACCTTTATATATGATTCTAACCGGGGCTTCTCATGATTTCTGACATTCAGTTATGTAGTCGTTTTATAGATACATTAGACTGGATTTGCCAAGTGCTGATCAGACACTCTGATGACTTCAATGTCGCCCTGGTGAGAATTGCCTATGGGGATGACAACAGCCTGGGCGAGGCTTATGGCGCGCCTGAGGCATTGCGCCAGCTCTCTTCTTTGACACACGATTTGCAGCGTTCGTTTAGACGTTCAGATCTGGTCGGCAGGGAAGGCACTGACTTCTGGATTTTATTCCCTTACACCCGCGTCACGGATAATGTCTACGACAAGCTTATGGATGTGATTCAAGGTTCTGCGCACGCGAACTTGAATATTGTTGAGCGCGAAATCGCTATTTTTGAGTTGCCTGTGATTTACACAAAAGCGCTGGTGAAACCTGATAGCGCGCCTTCTTTATTAAAACATCTCAAGAACAATCAGGCCGAGTTGGCCACCCATGTATTTCGACTCGCAAACCTCTAGGCACCCGCCTAAGGCTGTTTGAACGCTTTAATTAAAGTGCGCACAGGCGTTGGCAGTGCCGCTGAAATCGCGTCAGAGAAGGTCAGCCACTGCATATGAGGGGGGAGGGCAGGCCGTCGCCCGGTCAGCTGTAATGGTTGCGGCGTAATTTCAAGTTTGAAATGTGTAAAGGTATGCCACAACACTGGCAACACTTCGAGTGTCTCGGTTTCCAATCCCAGGCTATCCTGCACATGCGGCACGGCTATTTGCGTAGAAGATAATTCAGGCAGGCTCCATAACCCTCCCCATATCCCCTGATTGGGCCGACGCTCCAGCAAAATCTCACCCGCATCCACAATCATCAGCATGGTGACCTGCTTTTCTGGCAATGCTTTGCGCGGTTTAGAGGCGGGCAGCTGAGCCACACGCTGTTGTTGATATGCCTGACACTGATCCTGCATAGGGCAATCATCGCACCGCGGTTTGCTGCGCGTGCAGAAGGTCGCACCAAAGTCCATTAAGCCTTGCACATACGCTGGCAAACCATCATCAGGCAATAACGCTTCAGCAATTTGCCACAGTTTTTTTTCAACTTCGGGCAAGCCTGGCCAGCCATCTACCGCATACAACCTGGCCAGCACACGCTTAACATTGCCATCTAAAATGGTCTGGCGCTGATTAAAAGCGAATACACTAATCGCGGCAGCCGTTGAGCGGCCTATGCCTTTAAGTGTCTGGATGGTATCGAAATCTGTTGGAAAAATACCACTATGCTCACGCATGATAGTCTGCGCAGCATGATGCAGGTTACGTGCGCGGGAGTAATAGCCCAAACCACTCCAATGACGCATCACCTCGTCCTGCTCAGCCTCGGCCAGACTGGCGATGGTGGGAAAACGCTGCATAAAGCGGTCATAGTAGCCGATGACGGCCGACACCTGCGTTTGTTGCAGCATGATTTCAGACACCCACACGGCGTAAGGATCACGCGTTTGTTGCCACGGCAAATCATGGCGACCATGAACCTGCTGCCAGGCAATCAGTTTTTCGGCAAATTCACTCACAGCTAGAAGTTCAACAGCTTTTTCAAGGCCTTCTGCTTGAGCTGGTCGGCAGGCTTGGCTGGTTCCGTTGTTGTCCCGCTTTCGGATTTGGAGGCATCACCACCCGCGCTATCGCTAGATGATTTGCCATTGAGCAATCCTTTTAAAGCGTCGGCCTTCGTGCCGCCAAGTTTGTCGGTAATCGCATCCAGTGCCACGGATTTCGCCAATGCTTGCCCCAACGCGGCCATATCGATACCAAATTTAGGCGCGGCAAAAGTGCCCGTTATTTTAACTGGCACACCCACGCTACCAAGCTGCTCGGCATCTTTACCACCCTGACCTTTGAGCGAATTGACCAGCGTTGGCTTGGCCAGATAGTTAATCTGTTCTTTGCCAATATCGATATCGCCCTTGCTTTCGCCCTTGGTCAACCGAAAAACCGGCGCCTTCATGGCCAGGTCGTCATTGTGCGCAACACCGTTTTTGATATTAAACGTTGCCGTCAACTCACTAAAGTCTGTTTTTTTGCCTTTATCCGCATCGGCATCCGACTGGCCTTTGAGCACATTCAGCTTGCCTTTGGCGTCCCGGATCGCGCCAGCCAGATCAAAGCCTTTCACGGCGCCTTCAGCCATACGCAAATCAACCGAGCCGCCCAGTGACTTTTTTAGCGCCGTCACCGTATTACCTTGCGCTGTCACATTTAAATTCAAGTTACCGTTGCCAGACAGCATGTCATTATTAATAGTATCGACCAACAACGGGCCGACGGCGATATTTTGCAGGCTTTGTTGAATCGCCAGCGCGGGGGTCGCACGGGCATCCAGCTTGACTGCGCCGCGCACCGTGCCCTGATAGACATCCACATTGAGCGGATCCAGACTCGCCAGCCCATCTTGTGCTTTCAAACCAATATTAAGGTTTTTAGCTTCTGTTTTGCCATATTTCAACCAACCCACACGGATACTGCCCTGCGCATTCAGTGCTTTCAAGGCAGACAAATCAATCGGTTGCTCAGCCTTATCGGCCGCTTTGTCAGCAGGTTTGCTTTCACTGGCGCTGGCCGTCGATTGCGGCAAGTAGCGATTCAAATCCAGCTTGTCTATATTGAGGTCAAACGTATATAAAGGCTTGCTGAACTGGCTAACCCCGACATTACCTTGAATACGCGTGTCATCCAGTTTGACATCCAGGCCTTGCAAGGCGAGCTTTTGTCCATCGGCTTTGATGCCAACATTGAGACCACTCAAGGTATAGGGACTGTATAAAATCTTGCCGATATTGATGCTGCCATCAAGGAACAAGGTTTTTAAGGCGCTCAGGTCGGCAGGTTTATCTGCTTTGGTGCTGACTTTAGCGCTGCTCGCTGCAAGCTCTTTTTTACCACCTGCATTGCCGAGCAGCGCGTTCAAGTTCAAAGTATCAGCATGCAGCTTGAAACCAATATGCGGCGTACTGAAACCGGCGACACTCACATCGCCATTCAGTTTGGTTTCCGCCAGCACTAAGTCAAACGTGGTTTTAACCTGCTCTTGTTTCACATTGGCATTGGCTGCCAGCTTGAACTGGCCCTGCATGGCACCATTAGGCAAAGCCGGGTCTTTAATATCAAATTTGCCAGCCAACGCAGGTACTTCAAAAATCAGGTCGGTCAGATTGGCTTTCACCGGGGATGCGAAGTGGCCTTCCACTTTGCGCGCACCCGCATTGACATTAATATCCGCTGTAATGCCTTTGCTTTCCACTGCCTGTTGATTACCCTTTAATTCAGCCAGTACCACGGCCAAGTCCACATCGCCATTGGCATCTTTCTGCTTGAGTGACAGCAATACTTTGTCGCTACTGATGAGCGTTGGATTCACTGTCAAGGCAGGCGCCTGTACGCTGACATCGCGTTGAGCGCCTTTAAAGTTCCCTTGCATGGCCAGTTTCAGGCCAGATACATCCAATGCCGTTTTCGCAGCATCAACATCCACTGAGCCTTGCGCAGTGACTGTGACGTCCTGCCCATCCAGCAGCGCACCCTTTAATTGTGCGTCTAAGCCTTTAACAACAAAATGCTTACCTTCCGGGTCAGCCATGATATTGACCTTGATCGCCGCTTTCGCATCGATGGCAGGCTGGTTAGCCGCCAGGTGAAAATCTGTCGCCACATCAAACGGCTTTTTCAACGCCACTTGACCAGTGGTCAGGTTAAACTGGTCTACACTATATTGCGCGCCTGTGCCTTCATTGCTAAAACTGGCCTGGGTGTTAGTGATTTTGACGCCTTGCACATCAAAATTAATCTGCTGTGACTCTTCCTCTTCCTTGCTCAGCAAATCATCAAAGTTGAAGCTGCCATCGGCATGCTGAATCACATTGACCTGCGCGCCATCCAGGTAAACGGTATCCACCACGATTTCTTTTTTGAGCAGGGGCAATACTGCCAGCGCCACTTTGGCGCTTTTAATCGCAGCAAACTGTTTGTCAGATTGATGCTCGGACAAAGTGATTTCACCTAAATCAGCACCGATTTTTGGCCAGAAGCTGAGCTTGATGTCACCCTTGATATCCAGCATGCGCTGTTTTTTGTCTTTCACCAACTGAATCACGGTTGGCTTGTAATCGTTAGGATTAAAAGTCACCGCCAGGTAAACCACCACCAATAGCAACAGCGCCAGCAGCGCAGCGATGCCTAACGCAATTTTTTTAAACAGTGCACGATTCATGACTCACACCTTAAACAGATTAATGTGCAAAAAAGGCCAATATCAGAATACCAAATACGATGCGATACCAGGCAAACACCGCAAATGAATGCTGGGCCACGAAACGGATCAACGCACGAATCACCACCAGCGCAGACAGGAACGAAACCACAAAGCCAATCAAGAAAATCAGCGCATCATCAGCAGACAACAAATCACGCGCCTGGTATAAATCCAGCCCGGTCGCCGCAAACATAATCGGCAACGCCAGAAAGAATGAAAACTCAGTCGCGGTCTGACGACTCAGGCCAAAACACATACCACCCAGAATCGTGGCACCTGAACGTGACATGCCGGGGAACAAGGCCAGCGACTGAGCAAAACCAATCTGCAATGCTTGCTTGGCCGTGATCTGGTCAACATCGCTCGTTTTGCCTGCAGGCGCAAATTTTTCAATCAGTAAAATCAGTACGCCGCCAACGACCAGCGCAATACCCACCGTGAATGAGGAAAACAAATGTTCTTTAATCTGATGATGAAATGCCAGGCCGATCAGCGCAGCTGGTAAAAAGGCAATAATCAGGTTGCGTACAAAATGTTGAGCGTTGGTGTCGGTTTGAATGCGTTGCACCGTATTCCAGAGACGCTGGCGGTATTCCACGCAGACCGCCAGGATCGCGCCCAACTGGATGATGATTTCAAACACATCGCGTTTATCTTTAGAGAGAAAATCCAGCCACTCCCCGGTAATGATCAGATGTCCAGTACTACTGACAGGAATAAACTCGGTCGCGCCTTCGACCAGGCCCATGATCACGGCCTTCAGCATCAAATAAATATCCATGGCTGTATTCTAGCAGACACTGCAAAGGACTTGCGGGGTGTTGGGAAAATTAGCAGGATCAGTCATACCGTGAAATATTTAGTCATAAATGTAGCGTTTTGCGTGATTGCGGTATGGCTGGAGTCCAAACGAAGTGAGGTGGGAATAAAAGGTTGCTCGTTTTCTGGAGGGTTCCTTTTCGCCTCTAGGCGCGTCACTTTCTGATGCTTGCCCCTCAGAAAGTAACCAAAGAAGAGGGCACCCAGCCATCACGGCCTGACGGCTCCCTTGCGTTGCTCAACAAAATAAGCGGTCACGAAACTCATCCTAGCGGGCTGCACAATACGCAGCCCACCGCGGGATTCGAACAGTCGCTCCCTCTACTCTTATTTTGCCTCCGCTACTCAGCGTGATGGAATGGGATTTGTCTCATCTAACTTGCATTGGTTTAGTTCGGACGATTCAAAAACTAGATTCTTTTGTTAAACCTTCTAAACGATGGCGCTCACTTGGTGTTCGGGGCCCCCATCTGCCGCGCCGAGCAACGCAGGGTTGACGGGGGTCTTCGGCAAGCAACTGTTTGAGCTCCAAAGGAGCGAGTTTTTGATTGCCGCCCGGCAAACCGAGTAGCACAGGAAACAAGCGGAAGTTGGGGTGCACTTTCTTTTGGTTACTTGTTCTTTGTGCAAGCAAAGAAAAGTAACTCGCCAAAAAGGCGAAAAGCAACACCACATAAATACACAAACCTAAGAATTACCTTCTCTACGAGATCCGATCCACAAATAAAAAAGCGCCTCGATTGCTCGAGGCGCTTTCGCTTTACAAAAATAGCAACTACTTCAAATCAAACCGATCTGCATTCATGACTTTCGTCCAGGCAGCCACAAAATCCTGCACAAATTTCTGTTTAGCATCGTCTTGCGCATACAGCTCTGCATAAGCACGCAATATCGAGTTAGAGCCGAACACGAGGTCCACACGTGTCGCAGTCCACTTCACTGCACCCGTACTGCGGTCACGCACTTCATACAGGTTTTGCCCTGTTGGCACCCATGTATAACGCATATCAGTCAGGTTAACAAAGAAGTCGTTACTGAGCACACCAGGTCTATCGGTAAACACGCCGTGCTTGCTTCCGGCATGGTTGGTATCCAGCACTCGCAGACCGCCGATCAGCACCGTCATTTCTGGCGCGGTCAATCCCATCAATTGGGTACGATCAAGCAACATATCTTCCGGGCTGGGCACATAGTCCGCTTTCAGCCAGTTGCGGTAACCATCATGCACTGGTTCCAGCACATCAAAAGACTCCGCATCGGTCTGCTCAGCGGTAGCATCGCCACGACCCGCAGCAAATGGTACTTTCACCTCAACACCTGCCGCCTTGGCTGCTTGCTCAACTGCGGCAGTGCCTGCCAGCACAATCAGGTCGGCCAGACTGACTGGTTTACCAAACGCTTGCTGAATCCCTTGCAGCACAGCCAGCACCTTCTGTAACCGGGCTGGCTCATTGCCTATCCAGTCTTTTTGTGGCGCCAGGCGAATACGCGCCCCATTGGCACCGCCACGATAATCCGACGCACGGAAAGTACGGGCACTGTCCCAGGCGGTGGCAACCAGCTCTGCAGTGGTCAGGCCGCTACCCAGAATTTGCGCTTTCAAACTAGCGACATCAGCCTCGTTCAGTGCATTACCAGCAGGCACCGGGTCTTGCCAGATCAGGTCTTCCTGCGGCACATCTGGACCAATATAACGGGCTTTTGGCCCCATATCGCGGTGCGTCAGCTTGAACCAGGCACGGGCAAATACCTCGGAAAAGTATGCCTGGTCATCACGAAAACGCTCCGAAATCTGACGATAAGCCGGGTCTTTAATCATGGCCATGTCAGCATCGGTCATAATCGGGTTATAGCGGATGCTAGGATCTTCAACATCGACCGGTTTGTCTTCTTCCTTGATGCTCACAGGCGTCCACTGCCATGCACCAGCCGGGCTCTTGCTCAGCGCCCATTCGTGGTTAAACAGCATGGCAAAATAGCCGTTATCCCAACGCGTCGGGTGTGTGGTCCAGGCGCCTTCAATGCCACTGGTGACTGAGTCACGGCCAATGCCACGTGTCGTATGGTTGTTCCAGCCCAGGCCTTGCTCATGCACATCGGCTGCTTCAGGGTCGGCACCCAGGTTGCTGGCCTGGCCGTTGCCGTGTGCCTTGCCCACGGTGTGACCACCTGCCGTCAATGCCACAGTTTCTTCATCATTCATGGCCATGCGGGCAAAAGTTTCACGGATATCGTGCGCTGTTTTTAATGGATCAGGGTTGCCATCCACACCTTCCGGATTGACATAGATCAGGCCCATCATCACCGCTGCGAGCGGGTTTTCGAGATCGCGCTGGCCGGAATAACGATTACCTTCGCTACCGGTTTTGGCCAGCCACTCTTTTTCGTTACCCCAGTAAATATCTTTTTCCGGATGCCAGATATCGGCACGGCCAAAAGCGAAACCAAACGTTTTCAGGCCCATGGACTCGTAAGCGATAGTGCCGGCGAGGGCGATCAAATCTGCCCAGGACAGCTTGTTGCCATATTTCTTCTTGATCGGCCACAGCAGGCGACGTGCCTTGTCGAGGTTGACGTTATCAGGCCAGCTATTGAGCGGTGCAAAACGCTGGTTGCCCGTGCCTGCACCGCCACGCCCATCCGCCACACGATAAGTCCCGGCCGCATGCCAGGTCAGGCGAATCATTAAGCCACCATAATGCCCCCAATCAGCTGGCCACCATGCCTGGCTGTCGGTCATTAAAGCATGCAGGTCTTTTTTCACGGCCGCCACATCGAGGGTAGCGACAGCCTGGCGATAATCAAAAGCCTCCCCCAGCGGATTAGTCTTGCGATCTTGCTGATGCAGGATATCCAGATTTAAAGCATTGGGCCACCAATTGGTATTGGATTGGCCGCTGGCGGTAATTGCCCCATGGCTAAAAGGACACTTGCCGGTCGCGTGTTGTTTATTCTCCATTTTTAAGCTCCTTTTTCGATTATGATCATCCAGGCTCCAGAGATGACCAGATGATCAATATACTACTTCTTAATTATTGCGATAATAGTTCATCACCCAAATGATCAAAGCGATCTTGTTGCTGATTAAAAGCAGGCAGCGTAAGCCGCCAATGTTTCCTGCAAATCAGGGGGTTCGGTATACAGCCAGGCCAACATGTTTTCTCCTTATGAATGAAGTGCGAGTGAGTACATGACTTGCATTCTAGGCAAGCGATATTAATTTGCATAATTGTATGTTTTGATATTATTGATTAATAAAATTAATAGAATTACACTAGCAGCCATCACCTGATAAGAGCACCGCCATGACCCTGATTGAATTGAAGTTTGTGTTAGCCGTGGCACAAGAACGTAATTTTCGCCGCGCAGCCGAAAAATGCTTTGTCACCCAGCCCGCGCTGAGCCTGGGTATTAAAAAGCTGGAAGAAGAACTAGGCGTGTCATTGTTTGAACGCAACCGCAATGAGGTCACACCCACCGAGATCGGCGAGCAGATTATTGCGCAGGCGAATATCGTGCTGGAGCAGGCGGCCAAAATCAAAGACATGGCTAAACATGGCAACGACCCGCTGAACGGCCTGTTTAAACTGGGCATGATTCACTCGGTAGGGCCTTACTTGCTGCCGGAAATCATTCCGCCATTGATAAAAACGGCACCGCATATGCCGCTGGAGGTGGAAGAAAACATCACCGCGACCCTGGAGCAGCAACTCAAAAATGGTGTCATTGATGCCGCCGTCATTGCTTTGCCATTTGATGTGCCTGGCATTGAAACCATCCCGCTTTACGATGAAGACTTTAATGTCGTTGTGCCGGTGAGCCATCCATGGGCGACGCGCAAGACCATTCATGCGGATGAGTTAAGTAACGAGAAAGTGCTGTTGTTGAATACTGGCCATTGCTTTAGTAACCAGGTGACGCAGGCCTGCCCGGAGTTGAGCCGCAAAGGGGAGGTATTACAAGGGAATTCACTGGAGACCATACGTAATATGGTGGCTTCCAATCTGGGGATCACGGTTTTACCGGCCATGGCGACCGTATCGCGCTATCAAAATCCGCTGATTCGAGTCATCCCGTTTAGCAAACCCGCACCTAGCCGACGCATTGCCTTAGCTTGGCGTAAAAGCTTTGTACGCACCGCCGCTATTGAGGTGCTGGGAAAAGTAATGATGGAAGTGGGTGCAACGCAGGCGCAACTTGCTCGCCGCTAAATACAGGAGTACTTAGTAGGCGATGGCAACGCGGAAGCCGGTGACCAGTTTTTCATCGACGCCGAGCAAGGTTTTCACTGCTTGCTCTTGCTGCGGGGCCAGTCCATCGGCAACCTTGACCGAGGCAGGCAAATACTCCGATGGTGCGAGCGTTTTACGCAGCACCGGCTCATCAGCGGTATTGGTCAGGGTCAGTTCTACTGTAGGGTAAGCCTGCGCAACGCTGCCATGATTCATTAGCACACTGGAAAAAATGAGTACGCCCTGACGCTCTTTATGCTCCTGAATATCAGCGTCATCAATGGTCAACTGGGCAATCTCGCGCGGCACACTGACATCGCAATGCAGCGGCTTGCACAATGCCAGCAAGAGCGGTTTGGTTTGCGGGTAAGTGGCCGCCAGGCTGGTGCGCGAGAAATATGTTAATTGCAAGCCAAGCAGTAACAGCAGGGCGCCTGCTAGCGCGATAAACACACGTTGGCTGGCAGCGCTTTCCACGGGCACTGGCCGCTCATCGGCAAGGGAGATATCACGTAAAAATGCCGGGATAACAGGTTCTGAATCCGCGCCTTCTGCATGCAATGGCGTGGAAAAAACATCGTCTAATGGCAGGTCTGGTCGCAGCGAAAAATCTGGCACTACGGAGGTATTGTCGCTTTGTGCCGCTTCGGCACTCACTTTAAAATACACGGCGGCATCGCTGGCCACTTCAGTCGTATCGGCGGCCGGCAAGGGTGGCGTAATTGACGATAGCAAATGCGAGCCAGCATCAAACACATGGTCGCATTCGCCACAGCGCACCTTGCCTGCATAGGCTTGCAATTGTTCGTCAGTGACTTCGAATTGTGTTTGGCAGGCCGGGCAGGCCGTAATTAAGGACATTTTCTGCTTCCCGTCAGCAAGACCCATCCATCTTGCTGGATGGGGGCATCCATATCAAACCACTCTGAGTAACGTGCCAGCAAGATGTCCTGCTGGCTATCCAATATGCCGGATAATGCAACTTTGCCGCCACTTTTGCAAGATTTGGCAATCACTGGCGCCAATACCATCAGCGCACTGGAGAGAATATTAGCCACCACAATATCAAATGGCTCATGCAGGTAGTCTGCAGAATCATAAAATACGGCATCCACCTGATTATTAGCCGCATTATCGCGGCTGGCAATCACGGCTTGCCCGTCAATATCAACACCGATAGCACTCTGCGCGCCTAACTTTTTAGCTGCAATGGCCAAAATCCCTGAGCCACAGCCGTAATCCAGCACATTGGCCTTGGCCAATAAGGGCTTGGGCAATTGCGCCAGCCAGCTCAAGCATAAATGCGTGGTTGGATGACTACCGGTACCAAAAGCCAGGCCTGGATCCAGCACAATATTGATGGCATCGGCATTCGGTGCCTGATGCCATGAAGGCACAATCCACAACTGATCGGTCACGCGGATTGGGTCAAACTGGGCTTGTGTCGCCCGCACCCAGTCCTGCTCTTCAATCTGTTCCACCTGGTACTTCAAGCCATCCAGTTGCAAGTCAGACTGCACATTCGCCAGTAGCGCCTGCACATCTGCCTCGGCATCCAGCATGGCAGTGACGATATTCTGTTCCCAGATACCCGGTGGCGGGTCGCCAGGTTCGCCGAAAATGGCCTGCTCGGCCATCGTGTCGGCGTGCGCATCTTCTATGCTGACAGACAATGCACCATGCTCCATGAGCACGTCACTGAGCGACTCGGCCTGCGGCTCGGTCGATTGAATTTTAAGTAACAGCCAATGCAACATTATTTCGAGCTGATACCCAGCTTCTGCTCCAGATAGTGAATGCTGGTGCCGCCTTGCTGGAAGGCCAAATCGGCCATCAGGTCAGAATGCAGCGCAGTATTGGTTTTAATGCCTTCAACATACATCTCAGACAAAGCCACGCGCATTCTGGCAATCGCCTGTTCGCGGGTCGCACCATGCGTGATCAGCTTGCCGATCATGGAGTCATAATGTGGTGGCACGGTATAACCGCCATAGACATGGGTATCCATGCGTACGCCAGGGCCGCCAGGCATATGGAAGCGATTGATAAAGCCTGGGGAAGGCACGAAAGTGTAAGGGTCTTCAGCGTTAATACGGCACTCAATGGCGTGACCATTCAAGACGATATCGCGCTGACGGAACGGTAATTTTTCGCCCGCAGCAATAAAGATCTGTTGTTGCACCAGGTCGATACCCGTGATCATTTCGGTCACGGTATGCTCCACCTGCAAACGTGTGTTCATTTCAATGAAATAGAACTCACCATTTTCGTACAAAAACTCAAAAGTGCCTGCACCACGGTATTTAATCTTGCGGCACGCCTCTGCACAACGCTCACCAATCTTGTCACGGATTCTTTCCGTTAACAGTGGCGAAGGCGCTTCTTCAATGATTTTTTGATGACGGCGCTGCATGGAACAGTCACGGTCACCAAGATAAACCGCGTTACCATGCTGGTCAGCCAGGATCTGGATTTCAATATGGCGCGGATTCTCGAGGAATTTTTCCATGTAAACCATGGGGTTACCAAAAGCCGTTTGTGCTTCGGCTTTAGTCATATTCACCGCATTCAGCAACGCCGCTTCGGTATGCACCACACGCATGCCACGACCGCCACCGCCACCAGCGGCTTTAATAATGACCGGGTAGCCAATACGTTTGGCCGTTTTCATGATTTCGGCCGGATCGTCATTCAAGGCGCCATCAGAGCCTGGCACACAAGGCACGCCCGCTTTTTTCATGGCATCTTTAGCGGAAACCTTGTCCCCCATCAAACGGATGGTTTCGGCGCGCGGGCCGATAAACACAAAACCACTTTGTTCAACACGCTCGGCAAAGTCTGCGTTTTCAGACAGGAAGCCATAACCAGGGTGAATCGCTTGCGCATCAGTCACTTCTGCAGCACTGATCACCGCAGGGATATTCAGGTAACTTTTAGCTGACGGCGCAGGGCCAATACACACAGACTCATCGGCCAATTTGACATATTTAGCATCACGGTCGGCCTCGGAGTGCACCGCCACCGTTTTAATCCCCAACTCACGACAGGCGCGCTGCACGCGCAAGGCAATTTCGCCGCGGTTGGCAATCAGTATCTTCTCAAACATTATTAACTCCGCGTCTCAATAGCCGCGTGGCTTGCAGCCACGACGCAATTTAACTTCGTTGCTGTGCTGCCTGCAGGCAGCTGGTCGCCGCGATTGGCAATCAGATTTTTTTCAAACATAGCGGATTAACCAATCAGGAACAATGGTTCGCCGTATTCCACTGGCTGGCCGTTTTCAACAAAAATCTTCTTAATCGTGCCTGAGAACTCGCTCTCAATTTCATTGAGCAGCTTCATCGCCTCAATAATGCACAAAGTATCGCCAGTGCTTACACTGCTGCCAACATCAACAAAGGATTTGGCATCAGGGGATGAAGCGCGGTAAAAAGTACCGACCATCGGTGATTTAACCACTTTGCCATCCAACACTTCAGCCGGGGCAGCGGCAGGCGCAGCAGCAGCTGGCGCGGCGGCAGGTGCCGCAACCGGTGCCGGGGCAGCCACATATTGTGCGACCGGCGCAACGCCAGGCGCCATGGCGCGACTAATACGTACTTTTTCCTCACCCTCGGTCAGTTCCAGTTCGGAAATCCCCGATTCCTCTACCAGATCAATCAGTTTTTTGAGTTTGCGTAAATCCATAAAAGCCTCGAATGTAAATGTTTTAATGTTATTAGAGTTGTTGGATGTAACGATATGCGGCGAAGTATCCCTCTGCGCCCAAACCGCAAATCACTGCGGTTGCAATATCGCTGAAATAAGAATGATGACGGAATGACTCGCGTGCATGCACATTCGACAAATGCACTTCAATAAACGGCACATTGACCGCAGAAAGGGCATCACGAATGGCAACGGAGGTATGTGTGAATGCCGCTGGATTGATAATGACATAATCAACGCGGTTCACGGAAAGTGCGTGTATTTTCTCAATGATCTCGGCTTCAGAATTACTTTGAAAAGTATCCAGACGCACCTGATCAGCGCGCGCCAAATCCTGCAAACGCTGATTAATGTCTGCCAGTGTTTGACTGCCATAATGCTGCGGCTCACGGGTGCCCAGCATATTTAAATTGGGTCCGTGAATCACCAGGATGGATTTGGTGCCCATTTCACACGCCTCTCATGGAGAAAAGTACAACCTTCATGGCGTCGAAGTTTGCCGAAGTTATTGCATTTTGTCCAGAGAAATTCGCAGTTTAAAGAAAATTGAAAGTCGCTAATTTAGCCGACAATTGAAGGAGTTTTGCAGCGAACAGGCGGGATTTGACCGCCTGCGTACACTAGAAAAAAGTAAGCAAACCGCTACAACTTGAGTGCATTTTGCAGCATTTGGCGATTGACGCGGCCAAAGAAAATCTGCGTCACTTCGCCTTGCGCGGAGATCACCACCGTATAAGGCAACACACCTTTATGGTTACCTAATGTTTCTGCCAATGGCATGCCTTCATTCTCGGCTATCAGCAGGGGATAGCTCACGGGCGTGCTTTCTATAAACTCATGCACGGCGGCCGCTTCATCAATCGCCAGGCCCAATACAGCAATCTGAGGATGTGCACTGGCCAAAGCAGAAATCTCCGGCATTTCTTCGCGGCAAGGCTCACACCAGGTCGCCCAGAAGTTCAAAATAAGCGGCTTGCCTTTATATTGCGCCAATGGATATGCTTTACCGCCATGATCGAACAGGGTGGTGGCCCATACTGGCGCAATGTCCGCTGCACTCGGCAATGCGGATTCTGTTGCCATAAACTGGTGGCGGTTAAGATATAACCAGCGAAAACCGCTGCCCAGCACCACCATCAATAAAACTGTCATGACCACGCGAGCAACATTACGCATGTGGTGACGCCTCCACTGGCTTTAACTTCAGCGCGCGGACGGTACGCACAAAGCGCTCAGCATCCTGATAGCCTTTAATGACCGGCTGCACGGCCTGGCCCTGGGCATTGAAAAACACGATGCCGGGCGGCCCGAATAAGGCAAACTGTTTCAATAACGCCGCATCTTCGGCACGATTGTCTGTGACATCGGCCTGCAACAGTAATACGCCTTGCAATGCAGCCCGCACGGCAGGATCGCTGAAGACAAACTGCTCGTACTCCTTGCACGAAACACACCAGTCGGCATAAAAATCCAGCATTACCGGCTGACCATGGGCAGCCTTCAAGCGTTGCTCAAGTGCTTGCACGCTATGCACGCGCTCAAACGCCAATGGCTGCACACTGGCAGGCGAACTTGCCATCAGGGCTTGTAAGGGTTGTAGCGGCGAACGCGCCCCTGACCAGGCACCAACGAGCAAGGCGATGCCATATAGCAGCAAGATGACCGCAAACCCTTTAAATAGGCGCGGTACCGTGCCCGCCGTAGCAGGTAATGGATCAATTGCCCGCAAATAAATCGCAGGCACAATGCAAAGTGCCGCCCATAACACCAATTGTGCCGCCACCGGCAAAATCGGGCTGATGACCCAGATCGCCACACCGAGCATTAGCACACCAAACAAACGTCGAATCGTATTCATCCACTCACCGGCTTTGGGCAATAATGTGCCCGCAGAGGCGCCGATCAATAACAATGGCACGCCCATGCCTAAGGAAAGTGAAAACAAAGCCACCGCACCCAGCGTGACATCATGGGTTTGGCTGATATAAAGCAAGGCACCCGCCAACGGCGCGGCCACGCACGGGCTAATAATCAGGGCGGAAATCGCACCCATGAGAAAGTCACTAAGTAAATGACCACCTTTAAAGCGGTGGCTCCAGTTAAAAAAGTAATTCTCAACCGCGCTTGGCAACTTCAACTCATAAAAGCCAAACATCGAAAAGGACAGCACCACAAAAATCAACGCGCCCGTGATCAGAGCAGCGGGCGTTTGCAAAGCGTTGCTCAATAACTGCCCCGACAAACCAGCAGCAACCCCTGCCAGCGTATAAGTCAGGCACATGCCCAAGGTATAGGCCAATGACAGCGTGAAGGCTTTACCGCGTGAAACATGCGCATTTTTACCGACAATAATGCCGGATAGAATAGGAATCATGGGGAACACACAAGGCGTCAATGCCAACAACAATCCCGCCCCGAAAAAGCCCGCAACAATCTGCCACCAGCGGCCAGAAGATAACAATTTGCCGGAGAACTCTTCTTCAACAGGCGCAACGTCTGACGCAGCAGATGTGATGCTGCCAGAAGAAACCGCAGATCCAAAAGAAGGTGACTTGGACAAAGGCAGTGATTTTGTTTGTGGTGGATAGCACAAGCCTTTTTCACTACAACCCTGATAGCGCACCTGCAACGTATCAGGCGCGGCGCCCGTAAACACGACCTCGGCTAAGGTGTCGTGGTGAAACACCTGCTGCTCACCAAAATTAGGGTCATTTTTAGTTTCGCCCGCAGGCAATGTGATTTTGGCAGTGTCCCCGGCGGGCAACACCAATTGAATGCGCTCACGGTATAAATAATGTCCCGGTGCCACGGTGAACTTGAGCTGCGCATGGCTGGCATCTACCAAACCGGCCTCGACTTTAAACGCCTCATCGACGGGCAAGAAATCTTCACTGCTCTCTTCAGTAAACAGTTTTGAAAACTGCGACGCCGCATGCACGGGTGGCATGACGAGCAACAGCGCGACCAGCAGGATCCAGCTTCTTAACCACATTGTCATCAACGATTTACTCCCGCACCCTTGTTTCTGCCGCCACCCATGCCAGATATTCTGGCAAACCCTCGTTCACATGGATGCCTACAATCTCCGGAAGTTCATAAGGATGCAGCATCCTTAGCTTAGTCGCACAAGCAGCATAGCCCTGACAAGTCGTTTTGATGGTCAATCCAATCTCTTCCGTTTGCTCGACTTGCCCTTGCCAATGATAGATCGAAGTGACAGGGCTTGAAATATTGACGCATGCCGCCAACTTCTCTGTAACCAACGTCTGCGCGATATGCTCAGCACATGCCCTGTTCGGCACATGCGTAAACACGATTATAATTTCCTCTTTTGGCGTCACGGGCGCTGACTCACAGACAGGATTCTGACATGCGTTTTATCATCTTTGCTATTCTACTGGCTTTTCCGTTCCTGGAGATAGCCGTCCTGATCGAACTCAGCCAACGCTATGGCTGGTGGGTATTGGTGTACCTGGTGATTATCGGCTATCTGGGCTTGAAATTGATACGCAACGAAAAAGACCAGATTGCGGCACGCATGTTCCAGCAAATGGGGGCCGGTAGCAATCCGGTAGCCGCCATGTTTTCAACGGCCAGGAATATGTTTGCCGGGGTACTGCTATTGATCCCTGGCGTCATCAGCGATGTGCTCGCCGTGATCTTGCTGCTGATTCCCGGCAACAACACCAACGTGGGTGCAACAGGTAATCAAAACAGCGCACAGTATCGTGCCAGCGCCAACGACGAAGTGATTGAAGGCGAATTTACCGAAGTAGATGACAGCAAGCCAGCAGACAACGTGGTGCACTTACCTCGCAAAGATTAACCCGACAGAAAACAACGCCTTATGAATCGTGTCTTGATTGAAAACAGTGGCCATACCTTTGACGTACGCCCCAGCCAAACCGTGCTCGAAGCCGCGATTGAAGCAGGCATCAACCTGCCATACGGCTGCCGCAACGGCGCCTGCGGCGCCTGTAAAGGCAAAGTGCTGACCGGCAAAGTCATGCACGATGATTTCCAAGGCAGTGCCTTGACCGATACCGAACTCGCGGCAGGCCTGGCATTATTTTGCTGTGCCAGACCGCTCGAAGACCTGGTCATAGAATGCCGCCAGATCGACGCGGTACAAGGTATCAAGCCACGCATTTTACCGGTGCGTGTACAACACAAAGAACAACTGGGTGAGGACGTCATGGTGCTGCATTTACAGTTACCAGGCACCGAACAACTCACCTTTATGGCCGGGCAATACATTGAATTTCTGCTCAAAGACGGCCGCCGCCGCGCATTTTCCATCGCCAATGCCCCGCACGAAAAAGGCTTTATCGAGCTGCATATCCGCAAAATTGCCGGTGGTCACTTCACCGAACAAGTATTTAACGAGATGCCGGTAAAAACCATACTTCGCATAGAAGCACCCTTGGGTAGCTTTTTCCTGCGCGAACAAAATGAAAAACCTATCATCATGGTCGCGGGCGGCACTGGTTTTGCACCGGTTAAAGGCATGATAGAGCACATGATTTTCAACCAGATCCAGAGACCGGTGTATCTCTATCGTGGTGCGCGCCAGGTCAGCGACTTGTATATGGACGAGCTTTGCCAACGCTGGGCGCAATTTATGCCCAATATTCAATATATCCCGGTGATTTCAGACGGCAATAATGATGATTGGGATGGCCGCCGCGGACTGGTGCATCAGGCAGTGCTGGAAGATCATGCGGATTTGAGTGGATTTGAGGTGTATGTGTGTGGCGCACCTGGCATGGTAGATATTGCCAAACAGACGTTTGTCGCGCGTGGGCTGCCTGAAGAAGAGTTTTATAGTGATGCGTTTACGTTTGCGCCTAAGTAAGCTTGCTTTTTTTGCTAAAAACACGGCTAAAGCTAACTGTACTGACTTACGATTTTATGTGACGATTTGTTTCGCCTCTCGGCGAGTCACTTTCTGATGCTTGCCCCTCAGAAAGTAACCAAAGAAGAGGGCACCCAGCCATCACGGCCTGCGGCTCCCTTGCGTTGCTCGACAAAATAAGCCGGTCACGAAACTCAACCTGGCAGCTCACACAAAACGTGAGCTGCTGCGGGATTCGAACAGTCGCTCCCTCTATTCTTATTTTGTCTCCGCTACTCAGCGTGATAAATGGGAGTTATCTCACTAAACTCACATTATCTAAATCTGAACAAAAAACAGACTCGTTTGTTAAACCTGTTAAACGATGGCGCTCACCTGGTGTTCGGGGCCCCCATCTGCCGCGCCGAGCAACGCAGGGTTGACGGGAGCAGTCGGCAAGCAACTGTTTGAGCTCCAAAGGAGCGAGTTTTTGATTGCCGCCCGTCAAGCCGAGTAGCACAGGAAATAAGCGGAAGCTGGGGTGCATTTCTTTTGGTTACTTATTCTTTGGGCAAGCAAAGAAAAGTAACTCGCCTAAAGGCGAAACAAATCGGACAAAAATTTACTTTAAAATAACGTGACCATCGACGAAAAGAGCAGGTTAACCAACTAACCCTTCAACCATCTCGCAATATCCATCGCATAATACGTCAACACGCCATCCGCCCCGGCGCGCTTAAACCCCAACATCGCTTCCAGCACACACGCCTTCTCATCCAGCCAGCCATTCTGTGCGGCGGCCTTGAGCATGGCGTATTCACCACTGACATGATAAGCATAGGTCGGCACACCAAACTCGTCTTTGACACGGCGTACAATATCCAGATACGGCATACCTGGTTTCACCATCACCATATCAGCGCCTTCTTCCAGGTCCAGCGCAACTTCTTTCAGCGCTTCGTCAGAGTTGGCCGGGTCCATCTGGTAATTGTATTTGTTGCTTTTGCCGAGGTTGCCAGCAGAACCAACTGCATCACGGAACGGACCGTAGAAAGCAGAGGCGTATTTGGCGGAGTAGGCCAGTATGCGGGTATAGATATGCCCGTGCTCTTCCAGCGCATCGCGGATGGCACCAATACGGCCATCCATCATGTCAGAAGGCGCGACCACATCAGCGCCTGCTTCTGCGTGGCATAAGGCTTGTTTGACCAGGACCTCAACAGTTTCATCATTGAGCACATAACCCGTGTCATCAATCAGGCCATCCTGGCCATGCGTCGTGTAAGGATCCAGGGCGACGTCAGTAATCACGCCCAGTTCAGGGAAGGCTTGCTTTAGGGCTTTGACAGTACGCGGCACCAAGCCATCCGGGTTGTAGGCTTCTTTGGCATCCAGGCTTTTGTATTGCTGTGGCACCACCGGGAACAAGGCCAGGGCCGGAATACCCAGTTTGACGCATTCTTCAGCCGTTTTAAGTAACACATCGATGCTTTGACGTTGTACGCCAGGCATGGATTTTACTTCTTCAACCTTACCTTCGCCCTCCAGCACAAATACCGGATAAATCAGGTCATTCACCGTGAGGACGTTCTCGCGCATCAAACGGCGCGAGAAATCATCTTTACGCATGCGGCGTGGGCGGATAGCGAGAAATTGATTACTCATGAGCGTCCTTTTGCTTTATCCAAATACCCTGGCCAGTTCAGCGCCGGGATCGTCCTGACGCATAAACGCTTCACCCACCAGAAAACCATTCACATCATGGCTACGCATCAATGCGACATCTTCAGGCGTAAAAATGCCAGATTCTGTGACCACAAAGCGGTCCTCAGGGGTGTTTTCGAGCAAATCGAGCGTGGTTTGCAAGCTGACATCAAAAGTGCGCAGGTTACGGTTATTGATACCCAACAAAGGCGTTTCCAGTTGCAGGGCCAATTCCAGTTCATCAGCATCATGCACTTCTACCAGCACCGCCATGCCGAGATTGTGGGCCGTGAGCTCCAACTCCCGCATTTGTGCCAACTCCAGCGCGGCAACAATCAGCAAAATGCAGTCAGCGCCCATGGCGCGCGCTTCATAGACCTGATAAGGGTCGATCATGAAGTCTTTGCGCAGTACCGGCAGCTTACAAGCGGCGCGGGCTTGTTTTAAATAAGCTGCGGAGCCTTGAAAATATTGTTCATCCGTGAGTACGGACAAGCAGGCGGCGCCGCCTTTTTCATAGCTTTTGGCGATTTCAGCCGGATTGAAATCCGCACGAATAATGCCTTTGGATGGACTGGCTTTTTTAATTTCAGCAATCACCGCTGGTTTATCCGCATCGACCTTATCAACAATATTGCCGATAAAATCACGACAATCAGGCTGATCCAGCGCTTCATCACGCATCGCATTCAGCGGCTTGATCGCTTGTGCCTTAGCGATTTCTTCGCGTTTGGTCGCTAAAATTTTATTTAAGATATCAGACATAATTTACTCGCATGTTTTATCGTTTAACTGTCAGCGCTATAGCGCTGGCAAGGCTTATTCGTAAGTGTGGCCCTGATGTTTAATCCAGCCATGTTGGCGACCCTGCGGATCATGATGCGTCCAGTGCATGATGCCACCTTTGGGGTTGTAAATATACTCGCCTTTAAAGGTCACCACATCGCCCGCACTCAATGCTTCCACCCGTGGTGCCAGATCAATATTATGCGCGAATAACAAGGTTTGTTCAGGCGAAATACTGACTAAAAAACGTTGGTGCCGGGCACCTTTGTTATCGTCAGGCAGCAGTTTTTTCACCACGCCGCTCCCCGCCAGCCAGACATGGCTTTGCTTTTGGGCAAAGGCCTGCTTAACGGCGGTATTGTCTTCCGCGGTCAGGCCAGCAGATAGTGATTGCAGGTTAAGCGTTTGAGCCGGTGATTTAACTTCAACGGTTGACTGCTGCTGATTGCTTGTACCATAGCCACTTGCGCCCTGTTGCGACGTTTGCTGACACGCAGCCAGCAAACAGACCAGCGCAATCAATCCGTAGCGTTTCATGCCGCCTGGCTCAAGGCTTTCAGTTGTTGCAGTTTATTCAAGGCCGCGCCTGAGTCAATGGATTGCGCCGCTTGCGCAATGCCCGATGGCAAATCATTTGCCAGGCCAGACACATAAATGGCAGCACCGGCATTCAGCAATACAATATCGCGCGCCGGGCCTTTTTCACCGGACAGCAAACCCATAATAATCTCGCTGGAATGCTGTGCGCTTTCAACCCGGATACTGTTGATGTCATGTAATGGCATGCCAAACTGGGCCGGGTTCAAAGTGTACTCACTGACTTGTCCGTCTTTGAGTTCCGCCACATAAGTGTCGGCAGAGAAAGATATTTCATCCATTTCATCCGCGCTATGTACCACCATCACATGCTCACTACCCAACTTTTGCAAAGTCTGAGCCAGTAAGGGCACAAGATCGCGATGAAATACGCCCATGACCTGGCGCTTGGCACCGGCCGGGTTGGTCATTGGGCCTAACAAATTGAACATGGTACGCACCCCAAGTTCGCGGCGCACGGGCGCGGCATACTTCATGGCTGCATGATGATTTGGTGCAAACATAAAGCCAATGCCCGCTTCATTGACGCAACGCACCACTTGCTCCGGCGTCAACGCGATATTCACGCCCAGCGCTTCCAGCACATCGGCAGAGCCGCTTTTTGAAGATGCTGCACGGCCACCATGTTTGGCGATTTTTGCACCAGCCCCTGCAGCGACAAAGGCTGACGCCGTTGAAACATTAAATACCTTGTTAGGCGCACCACCCGTGCCACAGGTATCAATCAAATGACGCGTATCGCTAATATCCACTTTACTGGAAAGCTCACGCATCACCTGCGCGGCAGCGGCAATTTCAGTGACGGTTTCGCCTTTAACACGCAAAGCAGACAAAAAGCCCGCAATCTGGATCTGGGTAAATTCACCACTCATGATCTGCTGCATGATTTGCAGCATTTCCTCATGCGTGAAATCGGTATGGTCAATCAGTCGCTGCAAGGCGATTTTAGGCGTCATACTCACCATTAATAGCCCTTCAGGAAGTTGTCCAGCAACTCATGTCCGTACTCGGTCAAGATAGATTCGGGGTGGAATTGCACACCTTCCACGGCCAGTGTTTTATGCTTGACGCCCATGATCTCGCCATCTTCAGTCCAGGCAGTGATCTCCAGGCAATCCGGAATGGTTTCACGCTCAATGACTAGCGAGTGGTAGCGCGTCGCGGTATACGGGTTAGGCAGGTTCCTGAAAACGCCGGTATTGGTATGGTGGATCAATGAGGTTTTACCATGCATCAGGGTTTTAGCCTTGATGATCTTGCCGCCAAAGGCCTGGCCGATGCTCTGGTGGCCCAGGCACACGCCCAGCAGCGGAATTTTGCCAGCGAATTCATGAATCAGTGGCACAGAAATACCTGCTTCATTCGGCGTACAAGGACCAGGGGAAATCACGATTTTCTCCGGCTGCATTGCTTTAATCTGTTCCAGCGTGATTTCATCATTGCGGTGCACATGTACGTCTTGACCCAGCTCGCCGAAATACTGCACGAGGTTGTAGGTAAAAGAGTCGTAGTTATCAATCATCAACAACATATCAGGCTCCCTTTCCTGCATGGGTTTGAATATTGGCGGCTTGGTTATCCAGGCCGGCCTGCACAAGTTCGGCGGCACGAATCACTGCTTTGGCTTTATTTTGGGTTTCGTCCCACTCAGATTGCGGCACCGAGTCGGCAACAATACCGGCACCCGCCTGCACATAAAGCTTGTTGTCTTTAATCACCGCCGTACGGATAGCAATCGCCACATCCATATCGCCGTTAAAGCCTAAATAACCGACTGCGCCAGCGTAAATACCACGCTTGGAAGGCTCCAGCTCTTCAATGATTTCCATGGCGCGTACTTTGGGTGCGCCGGACACCGTACCTGCAGTAAATGTCGCTTTAAGGACATCAATTGCATCCAGGCCTGGCTTGAGCTGGCCTTCGACATTGCTGACGATATGCATCACATGCGAGTAACGCTCTATGGTCATGTTGTCAGTAACTTTCACCGTCCCCGTCAGCGCGACACGGCCAACGTCATTGCGGCCCAAATCCAT
This sequence comes from Methylophilus sp. Q8, assembly GCF_000800115.1. NCBI lineage: Bacteria > Pseudomonadati > Pseudomonadota > Betaproteobacteria > Nitrosomonadales > Methylophilaceae > Methylophilus > Methylophilus sp. Q8. The sequence goes on along the minus strand of NZ_JUHE01000001.1, from coordinate 1,052,794 downwards.
CAATTGCACGTGCTCAGCACGTTCTTTGGGGTCAGCCAGCAACTCGGCTTCCAGCGCCAGGTCATGATCCCGATTCCTGCCACGTGGGCGCGTACCGGCAATCGGGCGCGAAGTCACCGTGGTGTCTTCCAGACGCACCAGGATTTCTGGTGACGCACCGACGACATGGTGGTCGTCCATATCGTAATAGAACATATAAGGTGATGGATTGAGGCTGCGCAGGGCGCGATACAGGCTCAGTGGCGATGCATCAAAGTCTTGCACCATGCGCTGGCTGAGCACCACCTGCATAATGTCGCCTTCGAGGATATATTGCTGGCCCTTTTTAACCGCCGCTTTGAAGTTTTCTTCACCAAACTCTGACACAGCTGGGGTTTTGCTGGTTGGCAAGGCTGCGGGAATCTCGACTTGTGTACGCAACTTCTCCAGCAAGGCATGCATACGCGCACAGGCGGTTTCGTAGGCATTGGCTTTAGCCGGATCAGCGTAAACAATAAAATACAATTTGGCAGATAAGTTATCCACCACCGCAATTTCTTCTGACACCATCAGCAAGATATCAGGCACACCAATCGCATCCGGCTTTTTCTTTTTGCCCAAACGCTTTTCAATGTATTGAATGGTCTCGTAGCCAAAATAGCCCGCCAGGCCGCCGGTGAAACGTGGCAAGCCATCGTATGGCGGTGTTTTAAAACGGGCCTGGTAAGACTTGATAAAATCGAGCGGGTTTTGATCGGTGTGCGATTCAATGACTTGATCGCCTTGAATGACTTGCAAGGCCTCATCACGCACGACAATGCGCGTGGTGGCTGGCAGGCCAATAATCGAATAACGGCCAAAGCGTTCGCCGCCTTGTACGCTTTCGAGCAGGTAAGAGTAGGGTTGATTCGCCAGTTTCAGATACAGCGACAAAGGCGTATCCATATCGGCAAAGGTTTCCATCACTAGCGGAATACGGTTATAGCCTTGCGCCGCCAGCGCGTCGAATTCGGTCTTGCTCAAAGTGCTTAACATGATGCTTTTTTCCAGTTTGATTCGTTGAATGTGTCGCGCGCAAACGTCACGACAGCGTGGTGCAAATGGCGTACACCTGCGCGTGGGGCAGGGCTAGCCTCGCCACGAACGACGCCAGCTTAATACTGGCCAACTGGAAGAATGATGAGCACAAAACATCATGATATATGGGTAAATTTTTTGTTATGCCCGCTTAAGAGAGCAGGTAACTCCAGCAAATTCACCACTTCGGTGAGTTGCTGCACCGTGGCATCCACAGTGTTAGCATCAATCGCGCGACCCTGATTATACCCATAAGGCACGGTCACGACAAAGCACCCGGCTGCATGCGCGGCTTGAATATCGGTTTCAGAGTCACCGACCAGCATCGCTTCAGCTGGCAAGGTGTCTAGTTTTTGGCAAATATGCAACAGTGGTAACGGATCCGGCTTCTTCTTGGATAAGGTATCGCCAGATACCACAATTTCAAAAAAATCCGCCAATCCGGCATGTTGCAACAAGGGCAGGGTGAATTTTTCCGGCTTGTTGGTCACACACGCCAGACGATAGCCTTGTTTTTTTAACTGCTGCAACGCCGGCAACACACCCGCAAAAGCCTGGCTGTCAGTGGCGTTGGCATCATAAAAGCCATGATAAAGCACTTGCGCACTGGCAAACTCTTGCTCGCCAGGCTCGCCATGCATGCTACTGGTCAAGCAACGCTTGATCAGGTTTTGCACGCCCTCACCAATATAGGTAGTAATTTGTGCTTGTGGCAACATCGGCTTGCCTAAAGCCACCAGCATACGGTTGGCGGCTTCGGCAATTTGCGGTGCGGTATCAAGCAGGGTGCCGTCCAGATCGAACATCACCACCCTGACTTGGAACCGCATATGAATTACCCTTGCAACGCTTTAAATTTAGACCGTTGCCAACGCAGCGCGTAACTGACTAACAATCGTGTCATAACGGTTAGGATCAGTGTCTTTACCTGCACCAAACACAGCGCTGCCCGCTACAAATGTATCGGCACCGGCTTTAGCAATGTCAGCGATGTTGTTCGCGTTCACGCCACCGTCCACTTCCAGCCAAATTTGACGGCCGGTTTTTTCAGTGTAAGCGTCAATACGTGCACGTGCCTGTTTCAATTTGTCCAAAGTGGCTGGAATGAATTTCTGGCCACCAAAACCCGGGTTCACAGACATCAACAGAATCATGTCGACTTTGTCCATCACGTAGTCCAGGTAATGCAATGGCGTAGCTGGGTTGAATACCAGGCCAGCTTTACAGCCGCTGTCACGAATCAATGCCAGGCTGCGGTCGATGTGGTCAGACGCTTCCGGGTGGAAAGTGATGATGTCAGCACCCGCTTTGGCAAAGTCAGGGATGATGCGGTCGACAGGTTTTACCATCAGGTGCACGTCGATCAGCGCGCCAGCGTTGTGAGACAACTCACGAATGGCATCACATACCAGAGGACCAATAGTCAGGTTAGGCACGTAATGGTTATCCATCACGTCAAAGTGCACGATATCAGTGCCAGATTTGATCACGTTTTCGATTTCCTGACCCAACTTGGCAAAGTTGGCAGAAAGAATACTTGGGGCGATGCGAAAAGTTTTGTCCATGCTGGTGTTCCGTAGGTTGGGTTCCGTGAATTAATCTAATAAAAATTTAGCAAAACCAATATTTTACCGCCAATTTGTGTCAAATTGACAGGATTCTTGCTTGTGGCGCGTGAATATAAGAAAATGTCGGCACTTTAGCCATGGATTTCAATTCCAAACGCCCATGAACTGTTTGCAAGCGCCGATTTGTTTGTCTTTTCACCCTGTCCCGCAGGTAAAATAGCGCCATGCAACTGTATACCATTGGTGTCAACCACACCACCGCCCCCATTGCCATCCGCGAGAACGTTGCGTTTAACAACGACACCTTGCCGCATGCGCTGGCGGATCTGGCCCGACACAACGTGGCAGAAGTGGCTATTTTATCGACCTGCAACCGTACAGAAATCTATGTGCAGTCTATCCGCCCCGAGGTCGTCATTGACTGGCTGGCTAACTACCACCGCCTGGAGGCAGATAAACTACTGCCTTATACCTACACGCTCAGCAGTCACGAAGCGGTAAAACACGCTTTTCGCGTCGCCAGCGGCCTGGACAGCATGGTATTGGGCGAGGCGCAGATCCTGGGGCAATTCAAGCAGTCGGTTAAAATTGCGCAAGACTCCGGCACCCTGGGCACCATGCTGCACAAATTGTTCCAGCGCACCTTTGAAGTGGCCAAAGAAGTGCGCACCAATACTGACATTGGCGGCAGTTCGATTTCAATGGCCGCTGCTGCCGTTAAACTGGCGCAACGTATTTTTGGTGACCTGAGTTCACAAAGCGTGCTATTTATTGGCGCAGGCGAAATGATAGAGCTGTGTGCCGACCATTTTGCCGCGCAAAAACCCAAAAAAATCACCGTTGCCAACCGCACACTGGAGCGTGGCGAACAGCTCGCGGAAAAAATTCGCGGCCAGGGCCTGAATGTGCAAGCGATCTTGCTCAATGACCTGCCCGAGCGCTTTCCAGAATTTGACATCGTCATCACCAGCACCGCCAGCCAGTTGCCAATTGTCGGCCTGGGCATGGTAGAGCGCGCGATTAAAGCACGTAAGCACCGGCCGATGTTTATGGTCGACCTCGCCGTGCCGCGTGACATTGAGCCCGAAGTCTCCGCGCTGGATGATGTGTTTTTATACTCGGTCGACGATCTGGCGCAAGTGGTGACCGAAGGCCTGGGCAACCGCCAGGAAGCCGCCGTCAATGCTGAGCTCATCGTGAATTCGCGTGTTGAGCACTTTATGCAGTGGCTCAAACAACGCGAAGCGGTGCCCACTATTAAAGCCTTGCGCGACCAGGTAGACACCGTACGTAAAGCCGAGCTGGAAAAGGCGCTTAAATTGCTGCAAAAAGGCGAATCGCCGGAAAAAGCCCTCGAAGCCCTGAGCAATGCACTCACCAATAAATTTTTGCATGGTCCCAGCCATGCGCTCAACAACTCTCACGGCGATGCCCATGCGCATATGGAGCACCTCGTGAAACAACTCTTTCAAATTAAAGAATAACTTTTCAAGCCTGGCATCCGCGCACGCTTTGAAGATTAGGTAACCACATGAAACCAAGTATGTTACAAAAGCTCGCCAACCTCAGCGAGCGCCTCGAAGAACTCAACCGCCTGCTCAGCAGCGAAGGCGTGACTGACAACATGGATAACTACCGTAAGATCATGCAGGAACATACGGAAATTACGCCTATTGTTGAGCAATACCATATCTACATCCAAACCGAGTCCGACCTGAAAGAGGCGCATGCCATGCTGGCCGACCCGGAGATGAAAGAATTCGCGCAGGAAGAGATAGACAGCGGCAAAAAACGCCTGGAAGAAGTCGAACTGGCTTTGCAGAAATTGTTGTTGCCCAAAGATCCTAGCGACGACAAAAACATCTTCCTTGAAATTCGCGCCGGTACCGGCGGTGACGAATCCGGCCTGTTTGCCGGGGACCTGTTCCGTATGTATTCACGCTTTGCCGACCGCCAGGGCTGGAAAGTGGAAGTCGTCTCTGCCAACGAAGGCGAAGTCGGTGGCTATAAAGAGGTCATTGCCAAAATCATCGGCTACGGCGCTTACTCAAAACTCAAATTCGAATCCGGCGGCCACCGCGTACAACGCGTGCCAGACACCGAAACCCAGGGCCGTATCCACACCTCAGCCTGTACCGTCGCCATTCTGCCTGAGGTAGAAGAGGTGGGCGATGTCGAGATCAACCCGGCCGATATCCGTATCGACACCTTCCGCGCGTCAGGCGCCGGTGGTCAGCACATTAACAAAACCGATTCTGCCGTGCGCATTACCCACGCACCAACCGGCATCGTGGTGGAATGCCAGGACGGCCGTAGCCAGCACGCCAACAAGGCACAGGCCATGCAAGTGCTGGCCGCGCGCATCAAGGCCAAACAGGTCGATGAGCAGCAAAGCAAAATTGCCTCCGAACGCCGCAACCTGATTGGCTCGGGTGACCGTTCTGAGCGTATCCGCACCTACAACTACCCGCAAGGCCGGATCACCGACCACCGCATCAACCTGACGCTGTATAAAATTGAAGCCATCACCGAAGGCGATATGGACGAGTTGATTAATGCGCTGGCGACCGAGTATCAGGCAGATTTGCTGGCCAGCCTGGGCGAAGACGCGTAACACCTAAGATGACGGTCACGGCGACTATCTCCAAACATACGGGCAGTTGCCTGTGTGGCGCAGTACGCTACGAAGTGCGTGGTGAGCTTGGGGCGCTGGTATATTGCCACTGCCAGCGTTGCCGCAAAGCCTCCGGTTCTGCATTTAATGCCGTCACCCCTATTTCTGGCGCAAATTTCACCATCACGCAGGGTGATGCAGCGCTAAACACCTACCGCAGTGACGCCGGAGTCTGCCGTACGTTTTGTAGTCACTGCGGCTCGCCGATCATGGCGTACCGGGAAAGCACCCCAGAGGCTTTGAGGCTGCGCGTTGGCTCGCTGGATACCCCCTTAGCGACGCACGTATCGGCACATATATTTGTTGGTTCAAAAGCCGAATGGGACGATATTCACGATACAGCGCCGCAATACGCAGAGCGACCTTAACAGAATACTGACTAAAAAATGACTCAACTCCGTATTCCCGCCGCACCGCGCAGTATCCAGAAAGATAACCCAATCAAGTTTTTGCTGGATAGCGAGGCGATTGATTGCCTGGCGCACAATATTGGGCTGGTGCATACCAGCTTTGATGCAGAGACCTTTAAACAATTAGCGCTGACCAATATTGCGCCACTGGGGTTTATGGATCGCTCGGCACACATTGCAGCTGCGTTAAAAGCCACTCTGCCCGCCAAGTTTTCAGAAGCAACCGAAGTATTAATCAATACACTCACGCCCCCCAATACACATACCGAACGCCTGGGCCTGGGCGTGTTTTTCTACCTGCCACATACACGCTTTATTGCCGAGTATGGCCGTGATGCGCAACATAATGGTGGCGAGGATCCGTTTGAAGCGGCGATGCGTGCACAATATGAATTGACGCGCCGCTTTACCGCAGAGTTTTCGATTCGGCCTTTTTTGATTCACGATTTTGAACGCACCTTGCATCAACTCACCTTGTGGCTGAATGACCCGGACCCGCATGTGCGCCGCTTATGTTCTGAAGGCTGCCGCTCACGCCTGCCCTGGGGCGCTCGCATTCCGCAACTGATTGCCGACCCGACGCCAGTGTTACCGATTCTGGAAGCCCTTAAAAACGACCCGAGTTTGTATGTGAGGCGCAGTGTGGCTAACCACCTGGGTGACATTGCAAAAGACCATCCGGCATTGGCGTTTGACGTATGTGAGCACTGGCTCACCAATGCAGATAAAGACCTGAAATGGGTGATCCGCCATGCAGTTCGCCATCCGGCCAGGCAAGGCAATGCCACGGCCATTGCTTTGCGCAAAGCGGCTGGGGGCAGATAATGCCGAACACCGTGCAACAATGGCTACAAACGGCCCGGCAACAGTTGGCGCAATTTGTCCCGCCGGATGAGGCGAGTATGGAAGCGCAAATATTATTGATGCATGTGCTGAATGTGAACCGTGCCTGGCTGATTGCACACGCAACTGACAACCTGACTGACATGTCTATCACCAAGGTCGAATCACTCTTGCAACGCCGTTTGCAAGGCGAACCGGTTGCGCATATTTTGGGCTCACGCGAGTTTTTCGGGCTCGCGCTCAAAGTCACGCCAGACACCCTGATTCCACGCCCAGATACCGAAACTCTGGTCGAAGCCGCCTTAGCAAAAGTCAATGGCCGCATACGCGTACTGGACCTAGGCACCGGCACCGGCGCCATCGCACTGGCCATTGCCAGGCATGCACCAGCGTGTGAAGTCGTTGCGGTAGACGCGTCAGCCAGCGCGCTCGCCGTGGCGGCGGAAAATGCTGCGACGTTACAGCTTAGCAATGTGCAATTCCTTGCCAGCAACTGGTTTGCGGCCTTGCCTGCGCACAAGTTTGACCTGATTGTCAGCAATCCGCCTTATATCGAAACAGATGATCCGCATTTGCTACAAGGCGATTTACGTTTTGAGCCCATCAGCGCACTGGCCTCTGGTGCAGATGGCTTGCAAGATATCCGACAAATTGTCGCCGAGGCACCTGGCTACTTAAATGCAGGTGGCTGGTTGCTGTTGGAACATGGCTACAATCAGGCCGAGGCCGTGCAACAACTGTATCATGCAGCGAGGTTTGAACAGATTCAAACGCTACAGGATTTGGGCGGCAATCCCAGAGTCACGCTTGCGCAATGGCCCACAGCATCGACACACCAATAATAAAAAACTCACAGGGAGACACTCCATGATTCACAAATTACGCTTGGCAATCCGTAATGATTTAGAGGCACCAGAAGAAGCCAGACACTTTGGCTCCGGCTGGTTAAGCGGTGTCGCCGCACTGGTACTCAGTATCGCCAGCCTGTGCCTGTTGCTGGGTGAGCGTCTGCAAGGCATATTCTCAACACAAGCGCTCTCACCGCTCTATGCCTTGCCACAGTTCACACTCATGCTTCAGGTATTACTCGTTGCCAGTTTTCTGCTCGCCTGCAGCAACCTGGTGTTACGCCGTAATCGTATTTTGGGCTTTACCGCGATTTTGCTGGTATTGCTCACCATCACCATTGCTGAAACGCTCAATGCACAAGCTGCTCGTGCCAGCGGCGTTGCGCTTAGCCTGGACTGGTTTGTCCTGAATATCTTGCTCACCGGCTTGTTATTTATCCCACTGGAGAAACTGTTTGGCCGCTTAACCCAGCAAGCGTTGTTCAGGGACGAATGGCGTGAAGATTTATTTTATTTCCTGATCAGCAGCGTGTTTGTGCAAACACTGACCTTATTCACATTGGCGCCTGCGATGACCATTGTGCATCACACCGGCGACTGGGCAACCCTGCGACAAACCATTGCCAGCCAACCACTGTGGCTGCAGGTAATCGAAATCATGTTTCTCACCGACTTTGTGCAGTACTGGTTTCATCGTGCTTTCCATCAAGTGCCATTCTTGTGGGGCTTTCACGCCGTGCATCACTCCGCCAAAAAGATGGACTGGCTGGCAGGGTCACGCATGCACATCGTTGAAATCGTTGGTTTGCGCAGCATGACAGTGGTGCCCATGTATGCACTGGGTTTTGCCGAAAGCGCATTGCATCTTTATATTTTGCTGGTGTACCTCAACGCCACCTTTGTCCACGCCAATGTGCGCTTTAATGTGGAGTGGCTGAAACCATTGATTGTCACGCCGCGCTTTCACCACTGGCATCACGGTATTGAAAAAGAAGCGATTGATGTCAATTTTGCCATTCACTTCCCGTTATTTGATAAGCTGTTTGGCACTTATTACATGCCAAAAAACCAATGGCCAAGTGGCTATGGCATCGGCGGCCATCCGGTACCGAATGGCTACTGGAAGCAATTCATGTATCCCTTTAAAAAGTAGTCCATACACATTGCGCACGATTTTTGCTGCTAGCAGTCTATCTGTGTGTAGTGAAAGGCCAATCATGTTTAATTTCAATTCGATCAAAGCCGTGTTATTTGACCTGGATGGCGTGCTCTATATCGGGCAGCAGCCAATGGATGGCGCCATTGAAGCGGTGGCCAAGATCCGCAAGGCAGGCATCGCCGTGCGTTTTGTCACCAACACCAGCACACTCTCTTTGCTGGCATTGCAAAAAAAACTCAACGATCTCGGCTTCAATGTAGTGCCGGAAGAAATCATGAGTGCACCACAAGCGACCATTCAATACCTGAAAAAACAGCCTAACCCGGTGTGCAAATTGCTGCTGGCCGACGACGTGAAAAAGGATTTCGCCTGTTTTGACCAGTCGGAAACAGCGGCCAATTATGTGGTGATTGGTGATATTGGTGATCGCTGGTCTTATGAATTACTGAATGAGGTGTTTCATTGCCTGGTGAATGGCGCGCAATTGATCGCGATTCACAAAAACCGCTTCTGGCAGACTGAAACCGGATTGCAAATGGACATTGGTGCCTTTGTCACCGGGCTCGAATATGCCAGCAATACCAAAGCCATGCTGATGGGTAAGCCATCGCAGCATTTCTTTAATATGGCGGTTGACGCGCTACGGCTAAAGCCTTCCGAAGTGATGATGATAGGCGATGATATTGATGCCGACGTTGGTGGTGCGCAAGACGCCGGCCTGCATGGCATTCTGGTCAAAACCGGCAAATACCGCGAAACCTATACCCGCTTGTCTGCGGTGGAGCCCGATGCCACGATTGCATCGATTGCCGACTTACCGGCCTTGCTGGGTGGCTTGTCGATCTCTGCGCACTCATAAAAAGACAACACTATTGCACGCCAGCTGTCTCGCCGTTTCAGCATGCTGCATAGTATAATTGCAGCATGTCTGAATCGAATTCTGTTGGTATCGTCAAAGCGCAGGTTGCGCATTTCACCCAGCCGCTCACCCTTAAAAGCGGCGCAGTGTTGCCACAATACCATCTGACTTATGAAACCTATGGTGAACTCAACGCCGCCAAAAACAACGCCGTGCTGATCTGTCACGCCCTGTCTGGTAACCATCACGTCGCGGGCCGCTATTCGCCAGACGATAAATATCCAGGCTGGTGGGACAACCTGATTGGCCCTGGTAAACCGTTAGACACCAATAAATTCTTTGTCATTGGCCTCAATAACCTGGGTGGCTGTCATGGCAGTAGCGGGCCCTCCAGTGTCGATCCACTGACTGACAAACCCTATAGTGCGACTTTCCCGGTGGTGACCGTGGAAGACTGGGTCGAATCACAAGCGCGTTTATTGGACTATCTGGGCATTGATCAATTAGCCGCTGTGATTGGTGGCAGCCTGGGCGGCATGCAGGCACTGCACTGGAATATCGTCTACCCGGAGCGCGTACGCCATGCCTTTGTCATTGCCTCTGCCCCCAATTTAACCGCGCAAAACATGGCGTTTAACGAGGTGGCACGCCAGGCGATCATTACCGACCCTGAGTTTTTCGACGGCGATTACTACAACCACGGCACGGTACCGCGGCGCGGCTTGCGCATTGCGCGCATGCTGGGTCATATTACCTATTTGTCTGATGACGTGATGGGCGAAAAATTTGGCCGCAAACTGCGTCACGGTGATGTGAAATATAGCTTTGATGTCGAGTTTGAAATGGAATCTTACTTACGCTACCAAGGCGATAAATTTGCCGGTGAGTTTGATGCCAACACCTATTTGCGCATGACGCGCGCGCTGGATTACTTCGATCCGGCACTGGATTATGACGGCGATTTGAGTAAAGCCCTGCGTCGCGCACAGGCAAAATTTGTGGTGATTTCATTTACCACCGATTGGCGCTTTTCACCTGCGCGCTCGCGTGAGATTGTCAAAGCACTACTCGATAACGCCTTGCCAGTGAAATATGCCGAGGTCACCTCAGACCACGGCCATGACGCCTTTTTGATGCCGGACCCGTATTATCACAACATCATGCGTGCTTACCTGGAGCAAATTAAAGTATGACGAATGTAAATATTACAAATATTCGTCCAGATTTTGCATTAATTACAAACTGGGTAAATGCCAAAGCCAAAGTCTTAGATTTGGGTTGCGGGGACGGCACCTTGCTGACCCACTTGCACGAGACACTGGAAACTACTGGCTATGGCATTGAAAAAGACGATTCCAACTGGTTGGCCGCACTGAAAAACGGTGTCGACGTGATCCAAATGAACCTCGAAGAAGGCTTGTCCGGCTTTGAGGACCAGTCATTTGATACCGTGATTCTGTCGCAAACCTTGCAAGCCATGCATAACACCGAAAGCATTGTGCAAGAGATGCTGCGCGTCGGCCGCGAAGTGATCGTGACTTTCCCCAATTTTGGCTACTGGCGCAACCGCATGCAGATTACCTTCGGCACCATGCCTGTCTCCAAAAGTCTGCCATACCAATGGTATGACACGCCTAATGTGCACTTGTGCACGATCAACGACTTCGACGATTTTTGCGTCCAGCACCAAATCCAGGTCATAGAGCGCAAGGTGATTACCGGCGGCCAGGATATTCACATATTGCCCAACCTGATGGGCAACCTGGCGATGTATCGCCTGAGAAAACACAGCGCCTGATCGCCGCCACAGCAAACAATTACCCTATATTCGCCGCCTACACTGGCTGACGAATGTCAGCTCCCAACGATAGGGCGCATCTCACATGCCGTCCTATCGTCCACAAAAGACCATCAATTAAAAATAACAGATATATTGACTTCCATCTATTATTTATTAATAATGATAATCATTCTTATTATCAATAAAATAAGGATACATGGTAAGACGTTTGTGAGTAACGCAGCCAGTTAAAAGATTCTGGCGCGCATTAAAGACGCCAGTCATTAATAATTACTCAAAAGGAAGTTAGTAAAATGAAAGCTCAATATTTAAGCATCGCTATCGGTGCAACTCTGTTCGCAATCACAGGCCTGGCACAAGCGAATACCACCTACAGCAGTTTTGTTGACGTGGCAGACTCCGTCTCGTTTGATGGCTGGAATCAGCTGAACCGCAACCGCGTTGACAACAATGGCGCTGCAAACCCACTGACCGCAGCGCAATTGGCCGCAGGCACAGCAGGTAACGTTGCCGGTTCAGGCGACGCATTGCTGACCCAGGTTTCCGGCAGCTACTACCCAGCTGGTTTTGGTTTATATGGTGATGGCAACCTGACATTCACTGACCATACCGTTGCCAGCAACATCAGCGCACTGGCATTTCAGGGTATCGTCAATGACTTCAATGCGTCATTCGGTGGTGAAGCATATACCATTACGCTGAGCTACAACGGTGGTAGCCAGGCAATCGCAGGCACATTGGTTAACTTTGTGAATACCGGTACTGTTGATGACTATTACTACTACTCCTGGGACTTGAGCGGCGTTTCTACACCAATCACTTCTTATACTTTAAGCTTCAGCGCTGGTTTCTCACAAGCACTGGCATTCCAGGTTGATCAAGTCGCCTCCGTGTCTTCAGTGCCTGAAGCTGATAGCTATGCCATGATGATGCTGGGCCTGGGTGTGATGGGTGCTGTTGTACGTCGTCGCAACAAATAATCACTGCATAATAAAGCCATGAAAAAAGCCCCGGGATTGCCGGGGCTTTTTATTTAGCGATACGCTAATCCAAATGCAAGGCTTTCAAGCGGCGATACAAGGTATTTCTGCTCATGCCCAATTGGCGTGCCACCGCAGACACATTCCCTGCCTGCTGTTGCATCGCAATACGGATGGTCTCATCAGACTGTGCTTTCAAGGTTAATACCGGTTGCGGCACCGTTGCACGCTCGGCCTCAACCGCCATTTCATCGAGAAAGTCGTGCGTCAGATGCTGCCGTTCAATCACGCCGCCATCGGCCAGCGCCACCGCTGTACGCAACACATTATGTAACTGGCGCACATTGCCCGGCCACGGATGCACGGCAAACACGGCAAGCACCTCATCACTCAGCGTGACTTGTGGTGCCTGTTCAATTTGCAAAATCATCTGGATCAGACGCGACATATCCTGACGCTGGCGCAAGGCAGGTAACTGCACGGTTAAACCATTAATGCGGTAATACAAATCACTGCGAAACTCACCCGCCGCCACTTTATCCTTGAGTTTCTGGTTAGTGGCACTCACGAGGGTAAAATTGACCGGAATGGATTTGCTGGAGCCCAAGGGCGTGACGCTGCGCTCCTGCAATACACGCAGCAACCTGGCCTGTAACGACAAAGGCATATCGCCGATTTCATCCAGAAACAACGTACCGCCATCGGCCTGCTGGATTTTGCCGACATTGCCTTTACGCTTGGCGCCGGTATAAGCGCCTTCTTCATAGCCGAACAATTCGGCTTCAATTAACCCTTCCGGCAAGGCTGCGCAATTGACGGCAATAAAGGGCTGCGCTCTACGCACACTGGCATCATGAATCGCCCGTGAAAATAATTCTTTACCGGCGCCGGTTTCACCCAGGATCAAGACCGGGATATCGCGGTTAAGCACTTGCTTGACCTGGCTGATGGCTAATTTTAATTGCGGATCACCGCTATCCAGCAATTCAAGGCTAGCGGCGGATTCACGTGTTACAGACTGCACCGGCTTACTGGAAATACCAGGCACCTGCATGCTGGAAGCGCGCGCAAACAGGCGGGCGCCATTGCGCAAGCGCAACGGGAACAACACCTCGGACGACAAACCACGCTGCTTGAATGCTAGCCATGACTCATCAAAAATATCTTCAAACGGAATGCGGCGCGCAGACAGTACATCCTGATCCAGCGGCAGGCCGAACTGGAATTGTCCACTACGGTTAATGGCCTGCAACTGGCCTTGCGCATCAAACAGGGCAACGCCTTCCCACAAGGTGCCGATGAACTCGGGCCGCACATGGAAATGCACACCAATTTCGCCGTCTGCAGTGGCATGGAACAAGCGATTTTCCACCATTTGTGCCGCCATTTTGACCAGCGCCAGCGTATGTTGCTGCGGCGCATTTAAATCATTAGAGACATCCAGTGTCGCCACCAAATGATTATTGGCGGCAAAAATAGGCACGGCAGAACAGCTTAACGAATGGTGATAAGCCATAAAGTGCTCGGCCCCTTGCACGCTGATGGGCAAGCGCTCCACTAAGGCAGTACCAATGGCATTCGTACCGCGGTGCTCCTCGCTCCAGGAGGCACCCGGCAACAATGAGGCACGGACTTCATTTTCTTCGACACCTTCGCCTCTGGTGCGCAAAATCACGCCTTCGCTGTCAGTCAAAATCACCAGGCTGCGCGTATGGGCAATTTGCTCGCTTAAGGTGAGTATTTCCGGCTCGGCATGGGTCAGTAACAAACGGTTTTTTTCCAGTCGCTGCGCCAGCTCCTGTGCCGTAATAATCTGGTCTTCACCTGGTGCCTGTTCATCCACCCCTTTGACCATGCAACGCCGCCACGAACGCGCAATCGCCTCGGCAATCGCGCGCTGGTCGTCGCGCATACCGGGCTGCGGCATTGGAGAAGCGGGCGGGGAATATTTGTTGGGCATTTAAAACTGAACACCTGTCACATCAGATTGAACAACTGTACCAGTATGGCACAGTCGTGAACAGTATTCGCCGTGTTGCGAATCCCCAGGAATGTTCTCATACCAGATTAAGCAATTGATTTTAATTCATTTTTTACATTTTCCAAAATAACGCATGCAGTTGGCACGTGCGTTGCAATCAATGGCAGGCAGTCACAAAAGAAGCCTTTGTTGACCGCTTGCAACACTACACATACCAGCTTCACCGCAACCATTTTGGAGGTTATTTATGCAACAACGTATCAAGCTCGCCATCACTGCAATGATGCTAGCCAGCGTGAGCACCAGCGTATTGGCAAATGCCGAACTGGACGCCATGATGAAAGACGACAACCAGTGGCCTATGGCGCGTAAAGATTACGCAAACCAGGGTTACAGCCGCTTGTCACAAATCAACAAAAGCAACGTCAAACAATTGAAACTGGCATGGACATTTGCCACTGGCGTTAACCGCGGCCACGAAGGTGCGCCACTGGTGATTGGCAATACCATGTATATCCATACCGCATTCCCGAATAACGTGTATGCGCTGGACCTGAACGATAACCAGAAAATCCTGTGGTCTTATTTTCCTAAACAGGACCCGGATGTGCAGTCTGTATTGTGCTGCGATAACGTCAACAAAGGCTTGGGCTACGGTGATGGCAAAATTCTGCTGCAACAGAATAATGGCGTCTTGGTAGCTTTGGACGCTAAAACCGGCGCCAAATTGTGGGACGTGAAAGTGAATGACCCGAAAACCGGTTCAGCCAATACTAACGTACCGCATGTATTTAAAGACAAAGTAATTACCGGCTGTTCAGGCGGTGAATTTGGCGTACGTTGCCATATCAGTGCTTACAGCCTAAAAGATGGCAGCCTGATCTGGAAAGCTTACAGCACCGGCTCTGACAGTGAAGTCATGATAGGCGCAGACTTCAACAAGGAAAATCCGCAGTACAGCGCCCTGTCCTTATATGAAGACGTGAACGGCGGTAACAAAATGGGTGGTTCATTCAAGAACCTAGACAAATCCCAATTGAAATTTCCGGAAGCCAACCTGGGTGTACGCACCTGGTTGAAACCGCAGCAACAGAAAGATGGCTGGCAAAATGGTGGCGGCCCGACCTGGGGCTGGTACTCATACGACCCGAAATTGAACCTGATGTACTACGGCACCGGCAACCCAGGCACTTGGAACCCGGACGTGCGCCCAGGCGACAATAAATGGTCAATGACGATTTTCGCCCGTGACCTCGATACAGGCATGGCACGCTGGGGCTACCAGATGACACCGCATGACGAGTGGGATTACGACGGCATGAACGAAATCATTTTATGGGAAGCCAACGGCAAGCAACTGGCCTCACACTTTGACCGTAACGGTTTTGGCTATACCTTTGACCGCACCAACGGTACCTTACTGGTAGCAGAAAAAATGCATCCGTTCGTCAACTGGGCGAGCAAGATTGACATGAAAACCGGTATTCCGGTCAAAGACCCAAAATACTCCACGCACCAGGATTACAACGCCAAAGGCGTATGCCCTTCTGCGTTGGGCGTAAAAGACGAGCAACCAGCAGCTTACTCACCTAAAAATAAAACATTTTACGTGCCTTTGAACCACGTGTGCATGACCTACGAACCGGTTGAATCCAAGTATGTCGCTGGTCAACCATGGGTAGGCGCAACCCTGACCATGTTTGCAGGCCCGGATGGTGTGATGGGTGGCTTTATGGCCTGGGATGGCCTCAAAGGCAAAGCGCAGTGGTACAACAAAGAGAAATTCTCTGCCTGGGGTGGCGCATTGGTAACGGCGTCTGACCTGGTGTTCTACGGCACGCTGGATCGCTGGGTGAAAGCGCTGGATGCCAAAACCGGTAAAGAACTGTGGAAATTCCAGGTTGGCTCCGGCGTGGTAGGCAACATGATCACCTATGGTCACAAAGGCAAGCAATACGTAGGCGTATTGTCCGGCATTGGTGGCTGGGCTGGTGTGGCCATGAACCTCGGCCTGACCAACGATACCGATGGCTTGGGTGCAGCGGGTGGTTACAAAGAGCTGACCAAATACAATGCCGCACCTGGTGGCGGTGGCATGAACGTATTCAGTTTATAAGAGAGGATTTCTGATGAAATTATTCAATCAAACTTTACTGGCAACAGCCTTGCTCGCGGCCACTGCCTCCGCGATTGCGGGTAGCGGTGCCGAAGCATTGGCTCAGAAAAGCGGTTGTTTGCTGTGCCACGGTGTGGACAAAAAAGTCGTCGGCCCTGCTTACAAGGAAGTGGCCGCCAAATACAAAGGCGACAAAACGGCTGAAGCCAAACTGATACAAAAAGTGAAAACCGGTGGCGGTGGTGTATGGGGCGAGATGCCTATGCCACCTAACAGCCCACAAGTGAAGGACGACGATATCAAGACCATCGTCCAGTGGGTATTAAGTTTGTAGTTCCCCTGTGAAATAAAGCGTCAGTGGCAGCGCTGGAATCTGGCTGCCATGCTTGCAACGGCGCCTCCACTGACTCTGCATTTCCAACGTTTTACCATTGATCTCCGAGTGTGGCCAACCCGTAAGGGTTGGCTTTTTTTTGCCTTAAGATTGGCGGCCAGGTAAAAGCGTTTACAATGCGGGCATGACCATCGCACAAACCCTGTTTACGCGCCGCATGCTGATGTGTGTGGCATTAGGCTTCAGCTCCGGCCTGCCGCTTTACCTGCTACTGCAACTATTACCCGCCTGGCTGCGTAGCGAAGGTCTTAATCTCAAAACCATTGCCGCCTTTGCTTTTATGCAGTTGCCATACACCTGGAAATTTTTATGGGCACCACTGATGGACAGATACAGCTTGCTACAAGCGCTTGGTCGCCGTCGCAGCTGGATATTAGCCACCCAACTGGCCTTACTTGCCAGCATCATCAGCCTCGGCATGTTTCAACCACAACAAGACATTACTATGGTCGCTATCCTTGCGACATTGGTCGCCCTGTTTTCTGCGAGTCAGGACATCGTCATCGACGCTTACCGTCGCGAAATTTTAAGCGACCAGGAACTTGGCCTGGGCAACAGCATACACGTCAACGCCTACCGCATTGCCGGGCTGGTACCCGGCTCACTGGCACTCATTCTCGCCGATCACCTGCCATGGTCACAAGTGTTCCTGATTGTCGGCCTGTTCATGTTACCGGGCATCGGCTTTACTTTATGGTCACAAGAACCCGTCATTGTCAGCGTACCGAAAACACTTCTCGCTTCAGTTGTAGAACCGTTTAAAGAATTTATGCATCGCAGTGGCTGGCAACATGCGCTGTGGGTGCTGCTGTTTATTCTGCTATATAAACTCGGTGACAGCATGGCCACCGCGCTCGCCACCCCTTTCTATATTGATATGGGCTACAGCAAAACCGATATCGGCGCGATTGTGAAGGGCAGTGGCCTGGTGATGCAGATTGCTGGCGCCTTTGTTGGCGGCCTGTGGATGCTTAAACTCGGTATTAATCGCGGCCTGTGGGTCTTTGGCGTGGTCCAGGCTTTATCGATTCTCGGTTTCGCCTGGCTGGCGCACAGCGGGCCATTTATCGAAATCGGCGTGGCCGAGCGCAGCATGCTTGGCATTGTCATCGGGGTTGAAGCTTTTGGCGTTGGTTTAGGTACGGCGGCTTATGTCGCTTACATGGCACGTGAAACCAACCCGGCGTATACCGCGACCCAACTCGCCTTGTTTACCAGTCTGTCTGCCGTACCACGCTCTGTATTCAATGCACTCACAGGCGGCATGGTGGAGAGCCTGGGGTGGGAACAGTTTTTTTATGTGTGTACCTTGCTGGCGATCCCGGGGATGTTACTGTTGTTTAAGGTGGCTAGGTGGCGAGATCGGTAATAATTTGTTGCTAAAACCAAACGTTCTTTTTCGCCTCTAGGCGAGTCACTTTCTGATGCTTGCCCCTCAGAAAGTAACCAAAGAGGAGGGCACCCAGCCATCACGACCTACGGCTCCCTTGCGTTGCTCAACAAAATAAACGGTCACGAAACTCGCCCTAGCAGCTTGCACACTACGCAAGCTACTGCGGTGCTCAAACAGTCGCTCCCTTTTTCCTTATTTTGTCTCCGCTACTCAGCGTGATGGGATGGGATTTATCTCAGCAAACTCACATCGTAGCAATTTAAAAAGTTAGAAAACCAAACTCATTTCTTATAATCACCTACCGTTGCGCTCATTGGGTTTTCGGGGTCCCCATCTGCCGCGCCGAGCAACGCAGGATTGACGGGAGTCTTGGCCATCGGCTGTCCGAGTTCCGCAACAAGCCACGTTCTGTGTGGCTTGTCAGGGCGAGTTTCGATGGACGCCCGACAAACCGAGTAGCACAGGAATTAAGCGGAAGCTGGGGTGTCTTGTTCTTTGCCTTCTTTCTTATGGACAAGCATAAGAAAGAAGGTCGCCGTAAAGGCGAAATAGTTAGTTCATAAATTCACTTTGGCCCAGCAAAAAACAACCTTATTTAATCAATCCGCATAATCCACAGTCAACGGCGCATGATCACTAAACCGTTCCGCCTTATATACACTGGCCGCAATCACCTTTGCGCCTAATGCCGGGGTTGCCAGTTGATAATCAATACGCCAACCGACGTTTTTGGCATACGCCTGCCCGCGATTACTCCACCAGGTATAGCATTCATCCGTGGTGTCAGGATATAGACCACGATAGGTATCCACCCAACCCACACGCCCCAGCACATCAGTCATCCAGGCCCGCTCTTCTGGCAAAAAGCCTGAATTTTTACGGTTACCTTTAAAGTTCTTGAGGTCGATTTCCTGATGTGCGATATTCCAGTCACCGCAAATCACCACGTCACGACCAGAAGCGACCAACTGCTCAAGATGCGGTAAGAATACATCCATGACCTGAAATTTAAATTGCTGGCGTTCTTCGCCACTGGAGCCACTCGGCAGGTATAAAGACACCACACTCAAATTGCCATATTGGCATTCCAGGTAACGACCTTCAGCATCAATGTGCGCATGACCCAAACCAATGATGACTTTATCAGCAGGCTGTTTACTGTAGATGCCTACGCCGCTATAGCCTTTTTTCTCGGCATAGTGAAAATAGCCATGATAGCCGGGTGGTTGCAACATTTCAGGCTGCATATCGCCTGCTTGCGCTTTCAGCTCCTGCAAACAGACAATATCGCCGCCACTATTTGCCAGCCAGGGCAAAAAGCCTTTGTTACAGGCCGACCGTATGCCATTGAGGTTCAAGGTTATAATACGCATTGTCTAAATACTTTCTGCTTTTAAAAATGACTACAAACACATTAAGTGCCGATTTTATTGCTTTTTCCATCCAGAAACAGGTGTTGCGCTTTGGCGAATTTAAAACCAAAGCAGGGCGCTTAAGCCCCTATTTTTTTAACGCTGGCCTGTTTGATGATGGCGAAAGCATGCTCAAACTGGGTGAATTCTACGCCAACAGTATTCTACAGTCTGGCTTGCAATTCGACATGCTGTTTGGTCCGGCTTATAAGGGGATTCCACTGGTCACGGCCATCAGCATTGCTTTTGCGCGCATGGGCAAAAATTACCCTTATGCGTATAACCGCAAAGAAGCCAAAGACCATGGCGAGGGCGGCACGCTGGTAGGCGCCGCATTAAAAGGCCGCGTGCTGATTATTGATGATGTGATTTCTGCCGGGACGTCTATCCGCGAATCCGTCGAATTGATTCGCAATGCTGGCGCCACGCCTTGCGCCGTGAGCATTGCACTGGACCGTCAGGAAAAAGGTTTAGGTGAGTTATCAGCTGTGCAAGAAGTAGAGCAAACCAATCAGATGCCGGTGGTCAGCATTGCCAAACTGGCTGACCTGTTTGCGTATTTGCAAGGCAATGAGAAGCTGGCGCAGTATTTCCCGGCAATTGAGGCTTATCGCACACAGTATTGCGTTCGATAAGGATAAAATTCCAATAAATAAAGCGAGCAAATGCTCGCTTTATTTATTTCAACATGCCCATTAAGCGGGACATGATCAGTGCCGGGTTATTTTCCACCGCGCCATTCGGGGTCAATTGGTTCACAACATCCGGCAAATGCTCGGCAATTTTACCCGTCAGGTCATCCGTACTCATATTCAATTTACCGGCAATTCCGGCAAGCACCGAACCGCCTAAGGCCGCACCAATTTGCTGCGCATTGACATTCAGGTTTGCCCCTGTGCCGACCCAAGAATCAACCTGCTCAGACAAACCGCCATTTTTCAGTGCTTGCAAAATGCCAGGTAAACCACCGTACTGCTGAAATAATTCCATGGCCAGTTTTGCCAATGGACCTTTATCACCCATGACTTTGTTCATCATGGCGCCAGCGACGCTATCGAATAATCCCATTTTTTCTTCCTTCTAAATATGCGGTTGATCAATAAGAAAGCCTGTTTCGCCTAGATGGTAGAAACAGAAATACTAACATTTATTGTCAATTGTAAACCAAAGGTAGTGTACTTAGGCACTATTGCTTGCTCTAGTGCAATGTGGTCAGTATTAGAACCGTTCGTGCGCTGCCAGATATCGCCATTGCCCCGGCGGTAACTTACCCAAATTAATGCTGCCAATTCGAATGCGTTTCAAACCGACCACATGCAAACCCACCAGCTCACACATGCGACGAATCTGCCGCTTACGGCCTTCACGCAACACAAAGCGCAGTTGGTCCTCATTTTGCCAAGAAACTTTAGCGGGCCTTAGCTGAACACCATCCAGACTGAGACCGTGATTTAATAACGCCAGGCCATTATTGCTCAGCTGGCCTTCTACCCGCACCAGATATTCTTTTTCTACATTGGAGTCATCGCCAATCAGCTTGCGTGCAACGCGGCCATCCTGGGTAAGTACCAGCAAGCCGGTGGAGTCGATATCCAATCTACCTGCCGGGGCCAGACCACGCAAATGCCCGCGCTTGAAGTCGATGCCACTGCTATCTTCTGACCATTGATTGTCCGGATTAAACAGCACAACCGCAGGTTCATAACCATCCTCGGCTTGCCCGCTGACGTAACCAACAGGTTTGTGTAGCAAAATGGTCACCGTTTCGGCCTGATGCTCTTTGGCATAGGCACTAATCACGATCTCGGCATCCGGCGCAATCCGCGTACCTAAGGTTTCAATGATTTCACCATCAACCTTGACCCAGCCGTTGGCAATCCAGTCATCGGCTTCACGACGCGAGCACAGGCCACGGTCTGCCATCACTTTGGACAAGCGCGGTTGCAAGTCAGCATCTGCTACGGTTGGCGTTGGCGGCGCTCTGCGGGCGGTTGGTCTATCCCCTGTTTTCGCAACATATGGGCGATCTTTATCACGTGGCTTCTCGCTGCGGCCTGCACCAGCTCTGGCTGCGGGCGGGCGTCCACCGCCTGCATAGGCTGGTTTGCCAGCAGGTTTACGCTGGTCTTTATCTTTAAAGACTTTGTCTTTGCGCGGTGCTTGCTCTTTTGAGCCGGCATCTTGTTGCACCTCAGCATACACCTCTTTTTTGGCAGGTGGTTTAGTACGATCACGCAGCTCCGGTGACAATTGTCTGACCGGTTTCTGGCGTTTTTGATCTGCGGTGGCGGGGGATTTATTGAGTTTGAGCGTAGACAAAACAGTCTTCTCACTAATGAAAGATGAATAAGTTGCTATTGTAATTTATTTGGCTGCTGACGCACGAAAATTCAGGCTACCCGGCTGCTTGCGCGCACTCTCTGGCATATAACGTAAAATGCTTTCGGCCCGCGCCAACTCCGGTTTTTTTGCCATAAACTGCTGCTTCCAGGCACGATGCGGATTTTTGATGATTCCCGCTAGCCAGGCGGCTTGTATCGGATTCATCTGCGCAGGGGAAAGACCGAAGTAATAATTTGCCGCGGCATGTGCGCCACACAAGCTGGGACCCCAATCGACCGTATTCAGATACAGGTTGAGGATGTTTGTTTTATCCAGCGTGTTTTCCAGTTGCACCGCATAAAGCAACTCTTCTATTTTGCGCTTCCAGGTGCGTTCGCCATTGGTGAACATATACTTCACGACTTGCTGCGTAATGGTGCTGCCACCCACCGCCTTGTCAGTGCTTTCCTTGCCTAGCAGTTGCTGCATTTGTGTGAGCGCATAGCCAGGATGGTGCCTAAACTCGGCATCTTCGGCAATAATGGTTGCCATCGGTAACCAGCGGCCCATTTTGTCGTAGTTGAGCCAATGTACTTTTTCCGGGTGCTTTTGCTCATCCAGCAGCGGGCAATCATATTGTACAGACGAAGAGGTGACCTTGCTTAAGTCCAGTCCATTCACCTGTAACTGCGCCAGCTGCGGTTGCACACTCCAGCTTTGGCGGGGCCAGCGCAAAATGCCAGTGGCCGAAAGAGAGCCGGATACCGTGGCTTGCGAAATAGCCTCTGAATGATCGCGCAAAGGGCTCAGCAAACTGGCCAGAGGTGTGGCTGGCAAGGTCCAGTTCAGCTTTAATGAGCGCATGGTAGCCTTGCCTTCAAAATCAATTTTGAATGGCTGTTTGGCCGCGTCCACTAATAAATAGCCATTTAATTGCTGCCCATCGAGCTTTAACCACAACTCAACAGAGTCCAGCATCAATGGTTTATCACTGACCGATTTGGCTTCCAGCCAACAGTGCTGGCAATGCACACGCAAACCATCAGCATCATACAGCCGGACATCGCCATGATGCAGGCTGAAGCCTTTTTTATCCAGCAGCCAGCGCCCGGCTGGAGAAGTCGCCAGCATCAGCATGGGCAGTACGCGCACTTGTATGCCACTGCCTACTGGCAACTTTACCCGCCAGGCCGTTTTGTCATAAGGTTGCCAAACCCAGGCCGCCACGCCGAGGACGGCCAGCAAGCAGGCAATCAACAGGCTAATAATGAGGCGTAGGCACCATTTTTTCAGCATGATGGCGTCACCTTAAACCAGCAAACGCTCCACCACCTTGCCCTGCTGCAGATGGCTCTCAATAATGTCGTCAATGTCGCTTTCATCGAC
Source organism: Methylophilus sp. Q8 (assembly GCF_000800115.1). Lineage (NCBI taxonomy): Bacteria > Pseudomonadati > Pseudomonadota > Betaproteobacteria > Nitrosomonadales > Methylophilaceae > Methylophilus > Methylophilus sp. Q8. The sequence continues at coordinate 1,029,592 of NZ_JUHE01000001.1, read as the reverse complement.
AAAGGTGTACCACACCGCGTCCGGGTAAATCACCATGACCGGCCCCTCGGCACAACGGTCCAGGCAACCGGCACGATTGATGCGGACTTTGCCCGCACCCGCCAGGCCTTGTTGTTTGACTTGCTTTTTCATGTAGTCAAACGCAGCCTCGGCGCCTCTGTTCATGCAGCAGTCTTCGCCGTTTTCGCGCTGGTTAAGACAAAAAAATACGTGATATTGAAAGTGGCTTGCGGTCATAACGATTGCCTTGTAAAACCTCGCACCGAATGCAACGCTTATTCGGTGGAGAGTTGGTCATCTCTGGTAAAGGTCCAGGTACGCGTAATGCTCAGTACATCGGTATCCTGGCGAATATCTTCCGGAAAGACCGGAAAGGGGGCCGCCAGCTGGACAATGCGGCGCGCAGATTCATCCAATAACCGGTGCCCGGAGCTCTGGTGGATACGAATACTTTCTATACTACCATCGGCTTTCACCGAAACGGTCATTTGCAGCTTGCCATAGAGCTTTTGTATCATCGCCGCTTGCGGGTAATTCAGGTTACCGACGCGTTCGATTCTTTGCCGCCATTGTTCTACATAATTGGCAAAACGATATGCACGCGTGCGCGCGCCAACAAACTGGCGCTTGGGCCGCGTTTCGTATTCTTCTTGCTGCTTGGCAATCAGCGCCTCGAGCTTGGCCATCTCTTGCATGGCTGCCGTTTGCGGCTGCGCTTGCACCGGCACATGTTGCGAAGGTGGCTGCTGCCTGGCCGCCGCATGTGGCTGCGACAACGGTGGTGTTTGCAGACTGGTGACGGACTGGCTGGCTTTTAATTGTGTGAGCAGGGCTTGCGCCTCTTGCTCTAATTGCGCCACACGCTGCTTTTCACGCACCAGTTCAGCTTCATGCGGGCTGCTCGCAGTTGTTGCCGACGGTAGCGTGGCCTGTGCGGCATGTGGCATAGAAGCCTGCATTTGTTGCACGCTGGGCAAGGCACTCTTCATCTGCCGCTTTTCATCGGTATTGCCGCCGCGATCAAGATTGGCTTGCGCCAGCGCATCTGCCTTCTCGGGTGCACTTTTTGTTTTGCTGTTAACCAGCATCACTTCCAATGAAGGAATCTGGTCTTTAAAAGCTTTGAGCTCAGGCTGGAAATGCAGTGTTAGCACCACTGCATGTGCCAGTAGCGAAAACCACAACGCCCACACCAGCGGTGAGCGTTTGCGGAAACTCTCTGGTAAGCCCATGCGGCGTCTGCCCAACTATCCCTGCAAGGCCTGCAACAATTTTTGGTGTACGCCACCAAAGCCGCCATTACTCATCACCAGCACCTGATCCCCTGCTTGCGCTGCGGTGGCCACCGCAGCCACTAACTGCCCCAGGTCATCATAGGTTTGCGCTTTATACTGGATGGGCGCTAAAGCCGCCGCCGCATCCCAACCCAGGTTATTGGTATAGCAGAACACGGCATCGGCATCACGCAGGCTACCGGGCAAAGCATCTTTCATCACTCCCAGTTTCATGGTATTGGAACGTGGCTCCAACACGGCCAAAATACGGGCTTTACCCACTTTGGCACGCAGACCAGCCACCGTGGTGGCAATTGCCGTCGGGTGATGGGCAAAATCGTCATAAACCGTCACGCCATTGGCCACGCCTTTGACTTCCATGCGGCGTTTCACATTTTTGAACTCACCTAATGCTTCAATCGCAATACATGGCGCAACCCCAACATGACGTGCGGCAGCAATCACGGCCAGTGCATTATTGCGATTATGCTCACCGAGCAACTCCCAGCTCACATTGCCCTGGCGCTCACCGTTAAAATACACATCAAATCGGCCTTGTGCATCGACGTTTTGTACCTGCCAGCCACTGGCACTGTCTATACGCTCCAGCCCGCTCCAGCAGCCACGCGCAATCACGCGATCCAGGCTTTCCTGCTGGTTGGCAACCACCAAGCCTTGTTGCGGCACAGTACGCACCAGATGGTGAAACTGTTTTTCAATCGCAGGCAGGTCTTCAAAAATATCGGCGTGATCAAACTCAAGGTTATTCAGCACCGCCGTGCGCGGGCGGTAATGCACGAACTTGGATCGCTTGTCGAAGAAAGCCGTATCGTATTCATCGGCCTCAATAACAAAAAACGGCGAAACGGATTTGGGATCTTGCCTCGGTGTTTGTGGCAAACGGGCAGACACTCCAAAGTTCTCTGGCACACCACCAATCAGGAAGCCAGGGGCCAGTCCTGCATACTCCAGCACCCAGGCCAGCATAGAAGAAGTAGTAGTCTTGCCATGCGTACCCGCGACCGCCAACACCCATTTACCTTGCAACACATTCTCGGCCAGCCATTGCGGGCCAGAAATATAAGGTAAGCCCTGGTTGAGGATTTCCTCCATCAGCGGATTGCCGCGGGTCACCACGTTACCAATCACATAGATATCGGGATTCAGGCTAGTTTGTGCAGGGTCAAAGCCCTCAATCAGCTCGATGCCTTGCGCTTCGAGTTGCGTGCTCATGGGGGGGTAAACATTGGCATCACACCCGGTGACACGGTGTCCGGCCGCTTTGGCCAGCACGGCGATGCCACCCATAAAAGTGCCACAAATACCAAGGATGTGAATGTGCATAGACTTTACCAAAACAATGAATGCATGCATTTTACCAAACAACGTCTGGTAAAGCGGTAGCGATTACCGCTCAATTTTTGGCAAATAGCGGCAGATATTGACGGCAGCGTGCAGCGATATCTGCAGCCTGGAAAATATCAGTAATCACCGCCAATGCATCGGCACCTGCTTCAACTAATGGGCGAGCGTTATCCAGCGTAATGCCACCGATACCAACGACCGGCACTGCCAATAACTGCTTAGCTTGTGTGAACAAGGCAGCGCTTGCCCGCGGTGCATTTGGCTTGGTAGAAGAGGGGTAACAGGCCCCGAATGCAACATAATCAGCCCCCGCTGCCTGCGCCTGTTCGGCCAACTCAAAGCGGTTATAGCAGGAAGCACCAATGACTTTCTGTGGTCCCAGCACCGCACGTGCGGCAGCGATCGCACTATCATGCTGGCCGACATGCACGCCATCAGCATCAAGTTCGGCAGCCAGTGTGACGTGGTCGTTAATCAGTAAAGGAATATGCGCATGGCGGCAAATCGCCAGCAAGGCTGTCGCTTGCTCTAAACGCAAAGCATCGCTAGCGGTTTTATGGCGGTATTGCACCAGTGAAACCCCACCTTGTAACGCCTGTGAGACCTGCTCGCACAGCAAGGCGGTGTCATCACAATCCGGTGTGACCAGATATAAACCGCTAATGCTGAAGTTCACTCGCTTTTTCCTGCACATCAGACTCGCGCGCCCAGAAGAAGCGGTCAGGGATAAATTGCCCCATCCCAGGACGGAAAGCATGGCGCAGCGTTTGCCAGGTAAATTCCTGCGCTTCATGCACAGCTTCTTCCATAGTCAATCCGTGCGCCAGACAAGCAGTAATTGCGCTGGTCAGTGTACACCCTGAGCCGTGATAACTGCCCGGCAAACGTTCCCAGTGATAATCTTTAATCAGCCCGGGTATCTCATTTTGCACGCCATACAAGCTGTTGACCACATCATTAGAGCGCTCATGCGTGCCAGTGATCATCACATACTCGCTGCCCATGCCCAACAAGCGCAATGCACACTCTTCGAGCGAGCTGTGTTTAACTTCGTCACTCTCATCATAATAAGCCAGGCGACGCGCCTCCAGGCTATTAGGGGTAATCAGGGTTGCCTGCGGGAAAAGTAATTCGCACATGGCTGCCTGCATTTCCTCATTGGAAAGCTCGTCCCCACGGCCTGAAGCGAGGATGGGATCGATGATTAGCGGTACATCCGGATAATCAGCGACGATTTCTGCAATCACCGCCACATTTTCAACGCTGCCTAACAAGCCTAATTTAAATGCACTCACAGAGACATCTTCGAGAATCGCACGTGCCTGGTCATTAATCCAGTCCGCATCGAGCGGCATCACACTTTCCACACCTACGGTATCCTGCACCGTCACACCGGTAATCACAGACAGCGGGTAACAGCCAATACTGGCGAGCGCCATGATATCCGCTTGCACACCGGCGCCACTGCTCGGATCGGTCGCTGCAAATGTTAAAACGGTGGGTGGAGTATTGGCCATGAAAATTCCTTTGGAGCGGCTGACGGGAATCGAACCCGCGTATCAAGCTTGGGAAGCTGGCGTTCTACCATTGAACTACAGCCGCGAACGAATGACCGCTATTTTACTTGGTGTATCGTCGAATACAAAACATTATTCAGCACAAAAACAAAAGCCGGACAGTTGTCCGGCTTTTGTTAAACGCATGTGATTAAATACAATTTGAGTTCACACCATCTGGCAATTTCACGCCAGAACTCAGGATAGGCGTACTACCCAGGCTATCTTCATTGGTTGGGCAAGCGACCGCATCCAGATCTTCCTCATCACCAGCAGCAGGGTTCAGAGAAACGATGAACATCGTATTCAATATCGGGTTGTTTGGAATCAAGCCACCCAAACCGGCATCATCACGTGGTGATGCAAACGCAGCGACTGGTGTGACGGGTACAGCTGTAATGCTGCCCGTCGCTGTAGAGTTATTGCTTACTGTGGTATAGCCATTGTAAATAACTTTACCCTCATTAGTCACCGCACTGGTAATCGTCGTCGCACCGGTCGTAATGGCCTTACCTGCACCAACCGCTGCGGTATCGAACGATGCGCTTGTTAACGCTGCTGGCGAGAAGGTCACAACATCATTATCCAGCACACCGCCAGTCGTCAGATTCAACCCACTCAGATCAGTCACGGTATTCGTGCCATCAAAGACTTTAGTGGATGTCCCGGACAAGGTCGCGGTCACTGTTGGCGTCACTTGATGTACAAAACCGTTACCAGTCCCTAACAATGCGCCACCAAATGCCGTGCCATATTGTTTGTAGTCATAAGTCGCCAGCAAGTTGCTACCTTTTACGTCACCGGTTGGGTCATTGCTGTAAATGGTCCAGCGTCCGGTTGCCCCAGTGGTGATACTTGAATTGGTGTTATTCTTGAAGTTACGGCCTGCAACCAGTTGTACAGCATCAGTGGCATTGCTACCGCTCAAAATATTGCCATTCATGTTTACATCTTGGCCAGCTTGCACAAGAATCTTAGCGCCATTACCAGCAATACCGGTACCAGTCTTAGCACCCGGCAGCACAGTGATCGCGCCAAAGTTGACGTCACCTGTTGTCGTTTTTAATGTCACAGCACCCGCTGCGCCGCCAGATTTGTTTGTACCATTACCATCAGCACCAGACGCGACGATAGATTGGGTCGTAATGCCTGTACCAGCGGTAATATTCACCGCACCTGCACTCTTACCATCTGTATTATTACGGCCTGTGCCAGCGCTGGTATCAATACTGCCAGCAGTCACACTACCGTTAGCGGCTGAGAGCGTCACTTTATTACCAATTGAGTTAAAGCCACCCTTGGTCGTCACATCGCCTACGGTCACATTGCCAGAAGTGCTCTTAACACTCACTTCACCAGAAGTAGTAGAAACGATTGAATTGCGACCTGCGTTACCCGCACCAGTTGTAATATTGCCAACTTTTGCATCACCGGTAGTTGTAATGTCGACCTTACCACCTGTGCCGCCTGTACCCAAAGGTGGTGTGGATGTCCCGGTTCCTGGTGTGCCGGAAGCAGAGCCTCTGGTATCAATATTACCTGTCATATTCAGGCTACCGGCCTTAATCACCACGCTACCGCCATTAAATCCATTGTTGGCGCTTGAAGCAGAACGTCCGTTCGCAGTAATGTTGGCAGAACCTAAATCCGCCAGGCCTGCCACAGTAATACTTACACTACCCGCATGACCAAAACCGGTGATATTACCACTGGCGCTAATGTTACCTGCTGTGTGAGTTAAAGTAGCCGCAGACAGAATTACGCCGCCTCGGCCAGTAATATTGGCACCAATCGCCAGATTACCAACACCATCGGTATCAGCATCTGCTTTCAGATTAATGCTGCCAGTACCTGTCGTAGTCAATGCGGCATTTACATTGATGTCATTACCAGCTTCCAACCGAATATTGCCAGCCAAGTTTGTCATTGTGACGGCTGCATTTACGTTAATGTCTTTGGTTGCTTGCAGGAACAACTCGTTAAAGCCTGTGATACCTGCGACATTAACATTAGTTGTGCCGCCGGCATTATCGGCAAATGCCACGTCTGGTGTGCCTGAAGCATTATCTGCTGGGGTAGAGCCGCCACTGATCAAATTGATTGTTTCAGGATCCAGCAAGACTGTACCGCCGATGCCATTAGCCGCAGCGACATTTACCGTACCAAGAAAGGCCAGGTTCTGCTTGCCTGACACTTCTACAAAACCACCGTTACCGCTGGCTGCACCGCCTTGCGCGGAAATGCTGCCGTAATAACGGGTCAAATCATTGGCCCAAACAACTACTTTACCACCGTTACCTTGCTGCAGTGCGTCAGCCTTGATAGTTGCGCCACTGGCCACATAAGTGGTTCTTGAGTTATAAACGGCGTCGTTTTTACCTTGATAATCACCACCAACCAACACCGTGCCGCCACCTGTATCACCAGAGGCATCTAGCAAAGCACCATTCATCAGTGCAACTTGTTCACCCGTCACTTCAATCGTGCCGCCTGTCGTACCTTGACCTTTAGCGAGCAATTGACCGGACACCTCGACTTTGGCGTTATCACCACCTTCAAGACGGATCACACCTTCACGCTCAACCAACTGGTTGGCTTCCACAATGCCGGAAATATTGATCGCGGCAGAACGCGCATTGGTCGCCATTTGTACAAAGCCACCATCAGCATAAATGTTACCGCTATTTTTAATAGTGGCTTCCAGGGCGTCACCTGACAATTTGACTTTTACCAGGCCATTACCGAAAAAGTCCAATGTCGCGGCTTGTGCAGAACCAAGCACGACGCTGCCGTTGCTGGCGACTAATGTACCGCTGTTATCAACCGTTTTGCCAAGCAGGACAATGTAGCCTTCATTTTTTGCTTTAATCACACCATGGTTTTCGATATCACCCCTGATGCTACCAACCGTAAAATTGTAATTACCTTTTAGGAAGTCATCATTGGAGATACTCAAGGTCGAAGCCACGATATTACCGACGTTCACTTCTGAACCCTGGCCAAACAAGACGCCGTTCTGGTTAATCAGGAACAGGCTGCCGTTAGAGTTCAACGTACCCATAATTTCAGAACGGCTATTACCAATCACACGATACAGCGCACGGCCAGCATCCGGCATAATCACATCCAGCTGATGCCCCTTCATCACGCCAAATTTGTAGAAGTCTACAATGTTGACATTCGCAGTATGGATATACTGCGTTTGAGTTGGAGTCACCTCTTTTACGGTTAAATCCCCTACAGGCACGCCAGCGATCACATTGGTATCGGCGGCATAAGAAGAGAGTGGCATGACCATGGCCGCAAAAGCGCTTGCAACCACATAACGCCATTTTCCAGACTGGGTGAATAAAACGTTAAGTGCAGCATTTGCCGCAGGCGCAGTTCCTGTTTGGCCGCTCACGCTGGATTTACCATGTGCACGTGCTGTTTCGGCCACTGCGACCCAAGCTTTCTGGAGTTTGCTCCAGACCAAACGATAAACATGGTTTAAGGATGCTGCTTTCATGACACTTCTCCTTTAGTAAGAAACGCCACTGATCCTGATAAGGGCCAGCGGGTTACTATCACTTCTCTCTTTTCCTGATATGGGTGTAATTTTGGTTCAGGAAATTATTTTTGTATGTAGCCCACTATGACTAATGCGAGCTAGGACTCATCCAACTCCAATTGGATGAGTCCGCACTCACGCAGGCTACTTATTTTTTATGCCCAGGCTTTTTGCCCGGGTCATTGTTTACTACAGATTTAAAACTAGAAATTTTTTCTTAACTGACCCCAGAGTTGATACTCTGTATTGCTGGCCGCACCGTCGAGGTCACGTTTTTGCTGGGTATAGGTAGTCGTTAAGATCCATTGTCCCGGAAACTGAATGTCAGTACCGATACCCACCATATTCGATCTAACGTAATTACTGCTTCCAATCGGGTCATGGTTGAGCTTGCCGCGACCTGCATCATAGAATGCAAATGGCGTCACAGACTGAATATAAGGTGTGACATCAGCAGCGCTAGATACAAAGGTTCTACGTACATCCGTACCAACCATCCAGCCTTGATCCGCCTGGCTTGGGATTTCAGAGAATTGACGCCAGCGGTTAATGGCACCAATGCCGAATCGTTCCGCAATATCCAGATTATTACCGGCACCCTGATAATCAGCACGCACGATCCAGTTCACACCATTCTCAAACACCTGCGTGCGACTAGAGGTCCAGTTCCATTTGATAAAGCTACCTTGCGTATCCAGCTGGTTTTTGTCATTGGCTTTTGCCGCACCGTCTTTGTATGAAACGTTACCGCCTGTGACCACAAAGCTCCATTGATAGGCCACGCTGCCGATATCATTAATCCAGTCACCAACCAGGCCTAATTCCAGGCTGCTGATATCGCGACGGTTGTTAATCGAAAATGCGTCGACATCATCATCTAAAATTTTGTAGTTGCCGCCGACCTTGAATGCAACCCCTTTTTTGGTTTCACGCAGCAATGGATGCTCAAGCGAACCGTAAAAATAATGGGCATCACCAGACGCATCAAACTGTTTAAAGTCACCGCCAAGTTTGTAATCTACATAGCTGTAGGCCAGATTCATAATCGTGCCCGCGCTGCCTATCGGTGTGAAGTACAAACCGCTGATAGAACGCTGTCCTTCATCTCTGGAAGTTTTACCCACCACGGCCAGTTGGTCACCACGGCCACGGAGGTTATTCACGGCAACACCAAAGCCTAAGGTTTCATGGTTTGTGTAGCGGTTGCCATAGGTATTCGCACTGACAAAACCAGTGACACGGGGAGTGCGTGGTTCCACCGCCACGGCCACATCCGAACTACCTACAGCCTCGCCAGGGTTTAACTGTGAAGTCACCTGAATGCCCGGCAAACCGTTCATTACCATAATGTTACGCACAAGGTTGCGCTCATTGAGCACATCACCCTTATTCAGGCCGTATTCTGATAGCGACTGGAAGTAATCTTGGTCCAGGCCTTGCCCAGCTTCTGCTTTCACTTCGCCCAGGGTCCCTTCCAGGATTGAAAGCTCTACCACGGCTTCAGCTTCTGTGGTTTTCTGCAAATCCTGTGTCGGTAAATAGACCTGCGTCAGCATGTAGCCGCGCTGGCGGTAGTAGTTACGAACTGTACCCACCGCTTCATTCAGTTCACGCATGCCAATTTCATGGCCGGTCAGGTGCGCAAGTTGCGCCGCCAGCACCTCATCTGAAAACTGTTTGTTACCGGAAAATTTAAACTCTTTTACAACAATCTTGAGGCTGGATTTTTTTTGTTTTTTTTCTGGTGCCGGTGTTTCTGCAGGTACCTGCAGAATCGGTCTTGGGTCGGGCAATGCCGGTCTAGGTAAGTTTTGCTGAATGTCCGGCAAAGATACGCCCCCAGCCAGTACTTGCGATGTATAACCCAATGCCAGTAACTGCAACAGGCCTATACGCTTTAATTGTTTTTTCAAGATGACTCCCCACAAGCTTTATAAAATCTATAATCTTTTCAATAGTATAACAACACCAAAATTTACTTTAAAAAACAGTCAAATGCTAACGTTCTTTTACAAATAAAAGTCTATTTAGTAGCATATTTGTAACTTTTGCTAATACTCCAAAGCATCCACATCCAGCACCCAGCGGATTTTGGCTTGCAGCGGATGTGTTCTGACCCAGTCCACCGCCACTTGCAATAGCTGCTGCAAGGCGCCGCGATGTGCAGACTGCAACATCACATACCCGCGCTCCATGCGGTTAAGTCTGGCAATGCCGGGACGCACCGGGTCATAGACCAAAGGCTGGTCAGGCAGGGTTGCCGCTTGCTCAGTGACATAGTCCCTGGCCGCCTGGCTAAAGTCAGTCAAAAACTGATTGACCAGACTGTAATCGGCCGCTTCTGCCTTCATCACCGCGATATAGGTCGCAGGCGGAAACTGCATGGCCATGCGCTCCTGCAATAAATCGTCAGCAAAAGCAGCATAATTCTGCTCGCGCAACGCAGCAAACAAGGCATGCTGCGGAAAAGCAGTTTGTATCAGCACCTCACCCGGCTTGTCACCACGCCCAGCCCGGCCCGCCACCTGCATGAGCTGGGCAAACAGGCGCTCGCTAGCACGATAATCCGGGCTATATAACGCACTGTCTATATCCAGCACACCCACCAGCGTCAAATTGGCAAAATCATGGCCTTTGGCCAACATTTGCGTCCCGATTAAAATATCAATTTGACCCGCATGTACCGCGGACAACAGCTCCGTTAAAGCATCCTTGGCCTGTATGGTGTCGCGGTCCACCCTGGCGACGCGCGCTTGCGGAAATAGCTGTTGCATGCTTTCTTCAACCCGCTGCGTGGCCTGGCCAACCGGCCGCAAATCAGGATTACCGCAACTTGGGCATTGCACCGGAATCGGCTGCTCATCACCGCAGTGATGGCAACGCAAGACGCGCTGGCGCAAATGCAATACCGCCTTTGCAGAGCAGCGACGGCAATCCGCCAGCCATTGGCAGGCGGAACAATGCAATACCGGTGCATAACCGCGGCGATTAATAAACAGCAGACTTTGCTCTCCGCGCTGCAATCGCAGCTCAATGGCCTGTTTTAATTGCGGCGTCAGCCCGGCTTCTGGCGGGCTGTGCGTGGTATCAATACAAAAAATACGTGGCAATTTTGCCTGGGCCGCCGCCCGTTTGGTCAGCGTCAGCAAGCGATAGCTGGCTTTTCTGGCATTGGGCACCCCTTGCCCCTGGTCACCCATCGCGTTGTACCAGCTTTCCAGCGAAGGTGTCGCGCTACCTAACACCACCGGGATCCGGCATTGCTTGGCACGCACCAGTGCGACATCCCGCGCATGGTAGCGCATGCCATCCTGCTGCTTGTAAGAGGTATCGTGCTCTTCATCCAGAATCATCAACTTCAGATGCGGCATGGGCGTGAATACACTCAAACGCGTGCCGATGACAATACGCGCAGCACCGGATTGTGCCGCCTGCCAGTTTTGCAAGCGCTCACTCTCGCTCAAATGGCTATGTAGAGTCACCAGTGAGAATTGACTTAAGCGACTACGAAAACGGCTCTCCAGTTGTGGCGTGAGGTTAATTTCAGGCACCATGATTAGTGCTTGCGCCCGTGGCTCCGCGAGCACGGTTTGCAGCAAACGGATATACACCTCGGTTTTACCCGAGCCGGTGACGCCGAATAACAACCAGGGTTGAAAACGATCTACATCGCCCAAAATCGCCTTGACTGCCTGCGCCTGCTCATCATTCAGCGTCGGTTCCAGATCTGATGCAGGCAGGGAAGGGCGCGTGGCAATCACTTCACGCCTGGAGACATAGCCATCATCCAGCAATGGCTGTATGGCTTTACGCCAGGTGGCAGACACCTCACTCAACATCGCTTCACTGCATTCACCATGCTGGCGCAGGGACGCCACCAGTCTGGCCAGCACTTGTTGCCGTTTACCAATAAAGTCTTCTGGAGTGGTTTTCGCCAACTGGTACAGCCACATTTTCCGCGTCACTGCCGGTTTAATCTGACGCAAACGCAGTGGTAAGCTGGCCAGCACCGTCTGCCCAAAAGGATAATGGTAATAATCGGCGCAGAACCGCAGCAACTTCAAGGTCGCGGCGTCAAATGGCAAGTCATCAAACACTTGCAGCACGGCTTTGAGTTTGTGCGCCGGCACATCAGTTTCGCTCAGCAGCGCCATGACAATGCCCACCAATTGCCGCCCGGCAAAAGGCACCACGACACGATTGCCTACACAGATCGGCAAGCCGGGGTTTAAATAATCAAACTGGCGATCCAGTGGCACGTCCAGCACCACGCGCACAATACTGGCAGGGGTTGCGGCCTGAAGGTCGGTGACAGTTGAACACATGGGTGAAAATGCTTAATTAGGTTAAAATGGCGGTTTGATTATTCAGCACCATTTTAACCTTGAAACAAACGATCACAGCACTCATTCTGCAAGCAGTGAAACCGCTGGTAGAAGATACCTCCAGCCTCACTATCATTCTTGAGCGGCCAAAGTCTGCCGACCATGGTGATTTTGCGACTAATATCGCCATGCAACTGGCCAAGCCTTTAAAGCAAAATCCGCGCGCGATTGCACAGCAGATTATTGATGCCTTGCCCGCCAATAATGTCATTAGCAAAGTAGATATCGCCGGTGCAGGCTTTATCAACTTCTTTGTATCGGCTGACAGCAAACAGGCAATTGTGCACGAAGTACTGCAAGCAGGCGCTGCGTTTGGTCGCAACCAGGCTGGCCAGGCGGCAAAAGTGCAAGTGGAATTTGTCTCGGCCAACCCGACAGGGCCTTTGCACGTCGGCCACGGCCGTGGTGCAGCGGTGGGCGACTGTTTGTGCCGCCTGCTGGATGCCAATGGCTGGGAAGTGACCCGTGAGTTCTACTATAACGATGCCGGTGCCCAGATCGACAACCTGACCAAGTCAGTATTGGCACGTGTGCAAGGCATCAACCCTGACGATGCCGGCTTCCCGGAAGACGGCTACCGCGGCGACTACATCGTCGATATTGCGCAAGCCTACCTGGCCAAAGCCACCATTACCGCTGACGATATGCAAGTAACCGCCAGCGGTGATGTGGCAGATACCGAGTCCATCCGCAAGTTTGCCGTGGCTTATTTGCGTCATGAGCAAGATTTGGACTTGCAAGCCTTCCAGATCAAGTTTGATGTGTTTTCACTCGAAAGCGCCTTATATAGCGAAGGCAAAGTAGAAAACACTGTGCAATCACTGATCGCCAGCGGCCACACCTACGAGCTGGATGACGCCTTGTGGCTGCGCACCACCGAATTTGGCGATGATAAAGACCGCGTCATGCGCAAAAAAGAAGGTGGTTTTACCTATTTTGTGCCGGATGTTGCTTATCACCGCGAAAAATGGAACCGTGGCTTCAAACGCGTGATCAACGAGCAGGGCGCAGATCACCACAGCACCATCACCCGTGTGCGCGCAGGCTTGCAGGCGTTGGATGTCGGTATCCCGCAAGGCTGGCCGGAATACGTACTGCACCAGATGGTGACCGTCATGCGCGGTGGCGAAGAGGTCAAATTGTCAAAGCGCGCCGGTAGCTACGTCACCTTGCGTGACCTGATTGAAGAAGTCGGCTGCGACGCCACGCGTTATTTCCTGGCAGCCCGTAGCCCGGACTCGCAACTGGTATTCGATATCGACCTGGCGCGCGCGCAAACCAACGACAACCCAGTCTATTACATTCAGTATGCACATGCCCGCATCTGCAGCGTGCTCACCCAGTGGAACGGCGACGTGGCCAAATTAACGGCGGCTGAACTGTCACCGCTGCAAAGCGCTACAGAAACAGCGCTGATGCAAGCGTTGGGCCAATACCCTGAAGTGGTGAGCAGTGCCTGCCAGGCATTGGCACCACATATGGTGGCCAACTACCTCAAGGAGCTAGCCAGTGCCTTGCATAGTTATTACAATGACACCAAATTTTTGGTGGATGACGAACAAGTCAAACTGGCACGTTTGGCGCTGATCACCGCCACCCGCACGGTGTTGCGTAATGGCTTGGCATTATTGGGCGTTGGCGCGCCGGAAAAAATGTAAGCATCCCTTTAATGACTGCTGAATTGATTGGTTAATCTTACAATGAGTCGCGACTACAAACCCTCACAAGCCAAAGCAAAAAGCAAAAGCAGCGGCAGCACTTTCTTTAACGGCCTGCTGGTCGGCCTGTTTTTAGGTGTCGCGCTGACCGTGGCACTGATTATCTACATCAAAGGTGATCACAGCCCATTTTCCAGCGCGTTCAAAAAAGACGAGGGCCAGCAAGAAATCCCGATCAAGAGCACCGTCACCGAAGAAGAAGTCAAACCCGGTAGCGCTTCTATTGAGGACCCTAACAAGTTTGATTTCTACACCATTTTGCCCGACACCGAGAGCAAGATCAGTGAACAGCAGGTGAAAAAGAACCCGACCATCAAGCAAGAAAGCTATTTTGTGCAAGTCGGCGCCTTTGCCAAAGAAGATGATGCCAACAACCTCAAAACCCGCCTGGCACTGGTCGGGTTTGAAGCATTTGTGCAAACGGCAGAAATCCCCAATAAAGGCACCATGCACCGCGTGCGTATTGGCCCGCTCAATGACTTGGCCAAAATCAACAAAATTAGCCACGATCTGGAAACCAATGGCTTCCAGGCCAATCTGATCAAGGTCAATATCGAATCTTCAACCCATTAATGCCGCTGTCATCGTACGCACAGCTGCCACGTTAATGCATGATGTTCCACAAAACTTTAGGAAACTGACTTTATGAAAAATATGTTGTTGAGTTTGATGCTTTGGGCTGGCTTTACCGCGACCTCAGCACTGGCAGACCCGCAAATGGGTGAACAGTTTGATCAGGTTGCGCAGCAAATCACAACCGACCAACCGGCCAAAATCGAAGTCATGGAATTGTTCTGGTACGGCTGCCCGCACTGTTACCACATGGAACAGCCACTGCAAGCCTGGGTGAAAAAACTGCCAGCCGATGTTTATTTCAAACGCATACCAGCGCTGCCCAATGCCAACTGGGCACCATTGGCTAAAACGTACTTTGCCATGCAAGAACTCGGCGTACTTGAAAAACTGCATAGCCAGTTATTTGATGCCATCCACAAAAGCAAAGCCCTGAGTCCACAGGCTGACGAAGCGTCTTTGATCGATTGGGTTACCAAGCAAGGTGGTCTCGATAAAATCAAAGTTGAAAAGGCATTCAAGTCATTCGCGATTAACATGCAAATGAATAAAGCCATGCAAACTTTCCGCGCTTCAGGCGCAACTGGGGTTCCTGCCCTGATTATCGACGGTAAATTCATCACCGGTAGCTCCATGGCCGGTGGCAATGAAGCAGCCCTACAAACCGCTGACTTTATTATTCAGAACGTGCGCAAAGACAGAGCTGCAGGTAAAAAATAAATCTCCGCTTGAATTAAAAAACGCCTGATGCCCCACATCAGGCGTTTTTGTTTTGATACTGCGAAAGACTAAAAAAGCTATTTCATTGACCGTCGATGAACACAGATCAGTTCATTAAACAACCACACACATTGCTAGCATTTTTTATTGAGTACTAGCTTTTTCTTTCGCCTCTCGGCGAGTCACTTTCTGATGCTTGCCCCTCAGAAAGTAACCAAAGAGGAGGGCACCCAGCCATCACGGCCTTGCGGCTCCCTTGCGTTGCTCAACAAAGTGGGCGTCCATCGAAACTCGCCCTGGCGGCTTGCACAAAACGCAAGCCACTGCGGAACTCGAACAGCCGATGGCCGACTTCTCCCACTTCGCCTCCGCTACTCAGCGTGATGGGATGGGATTTATCTCGCCAAACTAGCAACGCAGAAATCTGAACGACTCAAAAAAACAGACTGGTTTGTTAAGAGCACTAATGGTGGCACTCACTAGGTGTTCGGGGTCCCCATCTGCCGCGCCGAGCAACGCAGGGTTGGCGGGAGTCTTCGGCCATCGGCTGTCCGAGCTCCGCAACAAGCCACGTCTTATGTGGCTTGTCAGGGCGAGTTTCGATGGACGCCCGGCAAGCCGAGTAGCACAGGATAAAAGCGGAAGTTGGGGTGTCTTGTTCTTTGCCTTCTTTCTTATGGACAAGCATAAGAAAGAAGGTCGCCGGAAAGGCGAAATAGATCAATCATAGAATAGTCTTCGCTTTGGGCAAGCAAAGAAAAGTAACTCGCCAAAAAGGCGCAACAAATGCTCACGAAATACTGTTACGTCGGAAAAGAAAGGAAATCTCACAATCACCTTATCAGTCCATCCAAACCAATACGTTAACGACCCGCCTTCAACCAACGCCCAATCCAGGTTTCCGGCATTTCCGTCCCCGTCACCAGATAATGCAAGGTCTTAATATCATGCATCACAAAACGCTGTATCGATTTGGCCTGATCCAGGCCACAACATAAAATAGTGTCGCCAATTTGCAACGGTGTGGACAACTCCGGCAACAACATCTTTTGCTCACCACGCACCAGCATCAATGGCACCACCGGCATCTCATGTCGCTGCTGTCCGGCCGGGCGCATCATCAAATGCTTGAGCGCAGGGTGTATGCCTTGCTCCATCAAGGCGCATACAGCCACAGCCATGTCACCTGTAATGGTGATATCCCAGGTATCAGGCACTTGCTCGCCTAATTTTGAAACCAGTTGCGCAATCACGGCATTGGCCCAGGCGTTGCCCTGATGCCTGGCGGTTACCAGAAACTCCGCCAGCATCGGTGACACCATATAAGACAAACAGGTGTGAGCAATCACATCGCTGGGCTGCATGGTAATATCGGCATTAAAGTGCTGGAACAGCGGATCATTATGCCGTTTGTTTTTGCGGATGATGACGAACAGCTTTGGATTCAGTTCGAGCGCTGTCATCACAATCGACAAATTATTAATATCATTGTCGGTCCCGGCAACAATCCCCACCGCATGCTCTACCCCGGCCTGCTGCAGAATGTGCGATTCAACGCCGCTGCCGATAATACAGTCCTCACATTGCGTACCTTGCGGGTCAGCCTCAATCACGGTGACATGCATCTGGCCATTTTGCAGGCTGCTGACTACCGACTTGCCAAAACGCCCGAAGCCACAGGCGATCCAATGCCCTTGCGGCACGGGTGCTGGCGTGGCAATCGCATCCCCCGGTGCCCTGGTCAACCATTCGTGCAACAAATAGGTGCCCAGCGCGTTTAGGCGCATAGCCAGATGTTCGCCAAAAATATTGTAAGGGTTAATAATGCGGTCAGTACCAAATGACGCCATATTGGCGGCAATCACATCGTTTTGCACACGCGCCAGTACCGGCAAATCCGGCTTGATCAGTTTCACGGCTACCGAAATCGCCAGGTTGGCATGGTCATCATCGGTCAGGGCGGCCACACCACGGCACATCGGGTTTTTAATGCCGGCATACAACAACACTTCTGACAATTTAGCGTCTGCACACAAATGCGGGATATAGAACTGGTAATCGGTCATTTCAAGTTCATTGATACGCTCCGGCGAAATCTCCAGCACCACGACGCGTAGTTCATTTTTATCCAGCGCCCGCACCAGTTCACCACCTGTTTCACCATAGCCGCAAATCAGGTAAAACGGTTCCATCAGGTTTCTCACATCACGCTGAAACATGGCGTTTTTAAACGCCAGCTTTAAGGCGGATTCCTGAAACAGCGCAATGATCGCGCCGATGGCGTAAAACCAGGAAATGACCGTCAGGTAGATCGAAAAAGTCATCCACAAACGCTGATGCGTGGTGAACGGGTAGGGAATTTCACCAAAACCAATAGTGGTCGCGGTATAGCTCAGAATATAAAACGCATCAAAAAAACCGTAGCGATAAGGCTGACCATGATCATCTACGCCAGGGATCAGCACGAAACCAATCAGCGCGATGGCATAGCTAATGATGACCATCAGCAGTGGCGCACGCATACGCCGCAAAATCAGGAAGATGATTTGATTGAGACTCACCGCTGTCTCCGTTAATGCACGCTAGCGGCGCAGGGTCACGGTTTCGTAGATCAGCAGAATCACTGAAGTGATATTGGCCAGAAAAGCACCGCCAGACAAGGAAACAATGCCCACAATCACCTCCGGCTCTGCGCCTTTGCTCCCGGCAACCACCCAGATAATCGCTGCGGCAATCAGTTGTATGTCAGCAACCAGGCTGGTGGCCAGATGAATCGCGCCTATCTGAGTACGGTCACCAAACTTGAGGACGGTGGCAATCAGGTTGACCACAATCGCCACATATAATTCGTAATGCAAATGGTGTTGCGGATTATCAATTTCGCCGACAAAAAAACCGAAATTGAGTGTCATAGCCAGAATAATAAAAAAGCCAAAAATCACTTTTTCCAAATTCATTACGTTTCCCCAAGCATTGTTTTATGGCATTCTACCCGATTAAAATTTGTTTACTGCGATGTTTTTTATGTCGAAAAATAGTGTGTCTGCCATGCGTGTTTTAATTACCGGCGCCTCCAGTGGCCTTGGCGCTGCGATGGCAACCGCCTATGCTGAACAATATGGTGAGCAACTACAGCTCGCCTTATGTGGTAGAAATGAAACCGCCTTACAAACCCTGGCAGACAGTTTAAAGCAGCAATATCAAACTACCTGCGCGATTTATTGCGTAGATGTGCGTGTCGCCGCGCAAATGCAGTCCATGGCGCAGGACTTTTTACAACGGTTTGGCACACCGCATATCGTCATCGGCAACGCCGGGGTCAGCCGTGGCACCTTAACCGAGTTTGCCGAAGATATCCCGGCGTTCCAAGCGGTGTTTGAGACGAATGTCATGGGCCTGGTACATACCTTCCAGCCTTTGATTGAGGCCATGAAAACCGCTGCTGGCCAAAGGGAGCCTGCGCAACTGGTTGGCATTGCCAGTGTTGCCGGTATTCGCGGCCTGCCAGGCTCGGGCGCATACAGTGCCAGCAAGGCTGCCGCCATCACTTACCTGGAAAGCCTGCGCGTAGAAATGCAGTTATACGACATCGCCGTCACCACCATTGCACCTGGTTATATCCGCACGCCAATGACCGATATCAACACCTATCCCATGCCGTTTTTAATGGCTGCCGATGTATTTGCACGCAAAGCACAGCGGGCGATTGCAGCCAAGCGGCGCTTTACCATTATTCCATGGCAAATGGGCGTGGTAGCACGCCTGATGCGCTTATTACCCGCGTGCGTGTGGGATCTTATTATGAAAAAAGCCCCGCACAAGGCGAGGCTTTAATCCCTACGCTGAGCTGACTAAGTCAAATCTTTAATCGTTTCGCTCGCACCATTGGTTTTCACCGAAGCAATGCCATTGTCACGCCCAGCTTCCGCAGAATACATCTGGCTGGTGCCAATGACCTGGCTATTGCCTGCCAGCAAATTGAAATAAGGGCGGCCATCTTTGGCCGTCAGTTTCTGATAACGCTCATCCAGCGGACTGTTTTTCTGCACAGACTCAATGCCGTTTTGTGCCGCGGCCTTGGTGGTGTATTGCTCACTTTTAAGAATCTGCTCACCATTGCCCGCCTTCAATGCAAAACTGAATTGACCGTTTGCATCACTTTTTGTTAGTTCAAACCAACCTGCCATCGCTCGCTCCTTTTATTGCGTTTAAATAAATACTCCATACGTATTGCATACCGCTGACAACTCTATTTTCTTTGTTGACACCAGAGTCGTCTAACCATCAATCTTTAATGTTATTATCAATTTAACACATAAAAATTACAACCATTACCAACTGAGGAGAAAAAATGAAGTTACCAATAATTTTTGCCAGCGCAGTGCTTCTTTTTGCATTAAACAATCCCGTCAATGCTGCCGTTTTATACAGCAACCTAGATGCATCTGATGGTTTCGACACCACATCAGCATGGGGATACACTTATTCAAATGCTATGCAGTTTTCACCTGTAGCGTCTGGTGCAATTACCTCCGCTGATCTCGCACTTTCAGTCTTCCCATCATTTGTACCTTACACCGCCACCATTTCTCTATATTCAAGTTCAAATATTGGATCAGCTCCAGACGTTTTACTTGAAAGTACAACAGTCAATGTTACCAATCCATTTGGCAGTGGTACCGTCACTTCTGCATTATTCAGTGGATTAACCAGCTTAATATCCGGTCAGTACTATTGGCTAAAGGCCGCTGATGCGAATGGAGAGCAATTGTGGAACTTTAACAATACAGGCGTGATGGGCTATTTTTCGCAAAATGACCAATCACTCTCTAATTACACATTAGGTGCATTCCGCGTTAATGGTACGACGACTGTGCCAGAGCCACCATCCTTCGCACTGCTTGCGCTAGGGCTAGGTTTGATGGCAACGGCCAAACGTCGCACCTGAACGTCAATATAACTGCATAAACAAAAGCCCATTCAACTGAATGGGCTTTTGTTTTAACGCGTGATTGGTTTGTAACGGATACGCTTGGGTTTGGCGCCTTCTTCACCCAGCCGTTTTTTCTTGTCGGCTTCGTATTCCTGGTAGTTACCGTTAAAGAAGGTCCATTGCGAATCACCTTCCGCTGCCAGAATATGCGTCGCAATCCGGTCGAGGAACCAGCGATCATGCGAGGTGACCAGTACGCAACCGGCAAACTCCAGCAAAGCATCTTCCAGTGCACGCAGGGTTTCCACGTCCAGATCGTTTGACGGTTCATCCAGCAGCAAAACGTTTGCGCCAGAAATCAAGGTTTTGGCCAAGTGCAAACGGCCGCGTTCACCACCAGAAAGCTGGCCAACCACCTTTTGCTGATCACCACCTTTGAAGTTAAAACGGCCAATATAGGCACGGCTTGGCATTTCAAACTTGCCAACGTTCAACATATCCAGGCCACCAGAAATCACGTCAAACACCGTTTTGCTGTCATCTAAGCCTTCACGCGACTGATCAACGGCTGCCAGCTTGACGGTTGGCCCTGTGATAATTTCACCGCTATCCGGCTGCTCCTGACCTTGCAACATACGGAACAGGGTGGATTTACCGGCACCGTTAGGGCCGATGACACCGACAATTGCACCGGGCGGAATGCTGAACGACAGATTATCAATCAGCAAGCGATCACCAAAGCCTTTGGAAACATTATTAAACTCAATGACTTGATTGCCTAAACGCTCGCCTGGCGGAATAAAAATCTCCTGTGTTTCATTGCGGCGCTGGTACTCAACACTGGACATTTCTTCGTAACGGGCCAGACGCGCCTTGCTCTTGCTTTGGCGTGCTTTTGCACCCTGGCGCACCCATTCCAGCTCTTGCTTCATGGCTTTGCGGTGGGCATCTTCCTGTTTCTGCTCTTGCGCCAAGCGGTCTTCTTTTTGCTCCAGCCAGTTTGAGTAATTACCTTTCCATGGAATACCTTCGCCACGGTCCAGTTCCAGGATCCACTCAGCAGCATTATCAAGGAAGTAGCGATCATGGGTAACGGCAACCACGGTGCCCGGGAAACGCACCAGGAACTGCTCCAGCCATTCCACAGATTCTGCATCCAGGTGGTTGGTCGGCTCATCCAGCAACAGCATATCCGGCTTGGAGAGCAGCAATTTACACAAAGCCACACGGCGCTTTTCACCGCCGGACAATGGTCCGATCACGGCATCCCATGGTGGCAGGCGCAGCGCATCGGCGGCGATTTCCAGTTGTTGCTCGACATCAC
This sequence comes from Methylophilus sp. Q8, assembly GCF_000800115.1. Taxonomy (NCBI): domain Bacteria; kingdom Pseudomonadati; phylum Pseudomonadota; class Betaproteobacteria; order Nitrosomonadales; family Methylophilaceae; genus Methylophilus; species Methylophilus sp. Q8. The sequence continues at coordinate 1,008,194 of NZ_JUHE01000001.1, read as the reverse complement.
TGCCGCTGGCCGCGAGGATATTTTCATACTTGGCCTGGTCTTCGGCCAGTTTGTCAAAATCGGCATCCGGTTCGGCATAAGCCGCATAAATCTCTTCCAGCTTTTGCTTGGCTTCCATGATGGCACCCAAACCCGCTTCGACCTCCTGACGCACAGTTTTGTCCGGATCCAGCTGAGGCTCTTGCGGCAAGTAGCCGATGGACAAATTAGGCTGCCATTGTACTTCGCCTTCGTACTCTTTATCGGCACCCGCCATGATGCGCAACACAGTGGATTTACCCGAGCCATTTAAACCCAGCAGGCCGATTTTGGCACCCGGGAAAAATGACAGGGAGATATTTTTAATGATTTGCCGTTTGGGCGGCACGATTTTGCTCACGCGGAGCATGGACATCACATATTGCGCCATGAGAAATTCCGGGACGGTGATTGAAAGTGCGTATTTTAATACGCGCGGTCAAAATTAGCTTGTAGATAACAGTATTCGGCATGAAAAAAGGGCCTTTCGGCCCTTTTTTATTTTGCCATCACTTAAGCGGCGGCACGTTGTTCAATAAACGTGGTGTTGGCTTGTGCTTGTGTGCCGATCTCGATTTTACGTGGCTTCAAGGCCTCTGGGATTTCACGCAGCAGGGCAATGGTTAACAAGCCGTTTTCAAGGTTGGCACCGGTCACTTTGACATGGTCAGCCAACTGGAACTTGTGTTCAAAATCACGCGTGGCGATGCCACGGTGCAAAAAGGTGGTTTCCTGCTCCCTTTTCGCTTTGCGGCCAGTCACACGCAAAGCCTGATGTTCGGTTTCGATTTCCAATTCGTCCTGCTGGAACCCGGCGACGGCCATCACAATTTTGTAGGCGTTTTCGTCGACCAGTTCGATGTTATAAGGCGGATAGCTGATTTCGTTTTCACTACGCTGGTTTTCGTTGAGCATTTTCGCCAAACGGTCAAAACCAATCGCGGTTCTGTAGAAAGGGCTTAAGTCATAAGTACGCATGGGTTGATCCTTTTAAAAATAAAGCGATTAACATGATTCACAGACCTCAAACTGCAAGCATCTGTATGTTCAATATGGGAATTCGCTTTATTTTTTCAAGGGTCGGCTGACTAAATACCCAAGGCCTCCGTCCAGGCCAAGGCATCCATATGACACTGGTTCACTTTGTCCGGATTCAATTGCAGCAAGGATGCCAGTTGCAGGATTTCTTCATTATTGGCGTCTTCGCAAGCTTCAGTCAGCTTGAGAAACGGCCCAAAAATACCTTCACGTTTGGTCAAGGCATCCACAATCGGTTCTGGCAGTTGCAGTTTCTCCAGTACATTATCCATCGGCACTTTCAGCATCACATCCAGTAATGAAAATACACCGACCACAAATAAATTGTCACGGTCACGCTTATCAAAAAAGGGCTCACCTAACAGTTCAGTCAAGCGCCCGCGCGTGATCGAAGTTTTCATCAGGGCAGGGGAGCTGGTGTTATTGCCTGCCGTCACCATCAATAACGTTAACCAGCGATAAAGTTGGTTACGGCCTAAAATCGTCAAGGCATGATTAATGGACTGCACCTCGCAGGACAAACCAAAACCAACCGAGTTAATGTAACGCAGCAGTTTGTAGCTCAGGGTGGTGTCTCGCTTAAACCCATTTTCAATGGTTTTGTTGTCTGCCTCCTGGCTCACCAGGTTCAATAAATGCAGTACGCCATCAAAGCTGGGGTTAATGACCTTGCTATTGAGGTTTTCCGGTTTAGCGTAAAAATAGCCTTGAAACTGCTGGTAGCCTGCGTCCAGCAAGCTGCTGAATTGTGCATTTTGCTCAACTTTTTCTGCAATTAAGCTGCAACCGGAAGCCTGATATTTTTTCAGCCACAGCGTGGCCTGGGCAATATCGACGTCACGCATATCCAGCTTGATGTAATCCGCATATGGAATCAGCGCTTCCAGCTGCGGGTGATGTTGCGGGTTATCCAGCGCAATTTTGAATTTATTTGCTTTTAACTCTCCGCAGCGCGCGATGATTTCAGGCGTGACTTGTACCGTGTGCACAACCTCAAGCACTGTTTTTTCTGCCGGCATCAACTCCAGAAATACACTGTTAAGCATGACATGATCAACGTTGATAAAAGCCAGTTGCTGCCCCAACAGCCAGCTTTCGTGCATCTCATCAATCGTGGTTGAGAGGATTTTGGCGCAGGTTTGAATATCCTCTTCAAAAGGCGCATTGCTGCCATTGCTATCGTTCCTGAAAAAGAACTCATAGCCGATAATCTGTTGTTGACTGTTAACAATCGGCTGGCGGCCGATAATACTGTGTTGCGACGTGGTCATGACTGCCTTCCTGATGAGCATCTAAGATCAGTATAAGGGAAACTGGTCGTTTTCTTATTCGAAAAAAGCCCCGATTCTCGGGGCTTTTTAGGTCTTTATCGCTTATTCTACGGTCACACTCTTAGCCAGGTTACGCGGTTTATCCACATCCGTGCCTTTAAGCAAAGCAGCATGATAAGCCAGCAGTTGCACCGGAATGGCATGCAAAATAGGCGAGAGCACACCGACATGGCGTGGTGTTCGTATCACGTGTACGCCTTCAGACTCTTTAAAGTGACTGTCGGCATCAGCAAACACAAATAACTCGCCACCACGCGCTTTGACTTCCTGCATATTGGATTTTACTTTTTCCAGCAGAGCGTCGTTAGGGGCGATGACCACCACCGGCATATTGCTATCAACCAGTGCCAATGGACCATGTTTCAACTCACCGGCCGGATAGGCTTCGGCGTGTATATAGGAAATCTCTTTGAGTTTGAGTGCGCCTTCCATCGCGATCGGGAAGTGCACGCCACGTCCGAGGAACAAGGCATGGTCTTTGTCGCCAAAACGATGGGCCCATTCACGGATTTGCGGTTCCAGATTCAACGCAATCTGTACGCCACCTGTCAGCTGACGCAGATCGGATAAATATTGCTGCTCTTGTGCCTGACTGAGTAAGCCACGTGCTTTACTTAACGTTACTGCCAATACAAATAGCGCGATTAGCTGTGTGGTGAACGCCTTGGTACTCGCCACACCGATTTCAGCGCCGGCACGGGTGTAGAAAATCAATGATGAAGCGCGGGGAATCGCACTTTCCTGCACGTTACAAATCGCCAGGCTGTGCGCGTGGCCCAGTTTCTGCGCGTGCTTAAGCGCTTCCATAGTGTCCAGCGTTTCGCCAGACTGCGAAATCGTGACTATCAGCTGTTTCGGATTAGGCACGGATTCACGATAGCGGTATTCACTCGCAATCTCGACGGAGGTCGGGATTTTGGCGATGCTTTCCAGCCAGTATTTTGCGGTGAGGCCAGCGTAATAACTGGTGCCTGCCGCCAGGATTAATACACTGTCGATCTGAGAAAACACGGCAGCCGCTGATTGGCCGAACAGCTCGCTCCTGAACGCGCCATCATCAATCAGGGCCTCAATGGTGTCGCTGATCGCACGTGGCTGCTCATGGATTTCTTTTTGCATAAAGTGGCTATATGGGCCCAACTCTAGTGAGGCAAGTGACACATCACTCATATGTACTTTACGTTCAGCGATTTCGCCGCTTTTGTCGACAATGACCACACCATCCGTCTGCAAAGTAGCCACATCACCGTCTTCCAGGTAGATCACTTTACGGGTAGCTGACAGCACGGCAGACACATCCGAAGCGACGAAATTTTCGCCTTCGCCCAGACCGATCAACAATGGGCAGCCAAGACGGGCAACCACCATTTGCTGCGGCTGATCCAAGGCAATCACGCTGATCGCATAGGCACCTGTCAACTCGGCAATCGCGTGCTTAACCGCTGTGAACAAGTCATGGCTTTGCTGGTAATAATAATGCACCAGATGGGCAATGACTTCGGTATCGGTTTGTGAATAAAACTGATAGCCCAAGGCCTTTAAGCGGTCACGTTGTTCGTCGTGGTTTTCGATAATGCCATTATGTACCACAGCAATTTGCGCCTGGTCTTGCCCAGGAGAGACATGCGGGTGCGCGTTTTGCTCAGTCACACCGCCGTGCGTGGCCCAACGTGTATGGCCGATACCAACATGGCTATGCATGCCTTGTGCTTTTAATTGCAACTCGGCGACACGGCCAACCGCGCGTGCGCGCTCTATGGTTTGATTAAGCACGGCAATCCCGGCCGAATCATAGCCGCGATATTCGAGCCTGCTTAAGCCCTCGATCAGGAGTGGAACGATATTTCTATTGGAGACCGCACCGACAATGCCGCACATACGCTTATTTTTTCACCTTTTGTGGACGTTTCCATCCCTGAATTGACCGTTGTTCCCGCGCGCGGCACAGCGTTAAGCTATCTGCCGGCACATCTTTGGTAATGGTTGAGCCTGCTGCAATCGTTGCCCCACGGCCCACAGTCACTGGCGCAACTAATTGGGTATCGGAGCCGACAAACACATTATCCTCAATAATGGTTTTATGTTTGTTCGCCCCGTCATAATTACAAGTGATCACGCCGGCACCGATATTCACATTGGCACCAATGCTGGCATCACCCACATAAGTCAAATGGTTGACCTTACTGCCGACGCCCACCACGGCATTTTTAATTTCAACAAAATTGCCAACATGCGTCTCTGCAGCCAATTGTGTACCAGGGCGTAAACGCGCAAACGGGCCGACTTTGCTGCCCGGGCCGACCTTGGCATCATCAATATGCGTAAATGCCGCCAGGCGTGCGCCTTTGGCGATCACGGCATCCTTAATCACGCAATGCGGCCCAATCTGTACATCATCCTCAAGCGTGACCTGACCCTCAAAGACGCAGTTCACATCAATCAACACATCACGGCCGCATTGTAATGCGCCGCGGATATCAATACGCTGCGCATCCAGCAAGGTCACGCCTTGTGTCATCAGAACATTTGCCTGGCGCAGCTGGTACTCACGCTCGATTTGCTGCAAGTCGAGTTTGGAGTTAATGCCGGTGACCGACCAGGCATCGGCTACCACATGCGGTAACACCGCACGGCCTTCCTTGACGGAGAGGGCGATAATATCGGTTAAATAATATTCCTGTTGCGCATTCTGGTTGCTGATATTAGCCAACCAATGTTTCAACTGTGCATTCGGCATCGCCATAATGCCGGTATTCACTTCCTGTATCGCACGCTGCGCTGCGCTGGCATCTTTATGCTCGACAATGGCGACGACTTCGTTGTTGTCATTACGCACAATACGGCCATAACCGCTGGGGTCTGCCTTGATAAACGTCTGCACCACCAGGTGCTCATCGGCTTGCGTCAACATGTCACGGCAAGCCGCCACATCAACCAGTGGCACATCCCCTAACAGAATGAGTGTTTTACCATGAGCAGGCAAGGTGGGCAGGGCTTGTTGCACGGCATGGCCAGTGCCCAGTTGTTCTGCCTGCAATACCCATTGCAGGTCATCGCCTGGCGTCTGCTGCTGTACTTGTTCACCGCCAAAGCCATACACCACCGTGATGGTTTGTGGATTCAGCTGACGTGCCGCGTCAATCACATGATGCAGAATAGGCTTACCGCCCACCGCATGCAGCACTTTGGGCAAATCTGATCGCATGCGTGTGCCTTTACCCGCGGCGAGAATTACAATATTCAAATCAGTCATGCTGTTATTTTATCTCAGAAACAAAAAAGGCGGCTCGAAAGCCGCCTGTTTTATTGCCAGACTCCACAGGAATCTAGTGCACAGATTTACGCAATTTCTGGATTGCCTGGATTTGTGCGATCGCTTCTGCCAATTCAGCCTGGGCAGCTGCGTAATCGATCTCTGAAGAACGGTTACGCAATGCTTCTTCTGCGGCTTCTTTCGCTGCGATGGCTTTTGCTTCATCCAGATCCTGGCCACGAATCGCGGTGTCTGCCAGCACTGTCACCAGTCCTGGTTGTACTTCCAGCATGCCGCCGGAAATATAAATCACAGTCTCTTCTTGCTCGGCAGTTTGCTTGATACGCAATGCGCCTGGCTTGATGGTGGTAATCATCGGTGCGTGATGTGGATAAATACCCACTTCACCTGCGCCAGCTGGTGCAACCACAAACTCGGCTTCACCAGAGAAGATGGACTCTTCGGCACTCACAACATCGATATGCACTGTATTTGCCATAATGTTCTCTTTTCTATATCACTGAAGATTTGTGATGCAGGCAGATATTTAAACCCGCCCGCACAAACAACGATTAGTTCAGTGTTTTAGCCTTTTCAACCGCTTCTTCGATACCACCAACCATGTAGAACGCTTGCTCTGGTAAGTGATCGTATTCACCAGCCACAATCGCTTTAAAGCCTTTGATGGTTTCTTTCAGTGGCACGTATTTGCCTGGTGCGCCAGTAAACACTTCAGCCACGTGGAAAGGTTGTGACAGGAAACGTTGGATTTTACGTGCACGGCCCACTGCCAATTTGTCTTCTGGAGACAATTCGTCCATACCCAGAATCGCGATAATGTCACGCAGTTCTTTGTAGCGTTGCAGTGTTTGTTGTACAGAGCGCGCAACTGAGTAGTGCTCTTCGCCAACCACCAGTGGATCCAGTTGACGTGAAGTAGAGTCCAGTGGGTCAACCGCTGGGTAGATACCCAGGGAAGCGATGTCACGTGACAACACAACTGTCGAGTCCAAGTGTTGGAAAGTCGTTGCTGGTGATGGGTCAGTCAAGTCATCCGCAGGCACGTAAACCGCTTGGATAGAAGTAATAGAACCGACTTTAGTAGACGTAATACGCTCTTGCAGACGGCCCATTTCATCCGCCAGGGTAGGTTGGTAACCTACGGCTGAAGGCATACGGCCCAGCAACGCAGATACTTCAGTACCGGCCAATGTGTAACGGTAGATGTTGTCCACGAAGAACAATACGTCACGGCCTTCGTCACGGAATTTTTCAGCCATGGTCAGACCAGACAAAGCAACGCGCAGACGGTTGCCTGGAGGCTCGTTCATCTGACCGAACACCATCGCTACTTTGGATTCTTTCATGTTGTCCAGCTTGATCACGCCAGCATCTGCCATTTCATGGTAGAAGTCGTTACCTTCACGGGTACGCTCACCTACACCGGCAAATACGGACAAACCGGAGTGCTGTTTAGCGATGTTGTTAATCAGTTCCAGCATGTTAACGGTCTTGCCTACACCCGCACCGCCGAACAGACCCACTTTACCGCCTTTAGCAAACGGGCAAACCAGGTCAATCACCTTGATGCCTGTTTCCAACAGGTCAACAGACGGTGACAGCTCTTCAAAAGCCGGGGCTTTCTGGTGGATAGAACGGAACTCGGTAGAGTCGATTGGACCCACTTCATCGATTGGGCGACCCAATACGTCCATGATACGGCCCAAAGTACCTTCACCCACTGGTACAGAGATCGCTGCACCCGTGTTTTTGAAGGCGGTACCACGTGCCAAACCGTCAGAAGAGCCCATGGCAATGGTACGGACCACGCCGTCGCCCAATTGCTGTTGCACTTCCAGTGTCAAACCGGCTTCTGCATTGCTGTCTTTTGCATCAATAATCAATGCATCGAATACTTTAGGCATTTGATCGCGTGGAAATTCCACGTCAACCACAGCGCCAATACACTGCACTACTTTACCTGTTACTGCTTGATTTGCCTTTGCCATTTTCTTTTCCTAACTGTATGAGTCAGATCTAATTGAATTCTTTCACGATGCTTTTAACGCACGCGCCTTAGGAGGAGACTGCTGCCGCACCGCCGACGATTTCTGAAATCTCTTTGGTAATCGCTGCCTGACGGGCTTTGTTGTATACCAACTTCAGCTCACCAATCACGCTCTTCGCGTTATCAGAAGCAGACTTCATCGCCACCATACGGGCAGATTGCTCGGACGCCATGTTTTCGGCCACTGCGTTGTAAATCAGTGATTCGATATAACGCGTCATCAACTCATCTACCACTGGTTTTGCTTCAGGCTCATAGATGTAATCCCAATGGCCATTCGGGCTGCCCAGTTGCTCACCGGTCAATGGCAACAATTGTTGCATGGTCGGCTCTTGCTTCATGGTGTTGATGAATTTGGTATAGCAGATGTAAAGCTGATCAATTTCACCGGCAATGTACGCATCCAGCATGACCTTGATGGTGCCGATCAGCTTTTCCAGATGCGGAGTATCGCCCAAACCGGTGATATGGGATTTCACCTGCGCACCGATACGGTTCATAAAGCCGTAGCCTTTGTTACCGATCGCACTGACGCTGATGCCTTTGCCTTCAGCTTCCCAGGCTTTCATCTGGCTCAGCGACAAACGCAATACGTTGGTATTCAAACCACCGCACAGACCTTTGTCTGAACTGACCACAATCAGGCCGACATTTTTCACCACGTCGCGTTTAATCAAAAACGGATGACGATACTCGGATTGTGCAAAGGAGAGGTGAGCCGCCACGTTACGGATTTTATCCGCGTAGGGGCGGGAAGCACGCATTCTGTCCTGCGCTTTACGCATTTTAGAAGCAGCTACCATCTCCATCGCCTTGGTGATCTTGCGTGTATTTTCTACACTTTTGATCTTGGTTCTAATCTCTTTACTACCTGCCATATTAGGTTCCTAAGTCGAAGTGTCAGAGATTAATAAGCGTTGGTTGCTTTGAAATCTTGAATCGCAGCTTCCAATGCTTTCTCGTTATCACCGCTCAGATCTTTGCTGGACTCGATAGCATCAATGATGTTCTTGTACTTGGAGTTCAGGAAACCATGCAATGCATTTTCAAATGCCAATACCTTATTGGTTGGCACGTCATCAAAGAAACCTTTGTTCGCTGCAAACAAGCTTACGCCCATGTTTGCCACGTTCAATGGCGCGTATTGTGCCTGTTTCATCAACTCGGTAAACATACGACCGCGGTCCAGCTGTTTACGGGTAGCTTCGTCCAAGTCGGAAGCAAACTGCGCAAACGCAGCCAGTTCACGATATTGCGCCAAAGCCAGACGTACACCACCGCCCAGTTTTTTGATGATTTTAGTTTGTGCAGCACCACCCACGCGAGACACAGAAATACCGGCGTTGATCGCAGGACGAACACCCGCGTTAAACAAGTCAGTTTCCAGGAAAATCTGACCATCGGTAATCGAAATCACGTTGGTTGGAACGAATGCAGACACGTCACCGGCTTGGGTTTCAATCACTGGCAATGCAGTCAATGAACCTGTTTTACCTTTAACTTCACCGTTGGTGAATTTCTCAACATACTCTTCGTTCACACGAGCAGCACGCTCCAACAAACGTGAGTGGATGTAGAACACGTCACCTGGGTAAGCTTCGCGGCCTGGTGGGCGGCGCAGCAACAGGGAAATCTGACGGTAAGCAACCGCTTGTTTGGACAAGTCATCGTAAACGATCAATGCATCTTGACCACGGTCACGGAAGTATTCACCCATGGTACAACCGGCATAAGGTGCCAGGAATTGCAGGGCAGCAGAGTCAGAAGCAGAAGCCGCAACAATAATGGTGTAAGCCATCGCGCCGTGCTCTTCCAGTTTACGTACCACGTTGGCAATGGTTGAAGCCTTTTGGCCAACCGCAACGTAGATACAAGTCATGTTCTGACCTTTTTGGTTGATGATCGCATCAACGGCAACAGCTGTTTTACCAGTCTGACGGTCACCAATGATCAATTCACGTTGGCCACGGCCAACTGGTACCATGGAGTCGATAGACTTCAGGCCAGTTTGCACTGGTTGTGACACGGATTTACGTGCAATCACGCCTGGCGCAATTTTTTCAATTTTGTCAGTCAGTTTGGCGTTAACTGGACCTTTGCCATCAATAGGCTGACCCAGCGCGTTCACTACGCGACCAATCAGTTCCGGACCCACTGGCACTTCCAGAATACGGCCTGTACATTTACAGGTATCGCCTTCTGTAATGTGCTCGTAATCACCCAATACCACGGCACCTACGGAGTCACGCTCCAGGTTCAATGCCAAACCGAAAGTGTTGCCTGGAAACTCAATCATCTCGCCGGACATCACGTTAGACAGGCCATGGATACGCACAATGCCGTCTGTTACGGAAATCACGGTACCCTGAGTACGGGCTTCCGCAGAAGTAGAGAAGTTTTCCAAACGGCTCTTAATGAGCTCGCTAATCTCTGATGTAGATAACTGCATTTAATTCTCCTATGCCTTATGCTGTGAGCGTATAGGCTAAATTTTGTAACTGACCTTGGACAGACGCGTCGATAACGGTGTCGCCAACAATAATTTTGATGCCGCCGATGATTTCCGGATCTACGGAAACGCTTGCTTCAATTTTCTTGCCGAACTTGGCTTCCAGACGTTTCACCAAATCTTTAGTTTGCGTTGCCGTGATTTTGGCAGCGGCAATGATCTGTGCGTCCAAGGTGCCTTCATCTTGCGCTTTCAAAGCCTCAAAAGCTTCAGCAATGGCAGGCAATAAGGATAAACGGCCATATTCAACCAAGGTCTTGATCAAATTCTGACCATGCTCGTTAAGATTGTCGCCACAAACCTTGAGAAATGCGGCTTCAACATCAGCGGCATTCAGTTTAGGGTCATCAATCAGGGTTTTCATTTGGTCATTTGCTGCGACTGCCGCGGCCAATGCCAACATTTCAGACCATGTTGCTAATGCCTTTTTTTCTTTGCCGAGCTTGTAAGCAGCAACAGCATAAGGCCTTGCAATGGTTGAGAGTTCAGCCATGTTTTATCCCTTTTACCTTAAAGTTCCGCAGCGAGTTTAGCCAACATTTCGCTGTGTGCTTTAGCGTCAATCTCTTTACGCAGGATTTTTTCAGCACCGGCTACGGCCAATGTGGAAACCTGTGCGCGCAAACCTTCTTTGGCACGGTTCACTTCCTGATCGATTTCAGCTTTGGCACCGGCAATAATGCGATCACCTTCAGCTTTGGCATTACCCTTAGCTTCATCAATGATTTGAGCGGCGCGTTTTTCGGCTTGCCCAATGATCTCAGTTGCCTTTTGTTTGGCCTCGTTCAGTGTGGTTTCAGATTTTTTGGCAGCCACTTCCAGGGCACTTTTGCCTTCCTGGGCAGCAGCCAAACCATCTGCGATCTCCTTTTGGCGCGCTTCGATCGCTGTTAACAGCGGCGGCCAAACGAATTTCACCGTGAACCAGATCAACACTGCAAATGCGATAGCTTGCGCGATGAGTGTGAAATTAATATTCATTTTGGATCCATCATACTGATTGGTTGAAAGGTTTAAGTCACACTTAAACCCTACCGGGCGGTATTTACCGAGTAAAAATTACTTAGCAACAACGCTCAACAATGGGTTTGCAAATGCAAACATCATTGCCAGACCAACACCAATAATGAAAGAAGCGTCGATCAGACCCAACAGCAGGAATACTTTACCTTGCAGGGCTGGGATCATTTCTGGTTGGCGAGCAGCGCCTTCCAGGAAACTTGCACACATGATACCAATACCGATACAAGCGCCAGCGGCACCCAAACCAATGATCAAACCGATACCAACGCCTGTGTAGGCTTGAATCAATGCTAATGCTTCCATTTAATACCCTCTCTTATAAAGAATTAAAAACAACTACAAAGTTAAAAACTAGTGTGACTCATGCGCCATGGCCAGATAGACCACAGTCAGCATCATGAAAATAAACGCTTGCAATGCCACAATCAGGATGTGGAAGATAGACCAGCCAGCTCCCAGAATGGCACCAAACACGGTTCCGCTCAGGCCTGTGGCAGCCCACATACCCAACAGCAAGAAGATGATTTCACCGGCGTACATGTTACCGAACAGACGCAATGAGTGAGAAAGTGGTTTTGAAACATATTCAATCAGGTTGAACAGGAAGTTGGCAGGCCATACCAGCGGATTGCTGCCGAATGGTGCACAGAATAGTTCGTGGATCCAGCCACCCAGGCCTTTAGCCTTGATGGAGAAGAAAATCATCAGGAACCAGACAGCCAATGCTAAGGCAAAGGTAGTATTGATATCGGAAGTAGGGACGATACGCCATTTTGCGTGTTCGCCACCGAAGAATGACACGATACCAGCCACCCAGTCGACCGGCAGGAAATCCATGGAGTTCATTGCCAGCACCCAGATAAAGACGGTCAGGGCTGTTGGGGCAATAAATGAATGGCGGTCGCCGTGGAAAATGTTTTTGACTTGATCATCGACAAAACCAAACACCAACTCAACAAAGGCCTGACGCTTGCTCGGCACGCCAGCGGTTGCACCGCGTGCCACCCACCAGATCAAACCCATGACCAGCAAACCCAGGACAACAGAGGTCAACAAGGTGTCGTAGTGCAACACCCAGAAGCCTTCAGAGGCAGTATTGCCGTTAACGCCCTGAGCATTAAAGCTCAAATGGTGCGCGATATATTCAGAAGGGGTGAGTTCTACGTTTTGTGCGTGTTCAGTTGTCATATCTTCAAACTATTTTTAAATTAACGTGTCTACACATCCACTTGTGATTTTGCCAGTGCTGCGCCAGAAAACAGCGCCGCGGCCGCCAAACCAGCAATCAGTGCAAAGGGCACCAATGCCTGGTACAGCTTGAAAACCACAAACAGGATAATCGCGATGATCAATATTTTTACTGCTTCTGCCTTGAGTAAATTTAGCAACACTGCCGTGGGGTCTGTTTTTAAACGACCTTTTTCTGCAATTCGCGCTGCAAACCATGCACCGATGACTACAGAAAAACCACCCATCAATGCAGATAATGCAGCCGTTAAACCACCAACAGCATAGGCAATCAACGTGACAGCCGCTGTCGCCATGAGCTGCCAGCGCAGCACATTGCTATAGAGCGACATGCCAGCCGCAGTGTTTTGTTGACCACTCATGGGGTTAGACCGCTAAAATTCAAGACAAAATACTACAAAGACGCGAGATTTTGAATTATTCACTCGCCGAAGTCAAGCACCAAACAGGACTTAACTGTCTGAATGTTTGGGAAAAATCTGCTTTCAGATGGCTTATACGCGATTTAACTTACGATTTCAGGCGATTATCGGTCAGTTTCGCTATCCAATCGTCCAGTTGATCGAGGTTTGAAAAGCTCAGCTTTAATACACCAGCGCCGCTTGCTTTACTGCTAATCGCAACCTCGGCACCCAATTGTTCGCTGAGTTGATTTTGCAAGGAAGCGACATCGGGATGCACCGTTTGCTTGGCCTTTTTACCTGTGGCGGGCTCAGATTGAATCAGGCGTTCCACTTCACGCACAGACAAGCCATCCTGCACCACTTTATTCGCCAACAGAATTTGCTGTGCCGGCTCACTGCCGACCAGCGCCCTGGCATGGCCCATATCGATTTGATTATCCAGCAGCATGTCTTGCACCATTGGCGTCAACGTGAGCAGGCGCAACAAATTAGAGACCGCCACACGTGAGCGGCCAACGGCTGCAGCGGCTTTTTCATGCGTCATATCAAACTCATCAATCAAACGCTTGATACCCATAGCTTCTTCCAACGGATTCAGGTCTTCACGCTGGATGTTTTCAATCAACGCCATTGCCAGCGCAGCTTCGTCAGCAATCTCACGCACTAACACCGGCACTTCTGTCAGGCCGGCTTTTTGCGAAGCGCGCCAACGACGTTCACCTGCAATAATCTCAAACTTGTCTGCTGCAATTTCACGCACCAGAATAGGCTGCATAATGCCTTGTGCCGCGATCGAGTCCGCCAGCGTTTGCAGCGCCTCCTCATTCATGTATGAGCGAGGCTGATATTTACCCGGTTGCAACTGACCAACGGGCAGGGTGCGCAAGGTATCTGACTGGGCAATCGTTTCCGTGTCGCCTGATAACAATGCGTCGAGTCCGCGTCCAAGTCCTTTGGGCTTTACCATGCTGCTACTTCCTTTAATCTGTCTGTAAAAATTGTGATTTTTATTGCTACTGTTTTTGGATGATTTCCTGCGCCAGCTCCAGATAGGCTTGCGCCCCTTTGGAGGAGCGATCATACAGCAACACCGGCATACCATAACTTGGCGCCTCGGCCAGCCGCACATTTCTCGGCACAATGGTTTGGTACACTTTTTTGCCGAAATGACTGACCAGTTGCGCCGACACTTGCTGTGCCAGCATATTGCGATTATCAAACATGGTTCGCAACAAACCCTCTATCTCAAGCACAGGGTTTAAGTGAGCACGCACTTTCTTGACGGTATTGACCAGGTCTGACAAACCCTCAAGCGCATAGTATTCACACTGCATGGGAATCATCACCGAATGAGCCGCGGTTAAGGCATTCACAGTCACCAGGTTCAGCGAAGGCGGGCAGTCTAGCAGAACATAATCGTAGGCATCATCACCCAATTTAAGGATGGCGTTTTTTAAACGCGTTTCGCGGGCCATCTCATTCACCAACTCAACCTCAGCACCTGCCAGGTCACGGTTAGAGGGAGCAACGTCAAATTTGGCAGCTTCGGCGTGAATCACCACCTCTTGCATGGTTTTATTACCAATCAGCACCTGGTAAATACTGTCTTTCAAGTGCGTCTTGTCAATACCACTCCCCGTACTGGCATTACCTTGTGGATCCAAATCAACCAACAATACTTTTTTGCCATGCTCTGCCAAGCTCGCAGAAAGATTGACGCAGGTGGTTGTTTTACCAACACCACCCTTTTGGTTGGTGATTGCGATTATTTTCATTATGTATTCTCAAACACAATTAAATGCCGTTCTGCCTGCAGGTTGGGCACCTGCAAACGAATGACTTCTTTAGGTAACACCGCAGCCTGTTGCATTTCATCGGTTGGCACTACCCCCTTCATCGCCAACCAACGGCCATGCGGCGCCATCAAATGCGTCGTCAACTGCTTAAACAAAGCAATATCGGAAAAAGCACGCGAGATAATCTGCGTAAAAGGCGAGGGCGGTTGAAAAGCCTCCACCCGACCATGTACCACCTGTGCATTCGATAAGCCCAACTCAGCCTTGACCTGGCGCATGAAGATCGCTTTTTTCTGCACCGTATCTATGGTCGTCACCTGCACATCTGGCCGCGTGATCGCAACCACCAAACCAGGCAAACCACCACCACTGCCCACATCCAGTAAATTTCCAGGCTGAATATAAGGCAGCACACTCAAACTATCCAGCAAATGCAAAACCAGCATTTCTTGCGGATCACGCACTGCTGTCAGGTTATATACCTTGTTCCATTTTTGCAGCAAAGCCAGATAAGCCAGACACTGCGCCTGCTTTTCCGCCGTCACTACAGATTGTAAACCAAGTGCCTCCACCCCGGCGGCTAATTGCGGCAACAAATCACTTATCATGCTGCTGCAATATCGCCCGACTGGCTTTGTTTTTTATGTTTACGCTTCAGATACACCAGCAACAAGGAGATGGTCGCTGGCGTAATACCTTGTATGCGACCTGCCTGCCCAATCGTTTCCGGCTTTTGCGCCAGCAACTTTTGACGCGCCTCATTACTCAGGCCATGCACGTCATTGTAATCGATAGCATCACCCAGTTTAATATTCTCGCTATTTTTCTGACGGGCAATCTCTTCGTTCTGCCTGTCAATATACCCTTGGTATTTGGCAGCAATTTCAACTTGTTCCAACACATCTTCAGCCAGTACTTCTGGTGCTGGTACCAAATTCAACAGAGATTGATAAGCAATTTCCGGACGACGCAATAATTCAAACAATGAATACTCATGCTCCAGAGGCTTACCAAAAACGGCTAGCTGTGTTTCACGTGAAACAATTTTATTTTGGCCCGCAGGCTGACCGTTATCCGGCTGCAAAAATGTACGCTTCAACCTGGCTTGTTCACGTGTAACCGCTTCCTGCTTCTTACAGAATGCTTCCCAACGCACATCATCGACCAAACCGAGCTCGCGACCTTTTTCTGTCAAGCGCATATCTGCGTTATCTTCGCGCAATTGCAAACGGTATTCAGCGCGACTGGTAAACATACGGTAAGGCTCATTTACACCGGTGGTAATCAGGTCGTCCACCAACACGCCTAAATAGGCTTGCTCACGGGAAGGGCACCACCCCTCTTTGTCTTGTGAAAATAACGCCGCATTTGCACCCGCCAATAAACCCTGGGCTGCCGCCTCCTCATAACCAGTCGTGCCATTGATTTGACCGGCGAAAAACAGGCCGCGAACAGTTTTGGTTTCAAGAGTCGACTTCAAGCCTCGCGGGTCATAATAGTCATATTCAATAGCGTACCCGGGGCGCAAGATATGCGCACCCTCCAAACCACGAATAGATCGCACCAGTGCCAACTGAATATCAAATGGCAAGCTGGTAGAAATACCGTTTGGATAAATTTCGTGCGTGGTTAGCCCCTCAGGCTCCAGAAACACTTGGTGTGATTCCTTATCCGCAAAACGATGAATCTTATCTTCCACAGAAGGGCAATAGCGTGGCCCCACACCTTCAATCACCCCCGTGTACATCGGAGAACGGTCCAGGCCACTACGGATAATGTCATGTGTCTTTTGGTTGGTGTGCGTAATCCAGCAAGGCAGTTGTTGCGGGTGCTGTGCGGCATTCCCCAGGAAAGAAAACACCGGCACCGGCGTATCACCAGGTTGCTCGGTCATGACACTATAATCAATCGAGCGGCCATCAATACGGGGTGGGGTGCCGGTTTTCAAGCGACCGGCCGGGAGGCCAATTTCACGCAAACGCGCAGCGAGTGAGATGGCTGGCGGATCTCCGGCGCGACCGGCGCTGTAATTTTGCAGCCCAACATGCACCAAACCACCCAAAAACGTACCGGCCGTCAACACAACCGACTTTGCGTAAAAACGCAGGCCAATTTGCGTGACAACACCTGCAGCCCGATCGCCCTCGAGAATAATGTCATCGACCGCCTGCTGGAACAGCCATAAATTAGGCTGATTTTCCAGGCGGTGCCGAATAGCTGCTTTATAAAGAATACGGTCTGCCTGCGCGCGCGTGGCACGCACCGCCGGACCCTTGCTTGAGTTCAAGATACGAAACTGTATGCCACCTTCATCCGTCGCGGCTGCCATGGCACCGCCAAGCGCATCGACCTCTTTCACCAGGTGGCCCTTGCCGATGCCACCAATAGAAGGGTTACAGGACATTTGTCCCAATGTTTCAATGTTATGGCTTAACAACAGCGTTTTCTGCCCCATACGGGCAGCCGCCAGCGCAGCCTCGGTACCGGCATGGCCGCCACCCACCACAATGACATCGAATCGATCAGGAAAGTCCATCATAAATAATCTTGAACTGTTTGATTTAAAAAGAATTGTGATTTTAGCGTAAACTAATCAAATGGTCATTTAATTCGCTGCTTTGATACACTTGTTCCATGCTTTAATACAAAGTTATTACGGTTTAATACAAATCAATTACAAGCAGGCCATATTTACTTAACATAAAAAGAATAGAATTTTTTCAAAACAACCAAGGAGCTCTTACCATGAAAATCAAAACAATTATTGCTACATTCGGGGTCTTGTTTTCTGTACACGCCATGGCTGATGTGACTAATGCCGAAAAACTGGTATACAAGTACACCAACATCGCACACTCCGCCAACTCAATGTATGAAGCACCTTCTATTACAGACGGTAAAATTTTCTTTAACCGCAAATTCAAAACCCCTAGCGGTAAAGAAGCGGCATGTGCCTCATGCCACACCAACAATCCAGCTAACGTCGGCAAAAACATTGTGACCAACAAAGAGATCCCACCGTTGGCACCACGTGTGAACACCAAACGCTTTACTGACCTTGATAAAGTAGAAGAAGAGTTCACCAAACACTGCAACGACATTCTGGGTGCTGATTGCTCTCCTTCAGAAAAAGCCAACTTTATTGCTTATCTGTTAACAGAAACCAAACCTAGCAAATAATTCAAATGCTACGGTATGTCTGGGATCCTTTCATCAGGATCTTCCACTGGTCTCTTGTGGCGGCGTTTGGGTATGCTTTTTATACCCACGCCTCCATGTGGGACCGTCTACACCATGCTTACGCGGGCTATGTCGCCGGTACATTAATCGTTGCACGCATTATCTGGGGCCTGATTGCTACAGGTTACGCCAACTTTCACAGCTTTCCATTAAATCCGGTCTGGGCTGCGAAATACCTGTTTAAGCTACTGAAAGGCACTGCCAGACACTATATTGGCCACAACCCCACTGGCTCAATTGCTATTTATGCCATGCTGGGTTTAGGAATTGTTGCCGTAGGCTCTGGTTGCATTGTGTATAACAGCGGCTGGGGCTTTATTGATGACGATATGGCGCAGGTACTGCATCACTATGCAACCTGGACTTGGCTGGCAGTGGTGGTGGTGCATGTATTAGGCGTGATTTTTGAAAGCTTCATTCATCACGACAACCTGATCTGGGCCATGATCACCGGTTGTAAACGGGTGTGTAGTATTGATGAACGGTTTGATCAACGCAATACGCCATTCCCTCGAAAAAAAACCCGCTAATGCGGGTTTTTATTTGCCGATACAAAATCGACTAAAAATCTCACCTAACAAATCATCTGGGGTGAATTCACCGGTAATCGTTCCTAGCGCTTCTTGCGCACAACGCAACTCTTCTGCGACTAGTTCGGCCGCATGCATTTGCAACATTGCTAGGTCTAAATGCTGCTCAACTTCTGCAAGTGCTTGCAAATGACGCGCCCTGGCCATAAACACACCTTCACCACCAGGCTGATAACCCACGATCTCTAGCAGCGTTTTTTGCAGGCTGGCAATACCATCACCTGTCTTGGCCGATAAAAACACGTGCTGCTCATTTTCACGTTTTTCAATGCGCGATGTTTCACGTGAAACATCTATCTTGTTATGCACCCAGACTTTTTTCACTTCTGCTGGCAATTTGTGCAAAATAGCCTTTTCCTGATCGCCAATACCATGTTGGCTATCCACCAACAATAAAGCGACATGCGCGGTTTCAATCGCCTTCCAGGTGCGAGCAATACCCACTTGTTCCACCGTATCTTCGGTCTCACGCAAGCCAGCAGTATCAATCACATGTAAGGGCACTCCCTCAATCTGGATGACACTTTTAATGGTATCGCGCGTGGTACCAGCTATCGGCGTCACAATCGCCACCTCTTCACCTGACAAGGCGTTCAATAAACTGGACTTACCTACATTAGGCTGGCCAATGAGTACGACGTTGATGCCTTCGCGCAACAAGACGCCTTGCTTGGCTTGGTGAAAGATATGTTGCAAAGCCGCCTGGTTCGCCTGTAACTTTTCCAACACGCGGCCCTGGGTGATGAAATCAATCTCTTCTTCAGGAAAATCCAGGCAAGCTTCAACATACATGCGTAAATCGACCAGTTGTTGCAACAAGGTCTGTATGGCTTGTGAAAACTCGCCCGAGAGAGAACGTACAGCACTGCGTGCAGCTTCTACCGTTGCCGCATTAATCAGGTCAGCAACAGCCTCTGCTTGTGCGAGGTCGAGCTTGTCGTTTAAATAGGCACGTTGGGTAAACTCACCAGCTTGTGCATGACGGGCGCCGCATTCTATGCAGCGCGCCAGCAATATTTGCATTAGCGCAGTTCCGCCATGCGCTTGCAGCTCAAGCACATCTTCGCCGGTATAAGAGTGTGGATTAGGGAAGTAAATGGCGATACCACGGTCAATCAACGTAGCATCGGCTTGCAAGAAAGGCAGGTAAGCCGCATGCCGTGGGGCAGGGCAGTGGCCGAGGATTTGTGTGGCGATATCTGCTACCAATGGCCCAGATACCCGCACCACACCAATACCACCTGCACCAGGCGCCGTTGCAATGGCGGCAACGGTGTCAGTGCTTAAGGCGATCTGATTATTTACCATGCCCTTTTTTTGCCACAGCTTCTGCATGAATCATGCGGTTGATCGCCCATTGCTGCCAGATAGACAGAATATTGTTCACCAACCAATACAACACCAGGCCAGCCGGGAAGAAGAAGAAGAAAATACTAAATGCGACCGGCATGATTTTCATTACTTTGGCTTGAATCGGATCCGTTGGCGGCGGATTCAAAAAGGTTTGAATAATCATGGTCGCGCCCATGAGCACTGGCAATACAAAGTAGGGATCGGTCGCTGACAAGTCCTGAATCCAGCCAAAGAAAGGCGCATGGCGCAACTCAACTGAACCCAGCAATACCCAATACAGTGAGATGAATACCGGAATCTGTACCAGAATAGGCAAGCAACCACCCATCGGGTTGATTTTCTCGGTACGGTACATTTCCATCATGGCTTGTTGCAACTTTTGCTTGTCATCGCCAAATTTATCTTTGAGAGACTGCATCTTAGGCGCCATTTCACGTAGATGCGCCATATTGCGATAGCCAGAAGCAGACAGTTTAAAGAATGCGGCCTTGATCAGAATGGTCAGTACAATGATGGCAATGCCCCAGTTTTTCACCAGTTCGTGAATATGGGTCAACAACCACATCAGAGGTTTGGCAATCACGGTCAGAATACCGTAATCCACCACATACTCCAGACCAGGCGCAGCAGCAGCCAGGTCATCCTGGGCTTGTGGGCCACTGAACAGTTTCGCATCTACCGTTTTACTGCTACCGGCTGCAATTTCACCGACAGGCAAAATAGTACCGATAGAGAAATCATGCTCACTCAGCTTGGTAGTGTAGAACTTGCGCTCAGCGGTGGATTGCGGCACCCAGGCGCTGACGAAATAATGTTGTACTAAACCAACCCAGCCATCTTTGGCATTAATCGACACATCCTTCTTGGCCATTTCATCAAATTTGACCTTGTTGTATTTGTCTGCCTCAGTAAAGTAAGCGCCGCCAGTGAACGTCGGCATCATTTTAGAGCCCTGGTTAGACTCGTTATCATGAATAATCTGGTAATACACAGAAGGCGAAATCGCTTTATCGCTGTTGTTTTTGATTTCGTACTGCACATCGATCAGGTATTGACCACGGTGAAAGCGATACACCTTATCCACAGCCACACCATTGGTTTCTGGCGCAGTTAAACGCACTTCCAATGTGTCCTGGCCTTCTTGCAGGCTGTAATTAGTCTCAGCAGCCGTAAACGTTACATAATGCGTAGGTAAACCATCCCCTTTTAAACCGGTCTGTGCCACATACAATTTATCCGCACTGGCATCACTCATGAGCTCATAAGGGCCGGAGTTGTCATCGGCCTTATGCTCCAGCAAGGACAGCTGACGCAAATCGCCACCAACTGTATCAATCACTGCCGCATAACGGTCTGTTTTCACAGCAATACGTGCACCCTGGCTGAGTTTAAAACCATTTTCCTGTGGTTTGTCAGCCGGCGAGGTTTGCACTGCCTCTTGCTGTGCAACCGGTGCAGGTGCGTGTTGCTGCTGCCAGGCGTCCCATAGCAACATAATGGAGAAGGAAAAGATCACGAACAGAATTAAACGGCGAGTATCCATAAGGTTTCGTATTTACAAGTCAGGGAAGGGGATCCACACCACCCGGATGCCACGGATGACAGCGGCCAATGCGGCGCAAGGCCAACAGGCTACCATGCCAGGCACCATAGCGTTGCAGCGCCTCAATGGCGTAGTGTGAACAGGTTGGATGAAAACGACACTGACGCCCCAGCCAGGGGCTTAACCCCCACTGGTAACATTTTACTAATGTAATCAGTATCGTTTTCATCAGCGTCATTAGGAAACAGGTGCAGTTTTTTTCAGTCTAGCCAGCAATTGTGACAAATCACGTTGTATGGCCGGAAAATCTTCGTGTTGAAAACCTTTGCGCACTTGCAGCACCACATCAAAACCACTGGCTACTGGAGAGGTTTGCGCGCGCAATAACTCGCGCAAGACACGCTTCATATAGTTACGCTTAACCGCCAGTTTGGCGACTTTTTTCGACACGACCAAACCGTAGCGATGATGGTCTTGCTGGTTAGGCATGATGTTGGCAAACAGCCACTCACCATAAAACCGTTTCCTGAAACTAAAAACGGATGAAAATTCATCCGTTTTTTTTAGCTTGTACAATGTCATGCATTGAGTTTCAAGCAATGCATCGTCAGGGATTACAGACCCAGACGTTTACGACCTTTAGCGCGACGAGCAGCAATCACTGCACGGCCACCTTTGGTTTTCATGCGTACCAGAAAGCCATGGGTACGTGCACGACGGGTTTTGGATGGTTGATAGGTACGTTTCATTATTAAACTCCTGCCAAATTGGCAATTAAACTCTAATCCGGCAACGCTGATTTAACAGTGAATATTTGCCGATTTCAAAAACCCTTAATTAAACAGCAAATCGCGACCTTATGTCAATGATTTTTTTTATTTTTTTATAGGTCGTGGCTGTGGATAACTCAGGTTAAAACGTTTAGAATGTCTGCAACAGGTCAAGGTGACAATCACCATCAAGACCACGTCTTCTGCCACTCTTCCCGGCAATTATAACGAATAAACGCAAACAGCGCCTGAAACACGGAAACAGGCTGGCTTTTTGCTGACACTTTTAAAAAGCACTGGAGCAATGGAAAATTTTTGGGCCTATTGTTTGCTCAAGTTCGAAAAAGAACTTTCGGCACAACAATACAATACCTGGATTAAACCCCTGAAAGCACGCGTCAATGGCGAGGCGGTGCAGATTGTCGCGCCTAATAAATTTGTCATGCAGTGGGTAAAAAGCAAGTTTTTCACCCGCATTGCCACCATTGCGACCGAATTATCTCCCAGCGCAGTCGTTGAACTCATCGTAGATACGTCTGAGCAGGCCGCGCCCGCACCTAGCGCAGCGCCAATAAAAACTGCGCCATCTGCGCAATCACCAGTAGAAGCGGTGGTTGCAGCGGCCACACAACAACACACAGCCAGAGTCATTGATAAAAAACCGGTGAGCAACCGCGCCCCGGCCAAACATCTCAAGTCAGAGAAAAGCAGTGGCCTCAATGACAGCTTCCTGTTTGATAACTATGTCACCGGCCGCGCCAACCAATTGGCACGTGCTGCAGCAATTCAAGTAGCAGGCAATCCTGGCCAGGCGTATAACCCCTTGTTTATTTATGGTGGTGTGGGCTTGGGCAAAACCCATTTGTTGCAGGCGATTGGCAATGAGCTGAAAAAAGCCAAGCCAGAAGCCAATATACGTTACCTGCACGCTGAGCGTTATGTGTCTGACGTGGTGAAAGCTTACGAAAACAAGGCCTTTGACGAGTTCAAGCAGCAATATCATTCGCTCGATTTATTATTGATTGATGATATTCAGTTCTTTGCCAAAAAAACCCGTACACAAGAAGAGTTTTTCTACGCCTTTAACTCTTTAATCGAAGAGAAAAAACAAATCGTCATCACTTGCGATACGTATCCCAAAGAGATCGTAGACATGGATGAGCGCCTGCGTACGCGTTTTAGCTGGGGCCTGACTGTAGCAGTTGAACCGCCGGAACTGGAAATGCGCGTCGCGATTTTGCGCAAAAAAGCTGAAAACCTCAAAATCAACCTGCATGAAGATGTGGCGTTCTTCGTCGCCAAACAGATTCGCTCCAGCGTGCGTGAGCTTGAAGGTGCGCTAAACCGTATTATTGCCATGGCCAATTTCACCGGCCATGCTATTGATGTGCATCTGGCTAAAGATGCCTTACGCGACCTGATTGCTGTGCGTGGACGCCAGATCACCATTGAAAACATCCAGAAAACAGTCGCTGACTACTATAAGATTAAAGTCAGCGATATGTTTAGTAAAAAACGTTCACGGAATGTCGCCAGACCGCGTCAGGTCGCGATGTCACTGGCACGTGAACTGACCAATCACAGTTTCCCGGAAATCGGTGAAGCTTTTGGCGGACGTCACCACACCACCGTGATGCATGCCTGTGAAGAAATTGAACAATTACGCTTAAATGACCAAACGTTAGCGCGCGATATTGGTTTGCTGACGCAAGTCATTCGTGATTAGGGAAAAAAATTTTAACAAGATAAGCTGTGGATAAGTTGAGAATGACGTGTGTTTAAATATTGCGTATAGACAGGATAAAATCAGTTTACAATATCAGCCACAAATAATGCATGTTTAAAACGCAATTTATGCACAAGCTAAAATGTTTGTAAGTCTTTGAATTAAATTAATTTTTAGAGTTACCCACAAAAAAGTCGTACATTACTATTAGTCTTATCTTTTATATATTGAAATAAAGTTATTAATCAGGTCAGGCCATGCAAATCAAAATAAACCGTGAGGTACTGCTTAAACCCCTCAATAGTGTCACTGGCATCGTAGAGCGCAGACATACACTGCCTATCCTTTCTAATCTGCTGGTGAACATCAAGCAGCAAGAAATGCATCTGACAGCCACGGATCTGGAAATGCAGATTTCGCTGAGAGTCAATGGCGGGGTAGAAGGTGAATTGAGTACCACCATCTCTGCAAAAAAATTGCTGGATATTTGTCGCTCATTGCCAGATAGCTCGTCTATTGAAATGAACAACCAGGACAACCGCATTACGCTCAAGGCGGGCAAGAGCCGTTTTAACTTGCAAACTTTGCCAGCAGCTGATTATCCTTTGATGAGTAAAGCCAGCGGCCAGAACATCAGTTTCAGCCTGGCGCAGTCAGAGCTTAAGCGCCTGTTGAAACAGGTTGAGTTTGCCATGGCACAGCAAGATATCCGTTATTACCTGAATGGTTTGTTGCTCGAAGTGAATGGCAACCAGTTGCATGTTGTGGGCACTGATGGCCATCGTTTGAGCTATACCAACACCACGCTGGATCAGAGTTTTGAAAAAACGGAAGTCATCTTGCCGCGTAAAACCGTGCTGGAGCTGACCAAGTTACTGGATGAACAATCTGAAGCACCTGTCGTCATTGATTTACTCAATGGCCAGGTCAGTTTTGAGTTTGGTGATATTCAACTGATCAGCAAAGTGATTGACGGCAAGTTCCCCGATTACAACCGCGTGATTCCAACCGGCCATCAAAATACCTTTATGGTGAACCGGGTAGCGATTTTGAGTGCCTTGCAACGTGCTTCGATTTTGTCTAACGAAAAATACCGCAGTATTCGCATGGTCATCACGCAAGGCTTGCTCAAGCTGATTAGTACTAACACCGAGCAAGAAGAAGCGGAAGAAGAACTGGAAATTGATTACAGCCAGGTAGCGCTGGATATTGGCTTTAATGTCACTTATCTGATTGATGTGCTGAATAACCTGAGTGATGAGCAAATTGAGTTTGCTTTTGCCGACGCCAACAGTAGTTGCCTGATCACAGCTGCCAGCGATAGCAACTATAAATACGTTGTGATGCCAATGCGCATATAATGCCTGCACCCGTGTTTCACGTGAAACACGCTGCAGTGACTTTTAAATCTCAATTAAAGAAACTTTTGTTATGGCACAGCCACAAGAATATAACTCAGACAGTATCAAGATTTTGGAAGGTTTGGACGCTGTACGTAAACGTCCGGGCATGTACATTGGTGACACGTCAGATGGTTCCGGTTTGCACCATATGGTATTCGAAGTGCTCGATAATGCGATTGACGAAGCACTGGCAGGCCACTGTGACGATATTAAAGTGATTATCCATCCGGATAATTCCATCAGTATTTCTGATAACGGCCGTGGTATTCCAACCGATATTAAAGACGACGACAAACACGAGCCTAAACGCTCGGCCGCTGAAATTGTGATGACAGAGTTGCATGCGGGCGGCAAGTTTGACCAGAACTCTTACAAAGTGTCTGGCGGTTTGCACGGTGTGGGTGTGTCTGTAGTGAACGCCTTGTCTGACTGGCTGAGACTGAAAATTTACCGCAAGGGCCAAGTGCATCAGATGGAGTTTCATCGTGGTGTGGCACAAGCGCCGTTAGCCATCACCGGTACCACTGAAAAAAAGGGCACAGAAGTCCATTTTCTGGCATCGGTTGAAACATTTACCCTGGTTGAATATCACTTTGAAATTCTGGCCAAGCGTATCCGTGAACTGTCTTTCCTGAACAATGGCGTGAAGATCGAGTTGATCGACCAACGCACAGGCAAATCTGAAAACTTCGCTTTTAGCGGTGGTATCAAAGGCTTTGTGGAGTACATGAACCGTACTAAAACGGTGCTGCACCCAAAAGTGTTTTATGCCATCAGCGAAAAAGACAATATGACGGTTGAAGTAGCGATGCAATGGAACGATAGCTACTCTGAAACTGTACAGTGTTTTACTAACAACATTCCGCAACGCGATGGCGGTACCCATTTGACCGGTTTGCGTACCGCGATGACGCGCACGCTGAATCAATATATCGAACAAAACGAATTCGCTAAAAAAGCCAAAGTCGAAACCACCGGTGACGATATGCGCGAAGGGATTACCTGCGTGCTGTCAGTCAAAGTGCCAGATCCTAAATTCTCATCACAAACCAAAGACAAACTGGTGTCCAGCGAAGTGCAGCCAGTGGTCTCCGAGATTGTGGCAGCCAAACTGGCAGAGTTCCTGGAAGAAAACCCGGTCGATGCCAAAATTGTTTGCGGTAAGATTGTAGAAGCAGCGCGTGCGCGCGAAGCGGCGCGTAAGGCGCGTGAAATCACCCGCCGTAAAGGTGTGATGGATACCATGGGTCTGCCAGGCAAGCTGGCTGATTGCCAAGAGAAAAATCCAGCCTTAAGCGAACTCTACCTGGTCGAGGGTGACTCTGCGGGTGGTTCAGCCAAACAAGGTCGTGACCGTAAATTCCAGGCGATTCTGCCGCTCAAAGGTAAGATCCTAAACGTAGAAAAAGCACGTTTTGACAAACTATTGGGCTCACAGGAAATCGCCACGCTGATTACTGCCATGGGCACGGGTATCGGTAAAGATGACTTTAACCTGGAAAAATTGCGCTATCACCGCATCATCATCATGACCGATGCGGACGTCGACGGTGCCCATATCCGTACTTTGTTGCTGACGTTCTTCTACCGCCAAATGCCAGAGCTGGTTGAAAACGGCCATATCTACATTGCGCAACCACCTCTGTACAAAGTCAAACAAGGCCGCGACGAGCGCTACCTCAAAGACGAACACGAGCTGGATGAATACCTGCTTAACTCAGCCCTGCGTGATGCCGTGCTGGTGACCAAAGACGGTGGCGACATTCTTAAAGACGATGCCTTGACCAGTATCGCCAAACAAATGGTGCTGACAGAAGCTGTGATCCGCCGTATCGCCAACCTTTATGATGAAAGCGTGTTGCGCGCGATTCAGGATTTAGGCGACCTGGATTTGAGTACAGAATCTGCGGCCAATACTGCAGCTGAAAAATTGCGTCCTATCCTGGGTGCGGTTGGTTCAGAAGTCATTGTGGCGCAAGATACTGAAACCAGTGCTTATCGCCTTGAAGTAAACAAATACGTGCACGGTAACCTGCAAAGCTGCGTCATCGATGCCGAGTTCCTGAATAGTGGCGATTTCCGCCAGATCAACCGTACCTCAAACATGGTCAACAACCTGTTAGGTGAGGGCGCATTGATCAAGCGCGGTGAGAAAGAGCAAAAAGTCAGCACCTTCAAACAAGCGCTGGACTGGTTGCTGGGCGAAGCCAAACATAACCTGAATATTCAGCGTTACAAAGGCTTGGGCGAGATGAACCCGGAACAATTATGGGAAACCACCATGGACCCAACCGTACGCCGCCTGCTCAAAGTGCAAATTGAAGATGCTATTGGTGCCGATGAAATCTTCACGACACTGATGGGCGACAACGTGGAACCACGACGTGCGTTTATCGAAAGCAATGCGCTTAGCGTCAGCTCGCTGGATGTCTAAGGAAATTCGTTTTCATCTGAATTAAAAAAGCGCCTGAGGGCGCTTTTTTATTATTCCGCCATTCGTTTGATTTTTAGCGTTGCCGGATGATTCGCTGATATCACTATCGGCGCGCCTGCGCTCAAAATATTCCTCAAGCCATACATTGGGGTGGGCAGCAGCCTATTCGTGCGCTAGGCGGCCTTGCTAGCACTTTCTGTTACATCTACGTCGGATAAAGGGCAGGCCCCTGGCGCTCGACAGGATGAATTACCACTGAGTCAGCAGCTTCGGCCCGATAAACTGCCTGATTAACTGGCAGAGTGTGTGAAAAGCAGGATGCTGGCTATTACTTAAGTTAAAAGCATTATCCTCCAGTCTTTGTACTTGCACTGGCACGCCAGCGAGCACCAGTTTTGTGGCATAGGTTTCAGCTTCATCCCTGAGCGGGTTGGTGTCACTGTTGATGATCATGGCGGGTACCAGTCCGGCCAGTCGACAGGAGTTGACTGGCGACACATACGGATGCAAGGCATTGCTGGCTACCTGCGTATAATCCGCCCACGCCCGGCGACACGGGCTATCTGCCACAGCTGCCAGTGATTTTGAGGTTTGCAGTGCATCCAGCATGGGGTTGATCAATATTTGTCCCTGCAAGCTGCATTGATTACCGCAAGTTAATCCGCGGTCGCGAAACAGCATGGCGACGACTGCGGCCAGATTGCCTCCGGCTTGCTCCCCGGCAACAAAGATCCTTTTGGCATCCGCGCCTATCGTTTTCGCGTGCGCACTTACCCACGCCAGCGCTGCGTAGGCGACTTCTATGGTGTCAGGAAACTGCATGGCCGGCGCCAAAGGATAGGCGACACACACTACCACCATGTGCTCAGAGAGCGCATGGGCGATGTCATAAGCGGTTTCAATACTGCCGCAGTTAAACAACCCGCCATGAAAATAAATCAGGACGGGTTGTTTGCGTTTAGCATCGCCTTTGCCAAACACCTGCAAAGTAATTGGTGTTGCACTGGTCGAGTATTCAAAGGTTGTTGTCCACATGGCTTAAAGTGTTGGCACCGCCATGCCTCGCTTAACCGCAGGGCGTTCGCCCACCGTTTTTAACCAGCGTTGCAACGCTGGTTTAGTATCAAACGAGCCATTCAACGCTTCTTTGAAATAGACCGTAGCCGCTTGCACCCAGGGGTAACAGGCAATATCGGCGATTGAATACTCTTCACCTGCCAGATAAGCATTGCTTGTTAACTGCTTTTCCATCACGGTGAGCAATCTCTCCACTTCTTCGGTAAATCGCGCAATGGCTAATGGTGATTTCTCTTTACTTCTCACTGCGAAAAAACCAAGCTGTCCTAACATTGGCCCCAGTGCACTGGTTTGCCAGTGCAACCATTCAATAGCGCTATAGCGTGCCTGTCCATGAGGTGCCAGAAACTGGCCGCTTTTCTCCGCCAGGTAAGTCAGAATAGCGCCGCTCTCAAAAATCACGACCGGGTCGCGATCTGGTTCAGTATCGATAATGGCCGGAATCTTGTTGTTGGGCGAAATCGCGCTGAAATGGGCAGAAAACTGCTCCAGCTTGCCCAGATCAACCGGGCTCACCGCATAGTCGAGTCCTAACTCCTCCAGCAGGATGGAGATTTTTCGACCATTCGGCGTTGCCCATGTATATAAGTTGATCATTTATTTACTCTCTAAAATTAACGCAAGCCACCGCCTACCAACAATTGCTCGCCAGTCAGCCAGTAGGAGTCTTCAGAGGCTAAAAAGGCTGCCACTGATGCAATATCATTCGGCTGGCCTGTGCGACCCAGCGGTGTTTGTGCCACATAGCCGCTCTCCATCTCTGAGCCAATCACACCTGCGGTTTGGGTGCCTTCTGTTGCTACCAGGCCAGGGTTCAAGGCATTGACGCGAATCTTGCGTGGGCCCAGTTCTTTAGATAATGAGCCAGTAATCGCATCCACTGCGCCTTTGGTGGCGGTGTATACAGCAGCACCTGGAGGCGTTAAGCGGCTGACCACGGAGCCGATGTTGATAATGCTGCCGCCCTCAGGCAAGTATTTGACCGCGGCTTGCGTGGTGAGCAACAAGCCCAGCACGTTAATGTTGAATTGTTTGTGGAAATGTTCAGGGGTGATCTCTTCAATGGTGGCAAATTCGTAGATACCGGAGTTGTTGACCAAAATATCCAGTTTGCCGAAGTTGCTGATCGCTGCTTCAATAATGGCTTGCGCCTCGGCCGCCTCGCTCACACTGCCACCCACGGCAACCGCCCTGCCACCGGCTTGGGTAATCTCGGCCACCACTTTATCTGCACCTGCTTTGCTGGATAAATAATTAACGACCACTGCGGCGCCATCCCGTGCAAAACGTTTGGCAATTTCAGCGCCTATGCCTTTGGATGCACCAGTCACCACGGCCACTTTACCTTCAAGTTTCTTGCTCATAAAAATCTCCTAAATAAAAAGTAATGAAGTTGTTTAAATCTGCTGATCACTATAAATAAATAAAAATCACAGATAAATAAGCTAAATATGCAATCACTGTGCTAATTTATTGGACAATCAAGATCAACAAGGAAGTGTATGGACCGCTTTGACACCATGCTGGCGTTCACGCGAGTGGTAGAGCTCGAGAGTTTCACCAAAGCCGCACTGTCACTCAACCTGCCCAAGACCACGGTCTCGGCGCAGGTGCTGGCGCTGGAGAAACGCCTGCGCGTCAAACTGCTGCACCGCACCACCCGGCGTATTAGCGTCACTACCGATGGCGCCGCCTATTACGAAAGGGCGATCCGGCTATTAAACGAGCTCGAAGAAACCGAAGCCTCGCTTAATCAGGCCACGGTCAGTGCCAAAGGGCGGTTACGGGTAGATGTACCTACACCGCTTGGGCGGCTGGTGATTATTCCGTCGCTGCCGGATTTTTTTAAACGATACCCGGAAATACAATTGGAGATCGGTTGTGATGACAGGCCGATTGATTTGTTGGAGGAAGGCGTTGATTGTGTGATCCGCATTGGCAATCTGCTCGATTCCAGCCTGGTCGCCCGCCGTGTTGGCACCATGCAGTTTTTGCTGGTCGCCTCGCCAGAGTATTTAAAAACCTACGGCACACCACAAACCACGGATGACTTGCAACGCCACCAGGCTGTGCATTTTTTTTCATCCAAAACCGGCAAAGTGCGCAACTTCATCCTTCAGCAAAATGGCGTAGAGCAAGAAATCCCTACCGTACGCAAACTGGCCATTAATAATGGTGACGCCATTGTCGCCGCCGCGCTGGCAGGCATAGGTATCTGCCAATTGCCTACGTTTATGGTGCAAGGCTATTTAACTGACGGTAAGTTAGAAAAGGTATTGAAGGATTACCCGGCCGGCAGCTTGCCTATCAATGCGCTGTACCCACAAAACAGACATCTCTCATCGAAGGTACGGGCCTTTATTGAGTGGGTGGCCGAGTTATTTTCTGAATGTAGCTTGCTACAGAACGTACGCTGAATCAAGGCGCTGCCTGCGCCTCATTTTTTTCGGCACTGGTGCTTTCCATTTCCAGCAGGGTTTTCAGATCCTGGCGACCTTGTTCCATCACACTGGATAACGCTTTTCTGTCATGCCTGATTTTAAGTGTGGCTTCCAGTTGTTCCTGGTCGTGTTTTTCAAATTGCTTGATGATTCTGGCCGCTGCGCTGGCAGTTTCACCAATAGCGACCAGGGATTGTTTAGCCGCTTCTAACGAAGAGTAAAACGTTTCCCTAATCGGATGTAAATCCAGCTCACGTAAATCAAACGCGTCCGTTCTGCTTCTGGCCCTGGCCACAATTGCTACCTGCGGCCAGCGCTCTTTAACCAGCCTTGCCATCTCCAACGCCGCATGGGAGTCATTAACCGCAATCACCAGTAATTTTGCCTCGGCAATGCCTGCTTCTTCCAGCAAGTCCAGTCTGGAGGCATCGCCGTAATAACAACGCCAGCCAAACTGGCGTGTTAAATCAACCTGATTAGGGTCGTTATCAATCAGGGTAGGGGTGATGCCTTTGGCCATGAGTACGCGGCCGACGATTTGCCCAAAGCGGCCAAAACCGGCAATGATGACGGCGTTATTTTCCGGGATGGCGTCTTTGGGGCGTTCGCTGCATTGCAGGCCGACAAACGCGTCATATAGCAACAGCAGTATCGGTGTGGTCAGCATGGAGACGGCGACCATGGCGTTGAGGATGTTGTAGGTGTCGCGTGAAATGGAGTCTTGCGCGAGTGCCAGGCCAAAAATCACAAAGGCGAATTCACCGATTTGCGACAATGATGCGCCGAACAACAACTTGTCACGCAGCGGGTATTTAAACAGCCAGCCCAGGCCCACCAGCACTAATAGTTTGGTGAGTACAATCAGTAAGGCGCCGCCAAAAATTAGCAATGGCTGGTTGGTAACCAGCGCTAAATCGACGGTCATGCCCACGGCAATAAAAAACAGGCCGAGCAGCAAGCCTTTTACCGGCTCAATATCCAGCCTCAGCTCATAGCGGTATTCCGAGTCGGCCAATAACACACCGGCCAGAAACGTGCCCAGCGCCATCGACAAGCCTACCGACTCCATGGCGAGCGAGATACCAATCACCAGCAATAATGAAAAAGCGACAAAAATCTCGCGCACACCGGTTTGTGCAATCACGCGCATGATCGGGCGCAACACCGTCCGGCTGGCCAGAATAATGGCGACAATCACGGCAATCGCCTTAGCCACAGCCAACAGGTCAACGCTGGAGCCTGTATGGTTGGGCGCAATAAACGCCAGCAGCATAAACAGCGGGATCACCGATAAATCCTGAAACAGCAAGGTGGCAAACGCGGCCTGGCCGCCAGCCGTGTGTAACTGTTTTTTCTCAATAAGCGCGGTCAGCCCAATGGCGGTCGAAGACATGGCGACGCCCATGCCGATAATCAGTGCCTCAGGCCAGCTAAAATGCAGGCTATGCGCAATCACCGTCACCAAGCCTATGGTCAGCGTCACTTGCAAACCACCCAGCCCAAACAGCAGCTTGCGTAACTCCCATACTTTTTGCGATTCCAGTTCCAGGCCAATCAGGAACAACATCAGCACCACGCCAAATTCGGCAAAGTGCAGCACATGTTCAGGGTCTGCAATCAGTTTTAAGGCATAAGGCCCAATCAAAATGCCCGCAATTAAATACCCCAGCACCGAGCCCAAGCCCAGCCGCTTGAATACGGGCACTAAAATGATGGCGGCAGACAGGTAGATCGCTGCCTGGACGAGAAAGCTGGAGGTATTCATGCATGCCTTTGTGAGTGTGCTATTTGCAGGGGAAACTATCACACTTGCCTGGGCGATGGAAGCGATGCGTGTTTTGGCTTAGCTTTAGAATGTAGGCACCAGGCGGCACAGATTGCAGTACGATAACGGTCAATATGGAAAAACTGACTCCCACAGAACCTTCACGTGACGAGGTGAATAACCTCAAAGGCGCGACCATGCTCGAGTTTGGCGCCAGCTGGTGCGGTTATTGCCAGGCAGCACAAGCCACCATCAGCGCTGAAGTGGCCCAGTTCCCAACTATTCGCCATCTTAAAATTGAAGACGGCAAAGGCCGCAGGCTGGGCCGATCGTTCCACGTGAAACTATGGCCCACATTAATCTTTATGCAAGATGGCGTCGAGATTCAGCGCCTGGTCAGGCAAATTGACGCCGCGGAATTAAGAGCCGCCTTAAGCAGCGTGTCATCGCCTCGTGATTTCAGCGGCGATGAAATCTAGCTAAAGCGTTTGATAATCACGCTGGCATTCACGCCGCCAAAGCCAAAGCCATTACTAATCGCATAATCAATCGGCAGTTTTTGTGGCCTGTTTTTTACAAAGTTAAGCCCTTCGGCCTGTGCATCCGTGTCTGCCAGGTTTAAGGTGAATGGCGAAATCTGGTCCCTGATGGCCAATGCAGTAAAAATCGCTTCAATGCCACCGGCTGCGCCTAGCAAATGCCCGGTAGACGATTTAGTCGATGCAATCGCCACCGAGTTGTCAGCGCCAAACACAGACTTAATCGCCGCAATTTCGCAAGCATCCCCCACAGGGGTTGAAGTCGCGTGTGCATTCAAGTGTTGGATATCGCTTGGCAAAATGTCGGCCATCGCAATCGCCGCTTCCATCGCACGTTTGGCGCCATCACCATCTTCTGGCCCGGCGGTGATATGGTAAGCATCGGCAGAGGTGCCATAACCGACCACTTCTGCAATCGGCGTCGCGCCCCTTGCCAGCGCATGGCTCAGTTTTTCAATCACCAACACTCCCGCGCCTTCGCCCATCACAAAGCCATCACGTTGGCTATCAAATGGGCGCGAAGCCTGTTCCGGGTGATCGTTAAAACCAGCTGAAAGTGCTTTGGCCGCGGCAAAACCACCCAAACTCACCAAATCCACGCAAGCTTCAGCACCACCACAAATGGCGATATCCGCCTCATTCGCCCGTATCATGCGCGCCGCATCGCCAATCGCCTGCACGCCAGCGGCACAAGCAGTCACCGGTGCACCCAACGGGCCTTTAAAGCCGTGGCGAATAGAAATATGTCCCGCTGCCAGATTCACCAAAAATGAAGGCACGGTAAAAGGTGATAGTCGTGAAACACCTTTGTTATCCGTGGTGCGCACCGCATTGGCAATGGCCGGAAAGCCACCAATCCCAGAAGCAATCACCGTTGCCGTCCTAGCCTTGGCACGTTCACTACTGGGAAACCACTTCGCCTGCTTGATCGCTTCTTCCGCTGCCACCAAGGCAAACTGGATAAACCTATCCATCTTTTTGATTTCCTTGGCCGCAATCACACCCTCGGCATCAAACCCGCCAGCGGCATCTTCAGCCTTATCCGGCACAATGCCCGCGATTTTGGTATTCAGGAAATCAGCAATATTTGCCGGCAGTTTTTTAATACCGGATTGCCCGGCCAGCAAGCGTTGCCAGACCAGCTCCACACCACAACCCAAAGGAGAAACCATGCCCATACCGGTAATGACAATTCTTTCCATATCTTCCTCAAGCGTAACTATTTATACTGTCACTTTCGTAACTGAAGTCACTATAGTACAGTAACTTTCAATATAAAAGTAACTGTAATCACATACACGGATCACCGATGAAAAACAAAAGCCTGGGCGATATGCCATGCCCAATTGCCAGAAGCCTCGAACATGTGGGGGAGTGGTGGAACATATTAATTCTGCGCGAAGCCATGTTGGGCGTCACCAAGTTTGATGACTTTCAAACCAGTTTGGGCATCGCTACAAGCACACTCACCAAACGCCTGAATGCGTTGGTCGAATCAGGTTTACTCGAAAAAAATATGTACTGTGAAAAACCGCCAAGGTATGAATATGTCATTACCCAAAAAGGGCTGGATTTCAGACCGGTGTTATTGACCATAATGCAGTGGGGGAACAAATATTACGCTGAAGAAGGGCCGGATGTTTTATTGATTGATACTGAGACCGGTAAATCTGTGGAAATAGGGTTGGTGGATAAAAATACGCAGTTGGAGATTACACATACACAACATAAAACGACAAGATTTTTAAGGGACTAGGGATAGTGATCAGAAAAAGGGCGGTGCTAAGATTCTAGTTCTTGCTCAAGTGCATGTTTAAAAGAGCTCTGAATTTCCTCCTTTGTATACATTGATAATCCAGTATTCATATAGCCTTTCTCCTCTAGGCTGAGCCACAACTTTAAAGCTGAGGTTAGCCCATAATTATCTTTTTCAGGATCAATTCCTAACAAGAATGCTTCGGCCTCTATAGCCATATCCTCTGGATACCACAATCTCCCTCTGAGAAATATGCCTTCATCTTCAACGCTCAATAAACTATAGCCATCTGCAAGCTGCTGAATCTCTTTTAAAGGTAAATAGCGTCCTCGTAAACAAATATTGCACTTCCAAGCAATTGCAACAAAAGCGGTCAAATAGGCTCGAGATTTCCAGTAATCAAATAACCAATTATTGCAAATGTGGTATCTATATATTGGTTTATCACCAATGTTTCCTATCAACTCACTAAGAATAATGACAGCGTCATCTCGATATTCTACTGGAGCTAATAACACTCCATTTAAATCGCCATTCGGATTTGCATCGCGTAATCCTGTCAAGAAGGGCAAGACTTCTTCTGGATGCTTGTAAAAATCATGACATGGATAAATCTGAGATTCTGCACCCTCTAACCATTCACGACGAACACCAAATAAATTTGAAGCGGCATCAAGCAAAGTTTCATCTAGTTTTTGAATGAGAAATGCTTCATCTTGAACGTCTTTGAGAGTTAAACCATGACCGAAAAAACGTGGAATTTGATTACGATGAACATTATGGCTTTCAAACAACTTAATGAAGCGATGGCCTACGGTATCAGCAGGAGTGGTTCTTGTTTTCCTAACCCAAGAAAGGAACCGACTTGCTTTTTCCAAAATATTTAATGTACTAAGTATCTCGCCGATCATTCTGAAGAAGTGTGTAGTTAGTATTCTTATAAGTTTAACCTAACGAAAAAAACCTTTCACTTTTAGAACCCTCCTGAAATTAGGTAGTATTAGGGCCTAATTTAGTATTAGCACAAATTATTAGTGATTCGACATCGACATCATAATTCCAAGGTATATTTGTTTTATATATTTAGAGTCCAATATCCATGACAGATTTAGAAGCAATCCGTACTAGGCTCAGGGAATTTTCTAAGGCGCGTGATTGGGAGCAATTTCATTCTCCAAAGAATCTATCAATGGCACTAAGTGTAGAGGTCAGCGAACTCGTTGAATGTTTTCAATGGTTGACGGAGGAACAGTCAAAATCACTAAGTACTGAACAGGTAAATGCTGTCACTGATGAAATTGCAGACGTGCAGTTATATTTGATTCTTTTGGCAGATAAATTAGGGGTCGATATATCAGCCGCTATTGAGCAGAAAATTAGAAAGAACGAAGAGAAGTACCCAGCTAGTAAAGTTAAAGGCAGTTCAAAAAAATATAATCAATACGAATAATAAGAAAGTATCAATTTAATGATTGTTTATTCAGCAACTAAAAGGGAATTTCTTGATGATGTTCGGTCCAATCGAATCGCTGAAATCATTGAGTGTGAGGTGTTGCGAAAGTTGAATCGTAACTCTCCGCGAAATGAGAGATTATCTTGGGAAAACTCTCTGCAATATATGTCTCAAATTCTTTGGGATGAGGAAATTCCTTCTGCGGCTGGGGTAGCAATTGAATATAACTTACCGATGACAAATCGGCGGGTAGATTTCATTCTTACTGGCAAAGATCAAGAACACAATGACACTGCAATCATTGTTGAGCTTAAGCAGTGGCAATACGTAGAAAAAACAAATAAAGACGCGATTGTCAGAACGCGTTTACAACGCGGTGATGTAGAAACAAATCATCCCTCATATCAAGCATGGTCTTATGCTGCACTTATTGAAGACTATAACGAAACGGTTCGTAAAGAGTCCATTCGGTTGCAACCATGTGCATATCTCCATAACCTCAAATCAAGGTCGGTAATAGACGACTCTTTTTACTCCAGCCACACAGAAAAAGCGCCGGTCTTCGTCTCTCAAGATGCTATCAAGTTATCAGAGTTTTTAAAGAAGCACGTAAAGTATGGCGACAGTAATAACATCATGTATCGCATAGAGCATGGTGTTATTAAACCATCCAAAAATTTGGCGGATGCTTTAGCCTCAATGCTGGCTGGCAATGCGGAGTTCTTAATGATTGATGAGCAAAAATTGGTTTATGAAACTGCTCTTGATTTAGGACACAAAGCTCAGCATGGTAAAAAGCAAACACTGATAGTAAAAGGTGGTCCAGGTACGGGTAAATCAGTTGTCGCTATCAATCTATTAGGTGAGCTGACCAAGCGTGAGATGCTTGTACAGTATGTTTCTAAAAATGCAGCACCTCGTGAAGTGTTCAAAATAAAACTCGCAGGTTCGAAAAAGAAAGCACAAATTGACCAGATGTTTAAGGGGTCAGGAGCTTACATTGAAGTTGAGCCGAACCAATTTGGAACATTAATTGTTGATGAAGCTCATCGACTTAATGAGCAGTCAGGTTTTTACGGCAATCAAGGTGAAAATCAAATTAAAGAGCTGATAGAGGCATCAAAATTTAATGTCTTTTTCATTGATGAAGCTCAACGAGTCACCTTAGATGATATTGGTACGATCAATGAAATAAAACTTTGGGCTAATAAAATTGGCTCCACCGTTACTGAGTTAGAGTTGGTTTCTCAGTTTAGATGCAATGGTTCCGATGGTTATCTGGCATGGGTAGATAACAGCCTGCAAATTCGTGAAACTGCTAACCCAACACTTGAGGATATCGATTATGAAGTCAAAATATTTGATGATCCTAATCAGTTAAGAGCGGCGATAGTTGATAAAAACCGAGCTTCAAATAAGGCTCGTTTAGTAGCTGGCTATTGCTGGGATTGGACAAGCAAAAAAGACAAATCTGTATTCGATATCATCATTCCAGAATTTAACTTCAAAGCGCGCTGGAACTTAGATGAAGATGGCAGTCTATGGCTAATAGCGGAGCATTCAGTAGAACAAATTGGGTGCATTCACACTTGCCAAGGATTAGAGCTAGATTACATTGGTGTGATTATTGGCGATGACTTTGTTATTCGTGATGGGATAGCTATTACAGATGCTGCAAAACGTTCTTCAAACGATAAATCGATACGTGGTTATAAGACCCTATTAAAAAATGAATACGATAAAGCCAAGCAATTAACCAGCGAAATTATTAAAAATACATATCGCACATTAATGACTCGAGGACAAAAGGGTTGTTATATCTTTTGTACTGATAAAGAAACACGGGAATACTTTAAGGAAATAGCAAATCGACAACAGCAAGTCACAGATGATGTGACTATGAAATATAAGGGTTTAGAGTTAAACGTTGTTCCATTTGAGGAAGCGAAACCATATAAAACACATGTCCCAATTTATGATTTGCAAGCTGCTGCTGGTGGATTCAGTGACTTTCAAGTTATGGAGGACTGTCAGTGGGTTGAGTTGCCAAGTCATATCAATGCCAGCGAAGGTATGTTTGTGATGCGGGTAGTTGGCGAGTCAATGAATCGACGCATACCTAATGGATCATGGTGCTTATTTAAAGCGAGCCCAGGTGGCACTCGCAATGGAAAGGTTGTTCTTGTTCAGCATCGAGAAATAGAGGACCCTGATCATGGTGGAGAGTACACAGTAAAAGTGTACAGCAGTGAGAAAACTCTTGCTGAGCAGGTATTAATAAATTCGAGAATAGTCTTAAAACCGGACACAACAGCTTTTGGTTATAAACCTATAATATTTAGTGACTCATCAGAAAGCTTAGTAGTGATTGGGGAATTTTTGTTAGTTATTTAGTTGTAATCAGTTTTCAATTACTTACGATTAATAAACAGGGAAATTTGAAATGGAAATAAACGATAAAAATACTTATAAGATTTTGTTAGATGAAAATTGGTCACTCGAGGATTTAACAGAGTTCTTAACGTTGTATTTTCAGAATTATTCCTTTATTTACTGTCTTGAAACTACTGAGAGTAAGTATATTCCTTTAAGAGTCGCAGAAATATTACACGATTACGAATTAAGAGAAGGTTTGAGTTATGTGAATATTTATGAGGTTTTCAAAAGGGTAATTCCAAGTGTTGATAAGCCTAAAATCAAATCTATGAAATACAACTCGCCAGGTTGGTTTGAGTTGGCTCTTGATATTAAAACTGCTCTAGCCTTGGCCGGTGCAATTTCAATATTTCTGAAATCAGCCACTGAAGTAACTACTGTATATAAAAAGCTATACAAAATTTACAGTGATCTTTCAAAACTGAGAGCTAAAAATAAAAATGACCTATTAAAGTTAGATATTGAAAGAGCTAAATTAGCTAATGAATTAAATAAGGAATTAGCAAAAGGATTGGACTTTGAAAATCTCAAGCAGCTTGAATCTCAAACTAAGGATGTTGAAGAGACTTCTAAATTTTTAATGGCACACTACAGAAGATTATTGAAGCTTTCAAATTTTGTGAGGAAAGGAAAGGCATCATTTCCATTAGATAACGAGAATTGATTTAAGTAATTATATGGTTATGGTAATTTTTATTATTTATTCAGGCACATTTAGATTGCAGTACTCACACTCAGAAAATAATTCTGCAATCCGTTCAATAAACCAATTTCGATAATAAAGGCAGTTTGCAACTACCGAGGATTTCTCGGTAGTTCGATTAAAAAGACGCTTTCAATGCCAATACACCTTTTTCTAATTCCGTAATCGTTAAGCTACCAAATCCTAACCGAATCGCATGCACGCTTTGCTGCGATTCAGAAAACAAGGTGCCGGGCAATATGCGCACTTTATGTTTTAAAGCTTGTTCGGCAACTTTCTCAACGTCAAAACCTTCCTTCAAACGTAACCAGATCGCTAACCCACCATCGGGTGCATCGAAGATGACGTATTCTTTAAGTTCTTTTTTAATCAGCGCAATCAGCAGGTTTCTGCGTTCGTTATACACCTTAAAAGTCCGGCGGATATGGCGTTTGATTTCGCCGGAATCCATCAGCTCGGCCACGGCGAGTTCGGTGATTGAATTGCCTTGTCGGTCTATGAGCATGACTTCTTTGGCACAACGGTCTATCAGGCTGGGGGTTGCCACCAGGTAGCCCACCCGCAAACCGGGGGCGAGGACTTTGGAGAGCGAGCCGACGTACATGACGCGGCCGCCGTGATTGGTACTGGCCAAGGGAAATACTGGGTGATGCGAGAAGTGGAATTCGTGATCGTAATCGTCTTCCACAATCGTGAAGTCATATTGCTCTGCCAGCATCAGCAGTTTTAGGCGCCGTTCGGCGGTCATGATGACAGTGGTGGGGAATTGGTGGTGCGGTGTGACATAAATGGCGCGGATGGGGTGTTGTTTGCACAGTTTCTCCAGCGCGACTACATCGATGCCGTGCTTATCTTGCTTCACGGTGAGGATATTGGCGCCGCAGGATCGGAACGCTTCTTTGGCTGCCGGGTAACTGAGTTGTTCCACCACAATATTG
This sequence comes from Methylophilus sp. Q8, assembly GCF_000800115.1. Taxonomy (NCBI): domain Bacteria; kingdom Pseudomonadati; phylum Pseudomonadota; class Betaproteobacteria; order Nitrosomonadales; family Methylophilaceae; genus Methylophilus; species Methylophilus sp. Q8. The sequence continues at coordinate 967,339 of NZ_JUHE01000001.1, read as the reverse complement.
TCACCTGGTCGGGTGAGGACGCGCGCGGCGAGGAAGATGCCCATCTGACTGCCACGTGCGATACAGATTTGGTCGATATCTACACTCAAGCCTCTTTCCATATTGAGCATGGTGGCGATGGATTGGCGTAATGCCAGCGTACCACGCGGGTCGCCGTAGCCCAGGTTGTTGCCTTTGCTGGAGCCGATAAGGGCATGCCGGAATGCGCGTGACAGAATATTAAACGGGATCAGGCGTGAATCCGGGATGCCATCATTAAAGTCAATCACACCTTCAAGCGGTGATTGATAGCACAGCAGCGGGTGTGTGGTGGCGGCTACCACGTTGGCAGGTTGTTGGCTGGTTTTGGCAGTTTGCGCTTGCGTATTGAAATTGGGCAGGTTGGCCGACACAAACGAGCCTCGGCGTTGCTCGGTGACCAGCCAGCCTTGCGCGATCAGTTCGTCATAGGCCAGGATCACCGTTTTGCGGTTCACATTGAGCTTTTCTGCCAGTTCGCGCGTGCCTGGCATGGCGGTGGAGGGCGCGAGCCTGCCTTTTTGGATTTCTTCCATGATTTGCTGGGCAATTTGCAGATAGACCGGCAAGCCTGAGGTCTCGGTGATTGTTAGTTTAAGGCTCCACGAACGTAGCATTTTTCATCTCTCCATTACTCACAGCACATCCTCAATATCGGGAAAAAATCCCTTTCCTTGGGCGTCAATCTGGATTACTCAAGTATCACTATATCTCACAACTCACTGGACCAGCAAAGTTCTTGAAACTGGAGGATTGTGGATTTGTAACACTCTGTTACATTTTTGAAACATTCTATTAAAGGAAAGATTCATGTCACCTACCTCTGATATTCGATTGGCATTAGATAACCAACTGACAGACTGGCGTCAGCATGCTTTGAACCTTGAAAAGCAGGTGAATCAAGTGATTGTGGGGCAAAGCAAAGCCGTGCGATTAATGAACATCGCTATTTTTGCCCGTGGCCATGTGTTGCTGGATGGTGGCGTCGGTGTGGGTAAAACCACCTTGCTGCAATCGATTGCGCGCGGTATCGGCGGGGCGTATGAGCGGATTGAAGGCACGGTCGACCTGATGCCGAATGACCTGATCTACCACACGTTTTTGGGGCCGGATGGACGACCACAGATTGATGAGGGCCCGTTGCTGCGTGCGGGTGAGAATTTGTCCGTGTTCTTTTTTAACGAGATCAACCGTGCGCGGCCGCAGGTGCATGCCTTGATGTTGCGGGTGATGGCAGAGCGCCATATCAGCGCGTTTAAAAAAGAATATCGCATGCCGCACATGATTGTGTTTGCCGACCGCAACCAGGTGGAAAAGAACGAGACGTTTGAGATTCCATCTGCGGCGCGTGACCGTTTTATGATGGAAATCCCGATTGAGATTCCAACAGATCGTGAGTTGAAAAAGTCACTGGTGTTCAATACCAAGTTCCAGCATGCCGAAAAACTGACACAACAGGTTGAGAGCGATATTTTGAAATTCGACCAGTTGAATGCGTTTTCTGATCGCTTGCAGGACCATATCAAATCCAGCGATGTGCTGGAGGAGTACACCATGGATTTGTGGGATGCGACGCAGCATCCGGAAAAATTTGGCGTGACCATGGACAGCGTAGATGTGGGGCGTGTGATCCAGACCGGTGCTAGCCCACGCGGTATGGGTATGCTGATGAAGGCCGCCCGTGTAAACGCCTGGCTGAATGGCCGTGACAGTTTGTACCCGGAAGATATTCATGCCGTGTTTCATGAGGTGATTTCACATCGCCTGGTATTTAACGCGGCCTATGAAAATCGCAGAACGGCGCTGGCCAGGGAGCTGACCAGCAACATTATCAGCACCGTGGCCGTGCCTAGCCTGTCGTTTAGCAAAGCTGCTTAAGGTCTCTGCATATGAAAGCAGCAATCATGCGGTCATTGACAAAACGAGCGGGGAAAGTCGTCGACAGCCAGGCGCGCGCGCATCTCGATGAGGCGAGCTACGCGCGGCCTTTTGAGTATGTGGTTGGCTGGAGGTCGGACAGCATTCAGCTTGGCGATCATCCAGGCACGCAGCGCGGCCTTGGTTCGGATTATCGCGGCACGATTAACCTGGTGGATTACCCGGATGCCAGGCGCATGGATTTACGGCAAACCATACGTGACCCGTTTGAGCAGGTGCAGGTGCGGCAGTTTAACCAGGACAGTACGACACCGATTTATGCGGTGTGCGATTTGTCCAGCTCCATGCAATTCAAGGGGCATAAACGCAAGCTGGATACGGCGATTGAAATTGCAACGGCGGTGGCGAATTCGGCTTATCACATGGGCGATTTGTTCGGTTTTATTGGTTACAACCAGCAAGTGCTCGAAGACTTCACCTTGCCGCTGAGCCGCAATTATCACCAGAGCAAACAAACCATCGGCTTGTTACATGATTACCAGCAGTTGCGTATTGGCGTGGATGGTGTGACGGATGTGCCTAACTTTTTGGGCCAGACGCGTGCACTGGTGTTCTGGATTTCGGACTTTCATATGCCGCTGCCAGTGATCGAGAAAACCTTGCTGGCGATGTCTGCCCACAAAGTGGTGCCGATTGTATTGTGGGACGATGAGGAATACAAAAAGCTGCCCAAGTTTGGCTTTGGCACCATGATAGACCTGGAAAGTGGCCGCAATCGTACGCTGTTTTTCCGCAGTGAAGTGAAAGCCAAATTCATCAACGCATTTAATGCGCGCAGGCATGCGCTAGAGGCTTTATTTTTGCGCTTTGAGAGCCCGGCGTTGTTTATGCATGGCGACTACAGGCCAGAGCTGATGACGCATTATTTTGAACAAGCCATGTGACGCGAAGAGACCATTATGCAAGCACAGATTTCACACAGGACGACAACTCGGGTGCTGCAACGCCTGTTGATCGTCAGCAGTCTATTATTCACGGTTAACCATGCGCTGGCAGCGGACGCAGATACGTCCGCAAGCAAACCGGCATCACCAACATTGGGCGTGACTAATCCAGCGTCAAGCCATGGTGTACATATTGGCGATGTGCTCAGCAGAACCGTCATTGTAGATGCGCCAACCGCGTATCAACTGGCCGACAGTGGCTTGCCTAAAAAAGGCAGCAAACATGATGGTATCGAACTGGTGGAGGTGGCCTTACAAACCAAAGCGCAATCGGACCACACCCAGTACACCTTGCAATTGCGTTACCAGGTATTTGCGGTGAGCACGACCCCTAGTGTGATGCATTTACCCGCTGAGAAACTGAATTTCAGTCATCCTGCGGCAAGCGCTACCGCTATTGATATTCCGGCGTGGGGATTCTGGTTTTCACCGTTGGTGACTGGCGGCACATCAACCGCCAAGAAAAATCTATTGCCGGAAGTGAACACACCGCTGATAGACAGCCGTGCCGATCGACAACGCCTGGGCTTGTTTTTAACCCTGGCAATCACAAGCCTGCTGGCCTTGCTTTATATGAATGCTGATGGCCACTGGTTGCCATTTATGGGCGGGGCCTTTGCGCGGGCGCACCGGCAGCTCAAGCGCCTGGCAAAATCCTCCCGGCCCAAAACCGCCGCAGAAGAGAAGAAGGCATTGGTCTATTTGCACCAGGCATTTAATCAGCACTATGGCGCGAATATTTTTGCGCGGGATGTGGACGAGTTTGTGCGTTTGCGCCCGAGCTTTAAAAACCTGCAACCTGAGATCACACAGTTTTTTGCCGCGTCGAATCAATCCCTGTATGACGTGCGTGCCCGTGATAGCCAGCAGGTGATTACGCAACTGGTGCAGTTCAGCAAGCAGCTGCGGGATTGCGAGCGGGGCGTGGCATGATTATTTTAAATCCGTGGGCGTTTGCCTTATTGCCTATCGCGCTGTTACCTTTCTGGTTAAAGGGCCATCAAGGCCAGCATTACAGCTGGCTGGACATCATCCCGGAAGACCTGTTTTCAGACCGGTTGAACCTGGCGGTGAAGGTCATTATGTCTCTGCTGTTGCTGAGCATCGTCATTGCACTGGCGGCACCGCGCGGCGCGGATGAGCAAGTGCCCCGCGTGGGTAAGGGTGCGCAAACCGTGATGGTGATAGACCGTAGCGTGAGTATGGATCACCCGTTTGCGGGCGATGCTTCAGGGCATGTGGCGGAAATCAAATCTGCTGCAGCGCGGCGCATTATTACGCAGTTTATTGATTCACGGCCGAATGACATGATGGGTGTCGTCGGGTTCACCAACTCGGCGTTGTATGGCATCAAGATTACGACTAACCGCGATGCGATTCATGCGGCGATCGTGGCGGCCACCAGCCCGTCATTGAACCAGACCAATATCGGCGCTGGATTAACCGAGGCCGTTGGCTTGTTCGATAACATCCAGAGCTCTGGTTCACGGGCGGTGATTTTACTTTCGGACGGCGCCGGCAAACTCAGTCCGCGTGTGAAGTTTTTACTGAGTGAGCGCCTGAAAAGCCGCAAGCTGAGTATTTACTGGATCATGTTACGCGAACCAGGTGAGCCGAGTATTTTCTCCAAAGAGCAATATGACGAAGACCGCACGCCAAACTCCATCGTGCTGCATAAGTATTTCCAGTCATTGGGCCTGAAATACAAAGCCTATGAGGCGGATGATCCGGAGACCTTGCAGTCAGCAATTAATGACATCGACTCACGTGAAAAAAAGGCGATTCAATATCGCGAGACCATTGCTGGCTATGACTATTCCAAGGTGTTTATGGTCTCTGCGCTGCTGCTGGTGTTGTTGATGCTGGTGATTAAAAATTTGAGGGTGTACGAATGAAAAACCATTTAATGCGCAAAAACCAGCTGCTTGGCGTTGTCTTCATTGTCGGCGTGCTGGGCAGTGTCTACGAAGCTTACCAGGTGCACAAAATCACCTCGGCCAATACAGCGTTGCAACATGGTGACGTGTTAGAGGGCGACTTGTTTCCGTTTCACCAGAAGTTTGCCGATGCTTACCAGCAAGGTAAAACGGGTAATTACAAGCATGCGATACAGAATTTCGGCCAGTTGTTAGAGGCGCCTAAACAGCACGATGAGGCCTTGTTCACGCCTAGTCAAACGTTGAAGTCGCAGATCCATTTCAATATCGGCAACCAGCTGTTCCGGTCAGGGTTGCAACGCTTGGTGGAGGCAGATGGTGCGATTCAGGAGCAAGCCAAGTTTGATTATTTACAGGCGAGGGCGGCGTATGAGCAGTCACTCAAACTTGATCCGGGCAACCAGGCGGCCAAGTTCAATTTGAGTTTATTGCATGGCGTGATTCCGACCCATATCAAGACTGTGCCGCAGGATCCTTCAGGCATGGAAATCAGCAATTTGCCACAGGGGTTGCCATGAAACGCTTTTTTTCACTGTTAAAAGCGCACTACGAAACGGCTTTTTTGTTGGGCGCTGCTGTCTTTCTGCTGTTGGCGCTGGTCAAGCCGGACATTCAACTCAAGCAAGAAGTACACAATTATTTGTTGCTGGCAGATATTTCGCAAAGCATGAATGCGGAAGATATGCAGGTCGATAACAAACCCGCCACGCGCTTGGCTTATACACAGCACCTGATGAAGCAAGTGGTGAAAACATCACCTTGCGGCACATATGTCAGCGTGGGTGTGTTTGCCGCTGAGAATGTGGCTTTATTATTTATGCCGCTGGAAGTGTGCGCTAACTTCGATATTATCACTGACAGTATTAACCACCTGGAATGGCGTATGGCCTGGAGTGGTAACAGCCGCATGACATTTGGGGTGAAGGCCGCCGAGGCGACGTTTGATTACCTGAATATTCCGGCACAAATGCTGTTTTTTACCGATGGTGACGAAGCGCCCAAAGCCAATGGCATTAACAAGCTGGATATCAGCGATGTGCGTATAGGTAAAAATGTTATTTTTGTTGGCGTCGGCGGTAAAGAGCCTGCACCGATCAAGCGCTTTAATTCGAATAATCACTTTGTCGGTTATTGGGGCACCGATGCCGCGGCCGAAAGCGCGGGTGGTGGTGTCAATTACAGTGATGCCAGCAAGGATGATCCTGATCCACCGGTGGCGTACGCTGAGTTTGACCGCTATTTATCCAGCCAGGATGTGGAACATTTGAAGGAGATGGCGACGGAGATCAAGGGTCAATATATTGAAGGCATAGACCAACCGGCATTTTATACGTTTGTGCAGTCGCAAACGCCCGCCGCCAAATTTGTCACCAGCTATTCGGTCAAGTGGCTGTTTCTAACCCTGGCGGCATTGATGGTGATTGCCACCTACCTGCCGGATATGTGGGCATACCGCTGGCGTGCGCCTCGCCCCGCCTAGGACGATTTGTTGAGAGGTTGTGGTGATCTGTGCATCAGCACAAATCATCCAGGCTGGTTGGCTCACACACCGGCATGCCTGTCGGTGCCGCGCTCAGGTTTCTGGACATCTCGTAGCTCATTTTTCTCAAGCGCATCACCGAGCCTAAGGGCCGATGCGATTGAATGCCATGCCAGGGCGAGAACATCATGCCCTCATCCACTACATGCGAACGATAGGGACTCCAGGCAATTTGTGGTTTAGCGGTAATGCGGGCGATCGGGATATAGGGCGACACATCTGCTGACCAGATCACGGTAGAGTCTTCGATCGGCATTTGCTTGATATCGGTGCATAACTGTACGCGCAACTCCCACACTGCGGTGTGGGCAATAAAGTAATCGACAATGGATTTTCTGAGGCCATCGGAGGCGAGGGTATCAATCGGTTTGTTGGTGAGGGTGAGCAGGTCGGGTGAGATCGGTACAAAGGCAATTTTGGCCATGTAGTTGCCGTATAGAATCGGGTCCTGACTAAAATAGGTTTCACCCAGAATATTGGTTTCTTGTGCCTGGTGCAGGTTTCTGATCAGGGTTTGCTGGCCACTTTTGAGTGATTCGACCAGCTTGGCCGTTGAGCGGAATATTTGTGATAAAAAATGCCTGAACTCAGTGCTGGTTTCTGGCGTGGAGGCGATGTGCTTCAGGTTGGAAAGAAACACCTGTACGCTGGACGAGAGGAAACTGGCGCCATTCACAAATAAAAAGTCCTGCGTGATGGCTTTTTCGCTACCAGGTAGCCGGTCACCATTCACGCCAAGCACCTTGATGGCCAGGCTGCGTGGCGTGCAGGTTTTGTCGTGCAAAATATCGCCCGGCACGGTTGAAAAGCGCATGACCAGCGGCAGGGTTTGCGCTTGGGCAAACATGCCCTGTGCCAGGGGCGCGGGGAGGTTATCGTAAATCTCCATTTCTGCAGAGATCAGGCCGTGACTTTTAATATGCACGCTACGCGCGCTATAAGCAGAATGTCTGGCCGTGATTTCGGAGATTTTACGCAGGGTATATTGCAGGTTTTCCCGGCTTTGGGTTTCGCTGTCCGCCAGCACTTCATACGCTGGTTGATAGTTGAGTGGTGAAATTCCAATATCAGCAGTTTGTTGCATAACAACCCCCACTTTTTAAGCAAGTCTGGCAGGGGTTTTATAAAAGACTCACCCTTTCAAACCTGAATGGATTTTTTGAGCATGTTTACCAAACATTGGCACTGTATTGATGGGTTAAAGCTTAGGAGACTCAGGAGGAGTTATCCTTGGTTTCACCAGCTTGTTTGCGTTGCTTGTTGACAATTCTGGCGGCGACTTCTTCTTCGCGGCCGGGGTAACGATGGTCTTGCTTGAACGCGTGTTTGAGGGTTTCGTATTCTTGTTCGCGCTTGGGACTGGATCCTCTAGGCATATGCATACTCCTTCACTCGTTGAGTACAAACGGCAGCCGTTAAGGCTGCCGTATTTGCCATGTGATGAATGAAACTCGAAATGCATTCGACACTTCATTTCACACACGACAATTGCAGATTACGCTAATTGACCTGAATACTTAATAAGCAATGTTCCTATTGTGATGTAGGAAACGCTTTATGGCATAAAACTAAAAAATGCCATGCAATTATTAGACAAAAATTACGCAAAAAAAGTTCCGCATCTCTCTACAACTTGCCAATTTTTACCTGGCTTGTTGCGCATTGAATGCAGTCATCAAATTGCGATAGTCTGGAATATGATTGGCGCACAAGGCACCCAGGCCTTCGATATCGTTGCGCCAATCGCGGTGCAACTCGCAGGCGACGCCAAACCAGGTCATCATTTGTGCACCTGCGGCCTCCATGCGACGCCATGCCGCATCGCGCGTCAGTTCGTTAAAGGTGCCTGAGGCATCGCCTACGACAAATACTTCAAAGCCTTCTTCTATGGCTGATAGTGCAGGGAAGGCAACACAGACTTCGGTGACCACACCAGCGATAATCAATTGTTTTTTGCCGGTGGCCTTAATCGCTTTGACAAAGTCTTCGTTATCCCAGGCGTTGATTTGACCAGGGCGGGCAATATAGGGTGCATCAGGAAACAAGGCCTTCAATTCTGGCATCAACGGGCCATTCGGGCCTGTTTCAAAGCTGGTAGTTAAAATAGTGGGTAAGTTGAAAAACTTGGCGGCATCAGCTAACGCCAGTACATTATTCTTAAAACGGTCTGGTTCAATATCGCGCACCAGTGATAGCAGGCCAGCCTGGTGGTCTACCAGCAAGACCACAGCGTTGTCACGGTCCAGGCGTACATAAGGTTTGTTGTTCATGGTGAATATCCTCTCAAGATATGTTGGTTGGAGATCACGGCAGCCAGCATTAAAGAATGGGGCGCTGGCTGCCGTGTTTCCTGTTTTTAAAATGGTTTACCGATTTAAGCAGTGGCAAAGCGACCCTGGTTAAAGTCATTAATCGCCTGGTCAATTTCCTCCCAGCTATTCATGACAAATGGGCCATGACCTACCACAGGTTCATTCAGCGGTGCACCGTTGAGTAACAACAGCACGGTGTCCTGCTGGGCTTGCAATATCAGCTCATTGCCTTCACGTTGCATCACCGCCAGTTCGGCCGGGCGGATGGTATGTACTTCACCGGTTTTCACCGCGCCATGCAGCACAAAAATGGCGGTGGTGTGGCCTTCCGGCAAGGTGAAGGTGGTGCGTGTGCCCGCATTCAGGCGCACATCCCACACATTCATCGGGCTGAAGGTATTTGCCGGGCCTTTGTGACCAGCATATTCACCGGCAATCACGCGGACTTTCCCCGCTTCCCCTGGCAAAGCCACTTCTGGAATCTGATCGCGGGTAATCCCCTGATACCCTGGCGCGGTCATTTTGTCCTTGGCCGGCAAGTTGACCCATAACTGGATCATTTCAAACGGGCCACCTGTACGTGCATAGTCATCACCGTGATACTCCTCATGAATAATGCCCTTGCCTGCGGTCATCCACTGCACTTCGCCTGGGCCGATGGAGCCACCAGCGTTAGTGGAGTCATGGTGTGAGACCTGGCCGTCATAAACAATGGTCACGGTTTCAAAGCCACGGTGCGGGTGTTGGCCAACACCGCGTCTGTGCGTGGTCGGCTCAAAGCTGGCAGGCCCGGCGTAATCCATCAGCAAGAAAGGCGAAATGTCATTGGCAATGTCACGGTAAGAGAAAATACTTTGTACCGGAAAGCCGTCACCTACCCAGTGGTTACCGTTGCTGCGTTTGATAAAAGCCAGTTTTTTCATGATGATTCCCTTTCAGAAATGTTTGCGTGTTTGCATGGTTCACACTATAAACACATGACTTTTAAGGCACTAGATGGTTAAATGTGAAATTACTTTTCAATTAAATGAACAATTGAGTCATGGACTTTAATGAAGCCGCTGTATTTGTGAAGGTGGTGCAGGCGGGCAGCTTTAGCGCTGCCGCGCGGCAGTTGGGATTGCCGACCTCGACCATTAGCACCCGCGTAGCGCGGCTGGAGCGACGGCTGGGCGTCACCCTGTTGCAACGCACTACACGCCGCTTAAACCTGACTGAAGCTGGCGCATTGTATTTTGAACATGCTTCTACCGGCCTGGGCTACTTGCTTGAAGCTGAAGCGGCGCTGGACGAAGCGCGCCAACAACCGCAAGGCGTGTTAAAAGTCACGGCACCGGCTGACCTCGGGGATGCTTTGCTGGGAGGCTTGGTGACACAGATGCAGCGCACCTACCCAGCCTTGTCGCTGGAGTTAATGCTCACCGAGCGTTATGTTGACCTGGTGGCAGAAGGCTTGGATGTGGCGATTCGAACCGGGGAATTGCGTGATTCGAGCTTGATAGCCAAATCGCTGGGCACCATACAATGGGCGCTATTTGCCAGCCCACAGTATTTGCAGTCGGCGGGACAGATTGCCACGCCAACTGACCTCAGCCAGCACCAATGCGTGCAATTCACGCCCATGGGGCGGCATCAATGGGATTTGCAGCGCGGTACAACAGCCATACGCGTACCCTTGGCTGCGCGTACCCTGGTTAACAGCATTGGCGTGGTGCGGGCGATGGCCGAAAACGGGCAGGGTGTGGCTTTGTTGCCCACATTTATCTGCCAGCCTACGGTAAAGACTGGCGGCTTGCAGCATGTATTGCCAGAGTGGCGCGGGCGCGCGGATGCCGTGCACCTGGTTTACCCGAAGCAACGCTTTATGCCACCCAAGTTGCGTGGTTTTATTGACCTGGCGGTGGCTGAGTTAAAGCCGCTGTTCAGTACACAATAGGCTTTTCTCCGCTGTCTGCCCGTTTGGCAGCGTATAGTTACCTGTTGTGACGTGGTTATCTGAATGGCATTGCTGACATTTCTTAGATTATATTTTCTATTTTTCTATTAAAAACAAGCCGTTGTATAGTGTGTTTTTTTAATTTTGAGCGCATGATAAGTGCGTAAAACTAAAGTATCAGCCTGCAATAACCGTTGTTAAGATGTTAACAATAATATACATGGGGGATACGTGCGTTGAACACGACGGCGGAATCATCGGCATTGCACGCAGAAATTGTCGGCATGCTGTATTCAAACAATCGCAGATCATTGATGGCAGCCATCGTGGTCATGATTGCGCTTTTGCTCGTGCAATGGCACCTCATCGACCACATCATCCTCACGGTCTGGTCCAGCATTTTCCTAGTGGCTTACGGCATACGTGCTTATCTGACTTATCAGTATGAAAAAGACTTGCAGCGCGAACTGCATAGCCGCCAGTGGCTGCAGTGGTTTCGTGCCAGCACCTGTTTTTGTGGCCTGGCCTGGGGCCTGGGCGGTATTCTCCTGTTCCCTGAGGCTGATACGGCCCACCAGGCGTTCCTGATTTTTGCGCTGGTCGGGGTTTCCGGGGCGGGCATCATTATTTATTCAGTCGATACCTTAAGTACCAACCTGTTTAGTGGTGGCATTGTGCTGTTTATGATTCCGCGCTTTTTGATTCATGGCAGTTCAGTCTCACTGGCGCTCGCCGTGTTGTTTATGGTGTATGTGTTTTATGTGACGGTGGCTGGCCGCAGCCTGGCTACCAGCCTGCGCGAGAATATCTCGTTACGGATTGCATCCAACCTGGATAACAAAAAGGTGCACCAACTGGCCTACTATGATTTTTTGACTGGCTTGCCTAATCGCCGCTTGCTGACGGATCGCCTTAATCAGGCATTTGCACGCTGTGTGCGTCACCAGCATTATGGGGCGGTGTTGTGCCTGGACTTGAATAATTTCAAAGGGCTTAACGATAGCAAAGGCCATCAGGCCGGGGATGAGTTGTTGCAACAGGTCGCTTTCAGGCTGCAACAATGCTTGCGTAAAAAAGATACCATTGCGCGCATGGGCGGTGATGAGTTTATTGCTGTGCTGGATGAGTTATCAACCGACAAGACAGAAGCGATTACTGCGGCCCAGGCCACTGCGGAAAAAATGATGGCGGTATTTTCGCAACCCTTTGAGCTGCAAAACAGTAAATACCGCACTGCACCCAGCATTGGCATTTGCCTGTTCCTGGGGGATTTGCTTAAAGAAGATGAAGTGTTACGGCGCGCTGATATTGCCATGTATCAGGCCAAAAAATCCGATAACCTCAATAGCATCCAGATGTACGATGAAGCCGTGCACCCGGCCGTTGAAATGCGCGCCACGCTGGAGAATGAACTGGCATTTGCCTTGCAGGGCAAGCAATTGCTCCTGTACTACCAGGTGCAAGTCAATGAGTTGCAGCAGCCAACGGGCGCGGAAGTATTACTGCGCTGGCAACACCCGACCTTGGGCATGATTCCGCCAGACCAGTTTATTCCGATTGCCGAAGAAACCGGTGAAATTGTCTCCATCGGGCAATGGGTACTGGCGCAAGCTTGTCAACAACTCAAGCACTGGTCACAGTCTGTGCATACCGCCCAGCTTAAATTGTCGGTCAATGTCAGTGCCATCCAGTTCAGCCAGCCAGACTTTGTGCAGATGGTGAAAGAAACGGTATTGGCGAGTGGTTGCGATGCAAGCTGTTTGCGTCTGGAGCTGACCGAAAGCCTGATTGTGAAAAATATCGATGAAGTGATTGAAAAAATCAATGCGCTGAAAGTATTGGGCATCACTTTTTCGCTGGATGACTTTGGCATTGGTCAGTCTTCGTTGTCGGTATTGAAACGGCTGCCGTTAGACGAATTGAAAATAGACCGCAGCTTTATTAAAGATATTGTGCATAACAACTACGATTCATTTATTGTGCAAACCATCATCAATATGGGCAAAAACCTGAGCCACAGTGTGATTGCTGAAGGGGTGGAAATGCAGCAGCAAATGGTCATGTTGCAAAATATGGGCTGCCACGCTTTCCAGGGGTATTTGTTTAGCCGTCCGCTGCCTTTGCATGAGTTTGAAGCCAGTTTGCAATCAGCGATACACGGCGGTGCTGCGCCATCCGCAACCGGTCAGCGCAAAGTATTACGTAGCCGACTCAGCTAAACCTTGATCCACTCTTCGCCCTGGCTTAACCAGCGCTGCAGGTGCGCAGTGACGGCAGCAGGATCGCGTTGTAATAGTTGATCCGCCTGGGTTTTGGCCATCTCCAGTAATTGCATATCGCGTTCCAGATCGGCAATTTTAAGCATGGGGACGCCACTCTGTCGTGTGCCCAGCAATTCTCCCGGGCCGCGGATATGTAAATCGGCCTGGGCAATTTGAAAGCCATCATTGCTTTCAAAAATGACCTTCAGGCGCTGTCGCCCAATTTGCGAACATTGCTGTTTGCTATAAAGCAAAATACAGGTGCTCTTGGCTGCGCCGCGGCCGACGCGGCCACGTAACTGGTGTAACTGGCTCAGTCCCATGCGCTCCGCATGTTCGATCACCATTAAACTCGCATTCGGTACATCGACGCCGACTTCAATTACGGTGGTGGCGACCAGCAGGTGAATCTCATTGGCAGAGAAAGCCTGCATCACTGCCTGTTTTTCTGCCGATTTCATGCGGCCATGGACCAGGCCGACCTTGAGTTCGGGGAACGTTTGCTGCATATAGGCAAAGGTATCATTGGCCGTTTGCAGTTGCAGCGCTTCTGATTCTTCAATCAGCGGGCACACCCAATAGGCTTGATGGCCTTGGGCGCAAGCGTCATGTACACGCTGTAAAATCTCATCACGCCTGTCATCGGCCACCAGTTTGGTCACAATCGGTGTGCGGCCCGGGGGCAATTCATCAATCACTGACACATCGAGATCTGCGTAATAGCTCATGGATAAGGTGCGCGGAATCGGCGTGGCCGACATCATGAGCTGGTGCGGTTCCAGGTTGTGTGCCTGCCCTGGCAAGGCCGTGCCTTTTTTACGCAATGCCAGCCGTTGCCCGACGCCAAAGCGGTGTTGCTCATCCACAATCGCCAACCCCAGTTGCTTAAACTGCACATCGTCTTGAAACAAAGCATGCGTGCCGACGGCAAGCATGGCTTCACCACTGGCGATGGCTGACAGTGATTGCTCACGTTGTTTTTTGTTCTGGCTGCCGGTCAGCCAGGCGACCGTCACCCCCAGCGGTTGCAGCCAGTCACATAGTTTTTTGTAATGCTGTTCTGCCAGAATTTCCGTCGGCGCCATCATCGCCACTTGCCAGCCATGTTCTATCAGTTGCAAGGCCGCCAGGCAGGCGACAATGGTTTTGCCACTGCCGACATCACCCTGTAGCAGGCGTTGCATGGGGTGTTGCTGGTTGAGGTCATGCCCGATTTCTGCCACCACTTTTTGCTGGGCAGACGTGAGTGCAAACGGCAGGCTGGCCAGCAGGCGGGCAACCAGTGTCTGTGAGGCGGAGATGGCAGGTGCGCGCGATTGTTTGCGGCGCGCGTAATGCTGTCGCATGGAAAGCTGTTGTGCCAGCAGTTCGTCGTAGGCCAAGCGTTGCCAGGCAGGGTGCGTGCGGTCTTCCAGTGTCGCCAGTGCTATCTCGGCTTGGGGTTGATGCAGCAAATGCAGGCTGCTGGCAAAGTCGGGCAATTGCATGGACTGGTATACCCAGCCTGGCAGGGTTTCGTGCAAATATTCTGCTTGCAATATGCGGTTCACCGCTTTGCGTATGGTTGCCTGGCTCAAGCCTGCCGTGGTCGGGTAGACCGGGGTGAGTGCACTGCTGACTGGTGTGTCTTCATCGACTTTGCGCTGTGTCGGGTGCACCATCTCATAGCCAAAAAAACCAGGCCGCACCTCACCAAACACGCGTAAACGCTGGCCAGTTTGCATGGCAGCGACCTGGCTGGGATAAAAGTGCAGAAAACGCAGATTGATGACGCCAGTATCATCCTGCAGCCTGACATTTAACATTTTGCGTGGCTTGTAGGCCACTTCGTTGTGCACCACCACGCCTTCGATTTGTGTCTGCTCACCCAGGTGTAAGTCGCGGATGGCCGTGATGCGGGTTTCGTCTAGATAACGCAGTGGCAAGTGTAGCAACAAGGCCTGCACTGAATGAATGTTCAATTTTGCCAGCTGGCTGCATACGGCGGGCGTGAAACCTTTAATCTCGTTCAAGGGCCGCATGCTGGCATCACCGCTGGTTTACTGGATACGTTGTTCCAGCTGGTTGCCTTTGACCCGGTTGATACGCACGATTTGCTGAATCTTGCGCAGATTGCGGATCAAGGTCGCCAGGTGCACGCGGTTATGCACTTGCACGGTAAAGTTTACATTGGAGTACTGGCTGCCATCGCTGGATTCGACACTGACATTATCAATGTTGGCATCCGCATTGGAGATGGTCGCCGCAATTTTGGCCAGCATGCCGCGTTCGTCGACCACCGTAATGCGCAAGTTGACGCTGAACAGTTTTTTCGGATCGGCATCCCACTCCACGTCCAGCCATTTTTCCGGGTCCAGCCTGAACTTGCGGATGGCCGGGCAATCGTGGGTATGAATGACCAGGCCTTTGTCCTTATTGATAAAGCCCAGAATCGGGTCGCCAGGAATCGGGCGGCAGCAAGGGGCAAACTGCACCGCCATGCCTTCCGAGCCGCGGATAGTAATGGTATCCAGTACTTTGCCGGATTTATCTTCAGCATCGGCCGGATGCGCCAGTAACTGGTGCGCCACCATCAGGCTGTTACGCTTGCCGAGGCCGATATCGGTCAAAATCGCCTGGCGGGTTTTGCTGCCATAGTCGTTCATGACCTTTTGCCATTGCTTGTCTGAAATCTCGGCCGGTTCTATATGCATGGCGCGTAGCGCCACATTCAGCATGCGTTCACCCAATTGTGCCGATTCTTCCACCTTGACGGTTTTGAGGTAATGGCGGATATGTGAGCGGGCTTTGCCGGTGACTACATAGTTGAGCCAGGCCGGATTCGGTTTCGCCAGCGGCGCGGTGATGATTTCGACATGATCACCATTGCGCATCTCGGTACGCAGTGGCGCCAGTTCATTATTGATTTTAACGGCGACACAACTGTTGCCAACATCGGAGTGCACTGCGTAGGCGAAGTCAACCGCGGTCGAGCCACGTGGTAAGGCCATGATGTTGCCTTTAGGCGTAAACACATAGACCTCGTCCGGGAACAGGTCGACTTTAAAGTTCTCCAGGAACTCGTGGCTGTCGTCACTCTCGGTCTGGATTTCAACCAGGCGCTGTAACCACTGGTGGGTTTGCTGTTGCAGTTTGGTCAGGTGCGCATCGGTGGTTTTATACAGCCAGTGCGCGGCCACGCCGGCATCAGCAATATTGTGCATTTCCTGGCTGCGTATTTGTACCTCAATCGGCGTGCCAAATGGGCCAAACAATGTGGTATGCAAAGACTGGTAACCGTTGGCTTTAGGAATCGCAATATAGTCTTTAAAGCGGCCGGGAATGGGCTTATAAAGCGCATGTAATGCGCCCAATGTCAGGTAGCAGGCTGCGGTATCTTTGACAATGACGCGAAAACCATAAATGTCGCCAATTTGCGACAATTTCATCGATTTTTCAGCCATTTTCTTATAAATGCTGTAAAGGTGCTTTTCGCGCCCCTGTACATCATATTCAATCTGGTATTGCGTCAGCTGATTCTCAATGGCGTCCTGAATCTTGCTGATGACTTCTTTGCGGTTGCCGCGTGCCAGGCGAATGGCCTTATCAATCACGCGGTGACGATTCGGGTATAGGTACTTGAGGCTGAGATCTTCCAGCTCATGGTAAATCGGGTTCAGGCCTAGCCGGTTGGCAATTGGCGCATAAATATCCAGCGTTTCGCGCGCGATGCGTTTCTGCTTTTCCGGGCGCATTGCCTCCAGCGTCTGCATATTGTGCAAGCGATCGGCCAGCTTGACCAGGATCACACGCACATCCTGGCTCATGGCCAGCAGCATTTTGCGGAAATTTTCGGCTTGCGCCTGGGTGGCGGTTTGCAGTTCTACCTTGTCCAGCTTGGTCAGGCCATCTACCAGGTCAGCCACCTGTTTACCAAAGCGCTCGGCAATCGCCGCACTATCGACTTCGGTATCTTCCACCACATCATGCAACAGGGCGGCCAGCAGGGTCGGCAAGTCGAGATGCAGTTTGGCCAGAATGCAGGCCACCGAAATCGGATGGGTAATATAGGGTTCGCCGGTTTTGCGGGTTTGACCGGCATGCGCCTGCTCGGCATAGCGATACGCTTGCCAGACCAGTTGCACTTCTTCTTCGTTGAGGTACTTGCGGATCAGCTGGGTAAGGGGGGAATCCTCACGGTCAGCAGGGAGCAAGTCCACTTCCTCCAGGGGAGACCTGGACTTGCGATGGGCAGAATCGCCTTGGCTATGGGGCATAGCTGTTTATGCGTGGCCCTTTTTCTCTAACAACTCTACACCGATCTTACCAGCAGCGATTTCGCGCAAGGCAATCACGGTTGGCTTGTCTTTTTGTGAATAGCCGCTCACTAATGGGTCTGAACCATTGGCTAATTGTCTGGCGCGGTAAGCTGCCACCAATGTCAATTGAAAACGGTTAGAGATGTTGTCCAAGCAATCATCGACAGTAATACGTGCCATAAAAACCTCTTAATATGTGAGCCTACATGCAGCGTGCATGCGCGCTGGGTCAGGTAAGTGATTGAATCAATGACGCGTGGCAGGCAACCTGGCGGTTTAACTGCAAGCGCTGGGCGCGAACAATCGCCATCAGATCCTGCAAGGCCACGTCAAAATTATCATTAATTGTAACATAATCAAACTCATGCACGTGACGCATCTCCTCACGTGCGGCGGCCAGACGTTGTGTAATCACGGCTTCGCTGTCCTGGCCACGGTTGTTCAGGCGGTGCGCCAGCGCCTCAATCGAAGGCGGCAAAATAAAAATCGAGGTGACCTGCGGGAACAGTTTGCGAATCTGCTGAGCGCCTTGCCAGTCGATTTCCAAAATCACATCGCGGCCGGATGCCAGGGCGTTTTCTACTTCACTTTGTGCCGTGCCATAACGCGCACTGTGCACATGGGCGCTTTCGAGAAAGCCGCCTTTATCCAGCACGCCTAAAAACTCGGCTTCTGAGACAAAGTGGTAATGGATGCCGTCTTCTTCGCCCGGGCGCGGTGCGCGCGTAGTGTGAGACACCGACAGTTTTAAAATCGGGTCTTGCGCCAGCATGGCACGCACCAGGCTGGTTTTACCAGCGCCAGAAGCAGCAGAAATCACATATAAATGACCATGACTCATGATGCACACCACTCTGGGTTAGGCAGTGAAGAAAAGACGGATTTCAAACCCTCGCCCCAACCCTTGCGGATACAGGCGTAATAAGGATCATCTTCCGTCAGGCGTTGCCGGCAATCGGCGCTAAAGGTGTCAGTGCGGTATATCATCAAATCAATCGGTAAAGCCACAGAAATATTACTGCGGATGGTGGAATCAAATGAAATCAGCACGCATTTTACCGCATCTGTGACATTGGTTTGATGTTTGATGACACGGTCGATAATCGGTTTGCCGTATTTGGTCTCGCCGATTTGCAGATAAGGCGTGTCCGAGGTGGCTTCAATAAAATTGCCTGCCGCATAGACATTAAACAAGCGTGGCTGCTCGCCTTTGATTTGCCCGGCCACCAGAATGCTGGCGCTAAAGTCTATGCTATGTTCCTTGAGGGCTTTGCCATCGCGCTGATGCACGGTGCGCATGGCGGCGCCGACGACACTGGCCGCTTCAAACAGCGATTGGACATTATGCAGGTGCGCGTGTGGTTCAGGCGATTTGAGCTGTTCACGGCACAGGTTGACCACCGATTGTGTAATGGCCAGATTGCCCGCCGTCAGCAGCACAATCATGCGCTCGCCCGGCACTTCAAATAAGTGCATTTTAGGCGCAATCGCTACCTGGTCGACACCAGCATTGGTGCGCGTATCAGAAGCCAATACCAGGCCTTGTTGCAGCAAAATACCGACACAATAAGTCATAAGAAAAAGAGGAGTAGGTTAATGTTTAAAAGTCATCATAGCATGCACGGACAAGCTACTGCTGCGCACTTTGTGCCTGCTGTCGCAGCTGTTGTTTATGCTGCTCGCGCTGTTTATCTGTCAGGCCGCCGTGCTGGTTGACACTGACCATGCTCGCCATGCCCTCTGTGCCGCCACCGATACGCGAACCCGTGATCGGACTGGCGCTGCGATAGTCCAGGCCAGTGGCCAATCTGACATGTGTTTCGTTTACCAATGTGCCGTTAGACACATCCAGCCCTAGCCATTGGTCGTGTTGCCACACATCCACCCAGGCATGCGTTTGCATCAGGTTGCCGTTTTCGGTGAACAGATAACCGCTGACATAACGTGCGGGCAGCCCCAGGCTATGGCAACAGCCAATAAAAGCATGCGCATGATCCTGGCAAACCCCTTTGCCAAGCCTGAAGGCCTCGGCTGCCGAGGTGTCGACCTGGGTCGCACCTGTGATGTACTCCATCTGTGCACGCAAAGCCTGCATCATGTCTGGCAGTGGCGCATCGGCAAAGCGTTTGGCAAATGCAATCATGGCAGCATCGGCCTGGGTGAGGGGCGTATCACGCAGGTAAATGTCTAATGGGAGTGTGTGCTCAGGTGGGGTGCTTGCGACCCCGGTTTCCACTTCGCCGCATACGGCGATGAGTAATTCATTATGCGGCTGGTCGATGACCAGAGTATGCGCCAGATTACCAAAGGCATCCTCAAACGCAGCCAGTTGCCCGTTGACCTTGATCTGCCAATGCTTGACTTGCTGGCCGTGACCATTGCGTGGCGTCAGGCGCAGTTGCTGAATGGTGTATTGCGCCATGTCACTGAAAGCATAGTGGGTCTGGTGTTCAATATTGAGCAGCATGTGTGTGGTGTGCCAAAGTAAAAAAGCGCAGCGCTGTGTTAAACAGTCTGCGCATGAGGGGGGTCATGGCAATCTATTGTCGTTGTCAGGCCGTCGCACTTAAAAAATTGCGTTGTATTTCTTCACCCAGTTTGCGGTTGGCCAGAATAAATTCATCCAAAAAGTGGTGTACGCCATCTTTCAAAATATCCAGCATGCGGCCGTAGTGCAGCCTGGCATGCATTTGGCCAGCCAGGCGCTCGGCTTCAGTCTGGCGGCTACCAGCCACTTGCCGCAAAATCGGCATGATTTCGGCGTAGCAGGCATGCAGTGAGCGTGGCATGTCTTCGCGCAAAATGAGCAATTCAGACACTTTCATCGGTTCAATCGCATCGCGGTAAACTTTCTGGTAGGCCTGGAAAGCCGACACCGAGCGCAGCACGGCACTCCATTCGTAATAATCCACCGCGCCGTCATTCGCTTCTTGCATAGGGATTAAAAATTCATACTTTACATCGAGCAAACGTGCGGTATTGTCAGCACGTTCCATAAAGGTGCCCAGGCGTACAAAGCTGAATGCTTCATCGCGCAACATGGTGCCAAAGCACACGCCACGGAACAGATGCGAACGACTTTTGACCCATTCACAAAACTCACTCAAACCAGTCTGTGTCAGGTCCTGCTTGATATATTGGCCAAACTCCAGCCACAGCGTGTTCATGTTTTCCCAGGTTTCGGTGGTCATGGCCACGCGCACAGCGCGGGCATTTTCACGTGCACTGCGCAACGAGCTGTAGATGCTGGAAGGGTTGCTGCTATCCATGACCAGATGTTTAATCACATTGGCGGCATTGAGTTCCTTGTAGGTTTTGTCATAAATGTCGCGGATACCGGCAATTTCCAATACCGTATCCCACAGTTCCTCTTCATTGCTGCTGTCGGAAGGCAGTAACGACATGTTGTAAGTCACATCCAGTACGCGCGCCACGTTTTCGGTACGTTCGATATAACGCGCCATCCAATATAAATGATCTGCGGTACGACTTAACATATGACAGCCTCTTGCGTTGTTTGTTGGGCAGCCATTTGCGACTGCGAGGTTTCTACACAGACATCATCACGCTCCAGCACCCAGGTGTCTTTAGTGCCGCCACCTTGTGAGGAGTTGACCACCAGTGAACCTTCCTTGAGCGCCACGCGCGACAAGCCACCTGGCACGACACTGACTGTTTTACCCGAGAGTACAAACGGCCGCAGGTCGACATGGCGTGGTGCAATGCCCTGATCCACCAGCGTCGGGCAGGTTGACAAGGCCAATGTCGGTTGCGCAATGTAATTGGCCGGTTTGGAGACTATGCGTAAACGGAATTCTTCAATTTCCTGCTTGCTGGCAGTGGGGCCGACTAGCATACCGTAGCCGCCGGAGCCTTGTACTTCTTTCACGACCAGCTCGGGCAGATGATCCAGCACGTAGGCCAGATCATCTTCCTTGCTGAGTTGATACGTAGGCACGTTCTGCAGGATGGGAGATTCACCCAGGTAGAACTTAATCATCTCCGGCACGTACACATACGTCGCCTTGTCATCAGCAACGCCGGTGCCCACGGCGTTGGCTAATGTGACGCCACCATTGCGGTAGACGGAGAGCAGACCTGGCACGCCCAACAGGGAGTCGGGCTTGAACACCAGAGGGTCAAGGAAGTCGTCGTCAATGCGGCGGTAAATCACGTCCACCCTTTGCGGGCCTTGCGTGGTGCGCATGTAGACGGCGTTATTGCGGACAAACAAGTCCTGGCCTTCCACCAGTTCGATGCCCATTTGCTGGGCGAGGAAGGCATGTTCAAAGTAGGCGCTGTTATAAGCGCCTGGTGAAAGCAGTACCACGGTCGGGTCAGTGACCCCAGTTTGGGCTACTGAACGCAAATTATTGAGTAATACATGCGGATAATGCTCGACCGGTGCAATCGGGTATTTTTTAAATAAATCCGGAAACAGCCGCATCATCATTTTGCGGTCTTCCAGCATGTAAGACACACCAGAAGGGGTGCGCAAGTTATCTTCCAGCACATAAAACTGCGACTCACTGGTGCGTACCAGGTCGATACCGGCGACGTGTGCATACACCTGGTTAGGCACATTGACGCCTACCATTTCCGGCCGGTATTGTGAGTTGCTTAAAATACTATTGGGGACGATGCCGGCCTTGATGATTTCCTGCTCATGATAAATATCATGCAGAAACATATTCAATGCGCGCACGCGTTGCACGGCGCCTTTGGCCAGGTGTGCCCACTCGCTGGCGGAGATCATGCGCGGAATCACGTCAAACGGGATCAAACGTTCGGCACCATCCTCTTCGCCATAGACGTTAAACGTAATCCCGACACGACGAAACAATACTTCAGCTTCCGCTCGCTTGGCTGCCAGCTGTTGTGTCGGTACATCGCTTAACCAGCGGTTATACGCCTGATAGATGGCACGTACATTGCCCCCATAGCCCTGCATTTCATCAAAAAACTGTTTGGCCGATTGCGTCATGATGCTGGACCTTTGCCTTACTTGTAAAATTCAATTAAATAAGAGCAAGCCGTGTGCCAGCAAAGAATAGTGTTTTAAATCATATTGTTATTGTTTTTTAGCTGTTGCTACCAAAGCAAAACGCACCATTGCGGTGCGTTTTGGCGTCACGATTTTGGTGCAGTGCCGTTTTACATTTAAGCCGCTTACTCGATGTTCTGAATCTGCTCGCGCATTTGTTCGATCAGTACTTTCAGCTGCATAGACACTTGTGTGGTTTCGATGGCCACCGATTTTGAGCCCAGGGTATTGGCTTCGCGGTTCATTTCCTGCATCAGGAAATCCAGTTTCTTACCCATGGCGCCACCGGCATTGAGGATGCGGTCCATTTCGGTGATATGGGATTGCAAGCGTGCCAACTCTTCGTCTACATCAATGCGTTGCGCGTAAAGCACGATTTCCTGGCGCACACGGTCGTCATCGGCCTGCATGGCCTCTTGCAGTTTGGCGGTCAGTTTGTCCTGGTATTGGCTCACCAGCGTCGGCAGCAGTGGTTTAACAATGCTGATTTGTTCACGCACGCCTTGCAGGCGATCGAGCAATACCTGTTTGAGCTTTTCACCTTCGCGCTGGCGAGCAGCAATCAGTTCATCAATGCCGCGTGACAGGCCGTTTTGTACGCCTTGTGCCATGGCTTCGGCATCCACCGCTTCGGTTTGCAAGACGCCGGGTAGTTTGAAGACATCGACCAGGTTGATCGGTTGCGCTTGCGGAAAATGCTGTTGCAGGTCTTTGAGCGTTTGTGCAATTTGCGCCACCATGGCCGGGTTGAGCGCCAGGGTGGTGGCTGCGCTATCACTCTTGAGGCTCATGCGGCATTCGACTTTGCCACGGCCGAGCCGGGTTTGCAGTTGTTCGCGTATCAGCGCTTCAAACTGGCGCAAACTGTCTTCAATTTTGACGTTGAGCTCGAGGTAGCGATGATTCACTGCACGCAGTTCGATCAGCAACAGGCCGCCCGGAAAACGGGCTTCACTTGCGGCAAAGCCGGTCATGCTTAAAATGGGGTGTGCGTTTTTGGTTTCTTTTTCTGTGGTTTTGTTGGCAGTCATTATCGCGCTCCGGGCAAACTGGACGATTGTATCAAATGCGCTATCGATATGCGAAAATAGCGTACAGATAAAAGAAACCCGGTTTGATGGCAGAGACGGCAAGCCACTTAATTCGGCGTTTCCCTTAATAAAAGCCATGATTGTGACGTTAAAGCGCTAGTGAAGCTTTCTAATAAATTCGATTTTGCCTTGCCGGTAGGCACTGCGCTGCATGACTACACCATTACACGGGTGCTGAGTCTGGGCGGGTTCAGTTTCGTCTATCTGGCGCAGGATCCGCAAAAAAACACCGTTGCCATTAAAGAATATATGCCGGTGACGCTGGCGGAACGTGACGAACATACGCATATTCGCTCCAACGGCAAAAATGAAGCCGCCTACAAACATGGCATGAAGTGCTTTTTTGAAGAAGGCCTGGCGCTGGCCAATATCGAGCACAAGAATATCGTGCGTGTGAAAAACTTCTTCCGTGCCAACAATACCGTTTACATGGTCATGAAGTATGAGCGTGGCAAGTCGCTGCAAGATTACATCATGGCCTTGTCGCAGCCGGTGCCTGAGAGCTTTCTGATCCGCATGTTTGTGGAGTTGCTCAATGGCTTGCGTGAAGTGCATACGCGCAAGTTGCTGCATCTGGATATCAAGCCCGCCAATATTTATATCCGCCTGGATGGCTCACCCATGCTGCTGGACTTCGGATCAGCGCGCCAGGCCTTGTCTGAGGTGACATTGGCGCCGACTTACACACCGGGTTTTGCGCCGCCGGAGCAATACATAGACCGTAAGCACCTGGGGCCCTGGAGTGATATTTACAGCATAGGTGCCAGCATGTATGCCTGCTTGCAACGCGCATCGCCCATCTCGGCCAATGTGCGGCTGAAAGATGATACGCTGGTGCCTGCGATTGAGCTCGGTAAACAGATATACTCTGAAAAATTACTGGCGATTATTGATGAATGCATGCAGCTGGACTACCTGTTACGGCCGCAAAGCGTGTTCTCATTACAGAAAAAAATGATCGGCATCCGCGTGGTAGAAGATCCTCGCGGTTCGCTGGTGGATAAAATCATCAAGGTATTGAATAAACCGCTATGAAATTCACCATTGCACAAGGTAGCCGCCAGGGGCCGCGGCCTTACAATCAGGACAGGCTGGCGTATTCTTACCACCGGCATGCTATTTTCATGGTGCTGGCTGACGGCATGGGCGGGCACCAGCATGGTGATGTGGCCGCCGAAATCGCGGTGAAAACCACGATAGAAGCCTTTCAGCGCGAATCGCAGCCTTTGATTACCCAGCCTGCGCAGTTTTTGCGTGAGCAAATTGCCCGGGCGCATGATGTGATCGAAAATGTGCGTTTGCAAAAACGTTTGCTGGAATCGCCACGCACCACCATTGTCGTCGCACTGATCCAGCACAACAAACTGTTTTGCGCCCATGTGGGTGACTCCCGCTTATATCTCTATCGAAACGGCCTGGTCGAACACCAGACCGAGGACCACTCAGTCGTGCAATCGTTATTAAGAGAAGGCAAAATTACGGTAGATGAGATGGATCATCACCCGCACCGTAATAAAATTTATAATTGCGTAGGTGGAGAGCGCCCGCCCAAAGTAGAGCTGGCGGCGCCGATCCCGCTGCGCGAAGGCGATGTCATCATGCTGTGCTCGGATGGTGTATGGAACACCGTGCCTGATATCAGTATGGCGCAACATATGCTGGCTGCAGATATTAACGATGGCGTGAACCGCTTATTGGACGATGCCGATGCCGCAAGCATTACCGTCGGCGATAATATGAGCGCAATTGCTCTGCAGTGGGGGCAGCGTGTGACCAGCCCGCTGACGATTTCAACACTGGATTTACCGGTAGACGTCACCACCACCATGATGAACGAAAGCACGGCCCCGCCCAGCCAATATGCGCTGGATCTGACCGATGACGAAATTGAAAAGGCCATCGCCGAAATACAGGAAGCGCTGGGTAGAACCCGGCAACATATTAAATAACAGAAAGTTGTAAACCATGATCAGACCAAGCCAGCGCGCGAATGACCAATTGCGCGCCATCGAAATTATCCGCCACTACACCAAACATGCTGAAGGCTCAGTATTGGTGAAATTTGGCGATACGCACGTGATTTGCACTGCCAGCGTAGAAGAAAAAGTGCCTGGTTTTTTGAAGGGCAAAGGCCAGGGTTGGGTGACGGCTGAATATGGCATGCTGCCACGTTCAACAGGTAGCCGCATGGACCGCGAAGCCGCACGCGGCAAGCAAAGTGGCCGCACACAAGAGATTCAGCGCCTGATCGGCCGCAGCCTGCGCGCGGTGATTGATCTGCAAAAGCTGGGAGAGCGCACCATCCATTTTGACTGTGACGTCATCCAGGCCGATGGCGGTACACGTACTGCCAGCATCACCGGCGCTTATGTCGCCATGGTAGATGCCGTGGGCACCTTGCTGCAAAAAGGCCTGCTCACCGAAACGCCCATCAAAGACTCAGTGGCTGCCATTTCGGTCGGTGTCTATCAGGGCACGCCAGTGCTGGACCTCGACTATATCGAAGACTCAGACTGCGATACCGACATGAATGTGGTGATGACCGGCAACGGTGGCTTTGTTGAAATTCAGGGTACGGCCGAAGGTGAGCCATTTAGCCGCGATACCATGAACCAGATGCTGGACCTGGCTGCCAAAGGCATTCATGAGCTGGGCCAACTGCAAACCCTGGCATTGGCAAAATAACCATGGCCTTGCCATTTAATAAACTGGTCATTGCCTCTGGCAATAAAGGCAAAATCCGCGAGATTGCGCATGTGCTGGCGCCACTGAATATCGACATCGTGTCGCAATCCGAATTCAATGTGCCGGAATGCCCCGAGCCCTACGGTACCTTTATTGAAAATGCCTTGGCCAAAGCGCGTCATGCCAGTCAGCACACAGGCTTGCCTGCGCTGGCAGATGATTCCGGCCTGTGTGTCGATGCTTTGCAAGGCGCGCCAGGTGTGATTTCGGCGCGCTATGCCGGGCCGCAACCGGCCAATAGCCTGCTCACGCAAGATGAACGAAACAACGATAAACTGCTCACAGTATTGTCACGTATCAGCGAGCGCCAGGCGTATTTTTACAGTGTGCTGGTGCTGGTGCGTTCACCGCAAGATCCGCAGCCGATTATTGCCGATGGCCTGTGGCGCGGTGAAATTTTGCGCGAATTTCGCGGCACGGAAGGCTTCGGCTATGACCCGTTATTTATGGACCTTGAAACCCGTAAAACGGTTGCCGAATTACCACTGGAAGTGAAAAGCCGCATGAGCCATCGCGGTCAGGCTTTGGTAAAATTGCTGCAAGCCTTGGAAAGAGTCAGTGTATGAAAAACGAATGGCCAAAATGGGTACGCGATGACGGTTCGGTGGTCTCCTGCACCGAAAAGGTCAAAGTCATGGCCGAAAACTTTGATGAACTCAAGCAAATCGCCCAGGATGCCATGGAAGACGGTTTGCTGATGGAAGTCAGCGAAGAGCAGATGCGTGCTGCGTTGCATGCGCTCGTCGATACGCTGGTTAATCCTTACAACAAGCTATAGGCTTGCCAATATGGCAGGTCTCTCACCGCAGCAAATCCTCCACGACGTTTTCGGTTACAACCAGTTCCGTCACCAGCAGCAAGCCATCGTTGAGCATGTGATCGACGGGCGCGATGCGCTGGTGCTGATGCCTACGGGCGGCGGCAAATCGCTGTGTTACCAGATTCCTGCCCTCGCACGCGAAGGCCTGGCCATTGTCGTCTCGCCCCTAATCGCCCTCATGCAAGACCAGGTCGAGGCTTTGCAACAATTAGGCGTCAACGCCGCCTTTTTGAATTCCAGTTTAAGCGCAGAAGACAATAGCCGCATTACGCGTCAAGTGCTCGCAGGTGAAATAAAACTCCTGTACGTTGCCCCAGAGCGGCTCATGGTCGGCAGTTTTTTAAGCCTGCTCGACGAAGTGCACCAGCATGTTGGCCTGGCGCTGTTTGCCATCGACGAAGCCCATTGCGTGTCGCAATGGGGGCATGATTTCAGGCCAGAATATCGCCAGCTTACTGTGCTGCATGAGCGCTTTCCGCAAGTGCCACGTATTGCGCTCACCGCCACGGCCGATGCACCCACGCGCGCCGAAATCATCAGCCAGCTCAACCTCGAAAACGCCGCCCAGTTTGTCTCCAGTTTTGACCGGCCGAATATCCGCTACCACGTCGGTATCAAGAATAATGCGCGCCAGCAATTGCAGGCCTTTCTTGAGCGTGAGCACGCTAACGACGCTGGCATCATTTATTGTTTATCGCGCAAAAAAGTCGAAGAGACCGCCGCCTGGCTGGTCGAAAAAGGCTGGTCTGCATTGCCTTATCATGCTGGCTTGCCCGCCCAATTACGCGAGGTACACCAGCGCCGCTTTTTGCGTGAAGAAGGCATTATCATGGTGGCGACCATCGCATTTGGCATGGGTATCGATAAACCCAACGTGCGCTTTGTCGCCCATTTGGACCTGCCAAAAAGTATGGAAGGCTATTACCAGGAAACTGGCCGTGCCGGGCGCGATGGCTTAGCCGCCAATGCCTGGATGGTCTACGGCATGGGCGATGTCGTCTCTATGCGGCAAATGCTTGATAGCGGCGAAGCCTCCGAAGAGCGCAAACGCCTTGAGCGCCTAAAACTGGATGCCTTGCTCGGCTACTGCGAATCCACCGCCTGTCGACACCAGGCTATTTTGCGCTACTTTGGCGAAAGCCATCCCGGCGCTTGCGAGCAATGCGACAACTGCCTGCACCCGGTTGAAACCTGGCAAGCTACACAAGTCGCGCAAATGGCACTTTCTTGTGTTTACCGCACTGGTCAGAGGTTCGGTGTCGGCCACTTAATCGACGTGCTCACCGGCAAACTCACGCCGCAAGTCGAGCGCTTCGGCCATGACAAAGTCAGCACCTTTGGTATAGGCAAAACCCTCAATCAAGCCCAATGGAGTGGTGTCTATCGCCAATTGATTGCGGCTGGCATGCTTGAGGCTGACATGGCTGCGTATGGTGGCTTAAAACTGACCGAAGCGGCAAGGCCTGTGCTCAAGGGCGAGCAAGAAGTCTGGCTACGCCGCGACGCCGAACCCGAAAAACGCATGAGCAAAGCCGAGCGCAGCGCCCGCGCCAAAGAAGTCTTTGCCGGAGCCAACGATGACCCGCTTTGGCAAGCCCTTAAAGCCAAACGGCTGGAACTGGCAAGGGAGCAGGGCGTACCACCGTATGTGATTTTTCACGATAGTACGCTGCTGGAAATTCATAACCGCAAGCCACAGACATTAGATGAAATGGGGCAAATTAGCGGGATAGGGCAGGCGAAATTGCAGAAGTATGGGGATGCGTTTTTGTTAGTTTTAGAAGAAATGATTTAATCAACCCCGATCTAGGGATCGTTAGACTTCAACGGGAAGGTTCCGAGTTAAAATGTCAGCATGATCCCGATTTACCCTGCCAATAGTTTGAGTGAAGCACCTCTGCAAGGTGATGTCACGCTCAGCGGCCTCACTAATCCACCACCGCTTTCACTTTATATCCATATTCCCTGGTGTGTGCGCAAATGCCCTTATTGCGACTTTAATTCGCATGAGGCTCGCCAGGAAATCCCAGAGACTGCTTATGTGGATGCATTGATTGCTGACCTCGAGCAGGCCACGCCATTGGTGTGGGGGCGAAAAATCCGTAGTGTGTTTTTTGGTGGTGGCACGCCCAGCATTTTTTCAGCCGAGGCGATTGATAAGATTTTGAGCCATGTGCGCATGCTGACGCCGCTGGAGTATGGTGCTGAAGTGACTCTGGAGGCCAACCCAGGCACGGTGGATGTCGCTAATTTTCAAGGCTATCGCCAGGCAGGTGTGAACCGGGTTTCACTGGGCATCCAGAGTTTTCAGCCGCAATATCTCAAGTCGCTTGGGCGTATTCATGACCGCGAGCAGGCATTGGCGGCGGCAGAGTTGGCGTTAAATACCTTTGATCAGGTGAATCTGGATGTGATGTATGCCTTGCCGGAGCAAAGCCTGGAAGATGCATTGAAAGATGCCGAAACGGCTTGCCGACTCAAACCAGCGCATTTGTCGTTTTATCACCTGACGCTGGAGCCCAATACACCGTTTCACCGTACGCCACCGAGCTTGCCGGATGACGATACCAGCGCCACCATGCAAGAGGAAATTGAGAGGGTTCTTGCCAGTCATGGGTATCAACATTATGAAACTTCTGGTTTTTCACAGCCTGGTCAGCAGTGCCAGCACAACCTCAACTACTGGACCTTTGGGGATTATTTGGGCATAGGCGCCGGTGCGCATTCCAAACTGAGTTTTCACGACAAAATTATCCGCCAGAGTCGACACAAGCATCCTAAGAAATATCTGGAGAGTGTGGCCAAAGGCCAGATGGTCGATAGTGAGTGGCAGATTGGCCGCGAGGATTTGGCGTTTGAATTTATGATGAATGCGTTACGGCTGGTGGATGGTGTGGAAGCGGATTTGTTTCAGCAGCGCACGGGATTGCCGTTACGGAGTATCCAAGCTACTTTGCAGGAAGCACAACAGCGGGGATTGTTGGCGCAAACGAGTGGCGTGATTGCGCCGACGTTAAAAGGGCAACGGTTTTTGAATGAGTTATTGGGGATGTTTTTGCCTTAACTCCTAGTGTTAGCGGGCGTTTGGACGGTTGCTTTTCGCCATGTAGGCGAGTTACTTTTCTTTGCTTGCACAAAGAA
The DNA here is from genome assembly GCF_000800115.1 of Methylophilus sp. Q8. Classification (NCBI taxonomy): domain Bacteria; kingdom Pseudomonadati; phylum Pseudomonadota; class Betaproteobacteria; order Nitrosomonadales; family Methylophilaceae; genus Methylophilus; species Methylophilus sp. Q8. The sequence goes on along the minus strand of NZ_JUHE01000001.1, from coordinate 937,314 downwards.
TAAGTAACCAAAAGAAATGCACCCCAGCTTCCGCTTATTTCCTGTGCTACTCGGTTTGCCGGGCGCCCATCGAAACTCGCCCTGACAAGCCACACAGAACGTGGCTTGTTGCGGAGCTCAAACAGCCGATGGCCGAAGACTCCCGCCAACCCTGCGTTGCTCGGCGCGGCAGATGGGGACCCCGAACACCAGATGAACGCAACTGTTTTCAGACTTTAGTAAAAGAATCCGGTTTTTGAACCGTCCAAACTGAAGTGATACAGGTTAGATGAGATAAATCCCATTCCATCACGCTGAGTAGCGGAGACAAAGTGGGGGATGTCGGCCATCGGCTGTTCGAGTTCCGCGGTGGCTTGCGGGGTGTGCAAGCCGCTAGGGCGAGTTTCGATGGACGCCCACCTGGAGTCCGGTACGGACGAAAGTCCTTGGCCGAGCAACGCAAGGAAGCCGAAGGCCGTGATGGCTGGGTGCCCTCCTCTTTGGTTACTTTCTGAGGGGCAAGCATCAGAAAGTGACTCGCCGAAAGGCGAAAACATAAGTGACGAGTATCTATAAGAATTACTTTTTAGACTACCACTCTTCCAAAACACCCCAAACCAAACTCAACACCAGTAACAAGATCGCACTCGCCACAATCACCGCCAATTGCGGTGTTTGATAAAGCCTCTTCACTGGCGTCCGCGCAATCGCCTGCGCATTGGCCTGATAGGTTTCCACAATATGTGACTTTGCGGCTGCAATTCGCCCGGTCAAGTTCGACACGGAAAAAGAATACCCTTTTAGCGATCGTCCTTCTGGCAGGCCCAGTTTGGGCAAATGCCACCCGGTCGCGTTTTGTTGCGATGCTTGTGTGAGTTGCACACTCATCACCAACCCAGGTGTGACAAACGCCTCAGTATCGACTTCATCGGCTTTTTTAATGCGGTGGGTGAGGGTGTGCAAGGTTTGCGCATTGGGCACGGCAATGAGTTGTGCGGTTTCACTGCGCTCATCCGGGCGTAGCAGAATGCCGCGGCCCCGACTGAGGGTGATGGATTGCTGCACAAAGCGCTGCTGTAGCACTGGGCTTTGTGGGTAAAGCTTGGCGGCCAGGCTGTTGACGCTTTCACCCGGCAACAGCGGCCACAGCATGGCCTGTTCGTGCTTGGGGTTAGCGATGCCAAGCGCTGCTTGCGTGGGCTGGGTCGCTAATAGGCTGATGGCTAACACCAGCCCCATCATTACCGGGTGTGATTTGCACTTACTCGGTGGATGATGGCGGTGGGGCATCAGCGTCCTAATTGCTGCCTGGCTTGGGCGATGGCGCGGCGCACTTGTTCGGGCGCGGTGCCGCCGGTGTGGTTACGGCTGGCAACAGAGCCTTCGAGGGTGAGTACTTCAAACACGTCGTCGCTGATGGTATTGCTGAAGACTTGTAACTCAGCCAGGCTGAATTCGGCCAGGTCGCGGCCTGATTCCACGCCAGCTTTGACGGCGTGGGCGACCACTTCGTGCGCATCACGGAACGGCATGCCTTTTTTCACCAGGTAATCGGCCAAGTCGGTGGCGGTGGCAAAGCCTTCCAGTGCCGCCTGGCGCATATTGTCGGCTTTGACAGTGATGCCGCGCAGCATGTCGGCATAAATCTGCAAGGTCACCAGTAAGGTGTCGGCTACATCAAACAGCGGCTCTTTGTCTTCCTGGTTATCTTTGTTATAAGCCAGTGGCTGGCCTTTCATCAGGGTCAGCAAGCCGATCAAATGTCCATAGACGCGGCCGGTTTTACCGCGCACCAGTTCTGGTACGTCCGGGTTTTTCTTTTGCGGCATGATGGAGGAGCCGGTGCAGAAGCGGTCAGCGATATCAATAAAGCCGAATCTTGGACTCATCCATAAAATCAGTTCTTCAGAGAAGCGCGACAAATGCATCATCAGCAATGAGGCCGCTGCGTTAAATTCAATGGCAAAGTCACGGTCGGAGACGGCATCCAGCGAGTTCTGGCAGACGCTGTCGAACCCTAATAATTCTGCTACTAATTCACGTTTGATCGGGTAGCTGGTGCCCGCCAGTGCGGCAGCGCCCAATGGCAGACGATTGATGCGTTTGCGCGCATCAGCAAAACGCTCTGCATCGCGATTGAGCATTTCAAAATAGGCCATCAGGTGGTGACCAAAGGTCACTGGCTGCGCCACTTGCAAGTGGGTAAAGCCTGGCATGATGGTGGCGGCATGTTGTTCGGCCAAATCCAGCAACGAGGTTTGCAGCGCGCGGATACCGGCGATGGCGTCGTCGACCACACTGCGCAGCCACAGGCGCACATCAGTCGCGACCTGGTCGTTACGTGAACGGCCGGTATGCAGGCGTTTGCCAGCATCGCCGATCTTCTCGGTCAGGCGTCTTTCAATGTTGAGGTGCACGTCTTCCAGGTCGAGCAGCCATGTAAATTGACCGGCTTCGATCTCCGCCAGAATCTCACCCAATCCACGTTTGATATCTTCTACATCTTGCGCCGAAATAATGCCTTGCGTGCCCAGCATGGTGGCGTGGGCAATCGAGCCTTGAATGTCGAATGCAGCCAGGCGTTTGTCGAAATCGACGGAGGCGGTATAGCGTTTGACCAGTTCGGCGACTGGTTCGTTAAAGCGGCCAGACCAGGCCTGGTCTTTTTGGTGTAGTGAAGATTGTGTGTTGGGTTGCTGAGTTGTCAAAGCAAAATTCTTTCTGCCAAAATTTGCACCTTCAAATTAAACCTTGAAAATTGCCCACTGGTCGCGGCTTGCGCCCGTGGCACTTAATACTTATGATGCTGGCACGACATTATAAACGAACATCACGCCGTGCGTAAAAGTAGCCGCATCCCGAATTTCCGCAATCTGGGCATACACTTACGTGTACTGTTGCTGCATCTGTGTTTGCTGGCATTGCTCACGGTCTATGACGGCCAGTCCGGCTGGAGCGTATCGTCATGGCTAAATGACCTGGCGCAGATTGGCAGCCAGTGGTTGCCGCCACTGCTGCTGGTGATGGGCGCCCTCACGTTGGCGTATCCTGTGATCAACCGCTGGCCTTACCGCTTGGCATTGCTGGTGATTTTTTTGCTGGCGATAGGCATCACCGCTTTGTCTGCCTATGGATACCAGCGCTGGATCTTGCCATTCACATCCGCACAATATTGGCAGGTGATGCTGCTGTGTGTGGCCGATGTGCTGGTGTGTTTATATTATCTCGATCTGTTACAGCGGGCTTATTCGCCCGCCATTGCCGAGGCCCGTTTGCAGGCTTTGCAGGCACGTATCCGCCCCCATTTCCTGTTCAATAGCCTGAATGCTGCACTATCTTTGATCCGTAGCCAGCCGCAACGCGCGGAGACTGCGCTGGAAGATATGGCCGAGCTGTTTCGTGTGCTGATGGCGGATAACCGTGACCTGGTGCCTTTGTCGCAAGAAATCACCTTGTGCCAGCAATATCTGAATATTGAAAAGCTGCGACTGGATGAGCGGCTGCAATGCGACTGGCAATTAGAGGATATTCCACCGGAAGTCATGATTCCGCCACTGATTTTGCAGCCTTTGCTCGAGAACGCCGTCTATCACGGTATAGAGCCGCAGTCACAAGGCGGAGTGGTGCATATTGAAATCAAGCCTAGCGGCAAGAGTTTGCTGTTACGTATCAGTAATCCTTTGCCGCCCCGTAGTGATAAATCTGGCGGCAATAAAATGGCGCTCAAAAATATCCGTGAGCGCTTGCGTTTGCACTACGACCTGGAAGCACAGTTGCGCCAATACGAAGCAGATCAGCGTTATATCGTCGAAATCGTGATTCCAACACGGCCGTTGTCCGAGGTGATGCATGGCTAGTCAGCGTTTGCTAATCGTTGATGATGAGCCACTGGCCAGGCAGCGGCTACGTGATTTAGTGGGGGATGTCGGTGGCTATGAGGTAGCAGGAGAGGCCGCCAATGGCGTCGAGGCAATCAGCATGCTGCAAGAGACATCGGTAGATATTGTGCTGGTGGATATCCGTATGCCGATGATGGATGGCATTGAGCTGGCGCAACACCTGCGTGGTTTGCCCCAGCCGCCCAAGCTCATCTTTACCACGGCTTATGACCATTATGCCGTGCAGGCATTTGAGCTCAATGCCATTGATTATTTGCTCAAACCGATACGCAGTGAGCGCCTGGCCGCCGCCCTAGCCAAAGCGCAGCCACTTCAAGCCGCGCAGTCACAAGCTTTGCAGCCGCTGCAGGAAACGTACGACCACCTGAGCATCCACGAGCGTGGCAAAGTGTTGCTGGTGCCCATCGCAGACGTGCTCTATTTGCGGGCTGAGTTGAAGTATGTGACGGTACGCACGCGTGACAAAAGTTACTTGCTCGAAACCTCATTGAACCAGCTGGAGCAAATCTATGCGGCGCAGTTTGTGCGCATACACCGCAATGCACTGGTTGCACGTGCGGCCATCAGCGGGTTTGAAAAGCAACGGATTTCGCAAGGCGAAGAGGCTGGAGAAACGACGTGGGTGGTATTAATCAAGGGCATTCCGGAGACATTGCTTGTTAGCCGACGTCACCAAAGTGTGATTAAGGCCGCCTGACGGTGGCCTTTTTGCATTATTTCTTCTTCTGCGCCTGATCAATGACCTTGGCAGCCCAATCGCGGCCACCGAGGCCAAAGGCAATCGCCAGCGCTAGGAACACGGCACCAAATACAATCACAAACAGTGAATGTATCAATTGCATGCCAATGCCAAGTTGTTCCAGGGCAATGAAAATCGCCAGGATCTGGATGCAATATTCAGCTGAAGTACTGATGATCAGCGCTTGCTCAAACTTGATGCTATGCAGCCAGGCAAACACCAGGCGGTTGATAAAGCGGGCAAACAAGGTACCGAAAATCACCACCAGGATCGCCACGATAATATGCGGCAGGTAGCTGGCCAGCTCTTTGAGCAATGAAGCGACTTCTGTCAGGCCCAGTGAATTGGCACCGGTGATGACAAACAGCAAGATCACCAGCCAATAGACGACCTGGCTGATAATGCCACTTAAGGTAACTTTATAGTTGGCGCTACGCATAAAGGCTTCGAGGCCGGATTTTTGCGCAAAAGTATCAAAGTGCGAAATTTCAAGAATGCGTTTTACGCCTAATCTGACTGCTTTGGCGACCAGCCAGCCAAAAAACAGAATGACCATGGCAGCGAGTAATTTGGGTACAAAATGGACCAATTCGACCCAGAATTGATTGAGAGAAGAAAGAAAAATTTCAAGTTGGTATTGCATGGATAGTCCTCCATTTTTATCATTGAATAGCGACTTTTCTAGCCACTTCGGGTTGCTATGCAGGCATCAGCATAACTCAATCCGACTGCCTTGGCGAACAAAAGGTTCATGTAAAGGTGCGTCTTAGCCTGGCACGTAAGGGGCGCAGAAGTCTGCCGATGCCGTGTTAAAATAGCGCGCTAAATCCATCATAGGTAACATCGTTGTGAGTACATTTAATCCTCCAGCCAAGCTAGTCATTGCCTCGCGCGAAAGCGCACTCGCCATGTGGCAGGCCAAGCATATCCAGGCCAGGTTACAGGCCTTATATCCACAATGTGACGTCAGCATTTTAGGCATGACCACCACCGGCGACCAGATTCTGGATTCCCCGTTGTCGCGTATCGGTGGCAAGGGTTTATTCGTCAAAGAGCTTGAAAATGCATTGGCCGATGGCCGTGCGGATCTGGCTGTGCACAGTATGAAAGATGTGCCCATGCATTTGCCCGAGGGCTTTATGCTGACCGCCACCGGTGAGCGTGAAGATCCGCGCGATGCGTTTGTCTCTAACGACTATGCCAGCCTGGAAGAACTGCCTGATGGCAGCGTGGTGGGGACCTCAAGCCTACGCCGTCAAAGCCAGATACAGGCGCGTTTCCCTACGCTCAAAATCGAATCTTTGCGTGGCAATGTGCAAACCCGCTTACGTAAACTGGATGAAGGCCAATATGCGGCGATTATTCTGGCGGCGGCCGGGCTGATCCGCCTGGAGTTAGGTGACCGCATCAAAGGTTTTATCGATCCGGCAGACAGTATTCCTGCCGTCGGCCAAGGTGCCTTAGGCATAGAAATCAATGCTGCACGCACTGATTTGAGAGCCATTCTGGCGCCGCTAAACCACCAAGACACTGAGTTGTGCGTGCTGGCCGAGCGTGGCTTTAGCCGCGCATTGGCAGGTAGCTGCACCGTGCCACTGGGCGCTTATGCCACCAAGCAGGGCGACACCATCACCATGCAAGGGTTTGTCGCCAGCGTCGATGGCAAGCAAATGCTGAAGGAAACCGTGACCGGCAATGCGGCAGATGCAGAAAAACTCGGCCAGCAATTGGCGCTGCAACTGGTCTCACGCGGTGCCGATAAAATCCTGGCCACACTGGACGGCGTCAAATGACACTCTCCTTGGCTGGGGTGCATATCGCGGTGACGCGTCCACCCGAGCAAGCCACCAAGCTCACTGCGGCGATCATCGGTGCAGGCGGTGCAGTCATTTCTTTTCCCTTGCTTGATATCAAAGGCTTGGAAGATCTGACCGCGTTTAATGCGGCGGTCACGCCGCTTAGCCAGTTTGATTGGGCTGTGTTTATCAGTACAAATGCCGTGCAGCATGGCATGCCTTTGCTGCAACAGGCAGGTATTTCGCCATCGCTCAAATTTGCTGCTATCGGCCCAACCACCGCTGCCAGTTTGCAAAGCTATGGTGTTGCAGAGGTACTGACACCAAGTGAGCGCTTCGATAGCGAAGCTTTGCTGGCGCTGCCTGAGTTGCAGTACATGCAAGGGCAGCGGGTGCTGATTGTGCGTGGCGTCGGTGGGCGTGAATTGCTGGCGGATACCCTGAAGCAGCGCGGCGCTGAAGTGGTGTTTGGTGAATGCTATCGCCGCGTGAATCCGCAAAGCAGCGCCCAACGATTGCAGCAAGCTTATGCTCAAGGCCAATTACATGGCATTGTTGTCACCAGTACCGAAGCCTTGCGTTTTTTACTGGCGCTGGCTGGTGATGGCGACTGGTTAAAAGCCACTCCTTTATTCGTCAACCATGCCCGCATTGCCGAGCAGGCGCGTGCATCCGGTTTGACCGCATTCAGCGCAGACCAGTCTGGCGATGTCGCCATGCTCAGTCTGCTGAAAACCCATCTTTCACCTATCGCTGGCTAATTGTTTGAGGTTTGTTTGTTTTTGCGTCTGCAAGCCATGACTCCCAGGCCAGCCAGTATCATCATATAGCCATCAGGCTCAGGCACCGCAGACACATTGATGCCTGCGCTATTAATAGGCGTGAGGCGCGATGCATTGGCTAATAGCAGGCTTTGTGCGGTTGTGACTACTAGGCTGCCTGCCAAATTTGGACTATATCCCGTGATACGGTTTATGACGCTTGAACTGGCTGTTCCCATGTTGAAAACGACACTTGAATTCAAGCCTATATTAAATGCCTGCCACGCAATCACCGGGCGCGGCGACCAAATGTCTAAGGGCGTGGCGCCACTGGTGAGCACTGCTGTGTGCGTGATGTCGAATAGTACGTTGCTGCCAATGGTCAAGTTGCCGGTCAGGTTTGATAAACTGATTTCCTGCGCGTACAGGCTGAGGTTGTTCAGTGTCAGGTCTCCACCTGCGAACAGTGATATCAGACTGTCAGACTTTAGCCACCCACCATCCAGGCTTAGGTCCCCAGTACAGGCTAATGAGATCCCACCGCCTGCTGACAGCGACAGGTCGCCGGAGCAACTCGTGCTTGCTAGGCTGATTTCTGCACTGGCGTGACTCGCCAACGGCAGGCAGGCAAGCAAACAGGACAATACTGACAGGCGTAACATCTCAACCACTCCTTTACATGCGGCATTGCAGTGTAATAGGGCGCGCATCAACGTTGGATGATGCTTTGGTGAAGCGCAGACTAGTCCATGGCCAGGACAGGATTGTATGATGGTGCTTGACAAAACAAACTAAATAACTAATTATTTAGTTATATGAAAACAGTGACCCAAGTTCCAGAACCCTGGAATGCCATTTCCGAGCTATTTGTTGCATTGGGTGATGCCCATCGGCAACGGATTTTGCTATCGTTCGAAAAAAACGAGCGGCTCACCATTCTGCAAATTGTGGAGGGCTCGCAGTTGAGTCGTACCGCAGTGACACATCATTTAAAAGTACTCGAACGAGGCGGTGCCTTGCAGAGTGAAAAGATCGGCCGCGAAGTTTATTTTTGGGTCAATCAGCCATTCATGCAGCAGGCACTGCAAAACGTGCTGGACTATATTAAAGACGAAATATAAAAAGAATTTAACCGGGAGCAAACCATGTTGGTCAGTGTATTAAGGGGTGTATGTCGTCTGTTGTTCCGAGTGCGTGTCACCGGGCTGGAGAATGTGCCGCAGGAAGACAGATTGTTGATTATTGCCAACCATGAGTCTTTTCTGGATGGTTTGTTGCTGGGCTTGTTTTTGCCCAAGCGCGCGACCTTTGTCGTGCATACCGGCGTGTTGAAGAATATTTTTTTCCGCTGGTGGTTAAAGCTGACGCCACATTTGTCTGTTGATCCGGCCAGCCCTCTGGCGATGAAGAAAGTGGTACAGCGCCTGAATGCGGGCGAAAACGTAGTGATCTTTCCTGAGGGCAGGATTACCCTGACGGGCGCCTTGATGAAGGTGTATGACGGCCCCGGTTTTGTGGCGGCTAAAACAGGCGTCAAAATCCTGCCGGTGCGCGTCGAAGGTGCCGCCCAGTCGTATTTTGGCCGTTTGTCGGATGTGCATCCGCGCAAGTTATTACCACGCGTGACCCTGAAAATTTTGCCGCCGACGGAAATCCGTATTGAGCAACACGGGCATCATGCGCCACTCACGGCCAAGCAGCGCCGCCGCATTGCCGGTGAAGCCATGCGCAGCATCATGCAGCATATGCTGTTTAAAACCCAGCAAAGTAAAAGCCTGTTTGAAGCTTTTCTCGACACCATGGATAAATACGGTGCCAAGACACGCATCATCGAGGATATGAACCAGATTGAGGACACCTATCAGGAGGTGCTCAAGCGTAGCCTGGCGCTGGGTCGCATTGCCACCAAGGTGAGCCAGCCTGGCGAAGCGGTCGGGGTGTTGATGCCTAATATCACCAACACGTTGGCGCTGGTGCTGGGGATGAGTGCCTTTAAAAGAATCCCTGCCATGCTTAACTACACGGCTGGTGCGGATGGCATGCGCAATGCCTGTATCGCCGCCAATATCCGAACGGTCATCAGTTCGCGCAAGTTTATTGAAGCGGCCAAGCTGGAAGAAACGGTCGCCCAAATGAGCGATTTGAATATTGTCTACCTTGAAGACCTGCGTGGCCAGTTTGGCATGTTGGATCGCGCCTGGCTCATGGGTTACGCCTTGCTTTACCCGCGCGCGGCGATGGAACCTGTGACTGCCGAGGATACGGCGGTGATTTTATTTACCTCCGGTTCTGAGGGTAAACCCAAGGGGGTGGTGCATAGCCATAAAAGTATTTTGGCCAACACGCACCAGATCCTGGCGACACTGGACTTCAGCCCGGCTGATAAATTCATGATGGCCTTGCCGCTGTTTCACGCCTTTGGTTTTACCGGTGCGCTGCTGCCTTTACTCAACGGCATCCCACTGTTGCTGTTTCCATCACCACTGCAATATAAATTGATCCCGGAAGTGATTTACGACAAAGGGTGCACGGTGTTTTTCTCCACCAGCACCTTTTTGGGCAACTATGCCAAATATGCGCACCCGTATGACTTTTATAAATTGCGCGTGGTGTTTGCCGGGGCAGAAAAGCTCAACGAAGAAGTACGCAAGATTTATCATGAAAAATTTGGCATCCGCATTCTTGAAGGTTATGGCACCACCGAATGCGCGCCCGTGGTCGCTGCCAATACGCCCATGGCCAACCGCAACGGCAGTGTCGGCCAATTCTTTCCTGGGATTCAATACAAACTTAGCCCGGTGCCCGGCATAGAAAAAGGCGGCTTGCTGACGGTGAAAGGCGACAACATCATGCAAGGCTACTATTTGTACGACAATCCGGGCGTGCTGGTCGCGCCGAAAGATGGCTGGTATGAAACGGGCGATGTCGTTGAAGTGGATGCTGAAGGCTTTATCCATATCAAAGGTCGGGTGAAGCGTTTTGCCAAAGTGGCTGGTGAGATGGTCTCACTGGAAGTCGTTGAAAAGATTGCCAACACCGCTGCACCCGAGCAGCAGCATGCAGCTACTACCGTGGCAGATGCCAGCCGTGGCGAAAGCATTGTGCTCTTCACCACCGATGCCAAACTGAAGCGCGAAGACTTGCAAATTGTCGCCAAAAACCTGGGCTCGCCCGAAATTGCCATTGCACGTAAATTGATCGTGGTTGAGCACATCCCGGTATTGGGTACCGGTAAAACCGATTATGTCACTTTGAAACAAATGGCGGAGCAAGCAGCATGACCAATCCATTCAACTTACTCAGCCAGCAACGCTTTGGCCCCTTTTTCTGGACACAAGGGTTAGGTGCGTTTAATGACAATGTATTTAAAACCGCATTGATTACCCAGGTGGCTTTTAACACGTCCAGCCTGACCACATTAGATGGCGCAACATTGGCCACTTTGTTGCCTGGCCTGTTTATTTTACCGTTTTTCCTGTTCTCAGCCTCGGCCGGGCAATTGGCGGACAAATATGAAAAGTCACAGATTATCCGGCTGGTGAAGGTGCTGGAGATTTGTATCATGCTGTTTGCCAGTATCGGCTTTTTAAGTCGCAGCTTGTTGATGCTAGCGCTGGCACTATTTTTAATGGGCGTGCATTCCACCTTGTTTGGCCCGGTGAAATACTCTTATTTGCCGCAGCATTTACAGCCTACGGAGCTTACTGCCGGTAATGGCCTGGTTGAAATGGGTAGCTTTGTGGCTATTTTGCTGGGGCAAGTATTGGGTGCCTGGTTAGGTAGTCTGGAGCAGCATGCCTTGTTTACCAGTTTGAGTGTGTTGCTGATAGCCATCTCTGGCTATCACTTGAGCCGCGGCATTCCGTTGTCACCGGCCCCTGTGCCTGCAATCACCATTAACTGGAACCCGATCACCGAAACCATCAAAAATGTGCGCACGTTTTGGGCGCAGCAAACGTTGTGGGTGGCGATTGTCGCCATCTCCTGGTTCTGGTTTTTTGGTGCGACCTTGCTGGCACAGTTTCCTAACCTGGCGAAAAATGTGTTGCAGGGCAGTGAGCGCGACTTTATTAGCCTGTTATCGATTTTCTCGGTCGGCGTGGGTGTGGGCTCGGTCTGGTGCGAAAAGCTCTCCAAGGGCAAACAGGAGTTGGGCCTGGTCATGCTGGGTGCGGCAGGCATGTCATTATTCGCCTGGGATTTTGCCAACACTGCCAGCAGTATTCAGCAACAGTTATTAGCCAATCCAGCACTGACTTTGCATGCACTGGCCGGGATGGATTATTGGCGCATGTTGCTCGATGTGGCATTGCTTGGCGTGAGTGGTGGCCTCTATATTGTGCCACTGTATGTATTGCTGCAAAGCCGCGCTGAAGCGGGCTATCAGTCACGCGTGATTGCGGCTAACAATATTATGAATGCCTTGTTTATGGTGCTTTCGGCTGGTTTCTCGGTGTTGCTGTTTGGTATGGGTATCAGTATTCCGCAATTGTTTGCCATCACGGCAGCGGTCAATGTGCTGGTCGCCATTTATCTGTGTTTTCGCCAGCCGGAATATTGGCATACCGTGCGTGCTTACCTGTGTGGCTTGAGAGGATAAGCATGCGTCGTATCGTGGGCGTGGGGTTAGGTTTGGTTTCGTCGCTTGCCTGTAGTGAGCCTGGAGGCGATCAATTGGGCTTATATACACAAAACCAATTTCAAACGGTTGAGGGGGATTGCCAGCAATGCCAGGCGTCACCACAAGCCTTATGGTATTTTCGTCATGAAACTTTTGCCTTGCCGCAAAGTGGTGCGCCGGTGGTCAGCTTTGATGCCAGCAAACGTGGCGTTGAAGATACGCAGGCATTAAATCCGGATGCATTGCCCGCCTTGGTGTGGACGGGCGCCAGTCAGCACTGGTCGGCACTGACCTTAAACGCTGAGGTAACTGCAGTCACTAGCGTACAAGGGGATCGATTTGGTTTTAAATTGGTGCCTAAGATCGTCAGTAATCGTTCTTATTGGAACGCCGAAACCAGCCGCTATCTCAGCCAAAAGCCACTGTCGATCCGTGGTGAGTTGGAGGGAAAAACGCTGGTGGCACGCACCGTCTGGCCGCAACCCTTTAAACTCAATCTCACTGCTGGTACACAGCCTTTGCAGTCAGGAGAAAGCCTGCAATCACTGGTACAGTTTGCCAATGGTGGCGCACGCAGCCCTTACCAAAGCCGCTTGTTATGGGAGAAGTCACCCGGCGCAGCGCAACAGTCGCCCGGCAAAGCCGCCCTTGGTATTTTACTCAATGGTGCGCAAGGAGATGACGATGAAGCGCATGGTGGGCATTTTGCGCTGGCCACTGGCGTTGTGGGTGCTGACGGTGATTATGCCTCATGGTTGGTGAACAATTATTACAACCTGGCCAGCAATAGTGAGAAGGGCATCATTGCCGGCGTGACGCCGTTTGATAAATACATGGGCGACCTCAATAGCGGCCAGGCATTTTACCGCCCGTCTTATATGCTGGTGGCGGTGTTTAGCCAGCCGGAGATTCCCAAACAGGTGCAAGCACTGAATAACCGGGTGTTCGAGCATTTTTACCGCAACGACTTTGTCTATGACCACGCGTTGGAAAACTGCGCTGGCATCAGCATTGATGCGCTGCGTCAGTTGGGCTGGCAAGTGCCAAAACGTGGTGCCGAAAGCCTGCTCAAAGCCAGCGCCGCTTACTGGTATGTGGCGGCGACTGAGCGCAGCTTGCAAAAAGGCCGTGCCATTTATGATTATCTCAACACAGAAATGACCAGGCTATTTCCAGCCGTGGCGTTTGATGCGATAGGCAACGATTTGCTTAAAATCGCCCAAACGGCCAATCAATCAACCTTGCGCTCTGGTGCTATGCAAGCTATGCCAGGGCAGCTTGAAGCTATTTATTTTGTACGTATCCCGCAAATTCCATCCAGTCGGGCATATGGGTTGGCACCTGTGTATAGCTTTGCGCAATATTTGCAACAAGCTCCGGCGGACAGAAGCCAGTGGCAAATTATCCCGGTCACGCCAAATCCATTGCCTGAACAGCTGAAGGTGGGGCCGGCGCGCAAGCCAGATGCACCTGCGGTATTGCCGATACCGGCGATTCTGTTTTTAATCAGTGTGATTGGGCTCGCCTGGGTATTGCTGAAAGGACTGAGGCACTTGCTAAGGCGCGCTCTTCCTACAGCAAAATAAGCAAAGCACGGATAAGCAGGATTCATGATTCCCTTTTAAATAAAAATGCCAAACCACATTTTTTATTTAAGGACAAAAAATGAACAAATTACTGATTGCATTGTTGGTTTCTGTGATTTCAATCACGTCTTCTTATGCGGCTGAAAGCAAAGATGACGGTGCAACATTAGGAACGTCTAAAAGCCCGCAAGTCGACCGGCAGCAAAGCCGAACAGACAAAGGGCCTATTGGTAGCAGTCAAGATGGAGTGCCTAATGATGCTAGCAACCTGGGTAATTCGGAGAGTCCTCAGGTTAAAGACCAGGCCCAACGCACGGACAAGGGCTCGGCCGATCGACCCATTAAAAGGCACAAAAACAAAGTGCTGAGGAATAAAGACGAAAAAGCCGGGACGACGCACGGAAATCCTGTGCAACCGACAGAATATGAAGCAGCACCGCCAGCGACGACCAATTAAGGTGGCGGGTATCACGGGATTGCTTGGGCAATCCCATTTTTCTGCAATGCCATGGCATCGTCTGCACCTTTATAATGAAAGCCTGTCTTAGCTTTAACTCAATCAAAAGAAGCGCTTTATGTCATTGGCTAGCCAACGGAAACTGATTCTGACCGCGATCATTTGTTTATTGCTCTACCAGGTAGGTAGCTGGATCACCATTGTGGCAGGCGCCGTGTGGGGCGCAGGGGCGGCGGTGATTGTGGCTGTGGTGTCTTATCTATGTGCACGTTTGGCGAAGCGTGGGGCGACCAGTACGATCTGGTTTTTAATCCCCACTTTATTGTTTACAGTGATTCCTCTGCTGGCAAAGGCATGGAGTTTATTGACCAGCCAGACCGGTATTGTCGATATGCTGGTTGACCTGGTACCGCTGCTGGTCGGGTTTGTGATTCCGGTAGGATTGCTGTCCGCGGTGTATCTCGACTTGCGCAAGAAGTCTGTTTTGCCCGAGTAGCTTAGGCCCTGCGCGAACAATCGCGAATTACCCGTTATAATCACACGCTTGAATCCCATCTGATTAAGCAAACATGCAATCCAGTTATTTCGGCAAACCACGTTCTTCTTCAAAACTCTGGGCAATCGGCCATTGCTTTGGCCCATATGCGCCGCTCATTGTCATGTTGATCAGTGGGTTGGTCTTGCTTTCACTCACGCGTCTGGGCCTGGTGGCCTGGAAGTGGGAGCGCGTACAAGCCACTGGCGAGCTGTGCCAGATTCTGCTGCAAGGCGTACGCGTCGATGTGATCCAGCTGGGTTTGCTGGCCATTATTCCTGTATTGCTCTCGCCCATATTAGCCACACGCAAACTGTTCAAGGTATGGCGCGGATTCACCTACTGGTGGGTATTGCTGTCACTGGTGTTGCTGGTGTTTCTCGAAGCGGCCACGCCAGGTTTTATTCTCGAATACGATGTGCGTCCTAACCGTATTTTTGTCGAATACCTCAAATATCCGCATGAAGTGTTTGGCATGTTGTGGCAAGGCTTTAAGACTGAACTGATATTTGGCCTGGTGATGACGATCGTTGCTTTTGCCGCCGTGGCCAAGCTGCTTAACCCATGGCGTCAGGCTGAGGCCAAGTGGGCAAGCCCAGCCGTGTGGCTGGTGTGGCCATTGGTATTGGTGCTGACGGTATTGGGGATACGCTCATCACTGACGCATCGCCCGGCCAATCCTGCCCTGTTTGCCATTACGCAAGACAGCATGGTCAACAGCCTGATCCTGAATTCTACCTATTCAGTATTTTACGCCGCCTACAGTTTGCAGCACGAAGCGAAATCAAGTGCGATTTATGGCAAGCTGCCGCGTGAAAAAATCTTTGCGCTGACTGGTGCACAAGAAGCTGACATTCCTACATTGACGACATTGGTGCCTGGCATCAAGCGCGACAAACCGTTGAACCTGGTCATTTTGCTGCAAGAAAGTCTGGGTGCGGGTTTTGTTGAATCGCTCGGCGGTAAGCCGGTGACGCCCAACCTGGAAAAACTCAAGAACGATGGTATCTGGTTCACCCATCTGTATGCGACCGGTACGCGCTCAGTGCGCGGTATTGAAGCCGTGGTGACTGGCTTTCAGCCGACACCGTCGGATAGCACAGTAAAACTGGATTTAAGCCAGAAAAACTTTTTTACGCTGGCATCGTTATTGTCCAAGCGTGGCTACCTGACTGAGTTTATTTACGGTGGCGAGTCGCACTTCGACAATATGCGCAGCTTTTTTATGGGTAATGGTTTTCAGCAAATCACCGACCAGCCGGATTTCAAAAACCCGGTGTTTGTCGCCAGCTGGGGCGCGTCAGATGAGGATTTGCTGAATAAAACCCACGAGCAGCTCATAGCGCATCATGCCAGCGGTAAGCCATTTTTCACGCTTGCATTCAGCTCTTCTAACCACGCGCCATTTGAATTCCCTGATGGCCGCATTGAGTTATATGAGCAACCGAAAGCGACTGATAATAATGCAGTGAAATATGCCGATTATGCGATTGGTGAATTTATTAAAAAGGCCAAAGCCAGTCCTTACTGGCAAGACACGGTATTTCTGATCGTGGCTGACCACGATATCCGCGTGCGCGGCGATTCGCTGGTGCCGATTGAGCACTTCCATATTCCGGCCCTGATTCTGGGCGGGGCCGTGCAGCCAAAAACAGTGGATGCGATTGCCAGCCAGATTGACTTGCCGGTGACGGTGTTGTCATTAATGGGCATAGAAGCGCAGCATCCAATGACTGGCAAAGACTTGTCGAATGTGAGTGCTGACTATCGTGGCCGCGCTTTAATGCAATATAACTACAATTTTGGCTGGATGCAGCAAATCGGGCCAACGGTGGCAGAGAATGAGGTCGTGGTGCTGCGTGAAGGCAAGCCTGCTGCGTTTGGGCATTACGATCCGTCCAGCAAGCAATTGCAAAATACGGCCGTGCCTGCTGACGGGGCGGCCCTGGCCGAGCGTGCGCTAGCCAACAGCCTGTTACCGGCGTTGCTCTATAAAGAGCAGCGTTATCGCTTGCCGCAATAGGGGTTGTTTTGAATAAAGCACAACCTTCGATGCTCACCCGCCAGGTCATGATAGATGGCCTTAAATATATTGCCGCGGGTGGGTTATGGCTTAAAAACAGCCATCTGCCAACCATTAACCACACGATTCCTGATGATTTCATCGGCCTGTGTGTTGCCAGCAATGCAGATCCTGCCACTGATGACTACGTGCTTGCGCAGTTGCAAGCATTGGGCGTTAAACGCGTGCGCCTGGATATCAGTGATGATGATGCGCGACCGTTCCAGGAGCGTTTCTTGCGACGATTGCTGGCGGCGGATTTCTCAGTCACGCTGCATGCGGTACAGCCTTATGAGGCAGCCAGGAATATGCGTAGCAACGCGGCACAGGCCAACTGGAAGCAGTTTGTCAGTGAGCTGCTGCAAAGTTATGCGACAGGCATCGCGGCGCTGGAGATAGGCAATACAGTCAATCGCAAAAAATGGGCAGGCTATGATATGCCCGGCTTTATGACGGCCTGGCAAATCGCTTACGATCTGGCCAGGGAATATCAGGTGGTGGTGGTTGGCCCTAATATTCAGGACTTTGAACCCTTATACAACATCAGCCTGCTCAAGACCCTGGGCGAAGGGCGTCGGCTGCCGGATGTGCATAGCAATAATCTGTTTGTGGAACGCGTAGTCGAACCTGAACTGGCAGATTTCCGCATCCTCAAGCATAAGTGGACGCGTGCCCTCAAATTCAACCTGATTAAGAAGGCCAAGTTACTGCAAAAGATCGGTGATGATCTCGGAGTGCCTACGCTGGTGTCACCGGTGGCATTTTGGGCGATTTACCGTATCAAGCGCCGTTTTCCAGATGGCGCACAGAAGCAGGCCGATTATGTCACACGTTATTTCACCTTGCTCGCTGCGGCAGGCGCGTTACGGCATGCCAACTGGGGAGCATTTGTCTGCCATCGTGAAGGCTTGATTGATGATGGCTTGAAGGATGCTGATTACCCAGCGCTGGAGCGCGTTGCTTATTACAAGTCAGCTGATGGCGTGGTGGCTGATTATCAGCAGAATCCGAGTTTTGCTGCCTTCAGAATGGTTAGTTACTGGTTGAATGGCGCGCAGTATATTGCGCCGGTCAGCACCGGCAACGGTCTCGAAATTCACCGCTTGCAACAGCATGGGCAAGCCGTGCATATTGCCTGGACCGTGAATGGCCAATGTGCGTTGCTGGACCAGATTTATTCACCGCACAGTTTGCAGCAAGCGCAGATATTCAACCGCGATGGTGAGCGTGTGCATGATCGCACCATGCTGACAGAGTCGCCGCTTTACCTGGTGTGGCCACAGACCGAGCAGATTGTATTGCGTACGACACGGCCAGTGTTGGACGGCGCCGTGATTCACGCACACATCGCAGGGCAACAGTATTTCCCGATTCAAGAGGGCGATTGGCGTGGCATGATCCTGGCGGCGAATGCCGAACAAGCGCAACAGTTGTGGCAGGCCTGGCATCCCGAGGCCTTACAGCCACCTGCTAAAGCAGAGGCTTTGCGCCATGCCAGAAATGCCATCTGGTCACTGCCGGATCCGCGAGACGCTACGCAGCAAGTGACCGTGAAAAAGCCGGTACGCATGTATTGGCACAAAACCTGGCTGGACAAACATAAACCGAGCAAAGCCAAGCGCAGCTGGAATGGGGCGATGGAGTTATTGCGCCGTGGTGTGGGGACGGCGATGCCGCTCGCTTATATCGAGCATGCCAAGGACCCGACCTTGCGCCGCAATTTTTATATCTCTGCTTTTGTGCCACACGATTTTGCTATTTCAAAAGCCTTTCTGGCGTTTAAGCATGGTGAAACCCAGTTTCAAGGCATTGCTGCCGAAACCCTGTATCACGCCTTTGCCCGTTTCTGTTTGCATATGCACAACTCAGGTATTTATTTTCGCGATTTTTCTGGCGGCAATATCCTGGTGCAGCGGCAGGGCGAGCAATTACAGTTTGTGTTGATCGACACCGCGCGCCTGCACGCAACGCCAACCGCGACCATGATCAAACAACGCCTGGCCGACTTGACGCGGGCGCTACATAAATTGCATTGGGATGGTCGCAAACAGTTTTTGCAAATGTATCTGGGGATGACCGGGCGCAGATTGCAAGGGAAGTTTTTATGGCCGTTTTATGTCTATGACTTTAAAGTGTCGCTCAAGCGCACAGTGGGGCGCAAAGGCATACGCAAGCTGTTGCGCTATATCAAATCCCGCTTTGCTTAAGGGGTATATCAGGCCACACTCATGAAAATCATGAATGCATGTTGCGTAGTTTAATCACGACAAGCGCACCGGGCAGTTTTAATATGGTCACACGTTGATAGCAATCGCTAGAACGAAATCAGGATCAAGGAGAAATGACTATGTGGACTAAACCAGCTGCTACCGAAATGCGTTTCGGCTTCGAAGTAACTATGTACGTTATGAACAAATAATTTGTTCTTAATGGCATGAACGGGCGCTTAGGCGCCCGTTTTTATTTGATATTCGCTGCAAAACTTTTTACGGGCATGCAGTCTCAAATGCACAGATCATTGACGGCGCCTGAGAATATGCAAAAAAACACGGTTTGTTTAGCGCACTGCGTTACCACGATAGGCTTATTGTGTTATCACCTGCCTGTGTCGGCTTGTCTGGATGCACAGGCGTTGAATGTATTGGCAGATAAGGAAATGCAGTACATGCTACAGCGCATTCCGCCAGCGTTTGCTGATGCCGTGGCTGACAAATTGATTCAGGGCCAAATGACGACACAAACACCCGCTTCATGTCAGGCGCATTGGCGATTGAGCGTACCTGCGGCCGATGTTGCCGAAGCACAAGCGCTATTACAGGCAGAGCCTGCCAAGCAAATCATGCTGGCCGCACAAGGCTACCAGATTCCCGAGCAGCCCATCCTGGACGCTGACTTTGTCGTCGATGTTGCTAGTTTGCAAGTGAAACATCAGGAAACCTTGCAAACTGCGCCTTTAGGCAAGTTGCGCGCCAGTGTTGAGTTGATGTACGCCATGCTGACCCAAGCCAGGGCTAACGGCCAAAGTGATGCACAGCCATGGACGGGTGCTGACAAGCAAGTGCTAACAGCGGATTGCCAACAGTCGCTCAACGTGAAAGCGCCTGCTGCCTGTCAGTGTTATGTTGATGGTCTGGCAGAAAAATATACAGCACGCCAAGTGAGATACAACCGCTATCTGTCTAGCAATCCCTATGCATTTGCCACTGGCAATGGCGCTGAATTCAAGCAATTGGATAAGAAGTTACAAGCAGATTGTGGCCTGACTTCACCACATTAACAATAGTTTAGTAATTGATCTGGCCGGAGATATACCAACCGGTTTGATTGTCTTTGTTGGCAATGCGGCCAAGGTCGATATAGGCGCCGGTAATTGACACATTGCGCTGCGGGAACCAGGTCATGAAAATATCGTGGGCACTGTTTTCTTTATAGGCCGATAGGTTATTCGGTTTATCACGAAACTCTGTCCCAATCAGCCAACTATCTGACAGCATGACCGCTGCGGATACGGCTGGCAGAATGCGGTAGCTATCATGCTTGTCACCACCAAAACCTAGAATGCCAAACTGGTTGGCCTTGGTGGCATGCAGGTTAGCGTTGAGTAACAGGTTATAGCCATTAATGGCGCCTAAAAATAACTTGCTGGTAGCGACATAATAATCCACCCCACTGCGGTCACTGGCCCCCAGTGCTTTAGGCACAAAGTTAAAGTCTTCGTTATATTTATACTGCGCACCGACAGATACCTGCGGTAGCCAGCTATCCTGTTCGTAAACGGCATCGCCCAATACGCGCAGTTTGATGCCTAGCGTATTCAAGCGGATCTGCTCCCCCGGCACGGTATCACTCAGGCCAAAACGTGCCTGGCTGGCACTGACTTCGACGCGATTGAAAAATCCCAGCGAAACACCTGTGGTATCAAGTTTGAAGTCGCCCCGCGTTTCGGCATGGGTATAAAACAGTGAGCCACCGATTTGCTTGTCCGTGCCGTAGCCGCTAATCACAGCCCATGGCATCAGGCCGCCGCCTGCGGCACCTTCAATCTGGGTGACGCCGCCCGTGGCTAACAGGCGGTCTCCAGCGTGCGCAACGAGCGCAGGTGCAGCCCAGGCAAACGCCGCCATCAGCCGTGACAAATTTGATGTAAATAGTCGCATAAGAATATTGTGGGTACTTTAGTTATCGCATTGTTTCATTTTCACGATAAGCACAATTGCTCAAAAAAAGCCGCATTCAGCTGGTTGATCGACGCTTCATCCAGAGGGCTGCTCACGTAGTATGCGATAGTCGACCCAAGGAATGGAGAATGGAATGCGTTTTTATGTTTTGGCAATTGCCTTGTTTTTGTGCGGTTGTATCGCGCAACCCAAGCCAGAGGCTAGTTTGTTTGAACGCATTGGTGGCTTGCCCATGTTGAGCAGAGTTTCCAACCAGACCCTGGACATTGTCAGTAAAGACCCGCGCACCAGCCGTTCGTTTAAGGACGTAAAAATGAAGGCACTCAAAGAAAGCCTGACCAACTTTTTGTGCGTGAAAACCGGTGGTGAATGCGTGTATGAGGGTGAAACCATGAAGAACTCTCATGCGGACCTGCATATCACCACTGCCGAATTTGAGCTGATGGTAGAGGTGTTGCGCGAACGGTTGGATGTAAACGGGGTCGGTACCAAAGAGAAAAACGAATTGTTGAAAATACTGGCGCCCATGAAGCGCGATGTTGTGACTAATTAATCACCTGATATAAGGAATGTGGATGTTACGCGTGATGTTTCGGTTTGGATGTGCAAGTATGCTGCTGATAGCCATGAGCCAATCGGCATTGGCGGCGGAGGTAACACTGCTGGTGAGTGACGCGGGGGGTAAGCCGGTGGCTGATGCGGTGGTGGCTTTTTATGATGGCAAGACACCAGCTATCAACCCGAATGCGGCTGGAAAGATTGTACAAAAGAACAAGATGTTCAATCCCAAAGTGACTATCGTGCAAACCGGGACCAGCATTAATTTTCCCAATGAAGATACTGTCCGCCATCATGTGTATTCTTTTTCACCCGCCAAAAAATTTGAATTGAAACTCTATGCAGGCGTGCCCACTAATCCGGTACCGTTTGAGCAGGCCGGGGTGGTGACCTTGGGATGCAACATTCACGATTCTATGGTAGGGTACATCTATGTCGTGGATACGCCCTTTTTTGCCAAAACAGACGACAAAGGCAAAGCTGTCCTTAAGTTGAATGACGGGCAGTACAGTTACCAGGCCTGGCTGCCGGGCCAGAACAAACCTGGCGTAGAACAAAAGATAACCATAGAGGGTGCGACCGAAGTCAAGATCACCCTCCCATAACAATCACACTGCATGATCAAGTTCAAACATATCCGCTCGCGCATCGCTTTCACATTTCTGACAGTGGTGGTCGCCATTCAACTGGCCGGGCTGCTTCCGCTTAAATATGCGCTGAGTAAGCATGCCGATACGCTGGCTGCAGAGCAGATTAATGTCGGTGAGCGCGTATTTGTGAGCTTGTTGCAACATAACACGCAAAGCCTGAAGCAGGCGACCCAGGTGCTGGCGGCTGACTTTGCTTTTAGGGAAGCCGTCGCAACCAATGATGCCGAGACCATTGAGTCTGCGCTGGAGAGTTATCAGGGGCGTATTCACGCGCAGATTGCCTATTACATCAGCAATAATGACAATCTGGTGATTGGCACCACGGATAACGAGCAGGCACTGTTTGGCTCGAATGCCAAAGAAGATGCCCGGCAAGCGATGCTCGAAAACCAAAGTGGCACGCTGAAGTTCGATATTATTGCAGGCAAACCGTACCAGTTGATTACGGTGCCAGTGAAAGCGCCAGAGACCATCGGCTGGATTGTCATGGGCTTTGCCGTGGATGGCCGCTTGGCCGACCAGATCAAGCAATTGACGCATCTCGATGTCACTTTTGTCCAGAAAACACATCAACGTGACTGGCAACTGGTGAGTAGCACCTCTACCCGTGAACTGTCTAACTTACTGGTGAAAACGGTGGCCGATATTTATCGCCAGAAGCTGTCATTACACCGTGTGGATCTCAATGGCCAGGCCTATCATTTAAAAATCCGCTCGCTGCATGAAACCAAAGACGATGCCTTACTGGTGGTGTTGCAAGGCTCTGTTGAGCCTTTCACCCAGGATTTGAATACGCTGTTCAAGGTGATGGTGTTATTAACGTTTATTGGCGTGTTGATTTTTGCCGCGCTGATTTGGTATGTGTCGCGTAAAACGACGGAGCCTATTGCTGCCCTGGTCAACGATGCCGATAACATTGCCATGGGCGATTACGAAAAAGAAATCCAGGTCAATAGCACCGATGAAGTCGGCCATCTGGCAAAAGCGCTTAACAGCATGCGCGAAGCAGTGTTGCAACGCTCCTTGCGTATCCAGCGCCTGGCGTTTAATGACGAGCTCACGGGCCTTTCTAACCGCCTGGCATTCAACCAGGGCGTGCATCAGGCCATCATGACACATGCTGATAGTCAGCAAAAGTTGAGTGTCATCGTGATTAATATCCATCGCTTTAAACCCATTAATCAAACGCTGGGACGCGACTTTGGTGATGACTTGCTGCGGCATGTTGGCCAGGTATTAAAGCAAAATGTGTTGAGCGAGCAAGATATGGTGGCGCGGCTGGACGCGGACGAATTTGCCGTGCTATTGCAACAAACAGACCAGGCCAAGGCCACGCGTTATGCAGATAAGATTCAGCAGGTGTTTGAGCGACCAGTCAGCGTGCAAGGCCAGGCGATAGATGTGCGTACTGGCATCGGCATAGCCTTGTATCCGGATCACGGGCTGGACGAAGAGTCCTTGCTGAACCATGCGGAAACGGCTTTGCAGGAGTCCAGAGCCAAAAAATCGCCATGGATTGTCTACAACACTGCGTTGGAAATTGATCAGTCAGAAACCTTGACCCTGATTTCTGACTTGAAAGAAGCCATACAGCATGACCAGTTATTGCTGTATATCCAGCCCAAAATTGATGTGACGACGCGCCGGGCATTAGGCGGCGAGGCGCTGATACGCTGGGTGCATCCTGAAAAAGGCATGATCTTTCCGGACCAGTTTATCCCGTTTGCCGAACAAACCGGAGTCATTAGTGATATTACCAACTGGATGCTGTTACGTGCCTGCCAGGTGCTGGCTGGCTTTAAGAAACAAGGCTTGCACATCACGCTGGCCGTTAACTTGTCCACGCGCGACCTCAATAATATGGAGCTGCCGGAGCAGATTGGTCATTTATTGTCGTCGCATGGACTGGATGCCAAGTCGCTGAAGCTGGAAATCACCGAAGGCAGTTTGATGCAAGACCCTGAACGTGCTGAAGTGGTGGTGAAAAAACTGGCTGCGATGGGCTTGCATCTGTCGATTGATGACTTCGGTACCGGTTATTCATCGCTGGCATATTTGCGGCAATTGCCGGTACAAGAGCTCAAAATTGACCGCTCATTTGTGATGTTTATGGACAAAAATAGCGGCGATGCCAGCATTGTGAAATCGACCATAGACCTGGCGCACAACATGGGGTTGATTGTGGTGGCGGAGGGCATAGAAAACGAGTTTGTACTCAACCAATTAGCCAAATTGGGATGTAACGAAGGCCAGGGTTACTTTATTGGCAAGCCGATGCCGGAAAAAGACTTTTCCATCTGGCTGGAGCGCTGGGAAGGCCAAAACGAGATCGACATTGATATCGGCGATGACTTGTCCTACGACATTAATCCGCTGGAGATTGACCCGCAAGCACAAGATCCTTTCAAGCTGGATAATCTCGGCGAATAAACTTGGGTCACCGTCAAAAGCCTCACTGTATAGTGAGGCTTTCTTATGCTTGGCGATAAGTTTTATTTATATGTTGGATAAAAACATTCAACTTTATTTCAGAAAATATCGGGTTTATGATGATCTCTCACTCTTATAGGAGATTGAAATGAGCCAGATCAGAATGCATAAAAAAGCAAACTTCATTGTTCACTATGTGATCAATTATTTTCACAAATAGATTTTAAATCTATTGCTATTATATAGCGTGCTATTTATAATCGATGCATATGAATGAGATTGTGAAAAGCAAAACCCCGATATTGCAAGACCAGCTATGTTTCTCGGTATATTCGCTGTCACTGGCGATCAACAAGGTCTATCGGCCGTTGTTAAAAAAGCTGGATCTCACTTATTCACAGTATTTGGTCATGCTGGTATTGTGGGAAAGTGATCAGCGTACGGTCAGTGATATCGGTGAGCAGTTATTTTTAGACTCGGCGACGTTAACGCCGTTGTTGAAACGGCTGGAATCTGCTGCGCTGGTGCAACGCATCCGTTCCAGTCAGGATGAGCGCCAGGTGATTATTTGCCTGACAGAGCAAGGGCGGCAGTTGCGCCAGCAGGCGGCTGGCATTATGGATGACATGCTGTGTGCCATGGGCTGTTCACTGGAGGAACTTGGTGCATTGCGTGAGCGCCTGAATAGCTTGCGTAATCATTTGATTCAGCATGTTGCCTAAGCCCCGGGCAACTTAAAAAAGCGGGTGTTCATTTTTTTGACATTTAAGTAGTGCACGATTTAATTTTGTGTGATCATTTTTTTAAATTTTAGTGAAAGGGAATGAAGATGAAAACAAGAGCAATCCTGAGCGCGTTGTTCGCCGCCGCTTTTGCCACCGCGAGTCCAGCATGGGCCGATGATAAACCCGTGACTGAGCAATTGGTCGATACCTTGACAACGCTCTCCGGCGGCCCGCATGCCGGCTATCGCGCAAACCATGCCAAGGGCGTGCTGGTTGAGGGCACGTTTACACCGACTGCGCAGGCGGCAGGCATTAGCCAGGCTGCGCATTTCCAGAAAGCGTCGCCGGTGCTGGTGCGTTTCTCAAACGCGACTGGGGTGCCTAATATTCCCGACGCCAATGGCAACGCTTTTCCTAAAGGCATCGCGATTCGCTTTCAATTGCCAGATGGTACGGCGACTGACATTGTGAGTATTTCTGTCAATGGTTTTCCGGCAGCGACACCTGAGGATTTTCTGGGCCTGCTGAATGCCGTGCGTGATTCAGCAGGCAGCACGGCCAAACCTAGCCCGGTGGAACAGTTCTTAGGCACGCATCCGGCAGCCCTTAAATTTGTGACCACCCCGAAACCAGCACCGGTGAGTTTTGCCACTCAGCCATTTTTTGGCGTTAATGCGTTTCAGTTTACAAATGCGGCGGGTAAATCGGTCTATGGTCGTTATCAGATTGTGCCCGTCGCCGGTGCGCAATATTTAAGTAAGGAAGCCACGGATAAGGCAGCGCCAGATTACCTGATGACCGATATTGTGGAGCGCGTACAGGCCAAAGGTGTGCAATACAAATTGTTGCTGCAACTGGCTGAGCAGGGCGATGAAGTGAATAACGCGACCGTGGTATGGCCGGATAGCCGTAAAACGATAGAGTTGGGCACGTTAACACTCAATAAAGCCGTGGCTGATAGTAAAGCGGCAGAGAAGCCGATCATGTTTAACCCCTTACAGCTGACAGACGGCATTGCGCCTAGCCAGGATCCTATCTTGCTGGCACGCCCTACGGCTTATGCGGTGAGTTTCGGCAGAAGGCTTGCGCACTAAGTTTAGCGAGTAGCTGCAAGAGACAAAGCGCTGGCCCTAATAGGTCAGCGCTTTTTTAATGGGCGACAAAAGTAATGGCTTTACCATTAATGCAATAACGCAGGCCACTTTCTGTTTTGCCATCTGGAAACACATGCCCCAGATGCGCGTCACACACATTACATTTCACCTCAACGCGCTGCATGCCGTGACTCTCATCGGCAAAGTAAGCGATCGCATTGCTGGCCAATGGTTGGTCAAATGAAGGCCAGCCGGAAGCGGATTCAAATTTCTGCCCGGAATCAAACAGCACTTGCTCGCAACAGGTACAGGCGTAACGCCCTGGCGTGAAAGCGACACACATTTCTGACGAAAATGGCCGCTCGGTCGCACTCAGGCGCGTGATTGCGAATACTTCGTCATCCAGAATCTCGCGCCAGGCACGGATGGATTTCTGTAATTTGTGATCGGGGGCCAGGTTTCCTTCCCTGGCAAGTTTCAGGATATCTTTCCATTTCAACATGATGTTAATCCATTAGCGATGATGCACGGCACAGACGACAAAAAATGCTAAACCAGTGGTTTCCCGTGTCTTTTTCAAACATACAGGCGCTGCACTGGCAGATAGACTACAGACTATCGAGTATAACATTATCGCAATGGTTCGCCAGGCAGGAGACTTCCCTTGATCGTCAGACCCAGACCACATTTGTTAGAGCTGTTTTTTATCATCAAAGGCTCGATCGTGCTCAGAATCATGCCCTTGCTGGTATTCGTGGCAACGCTGTCCGCCGCGGTGGTGTCTGTATACACCTTGAAGCCCGACTGGTTACCCAAGTTTGATGGTGGACCGTTTGCCCTGCTGGGCATTACCTTGTCCATCTTTCTCGCTTTTAGAAACAATGCCTGTTATGAGCGCTGGTGGGAGGCGAGAAAAATTTGGGGCGAATTTATGCTGACAGCCAGAAACCTGGCGCGTTTAAGCCAGATTCTAGATCACCTGGATGGTAGCCTCAGCCCGTCACGTAGACAGCTTCTGGAGCACAACATCGCTTACGCGCATGCTCTGCTCATGCAGCTCAGGCCAGGTGATCAATTGCCAAAAATAACACGGTTGTTGCCTGCGGCAACTGCTAGCGCATTTACCCAGAGTAAAAATCCACCGGAGGTCATTTTGCGCGCGATGGAGCGTATCTTGATCGAAGCGTTAAGGGATGGTCGAATTCAGCCTATCCAATTTAACCTGCTAGAGGAATTAATTCAGAAATTGGCACTGACTCAGGCCGCTTGTGAGCGTATTCAGAACACGCCGATTCCCTTTGGCTATACCTTGCTTTTGCATCGCACGGCTTACACATTTTGCTTTTTAATGCCTTTTGGTTTTGCCAACACCTTGGGCTGGGCAACACCCTTTGTGACCGCGCTAGCCGCCTACACCTTGTTTGGGCTGGATGCCTTGGGTAACGAACTGGAGGAGCCTTTTGCGCCAATTGCCAACGCATTACCGATTAACGCACTGACCGATTTGATTGAGATAGAACTCAGAGAAGCGTTGGGCGATGAGACGCTACCCGCATCGCCAGTGCCAAAAGAATTTGTACTCATGTAGCGCACGTCATTGCTAAAGCGACTCTAGAAATTTCAGCAGGGTTGCCCGCTCTTCTTTACTCAGGTGGAGAAAGCGCATTCTGGCCGTATCGGCTTCACCGCCATGCCATAGAGTCGCTTCCTGTAGGGTTCTGGTGCGTCCATCGTGCAAAAAAACCAGCTTGGGGATACTGTTTTTGCTAATCCTATGCCCCATAGTGGCGGCGTGCGCCACTCGCGTCCAAGTGCGTAATTCATTGGTATGGCATTTTGGTTTTCCAGCCGAATTTACCTATTCCTCAATAGGATTAATGCGACGTTCGCTATATACTAATGGGTATAACGATACGCCATTCGGGCGGACACCACTTTTAAAAAAGGATAGACAATGAAATCTTGCCGCGGGTATCTTGCCATCCTGCTGGCGATTTGCTTGGCGACGAGTGAAGCAGCACAGGATACGACTGCCGAGACACGGGTCAAAGTGGCCGTGGTAGGGGGACTGGTGCTATCGGGCGTCTGGCCCGCCCTTGCCAAGCGTGTCAGCAAGGAAACCGGCCTTAAAATCGAGACTGTGGCTGCGGCTCCCAAAGAAGGCGTGGTGCCCATCTTTCGCGATGGTGAGGCTGATTTGTTGCTGATTCATGGCAGCGATGAGACCTACGGCCTGTTAGCCGCCGGTGTGGCTGCGCCGTTGCGTGCCTGGGCAATGAATGAGCATGTGATCGTCGGGCCAAAGGATGATCCAGCCAAGGTGGCCGAGGCACCGGATGCCGCCGAGGCCATGCGCCGTATCGTGGCCGCCGACGCGCCCCTGATCGGCTTCCGTGATCCCGGTAGCTTTGGCATCGTGCACGGTATCTTCCGTTCCCTTGGCCTTAGACCGGGGCCACGCCAGCAGTTATACGACGATGCCGAGTCACCCCAGCAGGTGCTACGCTCCGCAGCCGACAAGCATGGTTACGCGGTGGTTGGCCATATTCCTGTGGCCTTCGGCAAGATGCCGACTGCTGGCATGGCGGTGCTGCTCAAGGGTGATCCGGCCATGCGCCGGGTGTATGTGGTGGTTGAGCCGGGGCCTCACCACCCAGCAAATCCACGCCAACGTGAACTTGCCCGGCAACTTGCAGATTACCTCGTCAGCCCCGCTGGCCAAGCCGATCTGGTGGCTGCCGACAAAGAAGCTGGAGGCCCTTGGGTGTTCCCGCTACCGGCGGCTGACACGCATTGATTTCGTTAACCATACTCGTATAAGTATTCACTACGCGTAGGGAGCGATTTCGTGAAAGGTATCAAACTTTTTTTTCTTACAGCCCTGCTGGCTTTCGCCTGTGCCGTGCCCGCCGCAGAGGAAGGTAATACAGGTGCTGACCATATAGAGCTTAGTGATGTCGTAGTGACAGGTAAAAAGCTTAATCCACTAGCCATTCCCGTGAAAACAACGGTTGTGACGGCGGAAGAGATCAAGGCCAAAGGGGCGCAAACGGTAGATGAGGCCGTGAAGGATGTCGCAGGTCTGTACGTGACCGGCAGCAATGTGAAGGGGCGAAAGGTATCGCAGGTACGCGGTAGCGATGCCAATAGCACCAAGGTCATTATCGATGGAGTGATGATCAACGGCGGCGGGGACGCAAGAATCGATTTGTCTATCATCCCCACTGACAACATTGAGAAAATCGAAATATTCAAGGGGCCTGTTCCCGTCATTTACGGCAGCAATGCGCCCGGTGGCGTGATATTCATCACAACGAAAAATGCCAGCGGAAAACTTTCCGGCTCGCTGGGGCTGGCCAAGGGAAGTTGGGGTTCAGAAATATATTCGGCCTCGCTGGCTGGAGGCACCGAAAATGTCAGCTATTACCTTGGCGCGAAGCTGAGCAGCACAGATGGCTATGACGACAATCCGAACAACATCGGGGGCTTTAAAAGCCATACGGCCGAAGACTCGCAATACCTCAACGGAAAACTGAAGTGGGATATCAATCCAAAGGCTTCTCTTACTGTGTTCGGATCACATTCGGAAACGACGAGGCAATTGCCAAACCGATATAACGCAACAGCTCGTGTGGGGTATCCCGGTGGGGGCAGTACACTGACGATGCAAAACAATTATTTCGGTGGGGGCGCCACCGGTGGTGGTCCCACTTATGACTGGGGATATGACCCTATCAAGGAGTCATATTTGGGCACCGTATATAACCAGAAGCTGAACGAAAATAACGATATCAGTTTGAAAGTTTTTCGGTCCGAATTAAGTAGTTTGCTCACAACATCCGGTTTCCAGCAAATAGACTGGAGTGGCAATACGACTGGCTATGAATTGCAACACACGATCAGAATCGGCAAAGCCAATACAGCCACTTGGGGATATACGGAAGAAAGACGGCGCTTTGAGGAGCAAACCCCTCTGCCTCCAGGCACTCCTCCGGTGACTTATGCCAGTGGCGACTACAATTACACAGCCAAGAGTTATTATCTGCAAGACGTGTGGAATGTCACCCGCCAACTCAGTATGAGCTTAGGCTTTCGGCACAATGAAGTCGAAGATCATGTCGCCGTCAAGAACGTCACATGGACGAGACCAGCCAATAAAGAGCAGAAAGGTGTGTATTCATCCGACGATCCAGTGTTGGCTTTGAATTTCAGGCCAATCGAAAGTATTGCGCTACGTGCTTCCATCGGGAAGAGTTTCAGAGCCCCCACGGCGATGGAAAGATCTGCACCCGCACTGGCTCCTTTGAATAGTGGAGGGACGATTATTCCTTACTTTGGTGCGACTGTTTTGCCAGAAGTAGGTCTCAATCGTGAAGTGGGGATAGAGGCTTCAACAGACTTTGGACTTCGGTTCGGCCTGACGGGATTCAACCGACGCATTACGAACATGATCAAAGGTGCCGGTGGCGGTGGCGGACACACCCAGTACTTCAACATACCTGAAGTTGAAATGCTGGGCTACGAGACGGAAGTTAGCCAAATGGTTGGCGAAAGCATTAAGGTATTTGCAAATTACTCTTATACGAATGCTTATGACACGGCGATGAAATTGCAAGTGGCCGATATTCCATTGCGTAAATACTCGTATGGCGTCAATTACACCGGGAGCAGCTTCACCGCACATGTGAACGTAAACTATGTTGGGCCGGTGAGAAGCATGTATAGCCAGGGTAGCGGTAACGCCAGTAGTGATGGAAATTACACTAACGTGGTGAATGGTGTCGCTACTTATTTCGGAACCCATAATTTGCCGGACTACCATGTGGTTGATTTGAAGGTGAATAAGACCGTGGGAAATAACGACTACTACGTCAAGGTTCTAAACCTGTTCAATAAAGAATATTACACAGCGGCATTCCTTGTTGCACCAGGCCGGTATGCGGAGGTTGGCGTCACGTTCAAATTTTAGATGAGCCTCTATTTATGACGATCAATATCGGAATGCATCTCGGCATCTTGAATTCCAGCGATCTGCGGGCCGGGTCGGTATACACCTAGATTCTGGGCGATTTCATCAACATCCGCTTCGTTACATTGCCACAATCCTAGGGAACTAACCAATCCCAGCAAAGAATGCTGGCGACATCGCTATATACACTTGGATATAGCGATATGTATAATGCATATAGGGGAACACTATAAGTGCCCATTCATTTTCTCAACAACGAGTAGGAGTCTTAAAGTGAACAAACATCTACCAACCATCCTTCTAGGGTTGCTTGCCGCAACCTTTATCGGAAATGTGAGTGCAGCGACGCTGACACATGAAAGCATTTCGATTGTGGGTAGCGGGGGGGCTGGCGGCACGGGCTCAACGGCCAGCGACATGATATTTTCAAGTTACAGTGCCGTCGATGGCTGGGGATGGGCCGGTGGTGCGGGTGGCGTCCAGGGCAGCCTCTCTAAGACCAATACCGGGGCTAATGCGTTGGCAGCCAACGAAGCCTTCAGTTTTAATATCGGCTCGATTGTCGACTCTCTAAACACCACCTATGGGGCTGGCAACTGGAATGTTGCCAACGCCAGTCTCTCCTTTACATCCTCATACTCTGTTCAGAACAACTCGCGCTTTGGCATTGGTTCTGGAACTTTCGATATTTACTGGGTAGGCAATGACGACTGGGCACAGTCCAAAGGCACGCCGACAGATCGCCAACTCAACCCAGTCTACGCCAGCAACGCTGCAGCGCTACAAAGCTGGGCAGGTAGCACTTCACTGCTGGGGTCGGAAACCTTTGCCGTGCCTGCCGGTGGCACCGGATACGTCAGCCTGAGCTATAACCTTGCATCAGACGCGTCGTTCTTCTCTGACATCCTCTCTGCATCAGCAAGCGGCACCAACAAAGAGACTTCATTTTATCTGATGAGTACCGCCGACACTTTGGGGATGATTATTTTCACTGGCGGACAAGGGCAAGCATTACCAACCTTAAGTTTTGACGTGGTTTCGGTTATTCCAGTGCCAGAACCAGAGAACATAGTCATGCTCTTGGCAGGCTTAGGTGTCATCGGCGCAACAGTTCGTCGCCGTAGAGTCTGACTTAATTTCCGCACCTGCATGAGTGTTGTAGGTGCGGATTCCCCGATTCGCTGTGGGACATCGCGCGCCCGGGGTCGACGTTGCTTCGCAGCAGGCATGTAATCATGCCTGCTATTTTTTTGTTGTGGAGTTGCCACGATGATTGGCTTCTCTTTATCCGTATTGTTTTTATAAGAAATACCCATCGATTTTCCTACAAATAATCGGTAGAGCCGCGTTCCTGGAAATCGGTAAAGTTGGCATAGACGGGTTGAGCGCTAGATTGACCTCACGCGGCTTGCAGGTTTTTTAATTGATCAGCCATGGCATCAATTTTAAAAATTGCAGTTCAAAGCTACATTTTGGCACAGGGGAAATACAAGGAAGGCGTTAAGCAGAATAGCGTTTGAGACTGAATTCTTGAGCGCCAATGGCGGGGGTGTCATGGCTTATCAGGTCGGCAAGTACCTGCCCCGAGCCACAAGCCATGGTCCAGCCCAAAGTGCCATGGCCGGTATTCAGCCATACATTAGGATAGCGGGAGTCTGCCTGGCCAATAACGGGGGTGCCATCCGGTGTCATCGGGCGCAATCCAGTCCAGAACAACGCTTGTGATATATCGCCTGCATGTGGAAATAATCCATTTAAGACCATCTCCAGTGTTTGGCGTCGGCGTGGGTTGAGGGTTAAATCGAAACCGGCCAGTTCTGCCATGCCCCCTATGCGGATACGCCGATCAAAGCGGGTAATGGCTACTTTGTAGGTTTCATCCATCACTGTCGAGACCGGGGCAGCGTCAGCACGCATAATCGGTACGGTCAGTGAATAGCCTTTGACCGGATACACGGGCAAATTCAAGCCCAATCCTTGCATCAGCTGACGTGAGTAACTGCCCAGGGCGACCACATAATGATCTGCCATCAAAGTGTCGGTACCATGCGCATTTTTCACTTCTACACCAAGTAACTTGCCTTGTTGTGTGATCAGGCGCTCGATAGCGATGTCTTGCCTGAATTGCACCCCCAGTGTTTGTGCTGCTAGCGCCAGCCGGGAGGTAAATAGCTGGCAATCGCCAGTTTCATCACCGGGCAAATACAAGCCACCCAGCAACTGGTCTTGCACATGCACCAGTGCCGGTTCAATGCGCACGCAACCCTCAGGGTCCACATGCTGAAACGGTACGCCCATGCGGCTAAGTACGGCAATATCCTTGGTTTCAGCAGCGAGTTGTTTTGGTGTGCGGAAAACTTGCAGCGTACCACGGCTGCGCTCTTCGTAGTGGATGCCGGTGTTGGTGCGTAGTGTGCGCAGGCAATCGCGGCTATATTCGGCCAGGCGCACCATGCGGGATTTGTTGATATCGTAGCGATCACTTGAGCAGTTGCGTAAGAACTGTGTGATCCATTGCAATTGCCATACACTGAAGTCTGGCCTGATGGAAAGCGGCGCATGGCGTTGCAGCAACCATTTGAGCGCTTTGAGCGGCACATCCGGCCCGGCCCAGGGCGCTGCGTAGCCGGGTGAAATCTGGCCTGCATTGGCAAAACTGGTTTCCAGGCCGACCGCTGGCTGACGATCGATAACGGTGACTTCAAAGCCTTTTAATGCCAGGTAATAAGCACTTGTGACGCCAATAACACCAGAACCCAGCACCAACACACGCATGATGACACTCCTACGACTGCAACGGACGATATCACTAATGACTTCAAATCACATAAATCATATTAGCAAACTTGATAATTGAGTATGCAGATGGTTTGAGTTTTTTGAGCGTGCTAGGGCGTGAGCTTTTCCAGCGCCTGTATCATCACCATTGCCGGGTCACATGGCAGCGTCCACGTTGCTGATTGTGCGGCAATTTCAACCATGCCGGTCGGGCTGGTGACATTCACCTCGGTTAAATAATCGCCTATCACATCGAGGCCGACCAGAAACAGGCCATGTTGTTTGAGTGTTTGTCCAACTGTCACGGCGATTTCTCGGTCACGGTCACTTAGTGGTTGCGCGACGCCTTTGCCACCTGCGGCCAGGTTGCCACGTGTTTCGCCGGTTTTGGGGATACGGGCCAAGGCATACGGTAACGGTTCGCCATTGATGATCAGGATGCGTTTGTCACCTTTGGCGATGTCTGGAATATAACGCTGCACCATAATGGTTTGCGTTTCAAATTGGGTCAGTGTTTCGAGGATGGCGTAGATATTCGGGTCATCTTTACGTAAACGGAAAATGCCACTGCCGCCCATGCCATCAAGAGGCTTGACGATGATGTCCTCATGTTCGGCCAAAAACGCCAGTATTTTCTCTTGTTTGCTGGTGACAATGAATGGTGGCGCAAATTGCGGAAAGCGCGCGACGGACAATTTCTCATTCCAGCCACGGATAGATGCAGGGTCGTTAATGATGCGCGCGCCCTGTTGTTGCGCTAGCTCCAGCAAATAGGTGCTGTAGAGATATTCGTTATCAAACGGCGGGTCTTTGCGCATCAGCACAGCATCAAAACTGCCTGGCGTCTGTGTGGTTTTCTCGCCCACAGTCCAGCTGCTGTCATTCAATGCAAAGGGCTGGGCATCGATTAGCGCCACTTCGCGCTGCAAGTGCCAGTCGTGTTGCTCGCAGACCCATAACTGGTGTCCGCGCGCTTGCGCAGCACGCATGATGGCGAGGCTGGTGTCTTTATACGCTTTAAGGGTATGCAGCGGGTCGAGAATAAACAGCAATTTCATCATGCGCCTCTGGCTCAATTATGCATTCAGTGGATCATTGTCCTGTAACTCCATGCCGGCTGCCAGCAAGGCCAGGCGCGCAACCACGCCATAAGCGTAGAAGCGGTTAGGCGGCGCATCAGGTGCGCCCGCACAGTCGGGCAGGGTACAGGGTTTTTCAAACGCCAGTGGCACGAAATGCATGCCGGGAGCATTGAGATTCTCATCAATACCACGACCGGTATGCACGCGGTAAAAACCACCAACCACGAAGTGATCCATCATATACACGACGGGTTCAGCCACTGCATCGTTGATATTCTCAAAGGTATACACACCTTCCTGGATCATGACTTCAGACACTTGCATGCCTTCTTTGATCACCGACATTTTGTTGCGTGCCTTGCGGTTAAGGTCGCGTACTTCATCCGCTGACTTCACACTCATGATGCCCATGCCATAAGTGCCGGCATCGGCTTTGACGATGGCAAACGGCTGTTGGGTGATGCCGTATTCATCGTACTTGGCTTGAATCTTCTTCAAGATGGCATCGACTTTGTCTGCCAGCAAGTCTTCACCGACGCGGGCATGGAAATCAATGCCGCTGGCGGTGTCAAAATACGGGTTCAGCAACCAGGGGTCGATTTGCAGTAATTGCGAGAACTCCTCTACCACTTTGTCATAGGCGGCGAAGTGCTGTGATTTGCGGCGGATAAACCAGCCAGCATGCAAAGGTGGAATCAGGTTTTGCTCCAGGCCTTGTAACATGTCAGGCACACCGCCGGATAAATCATTATTGAGCAGGATGGCACAGCTATCAAAGGCTGGATAATCAACACCCTCAAACGAAGCCGCTTTTAATTGCAGGCGGTTTTTCACGCGCACCAGCGGCTCCAGGATCAAGGGCAGGCCATCATGGGTTTCCAGTCGGGTGATTTTAGTGATGTCTGGTGACAGGCTACCAACGCGCACTTCCATGCCTGCGGCTTTGAGAATATTGCATAATTCCACCACATTGCGCAGGTAGTAAGTATTGCGGGTATGGTTTTCCGGAATCAGCAATAAACGGCGCGCATCAGGACAGATTTTTTCGACGGCAACTTGTGCCGCTTGCACAGACAGGCTTAAGAATTCAGGATTAAGGTTGTTGAAACCGCCTGGGAACAAATTGGTATCTACCGGCGCGATTTTAAAACCGGCATTACGCAGGTCCACACTGGCATAAAACGGCGCGGGGATTTCCTGCCATTTCGTGCGAAACCAGTGTTCGATGTCCGGCATCGCCTGTAACACGCGTTTTTCCAGCGTGTACAGTGGTCCGCTCAAAGCCGTTGTTAAGTGTGGAACCATGGTTGCTCCTGTGCTTGTTATTGTTGGCCGGGGATACCGGCACTGCTTATGATGAGGGTTGTTCGATCACGGCATGCGCTTGCTGGTCTGCATGGTAACTGCTGCGTACCATCGGGCCGCTAGCGGCATTATCAAAGCCCATGGCGTCTGCATGTTGCTTAAACCAGTCAAAGGTTTGTGGCGTGACATAGCGCAATACCGGCAAATGGTGCACGCTGGGCTGTAAATATTGACCTAATGTCAGCATGCTGACACCATGCGCGCGCAAGTCCCGCATCACTTCCAGAATTTCTTCATCAGTTTCGCCCAGGCCCAGCATCAGGCCGGATTTGGTCGGCACATGCGGATACATCTGGCTAAATTGCTTGAGCAAGTCGAGTGAGTGCTGGTAATCAGAGCCCGGGCGTGCCTGCTTGTAGAGGCGTGGCACGGTTTCCAGGTTATGGTTCATGACGTCCGGCGGCGCCTCGCGCAGGATTTTGAGTGAAACATCCAGGCGGCCACGAAAATCCGGTACCAGGATTTCTATTTTAATCTGCGGGGATTGGGCGCGAATGGCGCGGATGCAATCGACAAAATGCTGTGCGCCGCCGTCAGGCAAGTCATCACGGTCGACCGAGGTGACCACGACGTAACGCAGCTTCATTTGCGCGATGGTACGCGCCAGGTTTTCCGGTTCATTGACATCAGGTGGCAACGGTTTGCCGTGGGCGACGTCGCAGAACGGGCAGCGGCGGGTACAAATATCGCCCAGAATCATAAAGGTGGCGGTGCCTCCGCTAAAACATTCACCAATATTGGGGCAGCTGGCTTCTTCGCACACGGTATGCAGGTTGTTGTCGCGCAATACCTGTTTGATTTCCTGGAAACGGGCCGAATCCGGCACCTTCATGCGTATCCATTCCGGTTTGCGCAGCATGGGTTGCGGCACGATTTTAATCGGAATACGCGAAGTCTTGGCTGCGTCGATTTCTTTGACACCTGCCACCTTTTTGGCCGGGCGCGCGTCGATTGGATGTTCTTGGGTGGAATTATCTGACATGCGTCAGTTTCTCTTTCAATCGTTGGGTTAAATCCGCTGCAATGTCAGTCATCGTCAGCGCGATATTAAAATCCCGGGTTTGCGTCATCTGCATGCCAGCATAACCGCAAGGGTCAATGTCGGCAAACGGTTGTAGATCCATCTCAATATTCAAACTCAAGCCATGATAGCAGCACTGGTTTTTCAGGCGTAATCCGAGTGAGGCAATTTTTTTGCCATCCACATAGACGCCGGGTGCATCGGCACGCGCTTCGGCGGCAACGCTGTGTGCGGCCAGAAATTCTATCAGGCTGCTTTCCAAGATGGAGACGAGTTGCCGCACATTCAAGTGGCTGCGCGCCAGATCAACCAGGCAATAAATGATTAACTGCCCGGGGCCGTGATAAGTGATTTTGCCACCACGGTCTACATTAACCACCGGGATGTCGTTTTGCGGCAGGCGCACGCCACGGCGGTTAAGGCCCAGTGTATAGACCGGCGGATGTTCGGTGACCCACAGCTGGTCTGGCGTGTCTTGGTTGCGTCCGGCGGTAAATGCCTGCATGTCAGCCAGCGTGGCTGCATAATCAGTCAAGCCCAGCTGGCGGATTTGCAGAGCAGGCATGGAGGCAAAGCAGGTTACAGCACGACCTTGACCATCGGGTGCGAGGTCAGGCTGCGGTAGATATCGTCCAGTTGCGGTTTGGAGGTGACATACACCAGGCAGGTCAGGCTCAGGTATTTGCCATTGCTGCTGCCGCGCATTTCTATCAGGTGCGTGTCGAATTCTGGCCAATGGCCCTGAATCACGCGCGTGACTTCGAGTGTGAAGTCGTCA
Source organism: Methylophilus sp. Q8 (assembly GCF_000800115.1). Classification (NCBI taxonomy): domain Bacteria; kingdom Pseudomonadati; phylum Pseudomonadota; class Betaproteobacteria; order Nitrosomonadales; family Methylophilaceae; genus Methylophilus; species Methylophilus sp. Q8. The sequence goes on along the minus strand of NZ_JUHE01000001.1, from coordinate 899,251 downwards.
TGTGTTTCGCCCATGACCTTGATCGGGAAGTTGGTGGGAAACTCAATCAGGGTTTCTTCCGCCGCAGGCGTTTGTTCTTGCTGGGTCATGGGGTTCACCTACCTTTGTGCTTGTTCCGCTTTATGACGACAAGGGTTTACTGCAAATACAGGCGGACCTGGTCGATCATGCGTGAGAAGATATTGCTGGCCTCAACGGCATGCACGGTCACCAGCGGCACACTATGTACCACTTTGCCGCCCAGGCTAAAATCTACTGCACCCACGGTTTGATGCGCTTTTAATGGCGCTTCCAGTGGTTTTGCAATGCGCAGATTCGCCTTCATATTGGCATACTCACCTTGCGGTAATGTTAAATAGACTGGTTTGGCGACCGTTAAGTCGACTTCGCTTTCGGTGCCTTTCCATACTTTTTGACGCGTAATGGCTTTGTCTGCTGCGTAAATCAGCTTGGACTCATAAAACTGGAAACCAAAGTTCAGCAGTTTCTGGCTTTCGGCCGCGCGTACATTATCTGAAGTGGTGCCGAGGACCACAGAAATCAAGCGGAAGTCACTACGTTTGGCTGAAGAAATCAGGCAATAACCTGCAGATTCCGTGTGGCCGGTCTTCATGCCATCCACGCTGGGGTCGAGAAACAGCAAGCGGTTGCGGTTAGGCTGCGTGATGTTGTTATAGGTATAAGACTTTTGTGAATACAGGCGTGCATAGTCTTGTGGATAGTCACGAATCAGGGCATTGGCCAAGATCGACAAGTCACGCGCAGTGGTGGTGTGCGTAGGGTCTGGCAAGCCTGTGGCATTCACAAAGTGGCTGTTTTTCATGCCTAGGGCCGCCGCTTTTTTGTTCATTAATGATGCAAATAACTCTTCACTACCCGCAATGCCTTCTGCCAGGGTAATGGCAGCATCATTGCCAGACTGGATAATCAGGCCATGTAACAGCTCATCCACCGTGACCGTCATGGTGGTATCGATAAACATTTTAGAGCCTTCGACTTTCCAGGCTTTTTGGCTGACCGGCAAGGTTTGTGTCAGTGCCAGGCGTTTTTGCTTTACCGCTTCAAACGTCAGGTAAGCCGTCATCACTTTGGTCAGTGACGCAGGCTCAACCGGCATATCCGGATTACTCGCTGCCAACAGACTGCCGGTATTGGCATCGCGCAGCACAAAGGCTTTGGCTGCCAATGTCGGTGTCGGCACATTGCCAGTGATGGCTTCGGCCGCCACGGTCATTAAAGGAATGGAAAGTAGAAAAGCAATACAGGAACGCCACATGGTCATCATTTATACGAGAATAAAAATTAATGAGAAGAAAACTGCTAACGGAAAAAAACTACCGCGAAAATATCAGTGCAGGTAACTGCAATTTGTCACGCATCTGACTGGCGGCCTGCGCTGCTAATGCGTGATCCGGATAAGGCCCCAGCACAATCTGGAACGTTTTTCCATTATACACTTTGTTGAGTAGGGATTGTGTTTCTGGCAGGGTGGTGAAAATGCGCTGGTGCAGGCGGTCCGCATTTTCTTCCTGGCCAAATGCTCCCACTTGTACATAAATGCCACCGGCTTCCAGTGTCGTCAGTGCGTTGGCGGATGCCACGGCTGGTGTGGTGATTGCCTGGGGCGGTGTATTGCTGGCAGCAGGTGATGCCGAGGGTTGTTGCGACGGGGGTTGCTGGGTCGGCGCTTGCTGAGTCGGGTCTATCAGTGACACCTCAACTTGTGCCGAGCCATGGCGAATAATATCCAGTTGTTTGGCCGCGGCGTAAGAGAGGTCTATGATGCGGTCGCGGCCAAACGGGCCGCGGTCATTGACGCGCGCCATGATGGTTTTGCCATTGCTGAGGTTAGTGATGCGTACATAGCTTGGGATAGGCAACGTTCTATGCGCAGCGGTTAATTTGAACATGTCATAGGGTTCACCACTGGCAGTGCGGCGGCCATGGAATTTTTTGCCATACCACGAAGCATGTCCGGTTTGTGTGAACGGTGTATTGATTTCAGACATCGGTGTCATGGTTTCACCATTGACGATATAGGGTTTGGTGGTGCCTTTGACAATCGGTTCCAGCTTGGGCGTGACTGTGGTTTCGAGCGGGATGTTCGGGTCTATGCCGTCAGTCGGATTGCCGCTAGTCTCTGGTTTGGGGTCGATGTTAATGACTTTGGGGCCGCCAATGACTGAGCCATTCGTTGCGGGGTTGTTGGTAGCGGGAGTAGGTGTCGAGCTGGCAGCGCCGCTGGTGGCAGGCCTGGTCGGTGGTCCCGCTGGTGCGGTTTGCCGGGGAGGCATGCTGCTGCTACAAGCTGCTAGCCAGATGGCCAGCGTGACGATGCATAACCGTTGCAAGTAAAAAAACATCCTGTTCCTTAATCGGTGTTTATGCGCTTAATCCGTCGCCACCAGGCGTTTGTGCGATTGCACGCTCATCAGCAAGCCCAGGCTAAGGCCCAGGGTTAACAGTGAGGTGCCGCCGTAGCTGACCAGTGGTAATGGAATGCCGACCACCGGCAGAATGCCGCTCACCATGCCCATATTCACGAAGCAATAAGTAAAGAAAGTGGCGGCGATGCTACCCGCCAGCAAGCGCGAAAAGGTACTCTTGGCTTGTGACGCGATAATGAAGGCGCGGCCGATAATAATGGTGAACAACAGCAATAACAGGCTGCAGCCAACCAGGCCAAACTCTTCAGCAAACACCGCAAAAATAAAGTCGGTCGTTCTTTCTGGCACAAAGTCGAGTTGTGACTGCGTGCCATTGAGCCAGCCTTTGCCGGTGGTACCACCTGAGCCAATGGCGATGGTAGCCTGGATAATATGGTAACCCGCGCCTAGTGGATCCTGGCTGGGATCAATCAGGATCTCCACCCGGCGACGCTGGTAATCATGCAGCATGGACCACAGAATTGGCAATGCGGCACCGAAGGCAACAGCGCTGCCCAAAATAAACTTCCAGCTCAGCCCGGCCAGAAAAATGACATAAAAGCCTGACGCAAAGACCAGCGTGGCTGTGCCGAGGTCGGGTTGTTTGGCAATCAGCAACACGGGCGTGAGCAAAATGACGCCAGCGACGATGTAGTCTGCTGTACGCAGCATACTTTCACGTTTGGAAAAGTACCATGACAACATGATGGGTACCGCCAGTTTCATCAGTTCTGACGGCTGGATTTTGGTCACACCGAGGTTGAGCCAGCGTCGTGCGCCGTGGCTGATATCACCGACCAGTGCTACCGCAATCAGCAATGCCAGCCCGAGCAGGTAGGCTGGTAGCGCAATGCGTTCTATATGTTGTGGCTGGGTATTGGCGACCAGGAACATCACCCCCAACATCACCACAATGTTGATTAACTGCGCATTCACCTTAAGCAGTGACTGGCCCGAGGCGCTGTAAAGTACCATGAGTGCCACCACCAGTACCATGAGCACTGTTGCCAGCAAAATCGAGTCGATATGCCGGATAAAATGGCCTATCCATTGTCTAATCATGAGGCTCCTCCTCGACTTCTGGCGCGTTCACGACAGCTGCTTCTGCCGCCGCTGCAGCTTGTGCCGCTGCCGGATCCACCGGGACTTTACCCAGCAAGTAATAATCCATCACCTTGCGGGCAATGGGGCCCGCGGTAGAGCCACCGTGGCTGCCGTTTTCAACAATCACCGCCACGGCAATTTTTGGGTCTTCGGCTGGTGCATAGGCAATAAACCAGGCATGGTCGCGGTGGCGTTCATTAATCAGTTTTTCGTTGTATTTTTCATTTTGCTTGATGCCGACCACTTGTGCAGTACCAGTTTTAGCCGCGATGTCATAGCCGGCATTGGCGCCGATTGCCGCAGCGGTACCGCCTGGGCGGGTCACATCCATCATGCCCAGTTTCACAATATCCAGATTCTGCGCGCTCAAGTTGAGCTGGTCGGCAATGATGTGCGGCAACATTTTCACCTGGTTGGTTTTGGCGTTAACGATGGCATTGACCAGGTGCGGACGAATCGCCTTGCCGTTGTTGGCCAGCGTGGCCGTGGCATAGGCTAGCTGCATGGGCGTCACCAGCGTGTAGCCCTGGCCGATACCGACAATCACGGTTTCGCCCATGTACCAGGGTTGTTTATAGCGCCTTTGCTTCCAGGCAGGGGTTGGCAACAGACCGGACAACTCACCCTGGATATCAATATTGGTTTTTTCACCAAAGCCAAAATGGCGCACAAAATCTGTCAGGCGCTCAATGCCGAGCTCAACTGCCAGGCCGTAGAAAAAAGTGTCACAAGAGACGGTAATCGCCCTGCGCATATCCACTGCACCATGGCCGGACGGTTTCCAGTCCCGGTAGCGATGGCGGCTATTGGGCAGGGTGAAATAGCCGGGGTCGCTAATGGTAAAGGGGGGCTGGCGTTTGCCGGATTCCAGGCCTGCCAGTGCAACGAATGGTTTAAATGTCGAGCCAGGTGGGTAGATGCCCTTGAGGCTGCGGTTAATCAGTGGCTTGTCTGGTGAGTTGTTGAGGTTATTCCAGTTGTCAAAATCAATGCCATCGACAAACAGGTTGGCATCAAACGACGGCATGCTCACCATAGATAGCACTTCACCGGTTTTTGGCTGGATAGCCACTAATGCACCACGTCTGCCAGCAAACTCATGCTCGGCGATCTCCTGCATTTTGGCATCCATAGACAGCACAATATTGTTGCCTGAGGTGGGCGATGCGCTGGATAGCACACGCACCGCGCGGCCATCGGCGTCAATTTCTACCTGCTGGAAACCGGTGATGCCATGTAAGTCTTCTTCATAAGCCTGCTCAACCCCGGCTTTGCCGATGTGCTCAGTGCCTTTGTAATTCGACAACTGGTTACTTTCTTTGAGCTGCTTGAGGTCGTTTTCATTGATACGGCTGATATAGCCGATGCCATGCGTGCCCAAGGTGCCATATGGATAATGGCGGAACAGGCGTGATTTGAGCTCAACGCCAGGGAAACGGAAGCGATTGACGGCAAACTTGGCCGCTTCATATTCGTTGAGGTGGGTGCGGATCGGGATGCTTTCAAAGGTGTGACTCTGCGCGCGCAACTTCTTAAAGCGTTTTAAATCGGAGGCCGAGATTTCAACCAGTGCACCCAATTCGGCAATGGTGTCCTGCAAACCATCGGTTTTAGACGGCGTGATTTCCAGCGTATACACAAAAAAGTTATGTGCCAGGATAATGCCATTGCGATCCGAGATCAGGCCGCGGTTGGGTGTGATCGGGACAATTGAGATGCGGTTATTTTCCGCCAGCGTTTGGTAGTAGTCATAGCGGTAGACTTGCAGGAAATAGAAACGACCAAGCAGCGCGGAGAACGCGCTGAGGACCATTAAGATCAGAAAAACCAGACGAACCCGGAACTTGTGCTGTTCGTTTTGATGGTTTTTGAGTTCAGTGCTATACCCCATGTGCTTATAACTTCTTCGGGCGGGTCAGCTCGCCAAACCAGATAATCATGAATTGCCACAATATCAGGTCGGAAACCACGGGCAGGCTGTAGGTCCAGTCCGGCAGCTCGCCGCCAGCAAACAGTTTGAGCAGTAAAATCAGCCCACGTTGTACCCCAAACAGGAATATCACGTACAAATACAGTTGCCAGCGGTTAAACAGCACCAGGCGCCGTTGGTAAATCAGGCCCAGAAAAGCGGTGATGGCAAATGTCAGCGCGTGTTGGCCCAGCAGGCTGCCAGTGGATAAGTCGACCAGTAACCCGGCAAACCAGACCCAGCCGATATTGCAGTGATACGGGGCTTGTAGCACCCAGTAAATCATGATCACCAGCAAAAAGTCAGGGCGGATAATGACACCGGTGTTTGACCAGGGGTAGAGCTGGAATATCAGTCCGACCAACATGGTGAACAGGAAAGTGCTGAATTTTACCGGTTTCATGGGTGCTCCGGCGCGGCAGGGGCCGTGGTGTTTTCAGGGGCAGGGGCTGCACCCGGGGTGGCTGCAGCGGCGCCAGGCTCGGTGCTGGGGGAGTCCAGCACAGGCGTTTCGGTCGCCGGGTGCGGGTCAACCGCGGCATTATTTTTTTGCAGTACTTCAACCACAGACTGATCCAGATGCTGTGCGTTGTTGCGCGGCAACACCGGTTTGTTTTCGCTGGATGGGTTAATGGCGGGTGACTCGGGCACTTTGAGGATTAGCACATGCTTGTGGTTATTCACGCCAGCAATCGGGCGGCTAATGATTTTGGCAAAAGGCGAATCCTGGCTTTGCTTGATCTGGGTGACCACGGCGACGGCTAAGCCCGCCGGGTAGACGCCATCAATGCCGGATGTGACCAGCTTGTCGCCCACTTTAATATCCACGCTGGTCGGCAGGTAGGGAATGTCCAGCGTGTTGCGCTTGCCTTCACCAAAGGCAATCGCGCGCAACTGGTTGCGCTCAATCTGAATGGGAATCGACAGCTTTTTGTCGGTAATCAGCGTCACTTCGCTGGTAAAGGTATAAACACGTGTAATTTGCCCGACTACGCCCTGTTCATCGACTACGGCCTGGCCAGGCGTGATGTGATGGCGGCTGCCACGGTTGAGCGTGATGATGTTGCTGAACGGGTCGCGACCCATGTGCAATACTTCGCCCAGGGTAGCCTGCGGAATAATGGGCGCATCGCCCGCCAGCAGCGTGCGTAAATGTGCATTTTCAGCATCCACGGTCGCCAGGCGCTGCAAGGCGGCATTGTCTATCAGTGACTGCTGCTTGAGTTTGAAATTGTCTTGAATCAGCTGGTTGTGTGAGGTGAAGTAGGTGTTGATGTTGCGGCCCCACTCATTAGGTGCGCTGGCCAGTACTTCCAGGGGGTGCAAGGCGGTGCTGAACCATTGCCTCACCTGGCTCAGGTAGTCAAAGCGCGCGTCCACCGCCATCATGACCAGTGACAGCGTGCAAAAAAACATCAGGCGTGAGAAAGGCTTGGGTCCCTGGATAAAAAAAGCCGGGGACTCCTGCGGATCAAGCTGTTGGTGTATGCCTTTTAGCATAATCGGGTGCGCGCCATCGTTGCCCCGAATTATTCGCTAGCAAAAACGTTGCCCAGCTTGTCCATTTCTTCCAGTGCGCGACCACAGCCGCGTGCGACGCAAGTCAGCGGATCTTCTGCCACGATCACTGGCAAACCGGTTTCTTCCACCAGCAGGCGATCCAGGTCACGCAGCAGGGCGCCACCACCGGTCAATACCATGCCTTTTTCGGCAATGTCGGCACCCAGTTCTGGTGGGGTTTGTTCCAGGGCGGATTTTACCGCACCAACGATAGAGTTCAATGGTTCGGTCAGGGCTTCCAGGATTTCGTTACTGGAGATAGTGAACTTACGTGGCAAGCCTTCTGCCAGGTTGCGGCCAGTGACTTCCATTTCCAACACTTCAGAACCCGGGAAGGCGGAGCCGATTCTTTTCTTGATCGCTTCAGCGGTTGGCTCGGAAATTTGCATGCCGTAGTTGCGGCGGATGTAGTCGATAATTGCCTGGTCGAACTTGTCACCACCGACACGCTCAGACTTGGCGTACACAATGCCGCCCAGTGAGATCACGCCCACTTCGGTGGTGCCGCCACCGATATCCACCACCATGGAACCTGTTGCTTCAGCGACTGGCATATCGGCACCAATCGCAGCAGCCATGGGTTCTTCAATCAAAAACACTTGTTTGGCACCGGCGCGCTCAGCGGATTCTTTAATCGCGCGACGCTCAACCTGGGTGGAGCCTACCGGCACACAGATAATGATGCGTGGGCTAGGGGAGAACCAGCGGGATTCGTGTACTTTACGGATAAAAAACTTGAGCATTTGCTCGGTGATGGTGAAGTCGGCAATCACACCATCCTTCATCGGGCGGATGGCCTGAATATTGGCTGGTGCACGGCCCAGCATGCTTTTCGCATCTGAACCGACGGCCAGTAACACCTTTTTTCCGTTGGGGCCGCCTTCGGTACGAATCGCCACCACCGACGGTTCATCCAGAACGACGCCCTTACCACGCACGTAGATCAAGGTGTTGGCGGTGCCAAGGTCAATGGCAAGGTCATTGGAGAAGTAGCTGTTGAGTGAACCGAACATGTTTTATCCTGTGAAGTTTCCGACTTTAGAACTGCTCGCTAAGTGCGGCATAAAATCAAGGTATAATAGCGCAAAACGCACATGAAATTAAGATGTGCTTTCAAAATCTTACAGACAATTAACCAGAACATGGCACTGAATCTAGATGATATCAAGCGTATCGCTCATCTGGCCCGTATTGAGGTCAGCGAGAGTGAAGCGCAGGAAACCCTGAACAAGCTATCCGGCATCCTCGGTTTGATCGAGCAAATGCAGGCGGTCGACACCACAGGCATTGTCCCTATGTCGCACTCGCAGGACGTGACGCAGCGCCTGCGTGAAGACGTGGTCACCAAAACGAACCAGCGCGAGCTGTTCCAGTCTATTGCCCCGGCAACACAGGATGGTCTGTACCTGGTGCCAAGAGTCATCGAATAACAGCGGTTTTCTACGCGATTTTACGGTTCTTATTATGATTAACAGCAGTCTCAAGCAGCTGGGCCAGCAGTTGGCCAGCAAACAAGTATCCAGTGTCGAGCTGACGCAAGCCTATTTGCAGCGCATGACGCAGCTCAATCCGACCATTAATGCCTACGTCACCATCGACGAGGATAAAACGCTGGCGCAGGCCAAGGCAGCTGATGCACGCATTGCCACTGGTGATTTCGGCCCGCTGACCGGAATCCCGCTGGCGCAAAAAGACATTTTCTGTGCCAAAGGCTGGCGCACCACCTGTAGCTCAAAAATGCTGGAGACCTTTATCTCTCCGTATGACGCACATGTCATCAGCCAGTTTGATGCTGCGGGCGCTGTGAACCTGGGTAAAACCAATATGGACGAGTTCGCCATGGGCTCCTCCAACGAAACCAGCTATTTTGGTGGCGTGAAAAACCCGTGGGACTTTGACCGTGTACCGGGTGGTAGCTCGGGCGGTTCCGCTGCCGCGGTGGCCGCTCGTTTGTGTGCCGCTGCGACGGGCACCGATACCGGCGGCTCCATCCGCCAGCCAGCTTCTTTGTGCGGTTTTACCGGCCTCAAGCCCACCTATGGCCTGGTGTCGCGTTACGGCATGATCGCGTTTGCGTCTTCACTCGACCAAGCGGGCCCGATGGCCAAATCCGCCGAAGACTGTGCACTCATGCTGAATGTCATGGCGGGGTTTGATGAGCGTGACTCCACCAGCGTCAACCGTGAAAAAGAAGACTACACCCGCGGCCTGGCTGCCCTGACCGGCGAGCAGCCACTCAAAGGCTTGCGCATAGGTCTGCCTAAAGAATACTTTGCCGAAGGCCTGAGTGCCGATGTGGCCAAGGTCATCGAAACCGCTATTGCCGAATACAAAAAGCTGGGCGCCGAAATCGTAGAAATCAGTTTGCCTAATAACAATCTGTCGATTCCGGTCTATTACGTGCTGGCTCCGGCAGAAGCCTCCAGCAACCTGTCACGCTTTGACGGTGTACGTTATGGCCACCGTGCTGCCGAATACAACGACCTGATGGAAATGTACATGAAGTCGCGCGCCGAAGGCTTTGGTGCCGAGGTCAAACGCCGTATCCTGATTGGTACGTATGTATTAAGTGCCGGTTATTACGATGCTTACTATCTCAAAGCACAGCAAATTCGCCGCCTGATTGCGCAAGATTTTGTCGAAGCATTTAAGCACTGTGATGTGATCATGGGGCCAGCTGCCCCTTCGACAGCCTTTAAGGCCGGAGAGAAGACCAGTGACCCGGTCGCCATGTACCTCGAAGATCTGTATACCATCGCTGTTAACCTGGCCGGTTTGCCAGGCATGAGTATTCCAGCCGGTTTTGCGGCTAACTCAGAAGGCAAGTCCTTACCGGTAGGCTTGCAGATTATCGGTAATTATTTTGATGAGGCGCGCATGCTGGAGATCGGCCACGCTTATCAACAAGTGACAGACTGGCACACACGTATGCCGGAGGGAATTTAAATGCAGTGGGAAGTCGTCATCGGGTTGGAAACTCATACTCAGTTACAAACTAAATCTAAACAGTTTAGCGGCGCTTCGACCACCTATGGTGCTGCGCCAAATACACAGGCTTGCGAAGTGAGCATCGCTTTACCCGGTGTATTGCCGGTACTGAACAAAGAAGCCGTCGAATGTGCCATTAAGTTTGGCCTGGCGATTGATGCTGAGATGGCGCCACGCAGTGTGTTTTCCCGCAAGAATTACTTTTATCCGGATTTGCCTAAAGGCTACCAGATCAGCCAGTTTGAGTTGCCGGTGGTCGGTAAAGGCAAAATCACCATCCAGGTGCCTGCGACTAAAAATGCCGAAGCCTACGAAAAAGTCATCAATATCACGCGTGCACATCTGGAAGAAGATGCCGGTAAATCGGTGCATGATGCAGTTGAAGGCATGTCCGGCATAGACCTCAACCGTGCAGGGACGCCGTTGCTGGAAATTGTGACTGAGCCAGATATGCGCAGCGCAGCGGAAGCGGTGGCTTATGCCAAGAAATTGCATGAACTGGTGCAATGGATCGGTATCTGTGATGGCAACATGCAAGAAGGTAGTTTCCGTTGTGATGTCAACGTGTCGGTGCGTCCAAAAGGCACTGAGAAATTAGGTACCCGTCGCGAAATCAAGAACCTCAATTCGTTCAAGTTTATGCAGCAGGCAATCGAGTACGAGACACAATGGCAAATTGAGACGCTGGAAGATGGCGGCACCATCCAGCAGGCAACCGTGCTGTTTAACCCGGATACGGGTGAAACGCGTGCCATGCGTAGCAAGGAAGAAGCCAACGATTACCGTTACTTCCCAGACCCTGACTTATTGCCGCTGGAAGTCACCGAAGCAGATAAGGCACGTGTGAAGGCCGAGATGCCAGAACTGCCACAAGCCTTGCAAGCGCGCTTCAGCAGTGAATACCAACTTTCCAGTTATGATGCCAGCACCCTCACTGCCTCACGCAGTCTGGCCGATTATTTCGTTGCTGTGGTCAATGCTGGTGCTGAGCCTAAACAGGCCGCTAACTGGGTGATGGGCGCGTTGTCAGCCAGGCTGAATGCCGAAGAAAAAGCCATTGCTGATAGCCCGCTGTCTGCTGTGCAGCTGGCTGCTTTACTCAAGCGTATTGCTGATAACACTATCTCTAACAATGCCGCCAAGCAGGTGTTTGAAGGTTTGTGGGCCGGCGAGGGCGAAGTAGATGCCATTATTGAGGCCAAGGGCCTCAAGCAGGTCTCTGATACTGGCGCCATAGAGGCGATTATCAATGAAGTACTGGCCGCTAACCAGGCGATGGTGGATGAATACAAAGCCGGTAAAGAAAAAGCTTTTAATGCGCTTGTTGGTCAATGTATGAAAGCCTCCAAAGGCAAGGCCAATCCGACCCAGGTCAACGAACTGCTTAAGGCTAAACTGGGCTAAAGCGGATTATCCTGCTGTGGTATGGCAGGATAATATTGACGGACCTTATTCTTCTTCAAGCCAGTTGTTATTAATGGCAATCAAATCTGGCAGGCACTGCAACATGGCGTCGACGACAGCCGGGTCAAAGTGCTTGCCACGATTGGCTTCAATTTCTGCAATGGCATCTTCCACAGGCCAGGCCTCTTTGTAGGGGCGCTTGTTGAGTAAGGCATCAAATACGTCAGCCACCGCCACAATGCGAGCCTCCACCGGAATAGCCTCCCCTTTTAAGCCGAACGGATAACCGCTGCCATCCCATTTTTCATGGTGGTAAAGGGCGACGGAGTGTGCCAGCTTGATCAGGGGTGATGTGGAGTTATCGAGGATTTTTGCACCCATTTCCGGGTGCTTCCGCATTAACTCCAGTTCTTCATCGTTCAATTTTCCTGGTTTGAGCAATACATGGTCAGGAATGCCAATTTTGCCGATGTCATGCATGGGCGCGGCATGGATCAATTGTTCGGAGAAATGCGGATCCATACCCATTTGCAAGGCCAGCCTGCCAGACACATGACTCATACGCATGACATGCATGCCGGTTTCATTATCCTTGAACTCGGCAGCGCGGCCTAAACGCTGGATCAGTTCCAGGTGGGTGCGTTTCAGTTCGTCGATATGCACCAGTGATAAGTGCGTTTTGACGCGTGCTCGCACCAGGGCGGGTGAAATCGGTTTATTGATGTAATCCACACCGCCTGCGGCAAAGCCTTCAGACTCATCGGCCTCTTCTGCCAATGCGGTGACAAAAATGACCGGGATGGTGTTGGTTTCGGGGTCGCTTTTGAGCTGTCTACAGACTTCGAAGCCAGTCATGCCTGGCATCATCACATCCAGCAAAATTAGGCCGGGTCTTTCTTTTTTGACCAACTCCAATGCGTCCATACCGTTTTTGGCAAAACTCAAACGGTAATTGTCCTGTAGCACCTGCTTCAACACTTTAAGGTTAAGTGGTTCATCGTCAACAATCAGAATTTTTGCTTGTTGCGCGGTGTTGTCCATCATGAGGAAGTCTCCTGGGTCTGGATTGCCAGTAGCTGGTCAATATGCACGGTCGCTTGCTCAAAGTCAAAGTCATTCAATAACTGCGCAATGGTATTCAAGGCCTGGCGCCACGCCGCAGGGGCGTGCTGAACGAGTTTGCTGACGAGCGCATCATCCAGCTCATTCATGACGATCAGTGTACGTAGTTCTTGCAGCCAGCCTAATAGTTGCGCGGCTGGCAGTTGAGTCTCATGCGTAGAGGCGGTCACTGCCTGCTGCAATAGCAAGGGCGTGATGGACGCATGCAGTGACTGTACGTGTGTTTGCAACTGAGTCACCAGTGCAGGGCAGGTGTGCCACTGATCCTCGCTCACTTGTTCCAGTGCGTGATAGCTCTCCTGAATATTGCTTAGGGCGAGATTGGCGCTGACACCTTTATTAGCATGCGCGAGTTGCTTCACCGTGGCGTAATCCTGCGTTGCGATTGCGTGCTTAAGGGTAGTGATGTGCTTGCGTGACTCTTGTATATAAATATTGATTTCATGCAGGTAAGTTTGCTGGTCACCCCACAACTGGATACCTTTTTTCAGGTCGAAATGCGTCGTTGCGGGTATGGATGGGGTGGTGTCGGTGGTCATTACCACAGGTTCCAGTTGTAATACGCGCTGAATTTCTGCCAGTAATAATGGCAGTTCAATCGGTTTGGACGCAAAGCCATCCATGCCGGCTTCGGCGGCGGCTACCCGGTCCTGATCAAGCACGCTAGCTGTCAGCGCAATAATCGGCGTTCTGGCCCTGCCGGATTTTTGCTCTAATGCGCGTATATGCATGCTGGCGCTGAGGCCATCCATGACAGGCATTTGGACATCCATCAAAATCACGTCGTACGGCTGGGTTTGCCAGGCGTCGACGACTTCCTGGCCATTGCTGGCCAGTGTGAGTTGATGGCCTTGTTTTTCCAGCACAATGTTTAATAGCCTGCGGTTTTGCTCAATATCATCTGCAGCCAGAATTTTCAGTGCGGGCAAGGTCAATGCTAACGCATTATTTTGTGCTGAGTTTTCTGGCGCGCGGCCTTCTGTGAGCGGCAAAATCACTGAAAAACAGCTGCCGTTGCCAATTTTGCTGCTGGCGGTAATGCGGCCGCCCATTAACTCTACCAATTGTTTGCTAATGGTGGTGCCCAGGCCGGTGCCGCCAAAGCGTCGGCTCATCGAAGCGTCCGCTTGGGTAAATGGTTCAAAAATCACATCCAGCCGGTCTTCATCAATACCAATGCCGGTATCAATGATGTCAAACTGCACTTCACCTTGCGGTGTCAGGTGCACATTGAGTTCAACATGGCCGGTCTCGGTGAATTTGATGGCATTGCCCAGCAGGTTGGTCAGCACCTGGCGAATGCGGTGTTCGGCGCCGATATAGTAGCCAGCTGTTTCGGGGGCTAAGTTCAGCTTCAGGTCCAGCTGCTTTTTACGTGCCTGCAACCAGAGTGAGGAAATCAGGCTATCGACCATTTCGCGCATGGAGAAATCCAGCATTTCCAGTTCCAGCATGCCTTTTTCCAGCTTGGCGCTATCCAGGATGTCATTGAGCAAGTGCAGCAAAGACTTGGCTGACTGGCTGATGGTTGATAAATAGTTGCGCTGTTCCGGTTGCATGGGGGTATCCAGCAACAATTCGCTAAAGCCGATAATAGAGTTCATCGGTGTGCGAATCTCATGGCTCATATTGGCAAGAAATGTACTTTTGGCGTTGGCTGCTTGCTCGGCAGTTTCTTTTGCCTGCCGCATTTCTTGTTCCATTTGCTTGCGTTCGCTGATATCCATCATAAACATCAACACTTTAACGACCTTGCCGTCTACATCACGCACCGGGCTGTAAGAGGCATTGATCCAGATTTGCTTGCCTGCTTTGCCGTAACGCAAAAACTCGCCATGCACGAACTCACCCCGGCGCAAGGATGACCATTTCTTCTGGTAGGTATCGGTCAGGGCAAAATCAGGCGGGCAGAAAATAGAATGATGGCGGCCTTCGATGTCTTCCGCCTGGTAGCCCAGCAGGTCAAGAAAGTTCTGGTTGGCCGAAATAACAAAGCCATCAATGGTAAATTCGGCCACGCTGGTGGAGTAATTGATTGCGTTGACTATGCCTTCAAATTCGGCGTTTTTCTGCTTGGACTCGGTGATGTCCAGCAAGACGCCATCCATGGCATATGGCATGCCGTCTTTATTCAGCAGCGGTGAAGCGAATGCTGATACCCATTTTTCATTACCGTTGCGATCCGTGATCCTGAACTCCACTTCAAAGCTTTCAAGCTTGGCAATGGCTTTTGCTGCAATCGGGCGCACACGTGCGATATCGTCAGGATGCATCAAGGGCGAAAAGCGTAATTGCCCGATGAGAAAATCTTGGGCGGGCCAGCCTGTCATTTGTAGCACGGCGTCGCTGATCAGTTGTATGCTCCAGTCGCCCGCCAGGCTGACGCGGAAAGTCACGCCTGGAATGTTGTTCATCATGGACCGAATCTGCTGGTCTTTTTCGCGCACCGCCTCTTCAATCGCTTTGCGGTGGCTGAGGTCGGTAATGAAGCCCACATATAAGGTTTCATTGGCAAGCTTGACTTCACCAATCGCCAGTCGAATCGGAAAGGTTGAGCCATCTTTGCGCATGGCATCCAGATCGCGGCCTTCGCCCATGATTTTTGCCTGGCCCGTCGCCTGGTAATTTTTCAGGTAATAAAGGTGATTGGAACTGTCCGGTTCTGGCATCAGCAGGGAAATATTTTTGCCTTTCATTTCTGCTTTGGTCCAGCCGAATAGTTTTTCGACGGCGTCATTGCAGGCGATCATTTCGCCGGTGGTATTGATGGTGACGATGCCGTCTACGGCTGTATCCAGAATGGTCGACAAGCGTGTTTCACTGGCCTGGATGGTCGCCAGCATTTGCCGGTAGCGTATCAGGGCGTTAATCGCCGTGGCGATGATGCCGATGAGGATAGTGACCAGCGTAATGCCTAGCGCCATGGTGATGGATTGGTTGTCATCCGGGTTAAAGCCGGGTTTCGCTTCACCCAGAAAGCGCGCAGACGCCATGCCGGTATAGTGCATGGCGGTGATGGCGCTGCCCATCAGCACGCCGCCCAGGATGATGCTCACTTTGGGCGGGATTTTGCCTTTCTGGTTTAGAAAGATGCCTGTCCATAGTGACAGTGTGGATAAGGCCACGGCGACCACCACTGAAACCAATACCCATACCAGGTCAAACTTGAGCACAGGCTCCATACGCATGGCGAGCATGCCGATGTAATGCATGGCACCAATGCCTGCACCGACGGCAAATCCGCCTTTAAGCAGCTTGCGATAATCAATCTGGTTTTCAGACATCAGGCTCAGCGCGTAGTGTGATGCCAGGATGCCTGGCATCATGGAGACCAGGGTGGCATCCGGATAGTAAGAAACCGGCGTGCAGATTTGATAGGCCAGCATGCCAATAAAGTGCATGGCCCAGATGCCGGCACCTAATGATACTGAGCTGGCGATAATCGAAAACCGGCGTGAAACCACAGACGTCTGTTTTTGTGACAGGCGCGTTAATTGCAGAGCAAGAATAGAGGAGCCAATGGCAACCACGGCCGATAACACCACCAGCCAATCATCATAGCTGCCATAGAGCAGGGCGGTTGGAGAGCCTGCTCTGAAAAAGAAAATACCGTACCAATCCATGCTTGATTTGCCTTGTGAGTCCCTGTTTGACTACTTCCCACGTATAGTCTAGCGGGTACAGGTCTGCAGTAAATGGCGGAATAATTGCAGGTTCGGTGCTTAGTTTTTTAAATTACTGCTCGTTTTGATTGATATTGCGATCAGCCTGATTGAAAAACCCTGCCGAAGCAGGGTTTTTTGGCGCAAAGCAATCCATGCTAGTGCGTGCAAAGCGCGTGGCAAATCAACTGGTAGCAAATGGTCATAAAACCGACGGTGGTGATGACGAAGCTGATGGCGGAAAATACTTTCCACTTGGTTTTGCTCCAGAAGTCCGGGTCAAACGCCGCAATCACAAACACGGTCGGGTTAGTAAAGCCACCAATCGCTACGCAAACACAGGCAAAATAGTGCAACTCAACGCCTGCCGCTTTGGCCGCCCCAAAAAATCCCAGGTTAAACAAGGCCATTAAGGCATAGTCAACGTGGGCGCGGATCATGGTTTTGTAATCGACCAGAAAGTCGCCATCTATGCCTTTGATGGGAAACCAGCGCGCGAATGTCATCAACCATGCTGACAGAATTAAAGCGGTAGTACAGGCCACGGCCCCTATGAGTAAAGCTTCCATTGTGATCTCTCCTGAGTTCCTGATTGAAATAAATCCCGTATGTTTTTATAGTCGGGTGACATGATTGTAGACAGGTCTGTCTATTTGTCAATGGCAGGCAGTTGCAAAACTTTGTTTTGCTTGCGTTATCAGGTGTTTTCGCGCACAATTCGTCCGTTGCTAGGGGTCTGTAAATCCTTCATTTATTGAAAGTTTTGCAGTGAGAGTTACCCTTCGAACCTGATGTGGTTAATACCACCGTAGGGAATGCAAACCTTCACATGCATCCTTACGTCTTTTTCTTTTAAGGATGCCAATGAACGCTATTGATAAAAATATCAAGTTCGTCAACGCTGATGCCAAAGTTGACGAAGCTGCTACCAAACCGTTTGCCAAATCGCGCAAAATCTACATTGAAGGTTCCCGCCCTGATATCCAGGTGCCATTCCGTGAAATTTCATTGAGTGATACACCGTCCAGTTTTGGCGGTGACACCAATCCACCAGTCGTGGTCTACGACACTTCAGGCCCTTACACTGACCCGACGGTCGAGATTGATATCCGTAATGGTTTGCCAGCACTGCGTGCCCAGTGGATCATGGAGCGTGGCGATGTGGAGCAACTGGATGGCCCGACCTCTGAGTTCGGTCATCAGCGCCTGGTAGATCCACAGTTGGCAGAAATGCGTTTTAACCTGCACCGCAAACCATTGCGGGCAAAGGCTGGCCAGAACGTGAGCCAGATGCACTATGCGCGTAAAGGCATCATTACGCCGGAGATGGAGTTTATCGCCATCCGCGAAAACCAGCGCCGTGAAAATATGAGCGAATTGCTGCAAACACAGCATCCTGGCCAGAATTATGGCGCCAGCATTCCAGCCGTGATTACGCCAGAGTTTGTGCGTGACGAAGTGGCCCGTGGCCGCGCCATTATCCCAGCCAACATCAACCACCCTGAAATCGAGCCGATGATTATTGGCCGTAACTTCCTGGTCAAAATCAACGCCAACATCGGTAACTCAGCCCTCGGTTCTTCGATCTCTGAAGAAGTAGAGAAAATGGTATGGGGCACGCGTTGGGGCGGCGATACCGTAATGGATCTTTCTACCGGTAAAAACATCCACGAAACCCGTGAGTGGATTATCCGTAACTCACCAGTGCCAATCGGTACCGTGCCTATCTACCAGGCACTGGAAAAAGTAAACGGCAAGGCTGAAGACCTGACCTGGGAAATCTTCCGCGATACATTGATTGAGCAAGCCGAGCAGGGCGTGGATTATTTCACTATTCACGCTGGTGTACGCCTGGCCTATATCCCAATGACGGCAAAACGCATGACCGGCATCGTGTCACGCGGTGGTTCGATTATGGCGAAATGGTGTTTGGCGCATCACCAAGAATCCTTCCTGTATACGCACTTCGAAGATATCTGCGAGATCATGAAGCAGTACGATGTGTCCTTCTCACTGGGTGATGGCTTGCGTCCTGGCTCTATCTACGATGCTAACGATGAAGCGCAATTTGCAGAACTCAAAACCTTGGGCGAACTGACGCAAATCGCCTGGAAGCACGATGTGCAATGTATGATCGAAGGCCCAGGTCACGTGCCTATGCACTTGATCAAAGAGAACATGGATCTGCAACTGGAACACTGTGGTGAAGCTCCGTTCTACACATTGGGGCCTTTAACTACCGACATTGCACCAGGTTATGACCACATCACTTCCGGTATCGGCGCGGCCATGATCGGCTGGTACGGCTGTGCCATGCTGTGCTACGTCACCCCGAAAGAGCACTTGGGCTTGCCAGACAAAGAGGACGTACGCGTAGGTATCATTACCTACAAAATTGCTGCGCACGCTGCAGACCTGGCAAAAGGCCACCCAGGCGCACAAATTCGTGACAACGCTTTATCAAAAGCACGTTTCGAATTCCGCTGGGAAGACCAGTTTAACCTCGGCCTGGATCCGGAAAAAGCCAAGGAATTCCACGATGAAACCTTGCCACAAGAGGGCGCAAAGCAAGCCCACTTCTGCTCCATGTGCGGCCCACATTTCTGCTCGATGAAGATCACACAAGACGTCCGTGATTATGCGGATAAGCTGGGGGTTGATGAACAAGCCGCCCTGCAAAAAGGTATGCAGGAAAAAGCGATTGAATTCGTGAAAAAAGGGAGCGAGGTTTATCAGAAGGTGTAACCTGTCTGATTAGCGCTTAAAAGCCAGCAGCGATGCTGGCTTTTTTTATGGCTATTTGCGACACGTGCCAGACAATATGCGGCCTGTTTTCTGCAAAGTGCCTCGGGCACAACATCAGTCACGGTAACGGTGTTAAGGTTTGTCTATCTATGCCAAAGGGGTGTGCCATGTCGTCTATTCTGGATAATGTGCTGAAAGAATTACCTGCTTATTTGGGTAGTTTTACCCAGATGCTGACGCAGCCAAAGCAACTGGTGCGTGACCATCTGCAGACTGACGATGCCAAAACCAGACTGGAGCAGTCGATTGCATTTTTGTTACTCTCATTCACCATTGCGGTTGTGCTGGCGGTGGTGTTTCCCGAAATGACCAATCCTGTGCAATTGGCCAGTGATGAAGCAGGCATGGCCGCGCATGCGCTGGCGGCAGTGCGTTTATTGTTCGAATTATTGGGTTTGTTGGCGCTGGCTTATCTGGCGGCTAAAGTCGCGGGGGTGCAAAGTGGTTTTCAGCGCTTTTTCGGGGTGATGTGTGCGGCTTGCGGCGTCATGCTGGTGATACAGGTGCTTGCTGCCTCGCTCACCAATATCAGCCTGGCTGACCCGGTGACCGCAAAATCGTGGATCGCGCTAGAAAAAGGTATGGCAGACCTCAAGCCCTTGCTGGAGCAAGGCGTGCTTTGCGCGACCAATGCCCAGACGGGTGACGTGAGTCCCAATGCGCAGCTGGGCACACAACTACAATCTCAGCTGGCGGCGTTGCAGGCCATTTATCTGCAGGCAACCGGCCGGCCCTTGTTTAAGCTGGCGGCCGGACTGCAATTGCTGGCATTGCTTATTCTGCTGATCTGGTCAGGTCGGCTATGGGCGCTGTATCTGCAAGGCCATGCACTCAGTACCGGTAAGGTGGTATTGGCGACGGTATTGCTCGTTGTATTTACTGGTGCAGGCACGCTGGTGTATGAGCTGGTGAATGCCGGGCGCACCATGATGGACTTATACCGGCATTGCGGATGAATTATTTGGCAGGTATTTGCGGCGTTTATTCCCTGATTCTGTCATAGCAACCCGCGTTATAGTCCACCATCTACTCAAGCGGCTAAAGGGCATCCATCATGGCGGACAACCTGCAAAGCAGTATCGTACGAGACTTCCGGCAGACATTGTTGTGGCCGATACAGTTGATGACCGACCAGCACAGTGCTGGCGAGGTGCATTGCCCCTGGCAACTGCTAAAAGCCGCGCCTGACTCGCCCTGGGTTGAGATAAAAGACGAGTTTCTGCAGGCTTCTCCGTATTTGAGCGAAGCACGCTATCAGGAGTTTGTGACGTTTTTGCCGTTTGCCCAGCGCTTTTTATATGGTGAAGGCAAACATGGTCGTGAGTCTGGCGGCTATGGTGAGTCGCCCATCCATATTTTCACGCGTAGCGATATTCACCAGGTGCGTATTACCCTGCATGGCGAGCCTGAGCCCATCGTCCTGCGGGTGTCTCACGTCGAGTTGTATTTCTTTTTTGATATTGATGTCGCCATGCTGGCATTTGAGGTGACAGGTAAAGACCTGCCATTGAAATCTGCCATGGAGGTGATGTACCGCCTGGGCCGGACTTACCCTAACTATTGGGATGATACGGGCGAAGGCGGTCACTGTGCCCAGTTGATTGAATGGCTGGATCAGCAGGGCCAAGTGCTTGCGCGCTCCGATTATGAAGACAAAGCGCGTTATCTCTCTTATGTGAAAGAAAACCATGTGCCTTGCGTGTCATTGCACTGGCTGGCGTTGCTGCATCCTTTGGTGCCCCATTATTCCGACCAGGCCGGAGCCTTACGCTACCGTGAAATTGAGTACCAGCGCATGCCCTTGATGGCCTACCTGTCGTTTGACGATGTCAGCCAGCTGAGTCGGGGCGACCTGATTCGCCTTGGTCTGGTGTGTCAGCCCTGGCATTCGGAAACCCTGCCATTTACCGAACACTTTTTGCAGGAATTCGAAAAGCATAATTGCTATGACCGCTATTGGGACGAAGCGCGGCAAGACCCGTGGAGTACTACCCGCATTATGTGTACCGGGCAAAATTTTGTGGTGGTCGGCAGTCATCAGCACCGCGTATTTACCAATGAGCGGACCGGTATCAAGCGCCATTACCAGAACCAGTATTTCCTGCTGTTTTTAATCGCACATTTTCAAAAAGCCGCTTTGCTGATGTTGTCAGACCGCATGGTACAAGCTATTAGCCGCCTGGATATCCAGAGCGAAGATTCGGTGAAAAACTTCCGCAACCGTATCCGTAATGCTACTGCGGTGTTTTTACGTTTTACGCATCGCTATTGGTTTGAAAACGTCTCAGACCAGGCTGTGGCTAAAGACCTGTTTTCACTGATGCTGAAACAGCTGGATTCTGTGAGCCTGTTTGAAAAAACCCGCCGCCGCATTATGGACATGGCCGAGTATCTGGAAGGTGAGGAAATCAAGCGTCAGGCAGACACCGTCGTCCGCCTGACCGTAGTGACGATTCTGGGCCTGATTGGCACCATGACCACAGGTTTACTGGGTATGAACTTGATTGATCTTACGCAATCCAGCACGCTGGAGAAACTGGCTTATTTCTCGGTTGTGTTTATTCCGGTCAGCTTGCTCACGTTTTACACCGTCATTAAATCCAGGCGGCTGTCATTGTTTCTGGATGCGCTTTCCAACGAGGGCGCAGGCTTGCGCTATAAATTGGCCAAGCTGCGCAGTGTCTGGGTCGGTAAGCTGGATGATCGATAAAGCGATGCTCTAAGATGGATGACCATGCTGCCAAGTCCAACAGTTGTTAAAAAGTGAATCTTTGCGCTTAAACACTATCAAACCAAAACCAGCGAAATACTGGCAATATTGATAGGAGAACGACATGAGACGCAGGCTCTATTTTGTTTTACCCAATATTAGAAGTGCGCAAGCCATGATGAATGAGTTGCTTCTGGAACGCATTGATGAAGATCATATTCACTTTCATGCAAAAAATGAGCAGACCCTGGGTAACTTGCCTAAAGCCAACGCTGTGGAAAAATCTGATGTGGTTTACAGTGCGCTGGCGGGGTTTGTGTTTGGTGCCGTGTTCGGGCTGTTTGGCGGCATGCTGGCTTATTTGGTGCCCTGGTGGTTTGGTGAGGTCACGTTGATGGTGATCCCGTATTGCATGGTGTTGGGTGCCTTGTCATGTGCTGCCTGGGCAGCGACGGTGGCGACAGCCGCGCCCAGTTACCGGATCAAGGCATATTCTGCCCAAATTGAGCAGGGTAATATCTTGATGATCGTGTCTGTGCCCTTGCGCCGGTTGAGTGAGGTGCGTCAGCGGCTGATGCGACATCACCCGGAGGCTATGTATAGCGGTGTCTGGCCAGCAGAGCATCGGCTCTTTCCGTAAACATCGACTGATGAAATACAAAAGCCAGCAATGCTGGCTTTTGTATTTAACGGGCTTCTTTTAGCCATATTGGGCTGATTTCAAAACTGCCACCTTCATGACTGACCAGGATTTGCCGGTCCTGGATGGTAAAGCTGATGGTGAGCCCGCGCGCAGCAGCGGCCGCCAATTGCTCAGTTTCGGGCAGGTTAATCACGGTCACATTATCGTGCTTGAGCACCGCTTTATGGTTCTGATCCCACCACATGTCTGCCGTTCTGCCGCCATAGAGCACTTGCACTACCTGCGCTGACCGACCGCAGGCTTTGCGGATGTCGCGCTCATCAGGCAAACCGACGCAAATCCAGCGTTCAATCGCTCCCGTCAGGTCTTTTTGCCAGAGGTCGGGTTCATCGTCTTCGCTCAGGCCTTTGCCAAACAGCAGTGTTTCCTCTGCATATAGTGCGAAGGCCAGCAGGCGCACCATCAAGCGTTCATCGGTCTCGGACGGGTGTTTGGCCAGCGTAAGATGATGTTGCTGGTAATAGTGCCGATCCATGTCTGCAATATTGACATCGATTTTATAAATGGTGGATTTCAGTGCCATGCGTCAGTGGGCTTGAGCGATAAAAGTAAAAGTGCTGCGAGTATAGCAAACATGCGCGTACACATGGGGCTGGCGACGTATGTATCTGCCAGGCTACAACAAATTGCTTGCTTCTTTAAGCTGCCCATGTAAAATAAAAATGAAACGTTTTATTTTTATTTCATGCAAGCACTTTCATCCCCCAATCTCCTGGATGCGTCACCAATGAAAACCAAAGTCGGCCGTCCAAAATCAGGCACTGAACAGGAGCGTCATATCTTGCTGCTGGAGCAGGCGTTAGCACTGTTCATGACAGAAGGCGTGACGCAAACCAGTGTGGCGCATATTGCCTCTGTGTGTGGGGTCTCGACGCGGACCATCTATGAGCGCTTCAGTAATAAATACGAGTTGCTGATTGCAGCGATCAGGCATATGGTCGAGCAGGATGTGTCTGCCATGGTGAAGGTAGAGGACCTGCCTAACCAGTCATTGCAGCAGGTACTGACCGATATTGGCCGCTTTGCGCTCAACCGCGTGATGGAGCCGCGCATGCTGTCATTTTTCCGTATCGGGATTTCCGAGGCGGCGCATATTCCTGAATTGTCACGTGCGATGAAAACAGTCGGGCCGCAGCGCATCCATCAGATGCTGGCGGATGTGTTCCGTTTTTACGCGGCACGCGGTGAGTTACCCGCCCAGGATTTTATGCGAGCGGCGGAGTCATATTGTGAGTTGTTAATTGCAGCGCCGCGAACCAAAGCGTTGTTTGGTGTGCTGGAACCAGACTGGGATGCAGAAGCGCATCTGGCATTTGTGGTGAATTTATTTTTACGTGGATTAGAGGGAATGGAGCCGGGTCATGCAGCGTCATAAACACTGGTATTGGCTGTTGCTGTGTTTGCCGCTGGCGAGTTGCTCGGTGATTGACGAATATATTCGCCCAAAACCAGTCACTGCCGAGCAGTGGCAAGCCCCTTTGCCGCACAGTGGCAGCGTGGCTGCATTAACAGACTGGTGGGCACAATTTAACGACCCGGTGCTCAACCAACTACTGGGTGAGGCGCAAAAAGAAAGTCCTTCGCTGGAGATCGCGCTGGCCAATATCCGTGTGGCGCGCGCCAACGTACTATCCGCACGTGCGCAAGGTATTCCGGATTTAACCAGCACTGGCAGCGTCACCAAGAGCAAAGGCGGTGGCGGTAATGCGGCTTTCCCCTCCAGCACCATAGAAATCGATTCCGTGTCGCTGGATGCCAGTTGGGAGATCGACCTGTTTGGTAAAGTGAAAGCGGCCAAGCAGGCGGCCAAAGCCCAGCTCGAATCGAAAAAAATTGCCTGGCACGATGCACGCCTGACCTTGGCGGCGGAAGTCGCTAATAACTATGTCAATTATCGTGCTTGCCAAGCCTCAGTGCAGGCGTTGCAACAGGCTTACGATTCGCGTCATGAGACCGCGCGTTTGACAGGCATTTCAGCCAAGGCAGGCTTTTCTGCCCCGTCTGACCTGGCGCTGGCAGAGGCGGCTACGCGCGCCAGCGAGTCGACGCTGGATGGCCAACAAGCGGAATGTGATGGTCTAATCAAAGCATTGGTTGAGCTCACTAATCTGCCAGAACCTGCCTTGCGCGATTTACTCGCTAAAGGCAAAGGGATGCCGGAGCCAGCGATGTTTGATGTGAGCGCGTTACCAGCAAATCTGCTGACCCGTCGCCCGGACTTGGCGATTGACGAGCGCAACCTGGCTGAAGCTAGCGCCAATATTGGCGTCTCTAAGGCACAAATGTATCCAAGCTTGAGTCTGACAGGCTCTATTGGTTACCGCCGGACGAATTTTAACGGCACGGTCACGCGGACGGATTCATGGTCTTATGGCCCGACGCTTAAATTGCCGATTTTTGACGGCGGTACGTTACGTGCAGACCTGGCTGAAGCGCGTGCCAATTTCGACAGTTTGCTGGCAACCTACAAACAGGATGTGCGCAGTGCCGTGAAAGAGGTCGAGCAAGCGCTGGTCAATCTGGATAGTGCAACGCGACGAGCGCAGTCTGAGCAAGCCAGTGCGCAGCAATATCAGCAATATTTTAAAGCGGCTGAAATCAACTGGAGGTCTGGCGGCCTGGATTTGCTGTCGCTGGAAGACGCGCGCCGCCAAAAAATCAACGCTGAACTCAATGTGATTACGCAGCAAAAGAATCGGGTATTACAGTGGATCGCCTTGTATAAAGCCTTTGGCGGCGATTGGCTGGAAACACAAAAACAGTTAAACCTCCACTGAAACCCATGGAGAAAAGGTAAGCATCATGGCAAATAAACTGACAAAAAAAACCAAGTTTCTAATCATTTCAGCGTTGCTGGTTGGCATTAGCGTGTGGTTCTGGCAGCATCCCTTACATCAGGCGGAGCTGGCCGAAAAACGCGGTAACCGGCAGCCTGTAGGCAGCACGGCTACCAATCAACCGGCTGAGCATGGCCAGGCCACCAAAGCTGCACTGAGTGTGGAGCTGACGCGTCCAGCGATTGTGCAATGGCCGATGACATTGGTACTCAATGGCAGTATTTATCCATGGCAGGAGGCGCTCGTCAGTGCAGAAATCGCTGGCTTGCGTATTCAGCAAGTGTTGTCTGACGTGGGTGCGCAGGTCAGCAAGGGGCAATCGTTGGTACTGTTGGCCGATGAGACGGTGAAAGCTGATTTGCAAAAGCAACTGGCCACGGTGGAAAAAGATAAAGCAGCGCTGGCTGAGGCTAAAAGCAATGCGGATCGTGCGCGTGAAATCAAAGACAGCGGGGCCTTGTCGGCACAAAAAATTAATGAATATATGATTGCCGAACAAACGGCACGCGCGAATCTGGCCTTGTCCGAGGCTGAGTTGGAAAACCAGAAAATCCGCCTGCGTCAAACCAAAGTGGTGGCGCCGGACGATGGTGTGATTTCGTCCCGTTCTGCCAATCTGGGCAATGTGGTGTCTGCGGGCACCGAATTGTTCCGGCTGGTGCGCCAGGGCCGTATTGAGTGGCGGGGCGAAGTGAATGCCGATCAGCAAACGGCCTTGCATGCAGGTCAGGCGGTACGTCTGAATTTGTCGGGCGGTAAAACGGTGACAGGTAAGGTCCGCCTGATTTCGCCCACAGTCGATAGCAATACGCGCAATGCGCTGGTGTATGTGGACATTCCTAAAGACAGCGCCAAACCTGGCATGTATGTGCAAGGTCAGGTCGATATTGGCCAGCAGCAGGGCATGGCTGTGCCATTGGGGGCGGTGACTTACCGCGATGGGTTTGCCTATGTATTTGAATTAACGGCTGCCGATGCGCAGGGTTTGCGCAAAGTGATTCAGCGCAAGGTGCAAACCGGCCGCACCCGTGGCGAGCAGGTTGAGTTGCTGAGTGGCGTGACTGCCGAGGCGTCACTGGTATTGAGTGGCGGTGCCTTTTTAAATGATGGTGATACGGTCAAAGTCATCACCACGACCAAGCGCGGGGCTTAAGTATGAATTTTTCTGCCTGGTCTATCCGTAACCCGGTACCGGCCATTTTGCTATTTGTGGTGCTGAGCTTTCTTGGCCTCAAATCACTTAACCAGTTAGGCAAACAAAACTTTCCTGATATTGAGTTGCCCGTGATCACCGTGGGTGCGACGCTGGAGGGCGCTGCGCCACCGCAACTTGAGACTGAAGTGGCACGCAAGATCGAAGACAAGATTGCGACCATCGGTGGTATTGAGCACATGACCACCACCATCACCGATGGCAGTGTCAGCATCGCGGTGCAATTCACCATTGATACTAAAAGTGAAGAGGCGCTCAACCTGGTGCGTAATGCGGTCGATAGCGCGCGCTCAGAATTGCCTGCTGCGGTGACAACGCCGACCGTGTCCAAGGTGACGACTTCAGGTAATGCCATCCTGACCTTTGTCGCTTCGGCTGAGAATATGGACGAAGGCGAGCTGTCGTGGTTTGTTGACAATGAAGTCAGCAAAGCCATGCTGGCGGTGAACGGCGTGGGCAAGATTACGCGTACCGGTGGCGTAGACCGCGAGGTACAGGTGAATCTCGACCCTACCTTGATGGCAGGGTTGGATGTGGATGTCAGCGATGTGTCGGTACAACTCAAGCGTGTGCAGCAAGATGCTTCTGGCGGGCGCGGCGATATTGGTGACAATATCCAGTCGGTGCGTACATTGGGCGCGCTCCACAGTGCAGACGAGGTGCGCCATCTGGATATTCCGCTTGGTGATGGCCGCCATATCAAGTTGTCGCAAGTAGCCGAGGTGCTTGATACCTATGCCGAGCGCACCACCTATGCCAGTTATGATGGCAAACCGGTCATTCGCTTTGAAATTACGCGCAGCAAAGGCACCAGTGAAGTTACGGTGGCCAAAGATGTACGCGCGGCGCTGGAGAAGTTTGAGCAACTGCATCCGCAGGTGAAGATTATCGAAGCGTTTAACATGGTGAAGCCGGTAGAAGACAACTACGAAGGCTCCATGCACCTGCTGTATGAAGGTGCGCTGCTGGCCATCCTGGTGGTCTGGTGGTTCTTGCGCGATTGGCGCGCCACGATTATTGCCGCCGTGGCCTTGCCGCTGTCTATGATTCCTACGTTTGCGTTTATGCAATATTTGGGCTTTTCGCTCAATGTGTTGACCTTGCTGGCGATGGCCCTGGTGGTCGGGATTTTGGTCGATGACGCCATTGTGGAGATTGAAAATATTGTGCGCCACTTGCGCATGGGTAAAACGCCGTATCAGGCGGCGATGGAAGCCGCCGATGAAATTGGCTTTGCCGTGATTGCAACTACATTTACGCTGGTGGCGATTTTCCTGCCAACGGCGTTTATGGGCGGTATTCCTGGCAAGTTTTTCAAGCAGTTTGGTATCACGGCGGCCATCGCCATTCTTGGCTCATTGGTGGTGGCGCGGTTGTTAACGCCCATGATGTCTGCTTATCTGCTCAAGCCGCATGCAGCTAAAGAGGAAGAAGACTCTTCGTCCATGCGCGTGTATTTGCGTTGGGTGGGCTGGTGTTTGCAGCACCGCAAAACCGTCGTGACAGGCTTTGTGCTGTTTATTGTCGGCTCACTGAGCCTGATGCCTTTGCTGCCTAAAGGCTTCGTGCCTTCTTCTGACAGCAGCCAGACCAAGGTCAATATTGAGTTGCAACCGGGCACGCCTCTGGCGCAAACGCGGCAGGTGGTGCAGATGGCCGAACACATCGTCAAGCAGCATCCAGAAGTGAAGGCCGTGTTTAGTGCGGCAGGTTCTGCCAGCACCGGTGGTGGCGGGCCGAATGCTGCGCAAAATACGACTGATGTGCGTAAAGGCAGCCTGGTGATCAGCCTGACGGATCGTAGCGAGCGTAAACAAAAGCAATCCGAGATTGAAGCGGACTTGCGTGAGCGGCTGAAAAACCTGCCAGGCGCACGGGTGACCGTAGGCATAGGCGAGTCAGGTGAGAAACTGCAAATTACGCTGGCCAGTGACGATGCCAATGCCCTGACCAGTGCCAGCCAGCAGTTGCAGCAGCAATTGCGCACCTTGAGTGGCGTCGGCAATATTACGTCCAGTGCCAGTTTGCAGCGGCCAGAAGTGCAGATTATTCCCGATGTCGACAAAGCAGCTGAGTTAGGCGTCACTGTGGAGTCGATTGCGCAAGTGATACGCGTAGCCACATCGGGCGACTTCACCAATACCATGCCCAAGTTGAATTTACCGCAGCGCCAGGTGCCAATCCGGGTGCGCTTAGGTCCTAGCGTGCGTAGCAGTCTGCAAGAAATCGCGCAGCTACGCGTGCCATCGCGCAATGGCAGCGTCAGTCTGGAAACCGTGGCGACTGTGCGCATGGGCAGCGGCCCGCAGCAAATTGACCGTATGGACCGCATGCGCAATGTCACCTTTGATATTGAGCTGAATAAACGCCAGATTGGTGAAGTGTTGCGCGAAGTGCAGCAACTGCCAGCGATGCAAAATCTGCCACCTAGCGTGAAGCAGCTTGAGGCGGGCGATGCCAAGCGCATGAATGAATTGTTTAGCAGTTTTGGCGGCGCTATGATTATTGGCGTGATGTGCATCTATGTTGTGTTGGTACTGCTGTTTGGCGATTTCTTACAGCCGGTGACCATTCTGGGCGCGTTGCCGTTGTCATTAGGTGGCGCCTTTTTCGCCCTGCTGGTGACACATAACAGCTTCTCTATGCCGAGCGTGATTGGCTTGTTGATGCTCATGGGCGTCGTCACCAAAAACTCTATCTTGCTGGTGGAATACACCATCATGGCGCGAAAAGAGCGCAAGTTGAGTCGATTTGACGCCATTATCGACGGCTGCCATAAACGTGCACGGCCGATTATCATGACGACGATTGCCATGGCGGCCGGTATGATGCCGATTGCGCTAGGCTGGAGTGCAGACCCGAGTTTCCGCTCGCCGATGGCGATTACGGTGATTGGTGGGTTAATTACTTCAACCTTGCTCAGTCTGGTGGTGATTCCGGTGTTGTATACCTATGTGGATGATTTGTTGGGGTGGTTGCGGGGTTTGGGGAGATTGGCGCGGAAGCACGTTTAGTCCCTATTCACTTGCAAGTTAGCTTAAAACCAGGCGTGCTGAGAGGTGTGCCTGGTTTTTTATTTATGGATGGGAATCGGAGGGAAGGTAATTCTTTAGATGTGGGGTTGGCTGGTTGATTGGGAGATAGCTTTTCGCCTTTTCGGCGAGTTACTTTTCTTTGCTTGCCCAAAGAACAAGTAACCAAAAGAAAGTGCACCCCAACTTCCGCTTGTTCCTTGCGCTACTCGGCTTGCCGGGCGTCCATCGAAACTCGCCCTGACAAGCCACACACTTCGTGGCTTGTTGCGGAACTCGGACAGCCGATGGCCGAAGACCCCCGTCAACCCTGCGTTGCTCGGCGCGGCAGATGGGGACCCCGAACACCCGCGAGCGCCATCGTTTAGCAGGGTTAACAAAAGAATCTGATTTTTGAACCGTCCGCATTTATGCAATGCGAATTTGGCGAGATAAATCCCATCCCATCACGCTGAGTAGCGGAGACAAAATAAGGAAGAAGGGAGCGACTGTCCGAATCCCGCGGTGGGCTGCGTAGTGTGCAGCCCGCTAGGATGAGTTTCGTGACCGCTTATTTTGTTGAGCAACGCAAGGGAGCCGTCAGGCCGTGATGGCTGGGTGCCCTCCTCTTTGGTTACTTTCTGAGGGGCAAGCATCAGAAAGTGACTCGCCCAAAGGCGAAAAGGGACGCTTCTTACGAAGAGAGGCGTGTTACAAATAATTAGCTTTTAAGCGCACATTCCACACGCTCGGCCACTATTTTTTGTAACCGATCTCTAATCGCAGTACTAAGTGGTTGCACCTCGGAATCCCGCACAGGTTCTCCCCAGTGACTATTCGGGAAATGCCTGTCACTCTCGAATCTAGGCAATACATGCCAATGCATATGCGGCGTTTTGTTGCCCAAACTGGCCAGGTTGATTTTGTCCGGCTGTATCACTTCACGCACGGCAGTTTCCACCGCAAACACCACTTTCATGGTGCGGGCGCGGTCGGCTGGCAGCAGGTCAGTCATTTCTTTTACATGGGCCAGCAACTCGACACGGCAGTAGGCGGGGTAATCGGCATCGTGTAACAGCACGACCCGGCAGAAATCATCTTGCCACAGTAAGTCCTGCGATGTTGGCAGGCAGAGTGGGCACTGACTCATCAGGAAACTGCCAGCATTCTGTCCAGGGTGAGTTTAGCCAGTTTGGCTTCATGCTCAGGCACTTTGATCTGATTAACCACATTGCCTTCGGCCAGATTTTCCAGGCACCAGGCCAGGTGTTGCGGGTCGATACGTGCCATGGTCGAGCATTCGCAGACGACGTGGCTCATAAATTGCACCAGCTTGTTTTGCGGTTTCATTTCTTCAGCCAGGCGGGTGACCAGATTGAGCTCGGTGCCGACCAGCCATTTGGTGCCTGGTTCGGCTTCGCTCACGGTGCGCAGGATATATTCGGTAGAACCGACATAGTCTGAGTTGATGCAGACTTCAAACGCGGTTTCCGGGTGCGAAATCACTTTGCCATCCGGGTGCTGGGCGCGGAACTGGTCGATATTCTGCTTGCGGAACATCTGGTGTACCGAGCAATGACCTTTCCATAACAGGATTTTGGCATCCTTGATTTGTTGTTCAGTCAGGCCACCCATCGGCAGGTCTGGATCCCACACCGGCATTTGCTCCAGTGGGATGCCCATTTTGTAACCACTCCAGCGACCCAGGTGCTGGTCGGGGAAAAACAGGATTTTTTCGCGTTGGCTAAAGCCCCATTCGAGGATTTTTGGCGCGTTGGTGCTGGTACAGACGATGCCACCGTGCTCACCACAAAATGCTTTTAAATCCGCGGCGGAGTTGATGTAGGTGACCGGCGTGATGGTTTCATCAAAGTTGAGCACTTTACTCAGTTCGCGGTAGCTGCGCTCGACCTTGGCCAGGTTGGCCATGTCTGCCATGGAACAACCAGCGGCGAGGTCGGGTAGTACGACAATCTGCTCGTGGCGACTCAAAATATCAGCGACCTCGGCCATAAAATGCACGCCAAGGAAGACGATGAACTCTGCATCCAGGCTGTCGCAATATTTGGACAGTTTTAAGGAGTCACCAGAGTAATCGGCATGGCGATAGACGCTTTCATGCTGGTAGTGGTGACCCAGGATCACTAGGCGCTTGCCTAGTTTTTCGCGGGCCGCGAGGATGCGCGCCTGACAATCATCGTCTTTGGCCGCTTGGAATTTATCAAATTGGATGGTGGCTGTTTGCATGCTTTAAGTGTATGGGCCAGGCCCGGTACTAAAAACGTTATTTTACAGCTGATTAGACTGAATCCCAATCATATTAGTGCCTGATAAAACCAGATTATGTTTCTCGCCCAGGCGCTGTAAGGCATCGACATTGGTCCAGCTGAATACTTTTTTGGCTGCTTCGCGCCAGTCCAGCCATTCATAGCGTGTATGCTCGTCTGGCGCCAGTGTGACTGCCATGGCGGATGGCAGGCATAATCCAAACAGGTGTTCGGTGTTTTCGGTGACGCCAGGCGCGTAGCGGTGGCGCCAGTGCGGATAGATTTCATAGATATTGCTAGCCTGCCAATCCTGAAAATCATAATCCAGAGCATCCAGCCCGGTTTCTTCTTTCACTTCGCGGATGGCCGCCTGGTAGGGTGTTTCGCCCACTTCTATACTGCCAGTGACCGACTGCCAGAAGCCTGCTTTGTCAGCGCGCTCAAGCAATAACACCTGCAAATCGGGCGTATGGATCAGAATCAGGGCAGAAACCGGGGTCTTGTAATGTTGTGTCATGCAAGTATTGTCTATAAACGCCGTTATATTGTCCATGATGGCATCTAATACTGAAAGTGCTTATTTCGTGCAGTGAAAGATTGTCGTAAGCCGTTCTGAGTATTATGATCAAAAAATAAAGTATCTAAAAATAGGGAATGATCAATGTTGAGGCGTCAGCTAGGCTGGGCATGTTTCATGCTGATAGTGAGTGCGCGGTGTTTACTGGCTGCTGATGCCGCATCTACTGGTATCGCAGATCCTATCGTACTAAATCAATTGTCTTTGCGGCAGGCGGAGCAACTGTTTGCGGGGGGCAACCGCGAGTTGCTGGCAGCCAAGCGCGCTGTTGAGGGCGCCGAGGCGGATACCCTGATCGCAGGGCAACGGCCTAACCCGGTCTTGTCGCTAGGACTCTCCAGTGTTAACGTCAATCGTGGCCAGGGTAATATGAACCAGAACGGTTCCAACGGCCTGTGGGACAAGACCTATAACTCCGCGTTGCAAGTTAGTCAGTTGTACGAGCGTGGAAACAAGCGTGAGCTGCGTACCGCGGTGGCCGAAAGTGCGGTGAAGGCTTCCGGCTTCGATTTCAAAGAAACTTATCGCCAGCAAGCCTTGGCGATGGCCACTGCTTATTTTGATCTCAAACTTGCGCAAGACACGTTGCTGATACAGCAGGCCAATGTCGCTTCTTATGACAAAACCTTGCAGGCGGCGCAACTGCGGCTGAAAGCGGGCGATGTGGCTTCGGCTGATGTCGCGCGCATTCGGGTGGATGCCCTGCGCGCCAGCAATGATTTACGACAGGCAGAGGCCACCTTGCAGAAAGCGCAGGCTTTGTTGGCCTATTTGCTGGGTAAAGATCAGGATGCTGCCAGGCTGTATGTATCTGACCCTTGGCCCAGCCTGGTTTCAGGCCAGCTGGCAGGGACGGAAAGCAACTGGCTACCGCAACGGTCAGATGTACAAGCCGCTGAGGCGCGCATGGAGCAGGCGCAGCAGGCCAGAAAACTGGCCGAATCCCTCAAAACCAGGGACCTGACCTGGTCGCTGGCTTATCAACACTTCCCGGGACAAGAACCCGGCTCTGCGCCGGATACAGTGGGTGCCTCTGTGAGTATTCCGTTATTTACCAATTATCAATATGAAGGCGAAGCGGCGCGGGCCGAAGTGGATTACACCACTGCCATGGAAGCCAAAGAACAGGTCAGGGCAGCGGCCGTGGCTGAAATGCGTCGTGCCAAAGCAGATTTGCAGGCGGCGGTGGATAAAAACCGTCGTTTTGACCAGAGTATTCTGAGCGAAGCGCAAACAGCGGCCGATGCTGCCGAATTTGCTTATCGGCATGGTGCCATGAGTGTGATGGACCTGCTGGATGCCAGACGTATTTTACGTGCCCTGCAACTGGAAGCCGCCAGTGTAAAAGCGGATTATGCCAAATCACTGTCTGCCTGGCTGGCCGCCACCCGCCAGGCTTTTACTTATCAAGACTAATACACTATGACCACGCCTAACTCTAAGCAAATATTCATGCGGGCCATGCCAAGCAGCGGCTATTTTTTAATGGTCATGCTGGCTGGAGTAATGTTTTCCAGCCAGGCCAGTGCGACAGACAAAAGTACTGGCAACACACGCGATGCCAATGAAATCGTACTGACTGCAGGGTCGCCACAACTGACCAGCTTAAAGGTCGAGCCGGTGACAGAAATTCCGGTGCCAGTCACCGAGCCTTTGAATGGCAAGATTGTATTGGATGAGAACAGGACGGCGCGTATCTTTTCGCCGGTGGCCGGACGGGCGCTGACCATCAAGGCGCAAGTGGGCGACAGCGTGAAAGCCGGGCAGACCTTGCTGGTGATGGACTCACCAGACGTGGGTGGTGCTGTGGCTGATGTGCGCAAAGCGCAGGCAGACATGCAACTGAAGCAGCAGGCATTGGAGCGTAGTCGTATGCTGGTTGAAGGTGGCGTGTTGGCGAAGAAAGAGGTGGAAGTGGCGCAAGCCGATTGGGCAACTTCCCGCGCAGAGTCGGCGCGTGCGACGGCCCGACTGAGAAATCTCGGGGTTTCAACGGCTGCCAATGATAATTACGCATTACGTTCACCGATTGCAGGCGTGGTGGTTGATCGCAAAATCAATCCTGGCAGTGAAGTGCGGCCAGATGCTGCAGAGCCTTTGTTTATTGTCACCGACCCTGGTCATTTATGGGCCAGCATTGATTTGCCAGAGCGTGACTTAAGCAGAATCTCGCAAGGGCAGAAACTGAGCGTAGAAGTCGATGCCTATCCTGATGAAGTGTTTAGTGGCGAGGTCAAAACCATAGGCGTCATGGTCGACCCGACCACGCGCCGTATCCCCGTGCGTTGTGTGGTGGAGAGCAATGGCAAACTGAAGCCGGAAATGTATGCACGCATCACGCCATTGGATAACAGCCAGCACCGGGTGATTCGCTTGCCTAATAGCGCGCTGATTACAGAAGGCCTGTATAGCTATGTGTTTGTTGAAGAGCGCCCTTTGCATTTTAAAAAACGCAAAGTGACACTCGACCTGCAACGTCGGGAATATGCCACGGTAAAAGACGGCTTGAAGCCGGGTGAACGCGTGGTGGTCGGTGGTGCGATTTTATTGAACTCTGATTTATCAGTGAGTAAATAAAGCATGTTAAAAGGCTTGATCACTTTCTCGCTGCAACAACGCGTCTTCCTACTCATAGGCGCGGTGGTGCTGACTATTTTTGGCTGGGTTGCCGTCCAGAATCTGCCGATTGAAGCGTTCCCGGATGTGGAGGATGTGCATGTCATCATTGTCACGCAATCGCCCGGTATGGCACCCGAAGAGGTGGAGCGGGTGGTTTCCTTACCCATAGAACATGGCATGAGCGGGGTGCCTGGCCTGGCACAAATCCGCTCGGTGTCTATCACTGGTCTGTCTGTTGTCACCTTGACGTTTGCCGAACGCACAGAGGATTATTTTGCCCGGCAACAAGTGCTGGAGCGTTTGCAGGGCGTGAGTCTGCCGACAGGCTTACAGCCCACCCTGGCGCCGTTGACGACGGCGGTGGGTGAAGTCTACCGCTACCTGGTGGAAGCACCCAAAGACATGCCGCAACGTGAAGTGCGCGCGATCCAGGATTGGAAAATTATTCCGCAACTGCGCATGGTGCCTGGCGTGGCAGATATTACCAGCTTTGGCGGTACGGTCAAAGAGTATCAAATCAAGCTGGACCCTTATCGTCTGAAAAAGTTTGCCGTCAGCATTGACCAGGTTAATCAGGCCGTAGGCAACAACAGTAGCAACGTTGGTGGTGGCTTGATGCATCGTGGTGATGAATCGCTGGTGGTGCGTGGCATCGGCCTGTTTCACAGCCTGGATGATATTGCGCAATCGGTGGTAGACACACGTGACGGTAAACCCATTCTGGTGAGTGATCTCGGCCAGGTGGTGATTGGTGACCGGCCGCGTTCTGGCATTGTGTCGTTTAACCAGCAGGATGACATCATTGAAGGCATCGTGCTGATGACCAAAGGCCAAAATGCGGCCAAAGTGATTGAGGCTTTGCGTGCCAAGGTGGAGGTGGTCAATGAGTCACTGCCGGCCGGGGTGAAAGTGGTGCCATTCTATGACCGCACTGGTCTGGTGCAGCATACGGTACATACGGTGTCAGAAAACCTGATTGTCGGCGCCTTGCTGGTGGTGACGATTCTGGTGGTGTTTCTACGTAACTGGCGTGCAGCACTGATTGTGGCCTCGGTGATTCCGTTGTCATTGCTGTTTGCCTTTATTGTGATGGATTTGCGCGGTGTATCTGCTAACCTGATTTCACTGGGGGCGGTGGATTTCGGCATTATTATCGACAGTGCGGTCGTGCTGGTCGAAGCATTGATGGTGCGTCTGGCAGTGGCAGAGGTTGATAAAAATCCGACGCATACCGGCCTGGCCTGGCGCATGCAAACACTGAAAAGTACTGCCATTGATATGGGGCATCCTATCCTGTTCTCCAAGGCCATCATCATTACCGCGTTTCTGCCTATTTTTACCTTCCAGCGGGTAGAGGGCAAAATCTTTTCGCCCATGGCGTTTACGCTTAGCTTTGCCTTACTGGGTGCCATTATCCTGACCTTAACCCTGGTGCCAGCCTTACTGTCATACACCATGAGTCGCGAAGACATGGCGGAAAAACACAGCGGCTGGATGCACAGGTTGCAGGAGACTTATCGCAATATCCTGCTCAAAAGTAGCCAATCCCGGGCGCTGGTCGTGATTGCTTCAGTCGCGATATTGGTGGTATCGGTGGTATCTGCGCCTATGCTGGGCTCGGAGTTCTTACCCAAGCTGGATGAAGGCAATATCTGGCTCACGGTTGACCTGCCCCCTTCGGCCAGCCTGGAAAAAACCAAGGACGTCGAGCGTGAAATCAGGCACATTCTCAATAGTTACCAGGAAGTGCGGTTAGTGGTTGCGCATGTCGGACGCCCGGATGATGGCACAGACCCTAAGGGACCATACCATATGGAAATCCTCGCCGACCTTAAACCACATAGCGAATGGAAGTTTGCCGATAAAGAAGCGCTGATTAAAGACATGTCGCGCCGCATTCATGAGATTCCTGGTGTGCCTACCAACTTTTCCCAAGTGATTCAGGACAGTGTGGAAGAAGCATTGTCCGGGGTAAAAGGCGAGATCGCCGTGAAGATTTTTGGGCCGGATTTGGCGATTCTTGAACAAAAGGCTGGAGAAGTGGTTGATGCCATGAATACGGTACGCGGCGCAACCGATGTCGCAGCGGTGCGTATTTCCGGCAACTCTGAGCTCGACATTACCCTGAATCGCAATCAGTTGTCGCGCTATGGCTTGATGGTTGGCGATGTGAACAATACGGTGCAAACGGCATTGGCAGGCAATCCGGCCAATACTTTTTATGATGGTGACCGCCATTTTGACGTCACATTGCGCTTAGACCGGCCATTCCGGGATTCTGTCGATGACATTGATGAATTGCCGATTGCCTTGCCTAATGGTGGCGGCAGTATTCCTTTGAGCGAGGTGGCCGAGGTGACGATCAAGCAAGGGGCGTCGCGGGTGAGTCGTGAAGCGGGTGCGCGCATTGTGTCGATCAAGGCCAATATTACAGATAGAGACCAGGGCAGCTTCGTGAAAGAGGCGATGCAGACAGTTAAGGCGCAAGTAAAGTTGCCGCCGGGTTACACCATGACCTGGGGCGGCCAGTTTGAGAACCAGCAGCGCGCGATGAAGCGGCTGATGGTGATTGTGCCGTTGTCGGTATTGCTGATTTTTGTATTGCTGTTCTGGGCGTTTAAGTCGGTGAAAAATGCCTTGCTGGTATTGCTGATGATTCCGTTTACGCTGGTAGGTGGTCTGGCAGGGTTGGCCATTTCAGGTTTGCACCTGTCTGTGTCTGCGGCGGTTGGTTTTATTGCACTGGCAGGCATCTCGGTGCAAAACGGTGTGATTATGGTCGAGCAGATCAAAAACCTGATGCGTGAAGGACGCAGCGTGACTGAGTCTGTGATCGACGGTGCGGTGGCAAGATTACGCCCCATTTTAATGACGGCGCTGATGGCCGGGCTTGGCCTGATGCCTGCGGCACTTTCGCATGGCATTGGTTCCGAAACGCAGCGGCCTTTTGCGGTGGTAATTGTGGGTGGGTTGATTACCGCTACTTTGTTCACCTTGTTATTGCTGCCCTTGTTGTTCCCGTTGTTCTCAGATGTACGCCGTCGTAAATCGTAATGGATGATCTGGTTTTAGAAAACCAATATGGTGGTTTATTTCAGCCGACTGCGATTGCAGTTCAATCTATGAAAAAATTAATTGATTAATAATCAATGGTTTGTGGTTTTCGGGGAGTTGGCACGTTATATGCAGTTAGAGAGATAGTCACTCAGCTTGCAGGTTGGGCGACCTTGCAACCTCCAAAGTGCAATCTCCAAATTGATAGGTATTGAAGCAAACTGCATATAACCACAACAATGAGCAATCGTTCCCCGATTATCCTTTCCCGAGGATATTGCTTGCCCCAAGCTTTCGAGCTTGGGTTTTTTTTGCCCAGAATGGTGTTTGATGAAATCCGCTTGATTAAGCCTGATTGCGCTTTTCGGCGTTGACGAGGTTTTTTGGTAACTGGAAAACGACGTTTTCAACCACGCCTTGTAGTTCTTCAACGTGGGCCGCGCCCATGTTTTGCAACGCAGCAATGACTTCCTTCACCAGCACTTCTGGCGCAGAAGCGCCCGCCGAGATGCCGATCTTACGTTTGCCTTGTAACCATGCGGCTTGCAAATGGCTGGCGTTGTCGACCATATAGGCTTCTACGCCCTGGTTTTTCGCGACTTCGCGCAAACGGTTAGAGTTCGAGCTATTGGGCGAGCCGACAATAATCACCAGGTCACAGTCTTTGGCCATGACTTTGACTGCGTCTTGCCGGTTTTGCGTGGCATAGCAAATGTCATCGCTCTTGGGTGCTTTAATCGTTGGGAAGCGCACTTTCAAGGCATTGATCACCTGCGTAGCATCATCGACGGACAATGTGGTTTGCGTCACATAGGCCAGTTTGTCCGGGTCTGTCACTTGCAGTGCGGCCACATCCTCAGGTGTTTCCACCAGGTGCATGCCTGCTTCAGACTGACCCATGGTACCTTCTACTTCTGGATGGCCCTTGTGGCCAATCATGATGATTTCCATGCCATCTTTGCGCATCTTTGCCACTTCAATATGCACCTTGGTCACCAGAGGACAGGTGGCGTCAAATGCCGTCAGGCCGCGTGACTCTGCCTCTGCGCGCACGGCCTTAGACACGCCATGGGCGCTGAAAATGACGATGCTGCCTGCCGGAATTTTTTCCAGCTCATCGACAAAAATTGCGCCTTTGTCACGCAACTGGCCAACGACAAATTTGTTGTGCACCACTTCATTGCGTACATAGATCGGTGCGCCGAACTTTTCCAGCGCCTGCTCGACAATGATGATGGCACGGTCTACACCGGCGCAAAAGCCGCGCGGGTTAGCCAGTACAATATTGGGTGTCACTTCTGTTTGCATAATGAATTCCGTCATAGGATGCTGCATTCTGCGCCTGCCAATACCAAGGTCAACCACAAGGTCTGGCAGGCATCAGGTATAATCTGCATTTTTGTTGCTCGTTGAAGCCCAATGTTATGAAAAACACTGCTACCTTGCTGATTACCTGCCCGGATACCAAAGGGATTGTGGCGGCGATTGCGCAATTTTTGTATGAGCACAATGCCAATATTTTACACGCAGACCAGCATCAGGATGCGGAAAATAATCTGTTTTTGATGCGCGTGGAGTGGGATCTGACCAATTTCAATGTCGCCGTGGCTGACTTTGAGCAGGCGTTTGGCCCGATTGCCCAGCGTTTTGACATGACCTGGCAGCTCAAACTGTCCGAGCAAAAAACACGTACGGCGATCATGGTGTCGCAATATGACCACTGCCTGGTTGATTTGCTGCACCGCCATCATAGTGGCGAGCTGGCTTGCGATATTCCCTTGATTATCAGCAACCATAGAGACACCGAGAAACTGGCACAGTTTTACGGTATTGATTTCCACTATCTGCCGATGAGTAAGGAAACCAAAGCCGAGGTTGAGGCTCAGCAATTTGCGCTTTTTGATCAATATGGGATTGATTTGATCGTGCTGGCACGCTATATGCAGATTTTGTCACCAGATTTTGTCGCGCGTTATCCGCAAAAAATCATCAATATTCACCACTCATTCCTGCCAGCTTTTATCGGCGCGCGCCCTTACCACCGTGCCTTTGAGCGCGGTGTTAAATTGATTGGTGCCACCAGCCATTATGTCACTGAAGTGCTGGATGAAGGCCCGATTATCGAGCAGGATCTGGCGCGGATTTCTCACCGTGACCAGGTTGAAGACTTAATCCAGAAAGGCCGCGACCTGGAACGTGTGGTGCTCTCCAAAGCTGTGCGCTGGCATATTGAGCATCGTATTTTGCTCTATGCGAACAAGACCGTGATTTTTGATTAAGGTGTGTGTTATGAAATAAAAAACCGAAGCCTGGAGCTTCGGTTTTTTATTGGGTGCCGTGAGTCTTATGGCAGTGTACGTTCCAGTTTAAACAGGTCAGCAATCTGTTCGCGCTCGCGGATCACATGCACCTGGTCACCATCCACCAAGACTTCTGCCGCACGGGCACGCGTGTTGTAGTTGCTGGACATGCTCATGCCATAAGCGCCTGCAGAATGAATCGCCAGGTAATCGCCTTCGGCAATGGCCAGGTTACGGTCATGACCTAGAAAGTCGCCACTCTCACAAACCGGGCCGACGATTTCATACACCTGCGCTTCAACAGTTGATGGCGCGATGGTGGTGATATTGTGGAATGCGTCATACAGCGCCGGGCGCATCAGGTCGTTCATGGCGGCATCAACGATGGCGAAGTTTTTGGATTCGCCCGGTTTCAGGTATTCCACCTTGGTCAGCAAGACGCCTGCATTACCGACTAGTGCGCGGCCTGGCTCGAACAACACTTTTACGTTTCTGCCAGCCAGTTTTTGCAGGATAGCAGCCGTGTAAGCAGCAAAGTCTGGCGGGGTTTCATCGCTGTAGGTAATGCCTACGCCGCCGCCGACGTCTATATGCTGGATATGAATGCCTTTGGCAGCCAATGCGTCTACCAGGCCAAGTACTTTATCCAATGCATCCAGAAAAGGCGACAGCTCGGTGATTTGCGAGCCGATATGGCAATCCACACCATGTACTTCAATGTTAGGCAGTTGCGCCGCTTTTTCATACAGGTTCAGTGCATCTTCAAACGCCACGCCAAACTTGTTGTTTTTGAGGCCGGTAGAAATATAGGGGTGCGTTTTGGCATCCACGTTGGGATTCACGCGTAGAGAAACCGGGGCTTGTTTACCCAGGCTGGCAGCTACTTGCTGGATGCGGTCCAGTTCATTGACTGACTCTACGTTAAAGCACAGTATGCCCGCTTCGAGCGCGGCTTTAATTTCAGCATGTGATTTCCCCACCCCTGAGAACACGACTTTTTTCGGGTCGCCACCTGCAGCAAGTACGCGCGCCAATTCGCCGCCAGACACAATATCAAACCCGGCGCCTAATCTGGCGAACAGATTCAGAATGGCCAGGCTGGGATTGGCTTTCACTGCGAAGCAAATCAAATGGTCATGGCCGACCAGGCCAGCCTGAAAGCGTTCAAAGGCTTGCGTTAATGCTGCACGCGAATAGACGTAAGTAGGCGTTTGATGTGCCAGGGCGATCTCACGCAGAGCCACATGTTCAGCATGTAGCAAGCCCTGCTGAGTAGAAAAAGGTTGGGTTGAAAGCGCGGTCACGATGAAGACTTATCTTGTTGAGGGGTTTGAGGATATTGGCGTTCAGGAATATACAAATCCCCTTTGAGACCACAGGCGCTCAGTTGAGCCAACAATAAGGCAACAGCCAGTAATCTCGTCCAGAAGGAAAGCATGATCCACCGTCCAATGTAAATAGTGCGTCATTTTACCATTAAACCGTCAGTGGCTCATGGTGCCTGCGCCGCCACTTGACCGTTTGTCGGGCAATCTCAACCACTGGTCGGCTGCTGCTGGACATGACAGCCTGCTGTTTGCATGATAAGGCTATCTTAAAAGGGGTTTGATCATGAAGCGCCCAAATCAATATGGTTTTAGCCTGATAGAAATGATGATAGTGGTTGCGATCATAGGCTTGCTGGCCAGTATTGCCGTGCCTGGGTATCAGGATTACGTGAAAAGCGGCAATGCAGCTGAAGCGCCAGCTAACCTGGCCAATTGCCGGGTGCAGGCTGAGCAGTTCTTTCAGGATAACTTTACTTATGCGGGGTTCGTTTGTGTGCCTAGCGATGCCAAGTCTTTCGATTACAGCATTGATAACCAGTCGGCGACTACCTACACTTTGCGAGCCACTGGCCGAGCTTCCAATAACATGGGTGCCTTCGAGTTCACGGTCAATCAGGATAATGCCAAAACCTCCAAGTTTGATGGCACAGTGGGCAGTTCTTGCTGGCTGACTTCATCTTCAGGGTCTTGCTAACAGATGCGTCAGCAAGGATTTACATTGGTGGAGCTGGTGGTGGCCATGGCGGTGTTGATCTCGTTGGCTACCATTGCGATTCCGGCCTTCCAGACGTCGATTGGCAACGCCCAGATTCGTACGGTGGCGGAGTCTATCCATAGCGGTTTACAGCAAGCGAGGATGGAGGCGATCAAGCGTAATGCCAGGGTCAAATTTATCCTGCAAACCAATAGTGCCTGGCAGATTGGTTGTGTCACTGTGGTCACGGGCTGTCCGGCGCTGATTACGCAAAGAAGTGCCACGGAAGGGTCTTCTAAAAATACAGCGGTGTCGGCAGATAATGATACTGCGGTATTTAGCAGTTTTGGTACGCGTGACCCGGCGACGGCCGTGGGGCTGACGGTGGTCAATGTCACCAATACGCAAGTCAAGAATGAAGAGCGCAGGGCTTTGCGCGTGCTACTGGCAGCCGGGGGCAATGCCAGGGTATGTGATCCGGCCGTGTCGGGTGCAGGGGATCCTAGAGCATGTTAATTCTTTCACGACAAAAGCGTTCTTTTGCCATGCGTTTGCAGCAGGGCTCGGTGCTGATTGAGTCTATGGTAGGGCTGGTGATTTTTAGTATGGGCGTGCTGGCACTGGTGGGTTTGCAAAGCGCCATGATTAAGAACAGCAGTGATAATCGCTACCGCGCGGAGGCACAACTGATCGCACAAACACACATCGCCAACATGATGGCTTTTGGTGGAGATGCGGCAAACTATATTACCCAGGTGGATAAGACCAAAATCAAATCCCAGTTGCCGAATGGTACGCTGACTTTCTCGGCACTGACCAACACCATGGTAACGGTGACAGTTGGCTGGCAAGTGCCTGGCGGTAACCGTCATCAGGTCAATGCGTCCAGTTATTTGTTTGATGTGATGCCGTGATGAATACATCTATGCGCATGTTTTCACGTTTACGCAGCCAGCGTTTCCAGACGGGCTTGAGCCTGGTGGAGTTGCTGGTGGGTATTTTGATTGGTCTGGTGGCGACTCTTGCCATCAGTAACCTGTTTAGTGGCTTCGAAGCTCGCAAACGCATGATTGCAGGGGGGGCTGATGCGCAATCAAGCGGCGTGCTGGCCATGTATTACATGCAGCGCGACGCGCAGAATGCGGGTTATGGCCTGCCTTTGTATAACAGTAGTGACCCATCTCCTTTGTTGTGCCCGATCAACACCTCGATTAACCAGGGCGGAGTGATTATTAACTTGTCGCCAGTGGTGATTGTAGACGGCGGCACAGGCAGCGACATTGTGCGCATCCGCTATGGCAACCCGGCCAGTGGTGGTGCATCCTTGCGCGCCACGGGGACCATGACAGCGCCTACTTTGGATGGACGCCTGATTGGTTGCCAGGAGAATGATGTGGTGCTGTTTCATCAAACACCGACCAATCCGAATTGCAGTCTTGGACGGTTGGAATCATTACGTGCTGACCGCACGATCAATACTTTGTCTGAGATTAATACTCCGCCCACGGCCAGCCCGGTGAGCATTTTAAACGGTGCAGACTGGGTACGCTTTTCCTGTCTGGGCGCATGGAATCAGTATGAGTATACGGTGAATGCAGCGCTAGAGCTCACGCGTACGGGTGGGACGCCTGGCACTAACCCGTTTCCGAATAGCGCGGCGGTACCCGTCGCCAGTGATATTGTGGCCTTGCAGGCACAATAC
This sequence comes from Methylophilus sp. Q8, assembly GCF_000800115.1. Taxonomy (NCBI): domain Bacteria; kingdom Pseudomonadati; phylum Pseudomonadota; class Betaproteobacteria; order Nitrosomonadales; family Methylophilaceae; genus Methylophilus; species Methylophilus sp. Q8. The sequence continues at coordinate 855,196 of NZ_JUHE01000001.1, read as the reverse complement.
GGGATTACCGAGACCATAGACCCCACGGCGACCACCACCACCGCTGCCGCTTATTTGAACCGGGTTGATCGATGGGTTGATGCCACGGGTACTTTTGGGCCGACGATGGCGCTCATGGACCGTAACCGTATCCGTGCGATCCGCATTGCAGTGATCGCCAGGGACGGCAATTTGCAAAGAAGCAATGTGAGCCAGACATGTAACGGTGCCGCAGCAGGCGTGAGCAGAGTGTGCATCTGGCAGGCGGATGCCAATCCTGCCGGTGTTGACTTAAGTGGCGTACCCAACTGGCAGCGCTACCGCTACCGTAGCTTTGAAGCCACTATCCCGCTCAGAAACATTATTTGGAACCGCGATGCGCTATAGCCTTTTATTGTCTCGAGTGGCACGCAGGCCTTTGGTTCGCCAAACCGGTATCGTGCTGTTTTTTGCCTTGCTGGCACTTGCTGTAATGTCGATTGCGGCGGTGGCCCTGATACGCAGTGTGGATACCAATGCCTTGCTTTCAGGCAATATGGTGTTCCGCCAATCGGCCAGTACGGCCTCAAATGTAGCGTTGGAAGGCATTGCACAGAGTATCGCTAAAAACGTATCACTGTCGGTCAGTACGGCGCACCATCCTGGCTTGGGGTATTACGCCAATTGTAGCCAGTTTGATACCCGGCCCGATGCGCTAGTGTGTGATGGCAACCAGTTGACGACGATGGCGTGGAATAACGGCAATAGCAGCCTTGCCCCCAGCCAGACCGATGGTAATGATGAAATCCGCAACGGTGTAGACCGCCAGGGGAATGAAATCCGTTATGTTGTAGAGCGCATGTGTAATTACAGTGATGCTGAAATTGCTGATGGTGCTGCGTTAAGTGATGCCTCCCGTTGCATGATGGCCAGCTCCCCCAGCAATGGCGAAAACTGCTCTCATAATATTACAAATCTTGAGCTGTTCAAGCGCTGTATCGCCAGTTCGGATTCACCGTTATACCGGGTCACCTTGCGTATCGCAGGACCCAAAAACACCGTCACTTTTTTGCAAACGTTTATCTCCAACTAAATGGGTGGAACGATGAAAAGCCAACATTGGATCAAAAAAATTTTCTGGCTGGGCGCATTGCTACCAGGGCTTGTGCAAGCTGAATTTCTGGATCTGGCGACCATGCCGTTGCAAACCTCCGGCAGTTCGGATGTCAAACCAAACCTCATGTTTGTGCTGGATAACTCGGGCAGTATGGGCTGGGATTATGCGCCTGACTGGTCCAACTCTTCTTCACCATGGTTGTTTGATAATGCGGATTACAACACGCAGTACTACAATCCAGAGGTGCAATATAGCCCGCCGTTGACCTACCTGGCCGCCAGTATGGCCAATCAGACCAATTTTGCGGCGGTGCCGAATGAGGTGAATGATCTGGGCGGTGGCAAAAACGGGACCACTGATATCCGCTCGATGGCGACTTACTATGCGTTTATCCCAGGAGAGTTCTGCTCCACGCCTAGCCTGACCAGTTGCGTGATCTCGAAAGAGGCAACGGGAAGCTATATTTATCCGTCCAATATCCGCTGGTGTAACACCAGCACGGCTGCAACCAGACGCAGTTTGACTGGCTCCATGTATTGCCAGAAGATCCGCAATGCCAGCAGTACCGTGAATGACGGCAATACCTATACCAATTTGCGCAGGCCTATCTCCACCTATACCCTGACGCTGAACAAGACCAGTAATAATGCGTCCATACAAAGCATAAAAATCAATAATATTGAGCTTTTATCCACTACCGTCTCAGTCAACAACTCATATAACAGCAGCCAGTTTGCCAGTGAGGTGCGCAATAATATGTGCCGTACCAGTCTGTCGGGCAATTGCAACCTGAGCGGTAATACGGTCAATATCAGCAGCAATGTGCTGACGATTATTACGCCTGCTGGTGAGCCAGTGAACACCGCCGCCCCGATTCAAGTCACCATGACAGGTGGCAATTACACGGCTCAACTGACGACTAATACCACCACTGACATTCCCGGCAGCATGGTCTACGTCAAGATTTCAAGTGATGTCCCTTATACAGCCCCGGGAAAAACGACCAAAGGGCTGGATAGGTTGGATTGTACCGGCACTACTTGTACGCTTACCGAGGAGATGACCAACTTTGCTAACTGGTGGGCGTATTACCGTACACGTATGCAGTCGATGAAAACGGCAGCCAGCCAGGCATTCAAGGCGCTGGATTCCCGTTATCGCGTTGGTTTGGTCACAATTAATAGTCCGAGTTCCAACTATCTGGCACTGGCACCGTTTAATGCTAGCCAGAAGCAATCCTGGTACCAGAAACTGTTTGCGGTGTCTGCCAGTGGCGGCACCCCGTTGCGTACGGCGCTATCCAGCGTAGGGCGGCATTTTGCTGGTAAAAAAACATTGGGCAATGATGACCCGATGCAATATGCCTGTCAGTCTAATTTCACCTTGCTGACCACGGATGGTTACTGGAACGACAGTAGCAATCCAACCCGTATCAATAGTACAGCCATCGGTGACCAGGACGGTAGCAGCCCACGGCCACAGTTCGACAGTAGCGCTAAGTCCAACACGCTGGCGGATACGGCCAAGTATTTTTATGATACGGATATCCGGGATAATACGTTCTCGAATTGTACCGGTGGCTTAGGCTCTTCTGTGTGTGGTACAACCAATGATTATCCAAAACAGAATATGGTGACCATGACCTTGGGCCTGGGCATTGACGGCACATTGGTTTACACCGAGGACTACAAAACGCGGACCTCCGGCGATTACAAGGATATTTCTTCCAATGCAAAAAACTGGCCGGACCCAACCCTCAATGAGGATGGCACCCGTATTGATGACTTATGGCATGCGGCAGTGAACGCAGGCGGCACCTATTACAGTGCCAGCAACCCCAAGTTGTTACGTGAGTCATTAGCGAAGGGCTTGTCCGAGATCAAGTCTATCCAGGGTGCCAGTGCCGCCGCTGCCGCCAGTAGCCTGGCGCCGACCAATGGGGATAACTTCCAGTATGTGGCCAGTTACCAGTCCGTGAAGTGGACAGGCAATCTGGAGGCACGCACGGTCAACACGACCTCTTTGCAAACGTCAGAAAGCGCCGTATGGTGCGTTGAGAATGTGGCCGCAGAAACATGTACCTCACCTGCAACGGCGGCTAGCCAGGACGGTAAGCTGTATTGTAAAACGACTAACGCTGATCAGACTGCGTGCGGAAATGCAGGGGGCGCATTAGGTTCTGCCATTGGCATGAGTGAGCCTGCCTCGTGTTATGTGGCGATTGCAAGCAGTTGTACTGGCAAGTTACAGAATCAGCTGGGTGCAAACCGTCAAATATTCTTTAATGCCAATAATGCAATGGTATTGTTTACGGCAGATAACTTACCTGTGCAGCATCGCACTACGCTGGAAAATGGGTATAAAGCGTTGAGCCAGATGCAGGGCTTGCCTGCCAGTGACCTGCGGATGACTGAACCTAATAAAGCCGGCAAGTTGGTGGATTATCTCCGAGGGAATAAGACTTACGAAGATACCTCATCTAATCCGGTTGCAGATAATCGCTGGTTCCGTGAGCGGTTAGCAACGCTGGGGGATATCTCACAGTCACGCCCCGCTTATTTCAAAGCCTCTAATGTGGATTATCTGGATGCCGGTTATAAAGCCTATAAGGCATCAAGAAAAGCCTTGCAAAGTGGAACGGTCTATGTGGGCGCCAATGATGGTATGTTACATGCCTTCAACGCCGATAACGGTAATGAGCTGTGGGCATTTATCCCCACCCCGGTGATTGCCAACCTGGCCAATCTGGCCGATAAAGAGTATGGCTCCAATTACCATACCAATTACGTGAATGGCAGCCCGGTGGTCACCGATGTTTGTATCTCCGGCTGCAGTGGCGATAGCGCTATTTGGCGCACTATCCTGGTTTCTGGGTTAAATGGCGGCGGGCGTGGCTATTTTGCCATTGATGTGACGAACCCCGGTAGCCCCGTGTTGCTGTGGGAGTTTTATGCACAGACCACCGGCGCGAATAATAATCTGGGGTATACCTTTGGTAACCCGCTGGTGACTAAAATGCAGGATGGTCGCTGGGTAGTGCTGGTGACTTCGGGCTATAACAATGGGACCAATGCGCGTAAATTGAATGATGGTACATTGGTCGCTAACACGCCAACCGGGAATGGCGGCGGTTACCTGTATGTGCTCGATGCCAATACCGGCAGCGTGTTGAAAACTCTCTCTACCGGTGAAGGCAGTGCTGGCGAGCCTAGTGGCCTATCAAGAATCTCGGCCTATGCTGACCAGATGTTTGAAAATAACATGGCCTTGAATGTGTATGGTGGCGATTTAAATGGCAACATCTGGCGCTTTAACATCAACACCAATGCAGTGACTAAAATTGCGACCTTACGTGATGGCGGCGGTAATGTGCAAAAAATCACTACCCAACCAGAATTGGGTAAGGTCGACAATAACAAGGTGGTCATGGTGGGGACAGGGAAGTTTCTCGAACCGGCTGATTTGACAAACACCCCACAAAACTCTGCATACACGTTTAAAGATAACGGGCAAACCACGGCGATCGGGCGTGCGCAACTGACGACGCAATCACTGAGTGGTGATCGTGTCGTGACCTCGAGTGGGACGGTCAATTTTGATACCGGCTATGGCTGGGTGCTGGATTTCCCGGCGGGCGAGCGCGTCAACCTGGACCCGCTGTTATTAAATGGTGCTTTGCTGATGCCCACCATGGTGCCTAGCAGTGAGGCCTGCAACGGGGCAGGCTATGGCTGGTTTAACTTCTTTAACTACAAAAAAGGCGGCTCTTTGCTAACCAGTGGCATCGTTTCCGAGCGCATGACTACCCCGGCGGTGGGCTTCAATATCGTTTATGACGGTAATGGCGTGCCACATGTGGTGGTGACGGGCAGCAATGACCCAACACCGCAGCAACTGAGTCTGGACGACCAGGTATTTGGCCTCTCGGCGACGAGCAGGTCGACTGAGATTTTCAAGCAGAAGAACAATGGCAGCTATGGCACCAAGCAAAGCTGGCATGAGTTGATACAGTAAAAGTGTCACCAATAAAAAAGCCCCTAACGGGGCTTTTTTGTTACCTGCGGCTTATTTCACCCGTTGTGCAAACACATACAAAATCAGGCAAATCGCTACAACAACGCCAATCAGGGTATAGATGCCTACCGCGCCTAAAAACATGGTTGCCTCCTGTGATGGTGATGGTCGAAGGTTTATTTTAGGCAAACACAAGGGGAGTGTCTAGGCGTGCCTGAAACGCGTGCCCAGAGGGGGATGTTGCAGAGGTCGTGCGTGAATTTGGTACAGATTGGCCGCGGCTGTATACCGGGCAACAATGCTTGGCGCTAAACCACTTCCAGTGAGAGCTCTGCAGGTTTGTAAATCGCTTGAATATTATTGTCAGCCACAATGTCCTCAGCCAGGTACATAATGTCCTGTGCTGTCATCAGCTCAGGCATACTGGCGGTGTAGGTCAGTGGCTCATCTTGCCATTCGCTCATGATTCTTCCTTTATTTGCTGGTGTGTATAACTGTATTAACGTCATGCTTGGTCCATTCTTAAGTCGGGCATTCTGGTTTATGGCGGTTTTCCATATCACCATCGATTAAAACTATGTTAACCAGGCTGTGTGAAGATTTCATGAAGTGAATGCATTGTTTAGATGACAGTGACCTTGCTATTCATCTGTCCTGAAATGGCGCACAATAAAAGCACTTAGAGCGAGGGTTGGCTGATGAAGATTGCAAGGATATTCGCTGTGTTTGGGCTGTTGCTGCTATGCTATGCAGGTTTCTGGTATTGGCAGTCACTGACGGAGGCTGAGCCCATCAGCCCGCAGAGCGATGTTGCGCAGGCGATTAATCAGTGTGACCTGATTGCCAGCAAGGCAGCAGCTGGGTTGCCTGAAGTCTTGCCGTTTCAGAAGCTGGAGAAAGCGGCCAGGCAGTCGCGCGTACTGGATCGCTGCATGCAAGATCGCGGCTATGAGCAGAATCCGGCCTGGGTAACGCAAGCCAATCAGCAAGCTTCACGTATCGCACATGAGCAGGGTATTTCTGAGGCTGAGGCTTATGAAACGCTGCGTCGGCAGGCCATGTTAAACGCGCAGCCAGGCGCGACTGGCTACTGGCGCAAACCTGCCTGAGTGATTAGCGTTTTTGGCCGAGATAATCGGTTTTGCCAAGCGGTACACAGAGGTGGCGCAAAATGTTATAAGCCGTGGTGGTGTGAAAATAGACGTTGGGCATGACCCATTTTTGCAGGTAGTCCAACCCGGTAAATGTCAGGTCCACTTTGCGGATCGTCAGCACGATTTCTTTGCTGTCAGCCCCCTCCAGCAGTTCTGGTTGGATTTGTGCCAGAAAATCTATGGTTTTATCGATTCTGGCGTACAGCATGTCAAAGCTGGTTTCATCATCGGCATATTGCGGAATTTCCAATCCGGCCAGTCTAGCGCCTGCACCTTTACTCATGTCGCTCACCAATTGCACTTGTCTGGTGAGCGGATACATATCGACAGATAAACGGCTGTTCAGCAGCACTTCAGGCGCTACTTTCTTCTGCTCAGCATATAATTCACCTTGTTGCAGGATGTGTTTCAGGTTTTGCAAGGTGCGTAACAATGGCGCGATACTGACATCATATAAATGCATGGCGTAATCCTCTTAATAGTCATAACGCCGATATTGTAACGCTTCTGCAATGTGCGCATCACTCATGTGTTCTGCACCGGCCAGATCAGCGATAGTCCTGCCAACCTTGAGAATGCGGTGATAACTACGGGCGGATAATGAGAACTTGTGCATGGCAGTTTGCAGCAGCTGACTGGCTTGTTCACCGAGCTGGCAAACATCCGCAATCTCCAGCGGGCCTAGCATCGCGTTGGGCTTTTGCTGGCGTTGCATTTGCCGCTGTCTTGCCAGCGTCACGCGGGCGCATATACTGGCACTGCTTTCACTTGGCTGATGCTGGCTCAACTCCTCTGGTTTAAGGGCTGGGACATCAATATTCATGTCAATACGGTCAAGCAAGGGGCCGGAAAGCTTGTTTTTGTAACGTAAGATTTGTTCTGGTGTGCAACGGCAGCGCTGGTTGTAATGCCCGAAATAGCCGCATGGGCAGGGATTCATCGCGGCAATCAACTGAAATTGTGCCGGAAAAGTGGCTTGCCTGGCGGCGCGTGAAATGGTGATACTGCCATTTTCGAGCGGTTCGCGTAATACCTCCAGCACTTTGCGGTCAAATTCCGGCAGCTCATCCAAAAACAGCACGCCATGATGTGCGAGGCTGATTTCACCAGGGCGTGGCACGCTGCCTCCGCCGACTAATGCCACTGCCGAGGCGGTATGGTGTGGCGCGCGAAAGGGGCGTTTTTTCCAGTTCGTTGCTGGAAACTGTCCGGTCAGTGACAAAATCGCGGCGCTTTCAAGTGCCTCCTGCGTGGTCATTTCTGGCAGGATGCCGACAAACCGTTGCGCCAGCATGCTCTTACCCGTGCCTGGTGGGCCGCTCATTAGCAGGCTGTGCTGGCCGGCCGCAGCAATCTCCAGTGCGCGTTTGGCGCGTAGCTGGCCTTTGACCTCCTGGTAATCTGGCAGCAAGGTGTTTGTCGTCGGCGTGACCAAGGGGTGTTGTGGCAACGATTGTTTGTCAGACAAATGCGCGCATACATCAAGCAGGCTGTCTGCCGCAAAAATGGTGCAGCCTTCGACCAGGCTCGCCTCATATGCACTTTCTTGGGGCAAGATAGCCGCTCTGGTGCCCGCTTTGTCTTGTAGCAGTTGATATGTCATCGCCAGCGCGCCACGAATTGGTCGTAATGCGCCTGTGAGCGCCAGTTCACCGGCAATCACATAATTTGCCAGCTGTTGTTTGGGCAGTTGGCCTGAGGCGGCCAGAATGCCGAGCGCAATCGGCAGATCGTAGCGTCCGCCTTCTTTTGGCAGGTCGGCCGGTGCCAGATTGACGGTAATGCGACGGGCTGGGAACTCAAATTGTGCCGTCTGTATCGCCGCCCGTACTCTGTCCTTGCTCTCTTTTACTTCGGTTTCAGGGAGGCCGACGATGGTGAAACTTGGCAAGCCATTGGCCAAATGCACTTCTACCACCACCTCTGGCGCGTCCATGCCGCTCAGTGCACGACTGTATAACACCGCCAGACTCATTTCGCACTCCTGAATATTGGAATGCTAACAATTGTAAATTAATTTTTACTTCTTGGCTGGTTGAGCCTGTTCCAACTGGCTGATTTTTTCTTCCAGTGTTTTCAATTGTTGCTGGGTACGTGCCAATAATGCTGACTGAATATCGAATTCTTCGCGTGAAACAAGTTCCATTTTGGTGAGCGCGCCCTGAAATAGTGCATGCAAATTGGTTTCTAGCTCTGAAATGGGGCTTGAATCAACTAGTTGTTTGATTTTAAAAGATAATTCTTTAATTTTTTCATTGGTAAATAGCATGGTAAGCACTCCTTTGCACAATATTTTAGCATGTATAGCAGGGTTGGAAATATAATTACCCCAATACAATAAGTTCATAATTAATAAAAAACAATTTGTTATTATGTTTTTTTAATAATTAACTTTATATTTTAATGTTAATTATTTGATTTTATTAGTTTATATAGGTTGGCACGTGCCTTGCTTTGTGGTCAATGTTGTTTCATTCTCGTTTACAACAATTCGATCAAAGATTTTCACAGAGAGAGGACTCATAAATGCGTCAATCTATTTTGCTCACAGCAGTTTTGGGTGCATTATCTTTTGCACAAGCTTCATACGCAGCTGAAGAGGCTAAAGAAGAAGCTAAATCTGACTGGTCTGCGACCGGTAACGTTTCTTTTGTATCAGATTACTACTCACGTGGTATTTCACAAACATGGCACAAACCAACCGCACAAGGCGGTATGGATATCACCCATTCTAGCGGCTTCTATGCTGGTGTTTGGGGTTCAGGCGTGTCACCTAACACTTATCCTGATTCGACCACTGAAATTGATGTTTATGCTGGTTACAACGGTAGCGTACCTGCTGTTGAAGGTTTGGGCTGGAGTGCTGGTCTGTATGGCTACCTGTATCCAGGTGGTTCATGGAAAAAATACCGTGCATCAAATGCGGCTAACCCAAATGATGTATTGACACCTAAAGGTGGTAGTTGGGACACTTATGAAGCTAACGTTGGTTTATCCTACGGTTGGTTAAGCGGTAAGTTGTCTTACACATTGACTGACTGGTGGGGCGCGGATAAGTCTACAGGTTGGGATGGCAGCACTAAGGGCTCTACCTATTTTGAATTGAACGCGGCTTATCCATTGCCATGGTGGGATTTGACATTGATTGCTCACGTTGGTCGTTTGAATGTGGCGGGTAAACTGGACAAATCTTTTAGCCCAGATGGCGGCGTAAACTTGCCAAGTACTTCCATTTCTGGTGCTACTAACCCAGACTACACAGACTGGAAAATTGGTCTGAGTAAAGCATTCAAAATTGGTGCTACCGAAGGCTGGAACGCCGGCGTATACTGGGTTGAGTCAGACAACTCCCGCTACTGGGGTGAAAATGGCTATGGTGGTACAAGCTTTAACGGTAAAGGTACCAGCACCAAAGCGCAAAGTAAAAATCTGAATGATGGTCGTCTGGTATTAACGGTCGGTCGTACATTCTAAATAAGCAAGTTTAGATCTGGCGGGCATTGTGCCCGTCAGAGTTAACAACGGGAGAAGCAAATGAAATTTGTATCCGCAATAATCAAGCCATTTAAGCTTGATGAAGTGCGTGAGGCTTTGTCCAACATTGGCGTACAAGGCATCACAGTCACTGAGGTCAAAGGGTTTGGCCGTCAAAAGGGGCATACCGAGTTATATCGTGGTGCAGAATATGTCGTGGATTTTTTGCCTAAGGTGAAGCTCGAAGTAGCCATCAAGGACGACATGCTTGATCAAGTCGTTGATGCGATTGAGAAAGCGGCTGCAACTGGCAAAATCGGTGATGGCAAAGTATTTGTCTTCGATCTGGAACAAGTTTACCGTATACGTACCGGCGAAACCGGTCCGGATGCGCTATAAGAAAGGGCTTCAGCTATGAAGAAAATTCTTTCCATGTTATCACTGGTCGCCTTGATTGGCCTGGCGGCAACCCCAGTGAGTTATGCTGAAGAGACTGTGACTGAAACGATCACAGTACAAGAAACAGTCACCCCTGATGCAGCACCAGCGGCCGAAGCGCCCGCTGCAGAAGCTGCGCCAGCGGCAGCAGAGGCTGCACCAACATTGGATGTAGGTAATACCGCATTCATGATTGTGGCCACTGTGTTGGTAATTTTAATGACAATCCCAGGTTTGGCCCTGTTCTATGGTGGCTTGGTGCGTCAGAAAAACATGCTTTCGGTGTTGATGCAAATTTTCGTGGTGTTCTCATTGATTTCCGTGTTGTGGGCGGCTTATGGCTACAGTATGGCGTTTAGTGAAGGTAATGCCATCGTTGGGGGCTTGAGCAAGGCATTCCTGTCAGGCATTACAACGGACAGCTTGTCTGGCACTATCCCTGAATATGTTTTCCTGACTTTCCAGATGATTTTTGCTGCGTTGACACCAGCATTGATCGTGGGTGGTTTTGCTGAGCGTATGAAGTTCTCTGCCGTATTGCTGTTCACAGCGTTGTGGGTGACCTTTGCTTATATCCCAATCGCACACATGGTGTGGGGTGGTGGTTATCTGGCTGAATTAGGTGCCAAAGACTTTGCTGGCGGTACTGTTGTACACATCAACGCTGGTGTGGCTGCGCTGATTGGTGCCATGATGTTGGGCAAACGTATCGGTTACGGTAAAGAAGCGATGCCTCCGCATAACCTGGTGATGACCATGATTGGTGCGTCATTACTGTGGGTGGGTTGGTTCGGTTTCAACGTAGGTAGCGAACTGGCTGCTGATGCCACTGCTGGTATGGTGCTGGTAAACACACAACTGGCAACTGCGGCTGCGGTATTGGGCTGGATCCTGGCTGAGTGGTTGTTCAGAGGCAAACCAAGCATGTTGGGTGCTGCATCCGGTGCGGTAGCGGGTTTGGTAGCGATTACACCAGCATGTGGTTTCATCGGCCCGATGGGTTCTATCATTCTGGGCTTCACTGCCAGCTTCGTCAGCCTGTGGGGCGTGACCAAGTTGAAAGGTGCGCTGGGTTATGATGACTCACTGGATGTATTCGGTGTGCACGGCCTGGCAGGTATCTGGGGCGCGGTAGGTACTGGCGTGCTGATGTCTCCTGGTTTGGGTGGTGTGGGTTATGCCGAAGGCGTGACCATGGGTGGTCAGGTTTCTACCCAAATCATCGCCGTCGTGGTGACCTTGATCTGGACGGGTATCGTGAGTGTGATTCTTTACAAAGTTGTAGACGCTGTTGTAGGCTTGCGCGTAAGTGAAGAATACGAGCGCGAAGGTCTGGATACGACTGAGCATGGTGAGCGTGCTTACAGCCTGTAATCCGTGATGTGAAAAAGAAAACGGCTCATTGAGCCGTTTTTTTTTGAACTTAATAAAATACATTTGTATCCATGTAGTGGGCCTGAACTAAAATAACTCTTAATTATGGCAAATCTAACTCCCTCCCTGTTGAGCCCGGTACAACGGGTATTAAAACTCGCCGCCTTTGAAAAGCAGGATATCCTGCTTCTGGTTTACCTGACACTAGTCTATGGCGTGTTGGGCATTGCGACGCCTGTGGCAGTGCAGACCATGGTCAATATCGTTACCATGGGCGGCGTGTTGCAGCCCTTGTATGTGGTCGGCTTTATCCTGTTTTGCCTGCTGGCCTTGTCGGGGGGGATTTACGCGATTGAGAGTTTTCTGGTTGAGCTGATTCAACGCCGGGTATTTGTGCGGCATAGTTTGCTCATTGCGCAAAACACACAACAGATTCATGTCTCTGTCTATGACCAGCACAATCCAGTCGAGTTGGTAAACCGCTACTTTGATATCCAGACGGTGCAAAAGTCCGTGGCAACCCTGCTCACGGTCGGCCTGACCGCCTTGCTGCAAGGCTTGATTGGTAGCGTGGTCTTACTGTTTTACAGCTTGTACTTCGGCATTCTGGTGATTCTGATGCTGGTCGTATTGTGGGCCGTCGTATTTTTGCTGGGCAAGCAGGCGGAAGCCACCGCGCTCAAGGAGTCCAAGGCCAAGTACGATATGGCGGCCTGGCTGGAAAACATTGCACGCAATAAATGGTTATCCAAGTTTTATGGTGCCAAACAACGCACCACAGAAAATACTGAGGTGCTGGCCCAAAACTATCTCGGTGCCAGAGTACAACATTTCCGCGTATTGATGATGCAGTTGATTGGCGCGGTTGGCATGTATGCGGTGATCGGCACTGGCATGCTGATTCTCGGCGGCACCTTAGTGATCAAGGGACAGATTAACCTGGGCCAGTTTGTGGCGGCAGAATTGATTATTTTTGGCGTGCTGTCTGCCTTTGTGCGCTTTGTGACCAAGCTGGAGTATTTTTACGATTTGCTGGCTGCGGTTGATAAATTAGGCGTGCTGGAGACCTTGCCGGTGGAGACGGTGGGTGAGCATCAGTCCAGCCTGGAGGGCTATCATCCTTTAAAAGTGGTTGGCCTGGGTTTTAGTCATCTTGGTCAGCCAGCACTGATGAGCCAGGTGAGTTTTGAATTGCAACATGGCCAGAGTATGGCGATTCTGGGCGCATTGGGCAGTGGTAAAAGCACCTTGCTCGAGCTGTTAACCGGGCTCAGGCAACCTGCCCAAGGCTATATCAGTTATGGCGGCATAGACTTGCGCCAACTGAACCTGGACCACTTGCGTGACCGTATTGGGGTTGCCAACAAGGTAGAGTGGCAGCATGGCTCTATTCTGGATAATCTGCGCCTGACTCGCACTAACATCACGCTGGATGCCATGGTCGATATCTTGCAAATGCTGGGCTTGTGGGAAGATATCAGCCAATTGCCCAAGGGCATGGATACGGTATTGACCGATTATGGTGCGCCCATGACGTATACCCAGTTGCAACGCCTGATGCTGGCCAGGGCGATGATAGGACGTCCGGACTTGCTGATCATTGATGGTTTGCTGGATGGACTCGGCCAGCAGGAGCTGGATCAGGTACTGACTTTGCTTAAGCGCCACCAGTCAAATTGGATGCTGATCGTGACCACACGCTTCCCCCATATTGCACAGCAATTCCAGCAGGTGATGACTCTGGATAGCCCGCGCAACCAGGCGGGAGACCATCATGCATAATCAATTGCAACAAGCGCTGATGCACAGCGTGCAAACGCCGCAGCATTTGCGTGTCTGGATCAAACGGTTAGCCTGGTTGTTAGTCGGTTTGCCGACCTTGTTTTTATTTTTACCCTGGCAGCAAAACGTGACGGCCTTGGGTAAGGTGACCGCCTATTCACCTTCCGAGCGCGTGCAAACCATTGATGCGCCGGTGAATGGCCTGATCAATCGCTGGCATGTGCAAGAGGGCTCGCAAGTGAAAGAGGGCGATTTGCTGCTGGAGATTGCCGATACTGATCCTAATTTTAAGCAGCGTCTTGAAGCACAGCGGGATAATTTGCAAAGCAAACTGGGTGCGAAACAGGATGAGTTGCGTAATTACGAGTTACAGAAACAGAACCTGACCGCCGCACGCGATGCCAAGATTTCTGCGGCCCAATACAAGCTGGATGTGGCCAACCAGAAAATCCGCAGTAGCCAGGAGGCGGTGAATTCGGCGCAGGCGACATTGGATGCGGCGAGCCTGCAAGTCAATCGTTTGCAACGTTTGTTTGCCGATGGCCTGGTGTCTAAGCGTGATTTGGAGGTGGCTGAACGTGACCATATTATTGCCAGCCGCAACCTTAATAGTGCGCAGGCGCAATGGCAATCAGCCAAAGCCGAGGCCAGTTCGGCGGCGGCGGATATCCAGCAAACTCGCTCTGATACCCAGGCCTATTTAGACTCAACTTCTGCGGTGATCAACAAGATTCGCGGCGAAACCGCAGACAGTGAAAATAGCCTGCACAACTCCGAAATCTCATTGGCGCGGCAAAATATGCAGCGCATTGTCGCGCCCAGGGACGGCACGATTTTCAGGTTACCGGTCAATTCGCAATCGCAAATCATCAAGCAGGGCGATCCCTTGCTGGTGATTGTGCCCCATACCTCGCAGCGCGCGGTCGAGCTATGGGTTGATGGCCGTGATGCACCACTGATTACGTCCCGCAGCAGTGTGCGCCTGGAGTTTGAAGGTTGGCCTGCAATACAGGTGCCCGGTTGGGCGCAGGTCGGCGTTGGCACGTTTGAAGGTGAAATTTCCTTTGTCGATCCGACAGATAACGGCTCAGGTCATTTCCGTATCATGGTTGTGCATAAAGCCGGTACACCAGAATGGCCATCGGCCAGGTTTTTGCGCCAGGGCATCAGCGCTAAAGGCTGGGTACTGCTTGAGCGCGTGACCATAGGCTACGAATTGTGGCGTTTGCTCAATGGCTTCCCGCCACGTATCCCGCCAGAACCCGTGCCCTTGCAACAGGCCGGAGGCAAAGCAGCATGACGCGCTGGCTGGTAACACTATTGGCGCTTGCTTCGCCCTGGGGCGCATTGTTGGCCGATGAGGTGACAGACACGCGGGCGCGGCAACGCCTGGAAAAGACCGAAGGGCGGGCGTTAGAAACGTATAGTCCGCAACCTGGCCTACCACTACACGATGCGGTCAAGCGACAGCAGCAACGCAAATCGTCGGTAACGGTTGATTTAAAAAGTGCGCTAAAGCCGTTTGATAGCCCGGAAAGTGAAAGTATTGTGCCAATGGCACAAGGCTCTCAAGTCACCATTGCCGATATTCGCCAGCGGGCATTGCAAAACAATTTGCAAATCAAAGTGGCAAAAATGGATCCAGAGCTGGCGAGGCAATCGCTACGAGAAGAGCAGGCCAAGTTTGACCAGGTGATTTTTGCTTATGCCAAATATGCCGAAAAAGACACGCCTGCCATGGCAGGCGATAAAGTCATCCTCAAGTCAGACAATGCATTGTTGAATGGCGAGCTGGCGAAACTCAACCTGGATGCGCAAAAAAAGGAATTCTGGGATATGGAAGCGGGTGTCAAAGTGCCTTTGCGTACGGGTGGCACCGTGACCCTGAGTGCGCCGCTGGAAAACCGGCAAAGCCTGGGCAAGTTTGCCAGCGACCAGTACCGCAGTGCCTTGCGCTTCTCGTTTAGCCAGCCTTTGCTACGTAATGCAGGCCAGCAGGTGAATGAGGCCAGTATCCGTGTTGCCGAACTGGACCGCGACAGCGTGCAGTTGAAAACCCGCTTGCAGACCATACGCATTGTCGCTACTGTGGACAAAGCCTATTGGGAGCTTTACGAGGCGTGGGCGGCGCTGGATGTGCGCAAAAACCAGTTTGAATATGCCAGCCAGAACCTGGCTATGGTCAAGCGCCGCGTGCAGGAAGGCTTAACGGCCGCTGTAGAAATCAATCGTGCCGATATCGGCGTGGCTGACCGCATGGAAGCGCTGATTGTGGCAGAAACTAACCTTAAACTGGCACAACGGCAATTACAGTTTTTACTCAATGATTTGCCGGATGATCAAACAGGCCAGTCGCCATGGGTACCAATGACGGCGCCTAGCCTGGTCAAGTTTGAGTTTGACCGTGCGCATTTGATCCGCGATGCGCTGGATAGCCGTATTGAGTTGCTGGATCAGGAGTTGAAGCTAAGTGCTGACCTGGTGCAGATTGATTATCTGCAAAACCAGACCTTGCCCTTGTTCACACTGGATTACCAGTATGGGGCATTGTCCGGCTCCGGCGAGCGCTTCGGTAATATCGGCCAGGACTTGTTTGGTGGCCGTTATCGCGACTGGTCGGTCGGCCTGAAGTTTGAAATGCCGGTGAGTAACGAAGCGCGCAAGGCCAAGCTGGATCGGGCCGTGGCACAGCGCATGCAGCGCCTGACCACCAAAACGTTACAAACCCTGACCGTAAAACGCGAGATACATGACTCGCTGGATAAAGTGGACCAGAATTGGCAGCGCATTATTGCAGCGCGTCAGCAAGTGCTGGTGGCTGGTATTAACTATGAAGCCGAGCTCAAGCAGTTTAATGAAGGTTTGCGTACCATGACCGAGGTGCTGGAAACGCTAACGCGTCTGGGCGAGGCGCAGTTAAAAGAAATTCGCGCCATTAGTGATTACCAGGTGGCGCTGGTGGATATGGCTTATGCCACTGGTACCGTACTTGGGCATGGCCAGATCAGTTTGCAATAAGCTTATTCGCTGATGGTTCTGCTCGGGTAAAGGGCTTCAGTCAGTTGCAGCAGGTTCATGCGGTGTATGCCCGACTTTTCACCATTTTTACGTGGTGCGGTGCGGATATCATCGGTTTCAAATACGCTGATGCGTTGTGTGCCAAAACGCGTTTCTACCAGCAACACCGGCACCCGTTTGCGTACCAGGTCGTGCTTTTGCTTACCCGGCCGGTCTGACATACGGAATTGCTGTTCATCCAGCCGGTAAGGCACATTCTGGTTGAGTAAATAAATCTCCAGCTCTTTACCGCTTTCCGCAAACACATGAATGTCGGTGTCAGCATAAGGGCCTGCCGTGCCTTCCATCACCGAGCCGATCAGATGCGGATTAAACTTTTTGAGTAGCTGCATGGTGTGCAAGGCCGCTTGCCGCAACTCCAGCAAGTGCGCCGCATCATTTTCGTCGGCATACAGGGCATGGTACTCACGCAAGGCGGTATCAATTTCTGCGTTGGTTGGCAGAGGGGCATCCTGTTGTATGCCCATGAGCTTGACTGCCTTGCGTTTGGCACGGCCATAGTCACTGATGCCTTCCTCAAACATCAGGCGCGCGGCGGACTGTGCTATTTCTTGCCGCAGATCACTTGAAAAGTCGTCAAACATCGCATCAGGCTTTAAGTTGGATTCGTCTCTAATTGGGGCTGAGTAACTTTGCCGCCGGGTTTGTCGGCAATTTCTTGTCTTCACTGCCACCGCCACTATGCTCGCCGATCAGGCGCTCGAGGAAGGATGGTTCATTGTCTTCTGGCGCATGTTCTGCTTCCGGGTCAAACAGGCCGGGCAGGTTTTCAGGTTGTGACTGTGGCAAGTGTTCTTCGTAGAAATATTCATAAATGCCAGGGTCATCTTCACCCACTTGCGCACCAGTGTAAGCATCCACTTTCAGTTGCAATACGCCATCCGGCACTTTGTACTGGTAGATCGGCAAGCCGGTCAGGGTTTGTTGCATGTAATTGATCCAGATCGGCAATGCTGCGCGACCACCGGTTTCGCCGCGACCCAGATTGTGTGGATTGTCATAACCCATCCAGGCCACCGCGACTTCTTTCGGGTGGTAACCGGCAAACCAGGCATCAAACTGGTCATTGGTGGTGCCGGTTTTACCGGCAATATCCGGGCGACGTAGTGACAGGGCTGCCCTGGCCGTACCGTCGCGCACGACGTCTTGCAGCATGGTGGTGATGATAAAGGCATTGCGCTGGTCGATCACCCGTTCTGGCGACACATGCTTGCCTGCTTGTACCGCTTGAATGACTTTGCCGCGGCTGTCGATAATTTTTTCGATCAGGTAAGGATGTACCTGGTAGCCGCTGTTGGCAAAAGTAGCATAGGCGGCTGCCATTTGCCACACCGAAGAAGAGCCAGCGCCCAGCGCGGTAGACAGGTAAGCCGGATGATCCTTGGGATCAAAGCCGAATCTGCGCAGGTAGTTTTGCGCATAGCGGGCGCCAATCGCATTCATCAGGCGGATAGAGATTGTATTTTTTGACTGTGCCAGCGCTTCACGCAAACGCATGGGGCCTGCATATTTTTCATCGTAGTTACGTGGCTCCCAGCTGCTATTGCTACCGGTTTCGGTAGAGGTGAAGCTGATGGGGGCATCTTCAAATACACTGGCCGGACTGTAGCCTTTTTCGAGGGCGGCCGAGTAGATAAATGGCTTGAAGCTGGAGCCTGGCTGACGTCTGCCTTGCGTTACATGGTTGTATTTGTTGCGTTGGAAACTAAAACCGCCGATCAGGGCCTGTACCTGCCCGGTTTCCGGGTTGAGTGCCATAAATCCGCTTTCAACTTCTGGCAGCTGTACTACTGACCAGCCGTCGTTTTGCTGGTAGACACGGATCACCGCGCCAGGCACCAGCGACAATGGCGTACGTTTGGCCGGGGGCATATGGTTTTTCACCAGCAAAATGGCTTTGTCCTGCAACTTGAGCACGGCGCCACGATTGGTGACCAAAGTGAGCAGGTTAGGCTCGACCTTGGTGACCAAGGCGGGCACAAACTGGTTGTAAGTGACAAAATCCCGCAATAGTTCGCTGGCACCGCTGGCGGTCAGTTTACCCGCTGGCAGCGAAATGAGTTGCTCGGCCCCGCGGAATCCATGACGCAATTCAAAATTGATAATGCCCTGAATCACAGCCGTGTTCGCGGCGGCCTGATGCTTGTTGTTGATGGTGGTGTAGACGCGCAGGCCGCTGGTATACGCTTTCTCGCCATAACGTTTATACAGGGTCGCCCGTACAATCTCAGCAACGTATTCCCCTCCCAGGGCTTGTACTTGTCGTTTCGACGACTGGAACTTGAGCGGCGTGTTCATGGCCTGCTCAAACTCGCGGTCGCTGATCATGCCATAGCGGTGCATGTCGCGTAGCACTTCATGCTGGCGCCTGATCGCGTAATCTGGGTGAATGTAGGGGTCATATTTGCTAGGGGCCTTGGGCAAGCCTGCCAGCAGGGCAGCCTCAGCCAGGTTAATTTGTTTCAGGTCTTTGTCGTAATAGGTTTTGGACGCAGTGGCAAAGCCATACGCGCGCTCGCCCAGGTAAATCTGGTTCAGGTACAGCTCAAGAATCTTGTCTTTACTGATGGCGTTTTCGATCTTGATCGCCAGCATGGCCTCTTTGATCTTGGTCCAGATATTCCGCGGCGTATCCGGGCTGCTAAAGAAGTTCTTGGCGACCTGCATGGTGATGGTGCTGGCGCCTTCATGGCCACGGCCGGTCAGGTTGTTGCGGATGGCGCGCAAAATGCCGGTGGTATCAATGCCGTTGTGCTGGTAAAAGCGACGGTCTTCAATGGCCAGAATGGCGTCTTTCATGACTTTTGGCGTTTGCTCAATCGGTACAAAGGCACGCCGTTCCTGGCCAAATTCGGCAATCAGGCCACCTTCGGCATCGTAAATGCGCAACGGCAATTTCGGATGGTAATCCGTCAGTGCGTCTAGCGAAGGCAGTGAAGGATAGAGAATGCTGATCATCAACACCAGCAGGGCGGCGACGATCAAGCTGCCGATAATGGAAAGAAAAAGAAGGGACTGCAACCAGTTTCTTGAGTTCATGCGTCTTGCTGCCATCGTGAGAATTACCCATGAATTGTAATCTTTTTTTGCCAATTCAATGGCAGTTAATTATGGAATCATGCAAATAATCAGCATTCTTCTGGCGACCATGAAGGCCAGTCATTTGCTTGTCGCCATGAAATAGTGTGAGTTGGCATGGTTGATGCATAACCCAACGAACATTCAAATACTTAAAAAGGGCAATACAGTTGAGTCTGGGCTTTTTACAACGCAAAAAAACCAGTTTTATTGGTGTTGATATCAGTGCAACCGCTATCAAAATGGTGGAGCTGAGTGCCATAGGCAAACAACAATTCCGACTGGATGGCTACGCCAATGTGACCCTGCCTAAAGGGGTCATCAGCGATGGCAATATTAATGACCTGGTGCAGGTGGCCGATACCATGCGGTCGGCCTGGCGTTTGCTCGGGTCGCGCGCACGCCAGGTGGTGTTGGCACTGCCGACGGCGGCGGTGATTTCAAAGCGCGTCATCATGCCTGCCGGTTTGCGCGAAGAAGACCTGGAGTTGCAGGTAGAGTCTGAGGCCAACCAGTATATTCCTTTCCCGCTTGAGGAAATGAACCTCGATTTTCAGGTGCTGGGGCCGATGGGCAAAAGCACGGATGAAGTCGAAGTGCTAATCGTAGCGGCCAGAAAAGAAAAAATTGATGACCGTGTCGCCGTGGCTGAAGAGGCTGGCTTGAAGGTGAGCATCGTTGATGTAGAGGCTTACGCCACCGAAACGGCCTATCGCCAAATTATTAAGCAGTTGCCACAACATAGCAAAAAAACCGTCACCATGATGCTGGATATAGGCGCCCATGTGACGCATATCAATGTCATGGTCGGCGCACATTCCGTCTATGCCAGGGAGCAGGCGTTTGGCGGCGCCATGTTATCGCAGGAAATTCAGCGCCGGTTTGGCCTGTCGCCTGAAGAGAGCGAAATTGCTAAACGTCAGGGCGGGTTGCCAGACTCTTATGAACAGGAAGTATTGCAGCCGTTTTTGCAAAACCTGGCAGGCGAAGCCGCGCGTGCCGTGTCCTTTTTTACCAACTCTACCCAGTACAACTCGGTGGACCATGTGTTGCTGGCCGGTGGCGTGGCCGCCACTGAAGGCTTGGCGGCACTGATAGAACAAAAAACCGGTGTGCATACCTTGGTCGCGAATGCCTTTCAGGGCATGACGCTGGCCAATAAGATTAAACCTTCCCAGCTTGAAGCAGATGCGCCTGCGCTGATGATCGCCTGTGGCCTGGCACTGCGTGGGGTGGACGCATGATTAAAGTTAACCTGTTACCGCATCGTCAGATCAAGCGTGCGGAACGCCAACGTGAGTTTGGCTTGATGGCATCATTAGTGGCGATTGCCGCTGCGGCTATTTTGTTTGTGAGCTGGAGTTATATCCACAGCAAAATCCAGACACAACAGTCGCGTAACCAGCGCTTGCTAGATGAGACGGCGCGGCTGGACAAAGAAATTGCCGTGATCGGCAGTTTGAAAGAGCAAATCAAGCATGTGCTGGAGCGCAAGCAGATCGTCGAAGGCTTGCAAAGCGACCGTAATCAGGCCGTGTTGATTCTGGATGAGTTAGCCAGGCAGCTGCCAGAAGGTGTACTCCTCAAAAGCGTCAAGCAATTGCAGGATGAGATTGAGCTCAAGGGGGTGGCGGATACCAATGCCAGGGTTGCCACGCTGGTACACAACCTGAGTGAGTCGCCCATTATGCACAGTCCTAACCTGGTTGAAATTAAGGCCAATACCAATGCGCTAGGTATTAAAGAGTATGAGTTTGTGTTGCGGGTATCGTTGAAGCGCGACACACCAAAAGACGACCCTGCCAAGCAGAAGCCTGCGCCTGCCAAAGGATGACCCAGAGATGCAACTTTCTGACTTTAATAATATAGATATCAAAACGGCCGGCAATTTGCCGATGCCGATGAAAGCGGTCTTGTTGACGATACTGGCGGCAGCGCTGCTGGTAGTGGGCTATGTGTTTCTCCTCAGCCCTAACCTTAAAGAATTAAAAGCTGAAAAAGAAAAAGAACAAGGCTTGCGTGACGAATACCTGGGCAAAAAAATACAGGCTATGAAGATCAAGGCTTATGAGCAGCAAGTGGTTGAGATTCAGCGCACGTTTGGCACTTTGCTTAAGCAGTTACCGGATAAGTCCGAGATGGATGGTTTGCTGACCGATATTAACCAGGCAGGCGTAAGCCAGGGCCTGTCTTTTGAAGGCTTTGTGCCGATGCCAGAGATTTTTGCCGAGTTTTATGCTGAAAAGCCTATCAATATCAAAGTGTTAGGGCGTTACCATAATTTGGGCGCATTTGTCACTGAGGTGGCCAAGTTGTCACGTATCGTGACCTTGCATAACCTGCAAATCCAGCCAGCCGGCAAGGACGACAAGCAGCCGCATAAAGATATGCTGGTGATGGAAGCTGTCGCCAAAACCTACCGCTATCTGGACGCGGAAGAAGTTGCTGCGCGTAAAGCCCAAGAAAGCAAGGCAGGGAAGAAATGATGCGCAACAATTACTTGTTTTGCCTGATTCCGGCCGTGTTACTCACGGCCTGCGGTACGTCACAGGATGACGATTTGACCCAGTTTATGAATGAGGCCAACCAGACTATGGTGGCACCGGTGGAGCCATTGCCAGAGGTGCAGGGGTTTTCTCCCAAGCAATATAACGTTGATGGCGTGCTGCATGATCCGTTTGTGCCGCGCAAGGCCTCGGTGCAAAACACCAATCAGCCTGATTTGAAACGCCCCAAGGAACCGCTGGAAGCGTATCCATTGGAAAGCCTCAAGTTTGTCGGTGTACTGAGCAAAAAGAACAGCATGTTTGCCACCATACAAACGCCTGACAATATGGTGTATCAGGTAAAGCCTGGATCACACCTGGGAGAAAAGTTTGGTGTGATTACGGCCTTGGCAGAAAACCGCCAGACATTGAAATACGAGTTAAAAATAAAAGAGACGATTCAAGACCCGGTGAGCGGGGAATGGGCCGAGCAAATGACAACATTGGAACTGCAGGAACATCAATGATGAAAAAATTAAGCTTTCTTGTTGCCCGGGTGGCATTCTTGTCTGTGGCACTCGCCACGTCGGGATGGAGCGTTGCGGCTGATTTGCCGACGGCGACTAACCAACTGCAAGCCGTGGATGTCACTGCACTGCCGGGAGGGCGTTTGAACGTGCAATTGCAGATGGCGCAACCACTCGCCACTGCGCCACTCAGTTTCACTTTAAGTAATCCGCCCAGGATTGTTTTTGATATCCCCAATGCCGGCAATGCCACCGGCAAGAATGTGCTGCCAGTGAATCAGGGTGTATTGAAATCTGTACAAGTGGCGCAAGCCAGTGACCGCAGCCGCGTGGTGCTCAATTTATCCAAACCAGTGCAGCACCAGTTACAGGTACAGGATCAGACCTTGCTGGTCGGGCTCACACAAGAGGGCGTAGAAGCCCCGGCTGCCGCCGTGGCTGCCAAGCGTTTTTCTGAGCAGGAAGTTGCTGCCGGACACAAAATTCAGAAGATTGATTTTGTGCGTGGCAAAAATGGCGAAGGCCGTATTTTGGTGGATCTTTCGGATAACCGTGTGGGTGTCAACGTGCGTAATGCAGGTAAAACGGTGGTGGTTGATTTTGCCGATACCGAGTTGCCGGAAGCATTGCAACGCCGCCTGAATGTGATCAACTTTAATACGCCTGTATTGTATGTTGATGCTTTACGACATCACAACCAGGCACAAATCGTGATTGAGCCGCAGGGGGATTGGGAGCAGTCTGCTTACCAGACCGATCGCCGCCTGGTGGTAGATATCCGTCCATTAGCAAAAGATCCTAACAAGCTCATTCAAGGCTCCAAGCAAGGCTATGCCGGTGAGAAACTTTCCTTGAACTTCCAGCGTGTAGATGTCAGGGATGTATTGAAAGTGATTGCTGACTTCACAGGCAAAAACATTGTAGTTAGTGACTCCGTCTCCGGCAGCGTAACTATCGGCCTGAAGGATGTGCCATGGGATCAGGCGCTGGATGTGATCATGAAAAGCAAAGGCCTGGATATGCGCGTCAACGGCAGTGTGATTTCGATTGCACCGGCAGAGGAGTTTGCCGCCAAGGAAAAGGCGCAACTCACTGCTGAAGCTGAGCGCGAGACCCTGGAAACCCTGCGTACAGAAGTATTCTCGTTGAAATACCAGAAAGCCATAGATTTTAGAAACATGTTACTCGGTGGCAGCACCAGTGGTTCAGGTGGCAGTTCAGGCGGTACTTCTGCTGGGGCTTCTGGAGGCTCGTCGGCGGGCCGTATGAACCGTATTCTGTCGCAGCGCGGTAGCGTGACTTTTGATGCGCGCACCAATACGATTTTTGTGCAGGATACGCCAAGAAAACTGGAGGAAATCCAGACCATCATTAACAAGGTGGATGTGCCTGTGAAGCAGGTCATGATCGAATCACGCATGGTGATTGCTTCCAATACCTTCTCTAAGGCATTGGGCGCGCGGTTTGGTATTTCGCAAACCGGTACACCGGGCAGTAATACCAGCTTGTCGATAGGTGGGACGTTAGGAAATAAGGCCACAGCTTATACCGCGCCTACTACAGCGGGCGGCACGGGCACGTATACGCTGGGTACGCAGGGCGGCACAGTACAGAGTGCGACGCTGGGCAACTACACTATCAGCTCCAATGGTCAGCCTGATTTGATGTCCAACCTGCCCGTGACCAACGCTTATGGTGGCATTGCGCTGAGCTTGCTCAAGTTGTCGGCCAATTTATTACTGAACCTTGAATTGTCGGCTTTGGAAGCAGATTCACGTGGTAAAGTGATTTCCAGTCCTCGCGTGACGACGGCCAACCAGCAGAAAGCGCGTATTGCGCAGGGGGTGGAGATTCCTTATCAAAGTGCCACCAGTAGCGGTGCAACTGCGGTCAGCTTTAAAAAGGCTGAGCTCAGTTTGGAGGTGACCCCGCAAATCACGCCAGACCAGAAAATTATTATGGATTTGGATGTACGCAAAGACAGCCGTGGTGAAACCTTGCCCGGTGGCGTGGCGATTAATACGCAAAACGTACAAACGCAGGTCCTGGTGGGCAACGGCGAGACAGTGGTCTTGGGCGGGATTTACGAGCAGGTCTCCCGTAAATCTACTGACAAAGTGCCTTTCTTTGGTGACTTGCCGGTGGTTGGTTATGCGTTCAAACGCAACACCAAGCAAGAGGATAAAACTGAGTTGTTGATTTTTATCACGCCGAAAGTGATGGATGAAACGCTGGCTTTGAACTAATTAGCGTAAGCAAACGCGCACGATTACTGACAGCCGACAGGCTTTGCCTTAAAATGCCCAACTGAAACAGTTGGGTTTTTTTATGGGTGCGCAAATACCAAACAACATATTTTTGATCGGTTTGATGGGGGCAGGTAAGACCACCGTTGGCAAATTGATTGCCAAAAGTCTGGGCAAGACCTTCTACGACACCGATCATGTGATTGAGCAACGTACCGGCGTCAAGATTCCGACTATTTTTGAACTGGAAGGCGAAGCGGGTTTCCGCAAGCGCGAAACCTCTACGCTGGAGGAGTTTGCGCAGCAGGATAATATTGTGCTCGCCACGGGTGGTGGTGCCATTATTGCGCCGGAAAACCGCGATATCCTCAAGCAGTATGGCTATGTGATTTATCTGCGTGCCAATGTCAATGAGCTGTATTTACGTACCCGTAACGATAAAAATCGCCCTTTACTACAAAATGTGGACGTGAAAGCCAAGCTGGAACAATTGTTTCACGCCCGCAATCCACTCTATACCGAAACTGCAAACCTGATCGTCGATACCGGCCATCAGCCGGTGGCGGTGATTATCCAAAAAATTGAAAACGCCCTCAATGCGTTGGAGCCATCATGCAAACCTTAACCGTCAGCCTGGCTGACCGTAGTTATCCTATTCATATCGGCAATGGCCTGCTAGGCCAGGTTGATCTGATCTTGCCGCATTTGAAACGCAAACAGGTGGCGATTGTCAGCAATACGACGGTGGCACCTTTATATATGCAGGCCATTGCCCAGCCCTTACGCGATGCAGGTGTGAGCGTGATTGAAATTATTTTGCCGGATGGTGAAGCGTATAAAAATAACCAGACGCTGCAAATCATCTATGACCATTTGCTGCAAAACCGCTGCGAGCGTAACACCACCCTGATTGCCCTCGGTGGCGGAGTGATTGGTGACTTGACAGGCTATGCGGCGGCGACTTATTTGCGTGGTGTACCCTTTATCCAGGTGCCGACCACCTTGTTGTCGCAAGTGGATTCCAGTGTTGGCGGTAAAACCGGCATTAACCATCCCCTGGGTAAGAACATGATAGGGGCGTTCTACCAGCCTAAATTGGTACTGGCCGATATCGACACGCTGAAGACTTTGCCGCAGCGCGAATTATCGGCAGGGGTCGCTGAAGTCATTAAATACGGCCTGATTCGCGATGCCGACTTTTTTGATTGGCTGGAAATCAATATGTCCGCCCTGATGGCCTTGGACACTGCTGTTGCCAGCTATGCCATTTACCGCTCATGCCAGAATAAAGCTGAGGTGGTGGTGGCCGATGAGCATGAGCAGGGCGAGCGTGCCCTGCTCAATCTGGGCCATACCTTTGGTCACGCCATTGAAAATGCCATGGGTTATGGTGTCTGGCTGCACGGTGAAGCGGTGGCCACCGGTACCGTGATGGCGGCGGATCTGTCGCAACGTATGGGCTGGCTCGATGCGGCGCAAATGGCACGTATTAAAACTATTATGCAGGCCGCAAAATTACCGATTGCAGCGCCAGATTTAGGGGCGGATGAGTATCTGCGTTTAATGCAGCTGGATAAGAAAGTGTCAGATGGCCGTATCCGCCTGATTTTGCAGCAGGATATTGGCAAGGCGGTGATCACCGCCGATTACGATGCCGAAAAGTTGAAGCAAACGCTGTCATTGGCGGCGTAAGACAGAAAGCCGTCATGACCTTAGCTCACTTTGCCGCACAGCCTGAAAAAACACGTGGTCGCAAGGTCATCGAGCAAGAGTCGCCATTGCGCAATGTGTTTCAGCGTGACCGTGACCGTATTATTCATTCTACGGCTTTCAGGCGTCTCGAATACAAAACACAGGTATTTGTTAATCACGAGGGCGACCTGTTCCGCACACGCCTCACACATAGCATTGAAGTGGCGCAACTCACACGCGGTATCGCGCGTACGCTGGGCTTGCATGAAGACCTGGCCGAAGCCATTGCGCTGGCACATGATCTCGGCCACACGCCGTTTGGTCACGCCGGTCAGGATGCGCTCAATCATTGCATGCGCGATTACGGCGGCTTTGAACATAATTTGCAGTCATTGCGCGTGGTCGATGTGTTGGAAAACCGTTATGCCAGTTTTGATGGCTTGAACCTCACTTTTGAAGTGCGTGAAGGTATCCTCAAGCACTGTTCGCGCAAAAATGCACAGTTGCTGGGGGATGTCGGTGAGCGTTTCTTGCGCGGTGAGTCGCCCAGCCTGGAGGCGCAAGTCACCAATTTTGCCGATGAGATTGCTTATAACAATCACGACGTGGATGATGGTTTGCGCTCCGGCTTGATCACCATCCAGCAATTGGCTGGCATTCAGCTCTTCGCTGAAAATATGGCCGAAGTTAAAAAGCTGTATGGCGAGATAGAAGAAAAACGACTGGTACATGAAACCATACGTCGCATGATTAATGTGCTGGTGGTCGATTTATGCGAGCAAAGCCAGCAGGCCATCGCTGCATTAAACCCAGCCAGCATTGAAGATGTGCGCAAGGCGCCTGCCTACCTGGTCGGGTTTAGCCAGGTGCTGGAGGAAAAGAACCTCGAGCTCAAGCAATTTTTGCGCAAGCATCTTTACCAACACTACCGCGTCAATCGCATGAGTGCCAAAGCGCGCCGCATTATTGCAGAGTTGTTCACGGCGTTTATGGATAATCCTGCCCTGATGCCGGACGAGTATCAATTGGTCGCCAAGCAAAATCAGGCGCGTGCGGTGGCGGATTATATTGCCGGGATGACGGACCGCTACGCCATACGCGAACACCGACGTTTATTCGCGGTGGAGGAGAGCTGGTAACAGTCTATCATTCGCAAAAATAAAAAAGGCTGCCATGATAAGCAGCCTTTTTTATTGCCGAGGGCTGAACGGATTCAGCCTGATGGCGAGGATTATTTCGCGACTTGTTTTTCGCGCATTTCGTCCAGTGTTTTGCAGTCAATGCACAATGTGGCAGTCGGGCGCGCTTCCAGGCGCTTCAGGCCGATTTCAATGCCGCAACCTTCGCAGTAGCCATAGTCGCCACTGTCAATATTGCGCAAGGTCTCGTCGATTTTTTTAATCAATTTGCGCTCGCGGTCGCGGTTGCGCAACTCCAGCGCCATGTCAGACTCCTGGCTGGCGCGGTCATTTGGGTCAGCAAAGCTGGTGACTTCGTCCTGCATCGTATGCACGGTACGGTCAATGTCGTGACTCAGTTCTGACTTCCAGTCATTCAGGATTTTGCGGAAGTGATCCTGCTGCTTTTTGTTCATGTATTCCTCACCGGCGGCTGGCTGGTAAGGGGTGAAGGATTTGTTAACGGTATCTGCCATGATGGTTCCAAAGAACGAAACTACTGAATAGTTATTGCCAAAAAAGGCGCTTGTACTGCATTAGGTCTATCAACAATCGCGCGAGTTTACACCAGTTTCTAAGGGCATGCAAAGGCTCTTTGCTGTGTTTTAAACGCGCGCGGATGAAGCTTGCTCGCGTAGCTCTAGTGCTTTTAATGTATTTTCCATCAGTGTTGCCACTGTCATCGGCCCCACACCGCCGGGTACGGGGGTGATGTGGCTCGCACGCTGGCTGGCCACTGCGAAATCCACATCGCCGGTGATTTTGCCATCCGGCAAGCGATTGATGCCGATATCTACAACAATCGCGCCTGGTTTGATCCACTCACCTTTAATCAGCCCCGCTTTGCCAGCCGCAGCAACAATTAAATCAGCGCGGCCAATATGGGTCGCCAGGTCTTTAGTATGGCGATGGCAGCTCGTGACGGTGCAACCTGCCAGCAGCAGCTCCAGACCCATCGGGCGCCCCACGTGGTTGGATACACCCACCACGACGGCATCCAGCCCCTTGAGTGCGATACCACTGGCTTGCAGCATTTTAATCACACCGTAAGGTGTGCAAGAGCGCAGCAGTGGCTGGCGTACGGCCAGGCGGCCAATGTTATAAGGGTGAAAGCCATCTACATCTTTAGCCGGATCAATCAGGGCCAAAATTTCTGTTTCATCAATATGATGTGGCAACGGCGACTGCACCAAAATGCCGTCAGTTGCATCATCGGCATTCAATTGCCTGATCAGCGCAAATAATTCTTCTTGTGAGGTGCTGGCAGGTAAATTATGGGCGATTGAAACGATGCCTGTTTTTTCACAGGCCAGGCGTTTGTTACGCACATAAATGGCAGAGGCCGGGTCATCCCCTAATAAAATCACCGCGAGGCACGGAGCACGTTTTCCGGCCTGTACACGTTGGTCGATGTTGGCTTTAATATCCTCTAGCAGTTGACTGGCAATTTGCTTGCCATCAATAATATGAGCGCTCATGAACAAAATATTTGTCGTAAAAAATAGAATTTTATCACATCGACATTGACACAAATTCAGAAAATCGGTTATATTTCCGTCTTCGGCGTGTAGCGTAGTCTGGTAGCGCGCCTGCTTTGGGAGCAGGATGTCGGGAGTTCGAATCTCTCCACGCCGACCAGTTTCTCTGGATTGCCCGTCGGCATGTAACTCCTATCTGCTCGTAGCTCAACTGGATAGAGCACCAGCCTTCTAAGCTGGGGGTTACAGGTTCGATTCCTGTCGGGCAGGCCAAAATTTCCCCAGTGGTGGCTATAGCTCAGTTGGTAGAGCCCCGGATTGTGATTCCGGTTGTCGTGGGTTCGAGTCCCATTAGCCACCCCATTCTTGTTTTCTCCAGTCTTAAATTCAAAAATAGTCACTAAAATTGGCTCTGTTTACCAATAGACCAACAGTATGCTTTTGATAAAGTGTTCGAAACAACCATTGTCGCGAACATGACTACACCTCTGAATTTGAAAAAATTTATGCAAAGCCTGATCGACCTCACCAAGGTCAGAGACAGCCTTGCACTTGATCCGGCGCTGCTATCATTAATGCAGCACTGGATGTCTGTGTTTGCAACCCAGGCGCAGCCGATCAGAATGCAAGTATTGTCCAAACGGCAGCTTGTTTCGGTGATGGATACTCAGGAATCAAGTACTGATCCGACCTTTGAGGCCTGGCCGCCAGAGGTTTATACGATGCTGTTGGGTTATTTGAATCAAGAATATCGTCAGCATGCGTGTTTTGATACCGCTAGCGGCAAATTGCATGTGTTCCCGCTCAAGCAAAGTATTTCCCACAAAAGTGCCATCCTGCTGATCCAGCACGAAACGCTTTCGGCGGAAGAGATTGAGCTGGTAGAGCAATGCTTGCAGATGTTCCAGCATTACGCCGGGTTGATTATAGAAAACGAGCGCGATGCCTTGACTGGCCTGCTCAATCGCAAAACATTCGATCAATGCGTCGGCAAAATCCTGCTCAATGACTATAAGCCGGAATACAGATTCCCCTTGCACCACTACCTGGTGATTTTTGATATTGATTTCTTCAAGAGAATTAACGATACCTATGGCCATTTGATTGGTGACGAAGTGCTGCTGCTGTTATCACGGTTGATGCAGGAGGCTTTCCGGGATGGTGACTTGTTGTTCCGCTTTGGCGGGGAAGAGTTTGTCGGCGTGTTTTCCTGTGCCGAAGAAAATGACATCATCATGTTGCTCGACCGGTTTAAGGAAGCGCTGGCCGCGTATTCATTCCCGCAAGTGGGGCAGGTCACGATCAGTATTGGCTGCTCAAAAATGGCGTTGAACGTGTTGCCGAATACGGTGCTGGAGCATGCAGATGAGGCTTTATATTACGCCAAAGAGCACGGTCGAAATCAAATTTGCTACTATGAGACGTTGATCGCACAAGGTTTGCTCACAGATACCGTGATTAGCGGCGAAATCGAGTTGTTCTAGTCTTTACTCCCATATTGCTAAGTGCGGGCACTGAAAGTGTGCCCGCCGACTGATCATTGGCCACCAATCTCGTCGGTGACCTGCATTTTCTCTCAAGATGATTTGACATTGCACATTGATTATATTTAATATGTGTTAAAAAATGTCAATATCGTAACGGGGGAAGTCGATGCGCTCCGCTCTCATCCTGCTGTGTTGTATTTGGCTCACCGCATGCCTGCGGCAGCCGCTTGATGCGTCTACACACTCTGCATTGCATTTGCCAGACACGCCTCCGACAGAAACCTCTCCTATCGCGGTGTATCCTGAAGTCGATATTTCCGAGATTGAATCTACCCGTAGTATCAAGCCGCCATTGAAGTCAGCCACCCCCACCTTGCTGATTAACCTGGCGGTGCACGATGCGCCCGTTCAGGAGGTATTGCTGGCGATTGCGCGTGAAAGCAGTTTGAATATTGATGTGCACCCAGGCTTGCGAGGCAAGGTGAGTCTGAATGCGATCCAGCAGTCAGTGCCGTCTATTCTGGCACGTATATCTAAGCAGTTGGATATGTATTACGAGTGGTCGAATGGCGTGTGGTTAATTACGCCAGACATGCCTGTCATCCGTAGTTATAAATTGAATTACGTCAATATGAGTCGCGACACCACTGGCTATATTGGGGTCGCCAGTGAAATCAATAGTGCTGGCAGAGCCGCCGCAGGGGCTGCTGGCAATGGCGGCACGGTGCAAGCAGCGGTGGCGCAAGGCGGTAACAGTAACAGCTCAAGAACGGCGGTCACTTCGCAATCGCGTTATCACTTGTGGGAAAGCGTCGTCGAGAATATACAGGCGCTGTTAGACGAAACTGATAAGGCCAGCATCGCACGTGCTGAGGTACTGGAGAGTACGGCATCAAGCCTGGATTTGCCTGTGCAGACGACGGAGCCGGTCGACAGTATGCAGGCCGCTCGCCATTCGCGCGAGGTGCCAGATCAACCAGCAGCTAGCGCCTCTGTTGTTTCGGAAAGAGTCAAACAGGCGCATGTCCGCTGGCATGCTTCACGGCTGATTGCCAATCCTGAAACGGGTATTTTGACGATCCGGGCGTCGCAAAGCCAGCAGGCACAAGTCAGGTCGTATCTGGAGTCGGTGATGCAAGTGGCCGCCAGGCAGGTGCTCATTGAAGCCACGATTGTGGAAGTAGAGTTAAGTAAAAGCTTTCAGATGGGCATCGATTGGAGCCGGTTGTCCGCTTCGGCACAGCAGCGCGGATGGCAGTTAGCGCAATCGCTTGGCAATGATGCGGCACAGTTCAATCGTGCTGCTGGCACCTGGGAAAGTAATAACAGTAAAAATGCACTTGGCCAGAATAATGGCAGTGTGGCATTCATGCTAGGGTACTTTAATCCGTTTAGTCGCTTGGGCAACCTCAGTGCCAGCGTGACTTTGCTGGAACAGTTTGGTAAAACGCGCGTGTTATCCAGCCCTAAATTAATGGTGCTCAATAACCAGACTGCGATTCTCAAGGTGGTCGACAATCTGGTGTATTTCACGATTCAGTCGCAAATTTCCC
Source organism: Methylophilus sp. Q8 (assembly GCF_000800115.1). Classification (NCBI taxonomy): domain Bacteria; kingdom Pseudomonadati; phylum Pseudomonadota; class Betaproteobacteria; order Nitrosomonadales; family Methylophilaceae; genus Methylophilus; species Methylophilus sp. Q8. The sequence goes on along the minus strand of NZ_JUHE01000001.1, from coordinate 823,082 downwards.
AAAGCAGCAGCAATAGCGGCAGTAATTTACAGGCCGTCACCACTACCGCCAATACTGTCCCAGTCGGGTTAGTCATGGCCGTCACGGCACAAATTAACAGCCATCAGCGGGTGAATTTGAATGTGCGCCCCACCGTGTCCAAGGTGTTGCGCTATATCGAAGACCCTAATCCGCAATTGGGCAGTGGTAGTACGCGGATAGTCAGCAGCATCCCTGAAATACAAGTGCGTGAAATGGAGTCGGTGCTGAATATTGCCAGCGGCAATATCGCGGTGCTGGGTGGGTTGATGCAGGAGGATCAACGCGAATTCACTGACCGCGTGCCCGGCGTATCCAGGTTGCCAGTGCTTGGGCAAGTGTTTACCGGTAAAAATCAGGCGGCAAAAAAGACCGAGTTGATTGTTTTTCTCAGGCCGACCGTCATCGGGCGCGCCGATGTGCGGTCGGGTGACTTGCAATCGTTTCAGCCTTTATTGCCTGATGAATTACCTGCTGATGCATTTGAGATCAATGTGGGGGAGCCGTCATGAATCGACGTCTAAGATTGTTGGCATCGTGGCCAGGGTATGGCCGCTCTGCGCAACGCGCCTATCGCCGCGCATTGATCATCACAGATCTTAAGCGCGTTGAGATCGGCTTAAGTTATTTATTGTGGGGCTGCGTTGTTTTGATCAGTGGCCTGGTCTGGCAGGAGGGCTATCATATATTGTCTGGTGGTGAAAATGGCATTATCAGACAGTTGCCTGCTGGCTTGAGTCAGCCGGTGGATGCGTTTTATCCTATCCATGCACCTGCACTGGGCAATCTGGCGACATCAAACAAATTGCCGAGCCTGTTTACTTTCAAGCCTACGAAGCCATCTCCGGTAACGGCCTTAAGCTATCCAGCAGCTGAGGCGCCGGTGGAGGGGTATGCCACAGCAAAACCAGCCCCCAAACCGTTACGTCTGACGTTGCAAATTCAAGCCATGCCGAAATTGCAAGCGAGCCTGAAATCACAATTAAACACCGCTGTACAACAACTACTTTCTGGTCAGCTGGTGCTAGCAGGAGCATCTTTTGAAGAGGTGTTACAGCAAGACCCCCATCAGGTGATTGCCTTGGCGGGCATGCTGGTCGTCACCAGCCAACGCGGCGAGATTCAGCAGCGTGAAGATTACTTAAGCAGAATCCGTCAGGAGATTCCAGACTATACGCCTGAGGATGACCTGTTTTTGATGCAACTGGAGCATTGAGCATGCTGGCCGCCACAGACAACACTCGTATTGGGGAATGGATGTTGGCAAAAGGCATGATACCGCTGACCAGTTAGAAATTGCGTTAATTGAACAACAAAAACATCGGTTGCTACTTGGGCAGCAATTAGTCAGGCTACATTTTGTAACTGATGCCATGATACGCGATGTGCTGGCGCATTATCATGCACAGGAAAGCATTGATTTACAGCAGGTGATTGTTGACCCGGAAGCGCTGGCGATGGTGCCGGAGGCCTTTGCCCGACAACATAAATTGTTGCCGCTGGATTTGTCGCCAGACAAACAAATCATGCGTGTGGCCTTGTCTGGCCACAATAATATGCTGGTGCTAGATGCACTGCGGCATATGCTGGGTGGCACCATACAGCTCAAATCGGTATTGGCGACTGAAGCACATTTAGAGCAGGCACTGGACAAGTGTTACGGGCATAGCCTGTCACTCGATAGTCTGTTGCGTGAAATTGAGCAGGAGGGCAGCGCGCCAGCCTCACTCTCTGTGCAGCAAGCCTCGCGGCCGGTTATCAGGCTGGTGAATGCCGTGTTGATAGATGCAGTCAAGCAAGGCGCTTCGGATATCCATTTCGAGCCTGAGCATGCCTTTCTCAGGATACGTTACCGGATTGATGGGGTGTTGTGGCAGATCCGCTGTTTGCATGATCGCTACTGGCCGGCCATGTGTGTACGGCTAAAAATACTGGCGGGAATGGACATTGCCGAGCAGCGTACACCGCAGGATGGCCGGGTCAATATGTTTTTATGCGGTCGGCAAATTGATTTCAGGGTGTCCAGTCATCCGACTTTGCATGGTGAAAATCTTGTATTGCGGGTACTCGACCGCGACAAGGCAATTATCCCTCTGGAGGCCATGGGATTGCGTGCACCACAGTTGCAACGCGTCAAAACCATGCTGGAAAAGCCAGAAGGTTTGCTGATTTTAACGGGCCCTACAGGCAGTGGCAAAACCACCACTTTGTATTCAATGCTCGGCCACCTCAATCACGAGCACGTCAATATCATGACACTGGAAGACCCGGTGGAATATCCGCATGCACTCATGCGCCAGACCTCAGTCAATGCAGCAAACAAAGTAGATTTTATCAATGGTATCCGGGCGATTTTACGGCAGGATCCTGACATCATCCTGATTGGCGAAGTGCGCGATGAATCGACCGCTGCCATGGCAGTGAGGGCAGCCATGACTGGCCATCTGGTGATGACTACCTTGCATACCAATAGTGCAACAGCCGCTTTTTCACGGCTGCAAGATCTGGGCGTCAGTCCGCATATGATGGCGGGATGCCTGGTGGGTGTGATTGCACAAAGGCTGCTACGACGTTTGTGTAAACACTGCAAGCGGCAAACCGAGGCTGATCGCACGCTGGAGCAACTGTTGCGCCAGGTATGTGCACCAGCACAAACCTGGGCGAGGCCTGTATTTGAGGCAGAAGGTTGCGTGCACTGCCGCATGAGCGGATACCATGGCAGATTGGTCATTATGGAAGTGCTGACCATGCATGCCGATATGAATGCGATGCTGACGCAACCTCTGGCCATGCAGCAACTGGCACGGGTGCACGGCTATACCACGCTGGCGGAAGAGGGCTTGCAGTGGGTAAATGCAGGCGAGACCAGCGTGCAGGAGTTGCGTCGGGTGGTCGACTTAAGTGCGCTCGAGGCGGTGGTAGCAACACCATGACCAGCTATCGCTATATCGCCATCGACCAATATGGCCAACGGCAACGTGGCGTATTGGAGCTGCCCGATGAGCAGGCACTCATGGCGAGTTTACAGCAGCAGAGCCTGGAGTTACTGACGTTCAAATTGGGTCAGCCATGGGTGTGGCGACAGCCCAGAGTGGGTACGCAGGCATTGATTTTATTTTGCGTGCAAATGGAGCAATTGCTGCAAGCGGGTGTGCCCTTGCTGCAGGCAGTGGCCGAGCTGGCTGACCAAAATGAACATGCTGGCATGATGGCGGCATTGCGCACCGTGCAACGTGATCTGGAGGCTGGCAGGCTATTGTCACAAGCCTTGCAGGCGCAGCCTAAAGTCTTTCCACCCTTGCTGGGTCAGCTTGTTGATGCGGGTGAGCGTACCGGTCAGTTGCCGGAGATTTTTGGGCATTTGACGCGTACATTGTCGTGGCAGGCCGAACTGCTGTCACAAATTCGCCGGGGCCTGACTTACCCGGCGGTGTTGTGTGTCATGGTGGCGCTTGCTGCTTATGTCATGCTGACTTTTCTGGTGCCGCAAATGGCCAGCTTCTTACAAAGCCTGGGCCAGGAGTTGCCGTGGTCTACCCGCCTGTTGCTGGCGCTGTCGGACGGGATGATGGCTTATGGCGGATGGCTATTACTTGGCATGATTGCCCTGGTGGGAGCCTTTATGCTGGCGATGCGTCGATCACCGGTCTTCGCTTTTTTTCTTGACCAACGGCTCTTGAAGTTGCCGGTGATTGGGCGTTTGTTGCATCAACTGGTATTGGCCAGGCTTTGTCGTTTTCTCGGATTGATGTATCAGACAGGCATTCCCTTGTTGCAGGCATTGGCATGGTGCCAGCCTTTGTTGCAACAACGCGTGATGGAACAGGCGCTTGCAGAAGTGCATCAGCGCGTTCAGGCTGGGGAAAGCCTCACGGCTGGTTTTGCTGCCACGCAACAATTCCCACCCCTGATGTTACGCATGTTAAGTGTAGGTGAAACCACTGGTGCGCTCGACCGCATGTTATTCCAGCTGGCTGTGTTTTACGACCGGGAGGTACAGTCACAACTGCAGATGTTATTGCGATTACTTGAGCCCGCGCTCACCATCGCGCTGGGCATGATGCTGTTATTTTTAATGGCAGCGGTGATGTTGCCGGTTTATGACAGCTTTTCAAGTCTGCGTTATTAAATATGGCGAGCCAACATTTCATTGTCTTGCTTGATCAAACGCGCTGGCGCGTGGTGCATGTGAGTGGTCAGCATGTGTTAGCCCTGCGTGTGTTTAGTAGCGACGAAGACAGCCGCATGGCGCTATTAGACTGGTGGCAGCAGTTTCCGCAGGCAATAATCTCGTTCCTGACTAATCATGCGGATGAGCAGTATCACATTGAAACTTTGCCGCAAGTGCGAGGGTCTGCCGGGCATCAGTTGTTGATGCGCAAGCTGGCGACATGGCCTTTTGCACAAGGCATGCATACCGTTTGCCGCCTGGATAATGTGCAGGGCTTGCGCCGGGAAAGTCGCTTTTTATTTGTGGCGCTGACTTCTCTTCTTTTGGCTGACTGGCTGAACGTGTTGCACAAGCACTCGATTCGAATTCAGGGGCTATACACGCAAGCGCTTTGCCTTGCTTGTTGCCTGCCCGCCACCCTGCAAGGTTTAATGCATGCACTCTGTGTTCAATACACACCACAACAAGTCCGTATTAGCTATCTTCAGCGGCAGCGGCTGTTTTTTAGCCGACTGTTCCTATTGCCGCTAGATACTGCTACGCCTGAAGATGGTGTGGATCGTATTGCGCATGAGGTGACTCAAATTCGCATGACTTTGATTCACCAGCATTGGCTTCAAGAAGCAGATGCATTATCACTCACCTGGCTGGGCCAGATGCCGATGGATATCCCGTTGTTAAAAGCACAGTTACCTGTTGGTTGCCAATGGGTGGATATTTCTGAAGCAGACAGGGCGCGTCATTTAAAGGGGCACGCATTGCCAGAGGGGCTGCATGCCATGGAGTGGGCGGCGATTCAGCACATATTAAAAGGTCGGCCATTACCTAATCTGGCCCCTGAGCTTGTGCTGATGCTCGATAGCAGCATGCGCATGAAGCGTCGCCTGCATTGGGCAGGGGCGGTGATGGCCGGTCTGATGGTCTTGGCAGGTTGGGTGGGCATACAAGCCACACAGCAGGCGCAGGGGCAAATGCTGCAGATTAAGCGCCAGCTAAATGTTGGGCAGCTGAAACCATCTGAACCTATCAATCAGGCACAGTTGCCGGGGGTGCGCGCCTTGACGCAGGCGGTGCAAGGCTTGCAGTCGTCCGTGCGATCGCCAGATCGTGCATTGGTCGTCATGCAGCATGTTTTGCTGGGCGTCTCTCACTGGCAGGTGGCGGCACTGGAATGGGGCTTGGCAGGGAGTGCCGCGCAGGATGATGTACCCACGCAGCAGGCTTCTATTTGGAAGGAAACGCTGACCGTGACATGGTCGCAGCGTGATCAAAATGACCAGGCGGTTATCGAATGGCAGCAACTGCTCAGTCGATTGCGTGGTTTGCCCGAGGTTGAAAAAATAGAGGTGCTCATGCCGTCTGCATCCGCAAGCAACGCTCAGCGGCAGGGTAATACTGGTCAAGCACCGGGCCTTGATCAGCCACCTGTGCTTAAGCTGTACCTGCGAGATGCTCAGGCGGCCGCTCTATGAAAGCAACAGGTTATTGGTCTGCTTTACGTCCAATTTTGCTCGGTTGGTTGATCGCGTTATGCCTGATCACTGTCGCGCTGGCAATCGTGTTGCATGCGCAATGGAAGGCTGAAGATGCGTTGAGCCAGGCCAGAAATCAATTGCAGCAACAACAGCAACAGAGTGCGCTTCTGGCTAGTTACCAGCCTGATGTGCATTATTTCCTTGCGCATCGTGCAGGCTGGCAGAAATTTGGTTTAATGCGGTCGCCTGATTTCGATCATTGGGATCGCACTTTGATCGCCATGCAGCAGCAATTTACGTTGCCGCATGTTGCGTATGAGATACAGCCTACCGTGTCTTGCACGGCGGTGACCTGTCGTTCGCAATGGCCGACCAGCCAGCCACCAGCGTCGAACTTCACGGCGACGTCCATACAGCTCAATTGGTCCGTATCTCATGAGTCTGCCGTCATCGACTGGTTGCAACAGCTTGAGCATGCTTATGCCGGGTTATTGCTGGTGCGTCGCTGCGGCTGGGCATTGGCTGAAGGCGCAGAGGTGATTACTGCGCAGTGCGATCTGGTGTTGTTTAACTTTCCCAATGTGTTACCCGATGAGCTGATTGGCGTGCAAGGGGAGGCGCAATCATGATGCCTCATCATGTTGAGCGAGGTGTGCAAACAGGCGTTGCGATCTGGGTCGTGTTGCTCTTGCTATCTGGCATGGGCGGATGGATGCTATATATGGCTCCAGGCACATATCTTGCCCGCCAGCGCGTAATGCAAAAAACCATGGCGTCACTTGCCTTGGCGCAGCAAGCCTTGCTGGCTTATGCGCAGCAGCCATTAGGACTGACGCTGTGTGAGCTGAACTGCCCGCGGCCCGGTGATTTGCCCTGTCCAGACCGCAATAATGATGGCATTGCTGAAACATCCTGCAGTAATACGTCACGTTTGGGACGACTGCCCTGGAAAACCTTAGGTGTGGGCGATATACGCGATGGCAGTGGAGAGCGTTTATGGTATGCCGTTTCCGAGCGCTATAAAAATAATCCGCGTCTGCGGCCGTTAAATCTGGATACGACTGGCACTTGGAGTGTGGCTTCGTCAGAAGGGTTGATGTGGGATGCAACGCAAGGCAATGGTGTCGTGGCGGTGTTGATCGCGCCCATGCAGCCCCTGGTGCGTGAGGGAGGCTGGGTGCAGCAGCGTCAGGAGGCAACCACGGAGATTGCCAAGCACTATCTGGATGTAAATAGCGCGGCTGATAACGCCAGTCCACAGGAGGGCACTTCGCGTGGTTTTGCCAGGGCACCAGCCTCCATGCATTTTAACGATGTGGTTTGGCCAGTCACCTCGGGTCAAATGCATCAAGTGATGCAAAAGCAGGTGTTGGCAGAGGTGAAGCGAAGCCTGCGCTGTGTTGGCGTGCCATGTTTGAGCTACCCGATGGCTGCTGCAGTCAGCGATAGCGGTTGCCTAGGCAGTCAGTCATTGAGTGCCGGGCAATGCCTCTCTACGGCGACCAGCATCGGTCGCTTGCCTTTGGATCTCAATGCTCACTGGCCATGGACAGTACAGCATGTGCTGGATGGCAATCAGCAACATCATTGGTTTCAGCAGAATGCATGGCGGGAGCAAGTGTTTTACCTACCAGGTCAGACACAAGCCAGCATCATTCTGGGCGGAGAGCGCTTGCCAGGGCAGGTTCGTGACAGCATCACGGATAAAGGACATCTGAACGTGTATCTGGAAACTTCCACCTTGCTCGCGTTGCATGTACAAGATGCCTCTACGCTCAACTTGCTGAGCAATGACCTGCAAGATAAGGTGAGTCGGCCATGAGTCGGGCGCCGCATAACCGCCAAATCGACATCAGGGCCGCGATGTCAGGGTTTAGCTTACTGGAGATGGCGCTGGCATTGGTGATTTTAAGTTTAATGATGGGCTGGCTGATGACGCCATTACGGGTACAACATGGTTTGCAGAAATACCAGCAAACGGAGCAACGGCTGTATGTCGCGCAGCAGGCATTGATCGGTCACGCCATTATTTATCATTATTTGCCATGCCCGGATACTGACCAGCCGCCAGATGGCTGGGAAAATGTATCGGCGAATCAAAGTTGTACAGGCGATGAGGGCTTACTACCCTGGTTGCAATTGGGGCTCGTTGCAACTGATGCCTGGGGGCGGTTTTTCCGTTACCGGGCGGATAGTACCTTTACCCACCATGCGCAGTGGTTTTCGGTGTCTGCGGCAGAGAATGCCAGTAATATTCAAGTATCTGGCGACAATGGGCTCGTGACCAGTGCGCCCAGTCGTCCGGCAGCGATTGTCCTTTCGCATGGCGAAAACGGGCTGGGTGGCATACAATCGGTGTCTGGCGGGCAAGCGCATGCCATGGCAGCACCCACGCATTCTGATGAGCTGGAAAACGCTGATGGCGACCTCGCTTTTGTCGATAAAGCGCAGCAGCAAGCGGCTGGTGCGGTGTTTGATGACCGTTTGGTCATGTTGTCGCCCAAAGTATTGATACAGCAGATGGTGCAGGCGCAGCGCCTGCCTTGAATAAACGGATTTTTCATGCAAGACGATTTACTGTTACGTTACAGTCGGCACATTATGTTGCCTCAGGTTGAGTACGCTGGGCAGGAAACGCTCACGCAAAGCCATGCGCTGATTATCGGCGCCGGAGGTTTGGGTGCGCCAGTTGCCATGTACCTGGCTGCTGCTGGCGTGGGGACCTTAACCATTTGCGATTTTGACCACGTGGATTTAACCAACCTGCAACGCCAAATTATTCACACGACAGCGGCAGTCGGGCAGAACAAAGCCCTGTCTGCACAGGCGACAATTGCCAGCTTGAATCCCGAGGTCAAAGTGAATGTCGAGACAACGTGGCTTAATGATGACGCGCTTGCCGCGCGTGTTGTCGAAGCCGATGTAGTGATTGACTGCTCGGATAATTTTGCCACACGCTACTTGCTGAACCAGCTTTGTTTTACCCACAAAACACCACTCGTTTCGGGCGCGGCCATCCGTTTTGAGGGGCAGTTAAGCGTGTTTGATTTCCGGCATGACGAAAGCCCGTGTTACCACTGCCTGTATCCTGATGTGGGTGATGATCAGGCCTTGCGTTGTGCCGATAACGGGGTATTTGCACCGTTGGTCGGCATGATAGGCACTGCGCAGGCAGCGGAGGCGATCAAGGTTTTGCTTAATATTGGCCAAACCATGCAGGGCCGATTGCTGCTGCTGGATGCGCTGAGTGCCGAATGGCGCACGATACGCTTGAAAAAAGACCCGTTTTGCACGGTGTGCGCGCATTAGGGTTTTGGCAGTTGTGTGAGGTGTTTGGCGTTGAGGGCATTCACCAGTTCGTTAATCTCCCACTCGCAGCCGCCACAACCGCTGAGGGCACCCGAGTAGCGTGAAATGCCTTCAATATCTTTGCCTTGCGCGACCAGGTCAATAATCAGCCCGCGCGTCGTCCCGCTGCAACTGCACAGAACTTCTTTTGGGTTTTCTTCGTCGGCTTCAGGCATCTTGCTATCCTCTAAAACATCATTTTAACGGCAGATGCCGGGCCTGTGTCAGACTTTGGCTTGCTGCTGGGCTCAAAGCCCGTTAGCATCGATAAACATCCAATCAGGAGCTGCTGATGAATAAAGGCGTTCGATTATCTGAAAAATGGTTTAACCGCGCATTGTGGGCCGTTGCTTTTATCTTCGCCTGGTTTTTAACCGGTTTGGGTAAAAATATTATCGGCGACCTGCCGCGGGTAGAGACTGAATACACCACCGAGCATTTTGTTAATGACCGTGCCATGGAGCCTTTGCGCACAGAGCTGAACGGCATTGTTCAGCAACGGCAACGATTGGCTGATCAACTGGAGCAAGCCAGTTTGCAGCTTACGATTAGACAAAAAGACTATCAGGCTGCGCGCAGTACTTTCGATAATTGGGTAGCCACGCGAGACGTGACGCAGTTATCAACGCAGGATGATGAGTTGGTCAGGCGCACACAGCAATTGGATGCGCTGAAAGTGCAGGAGCGCAATGCTGAGAAGTCGGTAGAGCATATTCAGCAGAAGCAAACAAACCTGTTTCAGCATGAGGCGCAACTGCAAACGCAGATCAATGCCATGGAAGAGGTGGCACGTAAAAAATTCGACGAGGCCTACCAACACAAGGCGACGCGGGTATTTTTGTATCGGCTGTTGCTGACGTTGCCTTTGCTGGGGCTAGCTGCCTGGTTGTTTGTGAAGCAGCGCAAATCCCAGTACTGGCCTTTTGTATGGGGCTTTATTATCTTTGCATTGATGGCATTCTTCGTTGAACTGGTGCCGTATTTGCCAGATTATGGTGGTTATGTGCGCTATCTGGTCGGTATTTTGCTAACGGTGGTGGGTGGCAGGTATGCCATTGCTGCCCTGCAGCGTTATCTGGCACAGCAGCAGTTGGCAGAGTCGCAACCTGAGTTTCAGCGCCGTGAAGAGTTGGGCTATGACACCGCACTAGAACGCTTGGGCAAGAATATTTGCCCGGGTTGTGAGCGCCAGGTTGACCTGAAAAGTGAGCACAACGACTTTTGTATGCACTGCGGTATTTGTTTACACAATTACTGTGTGGGTTGTAATGCCAGAAAAAACGCCTTTGCCAAGTTTTGCCACAAGTGTGGCACCGTCGCCTGATGATAGGCGAGATGCCACATTGCAAAGCATTCAGGTTTAAGTCTTAGCTGAGTTTATTTAATTGCGTTTGCAGTTTTTCTAAACTGGCACTGAACTCTGCCAGGCGGGCTTTTTCCTGCTCGACCACGGCTGCTGGCGCACGTGCAACAAAGCTTTCGTTGCCCAGTTTGCTGTTGGCTTTGGTAATCTCGCCTTGTAAACGTGCAATTTCTTTACCTAAGCGCTCTTTTTCTGCGGCGACGTCAATTTCTACCTTGAGCATCAACTTGAAGTCACTTGCCAGCATGACCGGCGCGTCGGCTTCTGGTAAGTCTGCAACGATATCAACGTTTTCCAGCTTGGCCAGCGATTTGAGGTAGGGTGCCAAAGCAGCCAGTTGCTCTGCATCACCGGCGGCAATCAATGGCACCTTGGCAGCGGGTGAGATACTCATTTCGCCGCGCAAGCTGCGGCAAGCCTCAACCGCCGTTTTCAGTGTGGCCACCCAGGCTTCGGCCTGCTCATCAATTTTTTCCAGATCCGCTTTCGGGTAAGCTTGCAGCATGATGCTGTCAGTACCGCGTGACTTGTCTTTCAGCTCAGTCATCGGCGCGATGGTCTGCCAAATTTCTTCGGTAATAAACGGAATAATCGGGTGCGCCAGACGCAATATTGTTTCCAGCACGCGTAACAGCGTACGACGCGTTGCGCGTTGCTCGGCCTCGCTGCCGCCCTGGATCTGTACCTTGGCGATTTCCAGGTACCAGTCGCAATATTGGTCCCAGACAAACTCGTAAATGGCTTTGGCCGCGAGGTCGAAGCGGTAGTCATTAAAGGCGCGTTCAACTTCAGCTTCAGTGCGTTGCAGCAGTGAGACGATCCAGCGATCTGCCTGGCTGAACTTGCGGCCACCGTCTTCGCAACTTTCCACGCCAAAACCATTGTCCTGTCCTTCTGTGTTCATCAGCACAAAACGGGTGGCGTTCCACAGTTTGTTGCAGAAGTTGCGATAGCCTTCGCAGCGTTGCAGGTCAAATTTGATGTCGCGGCCAGGTGAGGCCAAGCTGGCAAAAGTAAAGCGAAGCGCATCCGTGCCGTAGGCGGCGATGCCTTCCGGGAATTCCTTACGCGTGCGTTTTTCAATTTTTTCGGCATCTTTTGGATTCATCAGTCCGGTGGTGCGCTTTTTCAGTAGCGATTCCAGGTCAATGCCATCAATCAAATCGATCGGGTCCAGCACGTTGCCTTTAGACTTGGACATTTTTTGGCCTTCGGCATCGCGGATCAGGCCATGCACGTAGACGTGCTTGAACGGAATCTTGCCGGTGATGTGCTTGGTCATCATCACCATACGCGCCACCCAGAAGAAGATAATGTCGAAACCGGTCACCAGCACCGAGGATGGCAGGTATTGCTGCAAGGCCTGGTTCTGCGCATCAAGGGCTTCGTCGCCGGTCCAGTCCAGAGTAGAGAACGGCCACAGGGCAGAGGAGTACCAGGTGTCCAGCACATCTGCGTCGCGTTTCAGGGCGCCTGTATAGCCATCTTTGGCCGCCAGCGATTGCGCTTCGGCTTCATCGTGCGCCACATAGGTTTTGCCGTCATCGCTATACCAGGCCGGGATTTGATGGCCCCACCACAGCTGGCGAGAGATACACCAGTCCTGGATATTATTCAGCCACTGGTTGTAAGTGTTGACCCAGTTTTCCGGGTAAAACTTGATCTCACCGTTAGCCACTACTTCTAGTGCTTTTTCGGTGATGCTTTGACCATCCTCGCCTTTTTTACTCATGGCCACAAACCACTGGTCAGTAAGCATAGGTTCAATGACCACGTTGGTGCGGTCGCCACGTGGCACTTTCAATTTGTGTTTTTCAACTTTGATCAAAAAGCCACCGGCCTCGAGATCAGCAACGACTTGCTTGCGTGCAGCAAAGCGCTCCAGGCCAATCAGGTTGGCGGGCAAGGCGATCGCGGTTTTGGCGCTACCGTCGGCAGCATATACTTCGGCTGCTGCGGGTACAAAGCCTTGCAGGTTGAGGATAATGATTTTGTCCAAGCCCTGGCGCTGGCCGACCATATTGTCATTAAAGTCATGCGCAGGCGTCACTTTCACCACACCGGTGCCAAATTCTTTGTCTACATAGTCATCGGCAATCACCGGGATTTCACGATTGCACAATGGCAGGATGACATTTTTGCCTATCAGGTGGCTGTAACGATCATCTTCCGGGTTCACCATTACGGCCACGTCACCCAGCATCGTTTCAGGGCGTGTTGTTGCGACAGTCAGTGCGCCTGAGCCATCCGCCAGCGGATAGCTGATGTGCCACATGGCGCCATCCTCTTCCTCTTGCACGACTTCGAGGTCAGACACGGCGGTGCCCAGCTTCACATCCCAGTTCACCAGACGCTTGCCACGGTAAATCAGGCCTTCGTTATACAGGCGTACAAAGGTTTCGGTGACCACTTTGTTCAGGCCTGCATCCATGGTGAAGCGCTCACGGCTCCAGTCGGGCGAGGTGCCTAAGCGCCGCATTTGCTGAGTGATGGTGCCGCCAGAATACTCTTTCCATTCCCAGACTTTTTCCAGAAACTTCTCGCGGCCAAGATCATGGCGGCTAACACCCTGGGCATCGAGCTGGCGCTCGACCACGATTTGCGTGGCAATGCCCGCATGGTCTGTGCCTGGTTGCCACAAGGTATTGTCACCACGCATGCGGTGGTAACGGGTTAGGGCATCCATAATGGTCTGGTTAAAGCCGTGGCCCATATGCAGGGTGCCCGTGACGTTAGGCGGCGGCAGCAAAATACAGAAGTTGTCTTGTACTTGCGGATTCATGCCGGCGGCATAAAAGCCTTTGCCTTCCCAAAAGGCATACCATTGGCTTTCAATGGTTTTTGGGTCAAAGGATTTTGCGAGTTCGCGAGGAGTATTGGCGTTTGGGTTAGAAGTATTCATGCGCGGGATTTTACCACAGGCGGGCAGGCCCGCAGCGCAGGTGCAGGCGCTAGTTTGCGTAAACTAAGCCGTCAGTGTAGGCTCGACGGCTTTCCAGTAACGGCTAAAACGCATCAGTTGATGGTCGCTCAATGAGGCATCTGTCAAACCAGGCTCTGCGCGCCACTCAATATTCAGTTCGCTAGCAGCCTGTTTAAGCGCTTGTTGCGGGGTATCCTGGGTAAGGATGCGCCCCTGCGCACGCTGCGCCAATACTTGCCTGGTTTCTCCCAGCCACACCTCTGCCCCTGGCATTTCAGACAGGCAATCGGCCATGAATTGCAGCCGTTTGAGTGGCCAGTGCTGGTATAGGGCTGCATCAAATACAAACACGGCAGGCAAGTTGAATGCATGCAGTGCGTGCGATGGTGACAGCATTTCATCATGAATCCACACCAGGCTGGCGACGCCTTTCGGTTCGGGTTCAGGCGGGTTCAGGTGGTGTGTGACCGGTTTATCAGCGGTCACGGCATCCGTAAACAGTTGTTGATGCAGTTGCTCATAACTGCCTTCAAACGGGCAGGCGACACGGCATTGCTTGCACCAGGGCTCCCCACCAAATTTGATCAGATTTTCTTTGTTAAAGAGATAGGGCTTGTTGCTGAAGCTGGAGGCAATCCATTGCCAGGACAGGTGGTTGGACGCGGTGTCACCATCCAGTAATTGGCTTTCAAACCAGTCTGCGACTTGTCGCCAGTCTATTTTTAGCCAATGGACGACATAGGCTGCAAACCACATGCGTGCATGGTTGTGTACATAACCATGTTGCTGTAATTGACGCACAATTTCATCCATGCACACTAGCCCGGTAAAGCCCTGCGGAATAAAGTCTGGCATGGGTTTCTCACCTAAAGCCACTTTTGGTGACTCCATGGGCTGCATGATCGCTGCGCCAAACCGGTACCATACCTGGCGGAAATAATCGCGATAGCTGAGCTCCGCCGTCAGCTTGTGCGCACGTTTGCCAAAGCGGGTATGAATATCTGCCACGGTTTCCGGCAGCGACAGGCAGCCATGGCGCAAGTAGGGCGAAAGCCCTGTCACCGCGCCGGTGAGTTGGTTGCGGCTACGTGCATAGCCTTCCGCATCCACGGCAGATAATTTCTGCAATGCAGCCGCGCGACCGCCTTGCCAGGCCTGGGACAAGTCTGGCCCGGTGGCTTGCGGAAAACATTCGCTGATTTGCTGTAGGCGCTCAGCACGGTCTGCAGCGAGAGTGAGGAGAACAGGCGGGTTCATAACGCACCATTCTGACACAACTAGTGATACCATGAGTTGCAATTTCGTTGGAAGGGTGTGCGAATGACGACATTATGGGGGTGGTGTGGGCTCGGGCTCGTGCTGCTGTGCATGGAAATGCTGCTTGGAACCTTGTACCTTTTGTGGCTGGGGATCGCCGCGTTGGTCATGGCTATGTTGTGTGCGTTTTTTAGCGAGATGCCACTCGCCTTGCAAGCATTGAACTATGCCGTGTTGTCGGCGCTGGCGCTGGCCGTCATGCGCAAGCTGGAAAAACGTAAACCCGTCTTGCGTGTCGGGCAGGCACAAGGCGAGGAGATTGGCCGCGAAGGCATTGTGATTGTGGCGATTTCACCGCGGCAACCAGGCAAGATACGTTTTAGCCAGGGGGTGCTGGGCAGTCGCGAGTGGGTGGCTTATGCCAATATAGACATTGCCGAGCAGCAAGCGGCAAAAGTGGTTGCCGTTGAAGGCAACAGTTTACGTGTGGCGCCTTTGTAGCGCATCAATGTTTGAATGAATATTTGGTTTGAATTAAGGGAGTTGTCATGACCGAAGTCAGTGTCATTGTGATCGTATTAGTGGTAATCGCCATCGTTAAAGGCGTGCGTATTGTGCCGCAAGGTGAAGAGTGGGTAGTTGAGCGCCTGGGCAAGTTTGCTGGCATTTTAGTGCCAGGCTTGCATGTGATTAACCCGATTTTGAGTACAGTCAGTTACAAAGTCACCACCAAGGACATTATTCTGGATGTGCCAGAGCAAGAGGTGATTACGCGCGATAATGCGGTGATTCTGGCCAATGCCGTGGCGTTTATCAAAGTCACTAATATCGAACGCGCCGTCTATGGTATTGAAAACTTCCGCGAAGCCATGCGCAATATGGTGCAAACCAGTTTGCGCTCGATTATTGGCGGCATGGATTTAAACCACGCGTTGACTTCGCGTGACCGCATCAAGGCCGAACTTAAGGAAGCTATTGCCGATGAGGCGCTGGATTGGGGCCTGACCGTGAAAAGCGTCGAGATTCAGGATATCAAACCTTCTGCCAATATGCAGGACGCTATGGAAAGACAAGCCGCTGCCGAGCGTGAGCGTGTGGCGGTGGTGACCGAGGCGGAAGGTGCCAAACAGTCGTTGATTCTGAACGCGGAAGCGCGCCTGGAAGCGGCGCGTAAAGATGCCGAGGCGCAAATGGTGGGTGCGAATGCCTCCGCTGAGGCGATTAAGATGATTGCTGAGGCGGTGAAAGAAAATAATGCTTCAGCGACCTTTCTATTGGGGGATCGCTACATTCAGTCCTTGCAAAAAATGGCTGACTCCAATAACAGTAAAATTGTGGTCATGCCAGGCGATGTCGTCAGCGCCGTGAAAAGCCTGGTAGGCGGCGGTAAATAGTGCTGCAACTAGTGATTTAAAAAATCTCCTTCGGTTGCGCTAGCGCTTATGCTGGCGCAACTGGCATATTTCCTGCATCTCACTGCTCAGAACCATAATTCTAATAAGGAGTAGCAGTGGCTATCCGCGTTGCTTTGCATCACCGCACCAGTTACAAGTTCGACCGCCTGGTCAATCTGTCTCCTCACGAAGTCCGCTTGAAGCCTGCCGCGCATGCACGTACGCCTGTGTTGTCGTATTCACTGAGCGTGAAGCCTGAAAAACACTTTATCAATTGGCAGCAAGACCCTTACGGTAATTACATCGCCCGGTTTGTATTCCCCGAAATGGTGCGCGAGCTCGACTTTACGGTCGATTTAGTGGCGGACATGACGGTGATCAATCCGTTTGATTTCTTTGTAGAGAAGTATGCTGAACACTTTCCGTTCAATTACACCGAGCAACAGGCGTTTGAGTTAACCGCTTATTTGCAGGCTGAGCCGATGACGCTTTTGTTGCAAGGCTGGATGGCGCACATTCGCCAGCAGGTGGTGCAACCCGGGATTGGCATCGTGGATTTTCTGGTCGCGGTGAATCAGCGGTTGCAAGGCGATATTGGCTATACCGTGCGCATGGAGCCAGGCATTCAAACGCCCGAAGAAACCTTGCAAAAGCGCACGGGTTCTTGCCGCGATTCGGCCTGGTTACTGGTGCAGATTATGCGCAACCTTGGCCTGGCTGCACGTTTTGTGTCCGGTTACCTGATACAACTTAAAGCCGATGTTGAGGCGCTGGACGGGCCAAGTGGTACGGCAGTGGATTTTACCGACTTGCATGCCTGGACCGAGGTGTTTATTCCTGGCGCCGGTTGGGTCGGCTTGGACCCGACCTCAGGCCTGATGGCCGGTGAAGGGCATATTCCGCTGGCCTGCACCGCATTGCCTTCTTCTGCGGCGCCGGTGGTCGGGTTTACCGATGTCGCTGAAGTCACTTTTCACCACGAGATGTCGGTGACCCGCATTCATGAAGATCCGCGTGTGACCAAGCCGTATAGTGAAGCGGACTGGCAGGCCATTGTGAAGCTCGGCGAGCAGGTCGACAAACAGCTGACCAAAATGGATGTACGCTTGACGCATGGGGGTGAGCCGACCTTTGTGTCGATTGATGATATGGATGGCGCGCAGTGGAATACGCTGGCATTGGGCGAACACAAGCGGCAGTTGGCGGGTGAGCTGGCATCGCGGCTCAAGGCACATTTTGCCCCCAATGGCTTCCTGCATTACGGTCAGGGTAAATGGTATCCCGGTGAGCCTTTGCCGCGCTGGGCGATTAATATCTACTGGCGGCCAGATGGCAAGCCAGTGTGGCGCGATGTCAGCCTGTTTTCTGTTGAGTCAGAGAATAATGGTTACACCGCCAAGCAGGCGCAGGCCTTTGTCTCGCATTTGGCCGATATCTTGGGTTTCCCGCGCGCCTGTGTGGTGCCTGCTTATGAGGATGTCTGGTCGTTGGCGCAGCAGGAGCAGCAGTTATCGCACAATGTGGATCCGCTTAAAGCTGATTTGACCGATGGCGCTGAACGCAAACGATTGGCCAATGTGCTGAATCAAGGGTTGGGCAAGGTGGTCGGCTATGTGATGCCGTTAAAGCCAGTAGAATCAAAGGCGGCTGGTGAGTGGCTCACCAGTAAGTGGCCGCTGCGGCGTGAACATCTTTATTTATTGGCTGGCGACTCACCGATGGGCTTGCGATTGCCATTGTCTTCATTGCCCTGGCAGTTGCCGGCTGATATTGAGCCAGCATTTACCCTGGATTCGTTTGCCGAACAAGCTGTGCTGGGCGATACCAATACGCCCAAAGTCAGGCTTAAACACAAGACCATCCAGCCCAAGGCGCGCGAGGTGATTCACACTGCCTTGTGCGTGCAAGTGCGGCAAGGGCGCCTGTATATCTTTATGCCGCCGGTGACGCGCCTGGAAGACTACCTCGATTTACTCAGTGCAATCGAGCAAACAGCTGCCGACCTCAAGCTTAAATTGTGGCTGGAAGGGTATACGCCACCGCGCGATAGCCGCTTGAAATTACTCAGCGTGACGCCGGATCCTGGCGTCATTGAAGTGAATATCCACCCGGCTAAAAGCTGGACGGAACTGGTGGCGAATACCGGTACACTGTATGAAGCGGCGCGTGTGTGCAGGTTGGGCACAGAGAAATTTATGCTGGACGGGCGCCATACAGGCACCGGCGGCGGTAACCATGTCACCTTGGGTGGTGAGACGGCGGCAGACAGCCCCATGCTGCGCCGCCCGGATGTGCTGCGCAGTTTGATTACCTACTGGCAGAATCACCCGGCCTTGTCTTACCTGTTTTCAGGTACGTTTATTGGCCCCACCAGCCAGGCACCGCGTGTGGATGAGGCACGCGACGATAATTTGTATGAATTGGGCATTGCTTTCCAGCAGATGGAGAAAATGCTGACGCCGGGTGAGGAGAGTCAGCAGCCCTGGCTGGTTGACAGATTGCTGCGGCATTTGCTGGTTGATTTAACCGGCAATACGCACCGGGCCGAGTTTTCTATCGACAAACTGTATTCGCCGGATGGACCGACCGGGCGTTTGGGTCTGGTCGAGTTCAGGGCATTTGAAATGCCGCCGCACGCGCGCATGAGTTTGCTGCAAAGCTTATTATTACGTGCGTTGGTCGCCCGTTTCTGGAAAACACCTTACGCCGGTAAATTGGTGCATTGGGGGACTGAGTTGCATGATCGCTGGATGCTGCCCAGTTTTGTGGCGCAAGATATCGCTGATGTGGTGGCTGATTTGCGCGCGGCAGGCTATGCCTTTGAGCAGCGCTGGTTTGAGCCATTTATTGAGTTTCGTTTTCCACGCTATGGTACGGTTGCCTATCACGGTATTGAGTTGGAGTTACGGCAGGCCATAGAGCCTTGGAACGTGCTGGGCGAAGAAGTATCTGGCGGCGGCACGGCACGCTATGTGGACTCATCTGTGGAGCGCATGCAGTTGCGGGTGCGCGGCTTGACGGATGGTCGCCATGTGGTGACCTGTAACGGCCGCCCGCTGCCGCTGCAGGCGACAGGCAATGCCGGGGAATATGTCGCTGGCATCCGCTTCCGTGCCTGGAATCCTTGGTCCGCCTTGCACCCGACCATTCCGGTGCAGGCGCCGCTGGTATTCGACCTGGTAGACACCTGGAGTCAAAAGTCGCTGGGGGGATGTACTTACCATGTCTCACATCCAGGTGGGCGCAATTACAGTACTTTTCCGGTCAATGCCAATGAAGCAGAAGCGCGCCGGTTTGCCCGTTTCTGGGCGCATGGACATACGCCAGGCAAGGTGGATGTGGTAAAAGAGCCACCCAATCCGCGTTTTCCATTCACCCTGGACCTGCGCTGGCAGGCTAATGGTTGAACATCCTGTTACACTGAGTGTCATCTAAATGTATATATCTTGTTAACTAATGGCTTTTGATCGTCCCCTTACCCAGCATGCAATCAGTGCTTAATCAGCTTTATTTTTCTGACCGCTACAACGAACTGTTGGATAGCAACGGCCAGGCGCGCCCGCACTGGCAAGCGCTGTTGGCACAGCTTGAGTCTGAAGAGCCAACAGCGATGCGCAAACGCATTGAGGCGGTGCAAAGGCAGGTGCGGGATAACGGCGTGACGTATAACGTCTACGCCGATACGCATGGCGTACAACGTCCGTGGGACCTGGATGTACTACCGCTGATTATTCCGCAGGACGAATGGCAACACATTGCTGCTTCGGTGGCGCAGCGGGCTACTTTGCTTAATCAGGTATTGCTTGATGTTTATGGCGAGCAGCGTTTATTGGCCAGCGGTCAATTGCCACCAGCCTTGATTTACGGCCATAACGGCTTTTTGCCGTCATGTGTCGGCATACCGCATTACGATAATGTCGCCTTGCATCACTATGCGGTCGATCTTGCGCGTGCGCCCAACGGCCAATGGTGGGTGGTGTCTGACCGTACGCAAGGACCGACGGGTGCGGGTTATGCATTGGAAAACCGCACCATTATTTCGAGTGCTTTTCCAGAGTTGTTCCGTGACTTGAATATTGAGCGGCTGAGTGGATTTTTTGCCAGCATGCGCGACAGTCTGGCGCACTGGGGGCACCGGGTGGCTGATAATCAGGCGCAGACTGTCCCTGGCATTGCCGCACTGGGGCAAGGGGAGCCTCCGTTGGTGGTTATTCTGACTCCCGGACCTTATAACGAGACTTATCATGAGCAGTCCTTCCTGGCTGGCTATCTGGGCTACCCACTGGTACAAGGCAGCGACCTCACCGTGCGCAATGGCATTGTCTGGCTAAAAACCATTGCCGGGCTGCGGCCGGTGCATGCCATCTTGCGCCGTATTGATGATGATTATTGTGATCCGCTGGAGTTGAATGCCGACTCATTGCTGGGCGTGGCTGGCCTGACGCAGGCCGCCCGTCTGGGTAATGTGCTGATCGCCAATGCGCTTGGCGCCAACCTGTTGCAATCTGGCGCTTTACTCGGATTTTTACCCAATTTATGCCAGTCATTGTTAGGCGAGGCGCTACGTATGCCGTCGGTGGGCACCTGGTGGTGTGGTGAACCCGCTGCGCTGGAATATGTGATCCAGCATCTGGATGACCTGGTGATCAAACCGGCTTACCCGCAGGTGCGGTCTTCGCCCATTTTTGGTGAGGACTTAAATCCCAGCCAAAAAGAGTCGTTGATTGAGCGGCTACGGGCGCAGCCTGATCATTATATTGCCCAGGAGCAAGTGGATATTTCGCATGCGCCGGTACTCACCAGCCATCAGCATCAGCCGCAAATCGGTTCGCTCGCCGTGAGCCTGCGTGTGTATGCGTTTGCTACACCAAATGGTTATGCGATTTTACCCGGCGGCTTGTCCCGGGTTGCCAGTGGCAAGGATGCGCGCGTGGTGACCATGCAGCGTGGCGGCACCAGCAAAGATACCTGGGTGTTGTCACATGATAGCCAGCCGCCATTCAGCCTGTTGCGCAAAACCAATTCCAGCCAGGATCTGGTGCGCGAGAATGCCTATCTCTCGAGCCGCATGGCGGAAAACCTGTTCTGGTATGGCCGCTACTCGGTACGCAATCTGCAAAAAGCTATGATGTTGCGTGCCACGATCCGGGCTCTGCTTGAGTACACGCCAGAAATGCGCGATGGCGAGTGGATCACCATGCAGGGTTTGTGTCAGTGGTTTGATTTACTGCCTTGTCCCGAGGACGAGGAGGCCTTAGCCAGTTGGCAGCCATGGGCAGACGATGATATTGAACCGCTATTGATCCAGTCCGTGTTTTCACAACAATCCAATAGCTTGGCCACCAGTGTGCAGCAATTATTCCAGCAGGCATTTAACCTGCGTGAGCGCATTTCGAATGACCACTGGCGTACCGTCAATGTGTTGTCGCGTTTGTTTATTACCCGTCACCAGCATGCCACGTTGCAAGACGCTCTGTCTTACATTGAGCAGGCCATCAATCATTTTGTCACGCTCACCGGCTTTGCCATGGACTGGATGACGCGTGACCTCGGTTGGCGCTTTATGTCACTCGGGCGGCGTATTGAGCGCTTGCAGTTTATGTGTGTGTTGCTCAGCCGCGCACTTGCTATGCCGCAGCACAGCAACCTAGAGTGGTTGTTGCAAGTGACCAATAACCTGGTGACTTACCGTGCCCGTTACGCGGCACAGCCGGAATGGTTGCCGGTGCTGGACCTGCTGTTGATGGACGATAATAACCCTAATTCTGTGGTGTTCCAGATTAAAGGCCTGGTGAAATACCTGGAAGAAATGGATGCACAAGATAACGCTGGCGGCATTGCTACTGAGCTCAATGATTGCTGGCAAGCCTTGCTGCAACTGGACCCGGATCAATGCTTTACGGTTGGGAATGCCGCACTGGCCGAGTGGCTTAACCGCACTTATGCCGTCACACTCACTTTGTCAGACCGGCTGAGTCTGCGTTTTTTCAGTTATGCCAGTCCGCTGGTGATACCGCGTTATTAAGGACTGGCGATGCGCTATCAGGTCGAGCACCAAACCCTATACAGCTACGATATTCCTGTGATCCAGTCACAGCAGTTATTGCATATGATGCCGCGCCAGACGGATTTTCAGCAGTGCGTGTCTTATACGCTGGTCTGTGAGCCGGTGCCGGCTGAGCAATCACGGCGCCTGGATTTTTTTGGTAATCATAATGATTACGTCACCTTATTGGTGCCACATGAGTCACTGGGGGTGACGTCGCGGTTTCAGGTGGATGTGCAGCCGCGGCCTATCTTGGCTGAACTATTACAAAGCCCGGCCTGGGAAAGCGTGCACGACACCTTGCAATTGCAGGCTACGCAACATTTAAGCGCCACGCCTTTTGTTTATGCCACGGCGAAGGTGCAAGTCAGCGAGGCGCTGGCCAGCTTTGCGCGCCAGTGTTTCACCCCGCAACGGTCGTTGCTGGACGCCGCCATGGCACTCACCCAGCATATCTATTCCGAGTTTGAGTTTGACCCGCAAGCGACAGATATTTCCACACCGCTGGATGAAGTGCTCAAAGGTCGTCGCGGTGTTTGCCAGGATTTTGCCCACCTGATGATCGGTGCCTTGCGTTCACTGGGGCTGTCATGCCGCTACGTCAGCGGCTATATCCTCACACACCCGCCCGCAGGGCAGCCGCGTATGGTTGGTGCGGACGCGTCACATGCCTGGGTGTCGGTGTATTGCCCGGTGTATGGCTGGGTAGACTTCGACCCGACCAATAACTGCCTGGTGCAGCAAGAGCATATTACCGTGGCCTGGGGTCGCGACTTCAGTGATGTGTCCCCCATGCGTGGCGTCGTGCTGGGTGGTGGTCAGCAACATTTGACCGTGAATGTCACGGTGACGCCGCTAGAATACGCTACGGTTTAGCTTTACCCTCAGCACGATTTGCAGCGTTTTCAGCAGGCGGTTTGATGTGAGTCAACTCTGGAGGCATGCGCATCGTTTAATCTACCCCCTGTGAGGACGTAGATTCAGTAGTAAAGTCTACGATTGGCCCCGACTTGTCGGGGCGTTTTTTTGCCTGCGCATACTAACCATAGCGCTGTTTATATTCGTCCTTGAGTAATTGCCTGAATTCAGTCATGGTCATTGACAGCGCACCGCCCGGGTCATTTTTGCGCCAGCGGCCTATGCCTTTGGGGCCAGCCACTTCGTCATGGCCGAGTACATAGTCAAAGTCAAACACGCTGGGGTTGTTTGCTTTGGCCCATAGCAGAAACTCAATCAGCGTGGTTTCCTGCGCTTTGCTATAAGGCAAGTAAGCACCGGCCAGCATGTTGTCGGTGTTTTGATCAATCACGCGTACTTTTTTGGTGTCTATGGGCTGTTTGTGACTGGTATCCCAATAGGTGTAATACTTGCCGTTATGTACTTCGAGCCGCCCGGGATTGGTGATTTCAATACCCACCAGAAAGTTAGAGACGCCACTGCGTTTTTCACCAGCGATGGTCCAGGCGCTTTCGCCAGCATGATAGCCCCATTGGTTGAGAGGATTAGCTTGCACCAGTTTGCCGTCGGTGCTGATGCAGCAAAAGAAATACGGGCTGCCCGCAATGGCACTCACTGCATTTTCAAGGCCTTTGGTATATTGTCCGGCGGTGAAATGCACGATGGCGCCATAGGGATAGGATTTGGGGTATTCACCCTGTGCCGCGCGTTTAATGTCCGTGCGTACGACGGCTTCTGGATACCACAGCTTTCTTTCGCCGAGCGGATAGCGCTTTTTTTCAGAGACCACTGCTTCCGGATGCAAACTGGGGCGAGGTGGTTCCGGCGGCCTGAACTCTTCGGGGACCGGTTCTTCCAGCAATTGTGACAGTATTTCAATCTGGCTGAGTGCCAGTGCATCCACTTTCGGGTCGGCAGACAGTCTGGCAATTTGCATGGCTGACCAGCGCAAGGTATATAGTTTTGCTTTGTCCATCGTGGGGCTCCTTTACGATTTGATACTTTGTCGATTGAAGTGCCGCCACCTGTTCATCCACGCTGCTGTGGCGATCTGTGTATGGCATGAGCCGCCGGTGTGCTGGTGTCATGTGCTTTTATATTAGCCACCCTTTGTTAAGTTGTGTTGATTTGACTGGATGTTGGCGACAAATAAACGTATATATGCTGAAAAGTGTGTGTTTAGCCGCAACTCAGTCGCGGTAAAATAGGGTTTTATTTGCATATGAGCGTTGTCAGTGATTAAAGCGGCTATTTTTGACATGGACGGTCTGCTGATCGATTCCGAGCGCATTATTATGCAAGGCTGCATCCAGGCAGCAGCTACTATCGGCATCACCTATACCCAGGCCGAATATGTCGAGCTGGTAGGGCGGGTATGGTCGGATTCCACGCGGCTGATGACGCAACAGTTGGGCAGCGAAGCTAACTTCCAGCACGTGATGCAGGGCTTGAATGCGTTTCTAGCACTGCGCGATCATGCATTTCCGCTCAAACATGGCGCACAGGCCTTGTTACAGTATTACCAGTCACAAGGCATTGTCTGCAGTGTGGCATCCTCTTCGCCGATTCCGCATATCACTCATCGCTTGACGCACACCGGTGTGCTGGATTATTTCAGCCATGTCACCAGCGGGCAGGAAGTGAAACGCGGTAAACCTCACCCGGATATTTACTTATTGGCGCTGGAAAAACTGGGGTTGTCCGCAGAGGAGTGTATTGCGTTTGAAGACAGCGAACTGGGTGCACAGGCAGCGATTGCCGCAGGTTTGCGCGTGGTAGTGGTGCCAGATCTGCGGCAGCCAAGCGAACTGGTAAGAGCGCATGCACATCAAGTCGTAGAAAGCCTGCAACACTGGCTGGAGCAACATGACAGCCTGGCCGGTTGTGTCTTAGCGCGGGCTGAGTAGCCAGGCCGTTTCTTCAGCCGGATACTGTCCTTTCAAGCCTTTTTCCATCGTGATGCTGGCTAGCTCTGTCAGCACATAATGTGCCTGATAGTGGGTGGCCACTTCTTCTTTGTGGGCGCTAAAGGGCGGGCCGGGCACTAAGGACTGGTCATATTGGAAACTGACCAGCAATTGCGGAGCCGTTTGCGTGATGGCCATCAGGGATTGGCAGTATTGCTTGCGCATCTCGTCTGGCAAGGCAATCAGGGCCGCGCGGTCATAGGTGGCATCCACGGTGCCGAGCTGGTCTTGGGGGAGTGCGAAAAAGTCACCCTGAAATATCTCTATTTGTTTGGCACGATAGTGCCTGAGGCCACCTGCTTGTGTGACTTTTGGTGTGAGTTTAAGCTCAGCAAATAATGCATCCACCGCTAATGCACTGAGCTCAGCTCCCACAACTTGCATGCCTTGCGTCAATAACCAGTGAATATCCAGCGTTTTGCCGCATAAGGGGACAAACACACGTTGGCCGGGTTGCAAGTTTAGTGCGTGAAAGTGCGCCAATAAAAACGGATTTACCGCGTTTAAATGAAAGCCAATGTGCTGATGTTGCCAGCGCTGATGCCAGAAGTCGTGATGCATAGGGTGTTCAGATGATGGAATCGCACCCAGTATAAGGCATGACGCTGGCCAGCTTATTTACCGGCCAGCTGGCTCAGTTTGGCTTGCGCTTCCAGCACGCCTTCTTCTACGCCTGCAGCTTCCGTGAGTTTGGCTACGTTGTCGCGCGTAAAAAAGCCATCAAAGCCATCGTAGCGTTGCACGTATTCAATAATCAGTGATGAATGCTCCGAGGCATTGGAGAATATCTGTTTCAGCCCTTCTTCTTTCGAGCCGATCACATCCAGCAAAAAGCCTTTGCCCTGGCTGGCAATGGCATTGACGACAAAGTCGATATTTTCCTTGCCATCGCGCGTGCCGTCTTTCACCGATAAAGCAATGTGGTGCAAGCGCGGGCCATAGTTGCGCACAAAGGTTTCGGTCGGCGAGGGCAGTTTTTCCAGATGATTCACAAAGTAGGGCGTGTTGTTGGCGGTGAATACTTTGGCCGGGCTCTTGGTTTCGGCAAAACCATGCACACTCTTGGTGACATTGGTTGAAGAGTTCTGGTCCCAGATATTGTAAGCGCCCCAGAAAAAATAGCTGGACCAGGACAGGTATTCCAGAATCGCCACTTCACGGTTCTGGCTATAGACGCGCGTGGCCAGATGGTCGACCGGCAGAATCAGGTCGTCTATACGCAGCTTGGCTTGCTGGTCTTTGGCTTGCTCATACGCGGCCTGCACATCGGTGCGTATGGTGCTAATGCCCAGCGAATACACACGCAGTTCGCCAGGATCACGTTTCATATAGCCAACGATATTATGCGTATACGGCGACGGCTTGCTGATCGCCACATTGCCAGGCAGCTCCAGTTTGCGTACCTCGTCTTGCGTGAAAAAGCGGAATTCGCGCTCTTCCTGTAATTTGACCACCTCATGCATATTGCTGACGCGGATAATCTCGCCCATATAGCGGCTATTGGGTTTGCGCGCACCCACCGGGTAAATTTCATTCAGTGAACGGAAAATACCACGCAGATTGGGGTCTTTGACCTCGCGTACCAGCAAGTCTGGCGAGTTGAGGTCTATACGCAACACATGCGTCCAGTGCTTTTCACTCTCCAGCGTGACCAGGTAATGGTAGGAGGTCATCAGCGACAATTCAGCGATATATTGAATTGAATGATCCGGGTCCACCGTGATCATCAGCGCATCAATTTCCTGAATCATCTCCGTCAGGCCCATCTGATCGCGTTCTTCAAGCAGCTTCTGTAAATACTCCTCAAAAAAAGCTGAGTTTTGTTTGTCGCCGTGGCGGGCAAAGTCGAGTGAGTTAATCATGGTGCTTCAACATTAAATGTAAAACCATGTTTAAGCAAGGCGCGTTCCACTTGGCTTTGCCGGAGAAAACCAATTGCTATCAGTGAGTTGGCATGAAAGTGATGGGTGCTTCGCAGCACACAAAATGCAACAGGGCAGCCATGGCTGCCCTGTTTTAGTGCTTTCTTGCTGTCTGAATGGTCAACGGCTTTTACCACTTAATGAGCCGCGCTTGAGGATAGGGTCATCATATGAAATACAGCGACCCATGCCGAGAAAACTCGGGCGCATACCAAGCGGACAGCCATTGCTACGCTCAAATTCTTCCACTTTGACTTTGGCCACCGCGGCCTTTTTGGCGTCTTTAAACTCCCAATAGCCGTTGGAGTGCAGGACTACCTCGTCGCCTTCTGGCGTTTTGGCTTGAATATCGTCGTCGGCAGATTGGCTGGCAAAACTGTAAGAGGAGGCAAAGCATATGGCAATTAAAAGCCAGCGCGCAGTGTGTGACATAAAGGCGTCCTTGGATAAAGTAAATTAAAAAGCCAAGTCTGGCGAGACCTGGCTTGAGGTTGCGTTAGTGGCTCATACCGTTATGTCTGAGCAAGGCATCCATGCTGGGTTCGCGGCCTCTAAAGGCAACAAACGATTCCATGGCCGGGCGGGCACCGCCTTGCGCTAGCACTTCGTTTTTAAAGCGGCTACCCGCTGTTTCAGACAGCACGCCCAATTCTTCAAACAGGCTATAGGCATCGGCGGATAATACTTCTGCCCATTTGTAGCTGTAATAGCCCGCGGCATAACCACCGGCAAAAATATGGCTAAAGCTGTTCGGGAAACGGTTCCATGCTGGAGGGCGTAATACGGCCACTTCATCACGTACTTGTGCCAGGATATCCAGAGCGGTTTGTTTGCCAGCGGGGTCAAACGTGCTGTGCAGGCGCATATCAAACAATGAGAATTCAATTTGACGCACGGTTTGCATGCCGGCCTGGAAATTTTTGGCCGCGACCATTTTGTCGAACAGGGCGCGTGGCAATTGCTCGCCAGTTTCCACGTGGGCGGTCATATGGCGCAACACGTCCCACTCCCAGCAGAAGTTTTCCATAAACTGGCTCGGCAGTTCGACAGCATCCCATTCCACGCCCTTGATGCCAGACACGCTGTATTCATCGACTTGTGTCAGCATGTGGTGCAGGCCGTGACCAAACTCATGGAACAGCGTAATCACTTCGTCATGCGTAAACAGCGCCGGTTTGTCACCGACCGGGGCGGAGAAATTACAGGTCAGGTAAGCGACTGGCAACTCAATGCCATTGGCGGTTTTGCGGCGGGTAATGCATTCGTCCATCCAGGCACCCCCGCGCTTGCCCTGGCGCGCGTACAAGTCGATATAAAAGTAGGCAATCGGCTGGCGCTGCTGGTCGCTGATCTCATAAAAGCCGGCATCTTTATGCCACAGCGGCGCATCGGTTTTACGCACTTGTACGCCAAAAATAGTTTCCACCACTTTAAACAGTCCCGCCAGCACTTTGTCTTCGGGGAAGTATTGTTTGACCTCCTGGTCGGAGAAGGCGTATTTCTCTTCGCGCAGTTTTTCGCTGATAAACGCCACATCCCAGGCTTGCATATCGCTAAAACCGAGCTTTTCGGCGTAGGCCTTAAGCTCTGCCATGTCTTTCTCGGCATATGGTTTGGCGCGCTTGGCCAGCGTATCCAAAAAGTCGATCACCTGTGCTGGTGTATCCGCCATCTTGGTCGCCAGTGACAACTCGGCATAATTATTAAAGCCCAGCAGTTGTGCTTCTTCACGTTTGAGTTTGAGCAGGTCGGCAATCAGGTGGGTGTTATCCCACTCGGGCTTGCTGAATTCTGAGGCACGGGTGGCATAGGCGCGATATAGTATTTCGCGCAGTGCGCGGTTTTCGCAATACTGCATCACCGGCATATAGGACGGGAAGTGCAGGCTAAACAGATAGCCTGTTTTGCCTTCGGCCTTGGCGGCTTCAGCTGCCGCTTGCAGGGCGTCTTCCGGCAAGCCGCCGAGTTCGTCCGCAGTTGCGACCACATGTTTAAAGTCGTTGGTGTTATCGAGAATGTTCTCTTCAAACTTGCTACCCAATTTAGACAGTTGCTCGGCAATGGCTTTAAAGCGGACTTTTTCTGCTGCTGCCAATTCCGCGCCGCCCAGTTTGAAGCCGCGTACTTCATTGTCTATGATTTTTTGCTGCGCACGGCTGAGTGTGGCATAGCCTGCACTGGCCTGAATGGCTTTATATTTGTTATACAGGCGCTCATCTTGTGACAGGTCGCTATAAAAATCAGTCAGTTTGGCCAGGTTGTCATTGTAAGCCTCACGCAGTTCTGGCGTATTGACCACGGCATTCATATGGCCAACCGGTCCCCAGCTACGCGATAGTTTTTCCGAATAGTTTTCGATCGGTTGCACAAAGTTTTGCCAGTCAGGGGTGTCCGTTGCTGTGGCTAATTGCTCAACCAGGGTGCGGCCTTCAGCCAGCAGGCTGTCAATCGCCGGCGACACATGCTCGGGGCGGATGTCATTGAATTTTGGCAGGCCGTTAAAAACGAGTAATGGATTAGTGCTCACAACGTATCCTTTGAGGGTTGCAATATCTGATAGAGGCCTATTATTGGCCAAATGTTCGCGTTTGGGTGATTGTATATATTGATGATGGTGATGAGTTTACTAAATGCAAGAGGCTGTGCACCCCTTGCTAAAGCAACTCACCGTTATATTTTTTAATCAGCGGTACGATTTTTTCCAGGTCATTGAATGACAGGATTTTCTTGGCCTGCTTGGACAGTATATTTTCTTCACTCTGCAGGATTTGCGATTTCACGCTCAGAATATGTGCCGGGTGCATGGATAGCTGGCGCATGCCCATGCCGACCAGCAGGCGCGTCAGTTTGATATCGCCTGCCATCTCACCACAGACCGAGACCGATTTGCCATATTTTGCCGCGGCCTGAATCGTGATCTGCATCAGGCGCAGCACCGCCGGGTGCAGAGGGTTATACAAATGCGCGACGGCATCATCGGCGCGGTCAATCGCCAGCGTATATTGAATCAGGTCGTTGGTGCCGATGGACAGAAAATCCAGCTCTTGCGCGAAGGCGTCTGCATTAATGGCGGCGGCAGGGATTTCTATCATGCCACCCAGCTGGATCTGTTCGTCAAAAGGAATTTTTTGCTGGCGCAGTGACTCTTTGGCTCGTTCCAGCAATAGTTTGGTTTGCCGCAGTTCGGCCAGTGTCGACAGCATGGGAATCAGGATTTTGACCTGGCCATAATGCGAGGCGCGTAGCAAGGCGCGGAACTGGCTGTGGAAAATATGCGGTTCTGCCAGGCAATAGCGCACGGCACGTAAACCCAGTGCCGGGTTGGTCGCAGTCACCACTTCGTCCGGATTCAGTTGCTTGTCGGCACCGATGTCCAGCGTGCGGATGGTCACCGGGTGGCCTCTCATCGCCTCAGCTACATGTTTGTAGGCTTCAAACTGCTCCTGCTCGCCGGGCATCTCTGCGCGGTTCATAAACAGAAACTCGGTCCGGTACAAGCCGACGCCCACCGCACCTGAGGCCTTAGCGCTAATCACGTCTTCCGGCACTTCAATATTGGCCAGTAAATCAATCGCGATACCATCCACCGTAACCGCTTTGGTGGTTTTGATCAGTTGCAGCTTTTGCTGCGCCAGTTGCCACTGGTTTTGTTTGAGTTGATATTCGGAAAGGACTTCCGGATCCGGATTGACGATGACCACGCCTGCGGCGCCATCGACAATCATCAGCTCGCCATCGTTGATTAAATCGCGGGCACGTTGCAGCGCCACAATGGATGGAATATTCAGGCTGCGTGCCAGGATGGCGGTATGCGAGGTAACGCCGCCGACATCGGTGATAAAGGCCGCAAACTGGTGATGTTTAAACTGGATCGCATCCGCTGGTGAAACATCATGCGCCACCAGGATCATGGCGCGCTCTTGCCTGGCTTGCAGTTTCTTTTCGCTGGCCGCCAGTTGGTCGCGGCCCAGCAATACCTTGATCACGCGCTCGACAACTTGCACCACATCCTGTTTGCGTTCACGCAGGTAGGCGTCTTCAATGGCATCAAACTGGGCAACAATATCGTCCATTTGCTGCTTGAGCGCCCACTCGGCATTGCATAATTCATTGCGGATAATTGTCTTTGGTGCCTCGGAGAGTGACTTGTCCGATAGCATGGCCAAATGGGTGTTGATAAATGCACTCAGTTCGGCAGGCGCACTTTTGGGGAGCTGGGATTTGAGTTGTTCAAGATCCTGTTTGACCAGGTCAATGGCACGTTCAAAACGGGCGATTTCTTCGGCAACACCATCAGCCTCGATTTTAAAGTGCACCACTTCCAGCAGGGCATGGGAAATCAGGTGGGCATGGCCAATGGCAATGCCACTGGAAACGCCCACGCCGTGCATGCTGAAACTGGTCAATTATTCGCCCTCACCAAAGTAGTCGTTCACCAGGGTCTGCAGGGCAGCAATCGCTTGCGCTTCATCTGCCCCCGTGGCTTCGATATCGATGATGCTGCCTTTGGCGGCAGCCAGCATCATCACCCCCATAATGCTTTTGGCATTGACGCGACGGCCATTCTTTTCTACCCAGACTTCGCTTTTGAACTGACTGGCAGTTTGGGTGAATTTGGTAGAGGCGCGTGCGTGCAGGCCGAGTTTGTTAATGATTTCGAGAGAAAGTTTGACCATAGGGAGTGAATATTATTGTGCGTGGTGACAAGTGGTTTTGGTAAAGTGGACAACGCCATCGCGGCCGCCGCTCAGGGCTTTCTGGATACAGGAGTGCAGGCCTTCATGGCGGTAATTCAACACACGTACCAGCATGGGCAGGTTAACACCGGCTACGCCTTCGATTTCATCGGGTGTCAGCAAGCGGGTGACGATATTGCATGGTGTCGCACCATAAATATCTGACAACACCAGCACGCCCTGGCCGCTATCAAGTTGCTTGACCAGTACCTGCGCTTTAGGCAGTACGCTGGCGGGATCGTCATGCTTGGAGATTTCCAGGAAATCCAGCTGTGCCGGGCGATTACCCATCACATGGGTTGCGCAGTCGATCAGGCTTGGGCCCAGGCTGCCATGCGCAATAATCAATACACCAATCATAATTTTGCTCTCAGACTCCGTAGTTTAAAGGGTAGCCGTGGCATGGGCATCTTGTAATTCACGATGACGTATCATGACTTGATGCTGTTGCTTGAAATATGCCCCCAGTTGTTCCACCAGATAGACGGAACGGTGTTGCCCCCCGGTACAGCCGATGCCAATGGTGACATAGCTGCGATGGTCGTGATAAAAGCTTGGTAGCCATTTTTCTATATAGTGCTGAATGTCACGCTGCATTTCAAGCACCATGGCTTCGTTTTGCAAAAATTGCTGAATTGGCGCCTGCTTGCCATTGTAAGGACGCAAAATCGGGTCGTAATGCGGGTTAGGCAGGCTGCGTACATCAAATACAAAGTCAGCATCCAGCGGGATGCCATGTTTAAAGCCGAATGAAATAAACGATAACACCAGTGCGTCTGGCCGCGCTTCCTGGTAGCTTTGCTCAATTTGCAGCATCCAGTCACGCGTATGGTGGCGCAAGGCATTGGCCGACAAATTACTGGTATCTACATGATGGCCGAGGTTATTCAGGCCGGAGAGCAAGTCGCGTTCGTGGTTAATACTTTCGGACAGTGCCTGGTCTGGGGTGCTCAGCGGGTGTTTGCGCCGGGTTTCGGAAAAGCGTTTAACCAGGGTTTCCAGGCTTGCATCCAGAAACAGCAGGTGCACGGCAATGCCTTGCGCTTTCAGGGTCTGCAAAATATCCGGCAACGACTCAATGGCAATGCTGCGACTATCAATACTGACAGCGACTTTTGCCGCATCGCGGTCAGCGACGTGGTTTTGAATATGCGGCAGTAAGGTGGCAGGCAGGTTATCAATACAGTAATAACCACTGTCTTCAAACACACGCAAAGCGATGGTTTTACCAGAGCCGGATAACCCTGTGACAATCACTAATTGCATACGCGCGACCCACTTCTTATCATCGTAATTTGCTTTCTCTGAGCATGATTTGCTTTTGCCGCTGGGTCAGTTGTTTGGTGGCATTAACGCCGCGCAACAATAGCATGTGGTTGCGCACGGCTGCTTCGACCAGCACAGCGATGTTGCGGCCTGCCGCAATCGGGATAATCACCTTGCTGATTTCGACATCCAGCACACGTTGCGTCTGCCGGTTGGCGCTCAGGCGATCCAGGTCTTGCGGCTTCATTTCGTCGGCCAGTTCCAGCTGTATCATCATATCCAGTGGCTTGGTAGGTTTGACCGCGTTATCGCCATAGAGTGCGCGAATGTTCAAAATGCCCAGGCCACGCACTTCTAAAAAGTCCTGTAGCAGCTCTGGGCAGCGGCCTTCAATGCGCTCGGGCGAGGTGCGGTAAAAGTCGACAATGTCATCGGCCACCAAGCGATGGCCGCGTGAAATCAGCTCCAGCGCCAACTCACTTTTACCAATCGCCGCACTGCCGGTAATCAGCACACCAAAGCCTTGCACCTCCATAAACACACCATGCATGCTGGTGGTTTCTGCCGTGGCCACGGCCAGATAGTGGCTGAGCAGCTCCATGAGCTGCGGGCTGATCATGGGGGTGGTAAATAAAGGGGTTTGCGTTTGCTGGGCGGCCTCCAGCATGATAGGCGGCACTTTTTCACCATTGGCCACCACCACCATGGCCAGGTCGGTGGAGAACAGATTGCTCACCGCTTGTTGTAGCGCCAGTATGCTCAGGCTGGCCATGTAGTCCATCTCGGCACAACCCAGTACCTGCACGCGGTTCGGGTGCACAAAATTCAAATGTCCGACCAATGCCAATGAAGGTTTGGTCACGGTGCCGGAGTTGAGTATTTTTTGACTGCCAGACTCGCCAGCCACCCATTTCAATTTGAGTTTGCTGCGAATCTGCTTGTACAAATCAGCGACTGAGATTTGCGCCATACGTGTTGTCAACATGTAAACAGGGAATTGACAGCCATTCTACAACTGAATGCTGAGCGGTGGGGGTGAAACGACGTAAAAGTGATGTGTGTGGCGGGTTTGAGTTCTCTACCCGTGCGGGTAGAGAATGTGAGGCAAGACTTAGGAACTTAACTGGTGTTTTACTGCACCGCCGGATTTATGGTGGTCGCCGTGTTTTTCCTTGTGTTTCAATACCTGACGGTCAAGTTTGTCAGTAAGCATGTCGATGGCACTATACATATTTTCATCGCTGCAGGTCGCGTGCAAATCGTTGCCTGGCACATGTAATGTCGCTTCAACCTTTTGGGCAAGCTTTTCAACAGACATGGTGACTTTGACATCAATCACATGATCAAAGTGATTGCTGATGCGGGAGAACTTGGATAAGACGTACTCGCGCAATGCCGGTGTGATTTCTAAATGATGTCCTGTAAGTTGTAAATTCATGACAAACTCCTTTTTCTGAAATTGTCCCGTCGGAATTTTTCACCTATAAAAAAGAAGTGAAAGTGCGATAAGACAGTTTCAGTTTACTCTTTTGAAAAACGGATGCAACCCGGAAGTGAGGTGGATTGTTGATGCTAATCAGCATTTGTGCAGACTTCTTTGGGCGGGCATAAGCGCCTGCTTAACGTTCGTGGCTTATTTTGCTTTTCTCAGTGTGAGGTTAATTCGCTTGTTGCCAGTGAGTGGATGCTGATGAGCCCCGATGGCGGCAACACCGTGATAAAAGCGCCGACTTTCACCTCCCCATACCACGACGTCTCCATGTTGCAGCGGAATTTTGGCTGAGGCGTCATTGCGTTTGGCTCCGCCAAACAAGAATGTGGCCGGGATGCCGAGGGATACCGAAACAATCGGTTGTGAAAAATCCTGTTCATCTTTGTCCTGGTGTAAGCCCATTTTGCTGCCTGCTTGGTAAATGTTGATCAGGCAGCTGTCGGGCACAAAGTCGCTGTAGCCTGCCTGTGCGGCGGCGTTGGCCGCCAACTGCAAAATCACTGGTGGAATCGCTGGCCACGGTTGTCCGGTGACCGGGTCGTATGCAAGATAACCATAGCCTTGCGAACTGCCTACCCAGCCCCAATGGCCCATGCTGCTGGTGGCGACTGACATTAAGCCCATGGGTGTCATCATCTGTTGTGCGGGATGCGCGGCCAGATGCTGCTGTAAGCTCTGCCAAAGCGTTGGCATCACTGACAGGGCAAAGCCGGGTAGCCAGCAGGCGCCAGCGGCGATCGCGACAGGCTTGGTGCGGTGTTCAGGAAATAAATCCATAGGGCCTGGTCTCGTTTATGGCATCCATTCGATGGCCACATTCTTTTGTTTGGCCAATTGTTCCATACGCGGGATGGTACGCTCCAGGCGCAGCAGGTAGTCGGTGGCCGATTCCTGGTGAAAGCCCATCACCATTACCGGCCGGTGGGCATTAAGGAGCTGTTCGAACAGGGTCAGCAATTGTTTTGTGCTGGTGTAATCGGCCATGGCTGCGTTGTCGGGGTATTCCATCAGTTTGTAGCCCAGCGCATAGGGTTGGTCCATGGGTGTGCTTTGCGGGTGCAGTTGCTGTAGCAGTTTGACTAACGGGCTATCGGCATGCCAGCGCGTGGTGAGTAAATTGGCATCAATACGCGAACTGTCCCATAAGAAATGATTGGCCTCCAGCGCCGCTTGTAACTTGGGCCCAAACTGCCAGGCGCCTGCGCGAAAATGTCGCGGACGGTTGAAGCCGTTACTGACCATCAACTCACTAGCGCAACTGACCAGGTGTGTGAGCTCGGTCTGGCTATAGGCATATTCCAGGCTGACCGTGTGACCGCAGCTGGTTTGAGAGCAGTGCTCGTCCGCGCCGGAAATCGAGGGTTCAGCCTGGTAGCTGATCCCGCAATATTTCACCAGCGTGCGCATGGGGTGTATATGCAGGCCGATGGTGTCTTGCGGTAACAAGGTGCTGCGTATCTGGCTGCCGATTTGTGCGCGGTTAACGCCGGGCTGGATAAAGTAAGCCGGGTTGATCAGGTGCAGTAGTGGAATGTGCGGAAACTGTTGCCTGAATTTCTGCATGGCTTGCAGGTTGTCTTCTTGTAGTGACAAACCTTCCCAATCGACCGTCACCCATACTTGCATCGTCTCTTGCGCCTGCACTGGCATCCACCAGTTAAAACATATTGGTGCCAGGAGAGTGGTGAGCAAACAGCGATAAAAGCGACGCATGGTGAGGGCGTTCCTTGTAAGCAGAGGTCAGGGCGGGTGCGCTCCATCTATATCGGCAGGGTCGCACGGAGTCAACGACGGCTCATCAGCGTGACCGCCTACTGCCTGATTCACTGCACCCGCCCGGCTATTTTAGGGGATTCTGCCGCAAGACGCCAATGCACAGGCGGCTGATGGGGATAGCGTATAATAGTGACCATGTCTTTATCCGTTCGTCAGATTCTTGCCCATCAGGGCTATGCGTTCCCAAAGTTGCTGACCTATCGTATTTTTATGGTGCTGTCGTACCAAATGATGATGGTTGCCATCGGCTGGCATATTTATGAAATCACCCATGACCCCTGGTCGCTTGGCCTGATCGGTCTCGCTGAAGTCATCCCTTATATGGGTAGCGCCCTGTTTGCCGGGCATGCGGTGGATCATTATTTTTCACGCCGTGGCTTTGCCGTGGTTTCGGCTTTATTCTTATCGGTGAACGCAGGTTTGCTGGTGCTGATCGCCCAGCATCATCCACAGCATACCGAGTGGTGGATTTACGCGACGGTGGCCCTCACCGGTTTTGCCCGGGCCTTGATTTCACCCAGCTACAACACCTTGTTCGCCCTGATTATTCCGCGTGCGTCCATTGCCAAAGCCTCCGGCACTGGCAGCTCCATGTTCCAGATTGGCTTGATTGTCGGGCCAGCCATCGGTGGTCTGCTCATTGGCTTTGCCGATAAATCGATTGCGTATGGCTTGTCAGCCATACTGGCGCTGGCGGCGGCTGTTGCGGCAACCACATTACGCGTGCAAGAGCATCACAATCATGAGCCCATGAACGTGTTTGCCAGCATAGGCGAAGGCTTGCGTTTTGTACGGCGCACACAGGTGGTATTGGGCGCGCAATTGCTGGATATGTTTGCGGTATTGTTTGGTGGTACGGTCGCCATGTTGCCTGCATTTGTGCATGATGTTTACCAGATGGGCCCGGAAGGACTGGGCGTGTTGCGTGCGGCGCCTGCCCTCGGAGCGATTGTGACGGGCCTCTGGCTGGCAAAACATCCGATTCATGAGCATAGCGGCCGCTGGTTGTTGCTGGCGGTGGCCGGGTTTGGTGTATGTATGATTGCCTTTGGGCTGTGCAATACCTACTGGCTGGCGATTGTGATTTTAGCGATTTCCGGCATGATGGATGCGGTGTCCGTGATCTTGCGGCAAACCATTCTGCAACTGGCGACGCCGGATAATATGCGTGGTCGTGTTTCAGCCATTAACGGTATTTTTATTGGCTCATCCAATGAGCTGGGGGCGTTTGAATCCGGCCTCACCGCCAGGTTAATGGGCTTGGTGCCGTCAGTGATATTCGGCGGCTGCATGACCATTGCCGTGGTTGGCGTGACCGCTATCAAGGCGCCTAAATTACGCGACCTGCATCTTTCTCATCTGCATTAAACCCCATGCGCGATCTGGAGTCGTTGTTTCAAGCCCTGCAACGCTCTACCTTTCGTACCGGTTTCACGCTGAACGCAAAAGACTGGGCTTACCTGCAACAAAAAGGCCTGCCGGTAATACTTGATCATGCCGAACGCTTTATTGCCGATCGGCTCGCGCCCGCAGTGGTGGCCAATGACGGCCAGCAAACGCCGATGCGTGGCCATCCGGTGTTTGTGGCACAGCATGCCACGGCGACCTGTTGCCGCGGCTGTTTGGGTAAATGGCACCGTATTCCTGAGGGCCG
This sequence comes from Methylophilus sp. Q8, assembly GCF_000800115.1. Classification (NCBI taxonomy): domain Bacteria; kingdom Pseudomonadati; phylum Pseudomonadota; class Betaproteobacteria; order Nitrosomonadales; family Methylophilaceae; genus Methylophilus; species Methylophilus sp. Q8. The sequence goes on along the minus strand of NZ_JUHE01000001.1, from coordinate 785,317 downwards.
GGCGCTGACGCTAGAAGAACAGGCGTATGTGGTTGTGGTGATTGAGCACTGGTTGATCAGCTTGGCTGAGGGCAAAAAATAAGGGAGAATGCCGACGGCGCTTCTCCCTTTGGCAGAGTGAATAAAGCTTATTGCTTGGTTGTCGTTGTTTCCGCAGTCTGCCAGCCACCGCCCAGCGAGCGATACAAATCGACTACGGCTGCCACTTGCTGCTGCTTGGTCTCAATCAGCTCCATTTTGGCATCCAGCGCATCACGTTGCGTCAGCAACACTTCCATATAGTCAGCACGTGCGGCTTTAAACAGCTGGTTGGCCACGTCAATGGATTGCGTCAATGCTTCCACCTGCTTGTTTTTTAGCTGGTAGTTTTTATCCAGGTTGTCGATATTGGCAATCTGGTTAGCCACTTCCATATAAGCATTGATAATCTTTTGCTCGTAGTCATAGGCCGCCTGGATCTGCACGGCATTGGCGCTCTTGTATTGCGCTTCAATGGCATTCCGGTTGATCAGCGGCGCGACCAGCTCGCCACCGAATGAGGCCATGACCGAGGCTGGAATATTGAGCAGGTATTTAGGATCAAACGCCTGGAAGCCCAAGCCTGCCCGGATCGAGAACGACGGGTAGAAATTGGCTTTGGCTACATCAATATTCAACTTGGCTGCTGACAGCTCCAGCTCGGCCTGGCGGATATCCGGGCGGTTGGCCAGTAGTTCAGACGGCACGCCGGTTTGCATCACCTTGTTCTGCATGGCCATAAAGTTTGCTGATGCACGTTTGATCGGCTGCGGCGTTCTCCCCAGCAGATAATTGATGCGGTTTTCGGTTTCGACAATGCTCTGTTTCAGCACATACTGGCGGCTCTGGTTTTTTTCTACCTCTGCCTCAAACCGCTTCACTGCCAATGAATTGGCGCGCGCATATTGTTGCAACTGCTTCACCACTTCGAGCGCGTTTTGCTGAATTTTGATGTTTGTATCCAGCGTGTCCAGTTCATTATCCAGCGCGATCAGCTCATAGTAAGCATGGGCCACTTCGGCCACCAGGTTGGTGACCAGAAAGTTTTTGCCTTCAATGGTGGCCATATACTCCATGACCGCCACTTTGGTGGCATTGCGCAGTTTTTTCCACACGTCCAGTTCCCACGACGCAACCAGGCCAAACTGGTAGTTGCCGAGGAACCTGGGGTTGGAGCGCCCTTCCTTGATATCCAGGTTTTCTTCAACGGCGCCGTTACGGGTGTACTTGCCGACTTTCTCTTTATCGGCGCTGGCGCCGATGCCGACAAATGGCAAATACTCACCCTTACGGGCCTGGATTTCATTCTGCGCCACGGTGATCCGCTGCGCCATGATATGAATTTCCTTGTTGTTGTTTACGGCCGTATCAATCAGCGCCACCAGGTTCTGGTCATCAAAAAAGTCCTGCCATTTCACGCTGGCGCTATTGCCTGCTGGCGTGGCCGTTTCCTGATATTGCGTAGGCAGATTGGTATCAGCCTGCTTGCTGGTGATAAATGGGATGGCGCAAGATTGCAGCATCAACGACACTGCACCAGCGACCATCCAGGTTAAATGCTTATTCTTCATCGTCATCATCATCCTGATGGGAGTTGTATTTGTAGGTCTCGGTCAGTGGTTCGGTCTCTTCTTTGCGGATCAGAGATTTACGATCAGCCAGGGTACCAAAAATATAGTAAAGACCTGGAATCACAATTACACCGAAGATGGTGCCGAACAGCATGCCACCCATGGCTGAGGTACCGATGGTGCGGTTACCCACTGCGCCCGCACCCGTGGCGATCACCAATGGAATCAGGCCTGCAATAAAGGCAAACGAGGTCATCAGGATAGGGCGGAAGCGGGTTTTGGCGCCTTCAATCGCTGCATCGCGGATAGACATGCCCTGGCCATGTTTCTGCACGGCAAATTCCACAATCAACACGGCGTTTTTACCTAACAGGCCAATCAGCATAATCAGGCCAACTTGTGCGTAAATATCGTTGGCGAGCCCCAGTATCTTGAGCAGGAACAGCGAGCCAAAAATACCTGCAGGCAAGGATAGAATCACCGCGAACGGCAAAATAAAGCTTTCGTACTGCGCGGCCAACACCATGTAGACAAACACCAGTACCACGATAAAGATCATCAGCGCTTCATTGCCGCGTTTCTCTTCGTCGTAAGACAGGCCTTCCCAGGCAATGTCGTAGCCTTTCGGCAGCGTAGTGCGTGCGACTTCTTTCACGGCATTGATAGCCGATTCAGTGGTGTAACCCGGTGCCGGTTCAGCACGGATCGCGGCTGAGTTGTACAGGTTGTAACGGGTGATCTCGTTAGGGCCCTGGCGTTTCTTCATGGTCATGAAGGCGGAGTAGGGCACCATTTCACCCTCTTCGTTTTTCACAAAGTAATTCAGCACGTCACTGGGGTAACGGCGGAACTCAGGCCCGGCCTGGGTATACACCTTGAAGAAGTTGTTAAAGCGGATAAAGCCTTGCTCGTAAGTACTACCGATCAGGATGTCCAGGTTGTTCATGGCATCTTCGATCGATACTTTCTTCTGCATCGCCAACTGGTTATCGATAATCAACTCATATTGCGGATAGTTGGCCGCATAAAACGTGAACAGGCCAGTCAACTCCTTGCGCTTGCCCAGGTTCTGCATGAACTCCTTGTTGATCTTGTCAAACACGTAGTAGTCCGCGCTGGTGGTTTTATCCAGCAAGCGCAGTGACAAACCAGAAGCCGCACCATAACCAGGCACTGCAGGCGGTTGGAAGTACTCCACCACCGCACCGAAGTTTTTGGTTTTTTCTTCCAGTTCTTCGATGATCTGTTTCACTGACTGTTTACGCTCAGACCAGTCCTTGAGGTTGATAATACACGTACCCGCGTTGGACCCACGCCCCTCAGTCAAGACTTCATAACCCGCCAGTGAGGAGACAGATTCCACGCCTTCCACTTGTTTGGCCAGCATTTGCAAATGACGCGCGACCTTGTTGGTGGTTTCCAGCGTTGAGCCCGGTGGTGTCTGGATAATGGCGTAAATCATGCCCTGGTCTTCACCTGGGATAAACCCGGCAGGCAGGATTTTGTCGACATAGAAAATACCGGCTGAAAACAGTGCCAGCACGACAAAGGTCACGGTACGCAGGGTGACAACCTTTTCCAGGAAGTTGGTATAACGGCCGGTGACCTTTTCAAATACCCAGTTAAAGCCATCCAAAAACACCGAGATGGGTGTTTTGCGTTTAGGCTGGCCGTGCGTGTCTTTGAGGATCATGGCGCACAGTACTGGCGTTAATGTCAGCGCCACGATACCGGACAACACGATTGAAGAGGCCATGGTAATGGCGAACTGGCGGTAGAACACGCCGACCGGGCCTGGCATAAAGGTGATCGGGATAAATACCGAGGTCATCAATAATGTAATGGCCACAATGGCACCGCCGATTTCACCCAGCACACGTTGTACGGCTTTGTATGGGCCGACATGGTCGGAGGCCATTTTGGCATGCACGGCTTCCACCACCACGATGGCGTCATCCACCACCACGCCAATGGCGAGCACGAGGGCGAACAGCGTGACCAGGTTAATACTGAGCCCAAATGCCTTCATGACAAAAAAGGCACCAATCAGCGAAATAGGCACCGCCAGTGTCGGGATCAGCGTCGAGCGCCAGTCGCCAAGGAAAATGAACACCACCAGCGCTACCAGTACAAAGGCTTCTGCCAGCGTATGAATGACTTTTTCAATCGAGGCGTCAAGGAACTTGGAGACGTCGTAATTGATTTCATAATCCATGCCAGCCGGGAAGCTTTGTTTCAGCTCTTCCATTTTGGTTTTCACGTCAGCAATCACTTCGCTGGCGTTGGTGCCATAGTTTTGCTTGAGCACAATCGCGGCAGAAGGGTAGCCGTCTTTGTTGGAGTAAATATCAAAAAACTCACTGCCTAACTCAATTTTGGCAATGTCTCTGAGGTGCAGGATTTCGCCGTTGGAATCGGCGCGGATAATAATGTTGCCGTACTCTTCAGGCTTGTTGTAACGGCCCTTGTAAACCAGTACATACTCTTTGGATTGGGCGTAAATACCCGAGCTCTGGCCCAAACGACCTGGGCGGCCAATCACGCTCTGGCTGCTAATCGCATCCATCACGTCTTTGGATGAGATCTTGTAAGCCCGCATGCGTTCCGGGTTGAGCCAGATACGCATCGCAAACTGGCGGCTACCCAAGTTCTGGGCCTGGGCGATACCGTGGACACGCTGAATTTCAGGAATCACGCTGACGTTGACGTAGTTAAACAGGAATTTCTCGTCGGCATTTTTATCTTTACTGTACAAGTTCACATACATCAGCATGCTCGGCTGTACGGTATTGACGATCACCCCTTCTAACTGCACCAGGGGCGGTAGTTTACTCATGACCTGGTCCAACCTGGTTTTCACCAGCACCATGGCCGCGTTCGGGTCTACGCCGAGGTCGAAAATTACCTGTATCGTCGCTTCACCGGCACTGGTGGCGTCAGACACAATGTATTTCATGCCTGGCACCCCGTTGATGGCGCGCTCGATAGAGATCAGTGAAGACTGTACCAGCACGTCCGCGCTGGAGCCTGGGAATGCCAGCGTCACAATCACGCGTGGCGGGGCAATTTCCGGAAACTGCGAAATTGGCAGGGTTTTAATCGACAGAAAGCCGAGGAAAACCATCACCAGCGATAGCACAATCGCCATCACCGGTCGTCTGAGGAAGATGTTTAACATGTTTTTTTCACCTTAAGGTTATTCTGCGTACAGTTCCAGCTCAGGAACGACTTTTTCAGGTGCTTTGTAATCGGTGTCGATTTTTTGGCCGTTTCTGACGCGGCGCAAACCTTCCAGCAACACAGTGTCTGTGTCCTTGAGGCCGGATTTCACGATAAACAAATGGGGTAGTTCGGCGGCGATTTGAATCATGCGCTGTTCGATCTTATGGTCTTTGTTGACCACATAAACAAAGGTCTTATCCAGCACTTCAAAGGTCGCTTTTTGCGGGATCAGCATGGCATTCGGGTAAGGCACTTCCAGCAAAATGGTGCCGGTTTCGCCGTGGCGCAACAAACTATGCGGGTTAGGGAAATCTGCTCTGAACTCGATGTTGCCGGTTTTGTTATCAAAGTCGGCTTCCACGGTTTCAATCGCACCGGCCTGGTCAAACAAGGCGCCATTGGCCATGCGCAACTTCACCGGCACGCCTTTTTCATTTTTCTGGTGAATCTTGAAGTCCAGGTATTCTGCTTCTGGCACGTTGAAATACACCCACATGCGGCTGTTGTCAGACAGCGTGGTCAGCAAGTCACCTTCATCCAGCAAGCTGCCCTTTCGCACCAGCAGATGGTCCATGATGCCGGTAAACGGCGCATTGATATTGGTGAAGTTGAGGTGGGTTTGTGCCAGCTGGACTTCGGCATTGGCTTTGTCGAGTTTGGCTTTACCCAGAGCCAGCTCATTTTGCGAGACAATATTTTTCTCGGCCAGCGCTTTGGTGTTCTCATATTCGATTTGCACGGTTTTTGCCTCCGCCTGAGCCTTTAGCAAATCGACCTGGTAGACGTTAGGCATGATTTTGAACATGGGCTGGCCCTGTTTGATGACCTGGCCTTCACCGGCATAGACGTCCTGCAAGTAGCCGCGCTCCAGTGCCCGCAATTCAATATGCTGAATCGCATGAATCTGGCAGACATATTCCTTGGTGATCATGGTGTCTTTGTGCCATGGGGTAGTGACTTCGAGTTTCGGTGGCGCTTCTTCGTGCGCCTCTTCCTGATGACAAGCGCTGAGCAGGGAGCCAAGCAAGCCTAAAACGATTAAGTTCTGTTTAATCATAGTGTGTTCTTATCTTAAAAAATGAAGAGAAATACTTGCAAAAACAGGTGGTTGGCGGATGCCTGGCTGCAGGGGGCCTGTCTTGATCGTCAGACTATCCTTTCTTGCTGCAAACCACAACCGCTAGCCTAGGCTCCGTCCTGGGTGGACGCTTAAGGGAGTGCTGGTAACAACGAGGGGAAGGGGGCGATCAGCGGCGTTGAGCAGGGGCGCAAACGCGGATTACACCTGGGGATTGGCGGGTGGGGCGCGCGAGTGCAGGTGACGAACAAACACCGGGCGTGGGGTCACGCGGCGGCGAGGCAGAGCCAGCAACGCAAACAGAATCACGCAAGCAATCGTCATGCTTGCAGGTGGGGAAATTAAGGGAATGAGGGAAGAGAACGGCGTTTCACCATCACCAGAATATTCAACGACTTCGGCCACACGCACACGCACGATGTCGTCGCTGTAGCTGGAGTGGTCAGAGAATTCTGCGACTAATGCAAAGCCGAGCACAGCCAACAGCACTGTGACGACCCACAGTCTGAGCTGCAACGCGGCGGTATTCAGATGTTTATGCATAAGTCAGTTAACGGAAATAAAATGTCAATTCTGTAGTGGTATGTGCGTTATATCGCCTTAGGCGCAGTATTTATTCAAATTAGATGGCTGATCAGTCAACATCGATGCAGTCTAAAATATATTATCGTAAATGCTCTTTACATTGCTTACATTAAACGCTTTTACATAGCGAATGACAAGACGCAATCAAGCGTAGTTCGAAGAAAAACGGTGTTTGTAAGCTGGTTGTCAGTTTTGAGTGCACCAAGTTGGTGCGTGCGTTTGCGCTGTTTTGGAGATGATCACTTACTTTTTCGCCTTTTCGGCGAGTTACTTTTCTTTGCTTGCCCAAAGCAAAGGTTATTTCATGAGCAATTCTATTTCGCCCTTTCGGCGACCGTTCTTTCTTATGCTTGTCCATAAGAAAGAAGGCAAAGAACAAGACACCCCAACTTCCGCTTGTTTCCTGTGCTACTCGAATTGCCGGGCGTCCATCGAAACTCGCCCTGACAAGCCACACAAGACGTGGCTTGTTGCGGAGCTCAGACAGCCGATGGCCGAAGACTCCCGTCAACCCTGCGTTGCTCGGCGCGGCAGATGGGGACCCCTAACACCAAGTGAGCGCCACGGTTTGGGGCTGTTATTAGCAACCTTTTAACTTTCTCAGTTGCTAGTTTAGTGAGATAAATCCCATTCCATCACGCTGAGTAGCGGAGACAAAATAAGGAAGAAGGGAGCGACTGTCCGAATCCCGCAGCAGCTCACGTTTTGTGTGAGCTGCCAGGTTGAGTTTCGTGACCGCTTATTTTGTTGAGCAACGCAAGGAAGCCGAAGGCCGTGATGGCTGGGTGCCCTCTTCTTTGGTTACTTTCTGAGGGGCAAGCATCAGAAAGTGACTCGCCTAAGGGCGAAAAAAATGTTTTATTAGCAGCTAAAAGCTATTTAATACAAATTTAGTTCCAGTATGACTAAAACCCAAGATGCGGCCGCAAATAGGTCAACACAATGGGCAAACCTATCGCGCTAATCACACCATTCAGCCCCATCGCCATGCTGGCAAATACCCCAGCTTCTTCATTGACACTAAAGGCGCGTGTAATGCCCAGTCCATGCGCGCCGACGCCAATCGCCGTGCCGCGTATCCACCATTGATGGACTTTGACTGCGTTGAGGATGTAGGGCGCCAGAATCGCGCCCAGCATGCCGGTAATCACGGTAAACACGGCGGTCAGTGTAGGTGATACATTCAGCCGCTCGGCAATGCCCATGGCAATCGGCGCGGTGACGGATTTGGCATACATGCTGCCGACAATGTTATCTGATGCCCCCATCCATTTGGCGATAGCCACAGCACTGGCGATCGAGACGGTGCTGCCGACGGTCAGGGCCACCCAAATATGAAAAATCTTGCCCTGCATGCGCTTGAAGCCGTTGTAAATCGGCACTGCCAACGCGACCGTTGCCGTGCCCAGTAAAAAATGTACAAACTGGGCGCCTTCAAAATACTTTTCATACGGCATGTCCATTAACGCGATGGCCAGGCAGGTCAGAATGACCGAAATCGCCACCGGGTTGACCAGTGGATGCCGCTTGGCACGCACATACAGCAGGTAGCCTAACTGGTAAGTGGCCAATGTGATAATCAGCGCAAACAGCGGGTCACCAGAAAGATAGACCCAGATGTCGGAAATCGGGATGCGCTTATTCATGGCGATGTCCCTTATTCATCGTGATGTGTTTATTGCGCTTGAGCGAAAAGTACCAGAACACTTTAAGCACCAGCGCGGTGACGGCAATGGTGAGAATGACGCTGACCAGCAAGGCTGTGCTCACCGCCAGCGCATGCGTTTGCAGTTCCGGTAAAAACAGCAATACGCCAACTGATGCCGGTACAAACAGCAAGCCCAGGTGCTGGCGGAAACTGTCTGCGACTAGCGCCAGGTCGCTATCCACCTGTTTTCTTAAGCATAAAAATGCCAATAGCAACAACAGGCCAAGTACCGGGCCTGGAATGCCGGGTAAAAAGAATTTACTCAGCAACTCGCCCAGGCCTTGCCACAAAAAGAGTTGAACCAAACCTGATATCATGCAGTCCCCTCAGATGCCCAGGCGAGCGGGCTACCGCTCATATTGATGCCTGGAATTATTGATACATAGAATGCCGCGATGTTAATGTCATTTTTCCGATTCGACTATATTTTTTTGAGCCGTGTTTTTTTCATACTCGCTGTATGCGGGGTGCCGCAAGCCATGGCCGACACCGAAGAAGATGGCCGTTACTGGTTTAGCATCTACACCCAGGGCAAATTACCGGCAGAAAACTTTTACTGGAGCATGGATACGCATCCGCGTTGGCGCAACGAAGGCCAGCATTTTGATCAATTGATCCTGCGGCCATCGGTGTTTTACAAGTTCAATCCCAAGGCCAGCGTCTGGTTAGGCTACGACACCATTATCAGCCATCCCCCCGGCCAGTCGTCGCAGCGTGAAAACCGTCTGTGGGAGCAGTTTCAGTATCAGTTTGATGCCGTCGCCAATGTGACTTTCACCAGCCGCACGCGCTTTGAGCAGCGGCGGCGTGAAGACTTCCAGGATGTTGGCCATCGCTTGCGGCAGATGGTGCGTGCAAGCACGCCCTTGCCAGTGCATCCCAAATTATCGCTGGTGATGTTTGACGAGTTGTTTATTAACCTGAACCAGACTGAGTGGGGTGCGTACCGTGGCATCGACCAGAACCGCTTGTTTATCGGTGCCAACTGGAAGTTCAGTGATTTCTCCAATCTCGAAACGGGCTACCTGCATCAGTACATCAACACGCGCGGCGTTGATCGCGAAAATCATGTGCTGATGACTACGGTGCGCTTTAACTTCTAGGCCTTGTGTTGCCCCGGCATCGTTTGCCGGGCTGCGTGGCGCCTTGTGATAAAATATCGCTTTTGTTTTCAAGTTGATACGCATGCCGCAACTGCCCATCTCCGCCACTGAACAATGGTTACGTGACGCGCTTTCCAAGCGCATCCTGATTCTGGATGGCGCAATGGGCACCATGATTCAGCAATACAAGCTGACCGAGGCTGATTATCGCGGGGCGCGTTTCAAAGACTTTCAAGGCCCGCCGGGCGAGCGTGAGCTGTTCGTCAAAGGCAACAACGAGTTGCTGACGCTGACACAGCCACAGGTCATCCAGGAAATCCACGAAAAATACCTGGCGGCCGGGGCTGACATCATCGAAACCAACACCTTTGGTGCCACCAGCGTCGCGCAAGACGATTACCATATGGCGCATCTGGTGTACGAGATGAACGTTGAATCCGCCAAGTTAGCCAAAGCTGCATGCGTCAAATACAGCACACCGGACAAGCCACGTTTCGTCGCGGGCGCATTAGGCCCGACGCCGAAAACGGCGTCTATTTCACCAGATGTGAATGATCCGGCCGCACGTAATATCAGTTTTGACCAACTGGTAACTTCTTACCTGGAGCAAATCCGCGGCCTGGTCGATGGTGGCGCCGATATCCTCATGGTGGAAACCATTTTCGATACGCTCAACTGTAAAGCGGCGTTGTTTGCCATTGAGACCTTCTTTGACGAGCAGGGCAAAACCTGGCCGATCATGATTTCCGGTACGGTGACCGATGCTTCCGGCCGTATCTTGTCGGGCCAAACCGTGACCGCCTTCTGGCACTCGGTACGTCATGTGAAGCCGCTCACCGTGGGCCTGAACTGTGCCCTCGGTGCGACACTGATGCGTCCTTATGCTGAAGAACTGAGCAAAGTCGCCGATACCTTTGTTTGTATCTACCCCAACGCCGGTCTGCCTAACCCGATGTCAGACACCGGCTTTGATGAAACACCAGATGTGACTTCCAGCCTGGTCAAAGAGTTTGCTGACAGCGGTTTTATCAATATTGCCGGGGGCTGTTGCGGCACCACGCCAGACCATATCAACGCGATTTACAACGCGATTAAAGCTTTGCCGCCGCGTCAGGTGCCTAGCCTGCCGATCACGACCAAACTGTCTGGTTTAGAGCCATTTATCATTGATGAAAGCTCGCTTTACGTCAACGTCGGTGAGCGTACTAACGTCACAGGTTCCAAAGCGTTCGCGCGCATGATCATCAACGAGCAATACGAAGAAGCGCTGAGTGTGGCACGCCAGCAGGTAGAAAACGGCGCGCAAGTGATCGATATCAACATGGATGAAGGCATGCTGGATGCGGTCAAGGCGATGACGCACTTCCTCAATCTGGTCGCCTCTGAGCCTGATATTGCGCGCGTGCCTATCATGATCGACTCCTCCAAATGGGCGGTGATTGAGGCTGGCCTCAAATGTGTGCAGGGCAAAGCCATCGTTAACTCGATTTCGATGAAAGAAGGCGAAACTGAGTTTTTGCGCCAGGCCAAATTGTGCCAGCGCTATGGCGCCGCGGTAGTGGTGATGGCGTTTGATGAAACCGGTCAGGCCGATACTTATGCGCGCAAAACCGAAATTTGCAAACGCGCTTACGATTTGTTGGTCAGCACGGGTTTTCCGCCCGAAGACATTATCTTCGACCCGAATATTTTTGCTGTGGCGACGGGCATTGAAGAGCATAACAACTACGCGGTGGACTTTATCGAAGCCACGCGCTGGATCAAGCAGAATTTACCTTACGCTCGCATTTCCGGTGGTGTGTCTAACGTCAGTTTCAGCTTCCGTGGTAACGAACCCGCGCGTGAAGCCATCCATACCGTGTTCCTTTACCACGCTATCCAGGCGGGCATGACCATGGGTATCGTCAATGCCGGCATGGTCGGCGTCTATGACGATATCCCGGCTGAGTTGCGTGAGCGCGTCGAAGACGTGGTGCTCAACCGTGTGGTCGACCCGGATAATCCACTGGCCGCAACCGAGCGCATGATTGAGATTGCCGGTACGCTGGTGGCTGGCGGCAAAAAGCAGGAAGCCACATTGGCCTGGCGTGGCACGCCAGAGCAGCCTGTGCATGCGAGCAAGCGCCTGGAATATGCGCTGGTGCATGGTATCACCGACTTTATCGTCGCCGACACCGAAGAGGTGCGCCAGGACATTATGAATAAGGGTGGTCGCCCAATTCATGTCATTGAAGGTCCACTGATGGACGGCATGAATGTGGTTGGTGACCTGTTCGGCCAGGGCAAGATGTTCCTGCCGCAAGTGGTGAAATCGGCCCGTGTAATGAAATCTGCCGTAGCGCATCTGATCCCGTTTATTGAGGAAGAGAAAGCCGCTGAAGAACGCCGTACTGGTTTGGTTGCCAAACCTAAAGGCAAGGTGGTGATTGCTACCGTTAAAGGCGATGTGCACGATATCGGCAAAAACATCGTCTCCGTCGTGTTGCAGTGCAACAACTTCGAAGTGGTGAATATGGGCGTGATGGTGCCCGCCGCTGAAATCCTGGCCATGGCTAAAGCCGAAAATGCCGATATCATTGGCTTGAGCGGCCTGATTACACCGTCACTGGAAGAAATGGCCTATATCGCCAAAGAAATGCAGCGCGACCCGCATTTTGTCGAAAACCAGACGCCGTTACTGATTGGCGGCGCAACGACTTCGCGCGCGCATACCGCAGTGAAAATTGCGCCTAATTATGAAGGCCCGGTCATTTATGTGCCGGATGCGTCGCGCTCAGTCAGTGTCATGCAAAACCTGCTGACGCCGGAAACGCGTGGTGCCTATTTGGCCGAGATCCAGGCCGATTACGAAAAAGCGCGCCACCAGCATGCCAATAAAAAAGGCGTGCCGATGTTAAGCCTGGCCGATGCACGCGCCAATGCGGCCAAAGTAGAGTTTACAGGCGCCAAGGCGCCGGTGAAGCCCAAATTTATTGGCCGCCGCGTCTTCAAAAATATCGATCTGGCATTGATCGCACAATATATCGACTGGGGCCCGTTCTTCCAGACCTGGGATCTGGCCGGTTTTTACCCAGCCATCTTGAAGGACGAGATTGTCGGCGAAGCGGCGACCAAGGTGTTTGCTGAAGCGCAGATCATGCTGAAGCGCATCATCGATGGCCGCTGGTTAAGTGCTAATGGTGTGATCGCGTTGTACCCTGCCAATCAGGTGAATAGCGATGATATTGAAATTTATACCGATGACACTCGCAGCCAGGTCGCACTGACCTGGTACGGCATGCGCCAGCAAACACAAAAGCCGGTCATTGACGGCGTAGCCCGCCCCAACCAGTGCCTGGCGGATTTTATCGCGCCTAAAGGGCCATCAAGAAATGAAACTATAGACGATTACATCGGCCTGTTCGCTGTGACGGCGGGTTTGGGCATGGAAAAACGCCTGGCGGACTTCGAAAAGAATCACGATGACTACAACGCCATCATGTTCAAGTCACTGGCCGACCGCCTGGCCGAAGCCTTTGCCGAATACATGCATGAACGCGTACGGCAAGACCTGTGGGGATATGCCGCAAGTGAAGCCTTAGACAAAGAAGCGCTGATTAAAGAACAATATCAAGGCATCCGCCCGGCGCCTGGTTACCCGGCCTGCCCGGATCACACGGTCAAGGAGGATATGTTCAAGGTGCTGCAAGCCACCGAAATCGACATGCTGCTGACCGACAGTTACGCCATGCTACCAGCCGCCGCGGTGAGTGGTTTCTATTTTGCGCATCCTGAATCCAGGTATTTCAGTGTGGATAAAATAGGCAATGACCAACTGGAGGATATGGCGAAACGGCGTAATGTGGATAAGGATTGGCTGGAGCGGTGGTTAGCGCCTAACCTTGGGTAATGGGTAATGGGTAAGGCGATTGAGCGAGAAGGGCGTGCTGAGAGGTGCGCCTTTTTTGTTTTTTTGATGGTTGGGGAAGGTTATTCTTTATATGTAGGGTTAGCGGGTTGATTGGGAGGTAGCTTTTCGCTTTTGCAGCGAGTTACTTTTCTTTGCTTGCACAAAGAACAAGTAACCAAAAGAAATGCACCCCAGCTTCCGCTTGTATCCTGCGCTACTCGAATTGCCGGGCGTCCATCGAAACTCGCCCTGACAAGCCACACAAGACGTGGCTTGTTGCGGAACTCGGACAGCCGATGGCCGAAGACTCCCGCCAATCCTGCGTTGCTCGGCGCGGCAGATGGGGACCCCTAACACCAAGTGAGCGCCACGGTTTGGGGCTGTTATTAGCAACCTTTTAACTTTCTCAGTCGCTAGTTTAGTGAGATAAATCCCATCCCATCACGCTGAGTAGCGGAAACAAAATAAGAGTAGAGGGAGCGACTGTCTGAGCTCCGCAACAAGCCACGAAGTGTGTGGCTTGTCAGGGCGAGTTTCGTGACCGCTTATTTTGTTGAGCAACGCAAGGAAGCCGTAAGGCCGTGATGGCTGGGTGCCCTCTTCTTTGGTTACTTTCTGAGGGGCAAGCATCAGAAAGTGACTCGCCTAGAGGCGAAATAAATCTATTGATATTAGGTGTGATTGCAATAAATTAGTGAACACTCGGTAGCAATTGATCTATTGCTACCATCAATCTCTGTGTCGTCCCTCTATGCTGCAAGGTAAACCCCTTCGCTGCCTGCGCCATGGCTTGCACTTTCATGCTATCCGCTGCCAGGGCCGCAATCATGCCATGCAGCTCAGCCGCATCACTTAACTGCACCGCCGCATTCGCCGCGACCGCCGCCTGCGTCACTTGCGCAAAGTTAAACATATTGGGCCCCAATATCGTCGGTACCCCCATGGCGGCGGCTTCAATCAGGTTCTGTCCGCCCAGCGGCTGCAAGCTGCCACCCATCACCGCGAAATCACTCGCCGCGTAATAGGTATACATTTCGCCCATGCTATTGCCCAGCAGCACCTGTACATCGTTATTCAGGTGCTGCACCAGCTCCGTACGCAATACATAGCGCAGGCCGCGCGCCTTGAGCAGCGATTCGACTTCAGCAAAGCGTTGCGGGTGGCGCGGCACCAGCAGGGTGAGTACATCGGTGCCTTGTACGGCATTGAGTATCAATGATTCTTCGCCCTCACGCGTACTGGCAGCCATGAATACGGTGCGATCTTTACCCAATAGCTCGCGTAATGCTGCACCTTTGGCCGCGCTGTCTTCTGGTGGCGTGACATCAAATTTTAAATTGCCACAGATGATCGGATGTTTTGCACCCAATGTTTGCAGGCGTTCGGCATCGGCGGCGGTTTGTGCGGCGACTAGCGACAGTTGTTGCAGGCCACGGCGCGTCAGGCTACCGAGTTTTGCGTAGCCAGCGGCCGATTTGGGCGAGAGGCGCGCGCTCAGTAGCGCCATGGGAATATTCAAACGTGTGGCCTGGTCGATAGCATGGAACCATAACTCGGTTTCCATCAATAGCCCTAATGACGGTTTGAAGTAGGTCAAGAAGCGTTTGGCTGCGCCTGGTGTGTCGACGGGCAAGTAAGCTTGCAATACGCGGCCACTGGCGATTTCCTGGTCAAATAACTGGCGACCCGTCTCACGGCCGGTGGGGGTGCCGTGGGTTATCAGTAATTGGTGTTGCGGGTAATGTGCCAGCAGCGCATGAATCAGCGGCTGTGTCGCACGTGTTTCACCAACCGAAACACAATGCACCCAAATCAGCGGTGCGTTGACGGTTTGCGTGTAAAAGCCATAGCGTTCGCCGACATGCTGGCGGTATTCGGGTTGCTTGAGCCCGCGCCAGAATAGCTTGAGCGGCAGCAGGGTGGCTACCGAGAATATGAGCAGGGTATAGACGAATCTTGGCATGGCGTTATTCTCGCATATTTGCGCTGACATCTCGCCTGCACGCACCAATCAAATGCATGCAAAACACGAGAGTGATGACTCACCTATGCCTGAGGCCTTGTGGTTAAAGTGATTGCAAGAATGCAAGCAATACGCACCAAAAAAAGGCGTAAAAAATCGATTGACGTCAACAAAGTATAGGCATAAATTACTGCCAGCAACACAAGATGTTGTGTTTGGTTGAAGCCGCATCTCAATCCATAGCGTGCGGCAATATAAGCGTGCAAACGCTTGTTTCAAGCCAATCTTCGTGCCAACGCGTTGTCAGCCGCAGGGGTTTTTCCGGTTCACAGCGCGTTATCAATTAATAAGAATCGCCAAAGGTGGGAGAGCTCGATGCTGAAAGCAGTTGAACAAAAGAAAGTCCATTCAGAAGAGGTCGCGGCCGAGATTCCGGTGCAGCCTGTCTCACTTGATATCTGGGATAAAAAATACCGCCTGAAAACCAAATCTGGCGAGCATGTAGACCTGGATATGGACGATTCTTACAGCCGCGTGGCGCGTGCACTGGCTGACGTCGAGACCACCGAAGAGAAGAAAGCTGAATGGCACGAAAGATTTCTGTGGGCATTGCGTCGTGGCGCGATTCCGGCCGGCCGTATTACCTCCAACGCCGGTGCGCAAGAGCACAAACCAGCCACTTCTACCATTAACTGCACTGTCTCAGGCGTAGTCGAAGACAGCATGGACGACATTTTAGGCAAAGTGCACGAAGCTGGCCTGACGCTGAAAGCTGGTTGCGGTATTGGTTACGAGTTTTCTACATTGCGTCCAAAAGGCGCATTTGTGGCCGGTGCCGGGGCTTATACTTCCGGCCCGCTGTCGTTTATGGATATCTACGACAAAATGTGTTTCACCGTTTCATCTGCCGGTGGCCGTCGCGGCGCACAAATGGCGACCTTTGATATTTCGCATCCGGACGTAACTGACTTTATCAAAGCCAAGCGTGAAAATGGCCGTCTGCGCCAGTTCAACTTAAGCTGCCTGATTACCAAAGAATTTATGGAAGCCGTCAAAGCCGATGATGAATGGCGTTTGGCCTTCCCGGTCACCGAGAAAGAAGCCATTATTGATGGTCTCAACGTCAACGACGAGTCACAAGTCGTGTGGCGTGACTGGCCGATCAAAGGCAAATACCTGACCAAAACCGAAGGCCCTGAGGCTGGTAAAGTCGCTTGCCGCATCTACAAAACCATCAAGGCGCGCCGTCTGTGGGATGTGATCATGTCTTCCACCTACGATTTTGCCGAGCCAGGCTTTATTCTCATTGATCGCGTTAACGAGATGAACAACAACTGGTTCTGCGAAAACATCCGCGCCACCAACCCTTGTGGCGAGCAGCCATTGCCAGCTTACGGCGCCTGCCTGCTGGGTTCCGTCAACCTGACCAAATTCGTGCGCCAGCCATTCACCGACGACGCGCATTTTGACTGGGACGAATACCGCGAAGTGGTCGGCGTATTTACCCGTATGCTGGACAACGTGGTGGAAATCAATGGTTTGCCTTTAGAGCAGCAGCGCCAGGAAATCGCCCGCAAACGCCGTCATGGCATGGGCTACCTCGGCCTGGGTTCTACACTCACCATGCTGAAAATGAAATACGGTGAAGATGACTCAGTGAAATTCACTGAAGAGGTCACCCGCATCATGGCCGAAGTAGGTTGGGAAGTCGGCGTGCAACTGGCTGAAGAAAAAGGCCCGGCACCGATTATGGACGAGAAATTTGAAGTCACCGCCGACATGCTGCGCGTACGTCCTGAAATGGCCGCCGATGGCATCAAGGTTGGCCAGAAACTGGCTGGTAAAGTGTTGCTGGGCAAATACAGCCGCTACATGCAGCAATTCCCCGAAGGCCTGCGTAACCAGATCGCGACCAAGGGTGTGCGTTTTACGCATCACAGCTCTATCGCGCCAACCGGCACGATTTCACTGAGCCTGGCCAACAACGCCAGCAACGGTATCGAGCCTAGCTTTGCCCACCACTATGCCCGCAACGTCATCCGTGAAGGCAAAAAGTCGAAAGAGAAAGTCGATGTATTCAGCTACGAGCTGCTGGCTTATCGTGAACTGGTGAATGCGAACGCCATGCCGTTCAGTGACAAGCCAGAAGAGCAGTTGCCGGATTATTTCCTCGATTCATCCACCATCATGGCCAAAGCCCACGTCGATATCCAGGCCGCCGCACAAAAATGGATTGATAGCTCCATCTCCAAAACCATTAACGTGCCGACTGATTACGACTTTGAGGATTTCAAGAACATCTACCTCTACGCGTATGACAAAGGCCTGAAAGGATGCACGACTTTCCGTTTCAACCCTGAAGCGTTCCAGGGCGTATTGGTGACCGAGAAAGACCTCGAAAGCACCACTTACAAATTCACGCTGGAAGATGGCACCGAGATCGAAGCCAAAGGTAACGAAGAGATTGAGTACGACGGTGAGATTCACACGGCGGCTAACCTCTTTGACGCATTCAAAGAAGGCTACTACGGAAAATTTTAGTGTTTGCCTGCTGCGCTCGCCATTGCGGCGTTAAAAAGCAGTTTTAAATCCTCATGTACTATTTGTACACTCCGGTTTAAAACCGCTTTTCGCCTGGCACTGGCCTCGCTCGCGACGGCAACCATCTAAAATTTTGAAATGAATTTATAAAGAACTGAGCACTCCAATAGGGAGAACAACATGGCAATCAAGATCGACAAAAAAATCACCGCCTACAAACTGGTGACCGATGAAGACAAAAAAGCAGCCGAGGCCGCAGCAGCGCCTGTCGCAAACATCATTCAAATGGGTGAGCCATTGAGCCGCCCGGATATGCTTGTCGGCAACACCTACAAAATCAAAACGCCGGTGACCGAGCACGCGCTCTACATCACCATCAACGACGTCATCATGTACGAAGGCACGCCACAAGAGCACCGCCGCCCGTTCGAGATTTTCATCAACTCCAAAAACATGGAGCACTTCCAGTGGATCGTCGCGCTGACCCGCGTTATGTCCGCCGTATTCCGCAAAGGTGGCGATGTCACCTTCCTGGTAGAAGAACTGAAAAGCGTATTCGAGCCTTCAGGCGGCTACTTTAAAAAAGGCGGCAAGTTTGTGCCTAGCCTGGTGGCTGAGATTGGTGAAGTCGTAGAAAAACACCTGCAAGAAATCGGAATGCTGAAAAAGCCAGGTTTAGACGAACACCAGCAAAAACTGGTCGAAGAGAAAAAAGCCGAATACCTGGAAAAACACGCCAAGTCAGGTGACGAGTCAAACGACGAAGGCTTCCCAAAAGGTGCACAGCTTTGTAAAAAGTGTAATACCAAAGCAAGCATTCTGATGGATGGATGCATGACTTGCTTGAACTGCGGTGATAGTAAGTGCGGTTAATTAAATCTGAAATATAAGGAGCTTCGGCTCCTTTTTTACTTTATAGGTGAGATATTTAGACGGGGTTAAGTTGGAAAATTTTGACATCTCTTTTATTAAGAATAACTGGCATCTTAAAACTGGCTTATTAGGGAGTGAGCTAGCTTATATCTTATTCATTGCTACTGTTTCTAATCTTTTGGGCTTAGATAAAAATTTCCCCATAGCTTTTATTCTATTAGGGAACATAGCTATTTGGGTTTGTTGGCTTTATTCAAATAAACCACCTCGAACGCCTAATAATAAGGTTGGCTTTTTGGTAAGTATTTACTGTTCAGATGAGGATGATTTTAAAAAAATTAAAGAGGATTTGCTTGTTCCATTACAGCAGCATATTAAGGGCGGTAATAGTGGTAAGGTTTTTCATTTCATGGAGCTCCAACAGCATCTTGCCGAAAAGTGTTTAGACTCGCAGATTGCTCAGAAAGTAAGGATTGAGTCGGGCGCTCAATTTATGCTTTTTGGTAGGGTGCGAAAAAGAATAGGCGAAGATGGAGAGCCTCATTATTTTTTTGATTTGGAAGGTGCTGTTGCTCATGCTTTAGTATCAGAGGCTATGAGTAAAAGATTGTCTCAAGAGTTTACTGAGCTTCTTCCAAGAAGGGTTGAGGTGCTTTCTGAGAATGATTTGTTCTCTTTCCAATTCACATCTGATTGGGCAGGGATAGTTGCAAAATATATTATTGGTATAGCAGCAGCAATTTCAGGAGATATTATTTATGCTGAACAATTATATGACGACGTTGAGCATAGCCTGATTGAGAAAAATAATAGTTTCCCCATTTTTCTAAAACTGAAAGAGCGCTTGCCAGTAAGACGGGTTGAGATTTATGAGGCGATGGCATCTGCTTGGCATGCAGAGTGGATTGTAGATTATGAATTGAGCAAATTGATGAAGGTGTATCAATGGCTTCAAAAGGTAGATCCTGAGCAAAGAAGTCGACCAGGTGTACTAGGGTTATACGCAATCTGTGAGTTTGTATTGAATAAGAATGTCGAAAAAGCAATTACACATATTAAAAAACTAGAGCAACCTTCAAATCCAATTTGGCAATTAAATATGGCATTTTTGTATGGTTATAAAGGTCAGCTCAAACAGGCCATTCGCCATTACAGAAATGCATCGCAACTAAATATTCAGGTTGATACTATCAATCAGGTTGAAGGTTTTATAAACTGGATTTTGGCGGGTAATCCAGAATTAATTCATTTAAATTACATATTGGGTTTTTTTAATTGGCAGATTAGAGGCGATAGCCTCTTGGCAAAAAACAATTTTGAGAGCTTCTTAGAGAAAAGTGATGAGTCATCTTACAGTAAGGAACGTGAGTTAACTGCTGAATGGATAGAGACGATTAAAACTTATAATATTGCTTAAAATTAATACTGATATTAAAAAAGTAAAGGCAAGGTGCTATATGCATAATTACTCATTAAATGATGATTCCAAATTAAGAGTTTTATTTTTGATCGCATTGCTAAGCTTGTTTATTGTGGGTTTTGCAAAAGACCTATTAATAACTATTTTTGAAGCACCTGTGTATGTTTCTGTGCCATCAGCTTTTACAGTATATGGGTTTTTTCATATGCTCTTTAATAATTGTGTTTGGAAATGGGCTTTATTGTATAAAGTCGGTTTGGTTAAAACTCCGATAGTTGAAGGTAAATGGGAAGGTGAGCTTCGTTCTTCAGTAGATGATTATTCAAAGCCATTCAAAGTTACTCTTCATATTCATCAAACGTGGGACAAAATAAGTATTTGTTTGGACGGTGATAATACATACAGTGAGTCAAAGATGGCCAACTTTAGGATTGTAAATCCTTTATTCTGTGAGTTCGGATGGTCCTTTGTTTCGCAAACAAAGCCCGAGTTCTCTAAAAAAGACTATATATGTTACGGAACAGCTAGTGTTCGCCTAACCTTTGATAAGGGCAATCAAGTTAAAAATATTCTTGAGGGGTCTTATTACACAGACAAAGGGACTCACACATTTGGTTCAATAAAACTGATTAAGGTTGTTAATGCTTAGTCAAACTTTCCCGTTGAGTTCGACAATAAATAAGGTGGATGCAACGCTTGATGCATGGACTGGAATTGAAACTTTCAGAATGGTCATGGACAAATATCCCAACTTGGAGATCTATCTAGTTGGAGGGGTTATAAGGAATATTATTCTTGATTTAAATATATCTCCGAAGGATCTCGATTTCGTTATTGCTGGAGATCAAGTTGGAGAGTTTATCTCCGAATTAAATCGATATGGAGATATTAATTACGGTCAATTTCGTTCACCAAGATGGCATCCAAATAGGGATGAAGTCTATTGTGACTTGATGGATTTAAAGAAATGGGACACGGGATTATCTAAATGCGAGAGTATTTGTGATGTTCTAAAACAATTTGATTTTACTGGTAATGCACTGGCGTTAGATTTGAGAGTTAACAAGTTATATGATCCCGTCAATGGACGTAATGATCTAGAAAAGGGCTTGTTGCGTGCAGTTCGCTTTGACTTTCCAGATTTGCCCATTAGAGCTGATACTAGGCTTACAAAGATGGCTATTCATTGGTTTAGATACTTGATATATGCTCAAAGGCTAAATCTAAAAATCGAAATGAGTACCATGATATGGATTAAAAAAAATACACAGTTCCTCGACCAACTTCAAATTTATTGCCTCGAATTTAATGAAAGTCCTGTAGAGGTTTGGGATTCGATTAAAAGATTGGACATTCATTAAATTCCTTCTTGTATTTTAGAATCAGTTTCTCATTAAGCTGGCTTGTCATGGCTGACTAAGTGAGATGTAGAATTAAGACATGTGAAGTTGAGTTATCCTAAACCCAAAACCTAGTTTGATGTAATTCAAAAGCAAGAGTGAGAGTTTTTTGAATTGAATGATCTTGTATCTTTCACTTATCAGATGGAGATCAAGGTATGTTGAGTTCAAAAACGAAAGATGATGCAGCAGAGAAAACATTAAATGACCCGCGCTGGCAGCAAGTGCTGGCGAGGGATGCTCAAGCAGATGGTCAGTTTTATTATTCGGTCAAAACCACCGGCGTTTCTTGCCGTTCATCATGTGGCGCTCGCCCGGCATGACCTAAAACTGTCGAGTTTACTTGACCACCGATGCATCAGAAGCTGCCAGGTTTAGAGCCTGCAAACTTTTCAAGCTTATTCGTACTTAACACCCTTGTAGTTGCTGACCTTTACACTGCGCCGCCAATTGAGTGGCGGAGGTTTTTTGTTCCTCGGTTATTTGCGCCAAAAGATAATTAAGCATTTTGGTGTGGCGATTCAAAAAATGCTTGTCTTCATTTTGCGTCGCCAATATTAACCACATCGCCGCCTTGACAGTATTTTGTTCAACGCCAGCGCCTTGTTGGTAGAGGTCGGCCAGATAGCCTTGGGCTTCACTATTGTTGTTGCTTGCGGCCAGGCTTAGCCATTGCACGGCGGCGGGCATGTCTTGCGCAATCACATCACCGCGCAAATACAGCATGCCCAAATTAAGTTGCGATTTCACGTGCCCTTGCTTGGCCGCTTGCTCGTAATAGGTCACCGCTTGCGGGTAACTGATGCTTTGAGTCTGGCGCTGAAATACCAGTGAGGCCAGTGTGTATTGCGCCTCTTTGTAATTTAACTCTGCCGATTTTGTGTACCACTTGACCGCTTCGTCCATATTTTTGGCCACGCCATCGCCATCCTGATACATAAGGCCCAAGTTGTAGCAGGCTTTGGTATCGTTTTGATTAGCGAGTGACAGATAAATCGCATGGGCACCGGCATAGTCTTTTTGCAATAGCTTTTGTTTGGCTTCTTCTAAAGTGTTTGCCTGCGCCAGGCTGGCCGAATACAGCGCGAACAGCATCACCCCGGTGAACATTGGTTTAGTGAATAACTTTGCCAAAAAACCGCTTTCTATTTGCGCCATGCCTGTTCCTTGTGTGTGGGTATGCGTCGAATAATAGTCTCAGACTTGAGCGATTTTGATAAGTGCTTTATTCAGCCAAGCCCATCCATTGGGAGGCACCACGCGCCGAGGCTTGTACCGCTTGTTGATAGGTCGCTGTGGCTGGCAAATGGTCAGCCAGCTGGTTGAGCGAAATATAACCGGGGTCTAAACGGACATCTTTTTCGCGGAAGATGCTGTGCTCTTTGGCGTAGCTTTCCGCAAGTGCCCTGAGCGATTCGGCCAGCGGTTTGCTCGGCTCGCTGGGGGTAAAGTCGCCCAACAGCCACAGGTGCACATCTTCCTCTTGCGTATAACCTGCTTTCGGGTCTGCCAGCATAAACGCATGGGCTATCCTGGTCTGGTTTTCGACCTCTTTCGGGTCGCCATAAGCCACTTCGTAATACTTCACTTCTGCCTTGAGCAGCGAGGTCGGGCCGTCAATTGGCACGTTGCCAACGGCATAATAGCCTGCAATCGCGCGCAGGCTTTGCAAATGGTGCTCTTTGCCCACGAAGTGGATGGTTTCACCGCGTGCTTGTAGCGCTTTGATGCCTGCCGCCATGTCTTTAGTGGCGGCGTAAATAAGCGCTGCGTAGCTGGGGAAGGAGTGGTTGTCGGCATTCTTTCTGGCAAGGCTGTAGTTGATCATGGCAGTGCCATTGTCATACAGCTCGAGTGCGCTGGTGGCGGCTACTTCTTTCTGCGCATCCAGCACTACCGAGACCGCCATTTTTGTGCCGTTTTGATTGCCACCCGCCAAGGCTGCAAGCCAGTTTTGCAATTGCTCTGCGGGCCATTCTGGATATTGTTCTCTGGCTAGCGCAAACACTTGCGGCAACAGCCTAGTTTGTTCGACCACGCTTAAGTTTTGCAGCCGCAACGTGGTGTATGTTGGCGGCAGGGTGAAATCGTCGTTCACTATCTTGTCATCCTGTTTTATTTTCAGTGCAGTCTCGCATTGAGTTCCGCGTAATCGGCATCTTTCAAACGCTCTTCACGTAAAAGTGTAACTTGCATCGCATAGTTCATTGATCAATATATATTTTTATCCCATCGCGGCCAAAAAGGTATAAATTACGCACTGAAGTTACAATTTGTTACATATAACGATTAAGTCTTCTCGGTGATGCTGGGTTGAAGGGTATGAATCTTGTGCACTACGTGCATATAACAAGAGCCAGGCTAGATATGTGGGGATGGTTTCAATGACGGATTTATCGTTGCAAGATCGTTCCAGATTGCTGGAATTAACATTTGCTTTTGATGAGATTGGTGATGCAGTTTTTTTGATTAGCCAACAAGGTACACTCTGTTATACAAATGCCCTGACCTGTCAGCTCTTTGAATATTCACAGGCTGAGTTATCTGCTTTAAATAACCAACGATTATTGCCTGACTTTTCCAATGAGTGGTGGCGTGAGCATTGGCATGCGCTGCAAAAGGTTAAATCGCTTAGCTATACAGTTAAAAGTCGCAGTAAAACTGGTCAGAGTTTTGATGCAGTCATCACCGCGACAAAAATCAGTCTGGGCGAAACTGACTATAGCTTGGAGGTCTTACGTAAACTGCCGAATGGCCATGCAGATGAAGGCAAACCTGAGCAATTGGATCGAGAGCATTACCTTCGAACCTTGCTGGATAACTTTCCTTTTATGGTCTGGCTGAAAGATAAAGATAGCCGGTTGTTAGCGGCCAATAAAGCCTATGCAAAGATGGCCGGTGTAGCGACGACTTATGATCTTGAAGGCAAGACAGATTTTGATTTCTTTCCGGCCGAGCTTGCTCAGCAATATGTCAATGGCGATAAAGACGCTTTAAACAGTGATGCGCCTATTGGCGTGATCTGCCCGATCAGGGATACGTCTGGAGAGTATTACTGGATAGAGTCCTATAAATCCTCTTTGGTCGTCGATGATCAGGTCATTGGCACCGTGGGGTACGCCAGAGATGTGACCGAGACGCTGCAACGGGAGCGTGAATATCACTCATTGATCTCAAACTTTCCTAATTCCATCGTGCGTTACAACCGTCAAAATAAGCGCACTTATTTGAATCCTAAAACCGCTGATTTTTACGGTGTCACCTGTGACTTCCTGGTTGGAAAGTCGCCTTCTGAGTATCCTGGCGGCGCTTCAGCGATCGAGTTTGAATCTCATATTCAGGAGGTCTTCGCGGCGGGGATCAATAAAAACGTAGACCTGCATTGGCAAACGCCGGAAGGGAGGGGGCGGATTATCCATACCTCCCTGATTGCCGAGCTGGACCCGAATGGCGAAGTCATGGCTGTGATCGCGATGGGGCAGGACGTCACGGAGACGGTTGAAAGCCAGGCGCGCATTCATCATCTGGCCTATTTCGACTCGTTGACGGAGTTACCTAATCGGGCATTACTCGCCGACCGTTTGAATCAGACCATGGCTGAGGCGGGTCGAAACAACCATCCATTTAGTCTGATGATGCTGGATCTGGATCGGTTTAAAGAAATCAATGATTCATATGGACATACGGTAGGAGACCAACTGCTATGTGAGGCGGCCAGAAGGCTGGAAACACGTATTAGGCGTTATGACACCATTGCCCGCCTTGGGGGCGATGAGTTTGCGATTCTCTTATCTGAAATACATCATCCGCAAAATGCGTCTAACGTCGGCCAGAAAATTATCGAGGCTATGGCTGAGCCTTTTTACATCGCCGGTAAAGAGTTATTTATTACCGTGAGTATTGGCATTGCGGTGTTTCCTACCGATAGCCACAAAGTGGAAGATTTACTCAAATACGCGGACTCCGCTTTATATTCGGCCAAGAGCAAAGGCCGCAATAATTTTCAATTCTATTCTTCGGATCTCACAGAGAAAACGTCGGTACGCATGAATATTGAAAATGCGTTACGGAAAGCATTACAGAAGGACGAATTCAAGCTGTATTACCAGCCGCAAGTGGATTTGATTTCCAAAGAAGTGGTGGGCGTAGAGGCGCTGATCCGTTGGCATAGAGACCATCGTGAATTGGTTTCCCCAGATCAGTTTATTGGTATTGCTGAAGAGTCCGGGCTCATCATTAGTATTGGTGAGTGGATCATATCCACTGCATGCAAAGCCGCGGTGCAGTGGAATGCGGGGCGAGCCACGCCTTTTACGGTTTCGATTAACCTGTCTACCAGGCAATTTATTCAGAATGATTTATTTAACTCGGTCATCAACATCCTGACGGAAACGGGATGTAAACCTGAATGGATCAAGTTGGAGATCACCGAAAGTCTGTTGCTGGAGGATAACGAAGCGATTCAGTCTGTCCTGCAGACTTTCCATAACCATGGGCTATGTATTTCAATTGATGATTTTGGTACCGGCTATTCGGCGTTAAGCTATCTGAATCGATTCCCGATTAGCCAGTTAAAAATTGATCGATCATTTATTAAAGATATCACTACTAACCTTGATAGAGGATTAATTGTGCAGGCCATTATCTCAATGGCCAGGAGTTTGCGAAAAGGGCTGATTGCCGAAGGCGTTGAAACAGAGGCGCAAGCCCAATACCTGGCAGCAATCGGTTGTCCTCATGCACAAGGATATTTATTTGGCAGGCCAGTGCCCTTTGAGGAAGTCATGGTCACGGGGCCGTTGTGACAACGTTAGTGGCGGTTCAAGAGGCCATGAATGCCCGCACGCTATGCGAGGGGTGATTTACTTTGCATGCAATCTGGCGTTCAGCTGGTCTATCACTTCTGCCCAATCGGCATCCTTCAATATCTCTTCACGCAAAAATGTGGCCTGCGCGGGTGTCCAATAGGGCGCTTCGGCCAGCGAAATGTAGCCCGCCAGATGACTGTGCGTTTTAATAAACGTTTCGATCTCGGCGTCGGTATTCGGCAAGCCGAGTTGAGCGAATAGATTATTCAGTGTGTGCAATGAAGATTCCATGAGGCTGACTCCTAAAGTCGTTAATTCAAAGTAATTCTTCCACGTGTTTTTTAATATTGGCTGCCAGTTTGGGTGTGGGCAAATCATTGGTATCGGTGCCAAACGGGTCTTCAATTTCTTCGGCAATCAGTTCCAGGCTGGCTAACACATAAAAAATAAACACCACGACTGGAATCACGTAATAGCCCAGGCTGAATACAAAGCCAAACGGCAGCGTCATCACGTAGAAGAAGATGAATTTCTTGATAAACGCGCTGTATGAATATGGGATAGGCGTATTCTTAATACGTTCGCACATGCCGCAGACTTCAGTGAATGATTTGAGTTCGTCGTTGATGATAAACAACTGGTCACCGCTGATTTTGCCTGCGGCGTAGAGCTCGTTGGCTTTTTGAAACAGACGTTGCGCGATCTGGTTGGGGTGATGTTCGTGATGGTCGATCTCCAGGTCCAGCCCTTCAAACAGCATTTTGCTGACTTCTTCATTCATCAAGTGTTTGGACAGCACCGAGGCAAAGGTCGGGATGATTTTTTTGAAGAATTGCTTATCTTCTTCGTCAGTTAAAAAGGCTGATAATTTAATGGCGAGGTTACGGCTGTTATTGACCAGTGTGCCCCAGGCTTTGCGGCCTTCCCACCAGCGGTCATAGGCGGTGTTGGTGCGGTAGGCCAGCAGCAATGACAACACAAAACCGACGGTGGTGTGGATTAAGGACAGGTTTTTCACATGGCTGCTGTCGGCCAGTTTCCAGTACTCGATTTCGAGGTAGGCGATGCCGCCTGCATAACATCCAATCAACAGCATCATGGGCATGAGCTGGCGGAAGGTGTCCGATTCGTGAAAGCGGAAGATGAAGGTAATCCAGTCTTTGGGGTTGTATTGAATCATGCGGTGTTGCCTGTTGAAAACTGGAAGCCAGTTTAACATGGCGACCGGAATAATAGCCGCTTGCACGGGGCGCGACGCATGACAGACGATACTGACAGCAATGTCAGAATGGATCGTCTTTTTTGTTGCTGTCTGGTTCTTTACGCTCCTGTTATCGGCCAGCCTTTCGTCCGGGCTGCGCGAGCTGTATTCATTATTCGCATTCATTTCTCTCTGGAGGTTGTTCATCATGGTATCTAGCAACAATGCATTGCAATCTGAAACGAGTATTGACCCGCTCCCTGGCATGGGGGCGATTCCGCATGCTGATGGCGTGGCTTTCAGGGTGTGGGCGCCGCATGCCGAGCAGGTGTCGGTGATCGGGGCTTTCAATGACTGGCAAGCGGGCGCTGACCAGTGCGTGAGCGAGGGCAATGGTTACTGGTATGCTAACCTGGCGCATGCCAGGCCTGGCGATGAATACCAATATCATTTGATCAATGGCGAGCAGCAACTGCAACGCATAGATCCTTATGCCAGGGTTGTCACTAACTCTGCGGGCAATGCCGTGGTGCCTGCGCTGGATTTTTTTGATCAGCCTGGGTCTGACTTTCAAATGCCGCCATGGAATGAGCTGGTGATTTACGAGCTGCACATTGGCACGTTTAACGCCAAAGACGAGACGGTAGGCACATTTGATACGGCGATTGAGCGGCTGCCGCATCTGCAGGCGCTGGGCATTAATGCGGTGGAAGTGATGCCGATTGCCGAATTTGCCGGGGATTATTCGTGGGGGTATAACCCGGCGCACCCGTATGCGGTGGAGAGCGCTTATGGCGGACCTGAGGCGTTCAAGCGCTTTATTGCCGCTGCGCATGACTTGGGCATCGCCGTGATTGTGGATGTGGTGTACAACCACTTTGGGCCGTCTGACATTAGCCTGTGGCAGTTTGATGGCTGGCAGGAGAACGGCAAGGGCGGCATTTACTTTTATAACGACTGGCGCTCGGCGACGCCGTGGGGCGATACGCGGCCAGACTATGGCCGTGGCGAGGTGCGTCAGTATATTTTTGATAATGCCATGATGTGGCTGGACGATTATCACGCCGATGGCCTGCGCTATGACATGACCTTGTATATCCGCAGTGTCGAGGCGAGCGCGCAGCAAATGATTGTGGAGGGCTGGAGCTTGCTGCAATGGATCAACAGCGAGGTGGAACGGCGCTACCCTGGCAAAATTACCATTGCCGAAGACTTGCAAAGTAGCGCAGAACTGACGCTGAAACATGAGGATGGCGGGGCGCACTTCAGCAGCCAGTGGGATGCCGCATTTGTGCACCCGGTACGCACTGCGCTGATTGAGGTCGATGATGCCAACCGCTCTATGCCCGCGGTGCGTGATGCTTTGCTCAAACGCTATAACGACGATGCGTTTGAGCGTGTGGTATATACCGAGTCACACGACGAGGTGGCGAATGGCAAGCAGCGGCTGGTGTCTGAGATCGATCCCAGCGAGCAACCTGGGCGTTACGCTATCAAGCGTTCGTGCCTGGGCGCGGCGCTGGTGATGACGGCGCCGGGTATCCCCATGCTGTTTCAGGGCCAGGAATTTTTGCGTGACCAATGGTTTCGTGATGACCGCCCTATCGACTGGCATCGCGCAGAGGAATATGCCGATATCACCACGCTCTACCGCGATTTGATCAGCCTGCGCTTAAACCGTAATGGGTATTCTGCGGGCCTGAGCGGGCAACACACCGCCGTGTATCACGTCAATGATAATGACAAAGTGATTGCCATGCACCGCTGGCAAGAAGGCGGTGTAGGTGACGATGTGGTTGTGGTATTTAATTTTGCTGAGGGGCGTAAAGATCACTATGTGATCGGTTTGCCGCAAGCTGGTGAGTGGACGTTGCGTTTTAATAGTGACGCGACTTTATATAGTGAGCAACTGGATGAAACCCCTTCCGGCGATATCACGGCGCAGGACGAAGCGCACGATGGCCATGCGTTTTCAGCCGCCATCACCATCGGTGCTTACAGTTGCCTGATCTATACGCAGGAAAAGTAACCCTTTAATCATGTTGCATGATGTCAGTGCGCAGGCACAGCCCATGGTTTAAGGCATATTGAGGTGATGGCCTGCCGGGTCGTGCCCTTTTAAAAACGCGGCAAAGTCATCCGGCGACAGTGGTTTTGAGAACAGGAAACCTTGCAGCATATCGGCCCCTAGCTCTCGGCAGAGGCTGGCTTGTTCTATGGTTTCAATGCCTTCCACAATCACATCCAGATCCAGGCTTTTCGCCATAACGATCAGGGCTTTTAAAATGCGGCTGTCGGCTTCGCTCTCAGGCACGTTTTGCACGAACGAGCGATCGACTTTTAAGACCGAGGCAGGCAGCCGTTTTAAATAAGACATGGAGGAATAGCCGATGCCAAAGTCATCCAGCGCGACTTGTACGCCCAGGGCCTTGAGGTGATTAAGCACGGCGGAAGTTTTGTCGAAGTCTGACACCAATACGCTTTCGGTGACTTCTATAGACAGGCATTCACCCGGCAGGCCTGCGGCGGCCAGGTCATGTTGAATATCGCTGAACATACTCTCTTGCTGCAGCAGTTGCTCACTGGCATTGACCGCTAATACAAATGTGTGATCGATCAGCCCGTCGTTACGCCATTGCGCGACCTGCATGCAGGCCAGGCGCCTGTTCTTGGTATCAATCGCAGCCAGGAAGCCGAGCTCTTCAACGATGTCGATAAACGCAATCGGCGCTAACAGGCCTTTGCTCGGGTGGTTCCAGCGCATAAGCATTTCTGCGCCGCAGATCTGGAAATTTTTGGCGTTAATCACTGGTTGATAGTATTGCACCAGCTGATTTTGCAGGCGTTGCGAGCGCAGTTCGCCTTCGAGCATGATTCTGTGCAGAATCTGGTCTTGCAGGTCTTCGCTGTAAAAGTGAAAGCCGTTGCGGCCTTCGCGTTTTACCTGGTACATCGCCAGGTCGGCGCGCTTTTGCATGTCTTCCGCAGTGAGCGCACACTTGGGGTAGGTGGCAATGCCGATGCTACAGGTGACAAAGTGTTCGGTGTTGTGGAGGGTGATGGGTTCGCGTACGCTCTCGAGTACACGTTGTGCCAGCGCGCCGACTGAAGTTTCGGTATCCAGGTCGTGGACGACAATGGCGAATTCGTCTCCGCCCAGGCGGCAAACCACGTCGCCTTCGCGGACGACGGCCAGTAATCGCTGTGCAATCTGCTGCAATAACTGGTCACCGGAGTCGTGGCCTGAGCTATCGTTGATTAATTTAAAATTATCAATGTCGAGGTAAATCAGGCCAAGCTGGAAGTTCAGGCGATGTGCGCGCTGAATCGCACCCCGCAGATGCTCTTCAAAATAATAGCGGTTGGACAACCCGGTCATGGGGTCGTTTTCAGCCAGGTATTTGAGGCGTTTGTGGGTATCAATCAGCTTGCTGTTGAGCGCGTGGCGCGCTTGCGCATGCACCAGTGCCTTGGTCAGATGCCGCTCTGACAGTTCTTTCTTAAGCAGGAAGTCTTGTGCGCCGGCGAAGATACAGTTGCGCTCTATGACTTCGTTATCTTCCATGCCGGTGAGGATGACGACGGCAGCATGTTTTTCGGTGTGCTGAGTGAGCTGGTTTAAGACATCCAGGCATTCCATGTCGGGCAGGCGGTAATCAAGCAGCACGACATCAAAGGTGTCTTCATCATACAGTTTCAACGCTCTCACGGCCGTATTGGCCTGCACGATGTCTTTGACCAGTTTGGGATTTTGCAATACGCGGATTACTGCCATGCGGTCCAGTTCATCGTCATCAACAAGTAGCAATCGCATGTTTATTCCTTTGTGACGGGGAGTTCGACCAAGCGCCAGTAATGCTCAATAAAGCCGATGACTTCAAGAAAGTCGCGGTCCATGTGTTGCTTGAAGACATACCCTGCGACATGGTTGCGATAAGCGGCCACCAGGTCTTCATCTGATTTTGAGGTGGTGAGTACAAATACCACGGCATGTGTCAGCAATGGGTCGGTGCGCAGGGTTTGCAGAAACTCAAGGCCGTTCATGCGTGGCATATTAAGGTCGAGCAAAATAATATAGGGCGCTGGCACGGCACCGGTACGCAATAATTCCAGTGCCTCACGCCCATCGCGCGCACGTAGCACGGTGTTTAACAGCCGCAGCTTGCGCAATGCCCGTTCCAGGGCGATGGCGTCAATATCGTCATCGTCAACAATGAGTAAAGTGACTTCTTTATAGTTTTGCTTCTGCAGGATTTGCACGGGTCAGCCTCTCCTCTATATTGATTGGCCAGGTAAACCGGATAGCACAGCCACGGATACCGTCAGAAGCAATGCTGGTGTTGCCGCCATAGGCTTCCACAATTTTTTTCACCAGCGCCAGCCCCATGCCGCTACCTTCTACTTCATCACGTGGCCGCAGGGTTTGGAACATAATGTAGACACGCTCCTGGTATTCTGGCGAAATGCCCGGCCCGTCGTCAGTGACGCTGAATTCATAAAAACCTTTGCCGACGGTACGACCACTCAGCTGAATGCGGCCTTGCGCTTTATCATGGTGCTTGATGGCATTGGCAAACAGGTTGCGCAGCACTTGCTCCAGCGGTGTGGCGAGCGTGGTAAAAGTGGGCAGATCTGGATCCACTGCCAGGGTAAACCCTTCAGGTGGCGCTTGTAGCTCGAAAACAGTTTGCGCCCATTTGCCGAGGTCGACCTGGCTGACGCTGCCTTCCATGCGCCCGGCGCGGGAGTAGGCGAGTAAGTCATCCAGCAGGCGCTCCATTCTGCGCAGGCGGCCACGTAGCAGGTCCATGTGTTGCGGGATGGCATCGATTTGACCATTGTTGAGGTCTTCTTCAATCCAGTGCGAAATCTGGAAAATACCGCGCAACGGTGACTTAAGGTCATGCGAGGCAACATAGGCAAAGGTCGCCAATTCTTTATTGCTGCGCTCGAGTTCATCGCGGTGTTCCGCCAGTTTTTCACCCGCTTTTACCCGCGCAGAAATATCGGTAATCGCTGACAGTACTTTGACGCCATCGTCGGTTTCGATCGGGTTCAGTCCCACCTCTACCGGAAACTCGCTACCGTCTTTGCGACGGCCAAATAAGTCGCGGCCGCTGCCCATGGCACGTGGGCTCAGGTCAGAAAAGAAAGAAGCACGGTGATGCGGGTGTTGATGGCGGAACCGTTCGGGTAGCAGGATATCTATCGACTGGCCCAGTAACTCGACTCGGCTATAGCCAAAGATGCTTTCTGTCTGGTTATTCACCATTTCGATGATGCCGCCTTTATTCACCATCACCATGGCGTTGGGGGCGGCTTCAACCACTTGGCGAAAACGCTCCTCCATTCTTTTACGCGCCGAAATGTCGGTAATGGCTGAGAGCACCTTAATGCCATCATCAGTTTCAATCGGGTTAAGTCCCACCTCTACCGGAAACTCGCTACCGTCTTTGCGGCGGCCAAATAAGTCGCGACCAGTGCCCATGGCACGTGGGCTTAAGTCAGAAAAAAAGGATGCGCGGTGATGTGGATGTTGACGGCGGAAGCGCTCGGGCAGGAGGATATCTATCGACTGACCCAGTAACTCGACCCGGCTGTAGCCAAAGATGTTCTCTGTCTGGGTGTTCACCATTTCGATGATGCCTGTGTGATTGACCATCACCATCGCCGTAGGTGCGGCTTCCACCACCTGGCGCAAGCGCAGATTGGCCCGTTCGATATCCCCAATGTCATCATGCATGACCAACCCCTTTGCACCAACAAAACTTGCTTGGCGAGTGTGAATCTAATTGCGAGTGTCTCTGGAATGCGTGCTACGGATAGTTTGTTCTATTTACGCTCAAGTATATCCATGTCGCCGTCGGGAATGCAATGTGTGCGGCCAATGTTTGTGACGATATTTTTTGCCCGCATGGCGGGATTGAGCCACGAGAAGAGATGGTTGTATGACGTTGAGGCACAAAGTATGAGTTTTGCCTCAACGTGAACCCTTGGGATGTTATGGGATGCCAATAATCTTGAGGTATTCCTCAAGGGTCAATGTGAGTGTTTGCAGCGAATTATTCACTTCGTCTAGATGCGCATTGCCATTCAGGTGCAGTTGCTCTAACAACGCTTTGTGTTTTTCAACCGCGTCTAAATGCGCCTCCAGTTTTGCTTCTTTGAGTGCTTTGGTCATGGTCAGTCCCCTTCACAAGATGTGTTTACTCTAACAGGCTTTGAGCGTGCATGTTTAGCTTATATCAAGGCCTTTCATGTTTGAGTAATGTGAGGGCTGCAAAGTTTGCGGCCTATATACAGGCGATATTCGCCAGAACACGACACTCGACCAAGGCAAAAACATGTGTGGGTTGTTGCAAGGCTGTCTGCTGATTAAAATGACAGCATGTCTGCTGCATTGATTCAACAATACCTCCCTGGTTACCCCGCCCATTTACGTGCGCAAATTACGCAATTGCATGCGCAGGGACAATTGGGCACTTATATTCAACAACGCTATCCGCAGGTGCATGCCGTTCAAAGTGATAAAGCTTTGTATGACTTTTGTATTGAGCTCAAACAGCGCTATTTAAAAAATGCGCCGCTACTTGATAAAGTGCATTTTGATAACAAGCTGACGGTTGAAAAGCAGACCTTGGGTTTGAACACGGCAATCTCGCGCGTGCAGGGTGGCAAGCTGAAGGCCAAGAAAGAAATCCGTATATCGGCATTTTTTAAAACGGCGCCGCTGGAGTTTTTGCAGATGATTGTGGTGCATGAGCTGGCGCACCTTAAAGAGCGTGACCACGACAAGGCGTTTTATCAGCTGTGTTTGCATATGGAACCCAACTATATGCAGTATGAGTTTGATTGTCGTGTGTATTTGTTGTCGCTGCTGTTAAGTCAAAGTGAGTAAACGCTTACGTATTGGCGGCAGCACTGATTAACTGTAGCAAGGCGTCACTTTCAATGGTCGGTTTGTTTACCAATAACCAGACCGCGGCAATTCTGTCTGCCTGTGCATAGGCGGGTGTAGCCAGTTCCTCGCCAAAAATATCCGGGTCTATTTCTGTGTATTGATAGGTGCATCCTGCCATTTTGGTACTCTGTTTAACGGCCTCGATGAACGGATCATGCCCGTGAATGATGGCGACCCCGGTATAAAGCATAAGGATGCCGCCCGGTGCCAGCCGGGTGAGTGCCGCCTCAACAATATCCAGTGAAAGTTGTGCACCCAGCGGGCCATGGCCATACCGGTAAGCGCGAGCGGATGGGTCGACCAGGTAAGGCGGGTTGGAAACTATCAGGTCAAACTCGCCAGGCAGGTCGTGCAGCAGGTCGCTGTGGTGGAACGCTACGTTGCTAATGCGATTGGCTTTGGCATTGATGGCGGCAAACGCCAGTGCCTTGGCATTGATATCTACGCCTATGCTCTCGGCATAAGGCAATGCTTCGGCCAGCAAAATGGCGCCGACACCCGCGCCAGTGCCAATATCGACACAGCGCCGCACTTTGCCTTGCAACGTCGACAGTGCACCATACATGGCATTGATAAAGCGATAGGTGTCCGGGCCGAAAAACACGGCATCGGCGGCGTCAGTCGGAAAGCCGGAATGTAAAAACAGCTTGTCTTGAATGCTTGAAACGCGCACTTGTGACCGCCAGCCTTGCGCCACTGGCCGCAAAATATTGGCTTCTTTCATGCGTGCAAATAGCGCTGCGTCTAGCGTTTCTTGCTTGAATGGCCGGTTCCAGCCGAAGATATCCTGAATGCTTTCTGCCCAGGCATTACCCGACCGCTGGTTCACCAGATGATGGGTTGCCGGGGTTACCGTCACAAAGCTGTAGTGACGCTCATAGAGCGCCAGCAGTAACTGTTCTAATGGGGAATGGAGGTGTTTTTCCACGATGCCGTCCTTTAGAGGGGAGTGTTGGTAGCTTAACAGAATGTTACTTTCTGTTTAATCAGCGAATTCCTACATGACGCTCATACATCGTCTGATAGAGCGTTTGATCATATCTGCGTAACTTATGTGCTTTGTACTTGCTATTCCATTTGGGCTATTCCATCTGGCAGCTTAATGCATTGGAGACCGCAGCGATGTCAGTCATCAGCAAACACATCGGGAAGCATCAGCAAACAGTCCAAGACTGGTCTGCCAAGTCTATGTACTTTTCACTGTTGGCGCCTTCCGGTTTTAGCAAGGGCCGGGCAGATAGCCTGGGTTTTCTGGCCGCCAATTTGCAGGAAACCAGCCATCATTTCACCAATGTGCCCACACATCCTGCGCAACTGGAGGCGTGGTTGCTTGAGCAACATGCGGCAATCGGCCAACAGTACCAGGAGTATCTTGCCGCCAGAAAAGCCGGTGAGCCACGCTGGTATTTCAGTAGCAAATCGCACGCCTTGTATTTTCTGCGTGCAGTCGCGCCGACCAAAATGGTTGATGGGGCCTGGTTATATGGCTTTACGCGCCACTGGCAGGACACGCGTTTTACCTCCTTGTTAAAAATTTATCTGGAAGAGTTGGGCAATGGCATTGAAGCCATGAATCATGTGGCGCTATACCGCAAACTGCTGAAAGTGAATGATTGTGATGACTGGCGCACGCTGGACGACAAGTTTTTCACACAAGGCGCTGTGCAGCTGGCG
This sequence comes from Methylophilus sp. Q8, assembly GCF_000800115.1. Classification (NCBI taxonomy): domain Bacteria; kingdom Pseudomonadati; phylum Pseudomonadota; class Betaproteobacteria; order Nitrosomonadales; family Methylophilaceae; genus Methylophilus; species Methylophilus sp. Q8. Next base: position 749,302 of record NZ_JUHE01000001.1, on the reverse strand, counting down.
TTGGCCGCAAATGTTGAAACACATCTGCCAGAAGTGATTGGTTTTAATCTGGGCTACGAGCAGTTACCGCTACATTTGCTGATCACGGCATATGAACTCAAAGAGCTGAATATCGACCCCTATTACTTTACTTTGCATACCACCATTGATAACGCACATAGCGGGCATGCCAGAGCGGCAATTGATGCCGTCAGCGAGGCGATGCCTACGTTTGGTTCTGTACAGAACTATATGGCGCGCATTGTGGCAGGGGTTAAATTAAATGACGCCGGCCTCGGTACGCTGGACCTGATCAAACACTTTGACCTGCTGGCTGAAGTGGTCCGCGTGTTGCAAAGCAAAGCTAGTATTGGCCAGTATATGCATGCCAACCATTGTGTGATTGGGGGCAAATCCATCAATGCGTGGCTGGCTGATGCCGATCAGGTGGCCAGGTTGCTATCTGTGATGGAAAGAACTGGCTGGATAACACGCCATCAAGACCCTGAACAGAGCCGTTTCTGGCAAATGATCACGGCGGATAAAGCGCCGATGTTCGGCGTATTCACTGCTTATGAGAGACAAGTGCTGTATGACTGGATTGCGGGTGAGGCGCTTGAGCGCTTGCCCCGACTGGCGCGATTGGGCGCGCCTTGGCGGATGGCGGAGAAACCATCCCTGCTTAAGACGCCTGAAGGGCACCCGCATGGCAATATTTACGACTTGCGCTCAGGTCGTCGTGTTGCTCAGGCATTGCAGGTGGACAATGACTTTCACCAGGACCAATTGTCGCTGGAGCGCTATCTGCACGGTTTGGGGCAAAAGCGTATGGATTTCCTGATTGACTGGTTATCGCCTGCCAAGCACCATACGCCGCTGGGCTTGTGTGCGACACGTTATTTCAAGGCGTATGTCGATGCGCCATACGGGCAAACTGATGATTGATTAAAACGTGCCCGCCCAATACTGTTGAGAGGTTCTTCACCACTGGTGCTTCAAGGCTTAGCCAAATAAATCATCCAGCGGATTTTTGCCGCTGGCGCTTGCCTTGCTTGCGACGCGGCTGGCGGTGAATTCCTCTTCAATATTGTCGCGGTAATAGCTCCACTGTGCGCTGGCATTTTTCAGGTTGCGCCAAATGCTGTCGCCGACATTGGCATATTCCAGCGCGCTGCCATTTTCGAGCTCTACTCTTAAGAGGCGCTTGCCTGCGTCGTAACCAATGGCGCGCAATTTGCCTGAGTGAGTGCTGATCATCTCCATGCCAGCCCCTTAGCAGCAACCACCTGTTTTACAGCCGCAAGATTTGCCCGCGGGTTTCAAGCCTTTGTGTTGCCAGGCGTTTAAAAAAGCCTCTTTACTCATGGGTTGAATATTGAGCGATTGCTGTAGTTCGTCATCAACGACTTGTGCCTGGTAATGTTGAAAATGCGCCAGGTATTTAGCGTAAGCGCGGTCTGCGCCACGCAGTTTCTGCCATTGTGTCCAGAGCCATTTTTTCAGTGTAAACATACAAACTCCTGCGTTTTTGCCATCACTGGCAGCATATTAAACTAATTCTGTCGCCAGTTTAATTTTCATGTCTGTTAGAGGCAGTTTGGCGCGCGGAGTTCACGTCTTGCGTTCATGGCTTAGGCTCATGACTCAATGTCATAGCAGGCAGACTCAATGCGACGGATGATGGCCGGAATGTCGCTGGCAGGTACCGGTTCCGAGAATAGAAAGCCTTGGGCGCCGTAACAGCCCAAGGCTTTGAGTTGTTGCACGCTTACGGCGGCATGGATGCCTTCGGCAATCACTTCTATGTGCAGGTTTTTTGCCAACTCCAGTGTCGAGCATACGATGGCCAGGCTGGAGGCATCGTGGTGCATTTCGCGGATAAATTGCTGGTCGATTTTGAGATAGTGCAGAGACAGTTGTTGCAGATAAAGTAAGGAGCTGTAGCCGGTGCCATAGTCATCAATACTGATTTTGATGCCGAGCGCGATCAGGTCTGACAGGAGTTTTTTGACGCGCCTGGGGTCAGCGAGCGCGCTCGACTCGGTAATTTCAACCTCTATGTGATTGGCAGGCATGGCATGCTTTTCCAGCGCTTGCGCTACCTCTTTCACCAGGTCAAAGTTCATCAGGTCGCGGGCGGTGACATTGACTGCAATAGTGAGGTCAAGTTGCTGTTGATGCCACAATTGCCACTGGCGGGTCGATTCATGTAACACCAGCTTAAACAGGGTATGAATGAGGTCAGTGTTTTCGATATGCGGCACAAACTCACCTGGCATAATCAGTCCGCGTAGCGGATGTTGCCAGCGCACCAGGGCTTCTACCCCCATCACCGTTTGCGTTTGCAAATGCACCTTGGGCTGGTAGTAGACCACAATTTGCCGGGCGTGTATGGCTTCCCGGAATTCACTGATAATCCAGCTTTTGTCTGCCGGTTTGTCGCGGATAGCCTGGTAGCATTCGACTTGAGACTGGTTTTCTTTTGCCCGTAAAAGTGCGCGCTCACTTTCGCGTTGCATATTAGAAAAAGCGTGTTTGGTGAAAGAGTCTGCCATTGAGATGCCTATGCTGCAGCTGACTTTGGCAGTTAACCCATTGACAATAAAAGGTTGCTCCAGCAACTGGTGAATATGCCAGGCTTGCTGTTCTACGATGGCTTTTTCAGGCACGTTGAGCATGAGCACAATGAACTCGTCACCGTCGACACGGGCGAAGTGGTAGCCTTGCGCCTGGCTGTTGTGATGTAGTCGCTTGGCGACGGCTTTTAGAATCAGGTCACCCAGGCCAAAGCCGAAAATATTGTTAAAGGCTTTGAAACCATCGATATCCATGAGCAACATCGCGTTCATACTATGTGGCAGTACACGCGTGGAATACATGCTACTCTCAACTACTTGCTCAAGATAATTGCGGTTGGGGATGCCGGTCAGATAATCGGTGCGGTTTTGCTGTTCCAGTTGCTGCTTAACCTCAATGATATTTTGTAAGGTGGTACTGAGCTGATACCAGCCGATGATAAAGATAATGAAAAAGCCCAGCAAAATGCCGATGGTGGCAGGATGTAATGCCTGGAAATAGCGTAATAGCAGCGCGACCGGGAACAGCAAGGCCAGCGGTAATAGCATCGTCAAGATATGGTGGGCATGGCGATCGTCTTCACTGGCTCTGGGATGGCCGAGCTGCGCTATATCCGGATGCAAGGCAACACTGCCAAAGCTGACATAGCCTATGAGCCAGCACATCAGGTTGATGTCATGCGGTACAGCCAGGCTGTTGCTCGTGCCATGAAACACACATTCACCGATGGCAAAAAACAGAATGGCCAGGCAAAGCTGCAAAAATACCCGCGAGGCGTATGCGTTGCTACTGGTCCATAGCCATAGCAGCATGCCGAGTTCAATAAACGACAGTGAGGGATACAGCATGCGAAAAATCTGCGGCCGATCCAGCGAAAAACCATGATGCAGGATGGTAGGTAAAAACAGGAATTGCCAGCCGATGAGCATGAGGCTGGTGGCCAGGATCCAGCCCTGAAAAAAGCCATGACGTGGAAATTGCGGGTGTTGCTGGCAGGCGAGTTGCCACAAGCTGCGCACCAACGCCAGGTGCCCTGTGAGCAGGCACACATCAGCCAGTGAAAGTTGCAGGCCAAAGTGTCCACTGGCATCGGTATTCGCTTCTATGAGTCCACCCAGGCATTGTGCGCTGATAGCGACCGCAAATTGCAACCATGGTTGGCATGGTTGCGGGCGCTGTCGCCAAATGCCCAGCCAGATGGCACTCACGCTGAGGATGGCAATCAGAAAAAACCAGCTATCCCTGAGTCCGAACCGACTAACAAGCGGCAGGCAAGCTGTGGCGACCAGCCCAGCCAGCCAAAAGACTTTCCAGGGCGGCGTCATGCGTGCTGCCAATGAAATAACGGCTGAAATATGATGACTCCATTGCATGGCTGTACTTCACATAAGCAGATCGAAGCGCCATTAAACACTGCTTTAATAACACATGTAAATATATGTTTTATTGGCGGGTGCTTAAAAGTGATTGCAGATGGGGTGAGCCAGTCGTTAAATTGCTTTTACGTGATTTAATGAAACGTCTGCGGATGTTTTCTATTACACTCATCCAGCGCCTCTAAGTCACGCAGTGACAGCGTCATCTCATTTGATTTTTTGTATTCGAAAGTGTTTTCTTGTTGGCCTTGCGCGCATACAAGAGCATCCATATTTATGTCCAACGCGTTTTATTTCAATCTGATTCTATTTTTTCTGGTGGCGATTATTGCGCTAGAAGTGTTGGCGAAAAAGCTACGTTGGCCACCTGCCGTGGCGCAGTTAATCGGTGGCGCACTGATCGCCTTTATCCCCGGTTTGCCTGCGTTTGAGATTGATCCTGCGCTGGTGTTAGTGGTTTTCTTGCCACCACTACTGATGGCGGGCGCTTATTTCACGGTGTGGCATGAATTCAGGCGCCACCTGGTGGGGATTTTGCTGCTGGCGATAGGCGCGGTGCTATTTACCACCCTGGTGGTTGGGCTGGCACTGCATAGTTTGACGCCGGCCCTGCCGTGGGCAGCCTGTTTTGCCTTAGGCGCCATTGTGTCACCGCCGGATGCCATCGCCGCCAAGGCCGTGTTGCAACGGGTGGCGTTACCGCGCAAATTGCTGGTGTTGCTGGAGGGTGAAAGCCTGCTCAATGATGCAACCGGCCTGGTGTTATACAAGTTTTCGATTGTGGCCATGCTGACCGGTGTGTTCTCCATGGCGGGGGCGGTTGAGGAGTTCGCCTGGCTTAGCATCGGCGGCATCCTGCTGGGCGCCGCGTTTGGCTACCTGGTCTATAAAACCTTGCGCTATTTGCATGACACCGAGCTCATGATTCTCGCCTCTGCCTTACCGGGCTGGATTTGTTATGTGGTGGGTGAACATATCGGTGTTTCGGGCGTGATCGCGACCGTTACCTACGGCATGATGCTGGGCTGGCACCAGCATGAAATCATGACGGCCACCGCCAGACGTCGCGGGGCAGCGTTTTGGGAAATCATGATTTTTGTCTTTGAGTCGCTGGTGTTTATCCTCATAGGCCTCTCCTTGCGTGGGGTGTGGGACCGCATTGCCGACGGCAGCAAGTCGATCGCCGATTACAGCCTGGAGGTGTTGCTGGTGCTGGTGGTAGTGATTGTGTCGCGCTTTGTCTGGGTGTTTGCCGTCGATGGGCTGGCTGGATTATTCAGCAAACACGCAAAGTCTGCCTCAGGCGGCTGGCGTGAATCATTTGTGACCAGTTGGGCCGGCATGCGCGGCGTGGTGACACTGGCGGCCGCGCTGGCGGTGCCTGCCGAGGTGCCGGGGCGTGATTTGATGCTGCTGTGTGCGTTTGCCGTGATTTTAGTCACCGTATTGTTTCAGGGTACCAGCATCGGCTGGGTGATACGCGTACTCAAGTTAAAAGCCACGGCCCATGAGCGCACTTACCTCAACGAGCCGCAAACCTGGGCGCGTATAGAGCAGGCGCAATATGCAGTGGTCAACAAGCTGGCTTATGACGAACAAGGCAAGCTACAGCACCCACGATTACTCGAGCAATATGGTTATCGCCAAAGCTTGTCAGACAAACACAAAAATGACGCTATGTTGCCAGACGATATCCGTAAAGCGCATTTTAATGTGGTGCTGGCCGCAGTGGCCGCCGGGCGTGAGGAGTTGCTGAAGCTGCATCGTTCCGGACAGATTCATGATGAACTATTGCATATGATGGAGCGTGATCTGGATATCCAGGAAATAGCAGCATTGCATAGCCGGGGATAAGGCAACGCTGTCCACATTTTTTGTGGATAACTTTTTAGATGTGTTGTGGGTGAGTGTTGTAACTACATGATTTAATGACTAAAAACAGGAGTGATTAAAATCTGTACGCTGAAAATAATTAGCAAAAATCCTTGCTGCAGGCTATTTTTTGTGTATTGCCAGCCAGAGGTCGTCGGCGTAGCATAGGCTGATCACTGTTGCAAATAAGGAGTCCATGATGAAACGACTGTTTTATATTGATTATCCGCAAGAGCATTATGAAGGACAGGCGCATCGTTATCGTTGCGCGTTTTGCAAGCAGGAAACCACCAAAATCAATGGCCGACTGGAAGGGCATTTACCAAATTGCGATTATCGCGTGGTGCTTGAAAAAGCAGGCTTTGAATGCAACCGCCAGGTAGCTTTGGCACATGAAGATACGGCGGACGAAGAAGATTAACTCGCCGCGATAGCCAGATTATCATCGCCTCACTTTTAACGACCGGGTCACCGTATGAGCACATTTACCCCCTTGCAATCACTGATTGGCGGCTTGCTGATTGGCTTTTCTACCTTGCTGTTAATCCGCTGGCTGGGGCAGATTGCTGGTATCAGCGGCATTGTTGGACAGCTGTGGTCAGCCGGTGCCGGTGATCGTGCCTGGCGTTTTGCCTTTGTTGCAGGTCTGCTGGTGGCACCACTCTTGTATGCCCTATTTACGCCATTGCCCGCCATGCAGATTGCTACCAGTACGCCCTGGTTAATTGCGTCAGGCCTGCTGGTGGGTTTTGGCACTCGGCTGGGGTCTGGCTGCACCAGTGGTCATGGCGTGTGTGGCTTATCGCGCTTATCGTTACGCTCGCTGGTGGCGACGTTGACGTTTATGCTGACAGCGATGCTGGTGGTATGGCTGGTACGCCATGTGCTGGTGGCAGGATAGGAGCGCAGATGGTGATGTTGATTGCATTGTTCGCTGGCGTGATTTTTGGCCTGGGCTTGATTGTCGGCGGGATGACTAACCCGGCCAAGGTGCTAGCGTTTCTGGATATTAGTGGTGATTGGGATCCCTCACTGACGTTTGTGATGTTGGGGGCGATTACCATTGGCTTTTTCGCGTTTAAAACTGCGGCCAAACAGTCGCGCAGTCTGTTGGGCTTGCCTATGCAATTGCCTGCCAGCCATCTGGTGGATCGCAAATTAGTCATAGGGGCATTACTGTTTGGGGTCGGCTGGGGCCTGGCTGGTTTTTGCCCCGGCCCGGCAGTTGCCTCGATATTGGTTGGCGGTGCTGCGGTGTGGATATTTGTCGCCAGCATGCTGGCGGGCATGGCACTACATACGCTGGCCGTGCGCCGCGGCTGGCTTTAATCACTCGCTTTTCACCGTCTCTCATAAAACTCTCCTGAGGCACTGACGCATGATTTTTCAACAGCTTTTTGAAGCAGAGAGTTGCACATATACCTATCTGCTAGCGTGTGAGCAAAGCAGGCAGGCGGTGTTAATTGACCCGGTTGAAAGTGAGGTTGCGCGCTATATCGAGGCCTTGAATATCCTGGGGCTCACGCTGGCCTATACGCTAGAAACCCATGTGCATGCCGATCATGTGACCGCGGCGGATGCGCTACGCCGGCGCTTGGGCAGTCAAAGCGTCGTTCACCGTGACGCGGGGGTGCTGTGTGGTGATCTGCTGGTCACCGATGGCATGCACTTGCATGTCGGCTCACTGGATATTGAAGTGCGCTCCACACCTGGCCATACCAGCGGTTGCGTGAGTTACTACCTGGGTGACCGTATTTTTACTGGCGATGCTTTGCTGATTAATGGCTGTGGCCGCACCGACTTTCAGCAGGGCGATGCAGGACAGTTATACGACAGCGTGCATCGTGAAATTTTCAGCTTGCCAGAGGCAACCCTGATTTATCCGGGCCATGATTACCACGGCCAAACGGTATCCACGGTGGGTAAAGAAAAAAAGGACAATCCGCGCCTGGGTGGCCAAATTTCACGTGCGGCGTTCGTGGCGCTGATGGCTAACCTGAAGCTGGGGTATCCAGCACAAATGGCGGTGGCACTGCCAGCCAACCAGGCGTGCGGCAGGCTGGCGGTTAATCAGTCTTCATAAGTTTGAAATATTAAATCTGCAGGCAGATTTTGCCAAAGTGCTGGTTGGTTTCCTGGTATTGAAACGCCTGCACAATTTCTTCTAGCGCAAATACTTTATCTACCACCGGTTGCATGCCGTTGGCATCAATTGCTTTCACCATGGCTTGTTGCTGCGCACGATTCCCTACCAGCACGCCTTGCAGGCGTAATTGCTTAATCAGTGCAGTCACCAGCGGAAAGTCGCCTGCCAGACCGGTCAGAATGCCAATCACAGACACATGACCGCCGACGCGGGCCGCCAGCATGGATTGTTCCAGTGTTGCCGGACCACCCACCTCCACCACGTGGTCGACGCCTTGCCCGCCAGAAATGTCGCGTGCGAGCGTGCCCCATTGCGGCGTGGTTTTGTAATTGATCACATGGTCTGCGCCTAAGGCCTTGAGCTTTTCCAGCTTGGCCTCGCTGGATGAGGTAGCGATCACGGTCGCCCCGGCCAGTTTGGCAAATTGCAGCGCAAAGATAGACACGCCACCTGTGCCTTGCACCAGCACTGTATCCCCCGGTTTTAGGTGGTCGTCAGACATCAGGGCGCGCCAGGCGGTGAGGGCGGCGGTGGTGAGGGTTGATGACGCCAGATGGCTCCAGCCTATGGGCGCCAGGGTAAATGATTCGACGGTCGCTGTGACCAGCTCGCGCGCGTAACCATCGATGCCATCGCCGGGCACGGTGGCAAAGCCTTCAACCAGTGGCTCACCTGATTGCCAGGTGGGAAAGAAGGTGCTGACTACAGCATCTCCTATTTTAAATTCAGTGACGTCTGCGCCTACGGCAATCACTTCCCCAGCGCCGTCGGCCATCGGAATGCGTGGCTCAGTCGGCCCCCACATGCCGCTAACCACGGCAAAATCATGATAGTTCAGCGAGTTGGCATGTAGTCTGACCGTGATCTCGCCTGCTTTGGGGGCGGCCGCTTCACGGTTGCCTATAGTCACGTTTTGGTAGCCGCCGCCGGGTTGCACAATGATGGCTTTGCTCATTGTTGGTCTCCTCAATGAATGTGATGATTATCATCATCGGATGCGTGTGATAGTTGGATTGTGCCGTGTTGTGATGACGATGTAAATTCTCAGCCCCTTCGTTATATACAGCCTTATATAGCGCGCCTGTAGATAAAATTTAACATTGTTAAATTTCCTGTTTTATCGTGCATGAAACACACATACATACAGATGTGTATGTTAGTATATTTTTCATCATAGCCAACGTTCAGATTGGTTTAGCTATCAGGCACAACAGATATTCACAAGGAACCTACCCGATGAAACTAAATATCAATGGCAAAGAGACCGATCTCAATGTGAGTGACGATATGCCCATATTATGGGCGATTCGCGATGTGGCTGGCATGACTGGCACCAAGTTTGGCTGTGGCATGGCGCAATGTGGCGCCTGTACCGTGCATCTGGATGGCCAGGCCATCCGCTCGTGCGTGACGCCGGTGAGTGCCGCGGTAGGCAAAAAAATCACCACCATAGAAGCCATGCAGGAAGACAAAGTCGGCCAGGCTGTACAGGCCGCCTGGCAGCAGATTGATGTGGTGCAGTGCGGGTATTGCCAGTCTGGCCAGATCATGTCGGCGACCTCGTTACTCAAGCAGAATCCCACACCCAGCGATGCCGATATTGATGCGGCCATGAGTGGCAATATTTGCCGTTGTGGGACTTATCAACGTATCCGCACAGCGATTCATGAAGCTGCTGCCAAACTGGCCTAAGGAGAGACACCATGAACGATATGATTAATCTCTCGCGCCGCAGTTTTATTAAAAGTACCGCGTTGGTGGCTGGTGGTTTAGTGGTGGCCTTTAGTATCCCGCAAGCCAAACGGTTTATGGGGGTGGCTAATGCCGCTGAAGCAATGCCTTTGCCTGCGCCAAATGCTTTTTTGCGCATAGGTGCCGATGACAGTATTACGGTGATGCTGGCACACAGTGAAATGGGGCAGGGCGTGTGGACGACGCTACCGATGCTGATCGCCGATGAGCTGGATGCAGACTGGAGCAAGGTGAAGGTCGAGCACGCACCGGCTGCACCGGCCTATATTCATACCGCTTACGGCATACAGATTACCGGTGGATCTTCGACCACCTGGTCAGAGTTTGACCGTTACCGCCAGGCAGGCGCCTTAACGCGTGCCTTGTTGTTGCAGGCGGCAGCCAAGCAGTGGAATGTGCCTGTCGCAGGCTTGCGTACCGAAAACGGTGCGGTGATCAACGGCAAGAAAAAATTGACCTATGGCCAGTTGGTTGAGACGGCCAGCCAGCTGGAAACGCCGACCACTGTGACCTTGAAAAAACCGGAACAGTGGAAGTTTATTGGCAAGGCTACCAAACGCCTGGACAGCGCGGAAAAAATCAATGGCACCGCCAAATTTGGCCAGGATGTGCAGTTTGATGGCTTGAAAGTGGCCATGGTAGCGCGCTCACCGGTATTTGGCACCAAGCTGAAAAGCGTAGATGATAGCGCGGCACGCCAGGTACCAGGTGTGATTAAAGTGGTGAAAGTGCCAACAGGCGTGGCAGTGATTGCCGAGCATTACTGGGCGGCCAAACAAGGCCGCGAAGCGCTCAAGTTGGCGTGGGACCTGGACGGGCATGACAAACCGGATTCTGCGGCACTATTGAAACAATATCAGGCCCTGGCACAACAGCCAGGTGTGCAAGCGGCGAAGGCGGGCGATATCGCCAGTGCCAGCAAACAGGCCAAGCAGACCATCAGTGCCGAGTATGTGTTGCCGTATTTGTCACATGCGCCGATGGAGCCACTCAATTGCGCGGTCAAAATTTCAGATCAAGGCTGCGATATCTGGACCGGTACACAGATGCAAACCACCGACCAGGCTGCTGCTGCCAAAATTCTGGGGTTGAAACCTGATCAGGTAAAAATTCATACTCAGTTCCTCGGAGGTGGTTTCGGCCGCCGCGCCAATCCGCGCGCCGATTTTGTGTCTGAGGCGGTTGAAGTGGCCAAAGCGGCTGGCTTGCCAGTTAAAACTGTCTGGAGCCGTGAGGATGATGTCAAAGGTGGTTTTTACCGGCCTATGTTTGTGCACCGCGCGACCGTGGCACTGGATCAACAAGGCAAACCACTGGCCTGGCAACAGACGCTGGTCGGGCAGTCCATCATTAAAGGCACGCCGTTCGAAGGCGTGATGATTAAGGATGGGATTGATGCGACTTCTGTAGAAGGCGTGGCCGATTCACCTTATGTCAAAGGCACCGCCAACCATCAGGTACACCTGCATTCGGTGCAAAGTGATGTGCCGGTGTTATGGTGGCGCTCGGTCGGCCATAGCCATTCCGGTTTTGTCATGGAAAGCCTGATTGACGAACTGGCACATGCCAGTAAGCAGGATCCGTTGGCATATAGACGCCAATTGCTGAAAGATCATCCGCGCCATTTGGTCGCCCTGAACCTGGCGGCCGATAAAGCAGGATGGGGCAAACCATTGCCGTCTGGTGTGTTCCGTGGCATTGCCGTACACGAATCTTTTGGCAGCTATGTGGCGCAAGTAGCCGAGGTTTCTGTGAAGGAGGGCGAAGTCAAAGTGCACCGCGTAGTGGTCGCCATTGATTGCGGCTTGGCGGTGAACCCGGATGGCGTCAAAGCGCAAATGGAGTCTTCAGTGGCTTATGCGCTGGGTGCAGCATTGAGTAGCGAAATCAGTTTTAAAGACGGGCAAGTGGTGCAGTCTAACTTCCATGACTACCAGGTATTGCGCATGAAAGACATGCCCAAGGTGGACGTGCATATCGTCGCGAGCACAGAAAAAATGGGCGGCGTCGGTGAGCCTGGCGTGCCGCCATTAGCGCCAGCTGTCGCCAATGCAGTATTTGCGGCAACCGGTAAGCGCATCCGCCGTTTGCCGATAGGCGACCAACTGGCTTAAGTCTATGCAATCGTCAGATTGGGAAGTACTGCAACGCGCCAGTGACTGGTTGCAACAAGGCTATCGCGCGCACCTGTTTACTGTGATCCAGACCTGGGGCTCGGCACCGCGTTTGCCGGGTGCCATTCTGGTAGTGCGTGAAGATGGTCATCTGGTCGGTTCAGTATCGGGCGGTTGTATTGAGGATGACCTGGCAGATAAAGCGCGGCAGCAGCGGTTGCCCACACGGCCAGCCATTCTCGAATACGGCATCCACCAGGACGAGGCGCAACGCTTTGGGATTCCCTGTGGCGGGCAACTGAAGATTTTTGCCGAGCCGCTCACACAGGCCGAGCAACTGGCACCCATGCTGGAAAGTTTGTCGCAACGGCGTTTGTTAAAGCGTTCAGTCAACCTGCATAGTGGCGAGGTGCGCCATCAGCGTGTGCTGCCAGAAGGCCTGCCGTATCTGGACAACGACTGGTTCCACAGCTACTTTGGCCCGCAATGGCGCCTGCTGGTGATAGGCGCCAACCAGTTAGGCTCGGTATTGGCGGCCATGGCACAAGCGCTGGATTTCAATGTCATGATTTGCGACCCGCGTGAAGACATGCGTGCAGAGTGGCATGTGGACGGCGCCGAGTGGCTGGCGGGTATGCCGGACGATGTGGTGCTCGACATTGTGCCTGATCCACACACAGCCATTGTGGCAGTGACGCATGACCCCAAACTGGATGATATGGCCTTGCTCGAAGCCTTGAAATCAGATGCGTTTTATATCGGTGCGCTGGGCTCAGTGAAAAACCAGGAAAAACGCAAACAGCGCCTGCGCAGTTTTGACCTCAGCGAACAAGAGGTCAACCGCCTGCATGGCCCGGTCGGCTTGCGCATCGGTAGCCGTACTCCGGCCGAAATTGCGGTGTCTATTTTGGCTGAGTTGATTCAGGCGCGTGCGCAACTGCAACAGGCTGGATTGTCGAAAACAGACAGCAATCTTGCCGCTGCCTGAATCAGGCCAGGTCTGCCGGCGTATCAATATCTCTTAAAATGCCAGCGTCCTGGCATTCAAATCGTAAAATATCGGCCTGATGCGCACGCAAGACATCACGCGCGCCTTGATCGCCTTCAATGGCAAGCAAGTCTGGTATCAAATCGCTGCGAAAGCCCACCGGGTGCCCGGGCTGGCCGTGGTACATAGGTTGCACAATACGCGCCTGTGTTAACTGTTGCGCGACCTGCTGTATTGTTCCGGCTTGAATAAACGGCATATCCGCGAGCGCAATCACCAGCCCTGCCATGGCTGGAAAAGCGGTTTGTGTCGCCATCAGGCCCAATTTCAAACTGTCCGACATCTGTTGATGTTGGTCCTCGCACTCAATGACTTTAAATCCAAGCGATGTGAGTTGGCTGCCCAGCGTGGGTTGGTTGGCGCGTATGACGGCAACACTCCCTGGCAGCGCGGCAATCAATGCTTGCGCCGCCCTCAGTGCGACCAGTTGCCCGTCTGCCAGCGGTTGTAACAGCTTGTTTTGCGACCCAAAACGGCGTGAGAAGCCGCCTGCCAGCAGGATGCCTGCGATGAGTGGTGGGCGAAGATCAGGATGCACCATTTGTCTGCTATCGATAATGTTTCAGGGTTGGTCAACAACATGTTTAATTGGTGCGTTCATGTATGCTTGCGATTCTTTCTTCTGGAGTACATATGACGTTGCCTAAGCGTTTATATTACAGTGTGTTGCTAGGTTTGCTGATTTTTCCTGCGCTGGTGTGGGCCGGTCTTGCGGCTGGCGACTATGAATTTTCCGTCACGGTGAATGGTGACAAGCGCCCCTATCTGGTGCATGTGCCTGGTCAGGCGCAAACCGGTCAGCCATTGCCTATGGTCCTAGTGTTGCATGGTGGGCTGGGCAATATGCAGGTACAGGCCAATGAGCGGTTTTACCACCAGCTGTCGGCCGCAGAAAAATATGGCTATATCGTGGTGTTCCCTAATGGATACAGCCGCTTGCCGGGCGGCAAGTTCGCGACCTGGAACGCAGGTAATTGCTGTGGCCCGGCAGTGAAAAAACAAAGCGATGATGTCGCCATTATCCGCGCCATGATTCAATACATGCAGCAACGCGCCAATGTTGATGCTAAACGTATTTTCGTTGATGGCATGTCGAATGGCGGCATGATGAGCTACCGTTTGGCTTGTGAATTATCTGACACCGTGAGCGCCATCGCCTCGGTCGCTGGTACAGATAACACCCAGCGCTGCCAGCCTGCCAAGCCGGTGGCAGTGTTGCATATTCACGCCAAAGACGACGATCATGTGCCGTTTAATGGCGGCAAAGGCCAGCAATCTATGGTCGATGTGAATTTCAACTCAGTGCCTGCCACTATCCAGAAATGGGTGCAGCTTAACCAGGCCAACGCGCAGGCAGAACGCATTTTGGAGGTCCCCGGCGCTTATTGTGAGATTCACCATGGCGGGCTGGCGCCAGTGCAGTTGTGTGTGACCGAGACTGGCGGCCACTCATGGCCAGGAGGCAGCAAACCACGCGGCGGGCAGGCCGGGTCTGATGCGATTTCTGCCAATGAGGTGATCTGGCAGTTTTTTAATGACTATGGCCGGCACTGATGGCGTTAATTCTGTTGTAGTTGAGAAATCTGCTGGCGAATCAGGTCGCCCTGAGCCTGGTCGATGGCACTAATGGCTGGTTGCAGCGATTTGAGTGTCACCAGGTCTTTTTGCGTAAAGGCCACGCGCGACAACGCCAGCATGGCGTCATAATCGCGCTGGTTTAAATCGTAGGCATGTTTGAGATCTTGCTCAGCCTCGGCGTATTGTTGCAGGCCTTCTTCTGCCAGCCCTAGAAAATACCAAGCATCGGCCGAAGTTGGCTCTTGCTTCGCCCATTGGCTGGCAATCGACTTCAGGTTAGCCCAGTCGCCGTTCTGGTAAGGAATCACCACCTGCATAAAGTAGGGCCGTTGTTCGAGTGGCAATGCCCAGAACGGCACTTCATTGGTTTTCAGTGAAATAATTTCAGGCGCGTCCATCAGCTCTTTAATCCATTCTGCTGGCAGACTGTAGTAAAACGCCTGGTGTCCTGGGCTCTTGAAGGTGGTTAGCCCGATCAGGTTGAAATTTTGGTCAAACAGGGCGCCGCCACTGGAGCCCATTAAGAAGGAGGCATTCGTGCGCACAATCATGCTGCCATCGTAAGGATAAATGCCTTTGATATTGCCATAAGACAGTTGCGGTACAGGCGCCGCGGCCGGAAAGCTCAGGCTAAACACTTCCTCTTCGTATTGCAGCGTTTTGCTGTCGCGCATGGGGAGTGGTTTAAACGGCAAGGGATCAAATTTGAGTAAACACACATCGCGCTTCCAGTTGGCTTTGAGCGCAATAGGCCGATAGCCATCACGGAACTTGGCAATATTGGCGCCATTGCTGTTGGCGATGACATGACAGTTGGTGGCCACGTATTCCGGGCTGACCACCACGCCCGAGCCCCGGCCATTGGAGCCGCCCGGCATGTCGGTGGTGACCATCACAATCGAGTGGCCTAATTCAAGTGTATCGACGATGCTAGGTTGTGCCTGCACGTGCACCTGCCCAAGCCCTGTCCACATTATCAGCAATAACAATAACCGTTTCATACAGGCTCCCATCGACAAAGGCCAATCGTTCTGATCATGCATCATGCACGAGTCTGAGCACTCTGACCAGAATATCGCGTAAATGTTTTCCGTGATAGTTATTTTGTAGGCGATTTCTGACAGGTAAATCGGCACCTGCCCACTTATTCAGCCAGCCCAGGCCCTCTACCATAGCGCATGAGATAGCCTGAGATGAAATTGAGTATTAAAAATGCAACGAACCAAGTCCTATATGTTACCCAAGCTGATTTTTTTAAACATGCTTGCCTTGATGATGATTACTTTCGAGCACGAAGCCCCGGCTGACAATAACCCTTTGCTGAATAGCGTTCAGTCGACGCAGGTGGTGGCAAAGCCGGAGGCTGCTGAAGCCGTGGTTGCGTCGAACACCTTAGCGCCTGCAGTAAAAGTGGCGGCGGTAGATGAAAGTAAAGTCGATGAAGATAAGCAGACTGCCATGAAAAAACCGGCTGTTTACAAAAAGCGTGTGCAACAAAAGCATTCAGCAATCAAACCGCATGCGATAGTGTTAAAGGCCAGTTACACTGCCAATACCCCGCTGGGGTGCTGCTTCCGCGGTAATCGCATCTAGCATCCACATGCCTTTGAACAGATAAAGCCTCCACACGGAGGCTTTTTTGTTGCAGGTCTTTTCAAGAGCCAATACACTGGCAGCAAATGAATCCTCAACACATCTAAACAAACACCGTCAAAGAAAGCGCTATGTTTAAATCCTTTTTCCCTGATTCTCGCTGGTTCTGGCCTTCTGTCATTGTGTGGGCGACTATTTGCTGTGGTGTCTGGTTTGAGTTTTCTGCCGCCATTGGCGCTGTGTTTGGATTGTCATTGGCCGAAGAGCAGCCTGTGATTGGTCTGGGTCATTTTGTGACCGATTCCTTCAAATTGTTTTATGGCTATTATGCCGTGAGTGTGGCCCTGTTTGCGCTGGCCTGGTTTAAGCTTAAACCCAGCCGTTGGCAATGGTGGTCTATCGTCGGCTCGGCATTCATCCTGTTTTCGACTTACTACTCGGTGCAAGTATCAGTGGCGATTAATAACTGGCGCAGGCCGTTCTTTGATGGCGTGCAGGCCGCCTTGTCGCCCAACTCCAAGGTGACCACAGCCGAGCTTTATACCTTGATGCTACAGTTTGCCGAAATTGCGTTCGTGGCGATTTTTATCTATGTCATCACGCGTTTCTTTGTCAGCCATTATATTTTCCGCTGGCGTACGGCGATGAACGATTTTTATACCAGTCAGTGGTCACAGGTGCGTCGCATTGAAGGTGCTTCGCAACGGGTGCAGGAAGATACCATGCGTTTTGCCACCATTATGGAAGGCCTGGGTGTGTCCATGGTGGAGGCGATCATGACGCTATTCGCGTTCTTGCCTGTGCTGTGGAGCCTGTCTTCATATGTCAGCGAATTGCCGGTGTTTGGTGCCGTGCCCGCACCGCTGTTTACTTCCGCGATTGCCTGGTCGGTGTTTGGTACTTTATTACTGGCTGCCGTGGGGATTAAGCTGCCTGGGCTGGAGTTCAGGAATCAACGTGTCGAAGCTGCCTACCGTAAAGAGCTGGTGTATGGTGAGGACAATATTGAGCGCGCACAACCGGCGACACTTAGGTCATTGTTTATGGATGTGCGTAAAAACTACTTCCGCCTCTATTTTCACTATATGTATTTCAACGTGGCACGCAGCTTGTATTTGCAGGCAGATAATATTTTCGCCTACCTGATTCTGGTGCCGACAATTGCGGCTGGCCGCATCACCTTTGGTATTCTGCAACAGATACTGACTGCGTTTTCACAAGTCAGCAACTCGTTCCAATATCTGGTGAACTCCTGGACCACCATTGTTGAACTTTTGTCGGTATACAAACGTTTGACCGCATTTGAAGCGGCCATCAAACACGAGGCGTTACCTGAGATTGAGGTAGAGCACACCGCGGTCTAGCCAAAAGCACTGTGGCCAGGGTTACCTGGCCACCTGCTGAAAATGATCGAATTTTGGCTGCTGCTCGCGCATAAACTGCGCCAGCGCTTCATCCGATAACGGTCGGCTGTAATAGTAGCCTTGCCCGACATCACATCCACTATGCAGTAAAAACCGGTGCTGGTATTCGGTTTCTATACCTTCCGCCGTGACCGATTTATGCAAACTTTTGCCCAGGTTAATCAGCGCCAGCAAAATGTTGCCGTTAGTCACGCTTTGTTCCAGGTCTTGCACAAAGGCCTTGTCGATTTTGAGTTCATCAATCGGGTAGTTTTTGAGATAGGCCATATTCGAGTAGCCGATGCCAAAATCGTCAATGGCAATACACACGCCTAAGCGTTTCAGCTGCTCCAGTGTGCGTGTGAACATGGCTTCATCCTTGAAGCGGGCATTCTCGGTGACTTCCAGTGTAATCAGGTGCGGCGGCACGCGCTCCTGTCGTAATACGCGTTGTACGGTTTCGACCAGGTTGCCGCGCAGGAACTGGATCGGCGATACATTGACCGCAATTGGCACCATATAACCCCACTCGGTTTGCATGGACTTGATCTTCTGGCAGGCGGTCTGTAATACCCATTCACCAATGGCAAAAATATGGCCGGTTTCTTCGGCGACAGGAATAAACTGGTCGGGTGGAATCAGTCCGCGCTCCGGGTGCTGCCAGCGGATCAGCGCCTCCAGGGCGCTGATATTGCCGTGTTGCATATTGATTTGCGGCTGGTAATACAGCATGAGTTCCTGTCGCTGCATGGCGTGGCCCAGGCCGTATTCAATTTCGTTGCGTTCGCCCAGTTGTTGCGCCAGGGTGCCGCTGAACATTTGTACCTTGTTCTTGCCTGCATTTTTGGCGCTGTAGAGGGCCGAGTCAGCGCAACTGAGCAGGGCGTCTATCTCTTTGGCATGGTCGGGATAAATGCTGACGCCGACGCTGCAAGTCATATTAAACACATAGTCGCCAATGGCAATCGGTTGCGAAATAGCTTCCATCACCCGTGCCAGCAATGGCTCGGCATCTTCAGCCACGCGCAGGCCGGGGTAAAGCATGACAAATTCATCACCGCCAAAGCGCACAATGGCATCTGTGGGCCGTGTGCTCTGGATCAGCCTTTGTGCGACATTTTCCAGTAGTTTGTCGCCGGCGCGGTGACCCAGGGTATCGTTAATCAGTTTGAAGTGATCGAGGTCGATAAACGCAATAGCAATCTTGTTTTGTATCTTATCGGCCTCGGCAATCAGGCTGGCCAGTTTGCCACTGAAGGCATGGCGATTGAGCAAGCCAGTCAGGTTATCGGTAACGGCCAGCTGGCGGATTTGCAGCTCATGGTTTTTACGGTCGGTAATGTCTTCTACCGTGCCTTCGTAATAAAGGATGTGGCCTTGCGGGTCACACACGGCATGGGCATTCTCCGAGATCCAGATCGCTTCACCATTCAGCCGGTAAACCTCGGATTCAAAGTTATGGACCCGGCCTTGTGCGCGGATGGCTTCGGTAAATTCGCCCCGCCTGTTTTCGGCCACATAGAGCTGGGTGCTGATATTGTTGAGGTCGCTGATCAGTGCTTGTGGAGAAGCATAGCCGTAGAGTTTGGCCAGCGCAGGGTTGGCATTAAGGTAGGTGCCGGACTCTGTCGTCTGGAACATGCCCAGCGTTGAGTTTTCGAACATGGAGCGGTATTTTTGCTCAGTGCTGAATAGTTCGTGCTCAATGCGTTTGCGGCAACTGATATCCTGAATAATGCCTTCCAGCGCAACGGGTTTACCCTCACTATCAAACACGGCACTGCCGCGCTCGGCCACCCAGGTGATGTCGCCATTGGCGCGTATGATGCGGTACTCCAGCTCAAAACGCTCGCCTTTTTGAATCGCTGCATCAATCGTGGTGCGAGCTTTTTCCCTGTCATCTGGATGGGTGATGATTTCGTAAGAAGTGGTTTTATTGAGCAGCAAGTCTGGTGCCGGATAGCCGGTCAGGCTTTCGCAGCCCTTGCTCACGTAAATCATGGTCCAACTGCTGTCGTACAGGCAGCGGTAAATCATGCCATCCAGATTATCCAGCAGCGTATCCAGCAATCGCTGTTGCTGCGCGGTGAGTAAGGATTCCATGATGTCGTTTTGCATGATTCCAAAAAGGGTCGTCTGACTATTCATCAGGCATACACCTGTTCAGCGGATTGTGAACGCACGGAAAGCACTTTGTCCCACAGGCTTTGTGCGGTGATCAGGGTCAGCATGCTGTTTTGGGCAATATTGGCAATGGCAATGCCCGGGTTGTGGCTGGCACCCCGGAAAAAAGTATTCATCGGCTGAATCTGCGTTGGCGCCAGATAAGGGATTTCGCCCAGGGCAGAGACAAACAGGCCAAATCTGAGCGAGGCGGTTTTGTCTTCAATGACGATGATTTGCCGGTAATCCGTGAAATAGTGCGGATGTCCCAGCATTCGTGCCAGGTCAATCACAGGAATCACCTCTCCCCGGTAGGCGTGCATGCCTGCAATAAACGGTGCAGATTCAGGCAAGGTGCGCAACTGGTCTTCATCAATCGCCTCGCGCACAAAGCGTGCTTCTATGCCCATCCATGAGTCACCAACGTAGAAGGTGGCATATTCCTGGCAGTCCTGCCCGGACTGCGCAAACAGGTTGGGGTTGAATTTGTTGTGGATGACTTGCGACTCGGCGTGGATGCGCTGGTTAATTTCATCCACTTTGCCCAGGGGCGTGAAAATCAGCGCAACCACCTTGTTGCGGTAGCTATCTTGCTCGCTCTTGAATTCACGGTAGCCATAGGCTGCGCGCGCGCCAACCGCATAATAGGTATTCTGGTAAATCGCAATATCAAATAGCTGCTCGCCCTCTTTAAGCTTACTAATGGCGGGCATCAGTTCAAAAACTTCGCCCATGGCAAAGTCTTTATGCGTGCTTGAAATGACATTGAGTTGTTCGTTCACAAACAAGGTGAAGCTGCCATTGACCGGCGTATCGGTCTTATCCCGCGGAATCACATCGCGCAGCATGGCCTGGAATTGCGGTGCGCTATCGAATACGATGGCAATACCGCCGACAATGCTATTGCCATCGAGGTGGCGAATGGGAGCGGCATAGATGTAAGTGTGTTTGTCGTTGTAGAGCGGCGTGGGTTCAAATGGCGAGACGATGTAATCTTGTGTCGAGGCGCAACTACGCGTTCGGCCTACCCATTCATCCGACAACTGGGTGCCCAGCAGATGGTCGTACTGGCGATTAGACACTGCCATCACTTCGCCTTTGCGGTCAAACACAATCAGGTTGTCATACACGGTGTATAGGCTATTGATATAGCGCAGCACGTCGGTGACTTTGCGCTTGTCTTCATCCGCCAGGCTAGTTTGCGCTAACAGCTCCCTAAAAGCGTGTGTGAGCGCCCACCAACGTACATCATTGGCACGTTCATACAGGTTGCGGTCCATGATTTCTACCGCCAGCTGCGCATAAAAACTGGAGTTTTCCAGCATCACCGACACCACGGTCTGATAGAGCTCAGAGACCATGTTTTCAATGATCTGCTGCGTTTTATGGCCGGTATGGCTGATCTCGGAAAGCAGGCTTTTAGAAAAGTTTTTCTGCTGGGTATTCACATCATTGCTTTGCCGGATATTACCGTTCCAGACAGATTGATTCAGTTTGCTCTGGATATTGGCGGCCTGCTTGGGGATATTCAGCAGGCTTTCAGAAAAAATCAGCGGGCTACGCATGACTTTACGCAAGATATCCGCATCAATATTATTGACCATGTCGCGAATGCTCTGGTTGAACGCATGCTCTATCGGGATCATGGCCTGGCCCAACCAGCCTGGCCCCAGATACCCCTGGTAGCCTTCTGACTGTTTGGTCACGCACAGGTATTCGCGCCCGCTAAAGCGCGTAATAAACCAGTCCGTGTCGGTATCCACACATAGCGAAATGCCCAGCGGAATCTGGTACGGATCGCTGGAGGCAATCACGTTGCGCTCTTCATCCAGCAATACGCCTATGGTCCAGTCATTATGCGAAATCAGGTTGTGAAAGATGGTGTCCAGCTCGTTGACGAATTTAAAGCACAGGCACAGCACCCCTAGCGTGCGGTGGCCGTCTTGGCTGCGTACGGCGTGTGCATAGACCAGAGACTTATGCAGCTTGCCGCCGATATCTGTCTCATAAAAACGTTCTACATACGGTTCTGCCGATTGCCGCGCCAAGGCCACAATCGGGTGGTAGTGAAACAAGGTGGTCTGCGTGTCATCCAGTTGATGCAGTAACTGGCCTTCTTCATCAAACAGCACAATATTGTCGTAGACGGTGTATTTCTTCTGGTATTCCTGAAAGCGAAACTCAATACTTGCCTGGTCGGCGTCTTCCAGAATATCCGCAGCCTGTTTCTCCAGATAGTCACGCACCTCATTATCGGTAGCGAAAAACCCAATGTCTGCCGTCCGTTCAAACAGGTTACGTACCAGCAAGTTGATGATCTCGAACGCTTTTGAAGATAATTGTGCGGCGGTTTTATGCAAGGTTTCCTGTGATAAATGCCGTAACACATCGTTAGAAATGGTATTAAAGGCACTGCGGGTTTCTTCCATTTCGGAGCCGGTGCCGGACAGTTGTGCCATCAATGCCAGGCTGTCCCAGGCATGTTGTAATTGGTAAATGTTTGAGCGAAAGTCATTGACCTTCTTGAAGTGGTTAGCCAAGTCCTCGGTTAACGGTTGCGGGTGCATCTTGTTGCCTCTTTCCCTATACATATTTTATTGTTGCCAGGGCATATACAGCAAAAATGGTTCCCGTTTGGGTGGTTCAAATTGAAAAACAATGGCAAGAAAAATGCTTTTATTACAATATTAAGGCCATAAATGTCGTGAAGATGGCGTAAAAATCGCTTATCAAGTATTGAACTGGCCTTTAAAGCACCTCTTTTTCAAGAAATTAACTTCTCCATGCCTTTTTCTAGTGCGTCAATAACCAAAACAGTGCGGGTATTGGTGCCTGATTTTCTGATTTTAGTGGCATCTCTACTATGATTAATACCATGATTGAAATTCACAGCGTCTCTGAGGCCATCCGTGATGCGGTGGCGCCAGTATTTTTATTGACCGGTATCGGCTCGATTTTGGGCGTGCTGATTGGGCGCTTGGGTCGCTCGATAGACCGTGCCCGTTATTTGACCGATACGCCGGAAGACAAACGTGAGCGCTTTAAAGATGAATTGCGGATTATTGTGCGCCGTACCAAATGGTTGCGGCGGGCGATTGGCCTGGTCACTTTTGCTGCCTTGTGTATTTGTGTGTCGATTGCCAGTATGTTTATTTCAGTTGAGACGGGGTTGCGACTACCGCACCTGGTAATGGTGTCGTTTATTATTTCGATGGCCTCGCTGATTTTGGGCCTGTTGTGCTTTTTGCGCGAAATTGTGCTGGCATCCCGCGAAGTGATTGTGCCGTTTCAGCAACGCGAAAAACCCGCGAAGCCGCAGTCATCAAAGGCCTAGCGATAAAGGGCGCGAATCACATCGGTTTGCGTCAGGATGCCGACCAGCTTGTTAGACGCATCGACCACTGGCAGTAATTGCAAATGATGGCTGGTCATCAGCGGGATGGTATGCATGAGGTGCATATGTTCGGTGATGGTAATCGCCGGGGTGGTCATGATCTGGCCGACCACTTCTGGTTTGTCGCTGTGTGTGGTGGGCGACCAGCGGATCAGGCGTTTGAGCGCAGGCGCCACTTCGCGATAGCTTTCTGCCTTGGCGTGGCGCATAAAGTCGGACACGCTCAACAGGCCTATCACCAGTTGTGCTTTGTTGACCACCGGAATTGCGGGCTCAGGTTGTTTGAGTATCAATTGCCAGGCTGTTTCCAGCGCATCGCCAAACTCAAGGGTCGTCGAGACCGGGCGCATGATTTCCCGGCATTCAATGGCTTCCAGTTTGCGCTTGTAAGCGATCAGCTCGGTTTGTTCCAGCAGGCTTTGCAGTTGTTCCGGGTGAATGTCCAGCACTTCATGGAATTGTCCCAGCGCGGTCTGCAAGTCTTCCTGCCTGAAGCCAAACTGGTAGTGCATATGCGTGGGTGAATTTGGCGCGTGCTCGTGATGTGCGGCGGGATAACGATAGCCCGTCAACGTATGGTAAAGCCAGGCGGTGAGTACCAGCAATATACTGTTCGCCAGTACCGGCCACCAGATAAAACTGTAGCCCAGGTTGTGAATGGCCTCACCACCTAACACGGCAGTCAGGGCGACCGCGCCACTGGGCGGGTGCAGGCAGCGCAGCGCAAACATGAGCGCGATCGCACTGAGCATGGCCAGTGCCGCGGCGAACACCAGTTGTTGCGGTAATAATTGCGTGAAAAATACCCCTGCCAACGCCGACACGGTATTGCCTGCCAGGATGGCCCATGGTTGTGCCAGCGGGCTGGATGGCAAGCAAAACAGGATGACGGCGGAGGCGCCCATGGGCGCAATTAAAAACACTGCGCTATGCCAGTCGCCTGGTACCACATTCAGGGCAATCAGCCCTGTACACAAAATCCCCAATCCGGCACCTATGGCCGCCCGCGCATAATCGCGTAGCGTGCCAGTCATGCGGCGTGGCCAGTAAGGCCTTAAGAAAGACGGTAAATCTGCCATTGCACGGTCAAAAAAGCAAAAAGTGCAGTGTATCACGATCAATACATTTTCCTGTTTCTACCCCATGGTCGTCAGTGCCAGGGACTTTTGTCAGCCCGATACATGAGGATACAAAAACAGTGAAACTTCAAAGCGCTTTTACCGCTCATACTGCGCAGAGGCACTTTCAGTGAAGCGCCAATATTAAAAAAGCAAGAAAGGACGTTGTGATGCAATCGTTTTTACAATCAAGACTCACGCATTGGGTGACCGTACCATTGGCGGTGGCCGCTTTGTTCGGTGCAGGCTACTTTATCAAAGGGAATACTTTGGTGAATCATGCGCAGGCCACGGCACCGGTATCGGCAAAAGCCATGACGGCGCCAAGCGCCTATATTACCTTGCCTAACTTTGCCAGCATCGCGTCTAGCCAGGGGGCGGCCGTAGTCAATATCAGCGTCACCGGTACGGTGAAAACGGCGGGTATTCCGGGTGTGGATCCTAACGACCCGATGTTTGAGCTGTTCCGTCGTTTTCAACCCAACCTGCCACAAACCGAAACGCCTATGAACGGCCTAGGTTCAGGCTTTATCGTCAAGTCTGATGGCGTGATCCTCACCAATGCCCATGTGGTCGACAAGGCAGATGTGGTGACGGTAAAACTGTCTGACAAGCGTGAGTTTCAGGCCAAGGTGATTGGCGTGGATAAATTAACCGATGTTGCCGTACTGAAAATTGAGGCCAAGGACTTGCCAACCGTGCATATCGGCAGCACCAAAAACAGCAATGTCGGTGACTGGGTAGTCGCGATCGGTTCGCCATTCGGCTTTGATAACACGGTGACGGCGGGCATTATTTCGGCCAAGTCACGCGCACTGCCAGACGAAGGCTATGTGCCTTTCCTGCAAACCGATGTGGCGATTAACCCGGGCAATTCGGGTGGTCCGCTGTTTAACCTCAATGGCGAAGTGATTGGCATCAACTCGCAAATTTACAGTCGCAGTGGCGGCTATCAGGGCTTGTCATTCGCTATCCCGATTGATGTTGCCATGGGGATTGAGCAGCAATTGCTGGAAAAAGGCAAAGTCAGCCGTGGCCGCTTAGGCATTGGTGTGCAATCGATTAACCAGGATCTTGCCAGTTCGTTTGGTTTGCCGTCGCCGAGTGGCGCGCTGGTGAGCAATATTGAGAAAAATGGTCCGGCTGATAAGGCAGGCCTGGAACCTGGCGATGTGATCGTCAAATTCAATGGTCAAAGCATAGACCGCTCCAGCGATTTGCCACCCATGGTAGCGAATGTGAAGCCGGGCAGCACGGTCGGTATGGAGGTCTGGCGCAACAAGCAATTGAAGAAATTGTCTGTGCGTATTGATGAAATGCAAGCGGCGCAGGCTGGGCCGGCGATAGTGCCAGATAGTCAGCAATCTAAGCTGGGCGTCAGCGTGCGCCCGCTGACCTCGCAAGAGTTGGCACAAACTCAGCTCAAGCAAGGGTTGCTGGTTGAAGAGGTTGCTAAAGGCCCTGCGGCATTGGCAGGCATACAGCCAGGCGATGTGATCCTGGCAGTGAATGGTGACCAGGTTAAAAACGTGAGCCAGTTGCATGACAAGCTGTCGCAAAACGTGAAGAACGTGGCATTGCTAGTGATGCGAGGTGACAGCAAAATTTATGTGCCGGTAAAGATTAGTTGATTTTTGCGTGTGATCCTTCGAGCCTTGCCCCGCAATTGCGGGGCTTTTTTTGCGCTGGGCAAATTCGGGCCAGGCATTGCATAATTCTGCTACGCTTTCGTTTTTGCTCGGTAAAATAATAAACTATGCAGACATTTCATATTGAGCCTACTCATAACGCACCCTTGCAAGCTGCACTGGTGAATCACATTAATCAAAAAACCAAACCACTGGGCGCATTGGGGCGTCTGGAAACCCTGGCCATGCAGTTGGGCTTAATACAGCAGACCGAACAACCGGTGTTGCAGCAGCCGACCATGCTGGTGTTTGCGGGTGATCACGGTATTGTGGAAGAAGGGGTAAGCCCTTATCCGCAGGCGGTCACTGCGCAAATGGTGCTCAATTTTCTCAATGGCGGTGCGGCGATTAATGTGTTCGCACGTCAGCACAGCTTTGATTTGCACGTGGTAGATAGTGGCGTTAATGCCGTGTTCCAGCCGCACTCGCTGCTGATCGATGCAAAATTGGGCATGGGCACAGAAAATTTCCGGCATCAGCCTGCCATGACGGCGGACCAATGTGCACAAGCGATTACGCGCGGTGCGCAAATTGCGCGTGATGCGATTGCGCAGGGCTGTAAGGTGCTGGCGTTGGGTGAGATGGGCATAGGGAATACATCTAGTGCCAGTTGTCTGATGAGCGTGCTGTGTGGCTTGCCTATGCATCAGTGTGTCGGCCGCGGCACTGGCTTGAGCGATAAAGGTTTGCAGCACAAGCTCTCTGTCCTCACCTCTGCTTTGCAGATGCACCATGTTTCAGCTGATGAACCGTTGCAGGCATTGGCGGCGTTTGGTGGTTTTGAAATTGCCATGATGGTGGGCGCGCTGCTGGCTGCCGCCGAGGCCAGAACGACGTTGCTGATTGATGGCTTTATTGCCACCTCTGCCTTGTTGGTGGCTGCCAAGCTTTATCCGCAAGTGCTGGATTATTGCGTGTTTGCGCACTGCTCTGATGAAAGCGGGCACAGCATGATGTTGTCACATCTCAATGCACAGCCCTTGTTGCATCTGTCGCTACGTTTGGGTGAGGGGACTGGTGCCGTACTGGCTTATCCCTTACTGCAGTCGGCAGTGGCTTTCCTCAATGAAATGGCCAGCTTTGAAAGTGCTGGTGTCAGTGGACAGATACAGTGAAGCTGCAATGGCGCTATTTTGTGCTGGCCGTCGGTTTTTTCACGCGACTGCCCGTGCCTGCCGTGGCAGATTTTCAGGCGTCTGACCTTAATCACGCCGCCAGGTATTTCCCGCTGGTTGGTGTATTGATTGGCCTGCTGGCCGCTATCACTTGGTGGCTGGCGAGCTGGGTGTTGCCGCCAGCCTTGGCGGTATTATCTAGCATGGCGGTGACTATTTATCTGACCGGTGCTTTTCATGAGGATGGCCTGGCAGATAGTGCCGATGGCCTCGGTGGCGGTATGGATCGTGCGCGCAAGCTGGAGATCATGCAAGACTCGCGCCTCGGTAGTTATGGTGCCATTGCGCTGGTTGGCATGTTGCTGTTCAAGTTCCAGGCCTTGTCTGCGCTTACCCCGGCGATCTTACCGTTTGCCCTGATTGCTGCGCATGCGCTTAGCCGCCTGGCCGCCGTCGCCATCATGGCCACCGCCAGTTATGTGCGCTTTGCCGGTAAATCCAAACCCCTGGCGACGACGCTGACGCGACAGGATATCTGGTGTGCCAGTGCATTTGGCCTGTTGTGCTGGCTGGGCTTTTGCCTGATGCTGGGCATGAATCATTCTGCGTTGAGTGCGATGCGGTTTTTGCTGATCACCGGATTACCTGTACTGGCCATCTGGTGGTGGTGGCGTCGCCTGATCTTGCGGCATTTACAGGGCTATACTGGCGATGCATTGGGCGCCACCCAACAATTGACTGAACTGGCCTTTTATTTGGGCTTGCTGGCCTGGGAGCGTCTGGCATGAAACTGACTTTAGTACGCCATACCAGTTTGCAGATTGCCGAGGGCATTTGCTATGGCCAGAGCGATATTGATGTCTCGGTTAACTTTGCCAGCGAGCTGTCTCAACTGAAACAAAAACTCATTCATGAGCAGATTGATGCCGTCTATGCCAGTCCGCTACAGCGCTGTAGCAAACTGGCGCATGCGCTGGGTTTCGATGGCATCATGCACGATGAGCGCCTGAAAGAGCTGCATTTTGGTGATTGGGAGATGCAGTCGTGGAACGATATTCCGCGCGAGTTGTTTGACGTGTGGGCGCAGAACTATGCCGAGCTGGCGCCGCCCAATGGCGAAACCTTTGCCGGTTTGCAGCAGCGCGGCGTAGACTTTTTGCAGGAGGTGCATGCGCGCCATGCAGGTCAGCATGTGCTGGTGGTTACGCACGGCGGCATGATACGCGCCCTGATCGCGCATGTGCTCAATATGCAACTCAAAGGCCTGTTCCGCTTTCATGTGGATTACGCCAGCCTGACGCGCTTGGATCTGTCGGGTGCGATTCCCAAAATTGAGTTTGTGAATCGTTAAGGCACTCGCGTTTTTTTACCGGCGTTTTCTCGCTGGCGTTTTCTCAATAGCGCTTTCTCAAGAGTTCAAACACCTTGTCATCCTCACAATGCGCCACATTAAAGCGTAACCACGACGACGGCTCCTGGTAGGGCCTGAACAGGTTGCCGGGGGCCAGCATGATATTCTGCTTCGATGCCTCGCTGGCAACCTCAGCAGCGTTGTTGTCGTTAGCCAGTTTGGCCCAGACAAACATGCCTCCGGCCGGTTCGGCATGGATGCTTAAGCCACATTCTTCCAGTGCGCGTATCACTTGTGCTCGTTTTACCTCTAGCTGGCTGCGTACTTTTTCCATATGTTTGCGGTACCTGCCTTCGACCAGAATCTGGTACATCACACGCTGGTTGATCTCTGAGCTGGTGAGGCCGGTCAGCAATTTGAGGTCGAGTAGCCGGTTGGCCAGGTCGGCCTGGCAGGCAATAAAGCCCACACGCAAGCTGGCTGAAATGGTTTTGGAGTAACTGCTGACGTAAATCACGCGGTTTAACTGGTCCAGCGCTGCCAGGCGCGTGGCATTTTGCGGATGGAAGTCGCCATAAATATCATCTTCCACAATATATAAACCGTATTTTTCGGCCAGTTGCAGTATCTGGTGCGCAACGGCCAGGCTGGTACTGGTGCCGGTCGGGTTATGCAATACCGTATTGGTGAAAAATAACTTGGGGCGGTGTTCTTGCAATAGTTGTTGCAAGGCGCTGACATCAGGCCCATTCAATAGCCGCGGCACGCCCATAATGCGCGCGCCCATGGATTTCAAAAAACCAAACAAGGTGTAATAGCCTGGATCGTCCACCAGAACCACATCGCCTGGCTTGATAAACAGCCGCGCAACTAAATCCAGGCCATGCGAAGCGCCGTTGGTCATAAGGATTTGCTGCGCGTCTGCATGGATACCAATATCTGCCAGGTTCTTTTTTGCCAGCTGTTGCCGCAGTGGTAAGTAGCCACTCACATCGCCGTATCCGGTTAAAAAATACCCCGATTTCCGTGATAATTCATTCAGACTTTTTTGAATGACCTTTTCATCCAGCCAATCCTTAGGCAGCCAGCCACAACCAGGCCTGACCGCATCCGGTACGTCTCTGAACGTGTTGTGCAGCAGCCATAGCACATCGTCAGCCCTGTCCAGGTAAGAGGTGCTTGAAACGGTTTCTTCGGGTTTGTTGAGCGGAGCGACATAGAAGCCTGAACCACGCCGTGACAGCAGATAACCCAGCGCCACCAGGCGATCGTAAGCATCGACGACAGTAAAGCGACTGATGTGGTGTTGCACGGCAAAGTCGCGGATAGAAGGTAAGCGTGTACCTGTACGCAGTACGCGTTGCTCAATGAGTTGTTTCACACCGCTGACAATTTGCTCAACCAGTGGCACTGGGTCTTGCGGGTTAATCGTAATCAGTGGCTGGGTGACTGGCATGGTATTTTGACCTGTACAGTGTCTAATATTGATCGTTAAATTGTACATGTAGTGTACATGCGTGTGGCGATAAGATGTGATTAAACTTTCATCGGATAGGGTTTGGAGATGCGTTTCATTGTGATGGTGTTGCTGGCAGTGCCCGTGATAGTGGTAGTACTGCCTTATGTCTCTTATGGTCAAACTTCTCGTCAGGCGGATCATGAGAACGCAGCGCCCAAGCCTGTCTGCGTGACCAACCTGCGCGTCGGGGCTGCGTGTGAATCAAGTACTGAGTCGCATCAGTCTATGGTCATGGAGCCTATGGTGATGATCCGGGGGCAGTTACTGCCTGTGCGCTAAAAAGAATATTATGCATATCGCTATCCTGACGTTTGACGGTTTTAATGAGCTGGACTCTATGATTGCCCTGGGTATATTAAGCCGCGTGCAACAGCCAGGCTGGCGTGTTTCAATCGCCAGCCCCACGGCCAGGGTGACATCCATGAATGGAGTCACTTTGGCGTCGCATATTTCTTTGGCCGATGCTTCTGCTGCCGATGCCGTAATTATTGGTAGTGGTATCCATACGCGGGCCATTGCTGAGAGCGCTGTACTGGCATCTTTGCATTTGGACCCTGACCGGCAATTGATAGGTGCGCAGTGTTCAGGTGCGTTGATATTGGCCAAGCTCGGTTTGCTCAATGGCCTGCCCGTGTGTACAGACCTGGTGACTAAACCCTGGGTGCAGGCATTAGGCGTCGATACGCTGGATCAACCCTTTTTTGCACAGGGCAATATTGCCACCGCAGGCGGTTGCCTGGCCTCACAATATCTGGCATTCTGGCTCATTGCCCGTCAGGCCGGGCTGGAAGCTGCGCAAAAAGCTTTGCATTATGTCGCGCCAGTGGGCGAAAAGGAGCACTATTTAGCACGCGCGGCCAGTCATGTCAGGCCATATTTGTCCGAAGCGCTTTTAATTTAATTAAGTATGTATACCCCAAAACACTTTTCTGCCCCTGGTGAAGAGGCGCTGCTAGATTTGATCCGGACGTATCCGTTTGCCACGCTGGTGACGACTGCGGCCAGTGGTTTAGAGGTGAATCATCTGCCGCTGTATTTAGATGATAAGGGCACCTTGAGTGGTCATGTGGCCCGCGCGAACCAGCTCTGTCAAGAAACGCATGGCCTCAACGAGGTCATGGCGATTTTTCATGGTCCGCATGCCTATGTGACCCCTGCGTGGTACCCCACCAAAGCCCAAACCGGCAGGGTGGTGCCGACCTGGAATTATGTGGTGGTGCATGCGCGTGGCAAACTGCGGGTGATAGAAGATGCCAACTGGTTACGCGCCCATTTGACTGCGCTGACGGCACAACAGGAAGCGGCGTTTGAACAACCGTGGCAACTTGAGGATGCGCCGGCCGGATTTATCGACAAGCTCATGCAGGCGGTAGTTGGTATTGAGATCGAGATTACCGAACTCACTGGTAAATGGAAGCTGAGCCAGAACCAGTCGCCGGAGAATCAAGTCGGGGTGTTGCAGGGGTTAAGTGCGGGTGATGATGTGCATGGCCGCGACATGGCGGCGCGCAAGTTGGCTGAATTAGTCAAAGCTGTGAATCGCTTAACTGTTGAGTGACATGGTGTAGGGCCTGTGCCAGCCGAGACCAGTCGTTAGCTGGCGGCAAGCCAAAACGCAAGGCTGACGGCGACTCAAAATAACGCGTCCAGATGCCTTCTTTCGCCAATGCTTGCTGTAACTCGCGGCTGGCAGGATGCAGTACATACTGAAATAAATCTGTACCGCCTGCAGGCTTAAGTCCATGCTGGCTTAGTACTTGTGCTAATTGCCTGGACTGTGCCGGCAGATGCCCGCGCATCTGCTGTTGCCAGCCATGGTCAGCCAGCGCCTGGCTGGCAACCATTTGGCTGGGGCCTGTGATGGTCCAAGGGCCGAGTAATGATTCCACGTGCGCCAGGGCTGTGGGTTCGCCCAGTAAAAAGCCCACTCTCAGGCCCGCCAGACCAAAAAACTTCCCTAGTGAACGCAATACCCATAAACCTGCCTGCCCGGTATGGCTGGCGAGGCTGTGCTGCGGCGTGCTATCCATAAATGCCTCGTCTACCACCAACCAGCCGCCACGGGCAACCAGTTGCGCATGCCAGTCTAATAACGTGTCAGGGTGATATACATGTCCGGTCGGGTTGTTAGGGTTGCACACCAGCAATACGTCGGACTGGTTTAGCGTGTCGCTATCAGGTGTTTGCTCAAAAAACTGTACCTGGTGTCCTGCGCGTTGCCAGGCATGTGCATGCTCCTGATACATGGTGCGCGGCATGGCGACGCGGCAAGGCGCGCGCAAGGTCGGCAATAGTTGCAAGGCAGCCTGTGAGCCTGCGCAGGCCAACACATGCTGGCAACCATAATACGTGCGCGCGGCCACATGCAGGGTGTCGGTGGCTGGCGGCAAGCGTTGAAACAGCGCGGGGGCCAATGCCGGAATCGGGTAGTGTTGCGGATTGATGCCGGTTGATACATCCAGCCAGTCCGTGAGTGGGCGACCGTATTGCTGCGCGGCTTGCTGCAAATTACCGCCGTGCTCAAGCATAGGCCGACGCTCCAATCAATACAGCCACGATCAGCCAGCTCAGCATACCGTTACTTACCAACTGCAACGCTCTGGTAATATCTTCAGCAATCGGTGTTGTGAGCGTGCCCAGTCGTGGGCGGTCATGCCACTCGCCGTGATAGCGGGCGCGCCCGCCCAATTGCACATTAAGTGCGCCCGCGCCTGCGGACATGACGGGGCCCGCGTTCGGGCTATCCCAGAACGGCGCCTGCGCTCTCCAGGACTGCCATGCGAGTGTGGTATGGCCAAGCAAGGCGTAAGTCATTGCCGTCAGGCGGGCCGGAATATAGTTGAGCACATCATCCAGCCGTGCGGCGGCCCAGCCAAAATAGAAATAACGAGGTGTGCGGTAGCCCCACATGGCATCCAGCGTGTTCACCAGGCGGTAAGCCAGTGCGCCGGGGCCACCTGCGACAAAAAACCAGAACAGCGCGCCAAACACACTGTCGTTGCCGTTTTCCAGCACGGATTCAATGGTGGCGCTGACGGGTTCTATTGCTTCCACATCGCGGCTGACCATATATGAGGTGGCGCGCTGTGCCTGTTGAAACTGGCCGGTCTGTAAGGCTTGATAAACGGCCAGGCCATGCTGGCGCAGGCTGCGGTGGCCGATGGCGAAATACAGTAGGTAAAGGTGTAGTGATAATGCCAGCCAGAATGAAAGTTGCATGAGCAGAACGCTGCTCAGGACAATTGGCAATACGGCCAGGCAGAGGCCCAACACGCCGCTGAGATATTGGCTGCCTTGTGCTTGTCTTGCTAAAGGGTTCAATCGTTTTTCAACTTGGGTGGCGAGCCAGCCAAACCCGACTAACGGGTGCCAGCGCCGGGGTTCGCCCAGCCAGAAATCAAGCAGCACCGCGCCACAGGCAAGCAGGGCGAGTGTGAGATAATCGGGACATGGATAAACAGGCAGTGAAAACATTGATGGTTCAGGGCACCACATCGGATGCCGGTAAAAGTACGCTGGTGGCTGGATTGTGCCGTGTATTGTACCGCAGCGGGGTGGCGGTGGTGCCATTCAAACCGCAAAACATGGCGCTCAACGCCGCGGTGACTGAAGATGGCGGCGAGATTGGCCGCGCGCAGGCGGTGCAGGCCATGGCCTGCGGATTGCCACCGCATATCGATATGAACCCGGTCTTACTCAAGCCTAATTCAGACACTGGCTGCCAGGTGATTATTCATGGCCAGGTGGTGGGCAATCAGGAAGCGAGCACTTACCACGACTACAAGAAAACCGCGATGCAGGCCGTGCTGCAATCTTACCAGCGCTTGCAGCAGCAGTATGGCTGCATCGTGGTGGAGGGGGCGGGTAGCCCGGCCGAGATTAACCTGCGCGCCAACGATATTGCCAATATGGGCTTTGCCGAAGCGGTCGATTGCCCGGTGATCCTAGTAGCAGATATTGATAAAGGTGGTGTATTTGCACACCTGGTCGGCACACTGGCGCTATTGTCCGAGAGCGAACAGGCCAGGGTGGTCGGTTTTGTCATTAATAAATTCCGCGGTGATATCGCCTTGCTGCAACCTGGGCTGGATTGGCTGGAACAACGCACCGGGAAGCCGGTGATAGGCGTGTTGCCATATATGCATGACTTGCATCTGGAAGCTGAAGATGCGGTTGCAAAAAGCAATATTAAAAAAGCAGATGTTCAGTTGACGATTGTTGTGCCCATATTGCCGCATATCGCTAACCATACCGACTTTGATGCCTTGCGCCTGCACCCGCAAGTAAACCTCAAGTTTGTGCGTTTGAATGAGCCTGTGCCCGCGGCTGATTTAATTATCCTGCCTGGTAGCAAGAATGTACGCGGCGATCTGGCTGCGTTACGTGAGCATGGCTGGGAAGCCGTCATTGCGCGGCATTTACGTTATGGCGGCAAAGTGCTGGGCATTTGCGGTGGCTTCCAGATGCTGGGCCAGGCTTTACATGATCCATTGGCGATTGAAGGCGAGGCGGGCAGTAGCGCTGGCCTGGGCTGGCTGGCCATGGAAACAACGTTGGAAACCCACAAGCAACTCAAGCAAGTTTCTGGCAAATTAGCTTTTGCCGAGGCGATGGTACAAGGCTATGAGATTCATATGGGGGTGAGCCGCGGCCCTGCCTTGCAGCATCCTGCACACCTGATCGACGGTATGGCAGAAGGCGCACGGTCAACAGATGGCCAGGTCGCTGGCAGTTATATTCATGGCTTGTTTGATCATCCACAAGCCTGCGCCGCCTGGTTGCAATGGGCCGGGGTGTCTGAACAAGTGGCTTACGATTACACGCAATTGCGCGAGCAGAGCCTGGAAAAACTGGCAGATAGTGTAGAGCAGCACTTCAACTGGTCAGCCCTTGCGCCTTACTTGCCCCAAGGCTTTACGCCAGGTTAACCCGCAACCACCTTGATGGTTTGCTCAAACGCCTGCACCACTTGCCCGGCGCGGATTTTGGCGGTTTTTCTGCGCTCAATGGCACCATCTACCTTGATCAACCCTTCGGCGACCATAGACTTGCCCTGGCCACCACTGTCGGCCACGCCTTCCAGTTTAAGCAAATCACATAGCGCGATATATTCGCCTTTGAGTTCAAATGTCGAGCTTGCCATACAGAATTCCTTTCTAAGTCAGCGAGTGCCTAAGGCTTGCCTTGAGTGTCTGGCGGTAAATTCACTTCCAGCGTCAAAGAGGCATTCTGGCTTTCCCATAATTGCTCATTGAGTTGGTGATGCACAGTGACAAACAGGAAATTCAGCCCGGCTTTTTGTGGGTGGAAGCTAAACTCACCTTGTTCATTCGCGTGAATATTAGAGGCTCTCACATTGTCGAGATCGTACAGATCTTCAATCCTGTGCTTGATAAAGTGCTCGTTATCCGTCACCACAATAATACGCGCATTAGGCACCGGCTTACCATTCTCCAACACGCGGAAATTCAACTCTCCACCAAGTAACAAACCATTGGGTGACGCCAGCGGGATGATTTCCAGGCCTTTATTAAACGGCTTGGCTACATACTTTTGCTGGCCTTTGAAAATATAGGTGTCGGCATAACTGTAATAATTCATGGTGGTAGGTTTGCCCGTCACACGCTTCATATCGGCGGCAAAATATAGCTTTTTATCGGCAGTTTCTACTGCCTTGTATATTGGGCCGACTCTTTGCCCCGTACTGATACGATAAGTGCCTTCTTCTTTTAATTCCGGTTCCAGATACACGGCCGCCTTGGTTTTGGCGATGGGTTTGATCGCTGCCGTCACGCCTTGTGGTGAGGTGATGGTAAAGTTCGGCGAGTCCATAGCAAAGTCAGCCTGGAACGGAAACTCGGTAAACGCAGATTCAATCGTCAGGCGATGATGTGTGACGTTGAACTGGTTGGGTTTTAAAAACGGCACATGGGCCTCGGCCGCCAAAGCGGTCACTAAAACGATCAGGGCTAGGGAAAACTTTTTCATACGGGTGCTTTCTTGTTATTTAAGCTTTAACGGCAAGCCTGCGGCAATAAAACTGACTTGATCCGCGATAGCCGCCACATGCTGGTTCAAGCGGCCTTGTTCATCCTGGAACTGGCGGTTGATTTCTCCCAGCGGCACAATACCCATGCCGACCTCGTTGCTGACTAAAAATACGTGGGCTTGCAATTGCGGCAGGGCGTTCAGCAAAGCCTGCTTTTCTGCCTGCCAGTCCAGCCGCTCTGGTTTATCGCAATCCGGACAAATGCACTGTGCCAGCCATAAAGTCAGGCAATCCACAATCAGGCAAGTCTCTGGTGCATCGTTATCCAGCAGTGTCTGCCCCAGGTTAAATGGCGCTTCGACTAATCCCCAATATGGTGGACGGCGGGTTTTATGATGTTCCACACGTTTTGCAAATTCGTCGTCATAGACTTGCGCGGTGGCAATGTAGGTCACCGGACATTCAAGTGCCGAGGCCAAGCGCTCGGCATACGCGCTTTTACCGCTGCGTGCTCCGCCTAAAATCAGGTGCGTAGTCATGCGTGACTCCCTTGCTGTTGCCAGTGTTGAATGATGGTTTGCAGTTGCGCCAGGCCCTCGGTAAACAGCGCAGGCCCGGGCTGCAAGATATCGACCGACTTGATTTCGTACAGATGACCATGCTGGATGGCCGGGATGGCTTGCCAGCCTGGTCGTGCTTTTACTTTTTCCGGCTGGAATTTTTTGCCACACCAGGAGCCGATGATAATGTCCGGCTGTCTGGCCAGTACTTGTTCTGCGTTGACCTGCCGGTCTTTGGCACTATGGAACTGGCTGAGTTCGGGAAAGCAATCCTCGCCGCCCGCCGCCTCAATCAGCTCAGCCGCCCAGCGGATGCTGCACATCATGGGCTCGTCCCATTCTTCAAAGTATACTTTGGGTTTGCGTGGCCAACTGGACGCTTGTTGGCGTGCCGCGTCCAGTTGCGCCTGATAACTTTCTACCAGTTGCTTCGCTTTGTCACTTGCGCCGACTAAATCGCCGACGGTCAATATCATTTGCAGAGTCTCATCCAGGCTGCGCTGGTTAAACACATGCACCTGGCAACCGGCTTTAATCAGCGAAGCAGCAATGTCAGCCTGCAAGTTGGAGAAGCACAGTACCAGGTCAGGTTGCAGTGCCAGAACTTTCTCGATATTGGCGCTGGTGAAAGCGCTGATTTTTGGCTTCTCTTTGCGGGCAATGGCCGGGCGCGTGGTAAAGCCGGAAATACCGACAATGCGGTCTTGTTCGCCCAGCAAATAAAGGACTTCCACCGTTTCCGTGGTCAGGCAGACAATGCGTTGTGGCCAGCGCTTCATGGCTGTGTGTTGCCTTGTGGTTGCCAGCCATTTTCCATCAGCATGTCGCTGAGTGGCTTTTCAGTGGCCCAGCCTTCTTCTACCAGCATGGGCGATTTGTAAAAGGCATTCACATAACCCAGGCACAAAATCGCTACCGGTTTGGCGTCCGCAGGTAGGCCCAGCAATTGCGCCAGTTTTTGCGGGTCAAACAAGCTGACCCAGCCCATGCCTATACCTTCGGCACGTGCGGCCAACCACAGGTTCTGAATGGCACAGCTGACTGAGGCCAGGTCCATCTCCGGCAGCGTACGGCGGCCAAAAATATATTTTTCCCGCTGGTCACACAAAGTGGCTACCAGTAATTCGCCACAGTCCAGAATGCCTTCGACTTTAAGCCGCATAAACTCGGCCATGCGCGCCGTGTTTTCAACCTCGCCGATGGCTTGCGCTGTCTGCTTGCGTTCTTCATCGACCAGTGCGTGGGTGGCCTTGCGTAATGTGGTATCACTGATGCGGATAAAGCGCCACGGCTGCATCAGGCCCACACTGGGCGCGTGATGGGCGGCTTGCAACAATTTTTGCAATAACTCGGGAGCGATAGGTGTCGGCAAAAAATGCCGCATATCGCGCCGCTCGGCAATCACTTTATAAATGGCCGCTTTGTCGGCATCCGGATAGGCGAAACTCATGACAGGAAAAACTGTGCCGCCAGGGACGGATTGGATGGGAAGTAAAAATGCAAAAAGCTGGCTGTGATGCTTTGGTGGCGGTAGACCGCTTCACCCGCACCGTATTTGCCTTTGCCTTGTGCAATCACCGGCAAGTCAGTCTCAAAACGGCCATAGTGGAAAGTGTGCGCGCCTATGGTTGCTTCGCCATCGTTCGTCACCGGAAACGTTGCGTGTTGCGTGCCGAGGCCTTGCAGTTTGGGTTGAATTTCGCTGTGACCCGGCAGTAAACCAAACACGGGCTGACCATTCAAGCGTTCGCCCAGTGCGAGCATGCCACCACATTCTGCCAGGATGGGTTTTCCTACCACGGCGGTTGCATGCAAGCTTTCGCGCATGCTGTGATTGTGTTGTAGTTGCGCCAGATGCAATTCCGGGTAACCGCCAGGTAGCCAGTAGGCATCGGCTGCCGGTAATTGTGCATCATGCAACGGTGAGAAAAAAGTAATGTTTGCCCCCAGTGTTGTGAGCAAATCAAGGTTGGCCTGGTAGGTGAAACAGAAAGCCGCATCTTTGGCCACGGCAATCGTTTTGCCTTGTAGCAATGGCGTGATAGCTTGCTGTTCTGGTGCCGCAAAATGCACTGCCGGAGGCAATGGCATATCTTGTCCCAGTAGTTGCGCAGCGGCTTCTATGCGCTGGTCAATATCCGTGATTTCCTGTGCCAGGTGCAAGCCCAGATGACGCTCTGGCAAACTCAGTTGCGCGTCGTATTTCATGGCGCCCAGCCAGGGGATATCCGCTGGCAATGCTTCTTTAATCATCTTGGCATGGCCGTCGCTGCCGACCTGGTTGGCAATGACGCCCGCGCGCTGCAGCGCAGGCCGGAAGCTGTATAGTCCATAGGCGATCGCGGCAGCGGTTTGTGCCATAGCTTTGGCATTGAGCACCAGTGCGACCGGGATACCAAAGCGCTCGGCAATATCGGCGCATGAGGGTTTACCATCATACAACCCCATCACGCCTTCGAGCAAAATCACGTCATTGTCTTGTGCCGCCTGATACAGCAAACGCTGCGCATCCGCTTCACCACACATGCCGAGATCGAGGTTGTACACCGGTTTGCCGGTGGCGGCTTCGAGTATCATGCCATCGATAAAATCCGGGCCACATTTAAATGCTTGCACGCGCAGGCCACGATTGCGGTAAATGCGCGCCAATGCGGCCGTGGTCAGTGTCTTGCCTTGCCCCGACGCCGGGGCCGCCATCAACATGGCATGGCAGCTTGCTGCTGGGGATTGCATTACAGGTCTATCCCGGCCTGGGCTTTGATACCTGCGCGCCAGGCATGTTTGACGTCCATGAGTTCAGATACCGTGTCGGCAGCGTTTCTCAAGGCTTCTGACGCACCACGACCAGTGATCACCACATGCTGCATGGGTGGGCGGTTGGCGATGGCATCCAGCACCATTTGTTCGTCCAGGTAACCGTATTTGAAGGTGTAGGTGAGTTCATCCAGCACAACGAGATTGATCGCTGGGTCTTGCAGCATCTGCGCCACAATCTGCCAGCCGCGCATCGCGGTTTCAGTGTCGCGCTGGCGGTCTTGCGTGTTCCAGGTAAATCCTTCGCCCAGCACATGCCAAGTGACAGCTGGATGCTGGCGGAAAAAGGCTTCTTCACCGGTATCTGAGCGACCTTTGATAAATTGGGCGACGCCGACACGCATGCCGTGGCCCAGTGACCTGGCAACCATGCCAAAGGCGGAAGAGCTTTTGCCTTTGCCGTTGCCGGTGAGGATGAGAAGCAGGCCTTTTTCCTGATCGGCCTGCTCGATTTTTTCATCAATGACCGCTTTTTTGCGGATCATGCGCGCCTTGTGGCGGCTGTCGCGGTCGTTGGTTTCCATGATGGCGCGTAAACTTAAGCGTTTTCGCGGACAGAGCGCTTGGCCAGGCCAAACACCACATGCGCGATCAGTGCCACTACCACCCAGAACGCAATCGCTTCCAGCTGTTTAGGGAAGTATTTGACCAGGCGTGGCACAAACTCAACCAGGGTTGGGTCTGGGTAACGGCCACCAAAGAAGTAGAAACCACCGCTGGAGAACAATTCAGCCACAGCTGAAGCCACTACCACCACGCCTGTCAGCTTCAACAGGCTGCTCAGTGCCCAGGTGGTATTGCTGGCTGTCCAGCGGCCTGCCAGCCACACGGTACCGTAAGCCGGTAATAAGAAACCGTAAGCTGGCGTCACACAGAAATTGCTGACGCCGCCCCAGGTAACTGCCGCCATATCCAGGCCAGCACACAGTGCCAGCAGCGTCACAAATACGATAGTCGAACGCAGGTAATAACCAGCAATAAAAAATGCAGCGTAAGAGGCGCTAGGCAAAAAATCGATCGAAGCGAAATGATGACCGCGTGTCACGATGACCATCAGTGCAATGACAAATGCAATTGCCAGCGATTGAGTTGAAATTTTACTTGGCATGCCAACGACTCCAAAAAATAAGATTAATCACAAGGGGTGAATTTTAGCCCAATTCCTTTAGGCTTGGGCAAAATCCACCGTTCAGCTTACTGCATGTCGTAATTCAGGCTCACGAATACATTTGTGCCCATAGTGTTGTAATCCACCGTAGAGGATGCAGCGGCTAACACGTAGTTTTTATCTAGAATGTTATTGGCGCGCGCTTGTAGCTTCCATTGTGGATTGATGCGGTATGCCAAGGTGCTATTTAGTAATGCGTAACCGCTCAGATTAAGCCTGATGCTTTTATCATAATCGTCACGATTTGAGGATGCAGTTAGCTCTGTTGACCAGTCCCAAGGGCCGTCTGAATATTGTAAAACCAGATTGCCGTAACGTTGCGCACGACGCGCCAATAGTCTGTCGGTGGCGTCTACGCGAGGCGACTGTATCGTTAAGTTCCCACTTAACTGCCAGTATTCATCGATCGAAAACTTGCTCTCTAGTGTCGCCCCCTGAATTTCCACTTTGCCAGCGTTTGCTGCACAGGTAGCGGTTCCGTTCGGGCAACCGGCTCTGAAGGTTTGAATAAAGTTACGAATATGGTTATCAAATACCGTCAGTTTCGCCTGGAATGTTTGACTTTGGTAACGGGCGCTGGCCTCAATATTGTCAGCTTTTTCTGAAGGTAAGTCGGCATTACCAAAGCTAGCAGCATACAGCTGATTAAACGTTGGTGCTCTGAATGATGAGCCGTATTGTGCTGTCAATCGCCATGCTGAAGAGAGGTCATAACCGTAACCGATCCCTCCCGTTGTGAAATTGCCAAACTGGCTGTTATGGTCCTCACGCAATGAAAGCTGAGCACTATGTGCCTCATAATTGGCTGTATACCCTAATACGAACGCATCATTATTGCGGCTTCTATCTAAGGTCTGCTTGCCATTAGATTTTGTCACCACATCTTGCTCCAGCCTGTCATACGCAAAGGTCAGTGTGCCATGGGATAAGCTGTAATCATGCTGCCAAGAGAGTTGACGTTGTTCCGTATCAATATTGCTATTAGAGGTTGGGTTGCTAACGTTAAATAAGCTGTCACGGCCAACGCTGTACTCTAATTTACTGTTCCAATGTTCGGTGAGCGCATTTTTGAGTGCAATCCCATATCCTTGTTGGTGGCGCTCAGATTTGCTGAATGCACTGCCGCCATCGTATTGGTTTTGACCACTGCTTTCTAAATAGTGTATGCCCAATGAATGGCCTGGTGAAAACTCAAGGTCTGCATAAGACGAGCTACTAAAGTTGTTATAGCCATCCCTATCTTGATCGGCCAATTTTGGCGGGTGTTTGAGTGCAGAAATACCACGCGTGTCGTAGTTGCTGATCTGTGCGCCAAACTTTAGAGCTTGGTAGCTCGTGTCAAAGCCAGCATTACCACTGTATGAATCATAGCTGCCTGCACCGGCACTACCGTAAATATGGGTTTTATTGCCTTTGCCTCGCTTGGTGAAAATTTGAATAACGCCACCGATAGCATCTGAGCCATAGAGACTAGACGCAGGGCTGCGTAAAATCTCGATGCGCTCAATGAGTGCAAGCGGGATGTTTTCAAAAGCAGTGGTGCCTGTGGTGGCGGAATTAATCCGCACGCCATCCACTAAGACAATCAGCTGATTATCATTGGTGCCGCGCAGGGCGATGTTACTACTCGTGCCCATGCCGCCATTGGTCAGGGTTTGCACACCAGGTTGAAGCCTCAATAAATCTGCAAGAGAGCCGCCCTGCAGCCTCTTGATTTCTTCGCTATCGATCACGGTGATGTCGCCAGTGACTGTTTTGGTAGATTGTGGTGTTCTACTTGAGGTGACCACCACCTCATCTAATGAGGGGGTGTTATCTGCGGCAAGTACATAGCCAGGCAGGCTTAGGAGGATGCCTGCAAAATAGAGTTGTTTTTTGATTGTTCTTTTCATTTGTGATTCTCGCATGCGTATCCAATTCACACGGAGCAGACTCAGTGTGAATTGGTAGTCGTATTCATTGGTTTTAGTGATGCAGAGTGCGCATTACTGAGGTTCGTAACGGATGTTGACGAACAAGTTTGCCCCTGGGGTATTGTAGGCAAAGCCGTTTCCGTCTATTGCTAGATAATAGTGTTTATCAAAAATATTATTTGCTCGTGCTTGCACAGTCCAGTCACGATTGACTTTGTATTGAGCCGTCATGTTGAAGAGTGTGTAACCGCTCATGCGTAAGGTATTGGCCGCATCCTCGTAGCGAGCTGAAGACGCTACCATTTCAGCACCAAATCGCCAGTCCTGCAAAGAGTAGCCAAGGTGCATTTGGCCATGACGATTGGCGCGACGGCGTAGCAGTTTATCGGTTTCATCATCACGCGGAGATTGAATGTCTACACTACCGCCCACGTCCAAATTATCCCAGCGGTTGCTGGCAGCCAGCGTGATACCTTGAATGGTGGCTTTGTTGATATTCTCAGGAAGAGACCCGAGGACAAT
Organism: Methylophilus sp. Q8; assembly: GCF_000800115.1. NCBI lineage: Bacteria > Pseudomonadati > Pseudomonadota > Betaproteobacteria > Nitrosomonadales > Methylophilaceae > Methylophilus > Methylophilus sp. Q8. The sequence continues at coordinate 706,550 of NZ_JUHE01000001.1, read as the reverse complement.
TAAATTGCGGATCTTATTTTCGTAGGCTGTCAGGGATGCATTGAATGTGTCGTCGCGGTACCGTAGGCTGGCCTCTAAATTGTCTGATTTTTCAGGTTTCAGATTGGGGTTGGAGTAGCCTGGATAGTACAAGTCATTAAACGTTGGTGCCTTGAATGCAGAACCATAGCTCCCGGTGACACGCCATTGATCGTTAATATTGTACCCATAGCCTAAGCCACCAGTGACATTGTTACCAAAACTGGAATTATGGTCTTCGCGAGCACTGGCTTGAAAGCTGTGTGCTCCGATATTCGCTACATAGCTGGCTACATAGCCTTCATTTGTGCGCCTGGTTTTGTCAAAATCCGTTGTTGAGTTGACTCTGTCGATCAATTTATCGTACATCAATGTCAATGTCCCAAGAGGAAGGGTAATGTCATTTTGCCAGTTGAATTGATCCTGTTTGGTTCTGAACAAGCTCCTGCTTTCGCTAGTAAAGGGGCCTAATGCTGCGTAGTTCACAGTCTCATCAATGCCTTGGCTGATGCGCACTGTTGAGTGCCAATTATTCAGGATTTGATTTTTACTGAATAGAGAGTAGACATCTTGTTGCAAGTTGGCGTAATCAGAAAAGGCAGGATTGAATGCTGATGATGGATCGAGGTTGTAGCTATTGTCGAAGCGGGTTCTCCCCTTGCTATGCATCAAGGTTAAGCCGACTTCATGGCCTTCTGCAATTTTATGAGACAGATTACCAGTTACGGCAAGATTGCGATAACCGTCTTTGTCATTCAGGTTCGGGTTGCTGGTGTCCAGTGAAGAAAAACCGTTGGTTTTGTTCGCCGATACATTGAGTGCATAAGCCGTATCGTTTTGTTTACCGCGCAATCCAGCTTCTGCCAGAGTGGTATCGTAAGTACCAAAACCCAGGTTTGCATAAGGTTTGAAGCCATCTACGCCTTTTTTAGTGAAAATCTGGATGACGCCGCCGATTGCATCTTGACCATATAGGCTAGTTGCTGGTCCACGGACAATTTCAATGCGGTCGATCTGTTGAATCGGTATGTTTTCAAGGGTTGTTGTGCCTGCTGTGGCAGACTGCACACGTACGCCGTCGATTAATACCAGCGTATGGCCCGTGTTGGTGCCTCGCATGAAGACGCCTGAGGTTTTGCCTGCGCCACCATTGTTGGTGATTTCAATGCCAGGTTGGCGTTGCAATAATTCAATCAGCGTACTTTGGCCGCCACGTTTGATTTCTTCTGCATTAATGACAGACACATCGGCAATGACTGATTCCTGTTGTTGAGGCGTGCGTGTCGCGGTCACGATGACTTCGTCTAGCGTTGCAGTGTCTGCGGCGCAGGCGATTTCGCTTAAAGAAAGACCAATAAGGCCTTTAAGAATGACTTTTTTCATTATCTTATCCCTGTATCACATGCGTCCCCGCATGTGGTTTGTCTATCAATACTTGGGGGTAGGGATAATGAATGAAGGCTTTGCGTGTTGAACAGCAAAGCCAATACATCATCAGACACCGTCACCCCGCGGTATTGCAAATGGTTGGTTGCGAGGCCGGTCTCCGGGCTTGCAAGTTTTGATCTATCGCCTTCCCAAGTTTGAACTCAGTGGCATATGGATAGACCCGCACTTGCTTACCGTTGCGGGGGCAGCACAGGAGTTGTGAATGTAGGTTCACGCACCTGTTTCCCAGTTTCACCTTAGCCTGTAGAAATACAGCAAAGGCACCTGACAACTGGGCGCCATTCTAGTCTAAAGCGTGCTTTTTTGCCAGTCGGCCTGTATTCGGCAGGAGTGCTCAAATTGTTAATTTACTTTGAAAAAATGCGCTTAGCTATTGACCACACTCATTTTTTTAAAAGATAATGGGCTGATGGATGCCGATTTAAAAAGTCTTGAAGAGCGTGTGACGAAGCTGATTGCTTTGTGCGGACAACTGCGTGACGAAAATGTGGAGTTACGTCAGGAGGTCACACGGCTGCATCAGGAGTCTCAATCGTTGAAGCTGAATATGACGCAAGCCAGCGTTCAGTTAGAGCGATTATTGTCGGCATTGCCTGAGGAAGGTCGTTAATCATGGCAAGTAATCCGATTGATATCGAAATCATGGGCCGCGCGATGAGCGTGACCTGTACCGATGAAGAACGCGACAGTTTGCTGCAGGCCGTGGGCTACCTGGATGGTAAAATGCGCGAAATTCGTGATGTTGGCAAAATGGTCAGCGTGGAGCGGATTGCCATTATGGCGGCACTCAATATTACGCATGAGTTGTTGAATACGCGTAGCGGCGGTGTGGATGTGGGAGACGTAAAAAAACGTATTTCTACCATGCAGCAGCAAATAGATGATGTATTATCCGGCCAGCACAAATTGTTGTAATCCGCTTCATTTCACAAAATTTTCATCGTCATTTTTTTGAAATGGCGTATCATAAAAACGGTGTGCTAAGGCGTTGCCTGAGTCTAAAATTCCTTGAACTAGTCTTTGTTATAGGTTTCGGCTCATCAGGTGCTGTGAGATCGCACTAAGTTGGGTGGTTTTTTAAAACCCCCTTGGCGTGCGAACCTAATGTTCCTTAGGCTGTTACCACCTGAACTTTCTTGGTTCAGGATGCACGGCTCAGGTAACCCCTTAGCACATCATTCCCCACCCCTTTCACATTGCTTATCCAACGCTCTCCCAATGGTGATGCTTGCAGATAGTTGCTGCATGAAATATTTCTGTTGCAATCTTTATTTGATTGGTCAAGAATCTAGTTGTTTCATATAAATTAACAATTAGATTCAGGGAGGAAGTCATGCGCAAGCTATTTTTCTGGTTTTTTGCATTGGTATTGTTTTCCCCGCAGGTGTTTGCTTATACCGGCATCACTGCGATTGGCGATAGTCTTTTTGATGGTGGCAATGAAGATACGGCAGTGGTCAGCTATTACAAGCTGTTTGGGGCGGGCCTGACGGATGCGCCGTATAGCAATTACCGTTTTACCAATGGCCCAACGGCGGTTGAGTATCTGGCCACCGGGCTCGGATTGAATGCCCCAGCCAGTTTCCAGAATTTTGCGGTTGGCGGTGCAACCACAGCGGATATGCTCACGTTTATGACGAGCTACCTGGGTAGCTTGCCATCGGTTGATGCAGGACATTTGTACGTGCTGGATGGCGGCGGTAATGGCATTGAAACCTTCTCGGCGCACGATTCCGCGCAAAATATGATTGATATGGTGGCATTGTTGCATAGCAAAGGCGCGACCGATTTTCTCGTGCTGGGCTTGCCTGCTGTGGTGGATGCACCGCGTTTTAATGGGGCCTCTGCCGGGGTAGTTCAGTTTTTGGAGGATTACACCAGGGACTATAACGATTATCTGGTTGCGGGACTTTCAGGATTAGGTCTGCCGAGCTCTGCCCGTGTGACTTATTTTGATACCAAAACTGAGTTGGAAAACGGCATGGCCTTGGCTGTGAGCAACGGGATTACCAATTTAACGGATGCTTGTTATGACGGTGCCGCTGTTTGTGCTGATCCTGATAAGTATCTTTTTTGGGATGATTTGCATATGACGACCGTCGTCCACGAGTATCTGGGGCAGCGCATGTTATCTGCGATTACGCCTGTACCAGAGCCTGCGCAAGCTGGGTTGCTTTTCGCTGGCTTGATGTTGGTGTTTGCGCGTCGCAGCCAGCGCCCAGCTATTTAACCGCCTGGCGGCAAACACATGTTTGGCTGATCTGCTTATCGCAACGCGTGATACATCAGGTCGGCCAGGCTGACCACTTCCAGGCAACTTTCATCACAAGATTCCAGAATCACCGGTGGCGCATAGCCAGCTTCACTGGCGTCTAACCAGCGCCTTGCACACAAACACCAGCGGTCGCCTGCTTTCAGGCCCGGAAACCCATACTCTGGCATGGGCGTCGATAAATCATTGCCTTGTGCCTGTGAGAATGCCAGAAATTCATCGGTCATTTCTGCACATACGGTATGCCTGCCGAGGTCTTCGGGGTGGAATCCACAACAACCATCACGCACAAAGCCGGTGATTGGGCGCATGCTGCAGGGAATGAGTAGGGTGCCAAGAACGTTTTTTGCCATGATTGTCAGCTGTACTGTAACTTGGTTTATGATACTGACATTTGTTGGACATAAGAAGGTTTTCAGGCATGGCGCGTTACTGGTTGATGAAATCCGAGCCCTCGGACGTTTCTATTGATGATTTGGCAGGGTTCCCGAACCAGACGGTGGATTGGTATGGGGTACGCAATTACCAGGCACGTAATTTTATGCGTGACCAGATGAAGTTGGGGGATGGCGTGCTGTTTTACCATTCCAATTGCGAGACGCCCGGCATTGTCGGCCTCTGTGAAGTCAGCCAGTTGGCTTACCCGGATAAGTTCCAGTTTGTTGAAGGCCATAAATACTTTGATCCAAAATCCACGCCGGAAAATCCGCGCTGGGTGAATGTGGATGTCAAACTGGTACGTAAAACGCGGTTGCTGAGTTTGAAGGAAATGCGCGAAGCGCCAGAACTGGCCAATATGCGTACTTTGCAAAAAGGGAACCGCTTGTCGATTACACCTGTCGATCCCAAAGAGTGGGCGTATATTTCGGCATTGCTGGCAAAGTAATGGCTGGCTTGATCAGGGCAACCACCTAATTCCAGGCGCATTATTCACATAGAGCAGCTTAATGAACAGACAGCGTAAAAATGCCGTGTTGTATATTCTGGTCGCCGGGTTCCTGATTGCTTTTGTCGGCGTATTGCTGTTTGTGTGGATTTATTTTTCCAGCATGCGTGAGATGCACCAAACTACACGCAAGCTCTATGAGCAGCCGTTTGCCGTGGCCAACGCGGCACTCGCCTTAGAAGCCGATCTCTACCAGATTCGCGGCAGTTTGCTGTATGCCACCTTGATCGAGGCTGATCATAAGCAACTGGCAACCACAGTGGATTTTATTGCGGCGCGTGAGCAGCTGGCGCAGCAAAAAATTGCAATCATTGCCCGCAGTTATTCTGGCGACCAGCAGCAAGTGACACAACTCAAACAGAAACTGACATTGCTGAATCAGGTGCGCGACCAGATTTTGCACGCACTGGAGGCCACACGCTATGCGGATGCCAATCGCCTGATAGAAACGCAGTGGACCGCACGCTTTAACGAGGTGGCAAGCCTGAATGAGGCGGTGCTTAAAAATGCCAATCAACGTGCCACCCAATATGTGAATGAAAGCCAGCAGCGGCTGGAAAAACACACGACACACGGCTTAACTTATGCCGCACTATTGCTCAGCTTGTTTCTGGTCGTTGGTGTTTTCGTTGCCTGGCGTATCTACCAACTGCATATTGAAGCAGACAAGTTTGCGTTTACCGACTTTTTAACTGGAATTGCCAATCGCCGGCATTTTATTCACGAGCTCGAATCAGAAGTGCGGCGCAGTCAGCGTTATGGCTCGGCGTTTGCGTTTGCCATGGTTGATATTGATCACTTTAAGAAAATCAACGATCAATATGGGCATCACGCCGGTGACCTGATCTTGCAGAATTTTTGTCTGCGTTGCGTCAGTGCCTTGCGCACCAGTGATATGGTCGGTCGACTGGGTGGTGAGGAGTTCGGCATCTTAATGCCGATGACGGATCTGCACGAGGCCGCGCGCGTGATTGAGCGTTTGCGCTCCGAAATAGACCACAGCGTCATGAGTGATCATGGCGAGCAAATTCACTACACGGCGTCATTCGGGTTGGTGTCTACCTCGCAACTCAGCGAACAGCAGGGCTTGGCACATTTGATGAAAATGGCGGATGCCGCTCTGTATGCAGCCAAGCAGCAAGGCCGCAACCGCGTCTTTATCGCCAACCACTAATTTTTGGCTCTATCCGTAGCGCGTAGTCAGTGCCAAGTATGACTTCTCTTTAGCTGTTTTCTTCCGATTTTTATTCAAAATGCCAGTTTATTGTGCGTACATTCTTATGGTGCACTTCTTTGGTGCAATGGCATATTGCCGTCTGCTCATCGCCGTGCTTATGGAATTTGATTTTTGGGTTGCGAGTAAAAGGACTTTTTATTATAAATATTTGATTATTAATGTAATTATTGAATGATGTGCTTTGTCTGAGCGCAGTCTCTGTGTGCTAAAACCAGCGTGCATGTGGGTTGGAATACGTCTTGCTAAAACAAGCTTAACAGGCTTTCCAACGTATCACCGGCAACCGGGTAACACCACCCACCTGCTGTCACAGATTGGAGCACGACATGACAAAGTTACTGATCGGATTATTGTTAGGATGCATGAGCGCATCACTCATGGCAGAGCCAGCAGAAGCGCTGGTGCACGATTTAAATAGTCGCGTGTTGCGTGTGCAAGTCGGCTTGAAAAACGGTCAATATGGCTTGGGTTCTGGTGTGGTCGTGGCTGAAAACCAGGTGGTGACTAACTGCCATGTGGTCGCCAATGCCAGCAGTATCAGCGTGGTCAGCGGCGGAGCAGCCTATCACGCGGTCGGCGTGAAACCTGATTGGGAACATGATGTGTGCATGTTGCAAATGGAAGATTTGCCATTGTCACCAGTGACCATGAAATCCAGCCGTGAACTCAAATATGAACAACCGGTATTCACCATCGGTTATCCCAGTTTTGTCGCTGCGCCAGTCAGCACCAGCGGTGTGGTCAAAGGCTTGTTTACCATGGATGACTCGGTCATTGTGCGTGCCACCAGCAGTTTTAGGCAAGGTGCCAGCGGTGGCGGCCTGTTTGATGACAGCGGTGCGCTGGTTGGCTTGATTACCCTGAAGAGCCCTGGTAAGGACGCTTATTACTACTACATGTCTGTGGACTGGGTGAAAGCCCTGATCAGCAAACCGGCAGGCCCGATTGTGGTGAAAAGTGAATTGCCTTTCTGGGGTAAACCCGCTGCTGAATGGCCATATTTTATGAAGGTGGTGTTTCCATACCTGCATAAAGACTGGGCAGGTTTGAAAGTGATTGCCGAACAATGGACCACACAAGAGCCACATAACACCGAAGCCTGGTTTTATCTGGCGGCCGCAGAGTATGAAACGAAAGACTTCAGTATTGCCGAGCAGCATCTGCATCGTGTGGTGAGTATGAACGATCAACATAGCCAGGCTTTTTATTACCTGGGCATGATTGCTGAAGCGAGTGGCAAACATGGTGAAGCGATGGCCAGTGTTGATACATTAAAACAACTGGATGCAGAAGCGGCTGAAGCATTGACGGTGGCAATGAAAAGTTTGCCGTAAGACAGGCAACATCAGACTCAAACGAGAAAGCGCCCAATCGGGCGCTTTTTTTATTTAAATCGGGTTTGCAATCGCTTATGCTACTGCCATGTCCAGCTCTTCCACATGGTAGTAATGTTCATCATCCCACAGGGTGAAATCTTGTGCGGTATAAATCGCTTCCTGAAAATGATGAAAGGTTGCGATGCAATGGTTCTCTTCGTCCATCACTTGATACATTGTCATACGAGCCACCTTTCCTAGTCTGGTTGTCTGCTTATTGCCGTGATGACATCATGGCACAGGTGTATGACAGTGATTTTGCAGAGCAGCAAGGTGTAATCGGGTCAGTTTGAGAGATGACGTTTTGATGCCTGCAGACGGTTTATTTGCGTGTGATTTAGCCCGCTGTTTCGCGCTTGGCCGCCGCCGCTTTTTTGTAAAATGCCCGGGTTGGCGTATAATTCGCAACTTCTGAGGAACGCTGCGAGAGTCATCTGACTCCCAGGCTCAGAGCATTTGCTGCAAAGCATCTCAACGGCGTTCACTTTTCACTGTGCGAGCACGGAAAAAAGGTGAACAAACGTTTCCACCGGTTCTTAGAACTTTCCCTGCTCAGTTTTCATCTTTTTAAGGATTTGAAACATGAATACTGTAGCTGACATCAAAGATTACATCGTTGCTGATATGTCGCTGGCTGCTTGGGGTCGCAAGGAAATTGCGATTGCCGAAACTGAAATGCCGGGCTTGATGGCGATTCGCGAAGAATACGCGGCTCAACAACCACTGAAGGGCGCACGTATTACCGGCTCTTTGCATATGACCATCCAGACCGCAGTGTTGATTGAAACACTGAAAGACCTGGGCGCTGATGTGCGCTGGGCGTCCTGTAATATTTTCTCTACACAAGACCACGCCGCTGCGGCGATTGCTGCGACTGGCACTGCCGTATTTGCCGTGAAAGGCGAAACACTGGAAGAGTATTGGGATTACACCCACCGTATTTTTGAGTGGGCGGATGGTGGCTACTCCAATATGATTCTGGATGATGGCGGCGATGCAACCTTATTGCTACATTTGGGTAGCCGTGCCGAGAAAGATTTGTCTGTGGTGGCGAATCCAACGTCTGAAGAAGAAATTTGCCTGTTTAATGCGATTAAAGCCAAGTTGAAAACAGACCCAAGCTGGTACTCAGTGCGTTTGGCCGCCATCAAAGGCGTGACCGAAGAAACTACCACCGGTGTGCATAGACTGTATCAAATGCATAAAGAGGGCAAACTGGCATTCCCGGCGATTAACGTTAACGATTCTGTGACCAAGTCCAAGTTTGACAACCTGTATGGTTGCCGTGAATCATTGGTTGACGGTATCAAGCGCGCGACTGATGTCATGATCGCCGGCAAAATTGCCGTAGTAGCTGGTTACGGTGATGTGGGCAAGGGCTCTGCACAAGCCATGCGTGCCTTGTCTGCACAAGTATGGGTGACTGAAATTGACCCGATTTGCGCGCTGCAAGCGGCGATGGAAGGCTACCGCGTAGTGACCATGGATTACGCCGCAGAGCATGCTGATATTTTCGTCACCGCGACTGGTAACTACCATGTGATTACCCACGACCATATGGCCAAAATGAAAGACCAGGCCATCGTCTGTAACATTGGCCACTTCGACAACGAAATCGACGTTGCCGGCATTGAAAAATACCAGTGGGAAGAGATCAAACCACAAGTGGATCACGTGATTTTCCCGGATGGTAAACGCATCATCCTGTTGGCCAAAGGCCGCCTGGTGAACCTGGGTTGTGGTACTGGCCATCCGAGCTATGTGATGAGCTCCAGCTTTGCTAACCAGACCATTGCGCAAATTGAGTTGTTTACGCAAACAGGAAAATATCCGGTTGGCGTGTACACTTTGCCCAAGCACCTGGATGAAAAAGTGGCTATCTTGCAGTTGAAAAAACTCAACGCGCAATTGACCACACTGACAGACGCGCAAGCGGCCTATATCGGTGTGAGCAAAAGTGGCCCATACAAGCCAGACCATTATCGTTACTAATCTGCACTAGAGTATCTGCCGATTCACCCGAGTCTGCGTCAGATGTACTGGCGCGGGTTTGGGTGTACACTCTCCTCATGTGAGTCAGGGGGAATCAGCATGTTGAAACTGTTGGTCGTGTGGGTATTGAATGCGTTGGCACTGATGGCAGTCGCGTATCTGGTGCCGGGCATTCATGTTGCGAATTTTACGGCTGCTTTGCTGGCGGCGGTGGTGATTGGTTTTGCCAATGTGCTGGTGAAACCGATATTGGTCATTTTAACGTTGCCGATCACCTTGCTGACGCTGGGGCTGTTTTTACTGGTGATTAATGGCTTGCTGTTCTGGTTTGTCGGCCATTTATTACAAGGCTTCTCGGTCAATAGTGTGCTGACAGGCGTGATTGGTGCGCTGGTGTATAGCGTGATTGCATGGATATTGAGCGCGATTGTGCTGAATGAAAAAGACTAAGCCAATCGTGCATCATAAATAAAAGATTAAACAAGTGAATCGTAAAACCTCTTACAGTTTTGAGTTCTTTCCGCCTAAAACAGCGGAAGGTATGGCGAATCTGCGCAATGTGCGCGATGAGTTGGCCGCATTTTCACCAGAGTTTTTCTCAGTGACCTTTGGTGCAGGCGGTTCGACGCGTGACCGTACCATGGATAGCGTGCTGGAAATCCAGGCCGCGGGCCATGGCGCGGCACCGCATATTTCCTGTATTTCTTCGAGTAAAGAAGAAATCCGCGAGTTGCTGCAAGCTTATCAAGCCAAAGGCATCAAGCGTTTGGTCACCTTGCGCGGTGATATTCCTTCAGGTGAGGTGAGCGCAGGTGACTTTAAATACGCCAATGAGTTGGTGAGCTTTATCCGCGCCGAAACTGGTGACTGGTTTCACCTCGAGGTGGCGGCGTATCCTGAATTTCACCCTGAAGCAGGGTCTGCGCAAAAAGACCTGGAAAACTTCAAACGTAAAATTGATGCGGGTGCTGACTCAGCCATCACGCAGTATTTTTATAATGTGGATGCGTATTTCCGCTTTGTCGAGGCCGCGCAAAAAATGGGTGTGACGGCGCCGATTATTCCCGGCATCATGCCTATCTATAATTACACGCAGCTGGCGCGTTTTTCTAATGTGTGCGGTGCCGAAATCCCGCGCTGGCTGCGCCTGCGTTTAGAGGCTTATGGTGACGACCTGGCGTCGTTGCGGGCATTTGGCGCGGATGTGGTGACGGATATTTGTGCCAGACTGATTGCGTCTGGCGTGGATAAAATGCATTTTTATACGCTGAACCAGGCCGGTATTATTGGCCAGATTATTCGCCAACTGTAGCTGGCAGAAAACAAAAAAGCGCGGCCTGTTTGGTCGCGCTTTTTTACGTGCTCAGGCTTACTGTAGTGAAAGACCTTGTGGGTTAAACAAGGCGTCTTCTACAAACAGGTAGTCCTGCTTACGTGTTTCATCCCACAACACCATCATGGTGATCCAGCGGATATCTTCCATGCTCAGTGTTTCCTGCGGTAACACCATGGCACGGTCCACAATCAAGTCGCGTTCGTAGGCCGTGATGATGTCACTGCGTTGTAGCAGCGTCAGAAAGTTTAAGCTTTCGTCATTGATTTTGCTGCGCTCCATCTCGCAAAAAATACGAATGGCCGCCGGGTCGTGCAGATACCGTGGTTGCTGTACCGAGCGGCGCAGGTCTTTGACCCAGTCTACCGCATGTAAAATGTCCTGATGGTTAAATCCTGCCTGGGATAACTCGTAAGCCATGATGGTTTCGTCGGTTTCTTTCAACTCAAGCGCATCATGTTTATCCCAGTAATTTTGATAAATAAATATCAATACTTCCAACATGTATATAGTCTCCTCAAACACGCTGTTGCATAGGCAGCGCTGTTGGGGTGAGCCTGAGTCCGTCTTTAGGCGAGTCGCTGGAACTGACCGCTGGCGAGATGGCTGACCACACCTTCTAATTCAAGTAGTGTTAGCATGGTGGAAACTTGTTCTGGCGTCAAGCCTGAGCGGGCTGAGATCTGCTCTGCAAACAGGGGGTCGAATCCCATGCAAACCAATACTGGGCTTGCTTCGGCAGGTAAATTAGTCCACTCGGGCGATGGCCCATTCGGGCTAATCGCCAAAGCCGTGTTTGGCAGGCGGATATGGCGTAATTCACTCAAAATGTCGTCGGTCGATTCGACCAGTTTGGCGCCTTGCTTGATCAGGGCGTGGCACCCTTTGGCCACCGGCGAGTGAATTGAGCCTGGAATGGCAAATACTTCACGCCCTTGCTCGATGGCTTGTTTGGCCGTAATCAGCGAACCACTGTCAATATTGGCCTCTACCACCAGGCAACCTTCAGATAAGCCGCTGATAATGCGGTTGCGCCGCGGAAAGTTGTGCGTGAGCGATGGCGTGCCCAGCGGGTATTCAGAGAGGATCAGCCCATATTGCACGATCTGGTGTGCCAACGCCTTGTGCCTGGCCGGGTAAACAATGTCTAGCCCGGTGCCGACCACGGCAATGGTGGCACCATCTGCTTTCAGTGCGCCACGATGGGCGGCGCCATCAATCCCCAGCGCCAGTCCGCTGACTACGGCGAATCCGGCGCGGCATAAGCTTTCGGCAAAATTCTCGGCAGTCGCTTCACCTTGCGGTGTGGCATGGCGGCTACCAACAATGGCGAGGCCCGGTCTTTTAAGGGTTTGCAGGTTGCCTTTGGCATATAAAACCGGCGGTGGCTGGTCTGTGTCCAGCAATCGTTGCGGATAATAAGGATCGCCCAGGGTGATCAGGTGGTTATCGGTTTGATCCAGCCAGGTCAGCGTGTGTGCAATGTGCGGATCATCCATGGCTCGCTGGATGCCATCGGCGACCTCTTTGCTGACCAGGTCGCGCAACGCTGAATAAGGCGCTGCCAGAATGGCTTCAGGCGTTTTGAAACTAAGCAGTAACTGGCAGTAAGTGACGCTGCCCAGCCCGTTTACCAGGCTGAGCGCAATCCAGGGGGCGGTGTGTTCAGTTGTGATCGTCACTATAGCGCTTGTGTATCATGGGGTGCTGACCACATCTTCGGCATGAATCGGTTGAGAGGCCTGCATCACCAAGGCATAAGACAGTTTTGGGAAGGTTTTGAACACCATGACCAGACCGACCGGCTCATCAGGCAGCTGGATGGTTACAGGTTTTTTTGGATCTGATTCCGGGTCCACCATGCTGGCACCTTTGCGCAGCACGGACAGCACATGACCGCGCTCTACGCCTTGCTCTTCACCGCGGTTAAGCACGACGACGCGGCCATAACCGGTTTCGTTAATGCCTTCACTCACGCGCGCAATCTGGCCTTGAATCGGCATGTCTGGCGCATGGGGAATATAGGCCGGATTGAGTTCATCTTCCATCGCAATCAGTTTGTCTTTGACCGCAATTTCCTCTTTGGCCTGAGTCACCGTTAACGTGGCTGGTTGGCCTGGGCGCAGTAATTTTGCTTCGCCCAGATAGTGTGCCTCATTGCCGAGGATTTCACCATTTTCAGGATTCTTGACCGGTTCCCCCTCGCGGTAAATCGCCCACACCGATCTGGCCGATTCCGGTAAGCCTTGCACATAAATATGGGTGCCAGGACTCAGGATTTCACGCTCTTCCTGCGCGGCAATAATTCGCGGTGCGGCTTTCAGCTCCTCTGGCGAGATCAGCATGGGTTTGGTCAGGAATGGCAGGATGGTGTTCGGCTGGATCGCTGGAATCGCATCGCCTTTAATGGGGGTGACGATGACACCGGGTTCCAGTGTCACTGATTCACGTACCAGTTTTAACACCGGTTTGCCGCTGCTGGTGTCGAGTACAATCACGTCGCCGGGGTAAATCCAGTGCGGGTTTTTGATGTGTTCACGGTTAAGTTGCCAGATTTGTGGCCATTGCCAGGGGTTCTTGAGGAACTTGGCTGAAATGTCCCACAGGGTGTCGCCTTTGGCCACGACATGGCGATCGGGATGTTGCGGGCGCAAAGGAATTTCTTCAGCACGCACCAACAAGCTGCTACAAGCCAGCGCAAGCAAGGTTATAATTTGAACAATTTTGGTCATGTGGCGTCTCTGTAATATGCAGCACAAAAGGATGGGCAGCACCAACGGTGCGCAGCATCTGCGCAATGTCGACCAATCTAGCATGGGTTTAAAGTTCTTATCAAGGTGAAAAAGCGGGCGTTTTACCCCGTTTTCCCACAAACTATTGAATGGAAAGATTTGTAGAGCATGGCACTACTTCCAATTTTGCAATATCCTGACCCGCGCTTGCACACCGTGGCCAAGCCGGTGCAAGTGTTTGATGCCGCGTTGCAGCAGCTGGTAAGCGATATGGCCGAGACGATGTATGATGCGCCCGGCATTGGTTTGGCTGCGACACAGGTTGATCAACACATTCAATTGATTGTGATTGATTTAAGCAAAGACAAAGATGATTTGCTGGTGCTGATTAATCCGAAAATCATTGCCCAGTCTGGCAGCCAGGATTATGAAGAAGGCTGCTTGTCTGTGCCCGGCGTGTATGAAAATGTCACACGCGCCGAGTTCATCACGGTAGAAGCGCAAGATGTGCAAGGCAAGGCATACCGCTTGGATGCCGATGGCCTGCTCAGTGTCTGTATCCAGCATGAGATGGATCACCTCAAGGGCAAGGTATTTGTCGAGTACCTGTCAACACTAAAACGTAACCGCATCCGCAGCAAAATGGTCAAGCACGCGCGCGAAATCGAACGTAATAGTTATTAATTAGGGATTTGCATGCGAATTATTTATGCCGGAACCCCGGAGTTTGCCGTGCCTGCTTTGCAGGGGTTAATGGATGCCGGTCATGATGTCGTCATGGTGCTAACACAACCAGACCGTCCCGCCGGACGGGGCATGCAATTGAAAGCTAGCCCGGTCAAACAGCTGGCCTTGCAACATGGCTTGCGCGTGTTTCAACCAGAAAGCCTCAAACCTGCTGACGTGCAGGCGGAGGTCGCGGCGGTCAATGCCAATGTCATGATTGTGGCTGCTTATGGTCTGATTATCCCCACTGCGGTACTGAATATCCCTCAACGTGGCTGTTACAACATCCATGGCTCACTGCTGCCACGCTGGCGCGGCGCGGCGCCTATCCATAGAGCCATTCTGGCTGGCGATGCCGAGACTGGCGTGACGATTATGGAAGTGGTGCCCAAGCTGGATGCTGGCAATATGATCAGCAAGTGGGCGGTCGCTATTACCGAGGCGGATACAACCCAAAGCCTGCATGATGCCATCAGCCGCGAAGGTGCACGTTTGATGGTTGAAGCCATGCATACACTGCAAAGTACGGGTGAATTAGCCTCTGAAGTGCAGGATGAATCCCTGGTGACATATGCCCACAAGCTGGAGAAATCCGAATCTGCCATCGACTGGAATCAGCCTGCCCAACAGCTCTCACGACAGGTACGGGCGTTTAACCCGTTTCCGGTCGCCACGGCCAAGTTCAACGAACAAGTCTGCAAACTGTGGTTTGCTCAAATGGCAGCTGGTAGCGGCCAGCCAGGCGTAGTGCTGGAAACACAGCCATTGCGCGTGGCTTGCGGCGACGGTGCGTTGGAAATTCACGAGTTACAAATGCCCGGTGGCAAGCGGCAAACGGCACAGCAGTTTGTGCAGGGGCAGCATGTGCAGGTCGGTGACCGGTTTTTCTAAGCGGTGTTTTAACACCGGGCATTGAAAAACACCTGTCATCCCCGCATATTAGGGAAGTGGTATTAAATGTATTCAAGGAGTAAGTATGTTAGGTAACTGGACCAAAACCTTTGTGCTGATGGCGGCCATTACGGCTCTGTTTGTAGCCGTGGGCGGGGCTTTGGGTGGTCAGGGCGGGATGTTGCTGGCCTTATTGCTGGCCGGCGGCATGAACTTTTATGCCTATTGGTTCAGTGACCAGGCCGTACTGAAAATGTACGGTGCGGTAGAGATCAATGCTGACAATAATTTTGGCAATGGCCAATTCCGCAATTATTTCAATATGGTGAAAGAGTTGGCGGAACGTGCTGAGTTGCCTATGCCGCGCGTGTTTGTGATTAACGAAAGCCAGCCTAACGCCTTTGCCACCGGCCGTAATCCGGAAAATGCAGCGGTGGCAGCGACCACCGGCATTATGCAGATTTTAAGTGAGCGCGAGTTGCGCGGTGTGATGGCGCATGAGCTGGCGCACGTGAAAAACCGCGATACCTTGATTTCGACTATTTCAGCGACAGTGGCCGGGGCAATTTCATCGATTGCGCAATTTGGCCTGATGTTTGGTGGCGGCCATCGTGAGGGCGAAGACCGGCCTAATCCGCTGATCGGTATTTTGATCATGGTATTGGCACCATTGGCAGCCTCGCTGATTCAAATGGCGATTTCACGTTCACGTGAATACGAAGCGGATCGCATGGGGGCGGATATCAGCCGTGATCCGAAAGCCCTGGCAGCTGCGCTGGAAAAAATCCATAACTATGCGCACCAGATTCCGAACATGACAGCTGAGCAGCATCCTGAAACCGGGCAGATGATGATTATCAACCCGTTATCCGGTGCAGATCTGGCTGGTTTGTTTAGTACCCACCCGCAAACGGAAGAGCGTATCCGCCGTTTGCTGGCATTGGCGAACCAGTATTAGCTGCTGATGTTTTTACTTGAAAAAGGCTTTCTGATGAAAGCCTTTTTTATTGCGCGTGTTTTTCACTGTGCAATCGGGGCGCATCAAGTAGAATAGCTTTTTTTGCCCAGAGATTATCGTTGCAAGTTGCTCAGCTCATTGCCGCATATGCGGTGGCCGAAGTGTTGGCCGGACATAACCTGACTGTTTCCATGCCCAAGGCATTGCGTAAGGTCAAATTGGCGACGCCACAACAACAGGCTGCTGCGCAGGATTACAGTTATCTGACGTTGCGTTTCTATGCAGAATCTGCAGCGTATCTCAAAGCACTGACGCCCAAACCAGTGACGGATGAGCGTGTTAACGCGTTGTTGCTGGTGGCGTTGTCGCAGCTATTACATAGTACAGATGATGACTTTACCGTGGTCAACCAGGCGGTAGAGGCGGCCGGTAAAACCGGGCAGCGTTGGGCCAAAGGTCTGGTCAACGCCGTGTTGCGCAACTTTTTGCGCCAGCGTGCGGATTTGCAAGCTCACATCGTCAAGGGTGAAGAAGTGCAATTTAACTATCCGCAATGGTGGATAGATACCCTGAAACAGCAATATCCGCAGGATTGGCAAACGATACTCGAAGTGGGTAATAGCCATCCACCCATGACTTTGCGCGTGAATGTGCGCAAGACCGACCCTGCGACTTATATGCAGTTGTTGCAAACAGCGGGGATAGCCTCTCACCATTTGGGTGGCACAGCTATTCAGCTACAGCAGCCCTTGCCGGTGAGCAAGCTACCGTTTTTTGAAGAGGGCTGGGTCAGTGTGCAGGATGCAGGTGCGCAATGGGCTGCGCCTTTGCTGGATTTGCAACCTGGCATGCGCGTGCTGGATGCCTGTAGTGCGCCCGGTGGCAAGACTTGCCACGTACTGGAAACCAGTGACGTTGAGTTATTGTCACTGGATGTCGAAGCTGAACGTTTACGTCGCGTGCACGAGAACTTGCAGCGATTGGGCTTGCAAGCCAAGGTGGTGACAGGCGATGCAGCACAGTCAGACTGGTTTGATGGCCAGTTGTTTGACCGTATTCTGGCGGATGTACCTTGTAGTGCTTCTGGCATTGTGCGCCGCCATGTGGATATGAAGTGGTTGCGCCGGCCTCAGGATCTGGCAACATTTGCCCGTACGCAACAGGAAATTTTATCGAATTTGTGGCAAATGCTGGCAAAAGGCGGTAAATTGCTCTACGTGACGTGCTCGATATTCCAACAAGAAAACGAAATGCAAATTCAGCAATTTTTAACCACACACACCGATGCGACAAGGTTGCCGGTCGCCTTTGATGTGTCGACATTACCTTGTCAGCACCAGGTTGGTGGTCAGTTATTGCCCACCGCTGAGCATGACGGATTGTTTTATGCACTCCTGCAAAAACATTAGTCGCTGGTTATGGATCGCGCTGTTGCTGAGCCTGACCGCCTGGGTGGCGGTCGCTGGTGGCAATCACGCGCATATCCGTAGTGCAGAGCTGGTGTTGCGGGATGAAGTGTGGACACTGGATGCGGACATTGATATCCAGTTTGGCCGTGCGCTAGAAGAAGCGCTGAGTAAAGGCGTCGCACTGACTTTTTTATATGAGTTCCAGATTATCAAACCCCTCAAATACTGGTTTGATGACGAGGTGGTCACCGAACGCCGCTCCGTGACACTGAATTATCATGCGCTCACCAAACAATACCTGCTCAACTATCCGCAACAGCAAAAAGTGTTTGATAGCCTGGGTGAGGCCAGACGTGAGCTGGGCCTGATCCATGACTGGCGCCTCGTGCCGCATGCCACGCTTGAAAAGAATCAGCCCTACCAGGCCGCGCTCAAGATGCACCTGGATACCAGCAAACTGCCTAAAGCATTGCAACTGGATGCCCTGGGCGAAAGTGACTGGGAGCTGGTAACCCCCACGTTTAGCTGGTGGGTGAAGGAAACACTGCGCTAACGTTATGCGTTATGTCCTGATTTTGTCGATTGCGCTGGCAGCAGCCCTGCTTTATCTGCTGTCGCTGGCCAGTGCCAATACCGCTATTAGCGGTGATTACTACCTGGTGTTACTCTATATCAATGCTGGCCTGGCCTTGTTATTGCTGGGTGTGATTGCTTACCAGCTACGCCATCTTTACCGCACTACTAAAACCAAACAGGTCGGCAGCAAACTCAACTTCAGGTTGTTGGTCACCTTTGCGCTCATGGCGCTCATCCCCGGCATGATCGTCTACCTGGTATCGGTAAACTTTTTGTCACGTTCGATTGAGTCCTGGTTTAACGTTAAGGTGGAGTCTGCACTGGATGGCGGCCTGAATTTGGGCCAGCGGGCACTGGATATCATGTTGGGGGATGTGAAAGAAAAAGCGCAAAGCATGGCGGTGTCTCTATCGTTGCAGCCCGCGCGCTCCCATTACAGTCAGATCAATGATTTGCGGGAGAAAGCAGGCATCCAGGATGCCGCTTTACTCAGTGCACAAGGCGCCATTCTGGCTGTGAGCAGTTCTGATCCCAGCAGCTTCTTGCCTGAGCTGCCTTCGGTGCCGCAGTTACGCCAGGCCAGGAGTGGCGTCTACGGAAAAATTGAGCCCATCCCCGGCAAGGGCCTGTATATGCGAGTACTGACGCCGGTGGAGCCCTTGGGTATTACGGGTGAACTGCGCATTTTGCAATTGATGCAACCTGTACCAAAAGCACTCTCGAACACGGCAGAGTCGGTACAGGACGTCTATCGCGAGTACCAAACCCTGTCTTATAGCCGTCAGTCTTTGAAAGATATTTTCATGCTGACGCTGACCATGATTCTGTTGCTATCCATGCTCGGTGCCTTGACCATTGCGTTTGCCCTCAGTCGTCGCATGGCGCAACCGCTCACCGTACTGGCGGAGGGGACGCGCCTGATTGCCAGCGGTGATTACTCACAACAACTGCCTTCGTTTGGTAAAGACGAGCTCAGTGTGCTGGTGAAGTCGTTTAATAGCATGACGCGGCAGTTGCAGGAGGCGAAAAATGCCTCCGAGCAAAGCCGCCAGCACGTAGAGTCCGCGCGTGCCTATCTGGAGGCGATTCTGTCGCATTTGAGCTCAGGCGTGATGACCATTAATGAGCGTGCAGAACTGCGTGTGTATAACCTGGCGGCAACCAATATCCTGGGCATTTCGCTGGTGGGTTTTAAAAACAAGATTTTTACCGAAGTGGCTGCTGAAAACAGCTATCTTAGCCCGTTCACCGAGTTGGTAATGCGGCATTATGAGGATACCTTGCAATTTGACCATCATGAGCGGCACCTGACCAGCCAGATTGACATTGAAGGCGTGCATGGTACGCAGATCCTCATGTTGCGCGTGACCCGGTTGCCAGAAGGAGCCGGGCACGGCCTGGTGGTAGTGTTTGATGATGTGACCGCCATGGCGCAAGCGCAACGTGATGCGGCCTGGGCTGAAGTGGCCAGGCGGTTGGCGCACGAGATCAAAAATCCACTGACACCGATACAACTCTCGGCTGAACGTTTGCAACTGAAGTTGCAAGACAAGCTGGATAGCAAAGATGCAGAAATGCTGTTTAAGTCGACCGATACCATCGTCAACCAGGTGCAGGCCATGAAGAACATGGTCAACGAGTTTAGTGAATACGCCAGAACGCCGGCAGTGCAGTTGGTTAAACTGGATTTAAATGCTTTAATTCGTGATGTCAGCCGCCTGTATAACGCTTCGGCAGTCAAGTTGGTATTGACGTTGCATGAGCAACTGCCAGAGATACATGCCGATGCGACTATGATGCGGCAAATTTTGCATAACCTGCTGCAAAATGCACAGGATGCCCTGACACAAGTGAGTGAACCGCACATTGTTATCTTGACCGATTATGATGGCGAGCGTATAAAATTAACCGTGACCGATAACGGCAGTGGTTTTCCGACCGATGTGATGGCCAGGGTGTTCGAGCCCTATGTCACCACCAAGTCCCACGGGACAGGATTAGGATTAGCCATTGTGAAAAAAATGATAGAAGAGCAGCGTGGACAGATTCGCATAGACAATCTGCCACAAGGGGGCGCCAGCGTCACCATCAGCTTGCCGGTAGATAAACAACAACAGCGTCGGCGCGTTGAGCGCATCGTGTAAGGAAGTACCATGGCTTCACGTAATATTTTGGTGGTCGATGACGAAATAGGCATCAGGGAGTTGTTGAGCGACATCTTGCGAGATGAAGGGCATGTCGTGCGCTTGGCAGAGAACGCACAGATTGCGAGGGACGAACGTCTCAAGCTACGCCCGGATCTGGTCTTGCTGGACATCTGGATGCCGGATTGCGACGGTATTAGCCTGCTTAAGGAATGGGCCAATGCCGGATTGCTGACCATGCCGGTCATTATGATGTCCGGCCATGGCACCATTGATACCGCCGTTGAGGCGACGCGCCTCGGGGCATTTGATTTTCTTGAAAAACCCATCGCGTTGCAAAAGCTGCTCAAAACCGTGGGCGCAGCCATTAAACACACCGAACATCTCGCGCACACTGAAATTAACTTGTCCAGCTTTGGCAAAAGCGCGGTGATTCAGGAGCTCAAGCAGCGTCTTGAGCAACTGGCGCGGCATAAAAATACCTTGTTCCTGATTGGTAAAAAAGGCGGTAGTGTGCCTTTATGTGCCAAGTTCCTGCGCCCGCACAATACGCCGTGGGTGGCGCTCACCGAGTATGAGAAGTTAGTCACTGCGCCGATGGAAATCCTGGAGCAGGCACGCGAAGGTGTAGTGTTTGTCGATGAAGTCACCAGGCTGGGAAAAACTGAGCAAAAAGGCCTGAGCTTACTGATTAATAAATCTGAGAAATATGGCGTACGCGTGATTTGTGCCAGCGAGCATGGCTTGCCGCAACTGATTGAAAAAGCCATGCTGGAGCAGTCTTTATTGCAAACCCTGGCCGGTGCTGCGGTGAAAGTACCATGCCTGGATGAGCACAAGGAGGATATCCCTGACCTGGTGAGTGCCATGGCGACCTTGATGGTGGAGGCCAGCAAGATTGACTATAAATCGTTTGATGTCGCGGCCCTGAATGCCTTGCGCAATGCTGACTGGCCGGGTGACCTGGATGAGCTGGAGTCTGTGGTGCAGAACCTGTTGATGACCAGCCTGGCCGATACCATCACACAAACCGATGTGCAGCGTGTGCTGGCCAATTTTCAGGGTCAGGCTACCGAGTCCGCCGAGCAGCATATGCCGATCAATCTTGATCAGCCCTTGCGTGAAGCGCGCGATGAGTTCGAGCGTTTTTATTTTCAGTACCACATGCGGCTGGTGAAAAATAATATGAGCCGTTTGTCTGAAATATCCGGCCTGGAGCGTACGCATTTGTACCGTAAACTCAAGCAGCTGGGGATTAAAATCAAAGGCTAGCCTGATTTGCAAGCAAACAAAAAGCCGGTGCAATTGCCCGGCTTTTTTGCTATCTATGTGGCAGATTATTTGTTACGGTTATCCAGGCTGCAAGCCGTTTCAGGGTAAATGCTCAGCAGCCACATGCCACCGGCAATGCCCATATAGGCGAAGAATGCGTCCAGTGAAGCCTGGGCCAGAATTACGGCCATGAACGCGGCCAGCACGCCCAGTACACGCGCTGACACACGGGTCTTAAAGCCGATGATCAATAACAGGCCAAACACGAATTGAACCAGGATCAGCAAGGGGGCGAACACCGCTGGCAACCCAAACTGGCCCAGGGTCATCTGATATTGCAGGTAGCCATCAGGCGTATTCAGAATAGCCATCAACTTTAAAATCACCACCCCAAAAAATACCAGCCCCAGCAAAATTCTGGCCGCTGCGGTTTGAAAACGACACATAGCTTTTCCTCAAATCCTGTTTTTAATAAAGGACGTATGATGCCTGCGGCTAACTACAATTGCAATACAGGTACAATTGCGATATTTGATCCGGAGTGGCGATGGCCGTGCAACGTATTCAGCTCAGTATCCATCGACTGGATATGCATCATCCCTTGTGGGCGGAATGCCGACATATCCGGCAGATGGTCTTCATCGATGAGCAACACGTGCCGGTGGACTTGGAATGGGATGCCGCTGATGCAACTGCGATTCATTTGCTGGCATGCCAGGGTGATCAATTTTTGGCATGTGCCAGAGTCTTGCCTGATGGGCATATTGGCCGCATGGCCGTGCTCGCAGCGTGGCGTGGAAAAGGTGTAGGGGAGGCCTTGTTGCTGCAGGCCATACAGGTTTGCCAGCAGTTGGAAGTCAGTCATGCGCGACTGTCGGCGCAAATGCATGCAGTCGGTTTTTATCAGCAAGTGGGCTTTGAGGTGTGCAGTGAGCCTTACAGTGATGCCGATATATTGCATATAGATATGCAACTTGAACTGGTATAATTACGGCTTAAGTTTTTCTCCAACTTGCAGACATAAAAGGAATTCTCATGTCAAAAATCGTATTTAAAGCCGGTGAAGCGACCGTGTTTTCTGAAGGCAAAGACGTTACTGCCGCCATGCCGGAAATCTTGATCGGTTCTGTCGATGGCCCAGTGGGCGCTGCATTTGCCAACATGATGGCGCAGACCAAAGGTCACACGGCCATGTTCGCTGTGCGTGATATCAACCAGATGGTGCGTCCAGCGACCATGATGGTGCCAAAAGTAACTTTGAAAGACGCATTGAACATTGAGTTGTTCGGTGGTGTGGTGCAAGCTGGTGTAGCTGATGGCATTACCGATGCCGTGATCGAGGGTATTATCCCTAAAGAGCTGGTGAATGATCTGTGCATCGTGGCATTGCTGTGGGTGGATCCGGGCTGTGCCAAAGAAGCGAACCTGGACAAGGCTGACCTCTACAAAAACAACTACGAAGCGATCAAGCTGGCATTGAAACGTGCTTTGAACGACGAGCCTAGCATTGATGAACTGATTGCTAACCGTCACAAAATCAGACACTGTATGTGGGAAGACAGCTGGGATCAAAAGTAATCCTGCTTTTTTCTGCCTAACCCCGCAATTGCGGGGTTTTTGTTATGTGGACTTAAAACAATGAAGCATTTAATTAAACGGTATCTGGCGGTGGTATATGAAGCGCTATTGCTGTTGGCGTTAGCGCTGGCACTGACAGCCGCCTATGTCATGTTGCTGGGAGACGCCAGTCACGGCTGGAAAAGGCTGGGCTTGCGGGCCTTGCTGTGGTTGGTGATGGGGGCTTATTTTGTGCGTTGCTGGGTGGTGACCGGACAAACCCTGGCTAGCCAGACCTGGAAGTTAAAGGTGGTTGATCAGCACGGGCAGTTGCTCGATGTGCAGCAAGCGGTGATGCGTTATGTGTTGGCCGGCGTGTTGCTATTACCTGCCGGGTTGACCTTGTGGTGGGCGTTGCTGGACCGTGAACAACAGTTTTTGCATGATCGCCTGTTAGGCTCACGTATTATTGTAGTGCCGCCAGTTTAGGCCTTGGTATTATCGTCGCTCAACATAATAAAGCATGCCGAGCCCGGCCGCTAAAAAGAGCAGCGTGGGACTGATGGCGCTGACCAGTGGTGACCAGTCGTTAAGTACGCCAAGATGCACAAACACGCGGTTCATGATCTGATAGACCACACCCAGGAATATGCCGGCAAAGATTTTGGCGCTGATGCCGCCAGCCCGCTGCTGCAAAAAGCCAAATGGCAGTGCCAGCACGACCATGACCAGGCAGGCCAATGGATACACCAGTTTGGACCAAAGTGCAACCTGGTAACGGGTGCTACGTTGCCCGTTTTGATGCAGGTATTGGATAAAGCTGTACAGATTCCAGGCCGACATTTTCTCTGGCAGCACGAGTAGTACATTGAGTAACTCTGGCCGGATCAGCGACTCCCATTTCGTCTGCTTGAAAAACTGCGAGGTGACGGAGTTGTTCTGTGCCGACTTGCTGGTGTGCATTTTGGTTTGTGTCACATTCGACAGCACCCAGTGATCATCTTCAAAGTAGCCTTTGTCGGCGTGGCTGATATTACGCAAACGGAATTGTGCGTCAAAATCATAAATACGAATATCCACCAGGCTGGTGTCAGGCATGACCGTGGCAACATTGACAAAACTGCTGCCATCCTTGATCCATAAACCGGACTGGAAATCCTGCGCCACCACTGAGTCGGTGGCCTGGATACGGATGCGTTGCGCCATTTTTTCGCTGATTGGCGCAATGATTTCACCAATCAAAAAAGTGATGAGTGCAAATACCAGCCCAATGCTTAAGAGCATTTTGGCAATCATTTGCAAAGAAATGCCACTGGTACGCATCACGATCAGTTCTGAACTCGAGGCCATGGCACCCAGGGTATAGACTATCCCTAAGAGCACAGCCACGGGCGCGACTTCATAAATGTGCCCTGGGATGCTCAGGCCGACATAAATCAGCATGCTGTTAATGCCGTAGTGCCCACGGCCAAGGCTATCCAGCTCTTGCAACAGGTCAAAGAAAGAGAACATGGCGAGCAAACCCAGCAACACCAGCATGATGTTGAAGCTGATTTCTTTCCAGAAGTAACGATTGAGGATAGTCAGCGTCATGTTGTTGCGCGTTTGGCCCGACGTTTAAACCAGTCAGGAATTAATGGCTTGAGGTGCTTGCGGCGATAGTAGAGATACCAGCCAAGCAGGGCGAAGCTAAAGTGCACAGGCCACAAACCGATGAGGACGGAGATTTTCCCCTGGGTGATCCAGGCCTGGAAGATACTCAGCATATTGTTGTAGATAATGAATATCAGGATGGCAAACATGATATTCAGCGAGCGCCCGGCGCGTGGATCGACAAAGCTGAGCGGGATAGCCAGCAATACCATGACAATGGTTGAAATGGGCATCGCCAGCCGCCAGTGCAGTTCTGCATGGTCCGCCGCGGTTGCACCGCTAATCAGCGATTGGGTGGACCTGGTTTGCGCTGTGCTGGATGACGGTGCGGTTTCCTTGGTTTCTACACGGATGTCGTAGCGCTCAAACTCGGTAGTCATTACTTCTAGCGTGTTGGGCGTAATTTCGTAACGCCTGCCGTGCTCCATGCGTAAGAAATTATCACCATTGGGCGCCTTATAGCGACTGCCACTATTGGCCGTGATAATGCCGGTCTTGCCATTTTGCTTGGATTGTACAAAGATGTTTTTGACTTCATAGCCCAGCTTATCGAAGCTCTCGATAAAATAGATGCGTTCGCCATTGTTGGACTCTTTGAAGCTGCCTGGACTGATCGAAGATAACTCGTCCCGTTTTTTTAGCTGTGCACGATAGCTATCTGCTTTATCGTTGGCCCAGGGGACAATCACCAGGCTAAACGCGCTGATGATCAGCACCAGGGGGGCAATGAAACGTAAAATTGGCAGTACCCATTGGCGCAAACTCAGCCCGGCATTCATCCAGATCACCATTTCAGAGTCACGGTGCCAACGTGTCAGGGTCAGCAGTGCGGCCAAGAAAATGGCGAGCGACAGCATCATGGGCATAAATTGCACCAGGCTAAAGGTCAGGATAGTGCCGATGGCATCATTGGGTAAAATGCCCCTGGAAACTTGGCGCACGATGTTACCGGCGCGTTGCGCCACGACAATACCCAGGATAATCAGGAAAATGGCAGACGCTGAGGACATCAGCTCTGCGGACAATGCACGTTTGAATATTTTCAATTTAAATGCACCGCTTTGAAATCAGCATAAAACACTAGATAATACAACCATCACTCAGGCAAATTGCATGGAATCACAAAGGATAAAGATGGAATTTAGCATAAAAAGCGCTGCCCCGGAAAAATTGCGTACGGATTGTTTGCTGGTCGGCATTTATGAAGGTCGAAAACTGACGGATTTGGCTAAAGCGCTGGATGCCGTGAGCGAAAAGGCCATTGCAACCGCACTGAAATCCGGCGATATGGAAGGTAAAACCGGTAGCACCCTGTTATTGCGTCAGCTTTCTGGCGTGGAGGCACCGAGAGTCATGCTGGTCGGCTTGGGTAAGGCGGACGATGCGAGTCTGAAAGGCTTGCGTAACAGCTTCCGTGCAGCCGTGAAAGCATTGCCTGCTGGCGTCGAGAGTGTGGCGACAGATTTTGCTAGCCTGAGTATCAAGAAAATCACGGTGCAGCAAAAAGCGGCTGCTTTGGCCGAAGTTGTGTTGGATGCCACTTATAAAGTAAATGCGGTGAAAGAAAAGTCTGTTGAGCCGCATCCGCTTAAACACGTGATCGTACTGGCGGAAAAAGCTGATCAGGCGTCCGTCGAAGCGGGTGTCAGCCAGGGGCATAGTTTGGGACAAGGCGTGGCATTGGCCAAAGACCTGGGCAATTTGCCGCCGAATATCTGCACGCCGAGCTATCTGGGCAAGCAGGCTGAGAAACTGGCCAAAGAATATGGCTTTAAAGTAGAGGTGCTGGATCAGGCCGCGATTGAAAAGCTCAATATGGGTTCTTTCCTGGGCGTGACCCGAGGCAGTGAAGAGCCGCCACGCTTTATTGTGTTGCAGCATCTGCATGGCAAGAAATCGCAAAAACCAGTAGTGCTGGTGGGCAAAGGCATTACGTTTGATACCGGTGGCATTTCACTGAAGCCGGGTGCTGACATGGATGAAATGAAGTATGACATGTGCGGTGCCGCTTCTGTGCTGGGTGTGTTTAAAGCCTTGGGCGAATTGAAGTTGCCACTGAATGTGGTGGGCTTGATTCCGACTTGTGAAAACATGCCGAGTGGCCGGGCGACTAAGCCAGGGGATGTATTAACCAGTATGTCTGGCCAGACCA
This sequence comes from Methylophilus sp. Q8, assembly GCF_000800115.1. NCBI lineage: Bacteria > Pseudomonadati > Pseudomonadota > Betaproteobacteria > Nitrosomonadales > Methylophilaceae > Methylophilus > Methylophilus sp. Q8. The sequence continues at coordinate 679,857 of NZ_JUHE01000001.1, read as the reverse complement.
TTGAAGTGCTGAATACCGATGCAGAAGGCCGTTTGATTTTGTGTGACGCGCTGACTTACGCCGAGCGTTTTGAGCCAGCGGCAGTGATTGATATTGCTACGTTGACCGGTGCTTGCGTCATTGCGTTGGGGCACCATGTCAGTGGTTTGTTTGCCAATAATGATGCCTTAGCCAAAGCCTTGCTGGCTGCTGGCGAGCAAGCAAATGACCGCGCCTGGCAAATGCCATTATGGGACGATTACCAAGGTCAGCTGGACAGCAATTTTGCCGATATCGCCAACATCGGTGGTCGTGCTGGGGGCAGTATTACTGCCGCTTGCTTCTTGTCACGCTTTGCCAAGAAATATGACTGGGCGCACCTGGATATCGCAGGCACGGCCTGGAAATCTGGCAAGGAAAAAGGGGGCACGGGCCGTCCAGTGCCATTGCTAGTGACTTATTTGCTGGAACAAGCCGCCAAATAAGCGCGTCATGACCAAAATCCGTTTTTACACTGATGTCACTGACCCGCCAGCGTTGATACAGCATCTGGTGAGTCAGGCATTGTCACGACAACGTCGTGTGACCATTTATGTGCCAGACCGTGAACAGGCACAAAGGCTGGGTGATCAGCTGTGGCAGCATGGGGCGGACAGCTTTTTGCCAAATGCATTGGCTGATGCCGAGAATGCCGCGCTGACGCCGGTGCAATTGGCCTGGCAGCCGGAGCAGATTCGTCAGGATGATTTACTGTTCAATTGCCAGGCAGAGCTGCCTAAATTTTTCAGTCGCTTTCGGCATGTGTTCGAGTTGATCAGTAGCGAAGAGGCTGACAAAATTACCGGGCGGCAACGTTGGGCATTTTATCGTGACCGTGGTTACGAGATTCAGCACATGAATAAGCAAACGCAATAACAAGCCTTGCAAAGGGGATGGTGTGGATATTTCAGAAATTCCGGTATTAACCAAAGTCGTTCAGAAAACGGCGGCACCGGCTATCGAGATGGATGAATTGGTTGCGCAGCTTAAACAGGTGTTGTTGCCGGAAATCACTCAACTGGTGACGGCACAACTGGCCGAGAAGAGTCCTGATACCTTTGCCGCCGGGCAGCAGTCTCTTGCCTATTATGCCAACACGCTGCAACAAGAGGTGCTGGCGAAGGCGCAGTCGCAGGTCGGGGATAGTATTCAGGCTATAGAGCAGGCCTTCCGTGAGGCGATGGGCAATGTCAGCAAGCAGCAGTTGCAGGCATTTGAAGAGCAAGTGACGCGATTGACCGAAACGCAGCAAACGCAGATACAGTCGAGTGAGCAATCGTTTCAGGCCACGCTGGAAAGCAATCTCCAACAACAATTGCAAGCGGTCGAGGAAAAGCTGTCGCAGTTAGGGCAAACCCAGCAGCAATTGCTGGCGGCCACCGAACAAACCGTGCGTGACACCGTGGATAAAGCCAGTCAGCAATGGTTGGGTGAGACGCTGTCCCCGCTGGTAGATGCGCAGCAGGCGCAAATGGAGAGTCGTTTGCAATCCTTGCGTGAACAACTCGAACAAGGCCTGGTCGAGCATTTGCAACAATTGCAAGAAACGAATAAACAAACCTTGTCTGATAGCCAGGCATCGGCTGCCACCACGCTGGTTGCAGACTACAAGCAGTCGCTGCAAGAGGCGTTTACCGAGTTGAATGCAGCCCAAATGGCTGAGTTTAAACAAGGTATGCAAGCTGAGCTTGCTGCATCAGAGCCAGTCCTGCAGGAAAAAGTGGCTGCACTGGTCGCAACGGCAGTGGCGACACAACTGCAGGAAATGGAGGCAGACATGAACAAACGCCTCAAATCACGTATTCTGGAAGTATTACAGGGCATCAAGTTTGTGATGCCCACGATTTAAAGCTATGCGTTGGTCAGCGTCAGCATAACTGGTGTGTGATCACTGGGGCGCTCCAGTTTACGGGGTGCCTTGTCTATCACACAGCTCTGGCACAGGGCTTGTAAGGCATCACTGACCAGAATATGGTCTATGCGCATGCCCATGTTGCGGCGGAAGGCGGCCATCCGGTAATCCCACCAGCTAAATTGCCCGGCTTCGTCGTTAAACAGGCGAAAGCTATCGTGTAATCCCAGTGCTAATAACTGCTGAAACGCGTCCCGTTCTGGCTGGCTCACCAGCACTTGCCCTTCCCAGGCAACTGGGTCATGGCAATCTCTATCATCCGGTGCAATATTGTAATCCCCCAACAAGGCGAGTTTTTCGTGTTGCTTTAACTCATCCGTGACCCAGTTCTGCAAGGCGGCCAGCCAGTTGAGCTTGTATTGATATTTATCTGAATCCAGCGCCTGGCCATTGACCACATACGCGCAAATCACACGCACACCTTGTATCGTGGCAGCAATAATGCGCTTTTGCTCATCGGCAAAATTTGGCAGGTCAAGGTGCACATCGTTGAGTGGATGCGGGCTGATAATCGCCACGCCATTGTAGGTTTTCTGACCATTATGGACCGCGTTAAACCCGGCTTCTTGCAAGGCGGCATAAGGAAACTTGCTGTCCTCCTGCTTGGTTTCCTGCAGGCACAATACATCCGGCTGGTTGGCGGCCAGCCAGTCCAGCACATGTGGCAAGCGTACAGTCAGTGAGTTGACGTTCCAGGTAGCCAGTTTCAACAATATTCTCCATAAATGATTTGGCGAAAGGCGCTGTATGCGCCTGAGGTTCACACGCATTTTACACGACTCTTTTGGCCATGCCGTCAATCACCACACCGTGGCTGATGACCATGTTGATTGCGTGATCTGCCATATATCAGACAAATGGCGTATTTTTCAATCACGTACTCCCCGTTACAGTGACGTTTGCATGATTTGATAGCGGGAGCAAAAAATGAACAGCAGCAAAGGGAACCGCGCAGGTTTCTCCAAAAGTGAGTGGTGGCTGGTGGTGGCTATTGTGCTAGTGGCGATAAGCCTGCGGCCGGGAATTGTTTCCATGGGGCCTGCCTTGCCTGCCATCATAGAGACATTTCAATTGAGCCATGCAGTGGCCTCGATGATGACGGCGATTCCTGATCTATTAATGGGGGCGTTGGCTTTACCTACACCGTGGCTGGTGCGCCGGTTTGGCGTTAATAAAGTGTTGATGGTGGCTTTGAGTGTGCTGAGTATTTCAATGTTAGTGCGCGCTTACTCTTGTGGCAGTGCCTTGCTATTGAGTGCCACGGTCGGGGTAGGTGCCGGTATTGCGGTGGCAGGCGCCATGTTTGCGGGCATCGTCAAAGCCAGCTTTGCCACGCGAGCGGCGTTAATCATGGGCATTTATGCGACTGCTTTGTCATTGGGTAGTACCTTGTCGGCTGGGTTGACTGGCTGGATATTGCAGTTTGCAGGCTGGCGCCTGGCAACCGGGGTTTGGGCGGCATTCGCGGCCATTGCCATCGTTGCCTGGTGGCTCGTGATTCGAAAATCCGTCACGACGCGGCAGGTAAGTGAGCCATTAGCTATAGAGGCCGTCGCTCCCCGCTTGCCTTTGCGCACCCCTGTTGCCTGGATGATTGCGTTGTTTTTTGCCTGCGTTAATTTCCTGTTTTACGCCATCCTCACCTGGACGGCAGCCAGGTACCAGGAGGCTGGCATGCCTGCCGCGGAGGCGGGTGCCGTGTTGGCCAGCTTCACCTTCTGCTTCATGCTGGCTAGCCCGGTGGTTGGCATGTATAGCCGCCAACTTGACAGGCGTGGCTGGCTTGCGGGATGCTCGCTGCTATCTACCATTGGGCTGGCAGGCATGGCTACGCCTGGTGCTTGGCCGTGGCTTTGGGTGCCTTTGACCGCGTTTGGCCTCGGCGGGGCATTTACGCTGGCCATGACCTTGCCGCTGGATCACACGCATAGTCCGGATGCGGCCAACCGCTGGAATGCGTTCGTATTAACGGTTGGTTATTTGATCGCTGCCTGTGGCCCTTTTATTGTTGGGTATATGCGTGATGTGAGTGGTCACTTCGATAGTGGTTTTCTGTTGCTATGCCTGGTGTCGTGTGTGATGCTATTGCTTTCATTTACCCTCAAGCCCGGTCACGCGTGAGACCACTTATCTTCATCACGCCATCATGCTTTAGCATGGGCCTTTGCTGGGGCTGAAATAACATAGTTGTCAATTCGATTGATACAGCTATAAATTGTTGTCTGTTTGCTTAATGTGATCGGCCCGTCGTACGGTATAAACATAGTTGGATAAGATTGGCTGCCTTCGGCCAATCTCATGTTTCTTTCACGTTGTTCGGATATTCATGAAGCGCGGATTTACTCTTACATTATGCAAATGTCTGCTGGCATGGTTGTGCCTGGCGCTTGCTACTGTTGCCGTTGCATCCGAGCATATCAAGCTACAACTCAAGTGGCGTCACCAGTTTCAGTTTGCAGGGTATTACGCTGCCCAGCAACAAGGCTATTACCGTGATGAAGGCCTGGATGTCGAGATTATTGAGGGCAGCAAGGATAAGCCGCCTTTAAAGCAAGTCTTGTCTGGCCAGGCAGACTACTCGATTGGTGATTCCGAAATCCTGGTTTCCCGTATTTCTGGTAAACCTCTGGTCGCGCTGGCCGCCGTTTTTCAGCATTCCCCTTATGTGCTGCTCAGCTTGAATGAAAGCGGCATCTACCAACCTGAAGACTTGATCGGTAAACGTATCATGATGTCAGGCGATCAAGGTGGTTTGCAGTTTAAAGCCATGCTGCTCAAACAAAATATTGATATCAGGCAGATGACTATTTTGCCGCATAGCTGGCATTTGCAAGACCTCATTGAGGGCAAGGTTGATGTGATTTCAGCCTATGCCATGGATGAGCCAGTGCAATTGCAACAGATGGGATACTCGCCCGCCATCATTAGCAATCAGGGCTATGGGGTGGATTTTTACGGTGATATTTTATTCACGACCGAGCGTGAGCTGGCTATGCATCCCGAGCGCGTAGAAGCTTTTTTGCGTGCTACAAAAAAAGGCTGGGCATACGCATTCAATCACAAAGAGGCGATGGTCGCGCAAATTGCCAGATTGCCCGGGGTGTCAAAACGAGGCATCACCAAGCAAACGCTGATGCAGGAAGCCAGTTTAATGGTGCCGTATGTGTTATCAGAAGTGGTCCCCTGGGGGCATATGAATGAAGACCGTTGGGATGCGATTGCCAGCACGTTTGCCGAGCTGGGGCTGATTCCTGCGCAATACAATCTGAAAGGCTTTATCTATCAGGGGGATGTGTTGGTGAAGCGTCCCTATATGCTCTGGCTCACGCGCGGTGTAGCCATCCTGTTACTGGTATTAGGCGTCACTTTTTTGTGGAACTTGCAGATCAGGCGACAGGTGGTTCTGCGTACCCAGGCACTGCAAAATGAAATTGATCGCCGTACCCAGGCTGAGTATCTGCTCAAAGTGGCTGGTAGTGTGGCGAAAATCGGTGGCTGGGTGATAGACCTTAAAACCAACCTGATTCATTGGTCAGACGAGGTGGCCATTTTGCATGAAATGCCGCCAGGTTACTCGCCGACGGTTGAGGAGGGCTTGAGCATGTTTGTGCCTGAATACCAGGCGCTGATGTGTAGCGCGATTCGACAGTGTGTCGATGAAGGCGTGCCTTATGACCTGGAGATGGAAAAGATCACTGCCAATGGTCGTCGCTTTTGGGTGCGCGCCATGGGGCGGCCGGTGCGCGACAGCGAAGGTAAAATTGTCAAACTGCAAGGCTCACTGCAGGACATCACCGCGCACAAACAACTCGCTGCCATCAAACAGGGGCAGGACAGAATTCAGGCCATGATGCTGGCCGATGTGGCGTTGCCAGATATTTTGCATGCGGCTGTATTGTTAATTGAACAGCAGTTTGCGGATGTCAGTTGTGCGATGCTGTTGCTGGACAAAGAAGGCCAGCATTTGCGCCACACGGCTTCTGCCAGGCTGCCGGCCGCGTATGCAAAAGCCATTGATGGGATCGAATTAGGGGCTTGCGGCATTGCGGCGCTCACAGAAGGTCGCGTAATTGCCGAAGACATCAGCACACACCCGTTATGGCAGCAATGCTGCGAACTGGCGATTACCCATGGGTTGCGCGCCTGTTGGACCATGCCTATTTTGTCGCGCAGCCGCCGTGTGCTGGGCGTGTTGGCCATGTATCGCCAGCAGCGACATAGCCCACCAGTGGCTGAGTTGGACTTTATCGACAGCTACGCCCAGATTCTCGGGCTGGCGATTGAACGTGAGCAGTCAGACGAGCAGCTACATTTATTGCGAAATGGGGTCTCCAGGCTCAATGACATTGTGATGATTACCGAATCGCCGCTGCATGCGCCCATGCAGCAAAAAATCGTTTTTTTAAATGAGGCATTTATCCGCATTACCGGCCGCTCAGTGGATTTTCTAGGCGGCATTTCCCCCTTTGAGTTGTTTCAGGAGGCGACGCCAGGGCGTGAACTGGAGCGGATCAAAGACGCCTTTCAGCACATGCGCCCGGTCAAAACCGAGGTAGTGACCGTAAATCAGGACGGCGTCGGTATCTCACTTGAAATGGATGCGCTGCCGTTACTGGATAAAGGTGGCCTGGTCACGCATTGGGTGGCGGTGCTCAGGGATGTTACCGAGCGCAAACAGGCCGATGCGCAAATCCGCCAGTTAGCTTATTACGACACCATGACCGGCTTGCCCAACCGCATGCTGTTACAGGAAAAACTGGCTTCGCATGTGCGCAAAGCTATGCGCAAGGAAACGGGCGGCGCTTTGTTGTTTATCGATATCGACAACTTTAAAACGCTCAATGATACGCACGGCCACGATGTTGGCGATGCCTTGCTGGTCGAAGTGGCCAAACGCATCAGACAGTCGGTACGACGCCTGGATACCGTGAGCCGCCTGGGCGGAGATGAATTTGTAGTTGTGCTGGATAGTTTGCATCATGATGCCTTGCAGGCAGAGAAGCAGGCCAGGCGTGTGTGTGAAAAGATTGTGGCCGCCTTTAAAAAACCGTTTAACCTCAGGCATTACCAGCATTACACCACGCCCAGCATCGGTGTGGTGCTGTTTGACCCGGAACACATGAGCCAAACGGAAGAGCTGCTGCGTCGTGCAGACATGGCCATGTATAAAGCCAAAGAAGCCGGACGCAATGGCTATCAGTTTTTTGATACCCAAATGGAAACCGAACTGCGTCAACGCGCCGCGCTGGAGGCCGATTTGCACACAGCGATAGAGAAGCAGGAATTCATTCTGCATTTTCAGCCGCAATACAATCAGAAACACGATATTGTCGGTGCTGAAGCGCTGGTGCGCTGGGAACACCCTGACCACGGTGTCATTATGCCCGGGCAATTTATCAGCCTGGCAGAAAATACCGGCCAGATTGTAGAGCTAGGCCGCTGGGTGTTGCAGGAAGCCTGTGGCATGTTGCAGCGTTGGGCCGGCTATCCACAATTACGTCACCTGGTGCTGTCGGTCAATGTCAGCCCCAAGCAATATTTGCAGCCAGACTTTGTGACAGAAGTTCAGCATATGCTCACTGAAACAGGCATAGACCCCGGCAATCTCAAACTGGAGCTGACAGAAAGCATGCTGGTGGATAATGTCGAGGACATCATTGCCAAAATGGCTGCCCTCAAGCAAATCGGTGTCTGTTTCTCGCTGGATGATTTTGGCACGGGGTATTCTTCGTTGTCTTACCTGAAGCGCTTGCCGTTTGACCAATTGAAGATTGACCAGTCTTTTGTACGCGATATGCTCAACGGCCACGACCATGAAAGCATCGTTAATGCCATCATTTCGCTGGCGCAAAGCTTGCAGTTGGAAATCCTGGCCGAAGGCGTCGAAACTGAAGCACAACTCAATGTGCTTAAGGACCTGGGTTGTGAAATTTTCCAGGGCTATTATTTCACCAGGCCTTTGGCCTTGGATGCGTTTGAAGCCTGGGTTGCCCAGCCGCCACTGTCTGCCAAGCATCAAGCTGTTTTACAGGCGAGTTAAACTTGGCGCGATCTCAGCTCGGCTGGTATAAAACAAACACCCCCTGAAACGTTGACGTGATTCTGGATTCGCACACAATGTGCGCATTGATGATCAGTTTTGCTCGCCCGCGCTGGCGATAACTCTCTAGAAATAACGGCCAGTCCTCCACCGATTGCAAAGTGGCAACACACTCGAAATCGCTATGTACTGGCAGCAAGAACTTGATTTCCTGCTGCTTGATTACCAGGCTGCCCGTCAGTCCGGCTTGCTGTATTTTGTGTTGCAGCAATGACCAGGCGGTCGTAATCGAAATGGCGGCAATGCTGCCACCAAATACAATGTCCAGATGGTTTTTATTGAGTGCATACGAGCCACTTACTTGCAGTTCGCTATCCCCGATGTGTGTGATATGGATACCCAGATTCCGGGTTTGCGGGATCAGCTCAAACAGTTTCTGTTCAAATGTCGCTTCAAGTATGGTCATTCAGCCTTCCTTATACATGTCTAAATAGATCTGCCGATAGTAAATCTATTCCAAGGTAAGTGATATGTCTGGACGTGATGCTGAGAGGTTATACGAGGTCGCTCAATGACATAGGCAGTAAAAACAACAGGCATAACGCGACCTCAATCAAAACTGCAGTCAGAATCCCCTTGTTTGCCCTGCCTTTTGCAAACTCATCAATCCCCAATAAAGCCAGTATCATGCACGTAGCTATGAGCCCATAGACAAGGGCATCGCGGGTGGCGGATGGCGCTGCATGCCTCGCCAGAAAAAACATCAAGGCGATACCCGCATAGAGTGCCGCCGCTCTTCTGCTGACCAGCCCCACAGTATCTGAAGAGCCGACTCCCCACGCGGCCAAAAGCCTGGTGGGGGCAAGCATCCATATGATGGCGAGTAGCAAAAATAAAGCAGCCGTGAATAGTGCAAGAGAGTGGAAAGATAAATGCATGATCAAGGCCTGTCTTTAGTCAGCTATTTTGTCGAGTATGTCCAACTTCATTTCTTGACGAATCCCTTTATCAACCAATGCTGCAGGTGCAAATCTCCGTAAAAAGCTTAATCGGCAAGCTAATTTCCCCGCCGTGTATCGTATTTTAGGATGCTTGGCATTGGCTGCTTTCAATACCACTTTGGCAACGACTTTGGGATCATCCCCGTTTTCTACTGCCGATTTTAAGATCTTCGCCAGTGCTTTCCGGGCAACGTCATACGCTTCAATCTTGGTGTCGACTTCTGGGGCATTCGCTTCAAAATTGGTTTTAGTGTAAGCAGGTTCAATCACTGATACGCGGATTCCCCTGGTGCGCAGTTCATGGTCTAGCGATTCTGAGTAGCCTTCAATCGCGTGTTTGCTCGCCGCATAAGTCGCCATGTATGGTGCTGGGATTAAACCAAGAATAGAGCCTATATTGATGATGCGTCCTTGCCCTTGTTGCCGCATATAAGGGACAACGGCTCGTATCACACGTACAACGCCAAAAAAATTAGTTTCAAAAATACTTTTCGCCTGCTCTACCGAACTCTCTTCAGCACCGCCCGCTGTGACACCAAACCCGGCGTTATTCACCACCAGATCAATACGGCCTTCAGTCTGCATCACTTCCTTCAAGGCCGCGTGTATAGAGGCCTCACTATTCACGTCTAAGGCAATCATTTTGTAAGCGCGCTGGTTAGCCTGCGCCCCTTTGCGGCTGGTCCCGTATACTTTATAACCCGCGTTAGCCAGCATCTCCGCCGTCGCGGCGCCGATTCCCGATGAAGCGCCTGTCACAATCGCAACTTTACTTTTCATGTTATATCTCCTTGATTGATACTAAAAATGGGTCAACACTGGCTTTAAATCAAACTGACAACTACTTTTCCCTTGGCTCGACCTGCCTCTAAATAAGCGAGAGCCTCTATGGTTTTGTCGAACGAAAAGACTTGGTCCACCACGGGCTGAATATGCCCCGCATCAAGCAATTTTCCGATTTCAGACAGTTGCTGGCCATCTGGGTGCACGAACATAAAGCTGTATTCAATGTCTCGTTTTTTAGCAAGCCTGATGATTTTGTGGCTGATTAAACCAAAGATCAGTTTCATTAAAATCCCCATGCCCCTTTTGCTGGCAAAAGCCGCGTCTGGCGGGCCAATTAACGAGATCACCCGGCTGTCGGGTTTGAGAATTTGCAGTGACCTTTCAATGCCATCGCCTCTCACTGTCCCTAACACCACATCGTAACCACGTAGTAATTTTTCGAAGGCCTGCTTTTTGTAATCGATGACTTCATCCGCGCCCAGATGTCGCACTAATGCCACATTGTTTGTACTTGTCGTCGTTGCCACTTTGGCACCCAAGTATTTGGCTAGCTGGATCGCGAATGTGCCGATCCCGCCGGAACCGGCCGGTATGAATACCTGCTGCCCGGGCTGAATATGCGCGCGCTCTTTAAGTGCTTGCCAGGCAGTGAGCCCCACCATGGGGATTGAGGCAGCCTGGATGAAATTTAGCTTTTCTGGTTTGATGGCTGCAGCGCTTTCAGGAACAACAGCATATTCAGCGAGGGATCCAGTGCCTAAATCAAAAATGCTGGCATAGACCGCATCACCCGTTTTAAAGCGTGTCACACGGCTCCCAACCTCTACCACAACGCCAGCCAGGTCGCTGCCCATCACCGCAGGTAGCTTGAATTTAAGTATCGGCTTGAACGTCCCTTTGGGAATCATATAGTCAATCGGGTTTAAGCCTACCGCATGCACCTGAACCAGTATTTCGTCAGGTCGTATGTTGGGCTTTGCAATGTCAGCAAATGCCAGCTGATTAGATTTGCCGTAGCGTTTCAGGATAAGTGCTCTCATCGTGCTGTCCTTTTATGATGATTCTTTTTTAATAAATATGATGATCGTCATATTTTTAGCCAAAAAAACCCTGATGTCACTATTTCAAATATGTTGCGGCGCATAGTGTTGAAGTGCCGCTTGTCGAAAGGCCTCAGCTAGTTCAGCATCATCAACCGCACGCGCCAGCATGAGGGTACCAACCATCGTGGATACCATCAGAAGTGCTTCAGCATGGGCATTGAAGTGACTAGAATTAGGTAATTGACCTTCGATTAAGTTGATCATTTCCTTCATTCGTTGAGTAGAGGCGGCCTTAACTTCAGGCGCTTGTCTATGCATTTCAGAACCCAGTGCTGCGAAAGAACATCCCATGTCTATATTTGCAATGTGTTCATTAGATAAATAAGCATTCATTAATGCCCACAAGCGTTGCTCTTGTGGCGTTTTAGCGAATACTTGTTCGACAATGGCGATCGTCTCCGCACCAGCCAAGCTTGCAGCTTCAGCCAGCATTTCATCTCTAGAGGCAAAATGCGCATAAAACCCGCCATGCGTCAGACCAGCCTCTTTCATAATATCGGCGACACCGGTGCCGCTATAGCCACTTCTACGTATTGCCTTGGCCGCCGTTTCTAAAATGCGCGCATGGCTCATTTCTTTGCGCGTGGCCTTATTTGTTTTCACAGACTGATTGCTCATGGCTCACATTTTATATGATGATCGTCATATTTAAAAGAGGTGATGGTTAAAATGTTATTGAAGGGGGAAGGAGAGTGACCGTGGACAGGATAAGGTTACCCGGCGGTGCCAATAAGAAAGGCCTCTAAAATAGTTATTAGAGGCCTTAATCGTGACAGGTTTGCTACTGTTGAGCGGTATTAAGCTGCAAAATTCTTTGCTGCAAATTCCCAGTTCACCAGGTGGTTCAAGAATGTTTCGACAAATTTTGGACGCGCATTGCGGTGGTCGATGTAGTAAGCGTGTTCCCATACGTCGATGGTCAGCAGTGCTGTGTCGCCAGTGGTCAGCGGGGTGCCAGCAGCACCCATGTTGACGATGTCAACAGAGCCGTCCGCTTTTTTCACCAACCATGTCCAGCCAGAGCCAAAGTTACCAACGGCTGAAGTCTGGAAGGCTTTCTTGAACTCTTCATATGAACCCCACTTGGCGTTAATGGCAGTCTCCAATGCACCGCTTGGTTCACCGCCACCGTTTGGAGACAGGCAGTTCCAGAAGAATGTGTGGTTCCAGACTTGGGCAGAGTTGTTGTAGATGCCAGCAGAAGACTTTTTAATGATGTCTTCCAAAGCAGCATTTTCAAACTCAGTGCCTTTGATCAGGTTGTTGAGGTTGGTCACGTATGCCTGGTGATGCTTGCTGTAGTGATAGTCAAAGGTTTCTTCTGACATGTGTGGGGCCAATGCATTTTTTGCAAATGGCAATGCTGGTAAGGCGTGTTCCATGGATGTTCCTTTTTTAGGTGTGTTGAAATGTAAGCCTGCTTTTGTAAGCTAAGACGATGTGACATTAGAGTCACGTGACTGGCAAAGGTTTACCAATTTAGTAGGGTTATTTTGCCATATTTTGCCATCTTGCAAAACCTTGGCTATGTGATCATTCGGTAGAAAAACGCTATTTCTTGCGCGCACGCGGGTGGGCGGCGTCATAAATTTTACTCAAATGTTGAAAGTCGAGGTGGGTGTAAACTTGTGTGGTGCTAATGTTGGCATGTCCCAGCATTTCTTGCACGGCACGCAAATCGCCACTGCTTTGCAAAACGTGACTGGCAAAACTGTGGCGCAACATGTGCGGGTGCACATGGTTATGCAGCCCTTGTTTAGTGACCCAGTGATTGATGCGGATTTGTACGGTGCGTGCGTGAATGCGGCGACCTTGCTGGCTGACGAATACGGCCATTTCTGTCGGTCGTTTGGTGAGCCAAAGCGGCCGGATCGCCAGCCACGCTTTGAGCGCTGTGACCGCTTTGCTGCCCAAGGGGACTATACGGGTTTTGTTGCCTTTGCCAGTGACTGTGATCAGGCCTTCTGGCAAGTCCAGCCTGTCTAAGTTGAGGTCAACCAATTCGCTCAGGCGCAGGCCTGAGGAATAAAATAGCTCCAGCATGGCACGGTCACGCACGGTAATCGCTTCGTCGCCTTCAATGTCGACCAGCTTGATGGTTTGCTCAATGGACAGCGCATGCGGTAAAGTTTTAGGTGCTTTGGGCGCACGCAAACCGATGACGGGGTTGGCCGGAAAATGTTTGTGTAATACCAAATAGCGATAAAAACCACGCCAACTGGACAAGATGCGGGCGATGCTGCGGCCATGCATGCCTTGGCTATTGAGGCTGGCTATTTGGCGACGAATGTCTTGCGGGGTGAGAGTCTGAAGATTGTCTGCGTGTTGGGTTAGCAGTCGCTCGATATCGCGCTGATAGTTGTTGCGCGTATGCTCGCTGAGTCCACGCTCAAAGTGCAGAAAGTCGAGGTAGTCGTCCAGCAACTCATGCATGGACACTACCTCTAGTGAGCGGGTCTACGCTGACAATTGCCGCAAGAAGATACCTCTTGGCGGAAACCTCAGCGGGGGCTTTCATATAATATATCTGGCCAGTGAAGCGCTGACCAGTTCGCCGATCCGGTTGAGGAACAAGGTGCCCATGCCGGCATAAAAGCGGCTGCGTTGTTCGCTGGGGATTGCCATCAGGCCAAAAGTGACTTCCTGATAGCGCATGGGAATTACTGCCAGTGAGGCTGGTGATTCTGTAAACCAGCTGGCGATATCCATGGTTGGCAAGGTGCCACAATAGGGTTGGCTCAAGTCTTTGGCCCAGTTTTTCAGCGAGTCTTCTGCATCTATAAACAAATCATCTGCGGCATGGCTTTCGTTGACCCATAGTTTGAGCTGTGCATTGGGCAATTGAAAGTGTGAGGCAAGAAACGCGACCAGGTGGGTATGTAATGCGGCAACATCTTTGGCAAACAATAAGCCCAAGGACAGCTCATGCACTTTATTTGCGGTAGCCTCATTTTCCTCGGCGGTGAGAATCAGCTCGGTAAAACGTGATTCCAGCACGCGAATTTTATCGCGCTGGGCGATTTGCTGACGCTCAGCCAGTGAGATGGTACCTTTGCCATGTGGGCTAGGCAAAAACAGCTCCGCCAGCAAGTGCGCATGACTTTCAAAAAAGTCTGGATGCGCCTTGAGGTAATGCTTGATATCGTTTTCGTTAATACTGTCTTCCATACTGCTATTCTGGTCTCTCTAAATCTCTATTTCGCCGTCAAAGACAATCTCTGCCGGTCCTGTCATCATGACCGGTGCGCCATCGCCCGCCCATTGAATGGTTAAAATGCCGCCACGGGTATGCACTTTTACCGGGCTTTGCAAGGTGCCAAGCTGAATGCCGCTAACCGCCGCCGCACAGGCACCGGTGCCGCAGGCCAGCGTTTCGCCGCTGCCACGCTCATAGACGCGCAGGTTGATTTCATGGGCGTTGAGCACCTGCATAAACCCGGCATTCACGCGTTGCGGAAAGCGCGGGTGCGATTCTATTTGCGGGCCCAGACTGGCGACTTCGGCGGTGTGCACATTGTCGACCAGCATGACGGCGTGTGGGTTGCCCATGGAGACTGCACTGATGGTCACGGTATCGTGTGCCAGTGGCAGCTCGTAAGTGCTCGCTTGAGCATCCGCCTCGAACGGAACCTGTGCCGGGATAAAGCGTGGCGCCCCCATATTGACCGTCACTTGGCCATCGTCTTGCAGCATCAGCGTAATCACGCCACTGGCGGTTTCCACCTTGATCTCTCGCTTGTGGGTCAGGCCTTTTTCGACCACGAAGCGCACAAAACAACGGGCACCATTGCCACATTGTTCCACTTCGCCGCCATCGGCGTTAAAAATGCGGTAACGGAAATCCACCCCGGCTGTGTCGGTTGATTCGACCATCAGTAACTGGTCGCAACCGACGCCGAAAAAGCGGTTGGCGATGTGCTGGATTTGGCCATGCGAGAGATGCACAGGGGCTTGTGTGGCATCAATCACAACAAAATCATTGCCTGCGCCCTGCATTTTGGTAAATCGTAATTTCATAGCTCAAGATGATACTCCATCATGCCGTTGAAGACATCCTTAGGGCGAAGATTTATTCCTTGCCAGAAATAAACTCAGGTAAAATCTTCGTTCCCAATTTGGGTGCTGGCTTCAGCCTTTAGTCAGTGCCGTTTATTAACTTCATTACTTTTCAAGGCGTCAAACATGAGTGAATATCTTTTTACTTCGGAATCGGTTTCCGAAGGCCATCCCGACAAGTTAGCTGATCAGGTGTCTGACAGTATTCTTGATGCCATTCTGGCCCAAGACCCGACAGCCCGCGTCGCTGCTGAAACCCTGGCGAACACTGGCCTGGTTGTATTGGCGGGGGAAATTACGACAACGGCCAATGTCGACTATATTAAAGTGGCGCGCGATGCGATTAAGCGCATTGGCTACGACAACACCGATTACGGCATCGACTACAAAGGTTGTGCCGTGTTGGTCGCTTACGATAAACAATCGCCAGACATTGCCCAGGGTGTGGATAACGCCAATGATGATCCGCTGGATCAGGGCGCTGGTGACCAGGGCCTGATGTTTGGCTATGCCGTGAATGAAACGCCACAACTGATGCCATTGCCGATCTGGCTCAGCCATCGCGTGATGGAGCGTCAATCACAATTGCGTAAAGATGGCCGTTTGCCATGGTTGCGCCCGGATGCCAAGTCGCAAGTGACCATTCAGTACGTGGATGGCAAACCGTTCAAAATTGATACCGTGCTGGTTTCCACGCAACACGCGCCAGAGATGTCTCTGGAGGCCATTCGTGAAGCGGTGATTGAAGAGATCATCAAGCCAACTTTGCCTGCCGAGTTGATTAAGGGCGAGATTAAATACCTGGTGAACCCGACCGGCCGTTTTGTCATCGGGGGCCCGCAAGGCGATTGCGGCCTGACTGGTCGCAAGATTATTGTGGATACCTACGGTGGCGCAGCGCCACACGGTGGTGGTGCGTTCTCAGGCAAGGATCCTTCCAAGGTCGACCGTTCGGCGGCATATGCGGGTCGTTACGTGGCGAAAAATATTGTTGCGGCCGGTTTGGCTGACAAGTGCCTGGTGCAGGTCAGCTATGCGATTGGCGTGGCTCAGCCAACGTCTATCATGGTTGAAACTTATGGCACAGGCAAAATTTCAGATGAACGACTGACCCAACTGGTACGCGAGCATTTTGATTTGCGTCCGAAAGGCATTGTCAAAATGCTGGATCTGCTGCGCCCGATTTACACCAAAACTGCAGCCTATGGCCACTTTGGCCGTGATGAGCCAGAGTTTAGCTGGGAAGCAACCGATAAAGCAGCCGCATTGCGCGCCGCCGCTGGTTTGTAAATTTAGCTGACTATCATGCATGTTAAAACATGCATGTAAAAGTAATTTTGAAGAGGGCTTTTAGCCCTCTTTTTTTTCATTTTTTTTCCGATAATCAATTATAAGATGTAAACATTGTGTAGGGTTATCAGGGCAATATGTTCAAAACAATAGCGATCAAAGAAGTGCGTTTGGGGATGTATATCCAGGAGCTGAAAGGCCCGTGGATGGACCATCCGTTTTGGCGTAGCAAATTTGTGCTGAATGATCCTATTGATTTGCAAAAGTTAAGAGCAAGCCATTTGCAGCAGGTGGTGATTGATATCAGCCAGGGATTGGATGTGCTGCCCGAGCCTGATGTTGTTGAGCGCCAGCTCACGGATAAAGAAATGGCGATGCTGGAGCTGGATGGGCCCGTTGTGGCCGAGAGAGCCAGTGCTGAAAAGTTAAAGCCGACCACACTGGAAGCTGAGCGTGAGCAGGCCGCCAAGATTATTGCCTCTTCACGCCGAGCGATTGAATCTATGTTTAAAGATTTACGCATGGGCAAGGCAATCGAGGCCGAGGCCGTGATGCCGCTGGTGGAGGAAATCTCGGCCTCAGTCACGCGCAACGTACATGCACTGATTAGCCTGGTGCGTTTAAAAACAGTCGATGATTACACCTATATGCATTCGGTGGCTGTCTGTGCACTGATGACTGCGCTCGGTAAAGAGCTTAAATTGTCCGAAACCGAAGTGAAGCAAGCCGGGTTGGCCGGATTGATGCACGATATGGGCAAAGCCGGGATTCCGTTGCAGATTTTGAATAAACCGGGCTCGCTCACCGATAACGAATTTGATGTCATTCGCCAACATCCCCAGTTAGGGCATGACATGCTGGTAAAAGCCAATATATCCGATGCTGTGACGCTGGACGTGTGTTTGCATCACCATGAAAAAATGGATGGCTCTGGCTATCCTGAGCATTTAAGTGGTGATCAGATGACTATTTTTGCCAAGATGGGGGCGATCTGTGATGTTTATGATGCAGTGACTTCGACCCGTGCCTATAAACCGGCCTGGGAGCCTGGCATGGCCCTTAAACGCATGGCGAGCTGGAGTGGTCACTTTGACACCGAGGTGTTTAAAGCCTTTGTCAAAAGTCTGGGTATTTATCCGATCGGTACCGTGGTCATGTTGAAGTCTGGTCGTTTGGCAGTGGTGGTCAAGCAAACGCCCGATAGCTTGCTCAAGCCGGTCGTCAAAGCATTCTTCTCAACGAAGTCGAAAATACATATCCCGGTAATAGAGCTTGATTTGTCAAAAGGCATGGATGAGATTATTGGCAACGATTCTGCCACCACCTGGGGCGTGGGCAACATTGATCATTTATGGACCAATCATTGAGTGCGGGATTAGGTTCATGCTTGATGACGTAAAAAAAGGAGCCGATGGCTCCTTTTTAGTATGCGTCGTTTATTCTTCTGCCGGTTTTTTAGTCCGCTTGCTGGTGGCCGCTTTGGTGGTGCTGGCTTTCTTAGTGGCGGTTTTCTTCACTGTGGTTTTTGTAGTGGCTGTTTTTGCCGCAGCCGTTTTCGGCGCTGCGACTTTCTTCGCTGCTGGTTTTTTAGCAGCCGGTTTTTTGCTGGTTTTGCCACCGTCTTTAGCAGCTTTTTCCACCAGCAACTCAAGGGCTTGTTCTACCGTGAGCTCTTCTGGTGTGACGCTCTTAGGCAGCGTGGCGCGGATACCGTTGTGTTGCACATAAGGGCCAAAGCGACCAGAAAACACCTCAATACGACCTTCACCTGATGGGTGTTCACCCAGGTCTGCCAGTGGCGTCGGCCCATTCGCGGCGGCCAGCAGTTTCACTGCACCTTCGAGGTCTATGCTAAACACGCTCTCGGTTTTGGGGATCGATTTAAACTTGCTATCGTGGTTCACATACGGCCCAAAGCGGCCGATATTGGCGACAATCTTTTTACCTGTTTCCGGATGTTGGCCCAGGTCGCGTGGCAAACTCAGCAACATATGTGCGGTGTCGATATTGACCTGGCTCAGCGGAATTTCTTTGGGGATGCTGACGCGTTTAGGTTTTTTCTTGTCGCCTTCTACCGGTTGACCCACCTGTAAATAAGGGCCATACGGGCCATTCATCAGGTAAATGTCTTTTTGCGTATCGACATCCTGCCCGATCACCACTGGCTCGCTGGCCATATTGGCTTCGCCATCCAGATTGCGTTTGTAATCGCACTTGGGTGTGGCGTTATAGCCGGTACAGCCAATAAAGCTACCGTAGCGGCTGAGCTGCTTCTGTAACTGACGGCCACATTTAGGGCACATCTCATCGATCAGTTCGTTACCTGGGCGCTCCACATCGGCTTTGACCTGAATCTGCTGGTTAAAGCCCTGCCAGAACTTGTCCATGACGGGCACCCAGTCCAGGTTACCTTCGGCAATTTCGTCCAGCTCATTTTCCAGCTTGGCGGTAAAGTCGTAATCGACATACTGGGTGAAATGCTCGGTGAGGAATTTATTCACCACGCGGCCGACATCGGTCGGCGTAAAACGTTTTTTATCCAGCACCACATATTCGCGGTCTTGCAGCGTTGAGATAATGCTGGCGTAAGTCGAAGGGCGGCCAATGCCATACTCTTCAAGTGCTTTGACCAGGCTGGCTTCTGAATAGCGCGGTGGCGGTTCGGTGAAATGTTGTTCGCCGAAAATCCTCTCAACCGTCAATACCTCGCCGGTTTCCAGATGTGGCAACTTGGCTTCGGCGTCTTCGTCTTCTTTGTCGTCGTCCTTGCCTTCCATATAGACGGCAATAAAGCCAGGGAATACCAGGGTCTGACCCGTGGCGCGGAACAGGTTGGCGTCTGTGCCGACAGCCAGGTCCACACTCACGGCATCATATTTGGCCTGTGTCATTTGGCAGGCCAGGGTACGCTTCCAGATCATTTCATACAATTTGAACTGTTCGTCGTTCAAGTATTGGCGCACGCTGGCAGGTGTGCGTGTAATGTCGGTCGGGCGAATCGCCTCGTGCGCCTCTTGCGCATTCTTGGCTTTGGTTTTGTACATGATAGGCGACTTGGGCAGGTAGTCTGCGTCAAAGTGCTTTTTCACGTAATCGCGGATCTGCATCACGGCCTCAGCCGCCAGGCTGAATGAGTCGGTACGCATATAGGTAATCAAACCGACCGTGCCGCTGCCGACGTCCATGCCCTCGTATAATTGCTGCGCGACGCGCATGGCGCGGCTGGTGGTAAAGCCCAGCTTGCGCACGGCTTCCTGTTGCAGGGTAGACGTGGTGAAAGGTGCGGCCGGGCTGCGGCTGCGTTGTTTTTTCTCCACCCGCGTGACCGTGGTTTTGCCAGCCGAGGCCAGCAATAACTTGCCCACAATATCCGCTTGCTGATCATGGTTAGTGACTGTGAATTGTTCTACTTTCTGGCCATTGAGTTGCACCAGTCTGGCATCAAAGCCATGGGCGTGCTTGAGCGCGCCCATATGGATGCTCCAGTATTCCTGGCTGGTAAAGGCTTCAATTTCCAGCTCGCGTTCTACAATCAGGCGCAGTGCCGGGCTTTGTACGCGGCCCGCGGACAAACCACGGCGGATTTTCTTCCACAGCAAGGGTGACAGGTTAAAGCCGACCAGGTAGTCCAGCGCGCGACGCGCTTGCTGCGCGTTGACCAGATCCATGGAAATGTCACGCGGATGGTCAATGGCGTGTTTCACCGCGGTTTGCGTAATTTCATTGAACTCTACGCGTTTCACCAGCTTGTTTTTGATCAGCTTTTTTTCTGCCAGAATCTCGGCGATATGCCACGAGATGGCTTCACCTTCGCGGTCTGGGTCGGTTGCCAGATAAATGCTGTCGGCATTTTTTACGGCTTTGGCAATGGCATCGACGTGTTTGCTGTTGCGGTCGATGATGTCGTACTTCATGGCGAACTGCTGCGTCGGGTCCACGGCGCCATTTTTAGGGATCAGGTCGCGCACATGCCCGTAAGAAGCCAGGACCTCAAAATCACCGCCCAAATATTTTTTGAGGGTTTTGGCCTTGGAGGGAGATTCAACGATCAGCAGTTTTGACATTGAGCAGTCTGTGTAAGAGTTGGCTAGATAATAGCAAGCGTTTTAACTACTAGACAATATATCGGTGCGGAAAGTCATCAATTAAGGTCTTTCCGCATCAAAACGTTGTGTTATTCCTCAGTGGTGACTGTCATCGGGAATGGTTTGCGTGCAAACTCGATGCGTTTGTCATCCTGAGTGGCAATCGACAATGCCATGTCGTTGCTGGCAAATTTTTCGTGGTCAAACATCGGGTCTTCGTCTTCTTCCTTGGCCTGGCTCAGATGCTTGAAGTCATACAAGTCAAAGTCAGCCAGGTGTGAAGGCTCGACATTGCCAATCGCACGGAAGATATTATTGATGCGCCCCGGTTGTTCGCGTTCCCAGTTATTGAGCATATCCTTGATTTTCTGGCGTTGCAGGTTTTCCTGGCTGCCACACAAATCACACGGAATAATCGGGAACTGCATGCCGCGCGCATAGCTGGCAATGTCTTTTTCGGCACAATACGCCAATGGACGGATCACCATAAACTCACCGCGGTTGGTGGCCAGTTTAGGTGGCATGGCCTTCATTTTGGCGCCGTAGAACATATTGAGGAACAAGGTTTGCACGATGTCATCGCGGTGGTGGCCTAGGGCAATTTTATTGGCACCCAATTGCTGTGCGGTCGTATAAATAATGCCGCGACGCAGGCGTGAGCACAGGCTACAGGTGGTTTTACCTTCGGGGATTTTTTCTTTCACAATCGAGTAAGTGTCCGCTTCTACAATACGGTACTCCACGCCCAGTTTTTCCAGGTAGGCGGGCAAGATGTCTGCCGGGAAGCCTGGTTGTTTCTGGTCCAGGTTCATCGCAATCAATTTGAAGTTGATCGGTGCGCGCTCCTGCAAGGCCAGCAAAATCATTAACATGGCGTGGCTATCCTTGCCGCCGCTCATGCACACCAGCACGGTGTCACCTTCTTCAATCATGTTGTAATCGCCAATAGCTTTGCCAGTCGCGCTAATCAACTGATTGCGCAGTTTGAGGAAGTTTTGGCTAACGTCGTCTGGATAATGTTTGGTCTTCATAGGCGCGCATTATAGCCGAAAGCAAGGTAAAGTCACGCTAAGTCTTTGATTATTCTGGTTGATTTTATTCGGATAAAGAAACATCTGCATCACAAGCTGTTCCTGCCGCGATCCAGCGCTTGAATAAACGGCTGGCCGATGCATTCATGTTTTCTGGCAGCCACCATAAAAAACGTGCCGGTTCACAGACCATGCCACATAAATAACGCTGGGTCTGGTCACTCCAAATCAGCGCCCGGCATGGTGCCTGATGTGGCCACAACAATGCCAGGCTGACCGGGCAAGGCTCGGCGGCACAACAGACGCCACAGCCGTTACACGTTTCACCCAAAGCGGGTTTGTGCGGCGCCTGTGCGTGTATGGTGATGGTTTGTGACTGGGCTTTCTTGGCCACTATAAACTCAAATTGCGTCCGCCATCGACTGCCAGCACATGGCCGGTAATAAATGGCGCATCATAAATCAAGAATTTGACCGCTTTGGCAATGTCGGATGGTTCGCCCGTGCGTTTGAGCAAGGTTTGGTTAATCACTTGCTGGCGGTAGACCTCATCAAACTCCTGATTATCATCTGGCCATAACACCGGGCCTGGGGCAACGGCGTTTACCCTGACCTCGGGGCCGAGCTCCTGCGCCAGAGATTTGGTCAGGCTGACCAGCCCAGCCTTGGCCGCACTGTAAACAATATAGTGCTTTTTCGGGCGCTCAATATGCATGTCGGTAATATTGACGATGCAGCCCTGACTGGCACGCAAAGCATCCGCTGCCGCCTGGCTTAAAAATAGCGGTGCTTTCAGGTTACTGCCCATCAGCTCTTCCCATTGTGCGGTATCTATCTGGCCGAGTTTGGTCGGGTAATAACTGGAAGCATTGTTGATCAGCGCATCAAGTCGGCCAAAGCGTTGCAAGGTATAGGTGATCAGTTGCGATAATGCGGGCATATCGAGCAAATTTGCTTGTGCGATTACCACGCTGTCAGGCCGCGCCTGATTGAGCTCTGTTTGCAAGGCAAGCGCTTCGTCTGCACTGGTGTGGTAATGCAACAGAATATTGGCGCCTTGACGGTGTAGCTCGCGGGTGATGGCGGCGCCGACACGTTTGGCACCGCCGGTAATCAGCATGACTTTAGAAGCGGAAGGGGAATTCACGGTGGTCTCTTTATTCTGGACTGGTCACATTATAATGGCTGAATGACTGCTCAACCGAATTCTTCTCGATTACCGGCACTGGATGCCGCGGCGCAACAACACAGCGACACACTACTGGCATACATTCAGCAGCGGGTGCAGCAGCAAGGCGGCTGGATTTCATTTGCCGACTATATGCAGATGGCACTTTATACCCCCCACCTAGGCTATTACAGCGGCGATGCCAATAAGTTCGGGCTTGGTGGCGATTTTGTCACCGCGCCGGAAATTTCGCCCTTATTTGCACAGGCCTTGGCCAACCAGGTCGCGCCGGTGCTACAGACGACTGCGGGCAATGTGCTGGAACTAGGGGCTGGTACGGGTAAATTGGCGGCAGGCTTACTGCTGCGTCTGGCAGAGCTGGAGCAGCTACCGCAGCATTATTTTATTCTTGAGGTAAGCGCTAACTTGCGACAGCGGCAGCAAGAATACCTGCAAAGTATATTGCCAGCAGCCTTATATTCTCGCCTGCAGTGGCTGGATACCTTGCCAGAGGCTTTGGCCGGCGTTGTGGTTGGTAATGAGGTCTTAGATGCCATTCCTGTGCATGTGGTTGAATGGCGAGCAGGGCAGTGGTTGGAGCGTGGTATTGGGTTTGATCAGCAATTAGTGTGGCAAACACAACTGCTGCAAGAGCTGACACTGGTGGCGGCAATTGATACGCGCCAATTGCCTGACGGGTATATCACCGAAGTGTGCCCGGCCGCGCAAGGTTTGATTGCCAGTCTTGCCACCATGTTGGTGCGTGGCCTGGTATTGATGCCTGACTACGGGTTTGCCGCAAGTGAGTACTACCATCCGCAGCGCGCGCAGGGGACATTGATGTGTCATTACCAGCATTACGCGCATGATGATCCATTGATCTATCCCGGCCTGCAGGATATTACTGCCCATGTTGATTTTACTGCGATGGCAGAAGCCGCGGTGGCGCATGGGCTGGAGTGTGCGGGATATACCAACCAGGCGCAGTTCTTAATCAACTGTGGTATTTTGCAGTTGCTGCAACAGGTGCCACCAGAAGAGAGTGCACGCTATTTGCCTATGGTGGCGGCAGTGCAAAAGTTGCTATCGCCGGCGGAGATGGGGGAGTTGTTTAAGGTGTTAGCGTTGAGTAAAGGGCTGACATTGCCGTTGATGGGATTTTTGCAGGGGGATAAGCGGCATCAGTTGTAAGTGATTATGTTATTGGATTGAGGTAAGAAGGTAATTCTTCAGTTTGTGCTTTTAAGTGGCGTTTTGTTTCGCCTTTTCGGCGAGTTACTTTTCTTTGCTTGCACAAAGAACAAGTAACCAAAAGAAAGTGCACCCCAGCTTCCGCTGTTTCCTTGCGCTACTCGGCTTGCCGGGCGGCAATCAAAAACTCGCTCCTTTGGAGCTCAAACAGTTGCTTGCCGACTGCTCCCGTCAACCCTGCGTTGCTCGGCGCGGCAGATGGGGACCCCGAACACCAACTGAGCGCAACCATTCTTGGTGGTTATCAATAAACCAGAGGAATTATGCTTCCGTTAAACTTTCACTAATGGTTGTTTGGCGAGACAAATCCCATCCCATCACGCTGAGTAGCGGAGACAAAATAAGAGTAGAGGGAGCGACTGTTTGAGCACCGCGGCAGCTTGCGTAATGTGCAAGCTGCTAGGGCGAGTTTCGTGACCGCTTATTTTGTTGAGCAACGCAAGGGAGCCTTTAGGCCGTGATGGCTGGGTGCCCTCTTTTTGGTTACTTTTTTGGGGCAAGCAAAAAAAGTAACTCGCCTACAAGGCGAAAGGGCTTATGTATCAAATCCCCATATGCAGAAAATATGTGCTCTAAAGTATAATGCGCCCCATGACCGAAATCGACCCAACCCCAGAATCTTCCGAAGCGCCTTACCAGCGCCGCATCCGCAGTTTTGTCTTACGCCAGGGGCGTTTGACCAAAGGCCAGGAGCGGGCCTTGCAGACGGCTTGGCCGACATTCGGTATTGAATATACCGATCAAGCACTGGATGTGAGTCAGGCGTTTGGCCGCACCGAGAGCAAAAAAATTCTCGAAATCGGTTTTGGGATGGGTGATGCCACGGCAAAGATTGCACAAACCTTGCCCGACTGTGATTTCCTGGCGGTAGAGGTGCATACGCCTGGTGTCGGTAGTCTGCTCAAGTTGATGCAAGAAGGTGATATCAGCAATATCCGTATTATTCAGCATGATGCTGTTGAGGTGCTGCAGAATATGCTGGCGGACGCTTCGCTGGATGGTGTGCATATTTTCTTCCCGGATCCGTGGCACAAGAAGCGTCACCATAAGCGCCGCTTGATTCAAGCGGGGTTTGTACAGTTGTTATGCTCCAAATTGAAAGCGGGCGCTTACATCCATGTGGCGACTGATTGGCAGGAGTATGCCGAGTGGGTGTTGGAAGTATTGCAAGGCGAAACGCAACTGCAAAATACAGCGACAGATTATGCTGAAAAACCGTCTTACCGCCCGTTGACCAAGTTCGAGAATCGCGGCCTGAAGTTAGGCCACGGCGTGTGGGATTTGGTGTTTAAGCGGGTTTAATGGCTGATGCGTAAAATAAAAAAGCAGACGGATGTCTGCTTTTTTTTATTCACTGGCAGCTTGTTCGTCCTGCGCGTCGGCATCGTTGCCGAAAAACCATTCGCCTAGTACTTTTTCTGCTTCGTCCACGCCTTGTTTCTTGAGGCTGGAGAACAGTTGCACGGTGATTTTTTCGCCCCAGCCTTCTTGCAATTCTTTGCGCACTTTGCCGATCAAGATGCTGGATTCGCTGCGTGATAATTTGTCGCTTTTGGTTAGCAGGACATGCACCGGTTTACCGGAAGGGCAAAACCAGTCCAGCATTTGCCTGTCTAGCGGTGTGAGCGGATGGCGGCTGTCCATCACTAATACTAATCCGGCCAGGCTTTGGCGTTCGCTGAGGTAGCGTGACAATACATTTTGCCAGTGCATGCGCATGGCCTCTGGCACTTTGGCATAACCGTAGCCTGGTAAATCGACCAGGTGTTTGTCGTCGCCAAGCGTGAAAAAGTTAATCAGTTGCGTGCGGCCTGGCTGCTTACTGACAAAGGCCAGCCGGTTATGGTTGGCCAGGGTGTTTAATGCGCTGGATTTACCCGCATTGGAGCGTCCGGCAAAAGCGACTTCGATGCCACTGGCAGGCGGAAGGTCACGCAGATGATGTGCCGACAGGTGAAAGCGGGCGTTTTGAAAAACTGGCATGATGGAGTTGAGTTGCCTCAAGGTTTTATGGACTATTCAGCTGTGCATGCTATCACGAACAAGGTTTGTTTGATAAAATGGCGCAGAATAAAAATGTTGGGGCATAGAATGATGTTAAAGAGTTTTAAAGCAGGATTGTTTGTGCTGTTAGCCATGGGCGTGCAGCCAGTGTTTGCTGAGGAAGCTGCTTCAGCAGAAGCCGCGCCAGTGGTGAATGGGCCGGAAAAAATTGTGCAAAACGTGTGTGCGGCCTGTCATGGTGCCGACGGTAACAGCGTGATTACCACCAACCCGAAATTGGCGGGCCAGCATCCAGAATATTTGCTCAAGCAGTTGAGCAACTTTAAAGATGGCACGCGTGCTAACCCGGTGATGGCCGGTATGGCCGGGGCGTTGAGCCAGGAAGACATGGAAGGCCTGGCGAAATATTTCTCCAGCCAAAGCATTAAACTGGCTAAATCAAAAAGCAATGGCAAGGGTTCTTTAGGGGAGAAAATTTACCGCGGTGGTATTGCGGCGACCCAAGTGCCTGCCTGTGCGGCCTGTCATGGTGCGACGGGGGCTGGTTTGCCAAAACAGTTTCCACGCTTGGCAGGGCAACACACAGACTACACCTTGCAACAGCTGAGAACTTTCCGTACCGGTGAGCGCGCGAATGCGCCAATGATGATGACCATCGCGGCAAAAATGAGCGATGCCGAGATGCAAGCAGTTGCAGATTACATTCAAGGTCTGCGCTAGTCGTTGCTGATTGAAAAAAGGTGGCTGCGGCCACCTTTTTTACTGTAGGGCTATGCAACCTTTTACGGTGGATGTCGTCCACAACTGCGCGTCTTGCGTTGTATGGCGATCATCTCGTGCCCAACCTTAACTAGTCAATTTTAAAGAGATCGTTTTGAAAGCTCCCATTTCCTTATCGCAGCGTGTGTATGAGCTATTGAGCTCAATGCGCTTTGCTGTGAGCCTGTTGACGCTGTTGGGTGTGGCCTCGATTATTGGTACCGTGCTCAAGCAAAACGAGCCTTATACCAATTACATCGTCAAATTTGGCCAGTTCTGGTTCGAATTGTTTGAAATGCTGGGTTTGCTGGATGTCTATCATGCGGCCTGGTTTTTACTCATTCTACTATTTCTAGTGGTATCGACCACCTTGTGTGTCATCCGTAATGCACCACTGATGGTCAAAGAGTGGCAAGTATATAAAGAGCACGCCACTGAAAAATCGCTGCGTTTGTTTGGTCATCAGGCCAGTTTGGCGACAACGCAGCCAGCTGCGGCATTACAAACGCAATTAAGTGAGTTTTTAAGCATAGAGCGGTATCGCTTTAAAACACGCCAGCAAGATAATGGCGATATATTGATCGCCGCGAAGCTAGGTACACACCAGCGCCTGGGCTATATTTTTACCCATGCGGCGATTGTCGTCATTTGTTTTGGCGGTTTGCTGGATGGTAATTTGCCATTCAAGGTACAAGAGCTGCTCGGCTGGAAGAAAATCGAAACGCGTGATATCTCTTCGCGCAAAGTGCCGGCAGAAAGCCGTTTGGGCGTCAATAACCTGTCATTTCGAGCCAATATGACGCTGCCGGAAGGCGAGCATGACAATGTGGCCTTTGTGCGTGTGCGTGACGGCTACCTGGTACAAGATCTGCCATTCACTGTGGCGCTGAAAGATTTCCGCATTGAGCATTATGCGACCGGCATGCCGAAGTCGTTTGAGAGCGATATCGTCATCACCGATCCTGAGTTGAGCAAACCTATCGAAACCACGATACGCGTCAATCATCCTTATACCTATAAAGGCATCGCCATTTATCAGTCTGACTTCCAGGATGGTGGCTCGGAGCTCAAATTCAAATTATGGGATTTGGCCGTCAGCAACCAGGACGGGTTTGATATTGATGGGGTGGTGTCGCAAAAAGGCTCGTTAGGCGACGGCGCACAAAAAATGACGGTGGAGTTTAACGAATTCCGCCAGTTTAATATTTTGAACTTGTCTGCCGATGGTAAAGGCAAACCACATAATGTGGGCCCTAATACCACCTTGAAGTTACGTAATGCCAGCGGCCAGGCACGCGAGTACATGAGTTATATGCAGCCATTGCAACTGGATGGCCGGGCTTATTTTGTCTCTGGTATGCGCGAGACGGTACAGGATGAATTCAAGTACCTGCGCATTCCGGCGGATGCTGAATTGGAAATCAACGGCTTTATGCACTTGCGCCAGACGCTGCGTAACGAGCAGACGATACGTGAGATTGCTAGCCAGGTGGCCAAGCAGATGCCGGGTGACAATGCCGCATTAAAGGCGCAGTTTGAGCAAAGCCTGCAACATTTGCTGGTGACGTTCAAGCAAGGCGGGTACAGTGAGTTGTCGCGTATTATTGAAAGCGCAGTGCCGAAAGACCAGCGCGAGCAGGCAGCACAAACGTATTTGAAACTACTCAACCGGGCTGCATTGCAAGGCTATCAAATGAGTCGTGCACAGCGCCAGTTACCACCGGCACCTGAAACCCAGGAGACGGTGATGTTTATCCAGGATAGCTTGAATGCTATGAATGACTTGTTCTTTTATGGCACGCCCTATTATTTCCAGCTCAAGAATTACACACTTAAACAGGCCAGCGGTTTTCAGTTAACACGTTCTCCTGGTCAAAACTGGGTGTATTTTGGTTCGGTGATGCTGGTGCTGGGTATTTTTTCCATGTTCTATATTAAGGAACGTCGTCTATGGTTATTGATCAAACCTGCACAGCAAGAGGTATTGCTGGCAATGTCGTCTAACCGTAAAAATATGGATCTGGACCAGGATTTTGCACGTGTGCAACAGCAATTGGCTGCGCTGCTGCAAGCGACTGCCTGACGGAATGAAGAGGGGAATGCGATGAGTACATCATTATTAGTAAAGCCAACATCGTTTTGGCAATCATTAAGTAAGTTCGATTGGGTTTACGCCGTGCTGCTGCTGGCGGGTGGCATTTTCTCTTACCAGCGTTATGCCGGCTTTATGGATGTGTATGAAGTCAGTTTTTTGTTTGGTGCGGTGGCCTTGTTCAGTTACCTGGGCTGGCGCTGGTCGGCAATTGCGCGGCTGGTACTGGGGATTGCGGTATTGAGTCTAGTCGGGGTCTATAGCTATCAGGGCGACCTGGCGAATGGGAGTCAGCAATTCCTGCTTAAATTCTTGCTCGCCAGCCAGTCTGCTGTCATGTGGATGAACGTGTTATTTGTGCTGGCCATGCTGACCTATTGGCTGGCGCTGTTCCAGAAGTCGGCGTTTACGGCAAAAGTTGCCTCCGCACTTACCTGGGCTGCCACTTTGTTTGGTTTTGTTGGCCTGATGGTGCGCTGGTATGAGTCTTACCTGATTGCGCCGGATGTCGGCCATATCCCGATCAGCAATTTGTATGAAGTATTTATCCTGTTTTGCCTGATTACCTCTTTGCTGTATTTGCACTACGAAAAACTGTTCAATACGCGTCAATTAGGCGGATTTGTACTGGTGGTGATTAACGCTGCGGTGGGTTTTATCCTCTGGTATACCTTTGACCGCCATGCCAACGAGATTCAACCCTTGGTGCCTGCTTTGCAAAGTTACTGGATGAAGATACACGTGCCGGCTAACTTTATTGGTTACGGCGCATTCTCGCTGGCGGCCATGGTGGCCGGTGCTTATCTGCTGGTAAAGCATGGCGTGCTGGCCAGCCGCCTGCCAGGATTGCATGTGTTGGATGATTTGATGTACAAGGCGATTGCCGTTGGTTTCGCTTTCTTTACCATTGCCACCATTCTGGGCGCGATGTGGGCAGCTGAAGCCTGGGGTGGTTACTGGTCCTGGGATCCGAAAGAAACCTGGGCGCTGATTGTCTGGCTGAATTACGCCGCCTGGTTGCACCTGCGCTTAATGAAGGGCTTGCGTGGCACTGTGTTGGCCTGGTGGGCGCTGGTCGGTTTGCTGGTCACGACCTTTGCCTTCCTTGGTGTGAATATGTTCCTCAGCGGCCTGCATTCCTACGGCACGCTATAGCTGTTAAATGCTGCTTTATCCGCGGGCAGATGCATATGCATCTGCCCGTTTTCTTTTAAATTTCTCTCTGGGATAATATTAACAATTATTAATTAATGTTAATATTATCCGGTCGGCATCGAGTGGATGCTGATGCCGGCAAGGTAATACTTCTTACAATGATTCGGTATCAGGAGGATTCAAAATGAAAAAGCAATTAGGATTTAGCTTGATTGAATTGGCCATTGTGCTGGTGATTGCAGGGTTGTTACTCGCGGGTGTTATGCGAGGGCAGGAGCTGATTGCCAATGCCAAGGTAAAAAGTCTGGCCAGTGATTTCAGAAACATACCCACTTACTTTTATGGATATCAGGACAGGTTCCGTACCTTGCCCGGTGATGATCATTCGGCAGATACCCATGTCACTGGTACGAATGCAAGTACCAATGGGCAGGTGCAGAATGGCTTGATTCAAGGTGGCTGGAATTCAAGCACCAACACGGATGAGTCATTTTTGCTATGGCAGCACTTGAGACTGGCGGGATTGGCAACGGGTACTACTGATATTGCTAACACGACGCAATATCCGCCGCGCAATAGTGAGGGCGGCCAGTTGGGCGTTACCAGTGTTGCCGACTTGACGGCAGTCACTAGCGGCACCTTTAACACTGCGCACGCCATGTGTTCTGATGCCATTCTTGGGCGATACGCGCTACAGCTGGATACCATGATGGATGATGGCGTGGGTAATAGCGGCGTGATGCGCATCGTGGTGAATGGCACGCCAGGTACGGGCGTGGCCGCGCCGGCTGCCGGTACGGCTTATTTAGTCTGCATGAGTTTTTAGTGTAGAATACAACATAAATTTGTAACAAAAGGCCTGGATTTTCAGGCTTTTTGTTTTATGTCGGATACATTCAACGTTTGAGACACATTCTGTTTTAGAATGGTAGCCGTTTTACACCACCCACTTCCTATGGCAAACGCAATTGTAGAAATCCAAGACCTGTCTTTCGGGTATAAAGGCCGATTGTTGCATAAAGGCATCAATATGACCTTTCCTAAAGGCAAGGTGGTTGCCATTATGGGCGGTAGCGGCAGTGGCAAGACCACTTTGCTACGCCTGATTGGCGGTCAACTCAAGCCAACCAAAGGCCAGGTGCAGGTTGGCGGTGAGATTGTGCACCAACAAAATCGTGAAGGCATTTACCGCTTACGCCGCAAAATGGGCATGCTGTTTCAACACGGTGCCTTGTTCACGGATTTATCCGTGTTTGAAAATGTGGCTTTCCCGATGCGCGAGCATACCAACTTACCTGAAAGCATGATTCGTGATCTGGTGTTGCTCAAGTTGAACGCGGTCGGTTTGCGTGGCGCACATGCCTTGATGCCAACTGAGCTTTCTGGCGGCATGGCACGGCGTGTTGCGCTGGCCCGCGCGATTGCGCTTGATCCCAGTATTATTATGTATGACGAACCGTTTGCCGGTTTAGACCCGATTTCGATGGCGGTGATTTGTGATTTGATTCGCAGCCTGAATGATGCGTTGGGTGCTACCTCAATTATCGTGACGCACGATGTGGAAGAAACTTTCCAGTTTGCTGATTATGTTTATTTTGTGGCAGATGGTGTGGTTGCTGCTGAAGGCACGCCAGACGATTTGCGCAATTCCGAGTTACCGTTTGTGCACCAGTTTGTGCATGGTGAAAAAGATGGCCCAGTGCCATTCCATTATGCGGCGCCTGAATATCACGCCAGTTTGTTGAGAGGTGCGCGTTAATGGTATTGCATAAATTGAAGCGCCTGTTCAGTAAACTGGGCGCGGGTTGCATCAATAAAATCTGGCGGCTGGGTGCTGGTGGTCGTTTGTTCTGGCTGACCCTGATTTCTTCCGGTGAAAGTTTCCGCCGTTTTAGATTAACCATCCGTGAAGTGTATTTCACCGGTGTATTGTCGCTGATTATTATCCTCGTTTCGGCCTTTTTTGTCGGCATGGTACTGGCATTGCAGGGTTACCATACTTTGCAAAAGTATGGTTCTTCGGAAGCCATTGGTGTGCTGGTTGCCTTGGCACTGGTGCGCGAGCTCGGTCCGGTAGTGACCGCGCTGTTGTTCGCTGGCCGTGCAGGCACTGCGATTACCGCAGAGATTGGTTTGATGAAGGCCACCGAGCAATTGTCAGCCATGGAAATGATGGCGGTGAGCCCGATTGCACGCGTGATTGCGCCACGCTTCTGGGCTGGTGTGATTGCCATGCCAGTGCTGGCAACTTTATTTTCCATGGTCGGTATTTTGGGTGGCTACCTGGTGGCTGTGCCATTAATCGGTGTCGATGCAGGCGCATTCTGGTCGCAAATGCAGGCCAACGTCGATTGGGAATTCGATATTTTGAATGGCGTATTCAAAAGTGTGGTGTTTGGGGTGGCATGTACCATGATTGCCTTGTTTGAAGGCTATGACGCACCGCCAACAGCGGAAGGTGTGAGCCGTGCAACGACCAGAACGGTCGTGACTTCATCACTGGCCGTGTTGGGGCTGGATTTTATCTTAACGTCGTTCATGATTGCTGTTTAGCAATTGGAACGCACGGTGACTCGCGGGGAGTAAACAATGGAAAGAACAACAATTGATTTGTGGGTAGGCATTTTTGTTGCGCTCGGTTTTGCAGCGTTACTTGGCCTGGCAATGAAAGTAGGCAATCTGACGACCAGCAGTATCGGCCAGACTTATCTGGTGACGGCGAACTTTGAGAATATTGGTGGTCTCAAACCACGCGCACCAGTGAAAAGTGCTGGCGTAGTTGTTGGTCGCGTGAGTGAAATTGTGTTTGACCCTAAAACTTATGAAGCTGTCGTGAGTCTGAACATCGACACGCGCTACAACTTTCCTAAAGATACGTTTGCCAATATTTATACAGCCGGTTTGCTGGGTGAGCAATATATTGGTCTGGAAGCCGGTGGTGACGAGGTTAGCCTGAAAAACGGTGACAAGATTTCTCAAACACAGGATGCCGTGGTGTTGGAAAAACTGATTAGTCAGTTTCTTTACAGCAAGGCAACCGAAAGCGATGACAAACCGAGTACAACAGCATCTACATCAACCGAATCGACAGGTGATGCGTTAGATGCAAGTCCATTGGACAAAATTGGTAAGTAACTTAATCAATTGGTAAAGGGAACACAATGAAAAAGTGGTGGATGGCAGTTGCCATGTGGCTGGTAAGCGGTGTGGCAATGGCTGGCATAACGCCGGATCAATTGGTGAAAAAGACGGCGGATGATGTGATTGAAGTCATTAGAAATGACAAAGACATCCAGGCCGGTAACCAGCAAAAGATTTTTGCCTTGGCAGAAGAAAAAATCCTGCCTAACTTTGACTTTGAAAAAGTGTCTCGCCTGGTGCTGGGTAAAAACTGGACCAATGCGACCCCTGAGCAAAAAACCGCTTTCCAGGCAGAGTTCAAGACTTTGTTGTTGCGTACATACGCTACCGCTTTGTCCAAGTATAAAAATCAAACCATCGAGTACAAGCCTTTCCGTATGGAAGCCGGTGCTGACACTGCAACGGTGAAAACCGCGATCCAGCAATCTGGTGGCGATCCAATTAGTGTGGATTACAGCCTGGGTAAAAAAGCAGATGACTGGAAGGTATTTGATATCGTGATTGAAGGTGTGAGCCTGGTGACTAATTACCGTAGCCAGTTTGCACAAGAGATTCGCCAGAATGGTCTGGACAGTTTGACGAAAAAACTGGCCGATAAAAACAAGGCGGCAAGCGGTAAGTAATTACCCGGATCGCATTCAGGCATCTTTGGAGAATTTTGTGGCTCAAATTACGCAACAGGAAAACACTTTGCAGTTCAGTGGTAACTTGCTGATTACGAATGTCAGCGAAACCCTGAATCATTTGCAAACGTTGCATCTTGAGTCACCATTAATCCTGGATTTTACAAAGGTGGATGAGGTCGATACGGTCGCCGTCAGCCTGATTCTGGAAATTCAGCGGCAGCTTAATCATCAGCATACCGAACCTGGGGCAATGTCAGTGATTGGGGTACCGGAAAATCTGCGAAGTTTGATGCAACTTTACGGTGTCGACGGATTCTTGTTGAGTTAGTTGAAAATCCAGTCTAACAGCCCCAGCTCTGACGAGGTGGGGTTTCGTTTTTTGTGGGATAGCGAAAGGTCATACGTGGCTGCAGCCATAGAAATTTCAGGCATTACCAAGCGCTTTGGCGAGTTCGAAGCGCTACGAGGGGTCGATTTGCGCATTGAGCAAGGCGAGTTTTTTGCTTTGCTGGGCCCGAATGGCGCGGGCAAGTCGACTTTGATTAACCTGCTGGCGGGTTTGTTGCAGCCTACTAGTGGCAGTATCCGCATCATGGGCCATGATGTGCAAACTGACTATCAGCGTGCGCGTAGCGCCTTGGGTGTGGTGCCGCAAGAACTGGTGTTTGACCCGTTTTTTAATGTGCGCGAAATGTTGCGCTTCCAGGCCGGCTATTTTGGCCATGGCCCTGAAAATGACGCCTGGGTCGACGAAGTGATTGAAGGCCTTGGCCTGACGGATAAAGCACATACCAATATGCGTAAATTGTCTGGTGGCATGAAACGCCGGGCGTTGATCGCACAAGCTTTGGCACATAAGCCGCCAGTGATTGTGCTTGATGAGCCCACGGCCGGCGTGGATGTCGAGTTGCGGCAAATGCTGTGGGCGTTTATTCAAAAGCTCAATCAGCAAGGGCATACCATTATTTTGACCACGCATTATCTGGAAGAGGCCGAAGCCTTGTGTGAGCGCGTGGCCATGATGAAGCATGGCAAGATTGTCGCGCTGGATACCACGCGTGCATTGCTGAAGAGTCATGCCGCCAAACAGCTTTCTTTGCGCCTGACTGGCCCGTTGCCAACGCAACTGCAATCTTTGCTCAAGCAACAGAATGGGGATGAAGTGGTACTGGCATTATCCGAGTTGTCACAGGT
Organism: Methylophilus sp. Q8; assembly: GCF_000800115.1. Lineage (NCBI taxonomy): Bacteria > Pseudomonadati > Pseudomonadota > Betaproteobacteria > Nitrosomonadales > Methylophilaceae > Methylophilus > Methylophilus sp. Q8. Next base: position 645,146 of record NZ_JUHE01000001.1, on the reverse strand, counting down.
TGAAATGGTCTTAAGCGTCTTGCGTGAAGCCAATGTGGCCATTCAGGATATGCAATTGCAGGAGGCGGATTTGGAAGACGTGTTCTTGAATCTGGTCGGGAACCAGAAAGGGGCCTTAGCATGAAATGGCTAAATCCTTTCTTCTGGCTGGATGACAAAGTCAGCCCGCGCTGGCGTGGTGTTTATACGCTGTTTAAAAAAGAGCTGTTACGCTTTTGGCGTGTGGCGTTCCAAACCGTCGCTTCGCCCATCCTGACCGCATTGTTATACCTGCTGATTTTTTCGCATGTGCTGGAGTCGCACGTCAAAGTCTACGACCAGGTGAGCTATACCGCTTTTCTGGTGCCAGGCCTGATGATGATGTCCTTGTTGCAAAATGCCTTTGCCAACAGTTCATCCAGCCTGATCCAGTCCAAGGTGATGGGTAATATTGTCTTTTTACTGCTGACGCCGATTAATACACTTGAATTCTTTGCTGCATTCCTGGCGGCGTCGATGATCCGTGGTTTGCTGGTTGGTTTGAGCATTTATCTGGTGGCCTTGTGCTTTGTCAGCGTGCCCACCGTGTATCCGGGCTGGATTATCGCGTTTGCCTTACTGGGTAGTGCCTTGCTTGGTACGTTTGGCATTATCGCCGGCATCTGGGCGGACAAGTTTGACCAGATGGCGGCTTTCCAGAACTTTGTCATTATGCCGCTGACCTTTTTGTCCGGCGTGTTTTACTCGATTCACTCCTTGCCGCCGTTCTGGCAAGCTGTGTCGCAATTGAATCCGTTTTTCTACATGATCGATGGCTTCCGTTACGGCTTCTTTGGTCATGGCGATGTCTCTCCCTGGCTCAGTCTCGCGGTTGTTGGCAGCTTCTTGCTGGCATTGGCGTGGCTATGCCTAAAGATGTTAAAATCCGGTTATAAATTACGCAGTTAGCGGATAAGTGCAGGAAACAGCTTCCTGCCTCGTCCCGCTGTATTTTGTTGAATAAGTGAGGTTTTGTGTTAACAGCAGCGCAACTTGAAGCATACATCCGCAGCGGACTGGAATGCGATTACCTGAAAGTGAATGGCGATGACGGCACCCATTTTGATGCGGTGATTGTCAGCCCGGCATTTGAAGGCAAGCGCATGGTCCAGCAGCATCAATTGGTCTACGCGGCATTGGGTGACCGCATGCGTGCCGAGATTCACGCGCTGTCTATGCAAACCTATACCCCGACGCAATGGCAGCAACAGCAAGCCTAGCGTTTTAATGAATATTTGGAGTCAGTCAAAATGGATGCACAAGCACAAATTAAAGACACGGTAAGCAATAACAAAGTAGTGTTGTATATGAAAGGTAGCCCGAAATTCCCACAATGTGGCTTTTCCAGCGTGGCTGCGCAAATCTTGAGCGCCTGTGGCGCCGAGTATGTGGCGATTGACGTGTTGCAAGACATGGATATCCGCGAAGGGATCAAGCAATACGCTAACTGGCCAACGATTCCGCAGCTCTATGTTGATGGCGAGTTTATTGGTGGTGCCGATATTATGCGCAGTATGTATCAAAGCGGTGAACTGCAAACCCTGTTGTCGAAAGCGTAATTTTGGACAAACTGATTATTGAAGGCGGCGTGCCGCTGCATGGCGAAGTGGTGATTTCTGGCGCCAAAAATGCCGCGTTGCCGATTTTATGTGCCGGTCTGCTGGCAGAAACCCCTTTTACCTTAACCGGTGTGCCTGAGTTACGCGACGTCGCGTCGACACTCGAGTTGCTGGACACCATGGGTGTGAAAGTCAGCAAAGAAGGCGATCAGGTCACGCTGGATGCCAGCGACGTGGCTTCGTTTGAAGCGACCTATGAAATGGTGAAAACCATGCGCGCCTCCATTCTGGTACTGGGCCCGTTGCTGGCCCGTTTCGGCACGGCGCGTGTTTCTCTGCCAGGTGGCTGTGCGATCGGCTCGCGGCCGGTAGATTTGCATATCAAGGGGCTGCAAGCCATGGGCGCTGCCATGCATATTACGCATGGTTATATCCAGGCCAGCACCTTGCACTTGCCAAACCGCCGTTTGCAAGGCGCCAAGTACTATATGGATATGGTCACTGTCACCGGCACCGAGAACCTGATGATGGCGGCTGCGCTGGCGCAAGGCACTACCGTGCTGGAGAACGCTGCCAAGGAACCTGAGGTCGTTGACCTGGCAGAATGCCTGAATAAAATGGGCGCCAAGATCACTGGTGCGGGTACCGATACCATTACGATTGAGGGCGTGGAGCGCCTGACCGGTGCGCAGCACCATGTGGTGTGTGACCGAATTGAAGCAGGCACTTATATGGTGGCTGCTGCGATGACAGGTGGCGAAGTGACTTTGAAAAATGCCCGCGCTGACTTGCTGGAAGCAGTGATTGAAAAGCTGCGTGAAGCCGGGGCGAATATCAGTCATGACAGCCATAGCATCACAGTCAAAAGTACTGGCAAATTGAAAGCGGTCAATGTGCGTACGGCACCGCACCCGGCTTTCCCCACCGATATGCAGGCGCAATTTATGGCCATGAATACGGTGGCAGAAGGCGTGTGTACGGTGATCGAAACCATTTTCGAAAACCGCTTTATGCATGTGCAAGAACTGCAGCGCATGGGCGCCAATATTGATGTGCAGGGTAATACTGCCATGGTGCAAGGGGTTTCCGCGCTGGAAGGTGCCAATGTGATGGCGACTGATTTACGTGCGTCTGCTGGACTGGTGTTAGCCGGTTTGGTGGCAGATGGCGAAACGGTGATTGACCGCATTTATCATCTGGACCGCGGTTACGAAAAGCTGGAAGAGAAACTGAATCAACTGGGCGCCAAAGTGCGCAGATCGAATTAATCATGATTACTATTGCACTCAGCAAAGGGCGCATTTTTGAGGAAACCACGCCGCTGTTAGCGGCCGCTGGCATACAGGCGCTGGAGGATCCCGAATCTTCGCGTAAGCTGATTTTGCCCACCAATCGCGCAGATGTGCGTCTGATTATTGTGCGTGCAACCGATGTACCCACTTATGTGCAATATGGGGCAGCGGATTTGGGCATCGCTGGCAAGGATGTGCTGGATGAGCATGGCGGCGAAGGTTTGTACCAGCCGCTGGACCTCAATATCGCGCGTTGCAAAATGATGGTGGCGGTGCGTGAGGATTTCGATTACGAAGCCAGCATCCGTCAGGGCGCGCGCCTGAAAGTGGTTACCAAATATGTGAAAACGGCACGTGAGCATTTTGCCGCCAAAGGCATGCATGTGGATTTGATTAAGTTGTATGGTTCCATGGAACTGGGCCCGTTGGTGGGGCTGGCGGATGCGATTGTCGACCTGGTCAGCACGGGCGGCACCTTGCGTGCCAACAAGCTGAAAGCGGTGGAAGAGGTCGGTGCGATCAGCTCGCGCCTGGTCGTCAATCAGGCTTCTTACAAGGTCAATCGTCCCTTGTTGCAACCGATTATTGACAGTTTTGCCGGTGCTATTCAAAAAAATTAGCCGCTATTCGAAAAGATTAACTGACAGAGATCTATGAAGATTAAACGTTTAAATACGCAGGACGCAGGGTTTGATGCTGAATTAAAAGCGCTGTTAGCTTTTGAAACCGCGCAGGATGACAATATCGACCAGGTAGTTGCCAATATCCTTAAGGATGTGAAAACACGTGGCGATGCAGCGGTACTCGAATACACCAATCGTTTTGATAAAACCAACGCCACCAGTCTGGCGGCGTTGGAAATCCCGCAAGCGGAATTGCATGCAGCCTTAAATGGCTTGCCAGCAGTGCAACGTGAGGCTTTGCAGGCGGCCGCTGACCGCGTGCGCAGCTACCACGAAAAACAAGTGATGCAGTCCTGGCAGTACACTGAAGCCGACGGTACCTTGCTGGGTCAGCAAGTGACCGCGCTGGACCGCGTTGGCCTCTATGTGCCAGGCGGCAAGGCGGCTTATCCTTCGTCGGTACTCATGAATGCGATTCCTGCCAAAGTGGCTGGCGTGCAAGAGTTGGTGATGGTGGTGCCGACGCCTAATGGGGAGAAGAATCCATTGGTATTGGCCGCCGCCGCTGTGTGTGGTGTGGATCGCGTGTTCTGTGTCGGTGGTGCGCAAGCGGTAGGCGCATTGGCCTACGGCACGCAGACCGTGCCGCAAGTGGATAAAATTGTCGGCCCAGGCAATGCCTATGTGGCTGCCGCCAAGCGCCGTGTATTTGGCGTGGTTGGCATTGATATGGTGGCCGGTCCGTCAGAAATTCTGGTTATCAGTGATGGCCAGAGCAATCCAGACTGGACAGCGATGGATTTGTTCAGCCAGGCCGAGCATGATGAATTGGCGCAAGCGATTTTGCTGTCACCAAGTGCTGAGTTTCTTGACCAGGTGCAGGCGAGTATTGAGCGCCAGGTTGGCGAAATGCCACGTCAGGATATTATCCGCACTTCATTACAAAACCGTGGCGCCTTGATTCAGGTGAAAGATTTGGCCGAAGCGGCTGAGATTTGTAACTTCATTGCCCCTGAACACCTGGAGTTGTCTATGGATGATGCCTTGGCATTCAGCAAACATATCAAACACGCCGGGGCGATTTTTATGGGGCGTGATACCTGTGAAGCGCTGGGCGATTATTGTGCCGGGCCTAACCATGTATTGCCAACCTCACGTACCGCGCGTTTCAGTTCGCCATTGGGAGTGTATGACTTTCAGAAGCGTTCCAGCCTGATTATGGTGTCATCCGCCGGGGCGCAAACACTGGGCAAGATTGCCGCCACTCTCGCGTATGGCGAAGGCTTGCAGGCGCACGCCCGCAGTGCTGAATATCGCTTGAAATAACTGGTTGAATTTAAGAGTAATGTCATGAGTCAATATTGGAGTAAGCTGGTACACAGTCTGACCCCTTATGTGCCGGGTGAGCAGCCCAAGCTGCAAAACCTGGTTAAGCTGAATACCAATGAGAACCCTTATGGGCCTAGCCCAAAAGTGATTGCCGCGTTGCAGGCGGAGGCCGCTGACAGTTTGCGTTTGTACCCGGATCCGGATTCCAGCCGCCTGAAAGCAGCGATTGCCGAATATCATGGTTTGCAAGCCAATCAGGTGTTTGTGGGTAATGGCTCGGACGAAGTGTTGGCGCATGTGTTTCAGGCCTTGCTCAAGCACGATCAGCCACTGCTTTACCCGGATATTACTTATAGTTTCTACCCGGTTTATTGCGGTCTTTACGGCATTGACTTTGAAACCGTGCCATTGAATACACGATTTGAGATTGCGATTGACGATTACTTGCGCCCCAATGGCGGCATTATCTTCCCTAATCCCAATGCGCCAACCGGAATCCCAGTGGCGCTGAGCGAGATTGAGCGTCTATTAAAAGCCAATACGCAATCCGTGGTAGTGATTGATGAAGCCTATGTTGACTTTGGTACAGAGTCAGCCGTTTCTTTGGTGAATCAATATCCTAATGTGCTGGTCACGCATACTTACTCAAAATCGCGTTCTTTGGCGGGCTTACGGGTGGGTTATGCTGTAGGGAATGCAGCGTTGATTGAGGCTTTGATTCGTGTAAAGGATAGTTTCAACTCGTATCCGATAGACCGCTTTGCGGAAGCGGGCGCCATTGCCGCCTTGCAAGACGAAGCCTATTTTCAGCAAGCCCGCCAGCAAGTGATCGCTGCGCGTGATCAATTGGTGCTTGATTTGCAAGGCTTGGGGTTCGAAGTGTTGCCATCTGGCGCCAACTTTATTTTTGCGCGCCATCCAAAATACGCGGGAGAGCAATTGGCCGCGAGCTTACGTGAACAGGCGGTGATTGTACGCCACTTTAAAAAACCGGCACGTATCACCGACTTTTTGCGCATTACCATAGGCAACACATCTCAAAATCAGGCCTTGATGCAGGCATTGCAATCTATCGTGCAGGCTTGATGTCGTTAAAATCAAAGTATCTGCCGTAATCTGCCTGCTAATGGGCTGCAAATGGTTGTATCGTGACTTAAAAAAAATCGTCGCAATATTGTCATTTTTTTGAAAATACGGTTATGATGCACGCTATTGTACATAATGTGCAGTGAGGGTTGCGTTTGCATAATTGCTGCGCATTGATTCATTGGATTTAAAATAGAGCAAACTCGGAGGAAGAAAAATGGCACAAACCCAGATGGCATTGGACTCATTGGATTTCGACGCAACGATCGCTTTGGCAGCTAAAGTTGCTCCACACGTTGATATTCTGGAAATTGGTACCCCTTGTATCAAACACAACGGTATCGAATTGTTGAAAGCATTGCGTTCAAAATTCCCTAATAACAAAATTCTGGTTGACCTGAAAACCATGGATGCTGGCTTTTACGAAGCTGAGCCATTCTACAAAGCTGGTGCTGATATTTGTACCGTTTTGGGTACTGCAGATATCGGTACGATCAAAGGCGTAATCGACGCTGCCAACAAGTATGGCAAAGAAGCGCAAATCGACCTGATCAACGTTAAAGATAAAAAAGCCCGTACGCTGGAAGTGGTTAAATTGGGTGCACACATTATTGGTGTTCACACTGGTTTGGACCAACAAGCGGCTGGTCAAACACCATTTGCTGACCTGGGTCTGGTATCCGGTCTGAAAACAGGTGCTAAAGTGTCTGTTGCTGGCGGTGTTAAAGCTGCAACCACTAAACAAGTAGTTGATGCTGGTGCTGATATCGTAGTTGCCGGTGCGGCTATCTACGGTGCTGCTGACCCAGCAGCCGCTGCAACTGAAATCACCAAGATCGCTCACGGTGCTGGTACTGCCACTAAAGGCGGTAACAAGTTGCTGCCATGGATCATTGCTGCAGTTGCTGCTGTATTGGTATTCTCTCTGTTGGGCAAAAAATCTGAAGAAGCTGCACCTGCTGCTGAAGCACCAGCTGCTGAAGAAGTTGCTCCAGCTGACGCGGCACCTGCTGCTGAAGCGCCAGCTGCCGAAGAAGCTGCTCCAGCTGAAGCTGCGCCTGCTGCAGAAGCTGCACCAGCCACTGAAGAAGCTAAATAATCGACTGCTATCCTTACGGATCGCTTTTTGATTTGAAAAAGCAGCCCATCTGGGCTGCTTTTTTGTTTTTCATGACAGCTTTTTGCCAGTGTGGCAGGACTTGCTGTAAAATGAACGCAATATTTGCAAACTCTCTGTGATCACCTTTCCTCTCTTATATGTCACGTCAAGCTGAAGTCACGCGTAATACGCTAGAAACACAAATTACCGTCTCGATTAACCTCGATGGCACCGGCCAATCAGACTTGCACAGCGGTTTGGGCTTTTTAGACCACATGCTGGATCAGATTGCCCGTCACGGCATGATTGATTTAAAGATTCATGCCAACGGTGACTTGCATATCGATGCACATCACACGGTTGAAGACATTGGCATCACGCTCGGTCAGGCGTTTACCAAAGCCTTGGGTGATAAAAAAGGCTTGACCCGCTACGGTCATAGTTATGTGCCACTGGACGAGGCCTTGAGCCGTGTGGCGCTGGATCTGTCTGGCCGCCCGGGTTTGGCGTTTGATTGCACCTTCACGCGCGCCATGATCGGCGAGTTTGATGTGGACCTGATTCATGAATTCTTCCAGGGCTTTGTCAATCATGCACTGGTGACACTGCATATTGATAACCTCAAGGGTCATAATGCCCATCATCAGGCAGAGACCATATTCAAAGCTTTTGGTCGTGCGCTGCGTATCGCCGCGACCCCAGATCCACGTATGGCAGGATTGATGCCATCTACCAAGGGTGCGTTATAACGCCTGATTGCTAACCATGAGTCGCTTGCAAGTTGCCATTGTTGATTATGGCATGGGTAATTTAAGATCGGTGGCCAACGCTTTTAAAGCGGTGGCCCCTTCCATTTCTGTCGCCGTCACCAGCGATCCTGAGCAGATTGCACAGGCGGAGCGCGTGGTGTTTCCTGGACAAGGTGCGATGCCGGATTGTATCCGTGAGCTCGATGCACGTCATTTACGTCAGGCGGTGATCGATGCGACACAACAAAAACCGTTTTTAGGTATTTGCATCGGTTTACAGATGCTATTTGAGCATTCGGAAGAGGGTGATGTGCCTGGTTTGGGTGTCTACCGCGGTGAAGTGAAGCGCTTTCCTGCAGACAAAATGCATGATGAGCAAGGTGCTAAACTGAAAGTGCCGCATATGGGCTGGAGTCAGGTGCATCAAACACAGGCCCATGCTCTGTGGTCTGAAATCCCGGATCAGGCGCGCTTTTATTATGTGCACAGTTATTATGTCGCACCGGAAGAGATTGCGTTAACCGCTGCCACGACGGCTTATCCGTTCGATTACACCGGGGCGATTGCGCGTGATAATGTGTTTGCCGTACAGTTTCACCCGGAAAAGAGCGCCAATGCAGGCTTGCAACTTTTGCGTAATTTTGTAAACTGGAAACCCTAAACGGATTTTCAGTCGTTTTAGTCACTACTCGTTATTTATCTATTGAAAACAACATGTTAATTATTCCAGCAATTGATTTGAAAGATGGCCACTGCGTCCGTTTGAAGCAGGGCCTGATGGAAGAGTCCACAGTATTTTCCGAAGACCCGGGCGCTATGGCACGGCATTGGGTAGATAAAGGCGGTAAACGTTTGCACCTGGTAGATTTGAACGGTGCGTTTGCCGGAAAACCCGTCAACGAAGATGCGATCAAGTCTATTGTCGCCGCCGTGGGTGGGGATATCCCTATCCAGTTGGGTGGTGGCATTCGTGACCTCGACACGATCGAGCGTTACCTGGATGACGGTATCGGTTATGTCATTATCGGCACGGCTGCGGTTAAAAACCCAGGTTTCTTGCACGAAGCCTGCTACGCCTTCCCTGGCCAGATTATGGTCGGCCTGGATGCCAAGGATGGCAAAGTCGCTGTCGATGGCTGGTCCAAATTGACTGGTCACGACGTCATTGACCTGGCGAAAAAGTTTGAAGACTACGGCGTGGAAAGTATTGTCTATACAGACATTGGCCGCGATGGCATGCTGACGGGTGTCAATATTGAAGCCACGGTTGCGCTGGCGCAGGCATTAACCATCCCTGTCATCGCCAGTGGCGGTGTTACTAATCTGGATGACGTACGTAAACTGTGTGCGGTGCAGGATGAGGGCATTATCGGTACTATCACTGGCCGAGCTATTTATGAAGGCACGCTCGACTTCGCGGCAGCACAACAGTTGGCTGATCAGCTGAGCGGTCAATAATGGGCTGTGCCAAACGCATTATTCCTTGCCTGGATGTCACTGATGGCCGTGTGGTCAAAGGGGTGAATTTTCTAGAGTTGCGCGATGCCGGTGATCCGGTCGAAATCGCGCAACGCTACAATGATCAAGGCGCTGATGAGCTGACTTTTCTGGATATTACTGCCAGCTCTGATAACCGCGACCTGATCTTGCATATTATCGAGCGTGTTGCCGAGCAGATATTTATCCCTCTGACGGTTGGTGGTGGCGTGCGTAAGGTGGAAGATGTTCGCAGGTTGTTGAATGCGGGTGCGGATAAAGTCAGCATCAATACCACGGCAGTGCTCAATCCGCAGGTGGTTGAAGATGCGGCCAGCCGCTTCGGTTCGCAATGTATCGTGGTGGCGATTGATGCCAAAAAGGTAGATAACCAGCCGTTTGAGTGGGAAGTGTTCACGCATGGTGGCCGCAATCCCACTGGCTTGGATGCCGTAAAGTGGGCGCAAAAAATGGTCAGCCTGGGCGCGGGCGAATTGCTGGTGACCAGCATGGATCGCGATGGCACTAAAATTGGCTTCAATAACCCGCTCAATAAGGCGATTAGTGATGCCGTCGATGTCCCATTGATTGCCTCTGGCGGCGTTGGTAATTTGCAGCACCTGGTGGATGGCGTGACGATGGGGGGCGCCGATGCGGTGTTGGCAGCAAGTATTTTTCACTATGGTGAATTCACAGTACAACAGGCCAAAGACTATATGCGTGAACACGGACTGGAAGTGCGATGAGCTGGCTGGATCAAGTCGCCTGGACTGCTGACGGCCTGGTGCCTGTGATTGCACAGGAAAAAGACACTGGCAAAATCCTGATGTTTGCCTGGATGAATCGCGAAGCTTTACAGCTGACGCGCGATACCGGGCATGCGGTGTATTTCTCCCGTTCGCGCAATAAATTGTGGCATAAGGGTGAAGAGTCCGGCCACACGCAAATCGTGCATGATATCCGCCTTGATTGCGACGACGACGTCGTCTTAATTACTGTCGAACAACTGGGCGGGATTGCTTGTCATACTGGTCGACACAATTGCTTTTTCCAGCAATTGCAAGACGATGCCTGGGTCACGGTAGAGCCGGTGATCAAAGATCCGAAAGCGATTTACCATGAGTGATGTCTTGAATCGACTGTCCGAATTGATGGAGCAGCGTAAAACCGCCGACCCATCATCTTCTTACGTCGCCAAACTCTATGCCAAAGGCATGGACAGCATCCTGAAAAAAATAGGCGAAGAAGCGACTGAAACCGTGATTGCGGCCAAGGGCGGTAAAGCTGAAGAAATTATTTATGAAACTGCCGATTTATGGTTTCATACCTTGGTGATGTTGAGTCATGCCGGACTCAGTGCGCAGGACGTGCTGGATGAGCTGGCGCGCCGTGAAGGCTTATCTGGCATTGCAGAGAAAGCGAGCAGAACTGAATGAGTGCGGATTGTATTTTTTGCAAAATCGCTGCTGGCAATATTCCGTCTAAAACAATTTATGAGGACGAAGATGTCATTGTGTTCCATGATATTCGTCCCTTGGCCAAAACGCATTTCCTGATTGTGCCGAAAGCACACATCGAAACACTGAAAGACTGTACAGCCGAGCATCAGGCGTTGTTGGGCAAGATGATGTTGTTAGCGGCCAAACTGGCGGCCGAACAAGGCCTGGTTGGATATAAAACGGTGATGAATGTGGGTCGTGAAGGCGGTCAGGAAGTGTTTCATATTCATCTGCACGTGTTTGGCGGCGGCGCAGTTGCTTAGTACCACCAGACAAGATAAAGGAGATTACCATGGGTTCATTTAGTTTGTGGCATTGGCTGATTGTATTGTTGATTGTGGTGTTGGTATTTGGCACCAAGAAGCTGCGTAATATTGGCGGTGATGTCGGCGGTGCGGTGAATGAATTTAAAAAAGCCGTTAATGAAGGCAAGGCGGAGTCTAAGCCTGAAGAGTTGTCTGACAAAAACAAATAAGTGCTTACGCATTGTGTTTGATATTTCATTCTCAGAATTGCTGGTCATTGCTTTGGTTGCCCTGGTAGTTATCGGGCCGGAAAAGTTGCCAAAAGTCGCCCGCACTGCGGGCGCTTTTTTTGGTCGTTTGCAGCGCTTCGTCACGCAAGTGAAGGACGAAGTGAATCGCGAAACGCGTTTTGCTGAACTGCAAACGCTGCAGCAAGAAGTGCAGTCCGGCTTGCGGCAAGGCTATGATGAGATTGAGCAAAGCATTCTGCCGCCGGTGATGGCTGAAGCGGCGGCGAATAAAACGCCGGTGAGCGAAGCAGTTGAGGCGACCGTGGTCGATGTTGTCACGGTCAAAAAACCACGCAAGCCGCGTCAGCGTAAGCCTGTTGCGAATACTGAGGAAACAATTACCGAAGTCGCTCAACTAGCGGCAGAGCATGGCGAGCATAAATTGCTGGATGCCGATCCGCAGGCGGAGTTGTTTGCTGTCGCCGCGGAAGATCAGAAGAAGCCGCGCCGTCCGCGCAATGCCGCCAAGAAAAATGACGATACAGCGCCAGTGTCTGAACACAAACCGCTTGCTTAAGCCGTTCCGGATTTCCCTTCTATCATGACGCCGACCGAAAGTTTTATCTCCCACCTGATCGAATTGCGCCATCGTTTGTTGCGAGCGATTGTCGGGTGGCTGGTGGCGTTTGCTGCCTTGTTCCCTTTTGCCGATCGATTGTATAGCTTGCTGGCGGCACCGTTGCTGGCCAAATTGCCACAAGGCGCACAAATGATCGCGACCGCAGTCACCACGCCGTTTTTTGTGCCGATGAAAGTCACCATGCTGACGGCATTCCTGATCGCCTTGCCATGGATGATTTATCAATGCTGGGCTTTTGTTGCGCCTGGTTTATATGCACATGAAAAGCGATTGATCCGCCCCTTGCTGGCATCGGCAGTGGCTTTGTTTTTTATCGGCATGGCCTTTGCCTATTTTGTGGTGTTTCCTGTCGTGTTCAGCTTTTTGGTGGGTAGCGCACCGGCTGGTGTGACGGTGATGACGGACATTGCCGAATATCTTGATTTTGTGATTGGCCTGTTCCTGGCCTTTGGGTTTGCGTTTGAGGTGCCGATTGCTGTGGTGTTGATGGCGCTCATGGGCTGGGTCACGCTGGCACAACTCAAAGAATCACGCTCTTATGTCATCGTGGGTGCTTTTGTACTGGGGGCGATTTTCACGCCACCAGATATCGTTTCCCAGTGTATGTTGGCCATCCCGCTGTGGTTACTCTATGAAATTGGTCTGCTGGTAGTGCGCTGGCTACCGCAACCAGCCGCCAGCGACTCTGCTGTCAACTAAGAGCTATTGCGGGATTTTACTCGGTAGTGGGCGCTTACCTACGACCAATGCAATATTCACTTTCTTGCCGGCGCGTATGATGGATAAGGTGGCTTTTTCGCGTGGCTTGAGCATGGCAATAATATTCAGCATGGACTGACTGTCTGCCACAGGCTTATCATCAATACCCACCAGAATATCGCCAGGACGCAATCCGGCACGATCAGCCGGGCTATCCAGCAACACGCCTGCAATCAGTGAGCCGTTAGCCGTTTTCAGGTTAAATGACTCTGCCAGCTCAGGGGTGATGTCCTGTGCCTCAATCCCGATCCAGCCACGTGTGACCGTGCCGCTGGAGCTGATTTGTTCCATGACCTGTTTGGCAATACTGACCGGAATGGCAAAGCCGATGCCCATGCTGCCGCCGTTGCGCGAATAAATCGCACTGTTGATGCCAATCAGGCTGCCGTTGACGTCTATGAGCGCGCCGCCAGAGTTGCCCGGGTTAATCGAGGCGTCCGTCTGGATAAAGTTTTCAAAGGTATTAATGCCCAAATGGTTGCGGCCCAGCGCACTGATAATGCCTTGGGTCACGGTCTGGCCGACGCCGAACGGGTTGCCAATGGCCAGCACGACATCGCCAACTTTCATTTGGTCACTATTACTAAAGGTAATCGCTGGCAGATTTTTACGGTCAATTTTTAGCACTGCCAGGTCTGTGTCCGGGTCGGTGCCAACCACGGTAGCGGACGATTTGCTGCCATCACTGAGCGCCACTTCAATCTGGTCGGCCGAGCTGATGACGTGGTTGTTGGTCAGGATCAGGCCATCAGCGCTGACAATCACGCCGCTACCCAGGCTGTTTTCTGGCTGCTCGTCCTCTTCTTCCATTTCGTCGCCGAAAAAGTGACGGAACAACGGGTCATTTTTTAAGGCATGGTGAGGATCCTGGCTAATGCGTGCGGTGGTGAATATATTGACCACTGAGGGCATGGCTTTGCTGACCGCTGTACGGTAGCCGTTTTTTGCAATGGCAGCGGTAGTGTTGGTGGCGGCTTGTTTGGTGACCACTGGTTGGCTGGGTTGTGTTAATACGCCGGGATAAAATAACTTCAAGACAAACAAAATGCCCAGACAAACGGTGACGGCTTGTGAGAAGATAGACCAGAGATGTCGCATAATTGCAAAAGTAAGTGAATGTCTTAACAAATGCCTAGTATATATGAGAGTCAGAGATGGAATTGAATCTTCTTGTCACTGAGTTAGCCAATTTTTTACAAGTTGGCAAATTTCAAGATTATTGCCCAAATGGTTTACAGGTAGAAGGTCGGCCGCAAGTCAGGCGTATTGTCAGTGGCGTGACGGCTAGCCAAGCCTTGATTGAGGCGGCGATTGCGGCAGATGCCGATGCGATTCTGGTACACCATGGATACTTTTGGCGCGGTGAGGCTGCAGAGGTGACAGGCCTGAAACGTCAGCGCTTAAAACGCCTGCTGACACATGATCTGAGTCTGTTGGCCTATCATTTGCCGCTGGATGCGCATGCTGAAGTAGGTAATAACGTGCAGCTGGGTAAAGTGTTCGAGTGGTCAATCACACGTTATCTTGATGATAAAAACATGTTGCCTGTGGCTGAGTTGCCACAAGCCATGACGCTCGCGCAGCTGGGTGAGTATGTGAGCACCTGCCTGGGGCGGCAGGCGCAGTTGCTGGGTGATCCGCAAAAACAGGTGCGAACAGTGGCCTGGTGTACGGGGGCTGCGCAATCCTATATCCAGCAGGTGGTGAATGCCGGCGTGGACGTGTTTATCAGTGGTGAGGTCTCGGAGCAAACCTGGCACACCGTGTGCGAAACTGATACGGCTTACATTAGTGCTGGCCATCACGCCACTGAGCGCTATGGCGTGCAGGCCCTGGGGCAATGGATCGCCGAAAAGTATGGCATTGAGCACATTTATGTTGAGCTGGATAACCCAGTTTAGTTGATTAATATCAATGACTTATTGAATTAAATTTGGCTTGTTTCTGCGAAAAATGTATAATCGCGACTCAAGTTTTGATCACACTGTTGCCCCAAAAGGGTAGATTAAGGAAGCCAATGTCAGAAAACAAAATTGACAACAACTGTTTGTCGTTTTGCCAGCCATCTGAGGTGGATTTGCAAAAACGCGACTTCTTGGTGAAAGCTACGGTGGCTACAGGCGCTGTGGGTGTTGCCGCTGTCGCGGTGCCGTTTGTCGGCAGCATGTTGCCAAGTGAGCGCGCCAAAGCGGCCGGTGCACCTGTAGAGGTGGATATCAGCAAGCTGAAGCCAGGTGAGAAAATGACGGCCGAGTGGCGCGGTCAGCCAGTATGGATTGTGCGCCGTACACCAGAAATGCTGGCCAAACTGGTTAAGCATGACGATCAGTTGTCTGATCCTAACCTGGAAGTACCACAACAGCCCGAATACTGTAAAAACAAAGATCGTTCAATTAAGCCTGAATACGCTGTGATGTTGGGTACATGCACGCATTTGGGTTGCTCGCCAAACGACAACTTTGTAGAGACAGCGGAGTGGCCAGGTGGTTTTGTCTGTCCATGTCACGGCTCTAAATTCGACTTGTCCGGCCGTGTGTTCAAGGGTTCACCAGCACCAAAAAATCTGTTGATCCCACCACACCAGTACCTGACAGACACCACATTGCTGATTGGTGAAGATAAAAAGGCGGAGGCTTAAATATCATGGCAAATAATAATAAAACGATTGCCGCTGGCGTGCTGGACTGGGTGGATGCCCGTTTCCCGCTGACCAGTACTATCAAGGGACATCTGACCGAGTATTACGCGCCAAAAAATTTCAACTTCTGGTATTTTTTTGGTTCTTTGGCTTTATTGGTGCTGGTACTGCAAATCGTTACCGGTATCTTTTTGACCATGAACTACAAGCCAGATGCTGAATTGGCATTTGCTTCAGTGGAATACATCATGCGCGATGTGTTCGGCGGCAACATTATTCGCTATATGCACTCTACCGGCGCTTCCATGTTCTTTGTTGTGGTTTACCTGCACATGTTCCGTGGCATTATTTACGGCTCATACAGAACGCCACGTGAACTGATCTGGTTGTTTGGTGTGGGTATTTTCCTGGTGTTGATGGGTGAGGCGTTCTTCGGCTACCTGCTGCCATGGGGTCAAATGTCCTACTGGGGTGCGCAGGTGATCGTGAACCTGTTCTCTAC
Source organism: Methylophilus sp. Q8 (assembly GCF_000800115.1). Lineage (NCBI taxonomy): Bacteria > Pseudomonadati > Pseudomonadota > Betaproteobacteria > Nitrosomonadales > Methylophilaceae > Methylophilus > Methylophilus sp. Q8. Next base: position 629,402 of record NZ_JUHE01000001.1, on the reverse strand, counting down.
CGTGCCATTCATCGGTCCTGACTTGTCCGAGTGGTTGCGTGGTGACTATCTGGTTTCCGATGCAACCTTGAACCGTTTCTTTGCTTTCCACGTGATTGCTTTGCCATTAGTGCTGTTGGGCCTGGTCGCTGTGCATATCGTTGCTTTGCACGAGGTTGGCTCTAATAACCCTGATGGCGTTGAAATCAAAAAGCATAAAGATAAGGCAACCGGTATTCCGCTGGATGGCATCCCTTTCCATCCTTACTACTCGGTAAAAGACCTGGTAGGTGTGGTCGCGTTCCTGATGGTGTTCTTTGCCATTGTGTTCTTTATGCCTGAGATGGGTGGTTACTTCCTTGAAGCTAACAACTTTGTTCCGGCTGATCCGCTGAAAACGCCGGCACACATTGCACCGGTCTGGTACTTCACGCCTTATTACTCCATCTTGCGTGCCGTGCCGCCAATCGGTATCTCGCAATTCCCCGGGGTCGTGGCGATGGGCTTGTCAGTTGTTGCATTTGCCTTCCTGCCCTGGTTGGACAGAAGCCCGGTGAAGTCGATTCGCTACCGTGGCAAATTGTACAAGCGCTGGTTGACCGCCTTTGTTATCAGCTTTGTTATTCTGGGCTATCTGGGTACGGTTCCGGGCGATGTCTGGGGTCAGTTCGGGCCGTGGCTGGGGGGCGCAGACCGTGCGACTGTGGTTGCCCGCATTTGTATGGCGATTTACTTTGCATATTTTGTATTAATGCCTTGGTACACCAAAAAAGATCAAACCAAGCCTGTGCCAGAAAGGGTGACATACTAATGATGAAGAAAATGTTTTTGCAGGCTTTCGCTAGCCTGACACTGCTGATTTCTGGCGTGGCATTGGCCAATGAAGTACACATTGATGTCAAGGCACCAATCAAGATGACAGATAAAGCGTCATTGCAGCGCGGTGCCAAGATTTTTGTCAATTACTGCTTGAATTGCCATAGTGCCAATTACATGCGCTACAACCGTTTGCAGGATATCGGCCTCACCGACAAACAGATCAAGGAAAACTTGCTGTTTGCCGGTGAAAAGGTTGGTGAGACCATGCGCGTCAGCATGAATCCTAAAGATGCCAAGAAATGGTTCGGTGCTGCACCGCCTGACTTGAGCGTTGAAGTGCGCGCGAGAGGCGCGGACTGGGTATATGCCTATCTGCGTAGCTTCTACAAGGATGACACGCGTCCAACCGGCTGGAATAACCAGGTGTTTGACAAAGTGGCAATGCCGCACGTGTTGTATGAGTTGCAGGGTGTGCAAGTGCTGGATCATGAAACACACACGCTGAAGCTGGAAAAAGCAGGCAAGCTGAGTCCTGAGGAGTATGACCAGTTTGCGGGTGATTTGACCAACTTCCTGGCATTTATGGCTGAGCCAGCCAAACAATCCCGCTACTGGATTGGCGTACTGGTATTGCTGTTCCTGTCTGTATTGTTCGTCTTGGTGAAGAAAATCAAAACCGAATACTGGAAAGATATTCGCTAATTGCAAACCAAGTCCGACACCAAGGCGTGAGGCCTTGGTGTCTTTTTTTATAGGGAAAATAAATTATGATGAGATTGTATTCGGGTACTGTCGATCCTTACAGTCACCGTTGCCGTATCGTATTGTTCGAAAAAGGCATGGATTTTGAAGTCATTGATGTTGACCTGACCAACAAGACCGAAGATTTGGCCATTTTGAATCCATATGGCGAAGTGCCGGTGTTGGTTGAGCGCGACCTCGTGTTGTCGGAAGCCAATATCATCAATGAATATATTGATGAGCGCTTTCCACATCCGCAGTTAATGCCTGCGGATCCTGTGATGCGTGCACGGGCGCGACTGTTCCTGTACAACTTTGAAAAAGACTTGTTCAGCCATATCAAGGATATTGAATCCAGTAATGAAGAGACGGCAGACAAGGCACGTAAAGTGGTGCGTGATAACCTGACGCAATTGGTGCCGATTTTTGGCAAGCAAAGTTACCTGATGGGTGATGAGTACTCCATGCTTGACGTTGCCATCACGCCATTGTTATGGCGCTTGGGCCATTACGGCATTGAGTTGCCAAACCAGGCTTCGCCATTGCTGAAATACGCAGAGCGTCTGTTCTCCCGCCCGATGTACGCGGAAGCCATGACGCCTTCTGAAAAGGCAATGCGTAAATAACGTCAGCCAGTCCCCAAGCAGCGCGAATACCCTTCGCGCTGTTTTTTTAAGGAAATTCGCATGAGCACTTTGATTCCTACCACCGCTTACCTGATACGTGCCATACATGAGTGGTGCGTTGATAATGGATTGACGCCACATCTACTGGTGAAAGTCGATGCGCATACGCGGGTACCTATGGCCTATGTAAAAAATGGTGAGATTGTGCTCAACATGAATTACACAGCGGTGAAAGATCTGCATATCGATAACGATGCAGTAGTGTTTTCTGCCCGTTTCAGTGGGGTTGCACAGCATATATATGTGCCAATTAGCCGGGTAGGTGGCGTGTTCGCGCGCGAAAATGGCCAGGGCATGTTTTTTGAAGTCGTGGATGGCCAGGCCCCGGAGCCGGGAACCCGGGCTGCAATGCCAGTAGATGAGGTGCCGGAAGTGCCTGCTGCTAAAAAATCTCACCTCAAGGTGGTTAAGTAGAAAAGGGCCTGTTTGCCATCGTCTGTGGCGCGATTTGTCTATATGCAGAAACGACGTTGCATTTTTTCAGCGAAAAATAAAAAATTCTTAAAAAAGCACTAGATCACTTCCTAAAAAAAGTGATATAGTTGCGCCTTCCTGAAATGCCGGGTTAGCTCAGTTGGTAGAGCAGCGCACTTGTAATGCGAAGGTCATCAGTTCGATTCCGATACCCGGCACCAAATTTATGTTGGCTGACATTGACGTCAGCGGCATTAACCGCGATAATCGCGGTCGATTTTTTGGAGAGGTGGCCGAGTGGTTAAAGGCGACGGACTGTAAATCCGTTCTCTCTGAGTACGCTGGTTCGAATCCAGCCCTCTCCACCAAAAAATGATTGCCTGTAGGTATTGCTGTAAAGCGGGTCGGTGAGAACCCTCCTTGGGTGTTCTGCATAGTGCGGGTGTAGCTCAGTTGGTAGAGCACTTGCCTTCCAAGCAAGATGTCGCGAGTTCGAACCTCGTCGCCCGCTCCAACAATAACAATAGGCAAAACGCCCATGTGGCTCAGTGGTAGAGCACTCCCTTGGTAAGGGAGAGGTCGCGGGTCCGATTCCCGCCATGGGCACCAGATTTGCTCTGTAAATATACGGGGCTTGGTAAGTAGTCGCGTGCAAGGGTGCTGTCATCCGCGTCGCATAATTTGTGAAAACAATTATTGGCTTTATTTAGTACTAATAAAGGAAAAACATCATGGCAAAAGGCAAATTTGAACGTACCAAGCCACACGTGAACGTTGGTACGATTGGTCACGTTGACCACGGTAAGACGACATTGACAGCGGCGATCACCACTGTATTGACGAAGAAATTTGGCGGCGAAGCAAAAGCTTACGACCAAATTGACGCGGCACCAGAAGAAAAAGCACGTGGTATTACGATTAACACAGCGCACGTTGAGTACGAGACAGCTTCACGTCACTACGCACACGTTGACTGTCCAGGTCACGCTGACTACGTTAAAAACATGATTACCGGTGCTGCCCAGATGGACGGCGCGATCCTGGTATGTTCAGCTGCTGACGGCCCAATGCCACAAACACGTGAGCACATCCTGTTGGCCCGCCAAGTTGGTGTTCCATACATCGTTGTGTTCCTGAACAAAGCAGACATGGTTGACGACGCTGAGTTGTTGGAGTTGGTTGAGATGGAAGTGCGTGACTTGCTGAGCAAGTACGACTTCCCAGGTGATGACACCCCAATCATCCACGGTTCAGCTAAATTGGCGCTGGAAGGCGACCAATCAGACATCGGCGAACCAGCGATCTTCAAATTGGCTGAAGCGTTAGACAGCTACATCCCAACACCAGAGCGCGCAATCGACGGCGCATTCCTGATGCCAGTAGAAGACGTATTCTCTATCTCTGGTCGTGGTACTGTAGTAACCGGCCGTATCGAGCGTGGTATTGTTAAAGTCGGCGACGAAATCGAAATCGTAGGTATCAAGCCAACATTGAAAACAACATGTACTGGTGTTGAAATGTTCCGTAAACTGCTGGACCAAGGTCAAGCAGGCGACAACGTAGGCGTATTGCTGCGTGGTACTAAGCGTGAAGAAGTTGAGCGTGGTCAAGTATTGTCCAAATCAGGTTCTATCAAGCCACACACCAAGTTCACAGCAGAGATCTACGTGTTGGGTAAAGATGAAGGTGGTCGTCATACGCCATTCTTCAACGGCTACCGTCCACAGTTCTACTTCCGTACAACTGACGTGACTGGTGCAGTTGAATTGCCAGCAGGTACCGAAATGGTAATGCCAGGTGACAACGTATCCATCTCAGTTGCACTGATTGCCCCGATCGCGATGGAAGAAGGCTTGCGCTTCGCTATCCGTGAAGGTGGTCGTACCGTTGGTGCTGGCGTCGTTGCCAAAATCATCGAGTAATAGTTGATGTATGTGAAAGCTGCGCTACAACCCGTGCAGCTTTCGCTTTAAAGAGTACAGGCCAATAGCTCAATTGGTAGAGTATCGGTCTCCAAAACCGAGGGTTGGGGGTTCGAGACCCTCTTGGCCTGCCAAACACCCAGAATAATCTGAGGTGTTAATCATAAAGTTAAGTATATGATCGATAAAATCAAACTGGCTTTATCCCTGTTGTTACTAGCTTTAGGGATCGCCGGTTTTTATCTTTTTGAAGATAAAGCAATGGTTATTAGGATACTTGCCGTATTGGCAGGTATTGTCGCGTCTGTAGCAGTGGCGTGGACTGCGCCACAAGGCAAGCAGGCGCTAGGCTTTTTTAATGAGTCTGTTGCTGAGGCCAAGCGTGTTGTCTGGCCAACGCGTCAGGAAACGTTGCAAACCACATTGGCGGTTGTTGTGCTGGTTGTGATCATGGCAGCATTCCTGGCATTGGTCGATATCAGCTTCGCCTACATGGTGCAATGGATTATGGGTAAAGGAGCTTAATGTCTATGCGTTGGTATGCAGTTCAAGCTTTCTCCGGCATGGAAAAATCCGTGAAAGCCGGTTTGGAAGAGCGCATCATCAGATCTAATTTGCAAGATCAGTTCGGTGACATTCTGGTGCCCGTTGAAGAGGTGGTTGAGTTAAAGAATGGTCAGAAGACTATTTCTGAGCGTCGCCTGTATCCTGGCTATGTGCTGGTACAGATGGAAATGACCGATGAGAGCTGGCACTTGGTAAGAAGCACGCCAAGAGTGACCTCATTCATCGGTGGTACGGCGCAACGCCCAACCCCGATTAAAGACAAAGAAGTAGAAATTATTCTGCGCCGTATGGATGACAGCAAGTCGAATCCAACGCAGAAAATGACCTTTGAAAAAGGCGAAAGCGTCCGTGTGGTCGATGGCCCATTCAAGGATTTCTCTGGTAGCGTCGAAGAAATCAATTACGACAAAAACAAACTGCGTGTTTCCGTGGTTATTTTTGGTCGTGCGACACCAGTTGAACTGGATTTTGCACAGGTAGAAAAAGAAGTCTAGTTGTGCAGTTTTCGACTGCCTTTGGTGGGTGGTCGATATTTTTAACGGGGAGCCTGCTCAAGGCGATATTACCCATTTTAGGAGTCAAACATGGCAAAGAAAGTCATTGGCTACATCAAGCTGCAGATCCCTGCAGGTAAAGCCAACCCAAGCCCACCAGTCGGTCCAGCACTGGGTCAACGTGGTCTGAACATCATGGAATTCTGTAAGGCGTTTAACGCTGCAACGCAAGGTGTAGAGCCAGGCTTGCCAATTCCAGTAGTGATCACTGCATTTGCAGACAAGAGCTTCACTTTTGTGATGAAAACCCCTCCGGCAACCGTGCTGATCAAAAAAGCGGCCAAGCTAGAAAAAGGGTCTGCTCGTCCTCATACCGACAAAGTTGGCAAGATTACGCGTGCACAAGCTGAAGAGATCGCCAAAACAAAACAGCCTGACCTGACGGCAGCTGACCTGGATGCCGCTGTACGCACCATCGCTGGTAGCGCACGCAGCATGGGTATCGAAGTGGAGGGTGTATAACATGGCTAAAAGAATTGATGCATTGCGTGCGAAAATCGACCGCAACAAATTATATCCAGTGGCTGATGCCCTGAACCTGGTTAAAGAAGGCGCTTCAGCTAAATTTAACGAGTCTGTTGATGCTGTGATTAACCTGGGTATTGACCCACGTAAATCTGACCAGCTGGTTCGCGGTGCGATCGTATTGCCTAACGGTACTGGTAAAACTGTACGCGTGGCTGTATTTGCACAAGGCGTGCAAGCTGAAGCGGCTAAAGCGGCTGGTGCTGACATCGTTGGTTTCGAAGACCTGGCTGAGCAAGTTAAAGGCGGCATGCTGGACTTTGACGTTGCGATTGCAACGCCTGATGCGATGCGTATTGTTGGTGCCTTGGGTCAAGTATTGGGTCCACGTGGTTTGATGCCAAACCCAAAAGTGGGTACCGTGACACCGGACGCAGCGACTGCTGTTAAAAATGCTAAAGCCGGTCAAGTACAATATCGTACTGACAAGGGTGGTATCGTGCATTGCACGATCGGCCGTGCTTCTTTCACAACTGAGCAATTGCAAGGTAACTTGTCTGCTTTGGTTGATGCATTGAACAAAGCCAAGCCAACCAGCTCAAAAGGTGTTTACCTGAAAAAATTGTCCGTTTCCAGCACCATGGGTCCTGGCGTACGTGTCGATCAAGCATCAGTTGTAGCGTAATTTAAAGTCCCGGACGTCGACGTCCGGGCAAGAACTTTGGGCTTGAGTGTCTGCGCTATCAGCGCAAGCACTCAAGAGCATCAAAGACCGTTGGTGGTTAACTTAATGGATAGTTGAATGTAAATGGGCGAGCAATCCTCTGTTTACAGCAATTTGAAACCAACGCAGATGGCGATCCCCAGCACAGGATATTTCCATGCCCTGCACAAGGACGCCGTGAGTGGCCAGGTTATTTGACCTGGCTTTCATTAACGGAAGGAGAACAGACCTTGAGTCTTAATCTTACAGAGAAAAAAGAAGTCGTTGCCGAGGTGGCCGCTCAAGTGGCTAACGCACAAGCAATCGTACTTGCTGAGTATCGTGGTATTGGCGTAGCCAATATGACGAAACTGCGTGCTGATGCACGTGAAGCAGGTGTGTATCTGCGTGTGTTGAAAAACACCCTGGTTCGTCGTGCAGTAGAGGGTACGCCTTTTGCAGCATTGGCTGACGACATGGTTGGTCCACTGGTTTACGGTATTTCTACTGACCCGGTGGCTGCTGCTAAAGTGATGAACAACTTTGCCAAAAGCAATGAGCTGTTCACGCTGAAAGCAGGCGCGATGCCTAATGAGCGTTTAGATGCTGCCGGCGTGCAAGCATTGGCCGCGACATTGAGCCGCGATGAGTTGCTGTCCAAACTGGCTGGCATGCTCAACGAAATCCCAACCAAGTTTGCTCGTGCCGTTGCAGCAGTACGCGACGAAAAAGAAAAGCAAGCGGCTTAATTTTAATCAAATTTATTTAGGAAATTTATCATGGCAATTTCAAATGCTGACATCTTGGATGCAATTGGTAGCAAGACTGTATTAGAACTGACAGAATTCATTAAAGAAATCGAAGAGAAGTTTGGTGTTTCTGCTGCTGCTGTTGCAGTTGCTGGTGGCGGTGCTGCTGCTCCAGCTGCAGCTGCTGCTGAGCAAACTGAATTCAACGTGATCTTGAATGGCGCTGGCGATAACAAAGTTAGCGTAATTAAAGCGGTTCGTGAGTTGACAGGTCTGGGCTTGAAAGAAGCTAAAGACGTAGTTGATGGCGCACCTAAAGCAGTTAAAGAAGGCGTAAGCAAAGCTGACGCTGAAGCTGCTGTGAAGAAATTGATCGAAGCGGGCGCTACTGCTGAGATGAAATAATTCACAATTGTGAATCTGGCTGGGCTGACGGGAGACCGTCGGCCTTCGCCATTTCTGGCGTATGCAGATTGTCAAACCACTGACTTGCCAGAATAAATGTTGTAAATCCGGTGTTGTGGCCACATATAGTGAAAACTAAGTGGTTGATTTTTAATCGAAGTTAGATGTCAAAACATTGCAGTGGATGAAAAGTGTTTTGTCTTCTACCCTCAAAAATTTCAGGAGACGCTATGAGCTATTCCTTTACCGAAAAGAAACGCATCCGCAAAAGCTTTGCTAAGCGCGACAGTGTTCAAGAGGTACCTTATCTGCTAGCCATGCAGTTGGAATCCTACAAATCATTCCTGCAGGAAAACGTTCCACTCGACCAACGTAAAAACGAAGGTCTGGAGTCGACTTTCCGCTCTATTTTCCCTATCGTCAGCCATTCCGAGAATGCACGTCTGGATTATGTGAGCTATCAATTAGGCGCAGAGCCATTTGATGTCAAAGAGTGTCAACAACGTGGTCTGACCTATGCCGTGCCTTTGCGCGTCAAAGTGCGTTTGACCATCATGGACCGCGAAGCGTCCAAACCAACCGTTAAAGAAGTGAAAGAGCAAGAAGTGTATATGGGCGAATTGCCGCTCATGACCGAAAACGGTTCTTTCGTGATTAACGGTACTGAGCGTGTGATTGTGTCGCAATTGCACCGCAGCCCAGGTGTGTTCTTTGAGCATGACCGTGGTAAAACCCACAGCTCCGGCAAGTTGCTGTTTTCAGCACGTATCATTCCTTACCGTGGTTCTTGGCTGGATTTCGAATTCGATCCAAAAGATTACCTGTACTTCCGCGTTGACCGTCGTCGCAAGATGCCAGTCACTATCTTGCTGAAGGCATTGGGTTATAACCCGGAACAAATCCTGGAAACTTTCCACGATACAGATACTTTCCACATTGGCCCGAAAGGCGTGGAATTTACACTGGTGGCTGACCGCCTGCGTGGTGAAGTGGCCAAGTTCGATATCACTGACAAAGATGGTACCGTGCTGGTCGCGAAAGACAAGCGCATTACAGTGAAACACATCCGCGATATCGAAAAAGCGGGCGTGACCACCATGGCTGTGCCGACCGACTTTATGATGGGTCGTGCCGTTGCCAAAAATATTATTGATACCGACACTGGTGAGTTGATTGCCAATGCCAACGATGAAATCACCCCTTCATTGCTGGAAAAACTGGTGGCTGCCAAGATTACTGAAATCGACACGATTTACACCAATGATCTGGATCACGGTAACTTCATTTCGCAAACTTTGCGTAGTGATGAAATTCCTGACCAGTACAGTGCACGTGTGGCGATTTACCGCATGATGCGCCCGGGCGAACCGCCAACCGAAGAAGCAGTAGAAGCTTTGTTTAAAGGCTTGTTCTTCACTGAAGATCGTTACGACCTGTCTGTGGTTGGCCGCATGAAGTTTAACCGCCGTGCTTACCCAAGCAAGCTGGAAGACCGTTCTGCTACCTGGATCCGCCGTTTCTATGAAAATGTCGGCCCACAAGGCGATACCGGTGCTAATGTATTGTCAAATGAAGACATTCTGGCCGTGATTGGCGTGTTGATCGAGTTGCGCAATGGTCGCGGCGAAATCGACGATATCGATCACCTGGGTAACCGTCGTATCCGTTCCGTCGGTGAATTGGCAGAGAACCAGTTCCGTGCCGGTCTGGTGCGTGTTGAACGTGCAGTAAAAGAGCGTCTGTCCCAGGCTGAGTCTGAGAATCTGATGCCGCACGATTTGATCAACGCGAAACCAGTCTCCAGTGCGATCCGTGAATTCTTTGGCTCCAGCCAGTTGCCACAGTTTATGGACCAAACTAACCCATTGTCCGAGATTACGCACAAGCGTCGTATCTCTGCCCTGGGCCCAGGCGGTTTGACCCGTGAACGTGCCGGCTTTGAGGTACGTGACGTACATACCACACACTATGGTCGTGTATGTCCAATTGAAACGCCAGAGGGTCCAAACATTGGTTTGATCAACTCATTGGCGCTGTATGCGCGCACCAATGAATACGGTTTCCTGGAAACCCCTTACCGTTTGGTTGAAGACAACAAGGTATCGGGCAAGATTGATTACCTGTCTGCAATTGAAGAGAGCCAGTATGTGATTGCACAGGCCAACACCGAAGTGTCTAAAGAAGGTGGCTTCAAAGAAGACCTGGTGTCAGCCCGTTTCCACAACGAATTCACCATGACACAACCTGGTCGTGTACAGTACATGGACGTGGCCCCAGGCCAGATCGTGTCTGTGGCGGCTTCGTTGATTCCGTTCCTGGAACACGATGACGCGAACCGTGCATTGATGGGTGCCAACATGCAACGTCAAGCGGTACCTTGTCTGCGTGCTGAAAAAGCCGTGGTGGGTACAGGCATTGAGCGTACGGTGGCAGTTGACTCCGGTACTGTCGTTACTGCCCGCCGTGGTGGTGTAGTTGACTATGTGGACTCAGGCCGTATCGTCGTCCGCGTGCACGATGCTGAAGCATTGGCAGGCGAAGTCGGTGTGGATATCTACAACCTGACCAAATACACACGTTCTAACCAGAACACCAACATCAACCAGCGTCCGCTGGTCAAAGTCGGTGACATCATCTCCCGCGGCGACGTGGTGGCGGATGGTGCTTCTACCGATATGGGTGAATTGGCCTTGGGTCAGAACATGCTGGTGGGCTTTATGCCATGGAACGGTTATAACTACGAAGACTCGATTTTGATCTCCGAGCGCGTAGTGGCTGATGACCGTTACACGTCTATCCACATTGAAGAATTGTCAGTAGTTGCACGTGACACCAAACTGGGACCTGAAGAGATTACCCGTGATATTTCCAACCTGTCCGAGCGTATGCTGGGCCGTCTGGATGATTCCGGTATTATCTACATCGGTGCTGAAGTAGAAGCGGGTGACGTACTGGTAGGTAAAGTGACACCAAAAGGTGAAACCACTTTAACGCCAGAAGAAAAATTGCTGCGCGCGATTTTTGGTGAAAAAGCGTCTGACGTAAAAGACACTTCACTGCGCGTACCATCAGGCATGACCGGTACTGTGATTGACGTACAAGTCTTCACGCGTGAAGGCATTGACCGTGATACACGTGCACAGCAAATTATTGACGACCAGTTGTCTCACTACAAAAAAGATCTGGGCGACCAGATGCGTATTGTAGAAGACGATACCTTTGGCCGTATCAGCCGTTTGCTGGCTGGTAAAGCGGCGACCGGTGGTCCGAACAAGCTGAAAAAAGGTGATACGCTGACCCAGGAATACCTGGAAAGCGTTGGCCGTTATGACTGGTTTGATATTCGCTTGAGCGACGAAGACGCTGCACGTCAACTGGAGCAACTGAAAGACAGCTTGAGCCAGGCGCGTGTTGAGTTTGACAACAAGTTCGAAGAGAAGAAACGTAAACTGACGCAAGGTGACGAATTGCCACCAGGCGTACAGAAAATGGTGAAAGTATATCTGGCGGTGAAACGCCGTATTCAACCTGGTGACAAAATGGCGGGTCGTCACGGTAACAAGGGTGTGATCTCCAAGATCTGCCCGGTTGAAGATATGCCGCACATGGCCGACGGTACACCGTTAGACATCGTGTTGAACCCACTGGGCGTGCCTTCACGGATGAACATCGGTCAGATTCTGGAAACGCACTTGGGTTGGGCAGCTAAAGGTCTGGGTAAACGCCTGGGCGACATGTTGCAAGCTGAAGCGAAAGTGGCCGAGATTCGTGGCTTCCTGGACAAGATCTACAACAGCAGCACTGGCAGAAAAGAAGACATTGCTGGCCTGACAGACGTAGAAGTGATTGACCTGGCAACTAACTTGAAACATGGTGTGCCATTCGCAACGCCAGTGTTTGACGGTGCCGCTGAGTCTGATATTCGTGCCATGCTGGATCTGGCGTTCCCGGATGAAGACGAGCACACCAAGAAGTTGCAGTTCCATGCAGGTAAAACACAGGTCAAACTGTTTGACGGCCGTACCGGTGATGCGTTTGAGCGTCCTGTGACTGTTGGTTACATGCACGTACTGAAACTGCACCACTTGGTCGATGACAAGATGCACGCACGTTCTACCGGTCCTTACAGCCTGGTGACACAACAACCGTTGGGTGGTAAAGCCCAGTTCGGTGGTCAGCGCTTCGGTGAGATGGAAGTTTGGGCACTGGAAGCCTATGGTGCGTCATACACCTTGCAAGAGATGTTGACAGTGAAATCAGATGACGTGAATGGTCGTACCAAAGTGTACGAAAACATCGTCAAAGGTGAGCACAAAATTGATGCGGGTATGCCTGAATCATTCAACGTGTTAGTGAAAGAAATCCGTTCACTGGCCATTGATATTGATTTAGACCGTAACTAAGCCCGCCATTAAGGAGAGTCTCTATGAAAGCGTTATTAGATTTATTTAAACAGGTTACGCAAGAAGAAGAGTTCGACGCGATCAAGATCGCGCTGGCTTCACCTGAAAAAATCCGTTCATGGTCCTATGGCGAAGTGAAAAAGCCAGAAACCATTAACTACCGTACCTTTAAACCTGAGCGGGACGGTTTGTTCTGCTCCAAAATCTTTGGTCCGATCAAGGATTACGAGTGCTTGTGCGGTAAATACAAGCGTTTGAAGCACCGCGGTGTGATTTGTGAGAAGTGTGGCGTTGAAGTCACCTTGAGCAAAGTGCGTCGTGAGCGTATGGGCCACATTGAGCTGGCTTCACCAGTGGCACATATCTGGTTCCTGAAATCCTTGCCTAGCCGCTTGGGTATGGTGCTGGATATCGCCCTGCGTGACATCGAGCGCGTGTTGTACTTTGAAGCATTTATCGTGATCGATCCAGGCATGACACCGCTGACGCGTGGTCAGTTGCTGACTGAAGATGACTACCTGGCCAAGGTGGAAGAGTACGGTGACGAATTCAATGCCGTGATGGGTGCTGAAGCTGTGCGCGAATTATTGCGCACCATGGACATTGAGCGCGAAATCGAGAAGTTGCGTAGCGAATTGTCTGCGACCAGCTCAGAAGCCAAGATCAAGAAGATCGCCAAGCGCCTGAAAGTGCTGGAAGCGTTCCAGAAATCTGGTATTAAGCCAGAGTGGATGATCCTGGAAATCTTGCCAGTATTGCCACCAGAGTTGCGCCCATTGGTGCCACTGGATGGCGGTCGTTTTGCCACGTCTGACCTGAACGATCTGTATCGCCGCGTGATCAACCGTAACAACCGTTTGAAGCGTTTGTTAGAGTTGAAAGCCCCGGAAATCATCGTACGTAACGAAAAACGTATGTTGCAAGAAGCGGTAGACTCACTGCTGGACAACGGTCGTCGCGGTAAAGTGATGACTGGCGCTAACAAGCGTCCGCTGAAGTCACTGGCTGACATGATTAAAGGTAAGGGCGGTCGTTTCCGTCAGAACTTGCTGGGTAAGCGCGTGGACTACTCTGGTCGTTCCGTGATTGTGGTTGGCCCAACATTGAAACTGCATCAGTGTGGTCTGCCGAAGAAAATGGCGCTGGAACTGTTCAAGCCATTCATTTTCCACAAACTGGAAGTGTTAGGCCTGGCAACGACGATCAAAGCTGCCAAGAAGAAAGTGGAAGAAGAAGGACCAGAAGTCTGGGATATCCTGGAAGACGTGATCCGTGAGCATCCGGTGTTGTTGAACCGTGCGCCTACGCTGCACCGTTTGGGTATCCAGGCATTTGAACCAGTATTGATCGAAGGTAAAGCGATCCAGTTGCACCCATTGGTGTGTTCAGCCTTTAACGCCGACTTTGACGGTGACCAAATGGCGGTACACGTTCCATTGAGCCTGGAAGCACAAATGGAAGCACGCACCTTGATGCTGGCTTCTAACAACGTGCTGTCTCCAGCCAACGGCGAACCAATCATTGTGCCGTCACAGGATATCGTGTTGGGTCTGTACTACATGACCCGCGAGAAAGTGGCTGCACGCGGTGAAGGCATGATCTTCAGTGACATTAAAGAAGTACAACGTGTATACGATCAAGGCTTGATCGACTTGCACGCCAAAGTCACTGTGCGTATCCGTGAGTTTGAGCTGGATGTTGCTGGTCAAAAAGTTGAAAAAATCAACCGTTATAACACCACGGTTGGCCGTGCGTTGCTGTCTGAAATCCTGCCACCAGGCTTGCCATACAGCTACATCGACAAAGCGCTGAAGAAAAAAGAAATTTCACGCCTGATCAACGCCAGCTTCCGTAAAGTGGGCATCCGTGAAACAGTGATTTTCGCTGACAAACTGATGTACACCGGTTACTCCTACGCGACCAAAGCCGGTATCTCTATCAGCATTAACGATATGTTGGTGCCGCCAGAGAAAGAGCAATTGATTGCTGCGGCAGATGCTGAAGTGAAAGAGATTGAAGACCAGTACGTCTCCGGTCTGGTGACTCAGGGTGAGCGTTACAACAAGGTAGTCGACATCTGGGGTCGTGCGGGTGACAAAGTGGCTGACGCCATGATGAAGCAGTTGCGCGAAGAAGACGTCAAAGACGCTGATGGCAATACTGTTCTTAAAGACGGTAAAGCTGTACGTCAGGAATCGTTTAACGCGATTTACATGATGGCCGACTCTGGCGCCCGTGGTTCTGCGGCGCAGGTACGTCAGCTGGCGGGTATGCGTGGCCTGATGGCGAAACCGGATGGTTCTATTATTGAGACGCCAATTAAGGCGAACTTCCGTGATGGCCTGAACGTGTTGCAGTACTTTATTTCAACCCACGGTGCACGTAAGGGTCTGGCCGATACGGCGCTGAAAACAGCGAACTCCGGTTACCTGACACGTCGTCTGGTTGATGTGACGCAAGACTTGGTCGTGACTGAGCATGATTGCGGCACGGTTGAAGGTCTGGTCACTAAGGCGCTGGTTAAAGGTGGTGAAGTGGTTGAGCCATTGCATGACCGTATCCTCGGCCGTACCTCTGCGCTGGATGTGATTCATCCTGAAACGCAAGAAGTCATTTTCCCGGCAGGCACACTGCTTGGTGAAGACGAAGTGGAAAAAATTGATGCCCTGGGTATCGATGAAGTGAAAGTGCGTACTGCACTGACCTGCGATACCCGTTACGGTATTTGTGCCAAGTGTTACGGTCGTGACCTGGGTCGCGGCAAACTCATTAGCATGGGTGAGGCAGTGGGCGTGATTGCGGCGCAATCGATTGGTGAACCTGGTACACAGTTGACCATGCGTACGTTCCACATCGGGGGTGCGGTATCACGTGCAGCGTCCGTTTCACAGGTTGAAAGTAAATCTAACGGTATCTTAAGCTTTACTTCTACCATGCGTTACGTGACTAACTCACGTGGCGAGCAAATTGTGATTTCCCGTAATGGTGAAGTTATTATTGCCGATGATAATGGTCGTGAGCGTGAACGTCATAAAGTGCCTTATGGTGCGACATTGACAGTGACCGACGGCAAAACGGTGAAAGCAGGTCAGGCATTAGCTACCTGGGATCCGCATACCCGTCCTATTATTACCGAATACGCGGGTCAAATTAAATTTGAAAACGTGGAAGAAGGTATCACTGTTGCGAAACAAATCGATGAAGTGACCGGTTTGTCATCATTGGTGGTGATTGATCCTAAACAGCGTGCTGGCCAAACCAAAGGTTTGCGTCCACAGGTTAAATTGCTGGATGCGAATGGCGTGGAAGTGAAAGTGACCGGCACGGATACGCCAGTTAACGTGACCTTCCAGCTGGGTTGTATCATTACGGTGAAAGACGGTCAGGAAGTGGGTGTGGGTGAAGTGCTGGCACGTATCCCGCAAGAATCTTCCAAAACCCGTGATATTACCGGGGGTCTGCCACGCGTGGCTGAGCTGTTCGAAGCCCGTTCACCAAAAGACGCCGGTATGCTGGCTGAAGTGACTGGTACAGTTTCGTTCGGTAAGGACACCAAAGGTAAACAACGTCTGGTCATCACTGACCTCGACGGTATTACCAGCGAGTTCTTGATTGCCAAGGACAAACACGTGACCGCGCATGATGGCCAGGTAGTGACCAAAGGTGAAACTATTGTCGACGGTCCGGCAGATCCGCAAGATATCTTGCGCCTGCAAGGCCGTGAAGCATTGGCACGTTACATCATCGACGAAGTGCAAGACGTTTACCGCTTGCAAGGCGTGAAGATTAACGACAAGCACATTGAAGTGATTGTGCGCCAGATGTTGCGTCGCGTTAAAGTGCAAGATGCAGGCGACACTGGCTTCATCCCGGGTGAGCAAGTAGAGCGTGCTGATCTGTTGACAGAAAACGAACGCGTCGTGGCCGATGACAAGCGTCCGGCAACGTTTGAGTACGTATTGCTGGGTATTACCAAAGCATCGCTGTCTACCGATTCGTTCATCTCTGCGGCATCGTTCCAGGAAACGACACGCGTGTTGACCGAGGCGGCTATTTTGGGCAAACGCGACGATTTGCGTGGCTTGAAAGAAAACGTCATTGTGGGTCGCTTGATTCCAGCCGGTACCGGTCTGGCTTATCACGAGTCCCGCAAACGTGCAGCCGTGGCTTCACTGACACCAAATGCAGCAGAGCCATCTGAAGCATTGTTGGCAGCCGAAGCGATGTTTGCAACAGAAGAAGTTGTTGAGGAAACCGCAGCAGACGACCAGCCGAACGAATAATTCGATCACTGTTGTCTCTGTGTGCAAGGGGTGTCAAGTATGAATAATGCTTGACACCCCTTGACTCATTTATTAAAATGCCGGGTTTCTCAGAATAGCCTTATTGTCTCAATAGGGCGTTATTGTTGATATGCCGCCAAACTTGAGTCTTCCTGCTCAAATGGTGGTTTTTTAAAGGTGAAGAGGTTAAGGCAATGCCAACCATTAATCAGTTAATACGTAAGCCACGCGTTAAAGTGGTTACCAAGAGCAAGGTTCCAGCGCTGGAAGCTTGTCCTCAAAAGCGTGGTGTATGTACGCGTGTATATACAACAACGCCAAAAAAACCAAACTCCGCGTTGCGTAAGGTTGCTAAAGTGCGCCTGACCAACGGTTACGAAGTAATTAGCTACATCGGCGGTGAAGGCCATAACCTGCAGGAGCACTCTGTTGTGCTGTTGCGCGGCGGTCGTGTAAAAGACTTGCCAGGTGTGCGTTACCACATGGTGCGCGGTAGCTTGGATACGGCTGGTGTGAA
This sequence comes from Methylophilus sp. Q8, assembly GCF_000800115.1. Lineage (NCBI taxonomy): Bacteria > Pseudomonadati > Pseudomonadota > Betaproteobacteria > Nitrosomonadales > Methylophilaceae > Methylophilus > Methylophilus sp. Q8. The sequence continues at coordinate 612,195 of NZ_JUHE01000001.1, read as the reverse complement.
AGACCGTAAACAGTCCCGTTCCAAATACGGTGCTAAGCGTCCTAAAGAAGCTAAAGCTTAATTTATTAGGCTTGTCCGGACGAATTGTCCATTTTTATAGCGGCTGAAATGCCTTGCGAGTGTCATTGCTAGCAAAAATTTAATTGAAAAGAGAATCATATGCCAAGACGTAGAGAAGTCCCCAAACGTATTATCTTGCCGGATCCAAAATTTGGTAGCCAGGAAGTGTCCAAGTTTGTAAATGTGCTGATGACAGGTGGTAAGAAATCTGTTGCTGAGCGTATCATTTACGGTGCCTTTGATCAGGTGGCCAGCAAGAGCGGTAAGGACCCGCTGGAATTATTCACCACAGCGTTGAATAATCTGCGTCCTGTTGTTGAAGTGAAGAGTCGCCGTGTTGGTGGTGCTAACTACCAGGTGCCTGTAGAAGTGCGTCCTAGTCGTCGTAGTGCGTTGGCAATGCGTTGGTTGCGTGATGCAGCGCGTAAGCGTGGCGAAAAATCCATGGGCCTGCGTTTGGCTGCCGAGTTGATCGAAGCCTCTGAAGGCCGTGGTTCTGCAATGAAAAAACGTGAAGAAGTTCACCGTATGGCAGAGGCAAACAAAGCCTTCTCACACTTCCGTTTTTAATTAAACGACCTCGTTCTTTAATAATTAGTTGAATTGATAGCAAAGGTAAAGCATCGTGGCACGTAAAACCCCTATTGAACGCTACCGTAATATTGGTATTTCTGCGCATATTGACGCAGGTAAAACAACCACGACAGAACGTATTCTGTTCTACACTGGTGTTAACCATAAGATTGGTGAAGTGCACGACGGTGCAGCGACCATGGACTGGATGGAGCAAGAGCAGGAGCGTGGTATTACCATTACTTCTGCGGCGACAACCTGTTTCTGGAAAGGCATGGACTTGTCTTTGCCTGAGTATCGATTCAACATTATTGACACCCCAGGACACGTGGACTTTACCATTGAGGTAGAGCGCTCCATGCGTGTGCTGGATGGTGCCTGCATGGTGTACTGTGCAGTAGGTGGCGTGCAGCCACAATCTGAAACTGTTTGGCGCCAAGCCAACAAGTACAAAGTGCCACGTCTGGCCTTTGTGAACAAAATGGACCGTTCAGGTGCTGACTTCTTCAAAGTTGTTGAGCAAATGAAAACGCGTCTGCGCGCAAACCCAGTGCCAGTGGTCGTGCCTATCGGTCGTGAAGATACCTTTACTGGTGTGGTTGACTTGATGAAGATGAAAGCCATCATCTGGGATGAGGCTTCTCAAGGTATGAAATTCACTTACGGTGATATTCCTGCTGATCTGGTTGAGACCGCCACTAAATGGCGCGAGCAGATGGTTGAGTCTGCGGCAGAAGCCAGCGAAGAGCTGATGAACAAGTACCTGGAAAATGGTGATCTGGAAGAAAAAGACATCAAATTAGGTCTGCGTACACGTACGATTGCCGGTGAAATTCAGCCGATGCTGTGCGGTTCTGCATTTAAAAACAAAGGCGTTCAACGTATGTTGGATGCGGTTGTTGACTTCTTGCCATCCCCAATCGACATTGATGATGTGACTGGTGAAGATGATGATGGTAAACCAGCTAGCCGTAAAGCCGACGACAAAGAAGGCTTCTCTGCTTTGGCATTTAAATTGATGACAGACCCGTTTGTTGGTCAGCTGACATTTATCCGCGTTTACTCTGGCGTGTTGAACAAAGGTGATACCGTGCTCAACTCTGTGAAGGGTAAAAAAGAGCGTATCGGCCGTATCGTACAAATGCACGCCAACAACCGTGAAGAGGTTGAAGAGGTGTTGGCTGGTGACATCGCCGCCTGTATCGGTTTGAAAGACGTCACGACGGGTGAATCTTTGTGTTCCCCAGACAAGCCTATCATCCTGGAGCGTATGGTATTCCCTGAGCCAGTGATTCACGTGGCTGTTGAACCAAAAACGAAGAGCGACCAGGAAAAAATGGGCTTGGCATTGGGCCGTTTGGCACAAGAAGATCCTTCTTTCCGTGTGCGTTCTGACGAAGAGTCTGGCCAAACAATTATTTCCGGTATGGGTGAATTGCACCTGGAAATTCTGGTTGACCGTATGCGTCGTGAGTTCAACGTTGAAGCGAACGTAGGTGCGCCACAAGTGGCATACCGTGAAGCGATCCGTAAGTCAGTTGAAGTTGAAGGCAAGTTCGTTAAGCAATCCGGTGGTAAGGGTCAGTACGGTCACGTTTGGCTCAAAATGGAACCTAACGAAGCTGGTAAAGGCTTTGAGTTCGTTGACCAAATTAAAGGTGGTACCGTGCCGCGTGAATTTATTCCTGCGGTTGAAAAAGGTCTGCGTGAAACCATCCCGGCAGGTATCTTGGCTGGTTTCCCGGTTGTAGATGTAAAAGTAACGTTGTTTGATGGTTCATACCATGACGTTGACTCTAACGAAAACGCCTTCAAAATGGCAGCTTCTATCGGCTTTAAAGACGGTATGCGTAAAGCAGATCCAGTCTTGCTGGAGCCTATGATGGCTGTGGAAGTTGAAACGCCTGAAGACTACATGGGTGATGTGATGGGTGACTTGTCATCTCGTCGTGGCATTATTCAGGGTATGGATGACATGCCTGGTGGTGGTAAAGCGATTAAAGCTGAAGTGCCGCTGTCTGAAATGTTTGGTTACTCCACTGTGGTGCGTTCCTTGTCACAAGGTCGTGCAACTTACAGCATGGAATTCAAGCATTACTCCGATGCACCGAAAAACGTTGCTGATGCAATCATCAACAAAAAATAATTGATTTTTAAGTATTAAATTTAAAAGTATTGAATTAAAGGAAAAACATCATGGCAAAAGGCAAATTTGAACGTACCAAGCCACACGTGAACGTTGGTACGATTGGTCACGTTGACCACGGTAAGACGACATTGACAGCGGCGATCACCACTGTATTGACGAAGAAATTTGGCGGCGAAGCAAAAGCTTACGACCAAATTGACGCGGCACCAGAAGAAAAAGCACGTGGTATTACGATTAACACAGCGCACGTTGAGTACGAGACAGCTTCACGTCACTACGCACACGTTGACTGTCCAGGTCACGCTGACTACGTTAAAAACATGATTACCGGTGCTGCCCAGATGGACGGCGCGATCCTGGTATGTTCAGCTGCTGACGGCCCAATGCCGCAAACACGTGAGCACATCCTGTTGGCCCGCCAGGTTGGTGTTCCATACATCGTTGTGTTCCTGAACAAAGCAGACATGGTTGACGATGCTGAGTTGTTGGAGCTGGTTGAGATGGAAGTACGTGACTTGCTGAGCAAGTATGACTTCCCAGGTGATGACACCCCAATCATCCACGGTTCAGCTAAATTGGCGCTGGAAGGCGACCAATCAGACATCGGCGAACCAGCGATCTTCAAATTGGCTGAAGCGTTAGACAGCTACATCCCAACACCAGAGCGCGCAATCGACGGCGCATTCCTGATGCCAGTAGAAGACGTATTCTCTATCTCTGGTCGTGGTACTGTAGTAACCGGCCGTATCGAGCGTGGTATTGTTAAAGTCGGCGACGAAATCGAAATCGTAGGTATCAAGCCAACATTGAAAACAACATGTACTGGTGTTGAAATGTTCCGTAAACTGCTGGACCAAGGTCAAGCAGGCGACAACGTAGGCGTATTGCTGCGTGGTACTAAGCGTGAAGAAGTTGAGCGTGGTCAAGTATTGTCCAAATCAGGCTCTATCAAGCCACACACCAAGTTCACAGCAGAGATCTACGTGTTGGGTAAAGATGAAGGTGGTCGTCATACACCATTCTTCAACGGTTACCGTCCACAGTTCTACTTCCGTACAACTGACGTGACTGGTGCAGTTGAATTGCCAGCAGGTACCGAAATGGTAATGCCAGGTGACAACGTATCCATCTCAGTTGCACTGATTGCCCCAATCGCGATGGAAGAAGGCTTGCGCTTCGCTATCCGTGAAGGTGGTCGTACCGTTGGTGCTGGCGTCGTTGCCAAAATCATCGAGTAATTATCTTTATGAGCGGCAGGGTAATCCTGCCGCTTTTTGCTCTTTTTAAGGAAAAAACATGGCAGCTCAAAAAATTCGTATCCGTCTGAAAGCATTTGATTATCGTTTGATCGACCAATCTGCTTTGGAAATCGTAGATACTGCTAAACGTACTGGTGCAGTTGTTAAAGGTCCAGTGCCATTGCCAACACGTATCGAGCGCTTTGACATTCTGCGTTCACCGCACGTGAACAAAACTTCCCGTGACCAGTTTGAAATCCGTACCCATCAGCGTCTGATGGACATCGTGGATCCAACAGACAAGACTGTTGATGCATTGATGAAGCTGGATTTGCCAGCTGGCGTGGATGTAGAAATCAAGCTTTAATTTAAAAGCTGATATTGCAATAAACCTTTTCGAAAGAAAAGGTTATTGTCAAATCTAGAATAGTTCGGTATAATCCGCGCTCTTCGGTGGACGGTCAATTGTAATCGTCCACTTTAACTATTATAAGGAACTGATCATGAGCTTAGGGCTTATTGGTCGCAAAGTGGGCATGACCCGCATTTTTACAGATGAAGGCGCAAGCATTCCTGTAACTGTGCTGGAAGTGATTCCTAACCGCGTGACACAAGTTAAGACAGTCGCAACGGATGGCTATACAGGCCTGCAGGTTGCTTACGGTGAGCGTCGTGCCAGCCGTATCAACAAAGCGTTGACTGGTCACTTTGCCAAAGCGGGCGTAACTGCCGGTGCTGGTATCAAAGAATTCAATGTGGCTGAAGATGTATTGGCTAACTTCCAAGTAGGTGGAAATGTCACTGTTGATATTTTCTCTGTTGGTCAGTTGGTTGATGTGACAGGTACTTCCATCGGTAAAGGTTTTGCCGGTGCGATCAAGCGTCATAACTTCTCCTCCAACCGTGCTTCTCACGGTAACTCACGTTCGCACAACGTACCAGGCTCTATCGGTATGGCGCAGGATCCAGGTCGAGTATTCCCTGGTAAGCGCATGCCTGGCCATTTGGGTGATGCTAAAGTCACAACCCAAAACCTGGAAATCGTTCGTGTAGACGCAGAGCGTAACCTGTTGTTGATTAAAGGTTCCGTACCTGGCTCTAAAGGTGGCAATGTTGTTGTACGTCCAGCCATCAAAGCGAAAGGGGCTAAATAATGGAACTGAAATTAATCGATCAAAACGGCAAGGTAGCTAAAAAAGGCGTTGATGCGTCTGACGTTACTTTCGGTCGTGAATTTAACGAGTCCCTGGTGCATGAAGTGGTTGTTGCTTATCTGGCAAACGCTCGTACTGCGACTCGTGCACAAAAAACACGTGCAACCGTTGCTCACACGACACACAAGCCATATGCGCAAAAAGGTACTGGTAACGCCCGTGCCGGTATGGCATCCAGCCCGATCTGGCGTGGAGGCGGTCGCGCATTCCCAAACAGCCCTAACGAAAACTACAGCCACAAAGTAAACCGTAAGGCTTACCGTGCTGGCATGCAGACTATTTTGTCTGAGTTGGTACGTCAGGACCGTTTGAAGGTAGTAGACGATTTTTCAATCGACTCACCAAAAACTAAACAATTCGTACAAAAAATCAATGCTCTGGGCATCGATGGCGGTGTATTGCTGTTGACTGACGGTTTTGATGAGAATTTGTACTTGTCTTCCCGTAACCTGCCAAACGTATTGGTGGTTGAAGCGCAGTATGCTGATCCAGTAAGTCTGGTGCGTTTCCCTAACGTTTTGGTCACAGCCAATGCTGTGAAAAAACTTGAGGAGATCTTGGCATGATTACCGCAGCAACTAAAACACAAGATCGTTTATTGCAAGTGATTTTGGCGCCTCAGATTACTGAAAAAGCAACTTTCATTGCTGACAAACATCAGCAAATTGCTTTCAAGGTACGCACTGACGCGACTAAGCCAGAAATTAAAGCGGCTGTTGAACTGGTGTTCAAAGTCGAAGTGGCTTCTGTATCTGTGATTAACGTCGCAGGTAAAGTGAAGCGTGCTGGCCGTCGTATTGGTAAGCGTAACGACTGGAAAAAAGCTTATGTGAGCTTGAAGCCAGGTCAAGAAATTAACTTTGCAGCTGGCGAATAAGGAGAGAAGACATGGCATTAGTTAAAGTCAAACCAACTTCCCCCGGTCGTCGCGGTGTATTGAAAGTCGTTACACCAGATTTGCACAAAGGCAAACCTTACGCGCCACTGTTGGAAAGTCAAAGTAAAAACGCTGGTCGTAACAACAACGGCCGCATTACAACCCGTCACCAAGGTGGTGGTCATAAGCAGCATTACCGTATTGTTGACTTCCGTCGCAATAAAGATGGTATTCCTGCGACTGTTGAGCGTATTGAGTACGATCCAAACCGTACGGCGAACATTGCACTGTTGTGCTACGCCGATGGTGAGCGTCGTTACATCATTGCACCACGTGGCATTGCTGCCGGTGCACAGTTGATCAGCGGTTCTGAAGCGCCTATCCGTGCTGGTAATGCCTTGCCTTTGCGCAACATTCCAGTCGGTAGCACGATTCACTGCATCGAAATTCAACCAGGCAAAGGTGCGCAAATCGCCCGTTCAGCAGGTACATCAGTACAGTTGCTGGCACGTGAAGGCTCCTACGCTCAGTTGCGTTTGCGTTCAGGTGAAGTGCGCCGTGTGCACGTTGACTGCAAAGCCACATTGGGCGAAGTAGGTAACGAAGAGCATTCACTGCGTTCTATCGGTAAAGCTGGTGCAATGCGCTGGCGCGGTGTTCGTCCTACCGTTCGCGGTGTGGTGATGAACCCGGTTGATCACCCGCACGGTGGTGGTGAAGGCCGTACAGCTGCTGGTATGAACCCTGTGTCACCATGGGGTCAGAAAACTAAGGGTTATCGTACTCGTAAGAATAAGCGTACTGATAACATGCGTGTAAGTCGTCGTCCGAGAAATGTAAGGTAATCGCTATGGCACGTTCTATTAAAAAAGGTCCATTTGTGGACGCTCACTTGGCTAAGAAAGTCGAAACTGCCACTGCGAACCGCGACAGAAAACCAATTAAAACCTGGTCACGTCGTTCGACTGTCTTGCCAAACTTTATTGGTTTAACCATCGCAGTGCACAACGGTAGACAACATGTGCCTGTGTTGATTTCTGAAAACATGGTTGGTCACAAACTCGGTGAATTTGCGTTGACACGTACGTTCAAGGGTCACGCGGCTGATAAAAAAGCGAAGAAGTAAGGGGCTGATTATGCAAGTTACTGCAGTTTTAAAAGGCGTACACCTTTCTCCGCAAAAAGCGCGTCTGGTGGCTGACCTGGTCCGTGGCAAAAAAGTAGATCAAGCACTGAATATCCTGGCATTCACCCCTAAGCGTGGTGCCGAGATTATCAAAAAAGTGGTTTTGTCTGCGATTGCTAACGCCGAACATAACAATGGTGCTGATATCGACACATTGAAGGTGACTTCAATCTATGTGGATAAAGGCTTGGTGATGAAGCGTATCCGTGCTCGTGCAAAAGGTCGCGCTGGTCGTATTACGAAACCAACCTGTCATATTCATGTGACAGTCGGTGACTCAAAGGAATAATATGGGACAGAAAATTCATCCAATTGGGTTCCGTTTGAGCGTTCAGAAAAACTGGGCCTCACGTTGGTACTCTAATAGCCAGAACTTCCCTGCGATGTTGCAAGGCGACATCAAAGTGCGCGAGTTCTTGAACAAGAAACTGGCGAGTGCTGCTGTGAGCCGTATCGTGATTGAGCGTCCTGCCAAGAACGCTAAAATCACTATCCACAGTGCACGTCCTGGTGTTGTGATTGGTAAGAAAGGCGAAGATATCGAATCTTTGCGTTCTAGCCTGCAAGGCCTGATGGGCGTGCCAGTGCACCTGAACATTGAAGAAGTGCGTAAACCAGAATTGGACGCTACTTTGATCGCACAATCCATTGCACAGCAATTGGAAAAGCGCGTGATGTTCCGCCGTGCCATGAAACGTGCCATGCAAAACGCCATGCGTTTGGGCGCACAAGGTATCAAGATCATGAGTTCCGGTCGTTTGAACGGTATCGAAATCGCACGTACCGAGTGGTACCGTGAAGGCCGTGTGCCTTTGCATACACTGCGTGCTGATATTGATTATGGTGTGGCTGAAGCTTCAACCACCTACGGTATTATCGGAATTAAAGTTTGGGTATTCAAAGGCGAGATCTTCGGTGACAACGCTGCTAACGCTGCCGTTGCTGATGCTGAGCCAGAGAAAAAAGTAAGAAAGCCGAGGGCTAAAGATGCTGCAACCAGCTAGACAGAAATACCGTAAGATGCAAAAGGGTCGCAATAAAGGTATTGCGACTACTGGTAACAAGGTGAGCTTTGGTGAATTTGGTTTGAAAGCGGTCGGTCGCGGTCGTTTGACAGCACGCCAGATTGAAGCTGCACGTCGTGTGATGACTCGTCACATTAAACGTGGTGGCCGCGTTTGGATTCGTGTGTTCCCGGATCAACCGATCTCTAAGAAACCTGCTGAAGTACGTATGGGTAACGGTAAAGGTAGCGTGGACTACTACATCGCCCAGATTCAGCCAGGCAAAATGCTGTACGAAATGGATGGCGTGAGCGAAGAGCTGGCACGTGAGGCTTTCAAATTGGCTGCTGCGAAGCTGCCAGTCGAAACTACATTCATGACCCGTCAAATTGGCAGTTAAGGAGTAGTAACGATGAAAGCTTCTGAATTGAGAGCAAAGTCAGCAGATGAGCTCAATAACGAGTTGGTTGAGTTGCGCCGTGCGCAGTTTTCTCTGCGCATGCAAGTAGCCACCCAACAATTGAACAAAGTAGATCAGCTGGGTAAAGTGCGCAAAGATATCGCTCGCGTGAACTCTGTATTGGCTGAGAAAGCGAAACAGGCATGATGACTGAAAAAGCGAAAGTAGTACGCAGTTTGACTGGCCGCGTGGTAAGCAACAAGATGGATAAAACCGTGACTGTGCTTGTCGAGCGTAAAGTGAAACACCCTCTGATTGGTAAAGTGGTTGTTAAATCGAACAAGTTCCATGCACATGATGAAACAAATGCATGTAACGAAGGCGATGTTGTGACAATCACAGAAACACGCCCATACTCCAAGAGCAAATCTTGGATTGTAAGCAAAATCGAAGCTAAATAAGGCTTCAAATATAAAACCGGAAAAACGCTTGTCATAAGCGTTTTTTTGGTTGTATAATGTTGGACTTTTCGGTGCCCGCCTTAGTTGGCATGTAGCTGGCACCCCAATACTGACCGTGGTCTATTGGCCGAAATTGTGAAAGCAAGCGGCTGTAGTGGTTATAACGGATTAAGTTGGAGATTATTTCTCATGATTCAAATGCAATCTCGGCTTGAAGTAGCCGACAACACTGGTGCGCGTTCCGTTCAGTGTATCAAAGTCTTGGGTGGTTCCAAGCGTCGTTATGCCAGCATTGGCGACATCATCAAGGTCAGCATTAAAGATGCTGCGCCGCGTGGTCGCGTCAAAAAAGGTGAAATCTACAACGCTGTGGTTGTGCGCACTGCTAAAGGTGTTCGCCGTCCAGATGGTTCGTTAGTTAAATTTGATGCCAATGCCGCAGTCTTGTTGAATAACAAGCTGGAGCCTATTGGTACGCGTATTTTTGGCCCTGTGACTCGTGAATTGCGTAGTGAGCGCTTCATGAAGATTGTTTCACTGGCGCCTGAAGTGTTGTAATTGGCTTGGAGACAATCAAATGAGCAAAATTCGCAAAGGTGACCAGGTCATTTTAAATACAGGTAAAGATGCAGGTAAAACAGGTGCTGTTTTAAGCGTCTTGCCAACAGGCCATGTAGTGGTTGAAGGTTTGAATGTGGTTAAAAAACACACTCGCCCAAACCCGATGCGTGGTATCACTGGTGGCATCATCAGCAAGGAAATGCCGGTAGACGGCTCCAATGTGGCAATCTTCAATGCTGCAACACAAAAAGCTGATCGTGTTGGTTTTAAGGTACTGGAAGATGGTCGCAAGATTCGTGTATTCAAATCTAGCGGCGAGTCTATCGACGCATAGGATAATATATGGCACGTTTAAAACAGTATTATAACGATAGCGTGGTTGCCAAATTGACAGAACAATTTGGTTATACATCTGCAATGCAGGTTCCACGTATCGAAAAAATTACCCTGAACATGGGTGTGGGCGAGGCTGTGGCTGACAAAAAAGTCATGGAAAACGCTGTTGCTGATATGCAGAAAATTGCAGGTCAGAAACCAATCGTAACCAAGGCTAAGAAATCTGTCGCTGCATTTAAGATCCGTGACGACTATCCTGTTGGTTGCAAGGTAACGCTGCGTCGTGAGCGCATGTATGAATTCCTGGATCGCCTGATCACTGTGGCTATTCCTCGTATTCGTGACTTCCGTGGTATCTCTGGCAAGTCTTTTGACGGCCGTGGTAACTACAATATGGGCGTGAAAGAGCAAATCATTTTCCCAGAAATCGAATACGATAAAATCGATGCGCTGCGCGGGATGAACATCACGATTACTACAACTGCGAAAACAGACGAAGAAGCGAAAGCTCTTTTGGCTGCGTTCAGTTTCCCTTTCAGAGGTTAAGTCATGGCAAAAGTATGTATGACAGAGCGCGAGCAAAAGCGTCGCGAAACCGTTAAAAAATATGCAGCTAAACGTGCTGAATTGGTTGCTGCTAGCAACGATCAGTCTGCCAGCGTCGAAGATCGCATGGCTGCTCGTTTGAAGTTGCAAAGTCTGCCGCGCAACTCCAGTCCTGTTCGCACACGTAACCGTTGTGCTTTGACTGGTCGTCCACGTGGTGTGTTTAGTAAATTTGGTATCGCACGTAACGAGTTGCGTAAATTGATGATGGCTGGTCACGTACCAGGCGTCACCAAGGCCAGCTGGTAACGGAGGAGTAGAACATGAGTATGAGTGATCCGATTGCCGATATGTTGACCCGTATTCGTAACGCGCAACGTACGAATAAAACAACCGTTTCAATGCCTGCTTCTAAAGTGAAGGGCGCTATTGCAAACGTGTTGAAAGATGAAGGTTACATCGATGATTTCAACGTTCAAAACAATGACGGTAAGCCAGTTTTGAACATTAGCCTGAAATACTATGCCGGTCGTCCAGTAATTGAGAAGATTGAGCGTGTATCCAAGCCAGGTTTGCGTATTTATAAAGGTAGTCAGAACCTGCCTAAAGTGATGAACGGTTTAGGTGTGACTATCGTTTCCACTTCTAGAGGCGTGATGACTGATCGTAAAGCACAAGCTGCCGGTATCGGTGGTGAAGTTTTGTGCATCGTGGCCTAAGGAGAATCAATATGTCACGTGTTGCTAAAAACCCGATTGCGATTCCTGCGAAAGTAGAAGTTGTAATTTCTCCTTCAGAGATCTCCGTAAGCGGTCCTCTGGGTAAGTTAAGCCAAGCGCTGGTTTCAGAAATTTCTGTTTCCCGTGAAGGTGAAGAATTGTTGGTTAAAGCGACCAGCGAAACACAACATGCAAGAGCGATGTCAGGTACGACGCGCGCTTTGCTGGCCAATATGGTGCAAGGTGTTTCTACTGGCTTTACCCGTAAATTGTCACTGATTGGTGTTGGCTACAAAGCAAATGCTCAAGGTTCTACCCTGAACCTGGAGTTAGGCTACTCTCACCCGATTAACCACAAAATGCCTGAAGGCGTGACTGTGCAAACACCTACTCCTACAGAGGTGATTTTGACTGGCGCTAACAAGCAAGTGGTTGGTCAAGTGGCTGCGCAGATTCGTGCTTACCGTGCTCCTGAGCCATATAAAGGCAAAGGTGTTCGTTATGCAGATGAAGTGGTCACTATTAAAGAGACCAAGAAAAAATAACTAAGGCACTTGCAGCGTAATGCTGCAAGGTTAGACACTGGCCTTAACAGTGAATCAACATTAAAGGTAAATTCAATGAAGAACGTAAATAACCGCTTGCGCAGAGCACGTAAAACCCGTGCCAAAATCGCCGAGTTAAAAGTTACACGTTTGAGTGTACATCGCACCAATACCAATATCTACGCACAGATCATTGCTGAAACTGGCGATCGCGTATTGGCGAGTGCATCCACCGTTGAGGCTGAAGTGCGTCAACAACTGAAAAATGGCGGCAACATCGAAGCTGCAACCCTGATTGGTAAGCGTATTGCTGAAAAAGCAGCGCAGGCTGGTATTACCACTGTTGCATTTGATCGTTCAGGCTACAAGTATCACGGTCGTATCAAGGCTTTGGCCGAAGCTGCCCGTGAAACCGGTCTCAAATTCTAAGGGTGAGATAAAGAATGGCTAAAGATATTGAACAGCAGCAAACCGATGGTTTGCGCGAAAAAATGATTACCGTTAACCGTGTAAGTAAAACGGTTAAAGGCGGTCGTATCATGAGCTTCGCTGCGTTGACCGTAGTTGGTGATGGTGATGGTGCCGTTGGTATGGGTAAAGGTAAAGCACGTGAAGTGCCAGTGGCTGTACAAAAAGCCATGGACGAAGCCCGTCGTAACATGGTTAAAGTGAACCTGAACAACGGTACATTGCATCACGCAGTGACTGGCGTTCACGGTGCAGCCAAAGTGCTGATTCAGCCAGCTTCTGAAGGTACAGGTATTATTGCCGGTGGTGCAATGCGCGCTATCTTCGAAGTAATGGGTGTGACTAACGTGGTTGCAAAAAGTATTGGTTCTACCAATCCTTACAACCTGGTTCGCGCAACTTTGAACGGTTTGGCATCCATGAATACGCCGGCTGAAATCGCCGCTAAACGTGGTAAGACCGTAGAAGAAATCAGAGGTTAATCATGGCTAAAGCAAAAAAAGAGAGCGCTACTTTAAAAGTAACGTTGGTTAGAAGTTTGATTGGTCGTATTGAAGCACACAAAGCCACTGTACGTGGTCTGGGTCTGCGTCGTATGCACCACACTGTAGAAGTGCAGGACACTCCTGAAATTCGCGGCATGATCAATGCAGTGAGTTATCTTTTGAAGGTTGAATAATCATGCAATTAAACACGATTAAGCCTGCTGCAGGCGCAAAAAAAGCACCTCGTCGTTTAGGTCGTGGCATTGGCTCTGGTTTAGGTAAAACTGGTGGCCGTGGTCATAAAGGTCAAAAATCCCGTGCTGGCGGTTTTCATAAAGTCGGTTTCGAAGGTGGTCAAATGCCTTTGCAACGTCGTCTGCCAAAACGTGGTTTTAACTCACTGACACAAGCTGATACCGCACGTATCCGTACTAGCGAATTGGCTTTGGTTGATGCCGAAGTGATCGACATCTTGTCTTTGAAAGCTGCCAAATTGGTGCCTGTCTCTGCAAAAGCAGTGAAGGTTTACCTGTCTGGTGAAGTGACTGCCAAAGTACAGGTTCAAGGGTTGTTGTTGACTAAAGGTGCTCAAGCTGCCATCGAATCTGCTGGCGGAAAAGTACTTGAAGTCTAATCAGTTGTAAGAAAAGAGTATCAGCTTGGCACAGGATAATATCTTAAGTTCCGTAAGCAAACTTGGCGAATTAAAAAGCCGTTTGTGGTTCTTGTTGGGCGCATTGGTGGTTTACCGCTTAGGTGCGCATATTCCAGTGCCAGGCATTGATCCAACTGTGTTAAAGCAGTTGTTTGATACGCAGAAAGATGGCATTTTGGGCATGTTTAACATGTTCTCCGGTGGTGCGTTGTCACGCTTCACCGTGTTTGCCCTCGGCATCATGCCTTACATTTCTGCCTCAATTATCATGCAGTTGCTGACAGTGGTTTCACCACAGCTGGAGCAGCTGAAGAAAGAAGGCGAAGCTGGTCGTCGTCAAATTACCAAATACACCCGCTACGGCACGGTGTTATTGGCTACTTTTCAAGCCTTAGGCATTGCCATCGCATTGGAAGGTCAGGCTGGTTTGGTATTAGACCCAGGCTTTGCATTCCGTATTACTGCCGTGACCACGTTGGTTGCTGGCACGATGTTTTTGATGTGGTTGGGTGAGCAGATTACCGAGCGTGGTATCGGTAATGGCATCTCAATCATTATTTTTGCCGGTATCGTTGCGGGCTTGCCGCATGCGATTGGCAGTACTTTAGATCTGGCAAAAACCGGTGCATTCTCCATTCCCTTGGTAATGTTCCTGTTTGTCGCAGTGCTTCTGGTAACCGCGCTGGTTGTGTTCGTAGAACGTGGCCAACGCAAGATTACAGTGAATTATGCCAAGCGCCAGGTTGGTAACCGTATTTATGGTGGTCAGTCTACGCACTTGCCACTGAAGTTGAATATGTCCGGTGTGATTCCACCGATTTTCGCTTCGAGTATTATTTTGTTCCCAGCCACATTGGCTGGCTGGTTTGGTAGCAGTGAACATATGTACTGGTTGAAGGATGTGAGTGCGAAACTCTCTCCAGGCCAACCTTTGTACATCTTGTTGTTTGCTGCCGCAATTTTGTTTTTTGCTTTCTTCTACACGGCATTGGTCTTCAATCCGAAAGAAACGGCAGATAACCTGAAGAAAAGTGGCGCGTTTGTACCAGGCATCCGTCCTGGTGATCAAACGGCAAAATATATTGATCGCATCATGGGTCGTTTGACATTGATTGGTGCGCTCTACATTACGCTGGTTTGTTTGTTGCCAGAGTTTTTGGTGTTGAAGTTTAATACCCCGTTCTATTTTGGTGGTACTTCATTGTTGATTATCGTTGTCGTAACGATGGACTTTATGACGCAGGTGCAATCACACCTGATGTCGCAGCAGTATGAGGGATTGCTGAAAAAAGCCAATTTTAAAGGTTCGGGCAAGTAGCAATGGCACGAGAGGATCGCATTGAGATGCAAGGCGAGATTCTGGAAAATTTGCCGAATGCAACTTTTAAAGTGAAACTTGAAAACGGTCATACAGTGCTTGGTTACATTTCAGGCAAAATGCGCATGCACTACATACGCATTTTACCTGGTGACAAAGTCACGGTAGAAATGACCCCATATGATTTAACCCGTGCGCGAATTACATTCCGCGCAAAGTAAGTGAATTAAATAAAGGAAAGTAAGATGAGAGTTCGCGCATCAGTTAAAACATTATGCCGTAACTGTAAAGTAGTTAGACGTCGCGGCGTTGTTCGTATTATTTGTACTGACCCACGTCACAAACAACGTCAAGGTTAATGGTAAAACATTTGCTTGTGAGAGCATTGATTGGCTGATATAATATGCGGCTTTTCTTTTCTACGCACAAGTTTGATCGTGAAAAACGATTGATTATTGGAGTTTAAGTATGGCTCGTATTGCCGGGGTAAATATCCCAAACCACAAACATGCAGAAATTGCTTTGACCTCTATTTACGGTATTGGTCGCGATACTGCGCAGAAAATCTGTGCTGCGGCTGGTGTACTGACAACAGCAAAGGTTAAAGACCTGAGCGACTCAGAAGTTGAAAAATTGCGTGACGAAGTGGCTAAATACACTGTAGAAGGTGATTTACGTCGTGAAGTAACCATGAACATCAAGCGTTTGATGGACCTGGGTTGCTACCGCGGTATTCGCCATCGTCGTGGCTTGCCAGTGCGCGGTCAGCGTACCAAAACCAATGCGCGTACTCGCAAAGGTCCGGTTAAAGCCATCAAGCAATCTAAATAATCTTTTATTGAACATCAGTAGATATTAAGGACAGTACAACATGGCAAAAGCTAATGTACGCGTTAGAAAAAAAGTTAAAAAGAATATTGCCGAGGGTATCGCTCACGTGCACGCTTCTTTTAACAACACGATTATTACGATTACCGATCGTCAAGGCAATGCGTTGTCATGGGCTACTTCCGGTGGTCAAGGTTTTAAAGGTTCACGTAAAAGTACTCCATTTGCTGCACAGGTAGCTTCTGAAGTGGCTGGTAAAGCTGCCCAAGAGTCCGGTGTTAAAAATCTGGAAGTGCGTATCAAGGGTCCAGGTCCAGGTCGTGAATCCGCTGTGCGTGCGTTGAATGCTGCCGGTTTTAAAATCACCAGCATTACTGATGTGACACCGGTGCCGCATAACGGCTGCCGTCCACCGAAAAAACGCAGAATTTAATTCATTTCGCTTCGATAAATTAGCGAATCGATTACTGGAGAACTATTTTGGCTAGAAATTTAGACCCTAAATGCCGTCAATGCCGTCGTGAAGGTGAAAAACTGTTTCTGAAAGCAGAAAAATGCTTTACAGACAAATGCGCAATTGAAAAGCGCAACTTCGCACCAGGTCAGCATGGTCAGCGCCGCAACTCACGTCTGTCTGACTACGGCGTGCAATTGCGCGAGAAGCAAAAAGTACGTCGTATTTACGGCGTTTTGGAAGGTCAGTTCCGTACTTATTACGCTGAAGCTGATCGTCAAAAAGGCATTACTGGTGAGAACCTGTTGCAATTGCTGGAGTCCCGTCTGGACAACGTAGCATACCGCATGGGTCTGGCTGGTTCACGTTCTGAAGCACGTCAAGTAGTGCGTCATAACAGCATTTTGGTTAACGGCAAACGCGTAAACATCCCTTCATATCAAGTGAAGGCTGGTGACGTAGTGACTGTGGCTGATAAATCAAAAACACAATTGCGTATTAAAGCTGCGGTTGAAGCGGCTGAACAACGTGGTTTCCCTGAGTGGTTGGAAGTCGACGTCAAAGCATTGTCTGGTAAGTTCAAGGCTAAACCTCAGCGTGATGAGTTGCCTGCTACCATCAATGAATCATTGATCGTTGAATTGTATTCTAAGTAATCGCTTAGCTTAGGCTAAGGATTACTTGTTACTACCCAATTACTTCAAGGAGTTGTATGCAAAATAACCCTACAGATTATTTGAAGCCACGTGTTGTGGACGTTGAAGTGATTACTCCACTACGTGCACGTGTGACTTTAGAGCCAATGGAACGTGGCTTTGGCTATACCTTGGGTAATGCGTTGAGAAGAGTATTACTTTCTTCCATCCCGGGTTTTGCCATTACTGAAGTAAAAATCGATGGTGTTGTACATGAGTACTCCACTATTGAAGGTGTGCAGGAAGACGTTGTTGACATCTTGCTGAACCTGAAAGGCGTTGCCTTAAAGCTGCACAACAAAACCGAAACCATTTTGGTATTGAACAAAACTGGTGAAGGTATTGTGACAGCTGGTGATTTTGAAGTTGGTCATGATGCTGAGATCGTTAACCCGAACCACATCCTGGCAAACATCACCAAAGGTGGTAAGTTGAATCTGGAAGTGAAAGTTGAAATGGGCCGTGGTTATCAGCCTGTTCCAGCCCGTCAAAAAGCCAACGATGAAGATCGCGTATTAGGCTTTATGATGGTGGATGCTTCTTTCAGCCCGATCAACAAAGTGAGCTACCATGTTGAGAGCGCACGTGTTGAACAGCGTACTGACCTCGACAAGCTGATTATGGATGTTGAGACTAACGGCATTATCGAGCCTGAGCAGGCGATTCGTGATGCTGCGCGTATCCTGATTGGTCAGTTGTCCGTGTTTGCAAATCTGGAAGGTGCTTCTGCTGATGTTGAAGTGAAAGCTGCACCTCAGGTAGATCCAATCCTGTTACGCCCAGTCGATGACCTGGAGCTGACAGTGCGTTCTGCCAACTGCCTCAAAGCAGAAAATATTTTCTACATTGGTGATTTGATTCAGCGTACAGAAAACGAATTGCTGAAAGCGCCTAACCTTGGTAGAAAATCATTGAACGAAATTAAAGACGTGTTGGCCTCTAAAGGCCTGACACTGGGAATGAAGCTGGAAAACTGGCCACCTGTTGGTCTGGAAAAAGCTTAATTTCTGATCAGATAAATACTTAAGGAAATTACTATGCGTCACGGTAATAGCAATCGTAAATTGAACAGAACCAGCAGCCACCGCGCAGCCATGTTCCGCAACATGGTGACCTCTTTGCTGCGTCACGAAGTGATCAAAACAACTTTGCCTAAAGCAAAAGAGCTGCGTAAATATGCAGAGCCATTGATCACTTTGGGTAAAACACCTACATTGGCAAACCGTCGTCTGGCGTTCAGCCGTCTGCGTGACCGTGACATCGTAGGTAAGTTGTTCGGTGAACTGGGTCCACGTTACAATGCACGTAATGGCGGTTACCTGCGCATTCTGAAATGTGGTTTCCGTCAAGGTGACAATGCGCCAATGGCATTCGTTGAATTGGTAGATCGTCCAGAAGTTGCCGAAGCACCAGCAGCAGAATAAGACAGACGCATCAATAAAAAAGCCAGCTTTCGCTGGCTTTTTTATTTTCTAAACCCCCTCTATTCGTTATGCATTAACCAATGGCTAATCATTTCCGTGTTAAAGGGCCAGCACAGCTCATTTGTATTGTCGGTTGATGCGAAAAGTAGCACGGGAATGCTAATTTCATAGCGCTGCAGCAATTTTTCGTCATCAATGATGTCTAGGTATTGGTAAGGTAGATTGAGCTCCTGCAATAGCCGCTCTGCATCCTCACAAAGGTGGCAGCCTTTGGTGCCCAATAATATCAACTGCTTTTGCATAAAAACTCTAGGTAGTGTCATCAACGCTTTGTACAATGATACCTGCAAAAATAACGCCTGCTCAATATTGGATCATGCATGACAGAAATTCGCGAACAAGATGAGAAAGTGACCGAGGGCAAGGAAAGCCTGAGCGAGACTTTGCAGCAGGTGATCCACTTGCTGGATAAGCACAAGCTGGTCGAACATGTCGTGCATCGGCAAGATATGCCTAAGCATGACCTAGTCGAGAACCTGGTTCACAAGCAAAATCTGAATATTCTGCAGCATAAGCTGGATCAGTTACATCCGGCTGACGTGGCTTATATCCTCGAATCGCTACCATTAGATGACCGTTTAATGGTCTGGGATCTGGTGAAAGCCGATCGGGATGGCGAAATTCTGCTTGAAGCCTCTGACGCTGTTCGTCAAACCCTTATTGCGGACATGGATAGTGATGAGTTGCTGGCAGCTGCCGAGCAACTGGACACCGACGAACTGGCAGACCTGGCACCTGACTTGCCGAAAGACGTGTTGCAGGACTTGCTTTACAGTCTGGATACGCAACATCGCGAGCGTTTGCAATCTGCGCTTTCTTATCCTGATGACACCGTCGGTGCCATTATGGACTTCGATATTGTGACGATCCGTGACGATATCACGCTGGAAGTCGTGTTGCGCTACCTGCGCAGGCTACCGAAGTTTCCAGACCATACGGATAAATTATTCGTCATTAATCGCGACGACATCCTGCAAGGGGTGTTGCCCCTGAAGCGCATTATCTTGAATGATCCGGAGACCCGTGTCGGCGATATTATGTCGACGGATGCCGTGGTATTCCACCCCGAAGATATGGCCGATCAGGCAGCGATGGCGTTTGAGCGTTATGACTTGGTGACGGCGCCGGTGGTCGACAATAACCGCAAGCTGGTCGGGCGGATTACTGTGGATACGGTGATGGATATTATTCGTGAGGAGGCTGAGTCAGACATGCTGTCTTTGGCCGGTTTGCGCGAAGAAGAAGACTTTTTTGCCTCCATCTGGAAGTCTGTGCAAAACCGTTGGGCCTGGCTGGCGATTAACCTGGTGACCGCATTGGTGGCATCGCGTGTGATTGGCTTGTTTGAAGGCAGTATCGAAAAGATCGTGGCACTGGCTGCGCTGATGCCGATTGTGGCCGGTATTGGCGGCAACTCAGGTAACCAAACCACCACCATGATTGTACGCGGTTTGGCCTTGGGCCAGATTTCCGGCTATCACATGAAATCATTACTGCAAAAGGAAATGGGTGTTGCACTCATGAATGGCTTGCTATGGGGCGGTGTCCTCGGCCTGATTGCGTTCTGGTTGTACCACAATGCCGCATTGGGATTGGTGATGATGGCAGCGATGGCCTTGAATTTGTTGTTGGCGGCCATTATCGGCGTCATGATTCCATTGGTCATGAACAAGATGGGCAGGGATCCGGCAGTCGGCTCCAGTGTGTTGATTACTGCGTTGACCGATAGCGGTGGTTTCATGATTTTCCTCGGCCTGGCCACAATCTTTTTGTTATAAAAATCTATGATGGATAACGATATTAATATTCTCTGGAAAGAAATTGTTCAGGACCTGAGCACGGTCTCTGCTTTGTGGCAGTTGTTTGTATTTGGCGTGATTCTGGCTGTGAGCGGTTTACTCAATTGGCACCTGCGCAAGCAAATTGCAGCCGGCAAAGTAAACACCGTTTATAAAATGTTGTTGGGCGGGATTGAGCGCCTGTTTTTTCCGTTTGTGGCTTTTCTGTTGCTGGTCATTGCACGCTATTCGCTTGAAGGCTTTATGCATGTCGGTTTGTTGCGACTTGCGGCGCGCATGCTGCTGGCGATGGTGATTATTCGTAGCCTGATTTATGTCTTGCGCTATGTGTTCTCACCGAGCGCCTGGTTGCATTCGTTTGAGCGGGTCATCGCATGGGTTGTGTGGGTGGTGGTGGCTTTGCATATCAGCGGCTTCCTGGATCCTGCCTTGCAGATTCTTGAGGATGTGACGTTTAGTGTTGGCAAGCAGAAGTTAAACCTGTTGCTGCTGATCCAGGGTGGGCTGACCATCGTCATCACTATGCTGGTCGCTTTGTGGTTAAGCCGCATGATAGAGCTGCGGCTGATGGCCTCGGAGAATATCAATAGTAACTGGCGTGTGATTATGGTCAAGCTGGTGCGTATGGTGGCCATTGTCATTGCCTTGCTGATGTCGATGGCGGCTGTAGGCATGGATGTGACCATGCTGTCTGTGTTTGGTGGTGCGCTTGGTGTAGGGCTTGGCTTTGGTTTGCAGAAGATCGCCAGCAATTATGTGAGTGGTTTTATTATCCTCATGGATAAGTCGCTGCATATGGGCGATATTGTGACGATTCGCGGTTACTATGGCATCGTCAAAGAGTTGCGGTCGCGTTATATCGTTTTACGCAAGCTGGATGGAACTGAATTCATCATTCCTAACGAAACGATGATCACGGATGTGGTGATTAATCATACTTCTGCAGCCCATAAAGCGAAGGTGCCTGTTTTAGTCCAAATCTCTTATGAAAGTGATCTGGATTTGGCCATCAAGCTATTGCAAGAGATTGGTCGGTCGCATGAACGTACACTAAGGGATGAAACTGCTGTGGAGGTGATTATTAAATCATTCGGCCAGAATGGCATTGATTTACAGTTGGCGGTAGGGGTGCTTAATCCCGAGGAGGCGACCGCCAAGCTGCAGAGTGAGGTTTATTACGAGATTTGGCAGCGCTTTAAAGCGAATAATATTCAGATCCCATACCCACAGCAGGATGTGCGTATTATTTCCGGTCAGGCAGCTTTAAATCTGGCTTCAGAATAATGGGAAGGTTGGTATAGCGACCAAAATAAAAAAGCCTGCGATTGCAGGCTTTTTTATTAATGCTGGAAACTGAAATTATTTCAATTTAGTTTCTTTGTACAGCACATGCTTACGAGCTACTGGGTCAAATTTCTTGATTTCCATTTTCTCTGGCATAGTACGTTTGTTTTTTGTGGTGGTATAGAAATGACCTGTACCAGCACTGGATTCCAATTTGATTTTTTCACGCATGATAATATCCTTTGCTGACTAAATGTCGCGAGTTAGATTTTTTCGCCAGCAGCACGCAAATCAGCCAACACAGCGTCGATACCATTTTTGTCGATCGTACGCAAAGCAGCGTTGGTAATGCGCAGGCTTACCCAGCGGTTTTCGCTCTCAACCCAAAACTTACGGTTTTGCAAGTTAGGCAAGAAACGACGTCTTGTTTTGTTTTGTGCGTGAGAAACATTGTTGCCCACCATTGGTTTTTTACCGGTTACCTGACATACACGTGCCATGGTTGTCTCCAAATACTTTTATCTTTTCAGAAAGAGCGAGATTATAGATTGAATCGTATGCACAAATCAAGCGCTTATTGTAATTTTTCTCACAATTTAGTGCTTGCCCGTGCTGCCAAAGCCACCTTCGCCCCGTTCGCTGCTGGTGAATTCATCCACAATATGAAAATCTGCCTGCACAACAGGCACGATCACCATCTGCGCTACCCGTTCCATCGGGTTCAGGATAAACGGCTCTTTACTGCGGTTCCAGCAAGAAACCAGTAATTGTCCCTGATAGTCCGAGTCAATCAGCCCAACCAGATTGCCAAGCACAATGCCATGTTTATGGCCTAAACCTGAGCGCGGCAAGATCATGGCGGCATAATAAGCATTGTCGATATGAATCGCCATGCCTGTCGGAATCATGATGGTCTCGCCCGGCTGTATGGTTTGCGTATGCTCAATACAGGCACGTAAATCCAAGCCGGCTGAGCCAGGCGTTGCGTAGTTAGGCATCATGTGATGCAGGCGGGGGTCAAGAATCTTGAGATCTACGGTAATCGACATGCTGCATACTCCAGAAAAAGATTGCGCTATTA
Organism: Methylophilus sp. Q8; assembly: GCF_000800115.1. Lineage (NCBI taxonomy): Bacteria > Pseudomonadati > Pseudomonadota > Betaproteobacteria > Nitrosomonadales > Methylophilaceae > Methylophilus > Methylophilus sp. Q8. The sequence continues at coordinate 589,775 of NZ_JUHE01000001.1, read as the reverse complement.
AACACGAAATGTGACCGAAAATCACTGATTACGATAATTAGTCGGCAACAAAAAAGCCAGCAGTTGCTGGCTTTACAAACAGTGGTGATATTTAGAACTTGTACTGTGCGCTCAATCCCAACAGATAGTTACGACCGGCAGCAGGTTCGAAGAAGCGTTGGTTTCCATCATTGATGCGAACAGCGCCGATATATTCTTTATCGGATAGGTTTTCGACGCGTACATACTCTTTGAAGTACCAATTTCTTAGTGTCTGCTCAAAACCAGCTCGAATATTGAAGATTGTATAGGATGAAGCTGCATCGGTATTTCTGTCATTTACGTAAACTTTGCTGTTATAGCGGGTTTCAAATGCCGTATTAAATCCTAGCGGCTCATATTTCCAGCGTATTTCACCGTATGCTTGGTTGCTATAGGTGCCTGGAATACGATTGCCGGATTCAATGAGTCCGTTTGCACCTGTAAAGTCGGAGTCAAATTTTGCGTTTAATAATGTGTATGCAAAATAAGTGGAAATGTTATTTTCGAAGCTTGATTCGATAGAGAGCTCAGCGCCCTTTCTGACGCTTTTGTTTGCGTTTGCATAAATGCTTCTGTTCGCGGCATCAGTGAAGCTTGCGACTATCTCGTCATCAGTTTTGATATAGTAAAGCGCAAGGTTTGCACGAGTGTTATCAGTTAGGTATGCCTTTGTCCCAATCTCAAAGTTTTCGCTGGTGCTCGGTTTTAAACTTAGGTTTGGTGTAGCGCCACTCGTCGCTGAGTTGTAGGCCGCCTCTACAAATGTTGGCGTTTCGAATCCTTTGCCATAGTTTGCATAAAAGTTAAGTTCAGGCTTGGCTTTCCAGATCACACCTATAACTGGATTGGTTTTGTTGTAAGACACTGAGCCACTGTTATCGCCAAATCCGCTAATAAAGTTATCTTTAACTTGGAGGTTTACTTTAGTTCTTCTTAGCCCGGCATGAATATCAATTGAATCTGTTGCCGATAACGTACCTTGCATGTAACGGTCGTAATTCGTGGAGATATTTTCTTCATCGCGATTCAGGATGTTGTTAATGACCCCATTGGTTGTATTGATATCCAATCGATCATCGCTGGACTTGCCGTAGTTCGCCCCAATGTGAAAGTTGTATTTTTTGCCTAATATTTCACCATTGTTGTTCCAGCGTAAATCAGTACCCCAGAATTCACGTGAAATTTTACTGGCGCGCCCAGCAGCAGTGGTTGCACTCGTTGACAAGTATTGCAAGTTTTCTCGGGTACCTACATAGTTTACAAAGGTGATTGAGTTGTTGTCATTAAATGCATGCTCAAGATTAAAACCTATCTGTGTATGGTTGCGACTTACACGCGTGTTCGCCCGTAATGCGCTATTTGGTACTGATTTCGGGTTGTTAAAGGCTGACGGGTCATTGGCCGTAGCATCGCGACGCAATCCGAGCGGATCCTGAGCATCTTGTTCAAACCAGTTAACAAGTGTTGTCAGCTTGGTATCTTCGCTAATATTGAATTTAAACTTTGCAGTGCCCATTTTTTTGTCACTGCTGCTATGGTCGCGATAGCCGTTGGTTTCAAAATTTGAAACGTTGAGCATATATTCAACGCCCTCAGATTTGCCCGCAGCTTCCAGCACATTGCGTTTGGTGTCATAGCTACCAAACATCGTGGTAGCACCAATTGTTGGTGTGGCTGGCGCATCTTGTGTAAACATTTGAATCACACCGCCAGACGAGTTGCCGTAAAGAGACGAGAACGGGCCGCGCATGACTTCAATGCTTTTAATTGAGGACAGGTCTACAACCCCAGGCTGGCCCTGGCCATCTGGCATGGTGAGGGGAATGCCATCGACATAGACGCGGATGCCGCGTACACCGAAGGATGAACGTGAGCCAAAGCCACGGCTGGATATTTGCGGGTCTTGCGCTTGCTGTGTTCTGTTTTGTGCCGTGATGCCAGGCACGCGAATCAGGCTTTCGGACAGGTTCATTTGCAACTGGCCGTCTTTGATATTCTTTTGCTCAACCACATCAATGGCCACAGGCAAGTCAAAGCTGTTTTGTGCCTGACGGGTAGCTGTGACGACTACCGGCGAAAGTGTGAGGGTTTTTTCTTCGTCCGCCATGGCTTGTGGCATATTGCCAAAGGCAGCAGAAAGGGCGATGTATAAGGGCGTAAAACGAGGTGCGCGCATTGTAATTCTCAGTGCTAAAAATAGACTGCGCGATTGTAAGCTGAGTGTAAGCTTGCAGGTCTCAGTATTTTCATGAAAATACTGAGAATGACCGATTTAATTAGCTTGGATCAAATTGGCTTTTAAGGTGCGTTAAGAGTTTGAATGCAATGTTAATTTTGTCATCTGTGCCCAGTGCATATTCGCCGTGTTGGTCGATGACGGTGACTGCGTTCTGGTCGCTGCCCATGGCGGTATTGGCGTGATTGGCCACTATCATGGGGATGCGTTTTGCCAGTCTTTTTTGCTTGGCATAATCTAGTACTTGTTCTGTTTCTGCCGCAAAGCCAACGCAATAGGGTGGATTGGGTAAAGAAGCAACGTCTGTCAGAATATCTTTGTTTTTTATGAGTTTCACCGTAAGTGTTTCCTCACTTTTTTTGATTTTCTGCTCAGAAGAAACATCCGGTCTGTAGTCAGCAACGGCGGCGACCCCAATAAATATGTCCTGGCTGGCGATATGTTGCATCACGGTTTGGTACATGTCTTGCGCGCTACTGGCAAAGTAGGCCTGGCTGGTTGTCGGGCGCGTGGCGCTCGCATGACCATATACCAATGTGACTTCTGCACCCATGCGCATGGCGATCTGTGCCAGGGCGTAGCCCATTTTTCCGCTACTCAAGTTGGTGATGCCGCGCACCGGGTCCAGCTTTTCCAGCGTGGCACCGGCCGTGATCATGATTTTTTTGCCAGCTAACCATTTAGGCGTAAAAAAGCTGTTTACCTCCTCCAGCAAGTCTTCTGGCTCGAGCATCCGGCCTTGGCCAACTTCACCGCATGCCTGTTCCCCGCTGTCAGGGCCTAATGTCGAGATGCCGTCTTGTTGTAATTGCACGATGTTACGCTGTGTTGCAGGGTTCTCCCACATTTGCCTGTTCATTGCTGGCGCCACCAGGAGTGGGCACTCACGTGCAAGGCATAATGTGGAAAGTAAATCGTTGGCAAAACCATGTGTCAGTTTGGCGAGAAAATCCGCACTGGCAGGCGCTACTAGAATAGCATCTGCTTTGCGGCTGAGCTCTATGTGCGGCATGCCGTTAGGAATGCGCTGATCCCAGCTGTCGACAAACACCGGGTTGCCGGACAATGCCTGCAAGGTCGTGGGCGTCATAAAGTGCGTCGCGGCTTCAGTCATCACCACTTGTACGCTATGGCCTTGTTTGACCAGTAAGCGCACCAGTTCTGCCGTCTTGTAAGCGGCAATGCCGCCAGTCACGCCTAGCAGCAGATGGCGGGAATGTGAGTGCGTTGGAATCATGGCTGCATTTTAACTGTAAACCACATGCAATTGCCATTTCTCGACTATGTAGCATTTTCTTTAAAAATGTTAACATTGGGCCATCGGTGGGGTGGGGCACATGATAAAGTTAGTCAGGATTTTGTTCTGGGTGGTTGTGGTGCTGGCTGCATTGATGCAGCTTTGGCAAGAGTATCTCACCTTGCAATGGCGCAAGCCCTTGAACGTGGCGGTATACCCAGTCAATGCTGATGGTGCTCCCGTGGTGGATACCTATATTGCCAGCTTGCGTGCGCAGGACTTCGACATCATTGCGCAGTTTTTTTCGCGTGAAGCCCTGAAGTATCAATTGCCTTTGCATCGACCTGTGACGGTTTATTTAGGCCCCGAAATTCACGATATCCCTCCCGCGCCGCCAGCGGTCAACGGGCAATTATTGGATATTATCCTGTGGAGCCTTAAGTTTCGATGGTTTAGCTGGCGCCATCAGCCTGAGGTGGGCGTACCTATCGATATCAAGCTGTATCTGTTGTATCACGACCCGTCACAGCATCGCCATTTATTGCATTCCACCGCTTTGCACAAAGGCCGCATTGGCCGCGTTAATCTGTTTGCCGAAAACAGTCAGCATGCCACCAATGCCATCATTATCAGTCATGAATTACTGCATACCTTGAGCGCTTCAGATAAGTATGACTTGAACACCAGCCTGCCTTTGTTCCCACAAGGCTATGCCGAGCCTTATGCGCAACCGCGCTATCCTCAGGCAATGGCCGAAGTGATGGCGGGCAAAGTGCCGCAAACGGCGCACAACGCACGCATGGCCAAAGACCTTGACGCTGTGGTGATCGGCAGGCCCACCGCGCGTGAAATTGGCTGGTCAAAGTAAGCGGGAGGCGCGATGGCAATCACTGATTGGCCCGAACAAGAGCGTCCACGCGAGAAATTATTACGGGCTGGCGCGACAGCGCTGTCAGACGCAGAATTGCTGGCCATTTTTTTGCGTGTCGGCATGACTGGCAAAACCGCTGTGGATCTGGCGCGTGATCTGTTACAGCATTTTCAAAGCCTGAATGGCGTGTTTTCTGCGGATGTGCAGCAGATGACGGCGGTACCGGGCATGGGCACGAGCAAATATTGCCAGTTGCAGGCGGTGCTCGAGATGAGCAAGCGTGCGCTGGGTGAAGCCTTGCAGCAAAAAGATAGTTTTCGCTCGCCCAATCAGGTCAAGGACTATTTACAGTTGCAATTGTCGCATTTGCAGCGCGAAGTGTTCGGCTTGATGTTTCTGGATGCGCAGAATCGCCTGATTGCCTATGAAACCTTGTTTGAAGGTAGCTTGATGCAAACCAGTGTTTATCCGCGAGAGGTCGTGAAGCGGGCACTGGCCTCAAATGCGGCAGCAGTGATATTGAGCCATAATCACCCAGGGGGTAATGCTGAGCCTAGTCGTGCTGATGAGCAATTGACCATCAGTTTGAAAGACGCTTTAAATCTGGTGGATATCAAGGTGCTTGATCACATTATTGTGGCCAGGCAGGAAACGTTTTCGTTTAGCGAGCGGGGATTGATTTGAGATGTGCAGGCAGGGAGGTGGTGGGTGCTAACGGGGTCGAACCGCTGACATTCGCCTTGTAAGGGCGACGCTCTACCAACTGAGCTAAGCACCCGTGCCTTGCAACGAAGGCCGCATTATACCGAAACTCTTTTTTCCTGCAAGAGCCCGCAAAAAAATTATTGGAGGTTTGTGAGAAGGGCGGTGAGCGGGCAGCTCTAAACCGTCAATCGTTTGGTGATATTGATTAATTGCAGTGAGATGTCGGCCATGCCGGTTTTGCGTTTGTCAGCCATTTCGGATAATAAAGAATACGCTTGTTCTTCGCTCAGGTCGCGCTGGTGCATCAAAATATCCTTGGCAGAGTCGACCAGCTTCTGGTCTTCCATGCTCAGGATGATGCGTGGCTTTGAGAAAGGTGGGGCTGGCATGTCGGGGCTGGCGGGTCTCATTGATACTCATGGAAAAATTTCGCTACTTCAATTTAGCAATCTGCATGCCAGTTGGTGAGTTTTTGTTAATGCAATGATTTTAAACAATAATTCAATGATTTTAAGCCCTGGTATACTGATGCGCACAGGTGCTTTTGTGCACCACAGCAGTGCCGTTGCACCACCGCAACAGGTGTTGGTGACTCATGGTGCTTTTTGCGCACAGTGAGGCTTTTTGTTACAGTGCAAATCATTAAAAAAACAGGAAAGAATTTCATCATTATGAAAGCTTTTTGGAGTCGTGCAGGCTGGGCCAGTGTGGCCTTGTTGGGGGCAGCTGCACTGGCGCATGTCGCTATGGCGCGAGGGGAGTCATTAAATGCATTGTGGTTGATTACGGCCGCGGTGTGCGTGTATTTGATCGGTTACCGTTTTTATTCGGCCTGGATTGCGGCCAATGTGCTGGCTATTGATGCCACGCGGGCGACACCGGCGGAGCGCTTAAACAATGGGCGCGATTATGTGCCAACCAATCGCTGGGTGGTATTCGGCCACCATTTTGCCGCGATTGCCGGGCCTGGACCATTGGTCGGGCCGACCCTGGCAGCGCAATTTGGTTATTTGCCGGGCACATTGTGGATCTTAATCGGCGCGGTGCTGGGTGGCGCAGTGCAGGATATGGTCACACTGTTTTTATCTACACGCCGCAATGGGCGTAGTCTGGGGCAGATGGCGCGTGACGAAATCGGGGCGATTGGCGGTACGGCGGCAATGATAGGCACATTCTTAATCATGATTATCCTGATCGCCGTGCTAGGCTTGGTCGTGGTGAATGCCATGAAACACAGCCCATGGGGAACCTCCACCGTGGCAGCCACGATTCCGATTGCCATGCTGGTCGGCGTCTATATGCGCTATTTGCGCCCTGGCCGCGTGCTTGAAGCCTCCTTGCTGGGGGTGATTTTATTGCTGGCATCTGTCGTCTTTGGCGGCTGGATAGATCATCACCCGGTGTTGGCGGCCATGTTTGATCATGAAGGCCTGCCGCTGGCATTTAGCGTGATTGCCTACGGCTTTGCCGCGGCAGTGTTGCCAGTGTGGCTATTGTTGGCACCACGTGACTATTTGTCTACGTATATGAAGCTGGGGACGGTATTCATGCTGGCCATTGCGATTTTATGGTTGCGGCCAGAAATCCATATGCCTGCGATCACGCCTTTCATTGACGGTACCGGCCCGATCTTTGGCGGTAAATTATTTCCGTTCGTGTTTATTACTATCGCTTGCGGGGCGATTTCAGGCTTTCATGCCCTGATCGCCAGCGGCACTACGCCCAAGTTGATCACCAGTGAAGGTGATATCCGCATGATCGGTTATGGCGCCATGTTGCTGGAAAGCTTTGTGGCGATTATGGCCATGATCGCGGCTACTGTGCTGGAGCCGGGTGTCTATTTCGCGATCAACAGCCCGGCCGGTGTGGTCGGTAAAGAAGCGCTGGATGCCGTGAATACCATCAGCGGCTGGGGTTATCAGGTAACCGTGGAGCAGATGCAACATTTAGCCAGCGCGATGGGCGAAAGTACCTTGTTTGCCCGCACCGGTGGTGCCCCCAGCCTTGCCGTGGGCATGGCCAGTATTTTAGGCACGGTGTTTGGCGAACATCTGCTGGCCTTGTGGTACCACTTTGCGATTATGTTTGAAGCCATTTTTATCCTCACCACGCTGGATGCCGGTACGCGCGTGGGCCGCTTTATGCTGCAGGATATGCTGGGCAATCTGCATCCCAAGCTAGGTGAAACCTCTTACACGCCTTCGGTGATTCTTACCAGTGCGCTGGTGGTGGCCGGCTGGGGCTACTTTCTTTATATCGGCGTCATTGACCCGAATGGTGGCGTCAATATCCTGTGGCCCTTGTTTGGCATTGCCAACCAGATGCTGGCGGCGATTGCGCTCTCTGTGGCAACCGGCGTGCTGATTAAATCGGGTAAGGTTAGCAAGGCATGGATTACTGGTTTGCCATTGATCTGGCTGCTGGCAATCACGACGACTGCCGCTTATGAAAAAATTTTCAGTAGCGATATCCGCGTTGGCTTTTTTGCGGCAGCAAATGATTTGTCGCAAAAACTGGCTGGTGGCGTTTTGCCACCAGAAAAAGCCGCTGTGGCACCACAGTTAATTTTTAACCAGCAACTGGATGCCTGGTTAACATTATTTTTTGTCGCCATGTTATGGGTCGTTGTGCTGGATATGGCCAGGATGAGTCGTCGCTATTTTGCCGGACAGCCGGTCAGGCCGTCGAGTGAGGTGGCTTATGTTGCTTCACGCTTGGTTTAAGGAGGCGAAATGCGTGCATATTGGTTAAAGCAAGTCTGGCAGCGGATACGCCAGCTCTCTGGGGATGATGCTTATGAGCGTTATCTGGCCCATTATGCAGACACGCACGCCGGGCAGCCAGAGGCACATGTGCCGCTTTCACGTGCTGAATTCTTCAAGCAGTGGCAAGACCAAAAGTGGACCGGGATTAAGCGCTGCTGCTAGCATTGCATAAGGCATCGCTTGTTCACCTGAATGTAACAAACCTGTTTCAGGCGCGCATGCGGCTGCGGATTCAGTTAAAATAAGATTTTAACGACAATCCTAGTGTTTCTCATGCCTAAATACCGTTCTCACACGACCACGCAAGGTCGTAACATGGCTGGTGCTCGCGCGTTGTGGCGTGCCACCGGTATGAAAGATGAAGACTTCTCCAAGCCGATTATTGCGGTGGCCAACTCGTTCACGCAATTTGTGCCAGGTCATGTCCATTTAAAAGATATGGGCCAACTGGTCGCCCGTGAGATCGAGAAGGCGGGCGGGGTTGCCAAAGAATTTAATACCATTGCCGTGGATGACGGTATTGCCATGGGCCATAGCGGCATGCTGTATAGCTTGCCTAGCCGTGACCTGATTGCTGACAGCGTGGAATACATGGTCAACGCCCACTGTGCTGATGCGCTGGTGTGTATTTCCAACTGTGACAAAATCACCCCCGGCATGCTGATGGCGGCACTACGCCTGAATATCCCGGTGGTGTTCGTGTCTGGCGGCCCGATGGAAGCTGGTAAAGTGAACTGGCAGGGCAATGTGCGCAAGCTGGACCTGGTCGATGCCATGGTAGAAGCGGCTGATAGCCATGTCAGCGATGCTGAAGTAGCTGAGATTGAGCGCTCTGCCTGTCCTACCTGTGGTTCCTGTTCTGGTATGTTTACCGCTAACTCCATGAACTGCCTGACCGAGGCACTGGGCTTAAGTTTGCCAGGTAACGGTTCTACGCTGGCGACGCATGCAGCGCGTAAGCAGTTGTTTTTGCAGGCAGGCCGCTTGATTGTGGAACTGGCCAAGCGCCATTACGAGCAAGATGATTACAGCGTATTGCCGCGTAGTATTGCGACCATGCAGGCGTTTGAAAATGCCATGAGCCTGGATGTGGCCATGGGCGGTTCAACCAATACTGTGCTGCATTTGCTGGCCGCTGCGCATGAAGCGGGGGTGGATTTCACCATGAAAGACATAGACCGTATTTCACGTCAGGTGCCTTGCGTGTCTAAAGTTGCCCCGGCAACCAGTAAATATCATATGGAAGATGTGCATCGTGCTGGTGGTGTGATGGGCATTTTGGCGGAACTCAATCGTGCCGGTGTCATCCATACTGATGTGCCAACCGTTCATAGTCCTAGTATGGGCGATGCACTGGCCAAATGGGATATCGTGACCACGCAAGATGAAGAAGTGAAAAAGTTTTTCCGTGCCGCGCCTGGTGGCGTTGCGACCACGATTGCCTTTAGCCAGAGTATGTTATGGCCTGAACTGGATGATGACCGCGAAAATGGTTGTATCCGTAACAAAGCGCATGCTTACTCACAAGATGGTGGTTTGGCCGTGCTCTACGGCAATATTGCACTGGATGGCTGTATTGTAAAAACGGCAGGCGTGGATGACAGCATTCTTAAATTTAACGGCCGCGCCCGTGTGTTCGAGAGTCAGGATGCCGCAGTAGAAAGCATTTTGAATGATGAAATCGTCGCCGGTGATGTGGTGGTGATTCGTTATGAAGGTCCACGCGGTGGGCCTGGCATGCAAGAGATGCTGTACCCCACTTCGTACCTGAAATCCAAAGGCCTGGGCAAAGCTTGTGCCTTGCTCACGGATGGCCGTTTTTCAGGCGGAACCTCCGGTTTGAGTATTGGTCATGCGTCGCCGGAAGCGGCTGAAGGTGGTGCGATTGGCCTGGTACAAGAAGGGGATGCCATCGAAATCGATATCCCTAACCGGACAATACACCTGGTCATTAGTGACGAGGAAATGGCACATCGCCGCGGCCAGATGGATGCCAAAGGCCGGGATGCCTGGAAGCCATTGAATCGTGAGCGTGTTGTTTCGCCAGCTTTGCGCGCCTATGCCGCCATGAGTACCAGCGCTGCCAAAGGTGCGGTGCGTGATGTAGCGCAGATTGAGAGAGGGAAGTAATGAGCGACGAATGTAGTATCCTGGCCAACAGTATGGAAATGACCAAGCGCATGACTTTGCATGCGCATGTCACCCAATGGCAGGACGAAAATGGTTTGCAGTATCTAGAAATTGATAACCCGCTGGCGACCGGCAAAATTGCCTTGCAAGGCGCGCATGTCATGCAGTGGCAACCCAAGTTCCTGGCGAACCCGGTGTTATGGCTCTCCAGCAATGCGCGCTATGTTAAAGGTCGTTCCATTCGTGGTGGTACACCTATCTGCTGGCCATGGTTTGGCGCACACCCCACTGACAGCACGCTGTGTCCGCACGGCTTTGCGCGCGTGATTCCCTGGCGCGTAATGGATATTGATGCAACGCCTACCGGTGCCACGCGCATTATTCTCGAAATGCAGCAAACCCCAGAAGCCCAGCGTCAACTGTCTTACCCCTATGAACTGACCTTGACGATCACTATCGGTCGCCGTTTGCGTATTGACCTGGCCACCACCAACCTGGCGGAACATCCGTTTGTGATCAGTGAAGCGTTTCACACTTACTTTAATGTCAGCGATTTATCGAACGTTAAAATCACTGGCATGCAAGACCTGGTCTACCTGGATAAGTTACTCAAGTACGAGCGCAACGTGGAGCACAATGCACTGACATTTGACGGTAAAGAGTATGACCGTGTCTATGTGCATCACAGTTCTGATTGTGCCATTCATGACAGCGGCTTCAACCGTATTATCCATGTCTCCAAATCTGGCAGTGATACCACCGTCGTGTGGAATCCGGGCGCCGAAAAAGCCGGCGCCATGGGCGATATGGGGGTCGGCGAAGAGTGGCGTAAAACCATTTGTGTGGAAACGACCAACGCCATGGATAACATGGTGGTGATTAACCCGGGACGTAAGCATGTCCTCAGTGCGGAATACTCGATCGAGACCTTGTAACGTTATTGTGACGCGTGTCAACCGTAGCGTTGCACGTGCGTTTTTAGCTTGTTGGCAAAACGCCAAACCGGTTGAAATTATGTGAATCACCGTTGGTTTTAACGGTTTTTCTATTGTAGATTTTGTCTGGTCAGGTAATATGCCACATGCATGAGAATTGCATTACGGGGTTCTATTTGTTTAGAGGATATTCAAGGAGATCGCATGAAAGTTTTATTATCCGCAATCGCAGCAGCGACTTTGTTGATGGCAGGTTCAGCACACGCTGTTGACGCCGCTGCAGCTAAAGCACTGGCACAAAAAAGTGGTTGCCTGGCATGTCATAGTGTTGATGCCAAAGTATTAGGCCCTGCATACAAAGATGTTGCAGCAAAATACAAAGGCGACAAAACGGCTGAAGCCAAGCTGATTGAAAAAGTGAAAAAAGGTGGTGCTGGTGTTTGGGGTAATATCCCTATGCCTGCAAACAGCCCACAAGTGAAAGACGAAGACATCAAAACCATCGTTGATTGGGTGTTGTCTCTGTAATTCCAGCCTTGCTGTGATACGAAAAAGCCGACTGATTAGTCGGCTTTTTTATTGGCGGCGATGGTTATGCGCGTAACTTACTATGTCTCAGCGAGTAAACAAAGTAAAAAATCACGCCGATGACGGCCCAGGAGATAAAGCGGTGCCAGGTCTCTGCCGGCAAAAAGGACATCAGTGCCGCGCATGAAATAATGCCGCCGACCGGAATCAGTGGGTTAAACGGATTCTTAAACGGGCGTGCAAGTTCAGGGTGGGTTTTGCGTAGACGCATGACACCAAAACATACCATGATAAAACTGGCCAGCGTGCCAATATTGACGGTTTCTGCCAATTCACCCAGTGGAATAAAGCCAGCGACGATAGACACCACGATACCGCACATCAGGATAATTTTGCTGGGGGTTTGGCGTTCGGGGTTCACTGCTGAAAACACAGGTGAAATCAAACCATCGCGGCTCATGGCAAATAAAATGCGGGTCAGGCCATAGAGCAGCACCAGCAATACAGTAATAAGCCCGGCCAGTACGCCAGTGGCGACCAGTGTCGATGACCAGGTATAACCTAGCTTGGTTAACGCATATGCCACCGGGGAAGACGTGTTGAGCTCGGTATAGGGAATCACGCCGGTGAGCGTGCCAGACACAATGATATAAATGATGGTGCAAAAAGTCAGTGAGGCAATCAGGCCGATAGGCAAATCGCGTTGTGGTTGCTGGCATTCTTCGGCGGCAGTAGACACGGCATCAAAGCCAAAGTAAGCAAAAAATACCAGCGAGGCGCCGGCCAGTACACCAATATTCTTGCCATTGTCCAAGGTTTCAAACCAGCCGAATGGCATAAATGGTTGCCAGTTGGCGGTGCTGATATGACCAACAGATAAGGCCAGGAAAATGGCAATGGTGGAAAGTTTGATTATCACCATGATGTTGTTGGCGCGGGCACTTTCCTTGACGCCGACCATGAGCAGCAAGGTCAATATCCAGATAATGGCAAAGGCGGGCAGGTTGATCGAGCCGCCAAGGATGGGTGCTTTCGTAAGGTGTTCTGGCATTTGCCAGCCGAGGTTACTCAAGGTGTTTACAAAATAGCCCGACCAGCCATTGGCTACGGCGGCGGCACCGACGCCGTATTCAAGCAACAGCATCCAGCCCATCATCCAGGCGGCAAACTCACCAAATGCCACATAACTATAGCCATAGGCGCTGCCGGAACCACCTATGGACGACGATAACTCGGCATAAGAGAGGGCAGCAAAACCCGCAGCGATAGCGGCAATAATGAATGAGAGGACGACGGCAGGGCCTGATTGCGTGGCGGCGGCAATGCCGGTGAGTACGAAGATGCCGGTGCCGATGGCACCGCCTATACCTAATAAGGCCAGGTCAAAGGCGGTTAAACATTTTTTCAGGCCGGTGTGCGCATGTGGTTGGATTGGTTTTTTGCGCAATAATTGTTCTAGCATTGATTGATTCTCCCCTTATCCGCCTAGGGTAAAGCAATCGTTGTACCAGCGTCAATGCTGGTGAGAAATTAGCTGGCGTAATGTTGCTGCAATGTGGCAATCATATAGCGATGGTCAAGCACGCCTGCGCTTTCGCGGATGCTGTGCATGGCCCACATCGGGTTACCGACATCCACTGTGGCAATGCCCAGTTGTGCCGCCATGATGGGGCCTATGGTGCTGCCGCAACCCAAGTCAGTGCGGTGTGCATATTGCTGGTGCGGCACCTGTGCTTGCTCACATAGCTGGATAAAGCGCGCAGCAGTGACGGCATTGGTGCTGTAGCGCTGGTTGGCGTTGGTTTTGATCACCGGCCCTTGATTGATGTGTACATGATGGCAAGGCTCGTAGCTGCCAGCATGATTCGGGTGAAACGCATGCGCCATATCGGCACTGATGAAGAAACTATTGGCAAAACTGCGCAGCTGGTCCTCTTGTGTCAGCCCTGAGCATAAACAAATACGGTTGATCACATCCAGCAAAAAGCTGCCACCAGCGCCGGTGGCGCTTTCTGAGCCGACCTCTTCGTGGTCGAACAGGGCGCAAATCGTCGTGGACTGTGGTGTTTCGTTGCTAATCAGCGCCTCAAGTGCGGCGTGGCAGGAGGCCAGGTTATCCAGTTGACTATTGGCGATAAACTCTTGGTCTATGCCCCAGAAACTGCCGCGCTGCGTATCATAGAGTGCGAGATCCCACCCGGCGATGGCCTCTGCTGGTATGGCCAGTTTGCCCGCGAGGGTTTCAGTCAGTAATTGTTTTGCTGCGGCAGTATTTGCCGCATGGCCAAAGATCAACGGCAGGCCGGTTTGTTTGTTAAGCGCCAGGCCTTTTTCATTGACTTCGCGGTTCATGTGTATCGCCAGGTTAGGCAGGCGTGCGAGCGGTTGGTCCAGCCTGACCAATCGGGTGTCCAGGCCTTCAGCACTACGTATCACGACGCGCCCAGCCAGGCTTAAATCACGGTCGGTAAACGTGGCCAAAATAGGCCCGCCATAGACCTCTACCCCTAATTGTGCCGCGCCTTCGGTGCTATAAGCTGCTTGCGGTTTGAGGCGCAAGCCGGGGGAGTCAGTATGCGCGCCAACGATGCGAAAACCGCTGTCCGCAATCGCTTGTTGGCCGAGCGTAAAGGCAATGATGGAGCCGCCATCACGTATGGCAAAATATTTGCCACCGGCCTGAAATTGCCAGGATTCGCTCTCGTGCAGCGGTTTAAAGCCATGCGCTTTGAGTTGATTGGCTACCGTGTCTACGGCGTGCCAGGGGCTGGGGCTGTGATCAATAAAGTCCAGCAGGGCTTGCGCTTGTTGTCTGGCTTCTATTGAAACTTGCATGCTTACACCCAGTCTTTCTCAATCAAAAAGTCGCTATACAATTTGGCTTCTGCGCTATTGGCTTCCGGCTTCCAGTCGTAGCGCCATTTCACAATCGGCGGCATAGACAGCAGGATAGACTCGGTACGGCCATTCGATTGCAGGCCAAAAATGGTGCCACGGTCAAAAATCAGGTTGAATTCGACATAGCGCCCACGGCGATAGGCTTGGAAATCGCGTTCGCGCTCACCATACGGCGTATCTTTGCGGCGTTGCACAATCGGCAGGTAGGCGTTCACAAAAGCATCGCCTATTGCACGTTGCAGGGCAAAACTCTTGTCAAATCCCAGCTCACTGAAATCATCAAAAAATACGCCGCCGACGCCGCGCGGTTCCTTGCGGTGCTTGAGGAAGAAGTAGCTATCGCATTCTTTTTTGAATTTGGCATAGTAGTCTGCGCCAAACGGTGCCAACGCTTCTTTATTCACGCGGTGAAAGTGGATGCAGTCATCCTCAAAGCCATAGTAAGGCGTGAGGTCCATGCCGCCGCCAAACCACCAGATATCCTGTTCGCCTGCCTGTTGCGCTTTGGCGACAAAAAAGCGTACGTTCATATGCACTGTGGGCACATAGGGGTTGTGCGGATGGAACACCAGCGAGACGCCCATGGCCTCCCATGGGCGGCCAGCCGCTTCCGGGTGCGCGACGCTGGCGGCTGGGGGGAGTTTATTGCCCAGCACATGAGAGAAACCAACGCCAGCGCGTTCAAAAACGTTGCCGCCTTCTAGCAGGCAAGAGTTGCCGCCACCGCCCTCAGGCCGTTGCCAGCTGTCCTGCAAAAAGTTTTTGCCATCAACGAGTTCTACGGCTTCTACAATGCGCGCTTGCAAGCCTTGCAGGAAATCAAAAACGGCTTGAGGCTGGATCTGGTCTGTCATGGTCGTGAGCTCTAATGGCGCTTAGTTCTTGATGGCGCGGTAGCCAATGTCCTTGCGGTATTGCGCGCCGTCGAACTTGATTTGCTCCAGCACTTTATACGCTTGCTGCTGCGCAGATTTAACGGTTTCGCCCAATGCGGTCACACACAATACGCGCCCACCACTGGTGACCACCTTGCCATCTTTGAGTGTGGTGCCAGCGTGGAACACATGGCCGTCTTGCACGTCTTTTGGCAGACCAGTAATTTCGTCGCCCAGTCTTGGTGTGTCAGGGTAGTGTGCACTCGCCATCACGACACCTAAGGCAAAACGCCAGTCCCATTCTGCTTTGGCCTGGTCCAGTGTGCCATCCACGGCATGTTCAGCCAGTTCCACCAGGTCTGATTTCAGTCGCATCATGATCGGTTGGGTTTCCGGATCACCCATGCGGCAATTGAATTCCAGTGTTTTGACTTCACCGCTGGGGCTGATCATCAAACCGGCATACAAGAAACCGGTATAGGGAATGCCGTCTTTTGCCATGCCTTCTACCGTAGGCACAATGATTTCGCGCATGGCTTTGGCGTGAATCTCTGGGGTCACCACTGGCGCTGGCGAGTAAGCGCCCATGCCGCCAGTGTTCGGCCCCTGGTCTGCATCCAGCAGGCGCTTGTGATCCTGGCTGGTGGCCAAAGGCAGGATATTTTTGCCATCGACCATGACCATAAAGCTGGCTTCTTCGCCGGTTAAAAACTCTTCAATCACGACGCGAGCGCCTGCATCGCCGAGCTTGTTGTCTGACAACATGGCGTCGACGGCGGTATGTGCTTCTTCCAGTGTCATGGCAACCACGACGCCTTTACCTGCAGCCAGGCCATCTGCCTTGATCACAATCGGCGCGCCATTGGCTTCGATGTAAGTATGGGCTTGTGCGGCATCGCTAAATGTCTGGTATTTGGCTGTTGGAATATTGTGGCGCACCATAAACGCCTTGGCGAAGTCTTTGGAGCTTTCCAACTGTGCCGCTGCCTTGGTAGGACCAAAGATTTTTAAATCGGCCGCGCGGAAAGCATCGACCACGCCTTGTGACAGTGGTGCTTCTGGGCCAACGATGGTCAAGGCGATTTGCTCGTCTTCAGCAAATTTCACCAGTTCATCAATTTTGGTGATGGGCACATTGACCATATCCGGGTTGGTGGCCGTACCAGCGTTACCAGGTGCCACATACACACGGCTGACTTCTTTGTTTTGTGTCACTTTCCATGCCAGTGCGTGCTCACGACCGCCAGAACCAATCACTAAAATTTTCATTTTGTATTACCTAATTGAGTTTGAGCCACAGAGGACACAGAGATCACAGAGGAAAACATGATTAAAGAAGTTCTCTGTGATCTCTGAGCCCTCTGTGGCTATAGAATTAATGTCTAAAGTGGCGAATACCAGTCACTACCATGGCCAAGCCACGTTCGTCTGCGGCGGCGATGACTTCTTCGTCGCGCATGCTGCCGCCTGGATGAATGACGCAGCTGGCACCCGCGTCGGCCAGCACATCGACGCCGTCACGGAACGGGAAGAAGGCATCTGAAGCGACCACGGAACCTTGCAGGCTCAGGCCTGAGTTTTGTGCCTTGATGGCAGCGATTTTGGTGCTATCGACACGGCTCATCTGGCCAGCGCCCACGCCCAAGGTCATGCCATTGCCACAGAAAACGATGGCGTTGGATTTCACATATTTGGCTACATTCCAGGCAAACAACAGGTCTTGCAGTTGTGCCGGGGTCGGTTGCAGCTTGGTGACGATTTTGATATCGGCCAGTTGTAAATCGTGATTGTCTGCTGATTGCAGCAAAATGCCGGAGCCTACGCGCTTGGAGTCAACCGCGTTACGGCCCTGTTCCCAGGCAGTATTGCCGCCTTGCGGTAAAGCAATTTTCAACACGCGCACATTGGCTTTGGCCGTGAAAATGGCCAGCGCTTCTGGTGTAAAGTCCGGTGCGATCAGTACTTCTACAAACTGTTTAGACACGGCTTCGGCGGCTGCACCATCCAGCGTACTGTTAAAGGCGATAATGCCACCAAAGGCCGAGGTCGGGTCAGTTTTGAAAGCCTTGCTATAGGCTTCCAGCGCGTTCGCGCCCAATGCCACGCCACATGGGTTGGCATGTTTCACAATCACGCAAGCCGGGCCAGTGAAGGATTTTACGGCTTCCCAGGCGGCATCAGCATCGGCGATATTGTTATAACTGAGCTCTTTGCCTTGTAACTGTTGCGCGGTGGCCAGGCTGCCCGGTGCCGGGTACAAGTCACGGTAGAACGCCGCTTGCTGGTGGCTGTTTTCACCGTAACGCAGATCCTGCACTTTGACAAAATTGCTGTTCATCTGGCCAGGGAACTGGCTCAACACTGGCTTGCCAGCGGATTCTGTTTCAGTAAAGTCGATGGCGGACAGATAGTTGCTGATCGCTGCGTCATATTGTGCAATGCGGTTAAACGCAGCCACAGACAATTGAAAGCGTGTTGCTTTGGAGACGGCACCGTTATTGGCTTTCAGCTCATTGACGACTTCAGCGTATTGCGCCGCATCGGTCAACACCGCCACGTCATTCCAGTTTTTGGCCGCGGAACGCACCATGGCCGGGCCGCCGATATCGATGTTTTCAATCGCATCTTCTAATGTGCAGTTGGCTTTGGCAACGGTCGCTTCAAACGGATACAGGTTCACCGCCAGCAGATCAATATTCTCAATGCCATATTGTTGCATGGCCGCTACATGTTCAGGCAAATCGCGACGACCCAGTAAACCGCCGTGTACTTTCGGGTGCAAGGTTTTGACGCGGCCATCCAGCATTTCCGGGAAGCCGGTAAAGTCACTGACTTCCTTCACGGGGATATTGTTGTCACGGAACAGTTTGGCGGTGCCGCCAGTAGAAAGAATTTCTACACCAAGCTGGTGCAGGGATTGTGCCAGTTCAAGCACACCGGTTTTATCGGAAACACTGATAAGCGCGCGTTTAATCGTCATAATGAATTTGAGTGGAATTGCGTGATAAAGAAAATGAAAAGGCCTGATGATGAAATGTCATCAGGCCCGGTGTAGTTTATTCCAGACCGTAGGCGGCCATTTTTTTTCTCAGGGTATTGCGGTTAATGCCCATCATGTCGGCAGCTTTACTCTGGTTGCCACCGACCTTGTTTAATACGTATTCCAGCATGGGTTTTTCGACACAACCCAGTACCATGTCGTAGATGGCATGCGGCGGTTGCCCATCGAGATGCGTGAAATAGTCGTCCAGTGACTCGCGCACAGCGAGACTCAATTTACTATCGTTTTGCATTATGCTGCCAACTCCTCATCACCGTTCTCCTCGTTGTCGACATAGACCAGTCGGTCATTCTTCGCTTTGAGTTCGGCAAAAAAGTCGTTAATAGCTTGTAATTGTAATTCTATGGTTTGCAGCGTATTCATGTTGTGGCGGAAAGCAGCCGAGCCTGACAAGCCTTTGGTATACCAGGAAATATGCTTGCGGGCGACGCGCATGCCGGTGAGGTCGCCGTAGAAGTCATACAGGTCATGCAAATGCTCCAGCATCACCTGGTGAATTTCATCTACAGTGGGTGCCAGCATATGTTCGCCGGTGTTCAGGAAATGCTCTGTTTCACGGAAAATCCATGGACGGCCTTGTGCGGCGCGGCCAATCATCACCGCATCGGCTTTGGTGTAGTCGAGCACAAATTTGGCTTTTTCTGGCGTGGTGATGTCACCGTTAGCAATCAATGGAATGTTGATCGCCTGTTTGACGGCAGCAATCGTATCGTATTCTGCGTCGCCATGATAAAGATCGTTACGGGTGCGGCCATGAATAGTTAGTGCCTGCACGCCAAGATCCTCGGCCATTCTGGCAATCTGGATCGCGTTTTTGTTTTGTCTGTCCCAGCCAGTGCGGATTTTGAGGGTCACCGGTACATCAACGGCATTGACCACCGCCCTGAGGATCTGTGAGACCAATGGCTCATCACGCAGCAGGGCAGAACCTGCCATCACGTTACAGATTTTTTTGGCCGGACAGCCCATATTGATGTCGATGATTTGCGCGCCATTGTCGACGTTGTGTCTGGCGGCTTCGGCCATCATGGCTGGTTCGGCCCCTGCAATCTGTACTGAAATCGGGCTGACTTCGCCTTCGTGGTTGGCGCGGCGTTTGGTTTTTTCACTGCCATACAATAAGGAATTGGATGTGACCATCTCCGACACGGCCAATCCGGCGCCCATTTTTTTGCACAGCATACGGAAAGGCCTGTCGGTCACGCCCGCCATGGGTGCGACAACCAGATTGTTTTTCAGTATGTGTGGGCCGATTTGCATGTGATTGATAAATCAGTGAAAAGACCGACTATTTTAACTGCAAATCGCGGATCAGGGAATCCGTAAACAGGAATTTTTGCTTATTTTTTACGCAGCTTGATATGTGTGTCTATGAGTTGCAAGGCGTGGTCACGAAATAAAGTGCCTTCGGTGTCTTTCACCCACATATGCAGCAGGCCGGAGAAGAACAGGTGCGAGTCCATGGCAAGTTCGGCGGCGGTCAGCTGAATGCCAACCTGGCCAATTTCCTGGGCTTTGGCATAAGCCTGTTCCATTTTGTGCACCAGTCCGCTACAGTTACTTAAAATTGATTTCAATACATCGGCAAACTCATCGACATATTCGCATTTGGTCATCATGACTTCATAGGTCGCACGCGTGGTTGGGTCATCGTCCAGAATGAGAATGGTGCTTGCCATATATTTGCGGATACGGCCCAGCGGGTCACTATTGGCTTCCTCGCTATTGCCGAGCAGGGTATCGTCCATGCGGTCAATCAGAGGGAGATAGACCTCTTCGCGCATCGCGTGAAACAGTTCAGCTTTATTTTGAAAGTGCCAGTAGACGGCGCCACGTGTCACGCTGGCGTGTGTGGCAATTTGTTCCAGGCTGGTGCGACTGACGCCCTTTTGCAGGAACATTTCTCGCGCAGCATCAATAATGCGCTGGCGGGTGATTGCGGCATCCTCTTTGGTTTTACGTACCATAAGTTTCTATCGCTCTTTCATATTCATTAAAGTTTCTTGTAGGTTGTGTATTTTACCAGTTGTGACCGCTGACTCGTTTTTGGCAGCTTGTACGGCAAATTTTTTGCAAAACCCATTTACATACATTCGTGTTTGTATATAATATACATCCAAGATTGTATGTAATCAAGTCTATTTTAAAAATTTTTAGAGGATAACATGTTGATTTCACAGACTATCCAGCCTCGTCGTACGCTGCTTGTGCTTGCTTTGGGCGTTGTACTGAGTGCTTGCGGAAAATCATCCAACGAACAAACCCCTGCGGCGGGCGGCATGCCAGCCATGCCAGTGACTGCACAAACAGTCACGGCAGAAACGGTGCCAGTGCAAACCGAAGTCGTGGCGCAAACCGAGGGTGCCAAACAAATTGAAGTCCGTCCACGTGTGGGCGGTATTGTCTTGAAGCGTTTGTATCAAGAAGGGGAGTCGGTAAAAGCCGGTCAGGATATGTTTCTGATTGACCCGGTGCCTTTCCAGCTGCAAGTTGAACAAGCCAGGGCGCTGATTGCACAGCAAAAAGCCCGTATCGAACAAACTGCACGTGAAGCGCTGCGTTTAAAAGGCTTGCTGGAAACTAAATCCATCAGCCAGCGTGAATATGATAACGCGGCTTCTGATAACACTGTCGCTTCTGCGACCTTGTTGCAATATCAGGCGCAACTGCGTGAAGCGGAGTTAAACCTGTCATACACCCATGTTAAAGCGCCTGAAAGTGGTATAGCGGGTCGTTTTGTCTTATCCGAAGGTGCGCTGGTGAATGCGAATACCAGTTTGCTCAGTACTATCGTGCAAGTATCGCCAATTTGGGTACGTTTCAGTTTGTCTGAGTCTGACTTGCTGGCATTGGGCGGTCATTTGAGCCCGGGCCGTGTGCAAGATGTGAGACTGATTCTGGCTGACAACAGCGAGTATCCGCAATCGGGCAAAATTAACTTTTCTGCCAGCCAAATCGATCCGGCATTAGGCACGCAACAACTGCGGGCCGAGTTCCAGAACCCTGACCGTGCATTGTTGCCAGGGCAGTTTGTCCGCGTGCGTTTGATCACGGGCAAGCGCGATGGCGTCTTCCTGATTCCGCAAACAGCGGTGCTGACTGGTCAACAAGGTAAATTTATCTTTGTGGCCGAAAAAGACAAAGAAGGCAAAACCGTCGCGGCTGTGCGTCCTATCGTGGCGGGTGGCTGGTTCAATGATCGCTGGATCGTACTTGATGGCTTGAAAGCCGGTGACCAGGTGATTGTTGATAACCTGATCAAAGTCCGTCCGGGTGCACCTGTGGCGCCGCATGCGGCAGATGCTGCACCTGCCGCGCCAGCTAAAAGCTAATTTGGTCATAGCCTTATTTGCTAAATGCTTAGTTTGTTTTTGATTTAATCATGTTATCTGGGGCCTGAGTTCAATATTCAGGCCCGTCTCAGGGAAAACGATATGACCCGATTTTTTATCACACGGCCGATTTTTGCCAGCGTGCTGTCTATCATCATCGTGTTGGCAGGGTTGGCAGCGGCATTTAAATTGCCGATTGCGCAATATCCGCAAATTGCGCCGCCAACTGTGCTAATTACGGCCAGCTATCCTGGTGCCAGTGCTGAAACACTGTCTAAAACCGTGGCAGCACCGATTGAAGAGCAGTTAAGCGGGGTGGAAAACCTGCTGTACTTTAACTCCAGTTCTGACAGTAGCGGTACTTTAACCATTACCGCCACGTTTGATATTGGCACCAATGTTGACCAGGCGACTTTTAACGTCAGCAACCGCGTTAACATTGCTTTGCCGCGTTTGCCGGAAGATGTACGCAGAACCGGTGTCGTGGTGCAAAAGCGCTCCAACGATATTCTGTTGGTGGTGATGCTGATCTCCAAGAAAAAAGAACATGACCGTTTGTTCTTGAGTAACTACGCCACGCTGAATGTGCTGGATGAGTTCAAGCGCATCAAAGGCGTGGGCGATGTCACTATTTTTGGTGGCCAGGATTACTCCATGCGCGTCTGGTTGCGCCCTGATCGTATGGCGCAGCTGGGTGTGTCTACCAGTGATATTTCTGCCGCGATTGGTGCACAAAACGCGCAGTATGCTGCCGGTAAAATTGGTGCCGAGCCTGCCACGCCGAATCAGCAGCTGGCGTTTACGGTAACAGCCAAAGGGCGCTTAATTGAGCCTGAAGAGTTTGGTAATATTATTATCCGTGCGCAAGGCCCGAACGGCGTCTTGCGCCTGAAGGATGTGGCGCGTATTGAGTTGGGCGCACAAACCTATAACGTGGCTTCTGCACTGAATGGGCAGCCTGGTGTAGCGTTACCTATCTTCTTGCAAAGCGGCGCCAATGCGCTGGAAACTGCCGAAGCCATCAAGGCCAAAGTGGACGAACTGAAGCTGAAGTTTCCGGAAGGCATGGATTACAACATTCCTTACGACACCAGCGACTTTGTGAAAGCCACCATCAAGGAAGTGTTTCATACCTTTGGTGAAGCGCTGATCCTGGTGGTGCTGGTAGTGTTCCTGTTCCTGCAAAGCTGGCGCGCGACGCTGATCCCGATGATTGCCGTGCCAATTTCGATTGTGGGTACGTTTGCCGGCCTCTATCTGTTTGGATTCTCAATCAACCTGCTGACGCTGTTTGCCATGATTCTGGCGATTGGTATCGTGGTGGATGATGCGATTGTGGTGCTGGAAAACACCGAACGCTTGATGAAGGAAGAAAACCTCAATCCTTTACATGCGGCGATCAAATCTATCGCCCAGGTACAAGCGGCGGTGGTGGCGATTGTGCTGGTGCTGTGTGCGGTGTTTGTGCCGGTGGCTTTCCAGGGTGGTATCGCCGGTGAGTTGTATCGCCAGTTTGCGGTCACGGTGGCTATTTCTGTGGTGATTTCAGGCGTGGTAGCGTTGACGCTGACGCCAGCCCTGTGCGCCATGATTTTGAAAAATGGTCACCATGAAAATGCTTTTTTCAGGAAATTTAACCGTGGCTTTAGCCGCTTGACCAACCTGTACACCGGTACCGTTAACCTGACCCTGCATCACAAGATTATTGGTGCCGTGGTGTTTGGGGCCATGGTGGTGGTCATGATTTTCCTGTTCCGTGCAGTACCGGGTGGGTTTGTACCACCAGAGGATCAGGGCTATGTGATCAGTATCGTCGTGATGCCAGATGGTGCAACCTTGAAGCGTACGTCACAAACCACGGAAAACATCCGCGCGACTATCGCTAAAGATCCGGCAACGGCGCATGAGTTTGCGGTGAACGGCTTTGAATTGCTGACAGGCGCGAACAAAACCAATGCTGCGACCATGTTTGTGCGTATGACAGACTGGGATCAACGCACCACCAATGCTGATCAAATGGTGGGTAAATTGATTGGCATCGGCATGAGTCAGCCAGATGGCTTGAGCTTTGCCGTGAACCCGCCTGCGATTCGTGGCTTGGGTTCTGCCGGTGGTTTTGAAGTGTATGTACAAAGCCATGGCGATACCGATCCGATCAAGTTAGCGCAGGTCATGAATAACTTTATGGATGCGATGCGTGCGAGTCCGCAATTGACCGGTATTAACAGCTTCTTCCGGCCGACCGTGCCTCAGTTGTTTATTGAGGTTGATGAAGCCAAAGCGCTGTCACAAAACGTGAAAATTGCGGATATTTACGCCACCTTGCAAAGCACCATGGGTTCGCTCTACGTCAATGACTTTAACCGTAGTGGCCGTACCTATCGTGTGCAGTTGCAAGCGGAGGCTGAGTACCGCATGAAGCCGGAAGACTTGGGCAAAGTGTATGTGCGTAGCCAGCCAACGGCCGAAAATCCGGATGGCAATATGGTGCCTATGTCGGCATTGGCGAAGGTCAGCAATATTGTCGGTGCCGAGCAACTTGAGCGTTATAACGGCCTGCTGTCTGCCAAAGTGTTTGGTAGCGGTGCGCCTGGTGTGAGCTCGGGTGATGCGATCAAGCTAGTGGAAAAAATTGCCAAGGAAAATCTGCCAGATGGCTACCAGATTGCCTGGACTGGCCAAGCCTACCAGGAGAATCGTACTGGTTCCGCTGCGCTGGTAGCCTTTGCCTTCGCGACCATTATGGTGTTCCTGATCCTGGCCGCGCAGTTTGAGACCTGGGCATTGCCATTGGCGGTGATTATGGCGATTCCATTTGCGATGACAGGTGCGTTGATTGCCGTGCTGACACGTGGCATGAACAATGATATCTACTTCCAGATTGGCTTGATTACACTGATCGGCCTGGCGGCGAAAAACGCCATCCTGATTGTGGAGTTTGCGTCACAGAAAATGGAAGAAGGCATGCCGTTGGCTGAAGCGGCACTGGAAGCAGCCCGTCTGCGTTTCAGACCGATCGTGATGACGTCGATGGCGTTTATGCTGGGGATTATCCCGCTGGTATTCGCGACCGGTGCAGGTGCGGCAGCCCGACAGTCTATGGGTACTGGTGTGTTTGGCGGTATGTTGCTGGCAACGTTTATTGCCACCATCTTTATCCCGTTATTCTTTACCTGGTTGACCAATGAGAAAAAGGTTCGTCACCATGGGCACATTGTAGAAGAGGAATCGGTATGAAACCGACAATGAAAATTGCATTAAAACCGTTACAGCGATCATTGCTGCTGGGGTTGTTGACCTTGTCCATGACCGGTTGCCAGATGCTGGGTGATTTGTATTCGCGTCCTGCACCGCAGTTGCCAGACCAATATGGCGCTGCGGGTGCTGACACACTCAGTACCGAGCAGCAACTGGCGTTGCAGCAATGGTGGACACTGTTTAATGACAGCCAGTTAAACCAGCTAGTAGACACTGCGCTGGCCAAAAATAATAACGTGCAACTGGCTGTAGCACGCATTGAAGAGGCTGACGCGCAAATGCGTGAAATCGGCGGTAACTTGTTGCCTACCGTCACCGCAACCGGTTCCGGTTTACGTAACCGTGTTACCGAGTCCGGTGTGTTCCCGGTGTTTGGTAACAACCCGCGTAAAACCTACAAAGTCGGCTTGAACGGCAGTTATGAGCTGGACCTGTGGGGCAAACTGCGCCGTGCCAATGAAGCTGCGCGTGCGCAACTGCTGGCAACGCGTTATGCCAAAGAGGCGGTGACTTGGTCGTTGTCCAGCCTGGTGGCCAATCATTACCTGATGATACGCAGTTTGGATGCGCAATTGCTGGTCAATACGCAAAACCTGAAAACCGCACAGGACAGCCTGGATCTGGCCAAACGTCGGGTTGAAGGTGGTGTGTCTACCATTCTGGACGCACATCAGGCGGAGCTGGTCGTCACCACGCTGCAAACGCAGACGCTGGAATTGAAGCGCTTGCGCGCCTTGAGTGAGCATCAGATCGGTTTGCTGACCAATGATCTTGGCCTGAAAATCGCGGCGGGTGACCTGATGGCGATGCCAACCCCACCAGTCGCGCCAACCGGTCTGCCTTCAGCCCTGATGGAAGCACGTCCGGACGTGCGCCAGGCAGAGCAGGACATGGTGTCAGCCAATGCCAACATTGCCGTGGCACGCGCCGCGTTTTACCCAAGTATCTCGCTATCTACCACTTATGGTGGTGAAAGTATCGCGCTGAATAACTTGCTGAAATCGCCTGCACGCGTCTGGTCACTTGGTTTGGATATCAGCATGCCGATTTTCAACGGCGGCCGCTTGAATGCACGTCTGGATCAGGCGACAGCGCAGCAAAAACAAGTACTGGCAACTTATCAGAACACCTTGCAAACTGCGTTTACCGAAGTTAGCGACGCACTGGTGAATGCGCAACAATACCGTGAGCAAGAAGCCTTGGCCGAGTCCAAGGAAAAAACCACTGGCAATATTCTGCGCGTGGCGAAAAACCGCTATGAGGCAGGCTATACCAGCTACCTGGAAGTGCTGGATGCACAGCGTAACCATAATGAGGCTACGCAGGCTGTGGTGCAGAGCCGCCAGAATACGCTGACCGCGTCGGTGGACCTGTTCAAGGCACTGGGCGGTGGCTGGAAGCCTGAAAGTGTCACTGCCGAGGCTGAGGAGGCTAAGAAATAATGTCCTAAACAGTCATTCTTTGAGTATGTGTGAGCTAGCCGGGGTAACGAGAGATCGTGACCCCGGTTTTTTATTGGCTAGGCAAAACCTGGCGACAGCCTTAAGATGCCTGCATGACGACACCTTCATTAAAGCATATCGCCTTTGCCAGTTTTATCGGCACCGCCATCGAGTTTTATGATTTTTATATTTATGCCATGGCCGCTGCGCTGGTGATCGGGCAAGTATTTTTTCCTGCCAGTGATCCGGCCATACAATCGCTGAATGCGCTGCTCACCTTTGGCCTGGCTTTTATTGCGCGGCCAGTAGGCGCATTATTATTTGGCCACTTTGGTGACCGTATTGGCCGTAAGTCGACACTGGCTGCTTCATTGCTGGTAATGGGGAGCGCCACTTTTTTGATTGGTCTGCTACCAGGCTATGCCAGCTGGGGCGTCTGGGCGCCAGTCGTGCTTTGCTTGCTAAGGTTCGCACAAGGTATCGGCCTGGGGGGCGAATGGGCGGGGGCGGCCTTACTGGCCACCGAGTATGCGCCTGCAAACAAGCGTGGCTGGTATGGCATGTTTCCGCAACTGGGGCCGTCGATCGGTTTTCTGCTGGCCACGTTGACATTTTTAGCCCTGAGTCTGGGCCTGAGCGAAGCCCAGTTTGAACAATGGGGTTGGCGTGTGCCGTTTATCATCAGCGCGGCGCTGGTGATGGTGGGCTTATATGTCAGGTTTAAACTGGCTGAAACGCCGGTATTTGCACAGGCGCAGTCCGCACAGCATTTACACCGCTGGCCGTTGAAAGCCTTGTTGCTGCAACATGGGCGCGCCATTGTATTGGGCGCGCTGGCCATGGGCGTGTGTTATCACCTGTTTTACACGGCAACGGTGTTTTGCCTGAGCTATGGCACACAGACCCTGCATATCGCGCGGCCAGTATTTTTGGGCATGTTATGCGTGGCCGTCATCGGCATGGCACTGGCGACACCGCTTGCGGCCTGGTGGGCAGACCGTGTTGGCAGGCGCCCGGTGCTGATGTGCGGGCAAGTACTGGCACTGTTGCTGGGCTTTGCACTGGCGCCACTGTTGGGGAGCGGCGACTGGTTATGGATATTGCTGTTTTTATTCTCAGCGTTGTTTTTGATGGGGGTGACGTTCGCCCCCATGGGCGCATTTTTGCCCGAGCAGTTCCCGGTCGCCGTACGCTATAGTGGTGCCGGCCTGAGTTACCAGTTGGGCGGTATTTTAGGCGCGTCTTTTGCGCCAGCGATTGCGCAATCCCTGGTGCAGCAGGGAGGCTTACCTTGGGTGGGCGCCTATATGTCGCTGATGGCGCTTATCAGCCTGTTAGCGGTGTGGCGAATGACATCGCCTGCAGCGCTGCAAGACGTCACTGCGTAGGCGTGGCGAGCAGGTATAATGCAGTTTTTTTCACGGTGATACGGCATGTTTATCCATCCGGGCTTTAACCCCATCGCATTGCAAATTGGCAGTTTCGGTATTCATTGGTATGGCCTGATGTACCTGGTCGGCTTTTTTGGCGGCTTGTGGCTGGGGCAATACCAGGTCAAGCGCTTGCGCAAGCTGGATTCGGCCTCCCCCTGGCAGGAACGTGACCCGGACGATATGCTGTTTTACATTGCGCTGGGTGTGGTGTTTGGTGGTCGTTTGGGCTATGTGCTGTTTTATCAACCGGCTTATTTTCTGCAACATCCGCTGGAGATTTTTGCCTTGTGGCAGGGCGGTATGTCGTTTCACGGCGGCTTTATTGGCGTAATGGTGGCAATGGCGCTGTTTGCGCGCAAGCGTGGCGTGATTTGGTTGCAACTGATGGATTTTGTAGCGCCTTTAGTGCCGATTGGCCTTGGCGCGGGGCGACTGGGTAATTTTATCAATGCCGAGTTATGGGGGCGTCCGACCAACGCCGATTGGGGCATGGTGTTTCCTGCGGTGGATCAGGTGGCCCGCCATCCGTCGCAGTTGTATGAATTTGCGCTGGAAGGCATTGTGTTGTTTCTGGTGTTATGGACGTTCGCGGGTAAAAAACGCCCCATCGGCGCAATCTCTGCCTTGTTCCTGCTCTGTTACGGCAGCTTCCGGTTTATTGTCGAATTCACCCGTGAGCCGGACAGCTTTCTAGGCTTGTTGTCTCTGGGCCTGAGTATGGGGCAGTGGTTATGCGTACCCATGATCCTGGTCGGGCTGGGCATGATGCGTTGGGCCTACCGTAAACCCTAATGGCCAGGCGTCTCTGGCTGGGTCGCCAATTCTAGTGCACTCAGCCAGCGTATGGCATATTCACGCGGCTGTTCGGCATCGCCGCACATTTCCAGGCTGGGCTGCAAGCCGCCACAAAAATCCGGGCGCTCGGGTTGACCAAACAGTTTGCACCTGAATAAGTCGTCCAGTTGAATGCAGGCCACCCCCGCCGGTTTACCATCAGGCATACCGGGGATCGCACTGGTAATCGATGGTGCAATACAACATGCACCGCATTGCGGGCGGCAATCCATCGCGATTTATACCTCTACCCAGGGGTAGCCAAGCGCCGACACGCCAGCTTTCAGGTCTTGCATGGCCTGTTTGACCAATGCACTTTGTCCTTTCATGCCGACCTCAGTGGTGCGACGCTGATTGGTGCGCGGCAGGCTGAACAATTTCAGCATGGGATACTGGCTTAACATCTGGTGCATTAAATCAATCAGGTCACTTTCCCCCGCCTCGGTGACAACGATGGCTTGTTCCAGGTAGTCTGCCGTATGAAACAGGTCGCTGTAATACGTCTCGAGTACCCATTCCACCATGGGGTGGGCCATTTCAGGAAAGCCCGGCACAAAGTAATGCTGATTCAGGCTGAATCCGGCCACGCGATTAATTGGGTTGGGAATCAGGTCGCAGCCTTGTGGAAAGTCGGCCATCAGCACCCGCTTAGGGTAAGCGCCTGCGCCATACTGCGCCTCGATATTGGCAACGGCGCCTGCATGGCGCTCAATCGTCACGCCTGCGGCTGCGGCCGCACATTGCCGCGTATGGTCATCCGGCGTGGCACCAATACCGCCAAAACTGAACACGACATCACCGCGAGCCATACTGGCTTTGAGGTGACTGGTGATCTGGTCGGGGATATCACCAATAAAATGTGCCCAACTCAATTGCAAACCGCGGGCTGACAACAGCGAAATCACTTTGCCAAGATGCGCATCCTGGCGTTTGCCGGACAGGATTTCATCGCCAATGATATAAATGCCGAACTGATTCATGGTTAATTTGCGTAAATGTGTTTTGAAAGTGTTTTTCAAGGTCATCATAATACCAGTGAGCGCTTTTAAATTTATGTCACTGTGATGCATGCACACTAAATTCAATTAGCGCCAGCCGTGAGCGCTCAGATACGGTAATCGATCCGCGCTCCACACCCTGATAAAGTCACCATGCGTGATTGGATACCAGCAATTGACGAACTTTTTGTTTGAAGTTGTGAGTCCAGCAGGTTCTATCATTCTGTCCCGTTACGAGGGATGGATGGTGGTGTTGTCTTATTTCATTGCTGCAATAGCCTCTATATTGGCCATGTACCTGGCTGATCTGGCCCCCCAATTCCAGTTAAAAAGAGACCAGAAAATTGCGCTATTGAGCGGTGCCACGGTATTAGGCGCGGCGGTCTGGAGCATGCACTTCCTCGGTATGCTGGCATTCGAGCTTTGCGTCACCGTTAAATACGATCCGCTCATCACTTTGCTCTCTATCTGGCCTGCTTTTGTCGCTTCCTGGGCTGCCATGCGCTGGATCTCACGCGCTGAAAAAGGCGTTAAGCATTTATGGTTAAGCGGCATGATTATTGGACTGGGGATTGGCATCATGCACTACAGCGGCATGTTGGCCATACGTACCGCCGCGACCATGACATTCAAACCATGGTGGGTCCTGATTTCTGTGGTGGCTGCCGTGTTGCTTGCGGTGCTTGCATTATGGTTTGGCCAGCAATGTGAACGATTGCAACGGCTGCGTGCCTGGCGTCATGTCGTCAGCGGGCTGGTGATGGGCGCGGCCATTACGATTATGCATTATATCGGGATGGCGGCTGCAGCATTCGTGGGGGTAGCCGAGTTTGTCCGGCCCGTGCCGACGGTCGATCGCTGGTATTTGTCGACGCTGGTGACATTGGGCACGATGATTTTGATCGGTGCTGCTATTGCGCAAAATATGCTTGCCAGGCAGCGCCAGCTTGCCCGTGATTTGCAGTTCAAGGAACACCAAATGCGGGTCATCTTTCAAAATGCGATTGATGCCATTGTGATTACCGATGCCAAAGGGTTTATCAAAATGGTCAATCGCGCGTTTGAAGGCATGTTTGGCTATCAGGCACAGTTAATTATCGGTAAACATATCTCAAAAATGATTCCCGACTGGAAACAATTAAATGCCTATGCCAGAAAACGCAGGCAGCAAGATACTTCTGAAAAAATTGTGGCGGAACGTCATGGATTTCATGCTGATGGCCATGAAATCCCGCTGAGGATTGCGCTGACGCGGGTCATGGAATATGAGTCGAATTTTTGCATCAGCTTTCTGATGGATATGACGGCGTTTCACACGCAGCAAAATGCGCTGGAAAAACTGCTGACCGAAGATCCATTGACCGGATTGTTTAACCGGCGTGGCCTGCTGAGCCTGATGCGCGGTATTGCCAGTGGCGCCCACGCACACAACGTCAGCCGTGGCATGATCTTGCTGTTTCTGGATTTAGACGGCTTTAAGTCAGTCAATGATACGCTGGGGCATGCGGCAGGGGATGAAGTCTTGATTACGGTGTCGCAACGTATCCCGAAAGTATTGCGCGAAGACGATATGGTGTGCCGGTTTGGGGGTGACGAGTTTGTGATTCTACTCACATTTACTGACCATCCACGCGTCCTGGCCACCAGGATTGCAGAGAAACTGATCGAATCCATTCAACAGCCGATCCGCTTTCAGTCCGGGCAGGAAATCACGGTGGGTTGCAGCATAGGTGTGGCATTTGCATGGCCACGGAAAAAAGAAGAGATTGAGGCCTTGCTTGAAAAGGCAGATGCCGCCATGTATTTGGCTAAAAAAGGTAATGCTGGAAAAGTAGTCTTTTCCAGCATTTAGTATTTAGTCTGGTACTGCGTGATGCGTCTAGGCGGACCTGAGCAAGCGTGAAATGAAAATCAGGAACACCGCGCCGATAGTGGCCACGATAATACTACCCACCATGCCGCCGCTGGCACTGAGGCCAAGCAAGCCAAACAGCCAGCCGCCAACGACTGCACCGGCGATGCCCAAAATCAAATCCCAGATCAGGCCAAAACCATCGCCCTTCATAATCAAACCGGCCAACCAACCTGCAATAATGCCAACTACAATCGTCCAAAGCATGTGAATCTCCCTTGTTGTTGTGATGAAATCGTATGCTAACCAGAACTTCTGGTGTGATCTGTCAGCGGGCGCAGTAAACGTCTGTCAGAAAAGACTGGCAAACGTGGGTGATTGGCCAGCGTTATTTTTTCAGGCCAACCAGCACCATTGCCACACCGGCCACGAGGACGATGATGCTGAGTGCTTGCGGAATCTCGACATCTTTAGTGATTTCCGCACTGGCTTCTAACGAGCCGATTTTAGCCACGGTTTCTTTGCTCTCGTAACTAAAGCCTTTGAACACTAATCCGGCCGTACCAAGTGCTATCAAAATAATACCGATCATAAGCGACGATTTCATCGCGAGTCCCCTGTGTGTGATGGATGTATTACCTTAACATATGGCGTGCATTTAATGCGCGCTTTCCCAGTTGCTACCGCTGCCCACTTCGGCCAGTAAGGGCACATCCAGTGTGGCGACATGCTGCATCAGTTTGGGCAAGGTGGATTTCACCAGTTCAAGTTCGGCCTCCGGCACTTCCAGTACCAGTTCATCGTGTACCTGCATGATGAGTTTGGTTTGCAGTTTTTCTGCTGTCAGCCATTGGTCGACCGCGATCATGGCCAGTTTGATCAAGTCGGCGGCGGTGCCTTGCATCGGGGCATTGATCGCGGCGCGTTCGGCGCCATTGCGCCGTTGTACGTTAGCGCTGTTGATCTCCGGCACCCACAAGCGACGGCCAAAAATGGTTTCCACATAGCCTTGCTGTTTGGCCAGCTCGCGCGTATCGCTCATATACTGCCGTACGCCGGGATAGCGGGCGAAATAGCGCTCGATGTAATTGGCTGCGGCGCTACGTTCGATATTGAGGTTTTGTGCCAGGCCAAAGGCGCTCATGCCGTAAATCAGGCCGAAGTTGATCACCTTGGCGTAGCGACGTTGTTCGCTGTCGACTGCCGCGCGCTCCACGCCAAAAATCTCTGCGGCAGTGGCGCGGTGAATGTCTTCATTGTTGGCAAATGCGCTCAGCATGCCAGCATCTTGTGACAGATGCGCCATAATACGTAATTCAATTTGCGAGTAGTCCGCAGAGACAATATGCGAGCCAGGTGGCGCCACAAAGGCTTCGCGGATACGGCGGCCTTCAGCTGTGCGCACCGGGATGTTCTGCAGGTTGGGGTCCGAGCTCGCCAGGCGGCCGGTGATGGCAACGGCCTGGTTGTAATTGGTATGCACGCGTCCGGTTTGCGCATTAATCATTTTCGGCAGTTTGTCGGTGTAAGTCGACTTCAGTTTGGCCAGGCTCCTGTGTTCCAGAATCACTTTTGGCAAAGGGTAGTCCAGCGCCAGTTCCTGCAACACGTCTTCGTCAGTCGATGGCGCCCCTGATGGCGTTTTTTTCAACGGCTTGATCCCCAGTTTGCCGAACAAAATCTCTTGCAATTGCTTGGGGCTACCGAGGTTAAACGGTTGTCCGGCCAGTTCGAATGCCTGTTTTTCAACCTCCATCAAACGCAGGCCGATTTCATTGCTCTGTCGATTGAGCATATGGCTGTCTATCAGTACGCCGTTGCGCTCCATGCGTTGCAGCACCAGCATGCTGGGTAATTCAATCTTTTCATAAATGAAATTGAGTTTGTCAGAGGTGGTCACTTGTGGGTATAAAGCCTGGTGCAGTTGCAGTGTAATGTCCGCATCCTCGGCGGCATATTCTGATGCCTGCTCGACGGTGACCTGGCTAAAGCCGACTTGTTTGGCCCCTTTGCCCGCCACGCTTTCGTAGCTGATGGGCGTAATATCCAGATGACGCTCACTGAGCTCATCCATGCCATGGCCTTTGTGGCTCTCGAATACATAAGATTCCAGCAGGGTGTCATGCGCCACGCCTTGCAGCTGGATGCCATGATTGGCCAGCACATGCATGTCATATTTGAGGTTCTGACCGACTTTTCTAATGGCCGGATTTTCCAGAATTGGCTGCAACTTGTTCAAAGTGGCCTGCAAAGAAAGCTGCTCTGGCGCATCAAAATAGTCATGCGTGAGTGGCACATAAGCGGCTTCGCCGGGAGTCACACTAAAAGATACGCCGACAATTTTTGCCTGCATGGCATCCAGCGAGGTGGTTTCGGTGTCAAAACACACTAGCTCGGCTTGTTGTAGTTTAGCTAGCCAGCTATCCAGGTCGGCATCATTTAGAATCGTCTGGTACTGACGACGTGTGTCAGGGGTATACGTCGTGGCGGGGGCTGTACTCAGTGAATCTACTGTGGAGGCAGTCGGATTTTCACTCGTGGGCGCAGTCGCACCGTCCGGCAGCTTGTCCAGTTCACGCTTCCAACTACGAAACTCAAAGTGGTCAAACAACGCCAGCAGTTTTTCTTTATCCGGCGTTTGCGCAATCAGTTCGTCAAAACTCTCACATAAACCGATATCGCAGCGGATGGTAATTAGCTCGCGCGCCGTCGGTAGCCAGGGCAGGGCCTTGCGCAGGTTCTCGCCGACCACGCCTTTGATATTGTCGGCATTGGCAATAATGTTATCCAGCGTGCCGTATTCGGTCAGCCATTTGACGGCGGTTTTCGGGCCGACCTTTTCCACACCGGGCACGTTGTCTGCGGTGTCGCCGACCAGCACCAGGTAGTCGATAATTCTGTCAGGCGGGATGCCAAACTTATTTTCAACACCGGCAATGTCCAGCACATCATCGGTTTTGCGGAAAGCATCGCGCATGGTATTGACCACCGTGATGTGGTTGTTGACCAGTTGTGTGATGTCTTTATCACCCGTGGAGATGATGGTTTTGATGCCTTCTTTTTCGGCCTGCTTGGCCAGCGCACCTATGACGTCATCGGCTTCCACGCCTTCTTCAATAATCAACGGCCAGCCCATGGCGCGTATGGTTTCATACAGCGGTTCGATTTGCGCCCGCAGGTCATCTGGCATGCTGGCACGATTGGCTTTGTATTCCGGGTACAAGTCGTCGCGGAAGGTTTTGCCTTTGGCATCGAACACACAGGCGCTGTAATCTGATGGATAGTCTTTATGCAGTCGGCGCAGCATGTTAAGCACGCCCTGAATCGCGCCGACTGGCTCATTGGCCGAATTGCGCAAATCCGGCATGGCGTGAAAGGCGCGATAAAGGTAACTGGAACCGTCTACCAGAAGCAAGGTTTTCATTGTGCGTTCTCGTGAATCAAATCAATGGCGTATTTTACGCATTTCAAAGCGACTTCATGTACACTAATTTGGTTTGTGATTTGAAGGATAGATGTATGAGCAGTCAAAAACTACCAAGCATGGTGGAGCCAGAATTATTGGATGGCGATGATGTCAGCCATGAATCCTGGCGGGCATTTGAGATTATGGCCGAGTTTGTCGGCGCGACCGAAAGCCTCAAAGCCATTATGCCTGCCGTGTCTATTTTTGGCAGTGCGCGTACCAAGCCTGATCATCCTTACTACCTGCTCACTGAAGAAATTGCGCGTTTGCTGTCAGATTCCGGTTTTAGTGTGATTTCCGGTGGCGGCCCTGGCGTGATGGAAGCTGCCAACAAAGGGGCGTTCCCGGGCCGTGGTGCCAGTGTTGGTCTCAATATCAGGTTGCCGTTTGAACAACATGGCAATCCGTATCAGGACATTGGCATTAGCTTTAAATACTTTTTTATGCGCAAGGTCATGTTTGTCAAATATGCCAGCGCGTTTGTGGTGATGCCAGGTGGTTTTGGCACGCTGGATGAAGTGATGGAAGCGATTACGCTGGTGCAAACCGGCAAGAGCCGCAAGATTCCGATTATCCTGGTTGGCAGCAAGTTCTGGGCCGGCTTGGTTGACTGGTTGCGCAATACGCTGGTGGCGGAAGGCATGGCGTCGCCCGAGGATATGGATCTGATTCAGATCATTGATGAGCCGCAACAGATTGTCGATGCGATTTTCAAGCATTATGAAACCACAGGCTTTGAGCTGACCCCAGCCGAACGCAAGATGCAGCTTTATCTGTAATTGTTTGCCCTGGTGTTGTTAGCCGGGCAGTATGATGCAAAGTTTATTATGTATGCAGTGACCGCCAGCGCGTGGGTTTTTGCTAGAATAGTCGTTAATGACTAAGGAGTCTTCCATGCGTGATTTTTCCCGTTTATTGCTGGCAGGTATCTGCATCGCTGCGATTGCGATGCCGGTGTGGGCTGCAGCCCCCAAAGATGCCGAGCTGCTTGAAGAAGTGCCACCACCACCCAAGGTGATTGAAGGGCAACCGATTGACCAGCCTAGCGTCAATAAACGCAAAGATGGCGAGAATGACGTCGAGGAGTACAGCCTGAACGGCGAGGTGTATATGGTGAAAGTGACGCCGCCAAGTGGCAAATCTTATTACCTGCATCGCGAAGACCGTAATGGTGACTGGGTGCATGATGGCCCGACCCGTCCACTGTCCGTTCCCAAATGGATTCTGTTCCGATTCTAATTCTGATCGCCTGCCATTGCTGGCAGGTTAGCAAATAAACATGTCTGTTTTTACCACTCTGAGTTTGGATGAAGTGCGCCAGTGGCTGGCGCCTTTTAATGTTGGCGAGCTGCACACCTTGCGTGGTATCGCTGCCGGTATCACCAATACCAATTATTTCGTTGAAACCAGTCAGTCGCGTTTTGTGCTGACCGTGTTTGAAAAGAATGACTTTGACGAACTGCCTTATTTCGTTCATTTGATGACGCATTTGTCCCGGCATGGTATTCCTTGTCCCAAGCCCATTACGGACCAGAATAATACGGCTTTGCACCGTATTCACAGTAAACCGGCCTTGATGGTGAGTTGCCTGAAAGGCAGCGATGTCAGCCAGCCCAATGTCAAACAGATTGAGGCCGTGGCGAGAACCTTGGCGCGCATGCATGTGGCCGGGCTGGATTTTCATGAGCAGTCACACAATCAACGTGGGCAGGGCTGGCGCGTGATGACCGCGCAGCAGGTGATGCCTAAATTGGCACCGGTACAGCAACACCTGTTGCAAGAAGAATTAGAGTTCCAGCATGGCCTGGATTTGTCACGTTTGCCACATG
Source organism: Methylophilus sp. Q8 (assembly GCF_000800115.1). Classification (NCBI taxonomy): domain Bacteria; kingdom Pseudomonadati; phylum Pseudomonadota; class Betaproteobacteria; order Nitrosomonadales; family Methylophilaceae; genus Methylophilus; species Methylophilus sp. Q8. Next base: position 553,069 of record NZ_JUHE01000001.1, on the reverse strand, counting down.
GCGTGATCCATGGTGACTTGTTCCGGGACAATGTGTTGTTTGATGGCGATGTGCTGGGTGGCTTTATTGATTTTTACTATGCCTGCCACGATGTGCTTGCCTACGATGTGGCGATTGCTGCGAATGAGTGGTGTGTCGATGCCGCCGGAAACTTTGTGGATGAAAAACTGGCGGCATTTATGAATGCTTACCAGTCCGAGCGCCCATTCACCGTGGCCGAAAAAATCCACTGGCCTGCCTTGTTGCGCCGGGCAGCATTGCGTTTCTGGTTATCGCGCCTGTATGATTTTTATTACCCGGTCGCGGGCGAGCTCACGCATGCCAAAGACCCGGCGCATTTTGAGCGGGTACTGCTGAATCGTAAAGTGTTGACTTAAGGAAACGCGGAGTAAGTGAGCGAGCGATAAAGTGCAACGCAGCAATGTGTCCGCGCAGCCACTTATTCTGTGTTGCCTGGAAAAGATAAAAAAGGGAGACGTATGACAGAAACCGGAAGCCAGCGCGGTGTACGCTGGGTGAAAGAAAGCCTGGCCTTGTTCCGCACACAGCCGCATGTCTGGATGTTGTGTTCACTGGCCTATATCGTGATTTTCATGGTGTTGCCCTCATTGCCTTTGCTCGGGTTTTTGGGCTTGGTCTCGGTGGTGATCTGGCCAGTGTGTATGGCCTTGATCGTGCTGTTGTATCGACAGGTAGATTTGCAGGGCAGCATGTCACCGCCAGCCGTCTGGCAGCAATTGCAGTTGCACTTCAAACCGCTAGTGCTGTTGGGTGCCAGCTGCCTGGTGTACGCTGTACTGGCGACCTATCTACTCAGTAGCGACCTCGCTTCACTGATTTCGCACGCGCCGACCAAAGCGGGCATGACAGAATCACAAATGACGCTGTTTTTGGAAAACACACTGTCTTTTATCGTCAAGGTATTGCTACTGCTGTTACCTTTGTTTATTGCCACCTGGTTCTCACCGATGCTGATTGCCCTGAATGGCTACCCCTTGCTCAAAGCGATTAAATCCAGCATTGCCGGGATGTTGCAATACACGGTGCCAATGAGCGTTTCCTGGCTGGTGATGACCGTTGGCATGCTGGTGGTGATGCTGGGGTTGGGGCTGGTGATCGGCATTCTGGGTGCGTTAATTCCGATGCTGGCGCAACTATTGATGCCACTGTTGGTGTTTGCAGCCTTGCTGGTGATTAATGCCCTGATGTTTGCTTTCCAATATATCAGCTACAAGGATGTGTTCAGGGCTGCGCCACAAGTCGAAGCCTGACCATATAGGTTAAGCGCTTGCGGATAGCTTGCGCCGCTCAGTAAACAGGCTGTTGCCTATGGTCTTTTTGGCCTGTTTTTTAGCATTGCTCATGGCGCCAGCCACTTCGTGATGGCTGGCAAATGAATCCGAGCAAGCCCGCACAGCGCCGATGGACAAACTACCAAACGGGTAAAAATGCTCGTTACCCAAACGGTCTTCTATGCGAATGCCGCCAAGTTGTACGTCTTTCAAGTCATAAAAGTCCGGCATCACTTTGGCAATGGTCTCCAGGATGTCATGACAAACGGCTTCCCACTCTTCGCTTTGAAAAATCAGCACAAAGTCATCGCCGCCAATATGGCCGACAAAGTCATGTTCATTGTTGACCATGCTACTCAATAAGCGGCCGACAAACTGAATGACCTCATCGCCACGGCGATAGCCATAGGCATCGTTAAATGGTTTGAAGTGGTCTAAATCACAATAACAGGCCACAAACGGGATACGCCGCTCCAGCAATTTATCAATATGGGCATTGATGGGCACATTGCCTGGCAGTAACGTGAGCGGGTTGGCGTAGCGCGCGGCGTGAATTTGCATATTGGTGACTTCGCGTAGCAAGGCATGCCCGCTACCCATGCCAACATAGCGCTCGCCATCGACAATCATGAATCCATTGAGCAGATATTTGGGATCTGCCGCCAGAATCAGTTCGCTCAATGCCAGAATGGTCATGTTTTTTTGCACCATCAGGCACTGGGTATCCATAAAGGTCGTACAAGACTTTTTGCCATGTAGTTCTTTTTGGTAGCGGCGTGCAAAGCGGTCTATGGTGTCGTAGCGGCTGATCAACCCTAACGGTATTCCCTGCTGATTAATCACCGGAATCGAGTTGAGCGTGGTGTCACTGTTAAACCAGTTGTATACCTCTTCATTGGTCATGTCTGGCATGGCGGCAGTCTGGTAACTGGTTAAGCCGACCACGGTGGCCTGTTTTGACGCATGACTTTGCTGGTCAGCAAACAGGCGGACAATGTTTTTATTCAGCAGGTTATGCACCTCTTCGGTGAGGGCATATTGAAACTTGGGGAACGGCCGTCCAAACAGGTAGCCTTGGGCAAAGTCTATTTTCAAGTCTTTGATCACTGCCAGTTCTTCTTTGGTTTCTATCCCTTCGGCAATGGTCAGCGTATTCGATTCAACCGCGATTTTTTGGATGCCGCGCACAAACTCCAGCTTCATCGGGTCGTTGTGTATATTGGCGATAAAGTGCTTGTCGATCTTGACATATTCCGGCGACAGCTCAGACCACAACCGCAAGCTGGACGTGCCTTCACCCAGGTCGTCCAGTGCGATTTTGAACCCTAACGCTTTAAAGCGCAGGATAGCATCCCGCAGCTCGGCATAATCGCGGATGGTAGAGCTCTCGGTGATTTCAATCACGATATCACCAGGTTTGAGACCGCATTTCTCAAGCTGTGTCAGGCCAAAAGACAAATGTCCCTCGTTTAATAGCAGGCAGTCTGGGCTGAAGTTCACAAACAAGGGATGAGACCTATCGGTGCGGCTGTACTCATTGAAGATGACCTCACGCGCCGCGTATTCCATCTCGATATTCAGGCCACATAAACTGGCGGCATTAAACAGCGCAATCGGCGAATGCAACCTGGATTCCACCGGGCCCCGGATCAGTGCTTCATGCGCAAATACACGGGCGTGTTTAATATCAACGATAGGCTGAAACAGCGGTAACAGATTTCTCTGCGCCAGGATGGCTTCAACTTCGAGCTGGGGAGGGGCGTATATCATGCAAGCAGTATCGACGGTTTTAACTGCTTCTTGATTAAGTTGTGCAAATGGCCGATGAAATATTTATGACAGCCTTCAGCGCAGCTGTGTGTACTGTTGGTTATTTAGACTGCACTGGTGGAGTGGCTTCGGACGCTTGCAACAATGAGATCAGTCGCGGAATATGCTCGGCGGGCATCTTTAAAATTTCTAACTGGATATCTATACCGATGATGCGGTGAAGAGATCGCAGATGCTGCAGTGCTTCCGCGTGTCTGTGATTCATATCTAGCAGAATGATCAGGTTGAGGAGAGGGCGGCGAAGCGGCATAAATCTGACGGCGTTCTCCACTATCGGTAGCTGGTTTGCCGCTTGACTGCTGACAGGTGTCAAAAAAGTAGCCAGTACCAATTCGGCGCAGGGTGCGAGCAGCGTGTGCTGATCCACCCACAGCATCTCTTCAACCAGCTTTTGCTTTTGCGTGATAGTCATCACTGGCTGGGTGGCGACCGCAATCTGTTTTTCCAGCTTGGCGTATCCAATCCACATAACAGTCAGTTGTTGTAGGCCATAAAGGCCGATACACAGGACGGAGATACGCAGCCACTTTTTTAGGCCAGGGCTGCTGGAAGTGAGGCTCAGGGTATGAACGTCTGCAGCGCCCATCAAAAAAGCGGTGATACCTAAGAAAAATGCATACCACAATGGGTATTCAAGCATGCTGTGTATACCTATCGTAGTCATGACCGACATTACCCACCAGCCTTCAGGTTGCAGGCCTTGCTTTCTGAGAAAACTGACAAAACAGAAAAGCACGCCCAAACATACTATTAGCGGCGCAATCAGCCCCAGTTCGGCCAGCAAATTAAAAACGATATTATGGGCATGCTCAAAAAACAAATGAGCAGGGTTGGCCTGCGCATCATTGACGAGCAAAAAGGTCTGCCACCGCATCTGGCCCATGCCGACGCCCATGAGTGGCGACTGTTTAAACAGGTAAAGACTGGTTTGCCAGAACTGCCAGCGTAGTGATTGTGGATTCGAGGTCAGTAGCTCCGCAGCGCGTGCCATCGGCGTGTGTGTGAGTGCCTGAGGAAAATATGTAGCCACGATCAGCTGGATTGCAATAAATGCAGGCAACAATCCCAAGCTGATGTATAACAACTGTCTGGTTGCCAGGGTAGGTGCTTGCCGATTGCGTGTTTTAATCAGTAATTGCCAGCTCCAAAAGGCAATTGCGACTAAATACAAAACTGAACTGCGTGAGCCTGAAAGTGTGAACATCACAAGCCCGAGTGCGAGACCCACATACAGAGCCCCTAGGCTGATTTGGACTGTGAGTCTTAGGTAAAGCAGTGAGATCATGGCGAGGGCTGTGATATCTGCAAAATTATTGCTTTGCCCCAACATCCCGTAATTGGGCAGTGTGATGCCGAATTTGAGGCCAAATTGCTGGATAATCTGCAAGCCGACAAAAAATGCATTGACAGCGCCAGCACTTACCAGCGCCCAGGCCAGTGTGCTGGTGAGAGTTTTCCAACCAACTGCAAGCCTAAGATGCTGGCCGAGTACGCACACCAGAAAAGCCCACATTATGTAAGACTGAATCAGTGGCAGACTGGATACACTAGGCGATCTACCAAAAACCACCTGTACATGAGTGAGTATTAACAGAAACAGGAAAATCAGACTGGAGACCGGTAGTCTCGGCGCTTGCCAGAAGCTGGCGCTTGAAAGGGAAAATGCCGCCATTACCCCACAGAAAGCAGCGACCCACTCGTTGTAAAAGCTCGCAACTGGAATATGGTGGTAGGCTAGCACAAAGGGCAGGCAGAACATTGCACCTGCACAGAATAGACTTGCCTGGGTTAATGGATCGCTATGAAAACGCTCGAATAATTGCACTGGCCTGGCCTAAATCTTTTCCAGCTTGGCGTATTCCAGCATCAGCGTTTTCAGGCCGGCGCTGCCAAAATTTACCTTAATCGCCAGGTCATTAGCGTTGCCTTCATAGCTCACCACCACGCCCTCACCAAATTTGCCATGACGCACGCTCTGGCCAATCTTAAACGGGTAGCTGGATTGTGCGCTGCTTGCTTGCACTGGCTGCGCATTGTATTGCCCACCTGCGGCATAAGGTTTGGCGACTGGTTTGCTATTCAAGCGCTTGGTCAGGTCGACAGGGATTTCATCGATAAAGCGTGAGGCAATACCGTAACGCACTTGCCCATGCAGCATACGGCTTTGGGCATACGTGAGATAAAGGCGTTGGCGCGCGCGCGTGACTGCCACATACATCAGGCGGCGCTCTTCTTCCAGGCCGCCATTTTCGTAAGCAGCTTGCTCATGCGGGAACAAGCCTTCCTCTACACCGCCGATAAACACGTTGTGAAACTCCAGGCCTTTGGCGGCGTGTACCGTCATCAGCTGCAAGGCTTCATGCCCGACATCAGCCTGATGATCGCCGGCTTCCAGGCTGGCATGGTTTAGAAACTGCGTCAGCTGGTCGGCATCTTCATCCATATTATGGTGATTACCCAAGGCCTGATTGCTAAATGCCACGGCGGCAGTGACCAGTTCTTGCAAGTTTTCGATGCGGTCTTCGCCTTCCTTGTCATTCTGGTAGTGCGCCATCAGGCCACTCAGGTTGATCACCATTTCAGCCATCTCACCTAATGTGATGCCATAGCCATGGTCCACCATCTGCCTGATCAGGGCGACAAAGCCATCCAGCCCCTTGCTGCCCAGTTTGCCCTCGCCGACTTTATTGGTCGCTGCTTGCCATAAGCTGCATTCGTTCTGGCGGGCGGCTTCTTGCAGTTGTTCCAGGCCGCGTGCGCCTATGCCGCGTGGTGGAAAATTGACGATGCGCAATAAGGCGGTATCGTCGTTGGCATTGGCAATCAGGCGCAAATAAGCCAGTGCGTGCTTGATTTCGGCGCGTTCGAAAAAGCGCAGGCCGCCATAAACACGATAAGGGATATTGGCTGAAAACAAGGTGTGCTCAAGAATGCGTGACTGCGCATTGCTGCGGTAGAGCAGGGCCATGTCGCCCAGCGGTACGCCTTCTTTTTGCAGCATGTTTACTTCGTCGACAATAAACTGCGCTTCGTCGGTATCGTTATAAGCCTCATAAATGCGAATCGGCTCGCCCTTGCCCGCAGAGGTCCACAAGTTCTTACCAAGGCGGTTACGGTTATTGGTGATGATGGCATTCGCCGCATCGAGAATGTTGCTGTGCGAGCGGTAGTTTTCTTCCAGCTTGACGATATTCTGCACATTAAAGTCACGCTGGAAATCGCTCATATTGCCAACACGGGCACCGCGGAACGCATAAATACTCTGGTCGTCATCGCCCACAGCAAAAATGCTGTTGTGTGCGCCGCCCAGTAATTTCAGCCATAAATATTGCAGGCGGTTGGTATCCTGGAACTCATCGACCAGGATGTATTGAAAACGCTGCTGGTAATGGGCGCGGATATGCGGTTCGCGCTCCAGCAGTTCGTAGCAACGCAAAAGCAGTTCGGCAAAGTCCGCCACACCCTCGCGGTTACACTGTTGGTCATAGGCAGCATAAATCTCACGCAACTTCTGGCTATGGCCGTCATAGGCATCCACCGTCTCCGCGCGCAAGCCTTCCTCTTTGCAACTATTGATATAGCCCATCACTTGCTTGGGTGGATATTTCTCATCATCCACATTCATGGCTTTCATCACGCGCTTGATGGCAGAAAGCTGATCTGCGGTATCCAGAATCTGGAAGGTGCTTGGCAATCTGGCTTCGCGGTAGTGCGCACGCAACATGCGGTTACATAAACCGTGAAAAGTGCCTGCCCACATGCCGCGTGTGTTGATCGGCAACATGCTGGTCAAACGCGTCAGCATTTCTTTGGCCGCCTTGTTGGTAAAGGTCACGGCCATCAGGCCCATGGGCGAGGTTTGGCCAGTTTGGATCAACCAGGCGATGCGCGTCGTCAGCACCCGTGTTTTACCGCTGCCAGCACCCGCCAGAATGAGCGCAGAAAGATGCGGCAGGGTGACCGCTTGCAGTTGTTTATCGTTGAGACCCTGGAGGAGATTGGTTTCAGATTGCATGTGATTATTATCGCATGATGTGCAGGGGAATTTGATGGATTGTTTGGTCAGATCCTGTGTCGCTAAGGCGTTTGCTGGGTGTGGGATTGTAACAAAAGATTGTTCTATTGGTTTAGGGGTTTCTTTTCGCTTTTTTGGCGAGTTACTTTTCTTTGCTTGAAAAAGTGAAAGGCATATTAGGAGTAAGTTGCTTGCTTATTTAATGAGCGATCTGTTTCGCCTCTCGGCGACCGTTCTTTCTTATGCTTGTCCATAAGAAAGAAGGCAAAGAACAAGACACCCCAACTTCCGCTTGTATCCTGTGCTACTCGAATTGCCGGGCGTCCATCGAAACTCGCCCTGACAAGCCACACAGAGCGTGGCTTGTTGCGGAACTCGGACAGCCGATGGCCGAGACCTCCCGCCAACCCTGCGTTGCTCGGCGCGGCAGATGGGGACCCCGAACACCAACTGAGCGCAACCATTCTTGGTGGTTATCAATAAACCAGAGGAATTATGCTTCCGTTAAACTTTCACTAATGGTTGTTTGGCGAGACAAATCCCATCCCATCACGCTGAGTAGCGGAGACAAAATAAGAGTAGAGGGAGCGACTGTTTGAGCACCGCGGCAGCTTGCGTAATGTGCAAGCTGCTAGGGCGAGTTTCGTGACCGCTTATTTTGTTGAGCAACGCAAGGAAGCCGCAGGCCGTGATGGCTGGGTGCCCTCTTTTTGGTTACTTTTTTGGGGCAAGCAAAAAAAGTAACTCGCCATACAGGCGAAAAAATCAGCGTTTATGAGCAAATGCTGGATGACTAAAGAATGATTTTTTAGCTTACTCGGAGTGCAGATAACTATGCCCATCCGCACCAAATTAGATTTATGGTGATAAGTTATCGGAACTTTTCAAAACGCAGAAGACTCATATCAGCACGATGATGATGAATCATCTTTCCGCTTCTTTCCTCCCTGAGCGGAAGCCTTTACGATGAGGCCTGTTGCCCCGATTTACCCCTTAATCGGGGCTTTTTTTGCCTATTACTTTCACACGCCCCCGGGGAACCCGGTTTGACGCCAGGCTTCATACAGCAAAATAGCGGCTGAGTTTGACAGGTTGAGGCTGCGGCTGTGCGGCAGCATCGGTAGCCTGACGCGATGTTCTGGCGCAAATTGTGCACGGATGTCTTCTGGCAAGCCGCGCGATTCTGGTCCAAACACAAAGACATCTTCATCTTTAAACTGTAAATCAGTGTGTCTTGTACTGCCTTTGGTGGTGAGTGCAAACATGCGTTTGCCTTGCAGGTGCTGTTGGCATTCTGCCCAGTTCTCGTAGACGGTGAGTTCTGCGTATTCGTGGTAATCCAGTCCTGCGCGCTTGAGGTGTTTGTCAGAGAGCTCAAAGCCTAAGGGCTTGACCAGGTGCAGTTTTGCGCCGGCATTGGCACATAAGCGTATGATATTTCCCGTATTGGGTGGAATTTCGGGTTCGAAAAGGACGATATGAAACATTTTTTGCAGCTTGTTTACAAACGTAAGGGTAGAATGTTGGTGATATGATAGACGAAGAAAAGTCTATATAGATAAATAATTACAACGCCATGGCTCGTCCCGAGAAAATTAGATTAGGTGAAATTCTGGTCAGACAGAATTTCATGACCCAAGCTCAGCTCGATCAGGCGCTGGAAGAACAGCGCAAGTCGGGTCGTCGCCTGGGCCGCGTGATTGCTGAAAAAGGCTACGCCAATGAGCGGCAAATTGCCGAGGCTGTCGCTTCTCAGTTGAATATTCCATTTTTGGATCTGGGCCAGTACGAACTGGACGTGAAGCAGGTTCAAAAACTCCCTGAAGTTCAGTCGCGCCGTTTCCGCGCCATCCTGCTCGAAGAGCGCCCCAACAGTTTCCTGATCGCGATGGTTGATCCATCGGATGTGTATGCGTATGACGAGTTGGTCAGGCTGCTCAAACGCGACATTGATATTGTCGTCGTGCAGGAAAGTCTGCTTATGCAGACCATTGACCGCTCTTATCGCCAGACCGAGCAAATTTCTTCACTGGCGTTGGAGCTGCAAGAAGACCTCGCCGCCAGCAATGTTGATCTTGCCAGCCTGATGGGCGTGGACCTGGGCATAGATGACGCGCCTGTTGTTAAGCTGTTGCAGACTATTTTTGAAGATGCAGTGCAGGTGCGCGCGTCTGACGTACATATTGAGCCACAAGAAAATAAACTGCTGATCCGTTTTCGTATTGATGGTGTGATGCACTTTCAGACGCAATCGGATAGCAAGATTGCCACTGCGCTGGTGATGCGTCTCAAAATCATGGCTGGTCTGGATATCTCAGAGAAGCGCTTGCCGCAGGATGGTCGCTTTGGCTTTACCGTAAAAGGCCGCGCGGTGGATATGCGTATTTCTACCATGCCTACCCAGTATGGCGAGACCGTGGTGATGCGTTTGCTGATCCAGAATACCGGGCATTTCCAGCTTGATAAACTAGGTATGCCGCCGGACTTGCTGGTGCGTTTCCGTAAAATGATCGGCCGTCCAAGCGGCATGGTGCTGGTCACCGGTCCGACAGGTAGTGGTAAAACCACCACCCTGTATTCTGCGCTGAGTGAGTTGAATACACCCGAGACCAAGGTGATTACTGTAGAAGACCCGGTGGAATATCGTTTGCCGGGCATAATCCAAACTCAGGTCAACGAAAAGATTGAGCTGGACTTTCCCAAGTTATTGCGCGCTATTTTGCGTCAGGACCCGGACATCGTATTGGTGGGTGAGATGCGTGATGAGGAAACTGCGCAAACCGGTTTGCGTGCCTCTATGACTGGTCACTTGGTGCTGTCAACATTGCATACCAATGATGCTTCCACCGCCCCAGTACGTTTGATCGATATGGGCGTACCGCGTTTTATGGTCGCCATGTCGCTGTTAGGCGTGTTGGCGCAGCGGCTGGTGCGACTTATTTGCCCACATTGTGCCGTCGAGCATACACCAACTGAGTCAGAGTCGGTCTGGTTAAATCAGGTCATACAGCAACCGGATGTGGTGACGAATTTCCGTCATGGCAAAGGCTGCCAGCACTGTAACCGCACTGGCTATTTGGGGCGGGTTGGTTTATACGAATTTTTAGAGATGACTGATGAATTGGCCATGGCAGCCAACATGCCAGATACCAATGTCTTCATCAAAAAAGCGCGTGAGCGGCTAAAAGGCAAAACCCTGCGCGATCAGTCATTGCAGCTGGCGATAGATGGTAAGACTACGCTCGATGAAATCATGCGTGTCGATAATCAGTTTGAAGAGTAAGCCTTTTTAAAGAACGCCGCCTATGCCGATATTTGAATATAAAGGACGTACCGACGATGGCATGATGGTCAGTGGCGTACAAGAAGCAGCCGACCTCGACGCGTTGGGTGCAGCACTTATCCTCTCCAGAATTACCCCGATTGAAATCAAGCAAAAAGCGGCTGGTGCCGTTGCCTTTAATTTGTTTGAAGAAAAAGTCACCAGCCTCGACGTCATGCTGTTCAGCAAGCAGATGTATACCTTACTTAAGGCCGGTATACCGATTATGCGTGCCTTAGCGGGTATTCAAAGCTCGGTTGGCAATGCCAAGCTGGCGCAAGTGGTTGGCCAGCTTAGAGTGAGTTTGGACTCTGGCCGCGAATTGTCAGTCGCCATGACTGAACACCCTAAAGTGTTTGATAACTTTTATATCAGCATGATCCGTGTTGGTGAGGGTACGGGTAACCTGGACAATATCTTTTTGCGCCTAGCCCAACATATTGAGTTTGAACGCTTTATGCGCGGCCAAATCAAGTCTGCGTTGCAATATCCAACCTTTGTACTCATCGCGATGGCGATTGCGATTGTCGTTATTAATGTCATGGTGATTCCGCAGTTTGAAAAAGTGTTCGCCAGCATGCATGCGGATTTGCCATTAATTACAAAAATACTGATCGCATTTTCCAGCTTTATGCGCAATTACTGGTTCGTGTTGATTGGCATGATTGTGGGAGCGGTCTGGATGTTCAAGTCTTACACGAGTACAGCTATCGGGCGTTCTCAATGGGATAGGTACAAGATGCGTATTCCTATTGCTGGAAAAATTATCTTTAAAGGCACCATGGCCAGATTTGCCCGTAGTTTTGCTTTGTCGACGCGTAGCGGTTTGCCAATTCTTTCTGCGCTACGTTTGGTTTCACAGACCGTTGAAAATGACTATCTCGCCGCCAAAATTCTCAGTATGTCTGCTGGCATTGAGCGGGGTGAAACCATACTTAGAACTGCTACGCAGACTGGTGTGTTTAATCCGCTGGTGTTGCAAATGATTGCGGTAGGTGAAGAGTCTGGTTCGCTGGATGATTTAATGCAAGAAATTGCCGATATGTATCAAGCTGACGTGGAATATGACGTTAAAACATTAGGTGCACAAATCGAACCCATCTTGATTATCTTTTTAGGTGCTTTGGTGCTGGTATTGGCCTTGGGTGTGTTTTTGCCGATTTGGGATATGAGTTCAGTGATGCTTAAAGGTAGTTAATCAAAGCTTTGGTTTGATGGAAATCGTTTCAATTTATTTTATGTTCGTTTTGTAATACTTAAAGGTGAGAGACCACTTTAGTCTGGTGTTTAAACAACTGATAAAGATGGACCAAAATTGTCTGGCACACTTTTTGCTGAAAGTTAATTAACGCAGTTATGACCTACCACTGTGACTATAACGGTAGGGATTTTTTGATTAGGAGTCTTGGTAATGAAAAAACAAGCTGGCTTTACATTGGTTGAATTAGTAGTGGTCATCGCAGTATTAGGTATTTTGGCAGCAACGGCTTTGCCACGGTTTGTGAATGTGCAGTCTAACGCGCGTGTTGCAAGTATGAATGGTTTAGCTGCATCGGTGCGTTCGGCGGCCAGTATGGCAAGGGCAGCATGGGTAGCTGCGGGGAGTTCAGGGACAACAGTGTCTATGGATGGTACTAACAACGTTACCGTGACAACAACAGGAACTACCCCTGGGTATCCAACTGCAGCTACGGGCGGGATTGAGGCTGCACTGCAAACGTTAGATTCTGCCAACTTTGCTGTTACTCACGGCGCATCATCATCTACTTTTAAGGCTGCCAATAATGCATCCTGTTCATTTACTTATGACCCAGCTACTGGTGCGGTAAATACAGGCTCATTACTACCGGCCAATTGTCAATAATTGTATTAGGAATATGAGGCTTTATAGTGGCTTCACACTTGTTGAACTGGTGGTTGTTATTGCCTTAACCGGTATTATGGTCGCAGTGGCAACCCCTCGGTTTGCCAATGGCGATATCTTCGAAACCCGCGGTGACGCGGGTTTACTTTCATCTACGCTGCGTTATGCGCAAAAAACGGCGATTGCCCAGCGTAAGAGAGTATTTGTGATACACAACGATGCAGTCGAGCCCAATACGGTCAGTTTATGTTTTGATCCTAATTGCGGCGCGGCGCAGATGGTGATTAACCCGGAGACCGCAGGGGCGTATGTGCTGACTTTTTCGCGTAGTGTTGTCGTTCAATCTTCTAATAAAGGATTGGGGTTTGATGGCTTGGGCCGTGCGGTCCCCGATGAGTTGGCTACTTATACCGTGACTAATCGCAAAAATGCCTTACAGTCTGTGGGCATTTCGGTCGAAGCAAACACAGGCTATATTCACTAACTAAGCCATCTGGTTAATGGCCAGATGACGCATATGACTAAAACAGGTAACCACAACAATAATAAACACATGCCGCCCAGCATCAGAAACAATCATGGTTTTTCGCTGGTTGAGATGGTCGTGTTTATTGTGATTGTGACGACCGCCATTGCCGGTGTGATTGGTGCCCTGGCTTTCATGAGCGGACACTCCGCCGACCCGCTTGCACGCAAACAGGCGATTGCGATTGCTGAGTCGCTGATGCAGGAAATCCAGCAAATGCCTTTTACTTTTTGCGACCCGGATGACCCCAGTGCTTCTACCGCAAATAGCGCGGCGGACTGCTCGGCAAATTCGCAAGCCAGCTTAAATGGCCCTAGCCCGGCGACCGAGAGCCGTTACAGTGCAACTAATCCCTTTGATAATGTCGCTGATTATGGCGGTTTTACCATGCCGGGTGGTGGCTGCACGGGTATTTGCCGTATTGGGGATGCAACCGCAATTGCAGGTTTAAATGCTTATTCAGCTTCTGTCGCTATCGCACAAGCCGGGGGGGCTGGCGCGTTTGCCGGGCTGCCAGCCGATGCTGTGTTGCAAATCGTTGTGACAGTGAACGGGCCAGCCAATACGGTGATCCGCCTCACGGGTTTTAAGGTTCGCTATGCGCCGCGCATTTAAGCAGCCGGGTCTTTCTATGTCTGGTTTCACCTTGGTGGAGCTGGTCATTGTCATTGTCGTCATGGCCATTCTGGGCGGTATCTCAGTCAGTTTTATTAAAAACTCTGTCCTGGCATATGTGAATTCTGAAGCTTATTACGAGCTGGCCGACCGTGCCGATATTTCCTTGCGCCGTATGTCGCGCGATATTCGTAATGCGTTGCCTAACAGCGTGTGGGTGCCGGGTGGCTCCGGTAGTTATGTGCAGTTTGTGCCGATTAAAGCCGGTGGCCGTTATCAGCAGGAGGACTTCGATGCGGGCAGTCTCACACTGGATGTATTAGGGCCGATGGTGAATGTGGATGCCAATGACCAACTGGTGATTTATAACATGGGCATAGCGGGGGCCGATGTGTATGACGGCACCAATATTCGGCCAGTGAGTGCTAACGCAAGTTCGGTCACATATACTGGCGCACTTTTCCCATTTGCGTCACCGGGCGGCCGATTTTACGTGGTAAATGGCGCCGTGATTTATGCCTGCGATCTTGCTAATCGCCGATTGGTGATGTATTCAAATATCCCTATCACCGCCGGGCGTGTGGCTAACTTTAATGGACTGACGGCCAATGTTGTTGCTGAGGATGTGACTGAGTGTAGTTTTACCTATACGGAAGGCGTGATGCAACATTCCAGCGTGGTCACCGCGCAATTGACGCTCGCCAAAAACGGCGGCGTTGCCAGATTGGTTAACTTGATTAATGTGGTGAATTCGCCATGAAAAGCATTGCTTATCGCGCAAAGGGATTTATGTTGCCTGTGGCAATATTTTTACTGGTGACTCTTGCAGCACTGGTTGGGTATTCCATGCGGTTGTCGTTGCTGGCGCAAATGGGCACGATTCAGGATGTGCAAGGTGCCAATGCTTATTTGGCGGCGAGGGCAGGGGTGGAATGGGCTGCTTTTCAGGTGTTGGGGCCGGGTACAAATGCCATGAAATCCTGTATTGCTTCTCCAACAACTTTGACAATTAATAATTTTACTGTGTTGTTAACATGCAGCCGAACCGTACCAAAAGACAAAGGCAATACACAGGATATTGGCATGTATAGCATCACCTCCACTGCCTCGATAGGCGGGATAGGTGCACAAGATCGTATAGAGCGACAAATCGCTGTCACACTTAGTCGATGCTTATACCTAGATCCTGGCGCCCCTCCAGGCACGGTGGCAGAAGAGTGTAATTAACAGGAATTGATTATGAACAGATTGATTAAATATGTATTAATCAATTTATTGTATGTTGTGGTATTTGCCTTTACCGGGAGCGTGCACGCAACTGTAAGAGTGCTTAACAATGGTGGAGGTACTAACGCCAGTAATGCGTTAGAGGTCACTATTGCCGATTCAACGCAAATGCAAATTAAACGGCTTGGTTCCGGGCAATTGTATCAACCAGGTACTTATCCAAGTGGATCCTATCCCTACAATTCATTATTAGATAATGGCGTGTATATTCGATATAACAATCGAATATATGGCGCTAACCATTTTGCCTATAGTGCCGCAACAATTTACAACAGTTTTAGCATCTCATCAGTGCAGCCAGGGAGCACTTCGCAAGGCGTGACACAATCGACGACCTCCAGTCTGTCGCTCACCTCTTCAATCTTAAGTAGTCCAACGGTGAGTATTGCCTGGAAGTATACGTATCCCCTGGACTACATCACTGCAGAAGTGACCGTCACCATCCCAGCAACAGCAACAGTCAGTACCGGTAATCCAATCCGCTATTATCATGCGGTGGATACCTATTTAGGGGGTAACGATAATGGGTGTGGCGTTCGGTATACCGATACTAATGGCAAGCTAGTAGTGGGTACCTACCCTTTAACGAATGGTACATGCCCTTCCAGTACTTCACTTCCTGCCAATTTGGATGTGGTTGAATCATTCCGTGAACGTAACGGTAAGTTTGACCATCATTGTGTTGGCTACTGGAGTGATTTCTGGAGTACTGCAACGTCAAACCCGCCCGCGTGTTCAATTAGTAAAAGCGGTAGCCTTGGTGACTCCATCACCACGACTTATCAAGATACCGGTGCTGCGATTGAGTTTGATTTTACTGCGCCTGGAATCTACACGTTTAGTTACGACTTTGTCGTTGGCTCCACTTTTGTGCCTAATTACGACCATTTCGAGATTCGTCATGCGGGGACTGCGACACTCTGCCCAACCGAAGTAAAAGTGCTGGCATGCTTATCCTCCACTGTGCCTTGTCCGGACGATCAACTGGTTAGTTCGGGTGAATTAAAAGGTAGTCTGACAGTGTCACCAACGACACCAACAGTGACTGATACGCCTGATCCGTTCACATTGGGGTCAAATCAGTCCATTGGAACTGTCACGATGCAAGGTAGTGCCGCAGCCACCTATACCTTGGGTGTGAGTGGGCTGACTAAAACGCCACTGAGTGGCGTGAAGTGCTGGAACACGACCACTAGTTCACAGAGCTGTAGTTTTACCTTTACCAACACGCCTTGCGTAAACACGTTTGAGTGTATGGAGAACTCACTGACGTATAACAATCGCACGACCAATAGCTCCTTGCGCAATCCGCTTTATACTAAGGTAATCGGAGCTGATTTTGATATTGATGTGGTCGCGTTGCTGGCAAACGGCAATCAATCAGCATATAACTCAACCACAGGTTTAACTGTGCAGTTGGTGAGTGATAATGCGGGTGCATGCGGTGCTACCGTCGTTGCAACCAAGGCTCTGACTTTCGCAGCTTCTGATGGCGGCCGTAAAAAGGTTACTTTCAGTGCCAGTGATATATTAAGGCCGCACCCTAACTTACGATGCAAGGTTACTGATGCAGGGTTAGCTAAAACGGGATGTTCGTCTGATAACTTTGCGATACGTCCAACATCTTTATCCGTGACTAGTGTGAGTCCGCAACAACTGTCACCGAGCCATACATCTGCCCCTGTTCGTAGAGCTGGAACTGATACTTTTAGTGTGACGGTTTCAACCAATGAGTTAACTTATACGGGGACGCCAAAAGTGGATAGCGGAAAGTTGGAGACCCATGTGGCAGGTGTGACCTCTGTCGGGCAAGTGAATGGTACCTTTGGTGCAGCGAATTTGGGCGTTAGTTCAGGGTCAACTTTTACTTATTCTGAGGTTGGTCATTTCAGGTTCAAAGTAGAGGGTATTTACGATGATACTTATGCGGCCGTTGATAGTGCCAATGGTGATTGCGAGAACTCTTTTGCAGATACCGATGATACTAGAACACCCAAGAAATTAGGTTGTAAGTTCGGCAATAAGACTGTAAGTAATTATATCGGCCGTTTTATTCCAGATCATTTTAAAGTGACTGCGGGTACTAGTTATACAGATGGCTGCGGAACTTTTACCTACTATGATCAAGACCCTGGCTTGATCACGCCATTCGTTCTGGAGGCTAAAAATGCGGCTGATGTTACTACTCAATATTACACTGGAAACTATGCCGTATTTGGCCTGAGCAACTGGAATAATTATTCGTTTCAGATGAAAACTGATGCGGGTACACCGATAACGAGTGGCGCGACGATAGCTGCCAGTAGTGTGAGCCCATCGGGCACCTGGGGGGCTGGCATTGCAAATGTGCAAGCAGGGCATAAAGTCACTCGCCCTGCGAGTGCTGTACCACCAGAGATGATTAGGATTTCTGCGCAGCCAAGCGGTGTTGATGGTGGGGTCACGGTAAGTAGTGCAACCAGAGTAGATGTGTTCACTCTCTCAGCTTCTAATCCTACTTACCCAGCATTTAGGTTTGGTCGCTTGGCTGTGACCTCTGCGCATGGATCAGAGTTGCTGCCGTTGTCAGTTCCCATTGAGGCACAATACTGGAATGGAACTGGGTTTAAACGAAATATCAATGACAGTTGTACAACGATCCCGCTCTCAAGTATTGTCATGACCAATTACAGAGGTAATTTGAATGCCTGTGAGACTCAACTCACTGGTGCGTCTTCTATGAACAAAGGTGTGCTCTATATGCGTTTAAGCGCGCCTGGAATTACTGGAACGACTCCCAATACTGGGAGTGTGGACTTAGAGGTAAATCTGAGGGCGGCTGGTGGCGGCGAGATGACATGTAATAGCGCGTCTCAATCAGCCGCGACCAGTGGTTCAATTCCGTGGTTCGGTACCACGGATCCTATTGGCCGAGCCACCTTCGGTATCTACAAAGCGCCCATTATCTACATGCGAGAAAACTTCTAGCGATCACAAAACCACCTAATCAGGTGGTTTTGTTCTTTTTATCATGGGTTTAAACCATAGGCTCAGGCACTAAAGTTGCTATTGTTAAAATGAACTATCAAGCGTTAACAAAGTGGTATTCAGGCAACGTATGAAATATCAGTTATTTGGCGCAGTGGGTGATGGCTTCACCTGGGGGATTTTTTGTGTATACTAATCTCCGATAAAGCTTGAAGTTGTGGTTGTTATACTTTGATTTTAAATAAAAAAATATTTAGAAAGTCAGACTTACCTCTATGGAATGGTTTAAACGACAAAAGAACAAGCAGCAAGTGGGTATCAGCTACACCGATATGCATGTCAGCACTGTCGCCTTGACGCCGCCATCCGAAGGGGCCAAGCCGGTGGTGTCATTTGCCGCTGTTGAGCAGGTACCACTGCATGCGACGTCCACATTGCGTCACTTTGTGACCAAAAATGACCTCAAGACCTTGCCGTGCAACCTGGTGCTCAATGTTGACCAATACAATATTGTGCAGATTGATAAACCGAATATGCCGGACAACGAAGTGAAACCTGCGTTGCGCTGGAAATTGAAAGGCTTGCTGGACTATTCGGTCGAGCAAGCTGTCGTCGATGGCATTGATGTGCCGGTAGACCCTTCTTACGCTAATCGGCAGCCATTGATGTTGGCAATTTGTGCTAAAAAAGCCATCGTTTCTGCGGTGGGTAATCAATTATCCGAGGCGGGCTTTAATGTGAAGTCAGTCGATGTGCACGCACTGGTACAACGCAATATTGCCCATCTGCTCGAACACGAAGACCGTGCGCTGGTGACGCTCAGCATTTTGCCACGCGGATGTTTGCTGACGTTTACGGCCAAAGGCGAGTTGTATCATGCGCGCCTGATTGAGCTCGATCGTGATTTTCTGAATGACCGCGGCGAGCTGTTCAAAAGTAACTTTGACAAACTGGTGCTTGAGTTACAACGTTCGCTGGACAGTTTCGACCGCCAGTTCCCTTACCTGAGCCTGAATCGCCTGGTGGTCGCGCCAGTGGCGAATCGCGACTACCTGGTCAGCGGCTTGAGTTCCAGCCTTTATGTGCCGGTGAATGTCTTTAACCTGGAAGATATTGTCGAGCTACCTGCCGACCAGGACTTCTCCAGCCTGGAAAAACAAGCCATGCTGTTGCCCGCTTTAGGCGCTGCCTTGCGTCAGGAGACGGCGGCATGAGTCAGCAGATTAACCTGTTTGAAGGTGGGCTGGTTAAATCCAAAGACTGGTTCAATTTACCTTTTGTCGTCGTCATTTATGTGCTGGCAGCTGGCGTGATGTTTTACCTG
Organism: Methylophilus sp. Q8; assembly: GCF_000800115.1. Taxonomy (NCBI): domain Bacteria; kingdom Pseudomonadati; phylum Pseudomonadota; class Betaproteobacteria; order Nitrosomonadales; family Methylophilaceae; genus Methylophilus; species Methylophilus sp. Q8. Next base: position 534,027 of record NZ_JUHE01000001.1, on the reverse strand, counting down.
TTTACTGGCCTTGAAGCAGAAAATGCTGCCTTGCAAACGCAGCGCAATCAGGCCGTAACGCAATATGAAACCATGCAGAAGAAGGTGGATCAGTTTGCGCAGCGCGTAACGCCAATTGATAACAGCAAACTTGAAGCTGAGTTAAAAACCCTCAAAGGCCGCTTTGAGATGCAGTCGCAGATTCTGGCGATTTTCCAGCAATCCATCTCTGACAAGGCGAATCATCTGGTTGATTACATGCGAGCGCTGACAGCACAGCAGCAGCCAGGGCTGTGGTTGACGGGTTTTCGCATTGAGCCTGCTGCACAACATGTGACATTGAGCGGACAGGCGCTGCATTCTGAAGACATCCCTTTATATCTGGACTTGTTATCTGCGCAGCGTATTTTTGAAGGTACGCAGTTTTCCGGCATTCAGTTCAAGCAAGTAGAGCTACACCGGACGCAAGCGGCCGCAACGTCGGCCCCGACCCCGCAGGCAGTAACGCCACCGCCTGCACCAGTCGCAGAAGCTGCTGCTGGCAAAAGCGCTGCCGAGGGCGCAACGAATACGAGTTCAGCATCGGCAACGCTTCCTGCTCCGGTGGCGCCTGTCGCGGCAGAAGTCGTCTTGCAAGTGTATGCTTTTGAGGTAAAGGGCCAAGATCTGCAAAACAAGGCCAGGCGTGAAAATACGGTTAGTTGGGATGAGTTTGTCCGCCAAACAACGCAATCACCAGCCAAGCAGCCTTAGAAAGAATGATGCATGCGATTTGAACAATTACAAACAGTCAGTCATAAATGGCTAGCGCTTTCCCAGCGCGAGCGCTGGATGATTTTTGGTGCCGGTTTGTTTGCCGTGGTTGGCTTGATGGATACTTTTTTGCTGGAACCTCAGCGCGCGCAATTGGCGAGCACCAAGCAAGAGATCGTTAAAATCCAGAACGATACCGCCACGCTGACTGAGCAAATGACGACCATTGCCAACCAGGCTGCACCGCAGCCAGCGAGCAATGCTTTTCAGCATGAGATTGACGAGACCAAGCAGAAAGTCGCCAGCCAGGCAGCTGATTTGGTCAAGCTGTCTTCTTATATGGTGCCGCCACAGGAAATGGTGGCTTTGCTGAAAAAGTTGCTGCAAAAACACACCGATGTGCAAGTGGTTGAAATGCAGACACTGCCTGTGGTCGACTTTATTGAGAAACAGAGAAAACAATTACAGACACAAGCCGACACTGCGTCAGGCGGTGCCCCTGCCAACGCTGAAGAGGTGTGGAAGAATGTGCCGCATGTATATCAGCATGCGGTGAAGATGCGCCTGAAAGGCAAGTATTTTGCGTTGATGGACTATGCCCAGTCGTTAAAAGCGATTGGCCAGACCCTGGCTTGGGAAAACGCAGAGTTGAAGGCCGAATATCCGGAAAGTGAATTAACGGTTCAGGTGTATACCCTGAGTGGTGAAAATGCATGGTTGGGGATTTAGCATGCGCTTGTTGATAACAACAATGTTGATGACAGTCATGACGCAGGTGGCGGTGGCAGATGACGTAGTGGGTGGCTTGGTTGATCCAACCAAGCCACCTGTGTCGGTGATGGCGTATTTTCCTAATGCCCAGGCTCAAACAGAGCGGCCTTGGGAACTAACCGCCATACAAGAAAATGGTAAGTCAGGCTTTGCGGTTGTGAACGGCCAAATGGTACCGGTAGGCGCTAGCTATGAGGGGTTTAAACTGACTTCGGTGAAAAACCGGCAAGCGGTGTTTATCAGCAAGGTAGGCGAGAAAAAAGTACTAGGGATGGGCTTGGCTAGCTTTATGGAGCATACAACACCCCAAGCCAGTGCGAAAAAAGACAAACAGGCCAAAAAGATTAAAAAAGCAGGCCAGAAGACTGTGAAATAAAGTGACAAACACTTGCAGGTCCCGCTTAACGGGGTAAGCAAGGGAACATCAAAGAGAGACTGCTATGAAAATATTTGTGAATACTTTGGGTTTGATGATGATAGGCGCCGGATTGGCTGGCTGTACCAGCAATCCGTTTGCGCCACCCAATACATCGATTAACCCTAAAATTCAGAACGAATTAGCGACAGCGGTGGCCAAGGCACAAGCGCAGGTGACGCCACCGCCGAAAGAGGTCACAGATGAATTGTTCGAACCACTCAAGATTGAGCCGCCCAAGGCATTAGCCAAACGCGTTGAGCCCAGGTTTGACCTGGTAGTGAACAAAGCACCTGCCGCTCAGGTATTGATGGGCATTGTGTCTGGTAGCCCTTACAGCATTGCACTGAGCCCAGAGCTTAAAGGCGAGATTTCAATCAACTTGCGCGACGTGACTTTATTTGAAGCACTCAATGCCTTGCGTGATTTGTATGGCTATGAATACAAAATGAACGGCAAGCAGATTTTTGTCGAGCCACAAACGATTCAAACCCGCGTGTTTCAAGTGAACTACATTACAGGCGCGCGTAGAGGCACTTCTGCGACCCGCGTGACCTCAGGCACCGCCAGTGGTTCAGGCGCTGGTGGCGCGGCAGGGGTGGCCGGCCAAGCTGCGGCAATGAATAACTCAGGTACCGGTACTGGTACTGGTGCCGCTACCGGCAGTGGTAGCTCCGGCGCCTCCAACTTGCAAGTGTATGCTTCCGATGTGAGTATGCGCACCAACAATGACTTCTGGGAAGAAATTGCCAGTTCGCTCAGTAGTCTGATTGGAGAAGAGAGTGGTCGTAAAGTCGTGATTAACGCCCAGTCTGGATTGATTATGGTGAAAGCCATGCCTAAAGAAATCCGCCAGGTTGAGAAGTTTTTGAGCCTGATGCAAGTGACCGTAGATCGTCAGGTGATTCTGGAGGCCAAAATCATCAAGGTACAGTTAAACAGAAACTCGCAACAAGGCATTAACTGGGCAGCAGTCAGACATACACGTGGCCGTGACGTCACGTTTGGAAACGTCAACGGTAATACTTCTTTGAGCCAGGATGGTACGTTGACCAACGGCACGATTACTAATGATGATATCGGTTCTTTAAGCAATGCCTCCCCAGTCTCGATTGGCGGGTCAATGTTCGCTTTGGCAGTGCAAGGCAAAGGCTTTGCCGCGTTGCTGAATTTCCTGGAGACGCAGGGCAATGTGGAAGTGCTGTCTAGCCCACGTATTGCGACCATTAATAACCAGAAAGCCGTGCTCAAGGTGGGTAATGACGCTTTTTATGTCACTAACGTGAAAACCAATGTGACAACAACAACAGGTGGCGCGATTGTGACACCAGATATTCAGCTGCAACCATACTTCTCTGGTATTTCACTGGACGTGACACCGCAGATTGATAAAGATGACAATATCACATTACATGTGCACCCGTTTATCAGTGATGTGACGCAAGTGAACCGGACTGTGACCTTGTCCAGTGCCAACGGCGGCACTTACACGATCCCAACGGCGTCGTCTAACATTAACGAAACAGACAGCATTGTGCGTACCAGAGATGGCAGCGTGATTGCCATTGGTGGCCTGATGTCTGAAACGGTCGACAATACCCGTACCAAAGTGCCTGGCCTGGGGGATGTGAAGTTCCTGGGTAACTTATTCCGCCAGAAAGATCTCGCCAGCACCAAAACTGAACTGGTTATTTTGCTGAAATCGACCGTGGTGCGTAGTGGCGAAAGCTGGGCGCAAGATATGCTTGATAGTCAGGACCGGGTTGATAAACTGAAGAGTGATACCAGTTTTTAGGAGCGGGCATGTACCTGCAGCATTTTGGGTTGAAGGAATATCCGTTTACCATCACCCCGGATACCAGTTTTTATTATGCAACGCGTAGCCTGCAAGAGGCGCTGAATACGCTATTGATTGCGATTCAGTCCGGCGAAGGCTTTGTCAAAATTACCGGTGAAGTGGGTACCGGTAAAACCTTGTTGTGCCGCCGCCTGCTCAAGGCGTTGGCGCCCAGTTGCAAGGTGGCATTTATCCCCAATCCTTACCTTGATCCACATGCCTTGCTGATGACGCTGGCGACTGAGTTTGGCGTGGCGTTCAAGCCTGATTTTACCCATCACGACATGATTGATGCGCTTAACCGCAAGCTACTCACGTTTGCTGATGAAGGCCGCCACGTGGTGGTGTGCCTGGACGAAGTACAAGCCATGCCGCTGGAAACACTGGAAGCTTTGCGCCTGCTGAGCAACCTCGAAACCGAGAAGCGCAAATTGATACAAGTGGTGATTTTTGGCCAGCCCGAGTTGGAAGAGCGCATTAATCATCCCTCGATTCGCCAGTTACGTCAGCGTATTGGCTTTGAGTATCACCTCAAAGGCCTGCAGTGGTCCGAATTGGGGTTTTACCTGAATCATCGTATGCATATTGCTGGGTATCAGGGGGGCATGGTGTTTACGCCTGCCAGCCTGCGTTTGCTCTACCGCTATGCCAATGGCATTCCCAGGCTGCTGAATATTCTGGCGCATAAATCTTTGCTGTCGGCATTTGGGCGTGGTCAGCAAGGCGTCTCTGCAGAAGATGTCAGGGCTGCCATTATGGATACCCAGGCAAGCGTCAAGGCGCAGCATCGCTGGTTAGGGCATGGCTTTAAATGGTGGGTGACATTGCATACGGCCATGGCAGGTCTGGGTCGTTAGTTAACTATTGGGGAAGCACTTGAGCTTAATTAATCAGGTATTGCAAAATGTTGAGGCCCGCCAAGGCGGGGCAACGCTTGATGCCAGCGCTGGCAATGCCTGGGCTGGGCAGGTCAAGCCAGTGTTATCCCATTCAGGATCTGTTGCCACGGCCTGGATCGGTAAACTGGTATGGGGGCTGTTGCTCTTGGCGTTGGTCGGCGCATTGCTGGTCAATTGGCCAATGCTGGTGGCGCGCCTTGATCCGAAGCCAGTGGTCGAACAGCCAGTGCCGTCAGCGGTAGCAATCCCTGTGGTGCCAGCCGCCGGGGCAGAGATCAGCACGGTGGCCACGCCTGCCACTGCCGACAGTCCAGCCTGGTCGCATCCGCAGTTTACCAAAGCATTATTTAGTGCGTGGCAAGCGCCAGTGAAAGATATTGCACAGCCATCCCTTAAGCCGGCGGTGACTAAACCGGTCAGCGCTAAAACCATACCGCCGCAAGTGGAGGGGGAGTTTACGATTAACCCCGCTGAAGGTACGGCAGCCAACCCTGTAGTGACTGCCATTGAGCAAGGCAATGCCGTCAAACTCGCTAAAAACAGTGAGGAAGAGTCAGGCCCTCGCGGCGTGGTAAACAAGCAGATACGTCCCGAGCAAGAAGTGAACTTGCTGATTCAACGCGCTGTAGACCAAGAGCAAAAAGGGCGTTTGAATGAAGCACTGATTATCTTGCGCCAGGCGTTAACGACTTATCCGCAGTCAGAGGATGCGCGACAGTTGCTGGCAACTTATTTGTTCGAGTCCAAGCAGGAGCCGGAAGCGGTGGCTGTACTGCAAGCCGGAATCAAGCAGTTTCCCGGGCAAATTGGCTTATCCAAGTCACTGGCCAAATGGCAGCTGTCGCACGCCCAGCCTGAAGCCGTATTGCAAACGCTGAAGCCGGTTGCCAACCTGTTGATACAGGATGCAGAGTCGCAATGGATGCTGGCCATGGCCTATCAGCAGACCGGGCAACATGCCGCCGCTTTACCGCACTTTGATCGCGCCAACGTGTTGCGGCCCGGGCATGCACAGTGGATTGTGGCTTATGCTATTTCTTTGCAAGCGGCGGGCCAGCCTGCACAGGCCTTGCAGCAGTTGCAACAAGCTTATAACTTGCCGTTAAGTGATCGTCTGTCAGAGTTTGTCGGGCAGCGTATCCGCCAGTTGGGTGGCGTTGCAGTCGTGCGTAGCGAGTAATATCAGTCACGCTTCATTTTTCAAGGTGCGGGCCAGCACCAGCGCCGTCACCTGCGTTGCCCCAGCCTGCTTTAATACTTTGGCCACCGCGTGCATGCTGGCGCCCGTGGTCATCACATCATCCACAATCATCACATGCTGGCCTTGCCAAGACCTGTGCGTGGCAAACGCGCCGCGCAAATTACGTGTTCTGGTTTTCATATCCATGCCTGCTTGTGTCGGCGTATCAATCACACGTAAACAGCCTTCAATATCTAAAACGATGCCACAGTGATGATGCACCTGTTTGGCTAATTCCAGCGCATGATTAAATCCGCGCTGTTTAACGCGGTTGATGTGCATGGGCATGGCCATCACCACCTGTGGTCGTGCGGTCTCTGCGAAAATCGACACTTGTGTGAGCAGGCTGTTTGCCAGCACATTGCCCAAAGACAATTGTTGATGGTATTTGAATTGATGCAGCAGGCGATTCAACGGATAAGCGTACCGGAATGGCGTAAGCGTATGATCAAAGGCTGGCGCATGTTGCAGACAGATGCCGCACAGTGCGCCTGATGAGGTGGGGAGTGCGCATTGCGGACAGCGTGGCGAGGTATACCAGGGCAGCAAGTTAAAGCAGTGACTGCAAAGTGCTGACTTGCGAGCGCTATCTGCGGTGGCTGGTGCATCACACAGTACACAGGGCAAGCTTGAACCAAGCCATTGCTGTAGTTGCTGGTAAAGTTGGATGTGATTAAATTTTAATCTATTGTAAAATTTTTTCACGTCATATTTTAAACAACATATAATTCGCCCGGATTATTCATACAATTTCATTGCGTGGTATTTATGGAACAACAAACCTCTGCTGCCGCTTGTGGCAGCGAAATACAAACCTCTATCATCAACCTGGATGGCTTGAAACCTTCGGCTGCGTGCCACCCGACGGTTGAGCGCTGGCGCGTAGAAGACATCATGGCACTGTTTGAACTGCCATTCAATGACTTGCTGCACAGAGCCCAGGCGGTACACAGAGAACACTTTGACCCGAATGCGGTGCAAGTGAGTACTTTGCTATCGATTAAAACCGGTGGTTGCTCTGAGGATTGCGGCTATTGCCCGCAAGCCGCGCGGTACCATACCGAGGTGGAAAATGAGCCATTGATGAAGCTGGACGACGTGCTGGCGGCGGCCAAAGCCGCTAAAGACAGTGGTGCCAGCCGTTTCTGCATGGGTGCCGCCTGGCGTGGCCCCAAACAGCGTGACCTGGATCCGGTGTTAAAAATGATTTCTGAAGTGAAAGCCATGGGCCTGCAAACCTGCGCCACCCTGGGTATGCTCAAAGACGGCCAGGCCGAGCAGTTGAAAGAGGCCGGGTTGGACTACTACAACCACAACCTGGACACTGCGCCAGAATTTTATGGCGATGTGATCACTACACGTACTTACCAGGACCGCCTGGACACGCTGGACCGCGTACGCAGCATGAATATCAATGTCTGTAGTGGCGGCATCATCGGCATGGGCGAAAGCCGTGCGCAACGTGCAGGCCTGGTCGCACAATTAGCCAATATGGAGCAGCCACCAGAAAGCGTGCCAATTAACTTGCTGACACAGGTAGAAGGCACGCCATTACATGGTACAGATCCATTGGATCCGCTGGAGTTTGTACGCACGATTGCGATTGCGCGTATCACCATGCCAACCAGTTTTGTGCGCTTGTCAGCAGGCCGCCAAAGCATGGGCGAAGCGGTACAGGCTTTGTGCTTCCACGCGGGTGCCAACAGTATTTTCTACGGTGAAAAATTACTCACGACAGGTAACCCGGAAGTGGAGTCGGATAACGCTTTATTCAGCAAACTTGGCCTGAAGAAGATCTAATGAGCGATTTGCTGGAGTCTTTACGCGCCGACCTCGATAAGCGGCAAACACTGGGCCTGATGCGTCAGCGCCGTTTGCTGGATTCGCCGCAGGCCGAGCATATTACTGCCAATGGCCAGCCATTTCTGTCATTTTGCAGCAATGATTACCTGGGCCTGGCGAACGATACTGCGCTGGTGACTGCGCTGCAAGAAGCTGCGGCAGAGGCGGGTGTGGGCAGCGGGGCTTCCAACCTGATTACCGGCCATCACCGTTACCATGACCAGTTGGAGCAGGCGCTGGCGGCGTTTGTCGGTCAACCGGCGGCATTGCTGTTCTCGACTGGCTATATGGCCAATATTGGCGTTATCAGTGCCTTGATGGGCCGTGACGATGCGGTGTTTTCCGATAAGCTTAATCATGCTTGCCTCAATGATGGCGCGTTTTTATCACGTGCCACGCATCACCGCTTTGCGCACAATGATGTGGCAGCGCTGGAAAAACTACTGCAAGCCAGCACGGCACGCCACAAACTGGTGACGGCCGATGCGGTGTTCAGCATGGATGGCGATATCGCGCCACTGGTTGCTTACCTGGCACTCTGTGAGCGCTACGATGCTTATCTCTACGTAGATGATGCGCATGGTTTTGGTGTGCTGGGCCCACAAGGCCGCGGTTCGCTCAAGCATTTGGGATTGCAGTCACCACGATTAATCATGATGGGCACGCTGGGCAAGGCCGCTGGCGTCGCTGGTGCGTTTGTCGCCGGTGAAAAGATTGTTATCGATTACCTGATTCAGTATGCGAATAGCTATATTTATACCACCCCGGCACCGCCGCCGCTGTCAGCCGCATTGCTGGCTTCGGTCAAGGAAATCGAGCACGGGGATGCGCGCAGAAAGCAATTGTTTGACATGATTGCCTTGCTCAAAAGTGAGCTGTCACTCTCACGCTGGCACCTGCTGCCGTCGGAGACGGCGATTCAGCCACTGGTGGTGGGTGATACCCACGAGGCGCTGGCACTGAGTCAATATTTACAGGCGCGCGGTATTCTGGTGCCTGCCATTCGTCCGCCAACCGTGCCTGCGCATACCTCGCGTTTACGCATTTCTCTGTCGGCTGCGCATAGTGAGGCGAATGTACGGGCACTGATTGCTGCATTGCATGCCGCAGAGCGTGAGATTCCGGCCGGGACGCAGCCATGAGTTGTTTTATCGAAATCATGGGCCAGGGCAAGCCATTGGTTTTGTTACATGGCTGGGGCATGAATAGTGCGGTTTGGGAGCGCGTGGTCAAACGCCTGTCTGCCAACTACCGTTTGTTCCTGGTTGACCTGCCCGGCATGGGCCAAAGTCGTCCTGTTTATCCTTACCATTTGCACAGCCTGGCTGAAGCGGTGGCCGAAGAGATTCCGGGCGTGTCTACCATCCTGGGCTGGTCATTGGGCGGCCTGGTGGCGCAGCAGATTGCACTTAACCAGCCGGACCGTGTTGAAAAACTGATTCTGGTAGGGACCAACCCTTGTTTTGTCAGCAAGCCTGATTGGCCAAACGGCATTGCGGCCAGACATTTTGAACAGTTCAATGAGCGCTTCGAGCAGGATTTTAATGCCACCTTGCTGAACTTCCTGACCTTGCAATGCATGCATGCTAAAGACGCGCGTAGTACTGTACGCCAATTACGCACAGCCTTTGCGGCCAAACCCACGCCGACACAGGATAACCTGAACCAGGCGCTGGATATTTTGTTGCAAACGGATTTGCGTGAAGAGGTTGGCCGTTTGTTCCAGCCGACCTTACTGATCCATGGTGACCGTGATACTTTGGCGCCTCTCTCAGCGGCCCACTGGCTGGCCATGCATATGCAGCGCGCCCAGTTACGCGTGATTGCCGGCGCCGCGCATGCACCGTTTTTGTCACATGCGGATGCTTTCTGCGAGTCTGTAGAAGCATTTATGGCTGACGACCTGACATCACCGCCAGTGAGTAGCTAAATGCAGGACGTTTACCAGATCGACAAGTCGCGCATGCGGCAGTCGTTTCACCGTGCCGCCAAACAGTATGATGCGGCTGCTATTTTGCAGCGCCAGGTGCGTGAAGAAATGCTGAGCCGCCTGGACGTGGTCAAACTCGAGCCTGAAGTCATCCTGGATGCCGGGTGTGGTACCGGCCATGGCTTGCATGCCTTGCTCGGGCAGTTTAAAAAAGCACAGGGCATTGCGCTGGATATTGCCGAAGGCATGCTGGCGCGTAGCCGCACATTATTTCCCTGGTATCAATTCTGGCGGGCCAAGCCACGTTTCGTCTGTGCCGATATTGAATCGCTGCCCTTGGCTAACGCCAGTGTGGATATGGTGTGGTCCAATCTTGCTGTGCAATGGTGTAATGATCTGGATGCCGCGTTGCAAGAATGGCGCCGTGTATTGCGCCCGAACGGTCTGCTGATGTTCGCCACGCTGGGGCCGGATACGCTTAAAGAGTTACGTGCCGCCTCAGGTGCTGACCATACTCACGTCAGCCGGTTTATTGACATGCATGATATCGGCGATGCGCTCACACGCGCCGGTTTCAGCGCGCCGGTACTGGATGTGATGCATTACACCTTGACCTACGATACGGTGGAATCCTTGATGCGTGACCTCAAGGCCATAGGCGCACACAATGCCACCGCCGGGCGTGCCAAAGGCTTGAGCGGAAAAGGATTTTTACAGCAATTGCGGCAAGGCTATGAAGCGTTCCGCCGCGACGGTAAATTGCCTGCCACCTATGAAGTGGTATTTGTCCATGCCTGGACTGGCAGCCAGCCTTATACCGCGCCGGGCACCAGCACGGTACAGTTTATGCCGCGCAAAGCGGCGCATCCGGATTAAGCATGCGCACCTTGCCACGCCATTTTTTTGTCACCGGCACCGATACCAGTGTAGGCAAAACGACGGTCACCGTGCGCTTGATGCAGCAACTGGTAGCGCAAGGCCTGACCGTGATCGGCATGAAACCAGTGGCTTCTGGCTGTGAGTGGGTGGATGGCCGCTGGCAAAATGACGATGTATTGCAATTAACGGCGGCTTCCAATGTCAGCGCGCCGCCTGAGCTGATTAATCCCTATTGTTTCGAGCCAGCCATTGCCCCACATATCGCCGCCGCCCAGGCGGGGGTTGAGATAGATTTTAACGTCATTCAAGCGGCCTACACACAGCTGGCCACTATGGCAGATGTGGTGATTGTTGAAGGCGCGGGCGGATTGCTGGTGCCACTTGACGCCAGCCAAACCATTGCCGATTTAATTCAGGCACTGAATCTACCAGCATTGGTGGTGGTGGGCATGCGGCTGGGCTGTATTAACCATGCCTTACTCACGGCGCAGGTGCTCAAGCAGCGAAATATTGATTTTTGTGGCTGGGTAGCGAACAGCATAGACCCGCAAATGTCACGACCACAGGAAAACCTGCAAACCCTGATAGAGGGGTTGCAACAACCACCTTTGTTAGAAGTCCCTTTTCAGGAGTCACTTCACTAAATGGATCAGTCACTGCTCACCCGTATTGAGTTACGCGCACCAGTCCCGCCGATGACGCGATTGCTGATTATGTTGAATGTGCTGGTGTTCGTCGTCATGCTGTTTGGCGGCGCTGGCTTCTGGCATTCTCCGAATACCGTACAACTGACCTGGGGCGCCAACTTTGCCCCGGCCACGGCGGATGGACAGTGGTGGCGGTTGGCCAGTGCCATGTTTTTGCACTTTGGCGCCTTGCATCTGGGCATGAATATGCTGGCCTTGTGGGATGGCGGCAAACTGGTCGAGCGCATGTTTGGCGCCCTGCGTTTCCTGCTGATTTATCTTATCAGTGGCGTCGGCGGCAACCTATTGTCTTTAGTCATACAAGGTAACGATGCGGTGTCTGGCGGTGCTTCCGGTGCTATTTTTGGTATTTATGGCGCTTTGCTGGTCTATGTCTGGTTTGGCCGGCAGCAAATGCAGGCACAGGAATTCCGTTGGTTGTTCTGGGGTGCGTTGCTGTTTTCTGCCCTGACCATTGCCATGGGCTACATCATTCCAGGCATTGATAATTCGGCGCATATTGGTGGCTTTGTCACTGGCATGGTGATGGCAACGCTTTTGCTACCGGTCACCATCGTTCCCAGTAAACAATTAACACTGACGCAATGGTTGGCGGCCGTATCATGGGTGGTAGCGCTGTTTGTCTTGGTGACCCATTTGCCTACGCCCAAATATCGCTGGCAACAAGAAGTCGCGATACAAAAGCAGGTGCAAAAGCTCAATCAGGTGGACCAGAAAGCGCAGCAGAAATGGCGGCAGATCATACTGGAAGGCCGTGAGGGCAGTGTCAGCTTTGATGACATGGCGGCGCAGATTGACGCACAGGTCGCCACGCCTTATGAAGAAAGCTTTGAAAAGCTATCAGCGTTACCGGAAGATCCTAATTTGCCGTCTGCGGCGTTGTTAGAGCAGGCTAAAGCCTATGCCTTGCAACGCAGTGAAGCCAGCAAAGCGGCCGCAGACAAGTTACGCAATGTGCCGTTTATGCCGGGTAAACCGGCTACGCCATAATGTGTTTGCCGACTGTGGATGGCGACGCAATGATATTGGCTTCCGGATGGGCGATTTGAGCCGCCGCCATGTGTTGCACAAATGCTTTGGCGTTGTCTGACCAGTGCTCTGTGACTAACAGGGGCTCTGTGGCTAACTGGCGCAGCATATCCAGTAATGTGTGATTCAATTCCGTCTGGCTAAAAGGCTCCGCCAGTACTTTACCTGCTTGGGCTTCTGCCACATACCCCGCATAACCGCATACCCCGCTGACCAGTAATGGCAGGCCCGCGGTCATGGCTTCAATCAGTACAATCCCGGCCAATTCAGAGCGCGCAGCATGGATCAGCAAGTCACAACCCAGCATCAGGGCTGGGATATCCGGCCTGCCTCCTGCTTCTATGCAGCGTTCGGCCACACCGCGTTGCGTAGCATAAGCTTGCATATTGCTGCTGGACTCAAATTCACCGACAGCCAATAACCAGCAACGTTGTTTCAGCGCATCTGGCAGGCTACTCAAGGCATCAATCGCGCGGTCTACCCCTTTGCGTATAAATGCCGACCCTACAGTCAATAACACAATTGCATCATCTGGCAGGTTAAACGTGTTGCGCACATACGTGCGGTGATCCTGGGCCGCCTGGCTGTTAAAACGCTGCAGTGGAATATTGGGTGGGATCAGGTGAAAACGCGCATTGTCTGTGCCATACCAGCGCTGAAACATAGCCTGGTCATGCTGGTTGAGTAACAAAATATGGGTAGAAGCCTGTTTGCCAAACACGGCATTTTCCATGGCCGAGAAAAACCGATAGCGGCCAGACAGTTTTTTGTACCAGGGCTCGTGGTACATGCGCTCGGCATAGCAGGGGTCGGCGGCAAAATAGACATCCAGGCCGGGCATGCGGTTAAAGCCCACTACACGGTCAAAACCGTGTTGCTGCACGGCGTGTTGCATTTGCCTGATTAACGACTGGTGTCTATGGTGGTTCAGCCAGCCTTTGGCTTGTAACAGGTGAACGGTGATATCTGACGGCAAATCGCCACGCCATTCGCCGGTGAAGATGGTGACCTCATGGCCGAGGGCGACGCAGTCTCTGGCAATGCGCAACATATCGCGCTGCACACCGCCGTAAGGAAAGTATTTGAATATAAGAAACGCAAACTTCATGCGATGGCATTGTATGCGAAAATAGCGGCCATGAAACGCATCCTGATTGTCAAAACCACCTCTATGGGCGACGTGATCCACGCCCTGCCTGTTGTTGAGGATATCCTGCAACACTTTCCTGATGCGCATATTGACTGGCTGGTAGAGGCCAGCTTTGCCGATATTCCACGTCTGCATCCGCGTGTAGCGCAAGTGTTTACTGTCGCCGTGCGTCGCTGGCGCAAACAGTGGTGGCGTCGCCAGACCTGGCGTGAAATTGCCGCCGTGAAACAGGCCGTCGCTGCTCAGCCTTATGATCTGGTGCTGGATTTACAGGGGTTGGTGAAAAGCGCCGTGATGGCGACTTGGGCCCGTGGGCCGTGTCATGGTTACGATAAGCACTCCATTCGCGAGCCATTGGCCAGCCGGTTTTATCAGCATCGGTATGCTATTAGTTATCGCCAGCATGCTGTCGTGCGTATGCGCACGCTGGCAGCGCTGGCGCTCGGCTATGCCGTGCCGCAAAATAAGCCTGCTTATGGGCTGGCAGGCCTGGATCAGCACGCGCCAGCCGAGGCTTTTCTGGCGCTGCATGCGACTAGCCGCGATAGTAAGTTATGGCCTGAAGAGCACTGGGTGGCTTTGGGGCAGCACTATGCCAGGCAAGGTTTGCATATGTGGTTGCCTTGGGCCAGTGATAGCGAAAAAGCGCGTGCTGAAAGAATTGCAGCACTGGTCTCGCAAGCCCAAGTACCGCAAGCGCTGGTGCTGCCTAAGCTCAGCCTGCAACAACTCGCCAGCCAGATGCCGCAAGTGCGCTTCGCTGTGGGGGTGGATACCGGTTTATCACACCTGGCTGCGGCGCTGGATATCCCCATCGTTGCTATTTATACCGATACCGAGCCTGCATTTACCGGCGTGGCTGGTGGGCGTGTGGCAGCTGCCGTCAATTTGGGTGGCAAAGGGCAATTGCCTGCTGTGGCAGAGGTGATTGCTGAAGTCTCTGCTATGGTGCGTTCAGTTTCTGGCCACATTTAAAAAATCACACACAAATTCACGCTTTACCCTTGAAATCAGTAGGGGCATCCCCAACCTTGGAAAGATATTGAGAGAAAAATGTTTCTATTGACATCTCTCACAGTGAATAGTGTTGAATAAGAAGGGGAGCCCCATGCAAGAACCAAATACACCTTCCGAGGTGCCCGCAAACGAATCCGCTGTGCATGAAGAGGTGCAAGCCAGCGTGACTGATGCACACGAAGCACGCATTGTGGCCCTGGAAGCCGCGTTGGAAGAAGCCAAAGCACAAGTGTTGTATGTCAAAGCCGAAGGTGAAAATATTCGTCGCCGTGCTGCGGATGATATTGATAAGGCACGCAAGTTTGCGCTGGAAAAATTCAGTGGTGAACTGCTGGCAGTGAAAGATAGCCTGGATGCGGCCTTAGCGGTTGAAAGCGAAGAAGTGGCCAGTTATAAAAACGGCGTCGAGCTGACAGCCAAGCAACTGCTCAGCGTGTTCGAGAAATTCAATATTGCTGAAATTAACCCGCTGGGCGAAAAGTTTGACCCGAACAAGCATCAGGCCATCAGCATGGTGCCCGCCGAAGGTGAGCCGAATACCGTGTTGAGCGTACTGCAAAAAGGCTACAGCCTGAATGAGCGTGTATTGCGTCCAGCCTTGGTCACGGTGATTCAGGCCAAGTAAAACTAAAAACCATTTAAAGAACAGGGGCTTGAAATCTTTCACAGCATCCCAATGTTCACTGCATCAGCAGATTAAAGATTAACGAATTTAAGGAACATATAATATGGCAAAAATTATCGGTATCGACTTGGGGACAACCAACTCCTGCGTCGCCGTGATGGAAGGTGGCAAGCCACGCGTGATTGAGAATGCGGAAGGTGCGCGTACCACGCCTTCTATCATCGCGTATCAGGAAGATGGCGAAATTCTGGTCGGCGCCCCGGCAAAACGCCAGGCAGTGACCAACCCTAAAAATACCCTGTTTGCGGTCAAGCGTTTGATCGGCCGTCGTTTTGACGAAAAAGAAGTGCAAAAAGACATCGACCTGATGCCTTACACCATTGCTAAAGCAGACAACGGTGATGCATGGGTAGAAGTGCGTGGCAACAAACAGGCGCCACCGCAAATCTCCGCTGAAGTCTTGCGCAAAATGAAAAAAACCGCCGAAGACTACCTGGGCGAAGAAGTGACTGAAGCCGTGATTACCGTACCGGCTTACTTTAACGACAGCCAGCGTCAGGCAACCAAGGATGCAGGCCGTATTGCTGGCCTGGATGTGAAACGTATCATCAACGAACCAACCGCAGCGGCTTTGGCATTCGGTATGGACAAACAGGAAGGTGACCGCAAGATTGCTGTCTACGACCTGGGTGGCGGTACATTTGATATTTCGATTATCGAAATTACTGAAATCGATGGCGAGCACCAGTTTGAAGTGTTGTCTACCAACGGTGACACCTTCTTGGGTGGTGAGGACTTCGATAACCGCATCATCGATTTTCTGGCCGACGAGTTCAAAAAAGAAAACGGTTTGGACCTGCGCAACGATTTGCTGGCCAAGCAGCGTTTGAAAGAAGCGGCTGAAAAAGCCAAGATCGAATTGTCTGGCGCGCAGCAAACCGAAGTCAACCTGCCTTACATTACGGCAGATGCCAGCGGTCCTAAGCACTTGGTGGTGAAAATCACCCGTGCCAAACTGGAGTCCCTGGTTGAAGAGTTGATTGAGCGCACCATTGCGCCATGTAAAACCGCATTGAAAGATGCTGGCGTGTCTCCTTCTGACATTTCTGATGTCATTTTGGTTGGCGGTCAAAGCCGTATGCCAAAAGTGCAAGAAAAAGTGAAAGAGATTTTTGGCAAGGAACCACGTAAAGATGTGAACCCGGACGAAGCCGTAGCGGTAGGTGCTGCGATTCAGGGTGGCGTATTGAAAGGTGACGTTAAAGACGTGTTGTTGCTGGACGTGTCTCCATTGTCACTGGGGATTGAAACGCTGGGCAGCGTGATGACCAAGCTGATCAAGAAAAACACCACGATTCCTACCAAGGCGTCACAAGTGTTTTCAACTGCTGAAGACAACCAGAACGCCGTGACCATTCATGTGCTGCAAGGTGAGCGCGAAATGGCGTCCGGCAATAAGAGCCTCGGTCAGTTTAACCTGAGTGACATTCCACCGTCACCACGCGGCATGCCGCAAATTGAAGTGACGTTTGACATCGATGCCAACGGTATTCTGCATGTGTCTGCCAAAGACAAAGCGACTGGCAAAGAGAACAAGATCACTATCAAGGCCAACTCCGGTTTGTCTGAAGAAGAAATTCAGCGCATGGAAGAAGATGCGGCTAAATATGCTGATGAAGACAAAAAACTGCGTGAACTGGTCGATGCCCGTAACCAGGCTGACAGCGTATTACACAGCGTGAAAAAATCGCTGGCTGAACATGGCGACAAGATTGAAGCCGATGAAAAAGCCAAGATCGAGGACGCGATTAAAGAGCTGGAAGCGGTGGCCAAGGATGGCGATGACAAAGAAGTGATCGAAGCCAAAACCAATGCCTTGATGGAAGCTTCGCAAAAACTGGGTGAAAAAGTCTACGCTGAACAACAGGCGCAGGCTAACACCGAGAGCGCACAGCAAGCGGAAGGCGAAAAAACGGTTGAAGGCGATGTGGTGGATGCCGAGTTTGAAGAAGTGAAGAAAGACTAAGCTTGAAAGAGGCGAGTATTTAGGTGCTCGCCCTTTTTTCAATGATGCCGGCAAACACACTACGCTGATCGCGGGTGTGTTTGTCTTTATGGCGCAAGCGCATTAAACGGAAAAACTATGGCAGCCGCAAAAAAAGATTATTACGAAGTGTTAGGTGTAAACCGTGATGCCAGCGAAGAGGAAATTAAAAAAGCCTTTAAGAAGCTGGCCATGAAGTTTCACCCTGACCGTAACCCGGATAACCCGAAAGCTGAAGAAAGTTTTAAAGAAGCCAAAGAGGCTTATGAGATTCTGAGCGACGACCAGAAGCGTGCCGCCTATGACCAGTATGGCCACGCCGGGGTTGACCCTAGCATGGGTGGTGGTTTTGGCGGCTTTAACTCCGGCAATTTCAGTGACGCATTCGGCGATATTTTTGGTGATATTTTCGGCGGTGCGCGTAATCAGCGTTCTAATGTGTATCGTGGCGCTGACTTGCGTTACAACCTGGAAATTTCACTCGAAGATGCCGCCAAAGGCACCGAAACCAAGATTCGCATCCCGGTGCAAACCAGCTGCGAAACCTGTCATGGCTCGGGTGCGCGTCCAGGCACCTCGCCTGTCACTTGTACCACGTG
Organism: Methylophilus sp. Q8; assembly: GCF_000800115.1. NCBI lineage: Bacteria > Pseudomonadati > Pseudomonadota > Betaproteobacteria > Nitrosomonadales > Methylophilaceae > Methylophilus > Methylophilus sp. Q8. The sequence goes on along the minus strand of NZ_JUHE01000001.1, from coordinate 516,311 downwards.
TAATGGTCATGGCCAGGTGCGCATGCAGCAGGGTTTCTTCTCTGTGCAGCAAACTTGCCCTAAATGTCATGGCACCGGCAAAATGGTGAAAGAGCCTTGCCCGACCTGCCATGGTGGCGGCCGTGTGAAACAAAATAAAACCTTGAACGTTAAAATCCCGGCTGGTGTCGACGAAGGCGATCGTATCCGCCTCAGCGGCGAGGGCGAGGCGGGTGTCAATGGTGGACCAACCGGTGACTTGTACGTTGTCGTGCATCTCAAAGAACATCCGATTTTCCAGCGCGAAGGCGCAAACCTGCATTGCGAAATGCCGATCAGTTTTAGCACGGCAGCGTTGGGTGGTGAAATTGAAGTGCCGACGCTGGATGGCGCAGCCAAGATGAAAATCCCGGTTGAAACACAAACCGGTAGCGTGTTCCGCTTACGCGGCAAAGGTATCAAACCGTTACGTTCCAGCGAGCATGGTGACCTGATGGTACATGTAGTGGTTGAAACCCCGGTGCGTCTGACAGAAAAACAGAAAGACCTGTTGCGTGAATTTGAAAGCAGCACCCAGGCTGATGCGGGCAAACACAGCCCCAAGAATAAAAGCTGGGTAGATAAAGCGCGCGACTTTTTCAGTTAATCAATTTGTCACAGGGTGGCCGATAGTCTGGCGGGTAAAACCCTGCTAAACTATCGGCCACTTATTTTTTACCGTTTTGCGTTAAACGGTGTCTGCAAGTTGTTGTTTTTATTAAAGTTACAATTTAATAACAATTGAATTTTGCCTTTTACAATTCAGTTACAGCTTGGTCAAATTACTGCAATAACTCCTCCCTATACTGGACTCATCTTTAAACGAAACACAAAATGTTTTGTTTGATGGCTGGTTTAGTTGATCTTCAACGACTAGCATTGATTTCCTCCTGATCCAAACCCCCTTTTAACCCGCATTAGCGGGTTTCTTTTTTTCTACCTGCACATTCTCCATGCACAAGCTCGCCGCGAGCGGGGTGGTCTCTGCTGTCAACATCGTTTATGATGACATGCATCGCTTGCAACATTTTGATGTTTAACACCGTGCCGAGCAAACTTGATCATGTTGAAAATTGCTATTTTTAATCAGAAAGCCGGAGTGGGTGCGACCACCACTGCACTTAATCTGGCCGCTGCCAGTTATCGTAAAAAGCGTCAGGTCGCCTTGCTGGACATGGACCCGCAAGCCAGGCTCACCGAGATGTATAAGCACACCGGCCTGGATGTACAACAGCACTTGTTCAGGTTTTATCAGGATGCGACACCGCTGGATACTTTGTGCCAGCCTTTACGTAATGGCCTGCAATTGATTCCGGCCAACTCTGAATTAATGAAGGTCGATTCACAGTTTGGTCGTGGCCCGGCGACATTAGGCAGGCTGGGCCAAGGCTTGCGCGTTCTCGAAGACGCACAACCGGCGCTGGAAGTCTTTATGGATTGTTGCCCGTGTGTGGGGGTGATTTCACTGAGTGCAGTATTTGCCAGTGATCTGGTGCTGGTGCCGGTATCCACCGATTATCTGTCTATCAATTCTGCCGTCAAAATGGATAAGGCGCTGAATGCCTTACAACCGGTGTTAAAACGCAAAATACAGCGCCGCTATTTACTCACGCGTGCCGATAAACACAAGGCGATGGCCACTGAGGTAGAGCAGGAAATGCGCCGCCTGTTTGGCAGCGAGGTGCTGATCAGCAAGATACATGAGCATGCTGCATTGGCCGAGAGTGCGCGCATGGGGCAACACGTGTTTGAGTATGATGCCGACAGTGCTGCCGCGCAAGATTACATGGCGTTGTATTACGAGTTGCAGGATGTGATCAAGCAATTGCCACGCCCTGAACTGCTGGCCGCTTAAGCGACTAAGAATCCCGGCGGCTACTCAGCCATTGCCGTCGCCAGAACACCAGCAACATCGCCACCGCAATCAGTAACATCATCAATATTGCCCACCAAAAGCCATCGGGGTCTTTTAACCACGGCATTTCGTTAAAGTTCATGCCAAAGATCCCCGCGATCAGAGTGGCCGGCATAAACAGCATGGCGACGACGGTCAGCGCACGTACCTCCAGATTCACGCGCTGGCTGAGGCTGGTCATGTATATATCCATCAGGCCACTTAAGGTGTCGCGAATCGCTTCCAGTGATTCTGTGAAATGCACGGTATGGTCATACAGGTCACGCAAATAAGGCACCGTTTGCGGACTAAAAAATCCGTGTTCATTACGAATCAGGCTATTCAGTACTTCACGCAATGGCCACACCGCGCGCCGCAGCTGTATCGTGACATGTTTGAGGCGGTGGATATTCTGCAAGTCTTCCGGGCTGGGACGATCCAGTAATTGGTTTTCAAGTTGCTCGGCATCTTCATTAATGGCTTCCAGCACCTGAAAGTAACGTTCCATCAGGCTATCCAGCAAGGCGTAGCATAAATAGTCAGGACTGCTCTGGCGCAGTAAGGCCTGGCCCTGGCGCAAGCGTTCGCGTACTGGCTCAAAGCTGCCGGAAGGCCTTTCCTGGAAAGTGAGCAGCCACTCACGTCCCAAAGCCATGCTGATTTGCTCAGAGCTGACGCTCATGCTTTCTGTATCATAGTAAAACAGGCGTGTTTCCAGAAACAGGTAGTCCGGATAGGTGTCGAGTTTAGGCCGCTGCTCGGTATTTAAAATATCATCCAGTACCAGCGGGTGCAATTTGAACCGGCGGGCGACCGCTTGTAACAAGGGAATATCAAGTACGCCATGCACATTGATCCAGGCGACATGCCCGGCGGGTGGCTGCCAATTGACGATCTCCTGCATGGTGAGTTGGGCTGACAGGATATCTTGCGCGTTGTAGCAAATTTTATGGATACAGGCAGCAGGTAGGGGCGGACCTGCAGGGTTCTCGATGAGTGCCGGGTTATCGGCGCCCAGCAGTCTGTGCTTGCGGTGCGTATGTTTACGTTTTGCCATTGTCATCCCAGGTAAAATTGCCGTTCCAGCATAAGCGTTCACCGGCTGGAAATCAACCCGCGAACAGGTGGCTGGCCAGTCTATGCTAAAATAAAGAAAATTATTCAGTGGGAAAATCGCATGTCTGGCAATACCATCGGCACCTTGTTTACCTTGACCTCGTTTGGCGAGTCACATGGCCCTGGCATTGGCGGCATTGTCGATGGTTGCCCACCTGGGCTGGAGCTGAGTGCGGCAGATTTACAAGTCGACCTCGACCGCCGCAAACCGGGGACGTCGCGCCATGTGACCCAGCGCGCAGAAGCTGACGAAGTGGAAATTTTGTCTGGGGTGTTTGAAGGTAAAACGACTGGCACGCCGATTGGCTTGTTGATCCGCAATACTGACCAGCGTTCGCAAGATTACAGCAAAATCATGGATACTTTCCGTCCCGGCCATGCGGACTATACCTATACGCAAAAGTACGGCATTCGTGATTACCGTGGCGGTGGCCGTTCCAGCGCACGCGAAACCGCTGTGCGCGTGGCGGCGGGTGCGATTGCCAAAAAATGGCTCAAGCAGCAATACGGCGTGCAGATTCGCGGTTATTTAAGTCAGATTGGCGAAATCAAGATTCCTTTTGTGAGCTGGGATGCACTGGCGCAAGAAGGTAATGCCTTCTTCTCGCCCAATGTCGACATCTTGCCTCAACTGGAAGCTTATATGGACCAGATCCGCAGTGAGCGCGACTCAGTAGGTGCTCAGATTACAGTCGTGGCCGAGAAAGTACCGGTCGGCTTGGGCGAGCCTGTATTTGACCGTCTGGATGCCGATATTGCACACGCCATGATGGGCATTAACGCCGTGAAAGGCGTAGAAATTGGTGCTGGTTTTGCTTCAATTGCCCAGCGTGGTAGCGTGCACAGCGATGAACTGACACCTCAAGGCTTTGCTACCAACCATGCCGGTGGCATTTTGGGTGGCATCTCCAGTGGTCAGGACATTGTCGTCAATGTCGCGTTCAAGCCAACGTCCAGCATCCCGCAACAAAGGCATTCTATCAACCAGGCAGGTGAGGCGGTGATGATGCAAACTACTGGTCGCCACGACCCATGTGTCGGCATCCGTGCGACGCCTATCGTGGAAGCCATGCTGGCGCTGGTGCTGATGGATCATGCCTTGCGCAACCGTGGCCAGAATGCAGACGTGCATTCCAAGGTGCCGACGCTGTAATGTCTTTCAACGCCCAGGCACAGTCTTGGGCGATATTTACCAACGCGCGAGTATGTTATGAGTCACGCCTTACACTTTAATCTCTCGCGTTTCTATTTTATCTATTACTTCTTTGTCGGCGCGTTTGTTCCTTACTGGGGCTTGTACCTGACCGCAGAATCCTTTTCCCCGGCCGATATTGGCATTCTGATGTCCTTGTTCCAGCTGAGCCGTATTGTGGCGCCTAATTTGTGGGGCTGGCTGGCGGATCACACGCGACAGCGTGTGCGCTGGATACGCACCACTGCCTTTCTTGGCTTGCTCGGATTTATCGCCATTTTCTGGGCGCATGATTTCACCACCATGTTTGTAGTGATGATCGCCCTCAGTTTGTTTACCAGCTCGACCTTGCCATTGTCAGAGTCATTGGTACTAGCACATTTGGCCAGCACTAACGGCCATTACAGCAAAATCCGCTTGTGGGGCTCGTGGGGCTTTATTTTTGCCTCGGTGATGTTGGGATATCTGACTGACTGGTTTGGTATTGGTAGCCTGCTCTGGTTTATTTTACTGGTGCAATGTATCTTGTTTGGACTGACGTGGAAGTTGCCTGAAGCGCATGTGCCGCCGCATGCACATGACGATTTCTCCGTGTGGCAAATATTGAAGCAGCCTGCCGTGATTTCGTTGTTAGTGGGTTGCGCCATGATGGTGACAGCGCATGGTCTGATGTACAATTTTTACTCTATCTACCTGGCTGAGCATGGCTACAGCAAAGGCATGATAGGCTGGTTATGGGGACTGGGCGTGATTTGCGAAATTGGCATTTTTATCAAGATGCCTTGGATCATGACACACTTTAAACTCAAAACCATTTTGCTGGCGAGCCTGCTGATTGGCGTGGTGCGTTTTACCATGATGGGCCTGGTGCCGGATCACTTATGGTTATTGTTGCTGGCGCAAACCATGCATGCCTTCACTTTTGGCAGCTTCCATGCGGCATCAGTAGAAGTCGTGACGCAATATTTTAATGGACGCCACCAGGCCAAAGGGCAGGCCATTTATAACAGTGTGGCGTATGGCATCGGCGGGGCGCTGGGTGGTTTGCTGGGCGGGTTTGCCTTGCAATACCTGGGTGGGCAACTGACGTTTACCCTGGCGGCTTTATTTCCGCTACTCGGTGCCATTATTGTGGCACTTGGCTTGCATCTATCGCAACCCTATGCCCGTAAAGGCATGTTTAGCCATTGATGCAATGACAGCCGATCAAAGTAAAACAGCCCGCATGCGGGCTGTTTTTATTTCTACTGCGACGATTAATTGACGCGTTTATCGCGCTCAATCAGAGCGTACGCGCTGTGGTTGTGGATAGATTCAAAGTTCTCTGATTCGACCACATATTTCACAATGCGTTTCTCATCATTAAGCTGTGCCGCGACGTCGCGCACCATATCTTCAACGAATTTTGGATTGTCATAAGCACGCTCGGTCACAAACTTTTCATCCGGGCGTTTGAGCAAACCATACAGCTGGCAAGAGGCCTGATCTTCAATCAGTGTCACCAGGTCTTCCAGCCACATAAAGTCATTCAAGAGGGCTGTCACTGTGACATGCGAGCGCTGATTGTGTGCGCCATAGTCGGAGATTTTTTTACTGCATGGACACAGGCTGGTGACTGGCACCATGACTTTGACGGTGATTTCAAAATTACCTTGTTTGATCTCACCAATAAAGGTCACATCATAATCCAGCAAGCTTTTGACGCCGGAAACCGGCGCGGCTTTATTGATGAAATAAGGGAAACGCATTTCCACATAACCGGATTCAGCTTCCAGCCGTTCTACCATTTGACGCAAAATGGTTTCGAATGAGTCGATCGAAATGGCGTGCTCATTCATGTTCAAAATCTCGACAAAGCGAGACATATGCGTGCCTTTGAAGTTATGTGGCAAATGCACATACATATCAAACAGGGCCACAGTATGTTGCTCACCACCAGATTTGTCTTTGACAATCACCGGGTGGCGAATAGATTTGATACCGACTTTGTTGATATCCAGTCTACGCACGTCTGGCGTATTCTGTACATCTTCGATCGTTGTGGGGATCACGGGTTGATTCATCAGGGTTCCATCGCGGGCATTCCCGCCTGTTAATTAATAGTTGAGTTTACTACTCGGAAATTAATTTCTCAATAGCAGACTTGATACCGTTATGGTCTAGACCACATTCGGCCAGCATAGTTTCGTGGCTGCCATGCTCGATGAATTGGTCTGGCAAGCCGAGGCAGCGTATCGGTTTGACCAGGCCATGTGCTTGCAAACATTCCATCACAGCCGCGCCAGCGCCACCCATCACGGCATTTTCTTCCACAGTGAGCAGGTAATCGTGCGTGCGCGCCATTTCCAGCACCATGGCTTCATCTAGTGGTTTGATAAAACGCATATTGACTACGCTGGCATCGAAGGCTTCTGCTGCTTGTAGCGCTGGTTGCAGCATGCTGCCAAAAGCCAGAATGGCGACTTTTTTACCGTGGCGCACCAAGTGTGCTTTGCCGATAGGCAGTGATTCTAAGGCTGGCGAAATACTCGCGCCTATGCCACTGCCGCGAGGGTAACGCACGGCGGCAGTGCCCGGATACTGGTAGCCTGTCGTCAGCATTTGGCGGCACTCGTTTTCATCGCTAGGCGCCATGATGACGATATTGGGGATGCAACGCAAAAAGCTTAAATCAAAGCTGCCAGCATGTGTCGGGCCATCGGCGCCAACCAGGCCAGCACGGTCAATCGCCAGTAATACGTCCAGGTCTTGCAAGGCGATATCATGAATCAATTGGTCATACGCGCGTTGCAAAAATGTCGAATAAATCGCCACCACCGGTTTCAGGCCGTCACAGGCCATGCCCGCAGCAAATGTCAGGGCATGTTGCTCGGCAATGCCCACATCAAAATAGCGTTGTGGATAGGCTTCAGCAAAACGGTTGAGGCCGGAACCATCACACATGGCAGGCGTGATGCCGACCAGTTTGTCATCTGCTGCGGCCATGTCGACCAGCCAGTCGCCGAATATTTGCGTATAACTTGGTCGCTCGCTATGGCTCAGGCTATGTCCGTTTTGCGGGTCAAACTTGCTCACGCCATGGTATTTGTTCGGATTCGCTTCGGCCGGGCTGTAGCCTTTGCCTTTTTGTGTCACGACATGCAAAAATTGCGGGCCTTGCAGCTGGCGGATATTGCCCAGCGTATCGATCAGGGTGTCGATATCGTGGCCGTCAATCGGGCCAATATAGTTGAAACCGAATTCTTCAAATAGCGTGCCTGGCGTCACCATGCCTTTGGCATGTTCTTCGGCACGTCGCGCAAATTCCTTCACCGGCGGCATGATGTCCAGCACTTTTTTGCCGCTGCGGCGCACGCTGTCATACAGTTTGCCGGACATTAAACGCGCAAGGTAATTGTTGAGCGCGCCGACGTTGTTGGAGATGCTCATGTCGTTATCATTGAGGATCACCAAAATGTTGGTATCCATATCGCCAGCATTGTTCAACGCTTCAAATGCCATGCCAGCAGTCATGGCGCCATCGCCAATGATCGCCACGCTACGGCGATTAGAGCCTTGCGCTTTCGCTGCTACTGCCATGCCTAATGCGGCCGAAATCGAGGTGCTGGAATGGCCGGTGCCAAACGTGTCGTACTCACTCTCATCACGCTTGGGAAAGCCAGCAATGCCTCCCGCTTTGCGCAAATTAGCCATGGCTTCGCGGCGGCCAGTTAAAATTTTGTGCGGGTAGGTTTGGTGGCCAACATCCCACACCAGGCGGTCGTCCGGGGTGTTGTAGATGTAATGTAATGCGATGGTGAGTTCAACCACGCCCAGGTTAGAGGCCAGATGGCCGCCCGTTTGTGACACGCTTTGAATCAGGAATGCGCGCAGTTCTGCGGCCAGCACTTTGAGCTGCGAGCGCTCCAGCGTGCGGAGGTCGGTAGGGGAGTCAATGCGGGACAGCAGCGAAGTCATGATTAAAATGGGCGCTCACAAATAAATTTGGCAATGCCGCGTAGCGGGTCTGCCTGCGGGCCGAAGCTCGCCAGTAACTGCAATGTTTGCGCGTACAGGGTGTTTACCAGCGCTTTCGCCTCTTCCAAACCAAGCAGGCTGACGTAGGTCGATTTTTCCTGTAAAGCATCTTTGCCTGCGGTTTTGCCCAGTGTCTGTGTATCTGCGGTGGCGTCGAGAATATCATCGACCACCTGGAATGCCAGCCCCATATGCTGACTATATTGCTCTAAGGTCGTGATGAGTTGCTGATGCGTGTGATCCGCCGCATAAGCGCCCAATAACGCCGCCGCTTCAATCAGGGCGCCCGTTTTGTACTGGTGCATAGTTTGCAATGCCTCACGTGACAGCAATTTGCCGGTGCTTTGCAAGTCTATGCTCTGGCCGCCACACATGCCGCGCGAACCGGTCGCTGTTGCCAATACCTGCACTTGTTTTAAAGCTTGCGGTGCACTGGTGCTGGCCAGGCATTCAAAGGCCTGGCTTTGTAATGCATCGCCCACCAGTAAGGCGGTCGCATCGTCATATTGTTTGTGGCAGCTAGGCTTGCCACGGCGCAGGTCGTCATCGTCCATGCACGGCATATCATCATGCACCAGTGAAAAGGCGTGGATCAGTTCCACTGCCGCTGCTGATGCATCCGCCGCGTTTGGTGTCGCCCCAGCCAGTTCTGCCGCAGCATAACTTAACAAGGCGCGCACACGCTTGCCCCCGCCTAGCACCGCATAACGCATGGCCTCATGCAGGCGGCCAGGCAACGTGCCCTCACTTGGCAGTGTACGTGACAATACCTCTTCAACGCGTTGCTGATGTGCGTTGGCCCAATGATCAAAAACAAATGGAGGCTGAGTCATGACGAAAGACAAAAGAAAGCAGGCGCGTTAATTGGCCTCAAAAGGAGTTAGCTGTTGCTGCTGGTTCAAGATCATCACGGTTTGTTCGGCTTGCTGCAGTGATTCCTGGCACACTTGTAATAGTTGCATGCCCTCAGTGTAAGCCGTTAATGCGGCTTCCAGTGGCAGTTCGCCAGACTCCATACTTTTAACGATGGACTCCAATGCTGCCAGTCGCTCAGCAAAAGTTTGTTGATCATTCACCGTAGACGGTGACTTTTTGGAAGCACTCATGAAAATTAGCCTGTGAAAACGCCAGCTATTTTAACAAAACTCCCCAAGCTTGCGGGATTATTCTCATGTGTCCGAGGGATAGATCAGGCAGGTAAAACGCGCAGCAGAAATTGGCGAATATAGTTGATTTCTTCTTCACATACACTGTGCGGCATGTCGTATTCGTGCCATTCCACTGCGTAACCTGCTGCTTCTAGTGTTTGTCGCGAAGATTGCGCGGTGGCTAGGGTAATGACACTGTCTTGTCGTCCATGTGCCATCCAGATCGGTAATCGCTGGTTTGCTGGATGCTGTTTTTCTTTGAGTTGCTTCTTTAAGGGCAAGTAAGTGGAGAGCGCCAATACGCCAGCCAACGGTTGATCAAAGCGCGTTGCTGTGTGCAAAGCCATTGCGCCACCCTGTGAAAAGCCCGCCAACAAAATACGTTGCGACGGAATGCCCCGTGCAATCTCTGCTTCAATCATGGCGTTGATTGTGAGTTGCATATTGTTGATGCCAACTTCATCTTGAGTGCTTTCTGACTGCAACCCAAAAATGTCATACCAGGCACGCATTTCGTAACCGTTATTGAGGGTAACAGGCCTATAAGGCGCATGTGGCAGGATAAATTTAATGTGTGGCAGATTGAGCATTTGAACCACGGGCTCAAAGTCATGGCCGTCAGCGCCTAGGCCGTGCATCCAAATGATGCATGCGTCTTTCGCTTGCGGATGTTTGATGATGCTTTCTAACACTCGATCTACCTAGTTTTATGACCGCTGAAGTTTAGCAAAAAAAGAGTGGTTATTCGAGTTGAGGTTAAATTAAAAGTCAGGACTTGGTACAAAGGCCGTTGTTGGTTAGGTCGCAAGTGATTGCTTTTCCAGTACCTATTCTTATTGGGATGGCTTGTAAACTAGTGGCGATTGGACTGGGGATTGTTATTTGTTGGCAGGCTGATGCGATGTGGGTAGGTAAGTCAGGATGATGTGTAGAAATGGCAATAGAAACAGATTGTGCGTAGTTTTGGGCTTCGGCGAGGCACGCGTTGTCCGCTGCTTCATGAGTGTATTCTTGATAGTTTGGAATAGCGATAGCAGCAAGAATTCCAATAATGGCGATCGCAATCACCAACTCGATTAATGTAAAGCCTGACTGCCGAATAAGTGCTTTTTGATTAAGCATTCCTAATCCCGTCGGTTCTAAATAAAGAGCCCCTGCTAGGCAGGGGCTCTTTATTGATTTAGCAGGGTGCAAAACTGCAACCAGCAGAGTTCAGTTAAGGTTTAACAACTGTGCAAGCGCCTGCGTTAGACATTAAGCAAGAAACTGTAGCGCCAGTCCCGCTTCTAGGAGTAAAGACTAATGCAGTAGCACTAGCAGGGTCAGTTGGTTTGGCTGGTGCAGCGGAGCAATTACCAGTAGTCGTGTTGTAATCAGGCACTGTATTGCCTAACACTAATTGTGCATAAGCACGTTTAGACCATGCTGTGGCCTCTTCCATACATGCGCCATCATGTGCGGACTCTACGTAGTCTGTATAGGCTGGAATCGCCACTGAAGCCAAAATACCAATAATTGCAACAACGATCATCAATTCAATCAGAGTAAAACCTTGTTGTACGTGTTTTTTCATTATGTTTTCCTTTTGAGTCAAGTTTAAAGTGAACATCTTCTGTTTCATTCACTGCTTTTCCAACAGTGTTCGCTAAACCCTAAAGCAACAGCTGTGCCAGCTCCTAATTTCTGTTGTTAACTTGTTGAAAAATATGAATTAAAGGGTTTTTATGCTTTATTTCTTCGAATTGAATTCAAGATCTTTTGGCTAGGCGGGCAAAATAAAAGATGACGTAAAGTGACAGCGATCGCCAATCTTTGGCAATGCAGGTGATGTTTTTGGTCAGGGGGGGGCAGAGCGGGTGCTTCAGATGCAAAAAAGGGATTGTGTGGTACACAATCCCTTTATTTGGTGTCAGTGTTTAGCTTTTGACCAAACACTGCATTTGCAAAAACTGTTGTTTACAACGTAAGACTTACCAGAACTTCCACCAGGGTTTACTGTTGCCTTGCGTGCGCTTACCAGAACCCTGGCTAATTACTTTCCCGATTCGGCAACCTTTTTCAGACTTTCCAGACCAGCATCAAAATAATCGTTGACTGCTTTGGTTGCAGCGTCGTCATTTTGTTCAGGTTTTGGGATGTTTGAAGAGTCGGCACGTGTGTAGCTGCCTTTAACCGTTACCACTGCTTCGTTGCCGCTGCCGGTCACAGTGATGCTTGGGTAAAAGTTAGACACTTGCAAGGTGCTTTTTTCAATCACGTATTCATATTTCAAGCGCATGCCTGCATCGTCGGCAGAGCGCAGTTTTTCGTACATCACGCCGCCGTTTTTCAGTTTAACGGTGCGGTAAGTGGCGTCATCACCGTTTTCATCTTTTTTCTGCTCGACAGTGGTTGATTCAACGCCTGCGTGCCAAGCTTGTACATTGCCAAAGTCTTTGAGCAATGCCCAGACTTTTGCCGGTGCTGCCTTGATGGTGACGGTTTTTTCAAAACGTAACGCAGCCGCACCGTGTGCGCCAGCAGTCAGAGGGATCAGCGGCAATAAAGAAACAGCAATAATGCCTAGAATTTTTTTCATTACATTTCTCCTGATATTTACAGACTTTCAAAACTAAAAGTAAGCGGTACTTGATAAAAGTAGGCAGTCTTGGAGTTTCAAAAACAACCCGTGACTTTACCTAAAAAAAAGCTTCTTTGCGACTAATTCATGGGTCATCCTGTGAAAAAAACAAATTTTATTTGGCCTGGAGTATAAATTGTCCAAATGACCGGCATAGTTTGGGGCTGGCAATGGTGTGGGTGACGGTATTTGTCTGAGCGTCAATCATTGAAACGCTGTCTGATCCCCAATTGGCGACGACGATTTGATTGGTCGCTTTGTCATACTCAATCCCTTCAGGGAACTCGCCGACGGTAACCGTTTTCACGGTTTTGCCTGTGTTTAAATCAATCACCGAAACGCTTTCTGCATGATTGTTGCTGACATAGGCCCAGCGACTGTCCGGGCTAATGGCCACGCCATAAGGGTGTTGCCCGGTTTTCACTGTGCTTGATTGATAGGTATCCACATTCAGTAAGGTGAGTGTGTTGCTGACCACATTGACGACGAACAGTGTGCGGCCATCAGGACTGAGCGTTAACGCGAACGGGTGCAAGCCGACCTGGATTTGCGCCAGCGTTTTCAGCGTATTGGTGTCGACAACGGTAATGTCGTTGCTATCGCGGTTGGCAATAAACAATTTTTTGTTGTCTGCGCTGACCAGCATGCCTGACGGTGTTTTGCCCGCCTTGAAGGCCTTTTGTTTTTCGGGGTGTGCCGTGTCTACGGCAATCACCTGCTCGCCACCCCAGTCGGCCACATATAAGGTGCGTTCATCTCGGCTGAGTGTGATGCCAACGGCTTGTACTGGCACCGGGATGTCTTGCACCTTTTGCTGGGTATGGCTGTTGATGACGGAGACGCTTTGGCTATTGGCATTGCTGATGTAAACGCGTTGCTGTTTTGCCGCAATCGCTACACCCACTGGCGCTTTACCAACGTCTATCGTCTGTATGACCTGTTTTTTTTGCGTGTCGACTACCGATACTGTGTCACTGCCCTGGTTGGTGATGTAGGCTAAATTACCTGCGTGACTGAGTGCGCTCCACGCGAATAGCAAGAGCAGGCTACTGCACTGTTGGTGCAGCCGATGTTGTTTGGGTGCGTGAGAGGTGTGTGTCATTGGCAGGTGCATAAAGATAAAACGGTTGTGAGTGTATCGGGTTGACAGACGTATTAATTATATGACCATAAATGCACTGTGGGAATTTGGCATTTTATTTGTAAATGTATGAAAAGAAACAAAATATTCGCCTTTGACCCTAACGGACTATTTTATACATTCAGTCCGCTGACTTAAAATAGCAAAGAATTTTTTAATCCTAAATTGTTTAATTTATAAGGAAGTCACAATGAAAAAAATATTTTATGCTGGCCTTAAGTTGCTGCTGTCGGTGTCGCTACTGGCAACCGCGCAATCTGCCTCTGCCTTGACTACGGGCACCGTGGTAGGTTCCAATTTCGTGAATGGGCAATCTAGCTACCTGACGACATTTGCGGATGGTACCACTGCGACTTTTGCCGGTAGCAGCGCGTTCCAGAAGAAATCGCAAGCTGGTATTACTGGTGTTGGTATTGCTGGCGGTAGAACCGCTGGTGAAATCGATATCGGTGAAACATTGACCGGTACATTTTCTAAAGAAGTCATCGTGTCTTCCATCAACCTGGCATTGCTGTTTGATGGTCCTGAGTATAACGATGTAAAAGAAGTGGCAAAAATGCTGGTCAGTTTTGCTGACGGTGGCACAGGCGTTTATTATTTGACAGCCACTGGCGTGCACACTGCAGCCTGGACTGGCGAAGGTAGTGTGGTGTCCATCGGTAGTGGTGCAGTAGATGGCGGTACAGGTGCCTGGCAATTAAACAACCCGTTTGGTTTCCGTTCAGTAGACAGCATCGTTTTCACGGCTGCAAAAGGATATCCGAACTCTCATTGTAAAAACTGTGATAACCAGTCTGATTACACTTTCGTCAACATGACTGTGATTCCAGTACCAGAAGCAGATAAGTCTGCCATGATGTTTGCTGGGCTGTTGGTTGTGGGTGGTTTGGCTGCGCGCCGTATGAAATCCTGAGTATTTCAGGATTGAAGTAAAAAAGCTCACAGCCTGTGAGCTTTTTTTTTTGCGTCAAGCAGGCAGGGTTTTATGGCAGGCGCATGATGGTTGTCCTTTCATTAAAGGACAAAGTGTGAAAAAATTGCAGGAAATATTGAAGGCAGTTTTTTATGTTAGATCGTGATGGATACCGTCCGAACGTTGGGATTGTGCTTTGCAATGCACATAACCAGGTGTTTTGGGGCAAGCGTATCAGAGAGCATGCGTGGCAGTTTCCGCAAGGCGGCATCAAATATGGTGAAACGCCGGAACAAGCGATGTATCGTGAGCTGATGGAAGAGGTGGGCCTCAAGCCCGAGCACGTCAAAATTCTGGGCCGTACCCGTGACTGGCTGCGCTATGAAGTACCGACCAGCTGGATAAAACGCGAGTGGCGCGGCAGTTATAAAGGTCAAAAACAAATCTGGTTTTTATTACGGCTGACCGGCCGCGACTCAGATGTGTCGTTACGTGCGACTGAGCACCCCGAGTTTGATGCCTGGCGCTGGAGTGAATACTGGGTACCACTTGAAGATGTGATTGAGTTCAAGCGCGAGGTTTATCAATTAGCACTTAACGAACTGGCGACCTTTTTGCACCATTCTGGCCGACGTCCCGGCGGCAAGCCACGCAAGCCTGCCGCGGCAAACAAGTTGCCACCCACCGTCACCCCTGAATAATCTATAGCCACACGGCCGCTGTGCGGTCTTGTGGCAAAATCCACTCCGGCCGCAAACCATGGCAGGTATAGCCGGTGGGATATTTGACTAAATAATCCTGGTGCTCAGGCTCGGCCAGCCAAAAGTCGCTGGCAGGTGTGACTTCTGTGACGACCTTCCCGGGCCAGATCTGCGTGGCATTCATGTCGGCGATCAGTTGTTCTGCCTCGGCTTTTTGTGCCGCATTGGCATAATAAATGGCCGAGCGGTAAGACGGCCCCAAATCATTGCCCTGGCGGTTCAAGGTGGTCGGGTCGTGAATCTGGAAAAAGAATACCAGTAACTGCCGCAGGCTGATCAGTGATGCATCAAACTCCACCTCTATGGCCTCTGCATGGTTGCCATGATTGCGGTAGGTGGCATGGGCAATGTCGCCGCCAGTATAGCCAACGCGTGTGGAAATGACGCCGGGCAGGCGTCGGAACAGGTCCTGCATGCCCCAAAAACAGCCGCCAGCGAGAATAATGGTGTCTTGCATCAGGTCCTCTTTCTATCAGTTGGATGCTTCATGCAGACATGAAGCCGTGTTTGAATGATTTTTATGCTTTGTCGTGTATCAAATCAAATACTTACAATCTGTCCAGTATAGGTGGTTTAGGTTAAAATACTGAGTTTTAGTTCTAAGCAATGTTGGGGAGCATATGTCAGTCAAGGTAGGCATTAACGGGTTTGGACGAATTGGCCGTATGGCGTTACGCGCGGCAATTGAGCAGCAAGAGTTCAGCAACATCGAAGTGGTAGCGATTAATAGTTCATATGATGTTGAATACATGATGTATTTGCTCAAGTATGACTCGGTCCATGGCCGTTTTAATGCCAAGGTAGAAACTGATAATGGTGCACTGGTGGTAAATGGCAAACGCATTCATTTGACCGCAGAACGTGACCCTAGCAAGATTGACTGGCGTATTGGTGGTGCAGATATCATCATCGAATCTACCGGCGCGTTCCTGACACAGGACAACTGCCATCCGCACATTAGTGGCGGTGCGAAAAAAGTGGTGCAATCAGCGCCAGGTAAAGATGACACGCCTATGTTTGTGTTTGGCGTAAACCATAACGAATATGCAGGCCAGGCGATTATTTCTGCCGCGTCTTGTACCACCAATGGCCTGGCACCATTGGCAAAAGTATTGCATGACACCTTTGGTATCAAGCGTGGCTTGATGACCACTATTCATGCCGCGACAGCCTCACAACTGACTGTCGATGGCACCTCCAAAAAAGACTGGCGCGGTGGCCGCAGCGTGTTTGAAAACATTATTCCTTCCAGCACGGGCGCTGCCAAGGCGGTAGGTAAAGTGATTCCATCCCTCAACAAAAAGCTGACCGGTATGGCCATGCGCGTCCCTTCAGCCGATGTGTCTGTGGTGGATTTAACCGTAGAACTGAATAACGAAACAACCTATGAAGCGATTTGCGCTGCCATGCAAAAAGCGGCCGACGGTGAGTTAAAAGGTGTACTGGAATTTACCAACGAAAAAGTGGTTTCCAGTGACTTCCGCAGCAGTGCAGCCGCCAGCGTGTTTGATGCCGATGCCGGTATTATGCTGGACCCGACTTTTGTCAAAGTCGTTGGCTGGTACGACAACGAATACGGTTACACCTGTAACCTGCTGCGCCTGGTTCAACACATTGCTTAATCATGCACGGGGCTTTATGCCCCGTTTGCTTTTGTCACTGATATTTTTATCCTTACCAGTTTATATTCAAGCGGCGGCGACCGCTCAAGGGAGACCTTCATGAAATTCATCAAAATGACCGACCTCGACTTGCGTGGCAAGCGTGTGTTTATCCGTGCCGACCTCAATGTGCCGGTGAAAGACGGCGTGGTGACCAGTGATGCCAGGATTGTAGCCAGCATGCCCACCATTGAGTTTGCCTTAAAGGCAGGCGCCAAAGTGATGGTGACTTCGCATTTGGGTCGCCCGGAAGAAGGTGTGTACAGTGAAGAGAATTCATTGCAGCCGGTAGCCGATGTGATGAGTAAGTTGTTGGGGCAGCCGGTGCGTCTGGTCAAAAACTGGCTGGCGCCAAATGCGCCTGAAGACAGCCTGACCACGCAAGATGGCCAGCTGATTTTGCTGGAAAACTGTCGTTTCAATGTGGGTGAAAAGAAAAACAACGATGAACTGGCGAAGAAATACGCCGCGTTGTGCGATGTGTTTGTGATGGATGCCTTTGGCACTGCACACCGTGCCGAAGCTTCTACGCATGGTATCGCCAAGTTTGCACCAGTGGCTTGTGCCGGTATTTTACTGACGCAAGAGCTGGATGCGCTGAGCAAAGCCTTGCTGGCGCCTGCACGTCCACTGGTGGCAATTGTTGGCGGCTCCAAAGTGTCGACCAAGTTGACCGTGCTCGAAAGCTTGTCCGACAAGGTAGACCAGTTGGTGGTTGGTGGCGGTATCGCCAATACCTTCCTTAAAGCCTCTGGTCAGGAAGTGGGCAAATCGTTATGCGAGAATGACCTCATTGAAACCGCGAAATGCCTGATGGGCAAAATGGAAGCGCGCGGCGCCTGTGTACCGATTGCCAAGGATGTAGTGGTGGGCAAGCAATTTGATGCCAATGAACCTGCCATGAAAAAGCCAGCGACCGACGTGGCTGCCGACGAAATGATTTTTGATATTGGCGCGCAATCTGCGGCTGAACTGGTCGATATCATCATGAGAGCAGGTACGGTGGTGTGGAACGGCCCGGTGGGTGTATTTGAGTTTGACCAGTTTGGCGAAGGCACCAAAACGATTGCCAAAGCGATTGCCGAAACCAAGGCCTTTACGCTGGCGGGTGGTGGCGACACCATTGCTGCCATCCAGAAGTATGATATTTATGACAAAGTGTCTTATATTTCTACGGCCGGTGGCGCCTTTCTGGAGTTTCTGGAAGGCAAAACATTGCCAGCAGTGGCTATTCTCGAAGAACGCGCAGCTTAATCTTCAAGCCTGGTGACGGTCTGCGCGCTACGTTGTTGGTTAAACGGAGAGCGGGACCGTCAGTCTATGGTGTTTATCGTAGACTTCAACGCGATTGCGGCCCTGTTTTTTGGCCACATATAAAGCCTTATCGGCCTGTTCAATCAGCAAGTTGCCATCTTCACTGAAATTAAGCCACTGGTTACGTGCATGCTGCTCTTTGTGTGACTGCGATTGCTGAAGGCCCAGTGAGGCAACGCCGATGCTCACGGTCATCAGGCGATGACCGGCGAAGCGGATATCCAGCGCCATGACTTTCTGCCGGATGCGCTCGGCAATTTTAGCGGCTTCCTGCTGTGTGGTTTGCCCCAGTACCAAGACAAACTCTTCCCCGCCGTAACGCGCGGCCAAGTCCCCCGGGCGGTTACTGTAACGTTTTAATATGCCCGCCAATTGGCGCAGGCAATCATCCCCCGCGCCATGTCCCATACTGTCATTGAGTTGTTTGAAGTGGTCGGCATCGACCATCATCACGCTCAGGCTGGACTGATGGCGGATGGCGCGCGACCATTCATCACGCATGAATTGTTCCAGGCGGCGGCGATTGGCCAGGCCGGTGAGCGGGTCGGTTAAGGTGAGGGCCGAGATGCGGTCTTCAGTCTGTTTGTGGTGGGTGATGTTGGTCAGTGATAGTAAAAATAACTTGCCGTCCGCCAGCGTGGTTTGCATGGGTTGCAAATTGAGTGTCAACCAGGTAGGTTCCTGGGTCGGCGTGTGACACAAATAGTCAGTCGTGAAGTGCTCGATTGAGCCGCTGAGTACGCGCTCAATACCATCCACTAATAGTGGCTGATTGGTGTCTTCATTGGCCCGACAGAGATCGAGGTAAGCGATACCAAACCAGTCTGTTTCCAGGTCCAGGCCGTAAAGTAGCCCGAATTTCCGCCAGGCCTGATTGACGTAAATAATGCTGCTGGTCTCATCAATCACTGCAATTTGCAGCGGTAATGTGTCCAGGATACCACTCAGTAATTGTTCTGCGATGTTCACAAAATATCCGATGGCCAGTTGCTTGCAACATTCAAAAGATTCAACTCTATTCTATTCAAGGCTTTCGCGCCTGTCTAATGCTAATTGGTGAAAATTAGCATCAAAATTGCTTGTTTTTTTCCTATCCAGAGACGAAGGAGTCAAAAATGGGCATTAGGGTGGGGATTAACGGCTTTGGCCGCATTGGTCGTATGGTGTTGCGCGCCGCATTAAATCAGGCAGAGTTCAAGGATATGGAGGTCGTGGCCATTAACGGCATCGAAGAACCTGACCATATGTTGTATATGCTCAAATATGACTCCGTGCACGGCAGGCTGGCACAGGACGCACATTTAGAGGGCGATTTTCTGGTCATTAATGGCAAGAAAATACGCCTCACCGCGCATACCAAACCGGCAGACATTGACTGGGGGGCGGAAGCGGTCGATGTGGTGATCGAGTGCACTGGCGTCTTCCTGACCCAGGAAACCTGCGCGGCGCATATTGCGGGTGGCGCGCGCATTGTGGTGCAATCTGCACCCGGCAAAGACGATACGCCCATGTATGTCTACGGCGTCAATCACTATCATTATCACGGTGAAGATGTCGTCTCGGCGGCGTCTTGTACGACTAATGGGCTGGCGCCGATCGTCAAGGTGTTGCATGACCATTTTGGTGTCAAGCGTGGCTTGATGACGACCATTCATGCGGCGACCGCTACCCAGAAAACGGTGGATGGTACCTCCAACAAAGACTGGCGCGGCGGACGCGGCGTATTTGAAAACATTATTCCTTCAAGTACCGGGGCGGCCAAAGCGGTGGGTAAAGTGATTCCGGCGCTCAATAAGAAACTCACTGGCATGTCCATGCGGATTCCATCGGCCGATGTGTCTGTGGTCGATTTGACCGTGGAGTTGCAGCAAAAAACCACTTACGAAGACATTTGCGCCGTAATGAAATATGCCTCGGAGCGTGATTTGAAAGGCGTTCTTGGTTATACCGAAGAGCCCGTGGTTTCCAGCGATTTCCGCGGTTTCCCGGCTGCCAGTGTGTTCGATGCGGGGGCTGGCATCATGCTGGATCCGACCTTCGTCAAATTGATCGGCTGGTATGACAATGAATATGGCTATACCTGCAACTTGTTACGTTTAACCCGCTACGTGAGCTATGCAAAATTGTCGATGACAGATTTGCCAGCGGCGGAAGAAGAGGTGGCTGAGGCCGCTTGATCCTGAGTGTGGAATTGGGCAGTTTGGAGTTGATAGACAATTTACTCGCCTGCAACGGCGTCGCGCATTTATAATGCTATTTTTACTTGTGTGATAGACATTATGCGTGCGCCTTTGCTCGAAACCTCCATCAAAAGCCTGAAAAAACTGCACCAGGGCAAGGTGCGTGATATTTACGATATCGACGCCCACACCATGTTGCTGGTGAGTACCGATCGTTTAAGCGCTTTTGATGTGATTTTGCCCACCGGCATTGCGCACAAAGGGGCCATGTTGACGCAAATGGCTAATTTCTGGTTTGAGCAATTGCAGGATGTGGTGCCTAACCATTTGACTGGCATTGCGCCTGAGTCTGTGGTCGCGCCGGATGAAGTCGAGCAGGTCAAAGGTCGTGCCGTGGTGGTGAAGAAACTCAAAGCCTTGCCGCTGGAGGCGATTGTGCGTGGCTACCTGGTCGGTAGTGGCTGGAAAGAGTACAAAGCCAAAGGCACTGTTTGCGACATTCCTTTACCAGCCGGTCTGCAATTGGCGCAACAATTACCTAAACCGCTATTCACGCCTTCAAGCAAGGCCGCAGTTGGCGAGCACGATGAAAACATCAGTGTCGCGCAGGTGGAAGCGCTGATAGGCAAAGACCTGACGGCACAGGTGGAAAAAGCCGCCATTGCCTTGTACACACGTGCGGCGGAATATGCGCGCACCAAGGGTATTATCATTGCTGATACCAAGTTTGAATTCGGCGTCGACGCGCATGGCGTGTTGCATGTGATGGATGAAGCCTTAACGCCGGATTCTTCCCGTTTCTGGCCGGCGGACCAATACCAGATTGGTAGCAATCCGCCCAGTTATGACAAACAGTATGTGCGTGACTGGCTGGAGGGCTGCGGCTGGAACAAAGTCGCACCGGGCCCTGAGTTACCGGCAGATGTAGCGCAACGTACTTCTGATAAATATATGGAAGCGTTTGCCAAGTTGACTGGGCGTACCTTGCTGGTCGATTAATCACGGCAACCATTACTCACTGCAACTATGGGCTTTCGCGCACAATTAGCGACACTCGCCAGCCGGTTCAAGCAGGAGGTTGCGTTTTACCGCGCACTGCATGCGCATCCGCAGACGCCCACGTTGGCCAAAGGCTTGTTATGGCTGGCGTTGGCTTATCTGGTGTTACCGTTTGACCTGATTCCGGACTTTATTCCGGTGATCGGCCAGTTGGATGAGTTAGTGATTATTCCATTATTGCTTTACTTGGCACTCAAGTTGACGCCAGTCGCGGTGCGGCAGGCGTGTCGCGATTCTGTGCCGCTTGTGCCGGATCAAAAATAGTGCTGTTTGACAGCAAATGTTCATATTATTCGCCTATAATGGCGCTTTTTTGTTGAAATGGGTTTGAGAAGATGTCTTTGAATTTGGTGCCAAGCGGCAAGGATTTGCCCCACGACTTTAACGTCATTATCGAAATTCCGGCTAACGGCGACCCGGTTAAATACGAAGTAGATAAAGAAAGTGGTGCGCTGTTTGTGGATCGTTTCATGGGTACATCCATGCAATATCCATGTAACTACGGCTATATTCCACACACCCTGGGCGATGATGGAGACCCGGTAGATGTGCTGGTGATTACGCCAGTGCCATTATTGCCAGGCGTCGTTGTACGTTGCCGTGCTTTAGGCATGTTGAAAATGACCGACGAAGCCGGTGGTGATGCTAAAGTGCTGGCAGTGCCGATTGAAAAAGTATGTGGCCTGTATGCCTACCAGAAAACATTGAGCGATGTTTCGCCTTGGCGTTTGGACATGATTGCCCACTTCTTTGAGCACTATAAAGACCTGGACAAAGGTAAATGGGTGAAGATCGAGGGTTGGGTCGGCATTGAAGATGCACATCAGGAAATTAATGATGGCGTGGTACGTTACAACGAAGCAGAAGTGAAGCCAGCGTTTTAATGTGAGCGCTGCGTCAAAAAAGTCGGCCTAGGCCGACTTTTTTATTTGCTGAAGCATAGCTTCTGTTAATGAAGCAGTGGGACAATCAACAGTGCCACGATATTGATAATTTTGATTAATGGGTTGACTGCCGGGCCAGCCGTGTCCTTGTAAGGGTCGCCGACGGTGTCACCTGTGACGGCAGCCTTATGGGCGTCAGAGCCTTTGCCACCGTGATGGCCGTCCTCAATATACTTCTTGGCGTTGTCCCAGGCGCCACCGCCAGTACACATCGAAATCGCGACAAACAGGCCAGTGACAATCGTGCCCATAAGCAAGCCACCTAGTGCGACCGGGCCCAGAAATAATCCCACCAGAATGGGGGCAGCGACGGGGAGCAATGAAGGCAGCATCATTTCTTTGATCGCCGCGCTGGTCAGCATATCCACTGCTTTGCCATATTCCGGTTTGGCCGTACCCTCCATAATGCCTTTGATTTCGCGGAACTGGCGGCGCACTTCTTCAACCACGCTGCCTGCGGCACGACCAACGGCTTCCATCGCCATGGCGGCAAACAGGAAGGGAATCAGGCCGCCAAGAAACAGGCCGATAATCACTTTCGGGTCGCTTAAATCAAAGCTGGCGGTAATGCCTGCGCTTTCCAGTTTGTGTGTGTAATCGGCAAACAGCACCAATGAAGCCAGCCCAGCTGAGCCAATGGCATAGCCTTTGGTCACGGCTTTGGTGGTATTGCCCACAGCATCCAATGGATCGGTGACATCACGCACGCTACTCGGTAACTCGGCCATCTCGGCGATGCCGCCAGCATTGTCGGTAATCGGGCCATATGCATCCAGCGCGACCACAATGCCTGCCATGCTCAACATGGCCATGGCAGCAATCGCTACGCCATAAAGACCGGCCAGGTGAAATGCCACATAGATAGCGATACAGACCGAAATGACCGGCAGGGCAGTCGACTTCATGGACACGCCTATGCCTGCAATAATGTTGGTGGCGTGGCCGGTGGTTGAGGCTTGTGCCACGTGTTTCACTGGCGCGTAATCGGTGCCGGTATAGTATTCGGTGATCCATACCAGGGCAGCAGTTAAGACCAAACCTACCGCGCACGCGCCAAATAATGCCTGGCTGGAGACGGTCACTTCGCCATGGGTGTAGCCTTGCGGAAACACATATTGCGTGACAAAGTAAAACGCGATCAGTGACAGCAAGCCAGCGACGGCCAGGCCTTTGTACAGTGCAGGCATGACGTTTTTCATGCCGGGTGAGGCTTTGACGAAGAAGCAGCCAATAATGGAGGCAACGATGGAGACCGCACCTAGCAGCAAGGGGTAAATCACACCATTAGCCCCTGCTTCTGCGGCCATCAGCCCGCCGAGCACCATGGTGGCGATCAGCGTCACGGCATAGGTTTCAAACAGGTCGGCGGCCATACCGGCACAGTCGCCGACATTGTCACCGACGTTATCGGCAATCACGGCCGGATTGCGCGGGTCATCTTCCGGGATACCGGCTTCAACCTTGCCCACCAGGTCAGCGCCGACATCTGCGCCTTTGGTGAAAATGCCGCCACCCAGTCGTGCAAAGATGGAGATTAACGAAGAGCCAAAAGCCAGGCCGATGAGTGGGTTGAGGTCGGTCGCTTGTTCTGCACCCAGGTAACTGTAAAAGCCAGCGACGCCCAGCAGGCCCAAGCCGACCACCAGCATGCCAGTAATCGCACCGCCTTTAAAGGCCACATCCAGGGCTGCACCTATACCTTGGGTGGCTGCCTGGGCTGTGCGCACATTGGCTTTGACCGACACATTCATGCCAATAAAGCCGCAAGCGCCTGATAAGATCGCACCGACTAAAAAACCGATAGCGGTTTGCAGGCTTAAAAATAAGCCGATCAAGATAGCCAGTATGATGCCGACCAGTGTGATGGCTTTATATTGCCGGGATAAATAGGCGGCTGCGCCCTGTTGAATAGCCCCGGCAATTTCCTGCATGCGGGCATTGCCTGCGGGTAACCCTGAAATCCATTGACTCATTACTACGCCATAGAGCACCGCCAACACTGCAGCACCGAGCGCTAACATTAATGCGACTGACATGACTTCTCCTGTTCCTGATGAAACTGCGTTAAACGTAATGACTGCTTAAAACCCTGCTACTCAATTTGTAAATAAAATGTAACAGGTTGAGCCATTATTGCACTATTAAAGTGCGTCTACAAGCGCGTTTTCAGGGCTATTTTGAGGGCGGAAAAAGCGTCACTCAGTCGTCGCGTTGCTGGTCAATAAAGTGGCGTAAAGCAGCTTCCAGAGCCGGATTGTTGGCTTCGTTAGCATAGGCTTCGAGTGTGTTTAAAGCGCGATTTGAAGGGGCTTTGATGCGTTTATGCTTGCTTTGCGGGCGAGATTTTACTTGCACTTTGACCTTAATTGCGTTAAGGTTTAAGCCTTTGATTTTCCTGGAATTTTGACAAAAATCCCGGATTTTTTGCAGGAGTTGGGTTTCCATTAACTTGATTCTGCTGGCCGCTGCGCCTGATTGTACGGCAATCGTCAGTGCACCATCATGTAGCGCCAGTACATGCGAAAACCTGGAGAATTCCGGGGCAACTGCTGACCAGCATTGCTGTAATTGCTGCCTATCATCCGCTTCTTGTAACAGCGGCTTGAGATCGTGATGATGCTTGAAAATCTGATTGATTTTGAACATGGCGGATTGTCCACAGAATGCGTGAATATTGTACACCACCAGGCCAGAAAGCGTTGGGTCATCATTGCTAGCCGGTGAATAGCGAGAGTTCTTAGCATGATTAATATCATTATTGTTTCAGAAAAAATGGCCAAGCCAAAAACACTGGGTGTGTTTGAAAGTCTTGGCTTGCTCCTGGCGCTGATCCTGGTGCCTGTTGTATTGATCTTATTGTTTATTACGCCGCAGCAAGTGATCAAGTCGCAAGGCGTGAAAGCCATGTTGCCACCGCATTTGCGTGGCGCCATGTTGTCTACCCAGAATCACCTTGATGCCTATGCCAAGCAAATTGGCGAGTTGCAGGCGCGCATTTTGCGTCTGGATGCGCAGAACCAGCGCTTGTCAAAATTGGCCGGGGTTAAATCGACCGCAGAGCCAATTAATGAAAGAACGCCAGTGAATGAAGTGCCCGCGACTGAACCACCGGTCAGTGATTCATTGGGCCAGGGCGGACCGCTGGTCAAGGACTCGCCGTTAAGCGAAGAGGACTTGAAAGCCACGATTGAGCAAATGTCTGCGGACCTGGATTTCAGGGATGAGTATCAAGGCAAGATTGAAGCGAAATTGTTGCAAAAGAGTGTGCTGCGCGAAATGTTGCCTAACAGTAGCCCGGTTGCTGCGGCTTACAGTTCATCCAGCTACGGCTGGCGGATTGATCCTTTAAATGGGCATCGCGCTTTTCATGAAGGGCTGGATTTCCCCGCTTCTGTTGGCATGCCAGTGTATGCGGCGGCGGATGGCATTGTGACCACGGCTGTGCAAACACCCGATTACGGTAACCTGCTTAAAATTGATCATGGATCAGGCCTGGAAACCCGTTACGCGCACAATTCCAGATTGCTGGTGAAATCCGGTGAGCGCGTGATGAAGGGGCAGAAAATTGCCTTGATTGGCAGTACGGGGCGTTCAACTGGTCCGCATTTGCATTATGAAATTCGTCTCAATGGCAATCCGCTAGATCCGCGTGAATATCTCAGAAGCCATTCCTGAAGCAAGCCGCTGGAGTAGTCAATGCGTAAGGGAATGTTTGCCGACGTGCAATAATTGAGACAATTCCCCTCTATATCTTATACAATCTCGGTCTATTTCAATTTAACGCCGCACATGCGGAAATCGGTGTGACTCATGTTAGCCTCGTTGTTTAAAAAAGTTTTTGGCAGTCGTAACGATCGACTGGTCAAGCAGTATCAGCAAACCGTCAAACAAATCAATGCGTTAGAGCCAGAGACTCAAGCCTTGAGCGACGAGCAGCTACGTGCAAAAACCGAAGAGTTTAAACAGCGGTATAGCAATGGCGAGTCTCTGGAAAAATTGTTGCCAGAGGCATTTGCCGTGGTGCGCGAAGGCAGCAAGCGTGCGTTGGGCATGCGCCACTTTGACGTACAGCTGATCGGCGGTATGGTGCTGAATGCGGGCAAGATTGCCGAAATGCGCACCGGTGAGGGTAAAACCCTGGTAGCGACACTGCCAACGTATCTGAATGCCTTGACTGGCAAAGGCGTGCATGTGGTGACGGTCAACGATTACCTGGCCAAACGTGACGCGGAGTGGATGGGGCAGCTTTACAACTTTTTGGGCTTAAGCGTCGGCATCAATCTGTCACAAATGCCACACGATGCCAAGCAGCAAGCTTATGCTTCTGACATCACCTACGGTACCAATAACGAATTCGGCTTTGACTACCTGCGTGACAACATGGTGTTTAGTAAAGAGGAACGCGTACAGCGTCCTTTGCACTATGCGCTGGTGGATGAAGTCGACTCCATTCTGATTGATGAAGCACGTACGCCACTGATTATTTCTGGCCAGGCTGAGCACAGCGTTGATTTATACGGCGCCATCAACGAAGTCGCCAAACAACTGGTTCGCCAGCAAGTGGAAGACGGCGAAGGCGATTTCTGGGTCGATGAAAAAGCGCAAAGCGTGACCATGAGTGAAGCGGGCCATGAGCACGCGGAACAATTGCTGGAGCAAACAGGTTTGCTAACCGCAGGTTCCAGCTTGTATGAGCCGGCCAATATTACCCTGGTGCATCATTTGTATGCGTCCCTGCGTGCGCAAAATCTTTACCACCGTGACCAGCACTACGTGGTGCGCAATAATGAAATCGTGATTGTGGATGAGTTTTCTGGCCGTATGATGCCGGGCCGTCGCTGGTCCGATGGTTTGCATCAGGCAGTGGAAGCCAAAGAAGGCGTGGCGATCCAGAAAGAAAACCAGACACTGGCGTCCATCACGTTCCAGAACTACTTCCGCATGTACCAGAAGCTGAGTGGTATGACCGGTACGGCGGATACCGAAGCGTATGAGTTTAACCAGATCTACGCACTGGAAACCGTGGTGATTCCTACGCACAGACCGGTGCAGCGTTTGGATGCGATGGACAAAGTCTATCGCACCGGCATAGAAAAATATAAAGCGGTGATTGAAGATATCAAACAGTGCCAGGCCAAAGGCCAGCCAGTGTTGGTCGGTACGACTTCGATTGAAAACTCTGAACTGATTTCGCAATTGCTCACGCAAGCCAAGCTGGAACACCAGGTGTTAAACGCCAAACAGCATGAGCGCGAAGCAACCATCGTTGCTGAAGCAGGCCGTCCAGGCATGATCACGATTGCGACCAATATGGCCGGTCGTGGTACCGACATTGTGTTGGGCGGTAACTCAGAAGGTGAGATTCATGCGATTCGCAATGATGCCAATTTGAGCGATGCTGACAAAGAAAGCAAAATCGCCCTGCTGAAAGCAGAGTGGCAACAGCGCCACGATGCCGTGCTGGCTGCAGGCGGCTTGCATATTATTGGTACTGAGCGCCATGAGTCTCGCCGCGTCGACAACCAGTTGCGTGGTCGTTCTGGCCGCCAGGGCGACCCAGGCTCCAGCCGTTTTTACTTGTCTTTAGAAGACCAATTGCTGCGCATTTTCTCTGGTGAGCGTGTGGCGGCGATCATGACCCGCCTCAATATGCCGGAAGGCGAAGCGATTGAGCATGCCATGGTGACGCGTGCGATTGAAAACGCCCAGCGCAAGGTCGAAGGCCGTAACTTTGATATCCGTAAGCAGCTGCTAGAATACGATGATGTGTCTAACGACCAGCGCAAGGTGATTTACGAGCAGCGTAATGAATTGCTGGAGTCGGTCGATGTGGGTCAAACCATACGTGCCATGCGTGAGGATGTGATTAACAGTCTGTTTAATACCCATGTGCCACCAGGCAGCGTGGAAGAGCAGTGGGAAGTGCCTGCGCTGGAACAAGCATTACAGGATGAGTTGAGCATCGGCTTGCCGGTCGCTGAGTGGTTGGAAAACAACCCTGACTTGCATGAAGAAACCTTGCGTGAGCGCATTCTGGATGCGGCTAACGAAAGCTATGGCTCAAAAGAAGCCCTGGCTGGCAATGACAATATGCGCAATTTTGAACGTGCAGTCATGTTGCAAAGCCTGGATAACCATTGGCGTGAACATCTGGCAGCGTTGGATCATCTGCGTCAGGGTATCCATTTGCGCTCCTATGCGCAGAAGAACCCCAAGCAAGAGTACAAGCGTGAAGCGTTTGAGTTGTTTGAGTCGTTACTGAATACCGTCAAGAGCGAAGTCACCAAGATTACCATGCAGGTGCAGGTGCGTTCTCGCGAAGAGCTGGAAGAGGAAGAGCGCCGTGCCGAAGAGGCCATGCGTGCGGCGGATGTGGGCAACTTGCAATATCAGCACACAGATTATGACTCTGCATTAACCAATAGCGGGGATGCAGCACAGCCAGCACAGGGCTTGCCAGAAGGCGTGCGTGTTGGCCGTAATGATCCTTGTCCGTGCGGATCAGGCAAGCGTTTTAAAAACTGCCATGGCGCATTAAGCTAACCATTGTATTGAACTAACATTGCATTGAACTAGGCAGCGAAAGGGATTCAATATGTCAGATCAGGAAATTCCATCCCCGTGTGTCGGGGTATGCAGTATTGATGACAGTAACGGTTTTTGCCAGGGCTGTTTTAGAACCATAGACGAAATCCGCCAGTGGTGGGATCTTGATCGCGCGGGTAAAGCGGAAGTGATCAAACTGGCTAATGCGCGTGAAGCTGCGGTATTTGGTGAATAGTGACTCGCCTCAAGTAACAAAGTAAAAAGCCGGCAATCGCCGGCTTTTTTATATTCGGATGTTGCTATAGATCTGCGAGTGGCTGATCACCCAAGGTATTCGATTGTGCGTCCAGTTTACCGATCACCATTTTGAGTGAGGCGTTCAGGCTTTGTAAAGAATCGGTGTCCAGGGTGGCCAGTACTTGCGGCAAAATACCATCGACCGGTTTGGGTGCTTTGGACAGCACAGCGTGGCCCGCTTCGGTCACAATCAGCCCGACTTTGCGTTGATCCTGGCTCAGACGCTGTTTTTCGACCAATTGTCTTTTGACCAGTTTTTCTACCAGTAAGCTACAGGTGGATTGATGAATGGCAAGGTTTTCTGCCAGGCGGGAGACCCCTAATTCTGGATGAGTAGCGATTTCATGCAAGAGCCAAAGCTGTGAACCTGAGATGCCGCACGAAGCTTCAATTTCTCTAAAATGTTGTCTGACGGTACCGAAAATAATTCGAAATTGTTTTAAAGCTTCTTTTGCGAGTGAGTTTTGCATGATTAATTTAATGTAAATATTTATGTTCATTTTACCAGTTTCCACCAGATAACATGGCTTCGCTATGTTTATCGCGATAAAAATTCCCGTTTCTATCGGTGGTTTTAGACAAAAAAGTCGTTTTTAGCCACAAACGCTAGCCCAGTTTGGCAGACCGGTCTGTCTTATTTTTGTGACTATTTCGATCGCAGGCTATCGGTTGTGATAGCTTGTTGCTGATGAAGAGAGAGTAACGTTTCTAAGCCGAATTCGATGACAGCCTCGGAGGAAAAATGCGGGATTGTTTGCGCTAATTGCAGCAGATGGTGATGTGAGGTGGCCGTTTGTGTTTGCAACTGTTGCAATAGTTGGTAGGTGATCGCATTGAGCTGGATAAAACAGACTTTAAACTCGGGCGTACGATACACCAGTAAAAACGTAGGTATTGTCTCAACCGTATTCTGTTTTTTTGAGAGCAGGTGTACCGCATAATCGTAATGCAACAATTGGTGCACACCACACAACTGCACAACGCGATGCAACAGTGCATGCCCTTGCGTAAAGTGTTCGACAGTTGAATCAGCCGGCGCGGCATCCACTTGCTGACCAAGTAGCAGCTCTATCCATTCGTAGTGCGCCAGTTGCGCGGTGTAGGCGGGCAAGTCCGCTGGTATTTCTGCGTGCAGAAAAGCGACAAAACTGCCGGGAATATCCTTGAACAGCGGGCTGTTAAATTGCTGTGAAAAGAAACACTGCCGCACCAGTTTGCTAAAGCGGCGCTGTCCCAGAATGTCACGTAGCACCGGAAAACAGGCGCTGACGCTGGCCTCAAAGTTGTTGAACACGATTTCACGGTAGACACGCATGCGCTTATCGCTGACCCCTGTCGGTTTGGCATGCCGGGCCGGGTGCCGCAGGTGGGCAGTAAATGCCGCTTGGTATGTTTGAAATGCAGGCATCAGGCTACCTTATGCACGTTCTGTGTACGGGCGGGCTCTGCTTGCTGTTGCAAGATTGCGATGCGGTCGACTTCCTGCATCAGGGCAGGCAGCGGGGGAATATGACTATCACGCTCCAGCAAGGTCGGGAACACAGCCAGCTTGTTATAGGCATATGTTAAAAGCTGCCACACCGGGTCGATAATCGCTTCGCCATGTGTATCCACCAGTAAATCTGGTTCGACTTGCAAATGCCCTGCCATATGACCATACACAATACGCTCGGCCGGAATCTGCTCCAGGAAGGCATAGGCGTCAAAGCCAAAATTGACACTATTTACATAGACATTATTAATATCCAGATGTAAATCGCAGTCGGCTTCGGACAGTACAGCATTGATAAAGCTGATTTCATCCATCTCGGAGATAGGGGCTGCCACATAAAATGAGGCATTCTCTACTGCAATGCGGCGCTCCAGAATGTCTTGGGTTTGACGGATACGTTGCGCCACATATTTAACCGCCTCTGCGGTAAACGGGATGGGCAGTAAATCGTAAATATAGCCATTGGCAGTATCGCTGCAATAGCTTAAATGTTCGGTATAGAGGGGAATCTCAAAATCAGCCAGAAACTGTTTGACCTGCTTGAGAAAGCTGACATTGAGTGGGTCAGGCCCGCCCAACGATAAACATAAGCCATGGCAGGCTATCGGGTAATGCTGGGCCAACCAGTCCAGTTCGGCAGCATATTTACCACCGGCCTGAATCCAGTTTTCGGGGGCGATTTCCAGAAACTGCAACTGTGCAAGCAATGGCTGACCATATTGCTGCATCAGCTGGGGCAGCAGCTCACGCTTTAGCCCCAGGCCCGCACCGCGAATGTCCGATAGCTGTGCCATGAATATGGTTGCCGACGATTACTTGCTGGCGTGGCAGGCGCCTTCTTTCATTTTTTCAGCTGAGCAACTGCCTTGTTTCATCTTGTCTGCTGAACAAGAGCCTTCTTTGGCTTTGTCATGATGGCAAGAGCCCTCCTTCATTTTTTCGGCTGAACAGCTGCCTTCTTTCGCTTTCTGCTTGTTTGCCCCACATTTTCCGCTGCTACATTTACCTTCTTTGGCTTTGCTGTCAGTTGCATCTGCTACCTGGTAGCCTTGGCCCAGTGTTTTCAATTCAAACGGATTGCTGCCTGCATGGGCTGCTGCTGCAATGGATAACGCTACTGCACCAGTAATCACAGCCATTTTATGTGTCGTCATGTTGCTTCCTTTTTCAAACAGGGTTTAAAAGTGGACATCAGTAAAATTTGTCCAATTGTTGCGTAATGCGTTCCCGTGCTGCCTGTGACAACGCAATTTCGCTGTCATTCGTTACTTGCTGCTGCCAAACCTGCATGGCGTTGCGAATCCATTTAAGCTGTTGCGTAAAACGTCGGCAATAGATACAGATAGCCAGGTGCAACCTGACCGCCCAGCGCTCACGCCAGGTGAGCGGGCGGTCAAGTGATTGCGATACCAGCACGCTGGTTTGTTTGCAATTCAGCATCTCTTTGTCCGTTTCACATTACGTGTTACCAGTGCATTTCAAGACATTTCCGCAGTCCCATACGGGCACGGTATAACATTACCCATGCATTGGTCGCGGTGATATTCAATGCCTTACAAATTTCTTCGTTTTCCATTTCATCCACATCACGCATGGTGAAAATGGCGGCCAGCTTTTGCGGTAAACGCGCCATACATTGCTGTAATACCTGCAAAAACTGTTTTTGCTGCAAGGCGTCATGTGGCACATCCCAAGCTTGTGGTTTTTCTGCCCAATGGCCGGTTTCGTCAAAAAACTCATCCATATTGGCATCTTCTTCGGTCAGGAGTTCCGAGGCCGGGATTTCGCGTACCTGCTTGCGCATGCAGTCAATGATTTTGTGTTTCAGGATGCCCGTGAGCCAGGTGCGTGGGCTGGATTGCGCTGCATAGTTGGGATTTTTGATCGCAGCCAGCAAGGTCTCCTGCACCACGTCTTCTGCCTGATGCGGATCGCGTAGCCGCGTTAGCGCAAAGCGATACAAATAATTGCCATGTTCGTTAAGCCAGTCGTGCGGATTAGATTTCATGACGGCTATTGAAGCATAATTCAGGCAGACGGAGCAATGCTGGCGCGTTGCTCGATCAGGCTTAAATAATGCGCAGCATCCAGCCCTGTCTGGTTGCGTTGTGCCAGCCAGATGGTTTCGGCCAGGCATTCGAGCAGGGCATGCTGCGCTTCATGTTCTTCTTGGAACTTTGTACACAGTTTGCCGTAGGCTTGTGTAATGCCGATGGGCTGGTTGATGCTGATTTGCTCCTGGATGGACAGGTGTAGACTCATATGCAAGAACGGGTTGGTTTCGCCCATTTCCGGATAATAAGCTTGTTCCAGGTATTGCTCGGGATGGTCCAGAATCGCGTGGTATTCGGGATGCAGATGCATAATACCCACCGCCATTTTTTCGAGGTCGGTCAATATGTTTTGCTGTTTGAATTTGGCCCAGGCATCAAAGAAAAACTGGCGAACTTCATCGCGGCTGGGATTAAATAAGGCCATGATTAACTCTCTGCCGGTGGTTTCACCGGGTGTATTTGCTTGTCTTGGAATTCACATAAATCAGCAATGCAGCATTCACCGCATTTGGGGTTGCGTGCCGTGCAAGTATAGCGCCCATGCAAAATCAGCAGGTGATGGGCGTCTTGTAAAAACTGCTTTGGCGTCGTGCTCAAAAAGCGCTGCTCTACCTCAAGCACGTTTTTGCCCTGGGCCAGTTTGGTACGGTTGCCGACGCGGAACAAATGCGTGTCGACAGCAATGGTGGGTTGGCCAAATGCCGTGTTGAGGATGACATTGGCGGTTTTTCGGCCCACCCCAGCCAGCGCCTCTAGCGCTGCGCGGGTATCGGGCACTTCGCCGCCATGCAAGGTGAGCAGTTGCTGGCAGCATTTGAGCACATTATTGGCTTTGGCATGATAAAGGCCTATGGTTTTAATATAGCTTTCCAACCCTTCCAGGCCGAGATCCAGAATGGCTTGTGGTGTGTTGGCGACTTTGAATAGTTTGCGCGTGGCGATGTTCACGCCTTTGTCAGTGGCTTGCGCCGACAATATGACCGCAATCAATAATTCAAAGGTCGAGCCGTGTTCCAGTTCGGTGGTCGGGTTGGGGATGGCTTGTGCCAGTCTCTCGAAAATCGCCAGTCTTTTTTGGGCATTCATAACAAATATTTCGTTGATGACAGCAAGGGTTAACCTGCTTTTTGTGCTTTTACACGCGCTATCGCGGCGGAAAGGGCGGCTTGTTTGAGGGTGTCTGCTGAAGGAGCCGCTGCGCTGATGTCTGCCGTATCCGTTTGCGCGGTGCCAGCGTATGCAGCGGGGCGTTGATGATAGGTTTGGGCTTTGTTGTGTGTTTCAAATGCCTGTCGCTTGAGTCGCTGCTCGTGACGGCGTCTTGCCAGGTCGGACTCCTCTGTATTCATCGCCAATGCACGGCCAGCCACAGTTTGTATACTGATGCAATCGACCGGGCAGGGTGGCAGGCATAATTCACAGCCGGTACATTCCTGGCTGATCACGGTATGCATGAATTTGGCGGCACCAAGGATAGCATCGACCGGGCAGGCGGCGATACACAGTGTGCAGCCTATGCACGTCTCTTCATCAATCACCGCCACTGCTTTGGCTTTGGTCATGCCATGGGCGGGATTTAACGGCAGGTAAGGGCGCTGCAGTAAGTCGGCCAATGCCCGAACACCTGGCTCACCGCCTGGCGGACACTGGTTGATATTGGCCTCGCCATTGGCAATTGCTGCCGCATACGGTTTGCAGCCGTCATAACCACACTGGCGGCATTGTGTTTGCGGCAGCAGAGCATCAATCTGCGCAATCAATGTGTGCTGCTTGAGTCGGCTCGTTGTCTGCATGTTACCTTGGCAAGAACGCTATTTAATCCCTGTTGCAAAGGCTGACATTATAACTGAAACCATGTTTGACGATGGCTTGGCAGGCCTTGTCTGGTGGCGAAGCGGGTTCTTTGGCGTTCAGGCGCATAATCAGTTAAAATATTCGCTTTATTATTGAATGGCGCTAGGTATGTTTACGGGCAGTTTGGTCGCAATCGTGACCCCGATGTTTGAAGATGGTCGTTTGGATCTGGACGCGCTCAAAAAGCTGATCGATTTTCATATCGACGCCGGTACAGATGGCATTGTCATCGTCGGTACTACCGGCGAATCCCCTACTGTCAATGTTGACGAACATTGCTTGCTGATTAAAACCACGGTTGAGTATGTGGCCAGGCGTGTGCATGTGATTGCAGGCACAGGGGCCAACTCGACTGCTGAAGCGATTGAGCTGACAGCGAAAGCAAAAAGCCTGGGTGCGGATGCTTGCCTGCTGGTTGCGCCTTACTATAACAAGCCTTCACAAGAGGGCTTGTACCAGCATTTTAAAGCGGTCGCCGAAGCGGTTAACATTCCACAGATTTTATACAATGTGCCAGGCCGTACCGGCTGTGATTTAAGCAATGATACGGTGGTGCGTTTGGCGCAAGTGCCTAATATTGTCGGCATTAAAGATGCGACGGGTGGCATTGAGCGCGGTACGGATTTGCTGTTGCGCGTGCCAGCCGACTTTGCCGTGTATAGCGGTGATGATGCGACATCGCTGGCGTTGATGTTACTGGGCGGCAAAGGCGTGATTTCGGTGACTGCCAATGTAGCACCGCAATTGATGCACGAGATGTGCGTGCATGCCTTGAATGGCAACATTGCTGCGGCCAAGGCGGCGAATGCCAAATTGTTCGCCCTGCATCAGAAATTGTTTGTAGAGGCGAACCCGATTCCGGTGAAATGGGTATTGCAGCAAATGGGCTTGATTGCCACCGGCATTCGTTTGCCGCTGGTGAATTTATCCAGCCAATATCATGAAGTATTACGCAGTGCCATGAAGCAGGCTGATATTGCCGCTTGATTGAGCGAAGACTAAATTTAGGGTGAAATAAGTGAAATACATGAATCATGTTTGGTTACAACGGGCCGTGCTGGTCAGCCTGGTGACAGTACTGGCTGCGTGCGACTCTATCCCGTTTATCGATAACAGCTCTGATTACAAAGGTGCAGGCCGTTCCAAACCACTGGAAGTTCCCCCTGACCTGACCGCCGTGCGCACCAGCAGCACTTATAACGTGCCTGGCAGCACCAGCTATTCTGCTTATAGCCAAAATCAGGATGCACAAGAGCAAAACGGCCCGCAGCCGGTGCTGGCCGATATGAAAAACGTGCGCATGGTTAAGGCTGGACAACAGCGCTGGTTGGTGGTGAATGCTCCGGCTGAAAAAATCTGGCCGATTGTGCGTGATTTCTGGCTGGATCAGGGCTTTGCGGTCAAAGTAGAAAATCCGGAACTCGGTGTGATTGAAACCGAGTGGTTGCGGTCGGATGCTATCAAGCCGAAAGAAGATAATCGTGGCTATGGCGAGAAGTTTGATGCCTGGTTGGATAAACTCTCCGGCTTTGCCGACAGACGTAAATTTCGCACCCGCATAGAGCGCGGTGAAAAAGACGGGACCACTGAGATTTATATGACGCATCGGACGGTGGCAGGTGCGCCGGATGATGGTAAGAATTACGTCAATACCCAGTTGGGTAAAATCGACACTGGTTATCGCGCCAATGCGGCAGACAATAAAAACAATGCCGGGCAGGAGTTTGATGCTGACCTCGATGCTGAATTATTGCGCCGCATGATGGTGAAACTGGGCCTGGATGAGCAGAAAGCCGATCAGGTCATGACACAAGTGGCTTCAGACAAGCGCGCTGACGTGATTAAAGAGCCTGACCAGAGCGTGACTTTGAAACTCAATGAGCCATTCGACCGCGCCTGGCGTCGTGTGGGGTTGGCGCTGGATCGTATTGGTTTTGTCACAGAAGATAAAAACCGTTCCGAAGGTATTTTCTATG
Organism: Methylophilus sp. Q8; assembly: GCF_000800115.1. NCBI lineage: Bacteria > Pseudomonadati > Pseudomonadota > Betaproteobacteria > Nitrosomonadales > Methylophilaceae > Methylophilus > Methylophilus sp. Q8. Next base: position 480,114 of record NZ_JUHE01000001.1, on the reverse strand, counting down.
TGCGTTATGCCGATACCGATGCAGAAGATCCTATCAAGCAGAAAAAAGGCTTGCTGGAGCGTCTGAAGTTCTGGGGCAGTGATGAAGACGAAAAATCGGCAGCACCGGTTGAAGTCAAACCTGGCGATAAAACCAAGTTCTGGAAAGGCACTTCAGACGGTGACAAGTCGAGCAAGCAGTATCGTATTCAGGTACTGGAAAATGCAGATGACACCACCGATGTGTATGTGTTGACGGTGGATAACAAGCGCAATACGTCGACCACGGCTAACCGTATTATTTCCCTGCTGTATGAGCAACTGAAATAACAGAGGCCAGGTGTGCGATTTGCATCTTTAGGCAGTGGCAGCGCAGGCAATGCCACTGTGGTAGAAGCCGGGGAAACCCGGCTTTTGCTTGACTGTGGCTTTAGCGTGAAAGAAACCGTGCAGCGCTTGGCGCGCCTGGATCTGCAACCCGAACAACTCTCGGGTATCCTGGTCACACACGAGCATGACGACCACGCGCGCGGGGCGTTCAAATTGGCAGCACGTTACCAGATTCCTGTCTGGTTGACGCATGGCACTTACAGCATGTGCCAGCGCTACCTGCCGACACAGGCGGTCACGATCAATATCATTGATGCGCATACGGTGTTTGCTTTACAAGAGATCGAAGTATTACCTTATCCGGTGCCGCACGATGCGCGCGAACCGGCGCAATTTGTGTTTGGTGATGGGGCCCGCAAATTTGGCGTGTTGACGGATGTCGGCAGCGTTACACCGCACATTGTGATGATTCTGCAAGGCTGTGATGGTTTGTTGCTTGAATGCAATCATGACCTGGACATGCTGCGAACCGGCCCTTATGCGCACTCACTGAAAAAACGGGTGGGCGGCTGGCTAGGGCACCTGGATAATCAATCCAGTGCGCAATTACTTGGTCAGCTGGATAACAGTAAGCTCAAACATCTGGTGGCTGCGCATCTGAGCGAGAAAAATAATACGCCTGCTTTGGCGAAGCAGGCGTTGAGTGCAGTACTAAACTGCGCCAGTGATTGGGTACAGATTGCCCATCAGCACGATGGGCTGGGCTGGCGTGATTTATAGTTGATCTATGTTGCTAATCCAGCACCATGATCTGTTCTGACAAGCGGATCATGCGCTCAACCGGCGTCACCCAGACGATGCCATCGCCGACATTGCCGGTATGGGCGACTTCAACGATGGTCTGCAAAACGCCTTCCACCAGTTCATCTGGCACCACCATATATATATAGACTTTGGGGCTGTAATCGGTCAGCTCTTCACGCACACCCACACTCGGTTTTTGCAAGTGTGGGCCACAACCTTCCATCTTGTTGACTGACATGCCGGGAAAGCCTTTGATATTCCGCAGTGCAGAGCGTATCTTTGCCAATCTCGCCGGTTGTATGACTGCTTTGATTTCTTTCATAAAAATATCCTTTAGAGCATAGACTCACTGGGGCAGCATTATGCCTCTATTTTACTTTCTTCAAACTTACGATAGAGGGTAGGCACCACAATCAGCGTGAGCAGGGTAGAGGTAATCAAGCCACCAATCACTACAATCGCCAACGGTCGCTGTACCTCGGCGCCTGGGCCTGTCGCAAACAGGAATGGCACCAGCCCCAGCATGGCCACCGTGGCGGTCATCATCACCGGCCTGAAGCGCTGGGCGCAGCCTTTGCGGATAGCTTCGAGTTGACTCAGGCCTTCTTCACGCAGGGTGCGGATATACGATACCAGTACCACCGCGTTGAGCACTGCGATCCCCCACAAGGCAATAAAACCTACTGATGCCGGAACTGACAAGTACTCACCTGTGACAAACAAGGCAATCACGCCACCAATTGAGGCAAAGGGTAGCACCAGAATAATCATGGTGGCAAACCGCAAAGACTGGAACAACAGGAACAGCAGGAAGAAAATGGCCGCAATGGTCACCGGGATAATGATCATCAAATGGCCCATGGCGCGTTCCATGTTCTGGAACTGGCCACCGTACTCCAGATAATACCCATCCGGCAACTGCAGTTTTTGCCCCAGCACCTGTTGCAACTCAGCCACAAAGCCACCGAGGTCGCGGTCTTTGACATTGACGCCAATCACGATACGGCGTTTGGCCAATTCACGACTGATTTGCGCCGGGCCATCCTTGATCTCGATATCGGCCAGATCTTCCAGCGCGACACGTGAGCCATTGGGCGAAGTCAGCATAATGTTGCGGATGGCTTCTTCATTATTGCGGAAGGATTCCGGATAACGCACCGCCGCTGAGAAACGGCGCTGGCCTTCAAAAATCTCAGTCGCAATTTTGCCGCCTATGGCGGTTTCAATCACATCATGGACATCAGATGCATTGATACCATGACGGGCAATGGCCTGACGGTCAATCGTGATATTCAGGTATTGCTGCCCTGAGACTTTCTCTACCTTGATTTCAGTGGCGCCTGTCACCGAGCCTGCAATTTTGGCGATCTCATCTGCTTTTTGCTTGAGTGCATCCAGGTCTTCACCAAAAATCTTCACCGCTACGTCGGCACGCACACCGGTCAGCAGCTCATCGACGCGGTCAGAGATCGGTTGTGCCATGATGATTTGTACACCCGGAATATACTTCTCCAGTACTTGACGCATTTTTTCAGCAATATCATCCTGGGTCCATCCCTCGGGCCACTGATCACGCGGCTTGAGGCTAATAATCGGCGTAGATTCGTTTTGTGCCTGTGCATCGGCCGGGCTTTCACCGCGACCCAGTCCGGAGATGGCCGATTTGATACCAGGCACTTGCTCCATGATCAGCTTCATCGCCTTGCTCTCCATTTTCATGGATTCTTCCAGAGAGATATTAGGCACGCGGTTAATGCCGGGGACGATAGAGCCTTCTTTCATTTCCGGGATAAATGAGGTGCCCAAAAATGGAAACAGCGCAATCGTGCCAACAAAGACCAGGGCCGAGGCCAGGATGGTTTTCTTCTCATTATCAAGCACCCAGTTCAGTGCTGATAAATATGGTCGTTTAATGGCTTGTATCAGCTTGGTATCGTCGCCACTGCCGCCTTTGAGCATATAGGAGCACAGGGCTGGTGTCAGGGTCAGCGACAATACCAGCGACACAAACAGCGCAATGGCAATGGTGTAGGCCAAAGGCGCAAACATTTTGCCTTCCATGCCTTCCAGTGTCATTAGGGGCAAGAACACCAGGATAATGATGCCGACGCCAAACAATACCGGTGTAGCCACTTCCGTCGCCGCTTCCAGGGCGACGCGGATTCTGCTTTCATCTTTGCGATGTCCCAAATGGTGAAAGGTATTCTCCACCACCACGACAGAGCCATCGACCATCAGGCCAATGGCGATGGCCAGGCCACCCAATGACATGAGGTTGGCAGAAATACCGTAATGGTTCATGACCATAAAGGTGATCAAAGGCGTCAGGATCAAGGTGCCGACCACAATCAGGCTGGAGCGTACATCGCCCAGGAACAGGAACAGAATCACAATCACCAGGATAATGCCTTCAATCAGCACTTTGGTGACGGTGTGCAAGGCCGCATCAACTAACTCGCTGCGATCATAGTAGGGCACAATCTGCAGGCCATGTGGCAACATGCCTTTGCTGTTGATTTCTTCCACACGGGCTTTGATGCGGCTTACTACTTCCTTGGCGTTGCCGCCACGCATCATGATGACAATGCCACCGACGGATTCCGTATCGCCATTTTTGAGCACCACACCCACACGTACCTCATGGCCGATGGTGACTTCTGCGACGTCGCGGATATAGACCGGCGTGCCATTTTCTTCTTTTAGCACCATGTTACGGATATCGTCCAGGTTTTGCACCAGGCCGACACCACGAATCAGATACTGTTCGGCATAATGCGGCAAAATGCCGCCGCCGCTGTTGGCGTTATTACGCGCCAGTGCTTCATACACATCTTTGAGTTTGATCGAAAAATGCGTCATGCGGTCCGGGTTGACCAGCACCTGGTACTGCTTGACGTAGCCGCCTTGCGAGTTGATTTCAGCCACGCCTGGGATGCCGCGTAGCAATGGGCGTACCACCCAGTCCTGAATCGCTCTACGCTCTGTCAGATCAGCTTGCGTCAATGCCTTTTTACCGTCATCCGGTTTATCCAGCGTGAATTGATAGACCTCGCCCAGGCCAGTAGACACAGGTCCGAGGATAGGTGTTACGCCTTGTGGCATGCGCTCCATCACTTCCATCAGCCGTTCCATCACCAGTTGCCGGGCAAAGTAGACGTCGGTGCTGTCGGTAAATACCAGCGTGATCAGGGATAAGGCATTTTTATTCACCGAGCGCATTTCGGTCAGGCCGGGCAAGCCCGTCATGGCGATTTCCAGCGGTACGGTGATGAAGCGTTCGACTTCTTCCGGCGACTTGCCGGTGGCCTGTGTGGCAATCATGACCTGAACGTTAGTCACATCCGGGAAAGCATCGACAGACAGTTTTTTAACTGCAAACAGGCCAGCAAGGATAAATCCGACAGCCAGGACCAGCACAATCAGGCGCTGCTTAAGCGCGCCTCGAATTAGGGATTCAATCATGCCTTACTCCATTTCTTTGCGCTTGCGTTCATTGTTGACATGAAACGCGCCATCGAGCACGATTTGATCGCCTGGTTGCAAGCCTTGCAGTACTTCTCTGTTGCCTTGATAAGTCCGGCCCAGGGTGACTGGCAGCAATTTATACTGGGTGGATTTTAGGGTTTGTACAAACACATGGTCGGCATTGTTTTCACGCACCACAGCGGTGGACGGAATCGCAATGACTTTCTCCGGTTTGGCTTCCAGCAAAATGGTAATCAGCATATCCGGCTTTAACAGCATTTTTTCGTTGCTGATATTGGCGCGCGCCATCACGGTACGCGTGGCCGGATTTACGATATCACCTACAAATGCCAGCGTACCCGTCAGTTCAGCATCATCCAGTGCCGGTACTTCAATATCCAGCGACTGGCCTTCTCTAATGTGTGCAATTTGCTGCTCCGGGATTTCTGCCACTGCCCATACATGCGACAAGTCAGCAATCACAAACAGTTCTTCTGCCGGTGCTACCACCTGGCCCAGCCTGGCTTTACGTGCAATCACCGTGCCGGTGATTTTAGAGTTCACCTGGCTGGTTGACATGCCACTGTTATGCAAACCCAACTGGGAAATGCTGGCAGGCGGCATGCCGAGTACCAGTAACTGGTCACGGGCGGCATTCAATTCGGCATTGGCGGCATTGAGTTCACCTTCACGGCGCTGCAATTCCGCCAGGCTGATCACATCAGCTTCCAGCAATTGTTTGGCGCGGTCGACCGCTTTGGTTTGTAATTGCATCTGCTGGCTGGCTTTGATGTAACTTAGTTGATATTGCGCTAGCTCTGTACTCTTAATCACGGCCAGTCGCTGGCCCGCTTTCACTTCATCGCCCAGATTGACATCCAGCGTGCTGATACGGCCGGTGATAGATGCGCCAGCTCTGGATTCATATTGTTCATCGACCTGGATGCGACCAGGAATACGCAAGGTATCGACAAAATCGAGTTCGGCGACCGGGCCGATGCTGACGTTAGCAGCCAGTTCTTTGGTCAGCATGACCAGGCTTGGGTCCACGACCTCTTTGGTTTCTGGGGCCGGGGCAGCTTTTTCTGTGCACGCGGTAGACATGACAGCCAGCGCGGCAGCTAGCAAAGTTGAAAATAAAACACGAGACATGACCATCCCCTTAAGGTTGAACCAAATCCGAACCGATGAAGCGTTCGATTTGCAATACACTGAAAAAATAATCGAATTTGGCAATCAGATAGTCACGTTTGACATCACGATTGACGCGTTGCGCATCCAGGTATTCCAGGATGCCGCGTTCTCCGAATTTATAAGCGGCTTCTGCGCGACTGAGGGTCGCTTCTGATTGTTGCAGCAAGCCATTTTCAAATACTTTGAGCTGGTTGCTGGCGATCACGGTACGTTGGTAGGCACTATCAATCTCTTTACGCAGCAACTGGTGTTGCAACTTGATATTGGCATCTGCCTCCTCAATGCCGGCGGCGGCTTGTGCAATCTGGCCGTCACGGCGGTTCCAGACGGGTAATGGCACCACGACACCGACTCTGAATGTGTTGAGGTCAGGATCTTGGGTAAAGTCGGATTTCAAGGTGAGGCCAGGAAAGCGTAAGGATTGCTCCAGTTTGAGTTTGGCTTCCGCACTGTCTTTTGCCGTGATCAGCTGTTGCAGGTAAGGGTTGTTTTCGGCAGACTTGCGTAAGTCGATGATACTGGGCAGGGTTGAGATCGTGGGTAGTTCAGATTTGACTTCGAACGTGTCTGGCATATTGCCTATCATGCCGCGCAAAATCGCTTTGGCTTCATCAATACGGGTTTGTGCACTGGCATAATCACGTTCTGCTGCCAGCACCTCAGTATCCGCCTTGATCAGCTCATATCTTGCGGCCTCACCCACATCTACCTTGCGTTTTATTTTGGTCTGGATTTCCTGCAAGATGCTGAGGTTCGCACCCAGCATATGCAGAATCTGCTGGCGCAAGAGCACCGTCAGATAGGCCTGTTTGATCAGGTTGCGCAGATCAAAGCTCGTGGTCTGGATGCCTTTTTCAGCGTAAGTCAGTTGCTGTTCAGCCAGTTCACGGCGCGAGCTACGTGTACCGGGAAAGTCCAGCGGTTGCGAAATGGTGACGCCATAGTTTCTTTCGCTGGCACCTGGCGTTGGCACACCACGGTATCTGGCTGGTCCTGCCATCACTTCCAGGTCCGGGTTATAGAAAGATCTTGCAACGGTGATGCCTGCCGCAGCGGCTTCAATTTGTGCTTTGCTGACAGCCATCATCGGGTTTTCGGCCACGGCTTTATCCAGCAGGGTTTTCAGGTCAAAAGTGGTTTCTGCAAATGCAACGGGGGTAATGCAGCAATATAGCCACAATAGCCTGCATGCTTTCCGCCAGCGGGTCGAACTTAACATAACGATCCTTTTTCAGGTGACTGTTCATATCATAATGTCACAGCCACCTTAACTAATAATTAAAATGACGCTTTCAGCCAATAAAGCTAAAAGGTTGGGAAAGTTGTTAAGCGAGTTGGGGCGGCCGGTCAAGCCAGAAGCCGAGTTGCAGGTGATAGGAGGATAGATGATGCTCAGGGGCGAGGTAGGTGGTTTTATGCAGCGGGTAGCTAAACCCAGGTAGCAGGATTTTGTCGACATCTACTTCGGCGATTTCCAGCATGTCGACGCAACAACTGCCTTGGCCAAAGTCGGCGGATAAACTGTCATCAATGGCATTGGAGAGGCTTGCCGCCGAGATGCCGGTTTCTAATAGCGAAGTCGTGACCGCCGGTTCGGCAGCCGTTGTCTGCAAAGCAAACAGCAAACACAACACATGTAGAAAATAAAATATCTTTTGCATTACAACATCATATCTGTCAGGCAATACATTTACAGCAATAACTATACCATCAATATGGGAACACCTAACGTATTGATTTTATGTCATCCGTGACCTAAATAGGCAGATATGGTAGTGCGTTGGGGATTTTTTGCACCAAACTGGTGCGGGAAAGCCACGGCGACATTGTAGTAGATGTCACCGTGGTATCAAAGTTCCAGCCAGATTAGGCTGAAATGGTTTCTTCTTTAAAAATCAGTTTAATCTGATCGTTGTCATCAATGTCGATATGGACAAGACCACCGTCGTTCAGGCGACCGAACAGCAGCTCATCCGCCAGTGCCTTGCGTATCGTATCCTGAATCAGTCTTGCCATTGGGCGTGCACCCATCAACGGGTCGAAGCCTTTTTTACCCAGGTAGGCCTTGAGCTCATCACTAAAGGTGACATCCACTTTCTTCTCATGCAATTGATCTTCCAGCTGCATGAGGAACTTGTCGACCACACGCAGAATGACATCCTGATTCAGTGCGCTGAATGATACCGTCGCATCCAGACGGTTACGGAATTCAGGGCTGAAGAAACGCTTGAGGTCAGCCGCTTCATCGGTACTGTCTTTACTGTTGGTAAAGCCTATGCTCGATTTAGACAGGTTTTCCGCACCTGCATTGGTGGTCATGATAATCGTCACATTGCGGAAATCTGCTTTGCGGCCATTATTATCAGTCAAGGTGCCATGATCCATCACTTGCAGCAGGATATTGAAAATATCCGGATGCGCTTTCTCAATTTCGTCCAGTAACAGCACGCAGTAAGGTTGCTTGGTCACGGCTTCGGTCAGCAGGCCACCCTGGTCAAAACCAACATAGCCCGGAGGCGCACCAATCAGGCGCGACACTGCGTGACGCTCCATATATTCCGACATGTCAAAACGCAGCAATTCAATGCCGAGCACATAAGCCAATTGCTTGGCCACCTCGGTTTTACCCACCCCGGTCGGGCCCGCAAACAGGAAGCTACCAATCGGTTTGCTGCTGTTACCCAAGCCGCTACGCGCCATTTTGACGGCAGAAGACAGCACTTCAATCGCTTTGTCCTGGCCGAATACGACTGCTTTCAGGTCGCGCTCCAGTGTTTTCAGCGCATTGCGGTCATCGCTGGAAATGTTTTTGGGCGGAATACGCGCAATTTTGGCAATGATTTCTTCAATCTCTTTATTGCCAATAATTTTCTTCTGTTTGCTCTTTGGCAGAATACGCTGCGCAGCACCGGCTTCATCAATCACGTCAATCGCCTTATCTGGCAGATGGCGGTCGTTAATGTACTTGGCTGATAACTCAGCTGCCACTGTTAAAGCACTGGCGCTGTATTTCACGCTATGGTGCTCTTCAAATTTGGTTTTCAGGCCTTTGAGAATCTCAATGGTTTCGGCCACGCTAGGTTCTTGCACGTCGATCTTCTGGAAACGACGTGACAAGGCATGGTCTTTTTCAAAGATGCCGCGATATTCCTGATAAGTCGTGGCGCCTATGCATTTGAGTGAGCCATTGGACAAGGCTGGTTTCAGCAGGTTGCTGGCATCCAGCGTACCACCACTGGCCGAACCTGCGCCAATCAGGGTATGGATTTCGTCAATAAACAGAATTGCATCAGGCTTCTCGGCCAGCTGTTTCATGACGGCTTTCAGACGCTGCTCAAAGTCACCACGGTATTTGGTGCCAGCCAGCAGGGCGCCCATATCCAGTGAGTAAACCGTGGCATTTTCCAGTACTTCCGGAATGTCATTGCTGACGATACGCGACGCCAGGCCTTCCGCAATGGCGGTTTTACCCACACCAGCTTCGCCTACCAGTAAAGGATTGTTCTTGCGACGACGGCACAAGGTCTGGATCACACGTTCCAGCTCCTGACTGCGACCGATCAATGGGTCGATTTTGCCAGCAATCACTTGTGCGTTCAGGTTGAGGGTAAAGCTTTCCAGTGCGCCGGTGCTGACGCTTTCGCCTTCAGTTTCCTGCTCAGTGCTGGATGCCTTGGGTTCATTTTCCTGGATTTTAGCCACGCCATGCGAAATAAAGTTAACCACATCCAGGCGAGTGACGCCTTGCTGATGCAGGAAAAATACGGCATGGGAATCTTTTTCACCATAGATCGCAACCAGCACATTGGCGCCGGTGACTTCTTTTTTGCCGGAAGACTGTACGTGCAGCATGGCACGCTGAATCACCCGTTGAAAGCCCAGGGTCGGTTGCGTGTCAACCTCTTCAGTCCCGGCCACTGTCGGGGTGTGTTCTTCGATATATTGACTCAGTTCACTGCGCAGTGTGTCAAATTTGGCACCGCAAGCGCGCAGGACTTCTGCGGCGGTTGGGTTGTCCAACATAGCCAGTAACAGATGCTCAACCGTAATTAATTCGTGACGCTTTTGTCGCGCGTCCATAAACGCCATGTGCAGGCTAACTTCAAGTTCTTGAGCAATCATGATGACTTTCCTTAATACACTACACTACAAAAAACGCCTCATTCACAGACGTAACTTCATGCAATACCGGTAAAACCTGTCTGTTTATTGTTATCGTGCTTTTTTCCAAAAAATTCAATGTGTCGTCGCTGCTTTTTGCTCACTTTTATATGAGTCAAGCTCGCCAGAATCACCTCATTACCATGCTACCACTGTGCAATCTGACTTTAACCGCAAGTATGTCAGTGTATTTGCCCGATATTCTCAGGATGCTACGACTGGACATCACCGTGAGCCATCCGATTGGAACCGTTTCATCTCGCATCTTTGGCATCTGGCGGTCGCGTTTCAAGCGGCTTCAATCACACATTGCAAAGGGTGTTGTGCTTCGCGGGCAGATTCCAAGACCTGATGCATTTTGGTTTCTGCAATATCCTGTGGGTAAACGCCACATACGCCCATGCCCTCTGTATGTACTTGGAGCATGATTTGTGTCGCTTGTTCACGAGACTTGTTAAAAAAACGTTCAATGACGGCGACGACAAACTCCATGGGGGTGTAGTCGTCGTTGAGCAACAACACCTTATATAACTCTGGAGGCTTGGGTTTGGCAACCTGGGATTCAAGAGCCAGATCACCTTCACGCTTGGGTCGTACCATAGTTTTGTATACCTGTCTTAGAACCTATTTTGCGCCTTGTATTGAAAAATTCAAGGGCCTGATGCAGGAGAAGTCCGGCTTTTTAAAGATAAATTTTGACGCGCTTGACGATACGGTCCTGTACGTCGAGGATTTCCAGCTTATGTTCACCGATTTTAAAGCTGGTGTCGGGCTCCGGAATGCCTTCAAAGTGCTCAAGAATTAAACCATTCAATGTGCGTGGACCGTCGGTAGGCAGGGAGAGTTTCAATTTACGGTTGAGATCTCGCAGCAGGCTGCCGCCATCGACCAGCCAGCTGCCGTCTTCATGTTGATGGAAGTGGCTGGCATGCTCGGGTGACTGGGTGGTGAATTCCCCCACCACTTCTTCCAGAATATCTTCCAGTGTCAGCAAGCCCTTGAACTCACCATATTCATCGACGACCAGCGCAATGCGTTCATGTCGCTTCTGAAACTGTTGCAATTGCGTGTAAAGCGGAGTGCCGGACGGAATATAGTAAGGCAGGCTCATGGCCGCCTGTAGCAGTGCTTTGGTTGGTGCTTTGCCGATGTGAAAATCACGCAGCAGAGGCAGCACCTTGCGTACATGCAAAATACCGACGATATCTTCGTGGTCACCTTGCCTCACCGGCAGGCGCGAATGATGGCTGCGCGCCAGTTGTTCCATGATCTGGTCTATCGTATGGTCGAGGTCAATAAATTCAACCATGGTATGCGCGGTCATCGCGTCGTCAACAATAATGTCTTCGAGGTCTAGCAGGTTCAGCAGAATGGTGCGGCTTTGCGAAGGAATATATTGCCCGGCATCGCTGACAATGCTGCGTAATTCCTCGGTGGTGACTGATTGCGCCTGCTCGTCAAAATTGACGCGTACACCCAGCAATTTAAGGAAGGCTTTGACGAATAAGTTGACAAACCAGACCACCGGCGTGAACAGCCAGAGAATGGGGTAGAGTAAATAGCTGCTGGCAAAACCAAGTTTTTCGGCATGGGCGGCGGCGATGACTTTAGGCGATATTTCACTGAAGACGAGGATGGCAAAGGTGATGGCCAACGAGCCAAACATCAGGACGTAATCGCCTTCGCCAAACAGGCGTTCTGAAATCACGACTTCTAAGGTAGAGGAGCCAACGATACAAAAGGTATTGCCTAATAGAATGGCGCCCAGTGTTTTATCGGTTTGTGCAATGAGGCGGCTGGCCAGTTTGGCGCCGCGATGACCTTCTTTGGCGAGGTGCCGCATCCGGTAACGGTTGAGCGACATCAGGCTGGTTTCGGCGATGGAGAAAAAGGCTGTCAGTGACAGCAACAGCAAGAGCAGACCAATCTGCCAGCTTAATGGGATGTTGTCCAAAAGAGTGGAGTTAAAAACAAGAAGCCACTAGTGTACCCACCAGTGGCTAAAAATCAAGCATCGTGACAGTTTATCGATGCCGCTTAAAAGGCAATCACTTAAGGCGCAACGGCTGCCTCATCTTCTTTCGGTTTTTTCTCGGTGTCGCCAATCAGGTTGGCGCGGCTCACGCCCAGCCACATAGCAATCGGGCAGGCGACCAGTACTGACGAGTAAATACCAAACAAAATGCCGATGGTCAGTGCCAGTGAGAAGTTGTGCAAGGTTTCGCCACCAAAGAACAGCATGGAACAGACCATGGTCTGCGTCATCATGTGGGTAATGATGGTGCGTGACATGGTGCGTGTAATCGCATTGTCGATCACCTGCACCGCGCTTGCTTTACGCATCTTTTTGAAGTTCTCACGCACGCGGTCAAACACCACCACGGATTCGTTCACTGAGTAACCCAATACCGCGAGAATCGCCGCCAGTACCGTGAGGTTAAACTCCCATTGGAAGAAGGCGAAGAAGCCGAGGATAATAATGACGTCGTGCATATTGGCGATAATCGCGGCTACCGCAAAACGCCATTCAAAGCGCAGTGCCAGATAGCCCATGATGCCCGCACACACCAGCAGCAAGGCCAGTGCGCCGTTTTCATATAGCTCTTCACCAACTTGTGAGCCTACTGATTCAACGCGACGAATTTCTGCCCCTGCATCTGCCGCCTTTAATGCGCTGGAGATTTTTTCGGATAATTGCGCGATTGACAGCTCTTTTTTCACCGGCAGGCGGATCAGTACATCCTGGCTAGAGCCAAAGTTTTGTACGGTGACATCTTTCAAGCCAACACCATCCATCACCTGGCGGATCTGCTCAATATTGGCCGCAGCCGAGTAGTGCACCTCCATGACCGTGCCGCCAGTAAAGTCGACGCCGTAATTCAGGCCGCGATGCAGCAGGAAAAAGATCGCCAATATAAAGGTAATCAGCGAAATCGAGGTGGTTAGACGCCCGTAACTCATGAACGGGATATCTTTTTTAATTCTGAATAATTCCATAATCTATTCTCTTTTATGCGTTGTCAGCGGCGATGCGATGGCGATTAACCAATCGGCAGATGCTCGATCTTGCGGCGGTAGCCGTACAACAAATTGACCAGTGCACGGGAGACCAGCACGGCGCTAAACATGGAAGTCATAATGCCTAACACGTGTACCACGGCAAAGCCCTTGATTGGGCCGGTACCAAACATAAATAAGGCCAGACCGGCAATTAGTGTGGTGACGTTGGAGTCCAGAATGGTATCGAATGCGCGGTCGTAACCCGCGTGGATACTGGCTTGTGGCGTGTTGCCGTTGCGCAGCTCTTCACGGATACGTTCGTTAATCAGCACGTTGGCATCAATCGCCATGCCCAGTGCCAGTGCAATCGCTGCCAGGCCTGGCAAGGTCAGTGTCGCTTGCAGCATGGAGAGAATTGCCACCAGCAACAACAGGTTGACGCCCAGTGCCATGACAGAAACACCACCAAAGACCATGTAGTAAACAATCATCATCACCGCAATCGCAGCAAAGCCCCACAACGTAGAATGCACGCCGCGTTTGATGTTTTCTTCACCCATGCTTGGGCCAACGGTACGTTCTTCGATGATTTCCATCGGTGCCGCCAGTGCACCCGCACGCAGCAGCAGTGAAATGTCGGTGGCTTCCTGGGCATTCGCCATGCCGGAAATCTGTACGCGACCGCCGCCAATTTCTTCGTTAATCACCGGTGCGGTGACCACTTCGGTGCTGCCTTTTTCAATCAGTAGAATCGCCATGCGTTTGCCGACGTTTTCACGGGTCACGTTTTTAAAGATGCCTGCACCACGGCCATCCAGCGTCACGTTGACCACGGAAGAACCATTCTGGCCATTCACGCCAGGGCCTGCATCGGTAATACGGTCACCGGTGAGCACCACGCTCTTTTTCACCAGTACCGGGCGGCCTTCACGATCAGAAAACAATTCGTCACCAAAGGGCACCTGGCCAGCTTGCGCCTTTTGTAGCGTTGCCATGTCGGATTTTTCTTCATCCACCATGCGGATTTCCAGCGTTGCCGTGCGACCTAGGATTTCCTTGGCTTTAGCCGTATCCTGTACGCCAGGTAATTGCACCACAATACGGTCCACGCCTTGTTGTTGCACGATAGGCTCAGCCACGCCCAATTCGTTAATCCGGTTATGCAGGGTTTGCAAGTTTTGCTTGAGCGCAAATTCCTGGATGCGTTTTTGTGCTACCGCGCTCATGCTGGCCGTGACGCTAAAGTCTTTATCGCTGCCTGCAATTTTGTAGGTCAGGTCAGAAAAATCTTTGGCTAACAGATTACGTGCTTTAGTTGCTTCCGCTTCTGATTCAAATTTAATCACCACCACCTGGCCTTGACGCTCAATGCCGTAGTAATTGATTTTTTCCTTGCGCAAAGACATGCGGAAGTCGCCAACCGTACTTTCTGCAGCTTTATCCAGCGCCGCTTTCATGTCCACTTGCAGCAGAAAGTGCACACCACCACGCAAGTCCAGGCCCAAATACATCGGCTTGGCGCCTATGCTTTGCAGCCAGTTTGGTGTTTGTGGTACCAGGTTGAGCGCCACGGTGTAGTCTTTACCCAGGTTGCCAACCAGTTTGTCTTTAGCCAGCAATTGCGTATCCGTATTGGCAAAACGCACTTTCACGCCGCTGGCATCCATAAACAAACCGTCAAACGGGATGTTGGCCAGTTTCAACGTGTCTTCCACTCTCTGTAGCAGGCTCTCATCTACTTTGAGTGAGGTTTTGGCCGGGCTGATTTGCACCGCTGGCGATTCACCAAAAAAGTTGGGGATCGTGTACAGCAGGCCAATGATAAACACTGTGCCGATCAGCACGAATTTCCATATCGGATAACGGTTCATAACAAACTCTAGTTCAGAATGAAAGACAGGCGTGTCTTGTGTGGGTTAAATGGACTTCAATGTGCCCGCTGGCAACAGGGTCTGCACCGTGTGTTTTTGCACATTGACCACTGTATTGGCCGCGATTTCAATGCTGACAAAGTTTTCGCTCACTTTAGTCACTTTGCCAACGATACCACCGGTGGTTGCCACTTCATCACCAGCCTTCAGGGTTTCCAGCATGGATTTATGCTGTTTTGCCTGTTTGATCTGCGGACGGATCAACATAAAGTAAAACAAGACAAAAATCACCACCATAGGCAAAAAGCTCATGATGTCGGTGGCTGGGGCGCCAGCTGCGTAGGCGTTGCTGATAAACATATCTATTCCTAAGTCATACTGAAAATAACGCATGATTCTATCATAGAGCCTTGTTAATCTGTCATCAGCGATCTGTATGACTGCGCAATAACGCTTGACTGTGAATTGTAAAAGTATTTTAATGATTGGTCGCCATTGTCATTGGCGATAAAAGCAGTTCACGACTATTTTTTTAAAATTGGAGGAGCGTATGCAACATTATATAAAGTGTTTGGCAGCAGTTTCTTTGGCGATGTCTTGCCAGTTGGCGCAAGCAGGGGTGATTGTGCAGCCAGCGACAGTGGGCGCGTCAACATCTGATTTTGGTGGCTCGTATGCACTGGTGAATCAGATCAACCAGTCGGGCTTATCTGCAGGCTATATTGCAGGTGTGACAGACTTTGACAGCTTTGTCGCCGGTACGACGCACGATGGCCTGTCCGCGTTGAATTCAGGTTTCAGTGTAGGCCCTTTTGGCAGCTTTAGTTATGACCTGGGTGCTGTGTACAATATCGATGCCATCGGGTTATGGGCGACCGCCAATACTGGCTCGGTATTGCAATTTAATTTATATGCCGATAATGACAATGACTTTAGCAATGGCAACAGCGGTTTACTGGGTGGCTTTACTGCGGTAGGTTCGAATTACACTGCGGCAGATCCTGGTCAGGCATTTACTTTCGGTGACGTTTCTACCCGTTACGTACACATGGAAATCCTGACCACTGATGGCGGTCCACAGCCTGGTTTAGGTGAAGTGATTTTCCGTACGGCGACCATGGTGCCCGAACCTGAGCCAATGGCCTTGTTTGCGGTTGGTCTGGTGCCGCTTTGGTTGCGTCTGCGCAAAAAAGCCTGATTTGCAATTTGGTTAGTGATGTCAGTCAACGTTTAAAAGCCAGCACCTGTTTGCGTGCTGGCTTTTTTATCGTGTGTTGATGCTGAGGTGGAGTGATTGCAATAAAAGGTTGTTCTTTGGTTTGACGGTTGCTTTTCGCCTTTTCGGCGAGTTACTTTTCTTTGCTTGCACAAAGAACAAGTAACCAAAAGAAAGTGCACCCCAACTTCCGCTTGTATCCTGTGCTACTCGGCTTGTCGGGCGGCAATCAAAAACTCGCTCCTACGGAGCTCAAACAGTTGCTTGCCGACTACTCCCGCCAATCCTGCGTTGCTCGGCGCGGCAGATGGGGACCCCGAAAACCTGCGAGCGCCATCGTTTAGCAGGTTTAATAAAAGAATCCGGTTTTTGAATCGTTCAGATTTCGACAATGTTAGTTTGGTGAGATCAATCCCATTCCATCACGCTGAGTAGCGGAGACAAAATAAGAGTAGAGGGAGCGACTGTCCGAATCCCGCAGCAGCTCACGTTTTGTGTGAGCTGCAAGGTTGAGTTTCGTGACCGTCTTATTTTGTTGAGCAACGCAAGGGAGCCGTAGGCCGTGATGGCTGGGTGCCCTCCTCTTTGGTTACTTTCTGAGGGGCAAGCATCAGAAAGTGACTCGCCGAGAGGCGAAAAAGAATTTTAAGTCAATCCACCAGCACGGCGAGAAGAGCGATCTTTTACATTAACGCTAAATGAGGAGGCTTAACGCTTCTCCGCTCGCTTCCGAGCAAACTCAGCCTTGAAAGCCTCAAAACGATTTTCTTCAATTGCTGCCCGCATGCCTTGCATTAACACTTGGTAATAATGCAAATTATGAATGGTATTTAATCGCGCGCCCAGAATCTCACCTATGCGGTATAAATGGTGCAGGTAAGCACGGCTGAAGTTCTGGCAGGTATAGCATTCACAGTCGGCATCCAGCGGACGTGTGTCGGTTTTATAACTGGCATTCTTGATTTTGACATCGCCGTATTGTGTGAACAACCAGCCATTCCGCGCGTTGCGCGTAGGCATCACGCAGTCAAACATATCAATCCCGTAACTGACAGCATCAACCAAATCTTCCGGTGTACCAACGCCCATTAAATAGCGCGGTTTGTCTTTGGGCATTTGCGGCGCGGTGTGCGCCAGAATACGCAGCATATCTTCTTTAGGTTCACCAACCGACAGGCCGCCGATGGCGTAGCCGTCAAAACCGATGGCTTCCAGGCCTTGCCGCGAAATATCGCGCAGGTCTTCGTACATGCCGCCCTGGATGATGCCAAACAATGCATTGCCATTGGTAGGTGTATTGTCTGAACGTAATTGCGCCACTTCTTCAGGGCCGCCGAGCATGGTGAGGGTGTGTGCTATGGTTTGCGTTTGGTAGACATTAAACGCATCACGGCTGCGTTGTGCCCAGCGCTGGCTGAGTTCCATCGATTTGCGTGCCTGGTCGTGGCTGGCCGGGTAGGGTGTACATTCGTCAAAAATCATGACGATGTCACTGTTGAGCACGCGCTGGATGCGCATGGATTCTTCAGGGGTGAGAAAACAGCTATCACCATTAATAGGGGATTTGAATTTAACGCCTGCTTCGCTGATTTTACGCAAGTCACCCAGGCTCCACACCTGAAAACCACCAGAGTCAGTCAGGAGTGGCTTATCCCAGCCCATGAATTTGTGCAGGCCTTCATGTGCGGCAATGACTTCCAAGCCCGGGCGTAGCCATAGGTGAAAAGTGTTGCCGAGTACAATGTGCGCCTGAATCTCGTTGAGTTCTTGCGGCGACATGGCTTTAACCGTGCCGTATGTGCCGACTGGCATAAATGCCGGGGTTTGTACCTCGCCATGTGGCAGGCTAACGGTGCCGCGTCTGGCAAGACCATCGGTATTGTGTAAGGAAAACTGCATGAAAGGGCGATAACTGGCTGAAATAAACGCCTATTTTACCACAGCTGCGTGACCAGCTTCTGACGCCGCGCGGGCGCCTGCAATCGCCAGATGCGCTTGCATTTTTTGTGATTGCCCGCAACAATGCTGCTATTCCGCAATTCTGAAAAAGTCCTTTATGGTTGACCCACAAAACCGCCTGTCACGTCGCGAGCAGCACACCAGTCTGCGCCAGCGTGGCATTTACCTGCTGCCTAACTTGTTTACGTCTGCCTCATTGTTTGGTGGTTTTTACGCCATTGTGCAGGCGATGAACCTGCATTTTGAGCAGTCAGCGATTGCGATTTTTATTGCCATGGTGATGGATGGCCTGGATGGTCGTGTTGCGCGCATGACGAACACGCAGAGTGCGTTTGGGGCTGAGTATGACAGCCTGGCCGATATGGTGTCGTTTGGCGTGGCACCTGCGCTGATTATGTATGTGTGGGCCTTGCAGCCCATGAACAAGCTGGGCTGGATTGCCGCCTTTATCTACTGCGCCTGTGCGGCCTTGCGTCTGGCGCGTTTCAATACCAAGCTGGACGACCCGTTTCAGGACAAACGCTACTTTCAGGGTTTGCCTAGTCCAGCTGCGGCAGCGCTCATTGCCGGATTTGTCTGGGTGTCTTATGAATACAATATCGATGGCCGTGAAATTTTCTTTGGCGCCTTGCAAGTGAAGTGGATCGCCTGGTTCCTGACCGTATTTGCTGCTGGTTCCATGGTGTCTGACCTCAAGTTTTATAGCGGTAAAGATATCAACCTCAGACACTCCGTACCGTTTGTCGCTATTTTGGCGGTGGTGCTGGCCTTTGTGCTGATTTCATACAGTCCGCCAGAAGTGTTATTCAGCGTGGTGTTTGTGTACGCTTTGTCTGGATATTACATGTGGGCGCGTGAACGGTTGGAAGCAAAGAACGCTGCTTAAGTGATTGTTAGGTTGATAAAAACGCGCTGTTTCTGGCGCGTTTTTTTATGGACGAGTCGCCAGGCGGTTGTGCCTCGCAGTATGATGGTCATTTGTAGGACAAGCGAGTAAAATTCGCTTGTTAGGTTTAGGAAAACTCATGGAACACATTATTATTTTTGATACCACGTTGCGTGATGGCGAGCAAAGCCCGGGCGCGGCGATGACCAAAGAAGAAAAAATCCGCATTGCGCGCCAGTTGGAAAAGCTGGGCGTAGATGTGATCGAAGCCGGTTTTGCGGCAGCCAGCCCAGGCGATTTTGATGCGATTTCAGAAATCGCCAAAGTTATCAAAAACTCTACGGTGTGTTCATTGGCGCGTGCCAGTGAAAATGACGTGCGCCGTGCCGGTGAGGCTATCAAGCATGCGGCTAAGGGCCGTATCCATACCTTTATTGCCACCAGCAAGATCCATATGGAAAACAAGCTGCGCATGAGCGAAGACCAGGTGGTCGAGCGCGCGGTGCAAGCGGTGAAATGGGCGCGCGAATATACCGAAGACGTAGAGTTTTCAGCCGAAGATGCTGTGCGCTCGGAGATTGATTTTCTGGTGCGTGTGTTTGAAGCAGTGATTGAGGCTGGTGCCAAAACCATCAATGTGCCGGATACCGTGGGCTACAGCATCCCCGAAGTGTGGGGCGAGCGTTTTGCCATTTTGCTCAAGCGCGTTAAGGGTGCCGACAAAGTCGTGTGGTCTACACACTGCCATAATGACTTGGGCATGGCAGTGGCCAACTCGCTATCAGCGGTGATGAATGGCGCACGTCAGGTCGAGTGCACCATCAATGGCCTGGGTGAGCGCGCAGGTAACGCCAGCCTGGAAGAAATTGTCATGGCGATTAAAACCCGCAGCGATATTTTCAACCTGAGTACGCGTATTGATACCACGCAAATCGTGCCGTCTTCC
The DNA here is from genome assembly GCF_000800115.1 of Methylophilus sp. Q8. Lineage (NCBI taxonomy): Bacteria > Pseudomonadati > Pseudomonadota > Betaproteobacteria > Nitrosomonadales > Methylophilaceae > Methylophilus > Methylophilus sp. Q8. The sequence goes on along the minus strand of NZ_JUHE01000001.1, from coordinate 460,304 downwards.
AAGCTGGTGTCTACCATTACCGGCTACCCGGTGCAGCCGAACAAGGCGATTGTCGGTGCCAATGCGTTTGCGCATGAGTCCGGCATTCATCAGGATGGCGTGCTCAAGCACCGTGAAACGTATGAAATCATGCGGGCCGAAGACGTGGGTTGGGGTGCCAATAAGCTCACATTGGGCAAATTGTCTGGCCGTAATGCTTTCCGCACTCGCCTGAAAGAGCTGGGCATTGAACTGGAAAGTGAAGATGCCTTGAACGCTGCTTTTGCCCGTTTTAAAGAGTTGGCCGATAAAAAGTCTGAAATCTTCGATGAAGACTTGCATGCGCTGGTGAGTGACGAGGTGGTGCAGGATACGCGCGAGATGTTCAAATTGTCTTACCTGCAAGTGGCGTCGCAAACTGGCGAGATTCCACATGCGATCCTGACGTTGAGTGTCGACGGGGTGGAGCAGCGCACAGAAGCCGATGGCGGTGGCCCGGTAGATGCAACCTTTAAAGCGATTGAAAATGTGGCGCAAAGTGACTCTGAGCTGTTGCTGTATTCGGTGAATAACATCACCAGCGGCACGGATGCACAGGGCGAGGTGACGGTGCGCTTGTCCAAAGGTGGCCGCATCGTTAATGGTCAGGGCGCGGATACCGATATTGTGGTCGCTTCAGCCAAAGCCTATTTGAACGGCTTGAACAAGCTGTATGCCAAAGCAGAAAAATTGAACCCGCAGGTGTAAGCAGGCTCTGAGTTAACGCTTGCTGCTGATGGGTGGCAAGCGTTTTCTTTTTGTATTTAATATTCGTGGATGAAAGGTTGGGCAAGTCGCAATGACGCAGAGAAATCATTGGTTGCTGGTGATCATTGCGCTGACCTGTACCTACTTTATCTGGGGCTCTACTTATCTCGCGATCAAATATGCGATTGAGAGCTTTCCACCATTTGCGATGGTGGGCATACGCTTTACGATTGCCGGGTCTTTGCTTTATATCATCTTGCGTGGTTTTGGCCATGCGGCGCCCACACGCATACAATGGCGTGGCGCGGCCTGGGTGGGGCTGCTATTACCGGTGCTGGGTAATGGTACGGTGTCACATGTGCAATTGCATGTCTCGTCCAGTGTTGCCGCCTTGGCCATTGCCACTGCACCAATCTGGATGGCGATTTTTTCTAGCGCGTGGGGGCACAAAATCAGCCGCCGCGAGTGGTTGGGGATTGGCATTGGCCTGGGTGGTATTTTATTGCTGAATACGCGTGGTAGCCTGCAAGGAGATTGGCTCAGTGCTGGCCTGCTGATGTTTGCCGCCGCTTCGTGGTCGCTGGGCTCGGTATGGAGCAAGCATATGGCAATGCCGCAAGGCCTGATGGGCGCGGCCAGCCAGATGTTGTGCGGCGGCCTGATTGCCTTGCTATTTAGCCTGGTATTTGGCGAGCAATGGCCAGCACAAGTCACGCCGCGGTCATGGGCAGCGATTGCTTTCCTGATCGTGCTTGGTTCCATGGTGGCGTTTTCTGCTTATCACTGGTTGCTACACCACGTGCGGCCCATGGTTGCCAGCAGTAATACCTTTGTTAATCCGATTGTGGCCTTTGTGGTCGGCGTCTGGTTTGCCGATGAGCAGATTCACCTGATGGAATATATTGCGCTGGCCGTGATTCTGGTCGGCGTGTTTCTGGTGCTAACCGCCACCAAAGAAGCGGTGCCCGACGAACAAATCGTTTAATCATTATTGTTTAATTATTTAAGTAAAGAAACTGATTGTATGAAGCAAAACTTGGCGTTATTTGATTTGGACAACACCCTGCTGGCGGGGGATAGTGACTATAACTGGAGCGTATTCCTGATCAGCGAAGGCCTGCTGGATGCTGAGCAACACAAGGCGCGCAACGAGCAGTTTTATGAAGACTATAAAAACGGTAACCTGGATATTTATGCTTTCCTCAAGTTCCAGTTGCAACCGTTGTCGCAACATCCCAAGGCGTTTCTGGACGAATTGCACACAAAGTACATGGATACCGTAATTCGCCCAATGATGACGCAAAAAGCGCAAGACCTGGTCAACCAGCATAAAGCCAATGGCGATTTGTGCATGGTGATTACGGCCACCAATAGCTTTGTCACCAAGCCGATTGCCACTGCCTATGGCATTGAGAACCTGATTGGCACTGACCCGGAAATGGTCGACGGCCAATTTACTGGTGGCGTCAGTGGCACGCCCAGCTTCCAGCAAGGCAAAGTGACGCGTCTTAATGACTGGCTGGCGGTGCGCGGCCAAACCCTGGCAGATTTTGAAATCAGTTATTTTTATAGCGATTCACATAACGACTTGCCATTGATGAAGCTGGTGACCAATCCAGTCGCCGTGGATGCTGACCCGACATTGACCGCGTATGCCAGCGAGCATCGCTGGCCATTGATCAGCCTGCGTTAATATATCTAAAAGCTGATGGTTAATGCGGTCACTGCCATCAAGTTACTGTCCACCAGCCGCGAGCCGTTTTTATCGAAAATGGCGTCGCGGCTATTCAACTGGCGTAGTTCGTTGCGCCACACCATGCGTGTATTAAGTCGGTAATCTATATTGACTGAATAGCCGGTGGTCTGAAAACCGTTGTTGGTGCCTGTGCTGATGATCACGCCATGTTTGTCCCTGTAGTGCTCCAGCCGCGCTGCAAATTGCAGGCGGTCTGAGTAGCTATAGCGCAGCACCATATTCGGGCTAAACCACACATTGTAGCGATCACTGCCAGGCGCAGCCTGTTCGGCGCCGATATCCAATGCTGTGATCAATCCCCATTGCTCATTCAGCTGCCACTGCATATAAAAATCATGAAAATAGCGCATCTGGCGCTGTGCGTCTGATTTGTCATTGCCAATAAACGAGCTGCTGTTAATGGTGAGTTTATCGCTGGGCTTATAGGTGAGCTGGTGGCCGATGGCTAGCGTCGTGTTGCCATCCGGGCGGTGTATGCGCTGCCAACCCGTGAGCAGCAGACCACTGACCAGCCACTTGCCATCTTCGGTGGTGTAGCTCAGCTTAGCGCCCGTTTCAAAATAAGGCGAGTTATCTGCCATCAGGCTGCGCGTCAGCGTCCAGTTGTCTATGCCGATTGCACTCTCAAAACCAATATGGGATGGCATGACGCCGATATCCAGCCATAGATCGTGTTCGCTGGAAAGTTTGAGGCCCAGGTTAGCTTCATAAATATTGCGCAAGCCATGTGGCTCGGCGGCATAGTTGGCGCGCATATAGGTGCCGCTGCCCAGTGCCAGATTGCCGCGTATGCGGTCAGTCGTCAGTGCGGCTTTCAGCATGGCCAGGTTGATGCTGGGGCTGTCGGTGACGTTGTGGCTGTAGACGAATCCCGGCCGCCTGTTATTGGCCGGGTCGTTAAAGTCGTGGATCAGGTAGCTTTCAAGATAGGCACTTAGCTGTACCGGGCTATGGCTGGCAGGGGTTTGTACGTCGTCTGCCTGAGCAGTCAGTGCCAGGCAGAATAAAAGCGTAATCGATAATAAAGAGGGTTTCATGCTGAGCATCCAAACAACAGGTGCCAGTAGAATAAAGGGCTGCACCTATCAATCACATAAACATCGCGCCATAAATATAACGATAAATGCCGCCAGTGATTGTGCCGGAAAACAAGGGGAAAGCAGGGTAGTTCTGGTGGTGCAGCCGTTTAGCGGCCCAGCACCACGTGCAGCACAAAGCGGCTACCAATATAGGCCAGCAGTAATAAAGCAAAGCCCAGCAGCGTCCAGCGTGTGGCGACTTTGCCGCGCCAGCCGTATTTAAAGCGGCCAAACAATAGCCAGGCGTAAATCAGCCACGAGGCAATAGAGAAAATAGTTTTGTGATTAAACTGCAAGGGTTTGCCAAAAATCTCTTCGCTAAACAGCATGCCGCTAATCAGTGTGATGGTCAGCAACACAAAGCCAACATGCAATACTTTAAATAGCAGGGCATCCAGCACCATCAGTGGCGGAAAGTCAGGCAAGGCCAGCCAGCTGTTTTTTTGGTGCAGGGCACGCTCAGCCATGCGCATCAGGCAGGCATGCAACGCCGCAAAGGTAAACAGGCTATACGCCACGATAGCAATGAGGATGTGCAGGTTAAACAAGGTGAAGCCATGCGTATCTACATAGTAGTCTTTCACCGCAAAGCCAGGCATCAGCACAAACAGGGCGGCAGGGGGCAACACAAAGGCTTGCAGGCTACGCAGTGAGTGCTTTAAATCTGCCAGCCAGTAAATTAGCACGGTCAGCCATAGAATGGCAGAGAGCGCGTAGTAAACGCCAAGGTTCAGCGAGCCAATGGCAAAAATATCGCGGTACAGCAGCCCGCCATGCATGGCCAGGCCCAGCGCCACCATCGCGCTGTGTAGCTGAAACGGAAAGGCTTTTTCATCAACTGGTTTGCCCTGTGTGGCAATGCGCCAGTAATCCAGCGCCACCGCCATATAGACAAACGCGACAATCAGGTAAGGAAGCAGGTGTTGAGTCATGCCTGGCATTATGGCAAAACTCGCTGCATTCGACCAGCACGGTAACAGCGGTGCGCGCGATGTTTAGCATTAGTTTATTTTAGGGTTGGGCTGGCATGAGGTAAAATTCAGGTCATCGAATATTCACTTGTTGTGAAAGAAAGGCATTCCATGCTGGAAAACCTGACCGGCCGCTTGCAGGGCGTGATTAAAAACTTGCGCGGCCAAGCACGTTTGACTGAAGAAAATATTGCCGATGCCATGCGCGAAGTACGCATGGCTCTGCTCGAAGCCGATGTGGCGTTGCCGGTAGTGAAAGATTTTATTACCCGCGTTAAAGAGCGTGCCAATGGCCGCGATGTCTTGCAAAGCCTGACTCCGGGCCAGGCCGTGATTGAGGTGGTCAACCAGGAGCTGACCGCGCTCATGGGACAAGCCAACGAAGGCCTTAACCTGGCAGCGGTGCCACCGGTAGTGATTTTAATGGCAGGTTTGCAAGGGGCTGGTAAAACCACCACCTCCGGCAAACTGGCCAAACTGCTGAAAGAACAAAAGAAAAAAGTGTTACTGGCCAGTGCCGACGTCTATCGGCCGGCGGCGATCACGCAGTTGCAAGCCTTGGCCAAACAGCTGGAGATTGACTGCTTTGACAGCAACCCACAGCAAAAGCCGCTCGATATTGCCGCGCAGGTCATGGATCAAGCCAGAAAGAGTTACTACGATGTGGTGATTTTCGATACGGCGGGCCGTTTGGCGATTGATGAAGCCATGATGGCCGAAATCAAAGACCTGCATGCCTACCTCAAGCCGACTGAAACCCTGTTCGTGGTTGACGCCATGCAAGGCCAGGATGCCGTCAACACCGCCAAAGCCTTTGGCGAGACCTTGCCACTCACCGGTGTGATTGTCACCAAGCTGGATGGTGATGCGCGTGGCGGTGCTGCACTCTCTGTGCGCCACGTGACCGGCAAGCCAATCAAGTTTATCGGTGTCAGCGAAAAAGTTGATGGCCTGGAACCTTTCCATCCCGACCGTATGGCTGGCCGTATTCTCGGCATGGGCGATGTATTAAGCCTGATTGAAGAAGCGCATAAAAAGGTCGACATGGCCGAAGCGCAAAAAGTCGCCGATAAGATTAAGTCTGGCGCTAAGTTCGACCTCGAAGACTTTAAAGCGCAAATGATGCAAATGCAAAAAATGGGTGGCATGGCTTCGCTGATGGACAAGATGCCCTCGCAAATTTCCGGCATGGCGCAAAAGATCAATACCGACGACGTCGATAAATCACTGCGCCGCCTCGAAGGCATTATTAATAGCATGACGCCAGAAGAGCGCCGCAAACCCGAGTTGATCAAAGCCACGCGTAAGAAACGCATCGCGGCTGGTAGCGGCGTGCAAGTGCAAGAAGTGAACCGCCTGCTCAACCAGTTTGAAGAAACTCAAAAGATGATGAAGATGTTCAGCAAAGGCGGCATGGCAAAAATGATGCGCGGAATGGGCAGCATGATGGGCGGTAAATTCCCCGGAATGTAAAGTGAAAAAACGGGATGAATAAAAAAATAAACTTTTTATACAAAAAAAGCGAAAACAGCATTGACCAAATTTAATTCATCCCCCATAATCGCGTTCTTTCAAATTTGACGCAAAACAAGCGGCAGACAAGAAACAGATGGGGTGTTAGCTCAGCTGGTAGAGCAGCGGACTTTTAATCCGTTTGTCGTGGGTTCGATCCCCGCACACCCTACCAAAATACAAAAGACGGCTCGCAGAAATGTGAGCCGTTTTTCTTTTCTTAATGCTCTACTGAGAACTTAACTTGGCGGGTGAGTTTTTTAGTCAGTTTTTTGATTTTTGTTGTTTCAGTAATCAATTCCTCAGTTTTACCAAGATACCAATCACGTATTTTCTTTAGTGCTTCCACACCTTGTTCCAATGCACGTATGTCCGCAATCCCATCAACATGATTCAATCCAGTTTTAGACCTTAAAGAGCCTTTACTTCTCATCCAGACAATTTTCCTTTTTCCACTTACATACCAAAAAGAATGTACAACTGAATTCCTAAATTCTTCAGCGGCTACCAAAGAATTTTTGACCGCTTTGATATTCATTTCAGGCCAATTTTTCCATCGCCGAGTTGGATAAATTTCACAAAAGAAATCAACCTTCTGTTTAAAACTCATAGCAGCAGAAATCCGATGCACATCTTTATCTTCTTTGAGTAATAAAAGCTTACCAATGAAATAAGCAAGGTCGTTTTCAATAAACTGAAAGCTGATAACTGTCTCTCCAATAGCAATTTTTAATTTATCTGTTTTAATTAATTCATCGTTGTACATTCAGTCACCTAAGCATTCATCATAACTTTTCTAGTTTAAGTATTTGAACACAGCTTTTCAGTTTTCAGAATTTCACTATTTTCAAGTAGGTGTAGTTTTGCAGTTTTTCAGAATTCCGATATTTTTGAGATTTTCAGGCTGGTCACTCTCACGCCGACTCCGAAACTTCACCCGCCAGCAGCCCCTAACCCTGCCCATAGCCGCACGTCTTGAGTCATAGCCACGCAATCAGGGGTTGGTTGATGCGACGGTGATCCCGACGGAGATCGTTGGCCTTTATGTTGGCTTGGTGTGGAAAATCGGATTTTTACTGACGGAAGTGACTTAGTGTTAGGTTTATTATTTATATGAATTTAAGGTGCAATTAAAGTAAAAAAAGCGGCCGTAGCCGCTCTTCATACTAAATATTCCAGCTTTCCAGAGATGACTCTGCGCGTTTAACCAATTTGATTAATTTTCGCAGAGGCTCACAGTCTGGATAGTTTTCAGTAAGTAGTTTCTTGATTTCTTTTAACTTGACGAAATGTTCGAGTCTTAATTGCTCGTCATATTTTCTTCTATCAAGCTGCTTACTACTGGAATAGTACAGATTGTTGAAATCCTGCATCGACAGTTCTTCTGTACTTGGATATTCACATTGAACCCAATTATCAAGCTCGCAACGAACTGAATTAAGGGAGTTGTAAATGCCTTTACGTTCATAAGTACGCATTAGTATTGAGCTGATTCTCGAACCTATGCTTTTATGTACTTCTAAAGACACTTTGGTTTTAGGTCTACGCTTCAATCCAGTTAACGCTAAGCTATATTGCACTGTCTTTAAAGGCCCCGTTGTTGGCATAGCCCTAGGCTTTGCTTTCATTTCTTTGTCTTTAGCTATTGCGCCTGGGCTAATAAATGGTGGTAATGCGGGGATGGTTTCGCCATTCCATAATTCCGGTGTCATTGCAGTAGGTAAAGCATCTAATGCTTTAATGATTGGATCAAGAGGTACACCTTTGTCTAATGAGCTAATTAAAAACATGTGGCACATTTCAGGGTAGTACATGCCTCGCCATTTGGACTGTCTTATCACTTGCCCATGGCGTGCCGCCCATAAGTCTCTTTTGGCTTCTTCCTGCGCTGCAGCCGCTTCATATGGTTCATCAACAAGTACATAACCCTTTGAAATGCTGTCATACCATACGCTGGCGTGATCTTGACCGGGGATTGCATTGTTGTAGTCGCCTTTAGGTAGTACTTTTCGATGTGCAGAGGAGGGGCGTAATTTTGTTGCGTCTACAAATTGAAGTACTCGGATAGCTTTGCAAATTTTCTCTCTAGCCTCTGCTTGGCTCGGTACAGTAAATTTGTACTCCAGATGATCTGGGCCGGAATTTCGGAATGAAGAGATCGCATAACTATTAATTCTGTTTTGTGGGGAATGTAATACAGTTAAATCAACAGATAGCTGAACTGTAATTAACTCTTGCCCGCTGGTGCCATCTTTTTTATCTTTCCAATACGCAGAGAGATAAATATTCTTACCGGAGTGTGGTGATAAAGAGGGTATGTGTGGTTCAAGATTTTTCAGAGACTTTTGGGCATGTCTAAAGTTCTGAAATCCAGCAGCCTCTGCTGCTAAATTTAAGGCTTCATTATGAGAAGTCTGTTGAAGCTTCTTGAGTTGGGTTGCGTAACGCTTGATTCCGACTATTGTAGTCGGGTGTTGGGTATGTAACATGTTAGTCTCCTAAGCTTTGGCGACTCGTCATCCGTCTACCGTTTTGCCCAAGCTGAAACAAACATGTTTTTGGGAAAAGGTTTAAGAAGTAGCGCTGTTCAACAGCTTTGTATTGACGGATGACAGGCACCTACCCAGTGCACAAGACAATTATGTAGAAGAAAATATAGAAATGCAACAACTCGCTTTGATCGAGACTTAAGGTTAATCCCTTAGGTCGCGTTCAAGTTTTCACTGCGGATAAAATAATTTCCATAAATTTAATTGATGTGGAATACAATTGAGAATCAGTTGCACCCAATCATCAATGTAATATTGTTAAAACTGCATTAATAGTTCTCAGCTAGTCTATTTAAATAATTATTTGAGGAGAAGGTCATGAAGTGGATATTGGTTTTTGGCATGTTGTTGTCAGCGCAAGTAGGTCATGCTGACAGTGTGGTCTATCAATCGGCACCTTATGGCTCGACTCAAGCTTTTGGTGCAGTGTGTTCTAGCGCTAGTTGTTTAGATCCAACCCAATGGGATGATCCTTCTCAGTATATTGGAGAAACATTTTCACTCACTTCAGCCGCCACTATCAAGACAATTGATTTTTACAAAGGGCTGTTTTCTACGGATCCTATCTCTGAGCCTGTAGATATTCCATCTGATATTACGGTTGCTTTTTATGATGCTTCATCCTATAGCTTAGTTTATTCACAGACCTTTAATACCAGTGAGTACACTCAAACGGAGCGTTTCTTGGGGCCAGGCACAGGTCAAAATTATAATATTCATGCAGCTTTCACACCTTTTGACTTGGGTGCAGGTGATTATATTGTGTACTACTTTGGCGATCATTTGGGACTGCCTCTCTATGGTGGATACGGAGATACTGTCGTAGTGGTTTCACCTTCGCAAGGGGGCTATACTTTCGACAATCCTTACTATGCATTCGGCGCTACGGCAGTAAAACTCTCTGGCAGTTTTTTAACAACGGTGCCTGAGCCTGAATCTTTTGCCTTGATGTTAACCGGGTTCGGTTTAATTGCATTTGCGCAAAAAAGGAAAAAGAAAGCTTTGTAAATCGGTTGCAAGGTTCGACTCTGAACCCTACCAAAATATAAAAGACGGCTTGCAGAAATGTGAGCCGTCTTTCTTTTCTCTATGCCATTCATCCAATCGGGTGCTTTACTCGCCTGAGGTCCCAAATTCCCTCACCCGCATCGCACGCACTGAGCCGTCCTTAGCCAATCAAGACTGGCTGATGCGAGGCCCGGTCGCAATCGTTGGTCGTCATGTTGGCTGGGCTTGGCACGGAGGTCTGGAAGATTATTGCTGCAATCGAAATAATCAATTGCAGTCAGCGCCAATTCTCAACAAATTATCAATCAGTTAAATTTAAGTCACTCCGCAAGTTGACGGATCAGATGAGATAGATGGCTTGATTCACTTTTAATATTCAATAAAGGACTGACTGATGAAGAACGCGACTGTTAGATTGATGGTAAATATTCCAATTCTGCTGGGTGCAGTAGTTTCGGCATTCGCACTCACACCCTTGGAGATTTTAGCTGCGCCACCCGTTTCAAGCACAAGCATCCAGTATGAAACAGCTGTGTCGTATCATACGGTAGCTATTGATGGCGTGAAGGTTTTTTACAGGGAGGCTGGGCCTAAAAACGCGCCAACGGTATTGCTACTGCACGGTTTCCCAACGTCGTCACATATGTTTAGAAATCTGATACCCAAGCTTGCTGATCGTTACCATGTGATAGCTCCTGACTACCCAGGTTATGGGCAAAGTGATCAGCCGGCAATGGATAAATTTACCTACAGCTTCGACAACTTGGCGGCAGTGGTTGATAAATTCACAACACAAATCGGATTAACTAAATATGCGTTGTATGTGCAGGACTATGGCGCACCTATTGGCTATCGTTTAGCTTCTGCGCATCCAGAAAAGATTAGTGCAGTCGTTGTGCAGAATGGCAATGCGTATGTTGAAGGTATTGATAATCCGTTTTGGGATCCCGTTAAAGCATTCTGGAAAGATAAATCTGAAGCTAATGCTGCAAAAGTGCGGCCGGTCCTGGAATTGAATGCCACCAAATGGCAATATACTGAAGGTTATCGTGACCCTGTGGAGCATGTCAGCCCAGATACATGGATGCTTGATCAGGCTTATCTGGATCGCCCCGGTAATAAGGATATCCAGGTGGAGTTGTTTTACAGCTATGGTACCAATCCGCCACTGTATCCAAAATGGCAAGAATACTTCCGTAAGCACCAGCCACCTATGTTGATCGTTTGGGGTAAAAACGACAAAATATTCCCTGGTGAAGGCGCTACACCGTATCTGCGCGATCTGCCAAAAGCTGAACTGCACTTGCTAGATACTGGGCACTTCGCACTCGAGGAGGATGGCGACCTGATTGCGAAGTTGATGCATGATTTCTTGGATCGTAAAGTTAAATAGTAATGACAGAGCCGACCATTATTTAAACAAGTGTTGGTGGGCTCTTTTAGAAGTATGAAGTGTCGGTATTCACGGCTCGATGATTGATCAACAATTTGGGAGGGTGTCATGACTACAGTTTCAAATACTTTTGTGCTTATTCACGTTGTATTAAGTTTGGTTGGAATCATTTCAGGCTTGATCATGGCAGGTGGATTAATGTCGGGCCATTATTACAGTCGCTGGATAAACACTTTTATGTTTACGACCATTCTTACCAACGTGACTGGATTTGGCTTTCCATTTACAACGATTCTGCCTGCACACATTATTGGTGCAATTTCATTAGCCGTTTTAGTCGTTGCTAGTATTGCCCTTTATCTGAAGGGGCTTGCTGGTGGTTGGCGAAAGCTTTTTGTAGCGACCAGTATTCTGGCATTGTACTTAAATGTATTTGTGCTGATTGCACAGCTTTTAGCCAAAACACCTCCTTTAGCAATACTTGCGCCCACACCCGCTGCGCCAGCTTTTGCTGCAACGCAAACGATTGTACTTGTGATCTTCGCCATTCTGGGATGGGTTTCATTTAATAGAAGCAAGTAGGGCTTGAGGGCGAGTGTTTATAGAATTAGCCATAGCCTATATTCAGTCGCTCGCTTACGGCCTAGATAGCAATAATCGCAGTGCCTGGTCTTATTATTCGGCTTGGGCGTACGCAGAAGACTACTATTTATATTTGAGACTCAAGAAGTACTTGGGTCTTTTTTGTTTTGGGGAGGCTTTTGTATCTTGCAACTAGGCAAGCGGACTGTTAATCCGTTTTTCGTGGGTTTTGTTCCCATGTGCCCTATCGAACTCTTGCCAGGCGATGTTCAAGCGCCATTTTGACTTCTCGAGCGCCGTCAGAGTCGTCATGTATGCCAAGGAATAGCCCGTAATTACTATTGATGGGGTAAGTGCTTGGTGATAATCTGCGAAAACTAAAAAATTCTTTAATGTTTACAAGGCTACTATGAGCATGAAATCAGTATTTATTGCGGGCTTGCTATCTTTTGCAGCAAACTCTGCCTTTGCCGCCACAACTGAGTACGCAGACTTCTCAAGTTGGTCTGATGATGTTGCTGGGATTATTACGACTGAAACTTACAACGAGTATGACTTTACTGGCGGTGGTGCTAATAATGTCTTTTATGGCAGTGGTACGACGCTAGGAGGGATCACTTACAAGCTTGATAATGATGGTCAGTTGTACGGTGTCAATAAAAACTTAGATTACGATGCGGCTTATCACAAATCAAATTACCTTGAGTGGCAATCGGGCATCCCAACCAACACTTTGACCATTACTTTGGCCTCTTACACTAACGCTGTCGGGTTTAATTTTGGGCAGTTTTATGGTGATGCGGAAACCTTTACGGTAAAGCTGGGCAATGGTGACACTTTCACGCTGCTTGGTAGTACGACCTATTCGTTTTTTGGTGCAATCTCCACTGCAGCTTTCAACACGGTTTCTATTACCGGGCTACCTTATCCAACGCTGGATAATTTATCTGTAGCTCCTGCTGTGGCTGCACCTGTGCCTGAGCCTGAAACTTACGGTATGTTGTTGGCTGGTTTATTCTTGGCAGGACTTTCAGTCCGCCGTAATCGCCAGTAATTTGAATCACCCAGTTAAGAAGCCGACTTTATGGTCGGCTTTTTTGTTGATGCTTCCATCATCATATCTCCGGTGTCTGGCGATTTAAAGTTTAAAGCTCAGTGTTGTGTGATCTGTAGCAGAAAAAGTAAATGCGCTGAGTTACTTTTCAAGCGCTTGTTCATATGCGATTAAATTCAAGGCCCGTGCCCGCACTAACTGCATGCCTAGGTTGGTGCCGGACAACTGATGAATCGTGCCTTGTTGTGATGAAACAATCTCACTGATCACTTTGCCTTCAGCATCTCTGTATTTAAGCCATTGTTGTTGGGCTTTGCGCAGCACAGCTTGTTGAGAGGGGCTCAACTTTTTCATCAAGCGTTTATACACAATGTTCATCTCTGCATCCCACTTCATCCGCGCTTGATTGGTAATATTGCGCATGTCTGCAGTAGAGTTCACGGTCTCTTCGGCCATTTTCTCTTCATACCATGCGTCAATGGCGTGTTGCGTTGGTTCGATTACCATGTCTGCAAAGACAGATACTGAAAAAATGCTAATCCATACGATGAGTAAGCGTTTTAATAAATGCATATGTACCTGGCTGATAGTCTGTTGAAGTAGCTGTGTATCTAATCTACAGCGATTTATGATTATTTCTGGCCCGAGCGCTCTTTTTCATATTCTTCATATGTTTTGGTATTCAGCCGCTCTAAGCATGGCTCAACTTCGCCTGGTGGCTGGCTGCGGCAGTTGTTTTTTGCGCCTTCTTTCACGCCTTCGTACCAGGCTTTGTTGGTGCAAGCAGTCATAGTGATGCTTAAAACAATAAACAGGATAAGCATTAAGGATGATGTTGTTTTCATGGTTAGTCGCTTTCGGCGTTGGCTGCCCAATCGATATTGAGTCCAGGATATTCTTGGCTAACAGTTCAAACAAGTATAACAACTAGGCATCCGTTTTATAACCTGGTGTGAAATAATGCCTGGTCTGCTACGCTATCCCACATTCTTTCTGCTCTGACTTCATGAAGCCTGACCACACCGCCTCTACCTTGCATCCGCGTAACCTGCATCGCGCGGGTTATGATTTTGCTGTGCTGGTGCAAGCGCATCCACCACTGGCTAGTTTTGTGCGGCCAAATGCTTACGGCGATGCGTCGATCGATTTTGCCAACCCGCAAGCAGTGAAGGCGCTGAATCAGGCTTTGCTCAAACAGTATTACGGCGTCGCTGAGTGGGATATTCCAAAGCATTACTTATGTCCGCCTATCCCGGGGCGGGCGGATTATGTGCATTATCTGGCGGATTTATTGGCAGAAAGCCATCCAGATTTAAACCCCGAACAAGTCCGCCTGTTGGATATCGGCACAGGTGCCAATCTGGTTTATCCGCTGATTGCGGCGCATGCTTATCATTGGGAATGCCTAGGCGTGGATATTGATGCAAAGGCTTTGCGTAATGCGCAGCAGATTGTTGAGGAAAATGGCTTGCAGCAACAGATCGCTTTGCGTCAGCAGCCTAACCCTGCATCAATCTTCAAGGGAGTGATTTTGCCGGGCGAGCAATTTACGCTCACTTTATGTAACCCGCCTTTTCATGCGTCAGCCGCAGAAGCACAGGCGGGGTCGCAGCGCAAATGGCGCGGGTTGGGCAAGCGGCCTCCGCAGGCACTGAATTTTGGCGGGCAATCGAATGAGTTGGTTTTTGAGGGTGGTGAGGCGGCATTTTTAAGCACCATGATTAGCGAGAGCAAGCAGTTTGCTAAACAGTGCCTGTGGTTCACCACGCTGGTTTCTAAAGCCAGCAATTTGCCGCTGGTCTACCGTGAGCTAAAGAAGGTGCAGGCGGTGACGGTGAAAACGGTGGAGATGGCGCAGGGCCAGAAACAAAGCCGGTTTGTGGCGTGGACGTTTCAGCCTATGCCTGCTAAAAAGCGCATTTAATCAGCAGCTTGCCATTTATTCTTAGGCGGCTTAGGCGTTGTGAGGGATAATAGCGCCCTTATCTTTTTTGCAGCATTTGGAGTTTCGCCATGGAAGTCAAAGTCAACTTTCTCGATAAGTTACGTCTTGAGGCCAAGTTCGATGACTTCACGGTGATTGCCGACCAGCCTATCCGCTATAAAGGCGATGGCTCGGCACCTGGCCCGTTCGATTACTTTCTGGCTTCTTCTGCGTTGTGTGCAGCTTATTTTGTGAAGTTGTATTGCAGCACACGCAATATTCCAACCGACAATATCCGCCTGTCGCACAACAATATCGTTGATCCCGAAGACCGCTACAAGCAGATTTTCAAAATCCAGATTGAGTTGCCGACCGATATTTCTGAAAAAGACCGTGTCGGTATTTTGCGTTCGATAGATCGCTGCACGGTGAAGAAGGTGGTGCAAGCTGGCCCTGAGTTCATCATTGAAGAAGTCGCGAACCTGGATGCTGATGCGCAGGCTTTGCTCACCGTTAATCCGGGCACAGAGTCACAGACTTATATCACTGGCAAAGATTTACCGTTGGAGCAAACCATCGCCAATATGTCTGGCTTGCTGGCGAGCCTGGGCATCAAAATTGAGATTGCGTCGTGGCGCAATATTATTCCCAATGTGTGGTCGTTGCATATCCGCGATGCGCATTCACCGATGTGCTTCACGAACGGAAAAGGCGCCACCAAGGAAAGCGCGCTGGCGTCGGCTTTGGGCGAGTATATCGAGCGGCTGAGTAACAACCACTTTTATGCTGGCTCGTACTGGGGTGAAGAGATTGCCAATGCTCCATTTGTGCATTACCCGAACGAGCGCTGGTTTAAGCCCGGCCGTAAAGATGCGCTGCCGAAAGAGATTCTCGACGACTACTGCCTGGAGATTTACAACCCGGATGGCGAGCTGCGCGGCTCGCACCTGATAGATACCAATTCCGGCAATGCTGAGCGCGGTATCTGTTCATTGCCTTTTGTGCGCCAGTCGGATGGCGAAACGGTGTATTTCCCAACTAACCTGGTGGAAAATCTGTTTGTCAGCAACGGCATGAGCGCGGGTAATACGCTGGTGGAGGCGCAGGTGCAATGTTTATCCGAGATTTTTGAGCGTGCAGTCAAACGCGAAATCATTGAGGGTGAAATTGCCTTGCCAGATGTGCCGCAGGACGTGCTGGCGAAATACCCTGGTGTGGTCGCTGGCATTAAAGGGCTGGAAGAGCAGGGCTTTCCGGTGCTGGTGAAAGACGCTTCTTTGGGCGGGCAATACCCGGTCATGTGCGTGACTTTAATGAATCCGCGTACTGGTGGTGTGTTCGCTTCGTTTGGCGCGCATCCAACCTTGGAAGTGGCGCTGGAACGCAGCCTGACCGAATTGCTGCAAGGCCGCAGTTTTGAAGGCCTGAATGATTTGCCGCAGCCGACGTTTGCCAGCGAAGCCGTGACTGAGCCGAATAACTTTGTTGAACACTTTATTGACTCCAGTGGCGTGGTGTCGTGGCGCTTTTTCAGTGCCAAAGCGGATTATGCGTTTGTGGAGTGGGATTTTTCCGGCCAGGGCGGAAACGCTAATACCGAAGAAGCCGCGACCATGTTTGGCATGCTGGCCGAGATGGGCAAAGAAACTTACGTAGCTGTGTATGACCAATTAGGCGCGACCGCTTGCCGCATCCTTGTGCCGGGGTATTCGGAAGTGTATCCGGTAGAAGATCTGGTCTGGGATAACACGAACAAGGCGTTGCTATTCCGCGAAGATATACTCAACTTGCATACCCTGGACGATGACTGCCTAGAGGCCTTGCTGGAGCGCCTGGAGAATAACGAGCTGGATGATTACGGCGACATTGCTACCCTGATTGGCATTGAGTTTGACGAGAACACTGACTGGGGCCAGCTCACAGTAATGGAGCTGAAGTTGCTGATTCAGCTCGCTTTACAGCAGTTTGAAGAAGCCCATGACCTGGTGGGTGCCTTTTTGCAATATAACGACAACTCACTGGCGCGCGGATTGTTTTACCAGGCCTTGAATGTGGTGCTGGAAGTATTGCTGGATGACGAACTGGAACTTGCCGATTACGAAACCAATTTCCGCCGCATGTTTGGCGATAGCCGCATGGATGCGGTGATCGGTTCGGTCGATGGCAGCGTGCGCTTTTATGGCCTGACGCCAACCAGTATGCAACTGGAAGGTCTGGACAGGCACCAGCGCCTGATCGACAGCTATAGAAAAATACATGCGGCACGGGCTAAAGTGGCAGCCGGGTGAGTAGTGGCAAATAGGCGTGAAAATCCAAATATATTCAATAGATTAGAAATAGTCGAATCACGCGTATAATAGCCATACCCTGCGCACTACCAATCAACGCAGCGGTTCTGAAATACCTCAAGTTGTTACCTCGTTAGTCCAGATTGGTGTTGCCGCAGGCAACAGACCAGCGCCTAATTAATTTATTGCATGGTGATGCCATGCAATTTCTATAAGTTGAATTACTTTGTCACAAGAAAATACCCCTGCAAACATCACGTTTGCTGATTTAAATTTATGCGCGCCTGTATTGCGCGCGATTGCCGATGCCGGCTATACCTCACCAACGCCGATTCAGGCACAGGCGATTCCTTATGTGCTGCGTGGTGGCGATTTGCTGGCTGGCGCACAAACAGGTACCGGCAAAACCGCCGGATTTACCTTGCCGATTTTGCACCGCTTGTCTGAAGCGCCATTGGTGCAGGCGGCAAAGGGCAAGCCGCGTTGTTTGATCTTATCACCGACACGTGAGTTGGCGGCGCAGATCGGCGAGTCTGTTACTACTTATGGCAAATATTTGCCGCTTAAAAGCATGGTGGTGTTTGGTGGCGTCAGCATCAATCCGCAAATCAACCGTTTGAGCAAGCCGCTGGATATCCTGGTGGCGACGCCTGGCCGTTTACTCGACCTGGTGCAGCAAAAAGCGCTCGATTTATCGGCCATTGAAATCCTGGTGCTGGACGAAGCCGACCGTATGCTGGACATGGGCTTTATCCACGACATTAAAAAAGTATTGGCCATGCTGCCTAAAAAACGCCAGAACCTGCTGTTCTCGGCCACTTTTTCTGATGACATCAAACGTCTGGCGGATAGTTTGCTCAACGCACCAGACCTGGTGGAAGTGGCACGCCGCAATGCATCCAATGCGCTGATTGAGCAGAGCGTGCACATGGTGCCGCAAGCGCACAAACGCGAAATGGTCAGCTATTTGATCAAGCATCATCAATGGCAACAAGTGCTGATTTTTACGCGCACCAAACATGGTGCCAACCGACTGGCAGAAAAACTGGTGAAAGATGGTATCCCGGCGATGGCAATTCATGGCAACAAGAGCCAGAATGCGCGTACAGCAGCGCTGGCACAGTTTAAAGCGGGCACCATCACGGCGCTGGTGGCGACAGATATTGCCGCACGCGGGCTGGATATTGACCAATTACCGCAAGTGGTGAATTTTGAATTGCCGAATGTACCTGAAGACTATGTGCACCGGATTGGCCGTACTGGCCGTGCCGGTGCCAGCGGCGCGGCTATTTCACTGGTAGACCGTGAAGAGTTTGGCATGCTCAAAGATATTGAAAAGCTGATTAAGCGCGATATCCCGCGGGTGCCGGTAGAAGGTTTTGTCGCGCCTGAGAAAAACAGCGAAGAGCCTGACCGCCCACCACGTGGGCAGAACCAGGGCCGTCAACGCCAGGGGCAGTCTCAGAAACAAGGACAGCCACAGAAACAGGGCCAGGCTCAGAAGCCGTCACAACCCCGCCAAGGACAAAGCCAGCCGCAAGCGCAGGCAGGCGCTAATAAGCCAGGTCAAGGCAAGCCGAATCCGCACAAGTCCGGGCATGCGAATCCTGGCCAACGCAACGGTCATCAGACGCAACATCGCCAGGGCGGCAACAAGCCTCAAGGCGCGTTGTTTACGCCTAAGCCAGGTGCGAATTCGGCCAATAAAACACCGCCGAAAGCGCGCTAATGCATATTTGGGTGGATGCAGATGCTTGCCCGGTCGTGATTAAAGAAATCCTGTTCCGGGCGGCAACGCGTTCTCTTATCACCACCACCTTTGTCGCCAACAAATTGCTGCGGGTGCCACCATCACCATATTTGCGTGCGATGCAGGTCGATAAAGGCTTTGACGTGGCAGATAATGCCATTGTTGCTGCGCTGGTGGCGGGGGATTTGGTGATTACGGCGGATATTCCCTTGGCCGCGCAAGTCATAGACAAAGGCGGCCATGCGCTGAATCCGCGCGGTGAGTTTTATTCGACTGAAAATATCAAAGAGCGGCTGGCAATGCGCGACTTTATGGAGTCGTTACGCGCCAGTGGCGTAGAAACGCAAGGCCCAAGTGCAATGCAGTCCTCTGATCGCCATACCTTTGCATCACAGCTTGACCAGTTTCTGGCGCGCCAGAAGCGCAAGGGTGCAAGCGTAAACATCGATTCGAGCCAGCCTTAAATCGATAGCAGATAAGTCAGCAGGGCTTGCAGCAAGTGTAAACGGCTGGCAGAGATGCCAGCCGTTTTTATTGGCATCAGCGTGATGCTAAGTTACTGTTTTATCACACATGTTAATCCTTGAAAATGGTCGGTGTGGGCTATTGGCGGCTGTTTTGTTTTTGCTAGAATGAACGCTGTAATAATAGATAATTCGCAAAAATATTATTGCGATAATCTAATTTAAAAGGATATGTAAATGCGCTTTTTTAAAACCTTAGTGCTTGCGATGACCATGCTGGTGTCAGTGTCCTCACAAGCGGCAGTTGAAAGTTATGGCACCTTGTTGTCTGGCAGTTACCAGCCGGCGACTGATTTTGCATCGCTTTCAGTCAGCGGCACAGGCAATGTGTACACTTTTACCTTAACCGCCTACGACCTGAATGCCTTGTTTACCAATAAAGCCTTTATTGGCTCAATTGCTGTCAAGGTCTCACCAGATGTGAAGGCAAACACAATTGCTGTGAGTGGTATTTCCGGCGGCGTGACCAATCTGGCAGCCAGCAATGGCGGTGGTCCTGGTGGCGATTGGGATTTCAGGTTTGTGCTTGGTCAAGGTGCTAACGACAGACTGTTGGCAAACGAGTCTGTCACCTGGACGGCAACATTTGCGTCTAATGTGAGCATTGATGATTATGCACTGCACGTGCAAGGATTGACCAAGGCGCAAGGTGACAGTGCCTGGTATCTGAATTCAGTCGTCACTACGCCTGTACCTGAACCTGCTTCATGGGCATTGTTGCTGGTAGGGTTAGGCGTTGTCAGCAGCATGCGTAAGCGTCGTGCGTAATCACGCTTAACGCTTAAGTGTTATCAACAAACGGCTTGCATTGATGCAGGCCGTTTTTGTTTGTGCACGCTGGTCAAGGCAGCTTTAAGAGCGACTATTATGCGCATCAAACGCTACGTTTTGATTGTAATGAATTGAAAACCCCTTTGATTTAACTGGTTATTTTTAAGGGCTTGCATTAGCATGAGTTAAAACAGCGTATATAAAGCTGTCTGTAAGAATAAAAAGAAGAGGTCATCAGTTAATGAGTTTGCAGACTCGGATTGACGAGGCGTTATTTCACAGGCTGTTATCGGGAGCACGCATTCCTTTAATCGGGAGTGCGTTCGGTGGCCTGTTGATTGCGTTTTCGCAACTCGGCTCTGAAAAAAGTGATCTGTTCCTACTTTGGTGCGGCGTGGTCTATGCGGTGATTGTGTTCCGCGTATTTTGCCTGAAACGTTGTCACCAGATGCTGGCCAAGCATGGCTTTAATTATTCTTTGGCGTATAGATATTGCCTGACCCTGGCGCTCTCCGGGTTGGCATGGGGCGCGCTGGGCTTTCTGGTGAAAGACGCGCCGCCCATGACGGTGATTATCGTCATCACGGCCATTCAGGCGATGGTGATGGGCGGCGTGGTCACCATGGCGTCCTGTATCCCGGCTTTTTTTGCCTTTAGTTTGCCGGCGATGTTGCCGACAGTGCTGGTGTTCTCGTTTAGTGAAAACTTGTCGAGCTTTATCATGGCCGTGTTTAGCGTGATTTTTTACTTGTTGATGATAGGCATCGCCTACCGTTTTAACCAGTCATTGCGGCAAGCCACACGCATCAGCTTTGAGAACGAAGATTTAATCGGTTCTTTAAAAGATGCTTATCACAAGATTTCTGCGCAGAATCAAGAGCTTAATCATGTGGCGCACCATGATACGCTCACTGGCTTGCCTAACCGAAAATTGTTGTCATTGCGCCTGCAGCAGGCGATAGAACTGGGGCGGGTGAAGAAAACCGGTACGGCGATCCTGTACCTGGATCTGGATGGTTTTAAAGCCGTGAACGACCAGTGGGGGCACGAGGCGGGCGACCTGGCCTTGATCGAAGTGTCGCAGCGCCTGAGCAAGGTGATCCGCGGTAGCGATACGCTGGCGCGCGTGGGGGGCGATGAGTTTGTGATCGTGCTGTCTGATTTGCCTGAACAGGGAAGGTCCTCGGTGGAAATGGTCGGTCAAAAATGCCTGATGGTGTTTGAACGGGATTTCCAGATTCAGGGCGTTGTTTGCCGTCTGGGAACGTCGATAGGCTTAACCGTGTGCAAAGACGGTCAGACCATAGACCAACTGCTGTCTGCGGCCGACAAGGCCATGTATCAGGCAAAGTTACTGGGTTGCGGGCAAATATCCTGGGCGGTTTAAGCCGTCGCGGGTTACATACAGCTTGAGGCGCAGAGGTGCCCAAGTCTGCCAGGATTGAAAATCTGTGCTGATTTTCAATTGCATAAATTAGCTTTTGCGATAAGAATTCATACTTTGATGATTGTCATGCGAGAGTAATCATGCGGCCGCAGTATAAGATTGTGATGGTGTATGTATTGGTGGGCGCCACCTGGATATTCTTTTCCGACAAGGTCGTTGCGCAGCTGTTCACGGACCCGCGTGAGCTGACCACGGTGCAGGATATCAAAGGCTGGCTGTTTATTCTGGTCACGGCCGTGTTGTTGTTTTTTCTGGTGAAGCGTGCGCTCGCAGATGCTGCACAAGACCAGCAAAAACTGATTCACAGTTATGACCAGACCATTCGTGGCTGGGTGCAAGTGCTCGATTTACGACACAAGGAAACCAAAGACCACACTTATCGCGTCGCGGCCATGACGGTGGCGCTGGCCAGCAAAATGGGCGTGACTGACGAAGCCTCTCTGAAGCTGATTGAGCGCAGCGCCATTTTGCACGATATAGGTAAAATCGGCATTCCCGATGCGGTGTTAATCAAGCCCGGCCAGCTGGATGAGGAAGAAATGCAGCTGATGCGCACACATCCGCAGATTGCACGCGACTTGCTGGCAAATATTGATTTTCTGCGTAACTGTATGGATATTCCCTATGGTCATCATGAGCGCTGGGATGGCCAAGGATATCCGCTCGGTTTACAAGGTGAGCAAATTCCATTTGCTGCGCGAATTTTTTCGATTGTTGATGTGTGGGATGCCTTGATGCACCCCAGGGTGTACAAGCCGGCCTGGCCGGAAGATAAGGTGCTGGACTATATTCGCAGTGAATCCAGTATCCGCTTCGATCCGGCCGCCGTGGATGCGTTTTTTGCCCATTATGATGTGATCAAGGACGCCGCCAGTGCGTCTTATAGTGAAAAATAGCTTGGGTGCAATGGCTTGGGTGAGGGGAAGGTAACCTGCTGGATGACGGTATCAGGTAATTTGCCGGGCATTTATACAGGTATTTGGGGATTTGATTTTAATCGCATCCCTTACAGTAGTGGACGGGGGCTTAGGCTAAACATCCATGTCTGCACAACAATTCATATCTGCAGGGCGGGGCAAGCTAATCAGACGTTTGTGGCTGATGGTCTTGTTTGCGCTATTAATTTGCCTCACGTTCACGCAGGCCAGCCTGCCTGTAACCACGCATCGCCTGATTGTTTTGATACTCGCCCTGGGGGTCGTCTTATGGGGGGTGTTAACCGTACTCATCTGGCAGCAACAACGCACCGCACTGGGCACGCAAGCCGCAGACCTGCAAACCTTTAACCGGGTGCTGGCAGATGTTTATGCCAGTGACACGTTTACCCCGGTGGTGTTTTCACCGACCGCATCTGCCAGCGTCGAGAGTGGCTGGCAACAACTGCGTACACAACTGGCGCAACTGGACAGCGATGGCGCCTCAGTCAAGCAACATCATCAACAACTGAATCAGCTCTACCTGGCCTTGAGCCAATGTAACCAGGCCATTGTGCAGAGCCAGGACAAGCATAGCCTGTTTGAACAGATTTGCCGGATTATCGTGAATCTGGGCCATGCCAATATGGCCTGGATTGGTGAGCTGGACAGAGACAGTAAACAGATTGTGGTCGCCAGTGCCTTTGGTTCTGGCATTAACTATCTGGACGAAGTATTGATTTCAGCAGACCCGGCCGCCGCAAGCGGCAGAGGGCCGTGCGGTTTAAGCATGCTGTCAGACCACCCGTACTGGGTACATGATTTCCAAACCAATCCTATTAGCGCGGTGTGGCATGACAAGGCCACCGAGTTCGCCTGGAAAGCCGCTGCTTTTTTGCCGCTGCATGCTGAAGGCAAAGTTATCGGCTGTTTGTCATTGTATGCAGAACATGAGCATGCATTTGAACCAGATATCCAGCGCTTACTGCAGGACATGGTCGCGAATATTGATTTCGCCCTTGGCCGCTTTGAGGTGCAAGCGCAGAACAGCCTGTTTCAAACCAATTTGCTGATGAGCGAGCAGCGCGCACAACTGGTGCTGGAAAACGCGCTGGATGCCATTGTGAATATCGACCTGCAAGGCTCGATTGTGGAGTGGAACCGTGCTGCGGCGCATATGTTTGGGTATACGCGGGCGGAGGTGCTTGGGCGCATGCTGGAAGATGTGATTGTGCCGCCTGCGTATCGTGAGGCGCATCATCAAGGCATGCAACGTTTGCAGCAATCCGGGCACTCGCGATTGTTAGGTAAGCTGATTGAAATTACTGCTTTGCGCCGGGATGGCAGCGAGTTTCCCATTGAACTGACGATTGTGGAAATCAAGCGCGACCATGAGCATTATTACAGCGCATTTATTCGCGATATCACTACCCGTAAAGAGGCAGAAGAGCGTATACGGTTTCTGGCCAATTATGATTCTTTAACTGGCCTGCCTAACCGTCACCTGCTGAATGAGCGCGTGATTGTCGAAATTGAGAAAGCCTGGGACCAGGATGGACAGTTTGCGTTGATGTTCCTCGATCTTGATCACTTTAAAGATGTGAATGATAGTTTGGGGCATCGCTACGGCGATAATCTGCTGATTGCATTGACGCATCGCTTTCAAAGCCTGGTGCGACCGCAGGATACGATTTGCCGCCTGGGTGGTGATGAGTTTGTGTTTTTACTGGCAGAGGCGGATCACACCATTGCCAAAGAGGTGGTAGAGCGCCTGCTAAAAGCCGTTGAGCAGCCATTTTTGATCGACCAGTACGAGCTGACCATTACCGCGTCGGTCGGCATTGCTATCTACCCGGATGACGGCCTGGATATGGAAAGTCTGCAACGCAATGCTGATGTCGCCATGTACCGCACCAAAAAAGAGAGTCGTAATAGTTACCGCTTCTTTAGTAACCATATGCAAGTGCAGACGGCGCGTAACCTGCAACTGGTGAATGCCTTGCGCCAGGCCATTGCGCTGGGACAGCTGGCGGTGTATTACCAGCCACAGGTCGCACTCGACTCCGGTCGCCTGGTCGGCGTAGAGGCCTTGCTGCGCTGGAAGCATCCGCAATTAGGTTTTATTTCGCCAGCCGAATTTATTCCGCTGGCGGAATCTAGCGGCCTGATTATTTCCATCGGCAGCTGGGTGCTGGAGCAGGCCACGCAGCAAATTCACACCTGGCAACTGGCGGGCATCCAAGATATTTCGGTATCGGTTAACTTGTCCAGTATCCAGTTCAGGGATCCAAAACTGCCTGCGCTGGTGAAGAGTATTCTCGAGCGTTATCAGGTGTCACCGCACTGCCTTGAACTGGAGCTGACTGAAGGCGTCGCACTGGAAAACCCGGAAGGGGCGGTGGCCATGATGGATGCCCTCAGCGGCTTGGGCGTACGTTTGTCGATTGACGATTTTGGCACCGGGTATTCTTCACTCAGTTACCTGAAAAAGTTTAAAGTCTACAAACTCAAGGTAGACCAGACGTTTGTCCGCGACATCACCACCGATGATGAAGACAAGGCCATTGTCATCGCGATTATTCAACTGGCGCGCAGCCTGGGCATGAAAACCATTGCCGAAGGGGTGGAAACCCCAGAGCAGAAAGCTTTCTTGCAAGCACAAGGCTGTGACGAGATGCAAGGCTATCTGCTGAGTAAACCCATGAGCAGTGATGACGCCACGACTTTCCTGCTGTCTTATTAATTCACTTCGGTTGTTTATTTCCCAATCTCTGACCGCACACGGTGGGCCGCGGCATTGCTGACGGTGGTGTTTTTTCGCATACGCATCACAATATTTTAATGTTAATAAAATATAAACATTGTTAAAATAACTCACGAATACATCTTAATAAATCAAAGTGAGGAGTTACACAATGTATAGCAAGGGAGTCGTTTTATCCGGAATGAAGAAAATCAGTCTGGCCGTGATGCTGGCTGGTTTGTCCGCGAATCTGCACGCGATTGAGTTGTTGAACGGGTTTGGCGGCGATGCCGGTTTTGGTGAGCTGGCCATGTTAGCCAATGATGATGATTCAAGCAACGCGTTAAATTTGCCGTTTGGTATTAATTTCTTTGGCCAGGAATTCAATCGTTTTTTTATTAACAATAACGGCAATATCAGCTTTTTGAGCGATTTGTCTACATTTACACCAGAAGCTTTCCCGGTGGCGACGCAGCCCATGATCGCCCCTTACTGGGCAGATGTAGATACGCGTGTTGGGCAAACACCGACTGCTTTCGGCAGTAATAGTGTGTATGTGGCCTCGCCCAGCGCAGAGACCGTCGTGGTGACTTGGCATAACGTCGGTTACTATCCAGCGCAAAACGATAAACAGAATAACTTTCAATTAGTGCTGCAAAAAACACCAGGCACTTCTAATGGTAGTTTCAGTGCCGAGTTTCGCTATGACCGACTGGAGTGGACGACAGGCGATGCCAGTGGCGGCGTCAATGGTTTGGGCGGCACACCTGCGCAAGCTGGCTATGATGCCGGTGATAATATCAATTACGAAACCCTGCCTGGCTCTCGTTCTAACGAGGTGCTGAACCTGGTCAATTTGAGTAATGTTTCTACGGCGACGCCTGGTTTATGGCGATTCTCGTTTAATAACGGCGCCTTGCCAGGACAAACGGCCGAAAATGCTTTTTTACCGGTGGTGGTCGATGGCGCGTATCAATTCGAGTTTAATGTGCAATTGAATCAACGTGTGTTTATTGACCCGCTGGTGGCTGTTGGCTATGACTACGAAGTCACAGGCGGTAATCAGTTTACGTCTGTATTGTTACCGCTTCTGGCAGCTGACACAGATGGTTACGCAATTTATGCTTTAGGTAACCTGACACCAGGTGGCCTGTTAGGCACCGTAACTGGTGGCACCGTGTTTAACTTTGCGACGCCACTGACAGGTTTCACGGTGGCTGGTATTGATGCTGCGGCCATGCTGGATCCGGCGAATACGACCGCATTTGTTACCGGGCTGACTTTTTTGAATGCAGGTGTGGTGCAGATGTCGCAAACACCAATCACCACATTGGTGGCACAAGTGCCTGAGCCATCCTCCTATGCCATGCTGTTATGTGGTCTGGCGGGATTGATTGTTGTGCGCAGAAAAACGCGCGCCTAAGTCTTTATTAGGCTGATCTCAAAAACCCTGCTTTTGCAGGGTTTTTGCATTCATGACACAGGCAACAGTGTGGTGCCTCACAATCGTTGTGGGCACACATATTTCTTTAAAGCCTTTTCATTGATGCATTATTTCCCTTGACACTGTAAATGATAATTATTATCATTTGAAAACAGTTTAGCCAAGGAGAGTCATGATGAAACGTCATACGGTGGTTGGAAAAACCATGCTGGCTGGAAAAACCGCCTGCAAAGTGCTTTATCACCAGTCCTCAGACACGGTGGAGCTGGAAGTCGGCGGGACCACACTCAAGTTTGAGGCCGACAGCTTTATCGTGATTAACGAAATGCTACGCAAGGCGGCGGCCCGTATTGTGATGCAGACTGAAATCGAGATGAGTGTTTGAAAGAGAGATTGCCATGAATACAATGAATATCCACGCGATGCGTTATGACCCCAGCTTGCCCGATGCTGAATCGGTGATGGCGTCATTGCTCTATATTGCCACCTTGTATATCAAGAAACCAACCTATGATCTGGCCAAGCAGGCCTTGCGCCTGGCCGAAACACTGACTGCGCCCGAGTATGCGGATTCAGACCTGATTTGCAGTGTGTCGCGCCGCATGTGTGTGCAGTGGACCCTGCTGGTCAATGAGCATGAGCAGGCTGAAGCGCCACTGGCAATATAAAAACAACCGTGTTTAGGGCTTGAGTATGAGTGAGGAAAGTATGTGTAAGAAAATTCTGTTGTCCGGCCAGGCCGGTTTTCGTGTGCATTATTGTGAAACACACCGCACGATAGAGCTTGAGATTGGTGCCATGAGTTTGCGGCTGGATGAAGACGCGCTGGAAGTGATGAGTGATGCTTTGGATGAGTCTGTGAGCAAGTTGCAGGCTTTGCATGCGACCAAAGGGTCTTTTCAGGCATTTATGCGGCAATTGAATATGCCGGATTAAGGCGCTGGTCTAGAGCGTAAACTACACAGGCAGTGATGCTCGCATCACTGCCTGTTTTCAGTTTCAATATTTGGCGGGTACGAACATTTCTTTGGGGACAGGTTCGCGGATGTAGTCGGCGTTGTAGACGCGCTTGGGTAGTACGACAGGTGCGTGGGCCACTTCTCCGTAGTTAATCTGGCTCAACAGGTGGCTGATGCAGTTAAGGCGCGCCTTCTTTTTATCGACGGCCTCTATGACCCACCACGGTGCTTCGGGGATATGCGTACGTTCCAGCATGACCTCCTTGGCTTTGGTGTATTGCTCCCACAGGCGGCGGGATTCCAGATCCATCGGGCTCAGTTTCCATTGCTTGAGCGGATCGTGAATACGCGTCATAAAGCGCAAATGCTGTTCGTCGTCGGTGATCGAGAACCAGTATTTAATTAAAATAATGCCGGAACGTACCAGCATCTTTTCAAACTCCGGCACTGAGCGGAAAAACTCTTCATATTCGTCGTCGTTACAAAAGCCCATGACTTTTTCGACCCCGGCACGGTTATACCAGCTGCGGTCAAACAACACGATTTCACCACCTGCCGGCAGGTGCGAAATATAGCGCTGAAAATACCACTGTGAGCGCTCACGTTCACTGGGGGCAGGCAGTGCAGCCACACGACAAACGCGCGGGTTCAGGCGCTGCGTGACACGTTTAATGACGCCGCCTTTACCGGCGGCATCGCGACCCTCAAATAGCACCACCACTTTCAGTTTGTTGCGCACGACCCAGTCTTGCAATTTGACCAGCTCACCTTGCAGCCGAAACAGCTCTTTAAAGTAGGTTTGTCGATCCGAGAGGGTGGATTGACTGCGCGCTGATTGCAGGCCATCGATATTAGTTGCCCCCGCAAATTCGGCCAGAATCTGCTCCATACGTTCGTCGTCTAGTTCCATTTCCAGCTCTTCATCAAAACTATCCAGCATTTCATTGTTGAAGCGTTCATCCATAGACAAACGTTCATCAATAGATTCAATTTCAGCAGATTTTTCTGTGGTCATGGAGTGTTCCGGTATGGATATGCAGAACTCTAATTTAGAGTTGCAGCATGACAATTTGATGACTATTGCGCGCTTGCCACGTCTTTTTGTCATCAATGTGACATATTTCAAAACAATACTCTGAGTTCTTAATAGAACATCCGGAGAATATTGATGGATACTTCAGCGGCTAGTCATTCGACGCTGTTACATACTGCGTCTTCCTCTAAACCTAATCTCGATAAGAAATCTGGTGCGCTGACCATGGCGGTATTTGTTGGCCTATTGCTGATTGGCCTGGTGTATACCGGCTTTAGCCTGATGCACGATGTGACGGATACCGGCGCGCAGACAACCACCTGGGTGCCATTTATTTTGCTCGGTGTAGCACTGGTAATTGCGCTCGGTTTTGAGTTTGTGAATGGTTTTCACGATACGGCGAATGCGGTGGCCACCGTCATTTATACCCATTCATTGCCTGCTAACTTTGCGGTGATCTGGTCGGGCACCTTTAACTTTCTGGGCGTGTTGGTGTCTAGCGGTGCCGTGGCTTTCGGCATTATTTCCCTGTTGCCCGTCGAGCTGATTTTACAAGTGGGTTCGGGCGCCGGGTTTGCCATGGTGTTTGCCTTGTTAAT
This sequence comes from Methylophilus sp. Q8, assembly GCF_000800115.1. Taxonomy (NCBI): domain Bacteria; kingdom Pseudomonadati; phylum Pseudomonadota; class Betaproteobacteria; order Nitrosomonadales; family Methylophilaceae; genus Methylophilus; species Methylophilus sp. Q8. The sequence continues at coordinate 431,278 of NZ_JUHE01000001.1, read as the reverse complement.
CGCTGCCATTATGTGGAATTTAGGCACCTGGTTGCTGGGCTTGCCTGCCTCTTCATCGCATACCTTGATTGGTTCTATTATCGGCGTGGGGGTTGCCAACGCGTTGATGCATGGTCGTGATGGCACCAGTGGTGTCGATTGGGCGCAGGCGACTAAAATCGGTTATTCCTTGTTGCTTTCACCGTTAATCGGCTTCTTTTTTGCGGCTTTATTGTTGCTTGCCCTGAAAGCATTTGTCAAAAGCAAAGAGCTGTATCAAGAACCTAAAGGCAATAAACCACCGCCACTGTGGATACGCGGCTTGTTGATTTTGACCTGTACCGGTGTCTCGTTTGCGCATGGCTCCAATGATGGCCAAAAAGGCATGGGCCTCATTATGTTGATTCTGGTGGGGACGGTGCCTATGGCCTACGCTTTGAACCGCGCTATGCCGGTGGATCAAATGACGCAGTTTGTTGCCGTGGCACAAGTCACTCAGCAATCCCTGGCGCACAGCACCAGTTTAACGCCGCCGGCCAGCAACGAAGCTGCGCGCTATGTGCTCACTGAGTATGTGCGCACAAAGGCCGTTACCTCTGAAGTGGTGCCTGCCTTGGCCGCCATGACTGGCAGCATAGGTGAGCAGGTGAAATCGCATGGTACCTTTGCTGAAGTGCCTGCCGAGCAGGTAGGTAACGTGCGTAACGATATGTACCTGGTTTCTGAGGCCATTCGTTTTCTGGACAAAGATGAAAGCGTTAAATTTGACGCTGATACCAAAGCCAATGTGACAGCGTTCAAAAAGGAAATTGATGGCGCAACCAAATTTATTCCGCTGTGGGTAAAAGTGGCGGTTGCGATTGCCCTGGGCCTGGGCACCATGGTGGGCTGGAAACGCATTGTGGTCACGGTGGGTGAGAAAATTGGTAAAACGCACCTCACTTACGGCCAGGGTGCATCGGCCGAGCTGGTCGCCATGACCATGATAGGCGCCGCGGATATGTATGGCCTGCCGGTATCGACCACCCATGTATTGTCCTCAGGCGTGGCGGGGACCATGGCCGCAAACAAATCAGGCCTGCAAATGTCTACCATCCGCAACCTGCTGATGGCCTGGGTGCTGACTTTGCCTATGGCGATGGTGCTGTCAGGCAGTTTGTACTGGCTGTTTACACATTTGTTTTAAATGTGTTTAAGCGGATGCTAATGACAAAAGAAATGTACAAGCGCTAATACGCTACATTTCTTTTGTCTGGCTGAGGCTGCTTGTGACTGCGGCGAGAGTCGCTTGGAATGACCAACGGCTAGTCAGGGATTTTAGCCGTTACATTCTTGGTCAGGGTATTCAGTGTTTGATTCAGGGTATCAAACGCACTGTTGTTGAGCCCGGTATCACAGGCCACACGTTTTTGTACATCTGACAGCTTGCTGCGCAAGGCCTGGCCTTCTTCGGTCAGGCTGACAATCACTACGCGCTCATCATCTTTCTGGCGGGTGCGTTTGGTCAGTTTTTTCACTTCCAGGCGTTTGACCACCGGCGTGATAGTGGCTGGTTCCAGCATCAGTTTTTCGGCGATTTGTTTAATCGACAATTGTTTGTATTGCCAGAGGGCGACCAATACCAGATATTGCGGATAAGTCAGGTTGAGTTTGTCCAGATCGGGCTTGTAAGAGCGCAGCAAGGCATGGGTTGCCGAGTAGAGCGAAAAGCACAATTGGTTTTCCAAATAGAGGTTAGGCATGAGCTTTAAAAATTATATTGTCATTAATAGGAATCATTAATCATTACAGCATCAATCGGGGTGAGTGTCTATAGCTGTTTTGTAGGAGAAACACTGGTTTTGTATAAGATATGAGACCTCACAGTGTAAATCTGGGTATTCATAGCCATTTTGAGGTGAAAGACCCTGATATGAAGCGGGGAATGGCTGTGTTTGAGGATGGCGGCGAATAGATTAAAGTGCGTTAAAATGGATGGATATTCCAGCCCAATTGATGTGCAGTAGAAAGCCTTCCGCGTTATGTTGCCTTCCGTGACTTTTCTTGACCTCGAGACCACCGGGGCGACCCCTTTACGTGACCGTATCACCGAGATTGCGCTGGTGCGCTTTGACAACGGCGTTGAAACGCTGCGCTGGCAAACCTTGGTCAACCCGCAACAGCCTATCCCGCCGTTTATTCAATCATTGACTGGTATTAACGACGCCATGGTGGCCGATGCGCCACTTTTTGCCGAAGTGGCGGATCAGTTGTTAGCGTTTTTGGAAGGCTCCGTGCTGGCTGCGCATAATGTGCGTTTTGACCATGGCTTTTTAAAATCGGAATTCAAACGCCTGAATATTACTTTGCAGCAACAAGTGCTGTGTACGGTCAAACTCTCGCGCCTGCTATACCCGCAGCATTATAGTCACGGTATAGATGCCATTGTCGCCCGTCACCAGATCACTGGCCTGGCACGTCACCGCGCCATGGGTGATGTCGAGGCGATATTGATTATGTTGAATGATGCCAGGCGTGACCTCGGCGCAGAGGTGGTGCAGGCCGCTGCGCTCAAATTAATGGCCGCACCGACCTTGCCGCCACATATCGATGCCAGCCTGGTCGGTGAGTTGCCTGAGGCGCCAGGTGTTTACCTGTTTTATGGCGAGAACGACTTGCCTTTATATATAGGTAAAAGCGTTAATGTGCGCGCACGCGTGCTATCGCACTTCAGTAGTGATCATGCCTCCAGCAAAGAGATGCGCATGACACAGGAAATGAAACGCTTTGAATGGATACCCGCCGCAGGCGAATTTAGCGCCTTGTTACTGGAGTCACGGCTGGTGAAAGAGCGCATGCCGATTTATAACCGGCAGTTGCGGCGCGAGCGTCAGTTGTGCAGCTGGCAGTTAGTGGCTGGTGCACAACCGATAGTCAGACTGGTGAATGAGGATGAGATTGACCCTAGCCAAATGGCACATTTGTTCGGTACGTTTAGGAGCAAGCGGCAAGCTGTTGAGACCTTGCGCAAGATTGCTGACCTGAGCCATTTGTGTGCCAAAACGCTGGGGCTGGAAACCGGGCGTGACGGGCCATGTTTTGCTTATCAACTGAAACGCTGTAAAGGCGTCTGTTGCGGGCAGGAATCTGCCGAGATGCATGCCTTGCGTGTGCAGCAAGCACTGATGGCACATAAGCTCAAAGCCTGGCCGTATCGTGGCAAAATAGGCATAGAAGAATACAACCTCGAAAATGATTTACGCCAGATTCACGTGTTTGAGCACTGGGTGTATGTAGGCGTGGCGGTGGATGACGAGAGTTTGCTGGCTTTACGCGAGCAAACAACAGCGCTCAAGTTTGACCTCGATAGCTACAAATTACTGTTGAAGATGCTGTCACAGAAAAAGACCCGTGTACTGGATCTGGCTGGTTAGGAAAGCGTTCACCAACCGTGTACACGGGTAAGGGGTAGGGTACGTATCAGGGCAGGTAAAAAGTGCTATTGGTGGATACTTGCTCGCCATTCGCTTTTCCATCATTCGAGAGCATCGTGACCTCAATCTGGATGCGATGGCTGCCCTGCAGATCGCTTGCAGGCACAGACAAGCTTAAAGGTACTAATATTTCCTCAGTAGAAGCGGCTGTGAGTATCTGCTCACTTTCCACACGCAAGCCGTCTATGCCGCGGGCACGCACCTGGTAGCGCTGATTGTGCTCGGTGGCATTGGTGAGGTGCAACTGGTAAGGGTTTTCAATGCCATGGCCGGTTTCGCGGTACATGATATTGCGGTCACGCATGATGTCGACCTTGAAATCGGGTTTATGCAACAGCCCGTAGCCTAACCAGGCGGTCATCAATACAAATAATCCGCTATAGATCAGTACGCGTGGCCGCAGCAGATGTTGCCGCAGTTTGTGTTGCCCGCTGAGGCCAGCCGCGGAAAAGCGGATTAAGTCGCGTGGGTACTGCATTTTGTCCATGACGTCATTACAGGCATCAATACACAAGCCGCAGCTGATGCACTCATATTGCAAACCATTGCGGATATCGATGCCGACCGGACACACTTGTACGCAGATATTGCAGTCTATGCATGAGCCCAGGCCGTCTGCCTGGTAATCCTGGTTTTTACTGCGGCCACCACGCGGTTCGCCACGTGCGCTGTCATAGGCCACAATCAAGGTGTGATTATCAAACATCGCACTTTGAAAGCGCGCATAGGGGCACATATGTTTGCACACTTGTTCACGCAGAAAACCGGCGTTGCCATAGGTGGCCAGCCCGTAAAAGCCTAGCCAGAAACAGGACCAGCCGCCCATTTGCCATTGCAGCATGTCGCTGCATAATTCGCGTATCGGCGTGAAGTAACCGACAAAGGTAAAGCCGGTGACCAATGAAAAAGCCAGCCAGGCGGAGTGCTTGCTCACTTTAATGCCGATTTTGTGTGCGCCCCAAGGCTGGCCATCCAGTTTTTGCCTGGCCATGCGGTCACCTTCTATCGTGCGCTCCATCCACAAAAAGATCTCGGTATACACCGATTGCGGACAGGAGAACCCGCACCAGAGACGGCCTGCTACTGCAGTAAATAAAAACAGGCCCAGGGCGCTAATGATCAGTAGCAGTGCCAGGTAAAACAAATCCTGCGGAAAAATCACCAGGCCAAACAGGTAAAAGCGATGGGTGTCGATATCCAGCAACAGTGCCTGGCGGCCGCCGTATTGCAGCCAGGGCATGCCGTAAAACACTAATTGTGTCAGCCAGATCATCAGCCAGCGCCAATTTTTAAAATAGCCGCTGACTGAGCGTGGATAGACCTTGGGTGTTTTCTGGTAAAGCGAAATAGTTTGCCCGGCGACAGGGGCTGCCACAATCGGGATCACAGGTTTGCTGCGTGAAGATGTCATACAAGCACTCGGTATCAATAAGACGAGTGCAGTGTAAAAGAGAAGACTAATTTAAAACAGATTCAGTTTTTTGTTAAAAAACCATATCAGATGCACAATGTTCACGCCTGCTTGATCAGTTGCCCCAGGCGTTCAATGGCCTGCAAATGTACGTGATTGACGGTATGCCCGTAATTGAGCCGGATATAACTGGCGTATTGCTGTTGTGATGAAAACATATGGCCGGGGGCGAGGCTGATATTCTCGGCAATCGCTTGTTGAAACAGCTGCAAACTATTGCGTTGATCGGGCAACTGTAGCCATAAGAAATAGCCGCCTTGCGGCAAGGTAAAGCGTACTTGTGGCGGCAGGTGCTGGTGGATGGCTTGCGAGAATTGTAATTGCTGTAACATGAGTTGGTGCCGCAGCTGGCGCAGGTGTTTGTCATAGCCGCCTTTGGCCAGGTAGCTCGCTAATGCCAGTTGTGCCGGAATCGAGGTGGCCAGGGTAGTGGATATTTTTAAGCGGGTGATTTTTTCGGCAAAGCGCCCGGCGGATACCCAGCCGACGCGGTATCCTGGTGCCAGCGCTTTTGAAAAAGAGCTGCAATGCATCACCCAGCCTTCTTTGTCCCAGGTGTTGGCAGGTAGTGGACGCTGTTTGCCAAAATATAATTCGCGGTATACATCATCTTCTATCATGGGCAATTGATAGCGCGTGATTAACTCGACCAAGGCCTGCTTTTTTTGCTCCGGCATCAGGCTGCCGGTCGGGTTCTGAAAGTTGGTCATCAACCAGCAGGCTTTGGGTTGGTGCTGAATAATGGCGCGCTCCAGTGCCGCCAGGTCTATGCCTTGCTCGGGGTGGCTGGGCACCTCAATTGCGCGCAAGCCCATGCGCTCAATTGCCTGTAAAGCCGCATAAAAACTGGGCGACTCGATAATCACGCTATCGCCAGGCTGGGTCACGGCGGCCAGGCAGAGGTTGAGTGCTTCCAGTGCGCCATTGGTTATCACAATGTCACTGAGGTCGGTGGGTTTGCCATCCAGTTGGTAGCGCAATGCAATCTGGCGCCGGAGGGCGATATCGCCCTGACCAATGTCACTGACCGTATCTTGCGGTTGCATACGGCGCACGGTGCTGGCCATATGGTCGGCCAGTTTTGACAGCGGGAATAGCAACGGACTGGGAAAGGCTGAGCCAAACGGAATCTGCTGCGGGTCTTTAATGCGCTCCAGCAGGTTGAACACCAGGTCGCTGACTTGCAATGTGGTAGGCGTGCCTTCATCGCTGGCGGTGTGTGGTAACAGGCGTTCGCTACGCAGCGGCCCGGCGACGTAATAGCCGGAGCGCGGCCGCGTCACAATCAGGCCGCGAGCTTCCAGTAGATAGTAAGCCTGGAATACGGTAGATGCATTGACCTGCTTGCTGGTTTGGATCTGGCGGATAGAGGGCAGTTTGTCACCGCGCTTGAGCAGGCCTTGCTGAATCGCACTGGCGATTTCTTCGGCGATGATTTCGTATTTCTTCACAACTAGCCTTGCTGCCGCTAAGCACATAATCTGATATGGTTAATTTAATCTAAACTGCCGCTGTTCGGCAATGCCGGGCGGCGATAAGCTGCTATCTTTTGTGAAAAAGGCTAGGCATGCATATCTCTGAATTGCTGATGTCGGCAGTGAAAAGCGTGGCGCAACAGAATAAAAAACACTATGCATTAACCATGCACGACGGGCAGGCGCTGCAGCTAAAGGTCGCAGATATGTTTAACGTGCACTTGTTGCAGCAGGATCATCCGCTTGCCTGTGTGCATTTTCAACCGCTGAGCTCATTGAATAATATTGAAATGCAGCCAATGTACCGCGTGGCTTCGCTACGCACGGCGACGGGCGAGGATACCCAGCTCTCTGCCGAATTACTGGAATGCGTGTTTGCGGTGTATCGTTATTACACCAATGGCAGTATCCGGCCCTGGCGAAACGCTGTAAAATAAGGTGTTGGATGGCAAGTCAGGCTGTTAATCCAGTGGGCTGGGCAGCCGTGAAAAACATGCGCAAATATATTTGCATTCTGCAATAAATTGCGTATAATTGCGGGTTCTTTAAAAGGCGACGTTTAAGGCATCATTATGTACGCAGTGATTAAAACAGGTGGCAAACAGTACAAAGTAGCCGCTGGTGACAAATTAAAAGTAGAAAAATTGGTTGGTGACGTTGGTTCTACTGTTGTGATCGACAAAGTGTTGTTGATTGCTAACGGCGAGTCAACTACGATTGGTGCACCTTTGGTGGCCGGTGCTAAAGTGAGTGCGACTGTGGTATCACATGGCCGTGGCGACAAAGTGATGATTTTTAAAATGCGTCGTCGTAAGCACTACCGTAAGACTCAAGGTCATCGCCAGAGCTATACCGAAATTCAAATCGACACTATTTCTGCTAAATAATTAAGCAGATTGCTAGAGGGAATCAAACATGGCACACAAAAAAGCAGGCGGTAGTTCACGTAACGGCCGCGACTCACAAGCAAAACGCCTGGGCGTTAAAGCTTTCGGTGAAACAGTAGTTAACGCTGGCAGCATCATCGTTCGCCAACGTGGTACTAGAATGCACGCTGGCGAAAACGTCGGCATGGGTAAAGACCACACGCTGTATGCATTGGTAGAAGGCAAAGTTAAATTTGCAATCAAAGGCGCGTTGAAGCGTCATACCGTGAGCATCGAAGCGGTTTAATCAAAGTTGTATGTAAAAAGCCCTGTCGCTTGACGGGGCTTTTTACTTTATAGTTCGCAGATTGCATGCAGCCTTGTTCACCATAACGCAGCCATGCGCTTAAAAGGCAAATTGAATCATGAAGTTTATTGACGAAGCTACTATCAAAGTTTACGCCGGTGACGGTGGCAACGGCGTTGCCACGTTCCGCCGCGAAAAGTATGAGCCTATGGGCGGCCCCAACGGTGGTGATGGTGGTCGCGGCGGCTCTATTTTCGTGGTGGCCGATCGTAATATCAATACGCTGGTGGATTACCGCTATACGCGTACCTTTAAAGCCGAGCGTGGTGAAAACGGCAGCGGTTCCGATTGCTACGGTAAAGGTGGCGATGACATGATCCTGCGCGTGCCCGTCGGCACCACTATTAGTGACAAAGCCACCGGACAGATGATGGTGGACTTGAGTGCGGATGGCCAAAAAGTGATGATGGCCAAAGGCGGCAATGGTGGCCTGGGTAATATCCACTTTAAAACCAGTACTAACCGCTCCCCGCGTCAATGTACCAAGGGTGATCCAGGTGAGGCGTTCGAGCTGTATCTGGAGTTGAAAGTTTTGGCGGACGTCGGCTTGCTCGGCATGCCTAACGCCGGTAAATCTACCTTTATCCGCTCAGTGTCTGCGGCTAAACCAAAGGTGGCCGATTATCCGTTTACCACGCTGCATCCTAACCTGGGGGTGGTGCGTGTCGACAGCAATCGTAGCTTCGTCATTGCCGATGTGCCTGGTTTGATCGAGGGCGCCGCTGAAGGGGCTGGCCTGGGCCATCAGTTTTTGCGCCATTTGCAGCGTACTTCTTTGCTGTTGCATTTGGTTGACCTGGCGCCGTTTGATGATGCGGTTGATCCGGTGCAGGAAGCCAAAGCCATCGTGAATGAACTGAAAAAATACGACCAGGAACTTTACGATAAGCCGCGCTGGCTGGTATTGAACAAGATTGATATGTTGGAAGACAGCGCGCAGAAAGTGGCTGATTTTGTGAAAGCCTATGGCTGGAAGGGCCCGGTATTCCCGATTTCTGCGATTAGTGGTATCGGTTGCCAGACGCTGACTTACGCTATCATGGACCATATTGAACAAGCGCGTGCACAACGCGAATTAGAAGAAGCGCAACCTCAGCCCGCGGCAGAATAAGTTTTATGAGTGTCTCTCTCATACAAGACAGTAAAACCCTGATTGTGAAGGTGGGTTCCAGCCTGGTCACCAATAATGGTCAGGGCTTGGATAAAGCTGCCATTGCCGCCTGGGCAGAGCAAATCAGTGCGCTGGTCAAGCAGGGCAAGCAAGTGGTGCTGGTTTCCAGTGGTGCAGTCGCCGAAGGCATGCAGCGCCTCGGTTGGAAAAAGCGCCCGGTAGAAGTGAATGAATTGCAAGCCGCTGCCGCCGTTGGCCAGATGGGCCTGGTACAGATGTATGAGCAGTGCTTCTCGCAGCACGGCTTACACACTGCGCAATTGCTGCTGACGCATGAAGACCTGGCAGACCGTAAGCGCTACTTGAATGCGCGGACGACGCTGCGTACGCTGCTCGATTTAAACGTGATTCCTATCATCAACGAAAATGACACGGTGGTGACCGAAGAGATCCGCTTTGGGGATAACGATACCTTGGGTGCGCTGGTAGCAAACCTGATCGAAGCCGATGCGCTGATTATCCTCACTGACCAGCAAGGCCTGTATTCGGCTGATCCGCGCAAAGACCCTGCTGCGGTATTTATCAATTTTGAAACTGCTGGTAACCCGGCGCTGGAAAGCATGGCTGGCGGTGCTGGTAGTGCGGTGGGCACGGGCGGTATGCTGACCAAAATTCTGGCGGCCAAGCGCGCGGCCAGTAGTGGTGCGCACACCGTGATTGCGTCTGGCCGTGAGCCGCAGGTGCTGATGCGTTTAAGCCAGGGTGAAGCTATCGGTACACATTTAAAAGCGGGCAAAATGAAAACGCTGGCCAAAAAACAATGGTTGGCCGATCATTTGCGCGTGGGCGGAAAGTTGGTGCTGGATGATGGTGCTGTCAATGTGCTGAGCAAAGATGGCAAGAGTTTACTGCCGATTGGTGTGGTGGATGTGCTGGGCCAGTTTGAGCGTGGCGATGTGGTTGCCTGTGTCGATGCACAAGGGAAAGAGTGGGCGCGTGGCATTGTCAATTACAATGCCAATGAAGTGCGCAGAATTAAGCGTAAACCCAGTAACGAGATTGAAAGTGTACTGGGATATGTGGAAGAAAAAGAGTTGATACACAGAGATAATCTGGTATTGGTTTAATTGCCAACAAGACGAAGAGAGTGCAAGGCAACGTGATGAGTAAACCTTTGGTAGCCATTATTATGGGGTCGGACAGTGACTGGCCGGTGATGAAAAATGCCGCGCAAATGCTGGCAGATTTTGGGGTGGCTTATGAAGCGCGCGTCGTATCTGCGCATCGCACACCGGATCTGATGTTCCAGTTTGCCGAGTCAGCTGCAAGCAATGGTTTTCAGGTGATTATCGCCGGTGCTGGTGGTGCTGCGCACCTGCCAGGCATGGTGGCGGCGAAAACCACCTTGCCGGTATTGGGTGTGCCTGTGCCTTCCAAGCATCTGCAAGGGCAAGATTCATTGCTGTCTATCGTACAAATGCCTAAGGGTATCCCGGTGGCTACGTTTGCCATTGGTGACGCAGGGGCTGCCAATGCCGGGTTGTTTGCCGTGGCCGTGCTGGCGAACCAGGATGCTGGCTTGGCTGAGAAATTAGCGACTTTCCGCAAAAAACAAGCCGAAAAAGTCCATGCAATGGTGTTGAGCGAACAACCATGACATCATTCGTGATTCAACCTTCTGCCATGTTGGGTATGTTGGGCGGCGGCCAGCTAGGTCGTTTCTTTGTCATTGCTGCGCATGAAATGGGCTACAAAGTCACGGTGCTGGACCCGGACAAAAATAGCCCGGCGGGCATGATTGCTGATGTGCATTTGTGTGCGGCATACGACGATGCAGCCGCTTTGAAAACCATGGCTGACACCTGCCAGGCAATTTCGACTGAATTTGAAAATGTGCCCGCTGAAACGCTGGCGACCTTGGCAAAATCAACCATCGTTCATCCAAGCGCAGATGCCGTAGCGATTGCGCAGCACCGTATCAAAGAGAAAACCTTCTTTAAAGATTCTGGCTTGCCGATAGGTCCGTTTGTGCCGGTGACGGCTGAAAGCGATTTGCCGCAAGATGGTGATATGTATCCGGCGGTGCTCAAGGTAGCGCGCTTTGGTTACGATGGTAAAGGTCAGGCACGTGTCGCCAACCGCGAACAAGCTGTGGCCGCTTTCCAGGGCTTTAAGCAGGAAACCTGCGTGCTGGAAAAAATGTTACCGCTGGACCTGGAAGTGTCCGTGGTGCTGGCGCGCGATGTGCATGGCAATATTGCTGCATTCCCCACTGCTGAAAATAGCCATTTGAACGGTATTCTTGATATCAGCATTGCTCCGGCGCGCTGCTCCGAAGTGATTAAAGCCAATGCGCAAGAATTGGCGAAAAAACTGGCCAATAGCCTGAATTATGTCGGTGTATTGGGCGTGGAGTTTTTTGTGGTCGGCAACCAGTTGCTGGTTAATGAAATTGCGCCGCGTCCGCATAATTCCGGTCATTACACGCTGGATGCTTGTGTGACCAACCAGTTTGAACAGCAGGTGCGTGTGATTACCGGTCAGGCATTGGGCAGTCCGCATTTGCACAGCAATGCAGTCATGGTGAATATTCTGGGTGATAGCTGGCTGTATAGCGGCAAACAGGTTGAGCCTGCGTGGGATAAAGCCTTTGCGCATGGTAACCTCAAAATGCACTTGTACGGCAAGCATGAGCCGCGCAAAGCGCGCAAAATGGGGCATTTCACGGTGATTGGTGAGGACGCGCAAGCTGTGCTTAATGCCGCTAAAGTGGCGCGCAGTGAATTGCATATTGGTGAGTAAGAAGGTGTAACGCTTAAAGAGAAAAGCCCGGCATGTCCGGGCTTTTTTGTGTCTGGTTTTTGCTGTGTGGCAGATGTTAGGCAATAAAAAAGCCGGACATTCGTCCGGCTTTTTTAGTATGCACCCCTACTGAAATTATTCAGCAGCTTTTTTCGCGCGAGGCTTAGCAGCTTTTTTAGCTGGTGCCGCTTCGGCTTTAGGTGCAGCTGCTTTTTTCACAGAAGCCAAAGTCGCAGGTGTGTCACCGGACAATGCTTTGATCGCAGCAGTCAAACGGCTCTTATGACGAGCAGCTTTGTTTTTGTGGATGATTTTTTTGTCAGCGATGCGGTCGATCACGCTTACGTTTTCTTGGTAAGAAGCGACTGCAGCAGCTTTATCACCAGTTTGAATCGCTTTGATTACTTTTTTGATCGCAGTACGCAAAGTAGAACGCAACGCAGCATTGTGCGCGTTTACTTTGACGGATTGGCGCGCGCGTTTGCGAGCTTGTGCGGTATTTGCCATATTCGTTTTATCCTGTAACTTTCAAAAGGGGTGTGATACGAAACCGTGCATCATACTGTTTTTGCTTTGTTTTTGCAAGATTAAAAACGCATTTAGTCGATTGATTGTTGCTGCATGGTAAAATCGGCCAACTTTTCAATCTGCTGACAGTCCGCTGCTAGCGATAAGCTGCCAAAAATAGACTAAGGCGCGTATTTTCCATCATTTATGAATTTGCTCAAAGCTCTGGCCACTGTGGGTGGCATGACGTTTATTTCGCGCCTGCTCGGCTTTGTACGTGACACGCTGATCGCCCGTATTTTTGGCGCGGGCATGGCCACCGATGCGTTTTTTGTGGCGTTTAAAATCCCTAACCTGTTGCGCCGTATTTCTGGCGAAGGCGCGTTTAGCCAGGCCTTTGTGCCTATCCTTTCCGAGTATCGCAAGCAGCGTACGCCGGAGGCGACCAAGGCGCTGATTAACCATGTGGCCAGTTTGCTTGGCCTGTTTCTGGTGGCGATTACTATTGTCGGCATGTTGGCGGCACCGCTGATTGTGCGCCTGACCTCACCGGGCTTTGTGCATGACCCGGCCAAGTTTGCGTTGACCACTGAGCTGTTGCGAATCACCTTTCCTTACATCCTGTTTATTTCGCTGGTATCGATGGCAGGCGGGGTGCTCAATGCTTTTAGCAAGTTCCAGGTGCCTGCCTTTACGCCGGTCTGGCTCAATTTGAGTTTTATCACGGCGGCGATTTTTATTGCGCCGCATTTCCACAACTCCGTCTATGTCTTGGCCTGGGCAGTATTTGTTGGCGGTATTATCCAGTTGCTGTATCAGTTGCCTTACCTGCAAGAGATAGGCATGTTGCCGCGCTATGCGCTTAACTTTGAGGACGAAGGCGTGCGCCGTATTCTCAAGTTGATGGGGCCGGCTATTTTTGGCGTGTCTGTGGCGCAGATTTCCATCGTGCTGAATAATATTTTTGCTTCATTTATGCCTACCGGTAGCGTGTCCTGGTTATATTACGCTGATCGCCTGATGGAGTTTCCGACCGGTGTATTGGGCGTGGCATTAGGCACGATTTTGTTGCCGAGTTTATCCAAGGCGCACGTCGATAAATCCAGCGCCGAGTTTTCACTGTTGCTGGACTGGGGCTTGCGCCTGACCTTTATGCTGGCCATTCCGGCAGCGGTGGCGATGGCCGTGCTTTCCAAGCCTTTGGTTGCCAGCCTGTTTTATTACGGTAAATTCACCGCTATGGACGTGTTGCAAACCGAGCGCGCACTCATTGCCTATAGCCTCAGCCTGTTGGGCTTGATTATGGTCAAGGTCCTTGCGCCGGGGTTTTATGCGCGCCAGAACGTGAAAACGCCGGTTAAGATCGCCATCTTTACCTTGGTTGTGACGCAAGTCATGAACGTGGCTTTCTTACAGTTGACGCCTTTGCAGCATGCCGGATTGGCGCTGTCTGTTGGTCTTGGTGCTTGTCTCAATGCGACCTTGCTATGGGTTACTTTGCAGAAAACGGATGCTTATCAGCCGCAGCCTGGCTGGCTATTATTCCTGCTTAAACTGCTGATTGCGGTGACGGTGATGGCGCTGGTGTTACATGCGGCGGCGACCTGGTCCGGCGATTGGCTGGCGATGGCGACATTAACGCGTATGTCGCATCTGGCGGGTATCGTGGTGCTGGGCATGAGTGTTTACTTCGCCGCACTCGGCTTGCTCGGTTTCAGGCCAAGAGACTTTATGAAACGGGTGGCTAAATGAAACGGATGACTAGGTAATGCAGATATTTCGCCATATTCCAGCTGCGTCCTCGCCGCAAGCGATTGCCATCGGTAATTTTGATGGCATGCATTTGGGGCACCAGGCTTTGTTGCGCCAACTGGTCGCTTATGCACACACCTACAAAATCACACCCGCAGTGATGACTTTTGAACCGCATCCGCGTGAGTTCTTCATGCCACAAAAGGCGCCTGCCCGTTTGGCGTCGATGCGCGAAAAACTGGAGTATTTTGCCGAATGCGGCGTGCAGCATGTGTATGTGCAGCGCTTCAATCAGGCATTTGCAGCACAAAGCCCGGCCACGTTCATGCAGGTGTTGCGTCAGCAACTGAATGCCAATGTGGTCATGGTCGGCGAAGATTTCTGCTTTGGTGCCAAGCGCGCAGGCACGGTGCAAACGCTGATTGAACACGGCTTCAACGTGATCCCGCTGCCTGAAGTGCAATTGCATGGCGAGCGCGTTTCCAGCACCCTGGTACGTAATGCGCTGTCGGCAGGCGAACTGGTCAAGGCGCATACTTTGCTTGATCGCCCATACAGCATTAGCGGCAAGGTGGTACATGGCGCCAAGCTCGGACGCCAGTTAGGTTACCCGACAGCCAATGTACATATGCGCCACGAACGGCCTGCACTGACCGGGGTTTATGCGGTAAAATTGAACAATTTACCGGCGGTTGCCAATTTGGGTAACCGGCCGACTCTGGAAGGCATCCCCAAACTCAAGCTTGAAGTGCATGTGTTTGATTTTAATGGTGATCTTTACGATCAGCATGTGCATGTGCAGTTTTTTCATAAACTGCGTGACGAACAAAAGTTTGCCGGGCTGGATGCATTGAAGGCGCAAATTGCGCTGGATGCCTTGCAGGCGAAACAATATTTTAGCCACGGATAAACGCTGAACATCAATCAGCCATCAATCTGTGGCTGATTTTTTGGATATTTAAATGACTGACCAAACCAAAGATTCAAAATATAAACTGAATTTACCTGAAACCAGTTTTCCCATGCGCGGTGATTTGTCCAAGCGCGAACCCGCCTGGTTAAAAAGCTGGCAAGAGCGCAAGGTGTACGAGCGCATCCGTGCCAAACGTAAAGGCGCGCCAGCCTTTATCCTGCATGATGGCCCGCCGTACGCCAACGGTGATATTCACATTGGTCATGCCGTCAATAAAATCCTCAAGGACATCATCATCAAGGCCAAAACCATGGGTGGTTTTGACGCGCCTTATGTGCCGGGCTGGGATTGCCACGGCCTGCCGATCGAGCTGGTGGTAGAGAAAAATCACGGCAAGAATATTGATCCGGCCAAGTTCCGCGAGCTGTGCCGTGCCTACGCTGCCGAGCAGGTCGAGAAGCAGAAAAAAGACTTTATCCGCCTGGGCGTATTGGGTGACTGGGATCATCCTTACCTGACCATGGCGTTTAATACCGAGGCCGATATCATGCGCGCCCTGGGTGATATCTACCAGAATGGATATCTGTATCAAGGCTCCAAGCCGGTGCACTGGTGTGTAGACTGCGGCTCTGCCCTGGCTGAAGCAGAGGTGGAATACGAAGACGTCAATTCGCCGGCGATTGATGTCGGTTTCAAGGTGGTGGATAACGCTGCATTGAGCAAAGCATTCGGTACGGCCGTGAATGGTGATGCTTATGCCGTGATCTGGACCACAACGCCATGGACGCTACCTGCTAACCAGGCGGTAAGCGTGAATGCCGAGCTTGATTATGACCTGATTCAAACCAGCAAAGGTTTGCTGATCCTGGTACGTGACCTGGCAGAAAAAACCTTGGCCAGATATACCGAAGAAAACACTTCTGTCATCGCCAGTTGCAAGGGCGACGCTTTGCGCGGCTTATTGTTGCAACATCCGTTCGACAACCGTCGGGTGCCAGTGATTACCGGTGACCATGTAACCACCGATGCCGGTACCGGCCTGGTGCATACCGCTGCCGCGCACGGTAACGATGACTGGCTGGTGATGCGCGCTAATTTCCCTAACGAGAAACCGCGCGTCCTTATTGGTGGTGATGGCAAGTTTTTTAGCAGTGAGTTGGTTGAGCTGGCAGAGATTCGTGGCTTGAGCCGTCAGGATGCTAACAAGATCATTTTGGCTAAATTGCAGGAAAACGCTGTGCTTTTTGCCTCTGCGCGCTTGAACCACAGCTTCCCGCATTGCTGGCGTCATAAAACGCCACTGATGCAATTGGCGACGCACCAGTGGTTTATCGGCATGAACTCTGTCGGCCCAGATGGCAAGGCCTTGCGTGAGCACGCGAATACCGCCGTGGATGCGACCCAGTTCTTCCCGAGCTGGGGCCGTGCACGCCTGGAAGCCATGATCAAGAATCGTCCGGACTGGTGCGTGTCACGTCAGCGTAACTGGGGCGTGCCGATGCCGTTTTTTGTGCATAAAGAAACCGGTGAGCCGCACCCTGACACTGCGCAATTGCTGGAAACCGTGTGCAAACAAGTGGAACAACAGGGCATCGAAGCCTGGTTTAGCTTAGATGGTGCTGCTTTCCTGGCACAACACGCACCGGCGAATGCCGAGCGGTATAAAAAAGTGACTGACACGCTGGACGTCTGGTTTGACTCTGGTGCGACACATTATGCTGTGGTGCGCTCGGAGCAGCATCCTACTTTGTCCGCTACCGCCAAACTGCGTGAGGCTCAGCACCAGCCAGTGGCTGACTTGTACCTCGAAGGCTCAGACCAGCACCGAGGCTGGTTCCAGTCCAGTTTATTGACCGGTTGCGCGATTGACGGCAACGCGCCATACAAAGCCTTGCTGACGCATGGTTTTGTGGTCGATGGCGCGGGTCATAAAATGAGTAAATCCAAAGGTAACGTCGTCGCGCCACAAAAGGTCATGGATACCTATGGCGCCGATATTCTGCGTCTGTGGGTAGCGTCGACCGATTATTCCGGCGAGCTGACCATCAGCGACGAGATCCTCAAGCGCGTGGCCGATGGCTATCGTCGTATCCGTAATACCTTGCGCTTTTTACTCTCAAACCTGGCTGATTTTGATGTCAGCAAAGACCTGCTGCCCGTCGATCAATGGCTGGAGATTGACCGCTATGCACTGCACCTGACGCAGCAATTGCAAAACGGCATTCTGGCAGATTACGATAGGTACGAATTTCACTTGGCAGTGCAGAAATTCGTTGGATTCTGCTCTGAAGATTTAGGTGGTTTTTACCTCGATATCCTCAAGGACCGCCTGTATACCAGCGGTGAAACTTCGCATGCACGCCGTGGGGCACAAAGCGCCTTGCATCACATCACACATGCCATGATGCGCCTGATGGCGCCGATTTTGAGTTTCACGGCCGATGAAATCTGGCAGACACTGGGCCTGGATAGCGTTGCTACAGTGTTTGAAGAAGACTGGTATGGCTTGCCGGAGTGTGGTTTGAGCGACAGCCAACTGCAACACTGGCAAACCGTGATTGCCTTGCGCGCGCAAGCTGCTAAGGAAATTGAGGTGTTGCGTGGTGAGGGCAAAGTTGGCTCTTCATTGCAAGCGGAGCTGGAGTTTCATGTCGCCACTGAAGCATTCGACGCATTGAGCAGTCTGCAGGATGATTTGCGGTTTGTCATGATCACCTCCAGCGCGATTACTTATAAAGTGGCCGATGCAACTGCGCAGAAAATCGTGGTTAAACCTAGTACACACCAGAAATGTGACCGCTGCTGGCATTACCGTGCCGATGTCGGCAGTGATGCGGCGCATCCGACCATTTGTGGCCGTTGCGTAAGCAACCTGTTTGGCAGTGGTGAAGTACGCAAATATGCTTAAACTGCGTTCGGCTTTGCCTTGGTTGATATTGAGCGCGGTTGTGATCGTTCTCGACCTGTACACCAAGCATTTGGTGCAGCAGGCTTTTGTCTACGGCGAACACCTACCGGTCACGGGCTTTTTTGACCTGGTGCGTTACCACAACACTGGCGCGGCCTTCAGCTTTCTGGCCAATGCCGGTGGCTGGCAGCATGGTTTTTTTACGGCGGTTTCTACGCTGGCCTCTGCAGTGATGGTGTATTTGTTGGTCAAGCATCCGCAGAAAAAATTGTTCTGCTTTGGCTTGGCGCTGGTATTGGGTGGTGCCTTGGGTAATTTGTATGACCGTTTAACGCTGGGCTATGTGGTGGATTTTTTGTTGTTCTATTATCAGCAATGGGCCTGGCCGGCATTTAATGTCGCCGATAGCGCTATCTGTATCGGGGTGGGCTTGTTGATGCTGGATAGTTTTAAACAGCCAAACACATCGTTGTAGCTAGAAGCGAGGCCATGATGGATGGGCTGCAATATACCTTTAGCGATATCATCAAACAGTGGTTAGGCAGTAAAAGCACCTGGCACTATGTCAGCTTACCGGCGGCCATGTCAGATGAAATTCACACGCTGAGTCAATATCACCAGACCAAGCGCCGTGGCTGGGGGGCGGTGAAAGTGGAGGTGAGTATGGGGAACCAGCAATGGCAAACCTCCATATTTCCGGCGTTTGAAGGTAAGCGCTATGCGCTGTTTTTAAAGGCAGATGTGCGTAAGCAGCTGGCTGTGACGGTGGGCAGCGAAGTTACCGTGTCATTAACAGTTCTGTTTTAGACGTCAACCCGCCGCCTGGCTGGCTGGCGGTCAATAGTTTGTGTATGTCCTCTATGGGCATCGGCCTGCCCAGCAAAAATCCCTGAATGCAGTCGCAGCCGGTATCGCGTAAGAAGTCGAGTTGGGCCTGGGTTTCTATACCTTCAACCACCACCGAAATCCCCAGGATGCCCGCTGTTTTCACAATGGTGCTGACAATCTCACTGTCAGCGGTGCTGTCTGGCACATCAACCATAAATGCACGGTCTATCTTCAGTTCATCAATCGGCAAGTGTTTCAGCTTGAACAGCGACGAATTGCCGACACCAAAATCATCCAGTGACACACGCACGCCGAGCTCTTTGAGTTGCTTGAGAATTTCCAGCGCCTGTTCCTCGTGTTCAAAAACGGCACTCTCGGTGATTTCTAGGGTAATGAGCGCAGGTGGGATTGCGTATTGTTGCAACAGTTGGCTAATACGCAAAGGCAGGCTATGGTCGCGGAACTGGCGTGGTGAAATATTGATGGATAAGCCGACGGTTTGACCGCTTTGCTGCATCAATACGGATAAATGACGAAAAGCCTCGCTGATGACCCATTCACCAATATGCAAAATCAGCCCGGATTGCTCGGCATAAGGGATAAATTCGGCCGGGGAAATAATATCGCCTTTGTTGTTTCGCCAGCGGATCAGGGCTTCAATATTGGCGATGCGCGGTTGCGCCTGTTGGTTCAGGTTGAAGATAGGCTGAAACTGTAAAAAGAACTCCTGTTTTCTGATGGCTTTGCGTAGTTGCACATCTAGCCGGAAACGGTTTTGCGCCAGTTTGGTTTGTTCTTTGCAATAAAACAAAAACAGGTGTTGGGTCGAGCGTTTGGCGTGGGCAAGAGCGGTATTGGCATTACGCGCAAGCTGGTCTGCATTGTTGGCATCGCGCGGATAAATACTGATACCAATGCAGGCGTCGAGAATTAATTCATGGCCTTCTGCCAATACGGGTTTATGCACGATTTTGCATAGGTTGTGTGCCAGGTGCACGAGCTCGGCGTCGGTTTTGTGGCGCGTGACGATTAGCGCAAATTTGTCACCATGCACACGACCGAGTTCACCGCATTCATTGGTGATGTATTGCAGGCGCTGGGCGACTTCGAGCAGGAACAGGTCGCCGGTGCGGTGGCCAAAGCTGTCATTAATACTTTGAAAGTGCTTTAAATCAACCATCAGCAGGGCCACCATGCCGCTGTCGTTAGCGGCGTTAATGATGGCATGTTCGAGCAGGTTGAGCATGGCCAGCCGGTTGGGCAGGCGCGTGAGCGGGTCACTGCGCGATAGTTGCAGGTACTCCATCTCTTTTTCGGCCAGGCGTTTTTCGGCGCGTAGCAGTTTCTCGCTTTCGCGCAATAAAATGCTTTGCCTGACGGCGGAGAAAATCAGTATCGATGTCACCGAGCCGATTGCAATATGGTAAGCATACGGGTGCGGGCCACTTTGCCACCAGATCTGCAGCAGGGTGCTGATACTGAATACCACGGCAATCACCGGAATCCAGCTGCGTAAGCGGCGGCATTGGCGATGGAATGCGGTTTTTTTGGCGATACGCACTTGCCAGCCGTAAAGCCCGCTGCCGATCAGCAGGTCGGCGACGGAAAATCCATAGTTAATCCAGAGGCTGGTTTGCGGGCGGTGATTGAGTGCATTCAGGTTCCATTGCATCCAGCAGATGCCTAGCAGGGCGAGCCCGGCACTGAGTAGCAGCCAGGGCATCATCCAGGCCGGTCTTAAATAAGGAATGAGTAGCAGCGAAACCAGGGCGGCGCTGAGCATGCTGGCCGGGTAGGCGGTGAGCACTGCCAGTTGTAGCAGGCTGACATCTGCCGACTGTGGTAAATAAGAAATCAGCACATAGCCGAGGATGGCAATGCTGAATGAAGCGGCGTCGATGGTGAATGCCCAGGTTTTTGAGCGCGAGAGCTGGCTGCGCAGGGCAGTGATAAAGCCAATGATGAGGCAGGGGCCCAATAATGGGTAAAAAATATCCGATTGTGCCGGGAAGGCGGTTTGATGCGTCAGGACTTGAAATATCCATAATACGCCGCCGGTAAAGTAGGCGATGGCACCAATGACAAACCAGCGTTTACAGGCGCGATGTGCGGGGTTGGCGCGGAAATAACCCAGGAGGGCAAGCATGAGGCAGGCACTGATGGTCGACATCCAGTGGACGTTGTCCAGCCATAGCGCTGTTTTAGGCGTCGCGTTGAAGGAGGCCGCTAGGCAAAGCAGTAAAACAGATACAGCAACAACAATAACTTTACGCGAAAGTGTCATGCAGCCCCCTTGTTTTTTGTCAATTCTAACAAGGGGTTAGAAAAAAACTAGTCCCTGCCGATAATTAGTTTCACGATATGCATTAATCCAACACACAGTGCGCCAGCAAGTACGCCAACGGCGGCGTTCATCAGCCATGACCATTGTGAAAACTGCTCAACCAGCGCGTGTAGTGGGTGTATGCCATGCACGATGATGCCGCCGCCCACCAGAAACATGGCCGCCGTGCCCAGCACGCTGAGTAAGCGCATTAAATGCGGCACGATTTGCACCATGCCCCAGCCGAGTTTACGCGTCGCTTGCGACGGCAGGTGTGTACCTGGGCGTTGCATCAGCCATAAACCAATATCATCCATTTTGACGATGAGGGCCACCAGGCCATAGACACCGATGGTCATGACCACCGCAATCAGAGACAACACCAGGATGCGTTGCGTCAGCGCAGCATCGGCCACCACGCCTAAGGCAATGACGATAATTTCGGCCGACAGGATAAAGTCAGTGCGCACTGCGCCTTTGATTTTTTCTTGCTCCAGCGCCACCAGGTCAGTCTGCGGTTGCTGCATGGCGGCATGTAAGGCTTGTGCATGTGCGTCTTCTTTGGTGTTGTGACGCAGTTTGTGCCAGACTTTTTCAAAGCCTTCAAAACACAAAAAAGCACCGCCAAGCATGAGTAAGGGCGTAATCAGCCAGGGTAAAAAGGCGCTGATCAGTAAAGCCGCAGGCACCAGGATCAGCTTGTTAATAAATGAGCCGCGGGCTACGGCCCATACCACAGGTAACTCACGGTTTGCCGCAATACCGGTGACTTGCTGTGCATTCAGTGCCAGGTCATCGCCCAGCACGCCGGCCGTTTTTTTTGCTGCTAACTGGCTCATCACCGACACGTCGTCGAGCATGGTGGTGATGTCATCGAGTAATGCCAGCAGGCTGGATCCGGCCATGGTTTGTCCTGTATCAATGGGAATAGTTGTTTATTCTAAAGGATTCCCGTTAGAATAGCGGCATGGTAACGCGCAGATTTCAACAGTGGATGGCACGCATGGCCTTGATGGCAATCATGCTGGCAGCGCTCGTCCCCAGTTTGAGTTTGGCTTTCCCCATGCAGAGCGGTAAAACCTTTGTGCAGGAAGTATGTTCTTCGCAGGGCGGCAAGTTGGTAATTCAGGTGCTCACTACGCAAGGCAAGTTACGCGCCACGCTGATAGACTACCAGCCGTCGCAAAAGCCGGTGTCCCTTAGCCATCACCTCAATCATTGCCCATTCTGTCATATGGCAATGGATGATGTGGTCGTGCCATCACCCAGCCCGGCCTATATCCTGTTTCAGCAAGCCCAGGCCGATATCGCCCTCAGCGAGTATCACGCCCCGGTTGTTTCCAATTTTTACCCCACTGCGCACACCAGTCGCGCGCCCCCTCTGACTCCACGCGCAATCTAGTTCCGTCAATTATTTGACGGGTTTAGCGTCTGCCTGTGTCCCAGGCATGAATGGAGTCATCTCATGATTATTATCAACCTACAGGCAATGATATTTGCCAAGCAGGTGGAGTGGAAACGCCACATCACCCTCAAAGAAATTGCCGAGTCCACTGGCATCAGCCGCATGACTTTGCACCGCATGGTCAAAAACCCTACCTACAACGCATGCACCGAGCATTTGGGCAAGCTATGCACTTATTTCGCTTGCGACATCAGCGCCTTGATCCGCTGGCAGCCAGAAAGTGCTGTCAGGCAAGTGTTTGCAGCTTGATCTTTAGGAAGATTGCACTGCTTGCCTGATTGCAGGCAGTGCACATTGCGTAGAAAAATAAGGGAATACAATATGAACAAAACAAAAATCTGCCTGGCTATTTTGGCCGCTGTGCCTTATCTGGCACAGGCCGAGCATGAGGGCACGGTCCATCTTGATGAAGTCAAAGTGGTGGCAAAGAAAAACAAAGCGTCACTGACACAGCCGGATATAGAAACGGCAAAAGAAAACCTGTCAAAAACCGCAGGCGGCACCACCGTGGTCAATATGGAAACCGTGCGTGAAGGGCGTACCAGCAATATGCAGGATACGCTGGGTATGGCGACGGGTGTATTGGCACAGTCACGCTTTGGTGCCGAAGAAACCCGCTTGTCGATTCGCGGCTCCGGCGTGCAGCGTACCTTTCATGGCCGTGGCTTGAAACTGATGCAAGATGGTATTGCCGTTAACCTGGCCGATGGTGGCTTTGATTTTCCGGCCATTGACCCGATGGCAACGGATTATATTGAGGTCTATCGTGGCGCCAATGCCTTGCAGTATGGTTCGACCAACCTGGGCGGTAGCATCAACTTTATTTCCCGCACCGGTTACACGGCGCCCGCGCTGGAAGTGCGCTCAGAAGGTGGCAGTTACGGCTATTATCGACTCGGTGTTAGCACGGGCGGCGTCAAAGATAACGTGGACTACTTTGTCAGTGCCAGCAAATACCATTCGGACAGTTTCCGCGACAACGCACAGCAAGGTGCAGACCGCCTGACCGGGAATGTGGGCATCCGGCTCAATGAGCAGGTGGAAACCCGCTTCTTCTTTGGCTACGTCAATAATGATTCACAACTTTCAAGTAGCCTGACCAAAGCGCAGTTAAAAGATGATCCTAAACAGGCGACCGTGACTGCTGGTCAAGGCATTAACCAACGTAATATCAATGTCACCCGCGTGGCAAACAAGACCACTATTTTGTTTGACCAGAGCAAGCTGGAACTGGGGGCTTATTATGCGCGCAAGGGCTTGTTCCACCCGATTGGCAACTTTGGTGACACCACCGGCGTGATTGATCAAGAGTCATACGATATTGGTTTGACTGCGCGCTGGGCTTACCAGGGCGAGTTGTTCGGCCTCAAAAACGAGTTTGTGGCCGGGCTGTCGCCTACACGTGGACGCACTGATGCAAAAAACTATTTAAACGTCAATGCCAGACGCGGTGCCTTGCTCAATGATTTCGACCAGAAAGCCACTAACTTCGAAACCTATCTCGAAGATCGCCTGAGCCTGGATGAGCAATGGACGGTGATTGCCGGGTTGCAGTATGCAAAATCCAAGCGCGACTCTCAAGACCAGATGATCACTGCCAGCGGTGACCAGAGCGTGGATAAAACCTATAGCCAGACTAGCCCGAAACTGGGCGTGCTGTATCAGTTGCAGCCACAGGTGCAAGTGTTTGCCAATGCCTCGCGTAGTTTTGAGCCGCCGAGTTTTGGCGAGCTGAACAGCCTGGTAGTGAGCAGCCTCAAGGCACAAAAAGGCACTACCTTTGAAATTGGCTCACGCGGTAATAGTGAATTTGTTGACTGGGATGTGGCGTTTTATCAGGCACGCTTGCAGGATGAGTTGCTACAGGTCGGCGCAGCCGGTTCGCCATTTGCCAGCCAAACCATTAATGCGGGAAAAACCATCCATCGAGGCCTCGAATTCGGCCTGACAGCCCGTTTGCCTTACAGTTTGCAATGGCGTTCCAGCTTGCTGATTAACGATTTCAAACTGGATAATGACCCGACTTTCGGCAGCAATCGCCTGCCAGGTATTCAGCGCTCTTTGCTGCGTGCCGAGTTGGTTTACCGTGGCAGTGATGTACTAGAAAACTTCTACATCGGCCCGACCATAGAGTGGTCGCCACAGCGCTATAACGTCGACTTTGCAGAAACCCTGTATGCCGACAGTTATTTCCTGTGGGGGATGAAGGCCGGTCAGAAAATCAACCAGCACTGGTCATGGTTTATTGAAGGACGTAATCTGGCTAACCAGAAATATGCGGCGACAACCGGGGTCGTTGCCGATGCAACGCGTGCCTTTACCAGCCAAGCCCAGTTTTTCCCAGGCGATGGCCGCACGGCTTACCTGGGGGTGACCTGGACTTATTAACGAGTGTGCCCGGCAATGGTTTGCCGGGCTGTCCGGCATGATTAAAGCATCGTGTGTAGCGGCAATATGGAAACAGAGATGAGTAATCAACAGAGAAAGATCCAGCGTGGCTGGTTGTTTTGGCATCAATGGATAGGGGTGATCGCCTGTATCGGTATGGTGTTGTGGGGCCTCTCTGGGGCTTCGCATCCGATGATGAGCCGCTTGCAGCCGGCGCCCCGCCAATTTATGCCGCCGTTGCAAGCGGTGGATCTCCGTCAGGCAGTGCCGTTGCCCGCGATTTTACAGCAACAGGCGATCACGCAATTTCAGCACATTAGTCTGGTTTCGTTAGCTGGGCAGGGCTATTACCGTATTGCCTTGCCAAATGCGGATCCTCGATACTTTTCTGTGACCAGTGGTGCAGAGCGTGTCGGCGCCGAACAGGCCGCGGCAAAGAGCCTGGCTACTTACTATACCGGGCTGCAGGCGCAATCCATCCGTGCAGTGCAGGCCGTGATCGAGTTTGAGCCGGATTATCATCCGGTCAATCGTTTACTGCCAGTATGGAAAGTCGCCTACGCGGACGCTGCAGGTTTGCGCGCCTATGTGGATACCGAGCAATCCAGGCTGGCGACGCTGGTGGATGACCGGCGTGCATTCTTGACTAAAGTGTTTCAGTTCGGCCATAACTGGTCATTTTTGCAGGCCTGTTCTACGCTGCAACTGGCCGTGGCGACCCTGGTGCTGGCGTTAATTCTGGCGTCGGCGGTGACCGGTATCATTCTTTACATCAAGCAACGCAAAACGGCACCTTATCGCTTAAAACGCTGGGGCTTGCAATGGTGGCACCGCGAATTCGGCTTATGGGTGTCTTTGGTGATTCTGTTGCTCGCCAGTACAGGTTTATTTCATTTGTGGATGTCTGATATTCAACAGCGCCGGCCAATATTGCACACGGTGTTTGCCAGCGACAGCGCCGCGCTCAGTGAAACTGCCTGGTCACAGCTGGCAACCGGCCCGGTATTGAAACTGGATATTTATGGCCGTGGGTCAACACTGTTCTGGCAAATCATTCCCGTGTCTTCTGGCACGCAAGGCTTGCCTTCTGCGCAGGTGGCGGCCATGCATCAGCATCACCAGCAACAAGGTCAACACCAGCATGACCAACATCATGCAGCCATGTCACATGCCCCGGCTGCGCCTGCATTATGGCTGACCGGGCCGCATGAGGTGACGGCGCTGACGCCCGAGGCATATGCATCGGCATGGCTAACCATCATGGCCGAAAACACATTACCAGCGATTGCATCAGTGCAGTGGATCACCACCTTTGCCAATGAATATGGGTTTATTTTTAAACGCCTGCCCGTGTTAAAAGTACAAACCACACAGGCACATCACGCGCGATTCTACCTGGAGCCTGCCACAGGAGCGCTGGCGGCCAATATAGATGACACGGATGGCATGGAAGGTTTTATTTTTGCCTATCTGCACAAATGGAGTTTTCAGTCTGTGAATAAAGATGTGCGCGACTTGCTAGCGATCTTTGCTGCATTGGCCGTGAGCCTGACCGGCTTGCTAGGCGCTTACCTGTTTGCCAGAAAACGCAGCTAATAGGTCGCTATGCGACTGGAAGCGGATGCCCAGCGGGCATCTCCTCCAGGGCGCAGCGCTTTAAGACGTGGCGTAAATCTTGTCCAGGAAGTAGCTGGTACGCTGTTTTAAACGCAGTCTGTTTTGCAGGATAGTGGGCAACTGCTCTGGTTTCAGGCACTGGATAATATTGATATCCAGCGCTTCCCGCAGGTCGATAATATCGCCTTCTTCTTCGCGGTCATCACTTAGCATTTGAATAAACGGGCGTAAAGGTTGTTGCGGATTGGTCGACAGCACCGTAGCCAGCTTCTGGTCTGACAGGCGAACCACGCTGCCAGGTGGGTAAATGCCCAGGCATTTGATAAAGCGCCGCAGGATGGTTTGGTCAAACTGGTGTCGTTGTTGCGCAAACATCACACTCAAGGCTTCGTAAGGCGTTTTGGTGAATGCCGGGTTGGACGGATTGCACAGGTTGTCGTACATATTGGCAATGATGAGGATATGCGATAACGGATCAATCTGGTCGCAATGCAGGCCTTTCGGGTAGCCTGTGCCATCCGCAAACTCATGGTGCTGTGAAATCAGTGTCAGTATCTTTTTAGGGACGGCGACGTCGCGCAGCATATTCATGCCCAGCAACACGTGCGTTTGGTAAATAGCGGTTTCACGCACGCTGAGCGGGTCTTTTTTCAGCAGAATTTTGTCACTGATCTGGCGTTTGCCAATGTCGTGCAGTATGGCCGACATGCCTAAAATGACGACATCTTCATCAGTGATATCCAGGTTTTTAGCCAGCAACATCGCCACCACCAGCGTGTTCAATTCATGCTGGAAGTGCTGGTCACTGACGCGGTGGCCATTCATGGCATGAATCGCAATGTCGCTCTCGGTCAGGGTGCTGGTGACTAGGTCTTCTACCAGCCTGGAGGCGATGCCATAGGCCTGCTCGGGATGTTCCGTCGACAGCTTCTGAATGTTTCTCACTTCAGTGCTGGTTTTCATGAACTTCTGTTCGCTTTCCGCAATTGCCTGCCTCAGCGCCAGTTGTTTCTTCTGCGCGGCGCTCAACTCCGGTGCGGCATCAATGATTTCCACTTTGGGTGAGGCGGCTTTTTTCAGCGGAAACTCAACCACATTCTGCTGAGGCGCGATCCTCAGTGGCATGCTGGAGCTGCGTCTGGGGTCATAACGTAGCTGCTTTAATCCCAAGGACTTGATGGTCTCAATCTGCGATTCATCCGTGATCTTGAAGTTGCTCACCGAAAATGGATGATCCATCCAGCCCAGGTCTAGGTGGATGTAGAGACCGATCTGAAGCTGGTCTATGTCGATATAGTAGGTATCTGAGGCGTGATTAGGCATGGCGTTTTATTTTTCTTTGATTATTTAACACTAGTAACTGTAAAAAGTCGTCCGAGTTCACCGGATAAGCATACAGATAGCCCTGTGCTGTCTGGCAGCCCAGTCGCTGTAAAAACTTTTCCTGCTCTTCGGTTTCGACCCCTTCGGCAACAACGGTGAATCCTAACTGTGTCGCCATCGCGTAGATCGCGCTGGTAATGGCGGCATCGTCTTTATCATCTGGCAGGTCTTTGACAAAACTGCGGTCAATCTTGATCTGGTCCAGCGGTAAGCGTTTCAGGTGCGAGAGCGAGGAGTAGCCGGTGCCAAAGTCGTCAATGGCAATGCTGACCCCCAGCAGTTTTAACTGGTTAAAGGTGTCGACTACATGCTGGGTATGTTGCATCAGCGTGCTCTCGGTGATTTCCAGCTCAATAATAGAAGGGTCGCACTCGCTTTCCATCAAGATGCCATACACGGTGTCGGCAAACTTGCTCTTCATGATTTGCACACCAGAGACATTGATGGCAATTTTCTTGAATTCAGGATGCTTCTTGTGCCAGGCGTGTGCCTGGCGCACTGCTTGTGCCAATGCCCATTCACCTATGCTTAAAATCAAGCCGGTTTCTTCTGCCAGCGGGATAAATTTCGCTGGTGAAATAATGCCCTGCACCGGATGTATCCAGCGTATCAATGCCTCGGCGCCAATAATCATGCCGGTATTTAAATCGATCTGTGCCTGGTAGAACATCTTGAGCTGGTTTTTGGTCAGCGCCTGGCGTAACTCGGTTTCCAGCTGGAAGTGCTCTACGGCATCGCGGCTGAGGGCCACGTCATAAAACGAGACGTGGTTTTTACCGTTATTTTTCACCTGGTACATCGCCAGATCAGCCGCTTTAATCAGGCTTTCTACATCGTTACCATCGTGTGGATACATGGAGATGCCGATGCTGGCGCCAACAAAAATTTCATGGTGGTCGATCATGAACTCGCGTCTCAGCGCGTCCAGGATGTCATGTGCTTTTTGCGCGGCATCGGCTTTGCCATGCAGGTTTTCCAGCAGGATAATAAATTCGTCGCCACCCAGGCGACCTACAATATCAGACTCACGCAAGGTGGCGCGCAGGCGCTCGGTGACGCCCAGTAATAACTGGTCGCCGGTGTAGTGACCCAGGCTGTCATTAATATTTTTAAAGCGGTCCAGGTCAATAAACAGTACGGCTGCCTGTTGTTCATTGCGGTTGGCGCGCTGAATCGCATGCGTAAACAAATGGTTAATCAGCCTGCGGTTAGGCAGCCCGGTCAGCGGGTCATGATTGACCAGTGAGTTCAACTGCGTTTGCGAACGCTTCATTTCGCTGATGTCTGCGAACACGCCCACATAGTTGGTGATGGCATTGGCATGGTTGCGCACGGCGGTAATGGTCATCCACTCGGTATAAGTGTCGCCGTTCTTGCGCATGTTCTCAATTTCGCCTGACCATTTGCCATGGCGTTTGAGCGCACCAAACAGACCTCGTGGACGCTGCCTGAAAATCTGCGGCTTGGTGCCCAGCACTTCCGCTTCTTCAAAACCGGTGATCAGGGTATAGCCCTGGTTGATACCGACCAGCTCGCCCGCCGGGTTCACAATCATGATGCCTTCGGTGGTGCTGTCGAAGGCGATTTTGGCCAGCTTGAGATGTTTGCCGGTTTGTTCACGGTCAATCGCCACACTTAATGTACGGCCAATCGCCATTAACGAGCCCAGCTCTTGTGAGCTGGTATTTTCGGCATCGAAACAACGTTCAATCACCATCGAGCCCCACCACTCATCATCAATCATGAGCGGCACAATCACCAGGTTGACGGTGTCATGCGATTTAAGCAAGGCGCGTTCTGACGCTGGCAGCGTGAGCGCGTCACACATCACCGGCTGGCCTTTGGACAGCAGGCTATACCAGCGTTGCAGTTCAGGCGACAGGAAAGAAATTTTTTCCCAATGCTCGTAGGTGGCATGAAAGCCGTTCATTGCCCAGTGGAACAATGCTTTGGAGCGAATGTCGGTTTTCTTGCGGCTGGAAATGGTTTCGTGTTGCAGCAATACGGCACGGCTAAAGCGGAAAGACAGGCAGCATTGCTGCAAGACATTTTCCGCCACACTCTGCCAGCGTTCGGCCGAGTGCAACATCCAGTCGCAGGAAATCAGCGTGTCCAATACCGCGCTGCGGTTAAGCAACTGCGTTTGAATGAATTTCTGTTCGCTGACATCACGCGCGACGGTAATCAGATGGCTGGGTTGATCTTTCTGGTCGTGGTAGGCGACTTTATTCACTTCAAGCGTTTTGTAACCACCCTGCGGCAAATGCACCAGTTCTTCGTTATGGTACGCCTGGCGCGATTTCCAGACCTGCTGGTCAGATTTTTCGTGATGTTCGAAGCTATTGCGGAACACCGGATGCAAGGTATCCGCAATTTGCAAATTGTTTAAGAACTGATAGTCAAAACTATCGATCTGAAAGGTGTTCAGCATGTGCTGGTTGGCCATCATCCAGCGATTGTCGTTATCTTTAATGCAAATCAGGTCCGGGCTCATCTCGATCAGTGAGTGCACAATTGATTGCATGTGCAGCAATTGATCGACCAGCGTGCGTTCTTCCTCCTCCAGCATCAGGCCAATGGCGCGGCGGCCCGATTGTGGGTAGAAGACGCGGCATTTGAAATCGCGTTTCGCGCCATGAATCTGCGTGCTGATACTTAATTCAGTTTTGCCTTCGCGTATGGCCTCAACCAGCATCTGGCGAATCTCTTTGGGCAACTCGTCGGCGAGTTCGCCCAGCAGGTTTTTTGCTGCGGCGCTGATGGCGAGACACTGGGCACGGCGATTGATGGCCAGCATAGGCGTATCCGGCATGGTGACGGCCAGGGGCTGCAACCATGCTGTGCTATGATGATCAAAAACGGTTGGTAATGACATAGTTAAATCTGTTTCGGTCCGGTGTGCGTTGTAGTGCGGATAAGTGGTTATCGGCGCGAATGCAAGCAAACTTTAGCGACATTAACGCTTGATAATTAAGGTAAATTTAAGGGTGCTTCTGATTAAGCGATGGGTTGGCAATTGATGGTCAAACAGTGGGCAAATCTGGTGTGGGGGCTGGCTTTTTTTCTATCGATACAGGTGGTTCAAGCACATGAGTCCCATCACGAACCATCCGCAAGTCAATTGGCCGTCAGCGTGGCGGTAGACCATGCCGGGCGTGTGTTGCTGGCACAGGTCAGACAGGGGCAGGTCTGGGTGTCGGCCAGTGACGATACCGGCAAGCATTTTAGCACCGAAGTCGCTGTGAATCCTGCGCCGATGCAGATTGCGGCAGACGCAGAAGCGCGGCCAAATATTGCAGCAGATGCCAATGGCGCCGTCTATGTCAGCTGGACCGAGGCGCTGAAAAAGAACCATGCGGGCAATATCTGGTTTGCACGATCACTGGATGGCGGCAAAAGGTTTGAAACACCTTATATCGTGCATCAGCACCGTGAACAAATCACCCATCGTTATGATGCTTTGCAAGTGGCGGCAGATGGCACGATTACCGTTGCCTGGCGGGATATGCTGGCAGCCAAGGCCGCAGCTAAAGCCTATGACGGCGCAGCGATTTACTATGCCGTTTCACGCGATCAAGGCAAAAGCTTTAGCCCTGAGCAGAAGTTGGCCGATAACGGTTGTGAATGTTGCCGCATTGCCATGACCAGCAAGCCGGATGGTACTGTGGCCGTATTGTGGCGGCACGTATTTGAAGGGAACGAGCGCGATCATGCCATGGCCGAAATTGGCCCTGTGGGTAAGCCTGTGCTGGTGCGTGCCAGTTATGGCCATTGGAAAATAGAAGGTTGCCCGCATCATGGCGCGGCCCTGGCGGTGGGTGAAGGGTTTGGTTATCACCTGGCTTATTTTGATGGTGCGGGTGACAAACCTGGTTTGCGTATTGCGCGTATGGATGGCCAGGCCTGGGTGACTTCGCCGCCGAGACGCTTTGGTGACACGAAAAGGAATGCAGGTCATCCGGCATTATTGAGCGTCGGCGATCAGGTTTGGCTAGCCTGGCAAGAACATGATCATACTGGCGCTGATATTGTGGCGATGGCGTCATCAGATGGCGGTAGAACCTGGGGTGCACAGGTCGTGATCGTACACAGCAGCAAGCTCGATTATCCACACTGGCTTTATCTGCAAGGGCAAGCAACGCTGGCAGTGAACAGTAGCGATAAAGGCTTGCAGCTGGTGCCGTTTACGCATTAGAACCACTGACTAAAGTCGCGCCAATTTGATCTGCATCTATTGAAAACGCAAAAACCCGCCGCATTATAGGGTTATCCAGCCGCGCGCTGCGGCATGACTTTAAATAATGAAAGGGTTTGCATGCGTTTTGATAAACTCACCACCAAATTCCAACAGGCACTGGCCGATGCCCAGAGCATGGCTGTGGGTGCCGACCACCCTACTATTGAAGCGCCACATTTGTTGCTGGCGATGCTCAACCAGGACGATAGCGGTGTTGCAGCCTTATTGTCACGCGCGGGTGCGCAAGTCAGTGCAATGAAGTCCGGCTTGCAACAAGCAATTGACGCCTTGCCAAAAATCAGTGAAAACAGCGGCGATGTCGCGGTTTCGCGTGACCTTAACAACCTGTTAAATGTCACCGACAAACTGGCCCAAAAGAGTGGCGATAGCTATATTGCCAGCGAGATGTTTTTGCTGGCCCTGGCCGAGGACAAAGGCAACACTGGCAAATTGCTTAAGCAGCACGGCGTGAATAAGACTGCGCTGGAGCAGGCGATTAAGGCGGTGCGCGGAAATGATTCCGTCAACAGCCAGGAAGCGGAGGGCCAGCGTGAAGCATTGAAAAAATACACCCTGGACCTGACCGAGCGTGCGCGTGCCGGCAAGCTGGATCCGGTGATTGGCCGTGACGATGAAATTCGCCGCGCGATCCAGGTATTGCAACGTCGTACCAAAAACAACCCGGTGCTGATCGGTGAGCCTGGTGTCGGTAAAACGGCTATCGTCGAAGGCCTGGCGCAACGGATTGTGAATGGCGAAGTGCCAGATTCGCTCAAAAACAAAAAAGTACTGAGCCTGGATATGGCCGCCTTGCTGGCCGGAGCCAAATACCGCGGTGAATTTGAAGAGCGTTTAAAGTCTGTGCTCAAAGAATTGGCGCAAGACGAAGGCCAGACCATTGTCTTTATTGATGAAATTCACACCATGGTCGGCGCGGGTAAGTCCGAGGGGGCGATGGATGCGGGCAATATGCTGAAACCGGCGCTGGCGCGTGGTGAGCTGCACTGTGTGGGTGCGACCACGCTGGATGAATACCGCAAATACATCGAAAAAGATGCGGCGCTGGAGCGTCGCTTCCAGAAGGTATTGGTCGATGAACCGAGTGTTGAGGCGACGATTGCCATTTTGCGCGGCTTGCAGGAAAAATACGAGCTGCACCATGGCGTAGAGATCACTGACCCGGCCATTGTGGCGGCAGCTGAGTTATCTAATCGTTATATCACTGACCGTTTCTTGCCGGATAAAGCCATTGACCTGATTGACGAGGCGGCTTCACGCATCAAGATGGAAATCGACTCCAAGCCAGAGGTGATGGATAAGCTCGACCGCCGCCTGATTCAGCTCAAAATCGAGCGTGAAGCGGTGCGTCGCGAAAAGGATGAAGCCAGCCAGAAACGCTTTGGCCTGATTGAAGACGAAATCAACAAGCTGGAAAAAGAGTACGCTGACCTGGAAGAAGTATGGAAAGCAGAAAAAGCAGCGGTGCAAGGCTCGGCTGGCGTTAAAGAGGCGATCGAAAAGATCAAGTTGGATATGGAAGCGGCCAAGCGCAAGGGCGATTGGCAAAAAGTCTCTGAGTTGCAGTATGGCAAATTGCCACAATTGGAAGCACAGTTAAAGCATGCTTCAACGGCCGAAGCCAATGGTGCAGTCAAACATAAAATGCTGCGCACTGAAGTGGGCGCTGACGAGATTGCCGAAGTGGTCAGCCGCGCGACGGGCATTCCTGTGAGCAAAATGATGACTGGTGAGCGTGAAAAGTTGCTTAATATGGAGAGCCGCTTGCATGAGCGCGTGGTCGGCCAGGATGAAGCGGTACGCCTGGTGTCGGACGCGATTCGTCGTTCGCGTAGTGGCTTGAGTGATCCTAACCGCCCATATGGCAGCTTCTTGTTTTTGGGGCCTACCGGCGTGGGTAAAACCGAGTTGTGCAAAGCGCTGGCTAACTTTCTGTTTGATAGCCCGGATCACTTGGTGCGTATTGATATGAGTGAGTTTATGGAGAAGCATTCAGTCTCCCGCCTGATTGGCGCGCCGCCTGGCTACGTCGGTTACGAAGAAGGTGGTACGCTGACCGAAGCCGTCCGTCGCAAGCCTTACTCTGTAGTGTTGCTGGATGAGGTGGAAAAAGCGCACCCGGATGTGTTTAACGTCTTGTTGCAAGTGCTGGATGATGGTCGCCTGACCGATGGCCAGGGGCGCACGGTGGACTTTAAAAACACGGTAATTATCATGACCTCCAACCTGGGCAGCCAGATGATACAAAGCATGGCCGACCAGGATTACCAAGTGGTGAAACTGGCCGTGATGGGCGAAGTGAAAACGCATTTCCGTCCTGAGTTCATCAACCGTATCGATGAGGTCGTGGTGTTCCATTCCCTGGGCGAAACACATGTGAAATCGATTGCCAGTATCCAGTTGCAATTGCTGGCCAAACGGGTGGCCGCGATGGATATGCAGTTGGAGATCGGTGATGCCGCCTTGGCTGAAATTGCCAATGCCGGCTTTGACCCGGTATACGGCGCGCGGCCGTTAAAACGGGCTATTCAGAGCGAAATCGAAAATCCGCTGGCACGTGAAATTCTGGCTGGGCAGTTTGCCGCCAAAGACACGATTCGCGTCGATTTCCAGGCCGGGAAGATGCAGTTTCGCAAAGGCTAAGCAGCGAATGAGGTGACTGAACCTTGATTGCAATAAAAGGGTCATACCGGGTGTGACCCTTTACTTTTATCGGGTGTAGAATGGAAGCACTATGCGTTATTCACAATCTTTGCGTTTAATCTCTGCGACTTTTTTGCTGGGGGTGCTGGCTGGCTGCGCTTCGCAGCCGCCACAGCCTTTGCAAATTGACCGCATTTCGCCTGAGCAGCTCGCTGCGCTGGTGCCACCTGCCCAATCCACGTTGACCCTGGAGCAGATTGTGGCGATGAGCAAGCAAGGCAAAACCGATGCCGAGATTATTGAGGCGATCAAACAATCGCAGTCACGCTATTCACTGACGCCGTCTGATGTGCTGGACTGGCATCAAAAAGGCATCTCCAAAGGCGTGCTCAATTACATGCAGCAGGCCAATGCACTGGCTGAACAGAATGCCATTGCTGACGAAATTAACAAGCGCGAAAAAGCGCGCGTGGAGTCTGAGGCAAAACTGAAGCGCGAGCGTGACATGGCGAGGTTGCGTAGCATGGACCCCTGGTTTTATGGTGGCCCAGGCTTCTACGGTGGCCCTTGGGGTTACCGACCTTATTGGGGCGGTGGCTGGCGCTACTGGTAATACTGGCCCGTGACCTGAACCCGGTATAATGCAGCTTTAGTTCTTTGTTCCGGGAATCCGTTATGCGACAGCATCACGAAACACTTTCTATCGATGCGCAAGGGCGGCGTTTGTACGATATCACGCCACAAGTCTTGCAATGGGTACAGCAGTCCGGCATCGGGAGCGGATTGCTCACGCTCTATATTCAACACACTTCTGCCAGCCTATTGATCAATGAAAATTATGACCGTGATGTACTGGTTGATTTGGAAGCGTTTTTTAATCGACTAGTGCCTGATGGTGATGATTTGTTTATACATACCGTGGAAGGCCCGGATGATATGCCTGCGCATGTGCGTACGGCGCTTACGCAAACCAGCCTGTCCATCCCGGTGTTACAGGGTCGGGTTGCCCTTGGCCAGTGGCAAGGTATTTTCCTGTTTGAGCACCGTCATTTGCCCGCCCGCCGTCGCGTGTTGATGCATGTGATGGGTGAGTAATTCGTTTTTATTGTGTTAGAAATGTTGTGATGAAATATTGTTCTATCGTTGTCTTATCTTTTTTGTGTGCTGTTTGCCTGGTGGGTTGTGAGCATGAAGCTTCAACAACCGAGCAGCCTGTGAAGCCGTCAGCAAATACCAATGCAGCCGAAACTCCCTCGGCTGGCGGCTATGAGCCTAGCGCAGATGAGCGCGTCCCTGGTATCACCATGTCGCAAGAAGAACTGGATCAAATTTATGCCGAAGCCAGACGTAACATGCCATTGCCGGTGATCCCTGAGGATGCGCGCTAGGCATCCATATCAGGGCGTGTGCATATAGGTTTCATAGTGGTCGACGCATTGCGTGAGTTGCCTGGCGAAAGACTCCACATCCCCGGTCAATATTGCAGTTGTGCTGTCAGCGTGTTTAGCCGTACTGGCATCCATGATCTTTTGCTGCCCGGCATAGAGCATCAATGAATGGATGCCTGCGCCGGTATCTGCAGATAGCGCTGGGCGGATGGCCTGCCGTGGCATGGCCACCAGGTGGTAGTCTTGAATCCATTGTGCCAGTTGCAGCATGATGTCTGCTGCTGGCTCCTGCTCTACGTCGGCTAGTGTCTCGTCATAGCTGGTGATAACCAAATGGATCCTTTCGGCATCAACCGTCAGCGCGAAGCTGCGATGGTAAGGTGGTGGCACGGATGCGCCCTGATAGCGGTAAATCAAGCGTGTAATTTTCGGTGTCATTGACGGCTTCCTTTCGCTACCCGGCAGCAATGGCAGTGTTAGCAGTAACAGGATGGTTACGATTCGCAAAATGATGGTCTGGCGATGATGGCCTTTACCAGCCACGCTGGTTGCACGTGGCTGGTAAAGACATGCCTCATTATTTATACCACGACACCTGAGCCGGCAAAATATTGCTGGAAGGTACTCGCCTTCATGGCAAACACACCGTTGCTATTGAGGGGGATACTGGCCGAGAACGATATCTGGTAGGCAGACCAGTTACCTGACAGCGTATCCAGCACGGCATGATGCGTGCCCCACGGATTGCGCAAGACGATGTATTTTTCACCGTCAACATATTGCCAGCCCAAAATCGAATACGCATGATTGCCGACCACTTTGGCTGTGCTGTAATTGGTCCCGGCGGGGGAGGAGCCATAGGTCCAGGCTACCATCGGGTTAACCGTACGTCTGCTGAGCGAATGGCTACGGACAAATGTCCACAAATCATCGCCGGTTTTGCCACTATGACTGACATAAGTCTTTTCACCGCTGATGATTTCGGCACAGGCATTCACCGGATCGCCGCCGGCGATGGCCGGATAGTTGGGAAAGTCTGTACTATTACTGGTCCGCCATTTTGCGTAGGCTTTTTCCATCACAGCTGGCCAGGTTTCGCCTGCATCCAGTGAGCGCGCGTAGATCCAGTTGTGCGCAGGCTTGCTGACTGGCACCAACTCTGTCACTTCCACGGCTTGTGCCTCCCCGGCCCCGTTTTTATAAAAATTGACCTTGTGTATCGGCTGTTCCTCATTGCCCCAGGCTGAAGGGCGGGTCATATTGACGATGGCATATGGTCTGGCCCAGGCGACCGACGCCATGGCGGCTATGAAATAGCAGTCGCCCAATACGCCTTGTATTGGGTCGTTGAGCTCGGCCACATCTTCAAAGTAGTCGCCCATATCTACCCAGTCTTTGTCTGGAGGTGTCCATGGCGTACTGGCAATGGCCGTGCGTAACACGGCGGTATTAATCATGATCTCAGAAAGCACCACCGATTTTCTGATGGTGCCCAGGCGCAAACGTTGTGCACCGATAGATCTGGTGGCAACAGGACTTTGGGTTTGATAGAAACGGTTAATCCTGTCTGCAGTTTGTGCTTCAGATAGCACCTTCAGACTACCGTCGGCGGAAAGTTCAGCATCTGGCCTGAGGATGGGGTTACGCAGGTCAAAGATTTTTTCTGCGCTGACGCCTAAAATCTCCGCCAGCATGACTTCAGGTTCGGCGACTTGCTCCCAGTTGATTTTCTTTTGCGCAATCACTTCTGCGGCGGCATACGGATTAATGACTCCAATATTCACTTCCATGGCTATTCTCCTAAACGACTGTTTGTATAAACGAACGAGGTTAAGTTGATTGCTAGGGTCATGAGCGCTGGTGCGCCCATTGCCTTCCGGATGTTTTCCGGACATTTGATGGTATATGAATACGTTAATAAATAATAATTAAATTTAAATTAATTTATCATTTTTGGGTTGAGTATTTAGCTGGAGACAAAAATAAACCACCTCTTATCTCAGGTGGTCATTTACGTGGGTGCTGGTTTGCGAGTGAAGAGTGCGCGGTGCTAGCGCACAGTGCTCCATTGCAGGGGATCAAAAGGAATACTGTTGCGGCGCAGTTCGTAGTAGACGCCGTTTTCGGCATTGCCGCCGCTGTTGCCGACGGCGGCAATAGTGTCGCCGGATTTGACGCTTTGTCCAGAAGACTTATACAAAGCCTCATTATTGCCATACAAACTCATATAGCCGTTGCCGTGATCGACCACGATCAGGTTGCCAAAGCCGCGCATCCAGTCGGCAAAGACTACTTGGCCGCCCGCCACGGATTTGACCTCGCTGCCTTCTTTGGCGCGGATGAAAATGCCTTTCCAGCTGACGCCCGTGTCTGCGCGTGCAGTGCCGAAACGGTTAATAACATCGCCACGTACCGGCAAGCGCAAGCGACCGCGCAATTGCGAGAAGTTTTCTTTATTGGCGTTGTATTCGGGTAAGGTTTCATTTTTAGCAACGACTGTGTTGTTTGGTGTATTGCTTTCGCTGTCATCGACATTGGTCTGGGGAGCGCGTTCAAAGGTGCGTCCGCCAGATTTTTTCTTGCTGCGTGCCAGTTCAGCGGCTTTTTTCGCGGCCGCTTCTTTTTCGCGTTTGGCTTTGGCCAGTGCTTCCTGCTCGCGCTTTTTCGCTTCGGCCAGCAGGCGCTGGAACAATTGTGACAAGGCTTCTTCGTCTTTTTTCAGACGCACCATTTGCTGTTCTTGCGTTTCAATTTGCTTGGAAAGCTCGTTCAGTGCCTCAGTCCGGCGTGATTTTTCACCTTCCAGTTTTTGCGTCGTTTCACTGTATTGATTCGCCAGGCGCTCGGTTTCATGCAGTTGCTCTGTGGTGGCCGAGCGTACGCGGTCTATCGCTTCCTGGTTATCTTGCAATGACTGAATTTGCTGCTGGTGAGCCGCCGTCAGGTAGCCCAGGTATTTGAGGTTGCGCGTGGTGTTAGCCGGGTCTTGTTGCTGTAATAACATTTGCAGCGGACTGTTATTGCCATGGCGGTATTGCTGATTAAGCTGTTCGCTCAGCGTGTGGCGCTGCTGATTGACCTGGCGCTGCAGTAATGACAATTGCTTTTGCAAGTCTTGCAGTTTGCCACGATTGTCCTGTTGCGCATCCTGAATTTCGCGCAGCTTTTTACGTGAGCTGCTGATGGCGGTTTCTGAGGCTTTTAACGCCTCATGTGCATCCTGCTTGGCCACGCGTGAGGCTTTGAGTGCATTGGCTAATTGCTGGATTTTCTCTTTGACTTGCTCCAGATCGCCCTTGGTGGTTTCGGTTTTGTCATTGGCCGCTGCGTGCACAGGCATAGGTAAGCTGCTTGCACACAAGACAAGGCACGCAGCCAAGGCTGCACACAGTCGTTTGGGCTGTGGGTAAGCAATCATGCTGAAATCAGGCATGCACCAGGCGAGCCAGTTTAGGCTGCTGCATTGAGGGTGATCAGGTTTTTACCGGTCATTTCGGCCGGTTGCGGTACCCCCATTAATGACAACAAGGTCGGTGCAATATCAGACAGCGCCCCTTCTGGGGTAATGTGCCCGGCACGGCCAATGTAAATAAACGGCACCAGGTTGGTAGTGTGTTGGGTGTGTGCCTGGTCGCTGGCGTGGTCAAACATGCTTTCGGCATTGCCATGATCAGCGGTAATAATGACTTCTGCGCCCATTTTTTGTGCCGCAGCGACTACGCGCCCAACACAGGTGTCCAGGGTTTCTACCGCTTTAATCGCTGCCTGCAGGTTGCCGGTATGGCCTACCATATCGCCGTTGGCATAATTACAAATGACTGCCTGGTATTGCTGGGATTCAATCGCCGTCACCAGTTTGTCGGTGAGCTCGTAAGCGCTCATTTCCGGTTGCAGGTCATAAGTCGCGACTTTAGGCGACGGCACCAGGATGCGGTCTTCGCCGGTAAACACGGTTTCTTCGCCGCCATTAAAGAAAAATGTCACGTGCGGATATTTTTCAGTCTCGGCGATACGCAGCTGTTTTAGCCCAAGATTAGACACGTATTCGCCAAAGGTATTAGGCACCGTAAACGGTGCAAATACTGGTTCGGCCAAGGTTTGGTTTTTGTCATATTGTGTCAGCGTAAAATAGTGGCTGAAGCGCGGCACACGGCTACGTTCGAAACCGCTAAATTGTGGGTTGAGCAGGGCATCTGTCAACTGGCGGGCACGGTCACTCCTGAAGTTCATAAACACCAGGCAGTCACCATCTTCCATCCGGACCGGTGCTGCATCCACTGCACGGATGGCGGTGCATTTTACAAACTCATCGCTTTCTTCACGTGCGTAGGCTTGCTGCAAAGCCGTCAGGCTGTCAGGCGCGACATAGTCAGAAGTGCCATTGACCAGCAGCTCATAAGCCACTGATACACGCTCCCAGCGCTTGTCCCTGTCCATGCCATAAAAACGGCCGCCAACGGTGGCGACTTTGCCCACACCCAGTGCGCTCAGGTGGTCTTCCAGTGCTTGCAGATAGGGTTGCGCACTCTTTGGCGGCGTGTCGCGGCCATCAAGGAAGGCATGTACATAGACCTTGCTCAGACCTTGTTGCTTGGCCATGTCGAGCATGGCATGAATATGTGGCTGATAGCTATGTACACCACCGTCAGACAGCAACCCTAGAATGTGCAAGGCTTTGTCATTTGCTTTGAGTGCCTGCATGGCATTCACCAGGGCAGGCAATTTGAAAAACTCACCGCTGCTGATGCTGTTATTAATGCGTTCAAAGTCTTGAAAGACGATACGTCCCGCCCCAATATTCAAGTGACCGACCTCAGAGTTGCCCATCTGGCCATCTGGCAAGCCGACGTAATGCTCCGAGGCATTGATCAGCCCGTGCGGGTAAGTGGCCTTTAATCTGTCCAGGTTCGGGGTGTTGGCTTGTAACACGGCATTGAATTCAGTGGTCTCGCTGTGACCAAAACCATCGAGGATAAGCAAAATGACAGGTTTGATTGACATGGCTAACAGTCTTTAAAGTGGTGACGGAACGTCGAATTGATGAATTCGTCTATTATAATCGCAACCGCAGGCGACGCATACCCGAAGGGGCTGGTGCTTTATTCAATCGTGCTGCTAATCATTAAGCTAAGAGGGCGAGTGTACAAGTGGAGTTTTTAAAACAAAATGTATTGTTGATCGGTCTGGCAATCGGTTCGGGCCTGGCCTTGCTATTGCCGATGTTGAGTCGCTCTGTGGCTGGTATCACTTCGCTCTCGGTAACTGAAGCCGTGATACTGATGAACCGTAAGTCTGCGCTGGTGCTGGACGTGCGAGAGCCTGACGAATTTGCCCAAGGCCATTTGCAAGGGGCGCGCAATGTGCCGTTATCGCAATTGTCTGAGCGCCTCAAAGAGCTGGAAAAGTTTCGCGATAAACCTGTGCTGGTTGTTTGCCAGCGTGGCAGGCGTGCGCATACCGCCGCCAAATTGCTCAAAGCGCAACAGTTTACGACTTTGAATGTACTCAAGGGTGGCATGCTGGCCTGGATAGAGGCCAAGATGCCGAGCAGTAAATAAACAGCATTGCAAGCAGGCATGTTTTTAAAAGGAATTGTATGGCTAAAGTCGTGATGTATACCTCCGCAGTATGCCCTTATTGCATCAATGCGGAGCGCTTGTTGAAGAACAAGGGCGTGACCGAGATTGAAAAAATCCGCGTCGATTTACAGCCGGAATTACGGGTTGAAATGATGGAAAAAACCGGTCGCCGTACCGTGCCGCAGATTTTTATTGGCGAGCAGCATGTAGGTGGCTTTGATGACTTGCATGCGCTTGATGTACAAGGCGGCCTGGACCCATTGCTGGCTGCTTGAAACACATTGTTTTTTGTCACAAAAAACACATAGTCATGCCGGGGATGTCCGGTTAGAATAGCGGCTTTGTGTATTGATAATTATTAAGGATAATTCATGGCTCAGGATTCACAGAACCAAACAGAACAAAACGCAGCGCCGATTTTCAGCATTGAAAAGCTGTATGTACACGATGCTTCGATTGAAGTGCCAAATGCGCCTGCTATTTTCACTGAGCGTGCTACTCCGCAAATCAATGTAG
Source organism: Methylophilus sp. Q8 (assembly GCF_000800115.1). Lineage (NCBI taxonomy): Bacteria > Pseudomonadati > Pseudomonadota > Betaproteobacteria > Nitrosomonadales > Methylophilaceae > Methylophilus > Methylophilus sp. Q8. The sequence continues at coordinate 389,269 of NZ_JUHE01000001.1, read as the reverse complement.
AGTTGGGCAATAATGCACAGCAAGTCGAAGAAGGCATTTTCAATGTCTCTATCAAAGTGACCGTGACCGCCAAAATCGAAGACAAAACAGCTTTCCTGGTGGAAGTTAACCAGTCTGGTATTTTTGCGATTCGTAACGTGCCGCAAGAAAACATGGAGCCTATCCTGGCCGTGGCTTGCCCGAACATTCTGTTCCCATATGCCCGTGAAGCGATTTCTGACATGGTGACACGCGCCGGCTTTATGCCTGTGTTGTTGAACCCGATCAACTTCGAAGCGCTTTACCTGCAACAGCAGCAACAAGCAGCCCAGGCTGCTGGCGCACCTAACTAATTTTTTATCTTAAAAAGTAAGTTACCTGTGACTTACTTTTGTCTTTTATCTGGATAAAGCCAAATGAGTAAGGTCGCCGTTCTTGGTGCTGGTGCCTGGGGCACAGCGCTCGCCATGCATATCGCCTTACAGCACGACGTCGTGCTGTGGGCGCGTAATAGCGGGCATGTCTCCGGTATGCGCAAGGCGCGTGCTAATCCGCTCTATCTGGGCGACTTTGCTTTTCCTGAAAAGCTTACGGTTGAAGACGACCTGGCTGCAGCTGTGGCAGGATCTGACCTGATTTTATCTGTCGTGCCTACAGCTGGCTTCCGGCCAATCTTGCAACAGCTTAAGGCCTTGGGTATCACGCAGCCGCTGATCTGGGCCAATAAAGGGCTGGAGCCACAAACGGCAAAATTGCCATTTGAAGTGGCACAAGAGGAGCTGGGTGCGGATTATCCATGGGGCGTGTTAAGCGGTCCCAGTTTTGCCGCTGAGCTGGTTCGTGGCTTGCCCACAGCCATTACGCTGGCGGCGAATCACCGGGAGCTGGCACAACAGGCTGCGCAACTCATACACGGTGGTTGCTTGCGCGTGTATGACAGTGTGGATGTGGTGGGTGCTTCTGTCGGTGGGGCGGTCAAAAATGTGATGGCGATCGCCGCAGGGATCTCGGATGGCATGGGCTTTGGTAACAATGCACGTGCCGCCATGATTACGCGCGGCCTGGCTGAAATTACCCGTTTTGGTATGGCCTTGGGTGCCAAAGCGGAAACGTTTATGGGGTTAGCAGGCGCTGGCGACCTGATCCTGACCTGTACCGGTCAATATTCACGTAACCGTGAAGTTGGCTTGCAACTCGCTTCTGGCAAGTCACTTGAAAGCATACTGGCAGGTTTAGGGCACGTGGCTGAAGGCGTGAATACTGCGCGCGAAGTGATGCGTCGTGCTGAGACGATAGGCGTTGAAATGCCGATTACCTTTGAAGTCAATCAATTACTGACCAACCATAAATCTGCACAGGAAGCTGTGACGGCTTTATTGGGTAGAGGGCAACGCCAGGAGTCGGTTTAGTCCCTTTTCTTCGCACAAATAAAAAAACCAGACCCAAGAGGTCTGGTTTTTTTATCGTAAAACTTACTCAATATCTAACAATTCTACTTCGAACACCAAGGTCGCATCCGGACCAATCACCGGGCCGCTGCCATTTGCGCCATAGGCGAGGTTGGATGGGATTGTCAGCTCAAACTTGCTGCCTACATTCATCAATTGCAAGCCTTCTACCCAGCCTGCGATCACGCCAGTCACCGGGAAAACAATCGGTTCACCGCGGTCATAAGAACTATCAAACACCGTGCCGTCGATCAGCGTGCCTCTGTAATGCACTTTGACGCGGTCGCTGGTGGTTGGTTTTGCGCCACTACCAGTCACCAATGATTTATATTGCAGACCACTGGCCGTCGTTGTCACGCCTTCTTTTTTTGCGTTGTCTGCCAGATAGGCTTCGCCCTCGGCCTTGTTTTTCGCATGCGCAGCCATTTGCCTTGCCTGGCTCTCTTGTTGTACCTGCTCGACTGCGCTTCTTTTTTCGTCATCAGTTAAGCGGGACGCCTGACCGGACATGACATCTTTCACTGCGAGTGCGACCACTTCTGCGTCCAGTTCGAGGCCATCATTTTTAAGTTGATGTGCCAGGTTTTCACCGACGATATAGCTTAAGCGTTGGGTGAGTGAGTCTAATTGAGTTGCCATGATGTGTTCTTTCGTTATTTAAATAGCACGCGTGGATGCGTGTGTGAAACAGTGATTTAATCCATCATTATGACGGAGAGTCGTTGATAAAACAAAACCCGCTTTTGCGGGTTTTGTTTTAATGCTGCTTAGGGCATTTCAGCAAGTTAAAGCGATGAGTGCAAGGCGCGTATCCGCAGGCAGTACAATAAGTACGACAAGGATATGCAACGCAGCAATCACCGCTTTAGCGACGCTGAAATTACATCATGCCGCCCATGCCACCCATCCCGCCCATATCCGGTGCAGATGGTGCATCTTCTTTAGGCAGCTCAGCAACCATGCAGTCAGTCGTCAGCATCAAGCCAGCGACTGAAGCTGCATTTTGCAGTGCAGAACGTGTCACTTTGGTTGGATCCAATACGCCCATTTCAACCATGTCGCCATAGGTTTCGTTAGCCGCGTTGTAACCGTAGTTGCCTTTACCAGCAGCTACGTTGTTTACGACTACAGATGGTTCAACGCCAGCGTTTTGAGTGATTTGGCGCAATGGCTCTTCAACTGCACGCAGAACGATTTTGATACCAGCATCTTGATCCAGGTTGTCACCTTTCACTTTAGCAATCGCGTCACGGGCACGGATCAGTGCAACACCACCGCCAGCCACAATGCCTTCTTCAACGGCAGCGCGGGTTGCGTGCAATGCATCTTCAACGCGGGCTTTTTTCTCTTTCATTTCGATTTCAGTCGTTGCACCAACCTTGATCACAGCCACACCGCCAGCCAGTTTGGCTACGCGCTCTTGCAGTTTTTCACGGTCGTAGTCGCTAGACGCTTCTTCGATTTGTGTTTTGATCTGGCCGATACGGGCTTTGATGGCTTCTTCGTTACCTGCGCCGTCGATAATGATAGTGTTTTCTTTACCCACTTCGATGCGTTTTGCCTGGCCCAGGTCATGCAATTGTACCGCTTCCAGTTTCAGGCCCACTTCTTCAGAGATCACAGTACCACCGGTCAAGATCGCGATGTCTTCCAGCATGGCTTTACGACGGTCACCGAAACCAGGCGCTTTAACAGCGGTCGTTTTCAGGATGCCGCGGATGTTGTTCACCACCAGGGTTGCCAATGCTTCGCCATCAACATCTTCAGCGATGATCAACAATGGACGGCCCGCTTTCGCTACTTGCTCCAATGTTGGCAGCAGGTCACGGATGTTGGATACTTTTTTGTCGTGCAATAACACGAAAGGATTGTCCAGCAACGCGATTTGGCGCTCTGGATTGTTGATGAAGTATGGAGACAGGTAACCACGGTCAAACTGCATACCTTCAACCACATCCAGCTCGTTGGTCAGGCCTGAACCATCTTCAACAGTGATCACGCCTTCTTTACCCACTTTGTCCATGGCATCAGCAATGATCTGGCCAACGGAGGTGTCGGAGTTAGCAGAAATAGCACCTACTTGTGCGATTTCTTTGCTGGTTGTACATGGTTTGGATTGTGCTGCCAGATCTGCAACGGCTGCTTCAACCGCTTTGTCGATGCCGCGTTTCAGGTCCATTGGGTTCATACCGGCGGCAACAGATTTCATGCCTTCACGGATAATGGCTTGTGCCAATACAGTTGCAGTCGTTGTACCGTCACCAGCGATGTCATTGGTTTTAGAAGCAACTTCTTTCACCATTTGTGCGCCCATGTTTTCGAATTTGTCTTTTAATTCGATTTCTTTAGCGACTGATACACCATCTTTAGTGATGGTAGGTGCGCCGAAAGAACGCTCCAACACCACGTTGCGGCCTTTAGGGCCTAAAGTCACGCGTACTGCGTTAGCCAATACGTTGACACCATTTACCATTTTTTGGCGAACGTCATCACCAAATCTTACGTCTTTAGCTGCCATTTAAATTCTCCTAATTCAATATTAGATAAGGGTGGTTGTGAGTCAATTACTCAACAATCGCCATGATGTCTTCTTCACGCATCACCAGCAGCTCTTCGCCGTCGACTTTAACAGTCTGGCCGGAGTATTTGCCGAACAACACTTTGTCGCCGACTTTTACGTCCAAAGGAATTGCTTTGCCGTTGTCGTCTTTTTTACCATTGCCTACTGCCTGCACCACACCTTGATCTGGTTTTTCGGTAGCGCTGTCTGGAATCACAATGCCAGAAGCGGTTGTGCGCTCTTCAGCGGCGCGTTTAACGATCACTCGATCATGCAATGGACGAATACTCATGAATGTCTCCTTGGAGTTTTCTTAAAGTGTTATAAGGGTGAAATTAAAACGAATTTTTAATCAATGCGGTACGCATTTTAGCACTCACGTACCTTGATTGCTAATTGGGGATAGAGTTTTTTGATTTCAAGAGTAATCACGTAAATTTTTTACGGATTTGCAAGCTTTGCTCAATGTCGATGCGTTGATGGCAATTACACGTCAGTTTCTACACTTTTAAGAATGTGGCAGAAGTAGGTTTTCTATTGAGCATTTTGCAATTTAAGTCTTATTCTCAATTATACTAATATGTCATTAATCAATATGACCGATGCCATGATTGCGCGAGTCGGTCAAAGGATGTAGTCACTTTTGAACTGCATAAACATCTATTCTGAATTTTCTTCGATTATGTGCATCCCTGGATCTTGCAAAGAAAATGAACTTGCCTCAAGGGCCTGAAGGTGAAATATGCGCATATTAGTGATTGAAGACAACAAAGATATTTTGGTCAATATCGTAGATTATTTCGCCAAAAACCATAAGGTTGATTGTGCCCAGGATGGGCTGACTGGATTGCACCTGGCTGTTACTCAGGAGTTCGATTTAATTATTCTTGATGTGATGCTGCCTGGTATCGACGGTATACAACTCACCAAACGTTTGCGCCAAGATGGTAATCGTATGACGCCGATTATCATGCTGACGGCGCGTGATACCTTGGATGACCGTCTCAAAGGCTTTGAATCCGGGGTGGATGATTACTTGGTCAAACCCTTTTCACTATCAGAGCTGGAAGCCAGGGCGCTTGCCATTTATAAAAGAGCAAATGGGCTGGTGCGTACCAAATTAGTCGTAGATGACCTCATTCTTGATCTTGAAACCCTGACCGTTAAACGGGCTGGTGTCACCCTGAAAATTCCTCCGCTTGGATTAAAGCTTTTAGAGCTTTTGATGCAGCATAGTCCGAACGCGGTAAAGCGTAGCTATTTAGAGGAGCATTTTTGGAATGATGTTTCTACGCGTGGGGACAACCTGCGGGCGCATATCCATCAACTGCGCTCCGAAATCGATAAGCCATTTGATCGCTCTTTGGTGCATACGATTCATGGGATTGGATACCGCATTGGTTTAGCCAATGAGTAAAATTTCAATCAGATCACGTATTGTGATCGCATTTACCTTGATTGCCTTGTTTGTTGGTGGGGCCTTTACCCTGGGAATTCATAGCATTTTCGACTCAACGGAAGATAAGTTGATGTCGATTGCCATGGATACCAAGCTTAGACTGATTGTTACCAATTCATCTCACTCTAATGAAACCTTAAAAGAGCTAGGTTTGCATCTATATTCATCGGAGTATCCGGATCCGGCCATCCCGAAATATCTGAGTAGTGTGCCGGATGGATTTAGCGAGATCAAGAAAAAGCCTGTCACCTACTTTGTCTATCGCCAAACGATCAATGGTCATGATTACATCCTGGTGCAAGACCAAAGCCTGTTTGAAAATGAGTTTGAATATAATGTGTTTTTTGCCTTGCGTTCAGGGTTCTTGTTCACTGTGCTAGTGGGTGGTTTGTTCGGATGGCTGTTAGCCCGTCAAATTCTTTCCCCCATCGTCAAACTGTCTCACGTTTTTTCTCAAAGAAAACAACAGCCATTAGGCGAGCGCATCATTGCCGAAGAGTTCTCTGATGATGAAATTGGCAGTCTTGCCCAGTCTTTTGAAGACGCGTATACCAAGATTAAAGATGCTTTATGGCGGGAACGCTTGTTTACCAGCGATGTTAGCCACGAGTTCCGCAGTGGCTTAATGATTATTTCGTCCAGTTGTGAGTTGCTATTGCAGCACCGCAGCAAAGAGGACGCTGATTATGAAATGATTGATAGAATTGCGCGTGCGAGTTCAGAAATGCAGCAATTACTGCAATCCCTGCTCATGATTGCGCGTGCAGAGCGTACGGTTGTGAATCCCAGCAGCACGCAAACGCTGGCGCAAATTAGCCAGGAGGCATTTAATCGCTGGCAGCTCGACTTCTCAAGAAAGAAGATTGCGTTTAGCCTGGTGAAAAAAGGCGCGCTGTCTGATGAAAAGGTTAATGCAGATTTATTGTTAGCCGTGCTGTCTAATCTGCTCAGAAATGCCTTGAATTATACAGAAAGCGGTAACGTAAGGATTGTCCTGAACGAGTCCTCAATCTCGGTGGTGGATACCGGGGTTGGCATTGACCTCGATCAGCAACATCAGGTATTAAAGCCTTTTGTGCGTGGCAGTGCGCTGCCCCTGGATGGGTTGGGACTGGGGTTATCCTTGATTCAACGCATTTGTGAGAACCAGGGTTGGCGTCTTAGCCTGCATTCAGAGCCAGGCCGTGGATCAACATTCACGATCAGCTTTTAGAGTGTTCACAAAAAAATCACAAAATACCAACGGAAACTTCATTCCCAGTTAATTATTATTCAAGAAATGAGATTTATTCTCATTCCAGTATAATGATTAAGGGAATATAAATGCATCACACACAATCTTTCCGCATGCGGCCGCTAGCCGCCATCGTTGGAATCCTATTTGCGAGCACACAGCCTGTGTTAGCCGAAGAGGTACAAACACTGCCTGATGTTAATGTCTCAGGTGTTAAAGAGCAGCCAATCACCAATGGTTACGTCACCAAAAAGTCCAGTACATCGACTAAAACAGCAACCGATCTGATTGATATACCACAGTCGATCACTGTTTTTAATAAACAGCAGATGAAAGATCAGGCTGTACAGAATCTTGGCGATATCGTTCGCTACACCCCAGGCGTGGGAGCCGCTCAGGGTGAGGGGAACCGCGAAACCTTTATCTTCCGCGGTCTCGCATCTACGGCGGATTTCTTTCAAGATGGCGTGAGAGACGATACACAATACTATCGTGATCTTTACAACATTGAGCGCGTAGAGGTTTTAAAAGGCCCTAACGGCATGATTTTTGGTCGTGGCGGTGCTGGTGGCCTGATTAACCGTGTCACTAAAGAAGCCAATTGGGATACCCTGCGCGAAATAGGATTGCAATATGGTTCGTTTGATCAAGCACGTGGTACTGTTGATTTTAACCAGGCCATTAATGATGTTGCCGCCTTCCGACTCAATGCCATGTACGAGGATGGTAACAGTTATCGTGACGGTGTGAGTCTGGAGCGTAAGGCGATCAACCCAACGGTCACCATTAAACCGTCTGATAAGACTAAAGTCGTTGTCGGCCTTGAGTACTTCAAAGACGACCGGATTGCAGATCGCGGTGTTCCGTCACTGGGTAATCGTCCAGTAAGTACGAATAACTCAACATTTTTTGGTAGTGCGAAATTAAGCCCAACGCATACCGAATTGACCGCTTTCAATGTGTCATTCGAACACCTGTTTGATAATGGTATCACCTTGAAAAACCGTACTCGCTATGCCGATTACAATAAGTTTTATCAAAATGTGTTTGCAAATGGCCCAGTCACGGCTGCTGGCTTAGTCAGAATTGATGGTTACAACAATGCCACAGATCGTCAAAACCTGATTAACCAAACCGACCTGATTTTTAATTGGGATACAGGCTTTATCAAGCACGAGTCGGTTGTTGGCGTAGAGTTGGGGCGTCAGCGTACTTCAAATTACCGTGAAACTGCCTTCTTCAATAATACGAACGCGACTCAAACAAACGTCCCTGTTGGTAATCCAATTGTGACCGTGCCTGTGACATTCCGTCAAAATACTGCCACTACCAGTGATGCAGATAACTACGTGCAAAATGATACTTACGCAGCATATTTCCAGGATCAGATGAAATTTAATGATCAGTGGTCTGCCATCGCCGGTTTGAGATATGACCGTTTCAACACCGACTTCACGAACTACAGATTGGCTGCCACGAATGCTAACCACAATATCAAGACGCGCGATGACTTGTTTTCTCCACGTGTAGGGTTGATTTACAAGCCAGTAGAAAATCTGTCGGTGTATAGCAGCTATACCATCAGCTATGTGCCGCGTGCTGGCGAGCAGTTGGCCAGTTTGACGGCTGTGAACAAATCATTCGATCCTGAAAAATATAACAATGTTGAAGTGGGTGTGAAGTGGGATTATTCACCGGCATTGTCGTTGACTGCTGCGGTATATAAGCTGGAGCGTAACAAGATTGCAGTTGCAGATCCTGCCAACCCATCCACCAATCAAATTCTGGTCGATGGTCAACAGACCAAAGGGATTGAGCTGGGTATTAATGGTAAGTTGACTGACGCCTGGAGTGTTGCCGGTGGCTACGCATACCAGGATGCAGAGTTTACCAAGACGCAACCCAATGCCACTGCCGGCAATGTGATTCCTGCAGGTGCAGACGTTGCAATGGTGCCGCGTCACACCTTCTCGTTGTGGAACCGCTATGACTTCAATGAAGTTTGGGGCGCAGCATTGGGTGTGATCAGTCGCACAGAAATGTACGCAGCAGCACCGACTGTTTCAACGAGTGTGACATTGCCTGGGTATGTGCGTTTGGATGCGGCAGTGTTTGCGCAAGTGAATAAAGATTTGCGTGTGCAACTCAATATTGAGAACTTGCTGAACAAAGACTACTACCTCTATGCACACAATAACAACAATACGACGCCAGGTTCGCCATTGGCTGCACGTTTGTCAGTGATTGCCAATTTCTAAGTAAAGCAAGCACACCTCCCCAAGTTCACGCTTGGGGAGGCAATCAGGGCATTTCTGTCTTATGACAGGCACAGCGCTTCAACCTGCCATGATTGATCTGGTGCACTTATTTGGCCCTTCATCGGTAAGTATTTTCCACGCCCATCCCTCTTTGTAGTGGGGTGGGCGTCTTGTTTTTAGGTATTCAGGCAGTGCCTCAGCATTTAACACGTCCCGACCAGGCTGATGGTCGTTATTGTTTGGCGACACCAGCAATCTTGGCCGAATGACGTCTTTTAGTTAAATGACAGGCAAAAAAGTGCATGGTCATCCCTAAAGAACTGGATCGTGCTGACGAAATTAAGACGAAGGTCTTTAACGCACATGCTCTGTAAATGAAATGCGATGAAACAGTCCGCATCAATACTGGCATCTGTGCTTTTTTGGAGTACAACTGTACTCTAAAAATTACGCGTTTCTGTATCTGGTTTCCTGGTGTTGCTTGCCTTAGGATGGCAATCAACGTCATTCCGCATTCATACACTGGCAATGGTTCATCTGTGCCAGTTCACCGTTAGAGACTATGTCGCAACCAAAAGCTTCCATTAAGCCCTATCACCACCCAGCCGCCGGTTGGGGGGCGTTAAAGCAAGTCGCTGCGCAACTGGCGCTGCAAAAGATTCCTGTGAAAGGCATCATGACTTTGCTGGCCCAAAACCAGCCGGATGGCTTTGATTGCCCGGGTTGCGCCTGGCCAGACAAAGAGCACACGTCTACTTTTGAGTTTTGCGAAAATGGGGTGAAAGCCGTCGCGGCAGAGGCGACCAATAAGCGTACGCCACCAGCGTTTTTTGCCAAACACACGGTGACCGAGCTGATGGGCTGGGGCGATTTTGAGCTGGAAAACGAAGGTCGTTTGACGCACCCGATGCGTTATAACGCCACCACAGACAAGTACGAAGAAACTTCCTGGGATGACGCTTTTGCATTGATTGCCTCACATTTGAATGCGCTGGCCGACCCGAATGAGGCAATTTTTTATACTTCTGGCCGTGCCGCCAATGAAGCAGCGTTTTTGTATCAGTTGTTTGTGCGCGAGTTCGGCACCAATAATTTCCCGGATTGCTCCAATCTTTGCCACGAATCTACCAGCATGGCGTTGCCGCCAACCGTGGGGATCGGCAAGGGGTCGGTGACTTTACATGATTTTGAGCATACCGACACCATCCTGATTTTTGGCCAGAATCCGGCCACCAACCATCCGCGCATGCTGGGTGAGTTGCGCGAAGCCGCCAAGCGTGGCGCACGTATTGTGGCGATTAACCCGCTGAAAGAGCGTGGCCTTGAGCGTTTTGCCGACCCACAAAGTCCGTTTGATATGCTGTCTTTCAAAGGCAGCAAAATCAGTGATTTGTTTATTCAGCCTAAATTGGGTGGTGACCTGGCACTGATTAAAGGCATGATCAAGTTCGTGATCCAGTGGGATGACGAAGCGATCAAGCATGGTGCCGAGCGTGTAGTCGACCTGGAATTTATCCAGCAGCATACCAATAACTTTGAAGCGATTGCCGCAGATGCACGCGAGGAGAGTTGGGATGTGATTGTGGAAGAGTCCGGCGTGCCCTTGGCGCAGATTGAGGAAATCGCACGGATTTACGCTACAGGTGATCGCGTGATTGCTACCTGGGGCATGGGCATTACCCAGCACAAGCATGGCGTCGCCACGATTAAAACGCTGGTAAACCTCATGTTGTTGCGTGGCAATATCGGCAAAGAGGGCGCAGGCCTGTGTCCGGTGCGCGGCCATAGCAATGTACAGGGCAACCGCACTGTGGGCATTTATGAAAAGATGCCAGTGGAGTTTCTCGAAAGCCTGGAGCGCGTATTTGATATCAAGGTGCCGAAAACGCCAGGCTATGATGCCGTAGGCGCAATTCACGCCATGCTAGAAGGTAAAGGTAAAGTATTCTTTGGCCTGGGCGGTAATTTCTCGATTGCGACGCCAGATACAGACCGCACCTGGGAAGGCATGCGCAATTGCGATTTGACCGCGCATGTGACAACTAAGCTCAACCGTAGCCACCTGGTGCATGGCAAGGAAGCGCTGATCTTGCCATGCCTGGGCCGTACCGAGATCGACACGCAGGAAACTGGTGCACAGGGTGTGACGGTGGAAGACTCCATGAGCATGGTGCATATCTCTTATGGCATGAACAAGCCCGCCTCGCCGCAATTGCTCTCCGAGCCAGCCATCGTGGCGCGCTTGGCCCATGCCACGCTTAAGCGCAGCAAGACGCCATGGCTGGAGTACATCAAGGATTACAGCAAAATCCGTGATGTGATCGAGCAGACCATGCCGGTGGCATTCAGAGACTACAACGAGCGCATCAAGCACCCGGGTGGTTTCCGTATGCCGGTGCCTTCCAGCGAACGACTCTGGAACACGCCTTCTGGCAAGGCCGAGTTCACGCTACAGGCGATTCCGCGTCATTCACCTATCCATCAGGCCCGCGAGCAATATGGCGACCAATTGTTTGTACTGATGACCACGCGTTCGCATGACCAGTACAACACCACCATTTATGGCATGGATGACCGCTACCGTGGCGTATTTGGCCAGCGCCGCGTGATCTTTATGAACCCGGTAGATATTGCACGCATGGGCTTGCAGGTGGGTGACTGGATTAACCTGGTCAGCGTGTGGCAGGATGGTATCACCCGTCGGGCAGACAAGTTCCTGGTGGTGTCATACGATATTCCGCAAGGTTGCCTGAGCGGTTATTACCCGGAAACCAATAACCTGGTACCGCTGGAAAGTGTGGCCGATGATTCACGCACGCCAACCTCCAAGTCTATTCCGGTGATTATCGAAAAAACCACTGCACCAGAGGTCGCCAATGCTGCTTGAGCATGATGTGGATCACGTATCGGCGCCGGATGACGTGCTCTCGAATTGTGTCCCGTTGGACAGAAGCACAGTGTTGATGTTGAGTATCTTGGAGTTGTTGCATGCAGAGCAGGCGCAAGGCCGCACACAAGTTTCACTGGCCGTGATTTGCAAGCGCCTGGATATTCGTATGAGCACCCTGCAACGCCTGATGACCGCATTAAGCGAACAGGCGCTGGTGGAGGTGTTGATGCAAAAAGACCGCCTGGTGGCTAGCTTGACCAGCAGCGGTGAAGAAGTTTCCCTGGCGTTGCAAGCGGCCTGAATCTTAACACTTCCGCTCAGCCGCCTGCTACAGGCCTGACGTATAATGGCAAGCATCACAACTCCTTTCTCCGCTTGGCTACCATGAAGCTTTATGTCTCGTTTGCTGCCCGCATACGCGCAATGATCGATGAAGGCGTATTGCGGCCGGGAGACAAGGTGTTCTCGGTGCGGCAAGCCAGTCAGAAATACGGGCTCAGCATTAGCACGGTGTTGCGTGCCTATTTGCAACTGGAGCAGGATGGCATTATCAGCAGCCATCCACAATCAGGTTACTACGTCACGCCGCGCAAGCGCTTGCAGCAAAAACAGGCGTCGCCATTGGCGAAAGACCTCAATTTATCTGAGGTAGATGCCAGCAAGCTGGTGCTCACTACGCTTAAATCTATTCGCGAATTCGGTACCGTACCTTTGGGCTCGCCGTTTCCGGATCCGCAGCTATTTCCACTCAAACGTATCCACCAATATGAAAAAGCCCTCACTGATGACGAGGGGGAATGGGGCGTGCTCAGCGATTTGCCGCCTGGCAACGAGATGTTGCGCCAGCAGATTGCCCGCCGTTACCTGGCTAATGGTATGGATGTATCGCCGGACGACATCGTGATTACGCATGGCGCGACTGAAGCCATTACCTTATGCCTGCAGGCCGTGGCCAAGGCGGGTGACACGATTGCGCTGGAATCGCCAGGCTATTATGCGCTGGCGCATACTGTCGAGCGGCTGGGCATGAAAGTGGCCGAAATCCGTACTGATGCAGCGTCTGGCATCGATTTGGATGCCTTGCGTGCCGTGGCTGACAATGTACGTCTTTCAGCGGTAATCCTCACCACCAACTTCCAGAATCCGCTGGGATTTGTGATGCCTGACGAGAAAAAACAGGCGTTAGTCGCATTTCTGGCGGAGCAGAATATTCCGTTGATTGAAGATGATGTGTATGGCGAGTTGTACTTCAGTGACGAGCCCCCTTTGCCTGCCAAAGCCTTTGATCGCGCGGGCATGGTGTTGCATTGTTCGTCATTTTCCAAATCGCTGGCGCCAGGTTATCGCGTGGGTTGGACGGCGGCTGGCCGTTATCGGCAGGAAGTGGAGCGCCTGATGTTCCTCAATAGCCTGTCACTGACATCGGCACCGCAGATCGCGATTGCCAAGTTTATGCAGCGCGACAGTTTTGAACAGCACCTCAGGCAATTGCGCCATACACTGCGCTCGCAATATGTACTTATCCGCAATGTGATAGAGCAGAGTTTTCCGGCGGGCACGCAGTTGTCTGTGCCCAAAGGCGGTTATGTCATCTGGGTGAAATTGCCACCAGCACTGGATGCACTGGAGTTGTATCGTGCCGCGATCAACAATGGCATCACTGTGGCACCCGGGACGATTTTCTCCCGTAAGAAAGAGCTTACCCACTATATCCGTCTTAATTTTAGCCATTTATGGACATTGGCGATTGAGCAGGCCGTGCGCGATGTTGGCGCACTTGCGCGCGACATGCTGGCTGCGGAGAAGCCGGGCCCAGATAACATGCGGGGGAGTGAATAGCCTGTCGTGAGTGTTGATCTTGATGCAATCAAATTCAACCGCAAGCGCCGGAGTGTTTAGCGCTGCATGATGGTATATCGTTGAGGTCTCGAGTGGAGACGGCAAGCATGGCAATTTCAAGCAGCATACAAGCACAGCAAACCCTGAGTGACCCACGTTGGCAGCAGGTCGTGGCACGCGACGCACAGGCAGATGGCAGCTTCTTTTATTCGGTTAAAACCACTGGTGTCTATTGTCGCCCATCTTGTGGCGCCAGGCAGGCGCGTCCGGAAAATGTGGCATTTCACGCCACCATCGCTGCCGCTGAGGCTGCCGGGTTCAGGCCATGCAAACGCTGCAAGCCGAACCAGGCTGCGCTGGCAGATATTTATGCCGAAAAAGTAGCGGTGGCCTGTCGCTTGATAGACGCGGCCGAGACCAGTCCCACTTTAACGCAATTGGCTGAGCATGCCGGTTTAAGCCGGTTCCACTTTCATCGCATGTTTAAAGCCGTCACTGGCTTGACGCCCAAGGCCTATGTTGCAGCACACAAGGTGCAACGATTGCGCCAGCAGCTTGATGCCAACATGAAGGTGACCGATGCGATTTACGAAGCAGGCTATGGGTCAAGCAGCCGTTTTTATGAAGCCTCTAGCCAGGCACTGGGCATGCAGCCTACGCAATATGTGCAAGGTGGCAAGCAGGTACAAATCCATTTCGCTTTGGCGCAGTGTTCCCTGGGCGCGGTGCTGGTGGCCAGGAGTGCCAAAGGCGTGTGTGCAATCTCTATGGGCGATGACGCCGGGTTGTTGTTAAATGCGTTGCAAGATAGGTTTCCTGCTGCAGTCTTGATAGGTGGCGATGCGGATTTTGAGGCCATGATTGCCAGCGTACTGGCTTTTATCGAGTCACCCAAACTCGGGTTGAATTTGCCGCTGGATATTCAGGGAACGGTGTTTCAGCGGCGTGTCTGGCAGGCTTTACGCGAGATTCCCAGTGGGGAGACGGTGACCTATAGCATGCTTGCTGAGCGTATCGGTATGCCAAAAGCGGTACGGGCGGTGGCCAGTGCTTGCGCCGCGAATACGCTGGCTGTGGCGATTCCTTGTCATCGTGTCATTCGCCAGGACGGCTCGCTGTCTGGCTATCGTTGGGGCGTGGTGCGTAAACAGGCCCTGCTTGCAAAAGAGGCTGCTGACTGAAGACTGTTTGGGTGGGTTGGAGGATGCTTTTTCCCAGTCTAAAACTGATTATTCCACTGTGTTAACCAGGTATTGGCCGTCGCCTGGTCCATCGGTCTGGCAAAGTAGTAACCTTGGGCATAGCGGCAGCCAAGCTCGCGCAAACCAATGGCGGCCAACGTATTTTCTACACCTTCGGCAATGGTTTCCAGCCCCAGGCTTTCTGCCAGTTTGAGCGTGGAGGCGACTACCTTTCTCGATTTTGACGAGGTTTCCATGGTGGTAACAAAGGATTTATCAATCTTGAGCTCGGTAAATGGCAGTTTGGCCAATTGCGCCATCGAGGAGTAACCGGTACCGAAATCATCAATGCTCAGCTTGAAACCTTCGGTCCTGAGTTGAGAGAGGATTTGCTGCGCCTCTTCCGGGTCGTGCATGGTGGCGGTTTCTGTGAGTTCGAGAATGATTCTTTCCGGTGCTACCTCCAAAGATTGGCTGGCGTTGACCAATGCATTGGTGAGTAAGTGGTTTTTAAGGCTTTTTGCTGAGATGTTGAGTGAAAATGACAGCGTTTTGCTGAGTGATCGAATAAAATTGAATCCTGTTCCAATCACAATCTGCGTCAGCTGGTCAATTTGCCCGGTTTTTTCAGCCACTGGAATAAACAATTCGGGCAGCTTGATTCCCAGGGTCGGGTGTTTCCAGCGCAACAAACCTTCAAAGCCAATCACTTTACCGCTGAGCAATTCAATTTGTGGCTGATAAAACAAGGTGAATTGGTCGTTGCGGATGGCGTCATCAATGGTCGCAGCATCGACAATAAATGATTGGGCGCTCATATCACTACTGGTATGCGCATGCAGGTCGACCGATACCTGATCTGTCAGCAGGTTTCTCAATATGTGCTGGTGAAATGGCTGGTAGAGAATGCCGCGGATATTCAGGTTGTGCTCAATCGCCGCAAGTTGCGCGGCAGGCAGCGTGTCTGTCCCAACGCCGCTACTTAAAATAATGGCTGACTGGCAATCCAGCTGGGCCAGGGTTTTTAATATCTCGATGCCATTGATGCTGGGCATGACGATATCAATCGCCAGATGTGTCGGCTTCCAGGCTAAAAATGCATCAATAAACAGCGAGGCGTCGGCCAATATCCTGACTTCAAATCCCAGGCTTTGAGCTTCGCTGGCAATGATATTGGCATCCTGAGTATCATCATCCAGGATTAAAAGCGTGCTTGTACGCATTGCGCAACCTCCTTTGTGATCTATTTAAATACTGATGGATAGATCCCTGTTTGGTTCGATTGAGTATTGCAGGCGCTTAATGCAAAGCGCTTTCAGGCATGTGGTGCATGACATCGCAACGATGCATGCGATGGGTGGATGTGGCGATTAAAGAATTGATATTAATATAGTTTTTGTCAAACAGGTAATTCTTATCAACTTTTAAGAGCCGTGTGAGTTGAGCAGGCGTAAGGTGGTAGGCATTGAATGCCCGTAGAAGTGCTGGTTGCCGTTCAAGTGCTTGGGATGAGTTTAGCGTCGGCCAGATAGGCTTGCAACTGCGCTCTGGGCATGGGTTTGGCGAAGTAATAGCCTTGAATCAACTGGCAGCCCATGGCTTGTAAAAAGCGCACCTGGCTTTCTGTTTCTGCGCCTTCGGCCACGCATTCCATATGCATGCCCTGGCACAGCGTCAAAATCGAGCGCACGATGGTTTGGCTGGTGGTATTGGTTTCAATATCCTTGACAAAGCTACGGTCAATTTTCAGTTTGTCCAGCGGCAGGTGCTGTACATGACTTAAGCTGGAATAGCCGGTGCCAAAATCATCCAGCGCCACTTTGGCACCCGCCTTGCGCAGCAGGCCGATATTTTCCCGCGCTGTTTCAAAGTCTTGTAACAAGGCGGTTTCGGTGATTTCAAATACAAAACGGTCAGGGCTGATCTGGCTGGTGTGCATCATGCGGATCAGCTCTTTAATCACGGCCTGGTTGGTGACGTCGTAAGCGGATAGATTGAATGACAGCCGCATTGTTTCTGGCCAGGTCGTCATTTCTGCCATTGAGCGGCTGAACATCAGTTTGGTGATGTCGGCAATCATGCCCAGGCTTTCTGCCACCGGGATAAACATGGCTGGTGAAACTGCGCCTATGGTGGGACTTTGCCAGCGGGCCAGGCTTTCAAACGCACATACCTCGTCCGCATCAATATCAATAATCGGTTGAAATACCGGATATAGCTCGGCATGGATATCTGCCGTGCGCAAGGCCTGGTCTATGCGGTTCAAATGCATGCGCTCTTGTTCCAGCGTCGCTGAGTAGATTTCCAAGTTGCCACGGCCGGTGCGTTTAACGTGATACAAGGCAAAATCGGCATGCTCATACAGGGTTTGTGCCGAGATATAGTCGTCGCAAATAATGCAGGCTCCCATGGAGGCTTTAACGATAATGAGCAGGCCATCAATGCTGATAGGCTGTGAAATTGCCTGGTTAATCTCATGGGCGATTTGCTTGAGTGACGCGTGTTTATCGTCGGTGACCAGGTGGAAAGCGAACTCATCGCCACCCAGTCGGTAAAACTGCACCTGGCCGGGCCTGACCTGCGCCAGCCGTTTGCCGACCTCAATCAACACCAGGTCGCCGATATGGTGGCCGTGCACATCATTGACCGGTTTGAAGTTATCAAGGTCCAGAATCCCCACCGCAAAACAGTCTTGCGTTTGCCTGGCCAGCGCCAGTTGTTGCTCTACTTGTACAAAAAACTGGCGCCGATTGGGCAGCTGCGTCAGTACATCCTGATTGGCCAGGCGCTGATTTTCCTTTAATAATGTTTGTGTTTCAAACGTGGCATTGACCCATTTATCGAACATGGTGGTGCTGCCACGCATGGTGATTAACATGCCCACTTCAAACACCATAATCAGCAACGTCATCAAATGCGCGTGCTCAAAGTCGCCACGATAAATACAGGCGATGGCCGACGAAATCATCAGCAGGTTATAAGCGTAAGCGGCCGGGCCCAGCTTGCTTAAAATAAACGCAAAGCAAAAGCCGTAAAGCGTATTGTGGAAAATCAGGAAGTAGTGACCGAAGGTGTCGGTGAGCGGGTAGAGGTAAATGCTACGCCAGAAAGTGAAGAATCCAGCCAGGATAAAAACGATGGAGGCGATCTCCAGTCGTTTACGTATTTTGTCGATAGAAGGTTGTTCGTCGCGGTGCCAGAACCAGTACAGCAGCAGGCTGCAAACAATCAGCATCCTGATCAGGGGTGTCGCGATTGACAGCGACCAATGCACCTGGTCATTTAAAACGATCATTTGTATGCTGAGGGCACTAATCGCGGTGAAAAGTGCGACAGGCACATCTTCAAGCAGGCTGTTATAGCGCGCTCGCAATACTTCATGGCTGGTCGTTTTAAAAAATGACATTGATTTTTTAGACTAATTATTGTCTTTTAGTGATCCAATATTAAGCATGCGCAACCCATTTCGATCTGGCAAACACAGCGCAATAAGCTTTCCAATTGTGGATTTGGTCTAGCAGCAAACACTGGCAGCCATTTTTTTGGCGGTATTTTTGCGCAGACTGAGTCCGGCAGTGATTTTACTTTTATTTCAATATATTTAAATGGTTTATTGCAGCCATTTTTTATAAAGATGGTTGAAATGAACCGGGTGAATTTGCCAGTTTTTAAATGCATTGACATTTTTTAATTGAGAATCAATCTCTTATTGAATCTCGTGGTGATGGCATGTGTTTTGCAAACAACCAAACTATTCAAAGTAGGGTGGTGGAATATGAGCGAAACACTAGCTTGGTGCGGCATTGATTTAACGTGGGCCTATACCGACGTCTTGCGTCGGATTGGTCGTCGCACGGCGTGTGTGCAGCGCGCCAAGGATATCTTGCACGATGCACTGGTTTTCTTTGCCGTCTCCAGCCATCCGGCACGTGAAGAATCACCGCAAGCTTACTTGAATGGTATCGTCAACCATTTGCTGGTAGACGAGTTTCGCCACAGGACGCGGTTTGTCGACGAAGACCAGATTGATGAAGCCGCGCTGATTCTGGAATGCACGCCCGAGCAGTTGTATGAAACCCGGCAAAAGCTGCATCACTTGCAACGTGTGGTCGACTTGTTGCCAGAAAAATGCCGCCAGGTATTCTGGCTCTATCATGTGGATGAGATGAAGCAACGCGAAATTGCCGTGCAGCTCAATATCAGTACCAATATGGTTGAGAAACACCTGATTCGTGCCATGCTGGATATCCGGGCATTTCAACAGGCGATTCATTAAGCCTGCCACTTATGTCTAAACCGCTCACGTCCAAATCATCTACAGCCAAGTCGCTCACACTAAGTGAAATGGCTGCGCGCTGGTACTTGCGTATGCGTGAGCATGCGAACAATCAACGCGCTGCCGAGCATCAAGCGTTTGAGCAATGGCTGGCGGACGACCCGATTCACGCTGCCGAATATAACAGCTTCGCCCACGCCATGCGCCAGCTTGACTCAGCTGAGAGCTTGTCTAGCCTGGCAGATGCCGCTGAGCAGCAAGCGTTTCTGGCCAATGAAGCCCGCCGCAAAGCCAAACAACAACGTTTGGCACAGCTGATGGTCGTTTGTTTTATTTGTATTGCTGGCTTTTTCTCGCATCAGCAATACCAGGTCTGGCAAGCCAAGCCCGTCATGCAGTTGGCTGCACAAAACCCGGTGGGGCAAATTGTCACTAAAACACTGGATGACGGTACCAAAGTCACCCTGAGCGCCAGAAGTGATATGGAGGTCACATATTACCGCCACCAGCGCCATGTGCTGCTCAAAGAAGGCGAAGCTATTTTTGAAGTGACCAAAGACCCTGATCGGCCATTTGTGGTGGAAACAGACACCGCAAGAGTGACGGTATTAGGGACGCGCTTTGCCGTCAACCGGCTGGAGCAGCTAGTGCGTGTGAGTGTTGATCACGGCCGTGTCAAAGTCGAGCCCAAGCTTGAGGGGGATGCGATGCAAGCTGAAAATCAGTCACTGATTTCGCGTGAAATTACCAATGGCCAAGTGGCTGAAGTGTATCCTAACCATGCCATGGTGCTGGTCAACCGCCCGGCTTCTGATGCCTTTGCTTTTCTCAAAGGGCGCCTGGTATTTGACCGTGCCGATACCAGCGAAATTGCCTACACCGTTTCACGCTATCGTCAGAAGCCGGTGCAGTCTAAAGGCAAGCAGGCGCGCAATATTTCGGCTGATATTAATATTCAGGATATAGATCAGTTCCTGCACGGCTTACCTAATATCGCCCCGGTCAAACTGCAAGACACCCCGCAGTACACACTGCTTCATTCCCAGCATTAATTTCACCCATCAAAAGCGCCTTCATGGGCGCTTTTCTTATTGATCTCAGCGATTACATTTTCTTTGCAAACCGCTTTTAGTTTTAAATGTAAAGTTAGGTTAACAACATCAGGTTTTTGCTGTGCTCACAGATGAGTCTTAGACAGGAGAAATCTGTGAAGACATATAAGAAAATAAATAGAAGAGGAATCCACACTGCGTTGACTGCCTTGAGCTTGATGGCAACGCAACTGGTGTGGGCAGAAGCATTAAATACGCAATTGCCCAGGCAGCAAGAGGAGGTCTTTGGTGTGCCAGTGAACCTGGATATTCCGGCACAGCCATTAGCCAACTCATTGCACGATCTGGGCAAAGCCACGGGCATGAATATTTCATTCCCCAATGACGTCGTTTCCGGCAAAACTGCACCCGAAGTGCGTGGCCGCATGACGCGTAAAGAGGCTTTGTTGCGTGTGCTGAGTGAAAGCGGTCTCGAACCTAAGGTGGAAGGCAATAATATCTTTATTCAAAAGCCACCGAAACAAGACAAAAAGGACATTCAACTCGACAAAGTCGAAGTCCGCGCCAAGCGTAGCTACGACATTGGCCCTTTGCGAGGTTTGGCACTCACCAAAGAAGAAATTCCTGGCAACGTGCAAAGCATTACCGCCAAAGAGATCAAAGAATCCAAAGCGGTGAGTTTGACTGACTTAATGAACAGCAAGCTACAGTCAGTGAACGTTAACGACTACCAAAGCAACCCTTTCCAGATGGACGTCACCTATCGTGGCTTTACCGCCAGCCCGCAGTTAGGCACTTCCCAAGGCTTAAGCGTGTTTCTCGATGGCATACGCGTCAACGAACCGTTTGGCGATGTGGTGAACTGGGACATGATTCCCATGAATGCCTTAAACAGTCTAGACGTATTCCCCGGATCCAATCCGCTATTTGGTTTGGGCACCTTGGGTGGCGCTATCAGCATGAAAACCAAAAGTGGTTTTGATAGCAGCGAAGGCTCGGTGGAGTACCTCGGTGGCTCCTTCAAGCGCAACCAGTTTCAAGGTTCTGTGGGAGGCAATAACGGTGTTATTGCCGGTTTTGCTGCGGCCAATATTTTCAGGGAAGATGGCTGGCGGGTGAATTCGCCCAGCGAGGTAAACCAAATTTTTGGTAAGGCTGAATGGCGTAACGACAGTGTGCAGCTTGGCCTAAGTATGCTCTACGCAGGCAACAAACTCATCGGTAACGGTTTGCTGCCCACTGAAATGGCTAAGCAGGATGGCAGCCAGATTTTTACCAGTCCGGACGAAACCAAAAACCGCTTATTGCAATTTCAGCTTAATGGCATTTGGGATGTGAGCGACACTTTCAATATCACTGGCCAAGTTTACAGACGTAAGAGCCGCAGAAATGCGAGCAATGGTGATGTAAACCAGAACTTTGGTGGTAGTGCAACAAGAAGACCAGTGGCTGGTGAGCAACTGGCCAATGGTTCACCTGACTTTAATGGTGATGGGTTGCCGGATATTGAGCCAGCAAATGGCGTAGCTATTGAGAATGTGGCTGCAACCTCAGTACCAGATGGCAGTGGTGGATTTATTAAGGCGATGTTAGATATTAATGGAGAGCCAGAATATTTCGGAGTTGATTCGAATGGAAACGTTTTGTTGAATTCGGCATTCTCAGCCTATGACGCCTCCTCTCCATCCGGGTATGACTTAAGTAAGCTTGCTATTGGTTCAAATGTCGCTAGCACAGCAGTGACTGGGCAATCAGTCGATTCGAATGGCAGTCCGCTTTGGACGCTGAATCCGCAGAACCTAACTACGGCACCAGCATTCAGTCCGGAGTTTTACCAATATGCGCTAAAAGTTTGGGCAGGTAGAGGTTTAGCTGATGACGGGCGTGGAAGTTTGCCGGGTCAGTTTTTTAATCCTGATGATCTCACTTATCAATATAAGGATGCCAATGGATTCTTAGTTGCTGGTTCATCTTATTCTATCGATGCACGTGATCCAGTCACCGGTGCATCTTTGATTAGGTTGTTTTCAGGTAGTAATCCTGGTCTAGGCAAACCATTAGGGCTGCTTGTGACCGATGCTGTTGGTATTCCAATAGATCGCAACGGGGCAGACTGTTCCTATACGCCAGCTGATCCTCGAAATGGAAAATGTGCTGGATATATCGAGGGGACGCCGACCGCACTGATTACTCAAACCGAGATAGATCAGACCACAGATGGAGCGTCACTTCAACTGAACTGGAACCTGGAAAATCATAAGTTTATGATGGGGGCGTCGATTGATGCTGCTGATGCCACTTATGAGAGTGGTCAGTATGTAGGGTTGTTTGATAGTAAACGCAGAGCATATCTTGATCCGAGTCAAGTGGGCTATGAATTTTATGCTTCTGACCATCGCATTGATTTAAATAACTTTGCTGGTAATAGCACGACAAAGAGCGTGTATTTCAGTGAAACCTGGACACCAAAAAAAGAATGGGCTTTTACCGCAGCAGGGCGCTTTAATTACACCAATATCAAAAATGAGCTTGCAACTAATAATATTTTAGGTTTACTGGGCCCGACGGCATTTAAAAATTTCTATCAGAACACTGTAGTGTGCCCAGATAGCAATGGTAATGGCACCCTGGAGTTGGAGGAGTGTCCAGCGGGTACTCTTTTGCCATTCAGCCCAGAGCGGGCCTTGGGTCAAGGTGTCCTTGGCAAAGGCGAGATTGAGAAGTTTACTTACCGTTCGTTCAATCCTAGTTTAGGCGCCACATGGCAGCCTACAGAGTCACTCAATTTATATGGTAACTGGAACCGGGGCGCACGTACACCTAGTGTGATTGAGTTGGGATGCGCATTTGATGATACCCCTGTGTATGACAAAGATCCTGTTACCGGAGAACTTATCTTTGTTGGCCCGCGTTCTCTGGCCGAGCGCCGATTCTGCAGTTTGCCTAGCACCCTCTCTGGTGACCCTTATTTAAAACAAGTGCGTTCTGAAACGGTTGAATTTGGTGGTCGGGGTTATTTGACTCCAACCATACAGTGGAATGCCACTGCCTATCAAACTGACCTGACTGACGATATTTACTTTGTGTCCTTTACCGCTGACCGAAGCTTTTTCCAGAACATTGGCGACACACGTCGTCGCGGCATTGAGCTCGGTTTACAAGGTAGGGCTGACAATTGGGGTTTCCGAGTTAACTACTCTTTGACTGATGCGACATTTCAAGAGCGTTTTATGATGGCGAGCCCCAACAATAGTAGTGCTGGGAACGTTTCTGGACGCGGAAACGGCTATGAGCAAATTACAGTTTCTCCTGGTAATCGTATTCCAGGTGTACCACTGCATAACCTCAATGCCACGGTTAGTTACGACATCACCCCATACTGGACCGTGAGCCTGACAGGGATACTGCATTCAGAAAGTTTTGTGCGCGGTAACGAGAACAACAAGCATCAAGCAGGTGCTGCTAACTCTCGTTACCTAAGCTGTACTGCACCGACCGTGATTGATGGCATTCAGTACGGGAATGACACTTGCGCGACCAAAATAGAAAGCCCTAATTTTCGCTATCCAGGCAAGGTGCCAGGCTATGCAGTTTGGAACCTCAAGACCAGTTACAAACTAAACAAGAGCTGGACAGCTGGTTTGATGATTAACAACCTTTTTGATCGCGAATACTACAGCGCGGGCCGGTTAGGCATTAACCCATTCTCGCCATCTATCAACGGTGCGATTGGTCCTGGTGGTTTCAATTACAACAGCAACGATTGGTTAGCCAGTACCTTTTTGGCTCCCGGAGCACCGAGATCGGCATTTTTTACCCTGACTTATGACTTTGATGTGGGCAAGTAGAGTTGATGGAGAGTTAGCCGAATGATTTTTATGGAGGGGGCATTTGTGAACTGGAATGCCTAAAGCCATCAGTATTCAACCGCATTCAGATTAGAACTCACAAGGCGCTAACAGAGTGTGGTGAATTGGTGAAGCAGTACGCAGGCAGCCACAAATGCCTGCTCATTTTAACCTTTTTATTAGGAGCATGTAATGAGAAATCAATTACTAAAGTTGGCCTTGATGACTGCATTTGGCTTATCCGCTAATGCATTTGCAACAGGGTTGGAAAGCTTGCCTGCTGCAGGCTTCACGGTGACTGCGGGAACAAATCAGGCAGCCGGTACAACAGGTTGGCGTGAATGCAATACCACAGGTTTGTATGGCAGCCAGAATTACACAGCCCCAACAACTGGTGCCAATAATATCTGCGCAGTATTTCCATCGGGCGGCAATAATCCGGGTACTCCAGTTTCTGGTTTCACTAGTGTGACGCTGTCAACAGCGAAGCAAAGTGTAACCATTACCGCAAACGGCGAAACTTTGGCCACCATGCGTCAACGGGTTTATCGAAACTCCGCTGCAACAGAGTGCGTGTTTGAAAAGCGCTTTGTGATGGCAACTACAGGCACTTTCGATTACAACCCGCAGTTGTCTGGTAGTCAGCGCCTGGAAGTCAACGATTACGTATTGGGTGGTTTTAGCGGCACCACGGATGTGAGCGCAGGCTATTATCACTCAGCAAATACTGATTCTCCAGTATTTAGAATGGGGCGTTCATTTACTTCAGTTCAAATTCAAGGTGACGATTTTGATGCAGCGACAGTCTTGAATACTGGGTATGTGCGTCGTCCGGTAGACAGCCCTGCACCTGCCTCAGGTACAGAAATTAATGGTGTTGGTCAAACATTGGTTAGCCCAGGCACACCAACAGCAGCACAACAAACTGCTGAGATTCGTACCAACTGGGTGGACTTTACTGTAGATGTGACCGGTGGCGTGGATGAAGACGGTACAACAGCAAAAGATAGTCCATTCTTGTATGTTCAAGCAGGTTGCGGATCAGGTGCTGAAGCAACTGCTTTCCCAACAACCAACAACACCGTGCGTATTCGCCAGACTGGCCAAGAGTCCCAGCCATGGGTCACTGTGGTCACCAATGGTGTGACTCGTAGTAGTGCTAACGCAAACTTCTAATTTCAGTATTCATTAGTTTGTTAAGCATGTAAAAAATTGCCAGCGGTGTTGTTGCCGCTGGCAATCCCCCCGACTTTATGGGAGCGATGAAGTGTTAAAAACAAAGCGTTTTAAATTAATACCATTGTTAGGATTGTGTTTTTCTTTGATTTGCCAGGCTGAGTTTGTTGATTTACAGCCTAACAAGCGCTCTGCTTATGTGGCATGTAATACCACGGGGGAGTTTGGCTTGAAAGAAAGCGCTGCGCCAGAGATGGCACAGAAAAAGAATACCGCATGTGCGGTAGTTAATGACCTGTTGCTGGCTAGTCCAATGAATGCGCCGCTGGCCGGTTTTAATATGGTGGGCATGATTTCGCGTGGGATCGCGCCACCGGCACCTGAAGGCAACGATAGTGAGGAGTTCGCTACGCTGACCGATACGATCTGGTGGAATAAAGACACCAAAGAATGCATTTTTGGCACACATATATTAATGAAAGAGCCCAAGTTAAGTCATGGCGAACAGTGGGAAATTAATGACATTTTGCGTGGTGGTTTTTCTGGCCGCCCCGTGTCTGTGGCCTATTTTATGAATCCAAATCCTACTGCCAGCTACGGTATGCCAGAAGCGTTATACCGAGTTGGACGCAGCATGACATCAGTCAAGCAACCTGGTTTACCAGATTTGAACACTGCGCCCTATCACGATGGTTGGGTGGACTTCACCACGGATGTGAGTTTTGCTGACCAGGATGGTTCGACACGCAAAATGACGTCCATGTTGTATATCAAAAGCCATTGCGATAGCAAAGAGCCAGATGAGAAAGAAGGGGCGATTCGTTTGCGTACCACGGGTCAAAACGGACAAAAAGCATTTGAAGTCGTGCTGCCCGGATTGTTGCCAGCAGGTGCAAGCCTGGATTAAAAGACCTCTATCTTTTCGCAAGGTTAATTTTAGAAAGTGACGACGATGAAAATGGCGAAATTTAAGCAGGCAGGGTTTACCTTGTTGGAGTTGCTGGTAGTGATGGTGATTATCGGCTTGCTGGCGGGCTATGTCGGCCCCAAGTATTTTGCCCAGATTGGCAAATCAGAAACCAAAACGGCCAAGGCACAAATTGAGGCATTATCGCGCGCGCTGGATACCTATCGGCTGGATACTGGTCATTATCCAGCGACTGAGCAAGGCCTGGCGGCACTCAATCGCCAGCCGGATGGCGAGACCAAATGGCAAGGCCCATACCTGGCCAAAGGTGTACCCGCCGACCCGTGGGGCAGGCAGTATCTGTATCGTTACCCCGGCGAGCATGGCGACTATGACGTGTGGACGCTGGGCAGTGATGGCGCCGCTGGTGGCCAGGATGCTGATAGCGATGTCGGTAACTGGTAGCGCTTAAACGTCAGCCATCATGAAGTTTGAGTTAAAAGTGTTGCAGGGGGCGCAGGTGAGTTGGTTATCGCTGGATGCCACGGATCGCCAGGCTGCGCTGCTACAGGCGCAGGCACAAGGCTATGGTGTGTTACAGGTGCGGTCTGCGCGGGTATCAGGCTGGCCGCAATGGCCGCTCAAAACGCACACCTTTAATCTCAGCCTGTTTAGCCAGGAGTTGCTGACACTGCTTGAATCCGGACTGAGCCTGATTGAAGCCATTGAGGGCCTGGCCGAGAAGGAGCAACAAGACCACGCACGTGCCGTGTTAACCCAATTACGCACCAGCCTGTTTGAAGGCTTGCCTTTGTCTCAGGCACTGGCCTTGC
Source organism: Methylophilus sp. Q8 (assembly GCF_000800115.1). Taxonomy (NCBI): domain Bacteria; kingdom Pseudomonadati; phylum Pseudomonadota; class Betaproteobacteria; order Nitrosomonadales; family Methylophilaceae; genus Methylophilus; species Methylophilus sp. Q8. Next base: position 362,329 of record NZ_JUHE01000001.1, on the reverse strand, counting down.
AGCCTTCGGTATTCAGCCAGTTATATATCGCGCTGATTCGGGCCAGTGAACGTACGGGCGATATGGTGCAGGCGTTGCGGCGGCATGTGGCTTACCAGACGCAGGTAGAGGCGATTCGCAAGAAAATTATTGCGGCCTCAATCTACCCGGTATTGCTGATTGTCGTTGGCGGCCTGGTGGTGCTGTTTTTGCTCGGTTATGTGGTGCCACGTTTCAGCACGATTTATGAAAGTGGCGGCGACAATTTGCCCTGGGCCAGCCAAATACTGTTGCGCTGGGGGCAATTGTTGCAAGGGCATGGCGAGTGGGTGCTACTGGCAACCCTGGCTATGGCGGCATCGCTGTGGCTGGTGTTTTCGCGCCCGGCCAGCAAGGCCTGGTTGATGCAACGCGTGTGGCAAATCCCCAGCTTGGGTGAGGCTTTGCGTATTTACCAGCTGGCGCGTTTTTACCGCACGCTGGGGATGCTGTTACAGGGAGGAATTCCCTTGCTGACGGCACTGGGTATGGTGCAATCTTTGTTGCCGCAAGAGTTGCAACTGGCCTTGCAACGCGTGATTACTGAAGTACGTGAAGGCAAGGCCTTGTCAGGTGCCATGGAGTCGCATGGCCTCACGACCTCCATTGCCAACCGCATGCTACGCGTGGGCGAGCGTAGTGGACAACTCGATGAGATGTTAGGACGTATAGGCGTGTTTTACGACGAAGAAACGGCGCGCCGTGTGGAGTGGTTGAGCAAGTTATTGGAGCCCGCACTGATGGTGCTGATCGGCTTGATTGTAGGTTTGGTGGTGGTGTTGATGTATATGCCGATTTTTGAACTGGCGGGCGCCATAGAATGAGGAATGCCATCGCATGAATATGCAGGATTTACCACTGACTGGGCATGTCCCCCCGTTAGATGCCGGGTTATTGCCGCAGGCACGCCAGTTGTCCCAGCAAACCGGCCGCCCATTCATGGAGGTGTTGGAGGAGCTGTCTGGCCTGACGCCAGATGTGTTTGTGCTGGCATTAGGGCAGTGCATGCATTACCCGACGCTGACCGCACTAGACTTGCATGCCATGCAGCCCATGTTTGACCTGTTGCGCTTTAATGATGCCAGCACTTTGCATGCGGTATTAATGCAAAAATCCGACCAGTCGCTGTACCCAGATCAATCGTTATACCTAGTGCTGGCCGACCCGTTTGACGAGCCACTGCAATTACGCTTGCAGAGCATGGTGCGCGTGCCGGTACAGTGGTGCCTGGCGCATCGTAACGATATCGCCGCTTGCCTGCAATTTCATGAAACGCAAATGCGCGCGATGGATCAGGTACATGCCAGTGACAGCCTCAGCAACGAAGAGGAAACGCCGGTAGAAGAGTTGTCGCTGAAGTCCATTAGCGAAGACAGCAGTCCGGTGGTGCGTTTTGTACGCTCGACCTTATACGATGCCCTCAAGGCCGGGGCCAGTGATATTCACCTTGAATCTACCCTGCAAGGCTTGCGTGTCAAATACCGCATCGATGGCGTGCTGACAGAGGCAGGTGGCCTCAGTGGCGTCATGCAGGCCGAGCAGGCGGTGTCGCGTATCAAGGTCATGTCTGAACTGGATATTGCCGAGCGACGTATTCCGCAAGATGGCCGCTGCAAAGTGCATGCTTTGGGCCGTGAAATAGATTTGCGTGTCTCTATCATGCCCAGTGTGGTGGGTGAGGATGCCGTGCTACGCGTGCTGGACCGTAAAGCGCTCAGTGAAGCGCAAGGCATCAGCCTCGAAGTGCTGGGCTTCGCGCCCGCTTTGTTGGCGCAAATCCGGGCGCAGGCCGAAGCGCCTTATGGCATGTTGCTGGTGACCGGGCCCACTGGTAGCGGCAAAACCACCACCCTCTACGGCATGATTTCCGAGATCAACCAGGGCCAGGACAAAATTATCACTATTGAAGACCCGGTTGAATATCAACTGCCTGGCGTGCTGCAAATCCCTGTCAATGAGAAAAAAGGCCTGACGTTTGCACGTGGCTTGCGCTCCATTTTGCGCCATGACCCCGACAAAATTATGGTGGGCGAAATCCGCGATGGCGAAACTGCACAAATTGCCGTGCAGTCCGCGCTGACCGGGCATTTGGTGCTCACCACCGTGCACGCCAATAACGTATTTGACGTGATCGGCCGTTTCACCAATATGGGCGTCGACGCCTATAGTTTTGTGTCGGCAGTCAACGTGATCCTGGCGCAGCGGCTGGTGCGGGTGATTTGCCCGTTTTGCAAAGTGGATGATATGCCAGATGCCGCATTGCTAGTGAAGTCCGGCCTGAGTGTAGAAACGACCCAACACTACCAGTTTAAAAAAGGCCAAGGCTGTGGTCAATGCCACGGTAGCGGTTACAAGGGCCGCAAAGGCATTGCTGAGTTATTGCTGTTTGATGACCGCATGCGTGAACTCATTGTATCTAAAGCACCCATCAGCCAAATTAAGGCATTAGCCGCCACGACCGGTACACGTGCCATGCGTGATGCGGGCCTGGCACTGGTGGCTACGGGCGAAACGACTTTGCAGGAGATTAACCGTGTTACAGCGCTTTCCTGATCCTGGTGTAGATTGCCGCGTGGCCGACAGCCGTCGCTGGTGGCAGGCGCTGACTGCGCCGGAATTGCGCCTAGTCATTACTTGTGATGCGCTAGAAGTATTCCAGTTTCAACGTGCGTGGTTGCCGGGCAGGCGTCCGCAGATGATCGGCCATCAACGTCATACTTTGCCTGGCAGTACGCAGGATATATTACCGCCAAAGGCGTTGTGGCAGACCTTGCATGACGTCTTGGCACCCTTAGCAGGCCAACGTTGGCATGTGGTCGTGGTGCTTTCCAATCAGTATGCGCGCTGGCTGGTATTGCCGTGGCAGGCTGAGGTACGCACCCAGGCGGATAAAGCGGCTTATTACCTCCACGGCTTGCAGCAGGCCTTTACCAGCGATGGGCAAGATTGGCAAATTCGGGCGCAGCCGGGTGCTTATGGCCAGCATACCTTGCTGAATGCACTGCCTGCTGCACTACTGGAAAAGTTACAGGCGGCGCTGGCCAAGCATCGATTGCCGCCAGGCATCATCACTCCCGCGTGGGCGCTGGCAGCCAACCAGGCTTTACATACCATGCGCCAGCAAGGCTTTTCGGCCAATGGCTGGATTGTCTGCCGAGAGTCCAGCCACTTAACGGTGGCATGCCTGATGCAGGGGGACTGGCTACAGATTCGCCAGCTACCTGTTGATGAACAATGGCGACTGACCTTGATGCAGTTATTGTCGCGCGAGCAGGTCATACATCCCGAACGGGCCGCTTTGCCAATCTTTTTGTCACAGGCAGAATCTAGCGGCGTTACACGCCAGTCCATGCAGCCGTTTCAGGTGGTGGATGTGCAGCCTTCCCATGGCTTGGATAAGCCGTCTCGACAGGTAGCCGAAAGAAGGGTGGCTTAATGCACGTGCGCTTAAATCATGCGCCCGGTCGCTTGCCTGGGCCTGCGGCCACGGTGATTGGCCTGATATTACTCGCTAGCCTGGTATGGCTGGCCGCTGTTTATCATCAGATTACCGAGGAAAATATTGCCCTGCAGCAGCAATGGCAAGCGCGCCAATTGGCCTTGACCGCCAGTCAGCAGGCCGGCAATAAACCGCCTGTCGTGAATCAGGCCTTGGCGGCTGACATGGCCGAGGCGCAGTTACAGATAGTCACGCCGTGGTTAGCTTTGTTGGGTGATCTTGAACATGCCCAGCAAGCCCACTTGTACTGGCTGCAACTCTCCCCCGATGCCAAGCGTAAACAGATACGCATGACGGTGCTGGCACAACAGCGTCAGCAAGGCTGGGCGCTGGTAGAGCGGCTGAAAAAACAGCCTGCTTTGGTGGATGTGAAACTGAAGGCCAGCGAAGCGACCGAGGTGAACGGTTTGCGCATGACGACCTTGCATGTGGAGGCTGGATGGCAGTTCTAAGTCACTTTATGCAACGTGTGTGCTTTGTCTGCCAGCAAACGCTGCGGGCACATCGCTGGCTGGCAGTCATGCTGTTAGTAGCCATTTTGCTGTCCGGGCTGGTGGCGCATGCTTGGTGGCGCGGTCATACCTTGCAACATGTATTGCAACAATTACCTGCATTCACCAAGCCGACATCGCCTGTCACTGAGGCCAAGCCTCACGTCGTGAATGTGTTGCAAAGCTGGCCCAGTGAAGACGAAGCTGACCGTATCAGTGCCGAGATACTGGCGACGGCGGATGCCATGGGCATGTTGTTTGAGCGCGCAGAATTTCAGTCTTTAGCCGTTGAGCATTCGAGTTTGCAGGTGCAGCGCATCAAGTTGCCACTCAAAGGGGATTATTTGCAGGTACGGCATTTTTTGCAGCAGGTGTTGCAGACCTATCCTAGCCTGGCCTTAAGCCAGTTTAAATTACAACGCAGTGATGTGTTGCAGCCCGACCTCGAGGCCTATGTGGAGTTTAGTTTGTACACGCGCAAGCGAGGGCAGACATGATGCGACGTGGAATAGTATGGGTGGCACTGGCTTGCACCTTGCTGGCATGCTGGTGGGTAGAGCAAACCGAGCAGACGCCGGTTGCTGCTGTGAAACAAGCCCCTTCGCGTCGCGTGAGCTTGGCGCAGGTTTTGCCTTTGCCTAATACGGCCTTACCGCAAAGCATCTCAGCGCCTGCAAACATGAGTGCAGGCGCCGATGATAGCGCGATTAACCTGTTTGCCGTGCTAGAAATGTCGGCAGCCGACACCGCGGTGCCTGTCGTTCCAGAGGCAGTGAATCCTTATACCTATGCTGGTCGATTGCAGGAAGACGGGCGCTGGACCGTGTTTTTAACCGATGGCCAGCAACAATACGTCGTACATGCAGGCGACCATTTTGCCGATGGGTGGCAGGTGAGCCTGCTCGACCAACAAAAAATCGTGCTGCAACATGCGGCCAAGCGCTTTGAAATCAGGCTGGATAACGGGGTGGTATTTTGAACAAGCAAGTGAATCAAACGTATAGTCATTGGGCCTGGTTGTTGGGCTGCCCGCTGTTATTAGCCAGTTGCAGCAACCTATTGCCTGCACAACAAAATGGTGATGCCACGCTGGAGCAGGCCAGAGTCTATGCGGCGCGTGGCCAGGACGAGGAAGCGATTCAACTGTTGCAACCCTTGGTCGATGCGCATCCACGCCAACCGCAATATAAAAACTGGCTGACCCTGTTGCAGGAAAAGAAACTGCAAAAGCAATTGCAGCAAGCGGATAGTTTATTGCTCACCCAACAATATGATGCGGCGATTGAGGGTTACCAGCAAGTGTTACAGCTTGCACCTAACAACCGTGCTGCCAGTGACGGCATGCAAAAAGTACAACTGGCGCGTCAGCATTCGATACAACTGGAACAGGTGAAGGTAGCGATTGCGGCTGAGGATTTGGCTGGTGCCGAGTTTGGCTTGCGCAGTATCCTGGCCGAGCAGCCCGCGCATGCCGGGGCGCGGCAATTGTTCGAGCATCTGGAGCAAAAGAAAAACGAACGGACCAGTGTGGTGCGACCCTTGCAGTCTTCGTTGAGAAAGAAAGTCACGCTGGAGCTTAAAAATGCGCCGATTAAAAATGCTTTCGAATATCTAGGCAAGGCCGGAGATTTGAATTTCTCGTTTGACCAGGAACTCAACGAAGGCATACGCGTGAATGTGTTGCTGCGTGATACGCCGATAGAACAGGCGCTGGACGTGATTCTCACCAGCCATCAGTTAGGCAAGAAAGTGCTCAACAGCAATACCTTGCTAATTTATCCGCAAGCACGCGCGGCGCAGTATGAAGAATTATTTGTGCGCAGTTTTTACCTGACGCATATGGACGCCAAACGTGCGCTCAATATGATGAAAACCGTGTTGCGTGCCAGCGATGTCTATATTGATGAAAAGCTCAATACGCTGGTGATGCGCGATACCATGGACCGCATTAAAGTCGCAGAGAAGCTGATTGCCTCACAAGACCTCAATGAACCCGAGGTGATGCTCGAAGTTGAGGTGATGGAAATCAACCGCCGTAACCTGGAAAACCTCGGTATCCAGTATCCAACCCAGATTGGCGTCGGCGTGCAGGGCAACGCAGCCGGTAGCAGCAGCGGTACGCAACCGCAAGCAGGCAAACTGACGCTGACCGAATTGCGTAATTTCAACGGCAACCTGGGCGTGTTTTCGATCAATGATCCCGCTATTGTGCTCAATTTGCTGCATCAGGATACCGATACCAATTTGCTGGCCAGCCCCAAAATCCGGGTCAAGAACCGTGACCGCGCCAAGATTCATGTCGGCGATAAAATCCCGGTGCTGACCAGCGTCGCCAGTGCGCAGGGTTTTGTCAGCCAGAATGTGAATTATATTGAGGTCGGTATCAAGCTCGATGTCGAGCCGGTGATCCAGATGCAAGACCAGGTCAGTATCAAAGTCGGCATGGAAGTGAGTAATATCACCGACCAGGTCACCACCAGTTCTGGGGTGCTGGCGTATACCATCGGCAGCCGCAATGCGAATACCACCTTGCAGTTGCGCAATAACGAAACGCAGATTCTGGCCGGATTATTCCGTGACGACGAACAGAAAACGCGGCGTAAAGTGCCTGGCCTGGGCAATTTGCCGCTGATTGGCAAGTTTTTCAGCAGTAATAATGAAGACAAGCGTAAAAATGAAATTGTATTGCTGATTACACCTCGCATCATGCATAACCTGAGCCCGGCCAGTTCGGTCTATAGCCTGATTCCTTCTGGCATTGCAGCCACGGCAAACCCGTTAGGTACAACGGGTGCACGAGCAGTACAAGCCTCAGACGCGATGGCATCCAGCCCAGTGGCCATGCCGCAAAATACCGCAGCTGACCGCGCGAAAGTAGATACCAATTTTGCCGATCAATTGATCAACTCGGCACCTCCCAACCCTGCAGCCAGTCCCAACACCATGATTATTCAAGGGCAATAACATGCTTGTTGCAAACCGACGATCACGCGGCTTTACTCTGATCGAGCTTTTGGTCACGCTGGCATTACTCGCCTTGCTGGTGACCTCGGCTAGCCCGGTGTTGCAACTGAATACCAAGCGCGACAAAGAGCGGGAACTCAAACGCGCCTTGTGGCAAATACGGGATGCGCTGGATGCCTACAAAGGTGCGGTGGATCAGGGCCTGATCAAAAAAACGGCTGATGGCAGCGGATATCCGGCCAATTTGGCCATCCTGGTGACCGGGGTTGAAAATACGCAGGATCCCAAAAAGAAAAAACTGTTTTTTTTAAGACGTATCCCGCGTGACCCGTTTGCAGCAGACACCGAACAAAGTAATGCGGGCACCTGGCGTATCCGCGCTTATGACGGTGCAATTGATGAGATGGCGCAGGATGTGTATGACGTCTCTTCGCGTTCGCCCGCTATCGGCATTAACCAACAACCTTACAGTGAGTGGTAAAGCCATGAAACGTGGGTTTACCCTAATTGAAATGCTGGTGGTGCTGGCGATTCTGGCCATGTTGCTAACCATTGTGACGCCAAAATTCATGCATATGTTGCAGCGCTCGAAAGAGACCAGTTTGCGGCATGACTTGCTCACCATGCGTGATGCCATTGATAAGTTTTACAGCGATAAAAACCGCTATCCGGAAACCCTGGATGAACTGGTTGAGCGCCAATACCTGAAAGCTATCCCGCCTGATCCGATCACCGAACGTATGGATACCTGGGTGATTACCTTGCCGCCCAATATTGACGAGCAGGGTAGTGTCTTTGATGTGCATAGCGGTTCTGCGCTGGTGGCCGCAGATGGTACGCCCTATGCGCTGTGGTAAGGCCCTCACCACCGGCTTTGTGCTGATTGGCATGTTTATGCTCATTATGCTCAGTGGCCTGGTCATGGTACAAGCCAGCATGCGCTGGCAAACTCAGGTGCTGCGTGAAAGAGAGCAGGAACTGATCAAGGTGGGCCTGGCCTATCGCGATGCCATTGGCCGTTATTACAACCAGACGCCAGGCGTAGTGAAAATCTTCCCACCGACTTTGCAGGCGCTGCAAGAAGATACCCGCTTCCCGACTGCGCGCCGGCATTTGCGCAAAGGCTATTTTGATCCCATCACACAGCGCGAGGGCTGGGGCCTGGTCACCGCCCCCAGCGGCGGCATCATGGGGGTTTACAGTTTGTCTGATAAGGCAGTGTTTAAAACCAAAGGCTACCGTGGTGAGTTGCAGCATTTGAATGACAAGCGTTATTACGGTGAGTGGTACTTCATTTATTTGCCGCAGCCGGTCGCAGTCAATGCTGGCACTATGTGATGAATCATTTTAATGTAAAGTTTTGTTAATGACGTCAGGCTTTTGGCGATCCCAGCGATTAAACATATGAAGGGATGTAAATGTGAAAAATTCCCGATATTGGCGGGGTTTTTTCCTGGTTTGCGTTTTTAATATTGTGAGCGCAACAAGCATCCAGATTATTTTCTCGTATGTATTTTGATAATGGAGCTCGCTGTGGATTTGGTGCCTGATATTGTTGATCTCGTGTTGTACTTACTGGGCGTGCTGTCGGTGCTGGTGTGGTCCATCATCCTGATGAAAAGCTGGGCCTGGTATAAGTCCCGTAGTGCATCGAATAATTTTCTATCCGAGTGGCAGCAGGTAAAAACGATTTACGAACTGCCCAAAATTATTGCTAACAGCAATAGCAGCTTTGCGCGTTTGTGTGATGCGGGCATGCGTGCGATGAACGAAGTCATGGCGAACTCAGTGTTGCGCAGAAACGAGCGTCAGGAGGTTATTTTACTCTCGCTCAAACAACAGGCCTACCTGGAGCAAAAACGCATGGATGGCGGTGTGGCACTATTGGCCAGCATAGGCTCTACCGCGCCGTTTATCGGCTTGTTTGGCACGGTGTGGGGCATTATGAATGCGTTGCGTACCATCACTGCGACCGGTTCTGCAGGGCTGGATGTAGTGGCCGGGCCGATCGGCGAGGCGCTGATTGCGACGGCGATTGGTATTGCGACGGCGGTGCCTGCGGTGTTGGCGTACAACTACTTTATGCGCAAGCAAAAGGTGCATAGAGCCGATATGGAGCAAGTCGCCAGCCGCTTTCAGTCTTTGCTGACGCAGTCAGGTGCGGAGGGGTAATAACATGGCGATTTTAGGGGACAGTGAAAACGAAGAACTGGTGAGTGAAATCAATGTGACGCCGCTGGTGGATGTGATGCTGGTATTGCTCACAGTATTTATTGTCACCGCACCTTTGCTCATGAATGCGGTGAAGGTCAAGTTGCCGCAGGCCAGTGCCGAGGTAGCGATCACGGTGCCTAAAACAGCACATATCAGTGTCACCGATGCAGGTGATGTGTTTCTCGACCAACAGCGACTGGCGCTGGAGGTGTTGACCACAGAGTTGGGTGTACTCAAAAAAAGCCATGATCCGGCGGTGGAGATTTATGCTGATGAACATGCGCAATATGGCGTGGTGGCCAAAGTGTTGGCGGCCATTCAGCGTGCGGGCATTAGCAAGTTTAGTTTTGTCATGTCGCCCGAGGCCGGGAAGTAAGGCATGAGCAGCCTGATTTATCCTGAACAGCAGAGTGATGCACTGTTGTGGCGTGCGGTTATGCTGTCTTTGGGCTTACACCTGCTGATAGTGGCGGTCTACCCTAGCTTAAGCCAGATTGCGTTACCCAACATGCCGGAAAGGCTGGAAATTGAGTTTTTCTCAATCAAAGCCTTGCCGCCGCGTGTGCAGCAAGTGACGGAAACGGCCACGCCGGTTGAGCCGCCCAAAGCGGCGCCAACGCCAGTGGTGAAGCCGCAAACGCCGGTAGAAACGCCTAAACAGATATTGGCTGCCCCGAGCAATCATGAGGCCGATTATCGTGTGCCAGAGCAAGCGGCGCCGACGAAAGTGGAACCTGCAGCTGTGAGCCCAGCGCCTGCAGCCCCCAGTGTAAGTGCAGAAAGTGCGCAGCATGCCCCGAATGACTCTGCTGCAAAAGATGCAAAACCCAGTGCGTCTGCGCCGAGTACGCAGGCAAATGTTGAGTCGGATGAATTAAGCGCTAGTGACTCTGATGCCTGGGGCGATTATGGCGAACAATTACGTGCGCTGGTCAGTAAGAGCAAACAATATCCAGCCATCGCTATTCGCCGACATCTAGAAGGTGAGGCCATGGTGGTCGCCCAGTTTGTGCGTGGCGAGTTGGTGCAAGTGTCGCTGGCGGATAGCAGCAAGCATGTGCCACTGGATGAAGAGGCTATGCGCATGGTGAAAAAAGCCATTGCACAGCTGGGCGTGAAAGACAGCCTGAGAAAGAAAAGTTTCAAAATTACTATCCCGGTGGCTTTTAAGCTGGAGTAGCTCACAACCACTTTCTTGTAGTCAGACGTCCTCAGAAAGTAAATCCCTCACTTTCCCAAAATGATGGCGCCTGTTCTCCTAACCCCTGTGGTTTGCCACCCTTCCTCCGGCAAACGCAGGGGATTTTTTTGCCTGCATATTGGTAAATGCTTAGCGAGGTGTTAACTGGCTTTGTACGATGTCACTCAGCCAATCCATGAAAATCCGCACGCGCTTAGACAAATTGCGACGATGCGGGAACAGCATGGAAACGGCCATGCTGGGTGCGGTCCAGGCTGGTAGGATTTCGACTAATAGTCCGCTGTTAAGCATCTCCATGGCGCCTAACTTAGGCGCTTGCATGATGCCGAGTCCGGCCACGCAGGCGGCGCGGTAGGCGTCGGTATTGTTGACGCAGATACGGCTGGGCATTTTGATACGATGTAATTCGCCCTCTAGCTGATATTCAAATGCATCAAACCGTTTGTTGCTGCTGGTTTGGTAATGAATCAAGGTGTGCTGTTGCAGGTCTGCGATCGCCCTGGGTTCACCGTAAGCGGCCAGATAGCCTGGGCTGACGAAGTTGGTTTGTTGCATTTCGCCTATTTTGCGCATCATCATGCCGGTTTCGGCCACTTCGCCGGTTCTCACCACGCAATCGTAGCCTTCGCGTACCAGGTCTACTTTGCGGTCTTCACTACTGATTTCAATATTGAGGTTAGGGTAACGTTGCAAAAAGTCCGGCAATGCGGGAATCAGCAGGTGTCGCGCCATGGGCTGTGACAGGTTGACCCTGATCACGCCCGAGATGTGTCTATCATCGCTGATGAACAAAGTTTCTAATTCTTCGATCTCACTCAAGACATCTTTGCTTTTTTCATAAAACAAGTGGCCGTCCGGCGTCAGTTGCACTTTGCGTGTGGTGCGGTGGAACAGCTGCGTGTGCAGTTTACTTTCCAGTTGCTGCACTGCCAGTGAGATGCTGGCTTTGGGCAGTCCCAGACTATCTGCCGCTTTGGTAAAGCTGCCGAGTTCGGCAACGCGCATAAAACGCTTCAGGCTTTCGGTGCTATCCAGCATGGCAATTTTCTTTCAATTGTTCATTAATTATGAACAGTATAATCACTTCATGCTTATTTATCGTATTTATGATTATCAATAAACTGCGTCTATCTTTCATCAACACAGGAGCACGCATATGACAAACAAGATTGCATTAATTACAGGTGGCAGCCGTGGTTTGGGTAAGAACACCGCGCTGGCAATGGCAAAACAGGGCATAGACGTGGTATTGACCTACCAAAGCAAACAGGCCGCGGCACAAGCAGTGGTGGATGAAATCACAGCGTTAGGGCGCAAGGCGGTGGCTTTACAGCTGGATGTGGCGCAGGTGAAAACATTTGCTGCATTTGCTTCGCAATTGAAGCAGGCCCTGCAAACACAGTGGCAAGCTACGCAGTTTGATTACCTGGTGAATAATGCAGGGACGGGTATCCATGCGCCATTTGCTGAAACTACGGAGCAGATGTTTGATGATATGGTGAATATCCATCTGAAATCCACTTTCTTTTTAACGCAAACCTTACTGCCAGTATTGCGTGATGGCGGCCGCATTGTGAATATTTCCAGCGGCCTGGCGCGGTTCAGCTTGCCTGGCTACAGCGCTTATGCGGCGATGAAGGGCGGCATTGAGGTACTGACGCGTTATATGGCCAAAGAGCTGGGTGCACGCCAGATTGCAGTGAATACGGTAGCGCCAGGTGCGATTGAAACGGATTTCGGCCAGGGTCTGGTGCGCGATAACAAAGAGGTCAACGCCTATATTGCTTCGCAAACTGCGTTGGGCCGCGTAGGGGTGGCAGATGATATCGGCCCGATGATTGCGAGCCTGTTGTCGGAGAACAATCGCTGGGTGAATGCACAGCGTATTGAGGCTTCTGGCGGCATGTTAATTTAATCGGCCAGGGTGATAGCAACAGGCCGCTTTCTACGGCTGCCTGTCGATTTGCCTAGCGAGGGCGGTTTGGCGGCGGAGGCGGTGGATAATAACCGGATGCAGCAGGCGAGGATGCTGTGCTAGAGGCATTGCCACCTTGCGAGTAGGTTCGCGCCATGCTGGCTGGTACCGGAATACGGTGTCCGGCCGCATACATGCATTGGAAGTAAGCGTTGTCGTATTTATCCTGCGCATTCATGCCGCTGACTGCCGCCGTATTTGTACCGATGGCGCCGCCGGATAAGGCACCCATGCCTGCGCCGATGGCTGCCCCTTCACCACCCCCTGCCGCAGCACCAAGGGCTGCGCCTACGACGGTGCCGACTGCGGTCGTGGTGGCCAGGCTGGCGTTATATTGCTGGTTCACCGTTTTGCCGCCAATTTGCGTCAAGGCAAAGTCACGGCAGGATAGGTCATCTGCCCTGAAAACATTAAAGTTTTTGCCCGTGCCCGGCAAAGCCATATTGCTTGGGCCGGTGGGGTTGGTAGCGCAGGCTGACAAGCTCAGTGCCGCGACCATGATCAGCATAGGTGTTGTTTTCATATGCTTAGGCCTATTTGCTTGGTGGCGAAGGCGTCACTTGTTTCCAGCCCGCCGGACACTCTTTGACGTAAGGATAATAGCTGTCAGATTGCTCGCAGTAATACCAGTAACCTTGGCCGTTGTTGCCGGCAGTGGCAGCAGGCGGCACGCTTTGTGCCGGGGCAGGCGCACTGGTGGCACCGCTACCTTGTTCGATATAAACCTGTGGTTGCGGTTGGGTCACAATGACTGGTGGTGGGCTATAAGCATATGGGTACGGATAGGCGTAAGGCGAATATGCATATGGAAAATAAGGATAGGGCGCGCCGAAATAAAAGCCGACGCCACCACCGCCATGCCAGCCTCCACCGTGCCAGCCGCCGTGGCCTGGTGGATGAGCCTGAGCAGCGCTGCTGGCGAGCATCAGTGCTGCCATCAGGCCGGTGAGTGCCATTGTTTTTAAGTGCATAGGTGTTTTTAAATGCGTCAGTTTTTGTTTGGACATATCGCCTCCTGTGACAGGCATGTTTACTTATATTTCTATGACCAAAGCATACGTAAATGTATCCGCGCAGGGCGTGGCGGTTTTGTATCGGAGTGTATCTTTAACCACCACATTCACCGTCAGCTGAGGATTGTGTTAGGCAGCAGGTGAGCAACTGCGGTATGCTAGTGATGACCCTTTGCAAAGCTACTAATCTCATGCAACAGCAATCCATCCAACAGATCAATCTTGCTTATGATCAGCAACAAGACCGCTTGCTGATGAAAGCCGCTGTCAGCCAGGCACAGGAAATCCGCGTATGGCTGTCTTATCGTATCGCGCGACAAATGTTTAAGGTGCTTAATCGTGAAGCGCATTTGCCCGTATCCGCATTGGCGCTGGGAAATGCTTCACCTTTGCCTGCGGCACAATCGCCGACTGAAGCCACGCGCCAGTTTGAAGAAGAGGCTGATGCCGTGCACCAGCTGGAAGACCTGGATTTTTCCACGGCTTACCAGCAACGCCCATCGGCCGTGAGTGAGCAGGAGTTATTGGTCGTTGACACACGCTTCGTGTCGATTAACGACCAGTTGAATCATATGCAGTTGGTATGCGCCAACGGCATGAACGTCAATATGAGTTTAAATCACCAACTGGTGCTGGCCATCAGCCGTATGTTGATGGTCGCCAGCCAGGACGCAGGCTGGACATTGCCCGCACATCAGGATAAGGAACCAGAAGCGGTTTCCAGTATCGTAATGCAGGTACCCACAGAAAAACAGGTATTACATTAATGGATCACACAACACTCGGGGACAGCGGTATTCGCGTCTCCAAAATTGCGCTGGGCACCATGACCTTTGGCGACCAGAATACCCAGCAAGACGCCGACAACCAGCTGGATTTTGCCCTCTCGCAAGGCATTAACTTTATCGACACGGCTGAGATGTATCCGGTGCCGCCACGGGCAGAAACCGTGACGCAGACGGAGACCATCCTCGGCCACTGGATTAAAAAGCAGGCGCGCGATAGCTTTGTGCTGGCCAGCAAAGTGGCGGGCCCCAGGCGTGGCATGCAGTGGATACGCGGCGGCCCGAGCGGCATGGATAGGGCGAATATCCGCCAGGCGGTGCATGATAGCCTGACACGTTTGCAAACTGACTACCTCGATGTATTGTATCTGCACTGGCCAGAACGCAATGTGCCCATGTTTGGCCAATACCAGTTTGACCCCCGTGCCGAACGCGATGCCAGTGGCCAACCTCTCAACTGGGTGCCGATTCAAACCCAGCTCGAAGTGTTGGACGAGTTAATCAGGGAAGGCAAGGTACGCGCGATCGGCTTGAGTAATGAGCAACCGTGGGGTGTGATGGAATTTTTGCGACTCGCCCGCGAACAAGGCTTGCCGCGCATTGCCGTGTTGCAAAACTGCTATAACCTGATGAACCGTGGCATGGAGTTTGGCATGGCCGAGGTGTTGTACCGCGAACGCATTAGCCTGGCTGCCTACTCTCCGCTGGCATTTGGCCATTTGACCGGCAAATATGTCGACGACCCTGCCACCCCTGGTCGCGTTACTTTGTTTCTGGGTTATGCACAGCGTTATAAAAAACCGGGCGTGCCGGCGGCGTCCAAAGCCTATGCCGAGCTGGCGCGTGCACATGGCCTCACACCAACGCAGTTGGCACTGAGTTTTGTCTATCACCGCTGGTTTGTTGGTAGCACCATCATCGGTGCCACCAGCATGAACCAGTTGCAGGAAAACGTCGCGGCTTATCAAGTAAAGCTTAGTGATGAGGTATTAAACGCAATCGAGCAACAGCATCTGATCATGATGAATCCGGCGCCTTAACGCAGGTGCCCGCTGAAGGGAATCCGTATGTTCATGCTTCACACCCTGCGCACTCTTTTTCTGCGCAGCTTCATTTTTTTTGCCGTCGTATTGAGTGGTCAGGCACAGGCCGAGGGTATGCAGGAGATGCAAAATGCCTTACGCACCTGTCAAACCGAGTTTGCCGCAGATGCTAGCCGTCGCCTGATTTGTTTTGATAAAGTCGCCGAGCAATATACGCCGACACGCGTGGTACCCCCAATATTGGCCCCTAGCCAACAGGAGCTAGTGAAAAGTGTGGGGGCCGAGACGGGTTACCTCTCACGCAAATGGCATTTAAACAGCCAGGATGAACTGCATTTTACCGATCTGGAAACCCATCAGCTCAATTACCTGGTGACCGCGTACTCGAATAATCCCAATGATGTTCCGACCTCGCCATCACGTCCTAATACGCAAGACCGTGGCCTGGGGCACAATGACCTGCATTTCCAGATTAGCCTGAAAACGCAGTTAATGAACCTGTCAGACTGGTTGCCTAAAAACCAGTGGGTGCAAAGTGCGCGTTTGTGGGGGGCTTATACCCAACAGTCATTCTGGCAGGTGTATAACGAAGAGCAGTCGCGCCCCATGCGGGATCACAATTATTCACCTGAGTTGATTTTATCGCTAGGCTTGAATAAACCAGCAGAAGAAAACAGTTGGCTCAATGCCATGCCCAATATGCTCAACGTGGGCCTGATGCATGAGTCTAATGGCCGCTCGCAACCACTATCGCGCAGCTGGAACCGCGTCTATTTGCAGGGCGGCTGGCAACTCAGTGAGCGCTATAGTTTGCTTGTTCGCCCGTGGTGGCGCATCCCTGAAAGCAAATCGGATAACGATAACCCGGATATCAGCAAATATATGGGTTATGGCGATGCGATTTTGCGCTGGGATAACGAGGCCAATACCACGGCTGCCAGTGTTACCTTGCGTAACAATATGCGTAGCGATAACAAAGGCTATGTGAAGTTTGATGTGCAGTACAAGCCGCTCAAAAGTGAAAGTGTGCGTTTCTACGCCATGCTGGCCAGTGGTTATGGCGTCTCGCTACTGGATTATAATCAGGCGCAAACCATGTTTGGCATCGGCTTTGCCGTTGGTGAATAATTAATTGAGTAATTCATTAGAGTCATCCGTCTTTACGATATGCGTCCGTTAACCGCCACTTTCCAACGCTTCCTGGCTTCTGAGCAGGCCAGCAGCATCCTGCTATTGCTGGTCACAGTGCTGGCGCTGGTCATTGCCAACAGTGTGCTGGCTGAGCACTACCATCATTTCTGGCATCACCAATGGTTGGCTTTAAGCCTTGAAGAGTGGGTCAATGATGGCCTGATGGCGATCTTCTTTTTGCTGATCGGGCTGGAGCTCAAACGCGAGTTGTATGTGGGCGAATTATCCAGCGTCAATAATGCCTTGTTGCCGACGATTGCTGCGATGGGCGGCATGATCGTGCCAGCCTGCATTTTCTGGCAATTCAACCACGGCACTGCCTACCAGGCAGGCGTCGGCATTCCGATGGCGACGGATATCGCCTTTGCACTGGGTGTATTGTCAATATTGGGCAAGCGCGTGCCTGCACCGCTCAAGGTGTTTCTGGTCGCATTTGCCGTGATTGATGATTTGGGCGCGGCTATCATGATTGCGGTGTTTTACACTGCCTCTATTTCATGGCCGCACCTGTTGGCCGCATTGGCTGTGCTGGCTTTCCTGTTTGCGCTCAACCGCTGGCGGGTGCTCAGCATGATTCCCTATGTGCTGGGCGGGGCATTCATGTGGTGGCTGACACTCAAGTCTGGTGTGCATGCCACGCTGGCAGGCATCGCATTGGCATTTGCCATTCCCTTTCACCATCATCCGGAGAATGAGGATTCGCCATCGCATCAATTGGAGCATGCTTTACACCTGCCGGTGGCTTTCTTGATCCTGCCGGTTTTTGCCTTTGCCAACACCGGCGTGCAGGTGGCGGCAAATAGCATGACTGCCGTATTTTCACATAGCAACAGTCTGGGGATTATTCTCGGTTTGCTGATTGGTAAACCGGTCGGGATTATGCTGGCCGTGGTAGCCGCTATTGTGACGGGTGTTTGCAAACTACATCCGCCTTTGCGTTTACCGCATGTGATTGGCGCAGGCATGCTGGGCGGTATCGGCTTTACCATGTCGATTTTTATCACCAACCTGGCTTTTAGCGAGATGGCGGATGCGATCAATCTCTCCAAAATGGCGATACTCACAGGCTCGCTGCTTTCCGGGTTGGCAGGCTGGTTATGGCTAAGCGTGGTGTTAAGGCAGGGTGCAGTGAATGAAGTTTCCACTAAGTAAAATCATGAGGTGCTTTTAGGGATGCTGCGCAAGCATTTCGTGGCTGGTCTGCGTATAGTTGTGTCTAACGAGATGTAACAACTTAACCAAGGAGACTATCATGTGGACTAAACCAGCTGCTACTGAAATGCGTTTTGGCTTTGAAGTGACAATGTACGTCATGAACAAGTAATTCAAGCGTTAACTTGCATATCAATAAACCCGACACTAGGTCGGGTTTATTGTTTCTGGCTGTTGCATTCAATGTTATGCATTGAGGTTAAAAGTTTAGACACTTATCGACTTTTCAACGCTGTCGCCCGTCGCCACCACTATGTAATTCTTCAAGTGTGTAATGCTTCAAAATGGTGTAGGCGCCAGCTAAGTTTATTGCCAGATAATCTAGAGCAGTGTTTACTGGCGCAGGCCACCTTCTGATTCCTACAGCAAACTCAGTCAGCGTGCGCTAGCCAGTGCCATTACAACACGGCAGACTGAAGTTTCATTGTTTGCCGCGTGAGCGGGATAAGGAAGCGCCATGATTGATGCTAAAGAAATTAAAGCCGATATGCCTGTCACTACCGCACAGGCGGAACACTTTGCCGTAGTCGACCATCTCGAAAGTGACGATGTCATCAAACTCAAAAAGGATGAAGCCGGTGTTCACCACTACATCCCTGTGAGCTGGGTGGTGTCTACTGAAGGCGGTATTGTGAAAATCAACCGTACGCTGGCGCAGATCACCAATGACTGGGAAGCAGATTAATTTTCGGGCATGGTGCGGCTGAGGTTTCAGATAGGGGCATCCCTATTGAGTCGCATCCGTTGTCGTGTAATTTTGCAGCACCACCTGGATAAACTGGTTTGTTCTGTTTCTGGCCTCTACATGCTGACGCCATAGTTCTTCAACGATTTTTAACTCCTCTGCCGTTGGCAGGCAACCATTCCCCCGTAAAAAAGAATGCATCTTGTCGTCAATAATCGCCTGCCGGACTTTTGCTTTTTTAAGGGATTCTGCCCATTCATTGGTTAACTGATCCCATTTGTCAGAACGATGGTTCACTTGGATCTCCTCTGATTATTCAGGCACGTGATATGCGTGATCAAAACGCGTAAACGAAGCCCCGTCAGTCAGACGAGGCTTCGTGGGTGGCTAGTAAAGTCGTTGAGTGGTACCGATATGACTAACTAGTGTGCGGCGGCTTCCGCACGTGCGGCATCGCGCAGTTGTTTTACTTGGTCATGATTACGCTTGGCACCTTCAAGCTGGCGTACTACCACAAAGCGTATATGTGTCGGCAAGTCTTTTTCAGCCGCTTTGCGATAAGCAGCCAAGGCGACATCTTCGCCACGCTCGGTTTCGTTTAAAACGGCCACGGTATCGTTACTGGTCAGCGCCGTTTTAATGGCAATCCAGCGTCTGTGCAAGGCACCACCTAGGCTAGTGGATGATGCAGGCTCACCACCCAGTGAGCGCACAAGCTCTTGTAACTCCTGTACGCTGGCAGCCACCTCTTGTGACCGACGCAAAAAGAATGTTTTAAGCTGCGGTTCATCCACATGCTCTGCCGAAGAGCGAAAGCCTTCTTCGCCATCTTTCGATACTTCGATCAAATCATTCAAGGTAGAAATTACATCGTCATTGTCTGCCATGGTAAGTCTCCAAATTGTGTATTAAATGTGTGGAAGTAAATGTATTCAGAAACTTTAGTATGCTCGTGGCTGTATGTCGGCAGCATCGGATGAATCCGCAAATATCTGTAGGAATTACTTTATCCATCGTTGGACCCAATGGCATTGCATCTTCCTACAGCCAAATCAGCCTAGGCCTTGTGGCGCAGTGTGATGGCCTGTTTTTTAATAGATAGATATTCACTCTCTTTCGTTTCAAGGAGCACCGCATGAATCCTATCCATTTATTTAATTACGTGTCACCGAAGCGGAGTGAGGCAAAATCTCTGCTGGCCGAAAAGCCTAGCGTATCGCAACTCATGCTGTTCTATGTCTTGCCGTTGTCGTTGATTCCCTGCGTGATGATGTATCTACGGCTATATCACAATTACCCAAAATTGTTTTTTGATAACCTGCCTGGTAACCGTTTGCTGATGGTGAGTGCCGAATTGCTGTTCTTGCAATTGGGCGTGTTGTTGGTGATGGCCTGGATTACGCAAAACCTGGCCGAGATGGTCAATATCAAGCCTGATTTTCGTGATTCCTTGCTCATTATGACGATTGCCACCACGCCGCTGTGGCTGACCTCGCTTTTTTATATTGTGCCCAGTTTAAGTTTCAATGTGATTGTGCATGGTGTAGCCGTATTGGCATCGGTGCTACTAGTGTATCGAGGTGTGCGCTATATTTTTGGTATCCGCGAACGCGGGGCGCTGGTCACACTCAGCATGGCAATTGTGTGTACCGCCGGGCTGGGATTTGCGGTGATTTTGATCGGTTCGCTGATTTCATGGGAAGCCATTGAGCAATTGCAGTTTGCCGTTAAAAAATTGTAATCAGGCCACTTCCCTGGCTGACTTGCTGGTAGCCCCCGCCACGGGGGCCAGATGGTATTTGAGCGCGTAGTAAATCAATGCCGCATTATTGAGCACGTGCATTTTTTTGAGGATCTTCGATCGAAACACACTGACAGAGCCTGGCGCAATTTCCAGTTCCATCGCGATTGAATTCACCGCCTGGCCTTTAATCAATTTGAAAAATACCTGCAGCTCGCGCAATGACAAACGTTCATGCAGCATGGGCTCGCTGTTGGCAGCCATTTGCTGATGCTGAGGCGAAACATAGGCTTGTCCGCGGGCGATGGCATTGATAGCCGGAATCACTTGCGCGCTGTCTGTCGTGTAAGACAAATAACCCGCGCAACCCAACCGGATAAAATGGATCATGCGCTCGACCCGTTCACTGCCGTTGATAATGAGGACAGGCAGGTCAGGAAAAGCTTGCTTGAGGTCGCAGAATATTTCCAGGCCATTGGTTTCCGCTGCGGACACATCCAAAATGATGACATCGTAGGTATGCTCGCGGATTTTCAACATGGCGTCATGCACACTGCCAGCCTCATCGGCCAGGTGCACGTTATGGTCGTCATTGACCAGTGCCTTTAATGCGCAATGGCTCAGCGCATGGCCGTAGATTAACAATATATTTTTCATGGCTTGTTATCCATTTCAAGCCTAATAAGGCTATTTTTGTGCGATTTTGCGATTGCCTTTCACGTGCCAGATCACATTGCCGACGTCATCTGCTACCAGCAGGTAGCCTCTTTTATCGAGTAGCACATTGGCAGGACGTCCTTGTGCGGCGCCATCCTCCTGCTGGATGTCAGTCAGCACATCCATTGGTGTTTTCGCCAGTTTTTCCTGCGCTGCCGATCGCATCAATATCGTTTGATCAGCCGTTTCAGGATCGGATGTTTGTGTCATCTGTGTTTGCCCTGCCTGGTAGGGGAACAGCAGCAGGGCCTCGGCATTGGCGACATAAAATGTGTCGCCCACCAGCGCCACGCCCAGCGGGGCAGCGATATCCTTGATAAACACATGGCGTTCGTCAGCGATGCCATCGCCATCATTGTCACGCAGCAGGGTAATCTGGTGTTGGCTACCTGCCAGCTCCTCGGCTTCATGCATCCATTTGCTGGCGATCCAGTTTTTCAGGCTAAACGCTGTATTTTTAGGCTGGGGATAACTCTCTGCCACCAGAATGTCGCCATTGGGCAAGGCATACAGCCAGCGCGGGTGATGCAAGTCATTGGCAAAAGCAACCACATTCGTGACTGGCGTTGAGATCGACTTTTTGCCTTCTGGTACGCGCATGGTTTCTGCCGCCTGCGTGGTTGGAAACCAGCCTGACTGGCTGATAGATGCGTTAGAGACGGTGCGCATTCCTGGCGATTGCAGTAGTTTTGATGGTTGCGAATAACTGCTGAATGCCAGCATACAAACCGCGGCAGTGAGTAGGCGTCGCTGAGGGGAGGTTGTGAGTATGTTGGGCATGTGGCTATTTCCTGGTCGGTTAAGATTATCTGCGTGTCGCCAGCATCTGGTGCATGCCGGTCACGCCCTGTTCAAACTGGATGGCGCTAGCAGTCATAGCCAGACGCCAAATACGGTAAGTACGCTCCCCCATGCTGGCAGCAATCGACGCATGTTGCGCCTCCAGGTTTGCCAGCCACTGGCGCAAGGTCATCACATAGTGTCGACGCAAGCCCTCAACATTAAATACGTCAAATCTGGCGCTATCCATGTGTTGTAACAGATGGGCGAAAGAGGTTAACTCGCCTGCCGGGTATAGCTGACGGTTGATAAAGGCGGTGGAGGCGTCTTGCTGGCCAGCCGGATTTTCCGCCGTGATCACATGGCTCAAAAATAACCCGCCGGGTTTGAGTGCTGCGTGTACCTTGGCTAGGAAGTCCGGATAATGCGCTGCGCCTAGATGGTCGGCAATGCTGATGCAAGCTGCTTTGTCGTAACTGCCCAGCGCAGGCAGTGTGCGATAATAGTCCGCCAGCTCTATCTTGACCAGATGCGTCAGGCCTTGTTGTTGCACTTGCTTGAGTGCATACGCATATTGCGTTGGGTTATGTGTGATGCCGTGTACAAATACCCCGTAATGCTTGGCCGCCCAGCAGGCCAGTGTGCCCCAGCCGCAAGCAATATCCAGTAGCGTGTCACCATGTTGCAAATGCAGTTTCTGGCAGATCAGTGTTAACTGTGTTTGCTGCGCTTGCGCCAGGGTGTGTGTTGGGCTTGCGAAATAAGCACACGAGTGCAGCATCTGTTCACCCAGCCAGCGCTGATAAAAGTCCTCAGGCACATCGTAACTGAGTGCAATGCCATGTGAGGAGGGAACGCTTGCGGATTGAGATTGTGTCGGGGACTGAGGTGTGTGGGCAGTGTGTTCGGGTAGCACCTGTTGGTTATTGGCCAGGGTCAGTGCCCGGAAGACCAGGCCTAGTTTTTCATGCAGCGGCAAAGATAGAGATTCGAAATGTTCACGCAACTGCATGGCGGCATGAAAGTCCCCCTGAATCTGTACTTCACCTGAGCAATAGGCCTCCACCAGGCGTTTAGGGTTGCTAAACCATACCATGTCACGTAATACCGATGCCTGTTCCAGGCAAAAGGTAAACGCTGGTGCGCCGTCGCCGATCGTCAGCATACTGCCGTTCCACAAGCGCACGGCAAAAGCCACTGGGTAGTCCTGAAACAAACGGTTCAGAATATAGTGCGCCTGAGTAGTGTCGCCACTTTCGGCTGCTTGCTCCGGCGACAATGGCATGGCTAAAGCATTAACGGGATAACTACTCATGGCGTACTCCTACTCAAAAAGCTTATTTTTAATATGGGCTGGCACCAGCATGCATATGGTTTGCTGATCCCAATGCGCGGCCCTGGCAGATGAATACCATCTGCCAGCAGTGTAAAAATGAAGCCGATGACCAAGTATCGGGCAGGGGCTGATTGTGTTGTCAGACCAGTCTGACACAGAGGGTTTTCACCCGTGGCAACTCCTACAGCCGAATCAGTTGACTGCCGACGGCGACGCGGTATTGGCGGCCATACAATGCATGATGCAGTTGTATCTTTCTTATATCTTAAGGAGAAGACAGTATGCAAAAGACACTTACCTGGATGTTATTGGCTGGCTCATTGTGTTGCAGTGTGTGGTCGGGAAACGCTTGGTCTGCGCCGCCAGTGAACAATGCCGTACCGCCTTGCGAAGATGCCGCCATTTCAAATAAACCGTCCTGCAATATCGATTCTGACAGCGTCAATGTGCCACCGAAAATGCCACATGAGCGTGGTGTCATCGTCCCGCCAGAGGTGCCAGCTGAAGGTTTGCCTAACCAGGATAAACGGCGCCAGAACAGTCAGCCGCGGCCCGATCCGCGCGAGCCTGTCCCACCCGCCACGGACAATCATTTAAAGAATTAATGTTGCTGAGGCCAGATTTGGTCACGACCAAGGAGAACGTTATGGAAGTTGTTGAAGATAAAATCAATCCGCCGCAGCACCAATATGTGCAGCCCGGCCGGGAAGAAGATATGCATCCCCAGCCCCAATATATTGAAGAGGCGTATGCCGGAAGCGATAAGCTCAAAGGCAAGGTGGCCATTATTACCGGTGGTGATAGCGGCATTGGCCGCGCCGTGGCGGTGCATTTTGCCGCAGAAGGTGCCGATCTTGTGATTGTTTATCTAGATGAACATGAAGATGCGGCAAAGACCCAGCAACTGGTGGAAGCCTATGGTAGCCAATGCTTGTTGATTCCAGGTGACGTGTCAGACGAGCGGTTCTGTGAGCAAGTTGTGCACGACACGCTGCTGCAGTTTGGCCAATTGGATATTGTCATCAACAATGCCGCCCAGCAGTTTCCGCAGACCAGTATTGTCGAAATCAGCCAACGGCAGTTGGAGCATACCTTCAGGACCAATATTTTCTCCATGTTTTATATGGTGAAGGCAGCCTTGCCGCATCTGCCGAAAAAAAGCCATATTATCAATACCGCGTCGGTGACGGCTTACCGGGGTAGCCCTGAGCTGCTGGATTATTCGGCCACCAAAGGCGCCGTGGTGTCATTTACACGCTCATTATCGCGACAACTGGTGCATAAGGATATTTACGTTAATGCGGTGGCACCGGGGCCAGTGTGGACACCGTTGATTCCCGCCAGTTTTGATGAAAAGAAAGTCAGCGAGTTCGGTAGTCAGGTGCCTTTAAAGCGACCTGCACAACCGAGTGAAATTGCGCCCGCCTATGTGTTCTTGGCCAGCCAGGCATCGTCATATATGACCGGACAGGTGATACACCCGAATGGTGGTGAAATTATTAACGGTTAATTGACCATTTTCTTGGTCGAATTAAGCCTGGTGTATGCCAGGCTTTTTTACGCCGACTATTTCCTGGCGCGATGTCCGAATTCTCCTACAGCAAATTCCGCCTTTGTTACATGGGCGCGCATTTTCCTTTTATTCATAATGGGTTGCGTCATCAATCGCGTGAATAACACAATCATTAGGAGAACGACATGAATCACAAGCTTGGCTTAGGCCTGTTGGTATTAGTTGCTGGACTCTCCGCCTGTGATAAACAGGCCTCGACTACTGGCGCCGCCGGAGAGTCTACTGCTGGAGCGTCTGCAAGTGGTGAGGCCATTAAGTTCGTTAAAACACAAGATGGTTCTCCGCTGGAAATCAAGGCCGAGTTGTTCGATACCCCTGCCGCCAAAGAATTTTTAGCCACCGGTAAAAACCCCTATGTGGGCAAGGAAGATGCGATTGCCCAGGGTAAAAAAACCTTCCAGCTTTATTCCTGTACGCAATGCCATGGTCCGGATGCCGGTGGGCAAGTCGGGCCAGCGCTGACCGGACCGAATTATAACTACGCCAAAGATGCCACGAATAAAGGCATGTTTGAGACAGTCTGGAATGGCACCAACGGTGGGATGGGCGCTAAAGGCAAGGGCTTAATGGACCCCTCAGACCCAAACAACGGCATTACCCCTGACGAGTTGCTGAAAGTCATTGCCTGGGTACGTAGCCATGGCAGCCTGACGGGCAATGAAGAGGCCGTTTCATAATTTATCCTACAGGTTTTTTGTAAAGACACTGACATACAGCTGTTAACCACATCATTAGCATGAGTCTAAGCCTGCCACATCTGGCAGGTGACTTTAAAACTTTATGAGGATGCGATGATGAAAAAATTACTTTCAATACTATTAGCCAGTACGTTTTTATGTTCAATGACGGTTGCTTTTGCGGCACCAGCAGACAACGCGCCGCCCGCACAGCAGCAAAAAAATCAGGTACCTGATACGCACCAGAACGGCGACTACCTGGAGCCGCAACCTGACAATAATAATGCGGCGACCACCGGTAGCAGTGATGCTCAGGGTCGGCAGGGCAGTGGTAATAAACCGTCCAAGCCGGGCAACGTTGAAAAAAGCAAACGTTTTCATGAAAAGCCCCAAGACGGCGGCACGGGCGTGAAACAGTAATGGCCCGCATCAGTCGATTGCCCTGCATGGCTTAAATTGTGTTTAAGTCTGGCAGGGCAGGGTGACTAAGTTCGGAGTATTCTTAAACGCTACTAAGCTGGAGAAAGCCATGACTGAAAAAGACCTGAAGTTATGTATGGAGCTGTGCAAAAAATGTGCAGACACGTGTGAAAGCTGTACAATCGCCTGTGAAACTGAGGCCAATCCCATGTTGCGAACCTGTATTGAACTGGATATGGACTGCGCGGATTTCTGTCGCCTGACGGCTTCATTTATTGCGCGTCGCAGCGACTTTGTTGAACTGGTTTGTCAGGACTGTGCGGAAATTTGTACCGCCTGTGCCGATCAATGCGAGCAACATGCCTCTGATCATTGCGGTGCGTGCGCCCGGGCCTGTCGCAGTTGCGCAGAAGCATGCCTGAAGGTGGGCGCTGCTGCATTCGCATAATATGCAAATGATCTCTCTTCGCTTCTATGAGCAGGTGGCGATGCCTGAGTGCAAGCCACCTTGCACGCAGTGTATTTAACCAGCTTGCTTAACCGTAAGTTTCAATATAATAAACTCGGCCGGTCGCACAACTGCCATACCCATTTCAATCCGCATCAACCCCTGCGCAATATCATTTGCCGTCATGGTTTTGCCCAGGCCGATATTCACAAAAAATGCCTGTTCCGGCTTGCTGCCCTGCAATGCACCTTGCCGCCACAACAAGATTAAAAAATTTTCTATCATGGCTTGTGCACGCACCCAGGTATTGGCGTCGTTAGGCTCAAATACCATCTGCTGCAAGCCTTGGCTGACAGATACCTCTACCCAGCTAAACAATCGCCGCACAGGAATATAACGCCATTCATTGTCGTTGCCAGCCAGTGTCCGTGCACCCCATATCTGCGTGCCTTTGCCCGTAAACTTGCGGATGATATTAATTGACTTGCCAGCGTTAACATCCACGTTGTAATCCTGTTGCTGTGCGCTGGTGAGGTTAAGCACCGGCCGTATGACCTGGTCGAGTGATTCGTTGGCTGGCGCTTTCCATACGCCACGCTTCTGGTCGACTGCGGCATACACACCTGCCACGGCCCCGCTGGCAGGTAAGGTATTCAAGGCAATATTCGCAGCGTCTATCCATTGCTTGGCCAGCACATACTGGGCGTATAACTTTTGGTTGAGCGATGCTAATTGTGCTTGGGATTCGGTTGTCATCTTGGCCAACCCGGCGGCGTGTATTTGCGCCATCAGTGCCTGCATGCCCTGGTCCTGGGTCAGGCTTTCTGCGCTCACCACACTGCCATCGCCTTTACGTTTAAACACCAACTGGTTAAAGTCCGTGGTTCTTGCCAGGCTGGTCACCAGCCACGGCCCATAGGCTGCACCATATTTCAGGTGATCCATGCCCAGGCTTTGCCTGAAACGCTCGGCTTCGGTGGCGAGGTCAGCCGGGTTATGTTGCAGACGTAAATCAAACAACGCAAACCGATTTTGTAACTGTGCACATTGTGCCAGCGCAGTCGCCTCTAGCGTATGTGTCTCACGGCATAGAGCAGTTTCGGGAATAGCGATCAGCGTTGGCAGCGGGTCTTTTTCTATGGCGTTTAAACCAGCTGCCAATGTGGCTGCTGAAACCTGGTCGTTGTAGTTGCCGACGGAGACGATCACGCACGAACCGCCGCCATTGGCAAAAAACAGCCGCACGCTGTCATAGAGATAAAACGGTTGATCAATCGTAGCGTCAATCACTTGGTCTTGCGCATCCAGCCACAGCGTTACCGCCGACCTGGCTGCGCCACCAAACAAGCTTTCATAATCCAGTAAGGAGTAGACTTTTGTGGCGACGAGCGATAATGACACACCTTGCCTATCCGCTTTTTCGGTATAGCCTATCAATGCCAGGATTGCCGTTTCCAGGGTTGGAATACTGGGCGGGAGCTTGCTCACTTCTTCAATATAAACGCCGGGCGTTTTATAAACAGCCATGATTGATATCCCCGAATGTGGCACACGTGATGACAACAGTGTTCAAGCCATTATAGGCTGTTTAGCGTAACAGGGGAGAGTGAGTCAAGAGGGGCGTTGAACGTAAAACTGCCCATAGGAATCGCGCTGATTCCTATGGGCAAGGTCATGTGCAGAACACTTATTGTGCAACCACAATATCGTCTTTCACGGCAGTCACGCCTTTCACATTTTTAGCCAACAGCACCGCTTTATCGGCTTCGGCTTTCGATTTCACCACACCAGACAATTGCACCAGGCCATTGCTGTCGGTTTCTACTTTAATGTCTGTCGCACTCACCGCTTTGTCTTTGGCAAACGCTGTTTTCACTTTGGCGGTGATCACAGAGTCTTCAACCTTGGTGCCAATCGAGTCACCATCCGCCGCAAAACCAGCCATAGGCAATGTCAAAGCACTTACTAATAACAGAGATTTGAATGTGTTTTTCATGATGATTCCTTGTTTGATTAATTTGTGGAGGTTTCATTATTCAGGCATCACGAAAAGTTAGGAATACAGCGCATTCTGATCCTGGCGTAGGAGTCCACTGACGATCACTTGGCGTTGAGTGTGTTTATGATTTTGGTTTGGTCAGCGCAATGGGCTCAATATCACGACAAATGTTTTCCAGTTGGTGTGCAATTTGGTGTATGAATTTTTCAGATGTGTTTTCTGGTCGTTGCGCATTAAAGTAGCGCTCGGGGTTCTTGCCATTGATGACGGCAATTTCTGAGCGTTGAGTATGCGTCACGTACCAACCAGGCAGGGCGATCACGGCCTTTACGGTCACAGCCTCACCAACGGCATGACTCAACCACTGTTGCAAAGATTGCGCTTGGCGTGTTGCCTGTTCAGCAGGCTTATCTTCGCTCCAACCGGGAAAGCGCAGTTGCTTTCCGTCGAAATTAACCCTATGTTGATGGCCGCCATTTTTGAACAGCGGCTTTGATCGCCCTTTAGTTTCAATCGCATATACGCCGGTTTTACCAACCACCACATGGTCAATATTAAAGCTGCTGATTGTATTTTTCAGCGTGACATCGTGAAAAACGTGATAACCATGCCGCATCAGCGTATTGAGCTCTTGGCCTACCGCCAGTTCAGCATCGTAGCCCAGTCGCAATTTTTCACGTAGTTTGATTAGCTTGATTAGTTTGAACAGGATATAGCCGAAGAGAATGATGCCACTGATGGCACCTAGTATCAAAGGATGTTTAACCGAAGGGAGGTTTGAATAATACGCGTAAATAAATAATGAAATCATCGGAGGCATCATAAGATACATCGCTAGTTCGCTATCTACATCAGATAATCGCGCCTTCACTGACTCCCCTGCACTTCGTAGCAGGTACTGGGTGATTGGATTTTTTCTTCTGGCCGAGGATCGTTTTTTTGAATAAATCACAATCATTAAAATAACCGAAAAAGGCGCCAGGCAAATCGCCATGGTGATTAAGGCTGTCGACAGGGAGGAAGTGAACATATTAAATATGATTGTTAAAAAAAGTTATCTTATCTGAAGGGCTTGCAAAAGTCGATTGGGCGTTGATCGATATTTACGATGGAGCACTTTGAGATACCATAGCGCTAAATTCAAACTACTTAATCGTTAAGCATGCAATTACATACTCAAACGCTAGGCCAGGGCCAACCACTGGTTTTATTACACGGGCTATTCGGTTCGGCAGACAATTGGGGCAGCATCGCCAAACATTTTGCACAGCATTACCAGGTCATCAGCGTCGATTTACGCAATCACGGCCGGTCGCCGCATCGTGATTCACAAACCTACGCCGAGATGGCCGATGACTTATTAGAAACACTCGATGCGCTGGGGGTAGATCAGGTGCATCTACTCGGCCACTCCCTCGGTGGCAAAGTCGCTATGCAATTTGCCACCCAGTATCCCGAAAAAGTAAGCAAACTCATCGTGGTGGATATGGCCATGCGTACTTATCCAGACAGATACACGCAGTTGATGGATCACATGCTGGCAGTCAACCTCAGCCAAATGGCATCACGTAATGAGGTGGATAATGCTTTAAAGGGCCCCATCGCTAATGTGAGGGTACGGCAGTTTTTACTCACTAACCTGGTCAAAAATGAGGATCAGTTACAGTGGCGGATTAACCTGCCAGCGCTCAAAGCCAATTACGCAAAACTCATAGCAGCGATTGCAGTACATTTTGACCAGCCGAGTTTATTTATTCGCGGTGAACGCAGTGATTATGTGCAAGGCAGTGACATCACCGAGCTTCAACAGCATTTCCCTCAGGCTGAGTTCGTCAGCTTGCCAACCGACCATTGGGTGCATGCCGAGCAACCGCAATTATTTATCCAGGCGGTTGAAGCCTTTCTTGCTTAAGTCGTAGGTATCCAGAAACCATCAGGCCACACTTTAGTGGCCTGATCTCGCCTATTTATAAAGTCACCACTGGGAAATCAATCTCCGTCTGGGCGATATGGTTGGTGTAGTTGGTCAAGGTGTTTAAAGCGACATGGGTAATCACCTCCAGAATCAGGCCATCATCCACACCCGCTAAATGCGCTTCAATAAAGTCCTGGTCAGAAAGCACGCCACGTTGCTGCACAATTTTCACTGCCAGTTTCAATAAGCCATCCGTCACTGCATCAGTTGCTTCAGCTTTACGTGCGGCCTGAATCGCTTCAGTGTTAAGTCCCGCCCCTCTGGCAATCAGGCTATGTGCCGACAAGCAATATTGGCAATTATTGGCCTGGCCAATCGCCAGCGCCAGTGACTCTCTTTGTTTGGCGCTTAAACGGCCTTTGGTCACACCCTCACTCAAACCCAGGTAAGCATTTAAGGCAACAGGTGCCTGTGCCAAAGTCGCAATCAAATTAGGCACTTTGCCCAGTTTTGTTTTCACTGCATCCAGTGTTGCATTGACTTCTGCGCTAGCAGTTTCACGGTTGATAGTTTGAATACGTGCCATGATGAATCTCCTTGTCTGGTTAATTAAGACGCTTTGTGCGTTGGAGATATCATGCAATACTCATGATTATCAAAGGTCTCGTTATGTTGATCAGGAGTATCGTTTGGATCCATTGTTACCACTGTTGAATCAAATCTCCCTCTCAGCGCAGGTGTTTTTTACCGGCGATCTTTGCCAGGTGGTGAATTTTGATGGGGCGGGGCAGGTGGGCCATATTCATTTGCTGCGCGCCGGACAGCTCGACCTGATGTTCAGGGGCAAGCCGCTCGCTCGCATAGATCAGCCCAGCGTAGTGTTCTTCCCCAAACCTACTATACATGTACTCACACCTGTGGCAGATGAACCATGTGAACTGGTCTGCGCCATGATTGATCTCGGTGCCAAAGTACGCAGCCCACTGGCGACTGCCTTACCTGAATTTGTGATTGTGCCCTTGAGCGATATGCAACAAATTGCGCCCACCTTGCAGCTATTGTTTCATGAAGCATTTGCGCAAGACTTGGGGCGGCAAGCTGCGTTGGACCGGTTGGCAGAGTATTTCCTGATCCAGATTTTGCGGCATGTCATTCAGCACGGCCAACTGCAGCAAAGTATTTTTGCCGCATTAGCTGATACAAGGCTAGCGCTGGCAGTCAAAGCCATGCATGAAAATCCATCCCATCCGTGGACTCTGGAAACCCTGGCCGATGTCTCCGGCATGTCACGCGCCAGGTTTGCCGCCAACTTTAAAGCCACGGTAGGCAACACGCCATTAGATTACCTCACCGACTGGCGGCTCTCGATTGCACAAAACCTGATCCGGCAGGGCAAGCCACTCAAAAGCATCGCCACACAAGTCGGTTACCAAAGCTCAGCCGCATTCAGCCGCGTATTTGCAAAACGGCTAGGCACCACGCCAACAGAGTGGCAATAACCATGCTGCTCAAACATTATTTAAAAATATTTCAGGGTTCATACAATATTTCCATTTGTGAAACGTCTTCACAGCATGGATATACATTTAGAAAACAATTTACTCACAACGCAGCACTATTTGGCACAGCGTGATATGGCCCAGCAAGATTCGGTGATCACAGAAACATTCAATAAAGAAAAAGCCAGGCTGCGCAATTTCATTCGCAAAAGCGTACCGAATGTCGGTGACGCGGATGATATTTTGCAGGATGTGTTCTATGAGTTTGTTTCAGCTTACCGTTTACCAGAGCCGCTGGAGCAAGTCGGCGCGTGGTTATACCGCGTGGCAAGAAACCGCATTATTGATCGCTTCAGAAAGCAAAAACAGGAAGTCGCGCTAGAGCATGACGAAGATGACGATGCGCTCTGGCTGGAGGCTATCCTTTCCATTGAAACCGAAACCCCGGCGTCAATTTACGAAAGAAAAATGCTGGTTGAGCACGTGATTGCGACGCTGAATCAATTACCAGTTGAACAACGGCAAGTGTTTATCGCACATGAGTTAGATGGCAAAAGCTTTAAACAAATTGCCGCAGAAACAGGTGTTGGCATCAACACTTTATTAGCAAGAAAACGGTATGCAGTGACTTTCCTCAGAGAGCAACTGCATGCCAGTGACTAATCGTATTAATGACTGAATTATTGGAGAGATGAATGAAAAATTGTAAAAGTAAATGTGCTGCATTCGCAGCGTTAGCCGTAGTCTGCATCGCGGCCTTATCTTATGTGGTCATGCTGTTATGGAACCACGTTGTCGTTTCATTGGCCGATGGTATTCATGTGATTGATTACTGCCACGCAGTCGGCTTGTTGATTCTGAGCAGAATTCTTTTTGGCGGATTCAGAGGTCGTCATGGGCATCACCATAGGCATTGCGGTAGCGAAGCCATGACAGCAGATGAACAAGAGAAAGTACGTTGTGGATTGTTCAGTCGCTTCAGATCTAAGAAAGATGCTGAGTAGGGACGCAATATATACTTAATCGATAAGAAATAAACAATGGCTTCCATGTTTGGGAAGCCATTGTTGTATTTGGCGACAGAAACTACACGTTGCCAGTGTGCTTAACCTGGCCCGCCAAGTGATCAATAAATGCACGCACCACTGGCGGCAGTCCGCGCCGTGTAGTAAATACAATGTGCAGAATGCCCAAGGTCGTTTTCCACTCTGGGAACACCCTGACCAATCTTCCACTTTTTAAGGCTTGGCTGCAGGTATGGTCAGGCAATAACGCCACCCCAATGCCAGCAATAGCGGCTTCTCTCACGGTTGAAAAATCCACACAACTCAATATGGGTTCATGCCAGATAGATTTTGACCCTAATGACGCATGATGGAATTGCCATTCGATGGCATGGTTCTGGTCTGAGGTCGCGATGGTTGGCAAGGCGGATAAATTGTCCAGACTGGATTGATCCAGCTTGTTCGCAAACGCAGGTGAAGCGACCAAAATGCGCTCGGAATGCCCAAGTGTTCTCATCACCAAAGAGCCGTCGGTATCCAATACCGTGCGCACCCTGATGGCGACGTCGATTCTATCCTCGATCAGGTTCACCGGATTGTCCCCGGCGACCAGTTGTAATCTGGCTTGCGGGTAAGCCAAAAGGAATGAAGAAAAAATGGGCGCCAGCGTTTCGTACAAGCCTAGCGGGCAACTGCATCTTACTAATCCTTTGGGTTCACTGAGCGATTCAGAAACGATGGAGTCCGCCTGTTCCACATCCAGCATAATGACTTTGCAACGTTCATAAAACGATTGCCCGATCTCAGTCACCCGGAATCGCCTGGTCGATCTTTCGATCAAGCGCACGCCCAGCCTTTCTTCTAACAGGCCAATTCTTCTGCTGATGGTGGATTTAGGAATGCGCACGCGTCTGCTGGCAGCTGCAAAACTGCCGCCACTCACCACCTCCGCAAACAGAATGTAATCATTGATATCACGCATATTGGCTCATTTTTGGAACAATTAAACTCACAAGAGCAGTCTAGTGCATTTATTGGCTCACTGGCAATATTTCATCCATGCAGTAAACGTTATTTAATTACTTAAGGAGAAACATCATGTCAGCAACATTTGAAAACAAAGTCGTCGTGGTTACTGGTGGTACTAGTGGTATTGGTCTTGCCACAGCAAAACACTTTGTAAACCAGGGCGCGCATGTCTATATCACAGGCCGTAGACAAGCCGAGTTAGAGGCCGCGATCAAAACCATAGGCGGTAAGGTGAAAGGGATTCAGGCCGATATGTCCAAACTGGTGGATATTGACCGCCTCTATGACGCAGTACAGCAAGATCACTCCCAGATTGACGTGATCTATGCCAACGCAGGTGGCGGTAATATGTTGCCGTTGGGCGCCATTACCGAAGATCACTACGAAGATATTTTTGGCAGAAATGTCAAAGGCGTGATTTTCACCGTGCAAAAAGCATTGCCCTTACTTAAAGATGGCGCGTCCATTGTATTGACTGGCTCAACCACCAGCGTCAAAGGCACCGCCGCATTTAGTATTTACAGCGCATCCAAAGCAGCCATTCGCAACCTCGCCCGCAGCTGGATTTTAGACCTCAAAGACCGCGGTATCCGCGTCAATGTCGTCAGCCCAGGCCCGATCAAAACACCAGGCTTGGTAGAATTGGCTGGTAACGACCCAGCACAACAACAAGGCCTGCTGGATTATTTAGGTTCTCAAGTACCTATGGGCAGAGTGGGTGACCCTGAAGAAGTGGCGAAAGCCGTAGCGTTTCTTTCATCGCCAGATGCAAGCTTTATCAACGGCATTGAGTTTTTTGTCGATGGTGGACAGGCGCAGATTTAGTTTTTAGTAGCAAACAAAGCCCTCTGCATAGAGGGCTTTGTTTGTTTATTGCAGTGAGTGGTTGCATTAGCTGACGGCATTCATGCGATAGATTACTGCCATGCAGTCGGGTTGTTGATTCTGAATCGAAGTTTATATATTACTGAAGCCAATGCACAGATGATCTTTTTCAGATATTTGCCTAATGAAAATAAACCGCTAAATATTCCATGCTGGAAGATCACGCCGACGGAGGAGGTGCGCGTGGAAGCGCGTGACGCCCGGCGGCGTGATGTCCTCCTAGACTAGATTTATTCTGTTAAAACCTTTTTAACTAAATCATATTCATATAAGTACTTTTCTTTGGTTTCATCTGATACTTTACTGTGCGTAAGTTTTTTAGGAACTGATTTGAGGAGCTCACTAAATTCATTTTTAATTAGAGTTTTATCTTCATAAATAGCCAATGAGCTAAGCAAGTTTTTTGTATCATTTTTAATGAGTCGTAGTCTCCTTACCATTATTGCCGCCCCTTTTTCGTTATCTGCATTATGAATAGAGGTAATAGAGTCAGTAAGTCTTTTGGTTTTTCCGACGATTCCTGGCCTAGCTTCCGTTCTTTCGATCGCGCCTAAGAATGAATGTGTCTGAAAAGCAACCTCCATAACTGTTGCATCAGATATGCGCTTTGAAAACCAAAAGAGGCGAGTAATTTCTTGGCTGAATGATTCATATGTCCCTAACGCATCTTTGAGGGAGCCTCGAACAGTTGCGTAAGCTTTTAATGAGCCAGCTTTAAACTTTATTTCTGTTTGGATTTTGTCACCGAGGAAGTGAACTGCTCTGTCACTAATGTAGTTATTTATAGCCTTTTTTGTAGCCTCAGTAGCATCGCTCTCTTCCTCGAAGTGCGCATCTATGTGCACATATGATTCGAAGAGAATACTAGTTTTTATATAATCCGCCATTATTATTCACCCTTATTTTTTGTTTTGAGTTGATAAGAACATCGATAAAGTTTGCTGAGTATGTAGAAGTGTTGAAACCGTTGACCAATTTATTTGAGTTAGGAACTCTTCAAAACTGAATTGGTTATAAAGTTCCTCAATAAAAGAGTCAAGCCAGGAGTAATATTGCCAATTCTTGAAGTTCAATAATGAGACTAAGTTAACTTCATTCTCAATTTCCAATTTCACTTTTTTTGTCGTAATTTCTGCTGGGGCGACGCCAATGTATGCTTGCTCAAACCCATCAGGTAGGTTGTAGTTATAGTTTTCATACTTAATTTTAATTTTTAATTTAAATCTTGCATTCTTAAGTTCAATGCAACCAAGTGCCGGTCGCTCTATGGTTGTTTCTCGAGGAAGTATTAATTTAAATTTTTTGTAATATGACCCATCAAATCCACGAATTTCAGTGACGTTACTATTTAAATTTTTTTTTGCGACCTCTGCGAAAATGTGTCTGTTCTCTAAAGAGGTAGAAAATAAGCTCAGAAACCTATTGTCCAGTAGCAATCGACTAAAGTCTGATCTATCGAATTCGGATATAAATTCTTTGGCTTTATCAGAATTATATTGCCTGAAGTAGTCGTTTAAGTGAATAGAAAGAAGCTCCAAGATCATGAACTCAATTCCTTCAACTAATAACGTTGAGGCTTTAGTTATTGGACTATATGCAGTAGAAACTTCCGTTTTTTGAATGAATTTAGCATCCTCACCTTTCTGAGATGCAATGCTTACAACATTATCAAAGTTTTCTAAATTGTTGGTCTTTCTGATAATTGGGTCGTCATCCCATAATTTTTTCCATGCAATATTTTCTATAAATCCAGCTTTAAATACATCACTTAAATTTGTTGAAAATTTGTAGCCTAGAATTTTTGTTAATACATTGTCATTGTTGTTTAAACAAAAAACTGTTTCTATCAAAGCTTTCCGTTTTCGATTAACACAAAGATTGAGAAACAAACTTAATAGAGGAAGGAGAGTGCAGGTAAGTCCGATGTAAAGGATTAATGGCGACTGCTGGGACGGTCCTGCTGTGAAATAAGTGCAAATAAGATTAATGCCGGTACTCAGTACCGCAACAGTAAGAATGACCTCGAGAAATCTCTTTCTATGCTCAAGTGTTTCTAGAATTGCTCTAGAGATGAAATTTTTTTTCATTTTTTGCCCGAAGTACCAAATTTCCAAGCTCAATTTATTCTGAATAGACTTTCATGGTCAAGCTTTTTATACTGAGATAGTTGGATTATTTGATTTTAGACTGTCTAGTTGGCTACTACGTGGCTATTAAATGTAAGGAAATGTATAAAATAAAACGGCTCCCATCTCTGGAAGCCGCTTGGTATTTGGTGGGAAGAGGGGGTTGAACCCTCGACCCCAGGATTATGAGTCCTGTGCTCTAACCAGTTGAGCTACATTGTCATTAAAACTAAATGACGTAACTTTATTGATTTGCGTGTGTTGTATCAAATAGAAATAACTACATTATTGTGATGCGTTTGCCTGAGCCAATTTGAACGAAATCATCCAAAGCAATAATCCAATCACTGAGGTAACGGCACCAATCGTTCCAAATACGTTGTAGCCTAATCCATGGTCAATCGCCATTCCTCCCAACCAAGGGCCTAAAGCATTCGCGGTATTTAATGCGGCTTGAATGGCGGCGGCAGATAATACCTGCGCATCTCCAGCAATTTCCATCAAATGCGTTTGCAGCGTGACTGGCAGTGCCATCATGGTGCCTACTGCGACTGCTGCGATGATAATCCCAGGTAGTGAGCCTGAAAGAAATGGAACCATCGCCAACACAAATATCGACCACACAATCAGCAGGCATGCGCCTTTGAATTTCATGGCATCTGCAATTTTGCCACCAGACAACATGCCGATGATTGAGCCTATGCCAAAGGCGACAACCAGCCAGGGCATATATGACTCGGAAACCTTGGTGACATTGACCAACACTGGTGCCATGTAGCTAAAGACAGTAAACATTCCGGTAAAACCGAATACGCCAATGAGCAGCACTAACCAAATCTGTAGCCGATTAAATGCTGCCAGTTCTTCCATCGGGCTGGATTTTTTCTCGTTCTCGTCTAAAGGTAACGACTTGTTAACCATCAACAATGTGATGAATGCCAGCACGCCAACTAAAGCAAAAGCTAATCGCCATGTAAATTGTTGCCCTAACCAAACAGCAAGCGGGTTGCCCACCAGTATGGCGACGGCCAGCCCAAGCATGACCTTGGTGACCGCCATACCCTTTTGTGAAGGCGGGCTGATAGACGCTGCGACTAATGAGGCAATGCCGAAATATGCGCCATGTGGCAGGCCTGAAATAAATCTGGCGACTAGCATCGTGCCGTAAGTGGGAGCAAGCGCGCTGGCAATGTTGGCGAGGGCATACATAAATGCGAGTGCAAGCAGCAGGTTTTTTCTTTTAAGGCCAGCGCCAAAAATCGCCAGTAGGGGTGCGCCCACCACAACGCCTAAAGCATAAACGCTGATAGAAACGCCAACCTGGGATTCCGATACGCCTAATCCGCGGCTGATTTCAAGCAGCAAACCCATGCTTGAGAATTCACTCACACCAATTGCAAATGCCCCGATGGAGAGCGCAAAAATAATCAGGTTTTGCCTGGCTTTAGATAGTTGGATCTGTGGAGCTGAGTGATTCGACATGGACTTACTTAAAGAGTGAGTTGAAATGCAATTGCCGACTTTATGATGGAAGTGGGCAGGCGTCAGGCCCCACCATTGTGTACTACCTCGTAGAACTTAGGCAAAAAATAAGCCATTGATCTATTCAATCAATGGCTTATTTAGTATTTTGGTGGTGAAAGAGGGACTTGAACCCTCGACCCCAGGATTATGAATCCTGTGCTCTAACCAGCTGAGCTACATCACCATTAAAACTGAAGGCGCAATTCTATTGATTTTGCGCTTGATTGTCAAAGTAAATCCACGCCAATTTACTTGTTTAGTGCATGTTGGCGCGGGCTTGCTTTAAACGTTGAAACGGAAATGCATCACATCGCCGTCTTGCACGATGTACTCTTTACCTTCCAGGCGCATTTTGCCAGCTTCTTGTGAACCTTTTTCGCCTTTAAATTGCACATAGTCGTTGTAAGCAATCACTTCGGCACGGATAAAGCCGCGTTCAAAGTCGGTGTGGATGACACCGGCAGCTTGTGGGGCAGTCGCGCCTTTTTTAACCGTCCAGGCGCGCACTTCTTGTACACCGGCGGTGAAGTAGGTTTGCAGGCCTAGCAAATCATAAGCGGCACGGATCACGCGGTTAAGGCCGGGTTCTTCCTGGCCCAGTTCTTCCAGGAACAGCAGTTTGTCTTCTTCGTCCAGCTCGGAGATTTCACCTTCGATT
The DNA here is from genome assembly GCF_000800115.1 of Methylophilus sp. Q8. Lineage (NCBI taxonomy): Bacteria > Pseudomonadati > Pseudomonadota > Betaproteobacteria > Nitrosomonadales > Methylophilaceae > Methylophilus > Methylophilus sp. Q8. The sequence goes on along the minus strand of NZ_JUHE01000001.1, from coordinate 323,707 downwards.
TTGGCGCAGATGGTGACCACAGGCGCGTTTTCGGTTTTGGCTAATGCCAGCACTTTGTCCAGGTGCGGGTTGTTCTCAAAACCGCCTTCAATCACGTTGGTGATGTACATCACTGGTTTCACAGTGATCAGGCACAATGGTTTGAGCAAGTTGAGTTCATCGGCATCCAGGCCCAGCGTACGCACGGCTTTGGCGTCGTTGAGGCAAGGCACGACTTTTTCGAGCACTTTGATCAGGGCGATGGCGTCTTTGTCGCCGCTTTTGGCTTTTTTGCCTTCGCGCTGCATGGTTTTTTCTACGGTTTCCATGTCGGCCAGTGCCAGCTCGGTGTTAATCACTTCGATGTCGGCCAATGGGTCTACCTTGCCTGATACGTGAATGACGTTACCGTCTTCAAAGCAGCGCACGACGTGGGCAATGGCATCAGTTTCGCGGATATTGGCCAGGAACTTGTTACCCAGGCCTTCACCTTTGGAGGCGCCCGCCACCAGACCGGCAATGTCGACAAACTCGACAATCGCAGGTTGTACCTTTTGCGGTTTAACGATGTCGATCAGCGGTTGCAGGCGTTGGTCTGGCACCTCGACGATGCCGACGTTAGGCTCGATGGTACAGAAAGGATAGTTTTCTGCCGCGATGCCTGCTTTGGTGATGGCGTTAAACAAGGTGGATTTGCCTACATTAGGCAGGCCGACAATACCGCATTTCATAGTGGATGAACCTTAGCGTGAATATTGCCGCACCATTAATTTGCGGCAAAGATTGAATAAAACCAATATTTTACCGTTAGTATGGAGATAGAGCCAGAATCAATCTTGATTTGACGCAAGTTGCATACAAGATTTAAGTTTTATTATAAATAAACAAATGCATGACTGCGGGGGCATAATCATATGCGTCATGCGCCTTCCTGACAAGGATGTGAAATGTTTCGTTTCAATATGGCATCATTACAACAAGTTTTATCGTCACGATGGATTGCAGCAGCAGTCCTGTTATGCGCATTGCAGACCACCTTTTTGCTGTGGATGAGTGAGCGCCATCATGCCGAGGCGTTGCAGGCGGTCAAGTTCAAGCAGTCTACAGTGTCTGCGTCTGAGGCGATTCAGCAACGGCTCAATGCTTACCGGCAAATCCTCAAGGGTGTGGAGCAGCTGTATATTTCTTCGCAGTTTGTCTCGGCCGAAGAGTTTAGACTCTATGTCGATGACTACCTCAAAAGTACCGAATACAACAGCCTGAATGCGCTGGGCTTTATCAAATATATCCACCTGCATCATCCGGAAACGTTTAAAGATCTGGATATGCCTTTGCCACAATTACTCAAGCAATTGGATTTCATCAAGGGCGATGACGAGATTGCGCCTGTGTTGTATGTGGAGCCGCGTAACGATGCCAACCGTGACACCCTGCTGAAAAACACTTTTCTGGATGCGCAATTACGCGCGGACTTGCTGGAAGCGGGCGACGGTGACCGTTTGGTGTTGTCTGGGCATTACGCGGCCAATACCAGCGTGCAGCCTTATAAGAACTATATTTTCCATGCGCCGGTGTACCGTCATCATGATGGCATGCAAACAGGTGATCGCCGCCATTGGTTAAATGGCTGGGTGTTTTTACGTTTTGATGTGGCTGCCCTGTTGGCGGAGGCCTTGCACCCGATGGAGCAGCGGCTGGTGCATTTTGATGTGTTTGACCAGGGGCGTGAAGAAGGGCAAGTGCCTTTGTATCACAGTGGCTCTGAGGATGCGCACGTGCATGACAGTGAGGCCGAGTTTACGGTCGCCTATACTTTAAATGTGAGTGGTCAGGTCTGGCGTTTGCAGGCACGTTCTACGCCTGCCTTTGAAGCGGCCACTGATTACCGTGATGCTAACGATATGGGTGTATTGGGCGTGGTGATCAGCCTGTTATTGGCTGGGCTGGTGCAATTCGCCGTGGTGCGTAATCGCACGCGTAACGCCTTGGAAAAATACAGCCTGGCACTCAACAGCAGCGAGCAGCGCTGGAAGTTTGCCATGGAGAGCACTGGGGATGGCGTGTGGGATTGGAATGTGCTCGAATCCAAAGTGGTGTTTTCTGATCATTGGAAGAAAATTCTGGGCTTTGCCGCGAATGAACTGGACCATAAACCGGCCACCTGGAACCAGCGCATACACCCGGATGATGCGCCGGTGGCGATGGATTTGCATCAGCAGGTGCTGGATGGTGAGCGTGAGCAATATGCGATTGAGTATCGCATGTTATGCAAGGATGGCAGCTGGAAGTGGGTGTTTGACCGCGGCATGGTGCTGATGCAGGACGAGCAGGGCAAGCCGACACGGATATTGGGCACGCTGGCGGATATTTCTAAAATCAAGCAGTCGGAAGAAGTGGTCTGGCAATATGCTAACGTCGATACGTTGACCGGCTTGCCTAACCGCCGCCTGTTTTTTGACCGGCTGGATCAGGCGCTACATGGCATTAAAAATAATAACCAGAAACTGGCGATTATCTTTTTAGACCTGGACCGGTTTAAAGAGGTGAATGATAGCCAGGGCCATGACCAGGGTGACAAGTTATTGTTGCAGGCAGGTAAACGCCTGACAGGCTGCGTGGGCAACAAAGACCTGGTTGCGCGGCTGGGAGGCGATGAGTTTGTGCTGATGCTGAGCGATGCCCATGCCAGCCATGTGGAAGCATTGGCGCAACGTATACTGGAAGCCTTGTCGCAGCCTTTTCAGCTGGATGATACGCATGCTTATGTCTCTGCCAGCCTTGGCATTGCGATCTTTCCTGATGATGCGGGCAATAAAGAAGACCTCATGAAGCGCGTGGACCAGGCGATGTATGCGTCCAAGCAAAAAAGCGGCAACTGCTTTACCTATTTCACGCCACGCATGCAGCAAAGTGCCGAGCACCGTATGCGTTTGTCGCAGGATTTGCGCCAGGCGATCAGCAATGACGAGTTTTTCCTCGAATATCAGCCGGTAGTGGATTTGCAAACCAATATGGTGGTGAAGGCAGAGGCCTTGTTACGCTGGCAGCACCCGGTCAAAGGCCTGATTCCGCCGATGGAGTTTGTCTGCATTGCCGAGGACAATTTACTGATTGTGCCCATTGGCGAGTGGGTGTTTAAAACGGCGATTGCACAGTGTCGGCAGTGGCGCCAGTCGTTGCATCCACTGTTCCAGGTGGCGGTGAATAAATCGCCGGTGCAGTTTGCCACCGAGCATAGAAAAAATGAAGACTGGCTGTTTGAAATGGCGAAAAACCATCATGAAGGCAATATGGTGGTGGTTGAAATCACCGAGCGCTTGTTGCTGGATGCCAGTTCGCATGTCAGTGAGCGCTTAGCGCAATATCAGCGGGCAGGCGTGCAAGTGGCGCTGGACGATTTTGGTACCGGTTATTCAGCCTTGTCTTACCTGAAAAAATTCCCGATTGATTACGTAAAGATTGACCGTTCATTTGTACGCGAGCTGGGCACCTCAGGTGAGGACGAAGCGTTGTGCCGCGCGATTATTGTGATGGCGCATAGCCTGGGTATGCAGGTGATTGCAGAAGGCATTGAGAACCAGCGCCAATTACGTATATTGCAGGAGATGGGCTGCGATTTCGGCCAGGGTTATTACTTCTCGCCACCGCTACGCCCCGAGGCATTTGTGAGCTGGCACCATGAGTGGCACCAGCATCCGGCGATTATTTCACGCTAATGGTTATTTGCTGTGCAGTTGCAGCATGGCTTTTTCAAATTGGCCTTGTGCCAGCAGGTCACTGACGGTGGTGGCTTTGATGATGCTGTCATCAATGGCTTGCTGTTCGTCTTTGCCCGCCGCTTTCAAGACAAAATTCACCACTTCAGCCTTATTGCCAGGATGGCCGATGCCGATGCGAAGACGCCAGTAATCCGGTGTGCCCAGCGCCGCGTGAATATCGCGCAGGCCGTTATGGCCACCGTGGCCACCGCCAAATTTCAGTTTGGCTTGTCCTGGCGGCAGATCCAGTTCGTCATGCACCACCAGTACTTCTGCGGGCTGGATTTTGTAGTAATTGGCAATGGCGGCCACCGACTTGCCGCTGGCATTCATAAAGGTGCTGGGTTTGAGTAGCCATTTATCGCTGTGAGGTTGCCATTTGCCCGCGATGCCAAACAGTTTGGCCTCCGCTGCCAGGCGGCTACCGGATTGTTCTGCCAGTAAATCCACCAGCCAGAACCCGGCATTGTGGCGGGTCATGGTGTATTTTTCACCCGGATTGCCCAGGCCAACGATTAGTTTTATTCCACTCATATTTGCGTATTTACGATCTAGCTTAGATTGGTGCACAAAAACGCACACCAAAAAAAACGCGCACAGGATTGTGCGCGTTTATTGTAGCGGATAACCGCCGGGCCTGCTTAGGCTGCTGGTGTTTCTTCAGCAGCTTCTTCGCTACCACCACGTGGTTTAGCAATTGAAACCACTGCAGCGTCATCGCCGTGTGCCAGTTGAACAAACTCAATGCCTTTTGGCAGTTTGATTTCGGACAAGTGGATAGAATGACCAGCTTCCAGTTTGGCCAGATCTACTTCGATAAACTCTGGCAAGTCTTTCGCCAGGCAGCTTACGTCAGCTTCAGTCTGGATGTGGGAGATGTTACCACCACCGGTTTTAACGCCAGGTGCCACATCTTCATTGATGAAGTGGAAAGGCACTTTCACGTGGATTTTCTCAGTCGCGGATACGCGCTGGAAATCGATGTGCTGAATCGTGTTGCGCACTGGGTGCAGTTGGTAGTCACGCAGCAAAACGCTCTCAGCTTTGCCATCCAGCACCAGGCTCAGGATAGATGCGTGAAAAGCTTCATGGCGGAATTCCATGAACAGTTCTTTGTGGTTCAACTCGATAGATACAGCGGCTTGATCACCACCGTAAACAACACCAGGCACGCTGCCAGCGCGACGCAGGCGGCGGCTCGCACCCGTACCTTGAACGTCACGTTTGACTGCTTTAATTTCGATACTCATTTTGAGGCTCCTAAAAACGCCACGAATGGCGGTACTGCACTAAAATCCACCTGCCGCGACCAGCAGGCGGTGTAAAACTTAATCCATACCTTCTATTTGATTTATGGATGGTTAATCCATAAATAAAGAAGACACTGACTCTTCCTGGCTGATGCGCTTGATGGTTTCTGCCAGCAAAGTGGCCGCGCTCAGTTGGCGGATTTTGCTGCAGGCCTGTGCGCCAGCATTTAATGCAATGGTGTTGGTGACCACTAACTCATCCAGTGCGGAAGCTGTAATGCGCTCACCGGCACCACCGGACAATACCGGGTGGGTGGCATAAGCAACCACTTTGGTCGCGCCACGGTCTTTCAGGGCGGCAGCGGCTTCACACAAGGTGTTGGCGGTATCCACCATGTCATCCATGATGACACAGGTGCGGCCTTCAACTTCACCGATAATATTCATGACCTTGGCAACGTTCGCTTTCGGGCGGCGTTTGTCGATAATGGCCAGGTCGGCATTCAATTGTTTGGCGGCTGCACGCGCACGCACCACACCACCAACGTCTGGTGAAACGACTACCAGATTTTCGTGACCTTGCTTGGCCAGGTCTTCCAGCAGAATCGGGGTCGCATAAATATTGTCGACCGGGATATCAAAAAAGCCCTGGATCTGATCTGAGTGCAAGTCCATGGTCAACAAGCGGTTCACACCGACGCTGGTCAGCATATTGGCGACCACTTTCGCTGTGATCGCTACACGGGCTGAGCGCGGACGTCTGTCCTGGCGAGAATAACCCAGGTAAGGGATGGCTGCGGTAATGCGGCCAGCAGAAGAGCGGCGCAGCGCATCGACCATGACCATGACTTCCATCAGGCTGTCATTGGTCGGGTAGCTGGTAGACTGCAATACAAACACGTCACGGCCGCGGACATTCTCCAGCAGCTCCAACATGATTTCACCGTCTGAAAATCGGCCAACATCGGCACGCCCTAATTCAATACCCAAATGCGTGGCAACTTCTTGTGCCAGTACCGGATTGGCATTGCCGGTAAATACCATCATGTTGGCGTTACTCAACGTTGTACCCTTTTTTAAGCGATGACGATGTCTTGGAACCTGATTCCAGCCACAGGTCCGGAATCTACAAAAAATTTAAGCGTGTAAATCGTTAAATCTACACGCTTATGTTTGGCTGAGGAGGAAGGATTCGAACCTTCGCATGCCGGAATCAAAATCCGGTGCCTTAACCAGCTTGGCGACTCCCCAATAACTTGTCTTAATCATACGCTTTTTGTTACCTGACCATCATCGGCGACCGAGGCAAAAAGCGGATGGTATTTTAACCCTTTTGACCAAAAACCGGAAGTGTTTTTTGGTCTATTTTTAATCAATTCATGCGCTTTTTTTTCACTATCCACAGCGACGAATACCGAAGCGCCTGAACCACTCATACGGGCATCGCCGTATTGTTTTAACCAGAGCAACGTATTTGCAACGTTGGGATATAACGCACAAACAACCGCTTCCATATCGTTTTTGGCTTGCTGCCAGAACGCGCTGGAATTAGCGCCGTTTGAAAAGTCCGCCATTCTCAATGGTTTCGAGTCTCTTGTCAATGCTTGATGCGCAAATATTTTTGCGGTTGGCACCTCTACCTGTGGTGTGATCACCACGTAGTATTTTTCCAGCATGTCAGCTGGCAGGGCAACGGCTGATAATTGTTCACCCACGCCTTCTGCCCAAGCCGTTTGGCCAAAGATAAATACGGGCACATCCGCCCCTAATGTGAGCCCAATCGCCATCAGTTGTTGCCTTGAATAGCCGAGTTGCCATTGCTGATTCAGTGCCATGAGTACCGTGGCAGCATCCGAACTGCCGCCGCCGAGGCCGCCGCCCATGGGCGTGCGCTTGATACATTCAATGTCTGCGCCCAGTGTGCATTGGCTGGTTTGCTGCAAGGCACGCGCGGCGCGTATGGTTAAATCTTTTTCTGGCGGCACGCCGGGTAACGGGTTCATGTGCACAATTTGCCCATCCTGGCGTACGCGTATGCGCAGTTCATCACCGTGATCCAGCAGCAAAAAGACGCTTTGCAGCGCATGGTAGCCGTCAGCACGGCGGCCGGTAATATGCAGAAACAGATTGATTTTACAGGGAGCGGGGTAGGTCAGCAGTTCCATACCCGTTATTGTAAAGCATGCCTGCAGCGTTCTGGCGTGCTTATTCCAGGATCATGCGGCCTTGACCATCCTGCACCGGGCGCTGGTTGGGCTCGCCGATGGCTTGCTGCAAGCTGCCTAGCTGGAATTTGGACACTTTGATGGCTTCTTTCATGATCACCCACTGCACGCCTTCGGTACATGGCGGTGCCGTCAGCGAACCGCTGTATCGATAATATGCAGGCTTGGCCGGCATCAGGTCGGCAGGTGTGACGCGTATCGCCAACGGTTTGCTTTGTTCTTTTTCTTTGGGCAAGCTGCCTAACAGTTTTTCCAGCCCGGCGTGTGTGCTACCTTCTTCCAGCATGACCGCGATAATCACACGGTGTCCGGCTTTATCTTCATGCACCATCTGCAGCTCTGCGGCATATGATTTCTGTTTGATTTGATGTTCGCTCGGCACATGCACACTGATATATTTCAGCTGGTATGGCTTTTGGTCCAGCACCATCATATTGCCGGTGCCCGCATCCAGGATCAGGCTGTGGTCCTTGAGGACAATATTTTTGAGCGGAAACTTCTGCAAGCGCTTAATTGGTTTAAGTGCGGCTGTGATCGTATTGTCGACGTTAATCGGCGATTGCTGGCTACCGGCATTGCACACTGCATAGTCCGGGTTCAGGCTGCCCCATTTGTCAGGCCCGCGCGGGCCGCTATAGGCCCAGGACTTATCATTGGCCTTGTCGGCTTTAGCGGTTTTTTCCTTGTCTTTATTGCTATCAGCGCCTTTGTCTGTTTTGCCGACGGCTGCTTGTTTGGTGGCTGCCGCTTTGTCTTCGGCAGGTTTGGCCGCAGGCTTGGCATCTGCCGGTTTTGCTTCAGCGGCTTTTTCTTCGGGTTTGGAGGCTGGTGGCGCAGCGGCAGGCTCGGCAATACTATCAGGCGCGACAGGTTTGTCTTTGCTATTGGCAACGGCAGGCACCACCGGGTTGGCGGCGCGTCTGGCGGCGGCTTCTATACGCTGTTTTTCCTTAGCTTGCCATTTGCACACATATTGCTGTGCGACTTCCACTTCGGACTCTGGCAGTGGCTCAATAAAATCTGCCTGTTTTGAGGTGGTGCCTGCTGAATAGACCAACTCTTCGTCATCGTATTGAAACACCTGGATGGTCGCGGCTTTGCGTTTGTCGCAATCAAAATACCATAAGGCCTTGGCATGGTTGTAGACACGGTCTACCGATTCCACATTTTTCTGCGGATTGCGGTAATCGACCTTGACCCAGGCTTTGATATAAGGTTTTTCTTCCAGCAGGGACTGCTTGTCTATCATGAGCTGGTTGTCATCGGTTTTTTTGATCGATAACCACTGCGAGGCATGGCCGTGGCCAGGCATCAGGCCCAGCACTAGCCATAAGCTAAATGCCAGCCAAAGTCGGTAATAAGTGGGGGTGAGAAGATAACAGCTCATAGTGCCATTATCGACGCCTTGCGCTGAATCTTTAATCAGCGCAAGGTCGGGTGATGCGTGTGTGAGTGACTGCTTACCAGTGCTGAATCACCAGTTTCAGGCGTACATCCTGCTGTTGCAGGCGCGTGGTGTAAGGCAGTTGTTCCAGTGCGCCATTGAGGGCTGTTTGCTGGTAATCATCATAGGTGATTTGCCATTGATCTTGCGTCAGGCTGGCCGGGGCGCCATTTTCAAGATAATTGGCCTGAAACGGGCTGTCGCGGTGAGGCGCACCTAAAATCCATTGGCTTAAACCGGAGAGTGGCAGTCGCCAGCCGAGCAGTCGCTCGGTCAGGCTGGCGACATCGGCCGCGGTGTGTTGTTTGCCACTTTGGTCGGTCAGTGTAACTGTTTGCGGTGTGCGGTGAATCAGGGCAACTTGCTGGCCCAGGGGGCTGAAAATGCGCATGGTATCTTCTTGCGCATCATGCTGCCATTCCAGGCGGGCAGTGTAGCCCTTGCCTGCATATTGCACCGCCAGTTTGGCCTCTAGCGCAAATGGCTGCCTGGCTTGCAATCGCTGTATGCGTTGCTGGGTTGCGGTGCTTGCCGTGGTCTGGGTCGGCGGCGCTGGCAAGGTGGAGCAACCGGCCAGCGCCACGCCCAGCAGGCCAGCCATGACTCGGTGGCCTGTGCGCGACTTCCAGCGCGCTAGCGTGGGCAGTGTGACCAGCATTACAGGGCAGATTTCAGTTTTTGCGCAGTGGCGACCAGCACTTCGTTGTCAGGGTTGGCGGAGAGTGCCTGATCCAGGATTTTCTGCGCTTCGTCACGTTGGCCCTGCTTCCATAATACTTCAGCCAGGTGGGCAGCAATTTCAGGGTCTTGTTGAATGGTGTATGCGCGACGCAACTCCTCAGTGGCATGGCCCAGGTCGCCGAGGCGGTAATACACCCAGCCCAGGCTGTCCATAATGTAGTGGTCTTCTGGTGACAGCTTGGTGGCGGTTTCAATCAGGCTCTTGGCTTCCATTAGCTTGATATTGCGATCCGCATAAGAATAGCCCAGCGCATTGTAGGCGGCAGCCATGTCTGGCTTCATTTTAATGACCTTGGATAAAGTCTCTTCCATGATGTCAAATTTGCCTTTGCGTTCCGCATTCAAGGCATAGTCGTACAACAGTTCCGGGCTCTCGGGGAAGCTTTGCACCGCCTTTTCCAGCAGGGTGTAGGCTTCATCGGTGCGTTTGGCCTGGTTAAGCATCAAGGCTTCATTCTGTACCACTAATGCTTGTTGTTCCGGTGTTAAACCATCGACATTGTCCAGCATGGTAATTGCTGCATCAATGCCGTCCCGGCGCGCGATGATGGCGGCTGATGCCAGGCGACCTGCCAGAAACTGCTCGCCTTCGCCGATTTTGTCAAACCACTGCAGGGCGCGTGCATCATCTTTTTGCTCGGCAGCCGAGCGGCCCAGGTTGAAATACACTTTGTTGGGCTCTTTAAAACCAACCTCAAGGCCGTGCTCCAGGTAGCGGTCAGCAAAACTGTACTCTTTGGCATCCAGTGCCAGCAGGCCAACGATGACATTCATTTCCGGGTTGTTTTTATGACGCTCGAGCAATTTGGTGAACTCTACCTTGGCATCCGTGGTGTTTTTTTGTACCAGCAAGGCACGCGCCAGCGCCAGGCGGATCTGGTCAGCTTCGGGGTAGGAATTTAAAAAATCACGATAAAACGCAATGCCTTTTTGCGGGTCTTGCTCACTCAGCATCTGGCCGCGGATTTGTGCTGGTGGCTCCCAGCCCGGGCGCAGTTTGGACGCTTCTTTGAGTTCGGCAACCATCAGGCTTTCGTTGTGAGCAAAATAAGCGGCTTGTGAAACCGCAAAGTGGGCTTCAGGCAGTTTGGGGTAAGGCTTGGCCAACTGCTGAATCGCCTCCAGCACACTGGTTTTGTCCGTCACGCGCATCATCAGGCTGTTCAATTCCATGAAGGCATTCGGGCGGATATTATCGTTGGCGAGTACTTTCTGGATTTGCGGAATGGCTTTTTTCAGGTTGCCGTTGGCAATGAATAACTGGCTCGCCGTTTGTGCGGCAGGAATCGAGTCTGGAGCCAGCTCTGACCATAGTTCGGCCGAAGGCAAGGCCAGTTGCGGCGTACGCGCAATCGTGGCGGCCTGGGTTGCACGTTCAGCCAGCAATGGGTCGCGTGTCTGTTTGGCTAAGTCGAGGAACAGCTGGCCTGCCAACACAAATTCGCCACGCTGAGCAGCGACTTCGCCCAGCAGGTATTTGTAGACAAACTCAGCAGTGGGTGTGGTGATCGTAGGGGAGCTGCTGGCTGACCAGGCCGGGGTTGTCAGCAATGCCAGGCAAAGCGCCAGGGCTGTGCGGCGCTTTGCAGTGGGTTTAAGCGTGAAACGGCTGGTTTGAGGCATACTGAATTCCTGTTTGGTTGGTCTGTTGATGAACAGTGTCATGGCGGCGATTTAAGCGGTCGTTGTGTGAGGCTGAATTGTTGTTTAGTCCGTGACAGTTGCTGCAAGTTCATCCATAATGTGCGATTTGTAACTGAATTGTAATTGGCGGTTTGGCTCGGGCTAAAACCGCATGCTACAACAGTAGTATTGGCACTATAACTTTTTGATGAAATCTTTGTCTAGGGATTTGCTGGTCAGCAGTGGTACTGTGGGCGCAATGCAGTTGTCTTTAGTCGGTAGGTGTGTGAAAGAATCATGGCAAATTTGACAGTTGAAGCAATCGAATTGACCCGTTTGTATGGTGGCCGCGCAGCGGTCAGTGACGTAACGTTTAGTCTGCAACAGGGGCAGGTATTAGGCTTTTTGGGGCCTAACGGTGCTGGTAAGTCGACCACCATGAAAATGTTGACCGGTAATCTGGCGCCTAGTGCCGGTAGCGTCAAAATCTGTGGCATCGATATGATGGAGCATCCGAAAGAAGCCAAAGCCCTGATTGGCTACTTGCCGGAAATGCGTCCCTTATATAAAGAATTCACGGTAGATGAGTATCTGACGATTGCTGCACGTTTGCATAATGTGGCGGGCAAGCATATTAAAAAAGCGGTTGAGCATGCCAAAGAGCGCTGTGGCTTGACGCATATGAGCAAACGCCTGATTGAAAACCTGTCTAACGGTTACCAGCAGCGCGTGGGGATTGCCCAGGCCATTATTCATAACCCTATGGTGGTGATTCTGGATGAACCGACGGTCGGCCTGGATCCGATCCAGATCCGTGATATCCGTGCCTTGATCAAAGAGATCGGCCAGGCGCATAGCGTGATTGTTTCTACGCATATTCTGCCGGAAGTGGAAATGGTGTGTGACCATGTGCAGATTATTGATAAAGGTAAGCTGGTGTTTAACGGCGGTATTGATGTGCTTAAACAGCAGCGCATCGGTAATAAATTGCTGGTCGGTTTGCGCAATGCCCCAGAAGCGGCGCAACTGGCTGCGATTGCCGGTGTGGCTGAAGTGGAGCCGGCGGATGGGCTGTGGCGCATTCGTTTTCATGAAGGCGCACAACCGCATGAAGCCATTGTGCAGGCCGCCGTGCAAAACGGCTGGGGCTTGTATCATATTGCCCCTGACCAGACCAGCCTGGAAGACGTGTTTGTACAGCTGACTTACCACGAGGCAGCAGGTACGGATGAGGCCAAAGCGGCTTAAGCCAGCAGATTGAGTGTAGACGGAAAGATTTAAGTATGTTGAATATTGCAAGAAAAGAACTCAAGAGTATGTTCGCCTCACCAATGGGGTGGATTATTCTGGCACTGCTGACCTTCTCCTTCGGCACCTATTACCTCAATGGAGTGAATAATTACTTTGAAGTCATGTCCGGCTCCATCCGCCCGGCCGAGCGTATTGGCGTGACGCAGTTTGTCGGCCAAACCGTCTATGGCCTGGCGTCTTTTATCATGCTGTTTGCCGTGCCCTTGCTCTCCATGCGCTTGATTTCAGAAGAGCGTCGCAGCCAAACCATGCCGTTTTTGTTCAGCGCGCCGTTGTCTATCAGCGAGATCGTGGTTGGCAAGTTTCTGGGCCTGGTGGTGTTTTTGAGCATATTGGTGGTCTATATTGCCGCCATGCTGTTTACGCTGAACATTTGGGCAGACATTGATTTCGGCTATATTTTTGCTAACTCGCTGGGTTTGCTGCTGCTGGTTTCCAGTTTTGCCGCGTTGGGCCTGTATTTCTCCAGCCTGACCGCGCAGCCGATTATTGCCGGTATCCTCAGTTTTATTGCCTTGTTTGTCCTGATGATCCTGGACCGTTTTTTTGCTGGTGACCCGACCAGCACCATGCTCAAGTTTTCGCTCATGCGCCATTTTCAGTCGTTTGCCGGTGGCTTGATGGATACGGCGGACCTGGCCTACTTCGGCTTGTTTATCCTCACTTTTATTACCCTGACGATTCGTCGTCTGGATGCGGATCGTTTACGCGGTTAGTCGCGACATTGTTTTTGAGCTGAATGCATTATGAAAATTAACCGTAAATTTAGATGGCAGTTATTGGCGCAAAACTGGATGTTTGTGCTGGTGTTTTTGGCGTTGGTGGTCATGCTGGGCTATTTGTCCAGCCAATACCGCTGGGCCAAGGATATTACCCAGGCTAACCGCAATATCCTGACCCAGGGCAGTGTCAATGTGCTCAAGCAAATGGATGGTGACGTCAATATCACGGTATTTGCCACCAACGATGACGCCAATAATGGCGATACTTTCCGTAAAGGCATGCTGGATTTTGTCGCCCGCTACCAGCGCGAAAAGAAAAACGTTTTTATCAAGTTCATCAATCCGTCCGAAGAGCCAAAACTGGCACAAGAAGCCGGTGTGAAGGTCGATGGCGAGACGATTGTGGAGTACAACAAGCGTTCCGAGCACATCACGCCACCGTTTGCTGAACAGGAAATGACCAACTTGCTGGTGCGTTTGTCACGTACCAATAACCAGCCCGTCATGTATCTGGATGGCCATGGCGAGCGTTTGTTGCAAGGCCTGAAAAACCATGACCTGGGTGAGTTCGGCAAACAGCTGGAAAGCAAAGGCTTTAAGTTTGCCAACCCTGACCTGACGATTGCACAACAGGTGCCTGCCAATGGCGCCATGCTGGTGATTGCGGCACCGCAAGTCGATATCAGTGCCGTCGAAGCGAAAAAGATCAAGGCCTATATTGAAGCAGGCGGTAATGTGCTGTGGCTGCTGGATGACGATAACCTGCATGGGTTGCAAGAAGTGGCTGAGTACCTGGGCATTAAAGTGTCTGCCGGTATCGTGGTTGACCGTGCGGCTGAACAATACGGCGCCGATCCGAAAATGGCGTTTGCCAGCCTGTATGGCGACCATGCCATTACACGTAACTTTATGCTGCGTACCGTGTTCCCTGAGGCACATCAGATCGATGGCCAGGCATCAGATGATCTGGGCTGGAAAGTGGGCCGCCTGATCGACGTGGCGCCGAATGGCTGGCTGGAGTCCGACAAGATTCCGGCGGGTGCGCAAAACCTTAAGGTCAGTTTTGACCAGGGTAAAGACAAAGCAGGCCCGATTAACGTCGGCGTGGCTTTGGAGCGCGAATACGGTAAAAAAGGCCAGCGCGTGGTGGTGATCGGTAATGCCAACTTCCTGGCCAATACCTTTATTACTAACGGCGGTAACCTGGATTTGGGCATTAATATCATCAACTGGCTGGCGGGTGATGATCGCCTGATTACGATACAGCCGATGCCACTGAAAGACATTAACGTCACGATCCCAGCCACCGATCAGGGCCGCCTGGTGGCCTGGATCGTATTCCATGCGTTCCAGTACCTGATTCCAGTCGGTTTGTTTGTTGCAGGCCTGTTCCTGTGGTGGAAACGCCGCAAGGCTTAATGTCTAACGGTCTGGTTGTCGGAGTGGTGTCATGAAAAAAAGATGGATATTGAATCTGTTGTTATTGGCTGTGGTGGTTGGCATAGCCGTGTTCCTGCATTTGAAACCGCAGGAACAGGCAACATCAGCCAGGTTTGAAGTTTCCAGCCTTAAAATGGCTGATTTCGATACCGTGAAAGCGGAGTTTCCGGCCAAGGCCCCGACCATTTTTGAAAAGCAGGATGGTTACTGGATGATGCGCAAGCCGTATGCGGCACGTGCAGACCAATCCTCTGTGCAGCGCGTGATGTCTATTATTGCCGCAACCACGGCGACCAGGCTGCCATTGCAAGATGCAGCTAAATACGGGCTGGATCAGCCGGTATTGAAGTTGACGCTATCTGGCGCCAAGGGTGAGCAAGTGTTCACGTTTGGCACTTACAATCCTGTTTCAGAAGAACAGTACGTCGGGTATGCGGGACAAGTGTATTTGTTGCCCGGGCAGTATAGCGAAGCAGCGTCTACGCAGCCGATCGAAATGGTGGATAAAACACCCTTGTCCCCGGTTGAGCGTAAACAGCTGGCTGGTTTCGACCTCGCGCATCTGGAGCAGTGGGAAGAGAATGCACTCAAGGTTGAGCTGTCTACCGAAGGCAAATGGTCAGCCAATGATCCTAAAGCCAAGCCGACCCAGAATGATATGAATGAGTGGATGGATTTCAGCTGGGTGCAGGCGCAAGCAACATCGGTTGAGTTTTATACACCAGATCGCAAGCAAACCTATCCTTCTTTTGAGGTGCTGTTGCGCAATGGCAAGAAGGTCCATTTTGACAAGCTGCAGGAGTCGCCAGAGTATCTGCTGGCGCGTCCGGATGAAGGGATTATTTATCACTTCAGCAACGACACCGGTTTTACCATGGTGAACCCGCCGGTGAATATCCAGGCACCTAAGAGCAAATAACCGGCATGCCTGAATTACCCGAGGTTGAGGTCACGCGGCGTGGGTTGCTGCCTGTAGAAGGGGCGCAGATCGCGCAAGTGACTATCCGCCATCATGGCTTGCGCTGGCCGATTCCGGCCGATTTGCCGCAACATTTGCAGGGCCGCCGCGTGCTCAAACTCACGCGCCGTGCCAAATATATCCTGGCCGAGATTGGCACCACTGAAGCAGAAGGCGTGTTGTTGCTGCATCTGGGCATGTCGGGCCGCCTGTGTTTGCTGGAGCGCGATTTCCCTGCCGAAAAGCATGATCACTTTGATATCCGCTTTGAAGATGGCCGCGTGATCCGCCTGCGCGATCCGCGCCGGTTCGGAGCCGTGTTGTGGCTGGATAAGCACCCATTGCAGCATGCGCTGCTCAGCAGCCTGGGCCCCGAGCCCTTAGAGGCTGGTTTTAACGCTGACTATTTATATCAACATATACGCACACGCAGCGCACCGATCAAAACGACCATCATGGATGCGCACCTGGTGGTGGGCGTGGGGAATATTTATGCCAGTGAGTCTTTATTCAGGGCGCGCATACACCCTGAAACGCCTGCCAAGGCCTTAACACTGGCGCAATGCGCATTGCTGGTGCAAGAGATCAAGTTGACCTTGCAAGCTGCGCTGGACGCTGGTGGCAGCAGTTTGCGTGATTTCTTTGGTGCTGATGGTAACCCTGGTTATTTTCAACAGACGTATACCGTGTATGGCCGCACTGGCGAGCCTTGCCGCGTGTGTACCAGGCCGATCCTGAATATCCGCCTGGGTCAGCGTTCCACGTTTTATTGTGAGCACTGCCAGCCGCGTGCTGCTGCTGGTAGCATACGCAAAAAATAGGCGTCACAGCAACGTCTGCGTTATGCCGTTTCGTCGTCGATGTCTGGCTTGATGCAGTTACGCCCGGCACGCTTGGCAGCATACAGGTGATGGTCTGCGCGTTCTACCACCTGGCCCAGTATTTCATCGGTCTGCATCTCGGCGATACCGGCGCTGACGGTGATTTGCACCACTTTATTGCTAAAGTGGAATTGCAGTCCGGCGACTGCCGAGCGTATGAGTTCGGTAATGTCCCGGGCATGTTGCATATTGCAGCCGGAAAGCAGAATCAAAAATTCTTCCCCGCCCCATCGACAAACCACATCTTCTTCGCGAACGTGCGACTTGATCAACTGCGCCACACGCGTGAGCACTCTGTCTCCGGCTTCGTGGCCATAAGTATCATTCACTAGCTTGAACAGGTCGATATCCAACAGCACCAGGGACAATGACTCGTCGCGGCGTTTGCCGCGTGCGACGGCTTGCTTGAAGTAGAACTCGAATACCTGGCGGCTGGTGACACCGGTCAATTTGTCCTGGGTCGCCATCATCTCCAACTTGTCGTGATAGCCACGCACGGCAAAATGCGCCAGTGCCAGTACGATCATGCTGATCACGACGGCCACGGCCAGGTTGATGAGGAAGGCGGTTTCGATGCGTTCTGAGCTTGGATCGTTGACCTGCTCGACGATTAAATACCAGTCAAATTCAGGCACCAGGCGACTATTGAGGTAGAGCATATTGCCGCTGCTGGTTTTAAACGACAGCGAAGAGCTAGGCGAGGTCAGCACTTGCAGAAACGCTTTATCCAGCCCGGATTTGTTTTGCAAATGCAGCTCAGAACGGTATTGGCTGCTTTGCAGCATGACCTCACCCTGGCGATTCACAAAGTAGATTTCGCGGCCATAGCGTTTCTGGTAGTTTTCAATCAGCTCAACCACGGTTTGCAGCGATAAGCCCACACCAATCACGCCAATAAACTTGCCGGATTTATCTTCAATGCGGTAATTTACAAAAATACTCAGGCGTTTTTTGTCTGCAGTATCGCGGTCAATATTGATAACGTAAGGGTTGCGTGAGTTTCTGGCATCAAAATACCAGTGATCCTCAGGATTTGCTGGCGATACGCGTTTTAAAACGCCAGACGGATGGTAGTAATTGCCTGAGCTTTCAGACACAAAAAAGGCGGTGATGGTGTTATATTTTTTCTGGATTTGCGCTAGGTAACTGGTCATTCTATTGGCGTCTTGCTCGCCATTATTGATCCAGTCAAATACAAAGACATCATTGGCCATCAGTGAGGAAATCAAGAGCGGCTGCAACAAGTCGCGCTGGATTTCAGAGTAGATATTGTCGCTGGTGAGCGGCAGCATTTCCTGCTGCAAGCGGTCAGTCAGCGAGTCTTTGGCGACAAAGTAACCAATCAGGCTGGTAGCCACAAAGCCAATGAGCACAATGGCGCTGAGGAGTAGGGTGTAGTAACGCTTGTTAACGGCCATAAATGTTCAATTATCTAAAGGCGGATCATGCTCAAAAAAGCATTATCATCAATATAAGGCGACTTTGTTTATTTGAATAGTCACTGTTTTAAAGCCGTATTCCCGCATTGACGAGGTTTAATGCGGGTGGCTGCTTGCCGCGTGCTCGTGTAAATAGCCGGAAGGGCTGTGCGGCGTACCGCCAATTTTCTGTGGTAGCAATGAGCCGATGATCATTGCCACAGCACTGATGAGTAGACCCACCAATTGCGCTGGTACCAGGCTGGCTTCGCCTACCAGTATCTCGATCAGCACCCAACTGCCGATGCCGAAGATAATCGCAGCCAGTGCGCCCTGGCTGCTTGCGCGCTTCCAGAAGGCGCCAAAGAACAAAGGCACAAAAGCACCTGCCAGCGTGACTTTATACGCGCTTTCTACCATACCGAAAATCGACAGCTCTGAGTTAAGCGCATAAAACAATACCATGGCGGCAAAGCCCACCAGACACAGTCGCATCACGCGCAAGAATGCATGGTCGTTCATGTGCGGCATAAAGCCTTTCACCACGTTTTCAGCAAAGGTGACAGAAGGGGCCAGCAGGGTCGCTGAGGAACAACTCATGATGGCTGATAGCACTGCGCCAAAGAAAATCGCTTGTGCGACCAGGGGGGTGTGCGTGAGCACCAGGGTGGGCAGCACGCGCTGTGAGTCGGTTTCGACCAGTGTGCCAAAGGTTGCCGGGTCGATGAGCGTAGCGGCATAGGCGATAAACATGGGCACAAAGGTAAAGCAAAAGTAGATACTCGCGCCCAGCAATGAGCCCCATAACGCGATTTTTGCTGTTTTGGCAGAGGTAATGCGCTGGAATACGTCCTGTTGCGGAATTGATCCCAGCATCATGGTCAGCCAGCCGCCGAGGAAAGTCAGCCATACGCTCCAGTTTGTAGATTGCGGAAAGAAATGCAGTTTGCCCGCGTTGCGCGCGTGCTCTATCACCGGTGCGACACCGCCGGTTTGGCCAGAGACGATATTGGCGATATAAAGCAGGCCGCCGATGACGACGATCATTTGCACAAAGTCGAGAATCGCCACCGAGAGCATGCCGCCCAGCGTGGTATAGGTAAGCACGATGGCGGTGCCGACGATCATGCCGGTGTGTTCTGAAATGGCGCCATGGCTGATCAGGTTGAAAATCAGGCCGAGTGCCTTGATTTGCGCGGCGACCCAGCCCATGTAAGAGATGACGATAGCAATGGTGGTCAGCACCTCAACCGAGCGGTTATAACGCATGCGGTAGAAGTCACCCAGCGTCAGGATGTTGAGTTTGTACAGGCGGCTGGAGAAGAAAATGCCAGCGATAATCAGGCACATGCTGGAGCCAAACGGGTCGGCGGCAACACCGGTCAGGCCTTCACGCACAAAGGTGGCGGAGACGCCAAACACGGCTTCGGCCCCAAACCAGGTGGCAAACACGGTTGCCATGACCACAGGCAGCGGCAAGTGACGGCCTGCCACGGCATAATCTTTGGTGCTGTGCACATTTCTGGCGGCAATCAGGCCGATGCCGATTGAAACCAGTAAATACGCCACGACAAACCAGATCAGCACAGTTTGTTTCCCTTTGAGATGATTGCAAAAGGCTGATTTTAAAACAAAACCATGCCTAAACATGGTTTTGTGATGGTTGCGAAAGCTAAAAAGGCCTGAAAATCAGGCCTTTTTACAATTCTGCACAATTACTCGACCCGCTTCCAGGTTTGCGAGCGCCCAAGCAGCGAGAAGCCGATAAATCCTCGCACTTCGAGTTCATTACCGTTTGCGCCTAGTGTCATTTTGCATTTGTAGGTTTTGCCATTTTCCGGGTCGAGAATCTCGCCGCTATCATAGACATTGCTATTGGCGCTTTTCTTTAAATGTTTGGCAATAGTCATGCCGACAATTTTCTGGCCTTTGCGCTCGTCCGTGCATTTGTCGCACACGGCATCGCCGGTGTCGGTGGCAAGCAGGCCTTTTTCGACAATCGCGCTATATTCACCTGCGTTTTCAACAATGCGCACCAGTGATCTGGGTTTGCCAGTTTTGTCGTCGGTGGTTTGCCACAGGCCGCCCAGGTCTGCCGCATGTAGTGCATAGGGCAACATGAGTAGCGTGGTCACCAGCAGTTGCTTGAATAATTGCATGGTCGATCTCCTTTAGTGGTTAAACAGCAGGAACAAACTTGCAAATTGCAGTAACACCAGCACGACGATAGCGGTCGTCGCCCATTTCTGCCAGGTGGCTTGTTGGTGCTGCAAGGTGAGCAGGGCGTCGATACGGCTTTGTTGCTTGCCAAGCTCGGTCTGGTTGCGCAGGTATTGCTCAAACAGACGCGGCATTTCTGCTGCGTGGGTCAAGATATAAGGCAGTTCACGTTTGGCTGATTTAAGCAGGCTGCGCCAGCCGATTTGCTCGCTCATCCAGCGTTTGAGGAAAGGTTTGGCGCTATGCCATAAATCAATATTCGGGTCGAGCTCGCGGCCCAGGCCTTCGATGTTTAACAGCGTTTTTTGCAGCATGATCAGCTGTGGCTGGATATTGACGCCAAAGCGGCGTGACATCTGGAACAGGCTGAGCAGGGTGCGGCCAAATGAAATATCCTTGAGCGGTTTTTCAAAAATCGGTTCGCAGATCGCGCGCACGGCGGTTTCCAGCGCCTCAACATTGGTATCTGCAGGCACCCAGCCGGATTCAATATGCGCCACGGCCACATCGCGGTAATCGCGGTTGAAAAACGCCAGGAAATTACGCGCCAGGTAGTATTGATCGGTAGGTGACAGGCTGCCCATGATGCCAAAATCGAGCGCGATAAATTTGCCCTTGTCCGGCCCCTCGGTCACAACCTGAATATTGCCAGGGTGCATGTCGGCATGGAAAAAGCCATCACGAAATACCTGGGTGAAAAAAATCTCCACACCTTCGTGCGCCAGTTGCGTCAGGTCTATGCCGTCGGCGCGCAAAGATTCGGTATCCCTGACCGGCGTGCCGAACATGCGCTGCATGGTCATGACGTGTTTGTGCGAATAGTCCCAGTAAACGGTGGGCACCAGCAGGCGGCGATCACTGAAGTTACGGCCTAGTTGCGCGCATTGTGCTGCTTCCAGGGTCAGGTCTAGCTCGTGTTCGGTATGGCGTGCAAATTCGTCGACCATTTCATCTGGTTTCAGGCGGCGGCCTTCGCGCGAGCATTTTTTTACCCACCAGGCCAGCGTGCGTAACAAGGCGATATCGCGATGGATGGTGGCGGCAATGCCTGGGCGTAATACCTTCACTGCCACTTGCTCGCCGCTATGCAGTTTGGCAAAGTGCACTTGCGCCACTGAAGCGCTGGCAACAGGGGTGATATTGAACTCTGCGTACACCGTGCTCAGTGGTGCAGCAAAGGCTTCTTGAATAATGGCCTCGACCTGCGCATAAGCAAATGGCGGTACCTGGTCTTGTAGCTTGGTGAGTTCGTCGGCAACGTCAGTTGGTAGTAGATCGCGGCGTGTTGACAGCATTTGGCCGAATTTGACGAAAATTGGCCCCAGCTTCTCTAGGGCGAGGCGTAAGCGTACGGCGCGTTGTTCAGGGGCATGGCGCCAGAAGAAAAACACATTCAACAGGCGATGCATCCAGCCAGGTTGTCCATCGCGGACGAAGAAAATATCCAGGCGATACCAGATCAGCACGCCGATAATATGAAAAAAACGTAACCAATGCATGTGTTACTGGCTTTCTGAAGCTGCTGCGAGGAGTTTGTCGACGCGTTGCTGTAATCGGTCGGTATCTTCGCGTAACTGATCCACCGACTGGTTAAATTGCGCGATGCGGGTTTTCTTGGCGATGATGGGTTGCTCTTCTTGCCAGTATTCCACCAGCATCTCGCCCAGATTTTTGGCCTGGCTTTGCCAGCGCTGTAACTTTTCCTGTCCGATTTGCACGACCTGGTAAGCGGCAATATCACCAACGACTTTGCTCAGATCATCTTCTATGTCCCAGCGCACGGCCGAGAGTATCTTGCCGACGGCTATGCCGAGCGCGGCGTCGCCTTCAATTTTAATCAGGCTATGTGCAAGCGGGTCCTGTCGTAACAGTCGCATGGCCAGACTGGGTGGTAAATGGATGGTGGCATCTGCTTCTGCCGTGTCTCCGGCCACCGCCAGTTCGCCATTATTTAGAATGGTGAGAGTGGCCTGGGCGACTTTAAAGTCTACACGCAGATTTTTGTGTGCATAAGGCTGTAGCAGCGGCGCTGTCCAGCTATTTTGCTGCATCAGGTGCTGCAACACGAATTGAATCAGGGGTTTAAACATGGGCTTAGATCTTGATGCCTTTGTGCAAGGCCACCACGCCAGCTGTCAGGTTGTAATAATCCACTTTGCCAAATCCTGCCTCATGCATCATTTGCTTCAGGGTTTCCTGATCTGGGTGCATGCGTATGCTTTCTGCCAGGTAACGGTAGCTGGGCTCGTCGTTGGCGATCCATTTGCCAAATTTTGGCAGCAGTTTAAATGAGTAGGTGTCGTACAGTTTTTCCAGCGGTTGCCAGACTTTAGAGAATTCGAGTACCAGCAAGCGGCCACCCGGCTTGAGCACGCGCTGCATTTCACGCAAGGCAACGTCTTTGTGCGTCATGTTGCGTAAGCCAAAGGCGACGATGACACAATTAAAAGTTTCGTCAGCAAATGGCAAAATCTCTGCATTGCATTGTGCCGCCGGAATGCTAAGCCCTGCATCAATCATGCGGTCACGGCCCACGCCCAGCATGGAGGCGTTGATGTCCGTCAGAATCACCGTGCCAGGATTGACGGCGGATTGCGTGCCAACTTTTTTGGCAAACAGGCGGGACAAGTCGCCGCTGCCACCGGCAATATCCAGCACCTTATCGCCTTGGCCTACGCCGCTAACGTCAATCGCAAAGCGCTTCCATAAACGGTGCATGCCTGCTGACATGACGTCGTTCATGATGTCGTATTTTTGCGCGACAGAATGAAACACCTCGCCAACTTTTTTCTGCTTGTCGGCTTCGGCGACGGTGTCAAAGCCAAAGTGGGTGGTTTTTTCCTGATCAGTGTTTTGCTGCATGTGTCGGTTCCTTGCGGGTATGGCCAGCCATAGACAGTTTAGTCACATAGTCTTGCCACAGGCTTTCATAGTGTTGTGCCAGATAATACAAATAATCCCATGAATACAGGCCAGTATCATGACCATCGTCAAATATCAGTTTGATGGCGTATCTGCCAACCGGTTCAATATCGTTAATATTGACGTTTTCTTTGTCCAGTTGCAGTACTTCTTGTCCGGCACCATGGCCGCGCACTTCGGCTGAGGGGGAATACACGCGCAAAAACTCGCAAGACAGCATGCACTCGGTATGGTTATCGAAGTGTATTTCAAGCAGGTGTGAGGCCTGATGCAGCTGTATCAGGGTCGGGGTCGGACAATCTGGGTGTAGACCGCTCATAAGATTGAAGAAAGTGGTGGATTGGGTCGTTAAGTTTAATTATGCGCATGATAGCAGATGCATGGTAGCCGCGCATGGGTAGTAATTGTTGTATCTTATGGTTGATAATTCATTTTATTTGTGAATTAATGGCTATACCTACATGATTTATTTGAACTTTTATTATTTCATGATAGATTACTAAAAAAACAAACCATCATGAATAGGTTACCTAACAATTCTTAAGCAGGTCCTATGGAAAATAACAGACTGGCACAACAATTTGATTTGTACACGCGATGGCGTCAATCGATTGCTGATGTTTTGGGGGATTATCGGCGCTGGTTGGCTGATAAACAGCTCAGCGATGTGCAAATAGAAGAACGGATACAGCAGCAACTAAACCGTTTGCGTGAGGACAAGTTAAACGTGGCATTTGTCGCCGAATTTTCGCGTGGCAAATCCGAGCTTATTAATGCGATCTTCTTTTCCGGCTATGGTCACCGTTTGCTGCCATCTGGCGCAGGGCGGACCACCATGTGTCCAACTGAATTGCGTTATGACACCGGCAAACCGGTCAGTTTGTCATTGTTGCCGATTGAAACCAGTACCCACCAGATTTCCATCAGCGAATACCGCCGTATGCCACAAGCCTGGTCCGCGGTCGAATTTGATGCACACTCACGCGAAAGCATGGTCGAGGCCTTTAAAGAGGTCAGCCGTACCCGCCGCGTCACCGTCGATGAAGCACAGTCCCTGGGCTTATATCACCCGGACCAGCCAGATGATGCCATGCTGATTGGTAACGATGGCCTACTGGAAATTCCCTGCTGGCGTTACGCGGTGATTAATTTTCCACACCCCTTGCTCAAGCAGGGCCTGGTGATTCTGGATACGCCAGGATTAAATGCCATTGGTGCCGAACCTGAGCTGACCATGAGCATGTTGCCGAATGCGCATGCGGTGTTGTTTATTTTAGGTGCCGATACCGGCGTCACCAAATCCGAGATGGAAGTCTGGCGCCGTTATATCAGCGGTGCACGCTGGAAGCAAAAAGGCCGTATAGCCGTACTTAACAAGATTGATGGTTTATGGGATCCACTGAAAACCGATGACGAAGTGGAAACAGAGCTTTATCGCCAGTTACAAAACACGGCTGAATTATTAGGTTTGCCGCGCGACCAGATTTTACCGACCTCCGCGCAAAAAGGCCTGTTGGCTAAAGTGAAGGGCGACCAGCAGTTGCTGCTCAAAAGCCGTTTGCTGCAACTGGAAAGAAACCTGTCTGATGAGCTGATCCCGGCCAAGCAGGAGATTGTGCGCGAAAGCATACAGGGCGAAATTGAAGACATGGTGCATCAGACGCGCATCACGCTGGAAACGCGTTTGCAAAGTGTGCTGGATCAAGCCGATGAATTACGTTGCTTGCAGGGCAAGAATGAAGACGTGATTGCGCAGATGATGCGCAAGGTCAAGCAAGACAAGGTCAATTTTGAAGTCGGTTTACAGCGTTATCAAGCCTTGCGTAGCGTGTTTTCGGCGCAGTCCAACCAGGTATTCCATCATCTAGGCATGCCTGCGCTTAAAAACAAGGTGCGTGAAACCCGCGATACCATGATGAAAGCCGCGTTTACCAAAACCATGCGGCAGGCCATGGATGACTTTTTCAGTGACCTCAAACGTCGCATGATGGATGCCGATGTGCATGTGCATGAAATCAAGAAAATGATGGAAGCCATGTATGAGAAGTTTTCCAAAGAGCACGGTTTGCTGCAAAAAGCGCCCCCCCCATTTTCTACCTCACGCTATTTAAAAGCGCTCAATAAACTGGAAGCCATTTACCGTGACCAGTTCAACACCACCTTCAATATGATCGCACACGAAAAACTGACGCTAACCAGCAAGTTTTTCGAAACCCTGGCCAGCCATGTGATTCTGGAATATGAGGCAGCTAATCGCGATACCGAGAGCTGGCTAAAAGCCGTCATCGCGCCGATGGAAAGCCAGATGCGCGAACACCATGTGCAATTGAAGCGCCGAGTGGAAAGCATCAAGCGCATTTACCAGGCAACCGATACCCTGGAAGAGCGTATTGCCGATTTAGAGCAGGTGGAATTATCCATTCGCCAGCAACTGGCTGAGCTGGATCAACTCAATGGCAAAGCCATGTTTGCGTTGGCACACGAAGAAGTCATCGTACAAGCGGCCTAAAATAGCTGCCATGAAAACAAAAACGGGAGCATTTGCTCCTGTTTTGTTATTTGCTTTCCAGCATATAGGTTTTGATTTTTTGCATCGCCTTCTGCTCAATCTGGCGGATACGTTCGGCAGACACATTAAACTCAGCAGCCAGTTCATGCAGGGTGGAGGCGCTGCCTTCGGTCAACCAGCGTGCTTGTAGCACACGGCGGCTACGCTCATCCAGTTGTTGCAAAGCCATGCTCAAACCTTCGGTTTGCAGATGCTCGTTTTGCAGGTTTTCCAGCAAAGTCGATGGCTCAGGGCCTTCATCTTCGAGGAACGCGATCGGGCTGTACACTTCTTCGCCGTCGTCATCCACCTGCGCATCCAGTGAAATCTCCTGACCATTGAGACGGTATTCCATCTCGGTCACTTCTTCCGGCTTCACATTCAGCTCGGTGGCGATACGGTGTACGTCATCCGGGCTCAGCGTTTCAAAGCCTTGCTTCATGCTGCGCAAATTAAAAAACAGTTTGCGCTGTGCTTTGGTGGTCGCGGTTTTCACCAGGCGCCAGTTACGCACGATGTATTCATGAATCTCGGCTTTAATCCAGTGCATGGCAAATGACACCAGGCGCACGCCACGGTCAGGGTCAAAGCGTTTCACCGCTTTCATCAAGCCAATATTGCCTTCCTGAATCAGGTCAGACTGTGGCAAACCATAACCGCTATAACCACGGGCAATGCTCGCGACCAGGCGCAGATGCGACACGATCAGTGCGCGCGCAGCCTCCAGGTCACCACTTTGTTTCAACTCAGTCGCATAGCTGTATTCTTCTTCAGCCGTGAGCACTGGAAACTGCTTGATGGTGCGCAGATATTTATCCAGGCTGTCAGCCGAGGAAACGACAGGTAAAGTTAACGCGTTGATAATAAACTCCTTATTGAAAGAAGATGTTTAAAATGATTTTAGCACTCAAAGCTTGAGAGTGCTAGCCCATTTAAAAGTTCAACGCGATTGGACTTGTTTGTGTACAGGTATTTGTAGGATGAGTGTCGGATTAGCCATAAATATCGCAATCGGTGCCATAAACTACTTTTTCATCTCAATTAAGAATAATCACTTAGCTTATTGGCCTGTAAAGGCAATATTTAAGCCAGTTTAATCAAAACCTTTATCTTCGGGTGCGCCGAAAACTGAAAGGCATGTGAGCGCTTTGTTCCGTGAAGATGTTTCTGATTTGAAAGACTTAAATGCTTTGATTGCTGGATGTTGAATTGCAAGCAGTTAATGTGTTCTTTTTTGCATGGAAATGTTGGGCAGTAAGCATCCATGGCTCCGCCTTTTTAAGGATGGCTTTAAATTTAAGCTGGCACAGATTCTGCTGAGTTACGTAAAAATCAAAAAAACTGTAAAGCCATCTATGAAGAAAATATTAATTTCTCTAATTGTAGCAATTCAATTTCTAATGCCTGTAGCAGCAGACACCCTTTCAGAAAGGGACAAAGTCGAAATTGCCGCACTTTTCGATAAAGTTAACCAAGCATTAGCTACTAGGGAACCAAAGGTAATTACAGAAACTACTTTTGGTCCGATTCTAGCCATCATGGGAGGGCAAGAAAAATATATTGAGCGGTTAGAAAATACGTTTAAAGATATGGATGCACAAAAGTTAAAACTCATCTCTTACACAAATAACATCCCAGACACTGCGGCAAAATCAAAACAATATTTAATTTGTACTATCAGAGAAGTCTCAATTCTGGAGAAGCCCGGTCTGAAACTTCAGGTCAATGGATTTACTTTGGCCGTGAGAAAGATTTCAGGTGGTGAGTGGAAGTTAATTGGAGGCAATGGTGTATCTAAAAATCCGAAAGTTCTGAATTTTTTATTTCCTGGATTAGATAAAAATTTCGAAGTGCCTGAGTATGTATCATTTAATTTAGACTCATAGGATGTTGTACATTTCTTTCTCTGGTAGTTTGTCGACTTTGCGTTTCATGTATTAGGTCGACATCCACGTTAGCTATCATTGATAGAGATAGATCTGGTGCATGATTGGACGCGCAAAGCGTGGCCATATTTTATTTATAAAGTGCGCCCAAGCCCTAGCAATACTCTATCTTTCACTGCAAGTAGCTCCGTTTTGAAGTTTTCCAGATCAGTGTCAAAACGACAACTTGGAGTGACGATTGCAATGACGTAATTTCCCATAAAGGTTTCTAGTGCGACACCTATTGCGCTGATGCCTATAATGTATTCATTGCGGTCAATCGCAAACCCTGTCTCCCTGGTTTGTTTCAAGTCTTCAAGAAGGCTTTGCAAGTCCTTCGTATGTTCCGTGTGTTTGGGGTATTTTTTCCCAATTCTTTGAACCACTTCTTTGTCAGATAGGCTTGCAAGAAGAAGCTTGCCATCTACTGCCGTATAAAGTGTATGTACCGCTCCCAGTGCGGCAACTACGCGTAACTCCCTTTCAGCGACAATTCGGTCAATTACATTGGTCTGTTGAGATGAAAAGGAAGATAAGACAACTGTCTCGTTGACCTTTTTCGATAGTTGCTCCAGTTGAGGCCGCATCACAGAGATGATATCAATTTGCGTCTCATGAATGAGTTGGCCAAAAGTCATACCCAATTTGAATCCTCTGCCGCCATCCATCATGGCAACCAGACCTTCATGCTCTAACGCTTTGACAATTCGTTGGACTGTTGAACGCGGCAGATCAACCAACTCTGAAATTTTCCCAAGACTAAGTCCGGCCGGATTTTTTGCCAGTACTCGAAGAATGGTTGAGGCGCGGTTGATTACCTGGATGCCATTAGTGGATTCACTATTCATTTCTATGATTTTTAAGAAAACAATACTGTGAATTATCCGCCTATATGCAACGCTATGCCATCTCTAAAATTTAACCGTATATTGGTATGTTGTATCGTTATGTGGTACATAATTTGCAGTCACTAATGATGATTGATATTTATTTATCGCTTCTGGCCGTACGCATGCATAAAAAAGTACACGATGTTTGATACGCAACTTTTACTGTTCGCTATCAAACATTTTTGTCGGACTGGCAGAAGCAATTTTCGGTGATTTTTCCAATTCATGAGTATGAAGCCAACACGAGAACTGATAAGAATTTCAGACAAGTCGGAGGATAGTCTTTTACGGGCTGTACAAATCATCCGTAAAACAAAAGACTTGTCTCAACTGAGGCAGGCACAAGCCTTTTTGTTGACTTGCGTTCATGGAATGACAGCAAGTGAAGCCTCCTCCTTATTAGGAATATCAGTCAATTGGGTCTATAAACTTCGTCAGAATTTCCTGAAAGGTAATCTGGTGCTTGGTAGGAGTGCTTCTGCATTGGGTGGGCGACGCCGCGAAAATATGACCGTGGTGCAGGAAAGTAGGTTTTTGCACCCATATTTCCAAGCCGCCAAGCATGGAGAGGCTATCAGGGTATCTGATGTTAAGACGGCTTTAGAAGAGTATTTAGGCCGGAAAGTAGCGTTGTCTTCAGTATATAACCTTTTAAAACGCCATAAGCTGATGCAGATATCCTCGAAAATTACCAAATAGTTTTTGAGCAACCTCTAATTTTTTCGATGTTCTTTTATTAATGAAATAGAAATTAACGCTAACGGATGGTTAGGCATGTATGTTGCCATTTGAAGCCCACAGAAATTAATAAAACATTAGTTTCGATTTTTTCATTAATTTTAAGGGTGAAGAAGGAATGTCTCACAACATTATTAAGAAGCCTGCCATCAAAAAGCTCACGCTGGCAGTCTACGGTGCCATGTTTCTCTCTGGGGCGGGAGTTGCTCTGGCGGAAGACGCTCAGGGTAACAGTGAGGAGTCGGCAGATTTGGGTGCTGTCGTTGTTCAAGGCAAGACTCAGCCACTTGTCGGTGATACACCTAAAGAAACCATCGCAGAATCTAGAGCAACTTTAAGTAAGTCCCAGCTTGAGAAGTTTGTCGGCCTGGATTCAGCTGTCACAGGCGCGTTGAAATATTTGCCCGGCATCCATTTTAGTGGTGGGGATACATCAGGGATCAGTGAAGGTAATTTATCTATTAGAGGGTTTTCTCAAGATCAAATTGGTGTAACCAGAAATGGTATTCCTTTGAATGACCCACTATACCTGACCCCTCACAGCGATTTCTTCGGAGATCCGGAGAATTACGAATCCATTAGCGTCATATACGGTGGTCAGTCGATTAATGCACCTACACTCACGGCGAGTGGCGGCAGTATAGAAATTCAAACTGTCAAACCTACCAAAGAGGCAGGCTTATTGGTCAAGCAAGGTTTCGGTAGTAATAATACTCGTCGTTCATTTGTCCGAGCGAATCTCGGCGAAAAAAATGGATTCTCTGCCTGGGTATCGGCCTCCAGAACAACGGCTGACTTATGGACAAGTGGCACAGGCGCAGTCGAATCGAACCGCTTCGAGGGCAACTTGCAATATGAATGGGGAAATAACAATAGCATCAATGCTATCTTTTCCATATTTAGTATGAGAAGTAACAGTTATTCTCACCCAACCCTTGCTCAATATAAGTCGCAGCCGTACGACGCGAATTATTCAAGTGCCATTAACTCCACCTATGGTGGAACGAATGGCGTTGCTGATATTTCTGCAGCAACATCTAATAGTGCGAAACTACAGCGAGCTGACTTCAAAATTCAGACCTACGGCCTTAATGGTTTATTCAACCTGACCGACAATGCGCATCTTCATGTCGACCCATACTTCGTTCGAGTAACAGACGGTACGGCAACAGTGTTCGCATCAGCGATTCCCGAGTCTGTGCTGAATGCTGATGTGAACGGGGATGGCGATCTTCTTGATATCAGGCCATTTGCTGGCGGTGTATTCCCAACGCAATATCGCGTAGGTTCATCTCAAAAGATCGACTTTGATCTGACTGATACGAATGTATTGCAGGTTGGTGCCTGGTTTGATTACACCCATGCAACTAACCAAATGGCGGCGATTCCCTTAAGAAGTGATGGTAAGCCTGTTGCTATTGATGGAAGCAAAATCATTCGAGATGTGAATGGTAAAGAGATCTTCTTCACCGATCAGAGAAGCAGGATGACAACCCAAAAACTCTGGGTACAGGACTCTTGGAACTTTGCTTCGCAATGGAATGCGAAAGGTGCGCTTGCGTGGCAGCATACCGAATATGAAGGTGAGAACATCGCTGGTGTGTTAAGTGGGTCAGCTTTCAAGCGATCGGCTGATTACTATAAGCTCCTCCCAAGTTTCAGCCTTGATTATCAGTATGATCAAAATAATCAGATTTACTACAACGCGACCACCAATATTCGTGTACCGGCTGTTGCTTCTATCTATGGTAACAACACGGGTGGTGATCAGAAAGCTGAAACTACCTTCAATCAGGAAATCGGCTGGCGCTACAGTACGCCTGATGTATTAGTGAGTGCTGCACTGTTCTACGACCAATTTAAGAATCGTCAGGTTTCATACACGTCGTTGGGAACTACGTCCTATATCAATGCCGGTGCCGTGACGACAAAAGGCCTTGAGTTGGCTTTGAATGGTAAGTTGCCACACAACTTTAACTATCGTGGTTCCTGGACATACGTAAAAGCAGAGCAGGAAGACAACTATGCTGCTGGAGGTCTGGAAGAAAATACCAAAGGCAATCAGCTATTCAACACGCCTAAGAATCTTTTATCCCTTGGTGTTGGATATGACGATGGTCGCTTATATAGCAATTTGCTAGCGCGCTACACCGGTAGCTTTTATGGCGATCTGGCGAATACAGAAAAGTTGAGCGGTTACACAGTTGTTGATCTTAATCTTGGTTACAAGTTTGATCTCGGCAGCAAGATCGTCAAGAAAAGTACCATTAGCCTGAACGTGAATAATCTGTTTGATAAAGAGGCACTTTCAGGGCTGTATGCAGGCACTGTTTCTGCTAATACATCAAGCGCATTCTTTGCCGCACCTACCTACAACAGACTTCAACCACGAAGTGTGTTCGCTAATCTGACGTTGGAATTCTAAAAGAATAGAAAACACAGGTAGTGAAATCTCTGATGACCTTGGGGATTTGACGTAGTTGATACCTGTCAGTTGGGAGCGTCTTTTCCTGACTGGCAGGCCTGACAAGGAAAGTGATGATGACAGTACAAACATATGATTATGTGATCGTTGGTGGTGGCACAGCTGGCAGTGTGTTAGCTAATAGACTATCAAAAGATCCATTAACCAAGGTGCTATTGATAGAGGCCGGTATTGATACGCCTGAAGATGGCATTCCGCCTGAGATAAATAATGGGTTACAGCCTTGGTTACCAAGGCTTGCTGGAGAGCGATTCTTTTGGCCTGGGCTGAATGTATATCGAACCGCTTTGCATCCTGATATTGATCGTGAATTACAGTTTATCGAACAAGGCCGGATTCTGGGTGGTGGCTCTAGTGTCAATATGGTCGTTTCTAATCGTGGCTTGCCGCGTGATTATGATGAGTGGGAGGCGCTTGGGGCTGAAGGGTGGAACTGGGATGGTGTATTGCCTTATTTTAAGAAAGCAGAAACCGATAAAACCTATGGATCTCATGAGCTACATGGCGACGATGGTCCTATCCCGATTGACCGTGTAGATCCCGATCATTGGACCGACTTCACGCTATCTGTGACAGAGGCTTTACAAAGTATCGGTCTCAAAAATATTCATGATCAGAATGCAAATTTTGAGGACGGTTACTTCCCTCCTGCATTCACCTTGAAAGGTGACGAACGATTCTCTGCTGCGCGTGGCTATCTTAGTCAGGACGTGAGGGCGCGCAGGAATCTCACATTATGGACTGACTCTCAAGCATTAGACCTGATATTGGATGCAGAGACTGTCAAAGGTGTAACGGTGGATCATGGCGGCAAGGTAGAAAAGGTTTTTGCCTCTGAAGTGATTCTGGCTGCCGGGGCATTACAGTCTCCGGCATTCCTTTTAAGGGCTGGGATAGGGCCAGCTGAAGACCTGAATAATCTTGGTATCGAAGTTATTGCGGATCGAGATGGTGTTGGCCAGAACCTTTGGGAACACTCTTCTATCGGAGTCGTTGCTGAGTTATCTGATAAAGCCAAAGCTGCCGCAAGAAACGAGTTCTCTACTGGTCGCCATCAATTAGGAGTCAGGCTCTCATCGGGGGTTGACCCAAATACGCCATCTGATCTTTTTCTGCATATCGGCGCTGATGCTAACTCTGGACTTGCATCTGCAGTCTTTTGGGTTAACAAACCCGATTCGATCGGGCATTTAAAGCTGAAGGGTAACGACGCCAGGACTTATCCTAAAGTCGACTTTAATCTTCTTTCTGATGAGCGTGACCTTGAAAGAGTCAAAGCAGGATTGCGAGTGATTGATCAATTATTCAAGCACCCATCCTTGGCCAAGTATGAACTGTCTTTGACGTTATCACGCTTTGCCGCCCCCCAGTCTGGAGGGCCTTTGTTATCCGAGCTTCTGAATGACAGCGCTGCATTGGAGCGTTACATTCGCGTCAATATTGGCGGGGTATGGCATCCAAGTGGCACGGCAAAAATCGGTTCTGAAGATGATCCACTAGCGGTGGTTGATCCCCATGGGAAAGTGTACGGCTTATCGGGTCTTCGAATTGCTGACGCGTCAATCATGCCGGTCGTGCCAACTGCCAATACCAACCTGCCGACACTCATGGTTGCAGAAAAAATAGCTGATTCCATCCTCAGTGGAAATTAAGGAGACATATATGTCTGAATATTCGTTGTACATCGATGGTGATCTTGTTTCTTCTGATCGCTATTACGATGTGATTAACCCTGCAACAGAAGAGATTGTTGCTCAGGCGCCATATGCCAGCAGCGCTCAGGTAGATGCCGCTATTCAAGCTGCACATAAAGCATTCCCTAGCTGGACCAAAGACGAGAGCTCACGAAGCGTCGCGCTTAAACTGGCGGCTGAGGCGATTCGGAAACGCAGTGAGGATATTGCAAAGCTCATCACGCTTGAGCAAGGACGGCCAATTCACTTCGCGATTGGTGAAGTTGCCGGGGCCGCTGCCACTTTAGAACACTATGCGAATTTCGATCTACCACCACTTTTACCACTACGTTCTGATAGCGAGAAATTTGTAGCTATTGAGCGTAGAGCATTGGGCGTAGTGGCTGCGATAACTCCCTGGAATGTGCCAATCATCCTGCTCATTCTGAAGGTTGCACCAGCACTCAAAGCGGGAAACACCGTGGTGATCAAACCATCAGAGTTTACCCCGCTATCAACATTATTGTTGGGCGAAGTCCTGAATGGAATATTCCCTGCTGGTGTGCTGAATATCATCTCCGGAGATGGTGAGGTGGGGGCACAGTTAAGCCAGCATCACCTGGTAAAGAAGATCACATTTACAGGCAGTGTGGCTACCGGTAAAAAGCTCTATGCAGGTGCAGCATCAGATGTTAAGCGGCTGACGCTTGAGCTTGGTGGTAATGATGCAGCAATTGTGCTTGATGATGCTGATCCTAAAACGATCGTCGAAAAGATCTTCTGGGGAGCATTCTGGAACAGTGGGCAAATTTGTTTTGCTATCAAGCGTGTGTATGTGCATGAGCGGATCTTCCCGCAATTGCTGGATGCATTGATTGAGCGAGCCAAAGCAGCAAAGGTGGGGAATGGGTTTGAAAAAGGTGTCGAGCTTGGTCCTATTACCAATGCTATCCAATTCGAGAAAGTGAAATATTTTGTAGCCGATGCGTTAAAGCATGGTGCAAAAATTCATACTGGTGGGGCCGCTCTCGCCGGTCCTGGCTACTTCTATCCTCCAACCATCGTCACGGGTGTTGGTGAAGGGGTTGCCTTGGTTGATGAAGAGCAGTTCGGTCCTGTTCTCCCTATCATTCCCTTTTCTGATGAAAAAGATGCCATCCGGCAGGCTAATGCAAGCCCCTTTGGCCTTGGCGCTTCTGTGTGGACTGCGGATGCGCAACGTGGGCTTGCTGTTGTGCGCCAATTAGATGTTGGGCTGGCTTGGGTGAATCAACATGGCGATATTCATCCAGGGGCACCAAAAGGTGGGTTCAAATGGAGCGGGCTTGGCTATGAAGGTGGGCTCAGAGGTTATGAAGAGTTCAGCGAGCTGCAAGTGGTAAATGCTGCGCTTAATTAATCAGAAAATTATTCAAAAAGGAAATAAAAATGCGTGCTGGAAGTTGGCCATCTATCGCTTTAACACTCGCTTTTGCAGTCATCATTGCTGCTTGTCACGGCAAAACCATTGTCTTGGTTGGTGATATTGCACGTGCTTTTTCAGTGACTCCTGCCCATGCAAGTTGGGTAGTTTCGGCAGTAGCATTGGTTGCTGCTTTAGCTTCTCCTATCGTGAATTGGGCAATTGCACATATCGGTGAGCGCAGATCAATTGTTCTGGGGTTGGTCGTAGCTGGGACATTCAGTTATCTGGATAGTCTGGCCACGACTTTTCAAGGCCTTTTAATCTTAAGGGTTCTTGAGGGGTTGGGTTATATCCTCGTTGTATTAGCTGCTTTGGCGTTGATTCTGCATACGACTGATGGCAAACGCAGAACCTCGGCGCTTGCGTTCTGGTCAGTTGCATCTCCATTAGGTGGAGCAATCGCTATCTTTTCTGTTTCACCTTATGTGGGAGTAGATTGGAGAATCGTTTTTTCTGGCCATGCGTACATCTTGTTCGGACTTGTATTGCTGACGCCATTACTTCCAGGCGGTAACCTAGTTCATAAAACAGAGCGAAAACCGTTGTCCAAAGTTTTTGACATTTATTCTGATCCTTCATTGATCAGACTGGCTGCAGCGGTAGGTGCGCCACTAACCTTGGCATTAGGCCTGGTTGCAATTGTGCCGGTATATTTCATTACAAAGCTGCATGTGGCTCCCACAACGATTGGTGTCATCTCTACTGTGGGCATTCTCTCTAGTGTATTGGCTGGGGTTTTTGCTGGATTTATCTTGAATATAAAACGGCTAGGCCCTTGGGTTGTGGTGTCGAGTGCTGTGATCGGTCTTGCGTTAGAGTTCGTTGTATTTCTTCCTGGGACAAGTCCATCAGTGGCTATCGTGGCAAAAATAGCGCAGGGATTCTTCGGAAGTTTCGTTGTTGCATGGATATTTACCAGTATCCCCAAAATGTCTACCCATGGAGATGTGATGGGGGCGGGGGGTATCGCGGAGCAGTTTTTATATATCTCCATGTTCTTGGGACCAGTTCTTTTGTTCCCACTGTTCGTTCTGCCAACATTGATTCCGTTTTTTGTCGTTGTGACAATCGCGCATTTGCTTCCGCTCTTCTTGCTACCTTTGGATATACCAATTCGGAGAATACTGAGATTGGGTGCTAAAACCGCGTGACATTTTCATCCTATGCATTCTTTTTTCAGGAATGATGATTACTTAACGAATTACTAGTCATTATTCAAACAGCAAGGAATCGGATTTCTAAATAAAGCAAGGAAGTATTGTGAGTTCTGCTTTGTTAGTCCGAGCGATTCCTTGCTGCCTGAATCTGTCAGTAGGAAATTCAATTTTTGTAGTATCAAGCATGTTGAAGATGCTTGTTGACATAGATGTTGAGCGCTGCTGCTCAACGATGTATTCCGCATCAGCCTCAAGCGACCTTGTGGTGATGTGCTAACAGATTGTATTTAGCTTGTATCAAAGTAAGCGTTTTCATTGAAAAGATAAAATGACCATGTCTAATCTTACTAATTATCCAGTATCTGAGCCTCTGCAGAATATCGAAGAGAACTTGAATATAGTAAAGTCTGCAGATTCAAAGGCAACTACCGGCAGTGGCGAGCAATTTGATTTTTTTCACAAGCATGCTCATCAACCATTTGATAGACCAAGTAGGTGGATCAGCCTCCGCAATGTCAGTATTGTTTTGCTTGTGATTGGATCACATGTTGTTGCATTTGTTACTTATTTGTATGCGCAGCATGATCTGGTTGTGATTCCCAAGAAAAAAGAAGTTTTGATCGAGTTTGTTCGGCCTGTGGTGCCAGAACAAAAAATAGAGCCGCTACCGCCTCCTCCACCTCGCAACGTGGAGCGTAAGCCTCAACCAGCGAAACCAACCCCTGCGCTAAAGACTCAGCTTGCGCAGCAAGATATTCGCCCTGATGATATTACCGTGCAGGAAAATACCACAGCCCAGCATACGCCAGAACCTGTGGCAGCAGCACCAACAAGACCGTCCGAACCTGTGGCAGCAGGGCCCGTAGCACCACCACCGGCACCTAAGGAAGAGCCTGTGACGGAGGCTACTGGCTATGCAGGATATCTAAATAATCCACCACCTGAATATCCTTTATTTGCACAGCGTCAAGGTTGGGGAGGTAAGGTAATTTTACGCGTTCGTGTACTTGCCAATGGTAAGGCCGGTTCAGTTGAGGTAAAACAGTCAAGTGGACGAAAAATTCTTGATGAAGCGGCTCAAGAGGTTGTGAAGACATGGATGTTTGCACCAGCTAGGCGTGGCAATACGCCTATTGATGGATGGGCTACTGTTCCGATTGAATTCCGAGTGTGAAAATAATTTTTGTGCAATTCAGTTTCCTTCGTAAAAGGTCTGGACCTTAATTCCTGCTCAGGAAAGTAGATACAAACTCACTATGTAATAAGCGTTTATCTGGGCTCATGGATCAGAAAGAGGAAGCATAAAATGATCTCCCCTCACATTGTTTGATATATTGCTGCCTCACTGGACATTAGGCCTGCACTAGCTTGCGGTGCATCATGAAGGGAGGGTTGCTCCTCCCCTCAAGATTGAGCTTGCTTAAGAATTAGCTTGCTGGATAGATTGCTTCTGCCGTCCACTGACCAGCAGGTTGAGCATGTAACTTCCAGAATTGTTCGGCGACGTCGTGAGACTCTTGTGAGCCTGGGTTCACAAAGGTGGCCACGGTGACAGTGGCAATATGGATATTGTGTTCTTTCAAGTTCTCAAAAAGCCCCAAAGCCAACGCGCGAATGCCTGCTTTACCGATGCTCAGAGAGAGATAGTCGGGGCTGGGATACAGCGCAAAGCCACCACCTGTGAGCAGGATAGAGCCTGATTTGGCTGCAGTCATTAACGGTACCACTGCTTTAACGGCCGATAATGCACCGCCAATATTAACGGCCAGATCACTGTTAAATGTGTCGTTGGCTTGACTGGCGATTGTGGCCTGGCGAAGGTTTGCCGCGTTGTAGTGCAGCACATCAATGTTACCTTCCTGATTTTTAACGGCGGCAATGAGTGCGGCTACCTGGCTTGCATCAGATGCATCCCCCACCTTGGCCTCGGCCTGGTAACCTTTGCTATTCAATTCGGCAACTAATTTGCCAGTGTTTTCGGCGTTACGGCTCGCCAAAATGATTTTGAACCCCTCTTTGGCGAAGCGCTCTGCCGTTGCAATGCCCATGCCTGGGCCGGAACCAATGCCTAAAAATACTTTCATGTGAAATCTCCTCTTCAATAATGACATTCAATGCTCGCCTATCAACATGGCATAGAAGCGCTTTTTAATAGGCGCGCTTTACTGCATGAACGCTATTCTGATGATTACAATCACTTTGATAAATAGCATAATATTAAAAATATTATTTACTGAGAGTGATGAATGGATAGATTCACCAGCATGCAGGTGTATACATCAGTGGTGGAGTTAGGCAGTTTTACCGCCGCAGCGAATGTGTTTCGAATGTCTCCTGGCATGGTGACCAAACACATCAACGCCATTGAAAAAAGGCTGGATGCGACGCTCATCAAACGCACCACACGCAGGCTGCAAGTGACCGAAGTTGGAAAAGCCTATTACGAAAGCTGTAAGGAGATTCTGAAGAAAGTCGAAGATTCAGAAGCCGGTACGGCCATTTTAAGCGGTAAACCCAAAGGCTTACTGAAAGTCACTGCCTCACTCTGGTTTGGGTCTATTACCCTGACGCCAATTGTGTGTGATTATTTAAATCAGTTTCCGGATGTCAGTGTGGAGTTATCCCTTTCAGACCGGTTTGTAGACATTATTGATGAACACTTCGATGTGGCAATCAGGATTGGCGAACTGTCAGATTCGTCACTCATCGCTCGTAGACTGTCTACGTTTGAATTGTCGATATGCGCCTCTCCTGTCTATCTGAGCAGGCATGGTACGCCAACAAAACCAGAAGATCTGAAAAATCATCAATGTTTGGGCTTTACCAATTGGCGCAGTCAAAGCGGCTGGAAGGTGGTTGAAAAAGCCCTGACTAACCAGAGTTTCAGTCACTCTAGATTTGACTCCAACAATGGGCAGGCATTGAGGGAGGCGGCATTAAAGGGCATCGGCATTATCATGATGCCAAAGGTGCTGTTGGAAAACGATATACACACAGGGCAACTTGTAGAAGTGCTCAAAGCATTTACGCCACCCTCTCGGCCAGTGAATGCGGTTTATCCCAAAGAGCGGCAGACAACACCTAAACTGGCTTCGTTTGTGGATTATTTAGCCGAGCATTTAAAGTAATCAGCTTTTCCATTCCACAATTACTGTGGATAACACAGTGGATTGCTTCTTGGTAACGCGCCTAACTCTATGATTCGCTGAATTTTTGCGGCGTCGAGTAAACTTTGACCAATCTGCGTCTAAACTTAAAACGATTATTTCAGCGGTGGGGCAGGAAATGGATTGGGGAATACGGGCGGATATTCATAAGGCGGGCATGAAATATCGCTGACTGTCGTGGTCAATGATGGTTTCAATAAAAGATGCTGCAAAGTCCTTGTTCCTTGGTTAAACAACGTGCTGAACAAGGGGCAATTGCCTGTGCTACATGCTTTTTAAACATGTGGTTAACAAGCAATTGCTTTTCAATCAGTTGTGACGTTTAAATCTGGCAGAGCTGCACCAGCCTGTGAACTGGCGCAGCTCTGGATTTCATACCATAACAGCAATAGCTGACGGGCGCCTTACAATTTTAAAGAATCCGCTTGCTAGTAGTGCGACATGCCTGCCTGCGTGCAGACAGACAGGTGCTGTTTAGTCACGCCCACGGCCGCGACCATTGCCGTGTCCATTCCCATGCCCGTGTCCACGATCATCGTCATGCCAGTTACCGTGATCATGGTCATCATGTCTGCCGCCCGGCCCGCCATAGGCGTTATAGCGTGGCGCATAAACGTTCTGATACCAACTGTCCTGCACAAAGTAGACCTGGCGGCCACAGGCGCCATAATTACCACAATAACGGCCCCATTTTTTCATCTGGCCAGGTGGCACGCGCAAATACATGGGCTGTTGCACGACGGCCACTGGCGGCGGCTGAATAATCACTGGTTGGGCATAGACGAGTTGTGGCGCCGGATAGGCATTCCCCAGCACAATCTGCCCATAAAATCCTGGTTGACCTACGCTCACTGCCACGCCAACCTCTGCGAAGGCCGTGACTGCGCTAGCCATTAATACTGCACCCATCGCTAATTTTTTCATCATCGTTTATCCCT
Organism: Methylophilus sp. Q8; assembly: GCF_000800115.1. Taxonomy (NCBI): domain Bacteria; kingdom Pseudomonadati; phylum Pseudomonadota; class Betaproteobacteria; order Nitrosomonadales; family Methylophilaceae; genus Methylophilus; species Methylophilus sp. Q8. Next base: position 283,829 of record NZ_JUHE01000001.1, on the reverse strand, counting down.
CTAAATAAGGCATTGTTGCCTGATACTTACGCATGAAATTTCACGCGTATGCGCATTCTAGAAAACTGGATAATTTGATGACAGTCTCATGATTCTGATAGTCATGTCAGAATCTGCTGACGACGCTAACAGTAAAAAGCGATAGATGAACATGTGTTGGTGGCTGCTTATTTCAGGTTGCGAATGGCCATCCACCCCAGGTCATGCATACACACGACAAACGCCCGTTTGTAGGTTTGTGTTTTGTAATCCGGCAAATAGTCCAGCCCCAGTTTTTTCTCGCAAGATAGCTGATCCTGTTTCAGCTGATTGGGGAAAGCCCCCATTTTCCACCACGAGTTGATGGCGTAGGTGACATCCGGCCCATCATTGGCAGTCGAGTGACTCGCCACATTTTTCGGCGCTTCATCAACTGCTGTCGTATTGCTGCTCATGGCTGGTTTGCTACTCTGCCCGGGCGGCGCGGCTTGTGGTGTTTTTGCAACAGCTGCGGTCACAGGTTTTTGCGGAGTATCCGCCGGTAACTCTATAAATGGGCTCGGTTTGGCCTGGCTGGCCTGCTTGTTATCTGTCACTTCTATGGTGGCAAATAACGGGTCCAGCGCATCCACTTGCGGTTTTTGCCAGCCGTGTTCGGCCAGGCAGGCAGCAAGCTGGTCACCGCTGCCGCGGCAAGCCTGGTGCGCGCGGTCTATGTCTTGTTGCGAGCCGCCTCGCTTATAAGATACTTCGCCGCATCCCGCCAATAAAGCAGTTAAAAGAAGGTAAGTTAAAAGACGCATTGCTTGTCCCGTTATCAATTTGTTATGTGCAGTCTAGCTGTGTTTCGCAGTCACTATCACTACGCAAATTGACGTATTTGTCCTACACCCCCCTCTCGTTAAGCTGAGCGCAAGTTTTGATCAACTGTGATTGTTTGAATTTAACGAGAAAGGGAGTTTTAAATGATGAACTTGAAAAAATGTGCCTTGCATACAGCAGTAGCAATGGCTTGTGGCTTGGGTGCACAAATGGCAAACGCGGGTGCCACGATTACTTTTGGTGAGGACAAGTATATCAGTGCTGGCTTTGGTTTTATCGGCGGTTATTCTTCAGTAGAAGACGGTGCCGCTAACGGTAAAGACCGTTCTAACGATTTTTCTTTAGACAGTGCCCGTATTTACTTATCTGGATCGTTCAACAAGTACATCAAAGGCATGTTGAACACAGAGAAAAACATTGCGGCACCAGGTGGTGGTAGCAGTGACACCATTCAAGTGATTGATGCCAACGTACAGTTCCAGTTAACACCAGAAGTGGCGATTTGGGCTGGTCGTTTCCTGTCTCCAAGTGATCGCGCCAACATGGCGGGTCCTTACTACTCCATGGGTGGCGGCTACTGGAGCGGCATCGCTTCACGTTATGGCTTCAACGGTGGTGTGATTGGCCGTGATGAAGGTGTGGCAGTGGTGACCAGCTTCCTGGAAGACCATCTGGCAGTGTCCTTCGGTGCTTTTGAAGGTGACAACATTTTCCGCCTGAGCGGTGTAGGTGCGCAATCAGAAACTGCGGGTACTAAAGACAAATTAATGTATGCAGGCCGTGTGCAATACAACTTCTGGGACGCAGAACCAGGTTATTACGGCACAGGCAGCTACTTTGGTGCCAAAGACATTCTGTCTGTTGGTGTGGCCGGTCGTGTGAAAAAAGACGGCGTGGTTAGCGGCTTAGGCGCGGTAGGTGACTACAGCTCTTACAGCGTTGACTTCTTGTTAGAGAAGAAAGATGTCGGTCCGGGCACATTCTCAGCTGAAGCTGCCTATTACTACTACGACACCGACAATGCCATTCTGGGTGAACAAGGTAAAGCTTACTCAGCGGCTGTTGCCTATTTGTTCCAGGACGAAATCGGCTGGGGCAAATTCAAACCTTTTGTCCGCTATCAAAAGTTTGACGCGGATGGTGTGACAACCGGTACATCAAACATCCGTACTGGCGCAGATACCAAGCGTGTAGAGATCGGTACCAGCTATGTCATCGCGCCATACAACGCCATGATTACTGCCAGCTACGGTAAGACTGACACTTCAACCACATCTGACACCAACGACTTCAAAGTCGCTTTGCAGATGCAATTCTAATCAAGACTGATAACCCTTTCTCACCTAACTTTTCTTATTAGGAGATGAGTGACATGAAAACAATAGTGAAGCTGGATTTGGATAAAAAGCCCTGGGAGCAGGACGGTCAGATTCATAACCGTTGGCATCCAGATCTGCCGATGATTGCCATGGTAAAACCTGGCGATGAGTTCCGCGTCGAGTGTATGGACTGGACCGGTGGCCAGATTGGCAACAATGACAGCGCCGATGATATCCGTGATGTGGACCTGACTCAGGTGCATTACCTGAGCGGCCCAATCGGCGTCGAAGGCGCTGAACCGGGTGACCTGATGGTAGTAGAAATTCTGGACGTAGGTACCTTTGACGACCAGCAATGGGGTTTTAACGGCCTGTTTGCCAAGGAGAATGGCGGTGGTTTCCTGACTGACCATTTCCCTAAAGCCAGCAAGTCGATCTGGGATTTCCACGGCGTATACACCACTTCCCGCCATGTGCCGAAAGTACGCTATGCCGGCATCATGCACCCGGGTTTGATTGGCTGCCTGCCATCACGTGAATTGCTGGAGACATGGAATGAGCGTGAAGCTGCGTTGATTGCCACGGATCCGGACCGCGTGCCGGCACTGGCACTGCCACCTGAGCCTAAATCTGCCGTCATGGGCCGTTTATCTGGTGAAGCTGCCACAAAGGCGGCGGCGGAGGGTGCGCGTACCGTGCCACCTCGTGACCACGGTGGTAACTGCGACATCAAGAACCTGACCAAAGGCTCGAAAATATTCTTCCCGGTCTATGTGAAGGATGGCGGTCTCTCCATGGGTGACCTGCACTTCTCACAAGGCGATGGTGAAATCACGTTCTGTGGTGCGATTGAGATGGCCGGTTATCTGGATATCAAAGTCAGCCTGATCAAAGACGGTGTGAAGAAATATGCGATCAAAAACCCGATTTTCCAGCCTAGCCCGATCACACCGACTTACCGTGATTACGTGATTTTTGAAGGTATTTCAGTGGATGAAGCGGGCAAGCAGCATTACCTGGATGTACATGTTGCTTATCGTCAGGCTTGCCTGAACGCGATCGAGTACCTGAAGAAGTTTGGTTACAGCGGCGAACAGGCGGTGGCGATTCTCGGCACGGCACCGGTAGAGGGACATATCAGCGGCATCGTCGATATTCCTAACGCTTGCGCCACCTTGTGGATCCCGACCGAAATCTTCGAGTTTGATATCCGGCCGAATGCCGATGGACCGAAAATTGAAGTGCCACCTGGTATTAACGTGGCGCCGAGTACGTAAGCCAGTACTTAAAAAGAAAACGTTTTCATCAGGCCAGGTTTGCCCAGGCAAGCCGGCAAAGAAAGGGTACAGATGCCTCTTTACGAATATGAGTGTGACAGTTGTGGCGTGTTTACCGCGCTACGCAAAATGAGTGAATCCAGTTTGCCAGCAGAGTGTGAGTGTTGCGGTGCCGAAAGTCCGCGCATCCTTTCTGTGCCCAAACTGGCCATTCTGGGCAAGCAGCAACGCTCCGCATATGAACGTAACGAGAAATCTGCGCATGAGCCTCGCAGCGGTCGCCGCTCCAGTTGTGGTTGTACCGGGTCACATACCTGTAAGACCACGACCAAGGTGAATCCGGATAACGGCAAACCTGCGATGCAAATGCAAACCAAGAAAACAGCAAGACCGTGGATGATCGGACATTAGTTCGATCGGACACTCGCCAGTATTCACATGTATGTAAGCAGAAATAGCAATTAACTTAATTGATTTATCCATAAAGGAGAAGATGTAATGAGTACCTTAAACAGACGAGGTTTTATGAAAGGCGCATTGCTGGGAGCTATGATGGCCGCAGGCCTCATCAGCGGTCATGCTTTTGCTGCAGATTTTCCAACGGCAAAAGTAAACACCACCGGCCTGGCAGTGACTGACACGACGGTAAAAGTAGGTATTCTGCATTCCGCCACCGGTACCATGGCGATTAGTGAAACAGGGTCTATCCAGGCTGAAAAGCTGGCCATCGAGCAGATTAACGCCATGGGCGGTATCCTGGGTCGCAAGATTGAAATCGTGCAGGAAGATGGTGCCTCTGACTGGCCAACCTTTGCTGAAAAAGCGAAGAAGTTGCTGGAAAAAGACAAAGTGGCTTCTGTGATGGGCTGCTGGACATCGGCTTCACGTAAAGCGGCTTTGCCAGTGTTTGAAAAAGACAATGGCTTGCTGTTCTACCCAACCTTCTATGAAGGCCTGGAACAATCCAAAAACGTGTTCTACACAGGCCAGGAAGCCACACAACAAATTCTGGCAGGTCTGGACTGGATTGCTAAAGAGAAAAAAGCCAAAACCTTCTACCTGATTGGTTCTGACTACATCTGGCCACGTACCTCGATGAAAATTGCCCGTAAACACATCGAGCAACATCTGGGCGGCAAAGTGGTAGGTGAAGAGTACATCGCGCTGGGCGACACGCAATTTGGTTCTGTGATCAACAAAATCAAACTGAAAAAACCTGACGTGATTTACGCAGCGGTTGTAGGCGGCAGTAACGTGGCCTGGTTCAAACAGTTGAACGCAGCTGGTTTGAACTCCAGCAAGCAAACCATGTTGACCATCTCCGTGACTGAAGATGAAGTGTTGGGTATTGGCGGTGAGAACCTGGCTGGTTTCTACTCAGCGATGAAGTACTTCCAGTCGCAAGACAATGATTCAAACAAGAAATTTGTTGAAGCATTCAAAAAACGCTGGGGTAAAGATGCTGTGATCGGCGACGTAACACAAGCGGCTTACCTGGGCCCATGGTTGTACAAAGCGGCAGTTGAGCGCGCAGGTAGCTTCGATGTCGATAAAGTACAAGCTGCATTGCCTGGCTATGAGTTCAAAGATGCACCTGAAGGTCCTGTGACTGTTGAGGCTAACCATCACCTGACGACCAAGCTGCGTATTGGTCAATGGGGTAAGGATGGCCAGGCCAAAGTGGTTTACACCTCTGACTACATCAAACCAGATCCATTTCCAAAAGGCTACCAATAAACCGGTAGTGGCTTAAAAGCTTGAGCGGTAGCCGGAGAATATCCGGCTACCGTTTGGCGCAAGTAGTAAACAATATTTTAGAGAAGTAGCATTTAAAGGAGACCGATATGTTTGGTTATTCAATGGCTGAGATAGGCAATATTGTGGTGATGCAGGGCTTTTCAGGTCTGAGCATGTTTACAGTGTTGCTACTGATGGCTCTGGGTCTCGCGATTATTTTCGGGCAGATGGGTGTGATTAACATGGCCCACGGTGAGTTTATGACGATAGGTGCCTATACCACGGTGCTGATTTCCAAAGTGGCTGCGACGTATGGCTTCACGAATTATTACTTCGTGTTTGCGATTGCAATTGCCTTTGTACTGGCCTTCGCCGTTGGTTACTTTATTGAATTTATTATGATCCGGCACCTCTACAAGCGGCCGCTGGATACCTTGCTGGCCACCTGGGGTTTGAGCCTGGTTATGCAGCAAATTTTCCGCTCTTCATTTGGTGCCAAAGAAGTGAGCGCCGAACTGCCAGAATGGATGCTGGGTTCTTTCCAGCCAACACCGGACATTGATATTCCCATTAACGGCGTGTTTGTGATGGTGCTGGCTGCGCTAGTGACCTTTGGCGTCTATATGTTCATGTTCAAGTCTCGCTGGGGCCTGCGCGTACGTGCCACGGTGCAAAACCGCACCATGGCGGGCGCAGTGGGGATTAACACCGCCAAAGTTGACCGTGTGACCTTTGCCCTGGGTTGCGGCATTGCCGGGATCGCCGGTGCGGCCTTTACCACCATTGCTTCTACCGGCCCGACCACAGGTACCTTGTACATCGTCGACAGCTTTATGGTGGTGGTATTTGGTGGTGCAGCCAGCATTGTCGGGACGATCGCCTCCGCCTTCGGTATCGCCCAGGCGCAATCTGTCCTGCAATTCTTTATGACCAGCTCTATGGGCAAAGTGTCTACCTTGCTCGTTATCGTCACTATCTTGATGATGAAACCAGAGGGCTTATTTGCCTCCAAACTGCGTAAATAACAGGGTGATGGCAGCGTGTGAACAGGTTTTTCACGCGTTGCCATAAGTAAATGAACGTATTAATTGTTTCTACCTGCCGCAATAGAATCAACGCATCAACAGAGGAGAAATCTTGATGACATTATGGGAAAAAATGAAAGCCAGTCCTGTACTGGGTGGTAAGGAGGGGGTGATCGGCCTGGCTGTGCTGGCGGCCATCATCTTCGTTGTATTGCCACTGGGCGTAGATATTTTCCGCCTCAATCTAATCGGTAAATACCTGACTTACGCGTTTGTTGCGGTGGGGCTGGTCATGTTGTGGGGGCACGGCGGTATCCTGAGTTTAGGCCAGGGCATTTTCTTCGGCCTCGGTGGTTACGCCATGGCGATGTTCCTGAAGCTGGAGGCTTCTGATCCGCTGAGCACCAAAATCCAGTCTACGCCAGGCATTCCTGACTTTATGGACTGGAACCAGCTCACGGCCTTGCCATGGTTCTGGGAGCCGTTCAAGAGCTTGCCGTTTACCATCTTTGCCGTACTGACCATTCCGGCATTATTCGCCTACATCATTGGTTACGCCATGTTCAAACGCCGTGTGGGCGGGGTGTATTTCTCCATCATCACCCAGGCTGTTGCCTTGATCCTGAGTATCCTGATTGTCGGCCAGCAAGGCTATACCGGTGGTGTCAACGGCATGACTGACTTGCGCACCATGCTGGGCTGGGATATCCGGACTGACTCTGCCAAATATATCCTGTACTTTGCGAATGGCCTGTTGTTGTTCGGTGCGATTTTCCTGTCCAAATACATCATGAGCAGCAAGTTCGGCATGTTGTTGCTGGCCATGCGTGATAAAGAAGAGCGCGTACGATTCTCCGGCTACGACGTCTCCAATTTCAAAATCTTTATCTTCTGCCTGGCTGCGATGATGTCTGCTGTCGGTGGTGCCATGTTTACCCTGCAAGTCGGCTTTATGTCACCTTCATTCGTCGGGATCGTGCCTTCGATTGAAATGGTGATCTTCTGTGCCGTCGGTGGTCGTGCGTCACTGATCGGTGCGGTCTACGGCACCTTACTGGTGAACTACGGTAAAACCGTATTCTCCGAGAATTACCCTGAAATGTGGTTATACCTGATGGGCGGCTTGTTTATTGCCGTGGTGATGTTCTTCCCGAGCGGTCTGGCGGGTATCTGGGATAAATATGCGACTAAATACGGCTGGTTTAAAGACAAAGCGCAGCCTGTAAAAAAGCCTGAGGTAAGTACTTCTGAGGTAGAAGCGCAAGCAGTCCTTACCGACACAGCCACTGAAACATCCCTGGCCACTGAATCTACCAGTGTGGTCAGCAAAAAAGTGACACGCAAGAAAGCAGACGCAAGCACTGCAATCGAAAGTAACAAATTGAGAGGAGCAGAAGCATGAGTAATACAGACTTCGTCTTGGCTGTAGAAGATTTAACCGTCTCCTTCGATGGCTTTAAAGCGGTGGATAGCCTCACCATGTATATCGACAAAAATGAGCTGCGCGTGCTGGTGGGCCCGAATGGTGCTGGCAAGACGACCGTGCTGGACCTGATCTGCGGTAAAACCAAATCGACCTCTGGTTCGATCAAGTTTAACAATACCGAGCTGACCAAGCTGTCAGAGCATGAAATCGTACGCTCCGGCGTTGGCCGCAAATTCCAGAACCCGTCGATTTACGAAAACCTGTCGGTGTACCAGAACCTGGAAGTGTCTTATCCCAAGGGCCGTGGCGTGTTTGGTAGCCTGACCTTCAAACGCACCAAAGAGGTTGAAGAGCGTGTGCGTAAAGTTGCAGAAGACATTATGTTGACCGAGTTTCTCGATATGGAATCTGCCTTGCTCAGCCACGGCCAGAAGCAATGGCTGGAAATCGGTATGCTGCTGATGCAAGAACCAGAGTTGTTGATGCTGGACGAACCGGTGGCGGGCATGAGTGCGAAAGAGCGTGACCAGACGGCTGATTTGCTCAACCGCATCTGCCAGAACCGTTCGGTGATTGTGATTGAGCATGACATGGAGTTTGTGAAAAAAATCGCACACAAAGTCACTGTATTGCACCAGGGCAAGATTCTGGCTGAAGGGCCGATGGAAAAGGTGCAGGCTGACGAAAAAGTCATTGAAGTTTACCTGGGTCATTAATTACTGGGCCATTAAAGGAGCACAGCATGTTTGAAATTGAGAATTTGCAGGTGAGTTATGGCCAAAGTCAGGTGATTCATGGCCTGAACTTCAAAGCCAACAAAAACGAGACCCTGGCGATTATGGGTCGCAACGGCATGGGTAAAACCACCTTGTTTAAATCGCTGATGGGCATTTTGCCAAGCAAAGCGACCAAGGCGACGGTTGACGGCGTTGACCTGCAAGGTGCTGCCACGCATGACCGTGTCATGAAAGGCCTGGCCTATGTGCCACAAGGGCGCTGGATTTTCCCGAATATGACCGTGCAGGAAAATATCGAAACGGGGCTGGAGAAGTCTTCCTCTGGCGAAATTCCGGAGGATATTTTTGCCCTGTTTCCTGTTTTGCATGAAATGCGCAAACGCAAGGGCGGTAACTTGTCTGGCGGCCAGCAACAGCAACTGGCCATCGCCCGTGCGCTGGTGACCAATCCTAAAGTATTATTGCTGGATGAACCGACCGAGGGTATTCAACCGTCGATTATTAAAGACATTGCTAAAGTGTTGAATGAAATCCGCAAAATGCGTGAGATCACTATCATTGTCTCTGAGCAGGTATTGAGTTTCACCATGGAGGTCGCTGACCGTATTATCGTGATTGATAAAGGCCGTTTTATTCACGAAGATACGCGTGATAATGTGGATGCGGCCAAGGTGAAAAGTTATCTGTCTGTTTAGATTCGGATAGTTTTAGCCACAGAGAGCACAGAGTTCACAGAGATGGCAAAAAGTTGGTTTTTCTCTGTGCTCTCTGTGTCCTCTGTGGCAAATATAAAAAAATAAACACTCTTGATTTGCCTGTGGCATGATGCGTCGGTATGGATGATATTAACTCGGCAACGCCTTTGCCTTCCCTGAGCAAGTTTCAACACAAGCGCTGGCAGGCGCGACTCGAATTAGGCTTCGCCTTGCGCGAGCAACGATCTTACCTGGCGCATCGCCTGCATAACGGGCCGCTGGTCGTGCAAAAATCATTGCATCCTGAGGGCGACGCCATTTGCCATGCGGTGATTGTGCACCCGCCTGGTGGCGTAGCGGGCGGTGACGCCTTACAGTTACAGGTCAATGTGGGTGAGGGTGCGCAAGCCTTGTTGACGACACCGGGTGCCGGTAAATGGTATAAAGCCAATGGCACACTGGCTTCGCAGGATTTAAAATTCACGTTGGCAGCAGGTAGCGGGCTGGAGTGGTTGCCGCAGGAAAATATCTTGTTCGACGCGGCTGAAGTGCGCTTCGGTGCCGAAATTGACCTGGCTGCCGATGCCAGATTTGCTGCCTGGGATATTGCCTGCCTGGGCCGTCAGGCGCAGCAAGAGGCCTGGCAAACCGGCGTTTACCAGTTAAAACAACAGATACGCCGCGATGGGCGGCTGATCTGGAACGAACGTGCACATATGCGTGCAGCCGATGTGCTGACGAGCAGTCGTATTGGTTTGGGTGGCGCGGTGGTGTTTGGGACATTCCTTATATGCGCGGGTGCTGTGCCTGCTGAAGTGGTGCAGGCGTGCAGGGAACTCGTGCCTGCCGATGCCAAGACCGGCATCACGGCCTTGCCGGAAGTGCTAGCGATCCGCTATGTCGGGCAGGCCTCACAGCAGGCCAGGCAATACTTCGAACAATGCTGGCAGCTGCTGCGGCCCTGGTATTACGGCCGCGCAGCGATCAGGCCGCGCATTTGGAACACTTAGAACAATAACGATTAAAGAGACGCAGCGATGGAACTTACTCCCCGAGAAAAAGACAAGTTACTGATATTTACCGCCGCACTTTTGGCAGAGCGGCGCAAGGCGCGTGGCTTAAAACTCAATTATCCCGAAGCGATCGCTTATATCACGGCAGCCATTATGGAAGGTGCGCGCGATGGTAATACGGTTGCTGAGCTGATGAGCTTTGGTACCACCTTGCTGACGCGTGATGACGTGATGGAAGGCGTGCCGGAAATGATTCCGGATATACAGGTGGAGGCTACTTTTCCGGATGGGACGAAATTAGTTACCGTCCATCACCCCATTCCATAGGGGCATGGCACTGTAAGCGCAGATGGCGGTGTTGCACATCCTTGCCGTACTCATTGTACTGTCTGCGGCTGTGCGCCTTGCCCTCTACGCTTGCAGTACCATGCCTATGTAATATTGAAGGTTGAAAGATGCGTATTTTGAGACTCTCAGGAGTATATAAATGATTCCCGGCGAAATGCAGGTCGCAGCAGGCGACATCGAACTAAACACAGGGCGCGAAACCGTGACGCTGGATGTGGCGAACAAGGGTGACCGGCCGATTCAGGTTGGTTCGCACTACCATTTTTATGAAACCAACGATGCCTTGTCATTTGACCGCGCACAGGCCTATGGCTGCCGCTTGAATATCGCCGCCGGTACTGCGGTGAGGTTTGAGCCTGGTCAGACGCGTACCGTGCAATTGGTGCAACTGGCTGGGGATAGAAAAGTATATGGCTTTGCTGCACGGGTGATGGGGAGCCTCAAGGATGGGAGTAAGCAATGACCATTAAGATGGATAAACGTGCCTATGCCGAAATGTTTGGCCCGACTGTGGGCGACAAAGTGCGTCTGGCGGATACCGAACTATGGGTAGAGGTGGAGAAAGACTTCACCATTTATGGTGAAGAGGTCAAGTTTGGTGGCGGCAAGGTCATTCGTGATGGTATGGGCCAAGGCCAGGGCCTGGCGGCGGAAGTAGCGGATACCGTGATTACCAATGCCTTGATTATCGACCATTGGGGCATTGTCAAAGCCGACATCGGTATCAAGGGCGGTTATATTTCTGCCATTGGCAAAGCCGGTAACCCGGATATCCAGCCCGGCGTCACCATTGCCATTGGTGCTGGCACCGAGGTAATTGCCGGTGAAGGCATGATTATCACCGCCGGCGGCATTGATACGCATATCCACTTTATTTGTCCGCAGCAAATTGAAGAAGCCTTGATGTCTGGCGTCACCACCATGATAGGTGGCGGTACTGGGCCAGCCACTGGCACATTTGCGACCACCTGTACGCCGGGGCCATGGCATATCCACCGTATGTTGCAATCTGCGGATGCGTTCCCTATGAATTTAGGCTTTCTTGGCAAGGGCAATGCCAGTTTGCCTGAGCCGCTGCGTGAGCAGGTGCGCGCAGGCGTGATCGGCCTTAAATTGCATGAAGATTGGGGCACGACGCCCGCAGCGATTGATAACTGCCTGAGTGTGGCCGACGAGATGGATATCCAGGTGGCGATTCATAGTGATACGCTCAATGAATCCGGCTTTGTTGAAACCACCATAGGTGCCTTTAAAGGCCGCACCATTCATACCTTCCATACCGAAGGCGCGGGCGGTGGTCATGCGCCGGATATTATCAAGGCAGCCAGCCATCCGAATGTGTTGCCGTCTTCGACCAATCCGACGCGGCCATTCACCGTCAATACGATTGACGAGCATCTGGATATGCTCATGGTCTGCCATCACCTGGATCCAGCCATTGCCGAGGATATCGCTTTTGCTGAGAGCCGTATCCGCCGCGAAACGATTGCGGCTGAAGATATCTTCCACGATCTCGGTGCGTTTTCTATGATGTCATCTGACTCACAGGCCATGGGTCGCGTCGGGGAAGTGATTATCCGTACCTGGCAGACCGCACATAAAATGAAGATACAGCGCGGCCCGTTGGCTGAGGATGTTCCTGGCAACGATAATTTCCGTATCAAGCGCTATATCGCCAAGTACACCATTAACCCGGCGCTGACACATGGTATTTCGCATGTAGTGGGTTCCGTGGAAGTTGGTAAACTGGCCGATTTAGTCGTCTGGAAACCCGCATTCTTTGGCGTGAAACCATTTACCATTATCAAAGGTGGCATGATTGCCGCAGCGGCGATGGGCGATCCGAATGCGTCTATTCCGACGCCGCAACCGGTGCATTACCGGCCGATGTTTGGCGCTTATGGCGGTGGCTTGAAAACCGCAGTGACCTTTATTTCGCAAGCCGGGTTGGATAATCCTGAAGTGCACGCATTAGGTCTGCAAAAGCCGCTTATCGTGGTGAAAGGCACACGCGAAGTGAAAAAGTCAGACATGATACATAACACCTGGATGCCCAAAATCGAGGTCGATCCTGAAACCTATGAAGTGCTGGCTGACGGCATGCCGCTGGTGTGTGAACCGGCGGAAGTGCTACCGATGGCGCAACGTTATTTCCTGTTTTAATCATGATTCATTTAACCGAACGTATTACTGTCAGTGGCCGTATCGACGATCAATTAGAGTTACCTTTTGATCAACGCCAGAAAAGTCGTCTGCGTGTGGCGCTGGTGTCTGGTCGTGAAGCTGCCCTGTTTCTAAGCCGTGGCATTATTTTACGCGGTGGCGATTTGATTCAATCAGAGGATGGCAGTCTGGTGGTGCAGATTGTGGCCGCCCAAGAGCCTGTCTATAACGTGATTGCGCCTACCCCAAGAGATTTAATGCGAGCCGCCTATCATTTAGGCAATCGCCATGTGCCCTTGCAGATTGGCGATGGTTGGCTGCGCCTGGAGCAGGATTATGTGCTCAGGGATATGCTGCTGGGTTTAGGTATGCAGGTGAGTGAAGTGCATGCACCATTTGAGCCGGAAGCCGGGGCTTATGGTGGCGGCCACCGGCATGGTGAGGATGCCTTACATTCGTTGCGCCCGCGGCAGGATGGTCATGCGCATGGCTAGTGCACTGGCACTGAGTCGGTTGCTACAACTGGCGAGTCCGCTGCTGCCGGTGGGGGCTTATGGCTATTCGCAAGGGTTGGAGTGGGCCATTGAGTCCGGCGAGGTGAAAGATGTCGCTTCGGCCCAAAGCTGGATAGGCGACAGTTTGCAGGTCTATCATGCGCGCTTTGAGTTGCCGGTGTTATACCGTTTGTATCAAGCCTGGCAGGCAGGCGACATGCAGCAAGCGCAAGCCTGGGACAGTTTTTACCAGGCCGGGCGCGATACCGCTGAAGGTTGGGCGGAAACCCGGCAAATGGGATATTCGTTGCGGCGGCTGTTGAATGATTTAAAGCCGATGTCTGCCGAACTGGTTGCGCAGGTGAATACGCTGGCGTCACCGGCTTTTCCAACATTGTACTCGGCCATTGCCCAGCACTGGCAGATTGCACCCGAGCAGATGTTGCACGGTTATGCCTGGGGCTGGCTGGAAAACCAGGCCAGTGCTGCCATGAAAGCCGTGCCATTAGGACAGGTTGCTGGCCAGACCATTTTGCTCGCCTTGGGCGAGCAATTGCCGCAAGTGATACAGGCTGCGATGCAACTGCCAGAGGATGAAATGAGCAATTTCAACCCGCTGCTCAGCATCGCTGGCTGTCAACATGAAACACAATACAGCAGGTTATTTAGATCATGAAAATACATACCCAATTCGACACCCCCACGCCCGCCGTCACCGACTACAAAGAGCCTTTGCGCGTAGGCATTGGCGGCCCGGTCGGCTCCGGTAAAACCGCTCTGACCCTGGCGTTGTGCCAACGTTTGCGTGAGGCATATAACATCGCCGTCGTCACCAACGATATTTACACCAAGGAGGATGCGGAGTTTCTAACCCGTAACGAAGCCCTGGTGCCAGAACGTATCATCGGTGTCGAAACTGGCGGTTGCCCACATACGGCGATTCGTGAAGATGCCTCTATGAATCTCGAAGCCGTCGATCAGCTTAGCAAGCGCTTTAAAACGTTGGATATCGTGTTTGTCGAAAGTGGTGGCGATAACCTGGCGGCGACGTTCAGCCCGGAGTTGTCTGACCTGACTATTTATGTGATCGACGTGGCTGCGGGTGAGAAAATTCCACGTAAAGGCGGCCCTGGTATTACCAAGTCAGATTTGCTAGTGATCAATAAGATCGACCTGGCACCTATGGTGGGCGCCTCGCTGGAAGTCATGGACCAGGATGCCAAACGTATGCGTGGCGAGAAGCCATTTGTGTTCAGCAACCTGAAAAGTGGGCAGGGGCTGGAGGAGATTGTGAAGTTTATAGAAAAGCAGGGCCTGATGTTATAGCGACATCGCTGTCTCTATGAATCCATCATATATGGCTAACTTAATTCTGTTGGAGAAGATTGAATGAAAAAAAGTATTGTTTGGGGTGTCGCAGCTAGCCTGGTATCTGGCGTAGCTTGGGCGCATCCGGGGCATGGCCTGACGACTGGGTTTGCGACGGGTTTCCTGCACCCGCTTACCGGTTGGGATCATTTGCTGGTGATGCTGTCACTTGGCGTCTGGGCCGCGCGTCGGCCACAAGGGCAAGGCTGGCAATTGCCAGTGTTATTTGTGCTGGCGATGGCGGTGGCTGCGCTCACGGCGATGACCTGGTTATCTGTCTCTATGGCCGAGTTGCTGGTGGCGTTGAGTGTGTTGGTGATGGGTGCTTTGTTGCTGGCAGAGATCAAGCTATCGCGTAGCATCCAGCTTGCTGGCATCGCGGTGATTGCGGCTGCACATGGGTATTTGCACGGTGTGGAGTTAGGCAATTACTGGGCTGCGTTGGCCGGTATGGTGGTGGCGACTGCGCTGTTGCATGGGGTTGGCTGGGCATTAGGGCGTCAGCCACGGTCGTGGGCAAGTTCGGTGTCCAGAGGGTTGGGCGGAGCCATGCTGGTCTTAGGTGCCTATTTGGGAGCCAGCTTGCTCTGGGCTTAAAATAACAGGCTGTAGCGAGACAGCAAACGTAAAATGCGGATAAGTTTGTTATCCGCATTTTTTATTTGTGGCATGCTTTAGTTATGCTACGTCAATTAACGTAGTGATTGATTTCATCTCACGCTCTAGCATACGCTGGGGCGCTTATTTTCCTCTTACGGTCCCGTCTTTTTAAGGATTGTTGATTGTCTAACCCTTCCGAGCTATCACAGGCACCGCATGCCGAGCCGATTCAGCGTATCGTCAAGATTCGTCGCGACTATAACAATTGGGTCGCCAACGAAACCATAGAAGATTACGCGCTGCGCTATACACCACGGGCGTTCCGTAAGTGGTCGATTTTGCGTGTCTCGAATACGGCGCTGGGGGCGATTTCTTTCCTGGTGCTGGAGGCGATTGGCGGCACGATTACCATTAACTATGGTTTTCCCAATGCCTTGTGGGCGATTCTGGCCGTCGGCCTGATTATTTTCCTGACCGGCTTGCCGATCAGCTACTACGCCGCCAAATATGGCCTGGATATGGATTTGCTGACACGAGGTGCCGGTTTTGGCTATATCGGCTCGACCATTTCCTCGTTTATTTACGCTTCGTTCACGTTTATCCTGTTTTCACTTGAAGCAGCGATTATGGGCTATGCGCTGGAGCTGTATTTTCATTTGCCGCTCTATCTCGGCTATCTGGTCAGTGCGCTGATTGTGATTCCGCTGGTGACGCACGGCGTGACCTTGATCAGCCGTATCCAGATGATCACGCAACCGCTCTGGATTGCGCTCATGTTTTTGCCGTTTTTTGCCATCTTGCAGATGGATCCAGATGTGTTGCATAGGCTCAGTAGCTTTGCCGGCGTGTCTACAGATGGTGGCCATTTTAACTGGGTCATGTTCGGCACCGCGACGGCGGTGGGTGTGGCGCTGATTCCACAAATCGGTGAGCAGGTCGACTTCTTGCGTTTTATGCCAGTGCGCAACAAGGAGAATTACTGGCGCTGGAATCTGGGCGTGCTGATGGCCGGGCCGGGCTGGGTCATTCTGGGCATGCTCAAAATGCTGGCAGGCGCCTTGCTCGCTTACCTGGTGTATAACCGCGATATGCCATTGAGCTCGGCGGTGAACCCTACCCATATGTACTGGGTCGGGTTTGAACATGTTTTCAGTAACCATCAGGTGGCACTAGCGGTGACAGCGCTGTTTGTCTGTGTGTCGCAAATCAAGGTCAATATGACCAATGCCTATGCCGGTTCACTGGCCTGGTCTAACTTTTTTGCCCGCCTCACGCATAGCCACCCCGGCCGTATTGTGTGGGTGGCGTTTAACGTCATGATTGCCATTGTGCTGATGGAGCTCAATGTATTTCAGGCGCTGGAAGAAATCTTGGGCCTGTATGCCAATATCGCCATCGCCTGGATCGCCGCCGTGGTGGCCGATCTGGTGATCAATAAGCCCTTAGGGTTAAGCCCTAAAGGCATTGAGTTCAGGCGCGCCTATTTATACGATATTAACCCGGTGGGTGTCGGGGCCATGTTTATTGCTTCGGCGGTGTCGATCGCAGCATATACCGGCATCATGGGCGTGCTGGCACAGTCATTCTCTACCTTTATTTCGCTGGTAACTGCGTTGTTAATGTCACCGCTGATTGCCTGGTATACCAAAGGTAAATACTACCTGGCCAGGCAACGTCCAACCTATTTGCAACCCTCGACCACCAAACAATGTGTGATCTGTGAGCGCGAATATGAGGTGAGTGACATGGCGCATTGCCCGGCTTATGGTGGCGCCATTTGTTCTTTGTGCTGTTGCCTGGATGCGCGTTGCCATGATGCTTGCAAACCGCAGGCCAGGCTCAGCGCGCAGTGGGAGGCGCTCAACAAGAAATTTTTACCACCGCGTTTGTGGCCGCATTTAAATGGTGGGGTGGCGCATTTCTTATTGCTCATGCTGATCGCCATGATTTTGTTTGGGGCCACCATTGGCCTGATTTACCTGCATGATGCCCTGACTGTTGGCCGGGAGTATCCTGGGCTGATGCAGCATTTCCGTTCTGGCTATTTAAAGGTATTTGTCGCCTTGCTGTTTTTGGGTGGCATTGTGGCCTGGTGGCTGGTGCTGACTTCGGCCAGCCGACGGGTGGCACAGGAAGAATCTAACCGGCAAACCGGCTTGTTGCTGGAAGAGATCGAGTCGCACAAAAAGACCGATACGCAGTTGCAGAAAGCACGCCGTTTGGCCGAAGAGGCGAACCAGGCCAAGAGCCGCTACATTACCGGCATCAGTCACGAATTGCGTACGCCGCTCAACAGTATTCTGGGCTATGCGCAACTGCTGACCAATGACGACAGCATCCCCGACCACCGCAAGCAGGCGATTAAAACCATTAGCCGCGGCGGTGAGCATTTGTTGTCACTGATTGAAAGTACGCTGGATATTGCGCGGATTGAAAGTGGAAAAATGACGTTTGATGTCAAGCCATTGCATTTCCCCGAGTTTATCAGCCAGATGGTTAGCATGTTTGAAATCCAGGCACAAAACAAAGGCCTGGCATTTTATTTCGAGCAGTCCGGCAATTTGCCAGAGTACGTGCGGGCCGACCATAAGCGACTCATGCAGATACTGGTGAATATCCTGGGCAATGCGGTCAAGTTCACCACCAAGGGTAGTGTGACTTTCCGTGTGAGCTACGCGCGGGAGATTGCACAGATCGATATTGAGGATACCGGCCCTGGCATTGCGCCGAATGAGGTGGAGAAGATTTTTGAGCCGTTTGAGCGCGGCAGTGCAGCCGATGTGGTTGGCATTGGTGGCACCGGTTTGGGCCTGACCATCAGCAAACTGCTGACGCAGCTAATGGGCGGCGAAATGCAGTTTGATAGTGTGCTGGGACGTGGTACGCGATTTGAAATTCGCTTATTCTTGCCGCAGATTCGTGAAACAGCACATTTATCGAAAAAGGCCGTGCGGCAGCGTATTGGTTACGAAGGGCCGATCAAGACCGTGCTGGTAGTGGATAATGAAGAGGTCGATCGTGAGTTATTGCGCGATGCCTTGCAGCCGCTGGGTTTTATTGTGCATGAAGCAGGTAACGGCCAGGCTTGTGTGAACCAGTACCAGATGGTGCATGCAGACTTGATCCTGATGGACTTGGCCATGCCGGTGATGGATGGCTGGGAGGCGGCTTATATCATCCGCCAGGTGCATCAATCCAAACTGCCGATTGCGATTATCTCCGCCAATGCCTATGACCGCAGCCTGGATAATCAGGCCAAGATTCCGGCACAAGACTTTTTTGTCAAACCGGTTAACCTGGACGAGGTGCTGGACTGGATAGGCAATCAGCTCGGCCTGACCTGGCGTTATGTCGATAGCGCGGCATCCCAGTCGGCACTTGCCCTTAAGCCTGTGGTGCCTGCGAGTGATGTTGACCCTGTACCAGCGATCTTGCTGGAAAATATGGCACAGTTCGCCCGTATGGGTTACGTCAAGGGTGTGCGCGAAGTATTAGCCACTCTGAATAGAGAACATTCGCAACATCAAACATTTATTCATGACCTGCAACAGGCCATGGAGCGCTTTGATTTTGCTAAACTGCAACGCTTGATTGAGGAGTACACCAAAAATGACCAGCCATAGCCATACCGTGTTAATTGTGGATGATGTGCCAGAAAACCTGGCCTATCTGCATGACGCACTGGATGAGTCCGGCTACCAGGTCTATGTCGCCAACTCCGGTGAGATGGCGTTGCAAGTGGCGCATCTGATGCAGCCGCATGTGATCTTAATGGATGCGATGATGCCTGGCCTGGATGGTTTTGCTACTTGTCGTCGCATTAAGGCTGCGGCAGAAACCCAGCATATCCCGGTGATTTTCATGACCGGCCTGACCGAGATCGAACATGTCACCATGGCATTCGATGCCGGCGGTGTGGACTATGTCACCAAGCCGGTACGCCCGGCAGAGGTGCTGGCGCGGCTCAAGGCACATGTGCAGAATGCCACCAAAATGCATCAGGCTACTTCAGCGCTGGATGCCTTTGGCCAGGCAACGATTGCTATTCTGCCTACGGATAAACGCCTGGTGTGGCAAACGCCGCTGGCCAAGCAATACCTGGAACAGTATTTTGCCGAGTGGGCAGCCAAAGAGGCTTACAGCGCTGTGCAAACCTTGCCGCCCATGATTTACCAGTGGCTGGAAAGCTGTATACAGCAATTCTCCAGCGGGCAGTCCATGCAAACGCTTAGTGTCAATCAGGGCAATGCACGCCTGAGCCTGACCGTGGCCAATACCAGTGAAGAGCAATGGGTGGTGGTGTTACGTGAGCATTCGGACGAGGCGCAGATTGAATCACTGGGTAAGTTGTTCCAGCTCACCAAGCGTGAGTCAGAGGTGTTGTACTGGACGGTAAAAGGCAAGACTAATAAAGATGTTGGTGAGATACTGGGCACCAGTCCACGCACCATCAATAAGCACCTTGAACATGTCTTCCAGAAACTGGGGGTTGAAACCAGGACCGCTGCTGCGTCACTGGTAGCATCCAAAATCAAGTTCTAATCGCTGGCTAAAGGCCGGGTGCTTTAGCCAGTTTTAGCGTTAAAAGTTGTAGATAAAGCCGACACTGGTGACGTTGGAATTAAAAGATTTGCTGCCACCGCCGTTAACGTCCACTTCCGCTTGGTAGTGATCCCAGCCCACACGCATGGCAATAGCCTTGTCGAAATGGTACTCTGCGCCCAGGCCATACGTGGCCCCCATGTGGGTTGCATCGTCATAAGCACTTAAGCCCGATACTTTGCTGCTGGTGGCAGCAACCCCTAATTTTCCATAGACATCAAAAGCGTCGTTCAGTGGCAATGTGCCTACTGCGGTCAGGCTGAGGGCATCGGCCTTGACGCTGCCATGCGCATTGTCAGTGACCTTGCCAATACCAGTATATTGGCCTTCTACAGCAAAATAAGGGTTGAATTTGTAGCCTGCTACAAGCCCGGCGACAGCTTGACTATCTTTGTCGACCCCGTTGGGTGTTTTTAAGTTTGGCGTGCCTATCCCCAGGTTCGCCCCGGCATAAAAGCCTTCTGCACTGGCCCACAACGGTGTTGCCAAGGTCAGGCTGCTGATTAAAAATAAGAGGGCGTGTTTACGCATCATGATTGCTCCAATGGATATTGATAAATCTTATTTAAGTTTGCTCTGTGCCAGTTTCAGGCCTTCTTCGATATCCTGCTTGCGGCCAGCATCCGCATCTTCCCGGCCCGGGCGGGCGGGTGCCTGCAAGGCTTTCTGGTAATACGTCACGGCCTGGCTGTAATCACCCTGCGCGCGCAGGTAGTCCGCATAAAAGTAATTGCTATCTATGCCTGTCGGATTCAGTTGCAGAGCCTTTTCCAAGTATTCATGGCCTTTTTTCTTGTCACCAAAACCAATCGGCCAGCCGGGTACGCGAAAGTACAATGAACCCAATGTGGTGTAGGCTGAGCCATTGAGTGCCTGTGGATTGGTTTTAATGCTGGCGAGTAACAAGTCGCGTGCCTGCTCGGCGGCTTTCAGGGCATTGACCGGATGGAGTGGCCCCATGCTTTTGGCGTAGCCACTGAGGACGATGGCTTCCCATATCTGCGCCTCATTGGCCTCCGGGTTTTTCGCCGTCAGCTGGTGTGCCTGTTCACTCAGGGTTTTAAAAGAGGCTTCTTGCTGGTCTTTGCTGGTGTGGTAGGTGGCTTTTGCCCAGGCATGTTGCAGGCCGGCCAATTCGTTATCCAGAGCTTCGTCGGCAAAAGCGGCACCGGTCAGCAAGGCCAGGCAGGTATACATGATCAAACGTTTCACAATGGCTCCCAGTTTAAATAAGCTTTTTTTGCAATAAGAATGCCAACCTGCAAGGCATAAGTGGGTTGGAACGTTATTCAAATAAATCATATGGTTACAACTTATTTCCAGCAGAAGATGAGGGCGTGATCGCTTCAAAGGCAAGCGAACCCTGCTTTTTTTGCAGGGTCTCAGCAGGTGACTCTGCAAAAAATGCATGCTATGGTCAGCGTGAGGTCAGATCACAATCATCCATCAATAAATCGTGAGTCATCATGTACGCTAATACACAAGTTCTTTCGTTTGAGGCGCTGTCGCAGCGCTATGGTGAGCGGTATAAATGGATGGTGCTGCTGATTGTCGGCGTTGGCACGATTGCGGGCGTCCTGTGTACGTCGAGCTTCAATGTGGCTGTGCCTGCGTTGACGCATACCTTCCACCTGGGGCAAGACCATGTGCAGTGGGCGATGACGGCATTTCTGGCGGCCATGACCATAGGCATGCTACCAGCAGCCTGGTGGCTGGAACGTTTCGGGTTGCGTCGCGTATTTATCACTACGTTGTGGCTACTGATTGCCGCCAGCGTCGGTGGTTTTTATGCGCATTCATTTGTACAGGTCGTGATTGCGCGCTTGTTGCAAGGCCTGGCCGCTGGTGTGTTACAGCCACTGGGTGTCATGGCGCTGATGCGCTTGTTTCCGCCTAATATCCAGGGGCGCGCCTCTGGCATTCTGATCGTTGGGATTGCGTTTACGCCAGCCGTTGCACCGTCTATCAGTGGCTGGTTACTCGACCAGTTTGGCTGGCATGCCATTTTTCTGCTTGGCGTACCGTTTGCGCTCATTGCATTATTATGCGCCTGGCGCTGGCTACCCGCGCCGCGCAAGAATCCCATCAAACCATTTGACTGGTCGGGTCTGGGCTGGCTGTCGGCCGCTACCATCGGCCTGGTGGAATTTGTCTCCAGTTTGCACCATAGCGGGCTGGCGTCGGCCTGGACCTGGGGGCAGGCGACACTGACTGTGGTGTCCATGATCTGTTACCTGCGCCATGCCCATCAGTTGCCACACGCCATTATCCAGCTGCATTTATTCAACCGGCCCACCTTCAGCCGCGGCACGCTGGTGGCATTTGCTTATGGTTTTGGCTTGTATGCGTCGACTTACCTGATTCCGGTGTTTTTACAAAATGCGATGGCTTATTCGGCGACGGATGCAGGCTTGTTATTGCTGCCTTCCGGCTTGGCGCTGGTGTTGACGATTCCATTTGCCGGGCGCATGGCTGACCGCTTTTCACCCAGACGCATCACGCTGGCAGGGCTGATGGTATTTGGTGCGTCATTCCTGGTGTTTGCGCTGGCGGCCAGGCAGGTGCAGTACTGGGATATTGTGGCTGCAACGGTGGTTGGCCGCATCGGCCTGGGCCTGATTTTACCTGCGCTCAACCTGGCGACCTTGCATGAAATGGAGCCGCACCAGTTAGGACAGTCTTCGGTGGTTGTCAGTTATGCCAGGCAGTTAGGTGGCGTGGTTGGTGTGACCATGATGGCGGTGTTTATGGAATGGCGCGAACGCGTGTTAGGCATGGTGACGCCAGGCATTTTTGAGGCTTATGCACAAGGCTTTTTACTGTTGTCGGCGGTGTTTGCGCTGGCGATGATTGCTGCGCTGGGGATGAAGGACGCGAAGCGCGAATAGTAATGGGAGGAGTTGCTGGCTGTTATCAAGGGATAACAGCCAGGTGAAGAACTTTACTTCTCTACAAAAGCCTTCTCAATTACGTAGTCGCCAAGTTCACCAATACGTGGTGAAACTTTGAAGCCGCGTTTGTCCAGCATCGCAGCCGTATCAACCAACATGGCCGGGCTACCGCAAATCATGGCGCGATCCGTTTCCGGGTTTAATGGCGGCAAGCCAATATCTTCAAACAGTTTGCCACTTTCCACCAGATCCGTCAGGCGGCCCTGGTTTCTGAACGGCTCACGCGTCACGGTTGGGTAGTAAATCAGTTTGTTACGCACTTCTTCACCAAAGAATTCATTATTCGGTAAATCTTTAGTGATGAACTCTTCGTAGGCCAGTTCGTTGACGTAACGTACGCCGTGAATCAGGATGACTTTTTCAAAACGGTCATACACTTCGATGTCCTGAATCAGGCTCATGAAAGGGGCGAGACCAGTACCAGTCGAGAAGAAGTACAGGTTTTTACCTGGTTTCAAATCGTGTGTCACCAGTGTGCCGGTTGGCTTGCGGCTGACCAACAGCGGATCGCCTACCTTCAAGTGTTGCAGGCGTGAAGTCAGCGGGCCGTTTGGCACCTTGATACTGAAAAACTCCAGATGTTCTTCATAGTTTGGGCTGGCAATACTGTAAGCACGTGTCAGTGGCAGGCCATCTACTTCCATGCCAATCATGACAAACTGGCCGTTTTCAAAACGCAGACCTGGGTCGCGAGTGGCCTTAAAGCTGAATAAGGTGTCGTTCCAGTGATGAACGCTCAATATCGTTTCGGTGGAATATTTTTTATTACTCATGTCTTTTCTTTTACTCGCGACTAGGCAAAGGGGTTGAATTTAAAAGGGTTTATTCTAAGGATTCTATTATAGCGCAGCTGTCAGTTGCGGTACGACTTCAAACAAATCAGCCACTAATCCGTAATCTGCAATCTTGAAAATCTGCGCTTCCGGATCCTGGTTAATTGCCACAACGACCTTGCTATCTTTCATGCCATAAGCATGCTGGATGGCACCGGAAATGCCGACGGCGATATACAGCTCAGGCGCCACCACGACACCGGTTTGGCCGACTTGCAGGTCATTCGGTGCATAACCGGCATCTACTGCGGCACGGCTGGCGCCAATGGCAGCATGCAGTTTGTCCGCCAAAGGCGCAATCACTTGTGCAAATGCGTCAGCACTGCCCAATGCACGGCCACCGGAAACCACGACTTTGGCTGCTGTCAGGGCGGGGCGCTCTGATTTATTAAAGGCTTCTGATACCCAACGGCTGCCTTGCGGTACAGCTGGCGTTGCAATGGCTTTCTGCTCTGCAGTCGCACCAGCCGCTGCGGCGGCAAATTTGCTGCCGCGCACGGTCAGCACTTGAATGGCATCGCTGCTTTGCACGGTGGCCAGTACGTTGCCTGCGTAAATGCCACGCACATAGGTATTGGTATTGACGATTTCCAGTACGTCGGACAGCATGTTGACATCCAGCAGCGCAGCCACACGTGGCAACACGTTTTTGCTGAATGCGCTGTGCGCAGCCAGCACCACGCTGTAATTAGCGGCCAGTGGCACAATCAGGTCAGCCAGGTGTTCAGCAGTCGGGTGTTGCAGGGCGGCATCTGTGGCAACCAGTACATTGCTCATGCCTTGCAAGGCGGCTGCCTGGGCGGCCAATGCATCGGTTTGTGCCGCGGCAATCAATACATCTACCGGTTGCTGCCACTGTTGTGCAGCTGTCACGGCACGCGCGACTTGCTCATTCAAATGTTGGCCGTCATGTTCGGCAATAATCAGTGTTCTCATGCAATGATCCCCTCATGCGTACGCAATTTGCTCAATAATTCATTTACGTCTTTCACCATGATGCCGGCCGGGCGCTCTGGCGGTGCCGCCACTTTCAGTTGCTGCACGCTGTTGGTGAGTGCAAGGTTGAGGGAATCCAGTGCAATGGTTTCAATCGGTTTTTTTCTGGCCATCATCAGGTTAGGCAATTTGACATAGCGTGGTTCGTTCAAACGCAAGTCTGCAGTAATCACGGCTGGCAGAGTCACGCTTAATGTTTGCGTGCCGCCATCAATCTCCCTGACCACGGTGGCCTGGTTGTCGGCAATCGTGATTTGTGAGGCGTAAGTGGCTTGTGGCAGTTTCAATAATGCGGCTAGCATCTGGCCGGTTTGGCCCGCATCATCATCAATCGCCTGTTTGCCTAGCAGAATCAGCGATGGTTGTTCACGTTCGACCACTGCTTTGAGTACCTTGGCAACGGCTAACGGTTGCAGGCTGTCCGTGGTTTCAATCAACGTAGCACGGTCAGCACCCATGGCCAACGCATGGCGCAGGATGTCCTGATTCACTGCGGCACCGATGGTGACGGCAACGATTTCAGTCACAATGCCTTTTTCCTTGAGGCGGATCGCCTCTTCAATCGCGTTCTCATCAAACGGATTGACGCCCATTTTGACGCCATCAATATCTACATTTGAGCCATCCGCTTTGACGCGGACTTGAATGTTATAATCAACGACCCGTTTGATCGCTACCAGTGCTTTCATAAAACGTTTGCCTTTGTTGGGGTTTTACTCGTAACCGCGTATTTTAAGCCAGCTTGTAATATTTATTAAATTGATTATTATAATAATATATATCTATTTTTTAGATTGATTTTGACGCGGCGCAAATGTCGTGCAATCCTTTATCCTTCAATGAAGTACACACTCAGACAGCTGGAAATTTTTGTTGCGATCAGTCGCGCGGGCAGTGTGTCGCGCGCCTGTGATCAGCTTGCCTTGTCGCAGTCGGCCGCCAGCACTGCCCTGATCGAGCTGGAAAAACAATTTGATATCCAGTTGTTTGACCGTGTCGGCAAGTCTTTGCGTATCAATGAGGCCGGTCAGCAACTGATGCCTAAAGCGGTCGAGTTGTTGGACAGGGCGCGCGAAATTGAGCGTATGTTGCAGGGACAGCAGGGCTATGGCCATCTCAAAATCGGCGCGACGCTGACCGTGGGAAATTACCTGGTCACCTTGCTGGTAGCTAAATTTTTGCAGCAATATCCGCAAAGCCACATCCAGTTGCAGGTCCAAAACACACGTACTATCGTCGAGCAGATTGCAAATCATACACTGGATTTGGGTATGATAGAGGGCGAGTGTAATCACCCGGATATTGCCGTCGCACCCTGGATTGCCGACGAACTGGTGATTTTTGCGGCGCCCACGCATCCGCTGGCGCAGGTTGCGCAAACAGGAAAAACCATCCACAAGTCAGATTTATTGTTGCAACCGTGGATCGTGCGTGAAAGAGGTTCGGGCACACGCGAGACGTTTGACCGTGCCTTCAAGCAGGATTATTCACGGCTCAATATTACGCTGGAGCTGGAGCACACCGAAGCGATCAAACGCGCGGTGGAGTCCGGGCTCGGCATTGGCTGTATTTCAAGGCTGGCACTCAAGGATGCGTTCAGGCGCGGTAGCCTGGTGCCGATTGAAAACCACAGTTTGCAGTTTCACCGCAATTTTTATTTTTTATGGCACAGGCAAAAATATCAGACCGGTGGCATCCGTCAGTTTTTGGCATTTTGCCAGGCGTTCACCCAAGGGGCGACGCGTAGCGACCTGATCGATATCCCGGCCATTGCCTGACAGAAGGAGCAGAGATGGAAAGAGATGTCATGGAATACGATGTGCTGATTGTCGGGGCAGGCCCGGCCGGCTTGTCCGCAGCCATTCGACTCAAACAATTGGCACAGGCGCAAGGCCAGGAGCTAGGCGTGTGCGTGCTGGAAAAAGGCGCCGAAGTCGGCAGCCATATTTTCTCGGGCGCCGTGCTGGATCCGAAAGCCTTGCAGGAGCTGTTTCCAGACTGGCAGGCCTTAGGTGCGCCGTTGAATACGCCCGTGAATAAAGACACCTTTGTCGTGCTGGGTGAAGAAAAAGCCTGGGACATGCCTGAGTGGGCCTTGCCGCCGCTCATGGGTAATCATGGTAATTACATTATCAGCCTGGGCGAAGTCTGCCGCTGGCTGGCTGGCCAGGCAGAAGCGCTGGGTGTGGAGATTTATACCGGTTTCTCTGCGCAATCGCCCAGCTATGACGAGCATGGCCGTATGGTAGGCGTGATTACTGGTGATATGGGTCTGGACAAACAAGGCGAGCCAACGGCGAATTACACGCCAGGTATCGAAATTCGCGCCAAATACACGCTGGTGGCTGAAGGTACACGTGGTTCATTGACCAAGCAGCTGGAAGCGCGTTACGGCTTGCGTGCCGCCTCCAGCCCGGCCAAATATGGCATTGGCTTCAAGGAAGTCTGGCGCGTGAAGCCTGAGTTGCACCAGAAAGGCCTGATTGAGCACACCTTGGGCTGGCCGCTGGATGCCAGTACCGGTGGCGGTGGTTTTATTTATCACCATGGTGAAAACCTGGTCTCCGTCGGTTACGTGGTGCATCTTGATTACCGTAATCCTTATTTGTCCCCGTTTGATGTGTTCCAGACCTATAAAACACATCCAAAACTCAAGGCCTTGTTACAAGATGGCAAGCGCCTGAGCTACGGCGCACGCGCCATTTCTGAAGGCGGTGTGCAGTCGTTACCAGAAATGGCCTTCCCGGGTGGTGCCTTACTGGGCTGCAGTGCAGGCCTGGTCAATGTGCCTAAAATCAAGGGCACGCATTACGCCATGAAATCCGGCATGCTGGCGGCGGAAGCTGTCTTTGAAGCTGTTGCGCAGGGCAGCCCGGAAGTGCTGACCAGTTATGTGCAAAAGCTGCGTGCGTCCTGGGTCTGGCAAGAGTTGTATGCGGTGCGCAATGTCAAACCGTATTTGTCCCGTTGGGGCACTTGGGCAGGCACCGTGTTGGGTGGTGCTGAGATGTGGCTGGCGAACTGGAATATCACTTTGCCGTGGACGCTCAAACACAATTACGCCGACCACGCCACGCTGGCTGATGCGTCACAAAGTCGCCAGCCAGTCTACGCTAAACCCGATGGCGTGCTGACGTTTGATAAGCTCAGTTCGGTCAGTTTGTGCAATATTGCCCATGATGATCATCAGCCCTGCCACTTGAAACTGGGCGTGGCCGATATGCCGGTACGTGTGAACTTGCCGCGTTACGCTGGGCCAGAGCAGCGCTATTGCCCGGCTGGGGTGTATGAATTTGTTGAGCAGGCTGGTGAAAAAGCCTTGCAGATCAATGCGCAGAACTGCATTCATTGTAAAACCTGCGATATTAAAGACCCGACACAAAATATTAACTGGGTGCCACCAGAGGGCGGTAGCGGACCGAATTACGTTTCGCAGTGATTGGAAAAGGCGTTGCTCCGGCGAATATGCTGAGGGGTAACGCCTTTATGTTGAGTTGTGTATGGTTTGTTTCGCCTCTCGGCGAGTCACTTTCTGATGCTTGCCCCTCAGAAAGTAACCAAAGAGGAGGGCACCCAGCCATCACGGCCTGACGGCTCCCTTGCGTTGCTCAACAAAATAAGCCGGTCACGAAACTCAACCTTGCAGCTCACACAAAACGTGAGCTGCTGCGGGATTCGGACAGTCGCTCCCTCTACTCTTATTTTGTCTCCGCTACTCAGCGTGATGGAATGGGACTTTTCTCGCCAAACGACCTTTAGTGAAAATTTAACGGAAGCATAATTCTTCAGCTTTGCTGATAACCACCAAGAATGGTTGCGCTCTCTTGGTGTTCGGGGTCCCCATCTGCCGCGCCGAGCAACGCAGGGTTGACGGGAGTCTTCGGCCATCGGCTGTTTGAGCTCCGCAACAAGCCACGTCTTGTGTGGCTTGTCAGGGCGAGTTTCGATGGACGCCCGGCAAGCCGAGTAGCGCAGGATAAAAGCGGAAGCTGGGGTGTCTTGTTCTTTGTCTTCTTTCTTATGGACAAGCATAAGAAAGAATGGTCGCCGAAAAGGCGAAAGAGAATTACTCATAGAACAACCTTCGCTTTGTGCAAGCAAAAAACAACTCACTTAAAGGCGAAAGAAAATCGTTCAGCGCTTCTGCGTCAGCGCAATAAAAGCAGCAATCCAGCCAATCGCAATGGTGGTGAGCAGCATCAGTCCGCCCACATTAAACAGGTGGAACACCAACTGAAAATTGCTTTGGTAATTGTTCGCCAGCAGTTGCACCGGTTGTCTCAGGTTCCACACAATCATAAACAATAGGGCGATGGCAATCAGTCCACCCCCCAGTCCATAAGCGCCACCCATATATAAAAACGGACGGCGGATAAAGCTATGCGTGGCACCAATCAGGCGGCTGACTTCGATTTCGGCTTCGTGCGTGAGCACTTGCATGCGCACGGTGTTGCTGATGACGGTAATCATGGCAATGCCGAGGAGGCTGGCAAAAATGATAGCGATGCGTTTGCCCAGCACCAGCATGGAGTGCAGACGCTCAATCCACACGCTGTCAATCACCAGTTCCTCGACCTCTCCGCGTTTCTGCAGCAAGTCCTGCACCGGTTTGACCGACGTGGGCTGCGTGTCGGTTAATGTGATAAACAGGGCGTCTGGCAATGGGTTTTGTGGCAAGTCCACCAGCAGGTCTTTTTGCAAAAACTGCGCACCGAGCTGCTTGATGGCATCTTCTTTGGGCACATAACGTACCTCTTTGACTTGCGGCAAGGCCTGGACGTCGTTAATCAGGCGCTGGATCAGGTTGGCATTTACTGCCGGTTTGAGAAAGGCGCTGATTTGTGCATCTTGTTTAATTGAGCGCGACATATCTTGCAGGTTATCCAGACCGACAAACAGCAGGCCGGGCAGGGTGGCGGTGATGCCGATCACCATGCAGATGGTAAGCGTATTCAGCCAGTGACTTTTTAAGCGCTGCAGGACCAGATCTATGGCCAGCGCGTGTTGATTGAGCCAGTTTTTCATGCGCTTATTCTCGTTAATGGGGCACTCATAACATTGCAGTTTGCGCAGGCATGGCGCTGATGGTTTGCTGGTCGATATGCAAGGTGCGATAGGCAATGGTGCTGACCTGGCTCACATCATGCATGGCAATCACCACGGTCACGCCGACATCGTTAAAGGCTTTGAGTAATTGCATGATTTCCAGTGAGGCGGCTTGATCCAGTCCGCCGGTGGGTTCGTCGGCAATGACAATCGAAGGGCGGCTGACGACGGCGCGCGCAATGGCCAGCCGTTGTTGCTCACCGCCGGAAAGTGTAATCGGCATGGCTTTTTCCTTATTCAGCAAGCCGACTTTATCCAGCGCAGCACGCACGCGGCGTGCGGCTTCTTCACCGGTAATGCCTTGTATGCTCAGCGGCAAAGCCACGTTTTCAAAACTGTTGCGGTCATACAGCAGCTTATGATCCTGAAACACCAGGCCAAAGCGGCGGCGCAGGTAAGGTACAGCGTTTGGGTGTAACTGGCTGATGTCCTGCTGGTTAATCAGGATATGGCCGCTGGAAGGTAATTCTATGCCCGCCATGAGTTTGAGTAAGGTACTTTTGCCTGCACCTGAGTGGCCGGTGACCAGTACAAAATCGCCTTTGTCTATGCTGAAGCTGACCTGGCGGAACAAGTGTGCGCTATTGGGATAGCGCATGCTGACATTATTAAAAACAATCATAGTTTAAACACTGTCATGGCTAGTCATCAATCAAGGCATCAATAAAGTCATTGGCACTAAACGGGCGCAAATCATCAATGCTTTCACCCACGCCAATAAAACGCACCGGGATCTTGCTGGCAGATTGCTGGCTGAGGTGGGCAATGGCGGCAATGACGCCGCCTTTGGCGGTGCCGTCCAGTTTAGTCAAGGCCAGGCCAGTGACGCCCAACGCCTCGTTGAACGCTTTGAGCTGGTTGACGGCGTTCTGGCCGGTGTTGGCATCCAGCACCAGCAAAATTTCGTGCGGTGCGCCAGGCAATGCCTTGTCGATGACGCGTTGTACTTTCTTGATTTCATCCATCAGGTGTAATTGCGTCGGCAGGCGACCGGCCGTGTCGGCAATCACCACGTCGATTTTTTTAGCGATCGCTGAATTCACTGCATCGTAAATCACAGCAGCCGGGTCGCCACTTTCAGACGCGACCACATGCACATCGTTACGCTCGCCCCAGACCTGCAACTGCTCACGCGCCGCGGCACGGAAGGTGTCGCCTGCTGCAATCAGCACGCTATGGCCTTGCGCTTGTAGGTATTTGGCCAGTTTGCCGATGGTGGTGGTTTTACCAGCGCCGTTAACGCCGACCATCATCATCACATATGGCTGGTGGCCACGCACCTCCAGAGGCGACTCTAAAGGTGACAGCAGATCAAGCAAGGTGTCTTTGAGCGCCTGTTTTAACGCAATGGTGTCTTGCAAGTCCTGTTTTTTGACCCGGTTGCGCAGTTGTTCCAGCAAGTGCTGGGTGGCGCTGACACCGACGTCAGAAGTGAGCAGGATGGTTTCCAGCTCTTCGTAAATGTCTTCATCAATTTTGCCGCCACCAAACAGCGCGCTTAGTTGCCCACCCAGCTGCTGGCGTGTTTTAGCCAGGCCGTTTTTTAAGCGCTGCGTCCAGCTCAGGCTAGTGGCTTCTGTTTCGGGTGGCGTGACGGGCTCGGTTTTTTTAGCAAATGGATTGAACATGGCGGCTGAAAACTCGGTAATATCGTCATTTTAAGCTGAATCGGCGTTTCCTGCCATGATTAGGCGCAGGCGATGGTTGTTCAGGCAGTGATTGTTTAAGCAGCGCTAGAACTAACCCAGGCGCTGGCTGGTCACAAACAAGACTTTTTGAATCCTTTTTATTCTCCTTCCATTTTGAATCTGGACAACATGAAAACCCCACTCAAATTAGCGCGGCATTTAACGCGTCCCTGTTTGCTGGCTGTGCTGATCAGCAGTTACGCGTTACCGGGCCATGCCGAGATTGTGCAAACCACCCTCAAAAACGGCTTGAAGGTTATTGTGCAGGAAGACCACAGGGCACCGGTAGTGGTGTCGCAAGTGTGGTATCGCGCAGGCTCGCTGGATGAGGTGAACGGCAAAACCGGTGTCGCCCATGTGTTGGAGCATATGATGTTCAAGGGCACCAAAAAAGTCCCGGCCGGGCAGTTTTCGCGCCAGGTAGCTGCGGCAGGCGGCAAGGAAAATGCATTTACCAGCAAAGACTACACCTGTTATTTCCAGCAACTGGAAAAGTCCCGACTGCCATTATCGTTTCAGCTCGAAGCTGACCGCATGGCCAATTTGCAAATTACTGACGCAGAGTTTGCCAAAGAGATTGAAGTGGTTAAAGAGGAGCGGCGCTGGCGCACTGAAGATAAGCCGCAGTCACGCGTGAACGAACAGTTTGAAGCCTCTGTGTACAGAGCGCATCCTTATGGGCGCCCGGTGGTTGGTTTTATGAATGACCTGGAAAACATGACCGCCGCAGATGCGCGTGAGTGGTACCGCACCTGGTATGCACCAAATAATGCGACGATCGTCGTGGTGGGTGATGTGAAGGCGCAGGAGGTGTTTGCACTGGCTGAAAAAAACTTTGGCAAACTGGTTGCAAAAACCTTGCCCGCGCGCAAACCACAAGTGGAGCCTGTGCAATTGGGCGAGCGTCGCGCCATAGTCAAAGCCCCGGCCAAACTGCCGTATTTTGTGATGGGCTTTCATGCGCCAGCGCTCAAAAATGGCGAGGCGTATAGCGAGCAAGACTGGGAGCCTTATGCGCTGGAAGTGTTGTCCAGCATTTTGAGTGGCAACGGTGCCTCGCGCCTCAACCAGAAGCTGGTGCGCGAGCAGGCCATTGCCCTGGAAATTGATACCGCCTATGACAGTACCAATCGTGGCCAGACGTCGACATTTGAAGTTGCGGCTTCACCGAGTGATGGCATCTCGCAGGAAGCCTTGATCAAGGCCATTTGGGCACAAATCGATGAGCTTAAGAATAATGGTGTGACGGCTGCTGAATTGCATCGCGTGAAAGCCGCAGTGATTGCGGCGGATGTGTATAAACGTGACTCTGTGTTCTATCAGGCCATGCAAATCGGGCAACTGGAAACCATGCGCTATCCGCTGTCATTGTTACAGAGCAATGCCGCCAGGGTGCAGGCGGTGACCTCGGAACAAGTACAGGCGGTGGCTAAAAAGTATTTATTGCCGGACCAATTAACCCTGGTCAGCCTGGATCCGCAACCGATGACCACCGATCAGAAACCAGCTGGTCGTCCGCATCAGCACTAATTTGATTTTATTTTTTACTGGTTTTATTTAATGCGCCTGCATCACAGGCGAATCAAGGAACAGCATGAACGTAATTGGTTTTTTGAAAGTGGCCCTATTGGCGCTGGTGTTGCAAGGGTATGCCGCCAATGTCCTGGCCGCCCTGAACATTCAGCATTGGACAACCGCGGAAGGTAGTGAGGTTTACTTTGTTGAAAATCACTCACTGCCGATGATGGATGTCAGCATTAATTTCCGTGCTGGCAGTGCCTATGATAAGCCTGAAACCGGCGGTACGGCGGCGGTAACGCACCATTTGATGGCGTTGGTTGCGGGCGGGCTTGAGGAGGAGGCACTCACCAATCGTTTTGCGGATATTGGTGCCGTGCTGGGCGGCAGTTTTGATGCTGACCGTGCCAGCTTCAAGTTGCGCACGTTGACCAGTGAACAGCAGGCAGCGCTGGATGCGTTTGCGTTGGTATTGCATCAGCCGGATTTTCCACCAGCAGTGCTTGCGCGCGAGCAGGCGCGTATCGTCGCTGCCCTGCAGGAGGCCGAAACCGAGCCTGACAGCATCGCACAAAAAGCGTTTATGCAGTCCGTGTATGGCATGCATCCTTACAGCCTGGATCAAAACGGTGAAATCTCCACCGTGCAGTCGCTGACGGTGGCGCAGTTACGCCAGTTTTATCAAACTTACTACACGGCCAAGTCGGCAGTGATTGCCATGATGGGAGATTTGACCACCGAGCAAGCCAGGCAGATTGCCGCACGGCTGAGTGCTGGTTTGCCGCAAAGCGCTGCGGTAGCGCCGGTGCCGCCAGTGACAGCGACTGCCTCGGCCAGCGTGAAAAAATTGCCGCATCCGGCGGTGCAGGCGCATATCCTGCTGGGGCAGCCTGGGAATAAACGGGGTGACGCGGACTTTTTCCCTTTGTATGTGGGTAACTATATTCTGGGTGGCGGCGGTTTTGTGTCGCGCCTGACTGAAGTAGTGCGTGAGAAGCGCGGCCTGGCTTACAGTGTGTATAGTTATTTTATGCCGATGAGCCAGTTAGGCCCGTTCCAGATCGGTCTGCAAACCAAGAAGGAGCCGGCTGATGAAGCACTCAAACTGGTGAAAGAGACGGTGCAGCAGTTTGTGGATAACGGCGTGACGGAAAAAGAACTGGCTGCGGCCAAGGATAACCTGATCGGCGGATTTCCGCTGCGCATAGACAGCAACAGCAAGATTCTGGAATACCTGAATATGATTGGTTTTTACCAGCTGCCTTTGGATTACCTGGATAGTTTTAATGATCATGTGGCCAAGGTGACGGTTCAGCAGGTGAATGATGCGTTTAAGCGACGTGTTCACCCGGAAAGTTTTGCCACCGTGATTGTCGGGGCCGAATAGTGAAAAAGCCGACCACATGGTCGGCTTTTTTATGGTGCTTAATATTCTTTAAACCAGCCGCTTTTTGCGTGCCAGCAGGTAGTATAGAAATGCACCCAGCAGGTTGAGGAAGAAAATCACCAAAAACCAGACCAGTTTGTCTTCACTTTGATTGGCCAGGCAATCGACCAGCATCCATACCCAAAATAATCCTAGTGCCAGTGCAATCAGGCTGCCTAATATGCCAAAGCCAAATAAGAATTCCATGCTGTTTTCCTTTGTTAATTGCCATGAATCATAGCACGATCCATTTGCATGGATGATCATGTAAATGTGGCTGCTAGCAAGAACGCCTTTATAATCATGCTTTGTCGTTGCTAACGAATAGAACAATATTCATGAATCAAGTTCGCCTGAATGCTGGCGTTTGGCGTAGCCGCATACTCAAATTTCCGGATGCAGAAGGCTTGCGTCCGACGTCTGACCGCGTGCGCCAGACTTTGTTTAACTGGTTAGGGCAGGAGATGACAGGCAAAGCCTGCCTGGATTTGTTTGCAGGCACGGGTGCCCTGGGCTTTGAAGCGCTATCGCGCAATGCCAGTCAAGTGACCATGCTGGAACTGGCCAAAGCGCCGTTTCAGGCATTGCTGCAAAACCAGCGCTTGCTGGGCGCGACGCAGGCTGAGATCCGGCAAATGGATGCCTTGCAGTTTTTGGCGCAAAACAAACAGCGCTATGATGTGGTTTTCTGCGACCCACCCTACCATAAACAGTGGCTGGATAAGTTGTTGCCACAGTTGGCCAGCCACCTGGCCGAAGATGGTTTGCTGTATGTAGAGGCAGAATATGCGTTAAAATCCGACTCGGGCTGGCAAGTGATCAAGTCCGGCAAGGCGGGGCAGGTGTTTTATCATCTGCTGCAGCC
Organism: Methylophilus sp. Q8; assembly: GCF_000800115.1. Taxonomy (NCBI): domain Bacteria; kingdom Pseudomonadati; phylum Pseudomonadota; class Betaproteobacteria; order Nitrosomonadales; family Methylophilaceae; genus Methylophilus; species Methylophilus sp. Q8. The sequence goes on along the minus strand of NZ_JUHE01000001.1, from coordinate 248,841 downwards.
AGTAAACGCATAGGTCAGGGACACCTTAAAAAAATATTCGGGGTAAAGGTGAATGAGTAAAGTCAGAGTGGCAGTGTATCCGGGAACATTTGATCCGATTACATTGGGGCATGAAGATATTGTGCGCAGGGCCGCCAATCTGTTTGATGAGGTGATTGTGGCCGTGGCGGGCAGTACCAGCAAGCAGACCTTGTTCAGCCTGCAAGAGCGCGTGGCGTTGGCCGAGTCTGTGTTTAATGGCAGCAACATTCGCGTGGTGGGCTTTGATGGCCTGCTGATGCAGTTCGTGCAGGCGCAAGGCGGACAGATGGTGATTCGAGGTTTGCGTGCGGCCAGTGATTTTGAATACGAGTTTCAACTGGCAGGCATGAACCGCAAGCTGTATCCAAAACTTGAGACCCTGTTTATGACGCCCGCCGAAGAATTTATGTTTATCTCCTCCAGCCTGGTGCGCGAAGTCGCGCGACTGGGCGGTGATGTGAACCAGTTTGTGTCGCCAGGCGTCGAAACTGCAATCAAGCAAAAACTGGTCGCTGCTTAACGCTATACCAGATAGAGAATCCCTTATTTTAAAGAGTCATGGCGTTATTTATTACCGATGAATGTATTAACTGCGATGTTTGCGAGCCGGTGTGCCCGAATGAGGCCATTTCGCAAGGCGCGGAAATCTATGAAATCAACCCTGACCTGTGCACCGAATGTGTTGGGCATTACGATAAGCCACAATGTCAGCAGGTATGCCCCATCAGTTGTATTCCGCTAGACCCGGATCGACCTGAAACACAGGAACAGCTGATGGAAAAGTATGTGCGGATCACTGCACTCAATCATTAAAAAAATAATTAAAACCAACATTAAAACGAAGTTACACGGATCTCAAGGAGTCAATAATGCGAGTATTACATACCATGTTGCGCGTAGGCGATTTGCAACGTTCGATTGATTTTTATACGGGCGTGCTAGGCATGAAGCTGATCCGTACCCAGGATTACCCGGATGGCGAATTTACGCTGGCATTTGTCGGCTATGGCAATGAGTACGATAACACCGTGCTAGAGTTGACCTACAACTACGGCAAAACAGCCTATGACATGGGTGGCGCGTATGGCCATATGGCGATCGAGGTTGACGATGCTTACAAAGCCTGTGAATTGGTCAAAACCAAAGGCGGCAAAGTGGTGCGCGAAGCGGGGCCGATGAAGCACGGCACGATTGTCATTGCGTTTATCGAAGACCCGGACGGCTATAAAATCGAATTCATCCAGAAGGGGACGATTGAGTACCCCGTTAATGTCTAACCAGGCACAGTTATTAGAGGCTGTGACACAGGCGCAAGCTGGCAACTGGGATGCGGCCCACAATATCGCGCAGGACTATAGCGACTCCACAGCGAACTGGATTCACGCCGTGCTGCATAAGATTGAAGGCGATACCTGGAATAGCAAGTACTGGTATGCCAGAACGGGTGGTCACCAATATGAAGATTACGGCCCGGATGTGGCCGCAGAGCTGGTGGCCATTCAACAATGGTTGAACACTGCTGCTGCGCAATAATTGATTGCTTACTTATGATCTTCGTCAGCAGGGCGGCGGCTGGAAATAAAAATCCCCCATAGTGACTGCACAAACAGGCCAATCACGGTGCCGGTGATAAATAGCAACAGGCAGGCGAGCAAACACACCAACAGCAAGAAGGCATCTTGCTGCCACAGACCCAGCGCAGACAGCGACTGCCAGACAGTCAGTATTTGCTGTATCCAATGATCGAGGTTGATAAGCGCCATGTGTTTATTATGCCTTAGGAAACACGGAATTAAGCGGCTGCGCGAGCGAATTGCGGCGTTGCGCGGTACTCGAAATCCTCATGTACTATATGTACATTCCGGTTTCTGCGTGCCGTGCGCCTTGCACTTCATCTCGCTCACTTCTGCCGTATTTCCTTTTTAACAGTAATTGCTTCTGAAAACAATTTACTCGCAAGTAAATCATTGTGCATGGTGCGTATTGATCTCAATCTTGTTCACCACAATACTTTTTGCACTGCCTTGTTATAGAGCCAAATCAGTGCACTCTCTTGCCTGATGTCGGTGCGTGTGCGCTATTCTAATTATTTAACACCATGATTTTTAAGTGAAAAAAGATACCTTGAATATGGCCTGCTTGTTGCTAGTCTAGCATGGAGCTAGCACTGAGCTAGAGGAGAGGCACCATGATAAAAAAACTTGCGGCCAGCGCCACGATGTCAGCCGCCATGATTTCGGCAGACAGCCAATTGACCGACAATATTCAATTACTGGGCGAGTTGCTCGATAAAGCGATTCTGGAGGTTGAAGGTGACGAGGTTGCGCAGAAGATTGCGTCTATTCGCCAAGCCGCCCTGCGCTTTCACCAGACACATGACCAGCAAGCCTCGCTAGACCTGGAGCAGTTATTGGCCGGCCTGAGTCTGGAGCATACCGTGCGTGTGGTACGGGCATTGGCCTATTTCAAGCATTTGGTGAACCTGGCTGAGGATTTATACGGCCAGCAATTAGGGCATTGCCAGCAGAATACACCTGCGCCCGGCATGCTTTCATATACCTTGTTGCAAATCAAAGCGGCGGGGATCCCGGCAGATACGATTAAACATCTGTTACAGGATGCGCTGATTTCCCCTGTGCTCACCGCGCACCCCACCGAAGTGCAGCGCAAAAGCGTGCTGGATATTGAACGCCTGATTGCCGAACTGTTGGCAGATCGTGCGCAAATGGTCTCCGCACGCCAGCGCACCCGCAATAGCCTGCTGTTGCAAGGCGCGGTGTCGGCGTTGTGGCAAACCCGCATGATGCGTTACTCCAAACTCAGCGTGCTCAATGAAATTGAAAATGCACTGACCTATTACGAAAGTACGTTTTTGCATGTCATCCCTGAGATTCTGCAAGACGTTGAGCGCGACTTGTCTGACTTGCTGCCCAATGTAGCATTGCCCGGCTTTTTGCGTATGGGCAGCTGGATAGGCGGTGACCGGGATGGCAACCCGTTTGTGAACGGGGCGACGTTGCGCGAAAGCGTGCGCTTGCAGGCCATTACTTTATTCAGGTTTTATTTACAGGAACTGGCGGCATTAAAGCGCGAACTGGCAGTTTCAACGCGGGTGGTCGGCGTGGACGAGGCTGTGCTGCAAATGACCAAAGCGTCGCGTGACCAATCGCAACACCGTCTGGATGAACCTTATCGCCTGGCGCTAAACGGTATTCACGATGGTTTGCTGGCCACGGCCAATACGCTGCTGCCGCAAGGCGGTTGGGTGTTGCCTGAAGACATGGCGGCTGACCCTTACGATACGCCAGAGGCCTTGCTGGCGCCTTTGCAAACCATTGCCGACTCATTGCGCAACCATCATGGCGAAGCCCTGATTTATCCGCGGCTGGGCAAGCTGATCAAGGCGATTGGCACTTTTGGCTTTCATCTGGCCACGGTCGATATCCGCCAGTCTTCAGACGTGCATGAGGCGGTGATTACAGAGTTGTTGCAAAAGGCCGGCCATGACTTTGACTATGCGGGCTTTAATGAGGATGAAAAAATCGGCATTTTGCTGGAGGAACTGAAACAGCCGCGCTTGCTGTTTTCGCCTTTCCAGCAATATTCCGAATTGGTGCATAAAGAAATTGGTGTGCTGGTGGCGGTGCGTGAGATGCGCGAGCGCTTTGGTGAGTATGCGGTGCGGCAATATATTATTTCGCATACTGAAACGCTGTCTGACCTGTTGGAAGTGGCTTTGCTGCAACGTGAAGCCGGTTTGTTGCGCGGTGTGTGGGGTTCCGCCAATATTCAGGTCGATTTGAATATCGTGCCTTTGTTTGAAACCATTGCGGACTTGCGCGATGCGCCCATGATCATGGGCAAATGGCTGAGCCTGCTTGGCATCCGCCACGTGATTCGTTACCAGGGTAGCGAGCAGGAAGTCATGCTGGGATATTCTGACAGCAACAAGGACGGCGGCTTTTTAACCTCTAACTGGGAGTTATATAAAGCAGAAATTTCACTGGTGGAGCTGTTCAACCAGGCCAATGTCAAATTGCGCCTGTTCCATGGCCGCGGTGGTACGGTGGGGCGCGGTGGTGGCCCTACTTACCAGGCCATCATGGCACAACCTAAAGGCACGGTGGATGGCCAGATTCGCCTGACCGAACAGGGCGAGATTATTTCCACACGGTATGCGGATCCGGTAGTCGGTCGGCAGCATCTGGAAACCCTGATTGCCGCTACGCTGGATGCGACATTATTCCCGGCTGACCAACTGGAGTCCGGCAAGCGACGCGCTTTCGAAGGTGTGATGGAAACACTGTCTGCCACCGCCATGACCAGCTATCGCAGCCTGGTTTATGAAACACCTGGTTTTGCCGAGTACTTTTTTAATACCACGCCGATTAATGAAATTGCAGAACTCAATTTAGGTAGCCGTCCAGCTGCGCGCAAATCTACGCGACGCATTGAAGACCTGCGCGCGATTCCGTGGGGATTTTCCTGGGGGCAATGCCGCTTGCTCTTGCCTGGCTGGTATGGCCTCGGCAGTGCCATTCATCATTTCCTGCAGCAGGATCCTGCATTAAAAGAAGCGCGGCTGGCTATGTTGCATGAAATGCAGGCGCATTGGCCCTTGTTTAATACCTTGATTCAGAATGTGGATATGGTGCTGGCTAAAACTGACCTGATTGTGGCGCGCCATTATGCCCATTTACTCGAAGACCGCGACCTGCGCGAAGAGATTTTCAGCCGGATTGCGCAGGAGCACAAGCTGACTACGGATGCCGTCAATCTGTTACTGGGCACCACGCAACGCCTGGCCAGTCAGCCGGTGATTGCAAAATCCATCCGTGACCGTTTGCCCTACCTTGATCCCATGAATCATTTGCAGGTAGAAATGATTCAGCGTTACCGCAACGGCGAAACAGATGAAAAACTGAAGTGGGCGATACCACTGACGATTAACGGCATTGCCACCAGCTTGCGCAATACAGGGTAAGCATTGCTTCGACATGAAAAAAGGACAAGAATGAGTCTATATAGTAAATAATATGTAATTGATATACTGAAGTATTAATTGCCCCATAAATCAATCATTTATGGGGCAAATCTATTTTACATAGTGTGTAATTGAACATGTAAGAAGTAACTTTCACTCAAGCCGCAAACTTATCTATTGAATAATCTGCTATTGTGGATTTTGTCGGTTCCTAGTTATGAGCTTTTCTAAAAGTCTTTTGAGTCCCGTGCGAAATCCACGGGGCATAATCTCAGATCCATACTCATCTTTTACCTAGCCTAGATCATTCGTTTGATAACCAAATTTTTCAAGCCATGCATCTGAGCAAACAAACTCAAAACTAGAGATTTACTCATTATTGCTTGTACAGAAGTTGAAAGTTTGTGGACCCAGTTCATGCGATTGGCAAATGCAGCACCTGCCAGGCGCACATTCACTACAAGCGATTATGTGAAATTATCTGAACCCCTACATCTAGCTGAATACGTGATCGAATGTAGATTAATCAGAAATGGTTATTTCATTGCCCCATTTGCTCACTGGGATCCACAAAACCCTACACAATCGTTATCTTGGTACGATGCTTATAACAAAACATGACCGAGAGAGCCACTTTGAACTCGCTACCTTAGAGAATTGCTTGCAAGCTATTGCAGCTGCAATAGTTCTATTTTGTGTGAGGCACAGTCCATTTACCTTACTAGAAGGTGCCAGCACATTAACTGGCTTATTCACTCAAAATTTTTATATTTCTTTGGTCAATCCCGATCCAAAATCATTTTATATGCCTGCTTTCGATGTTCCGCCAAATATCAGAACAGATTTATTCATAGCCAGCATGACTGATCACATCCGTGGTTGGCTAGTCAGGCCTCTAGTGATTTGAGTTCAGGAAAAAGTCACTGCTATACAATATCAAATGAAATCATCGCCCACCCAGCACTGAAAATGATTCGCCTGTATTTTGACGTATAGTTAAACAGTCGTCACATAAACGGAGTGTATAGACAGCGCCTGGTACCTTATCGCCACTCAATACATAATCTTTTGCAGGATCATCGCCACATACAGAACATACGTCTGTAGTTCCCTGTAATTCTAATATTTGCCTAACATGTTCTGCCTGATCCGAATTCCACTCGGATAAAGCCACAAACCATTCAGCTGTATGGGGAGTTAAATCCCAAGTTCGTATGACTGGCGCAAGTTCAGGTGCATGAGTTAAAAGCCATGCTCTGGCAGTGTGTTTTCTAGTGCGGTGCAGTTCAAAAAGTTTTTTGTACAACTCTAATAATATAGCGAATGTTTTAAGTGGATATTGCGAATAGTAATCGTAATATCCGGCTAGATTAACTTTAAATCTATGCTCACCTTCGCCTCGATCATTGACTAAGGTCGAACAGTACTCAACTTTGGCTTCTTTAGGTATTGAAAGCTCCTCCATCAAAGTTAGGTCGTACTGCCATAGGTTTTTCTTATATTCAAACTCCCATACCTCCAAATATCCTGAGTCTTGATATAAAGCTGCAAAATATTCATCATCTGAGGGATTGGCAATTAAATGAGCATCAATGTCGTTAGAGTCTTGTAAGGAAGGATTTCGCTTTCTTGCACCCTCCATAAGTTTATTGGTGGCCTCCATCATCACTTTTGTCGTATCGGGAATGTTATTGACTGCCTTTTCAAATTCTTCTGAGACCGGCATGGTAATAGAATCAATTTCTTGCAGGAGATCGCTTTTTAGCAAATCTGCAGGCGAGCAATAATCAGGATTATCTACCAACTTAATTCCTGCAGCTGCATAAGCTTGAGCAACTAAGCGTGAGCAAAACTGTTTTTTGCTTGCCGTTTTTCTACCCCCTAAAATTGTTGATCCAGCTTCAAAAGTTGAATACTGAGTCCCAATCTTCTGTCTGGCAAAATTCGTTATCTGCCTCTTTTGCATATCTGATAAGGGCGCTTTTAGTCTTAGTACATGGACTCCGCACTTTTCAGGCCAAATCAGTCTTTGTGTGCTTTGAGCATGAACACCATTCCCTGTGGAGTCTATAATCGAATGCGATGTGACATAAATCATTGCATGAGAGATATCACTATCTGTGTACAAACGAATTTTCTTACTAACAAACGCATCTGCGGTTGTTAATACGACGTCACACATCTTCAATTTAGTAACATCAAGTGTTTTTTTCATTTTGCTCATCCACACTCTAAGAAAGTTATCTTTTAAGCTATCTTAGGTTATCCGAACAACAAATAACAAATAACAAATAGCATTAAAAAGCTCATGAATTTATGATAATTTGAGTTTGCCTGCTCTTGAACCAGCATTAGTATTCGATCTTAAATCTCTAACCCAAGAATGCAAAAAATGTCTGATACCCCTACTACAGATGAGGACTTGGAATCTAAAAGGCTATGTTGCGATTGTATTGGAGATGAGTATCTCTCAAGCATGGTGAAAAGCCAAGGCAAAACAGCCGTGTGCAGCTACTGTGAAGAAACTGCACAAGCATTTGCCCTAGAGGATATCGCTGACCTGGTTGAGGAAGCTTTTGACACTCACTTTATTCGCACTCCTACAGGACCAGATTCAATGCAATACCGGCTCCATGTGGATCCAGAATCATATTACGAATGGCACAGAGAGGGATTGCCAGTCGTCGATGTAATTGCAAGTTCGGCAGACATATCCACTGAAGTAGCTCAAGACCTTCAAGAAATTTTAGATTACCGCCATTCAGATCGGCGTAGTTATGAAATGGGGGAAGAGACCGAGTTTGCTAGTGAAAGTTATTATCAAGAAAACTCTATTTCCGACGAGTATTGGCAGCGCCAATGGGAAGAATTTGAGCACATGATTAAAACAGAGGCCAGATTTTTTAGCCGAGTTGGTGCCAAATTTTTAGGAGAAATTTTTAATGACATTGATAAGAAAGTCACCTATACCGGGAGGTCATTAATTGTTGCTGCAGGTCCAGATCAACCGTTGAGCTCTCTTTACAGAGCAAGAGTATTTCAATCGCTAGACACACTGGAAAAAGCACTGACCCAACCGGATGTGGAATTGGGCTCACCGCATCATTCAATCTCAAAATCTGGAAGGATGAATGCTGCAGGGATTTCTGTGTTTTATGGAGCAACAAACCCTGAAATAGCATTGGCTGAAGTGCGGCCACCAGTTGGAAGTTATGTTACTGTTGCTGAGTTTGACCTCATACGTCCGTTGCGATTACTTGATTTGACAGCTGTCCAAGAAATTGTGGTGTCAGGAAGTATTTTTGATCCTGAATACGCTGTCTCATTAGCCAAAGCAAAATTTCTTGGTAGTCTACAATCGCATATTACTCGCCCAGTAATGCCTGAAGATGAATCCATTGAGTACGTTTCGACGCAAGCAGTTGCAGATTTCTTAGCCACTGAAGGGAATGTGCCATTAGATGGAATCATTTATCCTTCGGTACAAGCGGAGGCAGAAGGAACGAATGTTGTACTTTTTAGGAAAGCGTCAATTGTCGAGGAGCATGCCTTTCCTAAGCACTCCAAAATAAAACTAACTGCGGGTTATTTTGATGGTGAAGAATGGGTAGACCACATTATGGTGACAATCACCACTGTTCCTGAAGTAACTGTGAAAGATGAAGTTCCACCTGTTACTTTTGAACTTCTTCTGCAGCAATCAAGCGATTTGATCGGCATACCTTCAGAGCTTCTTCCACCTACTTTGAGAATAGTGGTTGAATCGATTGAGGTTCATACCATTCAAAAAATTAAAGTTATATCTAATCCAAATAAAGTGCACTGGTACGAGTCGTCTGCCAATGATGCCGATACTTTCTAAAAGTCTTGTTTCGAATTCATCTTAAAACTGAGCCCCATGCTACCAATGTAAATACTGCACAGTAGCATGAGACTTTAGTTGTTTGACGGTTGAAAAAATTACCACTCAGCCAAGACTAACTCCACTGATCCAGTGACTTGATTGCAGTATCAATCTTCTTGACGATTCCCCTTAAGGGTTTGCAATCTGGCTTGAGATAGGCAAAAAAACACCCCGCAAAAGGGGGTGTTTTTTCAAATTACATGCGTTTAGGAACTATAAACAAGCTAGACTTGTCCTTTTTTGGCACATTAGCCTAGTGCTTATGCTTGCTTTCCCAGGTTTTGATTTGCTTTTCGGCTTCGTCTTTGGTAATGCCGTAACGTTCCTGGATTTTACCGGCGACTTGATCGCGCTTGCCTTCAATCACATCCAGGTCGTCATTGGTTAACTTGCCCCATTGTTCCTGGACTTTGCCTTTGAGTTGTTTCCAGTTGCCTTCGAAAATATCTTTATTCATGTCGAATCTCCTCAATTTAAGAATGGTGTTCAGGTCATTAACCTGTGTTGCATGTTAAAGATAAAACGACATGGATTCAGTCGGCGCCTGGACTAACTTGAGGTCAGAGGAGACTGACATGCATGGTCAGAAAACCTGTTTTTAAGCGTGACTTTACGCTTGAGTGGGTTCCGCTGCGCCATTGAAAGCTGTTAAGATTCGGGCATGAAGAACACACTTTCTGCGTTGGGCCAATCGCTGCTGCAACGTTTACCTTATGAATACTGGATAGGCTGGCGCTATACCCGTGCCAAGCGTAACAACCATTTCATTTCATTCATTTCGCTGACCAGTATGGTGGGTATTGCGCTGGGCGTGATGGCGCTGATTGTTGTCTTGTCAGTCATGAATGGCTTTCAGGATGAATTGCGCAAACGTATTCTGGGGGTTGCCTCGCATATAGAAGTGCGTGGTTTTGAGGCCGGCCTGGCGGGTTGGCAAAGCTTGCAGCAACAGATTCGGTCCATTCCGCCCAAGTCCGTCGCCAGCCCGATTGAAGGCGTCGCGCCTTATATCATGGCGCAAGGCATGCTGACCTATGACCAGGCGGTGCAGGGCGTGCTTATTCGCGGGGTATTGCCTGCGCAGGAAGCCAGTGTGTCAGAGCTTTCCAGCCAGATGAAAATTGGCCAGTTAAAAGATTTACAGGCCGGGCAATTCAATATCGTCCTTGGTTCAGATCTCGCCATGGCCCTCGGCGTGCGTGTCGGTGAAAAAGTGGTGCTGATGGCACCGCAAGGGCAGGTGACGCCTGCCGGGCTGGTGCCACGCATCAAGCAGTTCACTGTGGCCGGGATTTTCCAGGTGGGGATGTATGAGTATGACGCCGGGTTGGCATTGATCCACCTCGATGATGCCGCCAAATTGTACCGCCTGGGTGACCAGGTGTCTGGCCTGCGCTTGAAACTGGACGATTTGTTTATGGCCGACCGTGTCAGCCGTGAGCTGGTTCAGGCGCTGGGCCCTAACTACTATGTGACAGATTGGACGCAACAGCACGCCAATTTCTTTAAAGCAATTCAGCTGGAGAAGCGCGTGATGTTTATTATCCTGGCGCTGATTGTGGCGGTGGCGGCGTTCAATATTGTGTCTACGCTGGTGATGGCGGTGACAGATAAACGCGCGGATATTGCGATTTTGCGCACCATGGGTGCTACGCCGCAAGCCATCCGCAAGATGTTTGTGGTGCAGGGCGCGATGATAGGCATCATAGGCACTGTGTCTGGTGCGGTGCTGGGCGTGATACTGGCCTTGAATATTGAAACCGTGGTGCCATGGATAGAACGCACATTTAATGTACAGTTTTTGTCCAAAGATGTGTATTACATCAGTGATTTACCTTCCAAACTGATGTGGTCAGATGTGACGGCAATTGTCGGTTTGTCTATTTTGCTCAGCCTGGTCGCCACTTTGTATCCAAGTGCGCGTGCGGCCAGCATGAATCCGGCGGAGGCCTTGCGTTATGAGTGAGTTGATATTGCAATGCCAGGGCCTGGCGAAAACCTATCAAGGCCTGGATACTTCGGTGTTGACCGGCGTCAATCTGCAATTGGCGGCGGGCGACCATGTGGCGATTGTCGGTGCTTCGGGTAGCGGTAAAAGTACCCTGCTGCATTTGCTGGGCGGACTGGATGCGCCTACGCAAGGCGACGTACAGTGGCTGGGCAAACCGCTGACCAGTTTGTCCGAACGTGACAAGAGCGCCATGCGTAACCAGTATCTGGGATTTGTCTACCAGTTTCACCATTTACTGCCCGAGTTTAGCGCGCTGGAAAATGTGGCGATGCCATTGTTGATTCGCCGCATGCCAAGAGCAGATGCGTTGGCACAGGCAGCACATTACTTGTCGCTGGTTGGGTTGTCACACCGGCTGGAACATACGCCTGGTGAGCTCTCCGGGGGGGAGCGTCAGCGCGCAGCACTGGCACGTGCCCTGGTGACGCAGCCGCGTTGCATCCTGGCCGATGAGCCGACCGGTAACCTTGATCGGCAAACGGCAGAACAGGTGTTTGAGTTGTTGCTGCAAATACAGTCGCAACAAGGCACTGCGCTGGTGGTCGTCACGCATGACTTGGCACTGGCAGCGCGCATGCACCGGCAATATCGTTTGCAGGATGGCACACTGCAAGCCATGGCATCTTCGCCACAGGATGTGACTGCCAGTTAGCGCGACCGTATGCTGCCAGGCGCCACAGTCGGATTACTGTTTGGAGTTTGGCTATTTCAGCAACAACCCCAGCTGTGGTCGCTGACAGTCTGGGCCGGGTGGTTGGCCGCGCTCACTACGCTGAGTCTATGCCGATTCGGCCGGATACCGGCCCGTGTTCCAGGCGTTCCTTTTTCTTTTCCCGTTCAAACATTACTGCGCAGCTTGTGGCTGGTTGTACTGATTGCTGCATTGGCATTTGCCTATGCGCAGGCACGTGCCTGGTGGCGATTACAATCGGCTTTACCTGTTGCTTGCGAGCAGCAGGTGATCACCGTACAGGGTGATATTGTCAGCGTGCCCGAGCGTGATGCACGTGGCCAACATGTAGATGTGGCGATAGTGCGTAGTTTTAATCCCTCCTGCCCGCTACCGGCAAAAGTGCGCCTCAATTTATATGAGCAGTCTTACCGCGGTGACGCTGCAAAATCGGTCGCCGTCATGCCGCGTTTGCAAGCGGGTGAGCGATGGCAATTCAGCGTCCGGCTTAAACGGCCACACGCCACGCGTAATCCGCATGGATTTGATTATGCCGCCTGGTGCCTGGCTAACCAAATCGGGGCTAGCGGTTCGATTATCACCAAAGCGCCTATGCATAGATTGCAAGCGCTGGTCTGGCAGCCTGCCGCATTGATTGCACGCTGGCGCGCCAGTGTCGGCGACCGTATCGAACAGGTCTTGGGCACCACGCCAGCCAGTACAGTAGTGCGTGCGCTGGTGATCGGTGATGATAGCCAGATTGCACGCGCGGACTGGCAGTTATTCGTCGATACAGGCATTAATCACCTGGTCTCGATCTCAGGCCTACATATTACGATGCTGGCTTCGTTAGGGTATTTGTGTACCGGCTGGTTATGGCGTTTACGGCCGCAGTGGGCTCTGCGCTTACCCTCTACATTAGCCGCGAGTGCAGGCGGTGCGTTGGTGGCAGTCGCCTATTCTGCACTGGCCGGTTTCTCTATTCCGACCCAGCGCACGCTCTATATGCTGCTCACGGTGTTGGCGATGCTGAGCTTGAAGCATAGATTGCCTTTTTCATGGATACTTTGCGTTGCCATGTGGGTGGTGCTATTACTGGATCCTTGGGCGGTCATGGCGCCGGGGTTTTGGCTGTCTTTTAGTGCGGTGGCAATACTGGCGTTTGCCATGGGTGGGCGTTTGCGCCCGGCGCCCTGGTGGCGGGCAGCAATACACACGCAATGGATCATTACACTGGCATTTGTGCCGGTGCTGGTCATGCTATTCAATCAACTGTCTCTGGTCTCACCGCTGGCAAACGGGTTGGCAATCCCGCTGGTGAGTTTGGGCGTGGTGCCGTTGGCGATTGCCGGGGCGGTGTTGCCCTTCGATTTCTTGCTGCAGTGGGCGGCCGGATTGTGGCAGGTTTGTGCGCACGCATTAGTGTGGCTGCATCAATTGCCCTGGGCTGTGGCTTATTTAGCGACGCCCCCCATGTGGGCATGGCTGCTGGCGATGCTGGGCACATTGGTTTGGCTGATGCCGCGCGGCTGGCCCTTGCGCTGGGCCGGTTTGCTGTTGTGGTTGCCGCTCTGTTTGCCGGTTTCTTCAAGCTTGCAGCCCGGTCAGATGCGTGTCACCGTGCTGGATGTCGGCCAAGGCTTGAGTGTGCTGGTACAAACGGCACAACATGCCATGTTGTACGATGCCGGGCCTGCTTATAACGTACAAAGTGACGCTGGCCAACGCATCGTCTTGCCTTATCTCCGGCATTTAGGCCTCAGGCAGCTGGATCTGGCGGTAGTCTCACATGATGATAATGATCATGTCGGTGGCATGGCCTCTGTGTTGTCGGGCATCGCGGCTAAGCAAATAGTGAGCTCGCTGACATCTGACGCTGGTTTCTTTACGCAGTTGCAGCAGATTCACTCTGCGAGCGGCATCCCGGCAAGTGCTATCCCACGCATCGCGTGTCATGCTGGTCAGCAATGGCAATGGGACCAAGTCTCTTTTAATGTGCTTTATCCGACGCCGTCATTGGCCCCCGAGGTGAAAGACAATGACAAAAGCTGTGTGATTCAGGTGGTTTCAGCGCATGGCAGTGTGTTGTTGACGGGCGATATTGAGCAATATGCCGAGCATGTCTTGCTTGAGTCTTCGCCTGAGGCGCTGCGTTCCAATGTCATGACCATGCCGCATCATGGCAGTAAAACATCCTCCAGCCCCGCCTTTATCCGGCAGGTACAGCCCGAGATAGCGATTGCCACAGTTGGTTATCTGAATCGCTTTGGCCATCCCAAGCCTGAAGTGATGGCCAGGTATCAGGCATTGGGCAGCCAAACACTGCGCTCAGACCATGATGGCGCCATTGTGCTGGATTTTACGCAGGGCCAACGGCCACAAGTCATTCGCTGGCGCGCAGTCGAGCCGCATTATTGGGAGACTACTGATCAAACTGTAGCAGGCGTATTGTAACGGGGTAGATACCGGACAAAACTTGCCCTCTGGCCTGGTTAACGCTAAAGTAGCGAAAGTTTAAAAACAACTGGAGTGTTTGCTGTGTGGGAAATTATTTTAGCGGCCGGCTGGCCCATCTGGCCTCTGATTATTGCCTCCGTGATTGCCTTGGCTATTATCGTCGAGCGATTCTGGGCATTAAGAGCCTCGGTCGTCACCCCTGAGCAATTACTGCCAGAAGTGCAAAACTGGCTCAAGCAGGGTGGTGTGACGCGTGAAACGCTGAGCCGCCTGGAAGCGCACTCCTTGTTGGGTAAGGTGTTTGCCAGTGCTTTGGCCAATATGAATAACTCACGTGAAGTGACTAAAGAGGCGATTGAAGAAACCGGCCGTGCGGTGGCGCACAAACTGGAACAATACCTGCCAACACTGGGCACCATTGCAACTGTGGCGCCTTTGCTCGGTTTGCTGGGTACGGTGATCGGTATGGTGGAGTTGTTCGGTTCGTTTACCAACAGTGGCCATGATGTGGCGCAGTTTGCGCGCGGTATTTCTGTGGCGTTGTATAACACGGCAGCTGGTATCGTGGTGGCGGTGCCTTCCATGATTGCCTACCGTTATTTCCGCGGCAAGATTGATGGTTTCCTGGTCGATATGGAGCAGCAAGCGATTAAACTGGTAGAAATCATCCATGGTGACCGTGGCTAGGGTCATCGTGGATAAGGTGATCGCTGCTCGGCGGCTTCACCGCATATTGAACACAAAGGCAATTTCATGAATTTCAAACGTGGTGTCCGTAACGAAGAGTTGGAAATCAACTTTATTCCACTGATCGACGTGCTGCTGGTGATCATCATCTTTTTGATGGTGAGTGCTACTTTCTCACGTACCAGCGAATTGCAAATTAATTTGCCAACGGCTGATGCCAGTGCGCCGCAGGAAAAGCCATTGACCATTACGGTGGAGGTGGATGCGAATGGCCGCTACCTGGTGAATGGCAAAGAAGCCAATGGTGCAGTCGTCTCTGACCTGGCTGCGGTGCTGACGCAAGTGGGGTCCGAAGGGCCAACAGGTAAAGAGCCCACCATTATTATCAACGCCGATGCCAAGGCCACGCATCAGTCCGTGGTGAATATTATGGAAGCTTCACGCATGGCCAATTACACGCATATTACGTTTGCGACGCAGGTGAATTCCCGCTAATGTGTCACTGGGCTCACATGGTTGTGATCCCTCAACAAGCCCGTCAATCATGGCGGGCTGTTTGTTTTTAGTCTGCCCGAGAAAATCGCATGGCGCGTAAGCCCGCTTCTGAATCAGTCATCGTTACTAATCCTGTCTTGCTCTACAAGCGCTTGTTTGCTTATGCCTGGCACTACAAGATGCATTTTGCATTGTCCATGGTGTCTACCGGCATTCTCGCCTCCAGCAATACGCTATTCCTGGCCTTGATTAAAAAGGTCACCGATGAAGGCTTTGCCAAGTCTGTCGATCATGATGCCTATGTGCTGCCTTTGATGCTGTTTGGCCTGATGGCGATCAGGGCAGTGGCCGGATTTTTTTCTGTGTACAGTTTGCGCACAGTGGCCAGGCGGGTGGTGGAAGTATTGCGCAAGCAAATTTTTGCCAAATTGCTGATGTTGCCGGTGAGTTTTTTTGATGCCAACTCCAATGGCTTGCTGGTCTCCAAAATGACCTACGATATTGAACGCCTGTCTACGGTAGTTACACGCTCTGCGCTCAACGTGTTGCGCGATGTGTTGACGGTGGTCGGCCTGATTGGTTACATGCTGTATTTGGATTGGCGCCTGACGCTGATTTTTGCGTTGGTTGCCCCATTGATGGGTTTTTACCTGGCGCGCACCACGCCTAAGTTACGGGCGAATGCTAAAAAAGTACAACAGGCGGTTGGCGAGATTACCAAAACGGCAGAGGAGGCCATTGCTGCACAGCGTATCGTCAAGATTTTTGGCGCGCAGGCGTTCGAGAATGACCGCTTTGGTGAAGTGGTGAGCCGTAACCGCCAACTGGAATTACGTACCGCCAGAATCTCCGGCCTCAATAGCTTTGTCATTGAAATTCTGTCTGCTGTGGCCTTGGGCCTGGTGGTTTTTTATGCGCTGGCACAGTTTACCGTCGGCGAATTTGCTGCCTTTGTCGGTGCGTTAATGATGCTGATTGCACCAATCAAACACATCACCGCCGCCAATGAAGATTTGCAGATAGGCCTGGCGGCCGCGCAAAGTGTATTTGATGTGCTGGATATTGATAACGAAGTCGATCAAGGTCGCTACCAGGTGGCCCGCGCCCAGGGCGCATTGCGTTTTGATCAAGTCACCGTGCGTTACCCGCAAGCCAAAAAAGATGCCTTGTCCGCCTTGAGTTTTGAGATTGCCGCGGGTGAAAAGGTCGCATTGGTTGGGCGCTCCGGCAGCGGTAAAACCACGCTGGTGAATTTGTTGCCGCGGTTTTACGAGTCACAGCAGGGCACCGTGTTGCTGGATGGCCACGATGTGCGGGATTATCAGCTCGACAATTTGCGCGCGCAGTTTTCGCTGGTCAGCCAGGATATTGTGTTATTTAACGACACCATCTTTAATAATATTGCCTATGGTGCCTTGCGCGATGCCAGCGAACAGGAAGTCATAGATGCCGCTAAAGCGGCCAATGCCTGGGAGTTTATCCAGCAAATGCCACAAGGCCTGCAAAGCGAAATCGGTGACCGTGGTGTACGGCTCTCCGGCGGCCAGCGCCAGCGTTTGGCGATTGCACGTGCCATTTTGAAAAACGCACCGGTATTGCTGCTGGATGAAGCGACTTCTGCATTGGATAGTGAATCAGAACTGCATGTGCAAATGGCGCTGGACCGCCTGATGCGCGACCGCACGACGATTGTGATTGCGCATCGATTGAGTACGGTGGAGAACGCCGACAGAATCTTTGTCATGGATCATGGCGACATTATTGAAACCGGCTCACACCAAACCTTGCTGGCACAAAACGGTTATTACAGCAGGCTTTATCACAAGCAGTTTCAAGACGACTAATGTTGCGCACCTGGTTTGAGCGGCAATGGCAAACAAGCGGCTGGGCGCAATGCCTGCTGTTGCCGTTATCGTGGTTATTTGCCTTGTTGGCAGCGGGCAGGCGTTATGGTTACCGTGTCGGCTTATTTTCAAGCCAGGCTTTGCCGGTACCGGTGATCATTGTTGGCAACATCTCTGTGGGCGGTGTCGGTAAAACGCCGTTGGCGATTTACCTGGCGCAGCAATTACGTGATGCCGGCTATGCACCTGGAATCTTGAGCCGTGGTTATGGTGGTCAGCATAGAGGTGAGGTGAGGCCTGAAAGCGAGCCAGCACTGTGCGGCGATGAGCCGGTATTGATTGCCCGCCGTACGGGCTGTCCGGTGTGGGTAGACCCTACACGCGCTGCTGGTGGCCTGGCATTACTCAAGGCACATCCCGAGGTGAATATATTGATCTGTGATGATGGCTTGCAGCACTATGCTTTGCAGCGCGATATTGAAATTGCAGTAGTGCAGCGGCCATTGGGCATAGGCAATCGGCGATTATTGCCAGCTGGCCCCTTGCGTGAATCATTGCGTCGTTTGCGCTCGGTCGACCTGATGGTCGAAACCGGGCAATTGCCTGCCTCGCCCGCGCCTGTGAACACTTACCAGCTGCGCTTGCGCACGGGTACATGGACGTCGGTTGCTGATTTTTCCAGCGAGACCAGCACTGAGCGACTGCGTGTGCAGTCCGCTGAGCAGACCTTGGTGGCGATGGCTGGTATCGGGCATCCACAGCGCTTTTTTGACCTGCTGGCGCCCATGGGCCTGAACTGCGAACAACGTCCGCTCGCAGATCATTATGCCTATAGCCAGGCCGACTTTATAGCGTTGCGCGGAAAAACCATACTGATGACAGAGAAAGATGCCGTAAAATGTCAGCATCTGGGCTTGGAAAACGCCTGGTTTCTGCCCATGTCGGCTGAACTAAGTCCTGTTGGCCATGATCAATCACTGGCAGAGTCTGTCATTGGCCTGTTGAAACACAAGCATGCAAAGGAAGTCAAAAATGAATCCTAAATTACTGGAAATCCTGGTCTGTCCAGTGACCAAAGGGCCGTTGGTTTACGATAAGCAAAAGCAGGAGCTGGTCTCAAAAAATGCACGCCTGGCCTATCCGGTGCGTGATGGTATCCCGGTCATGCTCGAAGACGAAGCACGCCGCCTGGATGAGCACGAGTATAGCGAATAACGATGTTTAAGGTGGTTGTTCCTGCCCGTTTTGCCAGCACCCGTTTACCGGGTAAACCCTTACTGGATATTGCTGGCAAGCCGATGGTAATCCGGGTTGCTGCGCAGGCGGCAAAAAGCCTGGCGAATGAAGTCGTGATTGCGACAGACCATGTAGACATTATGCATTCTGCTCAGCAGCATGGCTTCAATGCTGTCATGACGCGTCAGGATCATCTGTCCGGCACCGATCGTATTGCTGAAGTGGTCGCAAAAATGGCTTGGCCGGACGATGTGATCGTGGTTAATGTGCAGGGCGATGAGCCGCTGATAGATCCGCTATTGATTAATGAGGTCGCACAAACCTTGGCGAATGACCCGCAAGCCGTGATGTCCACCGCCTGCCATCCTATCCATGAGGCAGAAGTTTTCGATAACTCAAACGTGGTCAAAGTGGTGTTAAATGCAAAACAACAAGCTTTGTATTTTAGCCGTGCTGCAATCCCGTTTCCGCGTGATGCGGAATACAGGCAAAGTCCTGCTGCCTATCGCCATATTGGTATCTATGCCTATCGTGTGGGCTTCTTAAAACAATATGCCAGCCTGCCAGTGACTACACTGGAGAAAATTGAAAGCCTGGAGCAATTACGCGTGTTGTATCACGGTTACCAGATTGCAGTGACGGTCACGGATCATGCTCCTGCGAGCGGAGTCGATACGCAAGATGATTTAGACTTGGTCAGGGAAGTATTTGCTGCGTCGCTTGCTTGATTGCCAGCTGACCAAAATAAAAAAGCCTGCATTAGCAGGCTTTTTTATTGGCGCTTTTTAAGCGCGCATTATTAGTTTTTTCTTTGGCGGCGTACAGCAATCGCACCCATCAAAGCCAAACCGGCGAACATCATGCCGTAAGTTTCTGGTTCTGGCACAGGCACAGTGATTGGATTGATGGTATAGCTACCTTCGTAGTGGCCACCGGCAATCAGGTTGAACTGCAGTGTATAGTTGCCTGCAGCCAGGTTAGACACGCTGAATGTGTATCTGGTCAAGTCCAGGTCTACCAATGGTGTCAGGATAGGCGCATAAGTAAATGTATCGTCTGCATCACTGATGATTGTCAGGCCTTGATACAAACCGGAGTTGTTTTCGTGCAGCAATCTCAGGCTTGGGTCTAACACGCCGGTCAGATCAAAGCTGCCGTCCAGGTAAGAAATGTTGATTTTTACAGTGTGGGATAAGCTGGTACCTGGGTGATCATTACCGCTGAATGTTGTAGTGGTGGCAAAAGCAGAGGTGCTGGCCAACAGTGATGCTGCGACTAACAGATTCTTAAACATAATTTTTCCCCGATTGATATTTTTAAAATGTTGCTGAGACGGATTATGACAATCTGGCGTCAGCAGGGAAATAGCCCGTTAGGGTCAGCACATGAGTGGGGTCTTTGGGATGGCGCTATCGAGCGTCAGGTTCTGAAGATAAAGTAGACTGCGCCCATCATGCACAGGCCTGCCCACAGATAGTCCCATTTAAGTGGTTGCTGCATATACATCACGGCAAAGGGGACAAAGATGACCAGCGTAATCACCTCTTGCAAGATCTTGAGCTGTGCCAGGTTGAGCTGGGTAAAGCCAATGCGGTTGGCAGGCACCTGAAAGCAGTATTCAATCAGGGCAATGCTCCAGCTGGCAATAATGGCAATCCACAGTGGTTTTTGGTGCAGGTCGCGCAAATGGCCATACCAGGCAAACAACATAAACAGGTTGGCTGCCGAGAGTAACAGTACGGTTTTAATCAGGGTGTAAGACATACCAGGCGCCATGCCACGTCACTGTGTGACGCATTGCGCTGCGTCACACGATTATTGATTGAATTAAATAGCAGCTTCGCCAGTTTCGCCGGTTCTGATGCGGATGACCTGTTCGACAGAGCTAACAAAAATCTTGCCATCGCCAATTTTGCCGGTGTGTGCAGCTTTGATAATCGCTTCGATCGCGCCATCTACCATGTCAGTGGCTAAAATGACTTCAATTTTGATTTTTGGCAGGAAATCCACCACATACTCTGCACCGCGATAAAGCTCGGTGTGGCCTTTTTGACGACCAAACCCTTTGACTTCTGTGACTGTCAGCCCATTGACGCCAATGGCAGACAAGGCTTCACGTACTTCATCCAGTTTAAAGGGTTTAATGACGGCTTCTACTTTTTTCATACGCGCTCCGTGGATAAAACTTTGTCTAGTATTCTACGCAAGCAGTGCTTTTTATTCAAATGTCACAGTGATTTCGAATTAAAAAGCCAGATTGCAGGTAATTGGGTAGCGGCGGTCTTTGCCAAAGCCACGCTCGGTAATGCGCACGCCCACCGCGGCTTGCCTGCGCTTGTATTCGTTGCGGTCTATCAGGCGCGTGACACGCTGTACGTCAGCTGGTGTGTAGCCCAGGCCGATAATGGCCTCTATGCTGAGGTCTTTCTCAACGTAGGCTTCCATAATGGCATCCAGTACCTCATAGGCTGGCAAACTGTCCTGGTCGGTCTGGTTGGCGCGCAGTTCTGCACTTGGCGCACGCGTGATAATGCGCTCTGGAATCACCGGGCCTAACTGATTACGATAAGTGGCCAGCCGATATACCAGTGTTTTAGGCACATCTTTAATCAGGGCAAAGCCGCCAGCCATATCGCCATACAGTGTGCTATAGCCAACGGCCGTTTCAGACTTGTTGCCGGTGGTGAGCACCAGGCTGCCAAATTTGTTGCTGAGCGCCATGAGTAACATGCCGCGTATACGTGCCTGCAAATTTTCTTCAGTGGTGTCAAATGCTTTGCCCGCGAATTCATCAGCCAAGGTGGCACAAAAGCCTTCAAGCAGCGGCTTGATGGGTAATACGCTGTAATCGACGTCTACCAGGTGCGCCATTTCAGCAGCATCTTCGACGCTGATCCCTGCGGTAAACTCTGATGGCATCATCACGGCTTTGACGCGTTCTTTGCCCAGCGCATCGACGGCAATCGCCAGCGTCAGCGCTGAATCTATACCGCCGGACAATCCCAGTACGACGCTCGGGAACTTGTTTTTGTTGACGTAATCCTGCAAGCCCAACACCAAGGCTTTGTATACAGTTGCCTCTGTCGATAATGGTTGGCTGATGTCTGTCAGTATCGGTTGCGTTTGTTGCAGCGTGAGGTAACCCAGGTGTTCTTCAAACATCGGCAGTTCTTGTACTAACGCACCCTGACTATTCATGCTGAACGAGGCACCGTCAAACACCAGTTCATCCTGGCCGCCAACCATATTGGCATAAACCATCGCCAGGCCGGTTTCCTTGATACGATCACGCAGTACCTGATAACGGGTTTGTTGCTTGTGTAAGTGGTAAGGGGAGGCATTGATGGTCAACAGCACTTGTGCTTCCGCTTGCAAGGCTTGCAGCGCCGGTGCTGGTTCCCAGCTATCGGCACAAATTAAAATGCCGTAACGTACGCCATGCCATTCAAATACGACGGGCAGATCGCCCGCTTCAAAATAACGCTCTTCATCAAAGACGCTATAGTTGGGCAGGTTGTGTTTGTGGTAGGTGGCCTGGATTCTGCCAGAGTGGATCACCGAGGCCGCGTTATAACGTTTGCCTGCGACCGTGTGTGGATGACCGATCACCACTGCGATATCGGTTGGCAACTGTTGTTCTAACCACTGCAGGGCGCGCTGGTTGGCGGCATAAAAATCTTGCCTGAATAGCAGGTCTTCAGGCGGATAACCGCAAAGTGCCAGCTCTGGTGTGAGTAACAGTCTTGCACCTGCCTCATGGGCCTGATTAGCGAGCGCCAGGATACGTTCTGCATTTTGCTGCATGGCACCAACCATGCAGTTCATTTGAGCAATTGCGAGTTTCATGATGCCCTATTTATTGAGTACGTGTGTGGTCAGTACTTGCCACCAGCCGCTTTAATCAGCTCTACCATGGCAGGATTCTGACCTTTCAGCGCGTAGACATAAGCGGTGAGGCCATATTGGTCGCGGGTTTTGACATTGGCCTCATGTTCCAATAACAGGCGCGCCATGTCAGGTGAATTGTTGCTCACTGCCAAATGCAGCAAGGGGGTGCCTTCACTGTCTTTGTGGTCAACATCCGCTTTATGCTCCAGTAATGCTTTGGCGACTTCGGTTTGATTTTTAGTGACCGCCCAGGTTAATGCCGTCCATTCGTGCTCGTCTTCTTCATCCACTTTGGCGCCATGCTCCAGCAGGTAAATGGCAGCAGGGGTAAAGCCTTCCCTGGCGGTGATCATTAAAGCGGTGGTGCCGAGTTTGTCTTTGAGGTTGGCATCTGCGCCGTGGCTTAAAATCGAGGTGATGGTGGGCACATCGCCACTTTTTGCGGCATACATGAGTACGGTTTTACCATCTGATGAACGCACATTGGCGTCAAAGCCACGTTCAATAATGAGGCCCACGACTTCGCTATAACCAGAGGTGGCCGCCAGGCCGAGCGCACTCCAGCCAGCCGGATCGCGTACTTTGACGTCCGCGCCTTTTTCCAGCAATGCTTTCACCGCGTCAATATTATTCTTTTTCGCCGCAAACATCAGTGCGGTCCAACCGCCTTGATCTTTGGCATTGATGTCGGCGCCATGAGCCAGCAGTTCGCGTATGACTTCAGCCTGGTTTTTGCGGGCGGCATACATGATGGGCGTGATTTTTTCACTGTCAGTCACATTGGGGTTGGCACCACTTTTCAGCAGTGCCTTGACCGTGGCAAGGTCGCCTTTGGACGATGCGATCAACAGGTAGGAAATATTGGCGCTTGGTTCTATGCTGGTTTCGTCAACGGGTGCTTTTTTGGCAGCCTGTGCAGGCAGCGGCAAGGATAGCCCCAGCAACAGGCTGGCGCTCATGCAAAGAGCGCCAAGCCGATGGGTTGTCTGAGGACGATGCTTCATGCCGTTTCCTTTGTTTATGTTGTCGCGCGTTTGATGGCTTCGAGTACTGCTTCACCCAGGCCAGCAGGGGAGGCCGCAACCACGCAGCCAGCGGATTCCAGGGCGGAGATTTTATCTTCCGCTTTACCTGAGCCGCCCGAAATAATGGCACCGGCATGGCCCATACGCTTGCCTTTTGGTGCAGTTAGGCCTGCGATATAAGCGGCCACTGGTTTGGTGACGTGATGCTTGATAAAGTCAGCCGCAGCCTCTTCATCGCTACCACCAATTTCGCCGACCATAATAATGGCTTCAGTTTCAGGGTCTTTCTGAAAGAGTTCCAGGCACTCAATAAAGTTCAGACCTTTGATCGGGTCGCCACCAATGCCGACACAGGTGGTTTGACCCAAACCCAGCGCCGTCGTTTGATGCACGGCTTCATAGGTCAGGGTGCCTGAGCGGGACACTACGCCGACTTTACCGCGTTGATGAATGCTGCCCGGCATAATGCCGATTTTACATTCGCCAGGCGTGATGATGCCCGGGCAGTTAGGGCCAATCAGCCTGGTGCCGTTGGCACGCAAAGCGGCTTTCACATTCAGCATGTCCAGTACCGGGATGCCTTCTGTGATGCACACAATGAGCTCAATGCCAGCATCTGCCGCTTCCAGAATCGAGTCAGCCGCAAATGGTGGCGGCACATAAATGACGCTGGCATTGGCCTGGGTTGCTTTCACCGCTTCGCGCATGGTGTTGAATACAGGCAGGTCCAGATGTTGTTGGCCGCCTTTGCCGGGCGTCACACCACCCACCATTTTGGTGCCATAGGCCAATGCCTGTTCAGAGTGAAAGGTGCCTTGTTTACCGGTGAAGCCCTGGCACAATACTTTGGTATTTTTATCAACTAAAATCGCCATGACTACACACCTTTACTTACTGCTTTGACCGCGTGCTGGGCCGCATCCGTCAGGCCCTCCGCAGAAATAATATTCAAGCCACTGTCGCGCAGCATTTGCTTGCCCAGTTCAACATTGGTACCTTCGAGGCGAACCACGACAGGAATCGTCATGCCGACTTCGCGCACGGCTGTGATGATACCGGTCGCGATAATGTCGCAACGCATGATGCCACCGAAAATGTTGACCAGAATGGCCTTAACATTGCTATCTGCCAGAATAATTTTAAAGGCTTTAGTCACAGTCTCTGCCGTGGCGCCACCGCCCACATCCAGAAAGTTGGCAGGCATGCCGCCGTGCAGCTTGATCAGGTCCATGGTCGCCATGGCCAGGCCAGCACCGTTGACCATACAGCCAATATTGCCATTCAGGGCAATATAGTTGAGACCACTGTGGTGGGCTTCGGCCTCTTTGGTGTCGTCCTGCGACCAGTCGCGGATTTCGGCAAAGGGTTTTTGGCGATACAGTGCGTTGTCATCGACGGTCATTTTGCAGTCGAGCGCGACCAACTTGCCATCTGCGGTGACAATCAGCGGGTTGATTTCCAGTAGTGCCAGGTCATTGTCTTTAAACAGTTTGTACAAGCCTTTGGCCAGTTTGGTAAACGCGCCAATCTGGTCACCACTTAAACCCAGGCTAAATGCCAGGTTGCGCGCCTGGTAATCCACCAGGCCATTGAGTGGGTCGCAGACTTCCTGCAGGATTTTTTCCGGCTGCGTGGCAGCAATTTCTTCGATATCCATACCGCCTGCACTGGAGGCGACCATGACCACGCGTTCCAGCGTGCGGTCAACCAGCATGGACAAGTACAGCTCGCGTGCAATTGGCAACGTCTGTTCAACCAGCACCTGATGCACCGGCTGGCCATCAGGGGCATTCTGGTAGGTCACCAGATGCTTGCCAAGCAAGCTACCGGCAACTGTTTGTGCTTCAAGTGCGGATTTCACGACCTTGACGCCACCCGCCTTGCCACGCCCACCCGCATGCACTTGTGCCTTGACGACCCAGGCTTCACCACCTAATTCTTTGGTGGCAGCGGCAGCAGCTTCTTCGGATTGGACGACCAGACCGGCCGGGGTTGCCAAACCATACTTTTGCAGTAATTGTTTGGCCTGGTATTCGTGCAGATTCATGAGCGTGAGCGCTTTTTATGATTAAGCGCCTATTTTCGCGCAAATGGGCGCTCAAGGCTAGACCACAGGCAAAAAAACCGTGATGCGAGTATGCGATTTTATACGTTTATCGTTGCTGGTGTCAGGTATGTAAGACTTTGCAAAAAATGCCTGCGTTAAAGCGTTAGCCCATATTGACTATTGGCATTCGTCATCGCTTTCAATATAGTTATCGTAGTAATATTTTATACATAAAAAATTATTGGAGAGTGATCATGTTGAAAAAACTACTATTAGTTTCGGCAATGGCTGTATCAATGCACGCGAATGCGCTGGTATTGAATGTTTCTGGTGTCGATGTGAACGGCGCCTCGCTCGATAAAACGACCATTATTAATCTTCCTAGCCAAAGTACTATTTTTGATTTTTTTGGTAGCTTGGATCTCAGTAAAAAATTACAGGAAAGCAATAATGCTGGTGCAGTATTTGGCTTGTATTTAAACACGCCTGGCACAGGAACGCTGCTGAAACCACTTGCTGATTTCACTGCGTCTGCCGGTGATGTTTACAGTTTTAATTTCACCAACCTGGCAGCTGGTGATTACAGCTTGCGTTTTAACGTGACTGGTGGCGGTAGCTATGCTTTGACCTCTACGATCAATACGGTGACCACACCTGTGCCTGAAGCTAACACTTACAGCATGATCATATTAGGCCTGGGTGTCATGGGGGCTGTAGTGAGCCGTCGCAAACTGATCTGATTGATTTATCTCCTTGTATGTAAAAAAGCCGTTTAACGCTTAGCGTTAAACGGCTTTTTTGTTGCGGTGGGCTGGCACGCGATTCAACCGCGCCACTAGTCCAGATTGTTACTGGTTCAAATCCTGCGCCCAGGCATTGCCATACACTTTTCCATTACGTGACAGCACCAGCATCTGATACATGCTGACTACCCACATATAGCTGGAAGCCAGGCTATAGCCAACACCACCGATAATGGTCAGCCAGGCAAAATGCGGTGACAGCTTGGTCAGCCACCAGGACATGACGTCAACAATCAGGAACGCAAACGGGAAGGCGATGGCGACGATTTTGGCGGTTTTGGGCACGTTAACGGCAAAGCTGAAAATCAGGCCGATAAAAAAGAAAATAAAACTGATGCCAAACAGGTGGATATGTGAGACACGGGTCAGGCCGCTAATCGTGGCGCCTTCATTCACTTCAGCACGTGATTTCACTTCTTCATACTTGGTGAAGTTGGGAATGCCGGGAATGTTGCTGTGGCAGACAATACAGTGCTGGGCAAAGATTTGCTTGTAGTGTGATTCCCACTGGTCTTCCGGTGCGCCTTGCTGCGCCCATTTGATGATGTCCTGGCGCACTTCCAGCGGTGCTTTGTCAGACATGGAGCCATTTAACTTGCTGGCCAGTTTGGTACCGCTGCGGTCGCCATAATAGCTGTAGACAATATCGTTGACGGATAAGCCGAATTTGCCATCAGCCATACCGTGTGTGAGCATGATTTGCAAACCAGCCATGCACAAGCCAACGCCAATGACCAGCAGGTAACCGATAAACAGCGCTTTAAGTGGCAATGGCAGGTTGGGCAGGTTCAGCCATGGCAATGTTTGTGAGTCTTGTTTCATACGTTTCCCAGGGTTTTTTAATTTGCTTGCAAGCATACCATCGCTTGTGGCATTCCAAAAACAGAAATACTCCTTAAAAACAGCCTGTTCTCAGCGTTTATGTAGGCAACTGGTATAATCGCGCTTTTGTTTAATTAGTGATTTTTATCATGCGTTTAGTGGTTCAAGGTCCTGCCATCAGTATGGCGCATTTGTCTCATATTCATGGCTTGGTGGGTGGGCATACGCAGTTTATGCAAGTGGCGCAACATGCTTATTACCTACCGGTCGCAGAGGGGGCATACCTCGATGTGAAGGCATTTTGTGCCAGCCAGCAGATTGATTGCGCCATTGTGCAGGATGC
This sequence comes from Methylophilus sp. Q8, assembly GCF_000800115.1. Taxonomy (NCBI): domain Bacteria; kingdom Pseudomonadati; phylum Pseudomonadota; class Betaproteobacteria; order Nitrosomonadales; family Methylophilaceae; genus Methylophilus; species Methylophilus sp. Q8. Next base: position 221,604 of record NZ_JUHE01000001.1, on the reverse strand, counting down.
CCACCGCCTGCCAAACATAGGTTTGTGCGTCATGGACATGGACTCGACCCTGATTGCCATTGAGTGTATTGATGAAATTGCCGACATGATGAACCTCAAGCCGCAAGTGGCCGAGATCACCGAGGCTGCCATGCGCGGTGAGCTGGATTTTGCTGCCAGTTTGCGCAAGCGTGTGGCCTTGCTCAAAGGCTTGCCAGAGACAGCGCTACAACGTGTGATTGAGGAGCGCTTAACCTTTAATCCAGGCGCGCAAGACTGGATTAATACCTGCAAGCAACATGGCATTAAAACCATGGTGGTGTCTGGCGGCTTTACCTTTTTCGCCAATTATGTCAAAGATACGCTAGGGCTGGATTATGCCGTCTCCAATACGCTGGAAATTGTCGATGGCAAATTGACCGGCCAGGTGCTGGGCGACATTGTAGATGCCCAGCGCAAGGCCGATGAGTTATTGAATCTGCGCGAAGCACTCGGTCTGGATGCCACGCAAACCATCGCCATTGGTGATGGTGCCAATGACCTGACTATGATGGCCGTGGCTGCAGTCGGTGTGGCTTATCACGCCAAACCGGTGGTGCAGCAGCAAGCCATGTATGCACTGAATGTGGTAGGCCTGGATGGCGTCGCCAATCTGTTGACCATCTAGTCGCTGCGCTCAGTCGATCAATGAGCGGTAGTCTGCTGGGTTGGTGTTTTTTAAATAAATAATTGATTTATTTATACTTTTCTTAAAAAATCGTTTGCTATTGTGGCGATTAACGTGCATAGTGTGCCCACGCGAAGTTCAAGCATTGTTGTTTTCTCTGGTGTTATCTTTCGGTTCTATCGTTAATCCCGCTACTTGACCCTCGCCTTTAATAGGGGAAACCCATTCATTTTTTAAGGAATTATTATGGCAACAGGTATTGTGAAGTGGTTTAACGATGCAAAAGGGTTTGGTTTCATTACGCCAGATCAAGGTGGCGATGACTTATTTGCGCATTTCTCAGCGATTCAATCTGCTGGTTTTAAAAGCCTGGCAGAAAATCAGCGTGTTTCTTATGAAGAAACAACAGGCCCTAAGGGTAAACAAGCGTCAGCCATTCAAGTGATTGCTTAAGCACGTGCGTTTGGGTGAATTCACCCCCGGATAAAGCCCGTTTGTACGGGCTTTTTTGTTTTTTATTTTAAGGATACCTCATGGCTAAAGAAGAGTTGATTGAAATGCAGGGCGCAGTGACGGAAATATTGCCAGATGCGCGCTATCGCGTGACGCTGGATAACGGCCATCAGCTGATTGCTTACACTGGCGGCAAAATGCGCAAACATAAAATACGTATTCTGGCTGGCGACAAAATCACCATTGAAATGTCACCCTATGATATGGGTAAAGGGCGCATTACTTTCCGTCATCTCCCGCCACGCAAGCCTTCATAAAAAACATTTAGTAGGTCTCTGCATTTAAGTAGGCCAGTTCAATTTCGCTAAAACCCGCCTGCTTGCGCGCTTCCATGTTAAACGGTGGCCGCAGCTTGGGCGCTTGATATTGTTGGCGCAAGGTTTCAAACGTCGCGACGATATCTAATCCGCGTTGGTCACATAAATACTGAAACCAGCGGTTGCCAATGGCCACATGGCCGATTTCGTCACGCAAGATAATATCCAGAATCGCGGCGGCGGCATGGTCACCTGCTTGCGACAGTTTTTGCTTGAGTGGGGGCGTGGCATCCAGGCCGCGGGCCTCCATGGTGCGTGGTACCAGTGCCATGCGCGCCAGTACATCGGATTGCGTTTTTTCGACCATCTCCCACAGGCTGTTGTGACCATCAAAGTCACCATAGTCAAAGCCCAGTGTTTGCAGATGCGCGCGTAGCAGCGAGAAGTGGTAAGCCTCTTCTTTGGCGACTTGCAGCCAGTCACGGTAATAGTCTTCCGGCATATCGGCAAAGCGCCACACCGCATCCAGCGCCAGGTTAATGGCATTGAATTCAATATGCGCTAATGCATGTATCAGCGCCGCACGGCCTTCAGCCGTATTCATGGCGCGACGCTGTACTTGCTTGGGCGGCACCAGATGAGGCTTTTCCGGCCGGCCTGGAATGGATTGTACTGGCGCGGTCAGCGTGAGATGGGCGTTGTAGTCGAGATTGGTTTCCCAAAGCAAAGTCACTTGCTGGCATTTTTGTTGCGGATCACTGAGGGTCAGTGCTTGCAGGGCGAGGATTCTCAGGCAGGATGTCATAGCGTTGGAATTTTACCGTGAATTGGCTGCCGATGTGATGCGTGATTGGGTGAGGCAGCCCGGCCGAGACGGTGATGCTGGCATTGTGGTGTTCTGCAATTTCGGCGACGATGGCTAGCCCCAGGCCACAACCATTGCCCTGGTTGGGGTCTAGCCGGTGGAAGCGCTCAAAAATTAATGCGGTCTGGTCAGCGGGAATGCCGACGCCGCTGTCAGACACTTGTAACATCAGAGACTGCTCACTTTGCCATAAGCGGATCGCAAGCAGGCCTTGTTCTGGCGTGTACTGGATGGCGTTCTCGAGCAAATTATTGAGCATTTCCGACAGCATTAAGGCATCCCCCAACACCTTGTCCTGCTGCGTTTCAATCAGCACTTCCAGTTCCAGTTGTTTATCCGCAGCCGGGCCTATCCAGCGCGCGCACTCTTCATAAATAATACTGGTCAGCGACACTGGCTGAACGATCAGCTGGCTACTGGCGGCATCGGTTCTGGCCATGCTCAACAAGCGTTGAATCAGGTGTGATAAACGTGTTGTGCTGCGTAGCATGTAGTTCAATGGTTCCTGCACCGCTTCTGGTGGATGGCTTCTGAGTGCCAGTTCCGCTTGTGTTTGCAAGCCCGCAATCGGTGTACGCAATTGATGCGAGGCGTCGGCAATAAATTGCTGTTGTTGCTGCAAACCCGCTTTCACCCGCGACAGCAGCGCGTTCATGGCATGCAACAGGGGGTGCAGCTCCAATGGCGAGGAACTGGTGTCTAGCGGACTGAGGTCGCGGTGGGAGCGCTGATGTAAAGATTCCCTGAGGTCTTGCATGGGTTTTAGCGCAAAGTGGATGCCCAATTCAATCACAATCGCGGCCAATAGCATCATCAGCACTTGCGGTAGCAGCATTTCTTCTACCATTTCTGCCACCATGGCATCGCGTTTGCCAGTAGTTTCTGCCATGGTGATCAGGATATTGCGCGCATTGATCGCTTTGCTTTCGGGCAGGCCAAAGGTCACGGCACGAATGGCTTCGCCTTTGTAGAGGCTATTGTAATAAATCTGCTGGTTGCCCGCGGGCGGTTTGGTGGGGAGTGGCAGATTGGCTTCACCGAACACCAGTTTGCCGCGTGGCCCGATAATGCGGATATAAATGCGGTCACCTTCGTTGTAACTGAGCAAGTGGCTGGCGACTTCGGGAATTTCAATTTTGACTTCGTTGTTGGCGTCGATAATGACTTCATCAGCCAAGGCAAGCACGGTACGCAACAACGACTGGTCATAGGCCTGTGTCGCATAGTGCAAGGCGCGTGAGTAAGAGAGGGCGGCAGACACCCCGAGTACCAGCAGCATGGGCAACAGTAGCCACAAACGCAGCTGGTTTTTGAGTGAACGTGGTCCCATGTATTCAGTGTGTCATTAAAGGCTTAAGTGTTCGGCTTCCAGCATATAGCCCAAACCACGCACAGTGCGGATGTGGGCGCCGCTGGGTTCAATTTTCTTGCGCAGGCGGTGAATATACACCTCAATGGCATTGTCACCCAGGGTTTCGTCCCAATTGCACAAAGACTCCATGATTTGCTCTTTGGCAATGATTTTACCCATACGCATCATCAATGTTTCCAGCAGGTTGAGTTCGCGTGCCGATAGGGTAATCAGTTGGTCATTAATACTGGCCAGTTTATTAGCGACATCGAGTTTTAGGTTGCCACACTGTAATGGCAGGTTGTTGCCCAGTTTACTACGGCGTATCAGTGCACGTACGCGGGCTTCAAGTTCTTCGAGGTGAAATGGTTTGGTCAGGAAGTCATCAGCGCCCAGATCCAGTGCCTGCACACGCGTGGCTACATCCTCACGTGCGGTCAAAATTAGCACCGCAATCGCGTTAGCCTGCTGGCGCAGGTGCGATAACAACTGCATGCCATCCATCGTGGGTAATCCAAGGTCCAGAATCACCATATCGTATACGTCATCCTGAATGGCGCGTAAGGCTTGTTTGCCATCGGTGACGTGATCAACCGCGTATTGTGACTGGCTGAGGGCACGCACCAGTCCATTCGCAATCACTAAATCATCTTCCACAATTAATAAACGCATCGCTGATATCCGCTGGTCTGAATATGCCCAGTGTACCTCAATGCTGCCGGGTTTTTCGTTTGTAAGTTTGCTGCAAGCCAGGCGTAAGTTAGCTGTAAGGAGAGCAGCGTATTGTGCAAGGGTGGACAACGCAGTACGAGCCACGATGCCATTAAACACAGAATATTAAATGAGCAGCAGCGATTAAGGAGCGATCATGATCAAGACCCTGTTAGTCATGTCGGGATTCATTCTTTCAGCCTATGCCATGGCCGGGACCAACCCCTCGCCACATGATCAGGTTGAAATGCAGAAACATTTGAAAGTAGCCAGACACGCTGTTGCGCAGCCAGCGGTCAACTCCCAAAAGGAGGTTGACAAAAAAACTGCGCAAACCAAGTAACTGCGAAGTTGCCTACGCGTACTGAATTCCCTGCAGTGCGTTGAAGCAATCAGCGGTTTCGTGTGTATCCTCTCACTTTAACCACGCGCAAGCGTGGTTTTTTTTATCTGTGATTTGGAATATGTGGATTTGGGCTTGCGCCAGGTCCTGGTGCAAGCCCACCAAGTCAACGTCTAACGTAAATCTATGATATCCAGCTTGCCTGCCTTCATATCCGGCACCAGCAGATGGTGGTCATCTTGTGTTAGCGCAATATCTGCGGCAGATTGGTAACCTTCTTTGATCAGGGTGACTTTATGTTGCTGGTCAACGCGGAATACTTTGCCTGACTTCCAGTCACTGACATAAATTGTGCCATTTGCCTGTTTGACAATGCCATCACCACCACCCAGGCCGCTGGCCACTTCATCCAGTTTTTTGCTCAACAGGTTGTAGTTGTAAAGCACGCCGGAAGTGAAGTCCACCAGTAGCAGATGCTCACCTTTGGCATCGGCCAGCAAACCATTCGGGGCTAAAATACGTGCATCGATCGTGCCGTCTAGCAGTAAACTCAGCTGACGTTGAGGCGTGACTTTATAAATAATGCCGCCTTTGCCGCTGCCCAGAATATCACCACTGTCACTGATATACAGGTTGCCATTGGCATCTGCGCTCAGGTCGTTGAGAAATTGTGGCACTTTGGGAAAGTCAGTCGCTGCCAGAAACACCTCAGCGCTGGCGGTTGGCTGGTTCAGTGCGACACGCAATACACGCGTTTTGTCGGCAATATATAAATCATTGCCGATCAGCACCAGCCCTTTAGGGTCATCCAGGCCTTGTACCAAGACCGAGGTTTTGCCATGGTCGATGACGCGAATCTGTCCATCACCATCCTGGCCAAAGCCATTGATTTCAGACACGTAGATCTTGCCGTCGGCGGCTTGCACGACAGATTCCGGCGTCAGCAAGCCACTTACGGGCGCTAAGCCATGCGCGTGGCTGTGGCTGGTGATCGTCAGTAAGCAGGCAGCGACTAAGCTTGAGATGGCGCTAGAGGTCAAGACACGGCGAGGCTGGAAAAACAACATAAACACTCCTAGAAAAAGGCTTTAGGTTGGGATAAGGTATTAATACTATTGCACAAAGCCTCGTAGGTTTGTACCGGTGCTTGTGCCAGGGATTGCTGGAAAGCAGGATTCTGCTGCAATTGCTGAATTACCTGGTCAAACGCTTGCTGGTAAGACTTGTGTGTCGAGTGCTCCACATTGTAAGTCAGCCAGCCACGTGATTGGCCTTCGCCCTTGACTGTCAGCAGCGGTTTTCCCAGAGCACTGTCTGCGGCAGGCTGGTTATACACCTTGGCAGTGATTTCGCTGTAAAAAACACCCGTTTGCGGGTTATAGAACATATTGGGTTCAATCACTACCAGCGCCTGGCCTTTGGCTTCGGCCTCACAACTTGAGGTGGTAAAGTTTTGCGCCTGAAAGCTGCTCAAGCCGACAGCTTCAGCTGCTTCGGCACGGTTATGCCAATAGTTGAGGTAGGGATTCAACAGGCGTACTGGATGCTGGTAAAAAGACTCTGGCACCTGAATGACCAAAGCCGGTTGCGTACCCGCCTGGCTAAGGCTGATCCAGCCCAGGCAGAGTGCGCTACTGATAGACAACAAAATGCGTTTCATATATTGCTCCTGAAAATATCCTTGCAGCGGTGGCTACAGGTTGCGAATACGGTAAATCCAGCCGGTCAGGTCATCTGACACATATAGCCAGCCATCGGCACCGACGATCACATCTACCGGTCGTCCCCAGGCTCGTTTTCCTTGCAGCCAGCCACTAATGAATGGGACGCTTGCCACGGGCTGTTGGTTCCTGAATTGTACACGCAGCAAGGCGTAGCCGCTGGGTTGTTTGCGGTTCCAAGAACCATGCAAGGCCACAATCGCATCCTGTTGGGTGTCGCCTGCTAACCGGCTTTGATGCAAAAAAGTGATGCCTATGGGCGTACTGTGTGCGGGGAGTGTTAGTACGGGCGCTTGCGCCTGTTGGCAAGCACCTGTTTCGCCAACAACGTTGGGGTCTTGCATCAGTTGCCCGGGCTGCACAAGGTTAGCCCAGCAATACGGCCAGCCATAGTGCTGGCCTGCTTCAATCTTGTTCAGGTGTTCTGGTGGCAAGTCATCATCGATATTGCCATTTTTCTGTCCGCTGCGATTATCAGCGCCATTGTTGGTGGCAAACATCTCTCCGCTTTGTGGTTGCCAGGCAAAACTTTGGCTGTTACGCAGGCCACGTGCCCAGATTGCACTTTGCGCATGGCGGCCAACGGTCAGCAAGGCCCCGGCAGGGCGACCATCCAGGGTGTAGCGCAATAGCGTGGCGCGCGTAGGATTGTCTTCAACACAAACATTGCAACTGGAGCCGACATTGATAAACAGATAACCGTCCGGCGAGATTTTGAGTGTTTTCAGGCTATGGCCACCGCTAGGCAGGTTGCGGATAAACGGTTGCGGGGCGCCCCAGCCATCGCCTTGTTTCGACAGTTTGACTACGCCGGTTTGTTCTGCCACCAATAAGTCTTCCCCTAATAGCGCGATGCCGTGTGGTGCATTGAGGCCTTGGGCAATGACTTCTGCTTCCCCTTGCGCGTTTAAGCGCACGATACGGCCGGTATCAGATAAGCTGACCAATAGCCGTCCCTGTGTGTCCAGCGCCAGCATGCGTGGCGCTCCCAAGGTGCTGACATCACTAAATCGCTCTATCTTGAGTCCGGCGGGGACTTCCAGCGTCGATAAAGCAGCATCCACCTCTGGTGTTTGTGCCATGGCATAGTGCAAACCAATTGCCATGCACAACCCTGTCAATGCGATCAACAGTAAGCGCGAAACTTTATTGGGGGAAGAGGTTTGGGCGTGTGCTGCCATCATGTCAATGTGTCTGCCCAGATGTTTTCTGCCCAGGCTTGTGCGTATTCGCCTTCCTGCACGCTGGCTTTGGGCGAAACGCCACCACCTTCGGCTGATACCATGGATTTCTTGGCTGGGTCATAACGATACACATTGGCCACGTGCATGGCTTGCTGGTTGTCGACAAAACTGTAGCAAGTGTTTGCGAACACAGGCAGCGGGTTGGGGGCATTGCCAGTTTGCAGGTCTATGATGGCGGCAGCGCACACTTTGGCTTGCGAGGTGGCCATATGCGCCGATTTTGGCAAGCCTGCCGAAATACTGTCGCCGATGATATGTACATCAGCTTGCAGGCTCGATGCATACGTCACAAAGTCAACTTCGCACCAGCGGCCATCGACATTATTCAGGTCTGCCACTTGCGCGACCTTGCCCGCCAGTTGTGGCGGAATCACATTCAGCACATCTGCTTTCACCGTTTCAAAATCAGTTTTGATGGTTTTGCTGGCAGCATCCAGTTGCAGGATTTCGCTATTGTTATGGTATTCAATGATGCCCTGGTAGGCACCATTGAAGCTTTGCAAAAACAAGCCCTTTTTGGAGGTGATGTCGGCATTGGCATCCAGGATAATCACTTTGCTGCGCGGTTTGTGCTGTTTGAAATAATGCGCGACCTGGCAGGCCCGTTCATAAGGGCCGGGCGGGCAGCGGTAAGCGCCGGTTGGAATGGTCATCACAAACACGCCTCCATCAGGCATGCTCTCCAGTTGCTGCAGTAGTTGCAGCGTTTGTTTGCCCGCTTTCCATGCATGCGGAATATCGGCGACCGGGGCAGACATGCCAGGAATCTTGCTGTAATTGAAATCAACACCAGGTGCGAGTATCAGGCGGTCGTAGCTGAGATTGCCACGCGCGAGTTGCACTTGTTTATTCACAAGATCAACCGAGGTCACACTGTCTTGTATCCAGTGCAGCCCATGTTGTTTGCGTGATAAGTCATAAGCAAAACTCAGCTGATCCAGCGTGCGGCTACCACCTAGCACCAGATTGCTTTGCGGGCAGGAAATAAATTGCGGATTAGGCTCAATGATGGTGACTTTGAGGTTGCCCATGCTCCAGGCGCGTAGGTATTTGGCGGCGGTGAGGCCTGCAAACCCTGCGCCGACTATCACTACATGGCCTAGGGGCGGCTTGCTGGCGCGGGCAAAAGCGGGCAGGCCATAAAAGGCGAGTCCGCCATAAATCACTGAGCGCACAAATTGCCTGCGAGAGGTGAGGGTGGTGGTCAATATGGAGTCCGGCTGCATTATTGTGCCCCCAGGAATGATTGATGTGGTAACGCGTGTGGTGTTTGTCTGGGTTGTTGTGCGAAATAGCTGGCCAGGGCGGTTATTTCTTCTGTAGTTAACCCTTTGGCGTGATGATGCATGACGGTAGAAGTCACCGAGCCATCTTTAAAGCCCTGCATGCGCTGCACAAAATAGGCTTGATTGAGGGCTGCCAGCGTAGGTGTGCCGCCCAGGCTATTGCCATTGGGCCCATGGCAAGCCGCGCAAGAGGCCGCCAGGGTATGAATGGCCGACGAGTCTTCTGCATGCGTCGATAGCGACCATATTGCAATGCAAGCCCATAGAATACGCGCGTATATCTGCTTCATGCTTCCCCCAGGATTGATTGTGAGTGATATTGATGTATCACATTATTCTAAATGGATGCCGAGGCGTGAGTGACTATGGTTACACAGCCTCAAAACAATTGCCTTAAAACAAAAACGGCCATGAATCTCATGACCGTTTTTGTTTAATATCGTTGCGAGTTGCTAGCGATTAAAAGCATTTTTCTTCCTGACAGCCATCGTTTTTGGTGCCAAGTTCAGTCAGCAGGTCGACCATTTTCTGGTCATTTTCTTCTTTGAAGTAACGCACCAGGGATACATCGCCTTTGAGTTTGATGTTCACATCCGCACCCGCAGAAGCCAGGTATTTCATGGTAGCGGTATCACCAATAAATGCAGACATATGGAACGCCGTATTATGGCTGGCCGGGTGCACATAGTTCAGGTCAGCGCCTTTGGACACCAGGTATTTCACCACGTCCAGCTTGCCTTTTGATGCCGCCATTTGCAGTGGCTCCCAGGCAAAGAATTTCTGTTTTACCAAGGTCGGGTCAGCTTCAACAAACTTTTTGACCACTTTCACGTTACCACCGGTGAGTGCCTCGGTAAACTCCATGTACTCCTCATCTGACAAGGCAAATGCCTGTAAGGCAAATGACAGTGAGAACAAGGCCACTAAAAACTTAACTGATTTCATAATCTCTCCAAACACCTGATTTTCATTTTTAAAAATAACCACTTTATTTTAATGGCGAAACCGTTAGTCTTGCGCTTGGTTTCGCTTAACCCACAAACTTGCGTGCATTCCTGAACATGCGCATCCAAGGGCCGTCCTCTTGCCATCCATCAGGGCGCCAGGAGTGTTGTACAGCCCTGAATACACGTTCAGGATGCGGCATCATGATGCTGAAACGGCCGTCTTGCGTAGTGAAACCGGTCAAGCCCTGTGGCGAACCATTCGGGTTAAACGGGTAGACCTCGGTCGCTTGCGCAGCATGGTCAACATAGCGCACAGTTGCCAGTTGCTGTTGTAGCACACTTGTGACAGCGCTGGCATCAGTAAATTCCGTAAAACCTTCGCCATGCGCCACAGCAATCGGCATACGGCTGCCTGCCATGCCATCAAAGAAGATGGATGGCGAGGATAGAATCTCGACCAGCGCCACGCGTGCTTCAAATTGTTCGGACTTGTTGCGCACGAAATGCGGCCAGTGCTCTGCACCAGGAATAATGCTGTGCAGGTTGCTCATCATCTGGCAACCGTTACACACGCCCAGTGCAAAGGTATCGGCACGGTTAAAGAAGGCGCTGAATTCATCACGGGCGCGGCTGTTGAACAAGATGGACTTGGCCCAGCCTTCACCGGCGCCAAGCACGTCACCGTAAGAGAAGCCACCACAGGCGACCAGGCCAGCAAAGTCTTTAAGGGACACACGGCCGCTAATGACGTCGCTCATATGCACATCAACACTGTTAAAGCCGGCGCGGTCAAACGCCGCGGCCATTTCGGTCTGGCCGTTGACGCCTTGCTCACGCAGAATCGCCATATTCGGGCGTTTACCAGTGTTGATATACGGCGCAGCGATATTGTCGTTGAGGTCGAACGTCAGCTTGGCATGCAAACCGGCATCGTCAGCATTGAGGATGCGGTCATATTCTTGTTGCGCACAGGTCGGGTTATCACGCAGGCTTTGCATGCGGTAAGTGGTTTCAGACCACATACGGTGCAACTCAATACGTGAAGCTTGGTATTGCGTGTTGCCTTGTTTGATCGCAATGTCATGGCCCGCGTTGACCTGGCCGATGCGATGTACACAGGCGCCCAGCGCCTGTTGCAGTTGCGCTGCAATCGCGGCGGCATCCGCTGCACGCACTTGTACCACGGCGCCTAGCTCTTCGTTAAATAGGGCGCTGATTGTGTCACCATTGAGGCTGGACAAATCGATATTAAGGCCACAATGACCAGCAAAGGCCATTTCTACCAGCGTCACATATAGGCCGCCGTCAGAGCGGTCATGGTAGGCCAGTAGCTTGCCGTCACTGTTCAATTGCTGGATAGCGGCAAAAAACGCTTTCAATTGCGCTGGTTGATCGACATCCGGCACGGTATTGCCCAGTTGCTTGTAAACTTGCGCCAGGGCTGAGCCGCCCATACGGTTGCGGCCGTTGCCGAGGTCGATCAGGATCAGTTCGCTGTCGCCTAAGTCGGTACGCAGTTGTGGCGTCAGAGTTTTGCGCACATCCGGCGTATTGGCAAACGCAGAAATCACCAGCGAGATGGGTGCGGTAACGGCTTTATTTTCGCCATTGTCTTGCCACACGGTTTTCATACTCATGGAGTCTTTACCGACCGGGATGCTGATGCCGAGTGCCGGGCACAATTCCATACCGACCGTTTTCACGGTGGCATACAGTGCGGCATCTTCACCAACATGGCCAGCAGGGGCCATCCAGTTGGCAGACAGTTTGAGGTTGCCGATCTCGCTAATCGAGGCGGCAGCAATGTTGGTAATGGCCTCACCAATCGCCATGCGGCCGGAAGCCGGGGCGTCAATCAGCGCCAGTGGCGCTTTTTCGCCGATGGCAAAGGCTTCGCCAATATTGGTTTCAAACCCGGCACAAGTCACCGCCACGTTGCTGACCGGCACTTGCCATGGGCCGACCATCTGGTCGCGCGCGATCAGGCCGGTTACACTGCGGTCACCGATGGTAATCAGGAAGGTTTTATCGGCCACGCCTGGTAAACGCAGTACGCGTGCCACGGCATCGTTCAAGTCTATATTGCTGGTATCAAAGGCAGGCAGTGATTTTTGCACGGACTTGACGTCACGTAACATTTTTGGCGGTTTGCCCAGCAATACAGAAAGCTCCATATCGACTGGCTTGTTGGCAAAGTGCGTGTCTTCCACGGTTAAATGACGTTCTTCAGTAGTCACACCCACCACCGCGAAAGGACAGCGCTCGCGTTCACAAATCGCTTCAAATAATGGCAGTTGGTCTTGTGTGACGGCAAGTACGTAGCGCTCCTGCGCTTCGTTGCTCCACAATTCGCGCGGGCTCATGCCAGGCTCTTCGTTGTGTACGTCACGCAGCTGGAACACTGCACCGACTTTGGCGTCGTTCACCAGTTCTGGGAAGGCGTTGGAAATACCACCAGCGCCGACGTCGTGAATGCTCAAAATCGGGTTTTTATCGCCCATTTGCCAGCAACGGTCGATGACCTCTTGCGCACGGCGTTGTAGCTCAGGGTTGCCACGTTGCACCGAGTCAAAGTCCAGGTTTTCTGTGTTGGCACCGGTGTCCATGCTGGAGGCTGCGCCGCCACCCAGGCCAATCAGCATGGCCGGGCCACCGAGTTGAATCAGGGCTGAGCCAGGAGGGATGCTATTTTTAAAGCTATGACTGTCAGAAATATTACCGACACCACCGGCCAGCATGATGGGCTTGTGATAACCGCGCACTTCTGATTGTCCGTCTGTGGTGCTTGTTTCCAGCTCAAAGGTACGGAAATAACCGGCAATGTTGGGACGGCCAAATTCGTTGTTATAAGCGGCACCACCTAAGGGGCCGTCTATCATGATTTGCAGCGGGCTGGCGATACGGCCTGGTTTGCCGTAGGTGGTTTCCCAGGGTTGGGTAAAGTCAGGCAGATTCAGGTTAGACACCGAGAAGCCAGCCAGGCCTGCTTTGGGTTTCGAGCCAATGCCCGTTGCGCCTTCGTCACGGATCTCACCACCTGCACCCGTTGCGGCACCGGCAAACGGTGAAATCGCGGTCGGGTGGTTATGCGTTTCTACCTTCATCAGGTAGTGCATATTGTCTTCTACAAACTGGTAGCTCTGGTCGGCAGAAGGGTAGAAACGCTTGGTTTTCTGTCCTTGCACAATCGACGAGTTATCCGAATAGGCTACAACGGTGTGGCCAGGGTGCAGTTTGTGCGTATTGCGGATCATGTTGAACAGCGACAATTCCTGCTGTACGCCATCAATCACCCAGTCGGCATTAAAAATCTTGTGGCGACAGTGTTCGGAGTTGGCCTGGGCAAACATCATCAGCTCGACATCGGTCGGGTTGCGGCCCATTTTTGTGTAATTTTCCAGCAGATAGTCAACTTCGTCCGGCGATAAAGCCAGCCCCATGTCACTGTTGGCAGCTTCGAGCGCGGCCTTGCCACCGGCCAGGATGTCCACGCTGGATAGCGGTTTAGGATCGGCGTGGTGATACAGTTTTTCGGCATCAGCCAGGCGGTAGATCACCGTTTCTGTCATGCGGTCCTGAATTGCTGTGCGCAAGGCCTGTTTTTCGGTCTCGGTGAGTGGCTGACCATTTTTTGTTGTCACATAGTAGGCAATGCCGCGCTCCAGGCGCAGCAGGCTGCTGAGGCCGCAGTTATGGGCAATATCAGTGGCACGTGAGGCCCATGGTGAAATGGTGCCTATGCGTGGTGTCACCAACAGCAATTCGCCAGTTGGTGATTCGATATCCGTATGCGGGCCGTAAGTCAGAATCTGACGCAAGGTGTCTTGTTCAGTGGCACTCAATGCCGTTTCGCTAAAGGCGAAATGTACAAACTCGGTATAAATATGGGCGATATTCGGTGCGCTGATGTTGAGGGCGCTATACAGTTTATCGAGACGGAATTGCGAGAGGGCGGCGCTGCCGCGCAGACTAAAAAAATGCGCTTGACTGGACATGTGACGGTTGGATTTTTCAATGAAAATTCAAACCGTCATTTTAACAGAAAGCGCGTCGTCTGGCAGGGCTAATCGAATCCCAAATAAAATCGGCCACGCATAGGTGGCCGATTGAGAATGGTAGGCACTAGTAACCCAGCGCGCGGGCACTTTGGTAGAACGCAAAGCTCACAACCCACGCCAGTGCTAATGACCAGGTGAGTGATAGCCACATAAAGCCGCTGCTTTTGCTTTCGGATTTAAGGGTAGCAATAGTGGATAGGCAGGGCGTATAAATCAGCGTGAACAGCATAAAGCTCATGCCTTGTACCCAGTCGATATTGGCTGCGATCTGCTGGCTGAGCGCATCGCCTTGCAAGCCGTAAATGACGGCTAGCGAACCGACGACGATTTCCTTGGCGACAAAGCCAAAGATCAAGGCAATTGCCAGATGGGTGTCAATGCCAATCGGGTCCAGCACTGGTGCAAAGAAGCGGCCTATGCTGCCAGCCCAGGTCTCGGCACTGGCCGGCACGGCAGTGGTAGGCAGGTGTGTGAGCAGCCAGACCATGACCACGCCAATGACGATAAATTTGGTTGCACGTGACAGAAAGTGTTTCACCTCTTGCCAGCCACGCATCCAGATTTGTTGCGGGGTAGGAAAGCGATACGGCGGCAGTTCGAGTACAAACGGTTCGCGGCTGGCAAATTTGCCTTTGAACAGGATGGCAGTGATGAAAATCGTGGCGAAACTGACCAGGTAGAGCGAGAACAGTACCAGTGCGGCTTGTGAGGGCGGGAACAGGATGGCAATGATAAACAGGAATACCTGTAATCTGGCCGAGCACAGGGACAGTGGGATAGTCAGCATGGTCAGCAAGCGCATGGGGCGGCTACGCATGACGCGCGTGCCCATCAAGGCGGGCACGTTACAGCCAAAGCCCATCAGCATCATGACAAAACCACGGCCATCGAGGCCCATTTTTGCCATCAGGGTATCCATGAGAAAGGCGGCACGTGATAAATAACCGCTATCTTCGACCATGCTCATGACTAAAAAGAACAGGACAATAATTGGCACAAACGCGGCCACCGTGCTAAACCCTGTATACAGGCCGTCCAGTAGCAAGCCATTTAACCAGGTGGGCAAACTGGCCAGCAGTGGTTCTAACGCCGTGCTGCGCAAGCTGTCAAACAGCCATGCCATGCCCTCTTGTAACGGGGCGCCAACGGTAAAAATAAACTGAAACAGCAGGAACACTGAAAGCAGGAAGAGTGGCAAGCCCAGCCATGGGTGTAACAGTACCTTGTCCAGGCGGTCGGTCAGTGAGTGGTTGAGTTGCAGCGGAAAATGCACGGTGCGGTCAATAATCTGGTGCATTTCCTGCTCGATGACATTGTCCATCTCCAGCTTGCCCGCAATGGTTTCTGGCGTGACCAGGTTAGGTTGCTGCAGGATCGTTTGTGCCGCCAGTTGCAATGCCTCAGGGCAGCCCTGGCCATATTTGGCGCTAATGGTGCGCACGGGTATGCCCAGTTGCTTGCTCATTGCTTGTGCGTCAATCGTAATGCCTGCGCGTTTGGCTTCGTCTTCCATATTCAGCAGCAATACTGCAGGTAAGCCGAGGGCGCGAATTTGCAAAGCGAGCGATAGTTGGCGGTCAATCTGGGCGCTATTTAAAATAATCAACACCAGGTCGACCGGGTGGTGGCTGAGAAAATGACGCACGACGTGCTCATCATCTGAGAAACCATGCAAATCATACAGGCCGGGCAAATCTACCAGTTCAGCAATATGGCCGCCCAGCAGTATTTTGGCACTCATTAAATCCACAGTAATCCCTGGCCAGTTGCCGACCCGGGCGGACGCGCCGCTTAAGCGATTGAACAGGGTGGATTTGCCCGTGTTGGGCATTCCGAGCAGGGCAACACGTTTCATGCAGTGATGGATTCTGTCTGGTTGGAGAGAAGGTGCACATGGATGGCTTTGGCATCCTGCAGGCGGATAATGACGTCTGTCGAGCCGATGCGTACATGCAATGGGCCATTGAACGCGGCCTGGCGGATGACTTCCAGCTGTTTGCCAGACCGGAAACCCAAAGCGCTCAGGCGTTGTGACAAGGCCTGTTCAGCATGGATGCGATCAATCATGGCAGACTGGCCGGGTTTGAGGGCGTCAAGATGCATGTGCATATTACAAATGAGAATAATTCTTGATTTTATCTCAGATTGACGGGCAAAGGAATGTTTCTGTGCGGGTCTGGCGGGTGATAGCCTTATGCAGATGCGATGCGCGGCAAATAAAAAAGCCAGTCTAAACTGGCTTTTTTATTGATTTGTTACAAGTGGTTTTGATTACTTCTTCTCGATGCCGCTGACATCAATTTTTGCTTTGTCTTTCAGGCCCAACATGTATTTTTCCAATTTACGCTGCTGCAAAGTACGCTCAATGCCTTCTTGCACTTTTTCATAAGGCGGTGCTTGCAGTGCGCGAGTATCCACCAGCTTAATCACATGCCAGCCGAATTGTGACTGTACTGGCTCAGGCGTTGTTTCGCCCTTTTTCAAACCAACCAGTGCTTCGGCAAATGGTCTTACCATGCCAGCAGGTGAGAACCAGCCCAGATCGCCACCTTTGTCTTTAGAACCTGGATCCTGTGATTTCTCTTTAGCAATTTTCGCAAAGTCAGTGCCTTTTTTCAGGTCGGCAATAATGGCTTTGGCTTCTGCTTCAGTTTTTACCAGAATGTGGCGCGCATTATATTCTTTGTCGCCCAGCTCTTTTTTATACTGTTCGTAGCCTTCTTTTTTCTCGGCATCGGTCACTGGATTTTTCTTGATGAAATCAGCCAGGAATGCGTTGACCAGCAATTTACGACGTGCCAGTTCTTCGCTTGCGATAAAGTCAGGCAGTTTGTCGATGCCAGCTTTTTGCGCTTCCTGGTAAGCCAGTTCTGAACCCACCAACTCGTTGACCACGGCGGCTTTCATGCCGTCATTGGCTTTCTGGCCGGTACGTGCTTCAGCATCACGTAAAATAAAGTCTACCCAGGTTTTTTTAATTGGTTTGCCATTGACTGTGGCAACCGCATCGGCATCGGCCGCGTATACATGTGGCAGTGCGCTTAAGCAAGCAATCGCCAACATTACTTTCAAAAATTTCATGCAATATCCTTATATAACGATTTGAATTGGTGCGATATTAAAAAACAGAAATGTTTCAACTAAATGACTCATCAGTCGATAGGGCCTGAATACTGAGCGCGTGTATACGATGAGGCATTAAATCTTGTAAGCATTGATAGACCATGCGATGCCGCATTATCTGTGATTTTCCTGAAAATAGCGAGCTTTTTACCGTGAGCGTGAAATGCCCGCCGCCCGTGTTCCCTGCATGTCCGCGATGCAGTTCACTGTCATCCTGTATCTCAAGAAGTGTAGGTGCCAGCGGCTGCAAACGTTGCTCGATTTCTGCTTTTAACATGTTATGGCAGCGTCTTTCTGAATGGTTTGACTTCTACCTTGCCATAGACGCCTGCATGCACGAAAGGGTCGTCGTTGGCCCAGTTGGTGGCTGCCTGTAAAGAATCGAATTCTGCCACAATTAGGCTACCGCTAAACCCGGCTGCACCAGGGTCTACGCTATCAATGGCGGGTAATGGCCCGGCGAGTAGCAAGCGCCCTTCATTCTGTAGCTGTTGCAAGCGTGCCAGATGTGGCGGGCGATGTTCCAGCCGCAGCGGCAGACTGTTAGCAGTGTCTTGGGCGTAAATCATGTAAAGCATGGTGGTTTTCTCTTAGTCAGGCAGACGGGGTGTTTTGTTCAATCCAATGTTCTTTTAACGCAAACACTTGCACAATAATAAAGATAAACATCAGGCTGGTGGCACCAAACAGTTTGAAATTGACCCAGTCATCTTCGCTGAAATGAAAAGCCACATAGAGGTTGAGTATGCCCATGCCTACCAAAAAAGCAATCCAGCACAGGTTGAGTCGGTCCCAGATCGCCAGCGGCGGTGCCATCATTTTGCCCAGCATATTTTCGATCAGGTTGCGTTTGAGCGCGTAGCGGCTGAAGAGCAATACCAGTGCACCGATCCAGTAGATCGCAGTGGGTTTCCACATAATATAGGTTTTATCATGTAGCAATAAGGTGATGCCACCGAGCACGGTAATCACCGCGCCGTTAATCACCAGCATCTTGTCTATCTTGCCGCGTTTGATCCAGAGTATCAGCATCAGGACCAGGGTGCTGATCATGGCGACAGCGGTTGCAGTAAAGATACCTGCTTTTTTATAGGCAATAAAAAAGAGAATAACGGGGAGTAAATCGGTAATGACTTGCATGACTGGCTTCAGGTGACTGAATTCCTGCTATCTGTGAGGGCACTATTTTGCTATGATTTCTGTCAAAATGTAAAGTTAGTCGCTTTGTTGTCATCCTTTTTATTCAAACGGCGCCCCATATCCATCATGTCTGTTCCCATTGATTTACATTGCCACTCCACCCTGTCAGACGGACTGCTTTCGCCTGAAGACCTGGTTGCGCATGCGGCGAGCAGGGGGGTGCGGGTGCTCGCACTCACCGATCACGATGAAGTGGGCGGGTTGGCACGGGCACGCGCTGCGGCCGAGCAATTAGGTATCTCTTTTATTGATGGCGTTGAGATTTCCGTCACCTGGAAAAATCGTACCTTGCATATTGTCGGTCTGCGTGTCGATCCGCAACATCCAGAATTGTTAGCTGCCTTTGCTAAAGTGCGCGAGGGACGTGATGCCCGCGCCAGGCAAATTGCCGCAGGGTTGGCCAAGGCAGGTATCGCAGATGCCTATGAAGGCGCGCGCGAACTCTCGGGCAACAGCGTGATGACGCGCAGCCATTTTGCACAGTTTATGGTGAAACGTGGCCATGCCAAAAACATCAAATCAGTATTTAAAAAATATATGGTCAAAGGCAAGCCAGGCTATGTCAATCATGAATGGATGAGCCTGGAAGAGGCCATGCAGCTGATTCGTGATAGCGGCGGGGTGGCGGTGCTGGCACACCCAGGTCGTTATGACTTGGGGTTTGTGAATATGCATCTGCTATTAAATGAATTCAGAAATCTGGGCGGTGCAGCGATTGAAGTGGTCACTGGTAGCCACCAACCGCCGCAGTATGAGCAATTTGCCAAGCTGGCGCATCGTTTTGATCTAAAGGCTTCGCAAGGCTCTGATTACCACGGCCCGGGCATGTCTTATATGGATATGGGGCGTTTGCCCGCATTGCCCGCCGGTTGCGTGCCTGTGTGGCAGGACTGGCCCGAAGCCAGTCAACTGCAAGCAGTAGCGAGTTAGCGCATCCCCCAATCATGGCACAGTATTTTGTGATTCATGCGGAGAACCCGCAAACCCGATTAATCCAGCAAGCTGCGCAGTGGTTAAAGCAGGGTGGAGTGCTGGCCTGTCCTACTGACTCCAGTTATGCCCTGGTCTGCCTGATGGAGTTCAAAGAGGCACAAACCCGTATCCGCCGTTTGCGTGGCGTCGATGATGAGCATCCGTTTACCCTGATTTGCCGTGACCTGGCTGAGATCGGCACCTATGCCAAAGTGAATAACAGCCAGTTCCGCTTGCTTAAGGCGATGACGCCGGGCGCTTATACCTTTTTGCTGGAGGCCAGCCGCGAGGTGCCGCGCCGATTGCAGCATCCCAAGCGCAGCACCATTGGCTTGCGCGTGCCTAAGCATGTGGTTACGCAAGCCTTGCTGGAGTCGCTGGATTCGCCCTTGCTCAGCATGACCTTGCAGTTGCCTGGCGATGAAGCGCCTATGTCTGTTGGCTGGGAAATCCGTGAAGCGCTGGAACATCAGATTGACGCGGTGATCGACAGTGATATTGTGCATGTGGGCGCCACGACGGTGGTCGATTTGACGCAAGACCCGCCCGAGCTGGTGCGCGCGGGCGTTGCGCCTTGGCCTTGATAGGTGCTTGATTTGGCCGGACATTTATTCTTAGACGCTGTGACAGAGTGTTGACTTTAGCTGGAAGCATGACATGGAACTCACTGTTGTACAGAAAATTGCCGCTTACGCCTTGCCCATCCTGTTTGCGATCACGGTACATGAGGCGGCGCACGGCTATGCCGCCAAGTTCTTTGGTGACCTGACCGCCGAGCGCATGGGCAGGATTACCCTTAACCCTTTCAAGCATATAGACCCGATTGGCACCATTTTACTGCCTGCACTCAGCATTATCCTGGGGGGCGTGCTGTTCGGCTGGGCCAAACCGGTGCCGGTCAACTTTGGTCAATTGCGTCGCCCCAAGCAGGATATGTTGTGGGTGGCACTGGCGGGTCCGGCGTCTAACTTTGCCATGGCCATTGTGTGGGGATTGATGCTGGCGCGGATTGCATTATTCCCGGAGTCAGCCCAGGCTTTTTTAGCACAGATGAGCCTGGCAGGCATCCAGATTAACCTGGTCTTGCTGGTGCTGAACTTGTTTCCGCTGCCACCGTTGGATGGCGGCCGCATTGCTGTCAGCCTGTTACCCATGCAAGCCGCGATCAAGTTTGCACAAATAGAGCGTTATGGCATGCTGATTCTTATCGCCTTATTATTCACCGGCATTCTGGGTGTTTTATTGTCGCCGGTGCTCAAGTTTTTTCAGCAGTTATTGACCATGCTGGTCATGTAGCTGCGCTGGTGAGGTATTGGTGAAGCCGCTGAATCAGCGGCTTCATGCTATTTGCAGCTAGTGCTTGATAGCGTCCAGCGTCAGCTTGCTTGGCACATGATCGCGGTCTGCCTTCACGGTTGTTGGGGTAGTGACCGTAACCCGTTCGGCACCAACGCCCGCAGCCAGTAACGCTTTCTGGATGGCGTCGGCGCGTGCCTTGGCCAAGGCTTGCAAGTCAGCGTCGGTGACCTGAATGCTGGTGGTCAGTGCTTCCTGTGCTTGCGCGTAAAAACCTTCGGGCGCTTTTTCCAGTTTGGCTGCCAGCCGCTTGAGTAAGCCCTTATTGTTCAGGCGGTCATGCAATGTTTGTATGGCCGATTGCACTTTGGGATTATTTAAATCAATTGGTCCCGCTGCCTGCCCAGGCTCCAGGCGCACACCGGCTTCTGCTGCCACTTGTTTGCGCAAGCTGGCTTCCTGAATGGCGCGAGTATCTGCGGCTACATCGTAGCCAGGTACAATGCCCAGCGCTAATTGCTGGCGTTTGGCGAGCGCGTTGCTTACCGTGTGCAATTTCTCCAGTTCCGGTGGTGCAACCGTGGCATTGCCAGGGTCAAACACAATTGCCTCCAGCTTTTCACCGCCGCCAAACAGTTTGCCCAGCGCACTGAACGGTGCGGTCACAATTTTGGTCAGCACATTGGTGAACGCTTTCCAGACAATCCCGCCTATGCTGAATTTGGGATCATCCAGGCTGCCACTGACTGGCAAATCGAGGTCGATCACGCCATCGCTGTCTTCCAGGATGGCAATCGCCAGGTCCAGGGGCAGGTTGGGGGCATCTTTACTGTCAACTCTTTCACCCAGGGTAAGCTTGTTGATGACAAATTTGTTTTCGCCCGCCAGTACACGCTGTTTGATTTTATAGCCCAAGTCTACAGACAGCTTGCCAGATTCAATTTTGCGCCCGGCAAACTTACCGGAATAGGGCGTGAGGCGATTCATCTCCAGGTTGGTGAATGCCAGTTTGATATCGGTAAACTCTGTGGTTCTAAACGGTTGCAACGAGCCACGGATGCGTGCTGCACCGTAATCATCTACCTTGCCGTCCAGTTCGACTTGTGCAGTCGATGACGGGTTGCTGGAAATGCCGTTGATGACGCCGCCCAGGGTGTGGATGTGCGTGCCAAACGGTTGTGGCAGTGATAAGTCAGCGAACTCCAGCTCGGCGTTATTAATGCGTACCGTATCAATTGCAACCGGGAAGTCGCTGCTAGTGCTGGCAGGCGTTGCCGTTGCGGTGGTTTGACTCACGGGGGCTGGCGCTGCCTTCGTTGTGGTCGATGCGGTTGCCGCTGTCTGGTCTGGCGTAGCCGTGCGCATGACCTTGGTGATATTCAGGCTACGGTCAGGATAAATGATAAATTTGCTTTGCGGCTTGCTTAAGGTCAGCGTGCTTAATTGCAGTTTGTTGGGTGCCAGTGATAGCGCCAAGCCGTCTCCTTGCAGTTTTTCCCAGCGTAAAAATGGTTGCTGGCTGGCTTCCTCGAGGATGGACAGCTGGTTGACACTAAAGCCGCCGTCAAACTTGGTTGCCCCGCTGCTGGTTTGTTGCAGTTTACCCTGCAGGCTGGCAGAACCGTTTTCCAGTTGCAGTAAGGCGGCTTGCTGGATATAAGGGGCGAAGGGTTTCAGTGACAGGTCTGTGAGTGCGCATTGCAACTCTGTTTTAAAAGGTGCTGCAGCCAGTTTGCCTTGCAGCTTAAACTGGCCACCTTGTTTGACCTTGAATCCAGCCTTCACCGGCAGCAAGCGTGTCATATTCTGACTCAGGTCGTTGGCTTCCAGGCTGGCATCCACCACGTCCAGCACCACCGGGGTCGGTGTTGATTGATCTTCAATATGAATATCTGCCTGTTGCAAAGCCAGCCGCTTCAAGGCGTAAGACCATGGTTTCGCGGGCGCCGCTGCCTGTGTGCTTGTCTTGGCAGTCACCGTGTGGCTGCCTGGGGCAGGTGCCAGCATGGCTTGCCAGTTCAGGCGTTGATCCGCTTGCCTGATGACCGTTGTTTTGAATCCTTGCAATTGAATCGCGGCAATATCAACTTTTTGCTGGTCCAGCGCCAGTTGCGCATTATTCAGCGTAAACTTGGCTAATTGTGCGGCCGGTTTTTTATCTGATTGGACGCTGAGTTGTGTTGCTTCCAGTTGCACATTTTTTAGCGCCAAGCCTGACGTATTATCTACCGCCAGCTGTAGATTTAAGTCACCAACCGTGGCTTGCAAGGGCTTGGCAAATTGCTGGTCGGTGTAAGCGAGCTGCCAGTGCGCCAGGGCAATGTCGTCTACCGCAAATTGAAAGGGGGCGCTGGCCTTTTCATCGACCTTTTCACCTGGCACCGTAGGGGCCTCAGGAGGCGGGGGCGTGGCTGCTGCAGGTTCGGCAAAGGCGTGTTGCCAATCAAGCCCGGCAGCCGTTTGTGTCGCCGACAATTGCCCTTTGCTTAATAAGATGTGTGCCACATTGGCCCGGCGTTCTGCCAAATTGAGGCTGACATTTTCGATCGCCAGTTCTGGCAATGTAAATAATGTTTTTTGCGCCTGTTGTAGCTGTGTTTGCTCAATATGCAGGTTCAGGTTGTCAAATGTGAGTTGTGCCTGCTTGTCCTGCTCGAAGACCAGCTTGGGCAAAGCCAGGCTGCTTTTGGCAATTGAAACGTCTGCCTGTGGTTTATGCAGTTTGAGTTGATCAAGTTGAATGTTGATGTCTTGTGTCGTGACCAATAACTGTTTTTGTTGATCTAGCGTCAGATGTTTGGCTTTGACTTCCAACTGCGAAAAAGCGAGTTGATCGCCTTGCGCCAATGTGCCTGCCAAATCGTTCACGCGCAGCTGTGCATCGCTGACCAACAGTTTCGGTTGTTGATTCGGCAAAGAAAAGTCATAGTTAAACTGGCTGGTAAACGTACCTGCCGTGACTTGCAGCGGCAACTTGGCCGTGTTTATCCATTGCATGACTTTGGCGATTTGCAAACCTTCGATCGCCAGTGAGCCTTGTGATGCCAGTGGATTGACGCCAAAATTGCCTTTCCACTTGATGGTCGCGCCCTGGTACGGCAGTTTGGCGGCAATCAGGTAGTCGCCACGGTCTTTAGGTAGCGTGGAAAAGCCTTCGAGTTCAAAATCCAGTGGCTTGAGTGAGGCTTGTAGCGGCGTGGCGTGTTGCGCATCCTGGTAATCGATATTGCCCTGGCTGATCGCGATATTTTCAATGATGACACGCGGCAAGTCTTTATTTGGCGGCGTTGGGTCCTCGTTGAGTTTTGCAATGAGGTCAGCCCAGTTGAGGCGGCCCTGTTTGGAGATATGCACATCGACGCGCGGCGCTGTCAGCGTAATTTGCTTGAGTTTCCAGGCCCAGTTGAACAGGCCGCTGGCTTCAAGATCGACCACCAGTTTGTCAAACGACGCCAGTGGCGCACCGTTTGTTTCGGTCAGCGCCAGCTTCTCGATGGTTGCGGTGAGGCGCAACGGGTCAAACGTGACTTTTTCTACACTGGCTTTACTGGCCAATTGGTGTTCGGCTACCCATGGTAACAGCCATTTTGCCAGCGGATTGATAGCCAGCCAGGCAAATGCAAAGTAGAAGACAATAAGCCCGGTAAGCACCTTGAAAGTCAGTGATTGCACCAGGGGACGTAAGGAAGGGGGCAGGCGATTCAACATAAGTGTTAATTTAGCAGAAATTAAATCTTTTATATCGTTTGTTGACACCGGAAAGTGACAAATCTTTGCGTGCCACACACGGCCAGGGATAGCCACGAATAAGTCAGGCAACCCATGTCATGAAGGTGACATTGCCATCCGTTTTCATGTATGCTTAAGTTAACGCGTTATACAGGATGCTGTTTTCAGCAGTAACTATGGCTTCAGAGCCGGATAAGTTGTCTCACAAACCCTCACTTTTAGAACGATTAAGCCATTTTCTTCTGCGCGAGCCAGAAGACCGCGAGCAACTGGTCGAGTTGCTGCATGGGGCTTATGAAAATCACCTGATGGACAGCGATTCGCTGGCCATGATTGAAGGTGTCCTGCAAGTCAGTGAAATGCAGGTCAGGGATATCATGATACCGCGTTCGCAAATGGACGTCATTGATATTGCCCAGCCGCCAGAAAGCTTTCTGCCGTTTGTCATTGAAACGGCGCACTCCCGCTTCCCTGTCATTGAAGATAATAAAAACGATGTGATCGGCATTTTGCTGGCCAAGGACTTGTTGCGCTATTACGCTAACGAGACATTCGAGCTGCGCGATATGCTGCGTCCGGCGGTGTTTATTCCCGAGTCCAAACGCCTGAATGTGTTGTTAAAAGAATTCCGCAGCAACCGTAACCATATTGCCATTGTGGTCGATGAGTATGGTGGCGTAGCCGGGATGGTGACGATTGAAGATGTGCTGGAGCAAATTGTCGGCGACATCGAGGACGAATACGATGATGATGAAGGCGAAGGCAATATCATTCAGCAGGAGCCGGGCATTTATCGCGTCAAAGCCTTAACCGAGATTCCTGAATTTAATGAAGCCATAGGCACCGAGTTTAGCGACGAAGAGTTTTCTACCGTGGGTGGCCTGGTGGTCAATCACTTCGGTCATTTGCCCAAGCGTGGCGAGCATATCCGTCTTGATAATCTCAGTGTTACCGTGGTACATGCCGACAGTCGCCGTGTACATGTGTTACTGGTCGAACAGTTGCCGGAAGAGGCGTATCCTATCGAGTCTGTGTAGTGCCTCTTGTATGAACCTATTGCTGTTTTAATTGCCTGAGTTTCTGAATATAAAGGAGAGTCATGATGAGAGCACAAACTTGGTTAAACGGGGTATTGGCTGTTGCATTATTGTCTTTAAGCGGGGCGGTGTTGGCAGGTGCGGCGGCTGGTAAGTTGCCTGAGGACGAGCAGGGCTTTGTGGATGCGGTGGGCAAGTTGAATCGCGCGCAGTTAATTGCATTATTGGGCGAGCCAGCGCGCGCGGAAGATGTGAAGTTAAAAGATAGCGGGCGCGTGGTGGCTTCTATCTGGCATTATCACAATATCAATAAAGATGCCGCGGGGGCTTATTACCCAACCACAGAGCTGGATCTGATTGATGACCAGGTCAGTGTGGTGGTGTTTCTGAATAATGATGGGTCTGATGCCAATGCTGGTCAGACGTATGAAGTGCAACCGAATCCTGCCGATTTGTAATCTTTGATTTTTGTGGGTAGTTAAAAAGCAAAGGGCGCCACAGCGCCCTTTGTCATATCACTATCGCCAGAAAATTATTTTTTCAGGCTGTCACGAATTTCACGTAACAAGACGATATCTTCCGGTGTCGCTGCTGGCGCAGGCGCTGGTTCTGCCTGTTTCAGGCTGTTCATGAATTTAACCATCTGGAAAATGATAAATGCCAGAATAACGAAGTTGAGCACAATGGTAATGAAGTTGCCGTAAGCCAGTACCGCGCCCAGTTTTTTGGCTTCTGCCAGGGCCAGGTCAGCCGATTGGCCGTTGAGTGGCACATACAGGTTGCTAAAATCAAAACCGCCAAAAATTCGGCCGATGACCGGCATGATAATGTCGTTCACCATGGAATCAACGATCTTGCCGAAGGCACCGCCAATGATGACACCGACCGCCAGGTCCATGACATTGCCCTTCAGCGCAAATTGTTTAAACTCGGTCATCACACTCATTCACTTACTCCTGATGTTAATAATTGTAGATAGTTGCAAATGATGACTATAGGCGCGGACTTGCCAGCTTGTCAATTGCCGGGGCGCTGATCTTTTGCCTGTCACAGTTGAATAGGGTGCTGTGTGATATATTGAATCATTCTGATTTTTGATGGATTAAAAAGAGTCTACATGCAGTTGTTTCACAGCTTGCGCGAGTTGCGCGCATTTCTGGCCAGTCGCCGCGACCAGCGCGTGGGGTTTGTGCCAACCATGGGTAATTTACATGCGGGGCATTGCCAGTTGGTGACGCTAGCGAAGAAGCATGCGGAGATTGTGGTGGTCAGTATTTTCGTAAACCCGCTGCAATTTGGTGCCAATGAGGATTTCGGCAGGTATCCACGCACCTTGCAGTCTGACTGTGACAAGCTGCAAGCCGTGGGCGCCGATGCCGTATTCGCGCCAGCGGTAGAGGAAATGTATCCCGACTTTGATGGCCAGGATTTGCACCAGCAGATGGTGATTCAACCGCCACCTTTGGCCAATGATCTATGTGGCGCTAGCCGTCCTGGCCATTTTGCTGGTGTAGCGACTGTAGTCGCCAAACTGTTTCATATGGTGCAACCGCAAGTGGCGGTGTTTGGCAAAAAAGACTACCAGCAACTGATGGTGATCCGCGCATTGGTGCGGCAACTCAATTTTGAGATTGAAATCATTGCCGGGGAAACCGCACGTGAGGCTTCCGGCCTGGCCATGAGCTCAAGAAATGGTTATTTGACCGCAGCAGAAAAAACACAGGCCGCACAGTTAAATCAGCAGTTGCAAGGCATGAAACAAGCCTTGCTGACTGGTCAGCGCGACTATGCGGCTTTGCAAACGCAAGCCTGTTTAGCGTTAAGCCAACAGGGCTGGCAGGTAGATTATGTAGAGGTTCGGCGTCAACAGTCACTGACCTTGCCGGATGCGCAGACCCGTGAATGGGTGATACTGGTGGCAGCCAGGTTGGGTAAGACGCGGCTCATCGATAACTGCGAAGTCAGTGCCTGATGCGATTGCGTGTGTTTTTTGATAAATTTATTTTGCGCTAAGCCATTGATAACTTTATAATTACGACCTTTTCCGCGCGAGTGGAAGTTCGAGCTAAGGGACGCAATGCAAAGAACCATGTTGAAATCAAAGCTGCATCGAGTGCGTGTGACGCATAGCGAGCTGCACTATGAAGGCAGCTGTGCGATTGATGAAGCCTTGCTGGAGGCCGCCAATATTCATGAGTATGAGCAAATCCAGATTTACAATATCAACAATGGTGAGCGTTTCACAACTTATGCCATTCGTGCCGAGCGTCACTCTGGCGTGATTTCGGTCAATGGTGCTGCGGCGCACAAAGCGGATCCTGACGATTTGATTATTATTGCCAGCTATTCCCAGTATACCGAAGCCGAATTGACTCACTACCATCCGCAACTGGTTTACGTCGATGCGCAAAACCGCATTGTCGAGCAAAAAAACCATATTCCTGCGCAAGCCGCCTGATTTTGAATACACCTATGCAACCAAACATTGATACCCTGTCTCTTGAAGAGATCAAACTGGCCGTCGTCGACGCGCTGGAAGATATTAAAGCCTTTGACATCACCGTGATGGACGTGCGCCGTATGACGGCAGTGACCAGCTACATGATTGTCGCCAGTGGTAACTCTACCCGCCAATGCAAGGCAGTCGCCGATAACGTGCGTGAAAAGCTGAAAGAAAAAGGCCTGGAAGCGCGCGGCGTAGAGGGCGAAAAAGAAGGCGAGTGGGTCTTGGTCGATTTAGGCGATATCGTGGTGCATGTCATGGTGCCAACCACCCGCGCTTATTACAACATTGAACAACTGTGGACCGAGTCACAGACGCGCCGCACGGCTTCTGCTGCCTAAAAGCACGACACTCCTCCAGATATGAAACTCAATATCATCTCGGTCGGCCATAAAATGCCCGACTGGGTTGAAAGCGCCTGTGCGGAGTACTTGAAACGCATGCCGCGTGAACTTGAAACACGCATCATCGAAATCAAACCTGATAAACGTGCGGCCGGTAAGAATAGTGAAGTGGTGCAGGAGGCCGAGGCCAAGCGTATCCTGGAAGTGGCGGGTAAAGATTACCTGGTGGCGCTGGATGAGCGTGGCCAGGCCGTGACTACCTTGCAACTGGCAGAAAAACTCAAAAGCTGGCAAGAAATGGGGCGTGATGTGTCCTTGGTCGTGGGTGGTGCTGATGGTTTACATGCACAACTCAAAACGCAAGCGCAATGGCTGTTCAGCTTGTCTAAATTGACCATGCCGCATGGCATGGTGCGTGTGATGCTGGCCGAGCAACTTTATCGCGCCCACACGGTTCTAAGTGGTCATCCCTATCACCGAGAGTAACGATGTCTAAAGCATTGGTCTGGTTGCGTCGCGACCTGCGCGATGATGATCATGCCGCGCTGTATCACGCCTTGAAGCGGCATGCGCAAGTGACTGTCGCTTTTGTTTTTGATACGGATATTCTGCATGCCTTAACGGATAAGCAAGACCGCCGGGTTGAATTTATCTGGGAAAGCGTACGCGAACTCAAGCAGTCCTTACAAGCGCACGGCAGTGACCTGATCGTATGTCATGGCCGGGCACAAGTAGAAATCCCGGCGCTGGCGCGCGCACTCAATGTCAGCGCAGTCTATGCCAACAAAGATTACGAGCCGGTCGCGATTGCCCGCGATGAAATAGTAGCGCAGGCGCTGCTTGAGGCTGGTCAAACCCTGCATTTATTCAAAGATCAGGTGCTGTTTGAGCAAGATGAGGTGATGACACAAACCGGCAAACCGTATGGGGTGTTCACGCCGTATAAAAATGCCCATCTGGCCAAGTTGAATGCCTTTTATTTAAAAGCTTACCCGGTCAAAAAATATATCAGTCATCTTGCGCCCGTGGCGCCAGCGCCCATGCCGACGCTGGCATCGCTGGGGTTTGAGCGCACCAATCTTGCCGCATTGCGCTTGCCAACCGGTATGGCTGGTGCGCAGCAGTTATTCGAGGATTTTCTGCATCGTATCGACCAGTATCATGACGCGCGTAATTACCCGGCGGTCAAAGGCGTGTCTTATCTGTCGGTGCATTTGCGTTTCGGCACAATTTCCATCCGCCAACTGGCGCATGCAGCGTGGCAGTTATCCCTGGCCGGTAATGAGGGGGCGGCGATCTGGTTGAGTGAGTTGATCTGGCGTGATTTTTATTTCCAGATTCTGTTTCACCGGCCAGACTTGCAACAAGGTCGTTCTTATAAGACGGAGTATGAGGCGCTGCCTTTTACCAATGACGCTGGCTGGTTTGCTGCGTGGTGCGAAGGGCGCACGGGTTTTCCGATTGTGGATGCGGCCATGCGACAGTTAAACCAGACCGGTTACATGCATAACCGTTTGCGCATGGTAGTCGCCAGTTTCCTGGTCAAGGATCTGCTCATAGACTGGCGTTGGGGTGAGCGTTATTTTGAGCAAAAGTTAATTGATTTTGACTTTGCAGCTAATAATGGTGGCTGGCAATGGGCAGCCTCGACTGGTTGTGACGCGCAACCTTATTTCAGGATTTTTAACCCGCAATCGCAGTCAGAAAAATTTGATCCGCAAGGCAAATTTATCCGTAAATATGTGCCGGAGCTTGCCGGTCTTGATGACCAGCAAATTCATGCGCCATGGGCAGAGAAATTCCGTAAAAAAGGCTTGTTTGACAAAGGCTTAGTGCTCGACTACCCGGTGGCTGTGGTGGATCATGCGCAACAGCGCGAAGAGGCCTTGCGCTTATACAAAAATAATGTGAAGCAAAGATGACATTTGATGTAGAATAAGATCGTTTTACTTCGTGCTAAGGTGAGGTCTGCATCACGCCTGCTGGTTAATTTAACCGACTTTTTAACAATGATCCCTTCAACTTTTAGAAGAGATTTCCGTTAACTGAGATGACACACATTTGCGAAGTACGCACTGCAAGCTGTGTTGGGGATACAACAATTTAAATGCGCTTGAAAAGCTTCTAAACATAATGACAAATATGAAAACATTAAGAGCGATCGTACTGACTGCAGTTCTGGTGAGTGTCTCTGGTTGCGCCACAACCAATAAAGACCCACTGGAAGGCATCAACCGGGGAATTTACAAATTTAACGATGTGGCTGACCGTTATGCCATGAAACCCGTTGCCAAAGCCTACAAAGCCGTTGCGCCTACGCCTGTGCGTACTGGCATCAGCAACTTCTTTAGCAACCTCGGCACCTTGACCACCGTCGTGAATGACCTGTTGCAACTGAAGTTTGCCCAGGCCTTTACCGATGCTGGCCGCTTTGTCATCAACTCTACCTTTGGTATTGCCGGTTTTATTGATGTGGCCAGCATGGACAATGTGCCAAAACACCAGGAAGACTTTGGTCAAACCCTGGGTTACTGGGGCGTAGGTTCCGGCGCGTATCTGGTGCTGCCAATTGTTGGGCCGAGCACCGTGCGTGATGCCAGCGGTTTGTTCATTGATACCGTGACTTCCGACCCGATTACCTATTTGCATAATACTGGCCAGATCCGTGCCCACAACCAGGTACGTGCGGTACAGTTGCTGGATAAACGCACGCAATTGCTGGATGCGACCGATTTGGTGGATAACGCGTCGATTGATCCCTATGCATTTATGCGTGATGCTTACCTGCAACGCCGTGCCAGCCTGATCCAGGATGGCCTGGTACCTAAAGAGTTGCTGGAAGACGAGTTTGAGCCTGCAGATGAAGATACGCCTAACCATTCGGAACAAACACCAGCCACCACGGATGCTGTATTGTTGCAATCTGCCGCGCCAATCGAAGGCACTGCGACTGAGAATGCAGTCACTGAAGGTGCACAGGTAGCGCAGCCAGCGCAAGCGGTGGATGCCTCTGAGTCTGTCGTTTCTGAGGCGACCGCTGCTGAAATGGTCATCGAGTTAAGCGAATCCGCGGAAATCGCGCCTGAGGCATTGCCGCCGATGCTGGATCAGTCTCAAGCAGATCAAGCTGCTGCAGAACAAGAACCCGTGGTTGAAAACGAAGCTGCAACTGCAGCCATGGTTGCGGGTGTTGATGAAACATTGTTGACCCTGGATGCTGCGGCGCCCGCGCAATAGTAGCCGACATCTTCGGTGATACAAAAAAGGCTTTGCGTTGTGCAAAGCCTTTTTTATTTGCTGTCGCTGTGACCGCGGTATTTATTCCGCAGAGGCGATGGTCATACGCTCAATTAGTATCGATCCAGTCAGTCTTGAGCTGTTCGGAATAGTATCGTTACCAATCGCAACAATGCTTTTCAACATGTCTTTCATATTGCCCGCAATGGTGATTTCTTCTACCGGGTGCACAATCTGCCCGTTCTCTATCCAATAGCCAGCAGCCCCTCGGGAATAGTCACCTGTCACCATATTCATACCGTGCCCCAATAGCTCTGTCACCAGCAAGCCGGTGCCCATGGTATGCAACAGTTGCTCAAGGCTATGGCCTGTTGAACGCACCATGATGTTGTGTGCACCACCGGCATTGCCTGTCGACTGCATGCCCAGCTTGCGGGCAGAATAGCTCCCCAGTAAATATCCTTGCAGTACACCGTTCTCAACCAGTGTGCGTGGGCGGCAAGCCACGCCCTCGCTATCAAAGGCGCTGCTGCCAGCACCTTTGAGTACAAACGGGTTTTCATCAATCTGCAGCAATGGGCTGGCAATGGGCTGGCCCAGGCTGTCGAGCAAGAAAGAGGATTTACGGTATAAGTTGCCGCCAGAGATTGCACTAATCAAGGTGCCGATCAGGCCGCTTGCCAATGGTGCCTCAAATAAGACCGGGTATTGCCCGGTTTTGATCGGGCGGGCACCCAGGCGCTTGACAGTGCGCGAGCCCGCCGTCTGGCCGACTTGCTCTGGTGTGGCCAGGTCGTGCGCATCGCGCGCGCTGCTATACCAGTAATCACGTTGCATCAGGCCATCTGCTTCGGCAATCACCGAGCAACTGATGCTATGGCGTGAACTTGGGTAGCCGCCAATAAAACCATGACTATTGGCATAAGCAAATGCACCGCTCTGGCTGTAAATACTGGCACCTTCGCTGTTGCTAATACGTGTATCTACGGCGAGGGCGGCGGCTTCACAACGCTTGGCCAATGCCAGTGCGGCGTCGACGTCAATCTGCCACGGGTGGTGCAAGGATAAATCTGGAAATTCTGTCGCCATCAAATCGGCATCGGCCAAGCCGCAGAACGGGTCCTGCGCGGTATATTTTGCAATATTACAGGCGGCTTCAACCGTGTCTTTCAAGGCTTGAGGACTCAAGTCAGAGGTGCTGGCATAGCCTTTTCTCTGGCCAAAATACACCGTGACTGAACAGCCTTTGTCTCGGTTGTATTCAATGTTTTCAGTCTCGCCTTGCCTGACGGACACATTCTGGCCGGTGCCAAAACTGACCTCGGCTTCGGCACTGCTGGCACCTGCTTTGCGTGTCAGTTGAATAATGTCTTGGGCGATTTGTTGAAGTTGATCCGATTGCATGCTGTACGCGCTTGTTTCTTGCTTGGCAGTTAAAACTGTTATCATACCCGATTTGGCAGAGATTGCTTTTACCATGACATCTGAAACCTTTGATGATTCCCAACCCAGTAAAACCAGATTGAAAGCAGAGGCGGATGCTGCGCAGGAAATAGGCCGTCAATTGGTTGCGCTACCTAAGGATAGATTGAAGAAACTTCAATTAGAGGAATCCTTGCTGGATGCCATTGCCGAAGCCAAGCGCATTACCGCGAATGGCGCCATTCGCCGCCAGATGCAGTATATCGGCCGTTTGATGCGTGACACTGATTTGGCGCCTATCGTCGAGCAACTGCAAAAGTGGGACGGCAAACACAAGGAAGAAAATGCCCGCTTTCATCACATGGAGCGCTGGCGTATGCGCTTGCTTGAGGATGTCAAAGTGATCGAGTTGTTTATTGCTGAGTTTCCGCAAACCAATGTGCAGCAAATGCGTACCCTGATTCGCAATGCACAAAAAGAGCACGCGGCAGGCAAGCCACCCAAAAGTAGCCGCGAACTGTTTAAAGTGATTCGCGAAGTGATGGAGGGCAAAAGTGGTGCCGAAGATGATGCGTTTGATGCAGAGATGCCAGAAGACGAGTCTTTGGACGATTAATCATAAAACAAGATTGAATTAGCGAGTGGCGACTCTGTGTCAACGACTTGCTAATGACATGAAAGAGGGGAGGCAACATGCACAGCCATATTGATCTGGAACTTGATTTAACGGGTCTGGAAAGTCCGCTGCCCATGTTGAAAACGAAGGATGCGCTGGATCACTTGTTGCCAGGGCAGGTCATGCTGGTAAAAACCACCGCCGCTGGCAGTGAGCAGAATATTCGTAATTTGATCAATAATCACCCGGTCAAATTATTGTCCTTGAACAAGGATAATGGCGTATTTCATTTCTTGATTGCAAAAGAAGCTGTATTGGCGGGTGAATAAGCGACTGCGCGTCATGTTTTATAAGCAGGCTGTAAAAAACAGCCTGCTGTTTCAAGTTTATTCCGGTTTTTTGGGCGGTAGTAAAAACTTGCCAGGTTGACGATACAACGCCGTCAACAGTTCCAGCCAAAAAGCTTTCCAGTGACGGTAACGCACTTTCCTTGATTTCATCGCTACATAAATCGCCAGGCCGAAGCTGGTGATCAGGTTGGTGGTGCCGACTAATGCAATGCCGAGTATGGTGGTTGCAATAATGTAGTGGCTGACCTGAAAATCCAGGGCTGGCAAAGCGTAGCCGGCAAACGCTGCCACAAAAGTGACGTGGCGGATATCCAGCGGCAAGCCCAACATGACGCCCAAGCCGGACGCAAAACCCAGCAAGCAGCCAAAGTAGAAGTTACCCGCCAGCGCGCCCAGGTTGTGGCGGATATATTCGGTAATGCGCCACAGGCGATCCTTGCCTAGAAGGTTTTGCAGCCAGTGCAAATGGCCTAAACGCTCCGGAATCCGGTTGTAAGCGGCTAAATTGTCGTGGTAGCCAGCGATCAGCCCGGATAAAAACAGGCAGACACCCGCCACCGCGGCATACATGACTGTCAGGCTGATCAGCGGGTTATTACTATCCAGTAAGGCATGCGCTTTTTCGGTGCCAATAAAATGATGGCCGGTGGCTTGCATGATCAGCCAGTCAATCAGGATCGCCATCGGAATCACCACCACCACATTACCCAGGATGGCAATGGTCTGGCTGCTGGTGGTTTGCGCGACGATATTCACCAGGTTATGGATGTTTTTGCTATCGTGGCCATGGTCATCTATGGTGGAAGCGATGGTTGCCGCCGTCATCGCCGGTTGTTTGGTGGCGACGGTAAAGTGTAGCAAATGGATAATGACAAAACCCAGGCCGTAATTGAGGCTAAACAAGATTGCTTCTGTCAGCGGCGGCAGGTGGTAGCTGGCAATCATGATTTTAATCATGCCCATGATGGCAATGATAATGCCTGCGCCCATGGCGGAGCCCATCAGTTTGAAGTATTCATTGCGGTGTTGCGCGATGTAATGCTCGCCGGTGTGGCTGGCGTTTTCAGTCACGCGCAAGGCCAGTAACTCTGTGTTTTGGCGCCAGTATTCAGACAGGTTGTTTTTCTTGCATTCGGCATCTACCAGTTGTTTGAGCAAACGTGTGATGGCGTGGCTGACATCATGCTTCAGGATCAGGCCATGCAAAATATCCAGCAATAACTGCATGCGTTGAATTTGCTGCAATATGCGTTGCATAAGTGCCGTGAGCGAAATGCTGGTGCCGGTTTTGGCGTTCGATTTGCGGATTTCATACGTCAGCTGCTCGCAGCGTTTGAGCACGCTGTACAAATGCTGGATATCTTCTGCCTGAATCGCCGGTAGTGCCAGAAACTGTTGAATTTCGATGTTCTGCGTAATAAACGGCGAGCCATTCGACTCCAGGTCTTCATGTTGCAAGATCAGCTCGGGATCCAGTCCGGAAGCGGATAAGCGATACGACAGCACCTGTAGTGCATCTTTGACTTCCTGGATACAGTTTTGCTGTTGCTGCGCGTCACCCTGGCTGATGTCCAGCGTCTGCATGAAGTCGCGCCAGACGGTGTCCGGCATGCCAATAACCCAGTCGACATCACTGTTTTTGTGGAATATCTGCCCAAACACATCTTTCAGGTATTTGGGGTCTGGCACATCGGGCAATAGCTTGTGCCAGAGGCGGCGGTAGATTTCGGTGAAAAAACCAAGGTCAGACTGGATGCCATGGTCGGAATAGAGCGAAATCACACTTTTTTCGTCCAGTAACCTGAGCAGGCTGTTACGCAATGACAAGGCATACTGTGGATGTTGCTGCAGCAGAAAGCACAAGGCCTGTAATGCCTTGCTGGCGCTCTCAATGTCGGTTGACACTTTGGGGCGGATATCGTCGAACAGCGCCCGCAAGAATTGGATATCATCCAGGTCACCGGCAGCTTCACGGGCTGCCTGGTGCTCGAAGGTAGGTTGAAACATGCACAACACTTTCTGTAATTCTATTTTTAACAAAGGGATTGCCGCTTACATGAGGAGTAGGGTGGCAATCGCTCGGGGGCTACTAAAGTCGTGGCCGTTATAACTGTACATCAGTCGCCAGTGGCTCTCCCTGACGCTCCAGTTGCAATTTGACGGCTTTGCCGCGGTATTTTCTCACCAGGTTGGAGAGTTGGGCTGCATCATCCACTTTTTCGTTGTTGAGGCTCAGCAATTGATCGCCACGCACCACACCGCCTTTTTCAGCTGCAGAGCCATGAATCACTGCGATCACGCGTACGCCCTCACTGCTGGCAGTGCTTGGTGGTGCATCGTCACCTTGTGTCGCTTGTTTAGGCACCAGTTTAATCACATGGATACCCAGCAGCGGAGATGGCAGTTTTGCCCAGTAGGTAGCGTAATAGCGATAGCTGCCTGCCGTTACCGCCACATCTTTTTCAGTCAGTGATTGCCCTTTTTTAACCGCTTCTTTGATGACTTCCATTCTGGATGATGGCGAAGCACCACCTGCCTTTTTCATATAAACCAGGATGCTGTCGGCCTGGATAGTACGGCCATGGTTGCGGGCTTGCTCGGCATCGACTTCGCCCGCTTCAAAGCTACTGAACCCCATCAGGTCGTAGCCATTTTCCAGCATCTTGATATTGTCTTCATCGCGGCGCGTACCACTGAACAGCTGCGGTTCCGGATTCGCTTGCAACGAGTGTAAATCACCCTGATTTTGTGCCTGGTAATGGTTGCTGTAAGGGTTATCTTCTGCCCAGGTGGCAGGGCTGAAGGCCAGGGCGGTCATTACTAAAGCATGCTTAACACATAGGGACCACTTGCTTGATAAGGAAGGGGCGGGCATAACGGACTGTCCAGGCTTGCACAGGGGGTTCATCGAATTCTCCATGATCGAATGGCAGGTTGTAATGTTATGATGTATTGGTACATTAACACAGTCACCATTGACATAGACCAGGTTATGCAAGAACAATTCGCGCGCATTGGATTAGTTTCTATCAGTGATCGTGCCTCGCAAGGCGTATATGAAGACAAGGGCATCCCGGCGCTTACCGCCTGGCTGGCACAAGCCCTGGTTTCTCCATATACAGTATCCAGCCGCCTGATTGCCGATGATCAAGCGACCATTTCCCAGACTCTCAAGCAACTGGTGGACGAAGAAGGTTGCCACCTGGTGCTGACCACGGGCGGCACCGGCCCTGCGCTCAGGGATGTAACGCCGGAGGCGACATTGGCGATTGCCGACCGTGACATGCCAGGCTTCGGTGAGCAAATGCGGCAAATCAGCCTACGTTTTGTGCCGACGGCGATTTTGTCGCGCCAGGTGGCGGTGATCCGCAAGCAGTGCCTGGTGATTAACTTGCCGGGACAGCCCAAATCGATACAGGAAACGCTGGAAGGCCTCAAAGATAACGAAGGCAATACGCTGGTGCCGGGTATTTTTGCGGCAGTGCCGTACTGCCTGGATTTGCTGGCGACCAGCGACAAACCGATGCCTTATCTGGAAACTGACGAAACCATCGTCAAATCTTTTCGTCCTAAATCTGCCATTCGTAAATAAACTCAATTCTTCAGTGATTAAAGAGATTGCATGCGTTACCACACCTTTTCCCGGCTGATTTTTATAAGTTGTTTTGCTTTGCTGACCTATTTGTTGCTGATGGAAATGGCGCCAACAAACGATGGCTCGATTTACAAAGACAAAATTCAGCATGTGATTGCCTTTGGTGGTGTCACTTTCTGGGGCTTGTTGGCATTTCAACGTTTTCCTAAAACGACCTTGTTCGGGCTAACTGCATTTGGTGCGCTGATGGAAGTATTGCAAGGCATACTCACTACCACCAGGCAGCCCAGCGTCTATGACTGGCTGGCGGATGTCGTTGGTATTTTGCTGGCTTGGGGCATCGCCACGGTGTGGTTGCGCTGGTGGCAGGGTCGTCGTGGCTGAATTTGCGCTCATCGCCAAATATTTTACCCGGCCGGCAAAAGCTGATCTGGGCGTGGGCGATGATGCGGCCCTGATTCGCGTGCGACCTGGCTATCAGTTAGCGGTTTCGGCAGATATGTCAGTGGCAGGCACACATTTTTTTGCCGATATTGACCCGTTTGCCATCGGCTGGAAATCGATGGCAGTGAATGTCAGTGATATGGCCGCCATGGGCGCCGAGCCAAAATGGGCCACCTTGTCGATTGCCTTGCCAGAGGTTGATGGGCCCTGGTTGCAAAGGTTTAGTGAAGGGCTGTTTGCCTGTGCTGATGCTTTTGGCGTGTCACTGATTGGCGGTGACACCACGCGCGGGCCATTGAATGTCGCGATTAATATCATGGGCGAAGTGCCGCAAGGCCAGGCGTTGCAGCGCAATGGCGCGCAGGCGGGCGATGATATCTGGGTCAGCGGCGTATTGGGGCAGGCTGCTTTATGGTTGCAACATCGTTTAGGCCAGCTGGATGTGCATGCCGAAGAACTCGCTGCGCTGGCCACGGCCATGCACCACCCGCAACCGCGCGTGGCGTTAGGGCTGGCATTGCGTGGCATGGCGACCGCCGCACTGGATATTTCAGATGGCTTGCTGGCAGATCTGGCGCACATACTAGAGGCGTCTGCCGTTGGCGCTGAGCTGGATTGGGCGGCGATGCCTAAGCCATTGTTGCCGCTGTCGTCAGTGACTGACGCTGTGTTGCAACAGGCAGTGTTGGCCGGTGGCGATGATTATGAATTATGTTTTACTGCTGCGCCGCAGCACAGGGATACTTTGCAGGCGCTTTCAACGCAACTGCGGTTGCCCTTAAGCCGTATCGGCAAAGTGACTGCGCATGCAGGTTTGCAGGTGTTTAACGGTGAAGTGCGCATCGACTTATCGCAGAAAGGGTATGCGCATTTTGGCTAATGACCGTCAGCCACCGCAGCCGCCAAGTTGGCGCTTGCTGTTTTCACATCCTTTACATTGCCTGAGTTTTGGCCTGGGCACCGGCTTGTCGCCCAAAGCGCCCGGTACCGTCGGCACATTATTGGGCTTTCCACTGTATTGGCTATTGATGAATTTGCCACTCGCACAGCAGTGCTTAAGTTTAGGCGTGTTGTTCTTGCTCGGCGTCTGGTGTTGTGAAGTGACAGGGCGCGCACTAGGTGTCAGTGACCATGGTGCCATTGTGTGGGATGAAGTCGTGGCGATGGCCGCGGTGTTGATCACGGTACCCTTCACCTTGGGCTGGGGTTTGGCGGCATTCGCCAGCTTTCGCTTGTTCGATATCTGGAAGCCTTTTCCGATCGGCTGGGTCGATCAGCGCGTAAAAGGTGGCTTTGGGGTGATGCTGGATGATGTCTTGGCCGCAATCATGGCCATATTGCTATTGCAAGTCGCGCAAGGATTTTTGTCATGAGCATGCTGCTTGAATTAAGCGCTAGCCTGGGGCCGGTGCTGCAAGCAAAGCATTGGCAACTGGCGCTCGCCGAGTCCTGCACTGGAGGGATGGTTGCGCAAGCGGTAACTGCCATCGCTGGTAGTTCAGGCTGGTTTGACCGTGGTTTCGTCACCTACAGCAATGCGGCAAAAACTGAAATGCTGGGTGTGCCTGCTGCATTGATTGCCGAGTTTGGTGCAGTCAGCGAGCCAGTGGCCGAAGCCATGGCGTTGGGGGCATTGCAATATAGTCAGGCACATCTGAGTGCTGCCATCACCGGCATTGCCGGTCCAGGTGGCGGGTCACTGCACAAGCCAGTCGGCACTGTGTGCTTTGCCTGGGCATCTCGCGGTGATGGTGACAGAGGCAATGCTACGGTGATAGAAACCCGTCATTTTGAAGGCGATAGAACGCAAGTGCGTGAGCAGGCCGCCAGCTATTTGCTGGCTGGCTTGCTAAAGATGGCTAATGCGTTGTAATCAGAACTATGTAATCAGAACTAGCGGTGATGATGGTGGCCGTGACCATGGCCATGTCCGCCACCGCCATTCCAGCCACCGCCGTAAAAGTTTCTCGGGCCGTAGTTGTAACCACCATAGCCGCCGTTTCCATACGAAAACTGGATAAAGCCAGGCGCTGGTTGCGGATAAGCCACTGCTGGTACGCCATAGAAGTTACTTTGCGGATGGCGGTAAACCACCACTGGTGGTGGCGCATAATATACCGGAGGTGGTGCATAGTAAGCAGGTGGGTACGGATTGCCGACCACCACGCCAACAGACCAGTTGTCCTGTGCTTGTGCGCTAAAGGCAGCCAGGCTGCCCAGCGTGAATGTCAAAATATATTTTACGATTTTCATAAATTCTCCTCACACGGAAAACAAATTAATGCTCCCTGAAGCTTTAACGCACCTGTCATCTAACGGTTGACAGCCACTGCGTTCAAATCGGCGATCTTGTCGTTATTCATTGACAGTCGCCGGTGAGCGTTCGCAGTTGGCATTCACTCGCCTAATTCATGGCTTCGCCATTTCACTGATGGTCGATTTATGAAATAATTAGAAGTTATTGTTTGAAGTATATAGCGTTTGTGTAAACAACGCATTTTTATTGGTCAAAGAAAGCAATCAGCATGGATGACAACAAAAGCAAAGCGCTCGCCGCCGCACTCTCTCAAATTGAAAAACAGTTCGGCAAAGGCTCCATTATGCGCATGGGCGACGGCGATATCGGGGAGGATTTGCAAGTCGTCTCCACCGGCTCGCTGGGCCTGGACATCGCGCTGGGCGTAGGCGGTTTGCCGCGTGGCCGGATTGTGGAGATTTATGGCCCGGAATCCTCGGGTAAAACTACACTGACCTTGTCAGCTATTGCGGAAATGCAAAAGCTGGGTGGCGTGGCCGCATTTATCGATGCCGAGCATGCGTTGGATCCGCAATATGCGGCCAAGCTGGGCGTGAATGTGCCTGAGTTGCTGATTTCCCAGCCGGATACCGGCGAGCAAGCGCTGGAAATTGCAGACATGCTGGTGCGTTCTGGTTCTGTCGATATCGTGGTCGTTGACTCGGTTGCGGCGCTGACACCTCGTGCTGAAATTGAAGGCGAAATGGGCGATAGCCATATGGGCTTGCAAGCGCGTTTGATGTCGCAAGCGCTGCGCAAGTTGACCGGCAATATCAAGCGTACCAATACGCTGGTGATTTTCATTAACCAGATCCGTATGAAAATCGGCGTCATGTTTGGCAACCCGGAAACCACCACAGGCGGTAACGCACTGAAGTTCTACTCTTCTGTACGTTTGGATATCCGCCGTACCGGCGCGATTAAAAAGGGCGATGAAGTCATTGGTTCTGAAACACGCGTCAAAGTGATCAAAAACAAAGTCGCACCGCCATTTAAGCAGGCCGAATTTGACATCATGTACGGCGAAGGCATTTCACGCCTGGGCGAAGTCATCGAGCTTGGCACCAACCTCAAGCTGGTGGAAAAAGCCGGTGCCTGGTATAGCTACAACGGTGAAAAAATCGGCCAGGGTAAAGAAAACGCCAAAGAGTTCCTGCGTGAAAATCCAGCGATTGCGGCAGAGATCGAAGCCAAGATTCGCGACAACTCGAATGTGCTGGCCGATAGCATGCCTTCAGCCAGAGGCGAGGACGATTAATTCCGTTGCCACCACCCCCAGCAAAAAAGCCGTTAGAAAAATCCTTACGCCAGCGTGCGCTGGAGCGATTAAGTAAGCGGGAGTATTCTGCGGCCGAGCTGGCGCAAAAGCTTAAGGCTTACGCCGATGAAGCCGATGATATACCAGCCTTGATCGCAGACTTTCAAGCGCGCGGCTGGTTGAGTGATGCACGCTACACCGAACAAATGGTGCATGCGCGCCAGGCCAAATTTGGTGCGGCACGGGTGGCTAATGAGTTACGCGAAAAAGGGGTGGATGACGCTCTGATTGCCGAAGCCGTTGCCGGTTTGCAAGAGAATGAAGTAGCACGCGCCAGAGAAGTCTGGCGCAAAAAGTTTAAAGCGGCCGCGACGACGCGTGAAGAATGGGCGAAACAAGCCCGTTTTTTACAAAGCCGCGGTTTTACGTTTCAAGTGATTAAACATATTTTGAATAGACACGCAGAAGATGACAGTCCAGAAGACTACAGTTAGTTACGGAAGTAACCCTTCCAGCAAGCAAATCCGCCAGGCTTTCCTGGATTTCTTTGCTTCCAAAGGCCACCAGGTGGTGACATCCAGTTCGCTGGTGCCGCATGGTGACCCGACCCTGCTGTTCACCAATGCGGGTATGAACCAGTTTAAGGATGTGTTTCTCGGCTTTGACAAACGCGCTTATACCCGCGCGGCGTCAGCCCAGAAATGCGTACGCGCAGGCGGTAAACATAACGACCTCGAAAACGTCGGTTATACCGCTCGCCACCACACCTTTTTTGAGATGCTGGGTAACTTCAGCTTTGGTGACTACTTCAAGCGCGATGCGATCAAGTTTGCCTGGGAGTTGTTGACCGAGGTGTATGCCTTGCCCAAAGAGCGCTTGATGGTCACCGTCTACGCGGAAGATGACGAAGCTTACGATATCTGGAATAAAGAAGTCGGCGTGCCTGCGGATAAAATTGTCCGTATTGGCGACAACAAGGGCGCGCGTTACGCGTCTGACAATTTCTGGATGATGGGCGATACCGGGCCTTGCGGCCCCTGTACCGAGATTTTCTATGATCACGGTGCGCATATTCCAGGAGGTCCTCCAGGTTCACCTGATGAAGATGGCGACCGCTTCATCGAAATCTGGAACAACGTCTTCATGCAGTTTAACCGCGATGAAGCGGGCGTGATGCATCCTCTGCCTAAACCTTCCGTTGATACCGGTATGGGCCTGGAACGTATTTCTGCCGTGTTACAGGGTGTGCATGCCAACTACGAAATCGACCTGTTCCAGGCACTGATTAAAGCAGCAGCCCGCGAAACCCATACCGCTGATCTGGATAGCCCCTCACTCAAAGTGCTGGCTGACCATATCCGTGCCTGTTCCTTCCTGATTGCCGATGGCGTGATTGCCGGCAATGAAGGCCGTGGTTACGTGCTGCGCCGGATTATCCGCCGCGCGATTCGTCATGGTTACAAACTTGGCTGTAGAGCCGCGTTCTTCCACAAGCTGGTCGCGGATCTGGTGGCTGAAATGGGTGAGGCGTATCCTGAGCTCATTAGTAACCAGGTACGCATCACCGATATTCTCAAGCAGGAAGAAGACCGCTTTTTTGAAACCATTGAAAACGGCATGCAGATTCTGGAAGCAGAATTGGCCACCAAGCCCGCTATTTTCAATGGCGATCTGGCGTTTAAGTTGCATGATACCTTCGGCTTCCCGCTGGATTTGACCGCAGATATCTGCCGCGAGCGTGGAGTGACCGTGGATACGGCTGGTTTTGATGCTGCCATGGCGCGTCAAAAAGAACAGGCACGCGCGGCCGGTAAATTCAAGATGGCCCTAAATCTTGAATATGATGGCGCGGCAACAACTTTCCACGGTTACGACAAGCTGGAAACGCAGGCCAACGTATTAGCGTTGTATAAAGACGGTAGCCCGGTCAACACCTTAAACGAGGGCGACATGGGGGTGGTGGTGCTAGATGACACGCCTTTTTACGCAGAGTCTGGTGGCCAGATTGGTGATAGCGGTGAACTTAAGTCTGCTAACGGTATTTT
This sequence comes from Methylophilus sp. Q8, assembly GCF_000800115.1. Classification (NCBI taxonomy): domain Bacteria; kingdom Pseudomonadati; phylum Pseudomonadota; class Betaproteobacteria; order Nitrosomonadales; family Methylophilaceae; genus Methylophilus; species Methylophilus sp. Q8. Next base: position 178,195 of record NZ_JUHE01000001.1, on the reverse strand, counting down.
TGCCGTAGAAGATACGCAAAAAATCCAGGCGGCGGTATTTGGTCACCATGGCGTACTCAAAACCGGCAGCTTGTCAGTCGGTGATACGTTAGCTGCCAAGGTCAATTTGCAAGCGCGTGCCAACACCATGCGTAACCACTCTGCGACGCATTTGATGCACAAAGCCTTGCGTGAAGTGCTGGGTGAACACGTGCAGCAAAAAGGCAGCCTGGTGGATACGGAAAAAACCCGTTTTGACTTTGTGCATAATGCGCCGATGACGGATGCAGAGATTGCCAAAGTGGAAACCTTGGTGAATGCGGAAATTCTTGCCAACGCAGCCACGCAAGCACGTGTGATGGACATTGAGTCTGCGCAGCAAACCGGTGCCATGATGCTGTTTGGTGAAAAATACGGTGACGAAGTACGCGTGCTGGATATTGGTACTTCCCGTGAATTATGCGGGGGGACACATGTCAGCCGTACCGGCGATATCGGTTTGTTTAAGATTACTGCTGAGAGCGGTGTGGCTGCTGGCGTGCGTCGCGTGGAAGCGACCACCGGCGAGGGCGCATTGAAGCTGGTGCAGACGCAACAAGCCCTGATTAATCAGGTGGCTGGTGAGTTGAAAGCGCCAGCGCATGAGCTGCCTGCCAAGATCGCCCAGGTGATGGATAACGTCAAGTCTCTGGAAAAGGAGCTGGCACGCTTGAAATCCAAACTGGCATCCTCGCAGGGCGATGACCTGGCGGCGCAAGCCCTGGATATCAATGGCGTCAAATTGTTGGCGGCAACGCTGGAAGGTGCTGATGCCAATGCTTTACGCGAAACCATGGATAAGCTCAAGGATAAACTCAAATCTGCCGTCATTGTCTTGTCCAGTGTGACTGACGGTAAAGTCAGCCTGGCAGCAGGCGTAACTGCTGATTTAACGGCCAAGGTGAAAGCAGGTGAGCTGGTGAACCATGTGGCAGGGCAGGTCGGTGGCAAGGGCGGTGGCAAGCCGGATATGGCGATGGCTGGTGGTACCGAACCAGCCAATTTGCCGCAGGCACTGGCAAGCGTGAAGGCTTGGGCAGAAGCAAAACTAAATTAATTCAATTGATTAACAGAGCGAAATAATGGCATTAATCGTACAAAAATATGGTGGCACCTCAGTCGCCAATCCCGAGCGTATCCGTCATGTGGCGCGTCGTGTTGCGCGCTATAAAGCCATGGGGCATCAAGTGGTGGTCGTGGTATCTGCCATGTCCGGCGAAACCAACCGTTTGATCTCCTTGGCCAAGGAAATCATGCCGGATCCGGATCCACGTGAGTTGGACGTGATGGTGTCCACCGGTGAGCAAGTGACCATAGGCATGACTGCCCTGGCGCTGATGGAGCTTGGTATTAAGGCAAAAAGCTATACCGGCACACAGGTCAAGATTCTGACGGATGATGCGTATAACAAAGCGCGCATTCTGGACATCGATCAGCACAACCTGAAAAAAGACCTCGATGACGGCTATGTCTGTGTCGTGGCAGGTTTTCAGGGCGTAGATGCCAATGGCAATATCACCACGCTGGGTCGCGGTGGATCTGATACCACTGGTGTGGCCTTGGCTGCTGCTTTAAAAGCCGATGAATGCCAGATTTATACCGATGTGGATGGCGTATATACCACCGATCCTCGCGTGGTGCCTGAAGCGCGCCGCCTGGAAAAAATCACTTTTGAAGAGATGCTGGAACTGGCTTCTCAAGGCTCTAAAGTGCTGCAGATTCGTTCTGTGGAGTTTGCCGGTAAATACAAAGTCAAATTGCGTGTGTTGTCCAGCTTTGAAGAAGAAGGCGACGGCACACTGATCACATTCGAAGAAAATGAGGAAAACATGGAAGAACCAATTATCTCCGGCATCGCTTTTAACCGCGATGAGGCGAAAATTACCGTGACTGGCGTGCCTGATAAACCAGGCATCGCTTATCAAATCCTGGGCCCGGTGGCAGATGCCAATATCGATGTCGACATGATTATCCAGAACGTCGGCGCTGATGGCACCACTGACTTCACCTTTACCGTGCATAAGAATGAAATGAATAAGACGCTGGCCTTGTTACGCGATAAGGTGCAAGGCCATATCCAGGCACGTGAAATCAGTGGCGATGACAAGATCGCCAAGGTGTCTGTGGTCGGCGTGGGCATGCGCTCACATGTGGGTATTGCCAGCCAGATGTTCCGCACACTGGCTGAAGAGGGTATTAATATTCAGATGATTTCTACCAGCGAAATTAAAATCGCCGTGGTGATTGAAGAGAAATATATGGAGCTGGCGGTACGCGTGCTGCATAAAGCGTTCGGTTTAGAAAACGCTTAATAGAAACGCGGAATAAGCGGCTGCGCGGGCGAATTGCTGCGTTACGCGGTACTCAAAATCCTCATGTACTACAGTACATTCCGGTTTCTGCGTTCCGTGCGCCTTGCACTTCATCCCGCTCGCTCGCTGATTTCACGTTTCCTTTATGTAAAGAAATAAAACATTCTTGTTTTTGACGTTGATTTCTGAAGGGTTTTCACGTAGTATGGCGCCCTTCGATGCAGTAGCAATACTGCAAAGAGAACAGCGTAAGCTGTGTTGGTTTTATTAGGACTTGATTGTTTTAATAAGGTGAGCTGGCCGAGAGGTCGAAGGCACTTCCCTGCTAAGGAAGCATATGGGCTTAAACCTGTATCGAGGGTTCGAATCCCTCGCTCACCGCCAAAAACCTTGCTCCGTGCGGGTATTGTTTTTGGTAGATTGGTTGTTGGATGTGAATCTGCACCGCCACAAAGCTTAAAATAGTGTTATAATGCTGTTTTTGTTGCATAGCAGCAAACCTTGGCGCCCGTAGCTCAGTTGGATAGAGTATTTGGCTACGAACCAAAGGGTCGGGCGTTCGAATCGCTCCGGGCGCGCCAAAAATAAAAAGCCTTGTTTCTTCGGAAGCAAGGCTTTTTTCTTTTCTGTCATCCATCATGTATTTGCCGCTTATTCGCCGGACTTGCTGCATGATCAAGGCTGTCTGTATGTATATTCTGCCGCGTTGAGCGTAGCGAGAGGCGGGGCAGGTATGGTATGCTTTAACTTTGTTTTTTCATTGGTGTTTCAGTGTCTCTAAATGCTTGTTTGGCGCGGATTGCAGGCGATATGCAGCAGGTGGATGCCGTTATTCGCCAGTCTTTGTCATCTCAAGTTCCGCTGATTAATCAAATTTCGGAATACATCATCCACAGTGGTGGCAAGCGCTTGCGTCCGGCACTGGTATTGATGTCCGGCGATTTGGCTGGCGCGGTAACGCCGGCGCACCATTCGCTGGCCGCCATCATCGAATTTATTCATACCGCGACCTTGTTGCATGATGACGTGGTAGATGCGTCTGAGCTGCGTCGCGGTAAGTCGACTGCTAATCATGTCTATGGCAACCCGGCCAGTGTGTTGGTGGGTGATTTCTTGTATTCACGCGCCTTCCAGATGATGGTGAAGTTGCAAAACATGCGCGTGATGGAGATCTTGGCCGATGCGACCAATGTGATTTCTGAAGGCGAAGTGTTGCAGCTGCTTAATGTGCGCAATATTGGCGTCAGTGAGCAGGATTATTTACAGGTGATCCACTTTAAGACCGCCAAACTGTTTGAAGCAGCGACACGTTTGGGCGCTGTGCAGTGCCAGGCCAATGCTGAGCAGGAAGAGGGTTTGGCCACCTATGGCATGCATTTAGGCACCGCGTTTCAGCTGATTGATGATGTGCTGGATTTAACCGGCGACAGCGAAAAAATAGGCAAAACCTTAGGCAATGATCTGGCAGAAGGCAAAGTGACGCTGCCGATGTTGTATGCGATTCAACAAGCGCCAGCAGCGCAAGCCGATCTGGTGAAGCAGGCCCTGCTGGAAGGGCAGGTGTCTCAGTTAGGGGCTGTGCTGGAAATTTTGCATGCGGTGAAAGCATTTGATTACGTGCGCGCCGTCGCGCAAAAAGAAGCCAGCCTGGCTTGTGAAGCCTTATCCGTATTCGCGCCAACAGCAGCCAAGCAGGCCTTGCTGGATTTGGCTAACTTCTCTGTCAGTCGCCAGCAATAATCTTACAGCCAGCCTAGGAGCAGGCTGGCTATTACAACTTCAGTAATTTAGTTTTCAATATCAGTTTAATGCGATCGGTTCGCCACTGATATGGTAGTAGCTTAGTCGTGCACAATCATTGGTGGCGTTGGTGAGCGCGCCATCAAACAATGACTGTCCATTGACGTCGACCACTGCGTAGCCGTTGTGGTACAACGTCACTTCTGCCTGCATATCTTTTTCAGCAATCAGCTCGGCAGCTTTATGCAAGCCGCGTGTTTGTAGTGAACGCATGCCAAAGCTGATGCAGTTTTCCTCTTCCTCTTCACTGTAGACTTCCCAGTGTGATTGTCCGGTCAGTTTTGTCAGCCAGCCTGGCAAGTCAACTTCTACCCGGCAAATGACGGGCTCATCCCAGGCAGGATGCTCGACTTGATTTAACTCGACCTGATTGAGGCCTGCTTCGGTCGGTGGCGTAAATTTGATTTGATCAGACATAGGCAACTTCCTTCACTTGATAACGGATGTCACTTAAACACAGATACAGACCTGGTCGGTTGCACTGTAGTATCCATCTTACACATAAATGGTGCCAGGCAAGTGGTTTTCAAGGCGGTGAAAGCGGCTTTTAAACAGGTTTTGCCGTCTTTTAGCCTTGCTTACTTGCATTAACGATGCGATCATGCAGCAACCTTAACTATGTTATCGGTATCATGTCAGAAATCCTTGAACCCGTTTTAAGTTTAATGCAGACGCAACCCCATTTTTTACAGGCCGTGTGCCTGCTGATTGGCTTGCTGGTGGGGAGTTTCCTCAATGTGGTGATCCATCGTTTACCGAGAATGATGGAGCGTGAGTGGCATGCCAGTTGCCTGGATTTGCAAGGGCAAACTGCACCGGAGCAGCCCAAATATAACCTTGTGACCCCGCGCTCGGCTTGCCCGCATTGCGGACACCGGATTACCGCCATTGAAAATATTCCTGTCATCAGTTACCTGTTTCTGCGTGGACGCTGCCGCGGCTGTCAAGCCTCGATTTCTGTGCGTTATCCATTGGTCGAGTTATTAACCGGTTTGCTGTCGCTGGGGGTGGCCGTACAGTATGGCTACAGCATGCTGACGGTATTTGCCCTGGTGTTTGTATTCGCGTTGGTGGCGTTGACGTTTATCGATTTTGACACCCAGTTGCTCCCCGATGATATTACGCTGCCTTTGTTGTGGCTGGGCTTGTTGCTGAATATCAAATACGGCTTTACCGACCTGACTTCAGCCGTCGTCGGCGCGATGGCAGGATATTTGGTGTTATGGTCAGTCTACTGGCTATTTAAGCTTGTTACCGGCAAAGAAGGCATGGGCTATGGTGACTTTAAACTCCTGGCTGCCATTGGTGCCTGGTTTGGCTGGCAGTTATTGCCTGCCGTCATTTTACTGAGCTCGGTGGTGGGTAGTGTGATCGGTATCGGCCTGATCTTGCTTAAAGGCAAAACACGCCAAACCGCGATCCCGTTTGGCCCATTTTTAGCGCTGGGGGGTATTGCTGCCTTGTTTTACGGGCAAGCGCTGGCTTCCTATTACCTGATACCGTAACGAGCACCATCATGAGCAAAGTCGTGGCCGTGACTGGCGGCATAGGCAGTGGTAAAACCGAAGTATGCAACGCGTTTATGGCATTAGGCGTGCCCGTCGTCGATTTAGACCATATCGCCCGTGACATGAGCGCGCCTGGCAGCTCGGCCATGCAAGCGGTACGCGTGCAGTTTGGCGATGCCATGTTTAATGCTGATGGCCAGCTGGATAGGGCAAAATTACGCGAATTGGTCTTTGCTGAGCCAGATGCGCTGGATCAACTCAATCAAATTATGCATCCGGCCATTCGTTTGGAGGCTATCCGGCAGATAGCACAATATGCCGATGCTTACGTGGTGCTGGCGATTCCGTTGCTGGTGGAAAGCCGTGACGACTGGCGCATGATTGATCACGTGCTGGTCGTCGATTGTGATGAGCAGATGCAACTCGCGCGCGTGATACAGCGCAGCCAGCTATCAGAAGGCATGGCGCAGGCCATGATCGCTGCGCAAAGCAGCCGGGATGAGCGTTTAGCCATTGCAGATTCGGTGATCGAAAACGATCAAACACTGGCTAAATTGCAGGAAAAAGTGCTAGAGTTTCATAAAAATTTCTCTAAGACTTGCCAGTGAGTGAAAAGGGTTTCATAATCAGGCTTTTATTGCATACTTTTCAAGTATCAGCTGACAGAAAAGGCTGCCGTGTCGAGCTACGAGTTTCCATTTAACGAGCGCATCAGAACTTATCTCCGCCTAGAAGATCTGTTCGTCAAGATGTTGCACCACATTGAGATTGGGCATGAGATCAGTCATCATGTCGCGCTGATTTCCATGCTGCAAATCCTGGATTTGATTGATCGCGGGGATTTGAAAGTCGATCTGCTACAAGAGCTGGACAGACACAAGGTCCAGTTATCCTTTCTGCAAACCAATCCTAATATCGACCGCAATGCACTGGCGAGCACATTGTCCAGCCTGGATCGCTGTGCCACCGCTTTGCGTTCTGATCATCAAAAACTTGGCCAGTCGTTGCGTGAAAATGACTGGTTAATGAGCGTCAAACAACGCACCAGTATTCCTGGCGGCGTGTGCGAGTTTGATTTACCGTCTTACCGTCATTGGCTGTACCTGGGCGTAGAGCGTCGTAAGGACGACTTCGACAACTGGCTGACCAAACTGATGCCTATGTATGAGTCGATTCGACTGATTCTGCAATTGTTGCGCGGTAGCGGCCAGGTATTGTCACTGGTGGCGCATCATGGCGCTTACCAGCAGCAATTGTCCGGTCATAAGCCGGCACAATTGTTACGCATCGAAATCGACCACGACGAATGCTTCCCTGAAGTCAGTGCCAATAAATACGCGATCAATATCCGCTTTCAAAAGTTGGATTTCGTGCAACGCCCGAAAGGTTGCGAGCAGGACATCCCGTTTAAGATGATCGTCTGTAACTTTACCGGGGCTGGACACAATTGACACAGCCCGCCGTTAAACCCCGCAAGGTGGCTTGTCCGTCTTGTGGCGAAACTTCAGAGTACTCCACCGCTAATCCATACCGCCCATTCTGCAGTGAGCGTTGCAAACTGGTCGATCTCGGCGATTGGGCTACGGAGAAGTTTCGTATTCCTGATAGCACCCCGCCAGATTTATACGAGCCAGAATAACTGGTTGCCAGGATTATTGAATATGCAAAAAACAGCCTTCTTATCCCGCCTCGTCACCAGCGTTTGCCTGATCGGCTGGCTAGGGATTGCGCATGCAGAGGTAAAACTGAGCGATGCGTGGGTTCGCGCTTCCAATCCAGGCCAATCTGTAGGCGCCGCCTACGTCACATTATCCAGCGCACAGGATGTCACCTTGGTTTATGCCGAAACAGAGCGTGCTGGCACGGTAGAAATGCACAGCATGACCATGCAAAACGGTGTCATGAAGATGCGTAGCATGGAAGAATTGCCAGTACCTGCTGGCAAGCCAGTTAAACTGGCACCGGGCGGCTTGCACTTAATGCTGTTTGAACTGCCCACACCGTTTAAAGCGGGTGAGCAAGTAAAATTCAGACTCTGTTTTAAAGACAAACAAGGCAAGATTACGGATCAGTTTGTCACCATGCCGGTAAAAGCCGCACCCTGATTTAAAAACGATTCATATGGGCTTAAACCCCGATCAATATCAACCGTGATTTTTAGCAAAAGTCGCGAGATATAAACTCTCTACCTCAGCTCGCGCCCACGGCGTCCGCCGCAAAAACTTCAAGCTAGACCTCACAGATGGGTCGCTCTTAAAACAGTTGATATTCACTCTCTGTGCGAGTTTATCCCAGCCGTAATAGTCGACCAAGGCGACAACGACCTGCTCAAGCGTGATGCCATGTAATGGATTATTTGTTTGACTCATAAATGGCAATACCACCTTGTGCTTCGTTTACAAAAAACGAAAATAGGAATGCTGCATTAGTAATTACAGCTGATACTAATGTGGCCTCAATAATAAACACTAGACAGTTCCATAATTCAGTATTTGGGACCATGTATGACGTGGAAATCATAATCATACTTATCACAAGAAAACCCAATGACCATCTGGCCGTATCAAAATGATGTTTGGCCACAATGCGACGAACAAAAATTACTCCTAATTCATTGAATTCATCTTCTAGGCGAAGAAAGTATCTAGCGAAATAAACAGAATCTTTTTTGCTCAAAGCTATGAGTTCCGTGTCTGGCATTTGTTGTCTTATAAAGTTTGCTTCATCGTATTCAAGCCATTCCTTTAATGCTAAGCAACGTAAAGGGTCTATCTGGTTTTTAATAAGTGATTCAAGCTCTTCATATCCGTTTCTTTCTTTACTGTTCGCGATTTCATCCAAAATTTCCCTTACTTCTGCAATCTGTTTTTTCGCATCTTCGCGTAGTCCTGTAACAAATGTATTTAGAAGCGCGATTGAAGAACCCGCTAACAAAGCAAAAAGTATCGACACTGAACGAAGAGCCTCTGCGCCCGATAGCCGAAGTTCATGATAATTTTTTGTATGAACAGCTATTAGCGAGGCTAAAACAGCCACAACCAGAGGAATCAATAACAACAAATTTCGTTTAGTTAATAGCGTCATTATTTGTAAGCCGTGTTGCTTTATATCGCCTGATCATTGATTTGCTACTCTTTCGAGATTCAATTTGAGCAAACTCCTTAAAATTTCTTCATCCGGCATTTCTGGCGTGTAATCTTCCCAGTCGTAAGCTTTAGCCACGGCGGCATCAAGCGCTTTGTGCGCGTTATCTAGCCACGCAGGTCTTTGGTTGTATAAGTTGGTGAGTGTTCGTTTTTTAAGTTCGGCGTCGAATCCTGCTTTGGCCACCGCCCGTTTAGGGAAGTCTGCTTTTTCTTCTTCGGGGGTAATGACCCAATCGACCCATTCATTAGGGTTTAACCAATTGTCGCGGAGTTCATTTAGGCGTTGTGCGGCACTGGCAATTTCATACACTGTCTTATTAGCGTCCCCACGGGGAGGGGAATTCAATATCTTCCTATGTCATTGATTTTAAATAAGTAATAAATGGGAAAAAATCCAACTGTTTCTAAATAACAAGGTACACCAGCAGGTGCTCTAATAATAGTTAAAACATAATCCTATCATTAGTTTTGCAACGGTTGTGAAAATGTACTTTGCTATGAAGCTAAAGAGTATTTTTATCTTGCAAAATGCCACTGCCTCATATAGTTTTAAGTCAATGTAATAGTTGCAATTTTTGTTTCTCATTTTGAATTATAAAAATACAGGGTGGATCAAAATGAAAAGTCATAGTTTTCCAAAGACCATCACACTAAGTATATTTCTATTGATCTTAATGCTCATTTCAGCAGACTTTGCATTTGCAAGAGGAGCAAGAGGCGGAAATGTAAGTGTGAGGGGATATGTTCGTAAAGATGGAACCTATGTACAACCACATGTGAGGTCTGCGCCCGATGGCAACTTCAGTAACAATTGGAGTACTTACGGAAACGTAAATCCATATACTGGTAAGGTTGGAACACAGTTATCTCCTAATTCATATGGTTATGGTCTCAGATCATTTTCATATCCTTCAACTTTGCCTCCCAACACTAACTCAATTGCTAACGATAATTCTCCTAATTTAGACCAAGACCAACCTGAATCTACAACTCATGAAAGCAATTCCGAGGAATACATTAGCCCAGCCAGATCAATAGAAACAGGTCGGACAAAGACTCATAGGCCGGGTATCGTTGAATGTGACCCTGGCTATCGTTCATCAAGGGAGGGCTGCATTTCTGTTGATGTACCTCAAAATGCAAAATTGAATTATTACGGGAATGGCTGGGAATGTGAAAAAGGATACCGCCAAGCGGGTGCCTCATGCGTACCCGTTGAATTGCCTCAAAATGCCAAACTTAATTACTATGGCCATGATTGGGAGTGTGAAAAGGGTTTCCGTCAAATCGGTGCCTCATGCGTTGCTGTTCAATTGCCTCAAAACGCTAAGCTCAACTACTACGGTCATGATTGGGAATGTGAGAAAGGCTATCGCCAAGCAGGCGCCGCATGTGTTGCTGTAGATTTGCCTCAAAACGCTAAGCTCAACTACTACGGCAATGGATGGGAATGTGAGAAGGGTTATCGCCAAGCAGGCGCCACATGTGTTGCTGTAAATTTGCCTCAAAATGCTAAGCTGAATTATTACGGTAATGGTTGGGAGTGTGAGCGTGGCTATAGGCAAGCAGGAAGTGTATGTTTAATAGTTGCCATTCCGCAAAATGCCAAATTAAATTACTACGGGAACGGCTGGGAGTGCGAGCGTGGTTATAGACAGTCTGGAGGTATTTGCCTAGCTGTTGCAATACCATTGAACGCCAAGCTAAATTACTATGGCAACGACTGGGAATGCAATGATGGCTATCGAAAATCTGGCCAGCAATGTTTGGAACCAGCTATGGCTAGAAATTGAAATGCCATCCTGTTAAAGCCAATTGTTTCTATAACATGCATACCTATGCACGAAAGCAAGCGTTCAAGCTTACCGAAAACTAAGTTAAAACGTTCAGCTGGGGAGCTATCAGGTTTTTAGGTAGGGGATTTTAAGTATTTATATAAAGTTTCCCTGGATATACTATATTCCCCAGCTACATTTAAGGTGGTAAGTACATTCTCAATATCTAGGCTGTTATCACTCACAAGCTCCTGTACATCCCCACTTCACAACCTGTTATTTAATTGAGGAAAGACCAGCATGCCCGTTGCATGGCAATACCGCGCGCACCCGCAGCGAGCGCGATTGATAGATGCTCTGGCAGCATACCCCCTAAACCATAAACTGGGATTTCCAATCCATTTAAGGTTTCACTAAATTTCTCCCATCCCATTCCGCTTGCTTCTGGATGACTTTTTGTCGGTAATACTGGCGAGAGCAGGGCGAAGTCTAGTTGGAGTGATTGTGCTTGTTCCAACTCTGCGCGACTGTGACAAGAGGCGCCTACCAATAAGTGATCCGGTTTTTGCGCCAGGGCCAGCAGACGCTGGCTATTTAAATGCACGCCTTGGTAACCGAGCTGTTGGGCTTGCTCTGGGCTGCCGTTGAGTAGGCAGCGGCAGTCGTAGGACGCGCATAGCTGTAATACTTGTTCGCTTAATTGAGTCAATGCTGCGCTATCAAGCTGTGGCTCACGGATTTGCAGCAGTTGCAGGCCTTGGTCTAATTGTTGTTTTAGCGCTTGCAAGAAGGCGGGTTTGCCCATTTCTTGCACATTGCTGATGGCATAAACGGGCGGCAGGCTCAGGGCTTGCATAATTGGCGCATTGGCGGGTAGCACAGGGGTGACGTTGAGCTTTTGCGGATGTTGCCAGGCGAATTGCTGGCCTTCGCGTGCTTGTAACTCACCTTGCCATGCATGCACGAAAAAGAAGTGCAGGAGCACGGTTTTGGCTTCGGCATCATGGGTGGCCGGATAATCGTAGCGGCGTTTGATCCACGGCTGTATTTGTGTGGGGGTGATGCCGAGTTCTTCCTGGGATTCACGGATCAATGCATGTTCTGGCGTTTCGCCAGCTTCGATTTTGCCGCCGGGAAACTCCCACCAGCCAGCCCAGCCTTTGCCATTGGGGCGGCTGGCGAGCAGGTATTCGCCATTGGGTTTGATCAGGATGGCAACGGCGACTTGTACGAGTTTGGTCATATTGTTTTTAGCTGCGTTTCAATGTGAGTAAGCGCAAATGGTTTTAAAGATGAATGCCTCTATGCGCAGTGTTTTATGCGCCTAGTTGCAGCTTGCCTGCGTAGTCTTTGGCAAACTGGTAGGCCACGCGGCCGCTGCGGGCGCCACGCGTGTGGTAAAACTGCAGGGCGGCGTGGCGGGCAGCGTCATCCATGGGGATGCCAAAGGTTTGCAGCCAGTGCTCGGCAATGCTCAGGTATTCGTCCTGGTCAAAGCTATAGAACGAGAGCCACAGGCCAAAGCGCTCGGCCAACGAGGTTTTCTCGTCTATGGTGTCGTTTTGGCGGATTTCACCTTTATCGACAATTGGCTGGTTGTCGGCCATGTATTCCGGCATCAGGTTTTTGCGGTTGGAGGTGGCATATACCAGCAGGTTAGGCGATGCATCTTCAATCGAGCCATCGAGGATCACTTTGAGCGCTTTATAGCCGGTGTCGTTGGCTTCAAACGTGAGGTCGTCACAGAAGATAATAAACTTTTCCGGCCGCTGGCGTATCAGTTGCGCAATTTGTGGCAGGTCATTGAGGTCCTGCTTTTCAACTTCAATCAGGCGCAGGCTTTCGGCGGCATAGCTATTGAGTAAGGCTTTAACTAATGATGATTTGCCTGTGCCGCGTGCGCCAGTGAGCAACACATGGTTGGCAGGCAAACCTTGCAAAAACTGCCGGGTGTTACGCACGACTTCAGTTTTTTGCCGGTCAATAAATTGTATGTCTTGCAGCAATACTGCATGCGGGTGGTCTACGGCTTGTAGCTGGCCTTGTGCACCGTGTTTGACCCAGCGCCAGGCGATGGCCTGCCAGTTGATGTCGGCGGGAGGTGCGGGGAGCAGGGTTTCCAGGCGCGTGATCAGTTGTTCGGCACGCTGCAGCAAGTGTTCAAGTGAGTTCATGCGGATAGCTTGGTGAGAAAAGACAAACGAGCGGTTATTGTACACAATGAGGCAGGCGCCTGTTAGTACAAGTTGGGTCGCAATTGGGACAGCCTTTAGCGCAAAATCGACTGTGTTTGTGTTACCTTGTGCGGCTTGTTTGTTAAGCTGGTGGAATGTTCATGTATCAACACAAGATCATCCTGGCGTCACGCAGTCCGCGTCGCGTGGAATTGCTGGCGCAGTTGGGCGTGCAATGCGAAATTGTGCCTGCCGATATCGACGAATCCAGTTTGCTGGGTGAAGATCCCGCGCAATATGTGTTACGCCTGGCGCAAGAAAAGGCGCTTGCTGTGGCTGCGGTGCATGGCGTGCGTGGTTTATCGATTCTGGCGGCGGATACGACCGTGGCTTTGGGCCAGGATATTTTAGGCAAACCGGCAGATGCGGGTGAGGCCATGGCCATGCTTTCGCGTTTAAGTGGCAGCCTTCATGTGGTGCATACGGCAGTGGCGGTTTATCAGGCCGGTCAGGTACGTTGTTTACTCAATACCACAGAGGTTGAGATGATGCACGTGCCACAAGCGGTGTTGCAGGACTATATCGCCTCGGGCGAGCCGATGGATAAGGCAGGTGCCTATGGCATACAGGGGCGCGCCGGGGCGTGGATCAAACGCATTGATGGCAGTTATAGCGGCGTGATGGGTTTACCGCTGCATGAAACGGCGCAGTTGCTGCACGCATGGTAAACTTTGTATAAAAGATAATGAATCGGGATCGGGTAAAGCAATATGTCATTGGCGCAAGAAGTACTGATTAACGTCACGCCGCAAGAGACGCGCGTGGCGATTCTGGAGCAGGGCATTGTGCAGGAGCTGCATATTGAGCGGGCGTCATCACTGGGTATTGTCGGCAATATCTATCGCGGCACCGTGGTGCGCGTATTGCCAGGCATGCAGTCGGCGTTTGTCGAAATTGGCTTGCAGCGTGCGGCCTTTCTGCATGCGGCGGATATCATGGAGTGCCATTCAGAGGATGGCGCGGTTAAAACCGCCAGGCCGATTCAGGAGGTCTTGCATGAAGGCCAGTCGATTATCGTGCAGGTGATTAAAGAGGCCATCGGCACCAAGGGTGCGCGATTGACGACGGAAATCAGTATCGCCGGGCGCTTTCTTGTCTATTTGCCATACCAGAAGCACATTGGTGTCTCTCAGCGCATTGATATTGAAGAAGAACGCGAGTTTTTGCGCAATCGCCTGCTGGGCTTGTTGCCGGAAGATCGTGAAGGCGGCTACATTATCCGCACCATGTCTGAGAATGCGACTGATGAAGAGTTGCTGGCGGATATTGAGTACCTGCGCAAAGTCTGGCAAAAAATCCAGGCCGAAAGCAAAAAAGTCGGTGAGCGTTCGCTGATTTTTTATGACCTGAGTTTGCCGCGCCGTATTTTGCGCGATGTGGTGTGTACTGAAACGACCAGTATCCGCGTTGACTCGCGCGAGATGTTTGAGCGCTTGAAAGAGTTTGCCGAGTTGTATGTTTCACACGCAGTCAAGCCGCTTATGCACTACAAGGGCGAGCGTTCTCTGTTTGAGTTTTATGACATTGAAAGCGAAATTGAAAAGGCTTTGTCGCGCAAGGTGGAACTTAAATCCGGCGGCTACCTGATTTTTGACCAGACCGAGGCACTGACCACGGTAGACGTCAATACCGGCAGTTTTGTCAGTGGCAAAAACCTGTCTGATACCATTTTTAAAACCAACCTTGAAGCGGCGCAAACCATTGCGCGGCAACTGCGTTTGCGCAACCTGGGCGGCATTATCATTATCGACTTTATTGATATGGATGAAGATGCGCAGCGTGAGTCGGTGCTGGAGGAGTTGCGCAAGGCGGTGACGCTGGATAGGGCGCGTATCAATGTCAACGGCTTCTCTGCACTCGGCCTGGTTGAGTTGACGCGTAAGCGCACACGCGAAAGTTTGGCACATTTGTTGTGTGAGTCTTGCCAGGTGTGCCAGGGTCGTGGCGAACTCAAAACTGCGCAAACCATTTGCTATGAAATCATGCGCGAAGTATTGCGTGAGTCCAAGCAGTTTAAAAGCGCCAAAGAATTCAAGATTCTGGCATCACCTGAAGTGATTAATATGCTGAGCGATGAAGAGTCGCAGAGCCTGGCCAGTTTGTCTGACTTTATTAAAAAGCCGCTGTCACTGCATCCGGATACGCAGTACGGGCGGGAAGAGTTTGATATTGTGTGGATATAAATAAAAAAGGACGACAAGCTGTCGTCCTTTTTTATGTTTTTGCTTGTCTTAAAGAATACTCACTGCCAGGCCTGGCAGCACAATATGGCTGATCATTTGCAATAAAATCAGCGCGACCAGTGCAGAAAAGTCAAAGCCCTGAATCGGCGGCAAAATACGGCGTAATGGCTCCAGAATAGGGGCTGACAGTTGGTTCAAGACACCGTAAATTGGGCTGTAAGGGTTGACCCAGCTTAAAATTGCCATCAGCAAAATCGCATAGAAAAACACATCTACCATTTGCCCCAGCACGCCAAACACTGCTTGCCATACCCAGAAAAACGGTGAGGCAGGTGCGCCAGTCAGCAAGGCCAACAGGGCAAACAAAATAATCTGCATCAATAAGGCCAGCAGCAATGTCGATAAATCCCACTCCTTGATCGGGCGAATCAGTTTACGTGCGGGTTTGACCATAAAGTCGGTCAGTGCCATGGTCATTTGACCCAACGGATTTTGGAACGAAGTACGTGTCCATTGCATTAAAAAACGCAGTACCAATAAAAACGTCAGCATGCCGAAGGCGGCATTGAGTAAAAAAGTCGTCATGTTTTGCAACATCATGCTTGTGCTCCCAGTTGATCACCCAGTTCTTTGGCGCGGCGTGCCGCTTGCGCAGTGGCATCTTGCATCATGCCATGAATATCATGCTGGCGCATGCTGAGCAGCCCTTGCTCGGTCGTGCCGCCCTTGGAGGTGACCTGCTCACGCAAGGTGGCGATCGGCGTAGTGCTGCCAGCGGCCAACAGGCTGGCGCCTTTAAACGTCGCCAGGCTCAGTTTGAGCGATTGTGCTTCGCTGAGACCTAATGCAACGCCAGCTGCCGTCAAGGCTTCTATCATCAGAAAGACATAGGCCGGGCCGCTGCCAGAAATGGCAGTCACGGCATCCAGTTGCGCTTCATCGTCCAGCCACACAACTTCGCCTGCGGCTTGTAACACCGCATCGGCCAATGCGCGTTGCGCGGCCGAGACTGCAGGCAAGGCATAAGCGCCGGTAATCCCGGCCTGAATTTGGGCCGGGGTGTTCGGCATGGTGCGCACGATGATTTGATAGCCATTTAACCAGCGGCTCAGATCTGCCGTGCGTATGCCCGCAGCGACCGACACCACTAACTGTGATTGCAGCAAGGGGGCCAGCGCCAGCGCCACGCTTTGTAATTGTTGCGGTTTGACGGCTAGCACAATGATATCTGCCGCCAGTGATTCTGCCGTCAGGCTGGCGCTGGTGTTGATGCCCAGGCTGGTTTGCAAGTGTGGATGTTTGGTCGTGTCCGGGTCAATCACGGTGATATTTTGCATATTAAATGCACGTTGTTGCAGGCCTATCATCAAGGCTTGTGCCATATTGCCGCCGCCGATAAAGGCAATGCGTGTGGCTGAAAGTGATTGCATGGTGATCAGGTTCCTTTTATCACTGAATCTGTGGGTAAAGAGGGGATGCGCGCGCCAAAAATGGCGGTGCCTATGCGTACCAGTGTGGCGCCTTCGGCAATGGCCGCCGCAAAGTCGCCACTCATGCCGATGGATAATGTGTCCAGTTGCAGGCCATGGCTGTTCAGGTGTTCAAACAAGGCGCGCACCTGCCGAAATTGGTCACGCTGTTGCTCAATGTCACTGCAAGGTGCCGGAATTGCCATCAAACCGCGTAGCTGCAAGCGTGGCAACTGTTTGATATTTAAGGCGAGTTCCAATAACTCCTGGCCACTGGCACCACTTTTGCTTGCCTCTTCGCTAATGTTCACTTGCAGGCAAATATTGAGTGGCGCCAGCGTTGACGGGCGTGCATCAGACAGGCGTTGTGCAATTTTAAGGCGATCTACCGAGTGTACCCAGTCGAAATGACGGGCAATTGGCTGTGTTTTATTGCTTTGAATTGGCCCGATAAAGTGCCATGCTATAGCACAGTCTTCAAGCTCAGCCTGCTTTTGCAGGGCTTCTTGCAGGTAGTTTTCGCCAAACACGGTTTGACCAGCGTCATAGGCGGCGCGAATCGCCACTGCCGGTTGTGCTTTGCTCACCGCGCATAGCGTGACAGGTTGCGTAGCCTGAAAACGTGTCTGTGCGTCTGCGATCTGTTGGCGGATACAGGCAAGATTGTCAGAGAGGGCAGTCATGGCAGCTAAACAAGTGTTGAAGAACTAAGAATACAAAACTAAAGCAACATTATATAAATAATCACTGGAGTCGATTGTGGATATTTCAGATTTATTGGCATTTTCAGTTAAAAATAAAGCGTCGGACTTACATTTGTCCTCCGGCCTGCCACCGATGATTCGTGTGCATGGCGATGTGCGCAAGATCAATTTGCCCGCCATGGATCATGCCGAAGTACACCGCATGCTGTATGACATCATGAATGACAGCCAGCGCAAAATCTACGAAGAAACGCTGGAATGTGACTTCTCGTTTGAGATTCCTGACCTGGCGCGTTTCCGGGTTAACGCGTTTAACCAGCAACGTGGTGCCGGTGCAGTATTCCGTACTATTCCGAGCAAGGTGCTGACGCTGGATGAGCTGAATGCCCCAAAAGTATTCAAGGACATTGCTGATACACCACGTGGCATTGTGCTGGTGACCGGGCCCACTGGCTCGGGCAAGTCCACTACGCTGGCGGCGATGATTGATTACATCAACGAATCGCAGATGTCGCATGTGTTGACGGTGGAAGACCCGATTGAATTTGTGCACACCTCGAAAAAGTCGTTGATCAACCAGCGTGAAGTCGGCCCGCATACGCAATCGTTTGAGAATGCGCTGCGCTCTGCGTTGCGTGAAGACCCGGATGTGATCCTGGTGGGTGAGATGCGCGACCTGGAAACCATCCGCCTGGCGTTGACTGCGGCCGAAACCGGTCACCTGGTATTTGGTACCTTGCACACCAGTTCTGCGGCCAAAACCATAGACCGGGTGGTCGATGTGTTCCCGGCGGCGGAGAAGGAAATGGTGCGCTCCATGCTGTCTGAATCGCTGCGTGCCGTGATTTCACAAACCCTGTGTAAAACCAAGGATGAGCAAGGCCGCGTCGCCGCGCATGAAATTATGATGGGCACCCCGGCCATTCGTAACCTGATTCGTGAAAACAAGATTGCCCAGATGTATTCTGCGATCCAGACTGGCCAGAGCCTGGGCATGCAAACCCTGGACCAGAACCTGCAAGACCTGGTAAAACGTAATATCATCAGTGCCGCTGAAGCGCGCACCAAGGCGGCGAACCGTGACGCTATCATCGGCTAACAACATGGACAGCACGCAAACGACGGGCGATCACGCCCATACGGAGAAGTTCGTCACTGACCTGCTGAAACTGATGGTCACGCGCAAGGCTTCAGACTTGTTTATCACGGCGGGCTTTCCGCCAGCGATGAAGATAGACGGCAAGCTGACGCCGGTGTCCTCACAAACCCTGAACACCCAGCAAACCGCCGAGATCGGTCGGGCGGTGATGAACGATAAGCAGGCGCTGGAGTTTCAGCAGACGCTGGAATGTAACTTTGCAATCAGCATGCCGTCCGTCGGCCGTTTCCGCGTCAATGCGTTTATTCAGCGCAGTGCGGTCGGCCTGGTGTTCCGGGTGATCAATACCAATATCCCCAAATTTGATGAATTAAAGTTACCGCAGATTCTTAAAGACGTGGTGATGGCCAAGCGAGGCCTGATCATTTTTGTCGGCGGCACCGGTTCTGGTAAGTCGACCTCAATGGCAGCCATGCTGGGGCATAGAAACGAAAGTAGCTACGGCCATATTATTACCATTGAAGACCCGGTCGAGTTTATTCACGGCCACCGCAATTGTATTGTCACCCAGCGTGAGGTTGGCGTGGATACCGAAAGCTGGCATGCGGCGCTTAAAAACACGCTGCGCCAGGCGCCGGATGTGATTATGATCGGCGAGATCCGTGACCGTGAAACCATGGATTACGCGATTGCTTTCTCTGAGACCGGCCATTTGTGCCTGGCCACCTTGCACGCCAACAGTACCAACCAGGCGCTGGACCGGATTATTAACTTTTTCCCTGAAGAGCGCCGGCAACAGTTATTGATGGACTTGTCGCTTAACCTGCGTTGTGTCGCTTCGCAGCGATTGATCCCAAAAATTGATGGCAGTGGGCGCGTGGCTGCGGTGGAAGTGTTGTTACATTCGCCGTTGATTTCTGACTTGATCTACAAAGGTGATGTACACGCGATTAAAGAGATCATGGCCAAATCACGCGAACTGGGCATGCAAACCTTTGACCAGGCCTTGTTTGATTTATTTGAGTCAGGCCAGATCAGTTATGACGATGCCTTGCGCAATGCCGATTCGGTCAATGATTTACGCCTCAAGTTTAAGCTTAACAGCAAGATGGCAAACCCTGAGAATCAGGAGCGCGGCAAGATTTCTGACCTGGATATCTTGTAGTCAGCCCACGCCCGGTTTCAAAACGCTGCACATAAAAACGCCTGCGATGTGGCCATACATCGCAGGCGTTTTTGTTGAGGCTTACACGCTGGTTTACACAGTAGTTTGCAAGGTTTCTTGCTGGAACACCAGGTTGCCCTGCGTGAAGGTGGTGGTCACCTTGCCGGTGACTGCATGATGCACAAACGGCGTATTCTTGCCTTGGCTCAGCAGGGCACGGCCGTCAACACGCCACTCCATTTCCGGGTCATAAATCACGACATCTGCCGTTGCCCCCACCTGCAAATCACCTGCATTAACGCCAAGGATATTAGCTGGTGCTTGCGTGATTTTGGCCAGCGCTTGTGTGGGAGATAGCTTGGCTTGTGCCGCCCATTTTAAGGTCAGTGGCAGTAACAGTTCGAGCGCAGAGGCGCCCGGATGTGATTCGGCAAACGGCAGCGCCTTGGCGTCATCGTCCACCGGCGTATGGTCTGAGCAAATGGCATCCAGCGTGCCATCCAGCAAGCCTGCACGCAGCGCGTCGCGGTCGCGCTGGGTACGCACGGGTGGTTTTAAATGCACCATGCTGTCAAAGAAGCCAATATCCATGTCGGTCAGGTGCAGATGCTGAATACTCACATCTGCCGTCACCTGCATGCCGGATTGTTTGGCCTGGCGGATCAGCTCTACGGACTCTGCGGTAGAGACGCGGGCGATATGCAGCCTGACGCCGGTGGCTTGCGCAATACGCAGCATGGTTTGCAAAGCGATGCTTTCTGCCGCAGAAGGAATGCCTTTCAGGCCTAATCTCGAAGCGACCTCGCCATCATGCGCGACACCATTTTTGGCCAGGTAAGGATCCTCGGCACGCATAAACAAGGTATAGCCAAAAGAAGCCGCATATTCAAAGGCGCGCCACAGTACTTGCGTATCAACAATGGTGGTATCTGCCTGCGAAAAGCCCACGCAACCGGCCGCAGTCAATGCATACATTTCTGTGAGCAACTGGCCTTGCAACTGGCGCGTGACGGCGCCTAGCGGATAGACATGCGCTAGTGCCTGTGATTTGGCCCTGTGTTTGAGCATTTCGACCAGGCCGGGTTCATCCAGCACCGGGTCGGTGTCTGGCGGGCAGGCCAGGCTGGTGACGCCGCCGGCCATGGCTGCGCGTAACTCGCTCAGTAGCGTGGCTTTATATTCACTGCCGGGCTCGCGCAGGCGGGCGCACAAATCGACCAGGCCAGGTAACACCCATTTGCCACTGGCATCCAGCGTTTGGTCTGCCTTGAAGTTTGCCGGTGCCTCACCGATGGCGACAATTTTGCCAGCACTGATATACAGGTCTTTGACCTGGTCCAGTTGCTGGCTGGCATCCATCAGGCGGCCTTGTTTAATTACGATGTTCATGCGGCGTTGCCCCCTCCCAGAATTGCCATCACCGCCATGCGGACTGCGATACCATAAGTCACTTGCGGCAGAATCACTGATTGTTTGCCATCTGCGACTGCTGAATCAATTTCTACGCCACGGTTCATTGGGCCAGGGTGCATCACAATGGCATCCGGTCTGGCCAGCGCCAGTCGCTCTGGCGTCAGGCCAAAGGTCTGGAAAAACTCTTGCGAACTGGGTAGCAAGGCGCCAGACATACGCTCGTTTTGCAGGCGTAGCATCATGACCACATCGACATCTTTCAGGCCTTGTTCCATATTGTGGAATACCTGCACGCCGAGCTTTTCCACGTCAGTTGGCAATAGGGTGCGTGGTGCGATGACACGTATTTCGGGTACGCCTAGCGTCGTCAAGGCATGAATTTCGCTGCGGGCGACGCGTGAATGCAGTACATCGCCAACAATCGCCACACGCAGGTTGTGCATTTCCGGTTTGTATTTGCGGATGGTAAATACATCCAGCAAGCCTTGTGTCGGGTGCGCATGACGGCCATCGCCCGCATTAATGACGCTGATATGCGGTGGTACATGCTGCGCAATAAAGTGCGCGGCGCCGCTTTGCTGGTGACGCACAACAAACATATCGGCGTGCATGGCAATCAGGTTGTTTACCGTATCTAAAATCGTCTCGCCTTTGGATTGCGACGAGGTGCTGACGTTGAGGTTAAGCACATCGGCCGATAGGCGCTTGGCGGCAATTTCAAACGTGGTGCGTGTGCGCGTACTGTTCTCAAAGAAAATATTGCAAACGGTTTTGCCACGCAGCAGCGGCACTTTTTTGACTTCACGCTCGGCCACGCCGACAAAGTTTTCGGCCGTATCCAGAATGTCGGTCAAAATGCGTTTGGGTAATCCTTCGATACTCAGCAGATGCTGTAGTTGTCCTTGCGCGTTGAGTTGCGGGTTATGCATGGTCGTCAGCTCCACTCTTGGCAGGCGAGGCCGATTCAGAAATGCTGAGGCTTAAGCGCCCCAGCGTGTTCATGGCCAGGTCAAACGATTGATGCGCCTGTAACGGCAGGTCGGCACCGACCATGTCTGGCCGGATTGGTAACTGTGCGCCACCACGGTTGATCAGGGCAGCCAGTTGTACCGAGGCCGGACGGCCATAGTCAAACAGTTCATTCATGACCGCACGCGTGGTACGACCGGTATAAAAAATATCGTCGATCAGGATGATATGCTTGCCATTGATATCGAACGGGATATAAGCCGGGTGCGCAGATGTTTTCAAACCACGTTGTGCATAATCGTCTCTATACATGGCTGCATCCAGTTTGCCAAACAGAATGTTATGCCCTAGCTCAGTTTGCAGGCGCTTGAGCAGCCTCTCCATGAGCCAGACACCGCCGGTATAAATGCCAACCAGGGCAGTATTTTCCTGTATGCGTGGCTTGAGTTGCTGGTATAAATGCTCTAGTAGTTGTTCGGGATCAGGTAATGTCATGAGGGGATTGTGCTATGCACGTCCATGATAAGCATCAAAATAGGATTGTAATATAGTTTGTGCGGCAACCTGGTCCAGCAGCGGCTTTTGTGCACGACCTCTGACACCCGCTTCATACAGCGACTGTGCTGCTTCAGCAGAAGACAGGCGCTCGTCTACCATCACGACCGGCAGGTTGAAGCGGCCTTCGAGGCGCTGGGCAAATTTTTGCGCCAGCGCAGTCATGGCATGGGCTTCGCCATCCATAGACATCGGCAAACCAACGACCAGCAAGACAGGACGCCATTCTTGCAGCAGCGCATCAATGTGCGCAAATTTGGCGGCATTTTCTTCTGCTTCTATGGTGAGCAGTGCGTGTGCCAGCTTGAGCAGGGTGTCGCCAACGGCCACGCCTATGCGTTTTTCACCAAAATCAAAGGCAAGCACCGTGCCACTGACATCCGGGTAACGGCGTTGGGTAATCGGTAAATGGCTTTGATTGAGAGGCTGTTTGCCGTGCTTGACCGCATCAGGCATGGCCAGCGACCTCGGACAGAGTGGCAAAGTCTACGCCTAATTGCTGCATGGCCCAGGAGAGTTTGTCATCATTGGGCAGTTTGAAAATCAGCTTATGGAGCTGCTGGTTGTCCTCGAGCGGCAAGGTCAGCCAGGCATTGGCCTGGATTTCTTCCTCCAGTTGACCTGCGGACCAACCGGTATAACCCAGTGCGATAAACATGTCTGGTGGTGCTTCATCACGCGCCGCCGCTTCCAGGATATCTTTGGATGAGGTCATGGCCAGGCCTTCTGACAACTCCATGGTGGTGTTGAATTCAGTAGCTGGCGTATGCAGCACAAAGCCGCGTTCCACTTGCACCGGGCCGCCAAAATGCACTTGCCGCTCCTGCTGATAGTTGGCATGACATTCCATATCCAGTTGCTCAAACAGGTCGCCTACATTTAGCTGCAAAGGGTGGTTGAGTATCATGCCCATGGCGCCATCCTGGTCGTGGTTACACACCAGAATCACGCTTTTGCTGAAGTAAGGGTCTTCCATGGCCGGCATGGCGATCAAAATCTGGCCGGTGAGGTTCAGACGCATGTCATTGCTATCTAACGATAACTGTTCACTCATACAGGGCTAGCTTCTTCCGCGCTCAAATAGCCGGTAATCTCCAGGCCAAAGCCATCCATGCTTGGCATTTTGCGCGGGGCGGCCATCAGGCGCATTTTCTTCACCCCAAGGTCGAGCAGGATTTGTGAGCCGGTGCCGTAATTGCGTAATTCCTGGTTCACCACCAGCTTTTGGTCCGCGCGCAAAATGCGGTCGGTCAGTCCCAGCCCGTCTTCATCGCGGTTGATCAGCACAATCACGCCGCAAGGCGCGGTGCTGATAATACGCATGGCGTGTAACAGGTTCCAGCTATGCGCCTGGTGGCTGCTATCCAGCAGGTCTATCATGGACAAGGGTTCGTGCACCCTTACCAGCGCTTCTTCGCTGGTTTGCGGATCGCCTTTGACCAGCGCCAGATGTGTTTCCTGTGCGATATTGTCGCGGTAGGCGATCAGGCGCATCGGGCCAAACACGGTCTCGATATTGCGCTCGGCGCTACGCTCAATCAGGGTCTCGTGTGAGGCGCGGTAATGGATCAGGTCGGCAATGGTGCCAATTTTAATATCATGCTCAGCCGCGACCTGCATCAGGTCTGGCAAGCGTGCCATTTCGCCGTCATCTTTCAATATTTCGCAAATGACGCTGGCAGGTTCGCAGCCGGCCAGTTGTGCCAGATCGCAGCCTGCTTCCGTGTGTCCGGCACGAACCAGCACGCCGCCATTCATCGCTGAGAGCGGGAAAATATGGCCAGGACTGACCAGGCTGCTGGCGTTGGCTTGTTTGGCAATCGCCGCGCGTATCGTTGTGGCGCGATCAGCCGCAGAAATGCCGGTAGTCACGCCTTCGGCTGCTTCAATGGATACCGTGAAATTGGTGCCGAGGCGAGTGCCATTTTTTTGCACCATGGGCGGTAAATCCAGCTGGCGGCAACGTTGCTCGGTCAGCGTCAGGCAAATCAGGCCGCGGCCAAATTTGGCCATAAAATTGATATGCTCTGCGGTAACAAACTCAGCGGCAATGACAAAATCACCTTCATTTTCACGGTGTTCGTCATCGACCAGGATGACCATTTTTCCGGCACGGATATCGGCAATGATGGCTTCAATAGGGCTAATCTGCGCCGACATTATTCTTGCTCCCAGGCTTGCATACGCTCAACATAGCGTGCAATTAAATCGATTTCGAGGTTGACCGGGTCTCCGGCCTTGGCGTATTGCATGATGGTGTGTTGCATGGTGTGCGGGATCAGGTTAATACTGACCTCGTCCTGGCTGATTTCGTTCACGGTCAGGCTGATGCCGTTTACACACAAAGAGCCTTTCTTCGCGACGTATTTGCTGATGGCATGCGGGGCGCGTATCTTCAGCAGCCAGCATTCGCCAACCTCTTGCAAGGCGGTAATGGTGCCTATGCCATCGACATGGCCGGTGACCAGGTGGCCGCCCAGGCGGTCCGCCAGGCGCAAGGCTTTTTCCAGGTTGACCGGGCCTGGTTGACCCAGTCCGGTAGTCACGTCCAGCGTGGCTTTTGACACCATGACCTGAAAAGCGTGCGCGTCGAATTCAGTCACGGTGAGACATACGCCATTAACGGCGATGCTATCTCCCAGTTGCACATCTTGCATTCCCAGTTCCGCGGCTTCAATGCGTAATGCGCAATCTTCACCATGCGGAACCACTTCGGCAATCCGGCCGACGGTTTGAATAATCCCAGTAAACATGGTGTGATTTTATCAGTGCTGCATGCTAAAGTAATCACATTCCATCAACATTTTTCAATAGTAATGGTCGGGGGATTCTTGTGCGCCTGGATGATTTAGAAGAAAGCCAGCATGTCGAAGACAGTCGTGGCCGTGGAATGGTCGGTGGCCGCAGTATCGGCATCGGCACCATTGCGATTGCGCTGGTGGCCATGTATTTTGGCGTGGACCCCAGCCTGGTGTTGAATCTCGCGCAGCAAGCGCAACCTGCGGCCGAGTCACAAACGGTGCCTGCGGATAGCAATGACCCCAAGGTCAAGTTTGTCTCTCGCGTGCTTTGGAGTACCGAGCAAGTGTGGCAAAGCACGTTTTCAGCGGCCGGCCAGCAATACACTGCACCTAATCTGGAAATCTTCAGTGGTGCGACGCAAACGGCCTGCGGACAGGGTCAGGCGGCGATGGGGCCGTTTTATTGCCCGGCAGACCAGAAGGTGTATATTGATTTGAGTTTTTACCAGGAGCTGCAAGAGCGCTTTAAAGCACCAGGGGATTTTGCCCAGGCCTATGTGATTGCGCATGAGGTCGGGCATCATGTGCAAAACTTGCTAGGCACTTCGGAAAAGGTGCAGCAAGCCAGGCAACAGGCACGTTCTGAAGCTGCCTCCAATGCCTATTCTGTGCGGCTGGAATTGCAGGCGGACTGTTACGCAGGCGTCTGGGCGCATCATGCTGACCAGCAGTTCCGTATTCTGGAAACCGGTGATATTGAAGAAGCCTTGCGTGCCGCCACGGCTATTGGCGATGATGCACTGCAAAAACAGGCGCAGGGCTATGTGGTTCCTGACAGTTTCACGCATGGCAGTTCTGAGCAGCGTGTCCATTGGTTTAAGCAAGGGTTGCAATCTGGCAAAGTGAATGATTGCAACACATTTAA
Source organism: Methylophilus sp. Q8 (assembly GCF_000800115.1). NCBI lineage: Bacteria > Pseudomonadati > Pseudomonadota > Betaproteobacteria > Nitrosomonadales > Methylophilaceae > Methylophilus > Methylophilus sp. Q8. Next base: position 152,179 of record NZ_JUHE01000001.1, on the reverse strand, counting down.
AGATGCAGTTTAAGCGGTAGAAGTGAGATGGCAGAAGAAAAAGGATTCAATCAGGATCAGCAGATCGAAACCCATTTGATTGAGACTACGGTGTCCAGCGAAATTATGGCGCAGGGCAAAATGCTGACTGTGCGTTATGACCAAGCACGTTTACCTAACGGCGTGATTAGTGGTCGTGAGTATGTGATACACCCCGGTGCGGTGGTGGTGGTTGCGCTGACGCACACAGGCGAAGTGGTGTTGGAGCGCCAGTTCCGCTATCCACTCAAGCAGGTATTTATTGAGTTGCCTGCAGGCAAAATTGATCCCGACGAGCCGGTATTGACTACTGGCCAGCGCGAGTTGCTGGAGGAAACCGGCTACACGGCACAAACGTGGGTCAAATTAGGTGTACAACATCCTTGTATCGGTTATTCCAACGAAGTGATTCATATCTATCTGGCCACCGGATTGTCACTCGGTGAGCACGCCAGGGATATTGATGAAGCGATGGATGTGTTTGTCTGGCCGTTTGAACGCGTGATGCACGCGATTGAAGCCGGCGAGATCACCGATAGCAAAACCATGTCTGCCATGTTGCTGGCCGAACGCTATTTGCGTAAACACCCGCTTCCAGAGATCAAGGGTTAGTAAGTATGCGCATATTGCAAATTGGTTGTGGTGGTTTGGGAGCCTTGATCGCAGAGGCAAGCCTGGCCCAGGGGCATGCACTGACCATCGTCAGGCGCTCCCCGCTGCCGGTCCCTGCCGGGGCGCAGGCGATATACCTGGATGTGATTGCCGAAAAAAGCTTGTCCGTGTTATCTACTTTGCAGCCGGAAATCCTGCTGTATTGTCTGGCGCCTGTAGAAGGGCAAAGCTATCAGCAGACCTATGTGCAAGGTCTTCGTCAGGTGCTGGCACATGTGCCAGTGGCTTCATTAAAACACGTCTTTTTTATTTCCAGCACCGGCATTTATGGCGAAGATCATGGTGAGTGGATTGATGACGAGACGCCAGCCCTGCCCGCGGATGAAGGTGGGCGCGTCATGCTGGAAGCCGAGCAGCTACTGGCACAGTTGCCTTGTGGCCATACGGCGCTGCGGGTGTCGGGGATTTATGGCCCACAACGGCTTTATTTGTTACGGTTACTGCAAAACAGCGCACGCTGGCCCACGCAGGTGCATTGGACCAATCGTATGCATGAGCTGGATGTGGCTGCGGCGGTGGTGCATTTGTATCAGCAAGTCATGGATGGTGTGGTGTTACCAGAACATTGTATTTTGACAGATGGTGTCCCCGCCATGCAGCATGAGGTATTACAGTGGCTGGCCGCGCAGCAGCAAGTGCCAGCGCCATCAACGCCGCCATTGCAGCCGCAGTCTGGTAAACGCATCCGTAACCGTTTCTTGCAACACACAGGATTCAAGCCGCAATTTGCCGATTATCAGGCAGGCTATGCATCCATTTTATCCAGCCTGAATTAGTGTCTATGAAGAACGTAAAAACAACCGGGAAGTGGCAAGCTGTATGGAGCGGGTTATTGGTGGCGGGGCTCGCTATCACCAGCGATTTGAGCAGTGCTGAGGATGACGATGGCTTTAAGTTGTGGGTGACAGCCATGCGCCAGGAGGCGCTGGCATTACATGTGGCACCAGCCGCGGTGGATGCGACACTCAACCAGGTGACTTTCTTGCCACGTTTGATTGAGCTGGACCGCAAGCAGCCAGAGTTTGTCACCAGTTTTTCAGCCTACGTAAACCGCCGCATTAACCCGCGTGTGGTGGCTAAAGGCAAGCAGATGGCGCAGGACTACCAGGGCGTGCTTTATGTGGTCGAAGAGTTGTATCAAGTGCCTCGCGAGGTGCTGGTGGCTTTTTGGGGGGTGGAAACCAATTTTGGTGGTTTTATGGGCGATATCCCGTTGGCTTCTGCCTTGGCCACACTTTCTTATGAAGGGCGCCGGGCCGAGTTTTTTAAACGGGAATTATTGAACCTGATGCGCGTGGTCGAGCGCGAGCAGCGCTATGACAGCCCGGTGGTGGGCTCCTGGGCAGGCGCAACCGGGCATATGCAGTTTATGCCATCTACCTTGCTCAAGTATGGTGTGGATGCCGATGCTGACGGCAAAATAGATATCTGGAATTCTTACCCGGATGTATTCAGTTCGGCGGCCAACTATCTGTCACAAGCAGGTTGGCAGCCAGGCAAGCCGATTAGCATTCAGGTGGCCTTGCCTGCCGGATTTGATTACAGCCAGGCGCAATGGCAGCTGAATAAGCCCGTCAGTGATTGGGTAAAAGCGGGGGTTGCTGGCGTGCCTGACAGCGCGCTGGGCTTGCCGCAGGCCGCTATTTTGTTGCCGCAAGGTTATGATGGCCCGGCGTATATGGTGTTCCCGAATTTTGATGTGATCATGCAGTGGAACCGCTCTATTAATTATGCGCTCAGTGTCAGTTTGCTGAGCCAGCAATTGCGCCAGGACACGTACACGCTGATGATGCCGCCAGAGCCGCCTGCACTCAGTTATCAGCAGATGTGGTCTTTGCAGGAGGCGCTGAATGCCAGAGGCTTTGATTGCGGGTCGCCGGATGGCTTCCCGGGGGCGAAAACGCAAGCGGCTATCCGGCGTTACCAGGCCAGTAAAGGGTTGCCACAAGATGGTTATGCCGGGGCAGATATGTTTAGCCGATTGACGGCGCAAGTGCAGTCGGCACAGTAGCGACGTAAAAACTAGCGTGTTTTAAACCAGCCGGTGACGCTGACGCGTGGCAAGGTGGCGGGTAACACTTCATGCCAGAACCTGGCGGATAGAAACAACACCAGCCTGCCCGCTGTTGGCAATATATCAATGTGTCTGGCATCTTGCCCGGGTGTTTTCGCGTGCTCGTCCAGATACAATCGCAACGCGCCGCCAGCTTGTTCTGGCCAATCATCATTTAAATAAATAATCGAGGTCAGCGTTCTTGCGCCAGGCCTTGCCTGCTCACGGTGTTGGTGAAACTGGTCTATATGCGTGGTATAACCGGAGGAGCCTGCCGGGTAAATGGCAAAGTGCGTTTCAAAACTGTCCAGCCCCATCATCAATTGCCGGTTGACGGCTTGTTGCACTTCAGCCAGAAATGCCAGATAGTTCTGGATCGCTGGATGCGGATCACCGGGCTCCAGCCAGGCAATCTGGTCGCCGCGCAACTTGGGGTTGCTAACCGCTGACTGGCTGGTGCCGGCCTGGTGCATTAGTCCTTGCTGTTGTTGATCAAGGGCGATGGTACGCAGTGCTTCAACCAGATCCGCCGGTAAAAACTGATCAATCACACAATACTGCTGTTCGGACAGTGTGTCGATGAGAACGTCTGTTATGCGATCGGAGAGTAAAGGCGGTAAGGCTGCAGTGCTTGTCATGCGCATATTATAAGCGCGATACCATTGCCTAACCGATGGCTTTCGGATAGAATGCGCAACCTTATTGATTCGCAGCAACTGCTGCGCAATACAATAGTCGCGTAGCTCAGCTGGTTAGAGCACCACCTTGACATGGTGGGGGTCGATGGTTCGAGTCCATTCGCGACTACCAAATAAAACATGGCAAAATTTAAAAAAAGCCACCAGAATCTCTGGTGGCTTTTTGTTTTTCTCATCTGTTAGGCTGGTGTGGGCTTAAGCGGAGGTGGTCAAATAGCTGCTGGATGTGTCCTGATCCAGCCCGTAGGTTTTAATCAACTTGGCCACTTGCTCCAGGGCATTGCTTTGTTGTGTGCTGGTGCTGGATGGATTGCTGCTATCGCTGTTCTGGCTTTGTTGATACTCCATGGCTTCTTGCTGGGTTACCTTGCCATCACCATTCGTATCAGCGGCCTCAAAATTACTGGCGACATTGTTCAGCAGTTCAGACAGCTTACTGTCGTCGGTAGAAGAAGCCATTTCCTGCATCTGGTCCTGTGTGAGGCCGCTATCTTCCTCGTCTTCGCCGCGAGGCGGCGGTGGGCCACCTGCGCCGCCCGGTGGGGGTGGCCCACCTGGAGCGCCGCCAGCCTGGTTGCTGGCGCTCTGCAACTGGCTGAACAGGTTTTCGATTCCTTTTGTCAGCTCGCTTTTGCTGATTTTACTGTCGCCGTCCGTATCTATGCTGCTGACGAGATCGCTGACTTCATCGCTGGCTTGGTCATCAGCCGATTCGCTCAGTGCTTTGCTTAAAGAGGTGGCATCAATCGTGCCCTGGTTAGAGGTATCTAGTTTGCTAAAGATGTTGTTGGTGATTTGACTGCTCACACTGTTTAAACTGATGCTGGTCATAGTGGTTCTCCCTTGGTGGTTCGCCTTTACATTCGTTTCGGCAGGCGCGTCTGCCTGTCAACTGTTTTAACGACTGGGTATGCCGCGCCTGAATGCAGGTTTTGTATCGGTGTGTATCGCTTTGTATCAATGCTTTAAATGTGACTGCACTCGGTTTCTGATTGCGGAATTTTCGTGCGCTGTGAGATAATCGAGGTTTGACCAAAAACAGGTGCCATGTGCTTGTTTTGTTTGGTTGTTTAATGTTTAAAGAGAGGGAGTCATGCCTGTAATCCGCTTGCCTGATGGGTCATCCAGAAGTTTTGAACAGCCGGTGACCGTGGCCGATGTCGCGATGAATATTGGCGCTGGTCTGGCGAAAGCCGCACTGGCGGGTAAGCTCACGTACACAGGTCAGGAAGCTAAACTGGTCGATACCAGTCATCTGATTGAGCAGGATGTAGACCTCGCCATCATTACCGATAAGAACGATGAAGGCCTGGAAGTGATTCGTCACTCGACCGCCCACTTGCTGGCTTATGCGGTGAAAGAGTTGTTCCCGGATGCGCAGGTGACCATTGGCCCGGTCATTGATAATGGCTTTTACTATGACTTCAGCTATAAGCGTCCGTTTACGCCGGACGACCTGGCAGCCATTGAAAAGAAAATGGCCGAGCTGGCGAAAAAAGACGAAAAAGTCGAGCGCAAGGTATTGCCGCGTGATGAAGCCGTTGCTTATTTTAAAAGTATTAACGAGCATTATAAAGCCGAGATCATTGCCAGCATTCCAAGCAATGAGGACGTGTCTTTGTATTCTGAAGGCAGCTTCACTGACTTGTGCCGTGGCCCGCACGTGCCGAATACCGGCAAGCTCAAGGCGTTTAAATTAATGAAGCTGGCCGGTGCCTACTGGCGCGGTGACAGCAATAACGAAATGCTGCAACGCGTCTATGGCACCGCCTGGCGTAACAAGGATGAGCTGGAAGCTTATCTGCATATGCTGGAAGAGGCTGAAAAGCGCGACCACCGCAAACTGGGCAAACAGCTCGATTTCTACCATATGCAGGACGATGCACCAGGGATGGTGTTCTGGCATCCGCGTGGCTGGGTGATCTGGCAAGAGGTCGAGCAGTACATGCGCGCCAAATTTAAAGAGTACGATTACCAGGAGGTGCGTACGCCGACGGTGCTGGACAAAACCCTGTGGGAAAAATCCGGCCACTGGCAAAACTACCGCGACAATATGTTTGTCACCCAGTCGGAAAGCCGCGATTATGCGGTGAAGCCGATGAACTGCCCTGGCCATATTCAGATTTTCAACAGCAGTTTGCACAGCTACCGTGATTTACCATTACGTCTGGCAGAGTTCGGCTCCTGTCACCGTAATGAGCCATCTGGCTCCTTGCATGGCCTGATGCGCGTGCGTGGCTTTACCCAGGATGATGCGCATATTTTCTGTATGGAGTCACAAGTCGAGGCTGAGGTAGCTGACTTTATCAAGATGTTGTACGAAGTGTACAAAGACTTTGGTTTTGATGATGTGATCGTCAAATTGTCTACCCGCCCGGAAAAGCGCGTGGGCACGGAAGAAGCCTGGGATATGGCAGAAACTGCCCTGGCCAACGCGATTAAAGCCAATGGCCTGGCATTTGAATATCAGCCAGGTGAGGGCGCATTTTACGGCCCGAAAATTGAGTTTACCCTCAAAGATTCGCTGGGCCGTATGTGGCAGTGTGGCACTATCCAGCTTGATCCTAACCTCCCTGAGCGCCTGGGCGCAGAGTATGTGGCTGAAGACAATACGCGTCAGCGGCCGATTATGCTGCACCGCGCCATTGTCGGATCTATGGAGCGCTTTTTAGGTATTTTGATCGAAAACTTTGCCGGTGCGATGCCGGTCTGGTTGTCGCCAGTGCAAGTCATGGTGCTTAATATTTCAGATAACCAGGCTGATTATGTCCGCCAAGTGGTTGAAAAATTGAAGAAAAATGGCATTCGATGCGATTTTGACTTGAGAAATGAGAAGATTACCTATAAAATACGCGAACACAGCTTGCAAAAGTTGCCATACCTCATTGTGGTGGGCGACAAAGAAATGCAAAATGGTCATGTGGCCGTACGTACCAGAAAAGGTGAAGATCTGGGTGTGATGTCGGTAGAGGCGTTTGTAGCGCTCCTGCAAGAAGACATCCAAAACCGGATCTAATTTCGGGTATTCGTGCGGCTTTGTTTATTGTTAGGGGATTGTTATAGCTCAAGATAAAGATACACGCATCAATGGCGACATCACTGCGCCACAAGTGCGTTTGGTTGGTGTGGATGGCGAACCGTTAGGTGTGATGAGTCTCAAAGAGGCTTTTGCCAAAGCGGAAGAAGCTGATATTGATATTGTTGAAATTGCACCAAATGCCGCACCACCAGTGTGCCGTTTGATGGATTACGGCAAATTCAAATACGCTGAGAGCAAGCGTATGCACGAGCAAAAACTGAAACAAAAACAGGTGCAGATTAAAGAGGTCAAGTTTAGACCTGGCACTGATGACGGCGATTACAATATTAAATTACGCAATATCATCCGCTTTTTGGGTGATGGCGATAAAGCAAAAATTACCTTGCGTTTCCGTGGTCGCGAAATTACGCATCAGGAATTCGGCCTGGCGTTATTGAAACGCTTGGAAGCTGATCTGACAGAGCACGCATTGGTGGAGCAGTATCCTAAAATGGAAGGCCGCCAGATGGTGATGGTGTTGGCGCCAGCGAAGAAAGCTGTGCCTGTGGCCAAAAAAGCTGAAAAAGCAGCACCAAGCGAAGAATAAGGTTTTAAGTAGTACAACAGTTTTTTGGAGTAATACGGCTAAATTGGCTGCCCAGTTACTCTCTATTCAACCTCTAAGGAGAAAAAAATGCCAAAGATGAAAACAAAGAGCAGCGCCAAAAAGCGCTTCAAGTTCTTGGGTAACGGTAAAGTGAAGCGTACACACTCTCACTTGCGCCATATTCTGACCAAGAAAACCACCAAGCAAAAGCGTAAGCTGCGCGGTACTTCCATTATTTCTGCGACTGACGTGAAACGCGTCCGCGCAATGATGCCAACACAATAAGGAGACCGACATGCCTAGAGTAAAACGTGGTGTCGTCGCACGCGCAAGACATAAAAAAGTTTTAAATGCTGCTAAAGGTTACCGTGGTCGTCGTAAGAACGTCTACCGTGTTGCCAAACAGGCGGTAATGAAAGCCGGTCAATACGCATACCGTGACCGTCGTCAGAAAAAACGTCAATTCCGCGCATTGTGGATTGCCCGTATTAATGCGGCAGCCCGTGAAGCTGGTTTGACATACAGCCGTTTCATGAACGGTCTGAAAAAATCTGCGGTTGAAGTTGACCGTAAAGTACTGGCTGATCTGGCCGTGTTCGATAAAGCTGCTTTTGCTAAATTCGTAGAATTGGCTAAAACAGGTTTAAGCGCCTAATCAGACCTACCAAAAAAAGAGGCTGCGGCCTCTTTTTTTATTTTAATGTGACTCAAAACTTAAAGAATACGCACGATGGCTGATCTCAATCACTTAATCGCAGAAGCCGCACAAGACTTTGCGGCTTGTCATGATGTTCCTGCACTGGAAAACGCCAAGGCCAAATACCTGGGAAAATCTGGCGCGCTGACCGAAGCCTTGAAAGGGCTGGGTAAATTGACTGCTGAAGAGCGTCCAGCAGCTGGTGCAGCGATTAATGTGGTTAAACAAGCCGTTGAGCAAGCCTTGAATGACCGCCGTGACAGTATCCTGGCCGCTGCACAGGCCAAACAGCTGGCGAGTGAAACCATCGATGTGACTTTGCCTGCGCGCGCGCAATCGACCGGTGGTTTGCATCCGGTGACATTGACCTTGCGCCGTGTAGAAGAATTGTTTCACTCGATTGGTTTCAGTGTGGCTGATGGCCCTGAAATTGAAACCGATTTTTATAATTTCACGGCGCTGAATATTCCGGATAACCATCCGGCACGTGCCATGCATGATACTTTTTACATTGATAGCGGTAATGACAGCATGGAGCACGTCTTGCGTACGCATACGTCGCCGGTGCAAGTGCATTACATGGAAAGCAATACGCCACCGCTGAAAATTATTGCCCCTGGCCGTGTTTACCGCGTCGACTCTGATGCGACGCATTCACCGATGTTCCACCAGGTGGAAGGATTGTGGGTGGATGAACAAATCAGCTTTGCCAACCTCAAGGGCGTGGTGCAGGATTTTCTGCAAAAATTCTTTGAACGTGATGATTTAACCGTGCGTTTCCGCCCGTCGTTCTTCCCGTTTACCGAGCCTTCAGCCGAAATGGATATGAGCTGGAATGGTGGCTGGCTGGAAATTGGTGGTTGCGGCATGGTGCACCCTGAGGTGCTCAAACACGTGAATATCGATAGCGATAAATACCGTGGCTTTGCTTTTGGCCTGGGCGTAGAGCGCTTGGCCATGTTGCGCTACGGCGTCAATGATTTGCGCCATTTCTTTAATAATGATTTGCGCTTTTTGCAGCAGTTTATTAAATAATCCAGCCTCCACGCACTTTACACACCGAATTAATACAGGGTTAGACACATATGCAGTTCTCCGAACAATGGTTACGTTCCATGGTGAATCCATCACTGGATACCGCGCAACTTGGTCACGCATTGACCATGGCTGGTCTGGAAGTTGAAGAGTTAACCCCAGTCGCCCCTGCGTTTAGCCATGTGGTGGTGGCGGAGATTCTGGAAGCTGCCAAACACCCGGATGCAGACCGCTTGCAAGTGTGTAAAGTGAAAGTCGGCGAAGAAATTCTGCAGATTGTCTGTGGTGCAGCGAATGCACGCGCAGGCCTGAAAGCGCCTTGTGCGTTGGTGGGCGCCGAGCTGCCAGGGATTCAGATCAAACAAGCCAAAGTGCGTGGCGTAGAGTCTTTCGGCATGATGTGCTCTGCCAAAGAGCTGGGCATTGCGACAGAAGCCAATGGTATTTTGGAGCTGCCAGCCGATGCGCCTGTTGGCCAGGATATCCGTGAATATCTGGCATTGAATGACAGCACGTATACGCTGAAACTGACGCCTAACCGCGCTGATTGTTTAAGCATTTTGGGCATTGCCCGCGATGTGGTTGCCATGACTGGCGCACCAATAACCGTGCCTGTGATTGAAGCGGCAGCTGTCAGCAGCCATCTTGCCACAACTGTTACGTTGAATGCAGCAGACGCTTGCCCGGCTTATTATGGCCGCGTGATTGACGGTGTAAATGCTCAAGCCAAGACGCCCGATTGGATGGTGCGCCGTTTGGAGCGTAGCGGCATTCGCAGTATCAGTGCCGTGGTGGATATTACCAATTATGTATTACTTGAACTCGGCCAGCCTATGCATGCGTTTGACCATGCGCTGTTGCAGGGCGAGGTCGAGGTCCGTTTTGCCAAGGCCGGTGAAAAACTGGTCTTGCTAAATGACACAGAAGTGACTTTGAAGGCAGATGATCTGGTGATTGCCGATGGCAATGGCCCGGTCGCACTGGCAGGCGTCATGGGCGGCAAACCAAGCTCGGTGACTGATGCCACACAAGCGATTTTCCTCGAAAGCGCTTTCTTTACACCTGATGTCATGGCGGGCAAAGCACGCCGTTTGGGTTTAAGCACAGACTCCTCTTACCGTTTTGAGCGTGGTGTAGATTTTGGTAATACCTTGAATGCGCTGGAGCGTGCGACAGCATTGGTGCTGGAGATTTGTGGTGGTCAGGCTGGTGCTGTGACCGCGGTGACTGCACAACTACCTGTGCGCAAGCAAGTTGCGTTGCGTCATGCTTATCTGCTGTCGATTCTGGGCATAGACGTTAGCCTGGTGCAAGTGGGTCAATTGTTAACGCAATTAGGCTTTGCCTACACTGAGGCTAATGGCGTATTTCAGGTGAGCGCACCTAGCTTCCGTTTTGATATTGCACGCGAAGAAGACCTGATTGAGGAAGTTGCACGCCTGCATGGCTACGAGCATATTCCTGCACTGACTCCGGTTGCCCCGCAAGGCATGCTGGTGGCACCAGAAGCGACACGCAGCAAACACTGGCTGCGCGACGTGATGGTGAATCAAGGTTATCAAGAAGTGGTGACTTATAGCTTTGTCGATGCCAACTGGGAGCGTGATTTATACGGTAATGTCCAGCCAATTGCGCTTAAAAACCCGATTGCCAGCAACCTGAGTGTGATGCGCTCTGGTTTGTGGGGTGGATTGCTGGATGCGCTGGATTACAACCTCAAGCGCCAACAAACACGTGCCATGCTGTTTGAATTGGGCGCCCGTTATGAGAAGAGCGCGCAAGGCTTTGTTGAAACATTGACTTTGTCTGGCCTGGTCTACGGCAGTGTGCAGCCTGAACAATGGGCTGCAGAGGCTCGCGCTTTTGATTTTTACGATGCCAAAGCACATGTGGAGGCGCTATTTGCGCAACCGGTGCACTTTGCTGTTGAGCAACATCCTGCTTTGCATCCAGGCCAGTCTGCCCGCATTTACCTGGGTGACAAAGCGGTCGGTTGGTTAGGTAAATTGCATCCACAATGGCAGCAGCAATATGGATTAACCAGTGCCTGTTACCTGTTTGAGTTGGATGCCGATGCTGCATTGGCAACCCAGGTGCCTGCCTATAGTGAGGTCAGCAAATTCCTGCCGGTGCGTCGAGATTTAGCGATGGTCGTTGAGCAATCTGTATCAGCTCAAGCGATGATTGATGCGTTGATGAATGAGAATATTTCTCAGCTAAAACAGGTGAAATTGTTCGACGTTTATCATGGTAAAGGTGTGCCCGAAAACAAAAAAAGCCTTGCATTTCTTGTACTTATGCAAGATACTTGCAAGACAATGGTCGATGAGGAAGTGGATACCATCGTGGCAAAAATCCTCAACAACTGGTCATCCAAATTTGCTGCGTCACTAAGATAATATCATTGGGATCATCGTTAGATAGTACCAAGGATAACAGTTGATACAACACAAGCATCTCGCATAATAAGAAGGTTCAGGGGATCGTTAATGACACTCACAAAAGCTGACTTGGCCGATTTGTTGTTTGAACAAGTTGGGCTGAACAAGCGTGAAGCCAAAGACATGGTGGAAGCGTTTTTTGAAGAAGTTCGCAATGCGCTGGAGCAAGGCGATAGCGTTAAGCTGTCTGGTTTTGGTAACTTCGAGTTGCGTACCAAATCCGAGCGTCCTGGCCGTAACCCGAAAACTGGTGAAGAAATTCCAATTTCTGCACGTCGTGTGGTGACTTTTCACGCCAGTCAGAAATTAAAATTACGCGTAGAAGAACACTACGCAGAACAACCATTACAAGCACAAGCCTGATCTGACTCCCAAACATGGTAGAAACGCAAAAAGTCACCTTGCCGCCTATCCCTGCCAAACGCTATTTCACTATCGGTGAAGTCAGCGAGTTGTGTGGGGTCAAGCCGCATGTCTTGCGTTACTGGGAGCAGGAGTTTACCCAGCTCAAACCGGTTAAACGCCGCGGTAACCGTCGTTACTACCAGCATCATGAAGTATTGCTGATCCGTAAAATCCGTGAGCTGCTCTACGAGCAAGGCTTTACCATCAGCGGCGCACGCAATCGACTGGATGGCGTAGATGAAAAAATGGACAAATCTCGGTCTGCCGCTGAGGTGTCCAGTGCAGCAACCACGAATACGTCGTCATTGATTGCCGAGGATGCCAAACTGCCGGTGGTCGATGTTGCCGCCCTCAGGGATCAAATTCAACAAGTACTTCAACTGTTAAAAGCCCCAGCCTGAACTGGCTCGCGCGCTGATAAAACCGCATATTCTGCTTAGCGAATATGCGGTTTTGTTTTATAATGCAGCCTTCTTTTTCGAGCAGGTTCCTGTTCGAGTCCAACGTCGGGGCGTAGCGCAGCCTGGTAGCGCACTTGCATGGGGTGCAAGGGGTCGTGTGTTCGAATCACACCGTTCCGACCAATCAAACATTTCTGTAGTTAATACGTATCCGCAGAAAAATCTGTTTCAGGGCGCTCTTGTACTCTTGGCCCATATCTACATTGATCTTGAATTACTAAATAAAACTGACGTCAGCCTGTGACCAGCAACATCACGGTCACTGGTCGCTACAATTCTGCTTAAATAGTCATATCTGGTGCGATTGCGGCAGCGATTTGTTGTTGAGTGCTGATGGTGCCAATATGGCGTGCCAATGCTTCGCTGAGGGGCATCGGGCGGTTTAAATAGAAACCCTGAGCATAAGCGACGCCCATGTCTTTCAGGCAGTCCAGCGTGGCTTCATCTTCGACGTATTCGGCAATGGTCTGGATTTCCATCGATTGCGCCACACTTTGGATGGCTTTGGCCATGGCAAGATCCACCTGGTTGCTGGTGATGTCTTTGACGTAAGCGCCATCCATTTTAAGAAAGTCGACTGGCAGGTGTTTCAAGTAGCTGAATGACGACATGCCGCTTCCGAAATCATCCAGCATAAAACGTGTGCCCATCTTTTGCAGTTCTTTAATCAGCTTGATCGTATTGTCGATGTTGATGATGGCTGAGGTTTCAGTGACTTCAAAGCAGACATGGCCAGGCGATATATCGTAGGTTTCGAAACAACTCTGGATGTAAGGCAGCAGTTGAGCGTCCCCTAAGGACATGCCGGACAGGTTGATGCTGACAATGAAAGGGTTGACGCTGGATTGCATTTTAAACAGCGGTTGTAGCGCCATGAAAGCATGCTGGATGACCCAGCGGTCAATCTTGGTCATCAGGTGGTAGCGCTCTGCCGATGGCAGGAATTCAGCCGGAGGGATGATGCCGCCATGTTCGTCGCGTTTACGGATCAAAATCTCATAAAAAGGCGGCAATTCTTTTTGTTGCAGCGGGAAAATGCCTTGGCAGTAAAGCACAAAATCATTGTGCTCAATGGCTTCATTAATGCGTAATACCCATTCCATTTCAACGTGGCGTTTGAGTAAAACGTCGTCTTCAGGATGGAACAGGTGGATCTGGTTGCGGCCATTATCTTTAGCTACGTAGCAGGCTGCGTCAGCATGGCGGGTGATTTCACCCACATCTTTTAAAGCGGTGGTGATTTCGACAATGCCGATACTGATGCCGGTTTGGAACAAGCGGCCTTCATGCATAAAGCGGAAAGTTTCAACCATTTGCCGCAGTTGCGCCGCAATTTCGATGGCTTTTTCGACCTGGCAGTAACTGAGTAACAGGCCGAACTCGTCGCCGCCCAGGCGTGCAAACGTGTCTTCTGCACGTATGCGCTGGCTGAGGATCATGCTGATCTGGCGCAGCATTTCATCCCCGGCCAAGTGGCCGCAAGTGTCATTGATGACGCGGAACTGGTCAAGATCCATGTAGCAGAATACATGATTGGCGCGGTGTTGTTTGACATCCTGCAACGCTTGTTGCAACCGTCTTTCCAGCTCTTGTCGATTGACCAGGCCGGTTAAGGCATCGTGGCGCGCCTGGTAGCGCAGCTGCGCTTGCGCGTCTTGAATGCGGTGACGCATATCAGCTTCGACATGCTGCATATCTCTTGATATTTGATTAATCGTACTTTGCAGCGACTGGATTTCCGGCAGAGTATTTTTGCCCTGGCTGACTTGCTGGCTACCGATGACAAAGCGTTTGAGGGCTGAGGTCATGTCCCGAATCGGCTGGCTGATTGAGCGGCTCACCCAGCTGACGAGGATGGAGCATAATATAAGTGCCAACGTGATATAGCCGACATTTTTGATAAACGCCTGGCGGTGATCTTCGATCAGCGAGCCTTTGTCGATGGCGACAAACACATATCCCAGCAAGCGGTGTGTGGATTCAGTTGAAAATACTTTCACCATGGTGATGTCATGCGTGTTTTGCTGCATGACGATGGTGTCTTGTTGCGGCAAGGTTTCGCTAATGTTGAAAGAGGTGCCAAGATTGGCGATGGCCTGATTATCCGCATCGGAAATAATCAGGGATAAATAGGGTTCCCGGTTAAGTTGGCTGGCTTTGAGCAACCGGCCGATATAGTCTTTGCTATGCAATTCAGTTTGATTATGTATCACCGCAGACAGAAATTTTGCGGTGGTCAGGGCATGCTGGCTCAGCTTGTCTTCTTCCCGTTGCAGTTGTTCCTTGAAATCAAACAACAATAAAATACAGGATAACGCGAATACCGGTCCGATGACGAATAACAGTAATCTGGACTGGATACTTAAGTTTTGGAAGAAAGGCATGGATTCCAGGGAGTCTGTTTAAATTGAATCAGCAGGCGTATACACAGGCTGGCAGCATTGCCATAGATTTCGATTCATGACATCCCCCCAGATTTCGTGTATAAGTCGCAATGATTATAGCAGTAACAATTTTCTTGGCTTGTAGCTTAAATGCGTCAAATTGTTAAGTTTTTTTATCATCAACCTAGTGTATTTGTTTTCGCATGATACAGCAAATTTATATCACAGATTACCTGTCTGATGCCGCTGCCCAGCCGGTTGAGATGATTCAATCCGTGATTGCGCAATGCCCGATGTTGCTAAAAGCACAATGGAAAGTCAGCCCGTTGCCGCCACTGCGCGCATTGTTCGATGTACTCGCCGTGCGTGAAGATAGTCCGTCTGATATGCCTGTGTCGGCCGTGCTGTCAGCCCGGCAGATGTGGCCAGCTCGCCCGTCATTTTGCTTGTTACCGGTGCATCTAGGGATGCGGCGGGATACATTTAGTTTGCAGGCGGTGGTGCCTTTGGCAGAAGCCGTTTACGCCGCATTGACTGAGCGTTTGCAAACACATTTTGCTGATGATTTTGTGATGCAGCAGGATAGCAGTCGCCGATTCTGGTGGGTGCAGCCTGTGCGCGACATGCAGGCACAGTGCAAATGGCCGCAGGATTGTTTGTATCAGCAGGCTTTTCAATGGCAACCACAAGGGCCGGATGCGGCGGTGATCAGGCAATGGAGCAATGAAATACAAATGCTGCTGCATCAGGCAGCGCATTCTGCGGAGGCTGCTGACTGGCCAACTGAATTAAACAGTTTATGGTTTGCCAGCGTCGGCGATATCCCCGCCTGGCAACATGAGTGGGATGCGGTTGCGGGACAGGGCGAAGTATTCGACGGGCTGCAAGCCAGCGCATTACCAGCCATTCGACCATTATCCATGGCTGCGATGCTGGCTGATGAACACCTGCAGCAAGCGCTATGGGTTGCAGACACATGGCAAACGTGTGATTGGCCCGCTTTATCAAACGCCTTACAGGCTGGTCGTATTTCAGCGTTGAAACTGGTGTTGCCGTTTGCCGAGCGCAGCGTTGAAGTGCATTATAAAAAACAATTACGCTGGCAGTTTTGGCGAAAATCACCTGACCTCGAAACCTTATTGCAACAACTTGAAGCAACGCTGATGAGAAGCCACTAGCGGATAGTTGTTAATGACCCACGACGAACACAAGATGAAAATTCAGCAACGCGCTTATTCCGACACCACCTTTGCAGCCCTGCAAACGCAAGGCTTGCCACCCTTGTTAGCCAGGCTGCTGGCCGCAAGGTCGGTCACTGCTGAGGATTGGTCGTTGCAGGAAATGCCGCATTTGCTCAAGCCGGACGCCTTGACGGGCGCGGCTGACATGGCGAAACAATTGGCAGATGCCATTGCGCACAAAAAACGTATTTTAATCATTGGCGATTATGATGCCGATGGCGCCACAGCCACCAGTGTCGCCATGCGTGGTTTGCGGATGATGGGTGCCGAGGTCGACTTTCTGGTGCCTAACCGCTTTGAATATGGATATGGCCTCACACCTGAAATTGTTGCCTTGGCGGTTAAACAGCAGCCAGATGTGATTCTCACGGTGGATAACGGCATTGCCAGCATTGATGGCGTGGCTGCGGCGAAAGCACTCGGTTTGCAGGTGCTGATTACCGATCACCATTTACCCGCCGAGCAAACGCCGGCCGCAGATTGTATCGTTAACCCTAACCAGCGCGGCTGTGATTTTCCGAGTAAACACCTGGCCGGGGTAGGGGTGATGTTTTATGTGCTGATTTCCTTGCGCGCTGAGCTCAAGCAACGTGGCCAATTAAGCGATGAGGGCGTTCATCTGGGCAGTCTGCTCGACCTGGTGGCCTTAGGCACGGTGGCCGATCTGGTGAAACTGGATGCCAATAACCGCATTCTGGTCAGGCAAGGGCTCAAACGTATCCGGCAGGGCCAGGCTAGCCCCGGCATCCTGGCCATTTTAAAATTGGCCGGGCGTGATTATTCGCAAGTGAATGCACAGGATCTGGGCTTTTATGTTGGGCCACGCCTCAATGCCGCAGGCAGGCTGGATGACATGACTATCGGCATTCGTTGTCTGCTGGCAGAAACACCGCAGGAGGCGATGCAATATGCGCAGCAATTGCACGTGTTGAATGCCGAGCGCAAGCAGATTGAAGCCGAGATGCAATGGGATGCGATGGCAGATTTGACGCAGGATTTTCGTGATGATCAATATACGATTAGCGTGTTCCAGCCGGATTGGCATCAGGGGGTTATCGGCATTCTTGCCTCGCGCATTAAAGAGCGTTTTCATCGACCGGTGATTGCGTTTGCTGATGCAGGTGATGGCTTGATCAAGGGTTCTGGCCGCTCCATCGCTGGGTTGCATCTGCGCGACGCCCTGGATCTGGTCACCAAGCAGCAGCCTGACCTGATTATCAAGTTTGGTGGTCATGCGATGGCTGCAGGCCTCAGCATACGTGCCGATGATTTTGCCCGGTTTCAGCAAACATTTGAGCATGTGGTGCAAAGTCTGATCGATGCTGAAATTTTGCAGGAAGTGCTGGAAACAGACGGTGCATTGGCTGCGCAAGAGATGACCATGCAAACCGCAGAAGCGATCGCGGATCAAGTGTGGGGTCAGGGTTTTCCGCAACCCGTGTTCTACGACACTTTTCAGGTGCTGCAGCAAAAGGTGCTGGGCGAGAAACACTTGAAATTACGCCTGCAAAAACAGCATCAGCAGTTCGATGCTATTTATTTTCAGCATGCCGAGTTTTTGCCTGAGCAGGTAGAGATCGCCTATGCCTTGCAGGTGAACGAGTTTAATGGTGCGCGCAATTTGCAGTTGCAAGTCGTACATGCCGTGACCGCTTAAAGTGGGCCTCTGTGCGGCCTCTGGCTGCTAATTGCATTTAGCCTTAGAGTGAATGCCCTAAATACGGTAAAATACAGCCTTCATTCAAGAGGTTAAGCATGGCTCGCCCATTTAAATCCCCTAAAGCCACTTCTGCGACACGTCCGCCTAAAGCGCCCCCAGCCGCCCCGGTAGAGACGGTTGGCGATGAGGTGCCATCCGCATCGCGTTCCGGCCAGCGTTTACACAAATTACTGGCACTGGCGGGCTTTGGCTCACGCCGCGATATGGAAACACTGATTGAAAGTGGCCGTATCACGATTAATGGCCAGGTGGCGCAAGTCGGTGCGGTGGTGGATGAGCATGACATCGTCCGTCTGGATAGCCGCATTCTGCATTTACCGTTTGAGGCTGAACTGCCGCAGGTATTGCTTTACCACAAGCCGGAAGGCGAACTGGTGAGCCAGGATGACCCGGAAGGCCGTGCAACCGTATTTGATAAGTTGCCGCGCATCAAACAAGGTAAATGGATTGCCATTGGCCGCCTGGATATGAACACCAGTGGTTTGCTGATATTTACCAACTCTGGCGAGCTGGCAAACCGTTTCATGCATCCACGCTACGAAGTGGAGCGGGAGTATGCAGTGCGTATTCTGGGCGAGCTGAATCCTGAGCAGATGTCTCAACTGACGCAAGGCATTGAGCTTGAAGATGGCCCAGCCAACTTTGAGAGCATTTATGCCAGCGGTGGCGAAGGCGCCAATAAGTGGTATCAGGTGGTGATTAAAGAAGGCCGTAACCGCGAGGTGCGTCGTTTATTCGAGGCCTATCACTTGCCGGTCAGCCGCTTGATGCGTGTACGTTTTGGCCCGGTGGCACTGCCGCCACGCCTCAAACGTGGCACCATGCTTAAACTGGAGCAAAAACAGGTAGTCGCTTTGCTGGAGTGGGCAGGGTTACCTGTGCCACGTAAACCGCTCAAGCAATTGAGTCCACACGAAAAAGACCGTGCCACACGCGTGTTTGTGCCCAAAGTGCGTAAACAGCGCCGCAGCTTGCTGGAAACTGCGAACGCCCCCGCCACGCCTGAGCAGCGCCCGGCACGCGCACCAACGGCTAACCGCCGCATTCGTCAGGAGTCAGATCTGCTACAGGCATCACGCCAGAATGCGCGCCTGAATACGGGCGCTAAGAAACGCAGTGATCGCGGACGTGGTTAAGCTGTTTCGAGTTATAAAAAAAAGCACTTCTTTTGAAGTGCTTTTTTTATGGTTAACAGAGGCCACTCCGTTTATTCGATGTGCAAACCTGCTTCGACCAGGTCCTCTTTCGTCAGCATAAACACAAACTGGTCGCCTGCACTGGTATCCAGCCAGGTGAATGGCAAGTCCGGATAAGCGTCGTGCAAAGCGTCGCGATTGTGACCAATCTCGACCACGAGTACGCCGCCATCATTTAAATAGTCAGCCGCTTGCGTTAATAAGGTGTGCGTATGATCCAGCCCGGCAATGCCACTGCCCAGTGCCAGCTGCGGTTCCTGACGGTATTCCGCAGGTAATTCTGCCATGCTGGGGGCGTCAACATAAGGCGGATTGCTGATAATCACATCGTATTTACGGCCCTTGAGCGCAGTAAACATATCAGATTGCACCGCTTGCACCTGGTGCTCCAATCCGTAGCGCTTGATATTGATATTGCTGACATCTATCGCATCTGGCGAAATATCTACCACATCAATATGCGCGTTAGGGAAGGTCTCTGCCAGCAATACACCCAAACAGCCGGAGCCCGTGCAAATGTCAGCTGCCGATTCCACCATTTCCGGAAACTCTACCCAAGGTTGCAGGCCATCTTCCAGCAGTTCTGCAATAAATGAGCGTGGCACAATCACGCGCTCGTCGACGTAGAATTTATAGCCGCGCAACCAGGCTTCATTCACCAGGTAGGCTGTTGGCGTATGCTCGGTGACGCGTTTTTCGATCAAGCTTGCCAAGTGCTGGCTCTCTTCTGTGGTTAAACGCGCATCGAGAAAATTATCCAGCGTATCATGCGGCAAATGCAGCGCACTCATGACCAGCCAGACAGCTTCATCATAGCTGTTGTCGGTGCCATGGCCATAAAAAATATCAGAGTTTTCAAAGCGGCTAACGGCATAACGCAGCCAGTCGCGGATAGTGTGTAAATTGCTTGTCATATTATTTTAGTAGTAACAGTTCCATGGTGCGCTTATAGGTTTCTTTGAGCGGTTCAATATCTGCCACCGCGACACATTCATTCAGTTTATGAATGGTCGCGTTGAGCGGGCCGAATTCGATCACTTCTTTGCAAATGTCGGCAATAAAGCGGCCATCAGAGGTGCCGCCTGTGGTGGATAGTTCAGGGGTGACGCCATAGCTTTGCGTAATGGCCTGGCTGATGGCTGCTACCAGTTGGCCGCGTGGTGTAATGTAGGACTGGTTGTGTTCCCATTCCAGTGCGTAATCAAAGCTATGGCTATCCAAAATGGCATGCACGCGCGAACGCAGACTTTGTTCAGAGCTGCCCTGACCATCGACCTCGGGGCAATAGCGGAAGTTAAACAGGATTTCGACCTCGCCTGGCACGACATTCGTTGCACCGGTGCCGCCATTCATGTTGGAGATTTGCCACGAGGTTGGCGGAAAGTATTCGTTACCAGTATCCCACACGGTTTCCACCATGTCTTTGATTGCTGGAGCGGCCAAATGAATCGGGTTTTTGACCAGGTGCGGGTAGGCAATATGGCCCTGGATACCTTTGACTGTAAGTTTGCCAGACAATGAGCCACGGCGGCCATTCTTGATCATGTCACCGACCACTTTGTTGCTGGTCGGCTCGCCGACGATGCAGTAATCAAAGGTTTCACCACGCGCTTGCAACGCTTCAACGACTTTCACCGTGCCTTCAATGGCAATGCCTTCTTCATCTGACGTAATCAGCAGGCCAATCGAGCCTGGGTGGTTTTGGTGTGCTGCCACAAACTCTTCAATACTGGTAATAAAGGCCGCCAGAGATGTTTTCATATCCGCTGCACCACGGGCATACAGCATGCCGTCTTTAATCGTCGGTTCAAACGGTGGTGTGTGCCATTGGTCCAGCGGGCCGGTAGGTACGACGTCGGTATGTCCGGCGAATACGATCAATGGGCCAGTCGTGCCACGGCGCGCATAAAAGTTATCTACCTGGCCAAAACGCATACGCTCAATCTTGAATCCCAGCGGCTCCAAACGGGCAATCATGGTTTCCTGGCAGTCCGCATCTTCCGGTGTCAGCGAACGGCGTTTCAGGAGGTCAATGGCAAGATCCAGTGTTTTTGACATAGGCTTATTCTTTGGCAAACAGTTGGGCATAATCGGCTTCATTAAAGCCGAGGGCGATGATTTTGTCGTTGTTAACGACGATAGGGCGCTTGATCACCGAGGTTTTTTCTTGCATCAAGACCTGTGCAGAAGCAGCATCCACAACCGCATTTTTCTCGGCTTCAGTCAGATTGCGCCAGGTCATGCCGCTACGGTTGACCAGTTTTTCCCATGGTTGCTGTTGCAGCCAGGATTGCGCGGTGGCATTGTCCAGCCCGAGTCTTTTAAAGTCATGGAATTCATAAGCAACGGCATGTTGCTCCAGCCAGTCGCGGGCTTTTTTGACGGTATTGCAATTAGGGATGCCGTACAGTTTCATGGCGGATAATCAGGTAAAAAGCTTATTTTACCAGCCAGAAGTGCGGGCGTTGCAATTTATTGTTGCAACAGCGCTTGCTTTAAAACAGGCTTTGCGTGGTCGACTTCAACTGTAGTTCACTGAAGACGTCAAACAGGAATTTTTGCTCAACTGGCTTGGAGAACAGGAAGCCTTGCATTTGGTCGCAACCGATGCTGACCAGGGCTTTGCGCTGGTCTTCGTCTTCCACACCTTCTGCCACCACATTCAAATCCAGCGCGTGCGCCAGTTTGACAATGGCTTCTACAATCAGCAGTGCCGTATTTGAGGCTGCTACCCCTTTGGTCAGGGTGCGGTCGAGTTTGACTTCGCTGATTTCGAGGTCTTGCAGATGCGTGAGGCTGAAGGGGTGCAGGCCAAAGTCATCCAGCGAGATTTTGAGGCCTTGCTGCTTAAAGTGGCGCAAGGTTTCCTGGAATTGCGCCTGGTGATGGATGGCATTGGTTTCTGAGACTTCCAGGATCAGGTTGCGTGCTTCGACTTCATGTTGCTCAAGAATCGACTGTATGAGTGAACTGAGCTGTTTATTGCGGAATTGCTGGTTGGACATATTGACCGAAATACTCAAGTCTATGCCACGTTCACGCGCCTGTTTGATGGTGCTGCAGGCTTGCGAAATCACCCAGGCATTGATTTCCTCAATCATGCCAAAGCGCTCGGCCGCTTCGATAAAATTGTTAGGCGAGAGCAGGCCGCGTGTAGGATGTTGCCAGCGCAAGAGGGCTTCTGCACCATGCACGATACGCGTCAAGGCATCGACTTTTGGTTGAAATAGCAACCTGAACTCTTGGTGCGTAATGGCTTGCTTGAGCTCCACGCGCGTTTGCTGCATTTCGTCTGACGCTTGCTCAATTTCAGCATCAAAGAAACGGTACTGGTTTTTGCCGTTTTCCTTGGCTTTATACATCGCCGCATCAGCATTTAATTTGAGTTTTTGCAGGTTGCCATCCTGCGGGTACATGGAAACGCCAATTGAGCAGGAGATTTCGATGACGTGATCTTCGATAATGAAAATCTCACGCAAGGCATCAACGATACGTTGTGTCACGGTGACCACGCTTTGATGATTTTCGATTTCGCTGAGCACGGCAATAAACTCATCGCCGCCGGCGCGTGCCACATAGTCGCAATTGCGGATGGCATTGCTGATGCGTTTGGAAACTTCAATCAGCAACAGGTCGCCGATGTGATGACCAAACTGGTCGTTGACCGGTTTGAAATGGTCAAGGTCGATATAGGCTAATGCCAGCGACTCGCCATTGCGATCACAGCGTTTGGCGCTGATGATCAGGTGCTGGTTCAGGGCATCGCGGTTAGGCAGATGCGTGAGCGGGTCGTAGGCCAGAAACTTTTTGTTTACGGTCTGCGTATTTCGGAATGTGAGTTTGCTTTGGGTGATATCGACATTGCGCTCATAGAAAATCACCAGGATAAACGAAGTAATAAACAGCAATACCGGCACCAGCACCAGCAACAGCATGAGGTAGTTGCCTGTCTGGTCAGTTGGCTGGCTGAGCAGCATATTGTTATGCACAATGCTCAGGTTAATGGCGGTGTGCGAGGCGAGGAAACCCAGTGCAATTTCGACCGAAAACATCCATTTCAGGCGATGCAGCGCTTTGCCTTCGTAGCCTTTCAGCCAGAGGATGGTCACAATCGCCAGTGCCGAGGTCAGGCAAGCGAGAAATAGCGCGAATAATGCGGTCCAGGTGTCAATGCGGATATTGATGGCACCGGCGCTGATCTGAAAGAAGTAAGATAGTAAATAGCCGCTGACGCCCGCCGCCAAGGAGGCATACAGCAAGTCGCGCAGCGGCAATTTCTTTTTGTTAACGGTTTTGAGTAAAGACAGTGACAGCAGGTAAGCGCACAGCAGGCTGCCAATGAAATCGACCGGATGTTGAGTGATTTTGGGAAAGTTATCTGCGGCGAGTTGGTAACCGGCATGCAGCAGGAAAATGCCAGCAGCGGTGAGTGCAGCGTATTTTTTGAGCAAGGCATCATGATCTTTTGCCGCGGCGATACGCAGATTGTCTACGAGCTTAAATGCAAAAAAACATCCAATGACACTGGATGTGAAGAGCAGCAAAATAAGCATGTGAGTTGGGATCATAAAAGTTGCACGGTCATTGTGATTGTTAGTGGTGTGACTCTACTGCGTTTTGTTTCTTGCCTGCTGACTCTCCGTCCTTTAACACTCCGAATAACATAAAACGATGATCGACAACCCTATATCGAATATCGTCAGGTGAGAATCACTCTTAATATCGACCCGTCCTCTGCATAACTTGAGGGACGGAATCGTTTTAAGGCGTGATTCCCAATACGCCTGGCGTTTAAGCCTTAAACGCCGCGCAATAATTCGTTGATGCCTACTTTACCCAAGGTTTTGGCATCGACTTTTTTCACGATGACTGCGCAGTACAAGCTATATTTGCCATCGCTGGATGGCAGGTTGCCAGATACGACCACTGAACCTGCTGGTACGCGGCCAAAGTGGATTTCACCAGTTTCGCGGTCATAAATTTTGGTGGATTGACCAATATATACGCCCATGGAGATCACGCAGTTATCTTCAACCACCACACCTTCAACCACTTCTGAACGGGCACCGACAAAGCAGTTATCACCAATAATGGTTGGGCCCGCTTGTACTGGTTCCAGTACGCCACCAATGCCAACGCCGCCGGACAAGTGTACGTTTTTACCAATTTGCGCGCAGGAACCGACAGTCGCCCAGGTGTCGACCATGGTGCCCTCGCCGACATAAGCACCGATGTTGACGTAAGAAGGCATCAATACTGCATTCTTGGCGATAAATGAGCCTTTACGCACGATGGCATTTGGCACCACGCGGAAACCGCCTGCCTTGAAGTCTTCTTCAGTGTAATTGGCAAACTTTGGATCTACTTTGTCAAAGTAGCGTGTCACGCCGTCATCCATCAGGTAGTTGTCTTTCAGGCGGAAAGACAGCAAAACGGCTTTTTTGATCCATTGATGGGTTTCCCACTGCTGGGTATCGCCAATGCGGGTCGCCACACGCAATTTACCTGCATCCAGGTCATCCAGCACAGAAGCCACGGTGGCTTTGATATCGGCTGGTGCATTGGCCGGGTTGATGTTGGCGCGGTCTTCAAAAGCCGCTTCAATAATGCTTTGACGTGGATCCATGATGTTCTCTTGTTCGATTAAATAGTTCGGTTGAATAACAGTAAACCCGAAATTTTAACCTAATTTTGACGGGTCAGGGGCCGCAGATGTCAGGCAGCCCCTGCCAGCAAGAATTTATTTATTTTTGGTAGCGAGATAGAGCGGCATGACTTTAGGCGCTAACGCTTGCAGGTCTTTGATGCGGTTTTCGCTGGAAGGGTGGGTGCTGAGGAATTCAGGCGGCGCCTCTTTGTTGGCCGCCATCATTTTTTTCCATAGGCTCACTGCTGCTTCCGGGTTGTAACCGGCGCGTGCAGCCAGCTCCAGCCCCATGCGGTCAGCTTCACGTTCCTGTTCGCGGCCGTTAGGCAGTGAGAATAGCAACTGGCTGCCCATGCCTGCGCCCTGCGCGGCCATGCTGCCAGCCGTACCACCGACAAAGGAGGCGAGGGCCTGCAGGCCAAATTGTTGTACATACGCTTGTGACATGCGTTCACGGCCATGCTCGCGCAACGCATGGGCAATTTCGTGACCAATCACGGCAGCCAGTTCATCGTCTGTGGCATTCAGCTTCTCGGCCAGGCCGGAAAACACCATGATTTTGCCACCTGGCATGCAATAGGCATTGAGCTGGTCATTCTTTTCGACATTGACTTCCCATTTCCACTTGGCAGCATCCGGTCTGAATACGCCGACCTGGGCAATCAGGCGGTGAGAAATTGTCGTCACGCGATTCAATAATGGTTTATCTGCATTCAGCGTACTTTTCTTTTGTGCCTCTTGCAGCGTTTGGGTATAGGACTGCGCAGACATTTTGTCTACGGTGGCAGAAGGCAATAGCAATAGCTGGCTGCGTTGCACGCCAGAGACGCTGTTGTTGGTGGTGCTGGCGCACGCGGTGAGCAATGCACACATCACGGCGACTGAAATGGTTTTTAAGTTAAACATATGTTCCCTCACTCGTTGCAATCATGCTTTATCGTATGGCTTGCATGATCCGTTGACACCAATCGGTCGCAACATCACCTAGCAAGCTAAAAAGCGTATTTTACGCCCGGATTGTTAACTTTAGTTTGCAATCTTTTGAATTTAGATTTTAACTTGTGAGCCCAGTTCAACCACGCGGTTAGGCGGTAATTTAAATTGGTTGGTGATGGTTTCCGCGGTACGGAACAAACCAATAAAAATCTTTTTGCGCCAGAACGCCATGCCCGGTTTGTCTGAGGCAATCAGGCTTTCCTTACCGACAAAGAACGAAGTGTCCATGGTATCCAGCGTCAATCCTAATGGCTCGGTGAGTACCAGGTCTCTAGGTAAGTCAGGTTCGTCCATATAGCCGTAGCGCAGCGTGACACGATAAAAGCCGTACGGTAACGCTTCGACGGCAACGCGCTCTTCCTGGCTGGTATAAGGGTAGTCTTCAAAACGCACCGTCAGTATGACCATGGTTTCATGCAGCACCTTGTTATGCTTGAGGTTATGCAGCAAGGCATGCGGTACGCCGTCCGGGTTAGGCGTCATGAATACCCCCGCGCCATTAACGCGTGCTGGTGGATGCGCACCAATGGCCTGAATAAAGGGAATCAGTTCCATAGACTCTGATTTGAGGATGCCATACAACAATCTGCGGCCAGTTTTCCAGGTGCGCATCAGGGTGAAAATAATCAGGCCAATCAGTAGTGGTACCCAGCCACCATCCGGAATCTTGAGGATATTGGCAGCAAAGAAGGATAGGTCTATGACCAGGAACAGGGTAATCAGGCAGGCTGTTTTCAGTTTGCTCCAGCCCCACAGGTGGTGAAAAACCACGGCCGCCAGCAAGGTGGTGATCACCATGTCACCTGTCACTGCAATGCCGTAAGCGGCGGCTAAATCGCCAGAACTGCCAAAAATAATCACCAGGCCCATCACGGCAACCATCAGGCCCCAGTTAACGCGCGGCATATACACCTGGCCCTCGGTTTTTTCTGAGGTATGTGCGACGTGCATGCGTGGAATAAAGCCGAGTTGCAGCGCCTGGCGTGAGACTGAAAACGCGCCGGTAATCACGGCCTGTGAGGCAATCACTGTTGCCAATGTGGCCAGGATGATCAGCGGGAACAATGCCCAGTCTGGCGCCAGGTGATAAAACGGGTTTTGGATCGACTCTGGTTCTGCCAGAATCAGTGCACCTTGCCCAAAGTAGTTACAGATCAGGGCAGGTAGCACAAACAGGAACCAGGCCAGCCGAATGGGCTTGCGGCCAAAGTGGCCCATGTCGGCGTACAGTGCTTCGGCACCTGTCACGGCCAGTACCACTGCGCCTAGCGCAATAAAGGCAATTTTCGGTTGGGTATAAAAAAACAGGAAAGCGTAGGCGGGGCTCAGGGCTTTGAGGATTTCTGGATGGTGGTTGATATTGATGACGCCAAGGATGCCTAGTACTGCAAACCAGGTCAGCATCACCGGGCCAAAAAAAGCACCGACGACGGCGGTGCCTTTGCTTTGTGCCCAAAACAGTACAAACAGCACGCATAGTGTAATTGGCACAATCCAGTTATCCAGCTGTGGTGCGGCGACCTCTAGCCCTTCAACGGCAGATAGTACCGAGATGGCTGGGGTAATCATGCCATCCGCGTAAAACATGCAGGCACCGACAATGCCCAGCATCATGATACGCTTTCGCTGTTCAGGCTCGCCACCGGCATAACGGCTGGCCAGTGACAGCAAGGCCATGATGCCGCCTTCGCCGCGGTTATCTGCCCGCATAATAAACGCAACATACTTGAAAGAAACGATCAGCAAGAGTGCCCAGGTGATCAATGACAAGATGCCGTATACATTATCTTGTGTCAGTAACAGTGGGTGATGGCCAACCGCAAAGACTTCTTTCATTGTGTAAAGGGGGCTGGTGCCAATATCCCCGAAAACGACGCCTAGCGCGGCGAGTGCCATGGTGTGGAGCGCCGTTTGCTGATTTTTTGTATGGTCCATTGTGTGAACAGCTGAAGACAAGCAATGATTATCGGTTAATTCTAAAACTTCACCAATGACTTTGACACAAATAATCTGTCAGTTAAGTGCCTTTAATTTGTCAGTGGTGCTTTTGTGGACGATTACATGAAAAGCCTGCTGGTCAGAGGCCTTGTTTTTTCAGTCACCACTTTTTTCAACCACGACTTGTGCCTGACCATGATGCAGTGTTAATTGCAGGCGTTCGCCTATCGTGAGCTGGCTGGTGTTTGTCACGGCGATGCCGTCCTGCTTTTGCACAATGGCGTAGCCACGTGCCAGCACCTGGTGCGGGTTAAGTTGTTGTAAGCTGGTGGCTAAATATTCCAGCCTGCGCCGACGTGCTTGTAAATATTGTTGCATGCCCAGTTTTAAGCGATGTTGCCATTGTTGCAATGATTGTTTCTGCTGCTGCAGTTGCTGTGCAGGCGAAATCAGGCGGCGCGACAAATAGTCCAGTGTTTGTGATTGTTGGCGCAACAATGATTGTATGGCACGCATCAGGCGTTGTTGTGATTGCGCTACTTGCTGGCGTAATTGTGATTGATCCGGGCAAGCCAGTTCGGCGGCGGCCGTCGGTGTGGCTGCGCGCAGGTCTGCCACAAAGTCGGCAATGGTAAAGTCAGTTTCATGGCCTACCCCGCTGATGGTGGGCAAGCGGCAGGCCGCCAGCGCCCGCGCCACGATCTCTTCGTTAAATGACCATAAATCTTCAATACTGCCGCCACCGCGGCAAACCAACAAAGTATCGACTTCCTGGCGCTGATCGGCCAATTGAATCGCTTGTGCAATCAGCTCTGCCGAGCCTTTGCCCTGTACCGGTGTCGGGTAAATGATTACCCCCATGCCTGGGTAACGCCTGCGGATGGCCGTGAGCACATCACGCAAGGCTGCTGCGTCGGGTGAAGTCACCACGCCTATGCGTTGCGGGTTAGACGGAATGGCTTTTTTGCGCGACAGGTCAAACAGGCCTTCGGCTTGCAAGCGTTGTTTCAATTGCTCAAACGCCTCATATAGCCTGCCCATGCCTGCTGGCTGCATAAACTCAATTGTCAGTTGAAAATCACCACGGGCTTCATACAGGGTGACTGTTGCACGGGCCTCTATCAGGTCACCTTCGCGCGGCATACTGCCAACCAGGCTGTTACGGCCTTTAAACATCACGCAGCGCACCTGGGCGCGATCATCCTTCAGCGAGAAATACCAGTGGCCACTGGCTGCGCGCGTGAAATTGGAGATTTCGCCACTGATCCAGAATAGCGGAAAGCTGGTTTCCAGCAGCTCTTTCGTCAGCCGCGTCAAGTCGCTGACATTCAAGATTTGTTTAAAAGGCGTCGATAACAAGTTGGTCATAGCCCCGCATTATCCAACAGCAGATTGCTGTTTGGCTATGTTTTTCGCATGGTTTTTTGCGCTGTTTTAACGTAAGACTTGGCACTTTATGCCAATAAACGAGTCATTAAATAAATAAGGCCTGGAGATATTTTTATCCTAATGCAATTGAACATCCCTCACACTGCTATGCACCGCGCAAGCTTATGGGTGACCATGTGCGTAGCGTTTGTGTGCGCGGCACTGTTACCTCATGCCGCTGAGGCTGATGAGCTGCTTGAGCCATCTTCAGGTGAAACCCAGCCGTCGAGTGAAATGCGATCATCGCCAGAAACGACGAGTCTCCCTGAGAGTGGCGCGCCAGCCCCTGGCTATAGTCGTGAGCAGTCTGCCATCAAAAATGAAGCCTATAAACAATTTATTAAGTTGCAGGTGAGCCTGGCGGCGGGGACTAAAAATGCCCTTGGCCTGAGCAGTTATGAGCAAGCACATGCGCATTATTGTGCGCTGGCAGCGGAGTCGCGTGACCCCGATGCGCTATTTGCCATGGGCTGGTTTTATAGCACGGGTAAAGGCGTGACAGCGAATCATGATGTTGCTGCGCGCTTTTTCAGTCTGGCGGCGATACAAGGGCACCGTGATGCCAGGGAGTGGCTGGATAACGAGGCCGGTAATGCTGAGTTGGCTGTATTGCCTGCCTGTATGCTGAAACAAGGTAATTCTGCGGCGGAAGTGTTGTTTCGCAAGCGCGGCCCGATTTATCAGCTGGTGAAAAAGCATGCGCCAAGTTATGGTGTGGATGTTGATTTTGCCATGGCGGTGATCGCAGTAGAGTCGGGTTTTAACCCGAAAGCCACTTCACGTAAAAAGGCGCAGGGCCTGATGCAGTTATTGCCAGATACGCAAGCCAGGTTTCATGTGAAGGATGCCTATGATCCCGAGCAAAACATCAAAGGCGGTTTGTCTTATTTACGCTGGCTGATCACTTATTTTAAAGGCGATGTCGAGCTTGTCGCAGCCGCTTACAACGCCGGTGAGAACGCAGTGCAGCGGCATCAGGGTATTCCGCCGTATCCCGAAACGCGGGACTATGTGAAGCGTATTGCCCGCTATTACAAAAAGAAACATCACGAAGTCAAACAGAAATCGGCTATGCATCAGCTTGAAAGTGCACAGGCGACCTCCTGATTTCTGATAAAACACGTTCCACTGTTAAAAAGTGGGAACGATGTGCACACTGCCAGCATCATAAGCGCGTTATCTATTACAATTTCAGTTTTATTCAACGCGCAGGAGTTTGCAATGTGTCAGTGGTTTAAAGGTCGTGGTGGCTATGTGCTCGGTTTTCTGGCTGGTTTCGGCATTGTGGCACTGGCCTTGTTTATACAGGTGCAAAACCAGTTGGAGCCCTGCCCATTGTGTATTTCGCAGCGCATGGTGTTTATGGGCCTAGGCATATTGTTTTTGCTGCATGCATTTATTTCTCCCAAGTCATGGCTGCATGCTGGATTTGCGCTGCTTGAGGTGTTGACCGCACTCGGTGGGGCTGGTGTCGCTATTCGTCACTGGTGGCTGCAAGCGCATAAAGACGAAATTATCGCTGACTGCGGTGTCGGCTTTGATTATATGTTTGAAAATTTTCCGCTCAAAAAAGCCCTGACGCTGGTGTTCCGTGGCACAGGCGATTGTGCCGCAATTGACTGGACATTTCTCGGCCTGACCTTGCCGCAACTGGGTTTGATCAGCTTTGTATTGTTTGGTGCCTATGCGGTATTTCTGTTCCGCGCGCGAGCTTAATACTTAAGC
The DNA here is from genome assembly GCF_000800115.1 of Methylophilus sp. Q8. Taxonomy (NCBI): domain Bacteria; kingdom Pseudomonadati; phylum Pseudomonadota; class Betaproteobacteria; order Nitrosomonadales; family Methylophilaceae; genus Methylophilus; species Methylophilus sp. Q8. Next base: position 121,798 of record NZ_JUHE01000001.1, on the reverse strand, counting down.
AGCCTGTTTAGGTTGCTTTTTGATTAGTCACGCCAAAAGGAATGTGTACTGAAGGCACCACTTCAGAGGCTGTTTTTAAATGCCCGGACTGATCATCGAAGAAAATGTGCGGTCTTAATACCGCCAGGACTTTGCTTTTTTCAATGCCACCCAGAAAGAACGCGTCATTCGCCATCACACCCCAACTTTTTAGTGTGTTCATGGCGCGTTCATGTGCTGGCGCATCCCGCGCTGTCACAATCGAAACTCTCAAGCGGTTTTTGTAAGAAGGATCCAGTTTTTTCTTTTCTTCCTCGGCGGATTGAATGGCTGAAACACGCACAAGCAATTGCTGTAATGGGCCGGGGTTATGAGGCTGCATGACATTCATTGCTTCGTGCGCTTTGAATTCGTTCACGTCTTTTCTGGCCTGAAAAACGGTTTCAGACTCATCGTCTACCAATACACCATCAAAGTCGAAGGCAATGCGTAATGCAGCATCCTCTTCGTCATCAATCATTGCTGAGTTCATGACATGGCCAGCAGGCATGTTCAGGCGAATGGCAGAATCAACATCCTCTTTGTTCCCCGAGAGAAAGAGCGATATGTTGAGCGCAGGAATGAATTTGTAGGGCGCTTGGCCTTGCATGAAGATGGCTCTCGTCATGCCGATATTGTAATGCTCTATAGACTTCATGACCCGAAGGCCTGTATCAGGGTCATTTTTTGATAGCAATATCACTTCAACCAACGGGTCATCCGGGTGGGGGCTTAGATCATTGAGGGAGAGCAGCCGTTTGATAAATGAAAATGCAATGCCTTTGGGCAGCGGGTTGTGAAGGTTGTTCTCTTGAAACTTTCGATAAAGCGCTTCACCGTCTCGTTTAAAGATTTCGTCAGAGTCTGACAAATCAAACATCGCACTCGATGCGACGCCTATCACTAATCTGTTTTCTAGGGTGTATGCCATGATGGTTGAGCGTTAAAGGGGTTATCTATTGGTGACGTCTGACATGGCTGACTGCTTGGAAATCGCCTCATGCCATTCTTTAAATGGCGCGTCACATAATTGCTCGGCTTGTTGTGATAGCGTTTCAGGTGGCGTGTTGGCCGCGCGTAGCTTGGCCGTTTCGCGTTTTAAACAGCCAAGATACTTGGCTTTAGCGTAAATCTCCTCGGTTTGCATGCTGGCAATCGCCTGGTCTGCCTGGTTGAGTGACTGACAGAGTGGGGCAGGTTGTGAGGTGGCGTGCCAGGCACTGTCTGCTTTTTGCATATGAATCACATTGGCAATGTCTTGTCCGCGTTTATGGATCCAGTCTTCGAGAATCTCGTTGCCGCAGCTCTCGCTTTGGCAACGCATCACGCTCTTCAGCAGCCAGGCAGCTTGCTTGGTCATGCGCTCTTCTGAAATGCCGCAATTATGAATGACGTCATGCGAGCGCGAGAAATAGAGCTTGTAATTGGCGCGCCAACTGGCGTGATTGGCACAGGCGACTTTGCGTAAAGGATTGCTGGGCGCGCAGTTCTCGGCTTGCAGAATGTGCAACCGTTCAGGCGCCCGGTTGCCCACGCGGCGACAGGCCAGCGAGATGGCTTGTCCATAGGAATGTGTCACGCCCCAGAAAGACAAACGTGCCTGGGCAAATGCCGGGCTGCTTTTGAGGGCATTGTTATTTTTCCAGTCCATACTTTCTGAGCTTTGGCTGGATTTATGAAACACGGTTTCGCGCTCTACTTCCAGCGAGAACTCGCTGCAAGAGGCTTGCACATATCTGGTCGCAATCGTGTCGTCATGATCGTCGGCACGGAGTTTGAAAAAAACCATGTCTTCATGCTGGCCAATTTGTAGCGAGTCGAGATCGACTGCCACGGTGAGGAATTTTTCTCGGCCTGGCACGGTTTGCCACTGTTCGGCATGGGCCATTGAGGCGAATAACAGGCATTGCAGGCAAGCAAGGGCAAATACAACAGCAGAACATCTCAGCATGATTTAGTAATACGAAAACGACAAAAGTGGTGGCAAGGTACCTAAATGTGGGGGCTTAGTCTAGCGCGGCGGCATAGACACTGTTACGGCCAGCTTGTTTGGCTTCATACAATGCCTGGTCTGCGCGCTGTAATAGTTGTGACAGGTTATCGCCGGGATGCAGCACAGCGACCCCGGCGCTGATGGTAATGTTGCCTACGCCCGCCAAGTGCATGGCGTTGATTTGATGGCGTACTTTTTCTGCCAGTTGTGTGGCTTGTTTAAGCGTTGTACGCGGCGCATAAATAATCAGTTCGTCACCGCCCCAGCGCACGGTGATGTCTGAGATGCGGCTATGTTTTTTAATGCAACTGGCTACAGACTTGAGTACCACATCACCCAATACATGACCGTGGCTATCATTGATCTTTTTGAAATGGTCGATGTCTATCAAAATAAGCGCATCAGAAATTTTCCTGCGCGTGACTGCTGGCGTATGTTCAGCAAAGACAGTTTCAAAGTGATGACGGTTGCTGAGGCCGGTTAAGTGATCGGTGCTGGAAAGCGTTTTCAGGTTTTCCTTTTCAATTTCCAACGCCGTGTTCGCCGCAGCTAATTGCTCTGTGCGTTGTTTGACCAAGGCTTCGAGATCGGTATTGAGTGCTTTTAAATGGCTGGTTTGCGATTCACGCAGGCACTCGTAGTTGCGAATGATAAAGAACTGGGCCAGCAGGTAAAGGCACAGGCTGAGGATGTCGAGATTGCTATATTCCGAGGGGAAGATGCCCATGGCATGGTTGCTGATCACCAATATCAGCAATAATGCCAGCATGTAGTAACCAGCCACGCGGCCTTTGAGGTAAAACGCCGCGGCCAATATGAGTAGCAGTAATGCACTGCGGGTGGTGGTGCCCATGCCCATGAAAAAGACGGTTAAAAACTGCATAAAGCAAAGCCATAAGGCCGTGCTGGCAATTAACTCAATATTTTTCTGGTAGCGATAGAGCACCCACAACAAACCAAAGGCAAGAAAGGCGGAGACCAGGTCGACACGGCCGATGAAGGGTTGCAGGTTCCAGCGGATAATCCCCATGGACAGCGATACAATGCCGGAGAACGCAAACACATTATTCAAGAAAACGACTTTATAGCGGACGTTATCGGCTTCGCTCAGTTCTGGAAAAAACTTGATCGGACGCAACATGACGGCAAGCGCTTGGCTAATCCACTTCTTTAACATCCAGTTTCCTTGGTAATTATTGTTTTTGTGATGCAGGCAGTTTATGTAAAATTAGTACTTCACCAGCTAAATCAGGAACGACACTGGAATTTTACATATATTAAGTATCTGCGTGTATTACTTTTAATCGATTCAATTCAGAATATTTTGGGCGCCAGGCCCCGTTCCGTCTGGAAAACAACAAACATCGGTCTGTTATGAAACCATACAAAACTTTGGATGACTTTGTCGGCAATACGCCGCTGGTCGCTTTGCAACGCATGAACCCTAATCCTAGCAACACCATTTTGCTCAAGCTGGAAGGGAATAACCCGGCCGGTTCGGTCAAGGACAGGCCGGCTTACAGCATGATTCTGCGTGCAGAAGCACGCGGCCAGATCAAGCCTGGCGATACCCTGATCGAGGCGACGAGCGGCAATACCGGCATTGCTCTGGCCATGGTCGCCGCCATGCGTGGCTATAAAATGGTATTGGTGATGCCCGAGAATCAGTCGATTGAACGCCGTCAAAGCATGAAAGCTTATGGCGCAGAGCTGGTGCTGACGCCTAAGGACGGCAGTATGGAGCTCGCGCGCGATGTCGCATTGAAGCTGCAAGCCGAAGGTGAAGGCATCGTGCTTGACCAGTTTGGCAACACGGATAATCCTTTGGCTCACTACGAAGGCACCGGGCCGGAAATCTGGCGCGATACGGCAGGCAAAGTGACGCATTTTGTGTCCAGCATGGGCACAACGGGCACCATCATGGGCACTTCGCGCTATCTCAAGGAGCAAAACCCGGACATCCAGATCATTGGCGTGCAACCTGAAGACGGCGCGCAAATTCCTGGTATCCGCAAATGGCCAGAAGAGTACATGCCATCCATTTTTGATGCCAAGCGTATTGATGAACTACGTTATGTCAGCCAGAAGCATGCGGAAGACACCACGCGTAAACTGGCCAACAAAGAAGGTATTTTTGCCGGTATTTCCAGTGGAGGCGCTTTATACAGTGCGCTGCAATTGTCGAAAGAAGTCAACAATGCCGTGATTGTGAGTATCGTTTGTGACCGCGGTGACCGTTATTTGTCTACCGGGGTGTTTCCCGACTGATGCGCATCTGGGGGCTGATGCTACTGGCGTGGTCTCTGCCACTTTGTGCCATGACTGAGATTAGTCTGAGTGCAGACAGTATTTCCAGCGATCTGTTTCAGCTCGATAAACCGCATGCCGTCCTCAATCTGCAGGCCCAGCAGCAGGTACAAGTGCATGCTGATCGTTTGCAACTCGGCGATGCCCGCCTGGATAATCCCAATATTCGGCTGGATATGGGCACGCGGCCGACCTTGCTGGTGACCTCTGACCAGTTGCAAATGCAACCTTACCAGGTACGCCAGCCTAAGATATTTCTTGATTTTCGGCCACAAACTCGCCAGCCTGTATTGTCTTTTTATGCAGAGGTTAAGGCCTTGCAGGATGAAGTATGGGGTACGTTTCATCTGAATTGCCAGGTCCCCGCGCAGGCGGCCTCACAACCCTGGCACTGCGAAGACGGGTTGTACCATGATGTGCGCTCGCATGTGCCGTTTAATGTGCTGGTGACGCCAACTTGGAAAGAAGCGGATAAAAGCGGCCCTGCAGCCAGGGGCTTAGACCTGGAGCTTGCTGTGCGCGAGGCCAGGTTTAGTGATGCATCGGGTTTGCATGCGGGAGACAAACTCACTGGCAAGGTCAATCTGTCTGCGCACGAACAAGCCGGTGGCTGGCGCTGGCAGGGCGTGTTTCAATGGCAGCAGGGCGAGTTGTTCTGGCAACCGTTTTATTTCGCCGAGGGCAATAAGCGGTTTGAGATTCGTGGCTTTTACCGTCAACCTTATGCTGATATCGAGCAGGCGACCCTGGAATTGCAGGGCGTGGGCACCTTGCATAGCCAAAGCCGCATCAACGTGATCAGCAAAGAATTTGAGTTTTTAAAGGTCGATGCCAAAGAGGTGGATTTTAATGGCGTTTACCAGGCGTTTATCCAGCCACTGATTCCGCATTCCGCGTTTGGCCACTTGAATGTATCTGGCAAGGCAGACTGGTCGTTTGAGGCCAAAGGCTTGCAGCCGCTCAAGTTTCACCTCAATATCACTGACGCCAGTGTCGAGGATCAGGCTGGTAAATTTGGCTTTAGCCACTTTAATGCCGACATTCCTTGGGATTATGATCGTCCCAGGCAGATTGCCATGGGTTACCAGTCCGGCCATATTCTAAAAATCCCCTTGAGTGAAACCCGCTGGCAGGCTGAGGTGGACCGTTTTTCAATTACGGCGCCGCGTTTGCAGTTGCCGATCCTGGATGGTGGGCTTGATTTTCAGGATATTTCCGCTGCCTGGATTAACCAAAGCATGGTCTGGCATGTCAAGATGGACTTGCAACCGATCAGCATGTCTAGCTTCAGCCAGGCGCTGGGTTGGCCGATGATGCGCGGCCAGATCGCAGGCACGATTCCCCTGGTGACGTACGCTAACCACGAATTGCGTATGGTGGGTGATATGCAGTTCAAACTGTTTAATGGCATGGTGGGCATGTCTGACCTAGATATTGATGACCCTTTGGGCGCCGTGCCCAAGTTACACGCCAATTTCACCATGCGTGAGATTGACCTAGGTGAAATCACGCGCACATTTAACTTTGGCTCCATCAGCGGTAAGCTGGAAGGCGATATTAAGGATTTACGCCTGCAAAACTGGAAACCGGTTTCTATGGATGCTTTTGTGCGCACTGCCGATGGCCCATTTGAGAAAAAAATCTCGCAACGCGCGGTAGAGAATATTACTGCCTTGGGCGGTGAGGGCACGGCGGCGGCCTTGCAGCGCACCTTTTTGCGCTTTTTTAAAGAGTTTGGTTACGAAAAAATTGGCCTGAGTTGCCAATTGCGCGGCGATATTTGCAAAATGGGCGGCGTCGAACCATTGCCGGATGGCTTTGTGATCGTCAAAGGCAAAGGGGCGCCGTCGGTCAACGTCAATGGCTATACGCAATATGTCAGCTGGAAAGACGTATTGGGGCGCATGCAGCGCGTGACGGATAGCAATAGTAAAATCATTATCGATTAAACTTGAATATATGATGAAGCACAAAACGGTTGCCAGAAAGGAAGCAGATTGAACCTGACTTTAATAAAACAGGGCTGGATGCGTACCTGGCTATTGGTACTATCGGCCACGGGCTTGAGCGCTTGTGTCACCATTAATATCTACTTTCCGGCCGCCGCCGCAGAAAAAGCGGCGGATAAAGTCATAGACGAAATCTGGCAGGTGCCTGCCGGACAATCCCCGGCATCGAGCCAGCATTCTGCGCCGACTGCCACCCCGGTGACCCCGTCTGCAATACCGGTAACGCCGACCGTGAATCCGGAGTCAGCCCCATGATGAGATTGCTACATAATTGTTCACGTTTGTTGCAACTATTCCTGCGCCAGGGTTATCACACTTTGAAGGTTGGTGTGTTTTTGAGCTGTCTGGCGATGCTTTTTGAGGCGTTGCCGGTATATGCCGCGGCGGATCTTGATGTGAATACCCCGGCGGTTGCTGCGGTCAAAGCCAGCATGCAAAGCCGCCATTTGCAGTTGCTGCCGCACTACCAGTCTGGGGCTGTGGGTTTAACCGCAGACGGCTTTGTCGCGGTAAAAGAGGCCGGTTTGGTGCCATTGTCCCAACGTAGTGCGTTGGCTGTGCTGGTCAAAGATGAAAACACTGACCGCGCCAGGTTATATCAGGGCATGGCTGCCGCAAATGGTCACCCTGAATGGGAAGGCGAGATACAACGTACATTTGGCCAGCGCTGGATTGATAAAGCGCAAGCTGGCTGGTTTGTGCAACGTGATGGACAGTGGGTGCGTAAATAGACTGGCAAAACAATAGCTTGGCTGATACGGGGTGCGTAGGGTCCTGAAGTGATCTATGCGACGCACTGCAATTGTCGGTCATGGCAATTCGATAAACAGCGTGGTAAAAGTATCGGCTTTCAGTTTCAGGCATGGTCATTGCATACAATCTAAGTGCATGTTCCGATGAAAGGAGTCCGTTGTGGCAACTAATCTTTTCGTTCTCCCTCGCTTGGGTGAAAGTATTCACCAGCAGGATTTGGGGATTTACTACATCCTGAATCACCATACTGGCCGTGTACGATCCTTGATACAGCTGGCACGTGAAAACGTGCATTGGTATCTGATGCAATTGCAGCCGATTGCCGATGGTCTGGATTATCGCTGGTCTGTGATGTCGCGCGAAAATGACTGCGCACTCAAAGCCGCGACTGACAGGCAAATTGCACATTACTTTTCCAAAGCAGAATATGCTGAACCATCAGGCGCCTGGCAAGTGATGCGTAATGCTGATTTTGGTTTTGCCAAGTTCACGCCGATCGAAGCGCCGCATGAAGTCAGCTACGCCATTCTGACGTTTGATGGTGAAGAGATGAAAGCCCCGGTTCGCTTGCATAAAGCACCTGCCGAGTGGTTGGACGAGGACTCTGAAACCGATATCCTGCAACTGGAGTTTGCCTGACCCATATGAATGGCGCTAGCAGCGACCACAAGCATGTGGCAGCTGCTAGTCGAGGCGTCAATGTGCCTTAAGCAGTGGTGCTGACCACATTGCCAGTCGGGCCGCGGTGTTGCATGCCGGTAGACAATGCTTGCAAGAACCCGCTCAGGCTGGCGCTATCGCTGCTGCCACCTAGCGCACTCACAAGCGATTGAAAGCTGCTTTGCAGGTCGCTGCTAGTGCTGCTATCAGCACTGGTATCAGATGTTGTGCTATCCGTTGAATCACTATTCCCCAAAGCAGAAATCAGGCTTTGCAATTTGGCCTCCATGCCATGGCCGCCATAAGGTGGCGGTGGTGGCATGCCTTGCGTTGCACTAGTCTCAGTTTCGCTGTCACTACTGTCTGTGCTGCTGGTGTTCGTTGTGCCCTGGGACTGCAAGGCACTGATCAGGTTTTGTAAAAAGCTATTCAGCGCACTGGCGGCATCGGTTGTGCTGTCGCTGCTGGTAGACGTGTCTGTACTGTCTGCGCTGGTGCTCGTACTTGTGCTGCTGGTACCGGACTGACCAAAAATGGATTCCAGGCCACCTTCAATGCCTGCGCTTTTCAGTGCAGAATCAATGGCACCCAGCAAGCCGCCACCATCCTTGCCTTGACCTTCGCCGTCGGGTGGCGGTGGTGGAGGTTGCATGCCGCTACGCTGACTGACCTGCGACAAAGATTGAATACTATTGTTACTGCCTAATGAACTGATAGATGTCATGATGAGAGCTCCGTTAATTTTAATCCGTAAGTGTTTAAGGTTCAGGGCTGATGTGATTGCTCGCAATACATCGTGTTAACTGAACATGGCCAGATTAAAGCGTGTGACGGGTTTTTGATTGCGTGAAAAAACACAAAAAGTCTTTATAAATCAGTTATTTAAATGTATCAATTGATACAAATGGCCGTGGATTGTATCAATTGATACAATTGCCCCATTTTTTGTACAAACGACGCGTGAAAATAAGGTTTTCTGGTGTAAGCCTAGGCGCTGTGTTATTTTAAAAAGCAATTTTTTCACGAGTATAGTCATGCTAAGTTTGGTGTTTGATATTGAAACCATTCCGGATGTGGACGGGATTCGTCAGTTACATGACTTGCCAGCCAGTTTGAGCGATGCTGATGTGGCTAATATCGCTTTTCACCAGCGTCGCCAGCAGAATGGCACTGACTTTTTGCCACACCATTTGCAGCGCGTTTGTGCAATATCTTGCGCCTTGCGCGAAGGCAGTCAGTTCCGCGTATGGACCCTTGGCGATGAGCAGTCGACCGAAGCAGAAATTATCCAGCGCTTTTTCGACGGCATTGAAAAGTACACACCTAACCTGGTGAGCTGGAATGGCGGTGGTTTTGACTTGCCCGTGCTGCATTATCGCGCCATGGTGCACGGCATCGCCGCGCCACGTTATTGGGATCTGGGTGAGGATGACAAAGATTTCAAATGGAATAACTATATTAGTCGATATCACATGCGCCACCTGGATTTAATGGATGTGTTAGCCATGTATAGCGGCCGCGCCAATGCGCCGCTGGATCAAATGGCGCAGTTATGCGGCTTCCCCGGTAAATTGGGCATGGATGGCAGCAAGGTATGGCAGGCTTATCTAAATGGTGAAGTAAAAGCAATACGTGATTATTGCGAAACCGATGTCGCCAACACGCACCTTGTTTATTTGCGCTTTCTCAAAATGCGCGGTCACTTGAATGAGGCCAACTATGCCGCAGAAATCCAGTTGGTACGCGAGACCTTATCCGGTTACGGTGGTGAGCACTGGCAGCAGTTTATGGCTGCCTGGGCTTGAGGTTAAACGCCTGGTTTGGCGATATCTAACATCTTATATTACCGCCGATAAACCCTTGGTGGCATTTATCGGCGGTTAAGGGTTTTAAGGCGTCTCAGTGGCAGGCACTTCTGGTGCTGCAGCATCTTCTACTGTGGGTTCTACAGTATCTTCATCAATCTTGTTTTTCCAGTTCAGGATCACGCGTTGGTGTTTTTTTGCGTCATGCGTAAAGCGATAACGTTGCTCGCTGCCAAGATAACTGGCAATGGCCTGGTATTTGCCGCTGGGCAGGTTTAGTAACAACCTGGGTGCAGCGTGCTCCAGCGCAAATACCGTCTGGTTTTTGCTATCGACGATGCTGATGTTAATGTCATCAATGACGCGGCCGACTTTACCTTCTGAAAACAGGAAATACAGATTGAATTGCTTTTTAAAGGACTCCATGGCGTCGACTTCTTCTGAGCCTATGCCACCTGTGACATAGTCCACCCCGTGGGCATCTTGCTGGATAGTCACTTCATCAGCAAGGCAGAAGGACGAAGAAAAAAGTGCTACCACCAGTGTCGTGGTTAAGCGCCATTGTTTAAGCATCACAGACTCCTTATTTTGATTGGTTTGCTGGGTGATTGTATGCCCAATTCAGGTAAAATAACAGGTTATGAGAAATAACCGTCAAAGATCGTCTAACCTGTCGTCTGCCGCCAGGGCCGCGCAGATTCCCCGCATTGCCACCATTGAATCCCTGGACCAGGAAGGGCGCGGCGTCACCCATGTCGATGGCAAGGTGGTTTTTATTGAAGGCGCATTGCCATTTGAAGAGGTGAAATTCGTCTCGCATCACGTCAAGGCGACCTATGAGTTGGCGACGACGGTAGAGGTGCTGAAACAGTCCAGCCAACGCGTGACGCCAGGCTGTGCCTATTTTGGCACCTGTGGCGGTTGCGCCATGCAGCATCTGGAGTTCTCCGCGCAGGTGGCGGCCAAGCAGCGCATGCTGGAAGCCGATTTATGGCATATCGGCCGCGTGCGCGCCGAGAAAATTCTGCCGCCGATTCAGGGCACGCCATGGCATTATCGCCACAAGGCTCGCTTGCGCGTGCGCTATGTGGAGAAAAAGGGCGGCGTGCTGGTCGGCTTTAATGAAAAAGGCACCAGCTATGTGACTTCTATGGATAGCTGTGAAGTGCTGACGCAACCCGTGTCTGATCTGATTGTGCCGTTGAAAGCCTTGATCGGCCAGCTGTCTATCAAGCAGTCAGTACCGCAAATTGAGTTGGCGGTTGGTGAAGATGCGACTGTACTGGTGTTCCGTATTATGGAAGCCCTGACCGAGGCCGATATCGCCTTGCTGCAAACCTTTGAAGAAACGCACAGTGTCCAGGTGTGGACGCAAACCAAAGGCCCGGATACGGTGAAGCCCTTGTTCGCGCATGATGGCATGTTGCATTACAGCTTGCCTGAGTTTAACCTGCAATATCCGTTTAGCCCGATTGAGTTTACCCAGGTCAACCCGGCGATTAACCGCGTTATGATTCGTCGTGCGCTGCAATTATTGCAGCCACAAGCCGGTGAACGCATTGCTGACTTTTTCTGTGGTCTGGGCAATTTTACGCTACCGATTGCACGCAGCGGCGCCAGTGTCTATGGCGTGGAAGGATCGCAGGCGTTGGTAAAACGCGCGGTGGAAAATGCACAGCTCAATGGCGTCAGCAATGTTGAGTTTGCTGAATCTGATTTGTTCGATATGACACCGGAGTCATTGCAGTCGCTGGGCGCGTTTGATAAGTGGCTGGTGGATCCGCCGCGGGATGGTGCGATTGAGTTGATCAAGTCACTGCCCGATGCGGAAGACACCAACGATGGCCATGCGCCATCGCGCATCGTCTACGTGTCTTGCAATCCGGCGACGCTGGCGCGCGATGCGGCTATCCTGACTCAGTCCAAGGGCTATCGTTTGCAAGCCGCTGGCGTGATGAACATGTTCCCGCATACGGCGCATGTTGAATCTATCGCGATTTTTGAGAAGATTTAAGGCGATGGGCAGGATGTTAGGCCGGTTATTGCCGGGGGTGTTGTTAGCGTGGGCGTTGAGTGGTTGCCAGCCGTCAAACGAGCCGCGTTCACTAGTGTTTGCTGTGGCGCAGGCCCCGGTGAATCTGGATCCACGTTATGCGACGGATGCCGCTTCTGAACGCATTAATCGCCTGATTTACCAGCGCCTGGTGGAGTTCGATAGCCGCTCGCGCGAAGTGCCTGGGCTGGCGACCTGGCAAATGCGCGATGCGACGCATTACCGCTTCCAGTTATCTCAATCTGCCACCTTCCACGATGGCCAGCCGCTGACGGCTGAGGATGTGAAAGCGACCTACGATAGCCTGCTACAACTCAAGGATTCGCCGCACACCGCTGAATTCAAGCATATCCAGCAGATTACAACGCTGGATGCCAACACCATCGATTTTGAACTCAGCCGCCCGGACCCTCACTTTGCTGCGCGTTTGATGGTCGGCATTTTGCCAGCCCGCCTGATTGCGACCGGGCATGACTTTGGCCATGCGCCTGTGGGGAGCGGGCCGTTTAAACTGGATCAGTGGCAGTCAGCATTGCAGTTGCAGCGCTTAAGTGATGGCCTCAACGTGCGTTTTGACGAAGTGAAAGACCCCAATGTGCGGGTGCTCAAACTCAAACGCGGTGAAGCTGATTTGATCCAGGGAGACTTGCCGCCAGAGCTGGTTAAATATTTGCAAAAACAGCCTAATGTTACGGTGAAAACCGGGGTAGGTGCCAATTATTCTTATCTAGGGTTGAATGTACAGGCCGATTTTCTGCGCGATGCACGCGTCAGGCGCGCGATTGCCTACGCGATTGATACCCAGGCGATTATTGATAAAGTCATGGTCAGCCATAGCCGCCAGGCCAGTGCCATCTTGCCGCCCGAGCATTATGCCGGTAATGTGGCCTTGCAGCCTTACCCTTATCAACCGGCACTGGCCAGGCAATTATTGCAATCTGCAGGCATTAAGTTGCCACTGACGCTGACTTATAAAACCAGCACGGATCCGCAGCGCGTGCGGCTAGCGACGATTTTGCAGGCGCAAATGCAGGAGGCGGGCATAGACCTGCAAATCAAGAGCCTGGATTGGGGCACCTTTTTTGCCGATGTGCAAAAAGGTAATTTTCAGCTGTATGGCCTGACCTGGGTTGGTATTAAAACACCGGAGATTTACAGCCAGGTATTTGCTTCTAATAGCTTGCCGCCACAGGGGTTCAACCGTGGCCGCTATCAGGATGGCGTGCTGGATCAATTGTTGGAAAAAGAGGATTGGCCAGCGGTGACGCAGCGCATTCATAGTCAATTGCCAGTGATCCCGCTATGGTATGAAGGGCAGTTTGTCGCCTACCGCAATACCATTGCGGCTTACCAGCCCATGCCAGACGGCAATCTGGACGGTCTGGCACACGTGGTTTTTAAAGCGGCTAAAGACTAGTGCTTATTGGGGTGACGGATCACGGATTGACGCCAAACCAGTGACCGATCAGCGCCGTGGCCGCCATGGCGAGTGCGCCCCAAACGACGACACGACTGACACTTTTCACGATGCTCGCACCGCCAGTGCGCGCAGCGACAATCCCCAGCAAGGCTAAAAATGGCAGGGTGCTTACCGTTAACCAGGTTTGTGCTTGCGTATGCGGTGCCAGCCAGGCGGTGATCAATGGCAAGATGGCGCCACTGGCAAAGGCCAGCGCCGAGGCCATGGCCGCTTGTAATGGCTGCGCCTGGTTGATGTCGTGCAAGCCCAGCTCATCACGCGCATGCGCGGCCAGTGAGTCATGTGTTGATAGCGCTTGTGCCACTTGTTTAGCTAGTTCTGGAGATAAGCCGCGCTGGATATAAATACCAGTCAGCTCACGCAATTCGCTTTCCGGGTTTTCCTTGAGCTCTTCGGCTTCACGGGCGAGGTCTGCCAGTTCGATATCCGTTTGTGAACTCACTGACACATATTCTCCTGCAGCCATGGAAAGCGCACCTGCAACCAGCCCGGCGACACCAGTCATGAGCAAGGCCTGGTGAGAAGTGCCGGCGGCGGCTACGCCCATCAGCAGGCTGGCGGTAGAAATAATGCCATCGTTGGCGCCCAGCACAGCCGCGCGCAGCCAGCCGCTGCGTTGTAAAAAGTGTAATTCGTGATGTGCCATGCGATTGCCCTGAGTCTAGCGATGAATAAAATAACTAAGTGAGTGAATCGGATTTTAATGGAATTTTTATTGCCAGAGACCGTGTTGCATCAAATCTCCGTCTATCACGGGCAAATCGCTTAGAATAATGGTTATGCATATTGAGATCTCTATTCCGGCGCAAACGCTGACGGTGTTTGATGACAATGGCGGGCAAGTGGCGCGCTATGACGTCTCTACGGCGGCCAATGGTGTCGGCTGTATTAAAAACAGTGGCTGTACACCATTGGGTGCGCACATTATCCGCGCCAAGATCGGCGCCGGGGCAGTTGAAAATACCGTGTTTGTTGGGCGCCGCCCGACCGGGGAAATATTTACACCAGCGCTCAAAGAACAATTTCCTGACCGTGACTGGATTTTAACCCGCATTCTTTGGTTGAGTGGCACTGAGCCGGGCAAAAACCGCCTGGGTAATGTCGATACCATGCAGCGTTATATCTATATCCACGGCACGCCGGATGCGACTGTGCTGGGTGTGCCAGGTTCACATGGCTGCGTACGCATGCGCAATGCGGACCTGATCGAATTGTTCGAGCTGGTGCCCGTCGGTACCACCGTTAACATTTGTGAGGCGGATGATTAAGCGCTTTGCCACACTATTGCCCGTGGTCTTCGGGGTGCTATGCCTGACCTTCGCCTTGCTGCATCTGGTGCCGGGCGACCCGGTGGATGTCATGCTGGGTGAGTCTGCCAGTGCTGCTGACCGCACCGCACTCAAAGCGCAACTGGGGTTGGACCAGCCTGTGCTGGTGCAGTTCGGCCAGTATGTGATGCATCTGCTGCAAGGGGATTTTGGTACCTCTATCCACACACAAACCCCGATCTCGCAACTGTTATGGCAGGCCTACCCGGCCACGTTATTACTGGCTGTGGTTGCATTAGCAATAGGGCTGTCTATCGGTATTCCATTAGGCATCTGGTCTGCGCTCAAGGCCGGGCATTGGCAAGATGTGATGATCACTATGTTGAGTATCCGCCTGGCGGCGATGCCTGCGTTCTGGCTGGGGCCGGTGTTGATGCTGGTGTTTGCGGTCTGGCTGGGCTGGTTGCCTGTGAGTGGCATGGTCAGTGCTGTCAGCATTGTGCTGCCAGCGCTGACACTGGGACTGGGCTTAAGCGCCATTTTGACGCGCATGACGCGTACCAGCCTGCTGGAAGTATTGAATGAGGATTATATCCGCACCGCGCGTGCCAAAGGTTTGAGCGAGCGGCAAGTGTTGCTCAAGCACGCATTACGCGCCGCCTTATTACCGTTGGTGACTATTGTCGGTCTGCAAATGGGTAGCTTATTGGCCGGCGCCGTGATTACCGAAACCATTTTTAGCTGGAACGGCATTGGCCGCTTGCTGGTAGATAGCATAGAAAAACGCGATTACCCGGTGACGCAGGCCTGTGTGCTGGTGGTGGCGTTTAGTTATGTGCTGATCAATCAGGTGACGGATGTGGTTTATCGCTGGCTGGATCCGCGCACGCGAGGCGCAGCATGAAAGCCTTTTCGTTGCTGACTTTGAGCTTTTGGCTACTTGCCGTGCTGCTGGGGCATGCGATTGGTTTGAATCCCAACCAGATTGACCTTAACGCCATTCTGCAATGGCCGAGTCTGCAACATTGGCTAGGCACAGACGATTTGGGGCGCGATATTCTGGCGCGCGTTATTCGCGGGGTAGAGGTTTCTTTTCTGGTTACTGTGGTTGTTACTGCCGTGACGATGACGGTTGGCCTGAGCATCGGCCTGGTGGCCGGGTATAAAGGCGGCAAGATGGATGCCGTACTGATGCAATTGACCAATATTTTTCTGGCGTTCCCAGGAATGTTACTGGCGATTGCGTTTGCGGCGGTGCTGGGCGCGGGGATTAACAACCTGATTCTTGCGCTGTGCCTGACCGGCTGGGTGACCTACGCCAGGTTGTCGCGCGGCCAGTCACTGGCATTGCGTCAGCGCTTGCATGTGTTGGCGGCGGAGTCCTTAGGTGCCAGCAGCTTGCGGGTGATGTCATTACATATTTTTCCGCTACTGATATCAATCTTGCTGGTGGAGGCCGCTTACAGTATGGCTAGCGTGATGATTGCCGAGGCGTCATTGTCGTTTCTTGGCTTGGGAATACAGGCGCCCAATGCCTCCTGGGGCGCCATGCTGCGTGATGCCGTGCGTTTTATGCTGGTGGCACCACACTATGTGCTCACTGTGGGCGTGTGCATGATGAGCCTGATCCTGGCCATTAACCTGGGCGGCGATGTATTGCGTGACAAACTGGATGTGCGCAGCGAGGGCTAGATGATTGGAAAAGGTCATTCATGAGAAAACAGTATCGTTACTATGACCTGATCATGGCGGCGTTTGCCGTGGTGTTGGTCTGTTCCAATCTCATCGGCCCTGGCAAAATTACCGAGGTTCATGTGCCCTTACTGGGGGCGCTGACGTTTGGCGCCGGCATTATGTTTTTCCCGATCAGCTTTATTTTTGGTGACATCCTGACCGAAGTATACGGTTATGCCGCCTCGCGCCGCGTAATCTGGACCGGCTTTATCTGCCTGGCCTTTGCCAGCCTCATGGCTTGGGTGATCGTAGCGCTGCCACCGGCGCCAGAATGGCACGATCAGGCGGCCTATCAATCGGTGTTCGGCTCCACGGCGCGCATTGCCATTGCCTCGCTGGTATCGTTTGTGGCTGGCGAGTTCGTCAATTCGTTTGTGCTGGCCAAAATGAAAATCCTGACCCAGGGCCGCTGGCTATGGAGCCGCACCATAGGATCGACCATCTTCGGTGAAGCGGTCGACACCATCCTGTTTTTTCCGCTGGCCTTTTACGGCTCAGGCGAATTCCCCGATGCCATGATGCCGCAAATCGTGCTGGCACAATTCACGGCCAAAGTGCTGGTCGAAGTCGCATTTACGCCAGTCACCTACAAAATAGTCGCATTTCTCAAACGTGCTGAAAATGAAGATTATTACGATACCCACACCGACTTTAGCCCGTTTAAGCTTTAAACTGGCCACATTTAATAACTTCTCATTATCGGAACCCCATTGAACCTGATTAACTGGTACGAACAAAAAAAGACGCAAGCCGCCGACTGGCAATCTGAAGCAGGTAACCCGCCGCCGAAAGCGGTGGTGATCGCGGACGATACCACTAAGGCGGATGAGGCGTACCGCCTGGCTTGTGAAGGCACTGCATTGCTCTATCGCGGTGACTTTCAAAATGCCAAACAACTGTTACAGGCCATTACGCGCCGCGTAGACCGTAAACCGGTTAAACCTGCGGCGACCATGCTCGAAGCTTTTCACCAGCATCGCGCGCGCCAGATTGGCCGTGCCAATATCACAAACAAAGTATTGATTGAACTCAAGCACGGTGGTTGCGATTTACCTCGCGCCCCTGATGTGAAAGCTGCGGTGCAAGGCGCGTTGATTGTGGACGAAAAAACCGACAAACTGCCCGCAAGGCTGGTGCTTTCATTACGTGAGCTGCTGGGCATGGTGGGCGCGCATGAATGGCGTAAAAAAGGCGTGCAGATTCATGCGCTCAATGCCAGTATCCACGCTTATTACGGGGTGTATTCCCCTGTGCGTGGTGAGTATCTTGATCTCATAGATCAGGCCCCTCTTAACAGCCCGCAAGTGGCCTGGGATATCGGTACTGGTACGGGAGTGATTGCAGCCATTTTGGTAGCACGCGGCGTGAAACAGGTGCTTGCCACAGATAACAACCCACGCGCATTAGCGTGTGCTGCAGAGAATGTGCAACGCTTGAATATGCAAACCAATATTCAGGTCCTGCCAGCAGACTTGTTCCCGGAAGGGCAAGCTGACCTGATCGTCTGTAACCCACCCTGGTTGCCCGCGAAAGCCAATGCGCCGATTGAGCATGCGGTGTATGACCCGGATAGCCGTATGCTGAAAGGGTTTTTAAGTGGTTTGAAAACGCATTTAACCGCCGATGGTGAAGCATGGCTGGTGATGTCGGATTTAGCCGAGCATATTGGCTTGCGTCAGCCTGAGGCATTGGCCGAGTGGATCAATGAGGCGGGTTTGCAGGTTGTTGAAAAACTGGATATTGCGCCTAAACATGCCAAGGCCAGTGATCAGTCTGACCCTTTGTATGAGGCACGTGCCAAAGAAATCACCAGTCTTTATCGATTAAAATGTGCTTGAAATTTGAACAATAGGAATATGTTATGTCTTTAGGTCCCGTCATGCTGGATGTGGTTGGCAAAGAGTTATCTGCTGACGACATCCGCCGTTTGCAACATCCGCTGGTAGGCGGGGTGATTTTGTTTGCGCGTAACTTTGAGAGTTGCGAGCAGCTCAAGGCGCTGACGGCAAGCATCCATGCAGTACGCCAGCCGCCGTTGTTAATTGCAGTCGATCATGAAGGCGGCCGTGTACAGCGCTTCCGGGAAGGCTTTACCAAGATTCCGCCCATGCGTGAATTTGGGCATATCTGGGATAAAAATCCACGCAAGGCCAAAGAGTTAGCCGTGGAAGCAGGCTATGTGCTGGGTGCTGAGTTGCGTGCCCATGGCGTGGATTTTAGTTTCACGCCGGTGCTCGATATGGATTATGGCGATAGCCTGGTGATTGGTGACCGCGCATTTCATAAAGACCCGCAGGCCATTAATGAGCTGGCCTTTAGCTTAATGCAAGGCCTGAAAAAGGCTGGGATGGCGGCGGTGGGCAAGCATTTTCCCGGCCACGGCTTTGTGGTGGCGGATTCGCATGTGAGTATCCCGGTCGATGAGCGCGAGTTTGACCAGATTGCGCAAAACGATATGCAGCCCTTTGTACGCATGATAGACGAAGGCTTGCACGCAGTGATGCCTGCGCATGTGATTTACCCTAAAGTGGACGAAAAACCTGCC
This sequence comes from Methylophilus sp. Q8, assembly GCF_000800115.1. NCBI lineage: Bacteria > Pseudomonadati > Pseudomonadota > Betaproteobacteria > Nitrosomonadales > Methylophilaceae > Methylophilus > Methylophilus sp. Q8. The sequence goes on along the minus strand of NZ_JUHE01000001.1, from coordinate 103,173 downwards.
GGATTTTCACCGCGCTGGTTACAGAAGGTATTGCGTGAACGCCTGGGCTTTAATGGCGTGATTTTTAGTGATGATTTGAGCATGGAAGGTGCGACCGTCGCAGGGAATGTGACAGCGCGCACCTTGGCGGCGTTGAGTGCGGGTTGCGATATGGTCTTGCTATGTAACCGCCCTGATTTGGCAGATGAATTACTGGCAAACCTGGACTGGAAAATCTCGGCACAAAGTATTGCGCGCCTGGCGCGCATGCATGGCGGGCACCATCCGCAGGACATGGTTGGGTTGCGTGAATCCGCTTATTATGTGGATGCAATAAAAAGGGTGGCCATGGTTGGTCAAAAAGAGTCTGATTTGTTTGCCTGAATCAACGGTGATGCGCTAAGCTAGTCTATTATTGATAGCAATCTAATAACTGTGTAAGCAACGGTATCGATTATGAAATGGATTATTCTCGGGATATTCTTATCCTCGGTCAGTTATGTTCACTTTCGCGGTAAAGTGCGACATCGTTTTTACCGCCAGGTGTTTGACCACTCAGGCATCGTGTCACCGTTTAATGTGTTTTTATACCTGTTCTCAAAGGCACCGACCACGCCTTATTTGTCAGTGAATGAGTTCCCAGAACTGAAGTTAATCACCGACCGTTGGCAGGAAATTCGTGAAGAAGCTTTGCACGTGCGTGAACAAGAGCGCATTGCGGCGGCACAAACCAATAATGATGCGGGTTTTAACTCGTTTTTTAAAACCGGCTGGAAGCGTTTCTACCTTAAATGGTATGACGCACATCATCCTTCTGCCAGTATTTATTGCCCGAAAACAGTGGCTTTGTTGCAAAGTATTCCCAGTGTGAAAGCGGCCATGTTTGCTGAGTTGCCGCCAGGTGCGCATCTGCGCCCGCACCGTGACCCGTACGCGGGCTCCTTGCGTTTTCATTTGGGCTTGGCGACGCCTAATAATGATCAGTGTTTTATCCGTGTCGATGGTGAAGACTATAGCTGGCGCGATGGTCAGGCGGTGATGTTTGACGAAACCTATATCCATGAAGCGTATAACAAGACCGACGAAACGCGTGTGATTTTGTTCTGCGATATTGAGCGCCCCATGCGCTATGGCTGGGCACAGGCAATCAATCGTTTCCTGGCGAATACTATTGTCACTGCCGCTAGTTCACCGAACGAAGCAGGGGACCAAACTGGCGTGATTAACCGTTTGTTCCACTATGCCTGGGTCGTTGGGCAATATCGCCGTCGTTTTAAAAAGTGGAATAAAAATGTCTATCAAATCACACGTATCATTTTGATTGCATTGGTTTGTTACGCGATCTGGAAGCTTTAGCTAACAGAGAGCTTCACACAAATGTCATGATTAAAACTTGAAACTTTGTGCGTTTGCCATTATCTTAATCCTAAGTAAGTTTTAAAAAAGTTTTATTGAGAGGAAAAAACACTATGTCAGATATGCAAGTTTTAGGTCGTGAGGGTAATGTATCCACGGCGCAAAATCGCGTGCTGCGTAATACATATGCTTTGCTCGGCTTGAGCATGGTGCCGACGGTGATTGGTGCTTATGTCGGCATGCAAATGAATTTTGGCTGGATGGCCGCACATCCGTTCATGTTTGCCATTGGCTTTATGGCTGTGATGTTCGGCATGTTCAAACTGATTGCTGTGAACCAGAACAGTGGTGTAGGCGTCTGGTTGTTGTTGGCCATGACCTTTGTTTTCGGCGTGATGTTAGGCCCGATTCTGCAATTTGCACTGCATTTGCGTAACGGTGCCGAGATCGTTGGTCTGGCTGCTGCCGGTACAGGAATTACTTTCCTGAGTCTGGCTGCCATCGGTTCTTCACCTGCGCGTGATTTCAGCGGCATGGGCAAGTTCCTCATGATCGGCCTGGTCCTGGCGATTGTGGCTGGTTTGGCTAATATGTTCTTCCAGATTCCTGCTTTGTCACTGGCCATTTCTGGTGTGTCCGTACTGATTTTCTCAGGCTACATTTTGTATGACGTCAACCAGATCGTACGTGGTGGTCAAACCAACTATGTGATGGCAACCCTGAATCTGTATCTGGATATCTACAACCTGTTTGTTAACTTGTTGAACATCCTGCTCGCTTTACTGGGCAACCGCGATTAAGCACATAGATTAAGATTCAAATAAAACCCGCCAGTTGGCGGGTTTTTTATTAGCCCATTTGGGGTATTGCATTAAATACATATCAGGCATACAGTTGTCGTTCTAATTTTTACAACGGTTGAGAAGGGGGATGTATGTCAGTAGTAACAAAAACTTTGTGTGCGGTTGCTGTGTGTGGCGCATTATCAGCACCTGCTCAGTCCGCAGTGATTTTTTCAGATAATTTTGATAGTTATACCGCTGGTTTAAATGTGACTGATTTTGCTGGTAACTGGACCGTGACCAACGGCACAGTCGATGTAATTGGTAATGGCTATTTTGATTTCTACCCTGGTAACGGCTTATATATCGATTTGGATGGCAGTACAAGTGACGCCGGTGACTTTAGCTCCAAAGCCCTGAATGTTGCTGCCGGGACGTATACACTGGAGTTCGTCTTGTCCGGCAGTACACGTGGTGAGTCAAATACAGTAGACGTCAGTTTTGGTAGCTATAACGAAACCTTTAACCTGACTTCTGATGCGCCAGTCACTATTTATACACGTACTGTGAACTTTGCTTCTAACTCATTAGCCTCGGTCGTATTTAAAAATGGTGGTGGTGACAACATGGGGGCATTGCTATTGAATGTCTCAGTCGCCTCAGTGCCTGAAGCCGAAACGGCTGCCATGATGCTCGCTGGTTTAGGCATTATGGGTTCTATTGTGCGCCGTAGAAAATCTACTTAAGCAATAACTGGTTGTTATGAAACAAAAGCCCGCTTAACGCGGGCTTTTTTTATTTGCGCGATGTTTATTGCGTAGCAAATGGTTTTCTCTGTATGGTTTATTGCAGCCAAGTCGGCTGACTGCAACCGTAAAAAGTGGTTGTAAAGATTAATTAAATCGTAACTGACTGATTATATTGATCTAATTATCTTGGTTGAGATGGTTTGATTTTTGCAATCTTCCCCTGCGGAGGGGAAGTATGTTAAATAAAAAAATAAAATCAGTGTTGTTTCTTGCAACCTATTCTTGTGTATCAATGGCGGCAGATGGTGGCGATGATGCTGCCAGTAACGAGCAGAAGAGCGCAGATTCTCAACGTGCGATACAGCTTGATGAAGTCGTGGTTAAAGCGAAGCGGCGTAGTGTCATTACGCCATTGCCTGGTCTGGTGATTGATAAAGAAAAAATGACCACCAATGTGCAAAGCATTAGTGGTAAAGAAATCGCGGATTCAAAGTCAATCAATATCACTGACTTAATGAATAACTCAATGCAATCGGTCACCATCAATGATTATGCCGGGAATCCATTTCAGCAGGATCTGAACTTTCGTGGTTTTACCGCCTCGCCACAGATCGGCACCCCGCAAGGGATTTCTGTTTACCTGGATGGTGTGCGTGTCAACGAGGCCTTTGGTGAAGTTGTGAATTGGGATTTTATTCCCATGAACGCTATCGCCAGCCTTGATATGATTCCTGGCTCTAATCCGATGTTTGGCCTTAATACGCTAGGTGGTGCCTTGGCGCTTACTACCAAGAACGGGTTTACGCACAACCAGGCGCACGCTGAGGTGATGGGTGGCGCCTGGGGGCGTGAACAAATGCAATTCTCCAATGGTTTTAATAATGGCAGGCTTGGCCTGTTTGTGGCCTATAACCATTTCAAGGAGGATGGCTGGCGCAGCAACTCTCCATCCAATGTTCGGCAGTTGTTTACCAGTGCAACCATGCGTAGTGATTATGGCGAGCTCAATTTTACTGCCTTGAATGTGGACACGGCCTTGACTGGCAATGGTGTGGTGCCATACGAGATGTATGAGCAGGATAGAAAAGCCGTATTCACCTCACCGGATGAAAACAAGAATGGGTTGGAACACTACAACCTCACTGGTCGCTTTGACCTGAATGACAATCTGACTTTTTCCGGTCTGGCATATAAGCGCAGCGTCAAACAAAAGGCGATCGGGGGAGACTTTTATGATGATTTCCCACAACTTTCAGAACGGGCTGGTGTGAATTGCCCGGATGGCAGCCTGCCGGATGGATCATCTTCAACTTCATCTTCGCCAGGCTCAGGGTGCGCGGGACTGATCCCGAATGGTGTGTTCAGTTTGTCTGACCTCAAACAGGGCGGGGAGGGCTTGGCTTTTCAAATGAATTTTGTGACCGACAAAAATGAGTTGACTGCCGGTATTACCTACGACACGAATGATGTTGACTTCATGCAGGCGGAAATGTTTGCGGATATTGGTCCTGATCGGGAGCTGGTTCAGAATCCCAGTTATTACACTGATCTTGGGCTGGTGGCGGCAAAGTTTCCAATCATTCGCAATAAATTGACTGGTAGCAGCACCACTAAAAGCATATTTGTCAGTGATACCTGGTCGCCCAGGGATGATCTGCATATGACCTTGGGGGCCAGGTTTAATCACACCCGGGTGAAAAATGACTTGCGATCAGAGCGCGGTTTAAGCCTCTATCAATTTGAAGATGACGGCACAGGCTCATATTTTGATCCTTCCCGCGAGCGATGTGTTGTGGATTTGACGGATACTTCTGATCGCGGAAAGTACATATGCTCCAAAGGAGATTATATGTACCGTAGTTTCAATCCTTCGTTTGGCCTCACCTGGGAGATTAAGCCTAATCTTGTGGCTTATGGCAATGTGAGTCGCGGCTCCCGTACGCCGTCTGTCATTGAATTGGGCTGTGCGATTGACAGGACGCAGATTGAAAACAATCGAAATTATCAATTTGGTTGCGCGATACCGACTTCCCTCACGGCTGACCCTTATCTCAAGCAAGTCCGCTCCACCTCTTATGAGGCGGGTACTCGAGGCATCTCGACCAGTTTTCTTGGTAGCGAAAATTTAAACTGGAATTTAAGTTTCTTCCGCACAGAGCTCACAAATGACATTTTGTTTGTGCCACTTGGCCGTAAAAACCGTGGTGTGTTTGATAACTTTGGCCAGACTTTGCGCCAGGGCATTGAAAGTAGCATTGCAGGCAAATGGGGAGATCACCGGCTGAGCCTTAATTACACCTGGATGCGGGCGACGTTTGAGTCACCTTCCACCATTATTAACCCGAATAACAGTAGTAACGTCTTAGACAGCGTACAAAACCAGAATTACGTCTATATCAGGCCGGGCGACCAGTTGCCCGGCATGCCTAATCACATTGTGCAAGCAAGCTGGAATTACGCGGCGAATAAGAGGTTCGACGTCACACTCAATATGGTGATGCATTCGTCCTCTTTTGTGCGTGGCAATGAAAATAATAAGCATAAAAAACGAGATGCAACTGATCCATTTACCGACCCGTATGACTTTATCGGCGATGGCAGTATCCCAGGCTACGCGGTCTTTAATCTTCGTGCCAATTACAAGTTTGATAACGGTTTTACCTTATTTGCACGCCTGGACAACGTGTTTGACCGTGAATATGCCACGGCGGGCAACCTTGGACGAACACCATTTACCCCTACGAGCGGTGGTGCAGCGACTGATGCTGCGGGCTTTAACTACAACTCTGACCAGTGGAAGAACACCACCTTTATTGGACCGGGCGCGCCGCGCGCAGCGTGGTTTGGTTTGAGTTATGACCTGGATTGGAAGCAGCGAAAAATGAAACTGGATTAAGCCTGGTTGTAAGTAGCCATGTGGTTGTATGGGTGGTTTATTAAAACCTGAATTCAGTGGTTTTGATTGTAATGCGTGTGGCTTGATACAGATGCTTGCATGGATTGAATGGTAGGTGATTTTTTATAAGTGATTGAAAAATAAATGCTTTGTGAGACTGTTTTATCTGTAATTGAGGTGGTTGGTGAAGTTGGTATGGCATTTGCAATGATGTTTAAAAAATAATTCATTTTTAATTCGAGGGTAGGTTATGGAGATTAAATATATTTCGGGCGTGGTTTCTGCACTGTTGACCGCTGGCTTGTTTTCCATGAATGCAAACGCTGCATTTGTGACGCTGCCAAGTGCGGCTGGACAGCCAGGCTGCGGTGTTGCCAGTGCGACAACCATTCGTTGTTCCGGTGCGGCAAATGTCTTGTCTGACAAGCTCTACATCGCGCCAGTGGTTCAGAGTGGCGTGTACAGTTTTCCTTCCACACTGTCACTGATCAGTAAGGTAGACACTAATTTTGCAAGTACGACAGACGCATTGTATGCCGGTACATTTAGTGATTACGTGTTTATGGACACTACCACCAATTCTGTGGTGATTGGCTCCCGTCTTTATTTTGGCCCGATTAATGGCCAGAGAAACTTGTCTGAGGCCAATGACATTTTTCGTTATGGCTACGAGGGTTTTAAAGTGGAAGCAGGCTGGACCCGCTTGTCCAGTAGCGATTTGAGGGCCTATAGCGCGGCGATGAGTAATGTTGGCCTGAAGCAGGGTGCCGATGTTTATAACTCAAATGTGGTGGATTTCCGTACAGACGTGAATGCTTCCGAGGGTAATGCGCAATCCGGTTTGTATTTGATTCGCACGGATGCGACGGCTTTCAAGGTGATTGATAACGCGATCAAGATTCGTCAGGGCGGTGAAGAAGGCCAGTCAGTCCTGTCGGTATCCCTGTCAGGCTATGCCCCAACCAAGTTGGAAAGTGGTGTGGCGGCTGGTGAGACCGTCAAAATGTATGGTGGTAGCTATACAAGCAATATGAATGTCAGCGGGACGGCCACTGTTGAATACGGTAATGCGCAATTTGGTGGTTCAGTGGTTGCGACCAACGGCTCACACATTAATGCGAATACTGGTACAACCGCGACTTTCAATGGCGCATTTAACCAGCAAGTGGGCGCACTATTAGGTGGTGGTGGCACTTTTGTGTTCAACGGCGGTTATTCTGCGGGTAATAGCCCTGGTTCTGTGACCGTGAATGGCGATGTGGTATTTGGCGCGAGCAACGAAGCTCTGTTTGAGATCGGCGGATTACTTCAAGGCACACAGTATGACCATCTGACTGTTAATGGCAATCTCACCTTTGGTGGTGTATTAAAACTTTCATTTATCAATGGTTACACCGGTAATGCGGGCGATACTTTTGACTTGTTTGATTTCACAAGTTCAACCGGTGCGTTTTCCAGTATTGCGGTTTTAAGTCCACTGGGATATGGCTTTGGTTATACCTATGACGCAGCTAGCGGTGTGTTGACAGTCATTCCAGTGCCAGAGCCAGAGAGTTATGCCTTGCTGGCACTAGGCTTGGGTGTGATTTCATTCGCTTCCCGCCGTAAAAAACAATAAAGCAACGCTGTGTCGCATGGCACAGCGCATTGCCATGAATATATGTTTATAAAATAAATCTTGAGGAGAATGCAATGAAGCTAAAGAGTGTTTTATTGGCAAGTGTGTTCGCGATTGCAGCGAATACCGCCAGTGCTGGTAATTTTCAGTCTTTAACCAATAATGTGGTTGAAGGGGATAACGATGCGTTCGTTGATTCCATGTTTATTTTGGCAACGAATGTCAGTTACCAGTCAGGCTATGGTGATACCACTGACTTTCAAAGTGGTGGCAGTGGCAACGTTGTACCAACGTCTTTAACCTATCGCGCGTTTCCGGCGTTTGATATTGATACTGAGCTGGCAACGGGTACCTTGACGCTGATCGACTGGCGAGTAACCACTGGTGTGGATTTGGCGCCAGGTTCTGCACAGGCTGACATTTATGATTTCGTGTTCAGAGACAGTGCTGACAACAGTCTGGTATTCGGTACGCGTTACCTGAATCGCGAAAACAATGGTGATGAAGCTAACTTCTTGTATCGCTATGGCTTTACCGGTTACAGCACCTCTGTGGCATGGACATTTCTGACTGATTCCGATTTGCGCCAATACACGGCTGTAAAAACAGACTCAACAGCAGGTGAAGGCCCGTTTGATTACGATGCAGATGTGGTTCGTCAGCAAGGTGACTTTAGTGTGGCAGAGGACAATCCGTGGTCTGGTTTATACCTGGTGAAGACCGATGCCACTTCTTATACCTTGGGTAAAGCGATTGGTTTTTATCAGTCTGGTGAAGAAGGCCAAAGTCCAGCAGGTGGATTTATTACTGGGTTTATCCCAACAGCAATCACCACGCCAGTACCAGAGCCAGAGAGCTATGCCATGTTGCTGGCTGGCTTGGGTGTTGCGGGTATCGTTTCACGTCGCCGTCATTCAAAGGCTGCTAAATAGCAGTTATTTATTATAGCGCCATGAAAAAAGAGCGGGGAGCTTGCGCTACCCCGCCACTTAAAAACAACTTTTGTGAGGGAATCTTAATATGAAAACAGCAATTTGGAAACAAACTTTGGCGATCGCTGCCGTTACTTTCGCTGCGAATAGCGCTTATGCGGGCAATTTTACAACAGTCGTGAATACAGGCGAGCGTACAGCCGGTAGCACTTCCAATACGTTGACCGATGCTTTTTACATTAGCAGCTTGCCAACGACATGGACACAGCTGGCATCAACCACATCAAGCGTACTTTCTCCAATTAATGGCAATGTGGTGGGTTCGTTTATTGATACAGTATGGTACGAGAGCGATACCAACTCCTACATCATTGGCTCTTACTTCAAACTGTTGAATAACACCAATGGCATTACTGAGATCAATTCTGTTGTGCGTACTGGCCTGTCTGATGTAGATACATTGTCTGCCGCATGGACTTCCGGCTCAGCAGTTTATGGTTCCGGTACAACTGGCTATCGCTTGCGCGATCCGGCACGTTCTGACTACGTTGCATCTTATGTTGCCGGTACCGCTCAGACTGGTGCCTATCAGGATTTGGATAAAGTGGCTATCCGCACTGACGTCAGCATTGGTGAAAACAATCCAAACTCCGGTTTGTATTTGTTGAAGTTTAGTGCCGAAGGCCTGACCTATCAGTGGACAGATAATGCTGTGCGTATCGTTCAGGGTGCTTCAGCTAATGAAGGTGGTCGTCAGTTTGCTGAAATGTGGATTGCAGGCTATACCGTGACTCAAGTGCCAGAAGCTGAAACCTATGCTATGTTCATGGCTGGTTTGGGTTTGATGGGCGCTGTTGTTCGCCGTCGTAAATCTGCTTAATTGCGTTTAATTAAGTAGTGAAAACAAACCCGCCAATGGCGGGTTTGTTGTTTTTAAAGATGCTGTGTTCGGTAATGAATCAAACTTTTGATTTTTCCAGTCTGCGTTGCCTGAAAAAATCACTCAACAGCGCGCCACATTCTGCGGCCAGTATGTCGCTGCTGACTTGGCAATGGTGATTCAGTTTCTGTTCAGCCATGAGATTCACCACACTGCCGCAGCAGCCGGTTTTGGGATCGCTGGCGCCATACACTAACCGTGCGATACGGGCGTGCTGGATGGCACCGCTGCACATGGCACAGGGCTCCAGTGTGACGTAGAGTGTGCAGTCTACCAGGCGGTAATTGCCCAGGTGTTGGGCGGCCTCGCGCATAGCCTGGATTTCGGCATGTGCAGTCGGGTCGTTGAGGCTGATCGGGGCGTTACGGCCTTTGCCAATGATGATGCCATCTTTGACGACAATAGCACCGACTGGGACTTCCCCCAGAGCAGCAGCTTCGGCTGCCAGCATCATGGCCTGGCGCATAAAGTCTTCATCTTGCATGTGCTGGTTACCTGCTGCTGCTTTTATCGGCCAGGCGAATCAGGATGTACACCAGCCCCATAATAAAAGCACCTGCCAGCCAGATGCCGATTTCTTCATAGGTGGGTGTCGCGTCCTGTACCGGCAGCACGATCAGTTTGCGCAAAAACATGACCAGTACGACTTCAATAAATGTTTCTACCAGCAGTTTGTGGCCGCGCAGATAGCGGATTTCAGCAGAAATCAGGGCCGAGATCGACCAGAGCAACATCAGCGTGCCTAGCGCGCGCAAAAAACCATGTACTAGGTTGTGGGCGTAGGCGGCTTCTTTGACGTCGAGAAAAAACAGCCAGGTGAACATGATGACTGAAGTCGCCAGCGCCAATCCAATAATGATATGCGCCAGGCCATTGAGCCAAAGCATGGCTTTAATGGCAATACGGTTAAGCGGTTCAAATTCTTCAGGCAGTTGTTCTTGTGACATATTGCGTCCATTTCATCATACATGGATGATGATAAATCATTTGCTCAGCAATTGCTCCAATGGCAGTTGCGAACATTGTTTTAGCAGCCACTGCATGGCTTTGCCGATTTCAGATGGACGTTGCTGGCGCCAGGCAATAAATGTGGGGCCAACCGGCTTGGGCTCAGATACCTGTTTAATCATGAGTTGCCCGTTTTCTGCGGCGGCCTGGGCCAGGGATTTTGGCAGATAGCCAATGGCAATGCCGGAAATTTGTGCCTGCAATTTGGTTTGCATGTCCGGTACGGTCAAAATATCCTGGCCGGAGAGAATGCCTGAGGTGCGCGGTGGCAGGTTACGTGAGCTGTCGGCCGCGGCTACCACGCGATGTTGCACGATATCGCTGGCACTTAAGGGTTCTGGCAGGGCGGCCAGTGGATGATGCGGGGCAACTGCAAATACAAATTCCAGTTGGCCGAGCAAATGGGTGGAGAATACCCCACCGGGTGGCGCATCACCGGGCGCGCCGATTGAAATATCAGCCCGGCCAGATTGTAATGCGTCCCAGCTACCGCCGTAGACTTCACGCAGTAACTTGATACGGGTGCCGAATCCTTGCTGGTAAAAGTCTTGCAGGATATGCAGGATGGGCTTGAAATCGAACAGGTCGCTGATTGCAATGGCGATATCGGTTTCTACGCCCGTAGCAATACGCTGCACGCGTCGTTCCAGTGTGTGTGCCGCGTCCAGCAGGTAGCGGCCTTCTTTCAGCAGTTCGAGGCCTGCTTGTGTGAGTGTGGCGCGATGACCGCTACGGTCAAATAATTCCAGCCCCAGATCTTCTTCCAGCCTGCGAATGGTGTAGGTTAGCGCAGAAGGCACGCGATAAAGGGATTCGGCTGCGGCGGCAAAACTACCTTTGCGGTCGATAGCATCAATGACTTCGAGGGCTTCGAGACTGAGTTTGATTGTCATGTGAGGTTAATCAAAAAAACTGAACAAGAGATGCAAAATGTTTTGCTATCAAAAGATTAAGTGTTTTTTTATCATACAGTTAATCTTTCAAATGGAGTGAATAAATGTTACATGTTCGCCCTTCCAATACACGTGGTTACGCTAACCATGGCTGGCTGGAAAGCTTTCACAGCTTTTCATTCGCCAGTTATTACGACCCTGAGCATATGGGATATTCGGTGTTGCGCGTGATCAATGATGACAAAGTTGCGCCAACGACCGGTTTTGGTATGCATGGCCATCAGGACATGGAGATTATTACCTATATGCTGGCAGGTGAACTGCGGCATACCGACAGCATGGGCCATAGTGAAGTGATACGCGCCGGTGATGTGCAGCGCATGACGGCAGGGACTGGTGTGCGCCACAGTGAAATGAATGCTTCCGCGCAAACCACTGCCCATTTGTTACAGATATGGATTACGCCTGATACTTTGGGGCTGACGCCTGGTTATGAAGACAAAACCATCCCTTTGGCAGACAAGCAAAATCGCTGGGCGCTGATTGCTTCGCCTGGTGCGCAGGCAGGGTCATTAAAAGTACATCAGGATGTGTCACTGTATGCCACTGTGCTGACGGCCGATGCGGCTTTGCCTGTACATGTCATGGCGGGCCGCTCTGCTTATCTGCATATTGCCCGTGGCGAAGTGGAGATAGATGGCCAGCGCCTGCAAGCGGGTGATGCGATGACGGTGGATGCGGCGAGTGAGTTGAGTATGCGCGCTGTCAATGAGAGTGAAGTGTTGTGGTTTGATTTGCCACAAGTTGGCGAATAATCGTTTGAATTATTGATAAGGAGCTAAAAAATGACTCAGGTTTCAATTGTTTATCATAGTGGTTATGGACACACGGCTGAGCAGGCCAAAGCAGTGGCGCGTGGCGCACAAAAAGTGGCGGGCGTGACGGTGAGTCTGCTGACGGTGGATGAGGCGCAGCAGCAATGGGATTTGCTCAAGGCCAGTGATGCGATTATTTTTGGTAGCCCAACCTATATGGGCTCTGCTTCTGCGCAATTTAAAGCCTTTATGGATGCCAGTTCTAAAGCCTGGTTTACGCGTGACTGGCAAGACAAAATTGCCGCAGGTTTCACCACTTCGGCCAGCCAGAGTGGTGATAAGTTAAACACCTTGGCGCAATTGTCAGTCTTTGCAGCCCAGCATGGCATGATTTGGGTCAGTTTGGGTTTACTGCCGGGGAACAATCACAGCAATGGTTCGGTCAACGACTTAAATCGTTTGGGTAGCTTTTTGGGCGCCATGGCGCAGGCCAACTCCGATCAAGGCCCGGATTTGGCGCCGATTCAGAGTGATTTGCTGACGGCTGAGCACTTGGGTGAGCGTGTGGCAACGACGACCAAGCGATTTTCAAAATCTGCATAACGCAGCGATTAACTAAAAACGAAGGAGACTATAAGTGAAAAAAATCATTCTTGCGCTGGGGTTGTTAACAGCTTCACAGGTGTGGGCGGCGACCGATACCTACAACATCGATGCTACCCATAGCTTTGCTAACTTCAGCATTCGCCATGTGGTGTCAAAAACTACGGGTACTTTTAACGATGTGACCGGTGTGGTGACGCTGGATCCTGCCAACCTGAATACGGCAACTGTACGTGCGGCGATTAATGTCAGCAGTGTGAATACCGGTTTCGGCAAGCGTGACGAGCATATCAAGGCGGACAAATACCTGGATGTGGGCAAGTACACGCAAATTCTGTTTGAAAGCACCAAGTTTACCGCCAGTAGCCAGACGCAGGCGGTGATGCAAGGCAAATTGACCATCCATGGCGTGACCAAAGTGGTGGATATCCCGGTCAAAGTGTTGGGTTACGGCGCTGATCCATGGGGTGGTCAACGTGCGGGTTTTGAAGGTCATTTGACTATCAAGGCTTCAGATTATGGTTTTGGCTGGGCAGCAGGTGCGAACGCGCCTGTGGGGGATGATATTGAAATCACCTTGCTGATTGAAGGCGTGAAAGCCAAGTAAGCGTAATTAAGCAAGTGGCTGCGCGGGCGAAGTGCCTGCGCGACTACTCACCTTTAAAGGAGCAGGTAAATGGCATTGGATTTGTTTTCACCAGTCAAGTTGGGCAACATTGCCTTGCAAAACCGTGTGGTCATGGCGCCACTGACGCGCAACCGTGCGGGCGAGGGCGGTGTGCCGCAGGCAATGAACGTCACCTATTACGAGCAGCGCGCAACGGCAGGCCTGATTATTACTGAGGCTACACCGATCTCGCCAATGGCGCATGGTTATCCGGCGTTGCCAGGCATTTATACGGACGCACAAGTCGCGGGCTGGAAAAAAGTCACTGATGCTGTGCATGCCAAGGGCGGCAAAATTGTGATTCAGTTGTGGCATGTGGGGCGTATTTCACACCCTAGCTTACTGCCTAACCAGGCTACGCCTGTTGCACCTTCGGCCTTGAAGCCTGCTGGCCAGGCGTTTACTTATCAGGGTTTGCAAGATTACGTGACGCCACGGGCGTTGGATCTTGCTGAGTTGGCTGGCATTGTGCAGGATTATGTGCACGCCACACGTTGTGCCATTGCAGCGGGGTTTGATGGCGTGGAAGTGCATGCGGCGAATGGCTATTTGCTAGACCAGTTTTTGCGCGATGGTAGCAATCAGCGCCAGGATCAATATGGCGGCTCCCTTGAAAACCGTACGCGCCTTTTGCTGGAGGTGGTGCAGGCTGTGGTCAATACCATAGGCGCCGATAAAGTCGGTGTACGTTTATCTCCGGTGAATCCATTTAATGATATGCGAGACAGTCAGCCGCAGCAGACGTTTAATCATGTTGCGCAGGCATTGAATCCATTCAACCTGGCTTACCTGCATGCGGTGGAAGGTGGTATTCATGGCGGCGGTGAGTCTGAGCCGTTTGACTTTGCGACATTCCGTCAGTTGTTTAATAAGGGCTATATCGCTAACCTGAGTTATGACAAGGCGCGCGGTGATGCGGCGATTGCCAGCGGTCATGCCGATGCGGTGGCTTACGGTGTGCCGTTTATTGCCAACCCCGATCTGGTGGCGCGCTTTGCTAGCAATGCGTCCCTCAATACAGCAGACTCAGCGACTTTTTATGGTGGTACCGAGCATGGCTATACTGACTATCCGTTTTTAACAGCTTAATGGATTCGCAAGGGGTATGTTCACGAATGCTGCTGATTCGTTGCAATATGCCCTGTTGTGCTTGCCGCTCACTGTATGCGGGCGTAAAATTCGCGCAACGCGAATTCAACCGAGCTAACGCTCCGCACATTGTGAGTTAATTTCTGCATGTCCCGCTCTGATATCACCCCCTTATCTCCACGCAAACTTGTTGTTGCCAATTGGAAAATGCATGGCAGCCTGGTCCGCAACCAGGCGCTGCTTGATGGCTATTTGCAAGGCTTGCAATCCTTACCGCAAACCGATGTGGTGGTGTGCGTGCCTTACCCTTATCTGGCGCAAGTGCAATCTGTGCTGGCCGGCACCGCCGTCGCCTGGGGGGCGCAAAATATTGCCAAGTATGAAGAGGGCGCTTATACCGGCGAAGTGAGCGCGGAGATGCTGCGTGACTTTGGTGCACACCATGTCATTATCGGCCACTCCGAGCGTAGTACTGCCTATTGCGAGTCGGATGAAAATATTGCCGAAAAATTCATGATGGCCAAGCGCCATGGCTTAATCCCGATCTTGTGTGTTGGTGAAACTTTGCTGGAGCGTGAAGCTGGCGTGATGGAGCGTGTGGTTGGCAAGCAGCTTGAAACCATTATCCGGTTGTTTGGCGGTGAGGCGTTTGCGCACACTATCGTGTCTTATGAGCCAATCTGGGCTATCGGCACCGGCCTGGCGGCCTCTGCTGAGCAAGCCGTGGCCATGCACCAGTTTATTCGTGACACCGTCGCAGCCGCAGATAAAACCGCGGCGGATAGCTTAAAAATCCTCTACGGGGGCAGCGTAAACCCGCAAAATGCGGTACAATTATTAAATCAGAAGGAAATAGATGGCGCGCTGGTTGGCCGTTGCTCTCTAGATGTTGAGCAATTTATAAAAATATGTCAGGCCGTTCCTGAAAATAGCGTCATCTAGATAGCGAAGATGCCAAAAGCTTAATCGTTATTTAATTATGGATTAAAGAAATATGGAAAATGTCATTCTCGTCATTCATGTGCTGGCAGCCGCTGCCGTGATTGGCTTGGTCTTATTACAGCATGGCAAGGGCGCCGATATGGGTGCCGCCTTTGGAAGTGGTGCCTCCGGCAGTTTGTTCGGGGTGTCCGGCTCTTCTAACTTGCTCAGCAAGCTGACATCGATTTTTATTACAGTGTTTTTTGCAACTAGCTTGACGCTGGCATTTATGTCCAGTCATAAAGCAAGTTCTGGCAGCGTGGTTAAATCTGCGTTGACACAACAGGCTCCGGCCAAAGGTGAGGCTGCTGAAGCAGTTAAACCGGTTGAAAATACACCCAAAGATATTCCTAATTAATACTTAGCCGTCGTGGTGGAATTGGTAGACACGCTATCTTGAGGGGGTAGTGACGAAAGTCGTGCGAGTTCGAGTCTCGCCGACGGCACCAGTCCCATGTTGTTTTGCGACGTGGCTGGATGGGAATTGGTTATTTGGGAGTATTTCAATGTGCTGTTGGGCATGATGCATTGAAATCACTTGTTAACATGATCGATTAAGGCAAATCAGTGTTAGAAAACTATTTCCCAATTCTGATGTTTATCCTGGTCGGCCTGGGCGTAGGCTTGGGGCCGCTGATAGCAGGTAAAATTCTCTCTCCGCACAAACCTGATGCGGAAAAAAACTCCCCTTATGAGTGCGGCTTTGAGGCGTTTGAAGATGCGCGTATGAAGTTCGATGTACGTTATTATCTGGTCGCCATTCTGTTTATTCTGTTTGATCTCGAAATTGCATTTCTTTTCCCGTGGGCGGTGGTGATTCAGGAAATTGGGTCTGCCGGCTTCTGGGCAATGATGGTCTTTTTGTTTGTATTGGTGGTCGGCTTCATCTTTGAATGGATGAAGGGCGCCCTTGAATGGGATTAATGCAAAATGAGCATTGAAGGCGTATTGGAAAAAGGGTTTGTCACTACCACGCTAGACACGGTGATTAACTACACTCGCACGGGCTCTTTATGGCCGATGACGTTTGGTCTGGCCTGTTGTGCAGTGGAAATGATGCATGCCGGTGCTTCGCGTTACGATCTGGACCGCTTTGGCATTGTGTTCCGTCCGAGTCCACGCCAGTCTGACGTGATGATTGTCGCCGGTACGCTGGTGAACAAAATGGCACCTGCCTTGCGCAAGGTTTACGATCAGATGGCTGAGCCGCGCTGGGTAATCTCCATGGGCAGCTGTGCCAATGGTGGTGGCTATTATCATTATTCTTATGCGGTGGTGCGGGGCTGTGACCGCATCGTGCCCGTGGATGTTTATGTGCCTGGTTGCCCGCCTACAGCTGAAGCCTTGTTATACGGCATTATCCAGTTGCAAAAGAAAATCAGACGCACCAACACCATCGCCAGAACCTGATACTGACCGATTATCCAGAATACTTAAGCCCAAGAAATTAAACTATGTCCGCAAAACTCGAACATTTGTCCGCGCAGCTCAAGTTGGCCTTGGGTGATGGTGTGGTCAGGCTGGAGCAAAAGCTGGGTGAAGTCACAGTGGAAGTCCATGTGAAGCACCTGCTGGCTGTGACTGAACGATTGAAAACACATGCCGAGCTTAAATTTGAACAGCTGATTGACTTATGTGGCGTGGATTATTCTGATTACGGTGATGGCCGTTGGGAAGGTCAGCGCTATGCCGTGGTGCTGCATTTGCTTTCTGTGAGCTTGAATCAGCGTGTGCGTATCCGTGCCTTTGCTGCCGATGATGATTTTCCGGTATTTCCGACCTTGGTGGATATCTGGCCGGTAGCTAACTGGTTTGAGCGCGAAGCGTTTGACCTCTACGGCATTATGTTTGAGAACCACCCTGATTTACGTCGCTTGCTGACGGATTACGGGTTTGTTGGTCATCCTTTCCGCAAAGATTTCCCTATGATTGGTAATGTTGAAATGCGTTATGACCCGGTGCAACAGCGCGTGATTTATCAGCCAGTGTCTATAGAACAGCGTAACAATGTGCCGCGCGTGATTCGTGACGAAGGTGCGCACCATGGCTGAGATTAAAAACTATACGATGAACTTCGGTCCGCAGCACCCTGCGGCACACGGGGTATTGCGTCTGGTGCTGGAGCTCGACGGTGAAGTCATTCAACGTGCCGATCCGCATATTGGCTTGCTGCATCGCGGCACGGAAAAACTGGCTGAAAACCGCACTTATCTGCAAAGTGTGCCTTATATGGACCGCTTGGACTATGTGTCCATGATGGCCAATGAGCATGCTTATGTGATGGCGATTGAAAAAATGCTGGGTATTGATGTGCCGGTACGTGCGCAATATATCCGTGTCATGTTCGACGAAATCACGCGTATCCTCAATCACCTGCTGTGGTTGGGTGCGCATGCGCTGGACGTCGGCGCCATGACGGTGTTTTTGTACGCATTCCGCGAGCGTGAAGACTTGTTCGACGTCTATGAGGCGGTATCTGGCGCGCGCATGCATGCGGCGTATTACCGTCCAGGCGGTGTTTATCGTGACCTGCCGGAAAAAATGCCGCAACACGAAACCACCAAATTCCGCAGTGCCGACGAAATCAAAAAACTCAATGAGAACCGCCAGGGTTCCATGCTGGACTTCATCGAAGACTTTACCAAGCGCTTTCCTACTTATGTCGATGAGTATGAAACCCTGTTGACTGATAACCGTATCTGGAAGCAGCGTACCGTGGGCATCGGCGTGGTGACGCCAGAACGTGCGCTGGCGTTGGGCTTAACTGGCGCCATGTTGCGTGGCTCTGGCATTGCCTGGGATTTGCGCAAAAAGCAGCCGTATGAAGTCTACGACAAAATGGATTTCGATATCCCGATTGGTGTGAACGGTGACTGTTATGACCGTTACCTGGTGCGCGTGGAAGAGATGCGCCAGTCCAACCGCATCATCAAACAGTGTATCGACTGGTTGCGCAAAAATCCGGGCGCGGTCATCACGGATGACAACAAGATTGCACCGCCTAACCGCGAGGGCATGAAAACCAATATGGAAGACTTGATTCACCACTTCAAGTTGTTTACCGAAGGCTTTCATGTGCCTGCCGGTGAAGCATATGCAGCGGTAGAGCATCCTAAAGGTGAGTTTGGGATTTATATGGTGTCTGATGGCGCCAATAAGCCTTATCGTTTGAAAATTCGGGCGCCGGGCTTTCCACATCTGGCCGCGCTGGATGAGATGACGCGAGGTCATATGATTGCTGACTTGGTCGCAATTATTGGTACACAAGATATTGTGTTCGGTGAAATTGACAGATAACCGGAACGACGTGATAGCACGGATCGGAAAGATAGTAAGGGTCAAGCATGCTCAGTGCAGAATCAATTGAAAAGATTGAATACGAACTGTCGAAATATCCAAAAGACAGGCGTCAGGCGGCAGTGATGTCGGCCTTGAGGATTGTCCAAATGGAACGTGGCTGGTTATCCAAGGAAAGTATTTCCGAGGTTGCCAAGTATTTGCGTATCCCGGAAATCGCTGCGCTGGAAGTCGCGACTTTCTACAATATGTACGATCTGGCGCCGGTGGGTCAGCACAAGATTACGATCTGTACCAATATTTCTTGCATGCTGCGAGGCTCGGACGAGATTGTGGAGCATTTGCAACACAAGCTCGGTGTTGGTTTTAACGAAGTGACGCCTGACGGCAAGTTCTGCCTGAAAGAGGGCGAGTGCATGGGCTGTTGTGGCGGTGCGCCGTTATTGCATGTGAATAACAGCGATATGCACGAATTTTTGACCACTGAAAAAGTGGATGCCCTCATTAACGAGTTAAATAAGGGCTAGGGCGCTGAACATGGCAAAAACTTCAAACGCGACATTGAATAGTAAACCTGTGGTCAAGACGGATTTGGCCGGGCAGACCCTGGTCACCCTGCGGACGCTGGCAGAAGATAATCCTTCCTCACTGGCGACCTATGAGAAATTGGGCGGTTATGTGCAGCTCAAACGCCTGGTGGCCGAGAAAGTAAAAGCGCCTGACATTATCAGCCAGGTCAAAGTGTCTAACTTACGTGGCCGCGGTGGTGCTGGTTTCCCAACCGGCCTCAAGTGGAGCTTTATGCCACGTTATTACGATGGCACTAAGTATCTGGTGTGTAACACCGATGAAGGCGAGCCGGGTACGTTTAAAGACCGCGATATTATCCGCTATAACCCGCACCAACTGATTGAAGGCATGGCCATTGCCGCCTATACCCTGGGTGCACGCGTCGGTTATAACTACATTCACGGTGAAATCTGGCAAGACTACGAGATTTTTGAAGCGGCGCTGGCAGAGGCGCGTGAGGCCGGTTATCTGGGTGAAAACCTGTTTGGTTCCGAGTTTAGCTTTGATCTATATGCGGTGCATGGCTATGGCGCTTATATCTGCGGTGAAGAAACGGCACTGATTGAGTCGATCGAAGGCAAAAAAGGCCAGCCACGCTTTAAACCGCCATTCCCGGCCAGTTATGGCGTGTTTGGCAAACCAACCAACGTCAATAACACCGAAAGCTACGCGTCTATCCCCTGGATTATGCAGCATGGTGGCCAGGCATTTTCTGACCTGGGTGTGCCTAACTCTGGTGGTAGCAAATTATTTTCGGTATCTGGTCATGTTGAAAAACCTGGCAACTATGAAATCAAAATGGGCACGCCTTTTAAAGACTTGCTCGATATGGCGGGTGGTATCTGGAAAGGCCGTCAGTTAAAGGCCGTGATTCCAGGTGGCCCATCTACCGCCGTCATGCCAGCGAGTGCTATTGAAAATGCCACTATGGATTATGACGGTCTGAGCAAAGCGGGTTCCAGCCTGGGTGCGGGTTCCATGATCGTCATGGACGAAACCACGTGTATGGTGAAAACGCTTAAACGCCTGAGCTACTTCTTTTATGAAGAAAGCTGCGGTCAATGTACGCCGTGCCGCGAAGGCACCGGCTGGGTGTATCGCATTATTGAGCGCATCGTCGACGGCAAAGGCAAAATGGAAGATCTCGATCTGCTGACGGATTTAAGCAACAACATTTCCGGCCGGACCATTTGTGCGTTGGGCGATGCTGCGGCGACACCCGTGTTGAGCTTTATCAAACATTTCCGCCCTGAATTTGAATATTACATCCAGCATGGCAAGTCCATGGTCGATGGTAAATAAACGCTATCAAGCTTAACGGTAATCACATGCTAAACATCGAAATTGACGGCAAACCACTAGAAGTCGAACACGGCAGCACCATTATTGATGCTGCGGACGCGGTAGGTATCGCGATCCCGCGTTTTTGTTACCACAAAAAGCTGTCGGTGGCCGCCAACTGTCGTATGTGCCTGGTGCAGGTAGAGAAATTCAACAAGCCTTTGCCTGCCTGTGCGACGCCAGTGGCTGATGGCATGAAGATCTATACCCGTAGTAAATCTGCGGTAGAAGCCCAGCAAAGCGTGATGGAATTTTTGTTGATTAACCACCCGCTGGATTGCCCGATTTGCGATCAGGGCGGTGAGTGTGATTTACAGGATATTGCCGTGGCTTACGGCGCCTCCGGCTCTCGTTATACCGAAGAAAAGCGTGTGGTGTTCAATAAAAATATCGGCCCTCTAGTCAGTACCGATATGACGCGTTGTATCCAGTGTACACGCTGCGTGCGCTTCCTCAAGGAAGTTGGCGGCATGCAGGAGCTGGGTCTGGTCAACCGTGGCGAGCACGCTGAAATTACTGCCTATGTAGATCAATCCGTCAACTCCGAACTGAGCGGTAATATTATTGATTTGTGCCCGGTTGGTGCGTTGACCAGCAAGCCGTTCCGCTACTCTGCCCGTAGCTGGGAGCTGGTACGCAGGCCTTCTATTGCGCCGCATGATGGCCTGGGCTCGCATATTGAAGTGCATGTTAAAGACAATAAAGTCATGCGTGTATTGCCGCGTGAAAAAGAGTCGATTAACGAATGCTGGTTATCTGACCGCGACCGTTTCTCTTACGAAGGCCTGAACAGTCCTGACCGCCTCAAAGTGCCGATGATCAAGCACAACGGCCAGTGGCAAGAAACTGACTGGAAAACCGCACTGGAGTTTGCCGCAGGGCAACTCAAAGATATCACCAAGGAGTATGGTGGTGAGGCACTGGGTGTGTTGGTTTCACCAAACAGCACCATGGAAGAGGGTTACCTGATCAAGCAACTGGCCGAAGGTCTGGGTAGCGGTAATGTGGATTACCGTCTGCGCCAGACGGACTTCCGTCTGGATGGTAAACGTACCGGTACACCATGGATGGGCTGCAATATTCAGGAAATCGAAGAGCTTGACCGTATCCTGCTGATCGGTTCCAATCTGCGCAATGAGCATCCATTGCTGGCACAGCGTATTCGCAAGGCAGTCGCTAACGGTGCCGAGTTATGTATCGTCAGCCCACTGGATAATGATCCATTGATGGATATCGCACACAAGGTCATTGTGCGTCCTAACGATATGGTGAATGTGCTGGGCCAGATTCTGAAAGCCATGTCCGGCTTGCAAAAGCTGTCACTGTGCTTGCCACCGACTCTGAATACATTGCTGGAAGAAATCCAGGTTCGTCCAAACACACAAAAAATTGCCGAATGCCTGGCTGGTATCAGTGAAGAGCTGATCCTGATCGCGCCTAAAGTCGGTATTTTCCTCGGCAATATGGCCTTGAGTGATCCCCGTTTTACCGAAATGTATAGTATGGCCGAGGCCATCGGTGGTATCACAGGCGCTAAAGGTGGTATTTTGCCGCCAGCTGCCAACAGTACCGGTATGCACCTGATGGGCGTGATGCCTTCAGCCACGGGCATGCATGCGCGCGCCATGATTGAGGTGCCACGCAAGGCTTATCTGCTGCTGAATATCGAACCTGAGCTGGATTGTCAGCATGCGGCCTTGGCCAGCGATGCCATGGCTAAAGCGGAGTGTGTGATTGCATTGACTGCGTATAAGTCTGCGGCACTTGATAACGCAGATATCCTGTTGCCGATTGCGCCATTTACCGAAACCTCAGGCACATTTATGAGTATGGAAGGCCGTGTACAAAGCTTCCAGGCGGTGACCCGACCACTGGGCGAAGCGCGTCCAGGCTGGAAAGTGCTGCGCGTGCTGGCCAATACATTAGGGCTGCCGGGCTTTGATTTCAATAGTTCAGAAGACGTGAAAAATGCCATCTTTAATGGTGAAAAACCGTCTGCAGTGGTATGGCGTAGTCTGAACAACAACTTGAAAGAGTTGGTAGAAATTCAGGTCAATATCAAAAAAGAAGGTTTGCAACGCATTGGCGAAGTGCCGCAATACGAGTTTGACCCGATTGTGCGTCGTTCAGCCCCGTTGCAAAAAACCAAATACAACATTCGCCCCATGGCGCGCATGCGTGCCGAGCAATTGGCCGACTTGGGCTTGCAGGATGGCGATATTGTGGTTGCGCGTCAGGATAAAGGCAGTGCTGTGCTTAAAGTACGTGTGGATAACCATGTGGCCAAGGGCTGCGTGCGTGTTGCTGCGGCGCATCCGTTGACGGCGGGCCTGGGAGACCTGATGGGCGATATCACCATTGAAAAAGCGTCGGCCGATCAAGTGGCGATTTACGAAAAACAACTGACCGAGATGGCATAACATGCAATTCTTTGCTGAATTATTTGGATCCTACTGGGCAGACGTGCAACTGGTGGTGTGGACGCTGATTAAAATCGTGGCCATTGTGCTGCCGCTGATGATCGGTGTGGCTTACCTGACCTTGGCCGAGCGTAAGGTGATTGGCTATATGCAAGTGCGCATTGGCCCTAACCGCGTTGGGTATTGGGGCCTGCTGCAGCCTTTGGCGGATGGTCTTAAGCTGTTGTTTAAAGAAATCATCCTGCCTACGGCTTCTAACAAGGCATTGTTCTTTATCGGGCCGGTATTGGCGATTGCGCCAGCGTTTGCTGCCTGGGCGGTGATTCCGTTTGATGCGACCCTGGTATTGGCGAATGTGGATGCTGGTTTGTTGTATATTCTGGCTATGACCTCGGTCGCGGTGTATGGCGTGATCATTGCCGGTTGGGCATCCAACTCCAAGTATGCTTTTTTGGGTGCGTTGCGTTCAGCAGCACAGATCGTGTCTTACGAAATCGCCATGGGCTTTACCCTGGTGGGCGTACTCATGTGTGCCAACTCTTTGAACCTGGGTAATATCGTGATGGGCCAGGAGGGCGGTTTCTGGCACTGGTATTTCCTGCCGTTGTTCCCACTGTTTGTCGTGTATTTCATTAGTGCCGTGGCCGAAACCAACCGCGCACCATTTGACGTGGCCGAAGGTGAATCCGAGATTGTGGCTGGTTTCCATGTCGAGTATTCCGGCATGGCGTTTGCCGTCTTCTTCCTGGCTGAATACGCCAACATGATGCTGGTTTCCATGCTGGCTGCGCTGATGTTCCTTGGTGGCTGGTTGTCGCCGGTCCCTTTCCTGCCAGACAGCATTTTGTGGTTGCTGGCGAAAGTTGCTTTCCTGCTGTTCCTGTTTTTATGGTTCCGCGCCACCTTTCCGCGCTATCGCTATGACCAGATCATGCGTTTGGGCTGGAAAGTATTTATTCCCATCACGCTGGTCTGGATTGTTGTGGTTGGGGCGATGATGCAAACGCAATGGGCTTATTTGTTCCACTAAACCGGGCGCTGCACAAACAGGGATTTTGGAAACCTTACCATGTTGAATTCGATTAAAAATACATTAGGCAGTTTGATGTTGGTGGAAATGCTGAAAGGCATGGCCCTGACTGGACGCTATTTCTTTGCCAAGAAAATCACGATTCAGTATCCGGAAGAACGGACGCCACAATCTAACCGTTTCCGTGGCTTGCATGCCTTGCGCCGCTACCCGAACGGCGAAGAGCGATGCATTGCCTGTAAATTGTGTGAAGCCGTTTGCCCGGCGATGGCTATCACGATTGAGTCAGATCAGCGTGATGACGGCACCCGCCGTACCACGCGTTACGATATCGACCTGACCAAGTGTATTTTCTGCGGTTTTTGTGAAGAATCCTGCCCGGTAGACAGTATTGTGGAAACCCGTATTTTTGATTACCACGGCGAGCAGCGTGGTGACCTGATCTATACCAAACAAATGTTGCTGGAAGTCGGCGACAAGTATGAGGCGCAAATTGCAGAAGACCGCGCCCAGGACAAGGTCTATCGATAGGCGAGACAGGATAATCATGTTATTTACCGATATTGTTTTTTACGTACTGTCAGCTATTTTGCTGTTTTCCGGCATCCGCGTGATCACCACGCGTAACCCGGTACATGCAGCGCTGTTCCTGGTATTGGCCTTTTTTACTGCCGCGGGTATCTGGCTGTTGCTTGAAGCTGAGTTTCTGGCGATTGCGCTGATTCTGGTCTACGTCGGGGCGGTGATGGTGCTGTTCCTGTTTGTGGTGATGATGCTGGATATAAACCTCGATAAATTGCGTGAGGGTTTCTGGGAGTACCTGCCCATGGCGGGTCTGATCGGTGTACTCATGGTGGTCGAGATGACGATGGTGCTGGCAGAGAAAAACCTGCATCCTAGCGAGGCCGTTGAACTGCCAGCCAATTACAGTAATACCGCGGCCTTGGGTAAAGTGCTGTATACCGACTATCTGTTGCCGTTTGAGTTGGCTGCCGTGGTGTTGCTGGTGGCGATGATCGCGGCCATTGTACTGACCTTGCGTGAACGTAAAGACAATAAATCCATGAACCCGGCAGACCAGGTAAAAGTGAAGCGCAGCGATCGTATTCGCATTGTGTCTATGCCTGCCGAAGTAGAAGAAGCGCCAGTACCCGCGGCAGAGGAGAAAAAGTAATCATGGTCGGTTTGTCTCATTACCTGATTCTGGGGGCGCTGATGTTTGCGATCAGTGTGATTGGTATTTTCCTCAACCGCAAAAACGTGATTATTTTGCTGATGGCCATCGAGTTGATGCTGTTGGCCGTCAACCTGAACTTTATCGCCTTTTCACACTACCTGAACGATATCGCTGGCCAGGTATTTGTGTTCTTTATCCTGACCGTGGCCGCCGCAGAGTCTGCCATTGGCCTGGCGATTCTGGTGGTGTTGTTCCGTAACTTGCGCACCATCAACGTCGACGATCTGGATCAGTTAAAAGGTTAAGCATAATGACTATCAAACAAATCCTGATGTTGATCCCGGTGTTGCCATTATTGGCAGCCGCTGTCGTCGGCATTTTCCGCAACTTCCTGCCGCGCTGGGCTGGTCATGTACTGACCATTGCTGGTGTAGGTGCTGCGTTCGTTCTGTCTGCCTATATTTTTAACCAGACCTTAAATGGCTTTACCTTGAATGAAGCGATTTATACCTGGCTCGATTCTGGTGACGTGCATTTTGAAGTCGGCTTCCTCATCGACAACCTGAGCGCCATGATGATGGTAGTTGTGACATTTGTCTCGCTCATGGTGCATATCTATACCATTGGTTATATGGCGGAAGATCCAGGCTATAGCCGCTTCTTCAGCTATATTTCACTGTTTACTTTCTCCATGCTGATGCTGGTCATGAGCAACAACTTTATGCAGTTGTTCTTTGGCTGGGAAGCGGTAGGCCTGGTATCTTACTTGCTGATTGGTTTCTGGTTTACGCGCCCAACGGCGATTTACGCCAACCTGAAGGCGTTCCTGGTCAACAGAGTAGGGGACTTTGGCTTTTTGCTGGGTATCGGCATGGTGCTGTACTACTTTGGCAGCCTGGATTACGCCACTGTGTTCCAGCATGCACCAGAACTGGCGAATACCCAGGTGAATTTGCTGGGTAGCTGCAACTGGTCATTAATGACAGTCACTTGCCTGTTACTGTTTGTTGGCGCGATGGGTAAATCAGCACAAGTGCCGCTGCATGTGTGGTTGCCAGACTCCATGGAAGGTCCAACACCAATTTCTGCGTTGATTCATGCGGCGACCATGGTGACTGCCGGTATTTTTATGGTGGCGCGTATGTCACCACTGTATGAGTTGTCGACGACTGCCTTGTCGACGGTGATGGTGATCGGTGCGATTACCGCCTTGTTTATGGGTTTCCTTGGCATTATCCAGAACGATATCAAACGTGTGGTCGCTTACTCCACCTTGTCGCAGCTGGGATATATGACGGTTGCATTGGGCGCGTCTGCTTATTCTGTTGCCATTTTCCACCTGATGACACATGCCTTTTTTAAAGCGCTGTTATTCCTCGGTGCCGGTTCAGTGATTATGGGCATGCACCACGATCAGGATATCCGCAATATGGGTAACCTGAAAAAATACCTGCCGATTACCTGGATTACCTCATTGATCGGCTCACTGGCCTTGATCGGCACGCCATTCTTCGCTGGTTTCTACTCCAAGGACAGCATTATCGAAGCGGTGGAGTTGTCGCATATCCCAGGCAGTGGCTTTGCTTACTTTGCCGTGATTGTCGGCGT
The DNA here is from genome assembly GCF_000800115.1 of Methylophilus sp. Q8. Classification (NCBI taxonomy): domain Bacteria; kingdom Pseudomonadati; phylum Pseudomonadota; class Betaproteobacteria; order Nitrosomonadales; family Methylophilaceae; genus Methylophilus; species Methylophilus sp. Q8. Next base: position 76,422 of record NZ_JUHE01000001.1, on the reverse strand, counting down.
GTTTGTGACGGCTTTCTATTCATTCCGTCTGTATTTCCTGGTATTCCACGGTGAAGAAAAATGGCGCCATGCCAAGCATGATGACCATGCACATGCAGCCCATAGCGATGGACATGCAGATGCACACCATGACGACGCGCATCACGATGATGACCACGCACACGATGAAGAAGAGCATCATCATGGCCTGGGCCCGAATGACAACCCGCATGAACCAGGCTGGGTGGTGACTCTGCCATTGGTATTGCTGGCGATTCCATCGTTGGTGATTGGTTATATCGCCTTAGAACCTATGTTGTATGGTGATTTCTTCAAAAACGTCATTTTTGTCAATCCTGAAGCACATCCGGCCATGGCGCATCTGGCGCATCACTACCATGAGTTGATGCATAGCCCGGCGGGCATGGCGATTCACGGGTTTACCAGTTTGCCATTTTTCCTGGCGGCCTCCGGCGTATTGTTGTCATGGTTCTTCTATATGAAGCGCCCGGATATCCCGGCAGCCATCAAAGCGCGTTTTATCGTGATCTACGATATTCTGGAAAACAAATACGGCTTTGACAGCTTTAACGAGAAGTTCTTTGCCGGTGGTTCGCGCTACCTGGGTAGCCTGTTGTGGAAATATGGCGACATCACGCTGATTGATGGCGCCATGGTCAATGGTACCGCCAACACCATGGGTAAAATCGCAGCCAAAATGCGTAACCTGCAGTCCGGTTTAATCTATCACTACGCCTTTGCCATGATTATCGGCGTATTCCTTCTCATGACTTTCTTTATCAAAATAAACTAATGATGCAAGCCGACCTCACAAGTATTTCCTGGTTAAGTCTGGCCATCTGGCTACCGATGCTCTCCGGCGTGCTGGTATTGCTGCTGGGGGGTGACCATAAGGCTACCCTGACACGATGGCTGGCATTGGCTGGTAGCCTGGTCAGCTTTCTGGTGACGCTGCCACTGTACACCTTGTTTGATGTGCAGGATGGCTTCTTCCAGTTTGAAGAGTTATTACCCTGGGTGCCTGCATTTAATATGCATTACCATCTGGGTATTGATGGCTTCTCCATGCCACTGGTGTTGCTGACCAGTTTTACGACTGTGATTGTGGTGCTGGCGGGCTGGGAGGTGATTACCAAGCATATTGCCCAGTATATGGCGGCTTTCCTCATCATGAGCGGCATCATGATAGGCGTGTTTACATCACTCGATGCTATTTTGTATTACGTGTTCTGGGAAGCGATGCTGATCCCGATGTTCCTGGTCATTGGCATCTGGGGCGGGCCAAATCGTGTGTACGCAACGATTAAGTTTTTCCTGTATACCTTGCTCGGCTCATTACTGATGCTGGTGGCTTTTATCTACCTCTATCATCAAACCGGTAGCTTTGAGCTGGCCGACTACTATCTGTTGCCGTTGAGCATGCAAGCGCAGATTTATATCTTTATTGCCTTCTTTATGGCATTTGCCGTCAAAATCCCCATGTGGCCGGTGCATACCTGGTTGCCGGATGCGCACGTGGAGGCACCGACCGGTGGTTCTGTGGTACTGGCTGCGATTGCCTTGAAACTCGGTGGCTATAGCTTCCTGCGGTTTGCCATGCCGATTGCACCGGATGCTGCGCATTATTTCAGTACCGCCATGATTGTGCTGTCACTGATCGCAGTGGTCTATATTGCGCTGGTCGCCCTGGTACAAAAAGACATGAAGAAGCTGATTGCCTATTCATCAATCTCACACATGGGCTTTGTCACGCTGTGCTTCTTTATGTTCAGCCAGTTAGGGCTTGAGGGCGCAGTGGTGCAGATGATCTCGCACGGTTTTATTTCCTCCGCCATGTTCCTCAGCGTAGGTGTGTTGTATGACCGCGTGCATAGCCGCGAAATTTCGGCCTATGGTGGCGTGGTGAATAAAATGCCGGTATTTGCTGCATTTGCCGTGCTGTTTGCCATGGCCAATAGTGGCCTGCCAGGCACTTCGGGCTTCGTCGGCGAATTTATGGTGATTCTGGCCGCGGTCAAGTTTAACTTCTGGGTTGGCTTTTTGGCGGCGACCACGCTGATCTTTGGCGCGGCTTATACCTTGTGGATGACCAAGCGCGTGTTCTTTGGCAACGTGACAAATCATCATGTTGCTGAACTGAGTGACTTGAATAAGCGAGAATTCCTGATTTTAGGTACTTTGGCGTTGCTGGTGATTGGTTTTGGTGTCTATCCGCAGCCGATCACTGAGGTGATGCAGGCCACCAGTACAGAGTTCCTGAAACACATGGCGATTTCCAAATTGCCCGTCACAGGCTATTAAGGCAGGATTTTAGAAAATGGATAATATGCAATTCGATTTGCTCGCCCTATTGCCGGAACTGGTTGTCATGGGCATGGCCATGTTTATTTTGTTGCTGGATTTATTCATCCTGCCACAAAATCGTTTCATGATTTATGGCCTGAGCCAGTTCACCCTGTTAGCTGCAGCGTTTTTTACTTTTAAAACCCATACGCCTGCAGTTGGCTTTGCCTTTTCGCACATGTTTATCGACGATACTTTGTCCGATGTGATTAAGTTGATGATGTATCTCGGCACTTCGTTGATCCTGGTGTATACGCGTAAATACCTGCAAGACCGCAACCTGTATCGTGGCGAGTTTTATGCCATGGTTCTGTTTGGCTTGCTAGGCATGATGATTATGGTCTCCGGCCATAACATGTTGACCATTTACATTGGCCTGGAGCTACTGTCACTGTGCCTGTATTCACTGGTGGCGTTTGACCGCGATAATCCTAGAGCGTCAGAAGCAGCCATGAAGTATTTTGTATTGGGTGCGCTGGCTTCCGGCATGCTGCTGTATGGCATGAGCATGCTATATGGCATGACTGGCAGCCTGGACGTCAGTGACATCGCGAATAGTATTGCGCAGCAACCAAAAAGCCCGGTACTGATCCTGGGGCTGGTGTTTGTGGTGGCAGGGCTAGCCTTTAAATTTGGTGCGGTGCCATTCCAGATGTGGGTGCCAGATGTCTATCAAGGTTCACCAACGCCAATGACCTTACTGATTGGCTCGGTGCCTAAACTGGCGGCCTATGCCATGACGGTGCGTTTGCTGGTGCAAGGCTTGCACCCACTGGCATTAGACTGGCAGGACATGCTGGTATTGATGGCAGTGCTGTCTATCATCATTGGTAACTTCAGCGCCATTGTGCAAACCAACCTCAAACGCATGCTGGCGTATTCCACCATCTCGCATGTGGGTTTCATCATGTTCGGCATGATGAGTGCGAATGCCAATGGCTTTGCTTCCAGCTTTTTCTACATCAGCGCTTATGTGCTGATGTCTATCGCGGGCTTTGGCATTATCTTGCTGTTGAGCCGCCAGGGTTTTGAGGCTGAGGAAATCAATGACCTCAAAGGCTTGAATCAGCGTCATCCCTGGTTTGCTTTCCTCATGCTGATCATTATGTTCAGCATGGCGGGTATTCCACCTACTATTGGTTTCTACGCCAAGTTTACCGTGCTGCAAGCGGCCTGGCAGGCTGGGTTTACCTGGCAAGTGGTGCTGGCCGTGTTGATGGCCACCATCGGTGCGTTCTATTACCTCAACATTGTGCGCAAAATGTACTTTGATGCGCCTGAAGACCACACGCCACTGAGCGCACCGCTTGATATGCGTTTTATCCTCAGTGTGCATTCACTGGCTTTACTAGGCTTGGGTTTGTTCCCGGAAGTCCTGCTGGGTGTCTGTGGTCATAGCTTGTTAATCAGTCTGCAATAATCATGGCCGCAAAACTTATTTTCTTATTACTGATGTTGTTTATGGCCAATCTGGGCTGGGTCTCAGATAAATGGCTGGGCCTGGTCGGGACGATTAGCCAATTGTGGCAGCGCTTTGCCGTGTTGCTGCCTGCTTACTTCATCACGCTGGTGATTGCCTACCTGGTCGAACGCTTTGTCATGGGCCAGGTCTGGCCACAAGGCTGGGAGTTTTACAGCATTACTTTATGTGTATTCCTGGTGCTGTCCTTCCCGGGATTTATCTACCGCGTGCTGTGGAAGTAATCGCACGTCACATTAATTTCATTAATTCTTCACGATAGTTTCAAGCATCATAGTCAGACTATGCTTACCCAAGAAGCATAGTCGGGGTGAGCCCCGGAAAGGACTTGAGATGCTGAAACTACAACAAACCCTGGGATGGGTGCAGTCGGTAGACAGCCGGTTGTGTGTCAAAGTCAGCCATACCGGACAGTACCGTCTTATCCGCAACTCGTTCCGTGCCATTTCACGTATGGGCGATGGCATGTTCTGGTATTTACTCATGCTGGTGATTGCTATCACGCAAGGTCAGGACGGTTATTATGCCTGCTTACATATGCTTACCGCAGGTCTCACCGGCACCTTGGTCTATAAATGGCTCAAACATCGCACTAGTCGCCCAAGGCCATTTCAGGTGCGTCAAGATGTGTTGTTAAGCGGCACGCCGCTGGATTATTTCAGTTTTCCGTCCGGGCATACCTTACATGCAGTGGCTTTTGGCATGGTGGCGGTACAGCATTATCCGCAATTGTTCCCGATTGTTTATCCGTTTGTCGTGTTGGTCGGTATCTCGCGTGTGGTGTTAGGCCTGCATTATCCGAGTGATGTGCTTGCCGGGGCTGGCATAGGGTATTTGCTGGTAGCCTTGTATTCGCTAGTGTTTTGAAGTTCTGCATGAATGAAAAACGGATGCCATGGCATCCGTTTTTGTTTTCTGGATGGACTCCTTTGTTTAACTGGCTTGAGGATTAATGTGACTCTACTAATCGGGCAACCAGGTGCATTACAACAGGCCTGACGATTAATACGCAAAAGAATGCTATCGGCATCGCCAGCGCATAGGCGTGCACCACACGCCATAGATAGCCAGTCTGTATGCCACTATTCGCGGCAACGATCACCATGCACATTAAAAAGGCCATGATGCCCGCCATGAAGAATGCAAACACATAAGGCGTGAATTTTTTGGGAATCTTGCGGAAAGTGTTTTTGCTTAGGTTCATTATGTGCTCCATAGGTGTTTTTGCACTATATCGACACTGTTCACGCTTGTGTAGACGCTTGGATATTGAATCAATATAAAGATAAACTATCGAATAAATTTATTGAGTCGATAGTAAATGGATACTTTAAGAAGCATCGAGAGTTTTGTGAAAGCCGTACAGGCAGGCAGTATTGCCGCTGGCGCGCGCTTACAAGGCATCACGGCTGCCGCAGCCAGCCAGAATATCCAGCGGCTGGAAAAATCATTGGGCGCGCGCTTGCTGACACGCACTACACGCAAGCTGTCGATGACGGAAAGTGGTGAACTTTACTATGCCGAAGTACAGCCTATCATCGCTGCCCTCAGCAGGGCGCAAGCTGTGATCACCGAGTTTCATGGCCAACCACAAGGCCGCTTAAAGATAGGTTCATCTGTGGCCTTTGGCCGGCATGTACTAATGCCGCTTATTCCGGCCTTTACCCGGCATTTTCCTAAAGTCTCGATTGAGTTAGTGCTGTCTGACCATAGCCTAGATCATGTCACAGAGGATATTGATATCAGCATACGCTTCAACCAACAGCTGGAACCAGGCCTGGTTGCACGCAAGATTGCCAGTGTGCCTGTACTATTTTGTGCCTCGCCAGACTATCTGCAAAGAAAAGGCACGCCGAGCAGTCCAGAGGCGCTATTCCAGCACGATTGCCTGATGTTTCGAGTGCCGGTTGATGGGCGGCTGCTGAGCTGGGTATTTGATCGCAATGGCATGCACTACGAACCTGAAATCAATCCTAGCATTATTTGTAACGATATCGACTCTCTACATCGCCTGGCTGTTGAAGGCGCAGGCATCGCGCGCCTGGCGGCTTTTGTGGCAAATGAGGATATTCGGCGAGGTACTTTAGTCGCATTGTTTCAATCTGCCAGCATGCCTTTGTCATTTTATGCCTGTTACCGTGATCAGCACGCCATGACCAATAAAGTGCGGGCCTTTATGGATTATCTGGTCAAAGAGATGCCGGATGCATGGTAAATACAGTGTTCTATGGCTGTTTGGCGCAGTTTTTGTCGCTTATCAGCAACGGATCACTTGGATTGCTTATTTTTTTGTAAAATACTTGTTGCTAATATTCAATATTGCGTGCATAGTACACCCTCACGAAGTTCAAGTAGTGTTGTTGTTCTCCGGTTCTATCTTTTGGTTCTATCGTTACTTCTCGCCATCTTGATCCTCGTTTTTATGGGTATTTACCCGTTTTTTTATTTTTTATCCAAGGATTTATTATGGTAACAGGTTCTGTTAAGTGGTTTAACGATTCAAAAGGTTTTGGCTTCATCACTCCGGACAACGGCGGCGAAGATTTGTTTGCACATTTCTCTGCAATTCAATCTGCTGGTTTCAAAACTTTGAAAGAAAACCAACGCGTAAGCTTTGAAGTGGCAACTGGCCCTAAAGGCAAACAAGCTGCAAATATTCAAATCATTGAATAATTCAAAGCCTGTCCGCTGAGTTACTCAAGTGACTCACCGGAAAAAGCCCGGAGTCCCCGGGCTTTTTTATTGTTAAAAGGATGCTTAATGGCAAAAGAAGAGTTAATCGAAATGCAAGGTGCAGTGACTGAGATCCTGCCGGACGCGCGTTACCGCGTCAAGCTGGACAATGGACATGAGTTGATCGCTTATACAGGCGGTAAAATGCGCAAACACAAAATTCGCATTCTGGCCGGTGATAAAATCACCATCGAAATGTCGCCTTATGACATGGATAAAGGCCGTATTATTTTCCGTCACTTAGAGCCACGCAAGCCGTTCTAATCTCTGAGCCCTCTAGGCTCACTCTGACCAATGGCTTGCAACTCGCTTTGCAAGGCCTAACGGTCATCAATACCTGTTACATTGAAACGCCGCTTAAAGGGCAGGGCACTATTGCCCATGCCCGGTATCATGTCTGTGACGGGGTCTCTTGCACTATCCATTCCGTCAGCCGCAATAACCACGGTGCAATGAGCAGGATGCTGATAAACACAATCGGCCAGGCGACGCTAATACTAGTGAGCCATTTCTCAAAAAACACTACCGTCGGCACATGATTAATCAGCAAGATAGATAAGCTGACAATATTCACTGTCACCAGTGACATCAATAGTGCAAACAGCAGTTTGCGTTTCAACGCCACGCGCTTGTTGCTGCTGTTTACCATGGCAAAGGCTGATCTTCGTGGAAATAACCGCCAGTCGGGCCTTGTTCATCCAGCGTAGCCAGTCTGACCGAGGTTTTCCAGCTATCGCTGATTTCCATCGGTGCATTAGGGCCGCCCAGATCAGTTTTCACCCAGCCAGGATGCGCAGAGTTCACCTTGATATGACTGTCTTTTAACGCGTGTGCCAGATGGATGGTAAACATATTCAATGCAGATTTAGAGGCGTTATAAGCTAAGCCTTTGGCGACTTCGATCGGTGAATTGGGCGTGCTGTGCAAGGTTTGTGAGCCCAAAATGCTGGATAAGTTAACAATGCGCGCGGCAGGGGAGCGTTGCAGCAAAGGCAATAATGCCTGGGTTAGCGCCACGACAGCAAAGAAGTTGGCTTCAAATGTTGTTTTCAAGGTGTCTTGATCCACGCTCAGGGTATTGTTTTGGCCGATGAGCTCCTCTTTAAGAATGCCTGCGTTATTGACCAGAATATCCAGTTTGCCGAAACGTGACTCCAGCGCGGTGGCGACCGCTTGTGATGCGTTAGCCTGCGTTGCGTCATAGTGCACATATTCAGCATCTGCGCCCAGCGCTTTCAGTTCAGCCACGGCTTGTTCACCTTTGTGGGGATCTCTGGCGCCGATGATGACTTTAATCCCTTGTTCTCCCAGTTTTTTGGCAGTTTCAAAGCCGATACCGCGGTTGCCGCCTGTAATCAATGCAATACGTTGTTGTGAAGTGCTCATGTTTTAACTCCTTGTCAGTGATGCGTTAAATATTAAATACCAATCGGTAAATAAATAATAATCACGGATGATAAAGTTGTCAATATATTTTTTACCAAGTGGTATAATAATTAAAAATACACACAGGTAAATGATCATGACTGTAGAAACACTTGCGAAAAAACGCGGTAGGCCAGTGGCCTTTGATTACGAGACCGCCTTGCAGAATGCCATGCATGCCTTTTGGCAACATGGCTATGAAGGGACTTCTATGAGCACATTGATGGCGGTGATGGGCATGAATAAGGCCAGTATCTACGCCGCTTATGGCAGCAAAGAGGCTTTATTTAAAAAAGCACTTGAGCGTTATGTGCAAGGGCCTGCAAGTTTTCTGGCTGCGTCGTTGGCGCAGCCGACAGCGTTAGCCGTGGTGCAGTTAATGCTATCGCAGGCGGCACAGATGCTCGCTGATCAGTCGCATCCTGTCGGCTGCCTGGTGACGCAAGGTGCGTTGGCGTGCAGTGCGGAATCGGCTGAAATCAAGGCATTATTAGGCGGGTATCGCCAGACACTTGAGCAACAACTGGCGCAGCGTTTCACGCGCGCGGTCAGCGAACAGGACTTATTGGCGACGACAGACCCGGTGATATTGGCCAAGCTGGTGATGACGGTGCATCAAGGGATGGTGGTACAGGCTGTGGGTGGTGCAACACAGGCAGAGCTGTTTAACGTGGCTGCGATGGCCACGCAGTTAGTCGCACAAGGGTACACGACGGGGCAAGTAAAGTGAGTTGGCTGCCATCTGTTTGCAGATAGCAGCCGTGGAGATTAAACCGCGTTACGAACCAGTGTCATGGCGGCGAGTTTGGCACGCGATGCCGCACCACTATTAGGCGCCAGGCGCTCAACCAGCGCTGCACCTTCAAACAGGATGGTCAGTTGCTGGCCAAGTGCCTCAGGGTCTTTGGCACCGGCATGGCGTGCAATTTTGCACAAATAACCTTGTAATTCGGCAGACAGTACCACTGAGTACTGGTTAATTGGGTGCTCTGCTTCCGGAAATTCAACCGCGGCAATATGAAAGGGCAGGCCACGGAATTCCGGCTGGCTGATCCATTGCTCCATCAGTTCGCACAGCAATAACAGCAACTCTAAGGACTCAGCCTTTTTAGAGGAAAGCTGCGTATTCAGCCAGCTATAAAACCTGTCGGACTTGTCACGCAAGTAGGCGGTAATCAGCTGGTTCTTGCTGGGGAAGTGTTTATACAACGTGGCTTTGGCCACGCCTGCTTCCAGTATGATGGTATCGACGCCGGAGGCCTGTATCCCTCTGCTGTCAAACAGGCTGCTGGCTATATTCAGTATTTTCTCTCGCATGTTCATCACTTATCCTTTTATCCCGATTTTCAGGGTTCCCGATCTTTCGCTTGTGCTTTTACGCTTATTCTCTTGGTAAACGATCGCGCCCCTGTGGCCGCATCAATTCTTGCGGATACAGGCAACTGACATATCCAAGCGCTTGCCGCAAGTGTTCTACCTGATCAACATCCACTTTGCCCTCAGTCACAAATAAGATGAAGGCCTGACGTTGTGCGTCTGGCAGCATCGCCGCCTGCGGCAGTTGGCAGCTGCCATTTTGCATTTTCTGATAAGCCAGGTTGAGCAAGCTCAGTGTCACCGGATCTACCGTGCCGCCATGTGACTGATCGGTGGCCGTTTCCAACGGTGACATCGCTGGTTCTAGCTGTTTTTGCTTGAGTGGCGCGAACGCCATCCAAACCACACATGCACTCACTAACAAGCCAAACGACAGCGAGCGCTGAAACGCTGGCTGCGCTAACTGGCTATGCACAGACTGGTCAAATAAATGCCAGGCCTGCGGGCTGCCTGTCTGTGATTGCACCTGTATCGCCCCCACTGCCAGGAAAAACCATTGGTCGAGCAGGGTAGGTGACAAGCTCGCCACCGATTGCTGCTGTGCCTGGTCTACCATCTGGCGGATCGTGGCAATATCCTGCACATTCAGTACATTGGTTGCACCACCTTCTGCCAGGCGTTGCCGGTTCCAGCTCGTCAGTGCATCACGTAGCCTGTAAAACGGCGCATGCCTGCCCCATTGCTTTAATCCGAGTGCCCATAACCCATGCGTTGCATAGGCTTTGCAAGTGCGCCCGTATCGCTGCCTGGTCTGATTCCCTATTGTTAGTAAATTCACCATAACCCCTAAAAATCCGCTTGCTTTTTTTTCGATGGCTGCAGTAGACTAGAAAAGAAGTGAACAGACCTGTCTGCATATTATCGCGGTCACACGCAAAATGCAACTGGTTGTCAACACACTCTATTCCAGAGGCTACTTTGCCATCATAGCGCTGGCTGAATTTGTAAACAAGGGATCATCATGACATCTGTCTCTATTGCAACACAATTGGCGGAATGGCGCGATCATGCGCTCACGCTTGAAAATGAAGTGAAAAAAGTCGTTGTTGGCCAGGATAAAGCCATCCGCGCCATTAATATTGCCATCTTTGCCCGAGGCCACGTGCTGCTGGAAGGCGGTGTCGGCGTGGGTAAAACCACCTTGCTGCAATCCATTGCACGCGGTTTGGGTGGTGCCTATGAGCGTATTGAGGGCACAGTGGATTTAATGCCGAATGACCTGATTTACCACACCTTTTTAGGGGAAGATGGCCGTCCGAAAGTTGAAGAGGGCCCGTTATTGCGTGCCGGTGAACAGTTATCGGTATTTTTCTTTAACGAAATCAACCGCGCACGACCACAAGTGCATGCCTTGATGTTGCGTGTGATGGCCGAGCGCCATGTACATGCGTTCAAAAAAGAATACCGCTTGCCGCACATGCTGGTGTTTGCTGACCGCAACCAGGTTGAAAAGAACGAAACCTTTGAAATTCCTTCTGCGGCGCGTGACCGTTTTATGATGGAAATCCCGATTGAGATTCCGGAAGACCGCGACTTGCGCAAGGCGCTGATGTTTGACGTCAAGTTCCAGCATGCCGAACGCCTGACCCAGCAAGTGCAAGGCGGGGTGTTGGCCTATGACCAGCTGAATACATTTTCTGATGTATTACAGAGCCATATCCGCGCCAGCGATGTGCTGGAAGACTACGCACTGGACTTGTGGCAGGCGACGCAGTCTCCGGCGGCATTTGGCATCCAGCTCGATAGTGTGGATGTGAACCGTTTGATTCATACCGGTGCCAGCCCGCGCGGTATGGGCATGTTGCTGAAAGCAGCGCGTGTACATGCCTGGCTGATGCAACGCGACAGTCTGTACCCGGAAGATATTCATGCGGTATTCCACGAGATTATCGCGCATCGCCTGGTATTGAACCCGATGTTTGAGAGCCGCCGTACCCAGCTTTCACGTGAACTCACCAACCAGATTCTGGCCAATGTCAGCGTGCCAGCACGGGCCAAAGCAGCATGATTCCGGCCAACGCGCAGCCGTTTTTTTACCAGGTGCCATGGCGCTCTGCCAGTGTGCATGCTGGTGAGCATTTAGGCATACAGCGTGGGCCTGGTGACGAGTTCAGCAAGCACGTCTCCCTGGTTGATTACCCAGATGCCAGACGGCTGGATTTACGGCAAACCTTGCGTGACCCCTACGAGCAGGTGCAGGTGCGCGTATTCAAGCAGGAAGCGTCGACGCCCTTGTATGCGATCTGCGATATGTCTAGCTCGATGCAGTTTCAGGGGCAAGTAAGCAAGCTGGCGACTGTGCAAGCCGTCGCCGCTTCGATCGCTTGCTCGGCACATGAAAACAGCGATTTGTTTGGCATGGTGAGTTATGACCACGCCGTGATTCCGCAACTAAGTCTGGCTCCTGGACATCATGCGCACCAGTCATTTGCCACCATAGACCAACTGGCCCGCTTTCATAATTCACGCAAGGATGGCCAGGGCATTGTGGAAGCGACCGGCTGGCTGGGCCAGCAAAAAGGCTTGGTGTTCTGGATTTCAGACTTTCACTTGCCACTGGCCCTGATTGAGCGTGGCCTTAATGGCATGTCCAGCCACCAGGTGATTCCGGTGGTGTTATGGGACCCGCAAGAGTATGAGCGTTTGCCACGCTTTGGCTTTGGTAATTTACAAGACCCGGAAACCGGCCTGCAAAAAACCATTTTTTTCCGCCAGGCCATTCGTGCCCAGTTTGCCGAGCAGTTTGAGCAGCGCAAGCAGGCGCTGGATCAACTGTTCGCACGTTTTGATATTCGTCCGCTCTATGTCGCCGGACAATTTGAAGCCAGCTTGCTGTCGGATTATTTTGAACAACTTATTCATTAGCGTGCCATGGTTAAAGAGAAGGTACCAGAGTGAAACAGAAGGTACCGGCGTGAAGCAAAACCGAAGTGAGAAAAAACCATGCTGAAACAGAAAGTATCGTGATGAAACAGATTTTATTAGGATGGCTGGCAACTTGCCTGATGGCAACACCAGCTTGGGCCGACACAGAAGCACCCGCTAAATCATTGCCAGCAGTGAAAGTCGTCAGTGTGCATAACCCTGCACAATATGCGGGCATACAGCTGGGCGATGTGTTGCAACGTCGCATACAACTCGCAGTCGCTGCGCAGGACCAGCTCAATGACAGCAGCTTGCCGCTGAAAGGCTTGCAGCGCAATGGCATCGAGTTGCGCCAGTTGCAAGTCAGCAGTGAGTCACAGGCGGACAAAAAGATATACACGCTGGTATTTGATTACCAGGTATTTGCCAGTAGCGGTAAACCTACCCAATTGCAACTGCCGGCTGAACGCATTAGCTTTAACAGCGGTGCCGCGGCAGAGTTACCCGCCTGGCGTTTTTGGCTGATGGCACAATTGCCTGACCGTTTGCAACCGGCCAAACCAACCGTGATTGCCCAATATCGTGCCAGTGTGCTGGATACACAAGCCATACAGTGCTGGTTGCGTGTTAGTGTTTTGCTGGTGGTAGTTGGCGGCTTGGTATTGCTTTACCGTAATGCCGATTGGACCTGGTTGCCAATGATGAATGGACACTTTGCCAAGGCGTATCACCGTTTGAAACGTTTGCCTGCAACGGCAGAAGGACAAAAGCAGGCAGCACTGATTGTGCAGCATGCGTTTAACCAGCATTATGGTCAGCAAATGCTGGGCAGCCAGGTGAGTGCATTTGTACAGCAACAACCGGTATTCCAATCGCTGGAAGCGCAGATACAGGCCTTTTTTACACAAGCGAATGCGGTACTGTATGGTGGGCAATTGCCTGCTGCGGCCGAATACCTGCAGCAATGCAAAACGCTGACGCGTCAGTTACGCGATTGTGAACGGAGGGTGTGATGCATTGTTTACACCCGTGGTTTTTGCTGCTGTTGCCAGTAGCGGTGGTACCGTTCCTGCTCAAAAGCCGGCATGCACAAACGTATTCCTGGCTGGAGATGGTGCCAGCAGATGCGTTTTCTGACCGCATCAATCTGTTGGTAAAGGCGGCCACCAGCCTGTTATTGCTATGCCTGGTACTGGCCTTGGCCGGGCCACAAGGCGATAGCCATCAGGAGCAAAAAATCGGCAAGGGCGCGCAAAGTGTGTTTGTGATTGACCGCAGCGTAAGTATGGATCACCCGTTTGCCGGGCAGGCCACCGGCGGCCATGCGGCAGAAATCAAGTCGGCTGCGGCCAGGCGCCTGATTACGGCGTTTATTGATTCACGGCCGGACGATATGATGGGCGTGGTCGGTTTTACTAACTCTGCGTTATATGGCATGAAAATTACCACCAATCGCGAAGGTATTCATGCCGCGATTCAGGCCGCGACCGGGCCTGCGCTTAACCAGACCAATATTGGCGCGGGCATTACCAACGCGGTGACCCTGTTTGAAAATATCGCCAGCACTGGTTCACGTGCGATTGTGCTGTTGTCGGATGGCGCAGGTAAATTGAGTCCGCGTGTGAAATACCAGATCCGCAAGCAATTGGTCGGTAAAAAACTCAATTTGTACTGGATTGTGCTGCGCGAACCGGATGACATCAGCATTTTTACCCAAAATACTTACGATGATGACCATCTGCCGGAAGCGATTGCACTGGACCGTTTTTTCCAGTCATTGAATGTGAAATACAAAGCATTTGAGGCAGATAACGCGACTGCGCTGGAATCTGCATTGCGCGAAATTGATGCCAAAGAAAAAAATGTGATTCAGTACGAAGTCATTATTCCTGGCCATGATTATGCCAAAGACTTGATGATTATCGCGTTCATTCTGGGCCTGGGCCTGGTGTTGATTAAACAGATAAAGGTGTATTAATGACAATCTATCGAAAAAATGCCAATTGGTTATGGGCTGGCTTAACCACGCTTGGCCTGTTAGGCGTGTTGTATTTTGGCTGGCAATTGCATCAGTTGCGCGCGCTTAACCAGCAGATTCAAAGCGGTGTTGTGATCAAGCAGGGCGGTTCACCCGCCTTGCAGAAATTCACTGCCGCGTATGATCAAGGTTTGCATGGTGACTACAAACACGCTGTACAAACCTATGGTCAGGCGCTGGAGTTGTCACCGCCTGCCAGTGAGTTGCCGCATATCCATTTTAATATCGGCAATAACCTGTTTTTGTCCGGCCTGGTGCGCACGGTGAATGAAGATGGCACCTTTCAGGATGAAGCACGTTACGCCTTCACCCAGGCCAAAATTGCCTATGAGCAATCATTACGCTTGCAGCCAGCTGACAAAGCGGCCAAGTTCAACCTGGCCTTGTTGTACTCGGTGATGGCGCGCGGTATGCAGGGCGCGAGCAAAGAGCAATCGCATATGGAACTGAGTAACCTGCCGATAGGATTGCCATAATGAAGTACTTTGCCTTGTTAAAACAACATTATGAGCCGGTGTTGTATGGACTGGCCCTGGTGTTGGTGCTGTTGGCGCTGGTTAAACCTGAAATTCAGCTGCGGCAACAGGTACAGCACTATTTGCTGATTGCCGATATTTCGCAAAGCATGAATGCCGAGGATGAAACGCTGAAGCAACAGGCCGTGAGCCGCCTGGCCTATAGCCAGCACTTGATGAAGCAACTGGTACATAAGTCACCCTGTGGCACTTATTTCAGCCTGGGCATTTTTGCCTCGGACAATATTGCCATGCTGCAAACGCCGCTCGAAGTGTGCAAGAACCTGGATGTGATCAGTGACGGCATAGACCACCTGGAATGGCGCATGGCCTGGAAGGGCAATAGTCGTCTCAGTTTTGCCGTGCATGCGGCGACGCATGTGTATGATGCGCTCAATCAGCCAGCTCAAATGCTGTTTTTTACCGATGGCGATGAAGCGCCGCGCGTGAATGTGACGATTAAGCAGGACTTGAGTGGCGTGCAGATTGGTGAGTTTTTTACTTTTATTGGCGTTGGCGGCTCGCAAAAAGTAGCGATTCCACGTTATAACTCGGCCAATAAACGGGTAGGGGATTGGCCGGTGAGTGACAATAACAATGCCGGGGCGGTGGGGGTGACGTATGCTGACCCCAGCCAGGATGAACCGGACCCGCCCGTGGCCTATGCCGAGTATGACCGCATGCTATCGCAGCTGGAAGAAGATTATCTGAAGTCGCTGGCCGATGAGTTTAAGGGCAGTTATCTGAAAGGTACCGATAACGAGGCTTTTTACCGTGCATTGTCAGGCAAGCAGGCGACCGCCAGCTTTGTGACGGACTACCCGTTGCGCGCTATTTATCTGCTACTGGCCTTATTGTTGATATTGGCCACTTATCTGCCTGACTTGCGCTTCCGGCGCCAGGCAGCGGCCATTTAAATATTGGGCTTAATCGCCAGCGGCTACCAGCGTTAAGCAGGTGATTTCAGACGGTGAGCCAAAGCGGTTAGGCGGACCCCAATAGCCGGTACCACGGCTGACGTAAATCCACAGGTCTTGCAGGCGGTGCAGGCCTGCCACATAAGGTTGTTGTAGCGGTACAAAGTATTTCCATGGCCAGAATTGTCCGCCGTGGGTATGGCCAGAGAGTTGCAAATCAAAACCCGCCGCCTCGGCAGCCTCTGCGCTGCGTGGCTGGTGCGCCAGTAATATCTTGGGCGCATCTGCGGGCGCGCCGGCAATGGCGGCTTGCGGATCACTGTGATGATCGTCATAAAAACTGCCTGCCGTATAGTCAGTCACGCCAGCCAATACCAGAGTGGCGCCTTCATGCGACAGTTTTACGTGTTCATTGAGTAACACACGCACACCGAGGCGTTCCAGTTCATTGATCCAGGCCAGTGCGCCTGAGTAATACTCATGGTTCCCGGTCACAAAAAAACTGCCATGACGTGCTTCAAGCGTTGCCAATGGGCGCGTATGCTCTGCGAGTTCATGCACGCGGCCATCGACCAGGTCGCCGGTGATCGCAATCAGGTCTGCTTCTAAGGAGTTCACCTGTTGCACAATGCGGGAAAGATAGCCTTGCTTGATGGTTGGGCCAACATGAATATCGCTGATCTGCACAATACGGAATCCCTGCAAGCTCACTGGCAAATCGCGTAGTGGCACGGTGACATTGACCACGCGCGCCAGTTTGCGCGCATTAAAAAAGCCGATAATGCTAATGGCAAAGGCTGCCGTGACTGCCAGTAAGGCTGACTGTTTTTCCAGGGCAGTGAAATCAATTTGCACCACATGTAATGCGTGCAAGCCTGCCATCACCAGCAATAAGACGTCGCGCAAGACCGTGAATACCAGCAGGGACGAGAATAGCCCCATCACGGTCATTGCCACCCAGCTTACGCCATCACGCAAGGACTGGTTGCTGAAACCACGCGCCAGAAATGCCACGGGTTGTAATAACGCAGAGGCGGTTAAACCCACCCAGCCGAGCCACACGACGAACGTCGGCCACGGGAGTTGCCCTAACAGGCGCGAACCAATGTAATAGTGTAAAAGACCCACCAGCGTGGTGGTGACGATCAGAAAGCGGAGTGGCGGCATGCGTATGAATCCAGAGGAGCGTCGAAGGCGAGCTAGTCTTTAGATGGCGCCAATGCCAATAGATTCAAGTCCAGCGGCGATTTCGCTAACAATCTGGCTGGTTAGACCATTGATGCTGATAGTGCTCAAAGGCACTAATGGCGCGCGTAGGGCGCAGACGGGCATCTTGCAGGCATTTACGGCGCCAGTCATCCAACTGTTCCATGCCCAGGTTGATATGCTCGGCATGCAGTGATGGGAAGTGGCCGTTAAGCAGTTGCGGCAGGTCCTGCAACGCTAGTGTGACCTGGTCACGGTAGTAACCTAGCTTATGTTCAAACTCGTTATCCAGCCTGCAGTAACGGCGCAGCAGGTATTGTGGAATACGTGACAGACGCAAGGCCTGGTCTGCACTGGCCAGGCGGGAGACCGCTTTATTCACCGTGTCGGCTTCGCATTGCAATGATTGTGTCAGCGTGTCTACAATGGTCTTGCGGTGTATACGCAACAGTTTGCCAGGGGTAGGCAGGTCTGGCACATGCAGGTAGGCATCCATGGCCCACTCGGCAGCAGCATGCGTAAGCAGGCTGTGGTGCTGCCATTTAGCCTCAAAGGTCGGTACAAAGTGCTGGTGGGCAACCACGTCTGTCAGCAGGTGCAGGTTGTAGCCGATGCCCAGTGCCAGTTGCCTATCATTTTTAGTGTGTAGCAGTTGTTGGCCGATGCCCCAGCCATGGCTATGGTTAAAGGTACGCGAGACCACGGCCAGGTCGGGCAGGCAGGCGCCAGCCATCACCAGCGTCGGGTAGCGCCGCATGACGCCCAGCCAGGGCAGTGGCAACAGCGGCAAGGCCTGCAGCCACTGGTGTGTATAGGCAACATGCGAATACAAGCCCCAGGCATGTGCTTCACTTGGCAGGGCCAGTAACAGTAGCAAAATAATGGTCAGGGTGCGGAGTGACATGCGCGCACTTTGCGCTTGCTAAATGACACTTAGATGAAATCTGTATGACGTTGATATGAAAGCAGTTTTTGTCACAAAAGCATCATGAGCTCTTGTTAAGCTATGTGAGATTTGTTAACTCGGAATCCTGCATGAAAATATTGATGATTTCAGATGTGTACTTCCCACGCGTGAATGGGGTGTCTACCAGCATCCGTACCTTTGCCGAGAGCTTGCGCGAGCAGGGTCATGTCGTCCATCTGATTGCACCGCAGTATCCTGTCCAGCCGGGCCAGCCACTGTCGGCAGACGAGGCCTGGATTACCCGCATAGATGCCCGCAAAATCGTGTTCGATCCGGAAGACTATTTAATGAAATGGTCGGCCTTGATGACTTACATCAACAGCCTGCATCCAGGTGATTATGACCTGGTACATATCCATACGCCTTTTATTGCACATTATGCCGGGCTCAAGATTGGCAAAAGACTGCAAGTGCCAGTAGTGGAAACCTACCACACCTTTTTTGAAGACTATATGCATCATTATTTGCCGTGGGTGCCACGCCAATGGGCGGTGCGCATTGCGCAATCGGTGTCACGCAAGCAATGCCAGCAGGTGGATACCGTGGTATCTCCTTCAGCACAGATGCGCGAGGTCTTGCAGCAATACGGTGTTACCACGCCTATCACAGTGATCCCGACCGGGCTGGATGCTTCGCGCTTTATCCCTGGTGATGGTGCGGCGTTCAGGGAGAAGTATGGTATCCCGGCACAACGTCCTTTATTGATGTTTGTTGGCCGCGTGGCTTATGAAAAAAACATACAGTTCTTGCTCGAAATGCTATCGCTGGTGATTCAGGATCACCCCGAGGTATTGCTGGTGATTACCGGTGAAGGCCCGGCCGAGGCCATGTTGAAAAAAATGGCGCGTGATAACGGCTTGCAGTCGCACGTGATGTTCCTCGGTTACCTGGACAGGGCGGTTGGATTAAACGCAGCTTATCAGGCGGCAGATATTTTTGTGTTTGCTTCCAAGAGCGAAACGCAAGGCCTGGTCTTATTGGAAGCCATGGCGCAGTCGACGCCGGTGGTGGCGATTGCCGAATTGGGTACGGCCTCCATTTTACGCCAGGAGCAGGGTGCCTTAATTGCGAAAGATGATGAGTTGCACTTTGCCGAGCAAGTACAAACCTTGCTTATAGATCATCAATTGCGTGAGCGCGTTGGTAAACAGGGTAAGCGCTATGTGGAGCAAGTGTGGTCCAGCGATGCGCAGGCGAATAAATTACTCGAGTGCTATGAGCGCCTGATGCTGACGCATATGCCATTGGCCGCGTCTGCCGCTGCCTAAGCATAGCGGCCTCATTAAAATCCTGAATTTTTGGCGGTGGGCTTGACGGTCAACCGCCTGCCAGCCAAGATATGGACAGACTTGTATTGATGCAAGCGCAACCCTATCAGGAGAAATTAACCATGTTTACCCCAGACACCTGCTGCACGCTGGTTCCTTATTTTGAAGTGCCCGCCGAGAACCTTGCCGCATTTAAGGCGCTAGGTGCCCAGTTTTTAGACAAAACCCGTAATGAAGCCGACTGTATGCACTATGCATTCTCATTCAGCGGCAATATTGCGCATTGCCGCGAAGGCTATGCCAGTGCAGAGGGCATTCTGGCGCATCTGGACAACGTGGCTGAGCCACTGGGGGAAGCGCTCAAACTGGCGAAGTTGATTCGCCTGGAAGTGCACGCACCGGCGGCAGAAGTGGAAAAGCTCAAAGCGCCTTTAGCCGCATTGAGCCCACAGTTTTTTATATTGGAAGCAGGCATCCGCCGCCAGTAAATATGACTGCATAGCAATAAAAAACGCCACCAATAAAAAAACGCCACATAGTGTGGCGTTTTTTATTCGAGCTTTTAAATTAGCCAAACGTTTAAATTAGCCAAATTTGCCGGTAATGTAGTCTTCGGTTTCTTTACGGCCAGGGTTAGTAAAGATTTTGTCGGTATCGTCATACTCGATCAACTCACCCAGGTACATATACGCGGTGTAGTCGGACACGCGCGCTGCCTGTTGCATATTGTGCGTCACTACCAAGATCGTTAGCTTGCTGCGCAACTCGACCATTAGCTCTTCAATGTTAGCGGTCGCAATCGGGTCCAGTGCTGAAGTGGGTTCGTCAAACAGCATGATTTCCGGGTCGGTGGCCAAGGCACGGGCGATACACAAACGTTGTTGCTGGCCGCCGGACAGGTTGAATGCCAGGTCGTGCAAACGGTCTTTGACCTCGTTCCATAAAGCTGCGCCTTTGAGCGCCTCTTCTACTTTGTCGTCCATGATGCGTTTGTTGTTTTCACCACGTACACGCAGGCCGTAAGCCACGTTTTCGTAGATGGATTTCGGAAACGGGTTAGGTTTCTGGAACACCATGCTGATACGCATGCGCACTTCAATCGGGTCTACGCCTGAATCCAGCACATTCGTGTTGTCCGGGTGCATCACAATCTCGCCCTGGTATTTATTGCCAGGATATAAGTCGTGCATACGGTTAAAACAGCGCAGGAAGGTAGATTTTCCGCAACCGGATGGGCCAATCAGCGCCGTGATTTTATTTTCATACAAAGGCATGGAGATGCCTTTGAGTGCGCGGGCGCCGTTGCTATAAAAAAAGTTTAAATCGCGTGCTTCGGCTTTTATTGCAGTTGTGACAGTGGCCATGGAGTTTCCTAAATCTTATGTGGCATTACCATTTAATATTTTTACGAATTTTGTAGCGCAACCAGATGGCTGCACCGTTCATTAACAGCGTGACAACGATAATCAGTGCGCCGGTGGCAGCCGCATTGACATGAAATGCATGGTCAGGGCGCGACAGCCAGTTAAACATTTGAATCGGCATCACGGTAAAGCCTGAAGACAACCATTCAAAATTCAGGAATGGGGGTTCAGTCGTGATCGGGCTTGGTGGCAAGAAGGCGATAAACGTCAGTGCACCAATGGTAATAATCGGCGCAGTTTCACCCAGGGCACGCGCCATGCCGATAATAATACCGGTCAGGATACCGCCGTAAGAGTATTTGAATACGTGATCGTAAACGACTTGCCATTTGGTCGCGCCGACGCCATAAGCAGCTTCGCGGATAGACACCGGGATGGCGCGGATGGCCTCACGGGTCGAGACAATGACAATCGGCAGAATGAGCAAGCCCAAGGTTAAACCGGCGGTCAGAATGCTTTGGCCGAAGTCCAGCATGTAGACAAACAAGCCCAGTGCCAGCAAGCCGTAAATGATAGAAGGCACGCCTGCCAGGTTAGACACGTTGATTTCAATCAGGTCGGTAAACCAGTTTTTTGGTGCGTATTCTTCCAGGTATAAGCCAGCAGCGACACCAATGGGTACGGCGGTCAGAAACGTGACAGACATCACCAGTAACGAGCCAACCCAAGCTGAAAGTAGACCGGCGCGGCCAGCACGGCGCGAAGGGAATTCAGTTAAAAAATCCAGGTTAAATTTTGGATGCCCATCGGCAATCAGTTGCCAGAACAGCAACATCAGTGTCATTAAACCCAGCATCAGGCAAATCAGGCCCAGGGTGGCAAACAGTGTGTCATTGCGCTTGTGGCGTTTAATCATGGCGCGGACGTCGGCCAGATTTTCGAGGACAGAAGCTTTATGTTCCATGATTTTTTATTTCCGCATTGGCCAGTAGTCTGGCTACTGGCAGTGTATGGTGGTTATATGTCAGCAATGAGACAGTGTATTAGTAGCTTTCGCGGTATTTTTTACGTACCCAGTGGCCAAAAATGTTGAATGACAAAGTCATTGCCATCAATACCAGGCCTGCTGCAAAAATACTTTGATAACCGATACTGCCATGTGGCAAGTCACCCATGGCCACCTGTACGATATAAGCGGTAATGGTCGCTGCACTATCCAGCGGGTTAAAGGTCAGGTTGGGTTGTTGGCCAGCGGCAATCGCCACCACCATGGTTTCGCCCACTGCGCGTGAAATCGCCAGGATATACGCCGCCACAATGCCGGAAATCGCCGCCGGTGTGACCACTTTAATCGCTGTCTGGAAACGTGTCGCACCCATGGCGTAAGAGCCTTCGCGCATACTCATCGGTACGGCGCGCATGGCATCTTCAGACATGGAAGCAATGTACGGAATAATCATGATGCCCATCACAATACCGGCACCCAACATGTTGAAGCTTGGCAGGTCAGGGTAGATGCTTTGCAGTAAAGGTGTGACAAAAAACAGCGCGAAATAGCCAAATACGACGGTAGGCACGCCGACTAATAGTTCCAGGATAGGCTTGATGATTTCGCGCGTCTTGTGTGAAGCAAATTCAGACAGGAAAATCGCTGAAATGGTACCAATCGGCACGGCAACAGCCAGTGCAATGGCCGAGGTGGTCAAGGTGCCGGATACCAGCGGCATAATGCCGTAGTGCGCATCTTCAAATAAGGGCGTCCATTGCGTATCGGTAAAAAACTCAATAACGGACACTGTTTTGAAAAAACTCAGAGATTCGTACAGCAACACGCCGACAATCGCAAATGTGGTGGCAACAGCGACCAGGGCTGCCATCATCAGGATCAGTTCAATAATCCGCTCTTTGACATTGCGGCGGATATTTTTCGCCAGTCTGGGGCTGATGGTCAGTTGCACGGGAGCTTGCATTGCTTGGGTCGCCATAGTGTGTTGATCTTTTACTAATGATCAAGAGTATTGATCTGCCAGGGAAGAATTTTAGCGGATAATCCGCGGTTCAGGCCGAGTCATCACTAAAAAAGGGGCATTGCAGCCCCTTTTTTATGATTACTTGATGCGGGATAACAAGTCAGTAATCTTGATACCGACTTCAGAGGTGCCGTTGAAGCCAGTGCCTGGTTTCATTGCCTTGAAGTGTTCTTTCACGGCAGTGTAATCTGCTTTTGGCAATGGCACATATTTCACTTCTTTTACCAGCTCTGGTGCGTTTTCCAGGTAATAGTTAACGAAGGCTTTCACTTCTGGTCTGAAGGCCGCTGAGGTGGCGTTCACATAAATAAACAGCGGGCGGGACAATGGCTGGTATGTACCATCCATCACCGTAGCTTCGGATGGCAGTACTGGTTTACCACCTTCTTTAGCCACCACAGGTACCGCTTTCAGCTTGTCCGTGTTTTCCAGGTAGTAAGCCAGGCCGAAGTAGGCCATGCCGCCTGCATTACCAGCAACGCCTTGTACCAATACATTGTCATCTTCAGACGGTGTGTAGTCTGTGCGGCTGGCTTTGGCTTTGCCATTGATTGCTTCTGTAAAGTAATCAAAGGTACCAGAGGCAGTGCCTGGGCCATACAGGTTAATGGCTTTATCTGGGTAAGTAGCATTCACTTCTTTCCAGCTTTTCACTTTAGAGCCTGGCTCCCAGATTTTTTTCAGTTCTGCGACGGTGATTTGTTTCACCCAGTCGTTTTTACCGTTTACGACTACGGTCAATGCATCGTAAGCGATAGGCAATTCAATAAACTGTACGCCGCCTTCTTTACACGCATCAATTTCTTTTTGTGAAATAGGGCGGGACGCATCTGAAATATCAGTTTCGCCACGGCAGAATTTCTTAAAGCCACCGCCAGTGCCAGATTCGCCGACAGTGACCTTAACGCCTTTGGCGCGTTGGAATTCTTCAGCGACGGCTTCGGTAATCGGGTAAACCGTACTGGAACCATCAATCTTGATGATTTTGTCCGCAGCCGTTGCTGAGTGCGTGAAGCTAAATGCCTGAACGATCAGACCGGCCATTAAAGTATTGCGGAACAAACGGGTTTTCATCTATACACTCCTGTGTTTGGTGTTGTCTGTTGTGATGCACGAAATCATAAAAACTTAATATGACAGAAATGTGACAAAAAATAAAAAAGGCGCAGTCTGCGCCCCTTTTTATCACTGATTTTCCTTACAGCAAGCTTTCACCAATATGATAGGCAATCGCCGCCATGATCGCGGCACAAGGAATGGTGAGCACCCACGCCCAGACAATGCGTGATGCCAGGCCCCAGCGTACGGCCGTCATGCGCCGTGATAAGCCGACGCCGACGATCGCACCGGTAATGGTATGGGTGGTAGATACCGGAATCCCTAAACTTGTCGCCAGGAATAAGGCAATCGAGCCTGAGGTTTGCGCAGCGAAGCCACCGGTCGGTCGGATCTTGGTGATGCCCATGCCCATCGTACGCACAATCCGCCAGCCACCAAACAGCGTGCCCAGGCCCATCGCCAGCTGACAGGCAATAACGACCCAGAACGGGACGTGAAAATCACCGTGCAAATAGCCATTGGCAAACAGTAATACGGTGATGATGCCCATGGTTTTCTGCGCGTCATTAGCGCCGTGGCCCAGGCTGAACAATGAAGATGAAATAAATTGCAGTTTGTTAAAGCGGCTTTCGATTTTGTAAGGTGACGACTTTTGAAACACCCACATAATGCCAATCGATAACAGTAGCGCGAGTATCATGCCGAACAGTGGCGACAGGATAATGGCAATGCCGGTGCTGATCAGCTTGCTGCCGATAATCACGCCTTTAGTGCCAGAATGTGCCATGCCAGCGCCAATCAGGCCGCCAATCAGTGCGTGAGATGAAGAAGAGGGGATGCCAAACCACCAGGTGATCACATTCCAGGCAATGGCGCCAAACAGCGCACCAAAAATGACGGTGTTATTGACGATGTTCGGGTCAATAATGCCTTTGCCTACCGTATCGGCCACATGCAGGCCAAAAAACATAAACGCGACAAAGTTGAAAAAAGCGGCCCAGATCACTGCCGCCTGCGGAGTCAATAAACGAGTGGATACCATGAGCGCAATCGAGTTGGCCGCATCGTGAAAACCGTTCATAAAGTCAAAAATCAGGGCGACGAAGACTAGCACCGCCATGACTAAAATCACATGATCCATGTTGAGTTCCTGGTGACGGTGTTAGATGCGTTCAAGCACAACGCCATGGATGACGTCAGCCACGTCTTCACAGCTGTCTACGGCCTCTTCAAACAGGTCATATAATTGTTTTGAGCGGATTAAGGTGCGTGCGTCATGGTCTTCTTCAAACAGCCTGTGCATGCCGGAGCGCATGATATGGTCGGCTTCGCCTTCAATCTTGCTGATCTCTTCACAGGTACGCAAAATGCGCTCGGCATTTTTCATGTCAGACAACATGTGTACAGCATCCTGGACTTTTTCAGCGGCGCGCAACAGGATTTGCGCCAGGGCGACCATCTCTGGGGTGAATTTGCTATGGCCGTAAATTTCCACGCTTTGCGGAATGGCTTCCATATAGTCGATGATGTCATCCAGCGCCATCGCCAGCTCACGAATTTCGCGGCGGTCAAACGGGGTGATAAAGGTTTTGTGCAAGGACAGCAGGATTTCCTTGGTGTACTCATCTGCCTCGGATTCAATATCGCGAATATCAGAGAAATGTTTCTGGAAACTTGCCTGATCGACTTCCGCAGCCATCAGAGCCAGCACTTTGGAACCACGCACCGCACAATCGGCCAGACGGTTAAACAGTACAAAATAGTTATCGTTTCTGGGGCTGATTGCAGCCATGATGCGGCCAAAAGTGGCATTCGCCATTGGGTACTCCCTGGTGGTTTCAAAGTTTTGTGACAGGGATTTTACTATTTTGTGACAATGTTTGTGACAAAAATCTGTATCTGAAATGGAATACAAGGCATGTTTTGGCGCTGAATCAGCGTTTTAGCTGCGGTATAATAGTGGTTTTTACACAATTTAAAATCAATCACATGGAAGCAGAACAACTAAATGCCATCGCCAATGCGTTGAGCGATTTGACCCAACGTCACCATGCCCTTCGGGGGTATCTTTGACTACGAAAACAAAGAGCAACGTTTAGCCGAGGTCAACGGCCTGCTGGAGGATCCCAAAGTCTGGGACGATGCCGAAAAAGCGCAAAAGCTTGGCAAGGAAAAACGCATGCTGGAAACCGTGGTTACCACGCTGGACTCCGTCGCACAATCGCTGACGGATAGCCAGGAGCTGTTCGACATGGCGCGCGAAGAAAGCGATGACGATACGCTGCTCAGCGTCAGTGATGACGTAAAGAAAGTCGAAAAAACCATCGCCGAGATGGAGTTTAAACGCATGTTCTCGCAGCCCATGGACGCCAATAACTGCTTTATTGAGTTTCAGTCTGGCAGTGGCGGCACTGAGGCACAAGACTGGGCGGGCATGCTGTTGCGTATGTATTTGCGCTATGTCGAGCGTAAGGGCTTTACGGTAGAAGTGCTGGAAGAGTCTGAAGGGGATATCGCCGGGATTAAAGGCGCGTCCATCAAAGTCAGTGGCGATTATGCATTTGGCACGCTACGCACGGAAAGTGGCGTGCATAGGCTGGTACGCAAGTCACCATTTGATGCCAACTCCAAGCGTCACACCAGTTTTGCCAGTGTGCAGATTTTTCCCGAAGTCGATGATTCGATTGAAATTGAAATCAACCCGGCCGATTTACGCATTGATACCTACCGCGCCAGTGGTGCCGGTGGTCAACATATTAACAAAACCGATTCCGCGGTGCGGATTACTCACTTGCCGACCAACGTAGTGGTGCAATGCCAGAATGACCGTTCGCAACATCGCAACCGCGAGGAGGCGATGAATATGTTGAAAGGCGCGTTGTATAACCTGGAACTGAACAAACGTAACGAAGAGAAGCAGGCGCTGGAGGATGCTAAAACCGATATTGGCTGGGGTCACCAGATTCGCAGCTACGTATTGGACCAGGGCCGTATTAAGGATTTGCGTACCAATGTTGAGATCGGCAATACGCAAGGGGTGCTGGATGGTGATCTGGATCCATTTATTATGGAGAGCCTGAAGCAGGGCATGTAATTTTTGTTTGAATATTAAACCCGTCTGTTTGTTGATCGGCAGGCGGGTTTTTTATTACTTGTTGTGATACAAAGCGTTACACAGCGATACACCGTTGAGATATTGATGCGCCTAGAATAAACCTGACATCACATGATGAGTGCAGGAGAGCGAAATTTATGGCGAGTATTATTTGCAAGGTGAGCGCACAGTTTACCCAGAACATCTTTTTACGCTTAGATAAGCATCAATATGGGTATCTGGATCAGAATACGCTGGAGCGAGCATTAGTCGGCCTTAGTCAATATGAGATCAAGCAACTTTTGCTAGCGCTGGATCAGGATGGCCATCAGCGCATCTATCCGCATGCGCTTCATCTTGCCATCCTGGATTGGCTCAGTGAGCCGAGCACTCTCCCGATTTCGACTTCATTTGCCAGCCTGATTGTCCTTTATGGACTGGATGACGAGGTTAATCTACAGGCGGCTTCTGGTTCTCGCCGACATATAACCAGCGATCATTCTCTTTTACAAACCGGCTATGCTCGGTAAGTTGCGATTTTTTCTGGTTGCCACTCTGATAGGTTGCGCTAAATTCAACTTCGGCATGTGTGGCATCTGACTGGTGATGTGTTTTCACCTGTAACTTCATCCATTTAATGCCATTCAGGTCATCCAAGGTCAATGTTTCTGGCCTGCTGTCAGGATGCCAGGTTGCTAGAATATAGTCTGGCAGTTTCATCACATAAGCACTGTAGCGCGAGCGCATTAATCGCTCCGCATCAGGCGCTGCTTGCCCTTCATGTAAAGGCTGGCAACAAGCGCTATAAGGCTGGCCGCTATAGCATGGGCAAGGATTTTTCATATGACTCCAACTCTCAAAAAACACGCGATTTATCACTAGGTTGTTGCCTGAGTGATCGCTCTGGTCACAGATTAAAATAATTCGGACTGGGCTGCAGGCGGTGCTGCCAACAGCTTATCTATATCAAGCTCAAAAATACCCAGTTTCCCAGCGCAGGGCATCAATGGTAATGGCGTGGCCTGCTCAAATAAAAAACCATAATATTCTTGATGTACGCCGCCAAAATGCGCGCGCTGTTCGCGACTAATGCCAGCAGGTAACTCACCAGGCTTGCTGCACAAAACCAGTTTGGCTATGCCAACGACGCCGCCATATTCCAGTTTGTCTCGGTCAGGGATGGGAACGTCAGTGTGGCGTTTAATGTACTGATAATATTCCTCATACAGGCCTTTGCTGGCATGAATGAGGATGGGGCCGCGATATTGCGTGCCCCAGCTGCGGTCGTCCACCAGTAAATAGCCGTTGGCAATCAGCCATGCAAATGGTTGCTTGAGAGACAATGCCTTGAGCACACCGGACGGCACTAAAGTGGACATGGCCTGACTACCTGACAGCTTAATTGCCCGCGCTTAGGCGATTTCCCGTGTTTCCATAAACTGGATATCAGGATAACGTTCTTGTGCCATTTGCAGGTTAACGCGGTTAGGGGCCAGGTAAACGTAATCGTCCGCGCTATCCAGCCCGACGTTAAAGCCGTATTTATCCGCAATCGCTTTCAGGTGGGCATCAGAGCCTTTGAGCCAGCGGGCGGTGTAACAGTCGTAGGGCTCAAACACCATGTCGACGCCATACTCATGTTCCAGGCGGTGCGCGACTACGTCAAATTGCAACATACCCACTGCGCCCAAAATGAGGTCGTTCGACAATAAGGGGCGGAATAGCTGCGCCGCGCCTTCTTCGGATAACTGTTTGAGGCCGATTTGCAGCTGCTTCATCTTCATCGGGTTTTTAATGCGCGCGCGACGGAAAAACTCTGGCGCAAACGACGGGATGCCAATGAATTTTAGTGCTTCGTTTTCAGTAAACGTATCGCCCAATTTAATCGTCCCGTGGTTGGGGATGCCGATAATGTCGCCGGAGTAGGCTTCATCCATGATGGTACGGTCTTGCGCCATAAAGGTGATGGCGTTATTGACGTTGAGCATCTTGCCAGAGGCGACTTGCTTGATCTTCATACCGCGCTCAAAACGGCCCGAGCATACGCGCAAAAACGCAATGCGGTCACGGTGTTTGGGATCCATATTGGCCTGGATTTTAAACACAAAGCCAGCGAATTTTTCTTCGTTAGCCGCCACAGCACGGGTGGCTGTTTTGCGGGCTTGTGGCGGAGGTGATAAGTCGACTACCGCATCCAGCAGCGATTGCACGCCGAAGTTATTCACGGCTGAGCCAAAAAATACCGGCGTTTGCTTGCCGCTTAAATAACGTTCTTTATTAAATTCGTTAGAAGCGCCACGTACCAGCTCAATATCTACGCGCAGCTCTTGCGCCTGGTAGCCAATCAATTCATCCAGTCTTGGATTATCCAGACCTTGAATGGTCTCTGAAGTGCCTTTTTCAGCGCGCGGATCAAAGAATAAAATGGAGTCATTGACCAGGCTATACACGCCACGGAAGGTTTTACCCATGCCGATTGGCCAGGTCATGGGCGCGCATTCCATGCCCAATGTCGTTTCGATTTCATCCAGCAACTCAATAGGCGCGCGGCTTTCGCGGTCCAGCTTGTTGATGAAAGTAATAATTGGCGTGTCGCGCATGCGGCAGACATTAAGCAATTTAATGGTTTGCGCTTCGACGCCGTTTACAGAGTCGATCACCATCACCGCCGAGTCTACGGCGGTCAGGGTACGATAGGTGTCCTCCGAGAAGTCATCGTGGCCTGGTGTGTCCAGCAGGTTGACCATATGTTCGCGATACGGAAACTGCATCACAGAGGAGGTGACGGAAATGCCGCGTTGCTTTTCCAGTTCCATCCAGTCTGAGGTGGCATGACGCGCCGCTTTACGGCCACGCACTTCACCGGCGACCTGAATCGCACCACCAAACCACAGCAGTTTTTCGGTGAGCGTGGTTTTACCCGCATCCGGGTGCGAAATGATGGCAAAGGTACGGCGGCGTTCAACTTCTTGCTGCAAACTGGACATGAAAAAATAGCGCTTTGGGAAAAAGCGCTATTTTAACCCAGATTTTACATTGGGCCGCATCATGCACCTGGCCGGATTATTTTCGCATCAGGAAAATGGCTACTGCCGCGAACACAATCAGGATAATCAGGCCTTCCACATTCAGTCCAGTCTTAATTGATTGGCTGTTTCAATTGTTCCAGAATGGCGGGGTTGTCCAATGTGGAAATGTCAGAAGTGATTTCTTCGCCTTTAGCCAGGCTACGCAGCAAGCGGCGCATGATTTTGCCTGAGCGGGTTTTGGGCAGATTGTCGCCAAAGCGGATTTCGTCGGGTTTGGCAATCGGGCCAATTTCCTTACCTACCCATTCGCGCAGTTCAGCAACGATTTTTTTCGCTTCTTCACCTTCCGGGCGCTTGCCTTTGAGCACGACATAGGCCACCACAGACTCACCTTTGATCGGGTGCGGTTTACCCACCACGGCAGATTCTGCCACTAAATGATTGGCAACCAGGGCTGATTCAATTTCCATGGTGCCTAATCGATGACCAGACACGTTCAACACATCATCAATACGGCCCATGATGGTGAAGTTGCCGGTGTTGACATCACGTACCGCACCATCGCCCGCCAGGTAAAGATTGCCACCCAGCTCAGCCGGGAAGTAGCTGGTTTTATAACGCTCAGCGTCGTTATAAATAGTACGTATCATGGATGGCCATGGCTTTTTAATCACCAACAGGCCGCCGCTGCCCCAGGGAATGTCTTTGCCTGTTTCATCCACGACATCGATATCAATACCAGGGAAGGGCAAGGTACAGGAACCTGGCACCAGTGGCGTCGCCCCTGGTAATGGGGTGATCACATGGCCGCCAGTTTCGGTTTGCCAGAAAGTGTCGACAATCGGGCAACGGTTGCCGCCGACCTGCTCGTAGTACCACATCCAGGCTTCCGGGTTAATCGGTTCACCCACGGTGCCCAGCAGGCGCAGGCTGGATAAGTCAAAATGGTTGGGATGTGTAGTGAAGTCAGTTTCACCGGCTTTAATCAATGAACGGATCGCTGTCGGCGCGGTGTAAAACACGCTGACTTTGTGGCGCTGGATCATCTCCCAGAAACGGCCGGCGTTAGGAAAAGTCGGAATGCCTTCAAACACGATTTGTGTTGCGCCCATGGCCAGCGGGCCGTAGGTCACATAGCTGTGGCCGGTAATCCAGCCCACATCGGCCGTACACCAGTAAATATCATCCGGCTTGATATCGAACGTCCAGCGCATGGTGTTCATGGCATGCAGCAAATAACCCGCCGAGCTGTGTTGTACGCCTTTGGGTTTGCCAGTAGAGCCTGAGGTATAGAGCAGGAATAAGGGATGTTCGGCATCGACCATGACCGGTTCACAGGTATCGGCCTTGTCGGCAATCAGGTCGTGCCACCAGGTACATTTATTATCCCAGGCCACGTCCTGGCCAGTTTTCTTGAATACCACCATATGGCGGATGCTGTCACAGCCGCCCATGGCAATGCCTTCATCGACCGCTTGTTTCAGTGGCAAGGTTTTGCCGCCACGGTATTGGCCGTCAGAGGTGATCACCGCCACTGCACCGGCATCGATAATCCGTTCATTCAGGCTCTTTGCTGAGAAACCGCCGAATACCACGGAGTGGATAATGCCCAGGCGTGCACAGGCTTGCATGGCGACGATGGCTTCAATGCCCATCGGCAGGTAAATGATCACGCGGTCGCCTTTAACCAAGCTTAATGATTTCAGGCCATTGGCGAACTGGCAAACCTGGTGATACAACGCTTTATAAGTGATATTTTTTACATCGCCGTTATCTGCTTCAAAAATAATGGCGGTTTTATTCGGGATGGTTTGCAGATGTTTGTCCAGGCAGTTGGCGGACACATTCAACTCGCCATCTTCAAACCATTTATAGAATGGCGCATGATCCTGGTTCAGCGTTTTAGTGAATGGCTTGTGCCAAATCAATAACTCGCGTGCCAGTTTGGCCCAAAATCCTTCGTAATCCTGCAATGCTTCTGCATGCAGGCGCTGGTATTCCTCCATGCTGCCCACCGCTGCCTGGCTGGCAAACGCCTTGCCTGGCGCAAATACGCGGTGTTCATGAAGTACTGATTCGATAGACATAGCGACCCCCAAAAATCAATGTCAAAAAATGAAAGTGTGAGCGAACCTCAGGTATTATTATTCTGGTTCTGATTGACAAACTCTCCGAGCACACAACTCATTACAAGAGCAAAAACTCATGCAACAGCTTGCCCAAATTCTAACAGAAAAGCAGGTCGCGTCTACAGAGGCCGCCTATTTGCTACATGCAGCAGCCTGCAGCCCATTTTTTGCCAGATTCGTTACGAAACATACAGATTTTATAACTGATTTGTTAGATAACTTATATAAGACATATAAGACTGAAGATGTTAACACTTTGTTTTTATATGAAAAAGATATTGAAGAATCTGTTTTTTTGCAACAAATCAGGCTGAACCGGCAGCGTTTAATGGCGCATATGATCGTGCGTGACCTGAATGGCCTGGCAGACTTTGCCGAAGTGGCAGAAATCACCAGTGCCCTGGCGGAATCAGCGATTACTGCCGCGGTGGATTTTTATCACGCCCGTTTGGCAGAAACCTATGGCAACCCGCGCGATGCCCAAGGGCAGGCACAACGCATGATTGTGGTCGGCATGGGCAAGCTGGGTGGTCGCGAACTGAATGTGTCGTCTGACATAGACTTGATTTTTGCCTACGAGCAGGAAGGTGATACGGATGGGGCAAAGTCGGTCAGCAACCAGGACTTTTTTACCAGATTAGGCAAAAAGGTCATTGCTGCGCTGGATGATGTCACGGCAGATGGTTTTGTGTTTCGCGTCGATATGCGTTTGCGGCCGTTTGGTTCAGAGGGTGCGCTGGTGTGCAACCTGGATGCGCTGGAAGATTATTACCAGAATTATGGCCGCGAGTGGGAACGTTATGCCTGGATTAAAGGCCGTGCCGTGTGCGGGCCTGACGCAGCGCTGACCAAGGTGATGAAGCCTTTCGTGTTCCGCAAATACCTGGATTTCAACGCCTATGCCTCCATGCGTGATCTGAAAGTGCAGATTCAGCGCGATGTGGTGCAACGCCGTTTGTCGGACAATATCAAGCTGGGGCGTGGCGGTATTCGCGAAGTCGAGTTTATTGCGCAGGTGTTTCAGCTGATCCGCGGCGGGCAAGTCCCGGATTTGCAAATCAAGCCGACATTGGCGGTGCTGGATTGCCTGGCAACGCGTGGCATGCTGCCTGCTGACGATGTCGCGGCGTTAAAGGAAAGTTATATTTACCTGCGCAACCTGGAACATCGGCTGATGTATATCGATGACCAGCAAACACAGGATTTGCCAGATTCGGACACCTATCGCGGCTATTTATTACACATGCTCAAGCAGCCGGATTGGGCCAGTTTTATTGCTGAGCTGAATATCCACCGCGACCGCGTACAGCGTTTTTTTGACGATACGTTTAAAGATGAGCAAAGCAATGACTTGCAGCAGGAAACCGCACTGTGGCAAGGCACTGTGAGCGGCAGCGAGGCCGCACAATGGCTGGAGCAACACGGCTATACACGTGCCAGTGATATTGTGCATTTGCTGCAACAAACGCGTAACAGCCAGCGTATCCAGCAACTGCCGGAGCAGAGTCGCCGCCGCCTGGATCAACTCATGCCTTTGTTGTTACGCGAAGCGAGCCAACAGCAAAGCACCACGCCAGATACCGCCTTGATACGGACACTGGATTTACTGGAGAGCATCTGCCGCCGCGCCAGTTATTTGGCCTTGCTGGCCGAGTTTCCGGATGCGTTGGCCTTGATTGTTAAGCTCTGCGCCGCCAGCCCGTGGATTGCGCAGTATGTGTCTGCCCACCCGATTCTGCTAGATGAGTTGCTCAATAAACAAACGCTATTTAAACGGCTGGATGCCGCGCAGCTGAAAATTGAGCTGACGCGCCATATGCAGCAATTGGCAGGTGATGTGGAAGCACAAATGGATGCCGTGCGGCATTTTAAGCATGCCAATGTGCTTAAAATTGCCGCCCAGGATTTGATGACCGCCTTGCCGCTGGAAGCAATTTCAGACGATTTGAGCGCGCTGGCTGATGTGATTCTGCAGGTCAGTGTGCAGACTGTTTGGCAAAATCTGCCGTTTAAGCATCTTGAAATCCCGAAGTTTGCTGTGATTGGCTACGGCAAGCTGGGCGGTAAAGAGCTGGGTTATTTGTCTGACCTGGATATTATTTTCCTGTTTGAGGATGAGGCCGACAGGGCGCAGGAAATTTATGCGCGTTTTGCGCAGCGCCTGAATACCTGGTTTAACACCTTGACCAATGCCGGCCTGTTATATGAAACCGATTTGCAGTTGCGACCGGATGGCAATAGTGGCTTGCTGGTGAGTACGGTGCAGGCCTTTGCCGAATACCAGCAACACAAAGCCTGGGTGTGGGAGCATCAGGCCATTACCCGCGCACGTTTTGTGGCAGGTGAAACGGCGATTGGTGAAACCTTTGAGCAGGTTCGCCGTCAGATTATGTGCCAGCCGCGCGACACTGCTGCGCTCAAACAAGAGATTGCCCACATGCGCGAAAAAATGCGCGAGGCGCATAAACCCAAAGCCGATCGCTTTGACGTCAAGCAAGGGGTGGGCGGTATTATTGATGTTGAGTTTATGGTGCAATATCTGGTACTGGCGCAGGCAGCGCATTATCCTGAGCTGACTGACAATATTGGCAATATTGCCTTGTTGCAGCGTTGTGCCAAGCTGGGCTTGATTGAGTCAAGCGCGCTGGCTGAAAAAGTTGCTGATGCTTACCGTGAATATCGCACCTTGATACACCATGCCAAATTGCAAGGCCTGGATGCGCTGGTGACCGATGACCAGTTGCAGTCCGAGCGGGCGGCTGTGGTGCAATTGTGGCAGGCGCTGTTCGCTGACGATTGAGCGTGGCGTCGGCTGATTGCTCTAACTGTCCGCCACATCCTCTTGTGGCGTTGCATTTCCGCTATAAGTAATTACCAGGTTACGGCCGGACTGCTTGGCTTCATAAAGCGCCAGATCGGCATGTTTATACAGCAATTCGTAAGCATAAATCGTCTCTGCTGCGCACGAAATACCAATGCTGATCGTAGTGTGGAAGCTTTGCGTACGTTGCGTGGTATAAAACGACAATTCAGCAATCCTGACACGTATGCGCTCGGCAATCACGCGCGCCTCTTCCAGGCTGGTGTTGGGTAATACCACGGCGAACTCTTCGCCGCCCAATCTGCCCAGCAGGTCTTTTTCACGGATGGTGTTTTCTATGGTGCGCGCGCAAGCGACCAGCACCTGATCACCTTGTGGGTGGCCGTAAGTATCATTGATGATTTTGAAGAAATCGATATCCAGCATCAGGAAACACAGTGGCTCGCCAGCATGATCTGCCTGCTGCACCATCGCTTTGGCACGATTGTAAAAGGAGTGTCGGTTGGGGATTTGCGTCAGGCTATCAATGGTGGCTTCTTTTTCGGCTTTGTCTTTTGCCCGTTGTAACTCACGCGTCCTCACCTTGACTTGATCCTCCAGCGAGTGGGTCAGGCGCTGCATGTCGCTGCGGAAGTGCTGCAAACTGCCAGACATGCTTTTAAACAGTTTGGCCAGTTTGCCAATTTCATTGTCCAGATGATCAGGCAGCGGCAGCACATTACCGGTGATTTTTTCGTAACGTTGTCCTTCAATGGCGCTAGACGCGTCCATAAAGGTTTCCAGCGGGCCAACCACTTTCTTCATCATCACCAGATACAGCATGATGAGTTCAATCACCAGTGCAAACAGGCTGACAATCAGGATGAATTTGGCTGCCTTGAGAGAGGGGGAGGAGAGCAGGGATTTTGGATATACGGTGACAAACCACCAGCCGGGGCCATCAATTTTTGATACGGCGAGAAATTCGTCATCCGACTCGACAATAAAGTAATCCTTTTGTTTGTTCTTGATATTGGATTGCAGCGTTTGAAAGTAGTGATGCAGTTGTGTGTCTTTCAGCTGCGAAATCATCAACATGCCGCGCGTACGGTTCATTTCTTTAATTTTGGCCGGATGCGCAATCAGGCGGCCGTCTTCCCTGAAAATAAAATTATAAGTGCCTGATAAATGGTCATTAAACACGCGTTCAAACAAGGCATTCAGCAAAATGTCATGGCCGATATTCAGTGTGTTGGTTGGCGTGATATCAATCGGGGTTTCCAGCGATACCATCCATTCCAGCGCGGTGGGGTCATAGTAAAGGCCAGTCCACACGCTTTTGCGCTCGGGGTTGTTTTGCCGCGTGGTGATATAGACCCATTCCTCACTCAGCACATTCAATTTACTGGTGGCGTTATCCGCCCATCTCACGCCTGGCCAATACACAATGTTGACGTTCTCCGGCATGGAGACATAGAGATTGGCAAACTGCCGTGTCCAGGCCACGCCAAAGTGATCGACCATGGTGTAGGCAAGCAGCAGTTTTTTTCTGAAGGCATTGTTTTCAATCGGGGCATTGGCGCCAATATAGGCAGTGACATCTTTGCTGATCAGGCCGGAATGGTTGAAGTAACCGTCGTAGGCTTTTTTCTGCAAGCGTATGGTCTGGTCTGACCTTCTTTCAAACACGTGCCAAAAGAACGCGTCGTTATAGAAAAAGTCCTGCTGCCAGTGCGCCAGATAGGTAGCCCTGAAAATCTGGTGATTTGACTCCGCCAGCTTGAAAATCCCGCTCTCGCGTTGCCCGCGCTCCTGAATGTAATGCTCCAGGCCGTCTATGGTCGAACTGACCAGGGTTTTATAAATGTGCCAGTAGGTGAGTGCACTGACGACAATAATGACGATGCTGACCCTGACGGCCATCTGCAACATCACATCCATGGTTAACGATTGTTTGTAGTTCGGGAAACGCATAATCATTCCGGGAAAGCTATATTTCTGGAGACAGTGGAAATCGTGCTGAATGTGAATTCAGGAGGAATAGCAGATGGTTGTTGCAGACATACACGCTCAAATCTTATATTTATGTTGTTTTGTTTTATATCAATCCGCCTGTGGCAAGGATTGTTTCGCAGCCCTGAGAATCAACATACTCCTGCGTTCACGGAGACGCAATGACTAAATAGGCCTAATGACGTCGCGTGTTGCAGATTGCTGCAATTATGCTGATTTTGTTGAAAACGGACGGAAGCGTGGATGGTTGACAGTGGCGGCCTGAAAATGAAAATACTGCACTTACGGTAGGTTGAGTTTCGGTAGGTTGAGTTTGGCAGACCGACCCTGGCAGGCCGGTTCAGAGGGGAGAGGATAGATGCTTTTAGCAGCCCCAGCGTAAACCGGCCGTGTGTACCGGGCTATCCCAGTGTTGTTTGATCTCGTTATCCAGCAGGCAAACGGTGAGTGAAGCGCCTGCCATGTCGATGGCGGTAATATAGTTACCGACCAGGCTGCGGGCAATGCTGAATCCCTTTTCTGTGAGCAGTTTAGCCGCCGTGTTGTAAATCAGGTATAACTCCATGAGTGGCGTGGCGCCCAGGCCATTGACCAGCAGTAAAATCTCGCCTTGGGTCGGTAATTGTTTGGCTTCGAAGTCGTGCACGATGGCATTTACCATGTCGTCGACAATGGCATCCGCTGTACGCATCGCTTCGCGGCGACGGCCGGGTTCGCCATGGATGCCGACACCCATTTCGATTTCGCTGTCGCTGATGTCGAATGTTGGTCGACCGGCGGCCGGCACAGTACAACTGGTGAGCGCTGCGCCTATGCTGGAGGTATGCAGGTTGATTTTATCGCCCAGTGCCTTGCAACTGGCGAGGTCAGCGCCGGTTTCTGCCAGGCTGCCGACACATTTTTCGATAATCACTGTGCCTGCCACACCGCGGCGGCCAGTGGTATACGTGCTGTTGACGACGGCGCAATCATCTGAAGTGAGCACCGTTGCATGTTCAAACGGTAGCATTTCAGTCGCCATTTCAAAATTCATCACATCACCGGCATAATTTTTAACAATAAACAGCACCCCTTTGTCGGCATGCACGGCTTCTGCCGCTGCTAGCATCTGGTCAGGTGTCGGGGAGGTGAATACCTGGCCGGGGCAGGCCGCATCTAGCATGCCTTTACCCACATAGCCTGCATGTAGTGGTTCGTGGCCAGCGCCGCCACCAGAAATGATGGCAACTTTGTTATGTGATTTTTGTTTGCGGCTGACAAAGGTGGGGTCGAATTGCACTTCGACCAGGTCGCCGTGCGCCGTGGCAAAGCCAGTCAGGCTTTCAACCAGCATGTGATCAACATTGTTGACGAATTTTTTCATATCAATGCCCCTGTTCTTTGGTGAGCGTATGGCGTAATGCCCGGCTGGGCGTGGTTTTCTTGTAGTGACCTTGTTTTATTGTTTCGATAGCACAAGGTCACAGATGGTATCTATCATCACCTGGCAGCTTTTTGCGCCAGCATCCAGGTGGCCGATGGCGCGCTCGCCCAAGCCTGAAGCACGGCCTTTGGTCGCCAGCATATTGCGGGTAGATTCCAGGCCGTCGCTGGCGATGGTTTTCAGTGCCGCAGCGATGTCTTTGCCGGACTGACCTTGCTCTGCCAGTTGCTTGAATGCGGCGGCCACCGGGATCAAGACATCCAACATGGTTTTTTCACCAGCTTGCGCCTTGCCGCGCTGCATGATCGCCTGCACGCCTGCTTCAAACGCAAGTGCAATTTGCAGTGTGGTCATGGTGTCGCTGGTTTTAAGCGGTTTACTCATGCTCATAAAAAAGCTGGCAAATAAAGGGCCGGAGGCGCCACCAATGGTGCTGAGTAACTTCATGCCGATCTTGTTCAGCGCATCAGCGGCGCTTAGGGTGTTGAGTTCATCTGCCAGGCTAGCAATCGCTTCACAGCCGCGCTTCATATTGATGTAATGATCGCCATCGCCAATCTCGCGGTCCAGGCATTCAATATCGGCTTCGTGGGCCAGAA
Source organism: Methylophilus sp. Q8 (assembly GCF_000800115.1). Classification (NCBI taxonomy): domain Bacteria; kingdom Pseudomonadati; phylum Pseudomonadota; class Betaproteobacteria; order Nitrosomonadales; family Methylophilaceae; genus Methylophilus; species Methylophilus sp. Q8. The sequence goes on along the minus strand of NZ_JUHE01000001.1, from coordinate 37,748 downwards.
TGGCATCACGGATGGCGGCGGCATAACGGTTGATGACTGAACTGTGCATTGTCGGCAGCTTAAAGAGACTGAAAACCGCATGTTACTCACAAGCCTGCTGCGTCGGCAAGTCTGATTTTGTTGTTTTCAGGGTAGGCGTTTTGGTCGCTTGCGTTTAAAATAGCGCCGCGGTCCTCGTGGTGAAACAGGATATCACCAGCCCCTCCTAAGGGCTAGTTTCAGGTTCGAGTCCTGACGGGGACGCCCTAGAGTCGCACTAAGTGAATAGCTTTAAATTCAACACATTAGAAACTCATGGTGTGTGAATGCGCTACAGGAATGTGTAGCAGTAGCTATATTATTTCTCAATCCTAAAATCTTAGCAACGATCTGTACACAAAAGCCTCAAGGATTGCTCCAGGAGGCTTCTGTATTAAAAGTGGGGTTAGGGGATAGATATTTCATTGAGGTGGTGGCTGATAATCAACTCACAGGCCGCTTCAATCTGCTCTCCAATATGCACTAGAACCTTGCCACGGCTTCTTGGATATTTGTGAAGAGTCACAACTCGGACTTCACCACTGCTATCGATGCGCTGCCACGTCTTATGAGTACCGCTAGCCATTCGGTGAATCAACTTTGCAGCTTGTACACGTTTATAGTGTTGTTTCCTTTCTGCCTGAGGGGCTTTAATTGATATGAGCTCGACGGCTATCCATGAAGCAAGTGGTTTGATGGGGTCAACGTTAGACACTCTGAGTCTGGCCCAAGCCGCTTTAGCACGATCGCGTGGTGACAGTCCTGTGAGCCTGAATGCCTCAATGTGCTGTCCTGCGTCGCTGTACAACCGCTTAACACTGAGCATTGCTCTGTGGACGGTCGGATTGCTTTGATTGATTGTGAGCCACTTGCGGGCTGATTGCACGTATGGGGTGATTTCCTGAGTGGTATAACTCGCCTTGTAATAACTTCCATGACGCTCATAGAAGTCCTCATGTCTTCTGCAGAATCTGAGGTTTAATCCGTCTCCTGTGCTTGCGCTGGTAAGTTGCTGGCACCCTATGATTCGGCAGCGTGACTGCACGGAACTGTGGCTCTGTAACCTGCTAAGTAGTTTATCGTTCTTCATACTTGGTAATGTTCTCCTCCTTACGGGCCCCTCTTAAGGAGAAACGCCCGTATATTATCTATAGTGTTATCTGTCATAAGAGATATATCCCCATAAGGGTATAAGGACTTAAGCTCATTCCTCTGCCACTGAACCTTCAATATGTGCAATCCTAAAGAATGAATCTAGCATGATGTCCCGCACCTTAGCTTTCCTGGAGTTGGGTACGATCAAAGCATCATGTACAGGTAAGGCAACAATGTCTCTTGACTGACACTCCAGTAACGCTGAAATCAGAATCTGACTTTCGATGAACATTAGCTGCATCCCAATACCTTTACCAAACAAATGAGAGATTGGTTGGTGATGATTCATAATTGCATCTTGCACATGATTAAAGCTAGTGCTCCGTTCAAACGCCTCTCTTGTCCCTTTGGGAAACCTCTTCAGTGGCTCTTCAGCATAGATCATTGCATTGAAGATTTTCTTGATGTCCTTACGGTTGTATTTTCCGCAAGGGAGTGTGTATGCATCCCCTATGGGGGGCAGTGCTCCCACTAGTCCGTAAGCAATCCTCGGAGCTGCTTGAGAGAAATCGAGTGTAGTAACAGACCCTCCATCAATCACGATGTTGGATTTCCGTTGAATCTTACTCATGTGTTGCCAAAAGCCACCGAATAGCCTCCCACCTGATTCAAAGGAGTTGTTGGCGAAGTGTCGCTTTAAGAGTCGGTCGGAAATGTCTACATCATCGTCACAGTGTATTTCGGCCTCAGCTAACCATGAGTTGATTGAGTGGAGCTGGGTACGATAACTCTTAGTTAAATCGCTATCGGCATAATCTGACCACTTACCTTTATCGAAGTAGCTCTCTTTGGTAGCTTTCAAAATGATAATTTCCTGAGTCAGGCTTTGAGTTAAATCATAAAGCGATAACCGGTGAGTGCGAATCAAAGTAAGTAGTCTAGGGCCACATGTAATCGTTGTACGTCGGTTAGAGCTATCATCGAATCCTCTGTAGCCTTTTTCCATAGAGACATATGCCATCTCTGGTGCTGAAAGTGTTTCAAGAGTGTTGGGTAAGACTTTCGAAAGAATAGGAGAGTTGTACCTTCCAGACTTTCCCAGAATCCGCTTTGATAATGAGATGTACACAAGTTTGTCTGGAGTAGTGAGTTGGTTATGTACTAGGTCACATATGATCGCACTAACGATTTTCTTGAATGACTCCATGTCCTTTGCATTACGCTGACGCTGTCTTGTTTTCTTGTAATCTTCATAGGTGAGTAGTTGCCCGATAACCTTTTCGATAATCTCTATGGCAGCTTGGGACTTTGGCTCCCTGTGAGGATTGAATGGACGGTCTTTGGGTGTTTCGTTTGTTGTAAGTTGTTGCATTTCGATTCCTAAGAAGTAACCACCCCTAGTAAGGCGGGAGTAGAGCAGTGCTTGAGAGTGAGGCGTGATAGTTGGTCGGTAACAGATTAATGAAACTGATTCTTTATCTGGTAGTGAGGGTTTATTCCCTGATATTGCTGTAAGTCTTTGAGATGAAAAGAGAAACTGAAGAGTGACGCAGTAAATAACTCTGGTGCGGTTTTATTTATCAATGGTGGGCGTTTATGCCCAGATTGCTTGTTTCCCCCTAGTGAGGGTTTATGTAGTACAACTATCTAATCTCGGTTCATTTTGGGTATGATGCCGACCTAAAAGAGAAGAAGTTGTTTGGGATGCGATTATGAAGACATGGGAAGATATTTTTTCTTATTGGCAAACGTTTGAGGTTAAGCAGATAGAAGTCATGGATTTCAATCCCGAGGTACATGACGCTTTAAGGTGGTTTCATAAAAAGAAAAGGCTTGCAGTCTATCTTAACGATAATCCTAAAAATGGCACAGCTCAGCACCTCGCTATTGGTCACGTTAAAGCTTCTGAGGAGATTTATGCGGCTTACGCTATATATGCAACGCTAAGGAAATTTCCGTATTACGATAAAACTCGTTCGGTACAGCTTGTTGATGTTGTACGACCAGCATTATTTAAGCTTGATAACCGGAAATTGCATGAGGACTATTGGGTAGCGCAGTCTAAAAACGTTTTGCCAGGTACGGAGGCGGGAGAGAAAATAGTATGGGAGCTCATGCACGAAAAATTAAGTCGCAAGGAGTATGTGGCTTTGTCAGCCCAGCTATGGAAACATCTAGCTGATGAGTGGGTGACTTTGAAGTTTCCTTCTAGCTAGGGTTGATTTTTACCTTAAGCATTAGCTGTTGTGCTTCTGTCATACGGGAATTACTCTTCAACCCCTCCGGTAGCTGAATCTTGAGAGGGAGGTTCAGAGACTTCTATGTCCTTACTTGCTCGTCTTTTTATCATTGAAGAGAAGTCTTCTTCAGGAGGTGTATATGATGGTTTACTTTCCACTGGCGCATTAAGCTTTGTTTGGATTAAGCGCTGCCCATCAAACCAAAACCTGGATTTAATACCGGTGCTTTTGTCTACTTCAATGTAGGGCTTTAACTTACCTTGAAATGCGTCTAAAAAAACCATGGCTCCGATTGTTCCAGGTGCGGCAGCCATCATTTCTTTCCTTATGAAGTAGCCATAATTCAGCACGGACGCCTTGAAATATTTACAAGGACTTGTACACTCTGAAACTACTTGTGAGCCATCATTATCTGTAAGTATTACTTGGTGTACTCCATCATTTTCGCCAAGATACTTAAACATTATTAAAGGACTTGCGCCTTTTCCAGCGTTTATATCATCTTGGCTGATCGCTTGTTCATAGCCATACTCCCCATCGGCATAGACTGCATAGTAATGATTGCTGTCTCCAGTTGCAGTAGAATCAATTTTGGCTGTTGGGGAGTCTACCGACATATCCATTTTTTCTCTGGCGGCATCTGATTGCGATTGATCAGATAAAGAGCACGCCGCTAGTAATAGGCAAATGAGTATGTATTTCACCGTTATTATCCTTATAGTTAATTTTGTACTAACCTCCAAGCTAGCACTTTTTGATTCATTCTTAAATCATTTATGATGCATATTGTTTGATAATCTGGGTAACGTTGGATTTATTTGGCTTTACATCAGATCAATCTCAAGCTAGGGTTTTCTTAGCTTCTCTAATACCGATAACACTAGCGCGGCTTATCTTGTAATCTCTAGCCACCTGACTCACTGTTACACCTTTAGCCAGCCTATCTAGAATCACTATACGATCTTCGCTAGTGGTCTTTGAGGGCCTCCCCTTAGTCTTACCTGCTTTCCATGCCTTAGCTTGTCCTGCGAGCGTTCTCTCTCGAATTAGACCACGTTCAAAGTCAGCTACAGCTGCGAGTATCTTGAGAGTAAATGCTCCAGCCTCAGAGGTTAAATCTAGGTTGCCAAGCTGCAACACGATCAGCCGTACACAATTAGCCTTAAACCACTCCACTTGCTGCTGTACGTCTATTGAGTCACGGCCTAAACGATCAAGCTTAGTAACTATGAGTGTATCTCCAGCCTCTAGCTTGTCCTTGAGCTTACTGAAGCCTTCTCTAGCGTCTGCTGGAGTAGCACCTGAGACTTTCTCCAGAACGACACGCTTTGGGTCTATCGTATAGCCCGCTTGTTGTATCTCTAGGTGTTGATTCTCAGGGTCTTGCTCAGCCGTGGATACTCGACCATAAACAAACAAACGAGACATAGTGCAAACCTTATAAAGTGTTAGAAAGTGCTGTCAGTTTATGTGGATGTGTAATTAAATGCAATAGACTACTTTCTAACATTCGTGTTTATGACTGTTAGAATATGGTCATTTTTTAACAGGTGAGATTAAGTAAGAAGCCAGGCAAAGTTTCTCAAGGTTTCAAGATTTCTATGCTCAAATGCAAAATCCCAAACTGGAGTTCTGAAATGATTGTAGCTATCGAATAACGCTGCATGAGCAATTTCCATTTCACTTCTCGTTTTACCAAAGGAGGACGTAACTATGTTTTTGTTCATTTTGACGTGAACTCCATTTTGGCTCTGGGATATCCCTTTAAACCCTAGCCGTTGTATGTTCAGGGCATCAAATCCAAATCCTAGAAAGCAAACATGGTCTGCCCATACAAAGGCCTCTTGTACCTTTTGGAATACGGAATCTTCAGCTCTAGCTTCGGGAATAACTCTTAGAGATTCAATTGCAACATTCACAGAGTTTCTATCGAATAGCCCTGAGTAGGCTCTTATGTTTTTTGAATAATCATCCGATATGCCGAAAACACCCAATGAACCATATACATGTTGGATATCAAAATGCTTCAAACCGTCTAATGCCTCGCCTTCACTAACATTGAAGGTATTCATGATTGCCGTGTGTAGGTATCTCTCTAAAGAGCGATCATAGTTAAACGTGAATATTTTAATTTTATTTTCTGTAAGCTCAGCAACGGTTCTAGCGTTTGAGGCCAATGCATTCCAAAGGGCGCAATACCAATCATCATCTGTATTTAGATTATCAAAGTTGTAATCAAGCTCTTTAGGGATTAACTGATAGGCAATTAACGTTTTCCCAATCCTTGAGTATTCCGGGCGCTTACTTAAAAACGTATCAATTGAGATTAGGCGTGACTGTTTAAAGCGCCTCGCAAAATCAATAATGTCTTCACAGGGAACACCAATGGCCGTATTCAGTGAAAGTACAATCGGTGCGTCTATACCTTGTGCAGCTTCGCAAATTTTATTCCGCAATTCCCAGCCTGAAGGAAAGCCGTAAGGAATGCTCGCTCCAGCTCCAAGAATAAATAGTGTAGGTTTTGTAATCATGTCTTTGTATCTTACTGGGTGATAGTATCTTTTTTGTTAGCTTGATTGTATCCAGATTGTTCCGAATTGATAACTGACCGTTAAGTGTGCTACGGGGGGGATTCTGGTGTGAGAGAGTACGATATGTAGTGACGGATTTTTTTAGTAAATTTGCCTTTATAGGTTAGTATTTACGTGAGTAGTTGTATATGAGTATGTTCCCTGGAGATTTACGATGAGTTTTACCCCTTTTGATCCTCTTGAGTTCAAGAATACAAAGGTAACAGATGCTGCGCTTGGTGCGCTTAAGAGGGAAATCGAAAATATTTTAAGTTCATATGTAGGCTGGTACGACCCTTTCTGCGAGCTAATACAGAATGCACTAGATGCAGTGGAGGCCAGAGAGGTTTTAGAGAAGTCAGCAGGGACTCAATCAACATACAAACCAAAAATAGATATAGATATCAATTTAGATGAAAATTCACTTACTGTTACCGATAATGGAATAGGGTTAGATAAAGAAAAGTTTGAGCAATTTTTGGCACCAAATTTTTCCTTTAAGTCCGGCAATACGCGTGGGCACAAAGGTGTTGGAGCAACCTATGTCGCATATGGCTTTAACTACATGAAGATTTCGACAAAAGTTCCAGGCTTTGAAACTTCGGGGAGAATAATAGGTGCACTTGATTGGATAAAATCTAAGGCTCAAGGTGCCAATCCTAAAGTTGAGCCGGATGATGCAAAGCATGTTAACGATGCTTTCGATGCAAATGATAGAGGCGTTTCTATAACTGTTAGATTTGATGAGAACACTCATCCTAAACAACTAAATTGGAATAAAGCTGATACGGCAGATAAATGGAAGAAAATCCTTTCAATTAAAACAGGCTTAGGTTCAATTTTTCCTAATGAAACTATACTGGTAAGTATCAATGTGCATTCCGCTGGGAAGGTTACGAGTATTAGTTCGCTAGGGACTTCATATCATTGGCTTTATAAGGCTGCTGCAAAAAAAGCTACAGTGAGAGAGCTTAACAAAGAGTCTAGGGCCATTTTTGAGAAATTTGGAGGGCAACGAAAGATGCCCGATAAATACAGAAATCTGGATTTTATCTATGAGACCTGGACTTCAGCAGAGCTTGAAGACATGCTGGGTGGTACCTTAGATGAAGATGAGAAAGATATTATAAAAAAACATAATCCTGTAGTTAGTATGGAGTTTGGCCACACTGCAAAAGTATGGAATGTTTTTAACGAGTCATTAGGTTTAAGGTCGGGCTATAAGGTTCTGACTAGTGGTATCCAATTGGCCGCTAACAATATGCCGCAAGGTGAGACGATTCAGATTCCTCTTAACCGAAATATCGGAAGACAAAATCAATTGCATTTTTTGATTCATTTTGAAAATTACACTCCCGACATGGGGCGTAAGGGTTTCCATCGAGAGCTTACAGACTTCTCTAAGGAGTTGGCCAAGAAAATCACAGAGTCACATCTTTCAAAACTGAGATATCTCTTAAAGCCTAATACTGGTGTTGCTCCAGACTTGGTGCGTGAAACGCAAATAACCGATTGGAAGAGTGAGATGCTCGCACATGAAGCAGCAGCTCCCCTGGTCTTAAAAAGTCAACATTTCTTTAAGCCAACAGAGCGAGTTTCTATAACTTCAACGCCCACTAGAGAGCAAGATGTTATTGCTTTGTTCCATCAGTTGATTGCTGGGGGAGTTATTAGAGGCATAAGTATAATGTCAACTAATGAGCGGTTTACATATGACGGATTATTCAAGATAGTTTTTGATCTTGATAAAAATTTGTATATTTATGATCCTGAGCAAAATCCCCTTGGAGTGCCAGTGACAGTAGCTGAAACGCTGGGGGGTAAGGTAACTCAGCCTAGAATATTGGAATATAAGTTCTGTCTGGACGGGTTAATTGAAGACTTTGACAGTCAAGATAAAAATATCAAGGATATTAATCTTTGTATAGCGTGGACAACTGGAGACATGTACAAAGAGAGATACGGTGTTACCTCATTTTTAATTCCTGAGAATTCAGATCAGCGGGAATATCATGGTGTTACTCATGTACTAACTGATATCGAAACTGGTGGTAAGCACTGCGACCTAATAATATTAAGCGAATTGATTGAGCATCTTAATGATCCAGTTGCAAGTGCCGAGTTTCAGCGCAAAAAATATGAGTGATTTAGGGAAGTGCCAGATGGTAATCTATGCTGATTTTATAAGGTGACTAATGTTTAGTCCCTTAAAATTCAGTTTTAATATCTCTTGATGCAAAGGCTCCAGGGGGTACAAACTACTACCGTAGTGCTTAAACTCTACAGTATTCGGTGCGTGCCCTTCAATAAGCCTTCTTAGTTCTGAGTCCATTCCAGATTTACGGCCATGTTCTACGAAGGTATGTCTGAAAGCATGAAAGGGTTGGGGGATTCTAGTGATGCCTAAATCTTTCCTAATGTAGCTACTCCACCATGCTCCCCATTTGTCTCCAAGCTTCCCTTCAGTACGGCTAACTTTAAGCTCAGGGAAGAGCTGTAGGTGTCCTTCAAGTTTCATCCTAGAGGCATACTCAAGTAAACCCATACGAACTAGGTCAGGATGAATAGGTACGCGCCTTCTCTTGCCATCCTTAACGCTTCGCCCTGTAGCTGAATCAGGCTTGACTACAAAGTAGGGTATGCCATCCTGTTCTTGTACATCCTCGGTAAACAGTTGAGCGCCTTCGTTTACTCTGCAACCTGTGTACAGTCCAATCAACGGTAGCCAAAAGGCAGCTTCACCTTTTCCTTGAGCTGGCCTCAAGCCTTCTGTAAATACTGGGGAGTTGAATATGATCTGTAGCTCATGGATCGTGTAAGGCGGCTCTTCCTCTCTTGTTGGAACGGCTAACTTCTTCATGTTCGCGCAGGGATTGTTAGGAAGCTTGGAATTGGCTACGGCAGTACTAAACATAGCTGCAAGTATTGCACGGCCTTTGTTGATGGTTGCAGGAGCTGTACCAGCCTTAAGCATCTTGTCTTTGAGTAATACTAGGTGATCTCTTGTGACTTCACTAGGTCTCAGTTTGCCGACTAGCTTCCTAAACTTCTTGATGACGGTATCGGCTTCAGCAAAAGCTGATCGACTCTTAGGGGATTGTGTTAACCAATAATCTTTAAGCCCTTCGAAGCTGTCGGGCTTCAAGGTTATCTTTGGTTGCTGCGCTGGTGAAGTTGCATGTGTAGCGTAAGTGATTGGGAAGGCTACTGGTTTAGCTGCATCTAATAGCGTTATGTGTGCATCTGGTGCTTTTAAGCCCAGTCGGACTTGGTGAAACTCATCATCAAGTGTTACAGAACTCCTGCGCTGTAAACGATCAGCTTCCGCAGGGTCTCGTGTGCCGAGGCTGAAAATAAACTCTCGCTTAGGAAGGTATAAATGAAGCAAGTCTTCAGGAATTCTGCGCCGAAAATAATAGACTCCGTTTCGGGTCTGTAGGTGTATTTGTTTTCTCAAGGAAACCTCCCATGTGTAACAGCTATGCGTGTACACCAGAAGTTTCTGAGCAGTTGAGTGTCTTAAAGCTATGTCCAAAGGTCGCTTGCGTTTAAAATAGCGCCGCGGTCCTCGTGGTGAAACAGGATATCACCAGCCCCTCCTAAGGGCTAGTTTCAGGTTCGAGTCCTGACGGGGACGCCAGCGATGCTGATAAAACAGTTAAGTGCTTGAAAGCAATTGATTTAAGCGCTATAATTTTGGATTGACTTTCATGTCAATTAACTTGCATGCAATCACATTGGGTGCCTTTAATCGGGTGTTTTTGATTGCATGTTAATGAATAACCCTTTGAATGGAAAGACTAAAATCATGTCTGTGACTATGCGTCAAATGCTGGAGGCCGGTGTTCACTTTGGCCACCAAACTCGTTACTGGAACCCGAAAATGGCTGAGTTCATCTTCGGTGATCGTAACAAAATTCATATCGTAAACCTGGAAAAAACACTGCCACTGTTTGAAGAAGCACAAAAATACGTGCGCACACTGGCAGCAAACAAGGGTCGTATTCTGTTCGTGGGCACCAAGCGTCAAGCCCGTGATATCGTTAAAGAAGAAGCGCAGCGCGCTGGTTGTGCATATGTTAATCACCGCTGGTTGGGTGGTATGCTGACTAACTTCAAAACAGTGAAGCAGTCTATCAAACGCCTGAACGACTTTGAAGCCATGATCCAAGACGGCAGCATCGATAAATTCGGTAAAAAAGAAGCCTTGGGTATCAAGCGCGAAATCGAAAAGCTGGAGCGTTCTATCGGCGGTATCCAGGAAATGGGTGGCTTGCCAGATGCGATTTTCGTGATCGACGTTGGTCATGAAAGCGGCGCGATTACTGAAGCACGTAAACTGGGTATTCCAGTGATCGGTATCGTGGATACTAACAACTCTCCAGACGGCATCACTTACGTGATCCCTGGTAACGATGACTCCTCACGTGCGATTCGTTTGTATGCACGTGGCATGGCAGATGCGGTATTGGAAGGTCGCGCAAACGCGATTTCTGAAATCGTAAAAGCTGCTCAGGAAGAAACTGCACCAGCAGCTGAGGCTGTTGCCGAGTAATTTCGGATGGCTTGAAAAGGGGGCGCATCGCCCCTTTTTCTATTGTGCTGAGTTTATTGGTGTTGAGTGTGTGATGTCGCAATCTGTCTGTCACACAGCCTTGATACACTGAAAAGAATATTGACTGCGACGGCCTTGTTCCTAAACAAGCGCGTCGTTGAATAACAGAGTCGTTGAATAAAAGGAGCAATAAATGGCTGAAATTACCGCAAGCATGGTGAAAGACTTACGTGAGCGCACCGATGCCCCGATGATGGACTGTAAAAAAGCGTTGACCGAAGCTGAAGGCGACATGACCCGTGCAGAAGAAATTCTGCGCGTGCGTTTTGGTAACAAGGCCAGCAAAGCTGCTGGTCGCGTTGCGGCTGAAGGTACTGTAGGCATCAGCATTTCTGCTGATGGCAAACTGGGTACATTGATTGAAGTCAACTCTGAAACTGACTTCTGTGCCAAGAACGAAGAATTCCTGAAGTTTGTAGGCGATCTGGCACAAACTGTGAACGAAAATAACCCGGCTGATATTGAAGCCGTAGGTACACTGCCACTGCGTGGCGAGACCGCTGAAGCTGTTCGCGCGCAATTGGTTGGTAAGATCGGTGAAAACATCACGCCACGCCGTTTTGTTCGCACGCCAGCAAAAGGCCAATTGTTTAGCTATGTACACGGTAGCAAAATCGGTGTGTTGCTGGACTTGGTTGGTGGCGATGAAGCATTGGGTAAAGATATCGCTATGCACATTGCTGCAGCTAAACCAAAATCACTGGATGCCACTGGTGTAGATGCTGCGCTGATCGACGCTGAGCGCCGTGTTGCGATTGAAAAAGCCAAAGAAGCAGGCAAGCCGGAAGCTATGCTGGAAAAAATCGCTGAAGGTACTGTGCAGAAGTTCCTGAAAGAAGTGACTTTATTGAGCCAGGCTTTTGTTAAGGATGACAAACTGAGCATCGAGCAATTGCTGAAATCCAAAGGTGCAAGCGTGGCTTCGTTCAGCATGTACGTGGTAGGTGAAGGCATTGAAAAAGCAGTGGTTGATTACGCTGCTGAAGTGGCTGCTGCTGCTAAAGTCTAATTGACTTTTTAAAGCGGTATCCCAAAAAGTGGAATCCCAGGATTCCACTTTTTTTATGCCCAAAACGGGCGCAAGACGCCAAAGAAAGCGCGTTTTGTGATTAAATAAGCACATTTTGAGTTTGGGAAAATTATCATGGCACAACCTGCTTTCAAGCGCATATTGCTCAAGTTGTCTGGTGAGGCGCTGATGGGTGATGATGCCTATGGCATTAATCGCGAAACAGTGACGGCCATCGTGGCGCAAGTCAAAGAAGTCGTCAGCATGGGCGTGCAAGTAGGCATCGTCATCGGTGGCGGCAATATTTTCCGTGGTGTGGCCCCCGCAGCTGAAGGTATGGACAGGGCAACTGCCGATTACATGGGCATGCTGGCCACGGTGATGAACGCCATGGCTTTGCAAGATGCCATGAAGCACGCTGGTGTGGCTGCGCGCGTACAAAGTGCGTTGAATATTGAAGCCGTGGCTGAGCCTTATATCCGTGGCAAAGCGATTCGTTACCTGGAAGAGGGTAAAGTGGTGATTTTTGGTGCCGGCACCGGTAACCCGTTTTTTACTACCGATACTGCGGCAGCTTTGCGCGGTGTAGAAATTGATGCGGAAATCGTATTGAAAGCGACCAAGGTAGACGGTATTTACACGGCGGACCCGAAAAAAGACCCGACGGCGACACGCTATGATATCGTCTCTTATGATGAGGCGATCAACAAGAACTTAAAAGTCATGGATGCCACGGCATTTACGCTGTGCCGTGACCAGAAAATGCCGATTGCGGTGTTCAGCATCTTTAAAGAAGGTGCATTGAAACGCGTGATTTTGGGCGAAAATGAAGGAACGCGTGTCATGGCTTAAGCCTGGCATGAAGATTGGAGAGTAACGATGGTTGAAGAAATTAAAAAATCTGCTGAGCAGAAAATGCATAGATCACTGGAAGCATTGAAAACCGATCTGGCGAAAATCCGTACAGGCCGTGCCCATACCGGTTTGCTGGATCACGTGATGGTGGAATATTACGGCTCTATGGTGACCGTTAGCCAGGTGGCCAACATCAATCTGGGCGATGCGCGTACACTGAACGTGCAGCCTTACGAAAAAAACATGATTGCCAAAGTTGAGAAAGCAATCCGTGACTGTGACCTGGGTTTGAACCCAGCCACCAATGGTGATTTGATCCGCGTGCCTATGCCAATGCTGACTGAAGAGCGCCGCCGTGATTTGACCAAAATTGTGCGCTCCGAAGGTGAGGGTGCAAAGGTGGCGATCCGTAACGTGCGTCGCGATGCTAACGATGCCTTGAAAAAATTGATCAAGGATAAAGCGATTTCTGAAGATGATGAGCGTCGTGCACAAGACGAAGTTCAGAAAATGACCGACAAGGCCGTGGCCGAAGTCGACAAAATTTTGCAGCAAAAAGAAACAGATTTGATGGCGGTTTAACCGCGATCAGGGAATCAGGGATCGATTTGGGTTTATTTTCCAGTTCTACCAAGCAAGTTCCGCCTATTCAGGAAGTGCCGCAACATGTTGCGGTGATTATGGATGGCAACGGACGTTGGGCAAAAAAGCGTTTTTTACCCCGCGTGGCTGGTCATCAGCGTGGCCTGGAGTCTGTACGTGCGCTGGTGAAAGCCTGTGTCCGTCTCGATATCAAATACCTGACCCTGTTTGCTTTCAGTAGTGAAAACTGGCGCCGACCGCCGGATGAAGTGACTTTTTTGATGAGCCTGTTTCTGGAGGCGCTGGATAGAGAAGTCAGGAAATTGCATGAGGCCAATGTGATTTTAAAGCTGATTGGCGACCGCAGCCCGTTTAATCAGGCCCTGCAGCAAAAAATGCTGGAGGCTGAGCAGCAAACGGCTAGCAATACCGGTTTGACACTGACGATTGCCGTCAACTATGGCGGCCGTTGGGATGTGGTGCATGCGGTGAATCAGCTGCTGGCTGACAAGGGCAATGTGACTGCCATCAGCGAAGCAGACCTGGCGCCTTATTTATCCATGCCTTATGCCCCAGAACCGGATTTGTTTATCCGTACCGGCGGCGAAACTCGCATCAGTAACTTTCTGCTGTGGCAACTGGCTTATACCGAGCTGTATTTTACCCCTACCTTGTGGCCTGACTTTGACGATGCGGCGTTTGAGGCTGCATTGACTTCGTATCATCAACGCGAAAGACGTTTTGGCCGCACCAGTGAACAGCTGACTTCCGATAGCGGTACCTCTAAGTAAACTATGTTAAAAACCAGAATCATTACCGCAATTGTATTGCTGGGCTTGTTTTTGCCAGCGCTGTTTTGCTTGCCTCTCATGGGATGGGCTGCTGTGATGCTGGCGCTGACGCTGGTTTGCTTGCGTGAATGGGCGGGCTTCTTACAACTCAGTGTGGCACAAACGCGTGTTTTCCTGGCTGTTTCTGCTGTGACTGGCGTAGGGTTGCTGTATTTGTTACACCAATTTGGCTTTCACTGGTTTTTTTATCGCGCGTTGCAAGTGTTTGTTGCGGCCAGTGTGTTTTGGCTATTGGTCGTGCCTGTTGCGCTGTTTTTTAATGATTTCTTCAAACACAAAGCACTCAACCTGCTATTGGGCTGGGGCTTGATGATGTCATTGTGGATGGCCTTGGTCACTGCCAAGGAAGTGAATCCCTATGTGTTATTGGTGATTATTTCCACCATCTGGCTCGCAGACAGTGCGGCTTATTTTGCAGGTAAGCAGTTTGGGCGACACAAACTGGCACCTGCCATTAGCCCCGGCAAGACCTGGGAGGGTGTGGCTGGCGCATTGCTGGCTGTGGCTGCCTATGCCGCTGGCTTGAAAATCACCGGTGCCGTTGCGACCTGGTGGGTGTTGCCAGGATTGTGGGTGGTGACCATCGCCGGTATTTATGGTGACCTGTTTGAATCCTTTTTTAAACGTCGCGCCAATCTTAAGGATAGTGGCCAATTCTTGCCTGGACATGGTGGCTTGCTTGATCGCGTCGATGGCGTGATTCCGGCGTTGCCTATTGGCATGTGCCTGCTGTTCTGGTTTCATTACTGGCAACAGTCTTATTCGTTTTAAGAGGTTATTTTGCAATACGTCACCATACTCGGCAGCACCGGCACCATCGGTCAGCAGACACTGGATGTGATTTCACAACATCCTGGCCGCTATGGCGTGTTTGCGCTTACGGCCCATAGCAATGTGGAGGCCATGCTGCAGCAATGTGTGCAATATCAGCCGCGTTATGCCGTGATGCAGGATGCCGAAGCCGCCCGTTTGTTACAGCAACGAGTGCAGGCCGAGCAGCTCAACATAGAAGTGTTGGCCGGGGTAGAAGGCCTGACAGCAGTGGCTGCACATGCCGAGGTGGGCGTTGTGATGGCGGCGATTGTCGGTGCCGCAGGCTTGTTGCCTGCGCTAGCCGCGGCGAAAGCAGGCAAAAAGATTTTGCTGGCGAATAAAGAAACCCTGGTGATGGCAGGCCAATTGTTTATGGATGCGGTCAAACAAGGGCAAGCCACCTTGTTGCCGATTGATAGCGAGCATAATGCCATCTTTCAGGTCATGCCAAGGCAAGCTTACAGCGACTTGCGTGATGTCGGCGTTAACCAGATTATCCTTACGGCATCCGGTGGCCCTTTCCGTGGCTACACGCAGGCACAGTTGCAGGAAGTGACACCTGCCTTGGCACTCAAACATCCGAATTGGGTGATGGGGGCAAAAATCACCGTAGATTCATCTACGCTCATGAACAAAGGGCTGGAAGTGATTGAGGCGCACTGGCTGTTTGATGCGCGTCCCGAGCAGATCGAAGTCGTGGTGCATCCGCAAAGTGTGATTCACTCCATGGTGTCTTATGTCGATGGCAGCATTCTGGCGCAATTGGGTAACCCTGATATGCGCACGCCGATTGCCTATGGTCTGGCATACCCTGAGCGCATTGCCTCCGGTGTGAAACCGCTGAGTTTGATTGAAGTGGCCAAGCTGGAGTTTGAGGCGCCTGATACCGAGCGTTTTCCATGTCTGCGATTAGCCTATGACGCATTGGCCGCAGGCGGCACGGCGCCCGCTATCCTCAACGCGGCCAACGAAGTGGCGGTGGCTGCCTTCTTGCGTGAGCAGATTCAATATCTGGACATTCCACGTTTGCTGGAAATGACTTTGCAGCATCTGCCTCCTGATCATGTGCAGTCTATCGAGCAATTGCTGGCCATTGATGCAGAAGCCAGAGCATTTGTGACACAAGCGATTGCTAATATGACCATCGCCCCGGTGCGCAAGGCCGTCAGCGTATGACCTCCATCTGGGCGTTTATCGTTGCCATTGGTGTGTTGGTCACCATTCATGAATTTGGCCATTACCTGGCAGCACGCAGCTGTGGCGTGCGAGTGCTTAAATTTTCTATTGGCTTTGGCAAGCCTATCTTCAAATATCAGGCACATGCGCAAGCTACCGAGTGGGTTTTGTCGTGGATTCCGTTGGGCGGCTACGTCAAAATGCTGGATAGTCGCGAGGCGGATGTGGCGCCTGCGCCTGGCACTGACTGGTCGCAAGCGTTTGACAAGCAGTCGATCGCCGCGAAAATGTGGATCGTATTTGCTGGCCCGTTAGCCAACCTTTTGCTGGCATTTGTGTGCTATTGGGGCTTGATTGCCCAGGGGGAAATTGGACTCAAACCCTATATTGGCCCGGTAGAACAGGGCTCATTAGCGGCAGTTGCCAAGTTGCGCCAAGGCGACCTCATCGTTGCGCTGGATGGTAAGCCAGTCGCCACCTGGCAGGAGGCACAATGGCAGTTGCTGGAAAGCTGGATGGTGCATAAGCCGGTGGCGGTAGTCACCAGAACGCCACAAGGTGAAGTGCATCAGCAGGTATTGCCGCTGAACCAGCTAGCTGGCGAGCCGGATGGTGACGTGATGCAAAAAGCCGGGCTAGCAGCATTAATGCCAGTGGTGCCGGCGGTGATTGGCGACATTATGGCAGGCTCAGTTGCCGAGCAGAGTGGCTTGCAAGCAGGTGATCGTATCCTCAAAGTCAATCAGAAACCTATTGCAGACTGGCAGCAATTTGTAAAATTAGTGCGCGCCAGCCCTGCACAGCCGTTGAAAGTCGAGTATCAGCGTGGGGATAGCCTGCTGCAGGTGAAATTGTTACCCGAGGCTATACAGCAAGGCGGGCAAAGAATCGGCCGCTTGGGGGCTGCCGTTAATATGGATGCCGTTGATTTAACGCCTTATCAGGTGATTCGCCAGTACAGTGCCTCACAAGCAGCCATACGCGCATTGGATAAAATGCAGGAAACCATCGCATTTACCTTGAAAATGCTGGGCAAAATGGTCACCGGCCAGGCGTCACTCAAAGCCATTAGCGGGCCGGTGAGCATTGCCGATGCCGCGGGCGAGTCTGCCGGGATGGGGCTCAAGCCCTATATAGGATTTATTGCTTTACTGAGTATCAGTATTGCCGTCATGAATCTGCTACCGATTCCAGTATTGGATGGCGGTCATTTGTTGTATCATATGGCGGAATTGATACGAGGAGAACCATTACCTGACAAGGTGTTGGCGATTGGGCAGCGTCTGGGTTTAGGTATTTTAGGGGCATTGATGGTGATTGCATTTTTTAATGACATCAATCGTTACCTGATAGGTTGAAAGCATAGTTAATGAGAATAAAATCCAGTTCCAAATTGTGGTTGTGTTTATTGGCGGGGGTGATGCACGTCAGCGCGTATGCCGCAGAGCCTTTTGTGATTACCGATATCCGTGTCGAAGGCCTGCAACGTACTGAACCAGGGACCGTATTTAATTACCTACCCATGCAGGTAGGTGATGTCATGAGTGACGAAAAAGCCGCGCAGGCGATTAAATCCCTGTATGCAACTGGTTTTTTTAAAGATGTGCGTATTGAAAATGAAGGCGATGTACTGGTCGTGACCGTGCAGGAGCGTCCTTCTGTCACGCAAATTGACTTTAGTGGTAATAAATCCTTCCAGACAGACAAAATCAAGGACGGCCTGAAGCAAATTGGTATCGCAGAAGGCCAGATTTTCGATAAATCCCAACTTGACAGAGCCGAGCAGGAAATCAAGCGCCAATACCTGTCACAAGGTAAATACAGCGCGGAAGTAAAAGCAACGGCAAGTCCATTAGAGCGTAACCGTGTGGCGATTCGCTTTGAAATTACCGAAGGTCCGGCTGCCAAGATCCGTGACATCAATATTGTTGGTAACCATTTATTTAAGACCGAAGATCTGCGTGCCAACTTTCTGCTGACCACGCCGAACTGGATGAGCTGGTGGAATAAAGATGACCAGTATTCCAAGCAAAAACTGACGGCTGACCTGGAAGCTTTACGCTCGTTTTACATGAACCAGGGCTATCTGGAGTTTTCGATTGATTCGACACAAGTGTCAATCTCGCCTGATAAACGCGATGTGTATATCAATATCAACCTCACAGAAGGTGAAAAATACAATATCAGCAAGACCAAACTGGCTGGCGATATGTTGCTGCCGGAAGAGGACTTGCGCAAGCTGATCAATATCCAGGATGGCGAAGTATTTAGCCGCCAGAAGGTGACGGATGCCAGCAAGAACATGAATGACAAGCTGGGTGAAGAGGGTTACGCCTTTGCTAACGTGAACGCGGTGCCTGAAATCAACAAGCTGGAGCATACGGTTGCGTTTACTTTCTTCGTTGACCCAGGCCGCAAAGTGTATGTGCGACGGATTAACGTACAAGGTAACACCCGTACGCGCGATGCTGTGGTTCGCCGCGAAATGCGTCAATTGGAGTCGGCCTGGTATGCTGGCGATAAGATCAAACGTTCTAAAGAGCGTATTCAGCGCTTGAACTTCTTTGATACGGTTGAGCTGGAAACGCCGGGCGTTCCAGGCATCAATGATCAGGTGGACATGAATGTGACCGTGGCCGAAAAAGCCACCGGTAGCGTGCAGTTTGGTGCCGGTTTATCCAGTAGTGATGGTGTGGTGCTTGGTTTTAACATTAACCAGCCTAACTTCCTGGGCACTGGTAATCGCGTGGCCTTGCAAGTGAATACCAGCAGCTACAATACGGTTTATTCACTGTCTTATACTGACCCTTATTACACGCCAGATGGTATCAGCCGTGGCTTCGATATTTATCGCCGTGACGTCGATACCAGCCGCAGAAACTCCAGTACATTGAATGTGGGTACTTATAACAGCCAGTCTTACGGGGTTGGTGTACGTTTTGGTATGCCAATGTCCGAAATGGACTTTATCAGTGCCGGTTTGACGCTGGACTTTACCGATGTTGAGCTGTCTGCCAGCAGCCCAATTCAATACCTGAACTTCTGCGGTAATAACAATGGTTGTAGCAGTAACTCCATCGTGTTTAACGCAGGCTGGACGTATGACTCGCGTGACAATATCCTGTTCCCGCGTCGTGGTGTGCTGCAACGTCTGTCCGGGGATGTGTCTATTCCAGGGTTGGATTTGCAATATTACAAAGTCAGCTATCAACATAGTTGGTACAAAGACTTAGGTAAAGACTTCACGCTGATGCTGAACGGTGAAGCTGGTTATGCTGACAGTTATGGCGGCAAGAATTATCCGTTCTTCAAGAACTTCTATGCCGGCGGCGTGAACAGCGTACGCGGCTTCCTGAACTCCTCCTTGGGTCCGCGTCAAATCAACCCAAGCACAGGTTCAGACTTTGCCGTGGGTGGTACCAAGCGCTTCGTTGGTAACGTTGAGTTGTTTATGCCGGTGCCATTTGTGTCGCAATCCAACCAGTTCAGGCTGAGTGCATTTGTCGATGGCGGTGGTGTCTATGGTAAAGATGATTCAATTAACTCTGAATACTTGAGATTCTCGACCGGTGTGGGCGTGACCTGGGTGTCTCCATTCGGTCCATTGAAGCTGGTGCTGGCCAAACCGTTGAACGATAAGAGTGGTGATGACACACAAATGTTGCAATTCCAGTTCGGTCAGCAATTCTAATGTTTGAACAGCATCAGGTTGTGACAAGGCAGGCTCGGAAGGGAGTGATCGCATGAGAAGGATTCTGGTAGGGTTGCTGGGCCTCTTGCTGTGCTGCGGCCAGGCGATGGCTGCTGATTTCAAGGTTGGCTATGTACAGGTAGATAAACTGTTGCAGGAAGCACCGCAAACAGCTGAAACTGGCAAAAAGCTGGAAAAAGAGTTTAGCCCGCGCTCACTGGAGCTGGATAAGCTGCAAAAGCAAATACGCGACCTGGAATCCCAGTTGGATCATGACCGGGCCAATATCGTTGAGTCTGACCGCCGTCAAAAAGAGCGACAGTTAAATAACCTGCGTCTTGAATTTCAGAGCAAGCAACGCGAATTACGTGAAGATATTAACCTGCGCAAGAATGAAGAACTGGCTTTATTGCAGGAGCGTATTAACAAGGCGGTGCAAACGGTTTCCGAAAGCGAAGGCTATGACCTGGTCGCTTACAGCGGCGTGGCATATGCCAGCAAACGTATCGATATTACAGATAAAGTCCTTAAATTGCTGGGTAAAAAATAACCAGCGATCATCGTTCTCAAGTTATTCTCAAGGGTAGTACTTCACTATGGCGCAACACTTTACATTACAAGAGATTGTTGCGTCTCTGGGTGGACAGGTTGATATCGGCACGCATACTGATGCAGCAACGTTAAAGGTGTCTCGCCTGGCCTCTCTGGCGCAAGCGCAGTCTGGTGCGATTGCATTTTTTAATGACACCAAATACACACAATCATTGCAAGCCACGCAAGCAGCGGCGGTGATCCTGCGGCCAGAGCATCGTCACTTGACGATGTTGCCATGTATTCTCACTGATAATCCATATGCATACTTTGCCAAGCTGTCCGCATTGATGAATCCGCCGCGGCAGTATGTGAGTCACGTGCATGCCAGCGCCGCGATTGGTTTTGATACCCATTTGCCGTCAGAGTTGACGGTAGATGCCATGGTTAGCATCGGCGATCGCGTGAAGTTAGGGCGTGATGTGCGCATTGGCGCCGGTTGCGTGATTGAAGATGATGTCACCATTGGTGCACATACCGTGCTCGAACCGCGTGTTGTCGTCAAACATGGCACTGTTATTGGTAGCCATTGCCATTTGTTTTCCGGCTGCGTCATTGGTAATGATGGTTTTGGTTATGCGGAAGAGCAGGGCCAATGGGTTAAAATACCGCAAATTGGCCGCGTGGTCATCGGCGATCATGTCGATATCGGTGCTAATACGACGGTGGATCGTGGTGCACTGGATGATACGGTGATCGAAGACGGTGTGAAGTTGGACAATTTGATACAGGTCGCCCATAATGTTCGTATTGGCGCGCATACTGTGATTGCGGGCTGCGTTGGTATTGCGGGTAGTGCCGTGATCGGCGCACATTGCAAAATTGGCGGGGCGGCCATGATACTGGGTCATTTGCACATCGTTGATGGTGTGACCATCTCACCCGGCTCCATGATTATGCGCTCGATACAGCAGGTCGGCACTTATACGGCGCTGATGCCATTTCAGAAGCATGAAGACTGGCTACGGACGGCCGCAAACATCCGCCATTTGGAACAACACAACCTCAAGCTCAAGCAGCTTGAGCAAGCAATAAGCAACATACAAAAACATTCGGAAGATTGAGAGAATTTATGGCTGAAAACACAATGAATAGCATGGATATTCATGAGATTTTGGAACACCTGCCGCACCGCTATCCATTTGTGCTGGTTGACCGTGTATTGTCGATGGAGCTGGGTAAAGAGATTACTGCTGTTAAAAACGTTTCGGTCAACGAACCATACTTTCCGGGGCATTTTCCATACCATCCAGTGATGCCAGGCGTGTTGATTGTTGAAGCCATGGCGCAAGCCGCTGCTTTGCTTTCTTTTAAAACAATGGGCACCAAGCCTACCAGTGACTCTGTGTACTATTTTGCAGGTATTGATAGTGCTCGCTTTAAAAAGCCGGTTTCCCCTGGAGATCAGATTATTTTGAACGTCAAAATTGATCGTATCTTAAAAGGTATTTGGAAATATAGCGCCGTTGCCAAAGTTGGTGACGAAGTGGTCGCTGAAGCCAATATGATGTGTATCCTGAAAGCCATTGAAAAATAACCATAGATGCGCCTGCCCTTAAAGGCGGGCCATACACGTAAACATGCAAAGCCTGATTCATCCTACCGCATTGATTGACCCTAAAGCTGAGCTGGATAGCTCAGTAGAGGTGGGTCCCTATACCACGATTGGTGCGGGTGTCCGCATTGATGCAGGCACCAAGATTGCCGGGCATGTGGTGATTGAAGGGCCCACCACCATCGGCAAACATAATGAAATTTTCCAGTTTTCTTCACTGGGCGCGAAGCCTCAGGATAAGAAATTCAAAGACGAGCCAACCTTGCTGGAAATTGGTGACCATAACACCATCCGTGAGTTTTGTACCTTTAACCGTGGCACGGTACAGGACAAAGGCACCACCAAAGTTGGCAGCCATAACTGGATTATGGCCTATGTGCACATCGCCCATGATTGTATCGTCGGTAACCATACTATTTTGGCTAATAACTCATCGCTGGCCGGGCACGTGACCATTTACGATCACGCGATATTGGGTGGCTTCACGCTGATTCACCAGTTCTGCCAGATCGGCGAACATATTATTACTGCGGTCGGTTCAGTGGTGTTTAAAGACATTCCGCCTTACGTGACTGCCGCTGGATATGATGCCGCGCCGCATGGTATCAATGCAGAAGGCCTCAAGCGTCGTGGCTTCAGTGCTGAGAGCATTCAGCAAATCAAACGCGCCTATAAGGTGCTATACCGTCAGGGGCTGTCATTTGAAGAGGCCAAGATTGCGTTGGCCGAGATGGAAAAATCCTGCCCTGAAATCGGCCTCATGACTCGATTTCTCGCGCAAACAACGCGCGGCATTGTACGTTAATTCAAAGAAACTATGGCTAAGATTGCAATGGTGGCGGGAGAGGCCTCCGGAGACTTGCTGGGCTATCACCTCATTCAGGAGCTGAAATCACTGCATCCTGACGTTGAGATTTTTGGCATTGCTGGTCCTAAAATGATGGGCCTGGGCGCCAAATCATTATTTCCGATAGAACGCCTGTCAGTACGTGGTTATCTCGAGGTGCTCAGACATCTGTGGGGCTTGTTAAAGCTGCGCAAGCAGTTGTACAAGCATATCCTGAAAGAACGGCCGGATGTGTTTATTGGCATTGATGCGCCGGACTTCAATTTCTGGTTAGAGCGTAAGCTCAAAGCCAAAGGCATCGCGACCATCCATTACGTCAGCCCTTCGATCTGGGCCTGGCGGCAAAACCGCATCCATAAAATCAAACGCGCTGTTTCACACATGCTGGCGCTGTTCCCATTTGAGCCTGCGCTGTATCAGCAGGTTGGTGTGCCTGTGACGTATATCGGCCACCCTTTGGCAGATGCTTTGCCTATGGAGCCGGATGTTGGCCAGGCCAGGGAAAAGCTCAAATTGAAGAAAAACCACGTGGTGATTGCCATGTTGCCAGGCAGTCGCCAGTCTGAGGTGAATTTTCATGCCGAGTTATTGCTGGAAACCGCCATTGTGTTTGATCGCTTGATGCGTGAGAACGGGCAGCAGGTTCAGTTTCTGGTGCCGCTGGTGACGCGTGAAACACGTGACATTTTTACCAGTGCCTGGCACCAGCTATTAACGCAAAAACCTGATACTGCCATAGACCTGCAAATTATGTTTGGCCATGCGCATGATGCGATGACCGCGGCAGATGCCGTGTTGGTGGCTTCAGGCACGGCCACGCTGGAGGCGGCTTTGCTGAAAAAGCCTATGGTGATCACCTACAAAATGTCTAATATGAGCTGGCAGTTGCTTAAACGCATGCGCTTGCAGCCTTATGTTGGCCTGCCCAATATTTTGGCTGGCGAATTTATTGTGCCTGAGTTGTTGCAAAAAGAAGCGACGCCAGAAGGTGTCGCACAGACACTCTACAATTTACTGGCAGATAAAACCGGTCTCGCTGTGTTGCAGGAAAAATACCGCCATATTCATGCACAACTCAAACAAAACAGTGCGCAGAAAGCCGCCGCTGTCGTCAAACAGTTTTTACAGGCTTGATGTTGATGCAAGGACTTTGTGGCATTGATGAAGCTGGTAGGGGGCCGTTGGCCGGTGCGGTGTACGCGGCGGCGGTGATTCTCGACCCGGAACGGCCGATTGCTGGCCTGGCAGACTCAAAAAAACTGTCTGAAGCCAAGCGTGATTTGCTGGCCGTTGAGATTAAGGCGCATGCACTGGCATGGGGCATTGCCAGCGTCAGTGCGCAGGAAATTGATGAGATCAATATTCTGCAAGCCAGCCTGCTGGCCATGCAGCGCGCCTATCAGGCGATGGTGGCGCAGTTCGGGGTGCATGCAACACTCATTCAGGTTGACGGTAATCGCAGCCCGAAATTTGAGTTACCTTGTGAAGCGATTGTCAAAGGCGATAGTAAAGTCGCTGAAATTTCTGCCGCCTCTATCCTTGCTAAAACGGCCAGGGATGCTTCCTTGCTGGTGCTGGATGCCCAATATCCACAATACGGTTTTGCGCAGCATAAGGGTTATCCCACCGCCTTGCATCTGGCGCGTTTGGCACAACATGGCATCACGCCGGAACATAGGCGTAGCTACGGCCCGGTTAAAAAACTCCTAGTGTAACTTGGGCGGGTTTGCCCAGGCTCCTGCATCAACTTACTCACGCGCTTGTTCTGGCGTATTCTCGTCCGTAATCCAGTGTTTAAACTTCTCTGGCGATGATCGCGCGCGTTGTGCGAGCACGCTCTTTATGCCCATTGACTTTTAAATGTTAATAAAAGTTAATAATATTATGTTATTGTATTTATCAGCATCATATTTTGAGTGTGGATATATTACTTTAACCTGATTGAGAGAGCCTGATTATGTATGACAATCCATTGACACCGGCGCTATCTGATTTAATGAAAGCCTGCCAGAAATTTAAAACCACAGAATCCAAGGTGTTGGCCGTCCATTTAAACAAGTCACCGGCCACCGTGCGCACCGAGTTTCAGCGCGCCATGGCACTGATGAACGTCAACTCACGCTATGCAGCACTTAAAACTGCTGAGGAAAATGGTTGGCTGGAAGTGTCGTCAAAAAAGCATTAAATCATATCAATTGCATCTATTTTCTTAGAAAATGTATGCAATTGCAGTATGGTCTTCTTTCGTTCAGTTGCGTAATTTGAATGCTTCAAATGTATTCAATCATAACCTGACTGAGGATGAAGCACCATGCAAAATCAACCATTTAAACGCCACGTCGTTTCCGCTGAACTAAGCAAATTGCGGAGTCATTTTCAAACCCTGATTGTAGGCAATGCTAATTACTTTGGTCATTTGCCGGGCGCTGGCTTTCCCAAAGCGGTGCAAAAAATACAAGGCAATACCCACTATGAGAATCTGGGTTGTCTGGGATTGCAGCCGCAATTTAACCTACTCAAAGCCATTGTTTATATCAACCAGGACAGTGGTTACTCAGGCAGTTTGTGTTCGGCAGGCTCACAAGAATATGTCAGGTTTTATTTATCATTTGACGATGGGTCCACCTGGGTTGATCAGGGGCTGACCAGTTTAAATGTCCATGATGTGAAGCATGAAGGTCGCTTGGAGTATGCGGTAGAGATGCCGGTGGATATCAAGCGCTATTCATGCAAAAAAGCAAATCAGCTCCTGGCACGCGCCATTTTGTCCTGGGGGGTTGCGCCGCCTGCCAATACCCCACATTACACACCAGTGTGGGGCAATGTGGTGAATGCACATATCCTGGCCCAGCCGGTACAAAGCCTGCTGCTTAAAGATGTGATTGATAGTGCAATCTTGAAAGACGTGAGTGAATTGATCGATCTGGATCTGAAAATTCCCACCGCCGTATTGCCTGTCAATTATGTTGCCCTGGAGCAAAGCTATCAAGAAGCGCAGTTAGCCCCACATCGGTTGGCTTATCCTTTAGTGCAAACATTGATGGCGCAGCCTGCCCAACTCAGTGCTTTGCAGGCGCAGGTAAAACACTCGTTTGGTCCGCTGAAGTTTGACTGGTCTAAAGTCGTAGAGAGCATTGCCAATACCGATGGCAATATCGACTTTGAAGAGCTTAATTGTATTGGCCTGCAACCCAGAGCAACGCTGGACCATTTGGTTGGCGTGTTGAAAATCAAGAAATCACAGGGCTATTCAGGCAACTTGTGTACCAAGGGCAGCCAGGAGTATGTGCGTTTTTACCTCGATTTTGGCGCGGGCTGGCAAGACATGGGCCTCACTTCGGTGCAGGTGCATGATATCAATAGCTTGCCCAAAGATGGCTTTAACTATGCGGTGTTTCTACCTGTCGATTTGAGTCAGTATAAAAAACCCTGCAAGCAGGGGCCTGTTTACGCCAAAATGCGCGCGATCCTTTCC
This sequence comes from Methylophilus sp. Q8, assembly GCF_000800115.1. Lineage (NCBI taxonomy): Bacteria > Pseudomonadati > Pseudomonadota > Betaproteobacteria > Nitrosomonadales > Methylophilaceae > Methylophilus > Methylophilus sp. Q8. The sequence continues at coordinate 11,765 of NZ_JUHE01000001.1, read as the reverse complement.
TGGAGCTCACCGCCACCCGCCAACACGCCAGACTATAAGCCTGTGTGGGGCAATACTGAAAACACCACCGTCATGTTAACACCGGGCATGATTGACCAAAGCTGGAAGCCGGCCCCGATGATTACTGCGGTTTGTGGGCAAAGTATTGCCGACATTCATCCGACGACGGGGACATTGACCAACGCCGCATTCAGCGATGCACCGTTTGGCAACAGTCTCTGGATTAGCGGCCATATTGGCAATGCCCCAGATGCGAGTAGTGGGGTAGCCAAGCTCAAGTACCGCTTGAACTACAGCACGGATGGCATCACCTTTAAACCGGTTGCTAACACATTCAAACTGGCGTTGGAGCAGTTAAGTGGCGGTACCTGGACCTTCCCCGCACCCGTCACGCAAGCACCGCTGGCAGATGGCTATATTGAGTACCAGGAGGACTTGGTTGCGCCGCTACAGACCTTTGTCAATCTGGATATTCTGGGCGTTTTGCACACGGCAGGCGATGCCAGCCCTTACCGCTGGCTGCAGATGGAAGTCGTGGATCCTTTAAATCCGGCGACCACTTATTTATCGAATACGATTAAGGTTCGGGTGGATAACGCCGCCCCGACCGCCAGCATTACCATGGATCAAGGACCTTGTTCTGATATTAAAGTCGGTGATGCCATTACCGGCAGTTATAGCGCGGCAGACGATTTTCTGGGGAGCGTTTCGATTGCGATTCTTGGTAATCCGGGTGGCGTGTTAACCAAAACACCCGTTGTGCTCACATCAAGCAATGAGTCTGGTACCTGGCGTTTAGAAACCACCGGCATGACCAAGTGTGGTTACGTCGTGCAGTTGACCAGTTCGGATCGCGCCCTGATTGGCTACGCCAGTGGTACCGCATATTACACGGGGGGAGGGCATCAATTCCAGCCAACAGCCATTGGTTTCTGCTTAAGGTAACCCTCCCTCATTGACGATAATTGTCTGGCCTTCTCTTTTTTTGGGGCCAGGCAATCAAACAAAAAGCCGCTCAATGAGCGGCTTTTACCTGTTTGGCTTGAATGCTAACGGCTTATTCAATCAGCTGAGCTGTTTTGCCTGCTTTACCATTCATGGCATCTGCATCTGGCAGCGGCTCTTTACGTGCCGTAATTGTTGGCCAAACGGTAGAGAGGCGCGCATTGAGTTCAATAAAGTGCTGCTGGTCTGCTGGCACGTCATCTTCAGAGAAAATGGCTTCTGCCGGGCACTCAGCGACGCACAGGGTGCAGTCAATGCACTCATCCGGGTTAATCGCCAGGAAGTTCGGGCCTTCAACAAAGCAATCTACCGGGCAAACATCTACGCAGTCGGTATATTTGCACTGAATACAATTTTCGGTTACTACATAAGTCATGTTTTAAATCCTTTGCCGGCTATTTCAGCCAAAACGATATTTTATTGCAATTTAGCCAACTTGACGATGTGTTGGCTTGTCTTTCCTCACCCTAGTAGTGGGTTAGGCAGTGGTGGATTAGACAATCATGCCAGCGCCAACGGTGTTGTTGCTGCTTTCGTCAATAATAATAAAGGCACCTGTGGCGCGGTTTTTGTCGTAGCTGTCGACCATCAGTGGCTGTGCCAGTTTAAAGCTGACACGGGCGATATCATTCATTTTGAGATCTGTCGCGGTTTGTTGCTCCAAAGTGTTCACATCTACCTTGTATTGAATACTGCCAATTTTGGCTTTAGATTCACGTGTGGTATGACGCACGATGTAAGTACGGGCAGGAGACAGCGGTGTCTCAGACAGCCAGCATACATGCGCTTCAATTTGTTTGACGGCTTCTGTGGTTTCGCTGGTTTTAACGATCATGTCGCCGCGTGAGGTGTCAATTTCGTCTTCCAGCAACAGGGTGATGCTTTGCTCAGTTTGTGCACTTTGCAGTTGCTCATTACCCAGTTGAATGGCTTTTACTTTTGATTGGTAACCGTTTGGCAACACAGTCACGGCATCACCGACGGTAATCGCGCCAGATTCGACGCGGCCCATAAAGCCACGGAAGTCATGCAATTCCGGATTGGCAGAATCATGCGGACGGCAGACAAACTGCACCGGAAAACGGAAGGCTTCGTTCTGTTCGCTATGTGCCGCTGGCGCCGCTTCCAGAATGTCGATCAAAGTCTCACCCTGGTACCAGTTCATATTGTCCAAACGGTCTACCAGCATGTCGCCATTGAGGGCAGACATAGGCATGAACTTGATATCGCGCGCCTGTGCCAGGCCAATTTCGGTGGCAAAAGCAATGTAGTCTGCCTTGATTTTTTCATAGACGGCCTGGTCGTAATTTACCAGGTCCATTTTGTTCACGGCAACGACGATATGTGGAATACCCACCAGGTGTGCCAGGTAGCTGTGGCGACGCGTTTGCGTCAGCACGCCTTTACGCGCATCAATCAGGATAATCGCCAGATTAGCCGTAGACGCAGCAGTCACCATGTTGCGTGTATATTGTTCATGACCAGGTGCATCGGCAATGATGTATTTACGCGTGCCGGTACTGAAATAGCGATAAGCAACGTCGATGGTGATGCCTTGCTCACGCTCGGCTTGCAGGCCATCTGTCAGCAGGGACAGGTCGACCGCTTCCATGCCGCGCTTTTGTGAAGTGCGTTCAATATTGTTCAGCGTGTCTGCCAGAATGGTTTTGGTGTCGTATAGCAGACGGCCGATCAGCGTGCTTTTGCCATCATCGACAGAGCCGCAGGTCATAAAACGGAGTAATGAATCGTTGTGTGTCGTCATGATTGTCATGTCTTTATTAAGCCACAGAGAACACGCAGGTCACTCTGTGGCAGAAATTAAAAGTAACCTTCTTTTTTGCGCTGTTCCATCGATGCATCCGACGTCTGGTCATCCAGACGGGTTGCGCCGCGCTCGGTAATGGTGGTGGTCGCTGTTTCCAGTACAATCTTGCTGACGTTATCAGCATCTGAAATCACTGGCGCCGTGCAGGTGATATCACCCACCGTGCGGAAGCGCACCTGCATATTGATCACTTCTTCACCGGCTTTAGGCTGATTAATGAAGTCGCCATTAGATAGCGGCACATTAATTGGGAAAATGGCGCCATGGCGCATGACGATATCGCGCTGGTGTGCAAAGTAAATACTAGGTAATTCCAGTTTTTCACGTTCGATATATTGCCAAACGTCCATCTCGGTCCAGTTAGAGATCGGGAAGGCGCGGATGTTTTCACCCTTGTGCACGCGAGCGTTATACAGGTTCCACAGTTCCGGACGCTGGTTTTTCGGATCCCATTGGCCGAATTCATCACGGAAACTCATGATACGTTCTTTGGCGCGGGCTTTTTCTTCATCCCTGCGGGCGCCGCCAATGCAGCAGTCAAAACCGAACTCTTCAATCGCTTCGAGCAAGGTCACCGACTGGTGTTTATTACGTGGCTCATCTGCTGATTTCAGTACCACGGTACCGCGTTTCATGGAGTCTTCCACTGAACGCACAATCAGGCGCTCGCCTAATTCTGCCGCGCGCTGGTCACGGAAGTTAACCACCTCCTGGTAGTTGTGCCCGGTGTCGATATGCAACAACGGGAACGGAAAGCGGCCAGGACGGAATGCTTTTTCAGCCAGGCGCAAAATGCACAGCGAATCTTTACCGCCGGAAAACAGCAATACCGGGTTGGCGCACTGACCTGCAACTTCACGCAGAATATGAATGGCTTCTGCTTCCAGCCAGTCGAGATGAGATAAAGGTTGTTTCATTGTCATCTTTAAAAAACCAATCAAATTTTTAAACCGCCGATAAACACAGAGTGATGCCGATGAGGCCTTGGTCATTTTTACAGCACTAAATGACCTGAGGCACAAAAGAAATATTTTTCTTTTGATCGGCGTTCATCCGCGTTTATCGACGGATCACTATTTCTTTACGTGTAATCCACATTCTTTGCTGTCGGGATTTTCCCACCACCAGCGTCCAGCACGGATATCTTCACCCATGGCGACGGCGCGCGTACACGGCGCACAACCAATGCTTGGGTAAAATTGCTCATGCAGGGCGTTATAAGGGACTTCAAACAGGCGAATGTAGGCCCAGACTTCTTTTTCTGTCCAGTCACTCAGCGGATTGAATTTTTCCAGTTTGTTGCCTGCGTCAAACTCGCGTACAGGCAAGCTGGCACGGGTCGCCGCCTGTTCGGCACGCATGCCGGTAATCCAGGCCTGCTTATTCGCTAGCGCACGTTGCAATGGCTCTACTTTGCGCATATGGCAGCAAGCTTTACGCAGCTCTATGCTTTCGTAGAAGGCATTGATGCCTTGCGTACGCACATAACTTTCCACAGCTTCGTGTTTGGGGAAGAACACCAGCGGTTTGATCACGTAGGTTTGCTCAACCTCACCCATCAGCGTATAGGTTTCAGCAGGCAGGCGACCGGTGTCCAGTGAGAATATCTCTATGGGCAGGTTTTCCTTGCTGATCAGATCAGTCAAGACCATGTCTTCAGCACCATAGCTGTTGGCAAAGGTGATCGCAGGAAATTCGGCCGCTGCAGATTGCAGCAAGGCCAATGCTTGCGCACGCTTGGTGTGGACGCTGGCAATCAGCGCATCTGTCAGCTGTGGACGGATGGCCGGGTTGTTGGCGGCCGGTTTGAGCATGCTGACGCCGAAACTCATGCGCGGCTGATCCTGCGCCATACCGGCACATCTGCCACACCGCCTTGGTAAGGCTGGCTAAAGTCATTCAGGCTGGCCAGCGCATCTTCCGCTGAGCGGTCGGCACGAATCAGGAAGCTGTTGAAACCGGCGCGTTTGTGGAAAAACAATTGGTCACGTAATACGTCACCAATCGCGCGCAGTTCATTTTTAAAGCCGAAGCGGGTACGCAGCCAGTTGCCCAGGGTAAAAATACGGCCATCTGCAAAACGCTCTACAAACACTGCAATCAGGGGCAGGGTGTTGAGGTCGGCAAATTCTGCCTGCAAAGCTTCGGCGGTTTCATTGGTCGCCAGAATAATGCCCAGTTCGCCAGTTGCCAGACGCGATTGCAACTCTGCTTTACGTGCTTGCCAGATGGTCAGTGGTACCAGAATCTTGCCTGTGGCAGGGATTTCGGTGTTGGCAATTTGCTCAGCAGTGTAGGTTTGCTCGCCTGTCAGTTTGAACAGCACCACTTTACCGGCCTGTTTACGCACAGACTCTTCACCGGCTGCAGGCGGCACCACGCGGGTCCAGGTATCGGCTACGATGCTGGCTTGGCCATTAGCGGCCAATTGAATCAGTTGACTCATTATGCGGTTTCCTTTTCAGCGTAGACATGGGCTTTGAATGGCGCGACGCCCAGGCGACGCACGGTATCAATAAAACGCTCTTCGTCCTGGCGCTCGCGTACATAGACCTCAATCAGGCGCTGTACCACGCCCGGCATTTCTTCTGCCGAGAATGAAGGGCCAATTACGCTGCCGATGCTGGCGTCATTGCCTTGTTTGCCACCAACGGTTACCTGATACCACTCGGAACCATCTTTATCGACGCCGAGAATACCGATATGGCCGACGTGATGATGGCCGCAAGCGTTCATGCAGCCTGAAATATTGAGTTCAAGGTCACCGATTTCATGCAGGTAATCCAGGTTGTCGAATTGCATTTGAATCGCTTCGGCAATCGGGATCGACTTGGCGTTGGCCAGGCTGCAGAAGTCGCCGCCCGGGCAGCAGATAATATCTGTCAACAAACCAATATTAGGCGTTGCCAAACCGGCTGCATGGGCTTTTTGCCATACAGCAAACAGGTCAGACAATTGCACATCGGCCAGAATCAGGTTTTGCTCGTGCGAGGAACGCAATTCGCCAAAGCTGTAGGCATCTGCCAGGTCTGCGACCACATGCATTTGCTCGCTGGTGATATCACCAGGCGCTTTGCCGTGTGGCTTAAGTGACAGCGTGACTGCACGGTAACCAGGCACACGGTGCGGTTGTACGCAACGCTTTACCCAGGCCGCAAAGGCCGGGTTGCTGGCCACTGCCGCGTCGAAAGAAGCATCGTGCGCAGGCAAGTCCTTGTATGGCATCGGTTCAAAATACTTGGCAACGCGATCCAGTTCGTTTTGGGTGATGGTCAATGGGCCATCTTTAAAGTGCGCCCATTCTTCTTCTACCTGGCGCTTGAACTCTTCAATGCCTAGGGCTTTGACTAAAATCTTGATACGCGCTTTGTACGCATTGTCGCGACGGCCATGAATGTTATAAACGCGAATAACCGCTTCGCAGTAGGACAGCACGTGTTGCCATTCCAGATGCTCGCGAATCACGGTGCCCAGAATCGGTGTACGACCCAAACCGCCGCCTACCCAGACTTTAATCGCCATCTGGCCTTGATCGTCTTTGTAGAACTCCAGGCCGATATCGTGCGCTTGCACAATTGCGCGGTCTTTTTCTGTGCCTGACACCGCAATTTTAAATTTGCGTGGCAGCAATGCGAATTCAGGGTGGAAGGTGCTCCATTGGCGCATGATCTCGGCCACGGCACGTGGATCAATAATTTCGTCCGGCGCAATACCCGCAAACTGGTCAGTGGTGATGTTGCGGATGCAGTTGCCAGACGTTTGAATGGCGTGCATTTCAACCGTCGCCAGCTCGGCCAGAATGTCTGGCGTGTCTTCCAGTTTAGGCCAGTTTAATTGCAGGTTCTGACGCGTACTGAAGTGGCCGTAGCCACGGTCGTACTGCTTGGTAATATCACCAAGCTTGCGCAATTGCTTGCTCGATATCAGGCCGTAAGGCACGGCGATACGCAACATGGGCGCATGGCGCTGAATATACAGGCCGTTTTGCAAGCGCAGCGGGCGATATTCTTCATCCGTTAACTCGCCAGCCAGATAGCGGCGCGTTTGGTCGCGGTATTGGGCGACGCGTTCGTTGACAATTTGTTGATCTATAGGGTCGTATTTGTACATGCTTGAGTCACTTTGTTCGCAAAAAGCGAAGAGGCAATATTTTAATGGAAAATCAGCTTAAAGCCTACAAAAATCAATATCATAGCCAGCGCAATGCGTACCCAGTGCTCTGCCACGCGTGAACTCAAGTGGCTGCCGAGATAGATGCCAGGAATGGAGCCTATCAGCAAAGTGCCCAGCAAGTGATAGTCTATGGTGCCCAAAGAGGCATGACCGAGGCCTGCGACCAGGGTCAGCGGCACGGCATGTGCAATATCACTCCCGACAATGGTGGTGATTTTTTCTTTAGGATAAAGCAGAATCAGCGCGGTGACGCCCAGCGCGCCAGCACCAACCGAAGTCAGCGTGACCAGTGCGCCAAGCACCGTGCCCAGTACGACGGTCGCACCTGGCACGTAGCGTGCTGGAATCCACTCCTCTTTTGCGACCAGAGACATCAGCTTGTTGCGCAATAGCACGGCGACTGACGTCACAATCAGGGCCACGCCTAGCCAGAATTTGATGGTAGACACGACATTGCCTGATTGCAGATCCATACTATGCAGAGCCCATAAGGTCAGCATGGAGGCGGGGACGCTGCCCGTGGCCAGACGTTTTACGATTACCCAGTCAATGTTGCCAAGTTTGCCATGGGCAAAAATGCCAACGGACTTGGTGATGGAGGCGTAAAGTAAATCTGTGCCTACGGCCACAGCCGGTTTGATGTTGTAAATCAATAGCAGGATAGGCGTCATTAACGAGCCGCCACCTACACCGGTGAGTCCAACCAAAAAGCCAACCACAAAACCTGCCAGTATGTATCCGAATTCCATGAGGAGTATCTTGTAAAACTATAAACCGCGGAATAGTATCAAGTTTTTAATGATTGATTTAATAATCAGATGTTCTATGATATAGCATTTGGTTATATGAGGTCGGGTGATGAAATTCCACCAGTTGCGCTATGTGCATGAAGTTGTGCGGCAGCAATTAAACATTTCTGCGGCATCTGAAGTATTGCACACCTCACAGCCTGGTGTCAGCAAGCAGATTCAGCTGTTAGAAGAAGAGCTGGGCTTGCAGATTTTTCAGCGCAATGGCAAACGTCTGATCGGTGTTACCGAGCCAGGCCGTAAAATCGTTGAGTTGTCAGCGCGTGTCATGCTGGATATGCAAAATATCAAGCGGGTCGGCGATGAATATAGCCGTGAAGATAGTGGTGAACTGACTATTGCCACCACCCACACGCAGGCGCGTTACCGCTTGCCGTCTGCGGTTAAGCAGTTTATTGCGCAGTATCCCAATGTGAAATTGACCATCCACCAGGGTAACCCGGCGCAAGTGACCGAGCTGGTTGCTTCCGGTGAGGCTGATGTCGGCATTGCGACAGAAAATATTAGTAACGATGAGCGTTTGTCCTGCTTGTCCTGCTATGAGTGGAACCGTTGCCTGGTCGTGCCGCCACAGCATCCGCTGCTGGCCAAAGCGGTGCTGACGCTAAAAGACCTGGCCGATTATCCTTTAATTACCTATGACTTTGCCTTCACGGGCGGCACGTTGGTGTCTAAGGTGTTTCACGACGCTGGCTTGCAGCCGAATGTCGTGTTTACTGCGATTGATGCCGACGTGATTAAAACGTACGTCAACCTGGGCTTGGGCATTGGCCTGATCGCCAATATGGCATATGAAGAAACGCGTGACGCGCCACTCAAAAGCCTGGATTGCAGCCATCTGTTCCCGAATAGCACGACTTATCTGGGGGTGCGCCGTGATGCTTTCCTGCGTGATTACATGTTGAATTTCATTACCATGTTGTCGCCGCAATATGACAAGCGCACCGTGCAGCGTGCATTTCATCAGGACTTGTGATCGTAGTCACACCGATGTGCATGGTGGCATGCTGTAATGCCTTTATCTGTGTGAAACATTAAGAGGTTGCTCATGCGTTTATCCATATTGAAGGTATTGTGTTGCCTGGGTTTGATCATGAGCTTGCCAGCCTGTGCCGCACCGGCGCATGTGCGTGTCATTGGCCATGGCATGCCGGATGTAGACCTGGATAACGCGATTTATGAAGTGCCGGTCAAGGCCGGTGTGACTTATCAGGATTTAATCGATAGCCTGAAATCCATTTCGGAAGGCATGAATTTCGTCAATCCGGCCAATTTCCCGATTGGTGAGCATATGAAGCTTCGTGGCCAGGATCCGCAAGGCGTGAAAGAAGTACGCACTTTTTGTAATTTAAGTATGGGCACAGAGATTATTCTCGATCATCCTGAGTTTCTGGTGTTTGCACCTTGCCGCCTGGCTATTTACGAAAAAGCGGACGCCAGCGGCAAACGCCAGCTATACCTTGGTCTGGACCGGCCCACGCATGATTTAAAAAATATCAAACAGCCGACTGCTAGGGCACAAGCCTCGGCACAGCAGCTTGAAGATGCCTTGATCGAACTGATGGAAAAAGCCCGTCGCGGGGATTTTTAGTATTCATTATAAAGACATTTTTTAGCCACAGAGGACACGGAGAAAATGACTACCGCTGTAGCGCACCAATAGCTTTTCTCTGTGCACTCTGTGGCTAAAGATTTTTTTAAACGATTTCGCGCTTCCGGCAAAACAACAATCTTCCCCTTTTTAGAGCCATCCCCTATACTCAACTTAACTTTCATTGTTAAGAGTACATTCCATGGTGCAACCTATGCTCATCGCAAAAAATAATGATGTCGACAGCGTCATGCTGCCAAAAATGGCTAACCGTCATGGCCTGATTGCCGGTGCAACCGGTACTGGTAAAACGGTGACCTTGCAAAGCCTGGCTGAGCAGTTTTCACGCATCGGTGTGCCGGTATTCATGGCAGACGTCAAAGGTGACTTGTCTGGCATGAGCCAGGTCGGTGGCGGCAATGCCAAGGTCGAAGCGCGCGTGCAGCAATTGGGGCTGACTGACTATACCAATAAAGCCTATCCAGCAATGTTCTGGGATATGTTCGGTGAAAAAGGCCATCCGGTACGCACCACTTTAAGTGAAATGGGCCCACTTTTATTGGCCCGCATGCTGAACCTGAATGATGTGCAGGGCGGTGTATTGAATGCGATTTTCAAGATCGCCGATGACAATGGCATGCTGTTGCTCGATATGAAAGACCTGCGTGCGATGGCGCAGCATTGTGCTGAAAATTCAGCCACTTACCAGACGCAATACGGCAATATTTCCACGGCCAGCGTCGGCGCCATCCAGCGTGCCTTGCTGCAATTGGAAACCGAGGGCGGTGATGTCCTGTTTGGTGAGCCGGCCTTGAACCTGGAAGACATGATGCAAACCGATGCCAAAGGATTAGGGTTTATCAATATCCTGGCAGCGGATAAATTGCTGAATTCGCCACGCGTCTATGCGACATTATTGCTGTGGATATTGTCGGAGTTGTTTGAAAAGTTGCCTGAAGTCGGCGATATGGAAAAACCAAAACTGGTATTTTTCTTTGATGAGGCGCACCTGTTATTTAACGACGCGCCCGCCATTCTGATGCAAAAGATTGAACAAGTGGTGCGTCTGGTGCGTTCCAAAGGTGTTGGGGTGTATTTTGTGTCGCAAAACCCGTTGGATATTCCAGATGTCGTGTTGGGCCAATTAGGTAACCGCGTGCAGCACGCGCTGCGTGCGTTTACGCCGCGCGACCAGAAAGCCGTGCAAGTAGCGGCGCAAACCTTCCGCGCTAATCCCAAATTAAACGTGGCGACTGCGATTACCGAGTTGGGGGTGGGCGAGGCGCTGGTTTCTTTCCTTGATGAAAAAGGCGCGCCGACCCCGGTTGAACGTGTGTTTGTCTGTCCACCAGAAAGCCGGGTGGGTCCTGCCACGGACGCGGAGCGCAAGCAGGTGATGGCGCAATCGCTGGTCGCTGGCGTATACGATAAGCTGGTCGATCGCGAATCGGCTTACGAAATTCTCAAACAACGTGCAGATCAGGCAGCATCAGCCACGCAGGCACAAACGCAAAAAGAGGAAGAGGGCTCTGGGTTTGACCTCGGTGGCATTTTAGGCGGTAAAACCAGTCGCTCGGATTCGGTGCTGGAGTCTGCCGCTAAATCTGCCGCGAGAGCGATTGGCTCGCAATTGGGTCGTGCCATTATCCGCGGTGTGTTGGGCTCGATTCTTGGGGGTAGTAAGACCAAGCGTTAGCCATGGCGTTGATCATCAGCTTTGATAAGTGAATAAAGTCAGGAACCCTGCATGTTAAGTGATATCGACATCGCCCAGGCCGCGACGCTGGAACCGATTGTGGCGGTGGCTGGCAAGTTAGGATTGTTGGCCGACGATTTGCATGCATATGGCCAGCATATGGCCAAACTGACGCAAGCCACGGTGAATCGGCTGCATGCCCAGCCAGCCAAAGCCAAGCTGATTCTAGTGACGGCGATCAATCCGACGCCTGCCGGAGAGGGTAAAACCACCACGACTGTTGGCCTCACCGATGCCTTGAATCAGGCCGGTTATCACGCGCTTGCTTGCTTGCGTGAGCCTTCGCTAGGACCGGTGTTTGGCATGAAGGGCGGGGCGACCGGCGGCGGTTATGCGCAGGTGGTGCCGATGGAGAATATCAACCTGCATTTTACTGGCGACTTTCACGCCATCAGTGCCGCCAATAACCTGCTGGCAGCGCTGATTGATAATCATATTTACCATGGCAATGCATTGGGTTTCGATCAGGTAAGCTGGCGCCGTTGCATGGACATGAACGACCGCGCCTTGCGCCGAATCACGCTGGAAAATACCGTGCATACCGGCTTTGATATTACGGTCGCCAGTGAAGTGATGGCTATTTTTTGCCTGGCGACCGACTTG